>NZ_CM181121.1:2160000-3455000 GCF_059138625.1 Limnothrix sp. HT2024
AGGGCGTGATTGCTGGGCTGCCGATCGCGGGGCGTGTTTTCCAATTACTGGACGATCGGGTGGTTTGGAATACCGAGGTAGAGGAAGGTGCTGCTTGTGTACCTGGGCAATTGCTGGCGCAGGTGTCGGGACCACTGGAAGCACTCCTCAGCGGCGAGCGGGTGGCGTTGAATTTGGTGATGCGCTTGAGTGGGGTGGCAACGCTGGCTAGTCAGTATGTGGAGCAACTGACTGGACTTCCCACGCAGTTAGCGGATACGAGGAAGACGATTCCAGGGTTAAGGATTTTGGAGAAATATGCGGCTCAGGTTGGAGGTGCGGTCAATCACCGCATGGGACTGGATGATGCGGTGATGTTGAAGGATAACCACCTGGCGGCGGCTGGTGGGGTGACGGTGGCGGTGGAACATGTTCGATCGCTCTGTCCCTATCCCTTGACGATCGAGGTAGAAACGGAATCCCTGGCGCAAGTGGCAGAGGCGATCACAGCGGGGGTAGACATCATCATGTTGGACAACATGCCACTGGCGATGATGCGGGAGGCGGTGGCCATGATTCGCGCCAAGGCTCCTCATGTCAAAATTGAGGCTTCGGGCAATGTTTCGCTGGCTACGGTGCGATCGATCGCGCAAACCGGCGTGGATTACGTTTCCACCAGTGCGCCAATGACCCAATCCCGCTGGCTGGACATTAGTATGCGTATCCAGAACACTGACACCCAGTAGACCGCTGACATCACCCCTAACATCCATTCAGCCCTGCTCTTCAGCTCTGCTCTGCTCTGAAGTAGTCCATGGGCAACTGGATCAAACTGGACTAACAGGCAGCGTAATCGATGCAACCTATGGCAACCGATACGGAGCAAGCTACATAAAGCCACGCTTACCGCTGGGCATGATGGTCATCCAGTTGGTTTTAGCAACCGCCAACTGCTCTTCGTCAATCTTGGCCCCGGTCAGGTTCGCGCCACAGAAGTTAGCCCCTGAAAGATTGGCATTCGTAAAATTGGCGTAGCTGAGGTCGGCTTTGCGAAAGTCGGCCTTGGCTAAATTCGCCGTATGGAAATAGGCGCGAATGAGCTGGGCCCCGCGTAAGTTAGCCTCTAGCAAGCTGGCCTTGGCGAAGTTTGCTTCCGTTAAATTCGATCCCTGCAAGTTTGTCTTATCGAGCTTTGACTCTCGAAAAATACAGCCGGATAGGTTGACGTTCGGCAGTTCTCCACGACTGATGTTGTGGGCGGCGAAATCCCGGCGGCCTTTGGCGTAATAGGTTTGCACTTCATTACCCTTGAGCCATGGCATTGGGCCGCCGGCTTTGGGTTTGTTGCCGCCGCTCACCCGACCGCTGTTACCGGCTGCCCCCGATAAGGAGCTACCCGTGTTGAGACCGCCGGTTAATTCAGGGCGCGATCGACGGGCACGGATGGACTGGGCTAGACGGGAAGTGTTGTTGGCAACGGGCGGCCCACCAAAGTTCCCTCCCAAGGAAGGACGGGTTGGCTCGGTACTGACCGGTAGCGCCATACTCTGCGCCAAGTCGTCCATATAAGGCTCCAGGTCGAGGGCCCGCAGGATATCTTCGGAACGCTGATACCGGTTTTTGACGGCAATTTCCAGCATTTTTTTCAGCACATTGGCCAGGTGAGCGCTGATGTGGACGTATTTTTGCCACATCATTTCACCGGTAGTGGGGTGATAGTCCAAATCCTTGGGCGATCGCCCCGTTAGCAAATAAATGCAGGTTGCACCCAAGGCATAGATATCACTGGCATAAACAGGGCGCAGGGATAACTGTTCCGGTGGGGCATAGCCGGGGGTTCCCACCGACACCGCCGTCAAGGCCGTTTGGTCAGAGACGGGGCCCGTTTGCACCTGATCTTTTACCGCGCCAAAGTCAATGAGGACAAGCCGTTTATCCTGTTCCCGTCGAATGAGGTTATCCGGCTTGATATCTCGGTGAATCACCTTATTGGAATGGACGTATTGCAAAATGGGCAGGGCTTCGCTGAGAAATTGCCGAACAGCCGCTTCACTGTAGGGACCATTCTTTTTCACTTCACCCTTCAGGGTCATGCCATCCACAAATTCCTGAACAAGATAAAACTCCTTATCCCGTTCAAAAAAGTTCAGAAGTTGGGGAATTTGGGGATGATTGCCGATTTTGCCTAGGGTTTTGGCTTCCCGCTGGAAAAGATTCCGCGCCATTTCAAATACATGGGGTGCGGTGGTGGCGGGTCGTAATTGCTTAATGACGCACTTGGGGCTACCGGGCAGGGAGATATCTTCTGCCAAAAACGTCGCGCCAAACCCCCCCTGGCCAAGGGCGCGGAGGATGCGATAGCGATCGCCCAATAGCAACGATGAGCCGCAAGTTTGACAACGTTCGGCCTCGTCGGGATTTTCGGGGTGGGGACAGGCAGGGTTTAGGCAATAGCTCATCCGGCATCACCAAGGATTGCAGAGTCGATCCGGTTGCGGGGTCGATGCGTTGCAAGCCCGAGCAGCATCTTTCATCTCTACGATACCAAAGGCGCTCATCGTTGCACGGGTTTGAAGGAGTCGGGTGGTGGTGACTTTGATTGCTTAAGGATCGCTCTTGCGGATCAGCACCAACCATTCACAGACTCGGATAAAGCGTTAATTGGTAGCGTTTTTGGGATTCAGTGGCTAGGGCTGTTTACGTATTCTTTCGGAGCATACGAGTTATCAATGACACAGATAGATTTGGGATTGAGATCTGGGATGACAGATTAGCTTCATCCAAATTTCACACAACCTTGCCATTCACCATGCCATTGACGAAGGCGTGATTTGCCAAGAATCAGTCCACTTCGCTGGCCTAAATTCCGCCCCCGTTCGCCGGGTGGTGATGACTGATGGCAAGCGAAGAAAGGGTTGTGATGCTGATTTTGATCGGGCGGGATCCCACAGCCCCTCGGAAAATCAGCCCTTGGCCCAACCAAGAGCGCTAAGATAGTCCCTTGGCAAACTGCCCTCCGTCTTGGGTGATGGGGTTGGTCGGTTCCCGGAATATCAATTTCCGAAGGGTTGTCACCCCTCAGGGAATGGTGTGTTCGATTGTTCGAGTTGCTTAGATTTAGCAGCAATCACGCCTAGTTTCCGGGATGTTCCCCCAGCAGTATGCTCATCCGGGAGCAGTGATGCGCCTCTGACGTTCCTAGCCTACTGTGCTGCTGCGCCAATTGGCTGACCTTTCCGAACACTTTGTAGCTTTGTGGGTGACTTTTGTGGCTCAGGGTGGGTCGCTCAAGCACGCTCGATGATGCCTAAGGGGGGATACCCAACGGGAGATGGCCAGTGGATGGTGTCCCGTCGGGTTGGGTTAGCCCAGGTCTAGATACCAAGGTTTAGATACTAAGGTTTAGCGGCAGTGGGTTGGTTATGCGTTTGGGACTGGGATGGAACAAAACCACTACCGTTCTTCGGCTAGTACCACGCCACCTGAAGTATTCAATTCTCGATCGATAGACTGAATTCATGCGTATCTCTTTGAACTGGCTGCGTGAACTGGTCCCCTTCAACGCGACGGCGGAGCAGTTGGCCGAAACTCTGACCTTATCAGGGTTTGAGGTGGAATCCATCGAGGATTTGCGGGCGTTGGCTAATGGGGTGGTGGTGGGCAAAGTGCTCGATCGCCAGCAACATCCCAACGCCGATCGCCTGAGTGTTTGTACGGTGGATGTGGGTCAGGCGGAACCCTTAACAATTGTTTGCGGCGCGAAGAATGTGGCGACGGGGCAAACGGTGGCCGTGGCAACGGTGGGCACCTATCTGCCAGCGGTGGATTTGAAGCTGAAACCCACGAAGTTGCGGGGGGTTCCTTCGGCGGGCATGATTTGTTCCCTGAGTGAATTGGGTCTGACGAAGGAGTCGGAAGGGATCCACGTGTTTGCGGAGGGCGAGTCTCTGGCGGCGGGGATGGATGTGCGGCCGCTGTTGGGGCTGGATGATGTGATTTTGGATGTGACTTCAACGGCAAACCGGGCCGATGCATTGAGCATGGTGGGAATTGCCCGGGAGGTGGCGGCCCTGGTGGGGGGTGCGGTGACGCTGCCACCAACGACGGCCGCGTTGCCCGATCGCCTGGGATCGGGGGTGACGGTGCGGGTTAGCGAATCCAAGGCCTGTCCGGCCTATGTGGGGACGGTGATTGAGGGCGTGACGATCGGCCCGTCGCCGGATTGGTTGCAGCGCCGCTTACAGTCGGCGGGCGTGCGGCCGATTAGCAATGTGGTGGATGTGACCAACTGGGTGATGTTGGAGTGGGGTCAGCCGCTCCATGCCTTTGATCGCGATCGACTGCAAGGGGTCTGCGGTGGTTCGGAGTTGGCGATCGGGGTGCGCTATGGCCGGGCGGGCGAAACGCTGAAAACCCTGGATGGTCAGGAGCGATCGCTCTCGCCCCAGGCGCTGTTGATTACGGGGAACGATCGCCCGATCGCCCTGGCCGGCGTGATGGGTGGCGAGGAAACGGAGGTGGATAGCAGCACGACCAATTTGCTGTTGGAAGCGGCCCTGTTTGAACCGGCCGCCGTACGCCGATCGGCTCGCTCGATCGGGATTCGCACGGAGGCTTCCACCCGCTATGAACGGGGCACCAATCAGGTGGAATTTGGTTTGGCCCTGCAACGGGCGATCGATCTGATTCTGCAATTGGCGGGTGGGCAAGTGGTGGCCCGCGACCAGGCCGATGCGCGTCCGCCCCTGGAAACCTTCAGCCGCACCCTGAATTTACGGCTCGATCGCTTGCACCAAATCCTGGGGCCCCTGCAACCGCCCGAGGGTGAAAAGATTGATGAAGCTAGCGACCTGCGCGACTTTGTGCCCGCCGAGGCCGTGGAACAAATCCTGAGCAGCTTGGGTTGCCAACTGCGGGTGACCACCGCCGGAACCCCCGAAGGTAGCGGCCGCGAGTGGGAAGTAATCGTGCCGCCCTATCGCTATCGAGACCTAGAACGGGAAATTGACCTGATTGAAGAAGTGGCTCGCCTGTTTGGCTACAACCGCTTTTCGAGCACCCTGCCGCCCAAGAGCGAATTTGGCTGCTTGCCGCCAGATATTGCCCTGCTGCGTCAGATTCGGGAACTGTTTCGGGCGGAAGGCCTGACGGAACTGATGCACTATTCCCTATGCAAGCCAGCGGGCGGCCGCCAGGTAACCTTGGCCAATCCCCTTTACGCGGAATATTCGGCCCTGCGCACGGAGTTAATTTCCGGCCTCGTGGATGCCTATCAATACAACCTGGAACAGGGCAATGGTGGGCTAAATGGCTTTGAAATTGGCCGTGTGTTCTGGTCTGAGGAGGATGGACTGTTTGAGGCAGACAAGCTCGGCGGCATCCTGGGGGGCGATGCGCGGCGCGGCCGCTGGACGGCGGGCGGCAAGGAAACGCCCCTGAGTTGGTATGAGGCGAAGGGCATTTTAGAGGCGGTGTTCGATCGCCTGAATCTGTCGGTGGAATACCAGGCCGATCGCGCAGATGCTCGGCTCCATCCAGGGCGCACCGCTTCCCTGTGGCTGCGGGGCAACCGCCTAGGAACCTTTGGTCAACTGCACCCGGAGCTATGCCAGGCTCGGGATCTGCCCGCCGAGATTTATGTGTTTGAGCTAGATCTGGAAACGATCTACAAGGTGGCGATCGACGATGCACCGCCACAACCGAAGTTTGTGCCCTATGCCACCCTGCCTGCCAGTAGCCGCGATTTGGCCTTCTTTGCGCCAACCAAGGTGACCGTGGCCGAGCTGGAGCGCACCATGGCCAAGGCGGGTCGGCCCTTGCTGGAACAGGTGGAGCTGTTTGATGAATATCGGGGCGATCGGGTGCCGGAGGGGCAACGCAGTTTGGCCTTCCGCCTGCTCTATCGCAGTCCCGATCGCACCTTGACCGATGAGGATGTGGAACCGTTGCACCAAAAGGTGCGCGATGCCATTACCGAAAAGTTTGGGGCGACTCTCCGCAGCTAAAGATCAGGACTACCCACCCGCGGCCTAGCGCGATCGGGAGAGGGTGAGCAAACTGGCCACCCGATCCGCGATCGCCTGGCTCACCAACCCGTTGCCCAGCTCCGAGAGGTGAATGGAGTCGCGGAATAGTCCCGATCGGTTAGCCAGCCGCCAATCCGGTAAAAAATCCAGCAGTTCAATTCCCTCCTGGCGGGCAAACGCCACCAGCCGATCGCGGGCCTTGGCCTCGTAGTCACGCCCTTGGCCCGCCACCTCCCGCACCAGGGGTGTCATTGCCACCAAAAAATCCGCCTGATTTTCTTGGGCGAGGTCACGAATTTGGGCGATCGCAGCCAGATTAATTCCCACCCGATCGCCCGGTTCTGGGGGGCGATTCTGTAATTGAGGTGGCATTTGGGGTGGGCGCACCCGCTGCCACAGTTCCAGCCAAGCCAAGGGCGGTTCCCGATCGGGATAGTTGGGATCCAGGCCCACCGGCAATGAGGAGGGAGCCATCGCAAACAAATCATCGGTATTTAGCAGCAGCACCACCACCTGCGCCGAAAACGTGCCAAAACTTTGGAGATAGCCCAATTCATTGCGCGGGCCCCAGGAATTGGCCGAGGCATTTAAAACCTCGATCGGGCGATCGCGCACTTGGGCCGGCAATCGTTGCATCAGGCCCCGCTCCAACAGGGCCCCCATGGTGGCCCCATCATCCGTCCACCAGCCCCCATTGGCGATGGAGTCCCCCAACAGCAACACCCGCGTGGTTCCCTCTCGCAGGGCCGGGCCGCGCATGGAATAAGCATTCACCGTAATCCGGTTGCCAAAGCGCCGAATTTGCCGATCGGGCTTCAGTCGATACCCCGTGTGGGGATCAGCCACATATAGCGGTGGGTGGCCAAAACCAAACCCCCACCGCAAAACACCCTCCCCAATTGCAAATAGGGCGATCGCCCCGAAGCATCCCCACAGGAGCCACTGTGCCAAAACCATCCTCAACTCCTCAGCCGATAACCACGATCCCCAATTCATGGATCACCCCCGATCCCCCAGTTTCTTCGCATCCTCCGAGCATCGATCGCCCACCCCATTCACCTCAAACCGGGGACGATCGAGGACTGCAAGCAAGTCATCAAATCGGACTATAGACATGTCATCAAAGCAGAATAGTCCCACCCCGCTGCTGAATTAGGCGGCCGTTTTCTGTCCGGACTCGCTAAAATCAGTACCGGAAATTTTTACGATTTCGTTTGGCTCCTAGCCCCCATTCAGCAGCGATCGACCGAGCGATCGAGCGCCCGTCCCCTCGCCGGGGCCCGCAACTCCTCGATTTTGTCACCGGCCGATCTCCCCGGGCGAGCTACTTCAATCTTTCGCAACTCTTTCGCAACCCCCACAAGATCATGTCAGACCTCGATCGCGGCATTATGAAATTCAAGGGAGCCGATAGCCCCGTGGCGATCGCTCTCTCTGCCACCTTCATCCTGGGCGGCATCGTAGCCCTGATTGTTTGGGCGCTACAATCCGCCTACAGCCTGAGCTAGTACCATTTAGCCCTAGAACTATCAGCCCATACAACACAAAACCAGCAGCCAGAAACGGCCGCTGGTTTTTGGTTATTTTGGATGCTTTCTGATTTTGGTTGAGGATGGCGGGCCCGAGGCGATCGCCTAACCCACCCGGGTGCTACACAGGCGTGTTTTTCAGGGGCATCCAACGCAGGGCCCGATCGCCCCCCATTTCCACCACCACCTTCACGCGGGGATCCAGCTTCGGCAGAGCGCAAAGAAACTCAATTTCCTGGCGCGAGAGCACAAACCCTTCCAGAATCCAAATCAGCAAGCCCTTGGAACGGGGCGACAGGCCCGTAAGCTGCGTTTCAATGATGGGCGGAATGAAATACGTCTGAATGTCTCTCTTGCCCAAGTGGGCGGGACGAACCCCATGCACCCCAGTCAAGTAAGTATTCGGGTCGCCTAAGCCACGCGCCGTCAGTTTCACGGCGGTGTAACCATTGGCTCGGATGCGGCGAATATAGCGACCTTCGTAGCCCCCTTCCAAGGGCGCATAGAAGGCTAAAGCGCCGTGGGTTTCGAGATCGCGCACCAGGCGCTTACCGTCTGCGAAAAGCGAGAAGACACTATCTTGCAGGGCTACCATAAGCGTTTGCGCGATCGCGCGGAATGCTGGACTAGAGCGATCGACCCCAAACCATTACGGGCTGGTCGATGACCCTAGGCAATCTTACTACGCCCGTTTCAACCACAGGCGTTCGATCGGGCGGGAAATCGATTGCTTTTGATCATGAGTCCGATAGCGATTCGATCGAGCCGCTCGGCCAGCGCTGCCCTGGAAGCTCGATCGAGGCGTTGGGAACTAACAGCTCGATCGGTTTGCGTCAGGGTTGATCGATTGCCAGTTTTGCCAAAGATGCTGATTGAAACTGCCCACTGAACAGTTAATGAATTCGTTATTTAATTAATCCTGCGATTTCGCTTCCACGCAACTAACCAGGATGCCAAAGAGCCGATCGAGCGGTTCGATCGCGTATTCCCGCAAATCAATCAGCGCTTGATCACCCCGAAATTCCAGAAACTTCCATAAGGAGCCGGTAGTGACCACGCCATAGAGGGGCGATTGTGGATTTCCCCGTTGCCGATTGAAGCGATCGGCGGCAATCAACTCGGCGCTACTGTGGAGAAAGTTTCTAGTCAACTCGAAACAACACGGGATAGTCTCTAAAAATGCAATCAGCGATTCTCAAGAAGCTTGAGCAACTTCCACAACCTTTGCAACTGGAGGTTTTGCATTACATCGAATTTTTGCTAGAGAAGTATGCTCAACAGCCTGCTACACCAGCACCCGCTAAAAAACGCAAAGCAGGTTTATTAAAGGGCAAAATCTGGATAGCTGATGATTTTGATGCTCCATTAGAAGATCTCAGAGACTACGTGTAATGTTGCTAGATACTCACACACGGTTCTAAACTAAAATTGGTACTAATCAAAGAGAAAACTTCGTTCTGTTAATTCTGAGGTCAGGCTATGAATGCTCAACTGATGATTAAACCGTCATCTTTCATTGACTCTGGTATTCAGATCAAATCAGTTCGAGAGCTGTTTTTATTTGAATTTAGCGAATGCTTACAAGAACGATTAGAAAGCCTCAACGAAAAACAGCGAGAAGCATTATTAACATCTGATGAAACAGTTGAATTGGCTGGAATTTTAGAGTTAGATCGAATCTTTACGCTGCTCAATGCCAAGATCATTGCTGAGTAGCCCGTAGACTTGGAGATATCCACCTACTAACTGCTTCACAGCACCTGCGATATGGCAGGCTAATTATTTTCAGTAACGTCTACAAGTCTGATTGAGAACTAATAATCTTGCGAATCTCCTCTTCGGTGAGTGGTCGATCACCTTCACGTCCTATGCAGTTCTGGATATAGGGGCTAAACATAGGATGAATTTTGATGTAAGTATCAGATCCAAATACGTCTGGCATGATTTCTTCTGTAGATTCTTGATAAATTCTAGATTTTTTCTGAATACATATAACTCCAAGTTTATACAGTAATTCAAAAATAGGACGTGGCTCACCAAGGTTGCTAAAATTTTCCGAAAACCATTTTAATGGTACTCGCTTCTGATAATTTTTAGCTGAAATTTTGATTTGAACTTTTGACAACAAAAGCTGGAACTCTTTAGCCAAAAATCCACTTTCAATCTTTGAAATACTGGCAAAACCAGCGATTTCATCTAGTAAAGTCTCAATTTCAGGATATATACTTTTCCATTCGTCATTCAGAGCACGAACGCGATCAATTGAATACTCTATAAACACAGAGCTAACATGGCAATCTCGAACAACTTCTGAACCTTTACTATTTGCCTCTTTGATGACTTTATTGCAAAAATCTAGCAAATCTCGTGGACGGTTTAAAGTTTTTGAGATCATATACTTAATAAGTGGAGTTCCATCAATTTCACCAACAAAAAATGTGCTTAAAAATTGAACGTCATTAACGCCAAAGATTGACATGATTCTCCGTGACAGCATTTGCTCTAGCAAATTATCTGTCCAGGAGACCTCAATCATCTGATCTCGCTGCTTTTCACGTTGATGTACTTTCAAGCCGTCAAAAATATCAGTTCTCAAAGCAACAATTGGCTTAAAGTTTTCCTGATGCAAGTATTCTTGGAGAATTGAAAACAAACTAGATATTAGACGTTGTTGAGAGATACTTTCTGGATCCCAACCAATATCTAAGTCATCAATTAAGATATAAGCTTTATTCTTTCCGAGAACACCCGAGAGCTTTTCACGTACAAAAACTCTCGCTTCATTTAAAACTTGATTCGATTTCTGAGCGGAGGTTCGAGACTTTTCGCTGAAAATATCTTTGGGATCAATATCAGCTTTCACAGTTGCCCCAACAACCTTTTGGGAAATGCTCAGTTTCACCGTTCTAACAAGCTTGTTAAACAGCTCTGAGATGGTCATTGTGTAAAGTTTGTCAGGAGATATTTTTTTAATGAATTCGTAGATTTCTTGATCCCGGTCTGTGAATAGCTTAAAATTCTGAATGTCTGGATCAGGATACTTACTTTTCAGAAGATTGATCACGATTGCGTAGTGCCAAGCAAGCTTAAAGATGATACTTTCATCTTCAGGAGAGATGTCTCCAAGTTCTTTTTTGGATTCCAATATGATTCGATCTAGATCATCTTCTCCCTTATCGATGAAGGCATAGTAGAAATTATTTTCAATGCACTCATGCTTGATTTTCTGAATAATTGCACTTTTTCCCGATCCTGTTCTTCCGAGGAGGATATACTTTCGGCTTGAGAAGTCTTCTGCGAGGCTAAGAGCTGAAATATCATCAATAAAATTGTCTATCAGCCCTTTGTCATCTTCTGCACTCAAGGCTCCAATACCCTCCATCGCCATTGACTTCATAGGGTTAATAGAGATTTCTTTTTTTCTTGTACTACGATTTCTTTTAGATCCCATTTTCTTCACGCCTTTAGAAAGTTGATAGTTTTATACTTTGAAGCCTTATCACATGAAGCGCCATGATTTTGTTCTCACAGAGCAAGATAGCTCAATTTTTCAGAGGATGCTGGTAGAAAGGAGATTCTTTGTGAAAGTTTACATTTTTATTTTGCGCTGATGTTTTGACGCATTGGTGTTGTGTTCGTTGCTTTCACGGTCAATGATCTAGGCATCAGGTGCATAACTTTTGCTGGTCTCGCCGATCGAGTAGGGTAGGGGTTCGATCGAGCGGTGAGGCGAATGCTCGAAACCGAATTACGAGAAACGCCGATCGCGCCGGCCTTGCCCGAGTTGTCGGCCGCGACGGGCTATGTGGAAGTGTTGGTGGACTGTCCCGGCGTGACCGAGGCCTACACCTACACGATCGGGGCAGACCAGGCGATCGGGCCCGGGGACGTGCTGACCGTGCCCTTTGGTGGGCGATCGGTTGGGGCGATCGCCCTGCGTTGTTGGGAGCAGTTGCCCGAGGGAATCGATCCCGATCGGCTGCGGGAAGTCGAAGGAGTCGTGGCCAGCGGTCTGTTTTCCCCCGACTATTGGCAACTGTTGGCGCAGGTCGCCGACTACTATTGCGCGTCGCTGATCCAGGTGGCGCGGGTGGCCCTGCCGCCGGGGGTGTTGGGGCGGGCACAACGGCGGGTGCGACTGGCAGACCCGCTCCCGGCTTCGGCGGCGGCGGGCGTGGCGGAAACCCTGCTGAGTCCGATCGCCCTGCGGTTGTGGCAATGGCTGCGATCGCAGTCGGGGCGCGATTACAGTTGGCGCTTTCTGCAACAGAAATTTCCTGGGGGCGATCGGGGCTTGCGGGACTTGGTGCGGCGCGGCTGGCTGGTCAGCTATTTGGAATCGCCCAGCGCCCCGAAACCCAAGCGCCAACAGATGGCGATCTTGATTGGCGAAGGGGAACCGCTAACCCCGCGCCAACGGGAAATCATCGGAATTTTGCAGCGGCGCGGCGGGGAGCTGCTGGCTCAGGAGTTGATCGCCCTCGGGCGCACCAGCAGTGGCACCTTGCGATCGCTCGAAGAAAAGGGCTGGCTCATTTTGGAGGCGCGGGAAATTTTGCGCGGCGACCAGCACGACTCGGGCCAACGCGATCGCCCCAAAATCCTGACCCCGGCCCAAGCCACCGCCCTGGAAACGATCCACGGTTTGGAATCGGGCCAAACGGCCCTGCTGCACGGGGTGACGGGTTCCGGCAAAACGGAAGTTTATCTGCAAGCGATCGCCCCAGTGTTGGCGCGGGGTCAGTCGGCGTTGGTGCTGGTTCCTGAAATTGGTCTCACGCCGCAGCTAACCGATCGGTTTCGGGCGCGGTTCGGCTCCCAGGTTTGCGTTTACCACAGCGGCCTCTCGGACGGGGAGCGCTACGACACTTGGCGCAAAATGCTCGACGGCACGCCCCAAGTGGTGATTGGCACGCGATCGGCTGTGTTTGCGCCCCTGCCGAATTTGGGTCTGATGTTGCTCGATGAGGAGCATGATCCCAGCTTCAAGCAAGATTCCCCAACGCCCTGCTACCACGCCAGACAGGTAGCCCAGTGGCGATCGCGCTTGGTGGGTTGCCCGTTGGTGTTGGGGTCGGCCACGCCGTCGTTGGAAACCTGGACGAGCCAATCAGTCTATGTCTCCCTGCCCGATCGGGTGCATGGTCGCCCCCTGCCGCCGGTCGAGGTGGTGGATATGCGCCAGGAGTTGCGGGACGGCAATCGATCGATCTTTAGCCGATCGCTCCAAGGGGCGATCGATGAGGCGATCGCCGCCGGCCGCCAAGGAATCCTATTTGTGCAACGGCGGGGCCACAGCACCTTCGTCTCCTGTCGCAGTTGTGGCCATGTGATGATGTGCCCCCATTGCGATGTGTCCCTGTCGTTTCACCACCAACGGGAAACGGCGCAACCCCTGCTGCGCTGCCACTTTTGCGGCTTTGGGCAACTGCACCCGCCCGCCTGTCCCGCCTGTGGGTCGCCCTACCTGAAGCATTTCGGCAGCGGCACGCAGCGGGTGGTGCGGGAACTGGAGCGGCAATGGCCCGACCTGCGAATTTTGCGCTACGACAGCGACACGACCCGCACCAAGGATGCCCACCGGATTTTGCTCGATCGCTTTGCCCGAGGCGAGGCGGATTTGCTGGTGGGAACGCAAATGCTGACCAAGGGGATTGATCTGCCGCAGGTGACACTGGTGGGAGCGATCGCCGCCGATGGGTTACTGAATCTGTCCGATGTGCGGGCCGGCGAGCGGGCGGTGCAAACCCTGTTGCAGGTGGCGGGGCGGGCCGGCCGCGGCGAGGAACCAGGGCGGGTGATTTTGCAAACCTACAGCCCCGAACACCCGGCGATCGGGGCGGTTGCCAATTACGACTATCCCCGCTTTTTGGAGCAGGAACGGGAGATGCGGGCGGCGCTCAACTATCCGCCCGTGGGACAACTAATCCTGGTGCGGCTGAGTGGCCCCGATGAGGCGGCGGTGGGGCGCAGTGCCGAGCAGGTGGCGGCGCTATTGGAAACGGGTCGGGGCGATCGCGCCTTCGATCTATTGGGGCCGGAGCGGGCGCAAGTGGGGCGAATTGCCAATCGATTCCGCTGGCAACTGCTGATCCGGATTCCCCCCGAGGGCGATCGCCCGGCCAATTTGCTGGAGGTGCGATCGGCTTGCTTACCGGGTGTCAGCCTGACGATCGATGTGGATCCCCTGAATTTTTTGTAGGCGAAAAGGGGGCGATCGACTTGCTCCGCTCCCATCAAAATCGCGACAATAGCAATAGTTGTTTTATTCCCCTTGGGGCGATCGTCATGTCTATTCTGAATTATTGACTCAACTTAAAGACTTTTCAGTAGGTTGGGTAGAGCTTGCGAAACCCACCTCGATCAATGCCACATAGATATTCTGTTGGGTTTCGTGCCTCAACCCAACCGACCCAAGATGCAGTAGTTAATTACCATTTTTTTGGAGTAATTCACGATGGTTGCTACACCCGTTCAGCCTATTTCTAGTCTGCCCAAGCAAACGGAGGATGACTATTTTGCACTAGACACTCGCTCCGAACAACGTCACGATTACGATCAAGGAATCATCACTCCCATGGCCGGCGGCACACCAACTCATAACCAAATTTCAGCTAATTTAATCGCCATTTTGACATTTGCGCTGCGCCGTCAGCCTTACCGAGCTTTTGTAGCAGATCAACGGTTGTGGATTCCCGAGGTCGATCGCTACACCTATCCCGATGTGATGGTGACGCGCGATCCGTTGGAGTTGAAACCGGGTCGCAAGGATACCGTGATGAATCCGATTCTGTTGGCGGAGGTGCTGTCAAAATCAACTGAAGACTACGACATTGGCGATAAGTTTATGTCCTATCGCACGATTCCTGGCTTTGGGGAATATTTGGCGATTTCGCAAACTCGGCCACAGGTTGCCCATTACGTAAAACACGATCGAGGCTGGTTATTAAATGATGCGATCGGGTTAGAAGCCAGCTTAAAATTGGAGTCGATCGCCCTAGAAATTGCCCTAGCCGACTTATACGACAAAGTGGAATTTTCAGAATAATTCAACAGATTCCACCATCCCATCGATCAAATGCAATTAATCCTAGTTCGCAGCATTTGATCGTTCACAACCTTAGAGAAACTTCTGAATATGTGGCCCAACGCGCTTCTCAAGCAGTGCAATCAGTGCTGGATCCATATATTGGAATTGATCTGGGATGTCTAGCGATATGATTCTTTTGCCATTGAGAGACGAACGAAATCGCTGTTGAATTTTAGTTTTATGTTTCGTCTCCATCACAAAGATCACGTCTGCCCATGCAATCAGCTCCCGATCGAGTGGATTGTTCGCTGATTGGTGAATTCCCGCCGACAAACAATCTAACTGATCAAATCTCGAAAAAATTGCTTCAGCAGTTGGGCTTCTCAGCTTATTTTGCGCACAAACAAACAAGATTTTTGGCATTGTCCAGAGATCAGTTATGGTCAAGTTAATGACTTCATGATAACGATCCAAAAGCCACAATTTTCGTAGGGGCGCATGGCGATGCGCCCTCCGATACGCAAGATCCCGAAATCCAAGAATTATCGTTTGAATCGATCACCTCTGGCGGAGGGCGTACGGCGGTACGCCCCTACGGGGGATGATTTCTGGGAATATTATTGGGGTGTAGGGAATCGGTTGACCAGGATCGCGGATTATTTTCAATATAGTCCCGAATATGGTTCAGCATTCGATCGTCCCGCACGATCGACTCATAATAATTTCGCTGCCAAACCGGTGTGCCTGGAGCGTTCCGATGTTGGTTGATGCGTTTGGTGGTCACTGCTTTGAAACCGGCAATTACAGATCCCAGCGATCGCGCCGGCCGCCTCAACTGACTTTTGCCCAGCATACTGTCATCAACCGGTTTGCTCTCATTACTCGGTGATTGTATCTGCACGATCGGGCGATCAAACCACAACAACCCATGGAAGTGATTGGGCATGATCACCCAAGCATCCGGCTTTAATTCATCCCGAATTTCAAAACTTCGTAACCATTCATTCCTGACGATCATTCCCAATTCGTTCAGAACGGTTTTGTCCTGTGAGATTGTTCCAAATAAACATTCCCGTTGATAACAACAAAGCGTCACGAAATAAACGGCTGACTGCGAATAATCAAATCCCTTTAATCGAATTGATCGCCTATGATGAATCGCCGGGTTGTACGCCATCTTTCAACGCCCGATCAACACAATTTCCAATCCAAAAACCACCATTCTCCATAGGGGCGCATCGCCATGCGCCCTCCGGTATGCAAGATCCCAAACCCCAAAGATCGCCGTTTCAATTGATCGGCCCTGCCGGAGGGCGTACGGCGGTACGCCCCTACCAGAATTGATGCGCCTAATTAACGACTTGCGCCGATCAGCACCTTCTCTTGGTCTTCCTTCGAGACCGATCGCCCTTGATCCTCAAAACCATCGATCTGATCGAAGTTGAGGTAGCGGTACAAATCGCCCGCCAGCGGATCGATCTTGCCCTTCACCACTTCCAGGTATTCCTCACGGCTGGGAATTCGACCCAACAGGGCACAGACCGCCGCCAACTCCGCCGAGCCAAGGTAGACTTGCGCCCCCTTGCCCATCCGGTTGTTGAAGTTGCGCGTTGAGGTCGAAAACACGGTGGTGTTGTCTTCCACGCGAGCTTGGTTGCCCATGCAGAGGGAACAACCGGGCATTTCCAACCGACAACCGGCCGCCTCAAAGATCTCGTAGTAGCCTTCCTGACGCAGCATTTCTTCGTCCATCCGCGTCGGCGGGCAGATCCAGAGGCGGGCCTTGGCTTTGCCGGCCCCTTCGAGCACTTTGGCGGCGGCGCGGAAGTGACCGATATTGGTCATGCAGGAACCGATGAACACCTCTTGCACCGGGTCGCCCACGCAATCAGACAGGGTTTTGATGTTGTCCGGGTCGTTGGGCGCGGCCACCAGGGGTTCCACCAGTTGATCGAGATCCACTTCGATGATGTCGGCGTATTCCGCATCCGCATCGGCGGTCATCAACGATGGATTCGCCAACCAGGCTTCCATCTGGGCAATCCGGCGGGCGATCGTCCGGGCATCTTCGTAGCCCCGGGCGATCATGTTCTTCAGCAGGGTGACGTTCGATCGCAGGTATTCCGCCACGGTTTCCACGCTCAGGGCGATCGTGCAACCGGCAGCCGATCGCTCGGCCGTCGCATCGGTCAGCTCAAAGGCCTGCTCCAGCTTCAGATCCGGCAGCCCTTCCATTTCAATGATCTTGCCGGAATAGATGTTCTGCTTGTTCTCCTTGGCGACGGTCAGCTTGCCTTGCTGAATTGCCACGTAGGGAATCGCGTTCACCACATCCCGCAGGGTCACGCCCGGTTGCAGGCTGCCCTTGAACCGCACTAGGATCGACTCGGGCATATCCAACGGCATCACGCCCAACGCCGCCGCAAAGGCCACCAACCCGGAACCGGCCGGGAAGGAAATGCCCAGCGGGAAACGGGTGTGGGAGTCGCCGCCCGTGCCCACCGTGTCCGGCAGCAGCATCCGGTTCAGCCAGGAGTGAATGATCCCGTCGCCGGGGCGCAGGGCCACGCCGCCACGCTGGGCGATGAAGTCCGGCAAGTTGGCGTGGGTTTCCAGATCCACCGGCTTCGGATAGGCCGCCGTGTGGCAGAAGCTTTGCATCACCAGATCAGCGCTGAACCCGAGGCAAGCCAACTCCTTCAGCTCGTCGCGGGTCATGGGGCCGGTGGTGTCCTGGGAACCCACGGTGGTCATGCGCGGTTCGCAAGACGTGCCGGGGCGCACACCGGGCAAACCGCAGGCCTTGCCGACCATCTTTTGGGCCAGGGTGAAGCCTTTGCCGGTGTCGGCGGGGGCGGCAGGGCGCACAAACAGGGTGCTGGGTTCCAGGCCGAGGGCTTCGCGGGTTTTATCCGTCAGGCTGCGACCGATCAGCAGCGGAATCCGACCGCCGGCCCGCACTTCATCAACGATCGTCTCGGGCTTCAGGCTAAAGGTGCTGATCACCTCGCCCGCTTCGTTCGTGATTTCGCCCTTGTAGGGATAGATCGTGATTACGTCGCCGGTGTTCAGTTGGGCCACGTCGCACTCGATCGGCAGGGCCCCCGAATCTTCCGCCGTGTTGAAGAAAATCGGCGCAATCTTGCCGCCCAAAATCACGCCGCCGGCCCGCTTGTTGGGGATGTGGGGAATGTCGTCGCCGATGTGCCACAACACGGAGTTGATCGCCGATTTGCGCGAAGACCCCGTACCGACCACATCACCCACATAGGCGATCGGGTGGCCCTTGGCCTTCAGCTCCGGCAACAGGCCCAGGGCTTCCGGCATCTTGGTTTCCAGCATCGCCAAGGCGTGCAGCGGAATATCGGGGCGGGTGGTGGCGTGGGTGGCGGGCGAGAGGTCGTCGGTATTGGTTTCGCCGGGCACTTTCAGCACCGTGACGGTGATCGCCTCGGCCAGTTTGGGGCGGCTGATGAACCAAGCAGCGTTGGCCCAAGCATCGATCGTCTGTTTGGCGTAGGGGTTGCGCTCCGACAGTTCCAGCACGTCGTTGAACGCATCAAAAGCCAAGGTGGTTTTGCTGAGGGCGGTGGCAGCGGCTTGGGCAATGCCCGCGTCCTTCGCTTTCAGCAAGTCCACGAGGGATTGCACGTTGTAGCCACCGACCATTTGCCCGAGGATGGCGACTGCGCCTTGGGGGGTGATCAGGGGACTGGTGGTGGTTCCTTTGGCGATCGCGGTCAAGAATGCCGCTTTCACATAGGCCGCCTCATCCACACCGGGGGGCACGCGATCGCACAGCAAGTGCATCAAAAATTCTTCTTCCCCGGCGGGTGGGGTTTCCAGTAGCTTACACAGGTCGCTGGTTTGGGCGGCATCGAGGGGCAAGGGGGGAATGCCCAGTTGACCGCGTTCTTCGACCTGTTGGCGATAAGCTTCGAGCATGGTGTGTTCTGTCTCCTGCGAGCGCTGTAGCGGTGATGCCGAGCATCGGCGATCGTGCTTAACAGTCTAGGATCGCAGGGGTCAGTTGCAAGCGGGCGATCGTCGTGAACGCTTGGGGCGATCCAGTGATGATCGGGTTGCTGAGTCCCTGCCTGGTCAATCTAGAAAAAGGTTGGCTAGGCTGTAATGATTCAGCCAGTCCCGCATACTCACCTAGCGTCATCAATGCTTGGTTAGTGTCAAGAGATCGGGCGCTGACTCACTCGGTTAGAGGCTTTTCGAATAGCGATGTCTACCGATCGACCCATATCCTATGAATCAGATTTTTATGGCTGGATTCAGCAGCAAACGGCGCTGTTGCGATCGCGGCAACTCAGCACCCTAGATATTGACAATATTATTGAGGAACTCGAAAGCTTGGGACGCTCTGAACGTCGCGCTTTATTGAGCCAAATCACCCGCCTCTATTTGCATCTCTTGAAATGGCACTATCAGGGCGATCGGCGATCGCGCTCTTGGTTGGTCAGTATTGTGGATGCTCGGCTCGAAATTCAGCGGCTGCTAGCGGATAATCCAAGTTTTAAACCCTGGCTACCAGAAGCGGCGATCGTTGCCTATGCCGATGCCCGTACCAAGGCGCAAGCGGAAACGGGTTTATCTGTGGAGACGTTCCCGATCGAGTTGCCCTTTGCGTGGGATCAGGCGATGACCCAGGAAGTCAAACTGGAAGACTGAGGATTGAGGGTCTATCTTCCCCGATCGCTGTGGCAGTGATACCGAACATGGGCGATCATAACTAACCGCCTACGATCGTGAGGAGTATTTCCTGGCACTGTAGCGGTTGCTCCACTCAATCAGCAGCGATATAGGCATAGAATAGCATTTGAGCCAGAATATCTGGTAAAAATCATAGCCATTGTCCAGCGCTCAGACGGAGAGTACAGAGAATGAAAAGTTTAAGATTGAAGAATTTTAGAAATTTATCAGACACCCAACATATTGAAATCAAGCCAATAACGCTCTTAATTGGTGGCAACGGATCAGGAAAAAGCTCATTCTTACGATTCATGCCACTTCTAAAGCAAAGCTACAAAATCTCTTCAGCAATTCCCATCGTTTGGTATGACAAAAACACGCTTGATTTTGGCAGCTTTCAGGAAGTCGTAACTGGGGGTGACACGAGCCAAGATATCTGTTTTTCGTTTTGTTTTGAGAGAGAATCACTTCAATACCTTTCTAGATCTGATTCAAGCTTCTATAATTTCATTAACCATCCACTTAGGTTGTTGAGGCAAGCAGATCTTCCAGACATAGCCTTATCCCTAGAAATTGCTTTGGATAAACAATTGGAAACTGAAAATGTAAGAAAACTCGAAATTTTTCTTGATGATCAACATGTTCTAATCGAATGCGAATCTTGTGGGGACTTAACTAAGTTCTTGGTTAACCATAGAGATATATTGACAGAGCTGGATACTCAATATAGGTGGAGACTTATCACTAGTGGAGGGCCTATTCCTGATCTGGTCTTCAATAGGAAGTTAGAAGAAGACGCAAACGAGGATACCGATTTTCTGGATCTTCATCCAGTTATGTCCCACTTTCTCGATAGAGAGTTTCGTTCTTTATTAACAAAAAAAATCAAGGAGACTTTAAATCTTCGCAGCAACACTAGGAACGAAACTTTGCAGTCTCTAGTTAATGGTTTTACAAAAAAAATGGGATCTCCTAGTGTTGTTCTAGAATCTTACAAGAAATTTGCCCTGGATTGGGATAAGAGACGAGGTTCAACTAAGCCAAAAAGCTGGAGGAATAAGATTATTAACTGGAATGAGAGTAGTGAGGGTTTTCAAATCATTAGAGATTTTGCTATTGCAGCTCAGACACCTTCAATTCTTAGAGTCTGTTCCTTATATCTCAGGTTCTTTTCTGAGAGGATTCTCTACCTTGCCCCCCTTCGAGCTACAGCGCAACGGTACTATCGTTATGACCCATCCATGGTTGATGAGGTTAATCCTAATGGAGATAATCTGGCTATGATTTTAAAAAGCCTCACCACCAAGGAAAAAGCTAACTTTTCAGAATGGACTAAAAAAAATTTTCACTTTACTGTTGATGTTGAAAGCAATGATCATCATGTCAGTATAAAAATTCAAGATGTGAAAGTCTCTAAAAAAATAAATCTTGCTGATACAGGGTCTGGCTTTGCTCAAATTTTACCGATAATTACTCAGCTATGGAGGGTTATAAATTCTGGACAAGTAGATCAAAATCGAATTTTTACTATCGCTATTGAGCAGCCAGAGTTACATCTGCATCCTAAGTTTCAGGGACTTCTAGTTGATGCTTTAATTAATTCAATATATGTAGCAAAGGCTAACAACATAAACTTGAAACTTGTTCTTGAAACTCATAGTCCAGTCTTTATCAATCGATTTGGTCATCAGATTGCCAACCACCTACTAAAATTTGACGATGTTAATGTAGTTATTTTTGAAAAAGATGAAGAAACAGGAAATGCAATTATCACAACAACTTCTTACGACGAGGATGGACTTTTAAAAGACTGGCCTATTGGCTTTTTAGAAGCAGATCTTGTTTAGAAAAATCAGGATTAATTTAGATGTTTATCCATCTCCATGAATCTCTGGCATCAGACGAGATTATTGAATCATACATAGACTCTTTTTCTAATATTGCTTTGGGCGCAATAGAGGGAAATCATATTATTTCAGGAGATCGAACTATTATTAAATTACTGGCAAAGTCAAAAGCCTTAGGGTCAAGAGAACGTGGAGTCTATTTTGATTTATATAACAAACTTCAAGATCTAAATTCAATTAGAAAGAAACTTAAAATTTATGCAAGAGTAGTAGAGCAAAATACAAGTTCTATCCATACAGAGAATTCTTCTGAAGTAGTATTGAATATTGCAGAATTTTCCCAGTCCTCTTTAATTCAGCCAACAAAGTTACTTGGTGAAAATTTAAGAGATGCAAGAGTTTATCGAAAAATAGCAGAGAGTTACCTTAGAGAAAAGGGATTAAGTTCATCAATAAGAATATGTTGTACTCCAGATGCAGGTGGCGGTGACACTATTGGACAAAAATTTCAGTGTGCTCAAATAGAGGAATCAGTATTCTGTTTGGGTATAGCAGATAGCGATAGACAAGCACCTACTATCGAGTCAGGACGCGGACTGGACGGATATGGTAGTACCGCAAAAGCATTGATTGATGCCCATCGTAGTAATCGTACGGTAAGATGTAGCACTTATATAATTCCAGTTCGAGATATAGAAAATCTATTTTTCTATGAGATTTATGAGCATTTTATCCTCATGAAGAAAAAAGATGACAAGAGACAACAATTATTGCTTTTCAAGGAGCTAGTAGATTTCCACAGCCAATATTCCTTTCAAAAACGAGAGCATCATATTCTATGGTATGCCGACATAAAAAATGGAACGAGACTTGGCAAGATTTTAATCAAGAAACCAGGTGATCAAATTTATCAATTCTGGATAGGCTATGCAACTTATCTATTCAAAAAATCAAAGCTATGCAGCATGAAATCAGAATGTATAAAAGAAAAAAAGTGCTTGAAGAATCCAGAGCACAAACCAATAAAAGAAGAGATCAATAAATGCGAGTGCTTTATAACTCCTGCCTTAGGAGAAATCCTTAAAGATGTTTCCGAATATTTTGTTCAGGAAGAGAAAGAGAGAAAAGAGACAACATTTACCGATTTACTAAGTTCTCCCTGTTTAGAAGATCCCATAGTAGGCAAGGTATGGGAGGAAATTGGTGAAAATGTCACAGCATGGTGTTGTTCTGTTGCACCAATTCGGACACTATCTGCAAACAGAAACCCTAATTCAATTCAGTAATCAACTTAAAACTTCCACCATAATTGAGTTATAGAGCAGGAGGAGGTTAATTATAGTGACGTGGCAAAGCCTGAGCAAACAAGCCGAACAACTTTCTTGGCGCGAGATTGCTCCGCAAGGTGATCGCCAACGCCTCGCCTTGATTTGGCAGCTAGTGCTTTTACCAGTCTAGATTCCCAATTACCCCAGTGCTCCTTATGTCTACTCCCTCCCGTGGCCTCACCCTCATTGTTCCCGAACCGATCGCCGATCGCCTTGCTCAACTCGGTTGGACAAGCGATCGCTCGCTAGTTTTGGGCGAGCATTGGCAGTGGCTCGCCAATGGATTGCTGTGGCTATTGACACGAGTGTTGGGCAAGACAGAACCCAAAGCGATCGCCGAGCCAGAAAACCTGGAATTTTCTGCTGATAGCTTTCGACAATCCTGGGAACAAGCCCAAACCGGAAAAACTCTACCGCTGTCTGAGCTATGGGAAGGAATTGAGGATGACTAGCAGCAATTCCATTGAGATTCGGTTTACCCCCGAATTTCAGAGAAAATTAAAATTTCTGTTCAAAAAATATCGTCAAATTCGTTCAGATCTCGAACCAATCCTAGAAAAGATTCGTTGCTCAGAGTTTATTGGCGATCAAATTCCCGGTATTGAAGCGAAAGTCATCAAAGTACGTATCAAAAATAGCGACAATCAAAAAGGCAAAAGCGGTGGATATCGTTTGATCTATTGGATATCTTCTCCCGAAGTCATAGTTTTGTTAGACATTTACTCTAAATCAGAGCAAAGTAATATTAGCTCCGAAGAAATTCGCCAAATTATTAACGACTTTCTGAACCATGAGACAACAGGAGACGACTAGTAATGGTGACGTGGCAAAGCCTGAGCAAACAAGCCGAGCAACTTTCCTGGCGCGATCGCCTCGCCCTGATTTGGCAGTTAGTGCGATCGCTCCTGGGGCAATCAGGTCAGTCCGCTGCTGACATTGAACCATTTCCAACCGAACCCAAAACCGTCGCTGAATTACTTGAGGGACAAATGGGAGTAATTTCCCTCAACTTCCAAAACTCTGAGGAGTCAACCACTGATGTTTGGCTAGAAAAACACATGAAAATTCGTGAAACTGCGAGCAAACCTTGGGAGTAATTCAGTGACACTCGCTGATGCTTCATTCCTAATTGCCCTCATTGATCAGAGCGATCCTTATCATCAAACTTGTCGCAATTGTGCCACCCAGGTTCGCGCGCCACTGGTAACCACTTGGTCTTGCTTTACCGAAGCAATGCACCTCCTGCGACGTGGTGGCGGATGGCCAGCTCAAGCCTATCTGTGGAGCTATGTTGAAGCTGGAGCAGTCACCTTCCACGTTAATGATTCTGCGGAGCAACTGAGGATGCAATCGCTGATGGCGCAGTATCGAAATTTGCCCATGGATTTAGCTGATGCTTCATTAGTGGCAGCAGCAGAAACTCGTGAGGTAGCAATAATTTGTACCCTCGATCAGGATTTCTATGTTTACCGCTTACCGGGCAATCGTACTTTTTCTGTATTGCCAAACCTATTAACTTAGCAACGCCAATGCTCAATTCAGTTCCTGCTCCAGCACTTCCGCAATAACATAGTCAAACCAGAATTTAGGAGGCGATCGAGCATGGTGACGTGGCAAAGTCTGAGCAAATAAGCCGAATAACTTTCCTGACGCGAGATTGCTCCGCAAGGCGATCGCTAAGGCTTAACAGACTCGACAATTAGGAAAAATTCTCTTAGGCAATCGTGACCAAAGAACGAATCTTGGCTCCAGGTGTAGTAGTAGCGACCTGACCCATAAAATCCCATCGTTGACTCAGTATCAGGCGGATCGTACTCGCCTTGAGACTCACCCCCACCGAGGGCAAAGGTACTGGGTAAGTGACCGATCGGGGCGCTGAGATCGTAGGGAATTTTAGCTCGCCGCTCAAAGTCATATTCCGGTATATGCCGCCCATCATAGGTTTCGACTTTCCAGCCCACTGCACTCCCAAAACAGCGACACAAATCATTGCGGGAATAATTGAAGGGCTTACAGGTTTCTGCTTTGCAAGCATTCCACAACTGAGCTTGAATCGAGAATCCAAAGCGATCGCGGCTATAGATCCGCCAGAGATGATCGATCGCTATCAAACTACTCTGCGGCAAGCTCTGAAGATCGCTTTTCCGTAACCAGAGATCAGATCGATCAGCGATCGCCCGAATCAGAGTAATAGTCAAATCATCAGCCGCCTGCCATTGCTGATTTGCCAGTAAATATTGCAAATTATAATAGTGAGCGCGATCGCTCAAATTGGGCAATTGGAAATGCTGCCACAGGGCTTCCAAGGCGATCACTTCAGTACAACCCAAGAGTTGCTCGATCGCTGCTTGTTGCACCGACAGGCTAGATGCTTTCAAAGCGAGAACAGCAAAAGCAATACCCCCTAGACCCCGCCGCATGGCAATGGGCACGGCCGAGAGTTGGTCGGCTTCTGAGCCACTTACAAAGCACCGCCATAGCTCTGGCAACCCAAACAGGACGATCGCACCAGAACCTT
Source organism: Limnothrix sp. HT2024 (assembly GCF_059138625.1). Classification (NCBI taxonomy): domain Bacteria; kingdom Bacillati; phylum Cyanobacteriota; class Cyanophyceae; order Pseudanabaenales; family Pseudanabaenaceae; genus Limnothrix; species Limnothrix sp. HT2024. The sequence goes on from NZ_CM181121.1 coordinate 2,184,959, forward strand.
TATCACCTGATTTAGGCTTCATCAAAGCATTGGCAAATTTCATTCAGCAGTCTCGCAATTGGCATTTATTTTATCAAATTTAAAAATTTGTTTTATTTCAATTGAAAATAGATAGGCTGTGAGTTTATATTCAAAAATAACCTTATGAATGAAATCAAAGATCGCTTCAGAATTCAGTGCTCCTTGCCATGATCGAAGTTGTAGAGCAAACACCTAGCCATCTTCAGTTGCGCGATCGCGATTGGAATTGGCTGGGCTTGGGATTGTTGGGGCTTCCTTTTGTTACCGTAGGGCTAATTGTGGGGCTAGCCGTCAGCAATCGAACCACGCTCAATTGTCAGCGATTGGCAACCAGTCCAAAATCAATGGTCTGTCAACGAATAATTGATGGTTACTTGGGTCAAAATACCCTAACCATTCGTGAGCCTTTAATGCGAGCATCAGTCCGCAAAGCCAGCGGTGTTGGCGTAGTTTTGTATTTCTCCAAAACGCCTGAGCTAGAGTTAGTTAATCATCGAATTATTGTTGGTCACAAGCAAGAAATTATTGCTAATCAAATCAATGATTTTATTCAAAATTCCCAAGTCCAAATGCTCAGTATTGTTCAAGATGATTACCTGGAAGGGTCAATGAGCGGCTTAATGTTTCTGCTCCCTGGACTATTTTTAATGATTCAAGGAGTGACTACCCCAATTCTAATTACTTGCTCATTTGACAAAACCAGCGATCGAGTCACGATCTTCAAACAATATCTATTCAAGATTTCTAAGACTGTTGAAGCACCTTTTAGTCAAGTTACTGAAATCAAGCTTCAAGAGTCACCACTATCCACTAAGAAGCCTTGCTTTTATCTCGTTCTTCATTGTCAACTAAATAAAAATTCAATCGCTCACACGCAATTACTTACTCAACCTAAGCCTTCATCAGTGATCATTTCCAGCTTGCATACTAATCAACGTCATCTATTAATTATTCGTCGAACCATTCAGCAATTTCTTCCAGCAATTTTTCAATAATTTGTAGTCTAGTCTTGGATAGAAATCCATAACCGTATGATCAGGCATTGAGCGGAGCGATCGCGCCTATCGCTTTGCTGGATTTTGCAAGATTTGGTGTTTGATAGACGGAACCCAACTTGCTGTGTGAGGACGTGATGGCAAAACGCATTCCAGAACAAACGGCGAAGGCCGGTGACTACACCTGGGTCTATCGCGAGGTTGTGCCCGAATCACCCAACGATCGCCCGCCTGTGTTGTTGCTCCATGGGTTGGTGGCCTTTGGCTATAGCTGGCGGAAGGTGTTGCCCGCGCTGGCGGAACAGGGCTTCCGGGCGATCGCCCCGGACTTTCCCGGGTTTGGCGCGTCCGATCGCCCCGAGCGACTGGATTTTGCCTACACGCCCGACGCGATGATCGGCCTGCTTGACCAGTTTTTGGACGTAATGGAACTCGATCGCGTCTCGATCGTGGCCCAGGGATTTTTTGGCTCCCTGGGAATTCAGTACGCCTTGCGGAATCCCGATCGCGTCGAGCGGCTGGCGATTATCAATGCTCCAATTTTTCCCGAAGCCAAGCTGCCCTGGAAAATTTCCCAAATGGCGATTCCGCTGGTGGGCGACATGATGACCCAAGATCCGCTGCTGGTCGATCGGCTGCTCGAAGGTGGTGGCCCCTACCAAGTGGACGATGCGGACTTGGATGTGTATCGCCGGCCGTTCCTGACCAGTTCTGGGGCGGGGCGGGCCCTGCTGGCGGTGTTGCAAAACCTGCGGCTGAAACAGACCGTGCAGGAAATTACCGAAGGCCTGACCCGCTGGGAAAAACCGACCTTGGTGGCCTGGGGCGCGAGCGATCCTTGGTTGCCCGTGGAAGCCGCCAAAACTGCCGCCAAAACCATTGCCGACTGCGAGTTTGTGGAAATGGACGAAACGGGTCACTATGCCCAAGAGGACTGGCCGGAAAAGGTATCAGAGGCGTTGATTCCCTTTCTGCGGCGGATGGCGACTTGACAGGCGGGTGGGATGTCGATACATATCGTTACAATTCAGTGATCCAACGAACAGTCCACAAGCCTGTTCATCATTCGATTTTTCCCGCACTTTTCCTTAACGAGAACCCCATGATTCGACTCCGTTCGGCCCTGTTGGCCCTGGTGATGGCGGCGACGATCGCCTTTGCTGGTTTGGGCTTTGCCCACGCTGCCCAGGCAGAAACCTACACCAGCGCCCAAAAAGCCCAAATCGAAATTTTTGTACCCGGTGTGCAAGACCTGCGCGATCAGCTACCAGCGATCGAAGGCTACATTGCCAACAAGCGCTGGCGCGAAATCCAAACCTTTGTCCATGGCCCCTTGGGCGAGTTGCGTGAACGGTTGAGCCGCGTCAGCCGCCGGTTAAAGGGCAGCGATCGCGCCACCGCCGAAGCCGCCGCCAAGGATCTGTTTAAGCACCTGGTGGCAATGGATGAATTTGCTGGCCAGTTTGATTACAAACGCGCTGGCAATGAATATTTGGCTGCTGTGAAAGCTTTCGATCAATTCCTGAGCGTTGTTCCCTAGTAGCCCGTTTCTATAAATAGTTTGTCAATCAGCCCTTCGATCTAATTTGCGTGATCGGAGGGCAGTTTTTTAGGATATTAGATTTTGAAGTATAGGGATTGGCAGCAAAAGTTTTTAGAAGTTAGTCGATCAGGAAATATCATTCAGAATTTCCCGAATTTCTGCGTCTAACTGAGGCACTTTATTGATCACGACATCCCAAACAATATCATAATCAATTCCAAAGTAATGGTGAATCAAGCGATCGCGCATTCCCGCAATTGCTCGCCAATCAATACCTGAATGCTGCTGACGTACTTCATCCGGCAAATACTTGACTGCTTCACCAATAATTTCAAGGCTACGTGCATAAGCTCGCTTTAATGTCTCATTTTGGGTGAATTCATCTTGACTGAGACCTTGCGAGGTTAAGATTAGATAGCTTGTTTCATCAATAATATGCTGTAAGTATTCACGAGCAGAACGAGACATATTCAACTTCTTCCAAGATGCGAGGGCCAATATAGGGACTGAGCGATTCGACAGTCACTAGATCAATCGCCCTTCCAAATAAATCTTCCAAGAAGAAAGATAACGCCATAAAGTTGTCAAATGTTTTTTGCTCCGGCTTAAAGGTCACCAAAATATCAACATCACTCGCATCGTGAATTTCACGATCTCGCGCAAAGGAACCAAAAACACCGCAGCGGGCTACCCCCAGCCGCTCTAGTTCCTGCTGATGCTGTTGTAGTAACGTCAAAATTTGAGCTTTATTACGAACCATTTTAGACTTTTTCTTGAAGATTATTGATGATCTCTTAGAGCTGATTTATAAATCAATTATTAAGCATCTAGAGCAGCCAATCTTCTCACCATCAAATGCATTAAGCAGCCATAGATTATCCCTTCACTCGTCTCCGAATACAACTCATAGTCCTTGCTCAATCGCCGAAATCGGTTCAGCCAGCCAAACGTCCGCTCGACAATCCATCGCTTGGGCAACGTCTCAAACCCTTTACTGACTCGGCTGATCACCTCCACGCGCACACTCTCACCACACACATGCTTCACAGCATCCGCAAACTTTTTCCCGGAATACCCCTGATCAACCCAAATAACCTCTAGCCGAGATAGCTTCTCCTTCACTTCCTCTAACACCACAATCCCTCCCAATCGCTCAGAAGCATTCGCTTCAGTCACCAACACGCCCATTAGGAACCCTTGCGAGTCAACGATAATGTGGCGTTTACGTCCCTTAACCTTTTTGCCACCATCGAAGCCGTAGACCACCCCCTTTTTTCCGTGGTTTTCACCGACTGAGAATCACCGATACTGACCCTAGATTGCTCTGAACGACCTAATTTGCTCCGCAGTTGCTCTCGAATCTGGTCATGCATTTGCTGCCAAATTCCTTTTCGTTGCCATTTCTGGAAGTAATGGTAGACCGTACTGTAAGGGGGTAAATCGTGAGGCAGCATTTCCCACTGGCAGCCAGTGCGCTGGACGTAAAAGATGCCATTGAGGATTTCTCGGAAATCAACTTCTATCGGATGTCCAAAGCCTTTAGGAGCGGGCAGCAGCGGCTGGAGGAGCACCCACTCATCGTCGCTCAAATCACTGGGATAGGCTTTGCGGGTAGGATTGGCAATGACCGGGAGACGACTCATGAGCTGGATGATGCTTCGGGTAGGTCTAGCCTAAAACCGGATTTAGAGTTGCCAAGTCGGCTTTAGCTTCTCTTTATGAATTAGCTCTTAGAGAACAACTAATAGCAAGCCTCACATGGATCATGTCAAGCTTCGCAAATCCAAATTCGCATCGCGACATAGCGATTTAATGCTATTTTTCAGTTTTCTAAAGGCGAGCAAATTTCAACTAGACCACCATCAGGACAGCGTACATATGAAACAACTTGCCCCCATGGCTTCATTTCCGGTGCTTTTATCTCGGTAGCACCTGCCGCCACAGCCTTTGCGTGCGCTTCCTCGACTCTTGGCGTAACTAGTGCGACTTCAAATCCAAGGGGTTTGCTAGATTCGCTAGCAGCAACAAAACCCATCGGAAAATGCATTTTCCCCAGCTCGTGTGATGCAAAGGCAAGGGTTGTTTCTCCAGTTTCTAGCTCGCCATAATCCCCTGATTCATGCAGAAAGCGACGTGATAACCCAAATGCGCTTTCAAAAAAAGCTAGGGACTCAGCGACGTTGGGTACGTAGAGAATTGTGTATCCAAGTTTCATAGGTGCTCCGAGTCCAACGCAAGCCATAGCATCAGATGGTTTTAACTTCATTGTAAAGGTTTTACTCCAAGGACATAGCGGATGAGGATTGCGATCGCGGGTGGGGGTATTGTCGGGGCAATGATTGCCTACGAACTGAGCGGGCAGCCCGACTGGCAAATTACGCTGATTGACCCTCAGGCGATCGCCTCGCCGTTGCCCTCCGATCGCCCCACCTCAACAGGAGCCGCCCTCGGGGTATTGATGGGCGCAATCAGCAAGAAAACCAAGGGGCGGGCTTGGAAGCTGCGTTGCAACAGTATTCAACGCTATCCACACCTGATTCAAGAACTAGAAACTCTGCTCGATCGCCCCATTCCCCACAATCCAAACGGCATCCTGAAACTGGTTTTTAACGAAGCCGATCGCCCCGGATGGGAAGGGCTGGCAGAACTGCGGAAATCTCAGGGATTCTCGCTGGAGTTGCTGTCACCTTCAGCGGTGGGTGATCGGTTCCCATCGGTGAATTTAGCCGCCATGGATGGGGTAGCTTTCGGGGTGTTTTCGCCCCAAGATTGGCAGGTGCAGCCCCTGGCCTTGACGATCGCCTTGCGAGAAGCGGCGGTGAAACGGGGGGCAACGATCGCCCCAGCCCAGGTCACGGACGTGCAGACGGTGGGCGATCGCGTTGTTAGCCTGACCACCACGGCAGGGGAGCTGGCTTGCGATCGGCTGGTGGTGGCGGCTGGGTTGGGGTCGGCGGCATTGGCCCAGGCGATCGCCCCGGGAGCAGCCAAGCCCCTGAAGTTGCAGCCGGTGTTGGGTCAAGCCCAGCGGTTGCGGCTGCCGCGCCCCCTGAGCGATCGCCCGGAACCCGTGCTGACCGGCAATGACATTCACATCGTGCCCCTCGGTGGCGGAGACTATTGGGTGGGGGCAACGGTGGAGTTTCCCGCCGGGGCCGAGTCGGTGGTTGCCAACGGGGCCGAGTGGGCAGCGGTGCGGCAAGGGGCGATCGCCCTGGTGCCAGCCCTGGCCCAGGCGGAAATCATCGAAACCTGGTCGGGTTTGCGGCCGCGCCCCGTGGAGCGATCAGCTCCGGTGATTGAGCCGCTGAACGCCAACAGTTGGCTCGCCACCGGTCACTATCGCAACGGCGTGTTGCTGGCTCCGGCGACGGCGCAATTGATCCGCGAGGCGATCGCCCAAACCAGCCCCTAAACCGGACGGGTAGGGAAATCCGAAATTTCAGATCACGGGGCGATCGCGCTAGCCTAGGGCCGTCCCAATTCCCTACACCAACCAGCCGTTTCCTATGAGCAGCGTGCTAAAGAAAGGCAATATCACGGTTCACACCGAAAATATTTTTCCGATTATCAAAAAGTGGCTTTACTCGGAGCATGAAATCTTTCTGCGGGAGTTGATTTCCAACGCCGTGGATGCGATTTCTAAGCTGCGGGCGATCGCCATGATGGGCGAAACCAGCGCCGATGTGGGTGAACCGAAAATCACGATCGCCCTTGATAAAGACAACAAAAAACTCTCGATTACCGACACCGGTATCGGCATGACCGCCGAGGAAATCGAGAAATATATCAACCAAGTCGCCTTCTCCAGCGCCGAAGAATTCGTCGAGAAGTTCAAGAATTCTGATCAGAACATCATCGGTCACTTTGGCTTGGGTTTCTATTCGGCGTTCATGGTCTCCAGCACCGTAGAAATCGATACCCTGTCCTACCAAGAGGGCGCACAGGCCGTTCACTGGACTTGCGACGGTTCCACGGAATTTGAAATCGACACGAGCGATCGCACCGAGCGCGGCACGACGATTACCCTCACCCTGCTCGATGAAGAATCCGAGTATTTAGAAGAAGCGCGGATTCGCGGTTTGGTGAAGAAGTTCTGCGACTTCATGCCCTACCCGATCGAACTGAACGGGGAGCAAATCAACCGCCAAAAAGCCCCTTGGAAAGAGTCACCCAGCAACCTGACCAAGGAAGACTACCTGGAGTTTTATCGCTACCTTTATCCGTTCCAAGATGAACCGCTGTTGTGGATTCATCTGAACACCGACTATCCCTTTGTGATCAACGGGATTCTCTATTTCCCGAAACTGAAGCCGGACGTTGACCCCACCAAGGGCGACATCAAACTATTCTGCAATCAGGTCTTTGTCAGCGATAACTGCGAAGAAGTTATCCCCAAGTTCCTGTTGCCCCTGCGCGGTGTGATCGACAGCACCGACATTCCCTTGAACGTGTCGCGCAGCTATTTGCAAGCCGATCGCACCGTTCGCCAAATTGCCAACTACATCGCCAAAAAAGTCGGCGACCAACTGAAGGATCTCTACCGCAGCGACAAGCCTGAATACATCCGTTGCTGGCAAGATTTGGGCACGTTTGTGAAGTTTGGCTCCTTGAACGATGACAAGTTTAAGAAGCAAGTGGAAGAGATCTTGATCTATCGCACCACGGCGGAATTGGGCAGCGGTAGCGATGCGGTGCAGGTGGAAGTGCAAACGGAAGAGGGCGATGCTTGGTCGAACCCCGCCGACACCCAAGAAGCCAAAGATGCCAATGGGTTCTACTACACCACCCTGAAGGAATACCTAGAACGGAACCAGGAAAAACACGAAAACCGCGTGTTCTATTGCACCGATCCGGCTTCGCAGGCCACCTATGTGGAATTGCACAAGAGCCAGGGTCTAGAAGTGCTATTCCTCGACTCATTCATCGACACGCATTTTGTCAGTTTCCTGGAGCGGGAATATTCCGACGTGAAGTTCTCGCGGGTGGATTCAGAAATTGATGAAGCACTGCTGGATTCTTCCAAGAAAGAGTCGGAAATTGTCGATCCAGCGACCAACGAAACCCGCAGCGATCGGATCAAGAAGCTGTTTGAAGAAGCCCTGGGCAAACCGAGCGTCACGGTGCGCGTGGAAGCCCTGAAAGCGGAAGAATCAGCACCGCCTGCTATGGTGCTGCTGCCGGAAGCAATGCGCCGCATTCAAGACATGACCGCCATGTTTGAAGGCAAGACCGCCAGCTTCCCCGATACCCATGTGCTGCTGGTGAACTCGTCGCACCCGTTGGTGGAGAACCTGCTGAACGTGAGCGGCGGCTCGATCGCCCTGGCCGATGGCAGCCAATCGCCCGCCTCGGAACTGGGCAAGATGCTTTGCAACCACATCTACGACTTGGCGTTGATGGCGCAAAAGGGTTTTGACGCGGAGGGGATGAAGTCCTTTGTGTCGCGATCGAACCAAGTGCTGACCCAACTGACCAAGCAATAGATTCGGTTTCTCGTCAGACCAATCAACCCTGCGATCGCACGAGTCGATCGTGGGGGTTTTTGATCGGGCATCAACGAATCAACATTCGCGGAGGGCGCAAGGCGTTGCGCCCCTACCCAAAAATCATTTTTTGTGGGCTTGGATTGTTATCAGTTTTCACAATTTTCCATCACAAATTTCGAGAAAGTTGATCGATTCAGATCAGCATTAATCGCTGGAACTCCAGCCGGAATCACTACCGGAGTCACTGCTGGAATAGTCGCTGGAACTGCTGGAATAATCGCTGCTGGAGTAATCACTGGAACTGCTGGAATAATCACTCAAACTATCACTTGAATAGTCGCTGGAACTCCAACTAGAATCACTGCTGGAATAGTCGCTGGAGCTGTCAGGCTCGATCGCCCCGCCATGATCAGCCGCTGATTCCGCCGCCTCAAAAATATCTGCAAAATTGCCCGACTCCGCCGCGATCGGCTCCGGTTCAGCGGTCTTCTCCTCAACCCAATCCTGAATTTGCTGGCTCGCAATTTCAGCCAACTCTTCGATCGCCTCATTCACCACAATCTCAGCCGCCTCGCCCACCGCATCAATCACCTGATCCTGATTAAGGGGCAGGGAATCGATCGGGTTTTGAAGGGCCGATCGGCTCGATCCAGAAGAACTCGAACGGTAATTCAAAGAATACGACCCGTAGCTAGCTGATCGCCGCCGCTGCATCCACCACCACAGCAACACCAACAGCGCGATCGCCCCGCCCAAACCCGCCGCCACGATCGCGGCGGACTGGGTTCCCGCCGAGGTGGCCACAAACCACCAAACCGGCGCAATTGCCGCCGCTAATCCCATGGCCCCGTAGGTTAACCAACTTTCCAGATCCATTGCGCCCCCCAACTTCAACGCGATCGATTCCATGATGGGCGATCGCATTGAAAATTGCCCAAACCAAAATCGAGACCATTGCCTACCGGCTCCGGTCTCGATCGATTGGGTTCAACGTTTTCAAATGGAAAGTTAGATGCCCAAACGTTGGTAAATCACATCCAAATTGCGCAAGTGCTGTTGCGGATCAAAGCACTCATCAATTTCCTCTTGGGACAGGAGAGATTTCACCGTGGCATCTTGGCAGATGAGCTTATAGAAATCGCCACTTTCATTGTTCCAAGCTTGGTGCGCACAACCCTGCACAGCCGCGTAGGCATCCTCACGGGTCAAGCCTTTTTTCACCAAGGCCAACAGCACCTTTTGGCTGAAAACCACACCGCCATAGCAGTTCATGTTGCGCTTCATGTTTTCGGGATAAACCAACAGGTTTTTCACCAAATTGGTCATTTCCACCACCATAAAGTGCAGCAAAATGGACGAGTCGGGCAGAATTGTCCGCTCTACAGAGCTGTGGGAAATATCCCGCTCATGCCAGAGGGCCACGTTTTCCAGGGCCGCCACGGCATGGCCACGAATCACCCTTGCCATCCCGGTAATTCGCTCCGATCGCACCGGGTTGCGTTTGTGGGGCATGGCCGAGGAGCCTTTTTGACCCTTGGCGAAAAATTCCTCCACTTCCAGCACGTCGGTGCGTTGCAGGTTGCGGATTTCCACGGCGAACCGCTCCAGGGAAGCGGCCACCAGCGCGAAGGTCTGCACATATTCCGCATGGCGATCGCGCGAAATCACCTGAGTGGAAGCCGTGTCCGGTTCCAGGCTCAGCAGCTTACAGGCCAAGGATTCCACACGCGGATCAATGTTGGCATAGGTTCCCACTGCGCCGGAAATTTTGCCCACAGCCACCCGATCGCGCAATTGCACGAGCCGATCGCGGTTGCGCAACATTTCCGCCAGCCAGCCAGCCAGCTTGAAGCCAAAGGTCATCGGCTCCGCGTGGATCCCGTGGCTGCGGCCAATGCAAATCGTGTTGCGGTGTTCCTGGGCTTGGTAGCGCAGGGCTTGGATCAGCGATTCCACCCGCTTCAGCAGCGTATCGATGCTGGCCACCAATTGCAGGGCCAACGCCGTGTCCAACACGTCGGAACTGGTTAAGCCCAAGTGAATGTAGCGACCCGCGTCGCCCACGTACTCATTCACGTTGGTCAGGAAGGCGATCATGTCGTGATGCACTTCCGCTTCAATTTCCAGAACGCGCTGGGGGTCAAAGTTAGCTTTCGCTTTGATCTCTTCGACGGCTTCGGCAGGGATGTATCCCAGTTCTGCTTGGGCTTCGCAGACTGCAATTTCCACTTGCAGCCAGGTCTGTAGCTTGTATGCGTCCGTCCAGAGATTGCCCATCTCAGGCAGCGTGTAGCGGTCGATCATGCCCGTCGTTGCGATGTTGCCAGAACACCGTGAAGAGATTAACCGAGCTATTGTACCGGGTTTTGGCGATCGCCCTGAGGCCCCTTGCTCGATCGATCCAATGGGACATAGAACCAACCTTGTAGGGGCGTACGGCCGTACGCCCCTACCCGGATCTGTCTTGACTTAGGAAATACTGGGAACCAACGACAGGGAACAGACAATGCCCAAGGCGCAGCCCACAATCACCTGAAACGGCGTGTGGCCCAGCAGTTCCTTCAGGCGTTCTTCACTGAGTTGGTGATCGCCTTCAAAAAACTCATCAATGATTTGGTTCAAGACGGCGGCCTGTTTACCGGCGGCTCGGCGCACCCCGGCGGCATCGTACATGACGATGATCGCGAAGATGGTGGCCATGGCAAATTCAATGCTGCTCCAGCCCACGGTTTGGCCAATGCCCGTGGCCAGGGCGGCCACGAGGGCGGAGTGGGCACTGGGCATCCCGCCGGTGGTCACCAGGGTGCGCACGTCAAATTTCCGCTGGCGAGCAAGTTCCACCACCAGCTTGATGGCCTGGGCCAGGATGCAAGACCCCAAGGAGACCAGGAGAATGCGGTTATCGAGAATGTGGCTAAAGTCGTCCATGGGTCGAGCGGGGGGCGATCGAGTTGGGGACGGTGGGTGAGGAAGCGATCCGCAAGGGCGAATTCAGCGGCGGGGCAAGGGGCTTAAGCCCCTTGTCTACCAAGTCGGGCGGGAAAACCGGTGCCGATCGCCCTCGTGGTTGCTAGTTTTTGCGGCTGACGATGTAATCAGCCAGGGCTTGCAAGGGGGCAGCGGCCGTGCCGAATTCGTTCAAGCTGGCCTTGGCGCGATCGATCAATTCTTTGGCCATTTCGCGCGATCGATCCAAGCCATAGAGTTTCGGGAAAGTGGCTTTTTCCACGGCGGTGTCCTTCCCGGCGGTTTTGCCCAGCTCCTCCGTGGTGGCAGTCACATCGAGGATGTCATCCACAATCTGGAAAGCTAAACCAATGTCCTGGGCATATTGCGCCAGTTTGCCCACGGTGGCTTCATCGGCTCCGGCAATCGTGGCCCCGGTGGTCACACAGGCTTCCAACAGGGCTGCGGTTTTGTGGCGATGGATAAAGTGCAGGGTGTCGAGGGAAATGTTCGGGTTGCCTTCGCTGGCCAGGTCTACCACTTGGCCACCCACCAGGCCGGCGGCCCCAACGGATTTTCCTAGCAGGGCGATCGCCCGCACCACTCGATCGGCCGACACACCTTGGGTTTGGGTTGCCACAAATTCAAAGGCATAGGCCAACAGCCCATCCCCGGCCAAAATCGCCACCGGTTCCCCATAAACCTTGTGGTTCGTGGGTTTGCCGCGCCGAAAATCGTCGTTATCCATGGACGGCAAATCGTCATGAATCAGCGACATGGTGTGAACCATCTCCAGGGCACAGGCTGTGGGCATGGCCGATTCGATCGCCCCGCCCACCAGCTCACAGGCCGCCAAACACAGAATCGGTCGCAGCCGCTTGCCCCCCGCCATCAGGGAATAGCGCATCGACTCATAAACGGTTTCGGGATAGACCACCGAGATCGATCGATCGAGGGCGGCCTCAACCAAAGCTTGACGTTCGCGAAGATAGCCTTTGAGATCAAAGCCCGTCGAGGGAGCAGTAGGCGCGCTAGCGGTCATGGGACAAGCACAACAGAACAGCAAGAAATCTTCCTTACCGAACCCGATCGCCGCCACAGGCGGAATCCGGCCTGGTTACGGTGCGCTTTTGGCCTAGCAAAACAACCGCTGAACCACAACCACCACCGTCAGAAGTTGGTTTGAGGGGCATTGTACCGCCTGAGGGGATCGCCCCGAGGGGACAGACCGGATTCTGATCAGATTCAGTCAGACTTTGAGTGAATTTAGGGCTGATTTCGAGCGAATTTCCAGCCAATTCCAGAGGTTTTGTGAACCTTTGCAAACCATCCTTGAACTGATACTCATCAATCCATTCCGTCTGGATCCACCGCAGCGATCGAGAGAATCTCTGACCCATTCCTAAAGATCCTCAGCCGGTTCAATCCAGCCGGCTGGACAAAGGGAATTTCAACCCAGCCGGTTGGATGAAGAAAGCCCCGATCCAGAGCATCCCGATCCAGGGCATTCAGATGCAGAAGATTCCCTGAGCGCGATCGGGACAATTAGTCGGGACAGCTAGGCCAGGCGGCGACGATAGCTCTCCACGGTGTTGGCTAGCAGCATGGTCACCGTCATGGGCCCCACACCACCCGGAACCGGCGTGATTGCGCCGGCCACATCCAACAGGCGATCGAAATCCACATCTCCCACCAGCTTGCTCTTGCCGGTCTGATCGGTAATCCGATTAATCCCCACATCAATCACCGTCGCGCCAGGCTTGATGTAGTCAGGGCCAATCATCAGGGGCCGTCCCACCGCCGCCACTAAAATATCGGCTTCTCGGCAAACGGCCGCCAAGTCCGGAGTGCGCGAATGGGCGATCGTAACCGTGGCGTTGGCTTCCAACAGCATCAGGGCGATCGGTTTGCCCACCAAAATGCTGCGGCCGACCACCACGGCTTTTTTGCCAGCCGGATCAATGCCCCCATCTCGCAAAATTTCCATCACGCCGGCCGGGGTACAACTGCGCAGGCCAGGCTCACCCCGCACCAACCGCCCCAAATTAGCCGGGTGCAACCCATCGGCATCTTTATCGGGGTCAATTTCCAACAGCAGGGCGTTGCCATCCAGCCCTTCCGGCAAAGGCAGTTGCACCAAAATGCCATCCACGTTCGGATCGGCGTTGAGCTGATGAATAATGGCGGTTAGTTCGGCTTGGGTGGCCGTGGCGGGCAGATGCTGACCAAAGGAGACCATACCCAAACGCTCGCAGGCCCGTTCTTTGTTGCGAACATAGGCGGCGCTGGCGGGATTGTCCCCGACCATCAACACAGCTAGGCCCGGCGCACGGCCCCGATCGGGCTGGAGTTCCGCAATCTCCACCTTCAGGCGATCTTGAATTTTCTCGGCAAGGGCTTTTCCGTCCAGCAGGCGCGCAGTCATGAGGGGAGAAATTCTAGGAAGAACGCTTCAAACTGTAAAGAATTGATCATGCGTTTTGACCATTTCAGCGTCAAAATCTAAAGGATTTTCCGCACCTCAACGATTTCGTCAACCCATGTGAAAACCCATGAAGCAGCCAATGCAAAAGTTAAAGTTAAGAATCGTGGTCACTGAGGGCCCGCTTGCGCAACCATAACGAGCAACAGGATCTGATTGAAAATCACCATACCGGCAATGTCTCAGCAGCTCATGTCTCAGATATTGCGGCGTTTGGCTCCACCCGTTCCACCACGGCCAAAAGGACAAAAAAACAAGGGGTGGCATGGGTTAGTTCTAGGGTTCACCTGGTTAATGGTGGGCTGCACGCCAACCGTTGCGATCGGGGAGTTAAAACAACAACCGGCTTCGTCGCTCAATGGGCGATCGGTCTACATCCAAGGCAAAGCCGTCGAACGGGTACCCCTGCTCGACGGCCGCATTTACCGAATTGAAGATCCAACGGGCTGGATTTGGGTGCTGTCTCAGGGCGATCGAACCGAGCTTGAGCTAGGGCAAGTGGTGAAACTCAAGGCCTCGCTTCGCTATCAACCGATTCAAGTGGGGCAGCAGGAGATGGGCGAACTTTACGCGATCGAGGAGCCTTGAACTATCCATGCGTCCATCAGACCCCAGCCCAAGCCCCAGATTCCCATCAGGATCTGAGCCAAACGGGGACAGTTCATCCCCAGGTACTGAAACAGGCACTGGATCAGGAATGGAAGCCGTGGCCCTTGCGTTGCTCTATCCTCCCTCGCGCGATCGATTCCTGTTGCAACTGCGGGATGATTTTCCCCACATTCTCTATCCCGGTCACTGGGGCCTGTTTGGCGGACACCTGGAGGCCGGCGAAGCGCCCGAAGCGGGTCTGCGGCGGGAATTGCAAGAGGAAATTGGCTTTGTGCCGCCCCGGTTAAGTCCGTTTCGATCGACCTTGCAAGACAGCGGCCGCCAGCATTTTTTCTTCCATGGGTTGCTGACCGTGCCGCTCACGGAGTTGGAACTCAACGAAGGGCAGGATTTGGCTTGGGGCACGATCGCCGACTTGGAAGCGGGGGAATGTTGGTCGCCCCGTTTGCAACAGATGCGCCCGATCGGCACGCCCCATCGATCGATCCTGTTGGCCCTGCATCAAGATCCAGCCCTCTGGCTTGATGACTAAGGCAACCTGATGCAGCCGTTGATTAACCCACCACCATCTCAATTAACCCAGCAAATTAGCCAAGCCACATTAACTAAGCCACATCAATCAAGCAAACCTACGGCCACCGATCATTACTGATCATTATTGACCGTCCATCTTGACGGCGTTCACATCCACCGTGGAGTCAGCCACCGTGGCCGCCGGAGCGGACTTCACCGTGGGGCGATTTTTAAACCACTCGATCGCGATTTGCGACAACTCTGCAATCAGCAAGGTCACGATCGCCAAATCATCCAATTGGCCCGCGATCGGCAGAAAGTCCGGCGCAATATCGATCGGGCTGAGGAGATACACCAGCGTGCCCGCCACAATCCAGAGGCGATATTTCGGATTCCGAATCGTGTCGCGATACCAACCGTAAAGGGCGCTGGGGGAGATGTTCATGGCGCTATCCTGCCGCGTGATTGCCTCTCATCTTGACAGGGGCGATCGGGCAGCGTCGAGGGTGACGACCCCACCGCTCGATCGCGAAACCCGCACCCCTCAGCCAGTTCAGCAATTGCCCCCCGATCGTCCCCTAAACCGCATGGGCGCGATACCAGTCGATCGTTTGGCGCAGCCCATCCTCAAAACTCGTTTGCGCCTCAAACCCAAATAGTTCCTTGGCCCGCGTCGTGTCCAAACAGCGGCGTGGCTGGCCGTTGGGTTTGTCCGTTTCCCAAACCAACTCCCCGTCGTAGCCCATCAATTTGCAAATCAGCTCAATCAAATCGCGAATCGAAATTTCCCGACCCGTCCCCAAGTTCACCGGCTCCGAGCTGTTCAGCAACTGCGCCCCCAAAACAATGCCCGCCGCCGCATCGGTGGAATACAAAAACTCCCGCGTGGGACTGCCATCGCCCCAAACCGGGATCTGTCGATCGCCCCGTTGTTGCGCCTCATGCACCTTGCGAATCAGCGCCGGAATCACATGGGAACTACCCGGATCGAAATTGTCCTCCGGCCCATACAAATTCACCGGCAATAGATAAATGCCATTGAATCCATACTGATCCCGATAGGCCTGAAGTTGCACCAACAGCGCCTTTTTCGCCACCCCGTAGGGCGCATTGGTTTCCTCGGGATAGCCCTCCCAAAGATCAGACTCCTTAAACGGCACAGGCGTGAACTTGGGATAGGCGCAAATCGTTCCCACACAAACAAATTTCTCCACTCCCGCTTGATAGGCCGCATGGATCAGTTGCGTACCCATCATCAAATTGTCGTAAAACAGCTCGGCCGGTTTTTCGCGGTTCAGGCCAATGCCGCCCACGTGGGCCGCCAGGTGAATCACCACCTGCTGACCCGCCACGGCCGTCTCACAGGCCGCCCATTGCCGCAAGTCGCACTCGCGCGATCGGGGAATCCTAATTTTTTCAGGATTTGCCCCCGCCGCCACCAACTGTTGCACCACCTGCTTGCCCAAAAAGCCCGCGCCACCGGTCACCAGAATAGTCTTATTACTCAAATCGATCGGGGTGTTGCTCATGTTGTTCACCTGCTGTTCACCTTAAAACGTGGGGAAAGTTGGGGTCGAAACCGGCCGCGAATGAGGGTTGCCAAGGCGCGATCGGCCTCGGTTTCCGGTTTTTCCGGCCCCGCAACCGCTGCGGAACACCCAGAAAACCCCATTTTGGAACAGCCCCACCCCATTCGACACCTGTTCCCCCTTTTCGTCATCAGGCAATTCAGCTTCCGGCGAACGCCAGCAAAATTATCAATTACTATCAATGGCGGTTTTGAAGCCACATTTTGAAGGGGGCGGTTTAAAGCGGTTTAAGTCCATTACATTGTATTTGCCCTTCACTTTCCCTTCACTAAAAACTCCCCCAATCACCATGTGGCCCAGCGCAATTACTGCCTATTTCCATTACCTCAGCTTTATGTTGGCCTTTGGGGCCGTGGCGGTGGAACTGTTGACTCTCAAAAAAGAACTCTCGATCGCGGAAGCTTGGCGAATTTTGATTGCTGATGTGATCTATGGCATCTCCGCCTCTTTGGTTTTATTTACCGGAGCGTTGCGGGTCATTTATTTTGGCAAAGGTGCTGACTATTACCTTGGCAACCCCATTTTCTATACCAAAGTTGGCCTATTTCTCTTGGTCGGGGCCTTGTCCATTTACCCAACCATTTCCTTTGTGTCTTGGATTGGCAGCTTGCGGGAGGGCAAGGTTCCCCAACTGGGCCCAACACAATTTCAGTGGCTCTCTTGGCTAATTCGGATTGAGCTAGTGGGTTGGATGGGTCTTCCGTTGTTGGCGGCACTCCTGGCCCGCAGCGCGTAATCCCCATGGCCTAGCCCACCATGCCTCAGGGATTGTCTCGTTGAATATCGCGATCGAATGCTTCAAGGATTGAGATCAGATTGTTATCTCCAATGCTTGTCTGATGGTTGACTATTTGGTGGCTATCTTGTTGATGACGATCTCAGTTTTGGTTGAACCCCTTTGAAGAAATTTGGCCGCTGGCTGGTCTTGGGGCTAGTCCTTGCTTTTTTGCTGAAAACGCTGCTCGATCGGGCGGCGGAAGTTGCCACCTTGCGGTTAACGGCCCAAGGGTGGGGCTGGCTGGCCCTGTCGTTGGGGCTGACGGCGGCGGCGCATCTGTGGTCAGCGGTGGTGTGGGGCTGGCTGTTGAAGGCTTTTGGGCGATCGGCCCCACGCGGCTGGGTGTTGCGCACCTATCTGGTGACCAATGTGGCCAAGTATTTGCCGGGGAATGTTTGGCATTTTTACGGCCGAATTCGAGCGGCGGGCCGGGTGGGCGTGGCTTGGCCGGTGGCGGCGGCCAGTGTGTTGCTGGAGCCGTTGCTGATGGCGGTGGCGGCTCTGTTGTTGGGGGTCTTGGCGAGCGATCGGGCTTGGTGGGGAGTGCAGTTGGCCCTGGCGATCGGGGTGTTGGCGGCGGTGCATCCCCGCATTTTGAATCCCCTGCTGCAACGGTTGGGTCGCCGCAAGCTGCAAACCAACGACAGCAACCCCCACCACCAACCGGCCCAACTGAGCCAATACCCGATCGGGCCGTTGTTGGGGGAAACGGGCTTTTTGCTGTGGCGGGGCGCAGGTTTTTTGGCAGCTCTGGCGGCCTTTAGTGCCATTAATCCTCTGGATTTGCCTCGGTTGGCCAGTGGGTTTGGCTTGGCCTGGTTGCTGGGGTTGGTCGTGCCCGGTGCGCCCGGCGGGGTTGGGGTTTTTGAGGCGGCGGCGATCGCCCTGTTGGGGTCGATCGTCAATCCAGCGGCTCTGTTGGCCAGCGTGGCTAGCTATCGATTGGTGAGTGTGCTGGCGGAAACCGGCTTAGGTGGCTTGGCCTGGTGGTTAACGCCGCCTGCCGAACAAATTTGGACTGGGGAAGCTGAGTCTCGGGACTCGGAAGCTTCTGAATCGAATTAGTGGGGTAAGCGGCGTATCAATACATTTGGCTTTAATTGGGCTGTTCAGGCATCCTCTCAGGTGCGCAGTTTCCCGCGCAGGGGCCCAGCCGCCGGGTGGTAGGATAGCGGGGGTTTTGCGGACAGGGGTTCATGGCGGGCGCAATCGACAATTTGCGACTAGCAGCGGCAGTGATGGCCGCTCGGGCGATCGCCCTGGCCGTGCGGTTGCTGCGGCGCGGGGCCGGGAGTGTTTTGCCCGGCAGCATTGCCCGCAAGATTCAGCCCAATGCCTTGGCTCTGTTGGCAGCTCAAGTGAAACAGGGCGCGATTTTGGTGGCCGGAACGAACGGCAAAACCACCACGGCTCTGCTGCTGCGCAGCATTTTAGAAAACCAGGGCTATCGGGTGACCCACAACGCCACAGGGGCCAACCTGGAAAATGGACTGACGGCGGCTTTGCTGGCGGATGCCAATTGGCTGGGTCGGCTCGATCGGGACTTTGCGATCTTGGAAGTGGATGAAAATGTCCTGCCCAAGGTACTGCCACAAATTCGGCCGCGGATCTTGTTGGCCATGAATTTGTTTCGTGACCAGCTCGATCGCTACGGCGAGGTGGACACGATTGCTCGCCGCTGGGAACGGGCGATCGCCCCGCTCTCCCACACGATCGCCGTGTTGAGCGCCGATGACCCCACCCTTTGCCACTTTGGGCAACAACTGGAAGCCCAGTGGGAAGATCTGGCCCGCGTTCGCTACTTTGGCCTCAGTGAACCGGAACGATTCTTATCGGAAATTCCCCACGCCGTTGATTCCATCTATTGCCCCAACTGTGGTCACTCTTTGACCTACGAAGGCGTTTATCTATCCCATTTGGGCGATTATCACTGTCCCAGTTGCGGTTTTGCTCGATCGCGCCCGTTGCTGAATAGCCGCGACTGGCCACAACTATTGGTGGGCATCTATAACCAATACAACGCGATGGCCGCCGCCACCACCGCCCAAGCCCTGGGTATTGGGGAAGCACCCATTCAAGCGGCCATTCGCAATTTTCAAGCGGCTTTTGGCCGGGCGGAATCCCTGACAGTGCAGGGAAAATCAGTGCAGATTTTGCTCTCCAAAAACCCGGTGGGCACCAACGAAACCCTGCGAACGGTGGTGGAGCTGACGCGCGATCGCCCCTTTCCACCCACGGTGTTACTGGTGTTGAACGATCGCACGCCGGATGGAACCGATGTGTCTTGGATTTGGGATGCAGACACGGAAGGGCTGGTGGCCACGGGGGCAACGCTGGTGGTTAGTGGCGATCGGGCCTATGACATGGCCCTGCGGTTGGCCTACAGCGACTCCGATCGCCCCGCCGGGCCCGCCACCCTTTCGGTGGAAACCACCCTCAAGGCCGCCATCCAAAACGCCCTCGATCGACTGCCCGACGGCGAAACCCTCTACGTCCTGCCCACCTATTCCGCCATGCTGGAAGTTCGAGAAATTCTCACGGGTCGCGGCATTCTTTAAGTCTTTACGTCCTGCGCTTTAAACACTTTAGGGGCTTAGGGGCCTGTCGTCATTTCACCCAAAATCCTGATTCCACCGTGGCGAGATCGTGAGGGGCAAGGGGCTTCAGCCCCTTGTTAAGACGATTGGGGCAGGGAAAATCAACTGTTTTCGCTTGACTCCAGGAAATGACGACAGACCCTAATTCCTTAAATAATTTTGCTTCGCCACAGATTGCATCAAAGAGCATCAAAGATCAGGAGACCACAGCGGTGACAGGCAGCTTCCAAGATCAGGCGATCGCCCTGGCCCAACAAGCAAACCAAGCCCTGGCAGCAGCGGACTGGTCGATCGCCCTGACCGGCTATCGGGCGGCCCTGCGGTTGGATCCAGCAATTCCCGGCGTTTATATCAACCTAGCGGCAGCCCTGAAGGGATTGGGCAAGATGGCCGCCGCCCGCCAGGCCTGTGCCCAGGCGCTGCGACTGGATCCGCACAGCGCCATCGGGGTGCGCAATTGGTTAGCCTTGTTGGATTGGGCCGATCAAACCCAGGCCATTCAAGCCTGCCACCATCTTTTGGATCACATTCCTGAGTCCGCAGCCCTCTACGTAGCCGCTGCCCATCGGTTAAACAATCGGGATCAGTTTCCCGAGTTGATGGATTGGGTGCGATCGCGCCCCCTACCTGATACTTGGCGCAATTTACCCTCCTTCGATCGCGCGGCGATCGGCTATTGGCAAGGCCTCAAACATTATTTCGATGGGGATTTGGCAACGGCGGAAACTTGGTTACGACGGGCGATCGCCGACGAGGTGACCTACCAACCGCCCCACATTCAACTCAGCCTGATCCTAGCGGAACAGCGCCGCCTGACGGAGGCCCTGGCGGTTTTGGAGCCGGCCTGTGCTCGCTGGCCGGATCATGGCACGTTGCGCCACAACCGGGCCCTCTGTTGGCTCACCCTGGGGCGCTGGGCGGAGGGGTTTGTGGAAAATGAGTGGCAGTGGCGATCGGGACAAATGACCAAACAGGACTTGCCCGGTCAGGAGTGGGACGGAACCCCCATTCCCGATCGCACGATTTTGATTTGGGCTGACCAAGGTTTTGGGGACTCGCTGCAATGGGCCCGCTACCTCCAGTGGGTTGCCGATCGCTGCCAAACGGTGATTCTGCTTTGCCCGAAAGCGCTGGTACGGGTGATGCGATCAGCTCCAGGAGCGGGATATGTCACCGATGGTGTTTGCGAAACCCTCCACTTCAATACCCATTTACCCCTGTCCAGTCTGCCCCGCTTGACCCAAACCACGGTCGATCGCGTCCCGGCTCCAATTCCTTACCTGTTTCCCAATGCCACCGAGGGGATCGCGCCGCTCCCACTGCTGAAACCGGATCAACGCCGGGTCGGGATTGTTTGGGCCAGCGGGTTTCGATCGGGCGATCGCCTAGAAGCCATCCATCGCCAAAAGTCCAGCAGTCTCCCGGAGTTAGCGGCGGCCCTCAATTTGCCCGGTGTGCAACTCTACAGCTTGCAGGTCGATCGCTCCGATGCGGATGTGGCCCACCTGGCTCAATTTGGAATCATTGACCTGGCTCCGCAGATCAAAGACTTTGCCGACACGGCGGCCTATTTGGCCCAACTCGACCTGCTGATCACGGTGGACACGGCCATCTGTCATCTGGCCGGAGCCATGGGCAAGCCGGTTTGGACGTTGCTCTGTTTTGCGGCCGATTGGCGCTGGCTGCTCGATCGCCCCGATACCCCCTGGTATCCCACCATGCGGCTCTTTCGGCAGACCGAGCCTGGTGACTGGTCGGAACCCTTGCAGCAGGTGCGATCGGCCCTGATGTCCGGGCAGTTCTAAAGCTTGGAGACTCTGAATCTGGGAGACTCCGAATCTGGGAAGCTTTCAATCTTGGCAACCATGCAATCCTCGCACAGCCATCTTTTGGCCTATTCTCCCGAGGCGATCGCCCAGCTTCAGGCCGGCTTGGCGGCCCAAGGAGCTGAGCAATGGTCAATCGCCCGTCATCACTACCAGCAAGGCATTCAGCAGGATCCCCATTGGGCGGGTCTGTATGTGAACCTTTGCGCCACCTATCGAGCCACCCAAGCCACCCAATCGGCAGAACGGGCCCTGGCCTTGGCTTTGCGCCTGGATCCACAATTGGGAATCGCCCATTACTACGCCGGATTGCTGGCGATCGATCGGGGCGATCGGGAAATGGCCCTGCGATCGTTAAAAACAGCCCTCGCCCAGGATCCTGAACTCCCTGAAACCTATCCCACCCTTGGAGAAGTTTGGACAGAGCAAGCAGGCCTAGAACCTTGGCTCGCCTGGTTACGCCAACACCCACTCCCGAAAACCATTCAGCAACTGGCTCCCAAACAACAGGCCGCGATCGCCTTTTGGCAAGGACTGGCCTGGGATGACACTGATCCTGTACGGGCAGAACAATGCTTTCGGCAAGCCCTCGCCTATGATCCCGAATTGGGTAATGCTGCCGCCCAACTGGGGCAACTTCTCGCCCGCTACAACCGTTTTGAGGAAGCCTTGGCCATCACGGAGCAGGCCTTGATTCATCTGCCGGAAGATCCGCACCTGCGCCTCAACCATGCCCTTTGCTTACTCTCCCTGGGGCGATGGGATGAGGGTTGGCGGGCCTACGAATGGCGGCGGTATTCGGATCAAAATCCTTGGGTGCAAGCGGCGGGCCCCGAATGGAATGGGCAGCCCATGAGGGGCACGTTGCTGGTGCTGACGGAGCAGGGCTTGGGGGATACGCTGCAATTTAGCCGCTATCTGGCTTGGGCCCAGCAACGGTGCGATCGGGTAGTGCTTTGGTGTCCCCAGTCGCTGGTGCGGCTCATGGAAACGGTGGCGGGGGTTGATCAGGTCTTTGCGGGCGATGATTGCCACATTCCTTACCGTGCCCATGTGTCTTTGTTGAGCTTGCCTCGGTTGGCGAGAACCACCGTTGAGCAAATTCCCGCCCCAATTCCTTACCTGCGGCCGATCGCCCCAATGGTGAATCAGCGCCCGCTCCCGCGCCAAACCTCCCAAGCCTTGGCGGTGGGGATCGTCTGGCAAAGCGGCCCGCACATGAAAGATGCGGCACGCAAGTGTATGGCCCTGGATCCGTTGGCGATCGCCCTGCAATGGCCCGGTGTCCAGCTCTACAGTTTCCAGGTCGATCGCTCCGAGGTCGAAGCCGATCGCCTGGCTGCCCAGGGCATTGTTGACCTCGCTCCCCAAATCAAGGATTTTGCTGACACCGCCGCCTTTTTGGCGCAAATCGATTTGCTCGTGACGGTGGATACGGCCATTTGCCACCTGGCCGGGGCCATGGGGAAACCGGTTTGGACGCTGCTGCCCTATGCGGCCGATTGGCGTTGGTTACGTGATCGCCCCGATACGCCCTGGTATCCCACCATGCGCCTGTTTCGGCAGTCGCAGCCCGGCAGTTGGACGGAACCCCTTGATCGGGTGCGATCGACGCTGGAATGTTGGGTGCGATCGGGCGTTGAACCGGATCGATCGAACCCAGCCTCTCGCCAATCGCGATAGACTGGCTCCGATTCTTCCGCAACCTTGCCCAGGTTTTCTGCCCGTGAGTCTTTCCGCCTTGCCCACCCTCTCTGAACCCCTGGTGATTGGCTGGCTCTATCCCAAGCTAATGAGCACCTATGGCGATCGGGGAAATGTGACCTGTTTGCAGCGGCGCTGTGAATGGCGCGGCATTCCGGTGCGAGTTCAACCGCTCGATCGGGACACAGACCCCAGCCAGTTCGCCCAAGTGGACTTGATTGTGGGCGGCGGAGCACAGGATCGCCAGCAAGAAATTGTGATGCGAGATTTGCAAGGGGCCAAGGCCGCAGCCCTGAAAGGGGCGATCGAGGCCGGCGTGCCCGGCGTGTTCACCTGTGGCGCACCGCAGTTGCTGGGCCATTACTACGAACCCGGTTTAGGTCAGCGCATCCAAGGGTTAGGCGTATTGGATTTGGTGACCGTGCATCCGGGCCCCGACGCGCCCCGCTGCATCGGCAATCTGGTGCTGGAGGTGACCGCCGAACGACTGGCGCGGGAGTTGCGGCTGATGTTGGGGGATGTGCCTTACCTGATCGGTTTTGAAAACCACGGGGGCCGCACCAAGCTGGGATCGGTGGAGCCGCTGGCCCGGGTGGTGCGTGGCCTGGGTAATAACGGCGAAGACCAAACCGAAGGCGCGTTTCACTGCAATGCGATCGCCACCTATTCCCACGGGCCCCTGTTGCCGAAAAATCCCTTTTTGGCTGATTGGATGATCCAAACGGCGATCGCCCGGCGCACGGGAGAATCCTATGCATTGAACCGCCTGGACGATTCTCTGGCCGATCGGGCGCGATCGGTCATGCTCCAGCGCCTCAGCGTGGGGTAGGGATAAATCGTCGCAAATTTTCCGCGCCAAACCGTCTCTTCCGCGAGGCTCCATTGGCGGATTGAAAACCACAACTGCCAATCGGCAGGGGCAATCATCCACTTTTTCAATCAATCAGTTCAAAAATGCTGGGAAATGGGCTGAAACAACCGATGGCCGGCTCATTGGGCCGTCGTCAGCGACCTGATTGGAGGATGGGGAGTGATGGCCAGCACTGTCTCCCTTGCAATCTTGCGTTACAAGTAAAAGAGTCAGGGGGCAATGACCTGGCGGATCACTGGTCAATCCCTGGTCAATCATTGGTCGGTGGCAAGGTTCATGGTTGACAGATTTTGTGACCAAGCACGGTCACAATGACCTCAGGCAGGGGAAGATATCAACTTCGCTAGTCTCTGATATCGCGATCGCCCACCTTCAACCTGGCGTGATTGCAATTGCCCTCTCAAATTGAGCCTTAGCGCCGCCCTTCGGGTGGGTTTAGCTCTCTCAAAATTGCTCAATGGCAGTGGATTTGCTGCATTGCTTCACTCGTTAGGAGGTTTTCATGGCCCCTTCACTCGCGTCTTCGACTGCTTCCTTACCCGATCGCGCCGCCGTTTGGGAAAGCTTGGTGCAAGCGATCGCCTCTAGCTCCGGTTTTGAACGCTGGCTGGAACAACAACCCAGCACGCCCAATCAACCCACGGTCACGGATTTGCTGGTGCGTCGCTATCTGCGTGAGACCTTGGAAACCCTCGCTTACTAGGTTTAGCTCAGGTTTTTCAGGTTTTTTTCCAGAATTGAACGTTTTTAGAATCGAACGATCGCTTCAAGCGTAGTTGATTCAAACAGGCTCAAATAAGCACCCAAGAGACCAACCCAGCACGGGGATCTCTTGGGTGCTTTGGTTTGGGCAGCGCTTTAGGGCGGTGCATCAGGACGATCGCCCGGTTGTGCCTAGCGCTGTTTCGATCGCGCGGCCACGGAATTGGCAGACGGCCGCACGATCGACCATTCATCCACCGCCGCCATCGGATCGATCGCCTCAGCATCCTCTTCCAGCAGGAGTTCTTCTTCCAGCAGCTCAAAGGGCGAATCGGCACTGTCAATGGCAACACCAATTAAGCGAATGGTGCTGGTTTCCTCATCGGTCAACTCATCCAGCCGTTGGGTAAAGGCGGTCTTGTCGGTGTGGCCAGGGCGAGCCACCAAGATCAACCCGTCCGTTTGGGACTCCAGCAGGAGGGCATCGTTGGCATTGTTGAGGGTCGTGGCTTCCACAATCACGTAATCAAAACGACTGCGGGCATCCAGCAGGAGTTGTCGAATTTCGCTAGATTCCAAAATCGCCGCGCAATCATTCTGGGGGCCAGGACTGGGGGCAATGTAGAGGTTTTCCACTTCGGGAACCATCCGCGCACAGTTGTTCAAACTGCTGTAGTAGTGGAACGGTTCACGAACCGCATCCGGATCCGAAGCCACGCGCAGGGCCTTGGCGGCGGAGGGAGCGCGCAAATCCAGTTCAATCAACAGGGTGCGTTTGCCCGATCGCGCCGCTGCGATCGCCAAGTTATAGGCCACCACCGATTTTCCTTCGCCCGCGTCCACACTGCTCATTAACAGCACCTTCAGGCTGCTATCCAGGCGGCGTAAGTTGCTGCGGAACTGCTCATAGGCTTCTCCTGGGGGCGAGGGTTCCACCAACACCGGCAGCAGGCCCGGCGCACGGGCGGACAATTCCGGCAAAATGCCCAGCAGTTTGATATCCCGCTCGGCCAGGGCGCTGCGAATTTCGCTGTCGGCTTGATAACGGCGATCGAGCATTCCCAACACCAACAGCAACGCCCCGCTCAAGACCAAACCGCCCGCAAACCCGGCCGGCAGGGTCAACCGCATGGAAAGCTTTTGAGCAATTTCCTCGGAGCGGATGGCAGCCGGTTGGGCGATCGTCAGGCTGCTGACGGTTTCCGCTTCGGCGGCTTCCGAATCGACTAATTTGGCCTGCATTCGATCGTAGAGCGCTTTTTTCAGGGCCACCTGCTGAGCCAGGCGATCGCGCTCTAGCTGCTTGTTGGGCACGGCTGCATATTCCTGACGCAGTTCCCGTTCCGCCTTCAAGGACAGGGTGAGTTGGCGTTGAAGGGTTTCCTGCTGGGTTTTCAGGGAAACCAAACTGTTGGCTAACTGTTGCCGCGCCGGATCCAGGCTACTGCTCGATCGAATCCGATTGGTGGCCGCCAGCGGTTTTGCCCCCGCCACGCCGCCGCCAATCACTTCTTGGGCCCGGCGATTCAACAGGGTTTCTAGGGACTGTTGCCGCTGAATCAACAATTGCATTTGGGGATGCTCCGGGCGTAGGCGTTGGCTTTGGAGCAGCCGTTCCGCCTCCACCTGCTGAAGCTGCACCCGCAATTGGGCCAGCATTGGATCGGAACTGAGGGCCGAAGACACATAGGCATCATCCACCGACAGACCCAACCGCTGTTCCAGGGAGCGCACCTGGGCGGTCGCCCCTTCCAGTTGCAGTTGCAGTTGGCGCTGCTGATTCCCGATCGTGGCGATCGACTCAATCAGGGCCCCGTTTTGGGCCGCCAAAATTGCCGCCCCTTCCACCCGATCGTATCGTTCCAAATTGCGCTCCGCCGCCCGCAGTTCTCCAATCACCTGCGGCAGCCGGGCCCGAATCGCGTCAATAATTCCCTTCACCCGTGCAGCATTCAGTTGACGGCTTTTTTCCACCATCAACTTCATGAGGGAATTTGTAATCTTTTCGCCCCGCTCCCCTTTCTCATCCGTGAAGCGCACTTCCAAGGTTGGCGGGCCGCTTTCTTTTTTCTTGTCTTTTTCATCACCAGCGTTGGGATCCCGCACCCGCAGGCTTTTGAGCAACAGCTCCGGATCCATCCGAAATTCCTTAGCCACGGGCGCGATGATGTCCGGCGCGGTCAGGATATCTGGCGATAGGGTTTGCCCTTGCTCCACAATTGCCGCTCCCGTTTCCGAAAACGACACCCCCGCCCGTTGGTATGACAAAACTCCCAAAATGCTGTAGCGCGGGGGCGGCACGGGCAGCAGCGACAGTCCCGCACCAACGCCGGCCCCCAAAATTGGGCCCACGGGCAGGATCCACAAATAGCGTTTGAGGGCTAGGGAAAACCGCTTAACCAGGGGCGAGGCCATGATTCAGGAATGAGCAAAGGGTGATCCAACGATAGCAAACCTATTCAAGGACGACGAAAACAGATCAGGGACGGCGAAAACAGATCAAGAACTGGTTTGGGCTGAGGGGATATCTGAAGAACCAAAATTGCTACCTTGCGAACCGCATCGATCAAGGCAGACAAGCAAGGCAGACAAGGGGCTTAAGCCCCTTGTCCCACGACTGTTGATGCTGGTTGCCCCACGACTGTTGATGCTTGATCCTTGTCAAAAGACACTTTTAGTAATGGCAGGCGATCGCTGGGCCTTGATTCATTGGCACTGCTTAATTCATTGGCATTGGCCGATCGCTCGTTCCACAATTGATCGACCGCGCCCGATCAACTGGGCTGTTAGGCAGTGGCCAATCAGTTTAATAATCAGCCCAAAAGTCCAAAGCTAGCCGGAACTTCCCGCCGCTCCGTACAATACTTGTTTAGATTTCAGTTGCTTAGGTTTCGAGACCCGCGAGAACTCCCACATTGCCGATCGCCCGTTGTGGGTCACGTCCCGGCGGTGGTGGTTGAACCTAGGCAACCCGATCGCCCCGCTATTTTCTGCACCATATTTGCTGAACCATCATGGCTGACAATCCGGAAGTGAAAGCGGAAGTACAAGCGACGGCCCCCGCTGCGGCCCCAAAAACTGCCCCAGCCAAAGAAAAAGCCCCCAAACCGGAAGACAAGCCCTTTGGCGAATTTATTGAAACCGAATATCTGCCGGCCCTGCAAAAGGCCCTGGGCGATCGCGGTGTGGCCGGTTTGGCGTTGCAGTTTGTGAATGCCACCGTTCCCATCAAAGGGCTGGAAGACAACCAATGCTCTCAGGTGATTGGTAGTTGGGGCGATCGGGAATTTCGGGTTTATTTCCCCAAAGACGACATCAACGCCACCAAAGGATTTTCCTACACAGAAAAAGGCGGCCCCCACAGCACCCTCGAACCCTTCTTGATCGATGAGCGGAAGGCGAGCTTAGACCTGTTGGTGAATGCCGTGGCCCTCCGGTTGCGGGCCCAAAAGTGGATCGAACGCAACTAGGCTAACTTCAGCGCTTTGCATAGCTCCAGCATCCCGATCGCCTAACCTTGGCTCGGGAATGTGATCCAATCCAGTCCTTTGCGATCAGGGATTTTGAATAATCTCTGATCCATTAGGCTTGGGATGCCGCTGTGCGCTGGCTTGGTTCCTGGATCGGGTCAAGGAATAGCCCAACCAAAACTCAGATGCTCGGCTCGCTGAGGCTCGGCCTGCTTCGTCAGAAGCTCAGACTGGCCGGCCCAACCGGTTTAGGCAGGATCGCAAAGACCCCGAAACTCGAAACTGCAAAAGTTCTTAGAATCAGAGCTTTTTAGCGTATTGTTTTCTTGAAACGGGCGAGGAGGGATTCGAACCCCCGACACCGTGATCCGTAGTCACGTGCTCTATCCACTGAGCTACACGCCCTAGCTCAACGGCGGTTAACCGTTTAGCGCCGAACAATCATAGCACAGGTTATCCGGAGCATGACAAGTCTCGACCAAGATTTTTTGGAGCGAGGGCCAAACCCAGCCACTGCCGTTGATTTGGCCGTCGTGGAGGGCAATCAAGCCGTTGCCACCCCCTCGCTCACCCACCTAGACGGCAGCGGTGAAGCCAGAATGGTGGACATTTCCGCCAAGACGGCCACCACGCGGGAAGCCCTGGCCGAAGCGCTTGTCCGAATGCTGCCCACCACCCTCGCGGCGATCGAGTCTGGCAATGCCCCTAAAGGAGACGTGCTGGGGACGGCCCGCATTGCCGGAATCATGGCCGCAAAGCAAACGGCTAACCTCATTCCCCTTTGTCATCCCCTGCCCCTGAGCAAGGTGCAAGTCACCCTCACGCCTGATCGCGCCCTTCCGGGCTACATCATCCAAGCCCGCGTGAAAACCAAAGCCGAAACAGGCGTAGAGATGGAAGCACTCACGGCCGCATCGGTAGCCGCCTTGACCCTTTACGACATGGCAAAGGCGCTAGAAAAGTCAATGCAAATTGAGGCCGTGCGGCTGATCAGCAAAACCGGCGGCAAATCTGGCGACTACCAGGCCCCCGATCGCCCTTGAGACAACAGCAGCCATTTGCTATGGTCTGTGCAACCCTATGCAAACTTCTGTTGCTAATGGTTGACAAAAATTCATCGTGATCGATGAATGCCCCTTTTGATCCAACATTTCTGTAGATCAAGCGTTTTTGACCAGCTTCCTGGAACCTTACTCCTGAGCCTTAACCTCGCGCATTAACCCTGAACAAAACTAGGAATTCCCCTCGGAAACCAACCATTGAAAGCCCCCTGCTAATAGCCCCTTGTTAAACGCTTTTGGTAACCCTAACCCAGTTACTGTGCAGGTCTCAGCCATTCCGCAGACGCTCCTGAAGG
Source organism: Limnothrix sp. HT2024 (assembly GCF_059138625.1). NCBI lineage: Bacteria > Bacillati > Cyanobacteriota > Cyanophyceae > Pseudanabaenales > Pseudanabaenaceae > Limnothrix > Limnothrix sp. HT2024. The sequence goes on from NZ_CM181121.1 coordinate 2,214,451, forward strand.
TGAATGGTGGCCGCTGGCACTGGGCGCGCGATCGCCCAAGTTTCGGCCCCCAAATGGCTCTCGGTGGCCCCCCAGGCTAAATGGCCGTTTGCTGTTTTCATCTGCGCCCTTTTGTTCGTCACCGCTGTTTTTCGACTGTTGTTTTCGACTGTTGTTTTAAAAGATCGCCCTATGATTCCTACCATTGCCCAAGATCAAGTCGATCGGATTGTTCACAACCATCATCACAATCCCTTTGAAGTCCTTGGCCCCCACCTGGTGCTTCAGCAAGATGGTGAAACAACCTGGGCAATTCGGGCCTATTTGCCCAGCGCCAGCGCCGCTTGGGCGATCTTTCCCGAAGAACGTCTTGAAGTGCCGATGGTTTCTGTGCATCACCCGCACTTTTTTGAGTGCACCATCACCCGTCACGAAATCGCCAACTACCAACTGCGGATCCAAGAAGGGGAGCATGAGCGGGTGCTCTATGACCCCTACGCTTTTCGATCGCCCCTGGTCACCGATTTTGACATTCACCTATTCTGCGAAGGCAATCACCACCGCGTTTACGAAAAATTGGGGGCCCACCTCACGGAAATTGAAGGAGTCAGCGGCGTTTACTTCGCCGTTTGGGCCCCCAACGCACGCAACGTTTCCGTTTTGGGCAATTTCAACTACTGGGATGGCCGCAAGCACCAAATGCGGAAAATGGACGGCGGCATTTGGGATCTGTTCATTCCCGGCGTAAAAGAAGGGGATCCCTACAAATTTGAGATCAAAAATTGGGAAGGACACATCTACGAAAAGAGCGATCCCTACGGATTCCAGCAGGAAGTGCGCCCCAAAACCGCCTCGATCGTGGCCAACCTGGATCACTACCAGTGGAGCGACAACGATTGGATGGACAAGCGCCGCCACACCGTCCCCCTAGAACAGCCGGTTTCGGTTTACGAAGTCCATCTCGGCTCCTGGCTGCACGAGAACTTTGCCTTTCCCGGAACCCACCACGACGGCACGCCGGCCGAGCCGGTTTCCGTGGCGGAACTGAAGCCCGGGACGCGATTTTTGACCTATAAAGAACTGGCCGATCGCCTGATTCCCTACGTCAAAGAGATGGGCTTCACCCATGTGGAATTATTGCCCGTCGCAGAGCACCCCTTTGATGGATCTTGGGGCTACCAAGTGATTGGCTATTATGCCGTTACCTCGCGCTATGGCACTCCCCAAGACTTCATGTATTTTGTCGATCAATGCCACAAAAACGGCATTGGCGTAATTGTAGATTGGGTGCCCGGTCACTTCCCGAAAGATGGCCATGGTTTGGCAGGGTTTGACGGCACTTGCCTTTATGAACATGCCGATCCCCGCAAGGGCGAACACAAGGAATGGGGCACTTTAATTTTCAACTATGGCCGCAATGAAGTGCGGAATTTCTTAGTTGCCAATGCCCTTTTCTGGTTTGACAAATATCATATTGACGGAATCCGCGTTGATGCGGTGGCCTCAATGTTGTATCTGGATTATTGCCGCAAGGATGGGGAATGGTTGCCCAACCAATACGGGGGCCGAGAAAACATTGAAGCGGCGGATTTTCTGCGGCAAACCAACCATCTGTTGTTCAGCTACTATCCCGGCGTACTCTCGATCGCGGAAGAATCCACCGCTTGGCCGATGGTGTCTTGGCCAACCTATGTGGGGGGGTTAGGCTTCAATTTGAAGTGGAACATGGGCTGGATGCACGACATCCTCGACTATTTCTCGATGGATCCCTGGTTCCGCCAATTCCACCAAAACAACGTCACTTTCAGCATTTGGTACGCCTTTAGCGAGAATTTCATGCTGGCTCTGTCCCACGATGAAATTGTCCATGGCAAGAGCAATATGCTCGGAAAAGTGCCCGGTGATGAGTGGCAAAAATTTGCTAACTTGCGCTGTCTTTACGCTTACATGTTCGCGCACCCGGGCAAGAAAACACTCTTCATGAGCATGGAGTTTGGCCAGTGGAGTGAGTGGAATGTTTGGGGTGATTTGGAGTGGCACTTGCTGCAATACGAACCCCATCAGAAGCTAAAGCAGTTTGTGGCTGATTTGAATCAGCTTTATCGCAACGAGCCTTGCCTTTATACCCAAGATTGCCGTCAGGAAGGGTTTGAGTGGATTGATTGCAGCGACAATAACCACAGTGTGGTTTCATTTGTGCGCTGGGATAAGGATTACAAGGATTTTGTGGTGGTGGTTTGTAATTTCACGCCGCAACCCCATTCCCATTACCGTGTGGGGGTTCCTAAGTTGGGCTTCTATCGCGAAGTGCTCAATAGCGATTCGCGCAAATATGGCGGCAGCAACATGGGCAATTTAGGGGGCAAATGGGCGGAGGAATGGTGGTTCCACGATCGCCCCTACTCGATCGACCTCTGCTTGCCTCCGTTGGGCGTGTTGGTGCTCAAGTTGGATCATGCGGCCACGGCGGCAGCTAGCGCCGAGGGCGACTTTTAGGGGGTCTGCCTAGTCACGGTCTAGCGGTTTTTGAGGCAACTTCCGGGCGGCTTTGGGCTTTCCGGCCGCTGTGAACCCGGGGGCGATCGCAATCGAGCGATCGTCCCCTTGCGCTCCGGTCTGGGCGTGATATTCTAGAGAGCTGCTGTCTGTACTTAGCAACACCCAAGCAAATTCGTCATGCCCCTGCAACAAGAGCGCAAACAAACCGTCATCAATGACTTCCAAACCCACGGCACCGATACCGGCTCGGCGGATGTGCAAGTGGCGTTGTTGACGGCGCGCGTCGAGCAACTCAGCGAACACCTGAAAAAGAACAAGAAAGATCACGCCTCTCGCCGTGGTCTGCTGCAAATCATTGGTCGCCGTAAGCGCCTGCTGGCTTACATCCTGAAGCAGGATCGTGAGCGTTACCAAGCGCTGATCAAGAAACTCGGCATTCGCGGTTAGGGAGCGCTATTTATCGTGTCAGGCGAGCCTCCCTCTCCATCGCCGCGCGATCGCTTGCCCTTTGAACCGGGAAAACGCCGCAAGGCCAAGGCTGAATCTGAGCCACCCCCTGCGACGACACCGGCTCCGCGCAAGCTGAACCCGCTGCCGCCTTCCACCAAAGCCCAGCCAGCACCAGCCAAGTCCGCCAAAACCACCCAGCCGGACTCCGCTCCCAAACGGGTCTACACGCGATCGGAAATGGCGATTCCCGATTCGGTGAGTAAGCGCATGGCCAAACGGATGGTGGTGTTTTGTGGTGTCCCAACGGTTTTGAGCTTCGCCAGCTTTATCGGGGCCTACTTTGTCAACACACAAACGGAAGTCCATTTACCCAACGTGCTGGTTTTCTCGTCCAGCTTAGGATTCTTGGTGCTGGGGGTGTTGGGTCTGAGCTATGGGGTGTTGTCTTCGTCATGGGATGAAACAGCGCCAGGAAGTTTGTGGGGAATCGGGGAGTTTCGGGTGAACTTTGGCCGAATGGTTGAAGGTTGGCGAGCAGCCCAGTCAGCCCGAAACAAAGAAAAATCTTAATTACACTAGAGAGGACGAACGGGGCTGCCAGGATACCTGGCGGCTCCGCGCGCTTTAGGGATGTGGGATCCAATCCGTAACGGGTTAGCGGGGGCAAGGGTGTCAGGAACGCAGGTGGTGTTATCAGTTCGACGGCGGGGCTTGGGCAAGCGCGTGGGGGGCCTGGCGGCGTTTCGATCGCGGCTTTGGTCTGCCAGCTAGCCTGGCTACACTCCTAAAACGCTCAAAATCCCATCAACAGAGGCTTCAATCATGATCATTGTGATGCGTGCGGGCGCACCCGCTGAAGAGATCGATCGCGTTGCGGACGAGTTCAAGAGCTGGGGCTTGGATCCCGAAAAAATCGTCGGGAAACATAAGGTGGTGCTGGGTCTGGTGGGCGACACGGCCAGCATGGATCCCGAACGGATGGAAGAAATTAGTCCCTGGATTGAACAGGTGCTGCGGGTGGAACAGCCGTTCAAGCGGGCCAGCCGGGAATATCGCCACGGGGAAGCCAGCGAGGTGACGATTCCCACCCCCAACGGCCCGGTAACGATTGGCGAAAACCACCCGATCGCGGTGGTGGCGGGCCCTTGCTCCGTGGAAAACGAGGAAATGATTGTGGAAACGGCCCTGCGAGTCAAGGCGGCCGGGGCCCAATTTTTGCGGGGTGGGGCCTTCAAGCCTCGGACTTCGCCCTATGCGTTCCAGGGCCATGGCGAGAGCGCCCTTGAACTGTTGGCGGCGGCTCGGGCTGCATCGGGATTGGGGATCATCACGGAGGTGATGGACACGGCCGACATCGAGAAGATCTACGAAGTGGCGGATGTGCTGCAAGTGGGGGCCCGCAATATGCAGAACTTCTCGCTGCTAAAGCAGATTGGGGCCCAAGATAAGCCGGTGCTGCTGAAGCGGGGGATGTCTGCCACGATCGAGGAATGGTTGATGGCCGCAGAATACATCATGGCGGCGGGTAACCCGAATGTGATCCTCTGCGAACGTGGAATTCGCACGTTCGATCGCCAATACACCCGCAACCATCTGGATTTGGCTGCTGTGCCGGTGCTGCGTCGCCTCACCCACTTGCCGATCATGGTGGATCCCAGCCATGGCACGGGCTGGGCCCACTTCGTACCCACGATGGCGAAGGGATCGATGGCCGTGGGCTGCGATTCGCTGATGATTGAAGTCCACCCGAATCCGAAGAAGGCTTTGTCGGATGGGCCCCAATCCCTGACTCCGGATCAGTTCGATGCGTTGATGGTGGAGTTGGCGGAATTTGGTCGATCCCTGAAGCGGTGGCCCACTCCGGCGGCTGTGCCTGCGTTGGTGTAATTAACCGGTGCAATTGGATGAATCGAGCTGGGCCGTGATTGGGGTTCAACCCAGTCCAGCCCGACTTGGTTCAATCCCGCTGAGCCGGGTGTGATGCAACCTTTGGTTGAAATCAAGTTGTGAAGTGATGGGGCGATCGAGCTGATCGCCCCATTCTTCTTGAAGATGCAATCTTGAAGATGCAATCTTGGAAATGCAATCTTGAAGATCCGTCAGCGGCTGAAACCAAAATATTGCCGTTGATCTCTTTCGGCAGCGATCGAAGCGATCAAAATAATCAAGCCAAGACCAGAGCTATCCGGTATCCAGGCTATTCCAGGGCGATCGCCCGTTGATAGGCTTGCACTTGCAGATCGATCCCCGTGATGGCGGTTCCCACAACGACGGCAAAGGCTCCCCGATCGATCGCAGCCCGGGCCATGGCCGGCGAAGCAATGCCTCCTTCACAAATGCAAGGCACTGTCAGGCGCGTGACCATTTGCGTTAACAGATCCCATCCCGGCGGGGTCTGATCTTGGGTCGCTTCCGTGTAGCCATACAGCGTTGTACCCACCAAGTCGGCTCCCGCTTGGGCGGCGGCTTCGGCCGCTTCCCAGGTGTCAATGTCGGCCATTACCGGTTTGCCCAATTCCTGATGGATGCGATCGATCAGTTGAGCGGCGGTGTCCCCTTCGGGGCGCGATCGCAGGGTGGCATCAATAGCGATGATGTCAGCTCCGGCGGCGGCGATCGCGGCGGCATCGGCAAAACGTGGCGTGATGTAAACGGAGGAGCCGGGTAACACCTGCTTCCAAAGGCCAATAATCGGTACATCGGCCCCCAAGCGCGATCGAGTGGCCATCACATGTTCTGGGGTGTCTAAACGGATACCTACCGCGCCCCGCAACACAGCCGCTTGGGCCATGGTGGCAATGATCTGGGGATCCCGCAGGGGGGAATCGATCGGGGCCTGGCAAGACAAGACCAAACCACCACGCAATTGTGTTATCACCGGCTCAACCCCTAACATGAACATTATCAATCGTTGAAACAGTTGAAACAATAGACGAACTAGCCGACTGAACCGGCCGGCCGTCTCGAACCGAAATCTTCGGTTGCTGGGTACACCAGCCCCAGGGCAACCTAACCCAAGCTAGGGGTGATGGCTGTGAAATTCCGTTGCACGAACAAGCGCCCCTCCGAGATCCCACGTAAAATGCCCACGTAGAATGAAGCTAATTTTCTGTTTGGATTGCCCCCAAGGGCCACAGAATACCTTAGCCAGCCTACGGGGGTTGGCCACGCTCCCCCCTGCTCCAAGCTGCCCTCAACGCGCTTTTGGGATGGAAACAATCCTGTGAATTCCCCCGATGCCACCACTGCTCTCCAGCCTGCCGCCCTGGAATCCTATACTTTGGCCCTAGGGCTTTGTCGATCGGGGCAATGGACAGAGGCGATCGAGCTGTTTGGCCAAGCCATTAGCCTCGCGCCCAATTGCAGCGCCCTGTGGAATGATTGCGGCAATGCCCTGGCTCGCACCGGCTGCCTCCAGGATGCCATCACCTACTACGATCGGGCGCTGGTGCTGGAGCCGCAAAATCCCCACTACTGGTATAACCGGGGCACGGCCCTTGATGGTGCTGGGCAATTGGAGGGAGCCTTAGCCAGTTATCAAAAGGCGCTGAACTTTGCACCGCTGGATCATCGTCTTTGGAATAATTTGGGCGTAACCCACTTTCGGCTGGGCCATTGGGAAGCGGCCGCCCATAACTATAGCCGGTCGATCGAACTGAATCCCACCTGTCCTCGCGCCTGGCACAATCGCGGCGTGGTCTTACGCAAGCTCAATCGAGACAGCGAGGCGCTCACCTGCTATGAGCGATCCCTGGAGTTGGAACCCGCCAGCGCTGCCACCTGGTATCAGCGCGGGATCGTCCTAGACAATCTCAAGCGCCACGATGAAGCCATTGCCAGCTATGACAAAGCCCTCGGCTTGCGGGATGGCGACCACAATATTTGGCATAATCGCGCGATTTCCCTGCGTTGGGCAGGCGATTTGGCAGGGGCCCTCGAAAGCTACCAAAAAGCCATTACTTTTGACGCGGCCGATGCGGACACCTGGTACTATCGCGGCCGCCTGATGCGACAGTTGGGGCGCATTCGTGAGGCGATCGCCAGCTATGACCTCTCCTTGACCCTGAACCCTGAACAACCCAATGCTTGGTACGATCGGGGCAATGCCCTCTTCTCGATCGGGCAACTGCAAGCGGCAATCAAAAGCTACGACGAAACCATCAAGCGCGATCCCACCAAGCCCACCCCTTGGTATAACCGTGGCCTGGCCCAGCTCCGGCTACGACAACCGGAAGCGGCCCTGAGGAGTTACTTGAAGGCGGCCGAGCGCGGCCTCTCGTTACCGGAGTTGCAATTCTGCCAAGCCTGTTGCTACCTGCTGCAAACCCAGCGATCGGATTGCAGTGACTGGGAACGACAAACAGCCCTCGATCGCGCCGCCAATTGCTTGCAAGCGGCAATTACGGCCAACCCCGATCGCTACGGTTCCTTCGCCACCGCCCACCAACTGTTTGAGCCGGTCAAGCCCGATGCCAATGGCCGAATTAAGCCCCTGAAAGGCTCATCCGTTTCCTAACGATCCCGATCGCCTATGGTCAGAGGCTGATCTATCAAGAATTGCTCCCTAGGGATCCAGGTGGTCAATGCGATCGCCCGCCGCCAGTTGCACCACGATCGGCTGTCCACCTTCCGTATGGTGTCGATCGGCCCATTCCCGCAGCACCCGATCCAAATCCGCCATCGCTTCCCCCAGCCGATCGGGCGCAATATCCAACTCCTCGATCGCCCGCATGGCCTGCTGTTTCTCCGGATTCGCCGCCCACTCCCGCAACAATCGGAAATAGGTCGCCGTATCCTCCACCGCCGTGTAGCTTCGGGCTTCGGAATCCTTCGGAGTCCAGTAGGAAGCTCGCACCAAGGCATAGAACGGCATTCCCCAAGGCGAGTCCAGCCGCGACACCGTTCCCGAGTGCAACAGTCGCCGCTTGATATGTTCCGTCAGGGCTTCGCTCAGGGGCATTTGCTGCTCGATCGGGAATGGCTCCTGCGATCGGCGATGCAAAAACTCAATTAGCTCCATGAACTGGAACGAGTTCAGAACCTGAGCATCGGGCAACTGATCCGGCAGTTTCCGTTCCAAATAATGCTTTTCTTCACCGGTTAGGCTCGTCCCCGGAATGCGGGGCTGACCCGGCTTCCAGGGAAACCGCTCCATCCAAACCGCCGGCAACTGAATTAGGTAGCGCGGCTCCTGGGATCCCAACATCCGCAGCAGCTTGCCTTCCGTCAAGGCCTCGCGCACCTCCTCCACAATCGCCTTCACCCGCTTTGGCTCAATGTGGTGCAAATAGCCCGTATGGCGTAGATTTTGCCCCTGCTCCAAATAAGTCAGGTAAATGGCGCATTTTGCCGCCGTCGCCGCCGCATCCAAAAATGCCCCGTGGCGGTGGCCACCGGTTCGCATGGCACTAAAGGCCAAAAACAACAGGATGCGATCCATCGCTCCGGCGCTAATGCGCTCAATGAGATCGCGATCGCTCAGTTGCGACTCTTCCAGCACGCGGTGAGATCCTGAACCCAAAACAGCTAACCCTCAATATCAGACCAGCTTCAATAGAACTTTCGCGGGAGCGCTTTCATGGGCAAACGCGGAACAATCACCGATCACGATCGCGCCAAAAACGCCACCCGATCAAGTAACTGACCTTAAGGCAATCTGCGCAGACCCACCGGCCCAAAAAACCGGAAAAGTCAACCGCCAGCGCCGCCTTAACGCCCCCATTTCCCCTTCAGGAAGGAAATTTCTAATAATCGCCCCATTGTGCCATTGGTACTCTGAGACGGCCAAGGGCGATCGTCAGAGATTGGGGGGGAAATACCCGGATGGGTGATTCCCCTTGGGCTTCCAACTTAGCACCCCATCAGACGTTGACGAACCCCTTCCGCAATTCGTTGACCCAGATATTCCGGAATCAAGCTCTCATTGGGGCCCAGTAGATACAAAATCAGCCTTGTCCGTCCCCGCCACACCAGCAAATTGGCATTCACCACCAGCAAATCCTCTTGCCAGATGGCATACATCACCTTGTAGAACAACCCCGGCTGGTTATCCGCCTCAATCAACAGAGCGGGCAAATGGAACACCGGATCCACATAGAACTCCGTTTCCACCTGCTCCAACCCTGCGTCCAGGTTGAATTCCACCGCCAGCATCTCTTCCACTTCAAAGTGGCCCGCCAGAGCTTCGCGAATGGCGCGGCAAACATTTTCCGAAGTCTTCTCCGTCAGGGCCTTGCTGCCCCGCGACACCACCAACTTGATAAACACCAGCATCGGCGGGTGAATTTGCCCATAAAGGCTCAAGCTGTGGATCGTCAGGCCATAGGCCGCCAGCACCCCAAAAATGTCACTGAGCAGAAAGGATTGGTTGCGATAGGCAAAGTGCAGTGCGCTTTTGCCCCCTTCCGGTTTCAGTTCAATGACCGCTTGGCGCGTTTTGTAGAGTTGATAGGCCAAGCGCAGATTTTGCAGTTGAATTTCACTGCTGACAAACTGCTCATAAAATTGCGGAAAGGCCCGGTTGAAGCGCTTGAGCAAGTCGAGCGTTGAGGGCTTGAGACCCGAACTCATACCGGATGAAACCGCACCTGCCACCGTGTTTTACCGCTGATAGCGCTTTGAATCCATCTTGACATTCCGTCACTATTTCACTAACAATTGCCGCAATTTGCTAACAAATGCCGCAATTGGGAAACATCCTGTTTGGTGGCGGTGAAGTTGGCTTCATCCGCGACCCAGGCTGACACAACCCAACCGGCCGCCTTTCGCACCATAACCACGGTGGGCGATCGCGAGTGGGAGCACCCTTCAGAGCCAGCCAGCTTCGTAGGCAAGCGTCAGAGCAAGCAAGGGTGACGGCACGATCGCCGGTTCCGCAACGCGACTTTAACGGGACTTTTTAGATGGCCTGATTATCTCAATCGATGGCAGGCCAAGGAACTTGGCTTATAGTCCCCATTAAAACCTATATTGGCATAGAAATTGGCGGCTCGGTGGGCAACCCCGTCCCTTGAACCACAGAAGCGCCAAACCGGCAGATGGCTGGGCTGGCCGGGCAGTGGCGAAACCGTTGAATCGATCGCTGAGGTTAATCAACGGCTCCTGAATGTTGGTCTGAATCCGGGGTTGCTGTGGCTTCTTTCCAGTCTTGGATTGCCAGTTGCCGGGAATGATCCAAGTTTCGCGCAACCCATGGCACAATAGAGCGCAATCACAGCGTTTTCTAAACCAACCTCAACCAACCATGGCGTGGTAATCACCGCACGGTGCAGAGCGATCGTGCCCCTTGCCGGTTGAGTGATTAGCCCCATGGATGCATCGTCGTTGCGACGAATTGGTCTCGGGTACTGGCTGTCGCTGGCAAGTGTTAAGACAGATCGTGTAGGCTCACATGGGGTTTTGGAAGAGCTTATTTGGAACACAGGGCGATCGCCCGGCCGCAACGGTCGAGGCGGTTCCCGGCTATCAACCCCTGGAGCGAGATCCGCAAACGGGCGAGATTCGGATTTTCTTTAGTACCGATCGCGATATTGATCTGTACGACCTTGAAGAGCTTTGCGATGCGGTGGGCTGGGCCCGCCGGCCCCTGCGCAAGGTGAAAAAAGCCATTCAACACAGTTTCCTGGTGCTGTCCATGTGGGAGCAGCGAGGCGCGAAGCGACGACTGATTGGCTTTTCGCGGGCCACGTCGGATCATGCGTTCAATGCCACCGTGTGGGATGTGGTAGTGCATCCAGATTTTCAGGGCCGAGGTTTTGGTAAGGCGTTGATGCGCCAAACGATCGAGCAGTTACGCCGCGAAGACATCAGCAACATTACGCTCTTTGCCGATCCCCACGTGGTGGATTTCTACAAAGGTCTGGGGTTCATGCCCGATCCGGAAGGGATTAAGGGCATGTTTTGGTATCCAGATTAGGGCTGAGCGGGCGGTGGTTGGAGTCCCTGAGTCTGTCTCGCCTCAGCATTCACAGCGTTTGTGATATGATGGCCATGTTTGTGGCTGCGGGCGAACTTTCTCCCGTTCAAGCCACCAGCGCCGACCATCAACGTTGGCCAAAAACACCGGGATGTAGCGCAGCTTGGTAGCGCGCCTGCTTTGGGAGCAGGATGCCGCAGGTTCAAATCCTGTCATCCCGATTCAGCAATTTGAAAAACTCCGGAACCCTCGTCAGAACTTGGGCTACCGTTGGTGATCGCAATTTGCGGGTTCGATCAAGTTCGATCGATTTTGATCGAACCGGATCTACCACGGCCTCTAAGCAAATCATCGGGGCAAGGGGTTTAAACCCCTTCTTTTGGGCCGGTTTAGGGCTGCTGGACTAACTCCCTAAACCATTGATCAATCGATCAATGATGATTAACGATCGACTGATTAATTTCGGTGATCGACGCTAGCGATCGACTCTGGTTATTGATCAATCGTTTTGATGGACTCGATCGCCTGCCAAATCATCACGCCCGTGAAGGACAGCACAAACAGCAACTGAAACAGATAGAGACCGGGATAGGTTTCCAAAGAAATCATGATCAGAGGTGGGGATCTTGTGTTGGGGGTTCGATCGGCTCGTTGATTTCAACAATACTCGATCAATTGAGACCCTGGGGAGCCACGCAGGCTAGGCCGCGCAATAGTAAACTAACCGGATAGGCCAGGGGGCCGAAATGGTTAGATCCACGGCGATCGCTCCTTCAGGTGCTGTGGTTGGCCGCTGGTTTACCTCTGGTCTCGATCGCGAGTTTTGCAACGTTGGCAACCATGATCATCGGCTCTGGATTGATGTTCGTATTCGTCAGCTCGGTAGATTCGGTGTCGGTAGGTTGGTGATCGATCGGGTTGTGTCCCGATCGCCCTGGATCGGTCACTCTGGATCGATCGCCCATCGGAGCATCAGAGGATCATCGGAAGCGCATCTAATGGAGATCGCCGGTTCTGTGGTTGCCAATGGTTGCCAACGTTTGCCAATTCCCCATAACCACCCAACCCGCACTGCTACAAACCGATGGTTGCTACGCCCGCTGCTCGCCCCCAAACCAGTCACGCAGATCAGACGGATTCCCAAACCTCCAGCCTGCAATATCTCCACCCCCAATCCGAAGGCGGCCCTGAGCCATCACCCAACCAACTGTTGATGCCCCTGACGGCCCGCGTGAACGATCGCGACCATTTAGAAGTGGGCGGTTGCGATGTGGTGGAGCTGCTGGAACAGTTTGGCTCGCCTCTCTACATCCTGGATGAGGAAGGACTGCGGGCCGCCTGTCGCCAATACCGAGACTCATTCAAGCAGTTTTATGCGGGAGAATCCCAGGTGCTCTATGCCTCCAAGGCCTGGAGCTGTTTGGCGGTTTGCGCGATCGCCCAGTCGGAAGGCTTGGGCATGGATGTGGTGTCGGCGGGCGAAATCCTCACGGCCCTGCGAGCGGGCACGCCGGCCACCAAGATTTATTTGCACGGGAACAACAAATCCCGGGCTGAGCTGGAATTGGCCGTGCGATCGGGCTGCAACATCATCACCGACAACTGGCTTGACCTGCACACCTTGGCTAGCTTCTCCGCTTCGGAGCCAATCCGGGTGATGGTGCGGATCACGCCCGGCATTGAATGCCACACCCACGAATACATCCGCACAGGGCACATTGACAGCAAGTTTGGCTTTGATCCAACCCAAGTGGATGAAGTACTGGAGTTTTTGGCCCAGCAGCCCCACTTGCACTGCATTGGGCTACATGCCCACATCGGCTCTCAAATCTTTGAGCTGCAACCCCACAGCGATTTAACCGATACCCTGGTGCAGTGGTTCGTGAAGGCCCAGCAGTTGGGGCTGCCGGTGGCGGAGTTGAATGTGGGCGGTGGTTTGGGCATTCGCTATACGGAATCCGATGACCCGCCGAGCATTGAGCAGTGGGTGCAAACGATCGCCCAAGGGATCACGGCAGCCTGCGATCGAGCGGGGTTGCCCCTGCCCAAGTTGCTGTGCGAACCGGGTCGATCGCTGGTGGGGTCTTCCTGTCTCACGGCCTATCGAGTGGGCAGCCAAAAAACGGTTCCCAGCATCCGCACCTACGTTTCTGTGGATGGCGGCATGTCCGACAATCCCCGACCGATCACGTACCAATCCTTGTATCGATCGGTGGTGGCGAACCGGATGAGCGCCCCTTGCACGGAAACGGTTACCGTAGCCGGTAAGCACTGTGAATCGGGCGATGTGCTGATTCGCGATGCTCAACTGCCAGCCCTGGAAACGGGGGATGTGTTGGTGGTGTTGGCCACGGGGGCCTATAACGCAAGCATGGCCTCGAACTATAACCGTGTGCCCCGACCGGCGGCGGTTTTGGTGCGCAATGGTCAGGCAGATCTGATTCTGGAACGGGAAACGGATGAAGACTTGCTGCGGTTCGATCGCCTGCCCGATCGGCTGCAAGAGCTGAGCTAAACCTCCCGCCCCCCGTTTTGCCCCCAGGGTTAATCAACGGTTGTCCACTGGGGGCCTGCGCATGGGGGGCCTGCGCCATTTCGTAGACCGATTCTTGAGTTGTCCGAGACCCGCTGTTGCTGCTGCAAGCGATCGATATCGGCCTAGTTTTGCTCCTGACGTATGCCCTGTTGGCCGTCGTCGGCGAACGGCGAACCCTGTGGATGGTGCGCGGGTTCGTCGTACTGATGTTGGCGGCGGCGGTGGCCCAACGTTGGGGGCTGTCGCTCTTGAGTTTTTTCCTGGGCAATTTGACGGTTGGGGCGGCCGTGGCCATGGCCGTTATGTTGCAGTCGGAGTTTCGGCGCTTGCTGGAAAAGTTGGGCCGGGGCCAAGTGGGGGAGTTGTTGTCTCGATCGCCCGACACGGCCCCAGGTGCCGACAACACGATCGATGAACTGGTAGATGCGGTGCGGGAACTGTCCCAAAACCGCACCGGGGCCCTGTTGGTCTTGGAAACCAGCGGCACGATCGATGAGCGCGATTTTTCCGTGCCCGGGGTGCGTTTGGATGCGGAAGTCTCGAAAGAGCTGCTGCAAACCATTTTCCAGACCTCCACCCTGTTGCACGACGGAGCGGTTTTTATTCAGGGCGATCGGGTCACTTCAGCGGGAGCCATTTTGCCCCTATCCGATCGCCAAGCCTCTCGCCAGCTTGGAACTCGCCACCGGGCAGCCATGGGCGTGACAGAACGGATGGCCAACTGTCTTTGCATCGTCGTTTCCGAAGAAACCGGGTCGATTTCCGTGGCGGAGCGGGGCCAACTGGAACGCCCGATCGCCAGCAGTCGCCTGCGGGAAATTCTGAAAACCAAGCTCGCCTCGCCCAGCGATCGGGAACAGCGAGTCACGTCCCTGCGGCACTTGCGACGACAGTTGTTATCCTTCACCGGCCTGTGGCGCAAACGGCGATAGATGCCAGGGCCCGATGCAAGCTCCGCCTTTCAACCACCCATGCCGGCCCTCAATTCAAACGGCCCAGCCGCCCCCTAGATTCGCCAGCCAACGCCCCTAACCAGTGGGGCCGCCTGGGGAGAGCGTCGAGTTGCGATCGTTCGGGTATGCTCATGGGAAGCAAGCCAGCAATTTTTGTTGACACGCGCTAATCTGAACGAGACTTCCTGCACAACTGCTCTCAAATTCACCTCCCATTGCGTTCTCCATTCGCAAAGGGGGTGAAGACTTTATCTTGCGTCGATTCATATGACCGCAAAACAACTCCTATCGCGTGAATTGCCCGCCGATCTCGATCGAGCGCTGTTGCCTCGCCATGTTGCTGTGATTATGGATGGCAATGGCCGCTGGGCAAAGCAGCGCGGCCTCCCACGCATCATGGGCCATCGCCGGGGAGTTGATACCCTTAAAGACTTAATTCGTTGCTGCAAAGATTGGGGAATTCAAGCCCTCACGGTCTACGCTTTTTCGACGGAAAATTGGGGTCGCCCCGCCGAAGAAGTGGACTTTTTGATGATGCTTTTTGAGAAAGTTCTGCGGCGAGAACTTCAAGAGTTGATTGAAGAGTTGGTGCGCATTCGGTTTGTGGGCAATATCCACGCGCTGCCCGATTCTTTGCAGGCAGAAATTGCCCATGCTTCAGACCTCACAAGCCACAACAACGCTCTGAATTTCACCGTAGCGACCAACTATGGAGGACGGCAAGAAATTTTGCAGGCCTGCCGGGCGATCGCCGCTCAGGTCAAAAGTGGTGACCTGGCGATCGAATCCATTGATGAACAGCTCTTTGAACAACACCTGTACACGCGCGAACTCACCGATCCCGACTTGATCATTCGCACCAGCGGTGAAATGCGGGTCAGCAATTTTCTATTGTGGCAAATTGCCTACGCAGAGCTTTACGTCACCGAAACTCTGTGGCCAGAGTTCGATCGCGCCGCTTTCCATCAAGCCCTCATGAGCTATCAAAAGCGCGATCGACGCTACGGCAAAGTGCGCACCAAATAAAGTTCACACTCAAAGTTCACACCCAAATAGTTCACACCCAAATAATGATGGGTTAAGCATGATGGGTTAAGCCTCAAGCTCGCCAGCTATTTTCAAGAGTTTCACTCAAGGCTTTAGTGTAAAGCTCTGGTTCAAGATTCCAGCGCGAAACTCTGATTCAAGGCCCTGAGAAAATTGCATCTTCAATATCCCGCCGACTCAAAGAATATTTAAATGATCGCTGGGTAGACTCTCCAGATCCCTCCGCATTCAAGTAATAAACCGTCAGGCGATCTTCTTCTAGATATAGCGTTGCCTGCCAAGCATCCTTTTGGATATGCCAACAATGCAATGCTTCGCGATCTTGGGTGCAACCTTGGGATAGCAGCCACGTCTCAATTTGTGGCAAAGGATGGTTATAAAGGGGCGAATCTTCTGAGGGCAAGGTCATAACAACGGCAAAGATCGGGGACTGAAAATCAAGCGATCGTTAATGGCAATCATCGGTAGCGGTGATGGAATTTTCTGAGAGGATGTTTAAAAAGTATTCTTTGGCACGGGCAAGCACCAATAGTCGTGAGAACAAGGGGCTTGAGCATCTTGTCTAAGTCGATCACTGGGGCGTACAGAGTAGCAATTTTGGCTTTTCAGACATCCTCTGACTTTGGGAGATTCAATCACAATTGGGGGCCGCCCTGCATTGTAAAGGAATTCGGTGGAAGCGGCTAGCCAACACTACCAGCTTGCATCATCAGCGCCCATCGTTTTTAGGGCTAAGTTGATCAAGTCGATCGGCCAATTGATCTCCCATCACCAATCACCACCACGAATCATTATTTAGGGCATATGACCCAACAGAAAATAGGTATCCATATCGCCTTTACCTTTGATATGAACTAAGCCACGATGCTCAAATTGGTAAGAAGTTTTGAGCAGGGCATAGGTGGCGGCTGAGGTTTGAATTCTCCCTGGAATGCCGTGCGATTCCATCCGCGAGGCGGTGTTGACCGTATCTCCCCAAAGATCATAAATAAATTTCTTCAGGCCAATCACACCTGCCACAACGGAACCACTATGGATCCCGATACGGATTTGAAAATCGCGTTTTTGTCTGTCGTTAAACCGACTCATGACTAACTGCATATCCAGGGCCATATTCGCGATCGCCTGAGCATGGTCAGCACGAGGGGTGGGCAATCCTGCGACCACCATGTAGGAATCGCCAATGGTTTTAATTTTCTCTAGGCCATGAATTTCTGTGAGCTGATCAAATTCCGAGAAAATTTCATTTAATAATTCCACCAGCTCGATCGCGCTCAAATTTGAAGCAATTTCCGTAAAACCGACAATATCTGCAAACAAAACGGTGACAGCGGCAAACTGTTCTGCGATCGTTCTGGCATTGCGCTTCAGGCAATGGGCGATCGTTTCCGGCAGGATATTTAATAGCAAGCGCTCAGATTTCTCTTGCTCGAGTAGCAGAGCTTCTTCAGCCTTGCGACGTTCCACATATTGACCCAACTGGTTGCCCAAACTTTCGCCCAGATTCAACAGATCAGGACTCACAAGTTGAGAAGCTTGCTTGAAAAACAGCAAGATTCCCAACACTTGATCGCCAGTTTTAATCGGAAATCCAAACCCGGTTTTGAAGTTGAGGTTCTGAATTTCCAACGTTCCCGCCGGAACCGCTTGATTCGGGAGATTTTGTTGCCATTTAGCCTTCGTTGCTTGCCAAACCTGCGAGAGGAAGCTGTGATCTTCATTCAAGCGCAGGCAACGTACTGGCTTCCAATCATGGCTAATTTCTAGTACGGGAGAAAGCCAGTGATCGATGCAATGGGCAGATGGATTTCCGCTGCCAACTTCCGTGCGATCGATTAACCAAAATTCTCCCAATTGCCAATCAAATTCCTGGCATAAGGCTCGAACCACTGCCGACAGGGCTTGGGTGGCAATATTCGACTCAGAAATAATTCGCGTAATTAAATGTTGAACCGATTGATATCGCTGGCGGCGTTTTTCTTCCGTAACATCGCGTCCCACATACAGAAAATCTTGAACCATTTCTGCACGCCCCAACTGTCCCATTAGGGTGTTGGTGAGGCGCGATCGGGAAAAGGCAATCACTAAAATCGCGCCGGTCTTGGTTTGGCAAACCGCTTCCCCTTCCTCCGCCGCCAACAGATGCCCTGACTCTGGAGCCGATGGGGCATCTCGGCGCGCCAAAATCGCCGACATGGGCTGACCAATTAATTCCTCAGCTTCGTAACCCAACAGGTGACGAGTGGCCGGGTTCACCATCCGAATTAATCCTGCTTCTGAAACCAAAAACAGCATTTCGCTCATGGCCGAAATAATTTGATCAATCTGTTGCTTGGTTTCCTCCAAATTCCGAATCAACAGATGTTTTTCATTAGTCGCTTGAACCAGCACTTGCTCCAAGCTCATGCGATCGGTTACATCTTCTAAGAAGAAAATTAAATAGTGTTCAGCAGTTGGGCTGGGGTGCGCCGTGATATGAATATCAAAATAGATTGGGGAGCCATTGGCGGTGACACGGCCAATGCCCTTGATGTTGAATTCTGGGCGATCGCCCGCTGCCACCTCCACCAAAATTTCATCAATTCCAAAGAGTTCTGGGAACAGTTCATAAATCTCCAGTCCCAGCAATTGCGCAGCCAGTTGCTCAGGGCTGAGACCTGGGGCAGTGGATGCCAAGTGGCCTGGGGCGTGATCCACAGCCCCATCCGTTGGGGCCTCGATCGGGGCGATCGCTCCCTCATCCGCAGACTCCACCAACATCTCCAGCAATCCTGAATCGATCAGAGGGGCCACATCGCCCTGAACCGAAACCACCTGGAAGGCTTCGTTCACAACAATCAATTGGATATGCTGAGGCAAGGATAATTTCATTCTGCTCAAGAGGTCGCAGCAACAGCAAAGTTGACTTTAAATTACCCACTTTGGATGCCAACTGTTGCATCCCTGAAGACCTTGAAGACTTTAGCTCTCCTTCGGTTACCCGTTGAGCATCGATTGCGATAGCTCTAGGAACATCTTGTCAACATTATCACCCGTTTTGGCAGAAGTGGCATAGGTCGCCACCACTTGAGATTCATGGGCAAAGCTATGCAGCCCCATAACCTTAGTCAGCATCGATGGTTCAATGAGATCTGCCTTATTAAAGGCAATCACGACAGATCCCTTAGGATTAACTTGCTGAAACATTTGTAGGTGACGGTCTAGGTTTTCTACCGTTTCCATGCGGCTGCTGTCAGAAACAATAATGATTCCACTCGCGCCACGGAGATAGGATACATCGATCGGTTTGTAATCTGTGCGTCCTTCAATATCCCAGACCATTAATTGAAACTTGTCGCCTTCTGGCAGCTTAAGGCTAGTGGAATCAATTAGTTTTTTGGAGATCTTAACGCCAACCGTTGACAAATATTGGTCACTAAATTGACGATCAACAAACCTACGAATTAGACTGGTTTTACCAACACTAAAATCGCCAACTAAACAAATTTTCTTAGAAATAGTCGCCATTTTGCCCCCAACACAAGTCTCAGCGAAGTCAAATTATACCTTGAAGGATTCCAAGAAGGATTCCAGGCATCTTTTAGTTTTTAGCCTGTAGTTTTTGGCTTGTCGGGGCCGGTGCTCAGGTTTTGTCTGGCACTGTTGACGATCGGGTGGGGGCCTGCAAACGATTGGAGTTCCGATGCCTCAGAGGTTGGGGAGATGGCTGGCGATCGATCATCTATGCATAGTTGATCACAGGTTGGGGGATTTGCGGCAGCCATCATCAAACTTTCGCCATTTCAGCAGTGAACAATAATTTTATTATTTTCAGAATAAGGTTTTCTTAAAAGCACTTAATCTCTTCACAAGTAGTTACGATCATCCAACAGCAGCTTTCTGCCCTTTTCAGTTTTGTTCATTCCAGATCAGCCCCTTAGAGGATGTTTAAAAAGGATTCTTTGGCACGAGCAAGCACCAATAGTCGTGGAAGGGGATTAGGGCCTGTCGTCATTTCCTAGGATCGGGCGGAAACGATTGATTTTTCATGTCCCAGTCGTTGTAACAAGGGGCTTAAGCCCCTTGTCCCCCACGATCTGCCAACGGCGGAATCAAGGTTTCATGCGATTTGACGACAGGCCCTAAGCCCCTTGTTTAAGTCGATCACTGGGGCGTACAGAGTAGCAATTTTGGCTTTTCAGACATTTTCTTAGGTTTCTCGGAGTTAATGAGTGAAGGAAAATTCATCCCGAATTGATGCAAGCCAGGCCTCTTTAATTAGGACTATTTGAAAAATCAAAACCGGCATATTAAAAGTTTATAGATTAACGGATCTAGCAACAAAAAATAAGAGGCTAAAGTTCTTTGTGACCAGAACAATTGGCGCTTGGCAAGTACTCCAAGATACTATTCAGATATTTTCCGCAGGCTGGGTGCAGAATCGATCGGGACGCTTCCGTTGAAACCAGGCTTGTAATTGTTGTTGACAGCCCTGGCCCAAGACACCTCCAATAACCGGCAATCGGTGATTAGAAGCGGCACTGGCGGGCAAATTTAGCACAGAACAAATGGCTCCCGCTTTGGGATCGATCGCCCCAAAAACAAGCAACCCAAGTCTAGCGTTAATGATCGCCCCCGCACACATGGGGCAAGGCTCCAGGGTGACGTAAAGAACGCAATCATTCAGATGCCAATTTTGGCGCGATCGCCCGGCCCGTTGGAGCGCCAAAAGTTCCGCATGACCCGTGGGATCGCCATCCCGTTGCTTGCGGTTTTCGGCCTGCGCGATCGCCTGGCCTTGTCCATCCACGACGATCGCCCCCACGGGCACATCCCCGGCGGCCCCGGCGGCGGCGGCCAATTGCAGGGCTTGACCCATCCAATATTGATGTTGGGGGTGTTCCGGTTCCAGGAGCGCACGATCAATTTGGCAGCTTTTGCGAGCAGCGTTTCCCGAGGTGATCAGTTGTGGTGTTTCCAGCCCCTGACTGATTCGCAACATCGATCTCGCCCCGCAACTTCGCAACTCTAACAACCTGCTACCAACTGGTTTCTAGCCAATTGACTCTACCCAACTGGCCCTCATGATTGGTTCTACCCAAACAGTTCTACCCGTGAGCCGATTGGCCCCTAGCCGCGATTGGCAGCCTCTGCCCCCCAAGCGGCGATCGCCACGGCCAAAGCGTCGGCCGCATCGTCCGGCTTGGGCAAGGTGGCCAAATCCAACTCCCGGGCCACAGCGGCTTGTACTTCAGGCTTCTTGGCGTTGCCGTAGCCGGTGAGGGCTTGCTTAATTTGGGCCGGTGTGAATTCTACCCAAGGAAGTTGCCGTTGAGCCAACACCAGCAACACCACCCCACGGGCTTGGGCTACGGCGATCGTGTTGCCCATCCGATAAAAAAAGAGCTTTTCGATCGCCACCCGATCGGGCTGAATTTGGTCAATGACCGCGTGCAAATCGTCGTGGAGGGTCACCAACCGATCGCCAATGGGCTGGCCGGCAGGGGTGGCAATAATTCCAAAGTCGATCAATTCGATCGCCACTGGGTCGATCGCCGCCGGATCGCTCGATCGCCAACCCAACGAACCCTCACCCCCAAAAGCCGGATCCCCAACGGCGGGAACGCTAATGGCCCCAAATCCTAAAATGGCTAGCCCCGGATCAAGACCCAGAATCCGTTCTCGATCGGCCATGGCTACTCAATGAACCGATCGAGCCGCTTGCGCACCGACAGCCGCACCAAGGCCCGCACCAGCAACACCACCGCCACTCCCGACCCCGCAAACACAAAGGCCGCCCAGTGGGCCAAGGGCCCCGTCACCAAAACCGCTCCGCTAATTAACAAACAGCCCGCCAAGCAGGTATACATCAAACATTCGATCGACAGGTTCAGGCGCTTCAGGGCCCGATCGGTTTCGGTCGATCGCACCCGCAACTCCAGCTCACCCCGCTCAATTCGTTGCTCCAGTCGCTGAATTGCCAGCACCGTTGGATTCGGCTTGCTCAGTTGCGCCTGCACCGTATCCAGAGCCAACTTAGCCAAGCCCAGCCATTTTTGGGTTTTGCTGGCCCCCGGGCCTTCCGCGAGCGATCGATTGGGATCAATGCCCGCAAACTGCTTCACAAAGGGCTTCGCCAGCGCAATCAGGTTATATTCCGGATCCAGTCGCCGCGCAATGCCATCCAGCGTTGTAATCGACTTCAAAATGTAAGTCATTTGGGCCGGTAGTCGGAACGGTTGCTGCTCAAATAACGTGGCAATTTCCCGGCGCATTTCCGTGAATGCATTCACATCCACCGGCCGTTCCGCAAACCGTTCCAGGGTAAATTGCAGCAGTTTCCGCACCGGTCGCATATCCGAAACTGGCTCAATCAGTCCCATGGAAATTAGGGATTCCAGCACCGATTCACTGTCTTTTTTTAAAACCGCAAATAGGGTTTGCAGCATCTGTTCTTTGGCGAGGGATTTCACCTCCACAAACATGCCAAAGTCATAGAAAATCAGTGATCCATCTTGGGTCACCGCCAGGTTTCCCGGATGGGGATCTGCCTGAAAGAAGCCATCTTGCAAAAGCTGTTTTAAGTAGCAACAAACACCCAATTGATTCAGTTTTTTGGTGTCAATGCCACAGGATTCAAGCGCTTCGCAGTCATCCACCTTAATTCCCGGCAAATATTCCATCACCAACACGCGGGAAGTGGTGTAAGGCCAATGGATTTTGGGGACTCGAACATTTTGAAATTCTTGGAAATTTTGGCGAAAGTGATCGGCGTTATGGGCCTCGTGAACGTAGTCAATTTCTTGATAGAGAATCCGGAAAAATTCTTGATAAATGGACTCCAGATCGTATTGCTGAGTCCAGGGAAAGAGCAGCTCGCTCCAGTGAATTAAACGCCGTAGCACTTTGAAATCTAGATCAAACAGCGGCTCCAGACCCGGGCGCTGAACTTTGACCACCACCCGATCGCCCCCAGGCAACAGGGCCCGGTGGACTTGCCCCAAACTGGCCGCCGCGATCGGCTCCGGTTCAAATTCCGCAAAGAGTTCTTGAACGGATTGGCCCAGCTCGGCTTCAATCGTGGCAATCGCCAGATCCGTGCTGAAGGGTGGCACGGCATCCTGCAATCGGCTGAGGGCGGTGATATATTCCCCCGGCAACAAATCGGGGCGGGTGGACAGGGCCTGTCCCACTTTGATAAACGCGGGCCCCAAGTTCACCAGGGTTTGGGCCAACCACTGGGCCCGGCGACTGCGTTGCTCACTGCTGTTTTGTTTGCGAACGCGATCCCACCACAGGGCCGAGACAAATCGCCCGATTGCGATCGTCACGTCCTTCTGCCGTTCCCAACTGGAATATCGGGGTTTTTGCCAACGGGGGGCTAGGGGCTGGGGCTTGGCTTTAACCAGCATTCGAGCGATCGAGCAAAGTAGCAGTTTCAGTGTAGGGGATTTTGGCGAAGCCAGTCTCAGCAAATCAGTCCTAGCCAATTCGCCCCAGCCAACCCGCCTCAGCCAACCAACGGACTGACTTTCTAACGTGCCCGATCGATCCCCCGTTCGCGAATCCACCTGGGGCAGATTGCTCCTGGGGCGATCGGGGGGATCGGGGCGATCAGGGCGATCTATAGCATCAGCTCCCGATCGATCCCTAAAGTTTTGGGGCGATCGGCCGATCTTACGGTTACGACAGAGCCAGAATCAGTCCGATACCGCTCAATCATCCGATACCGCTCAATTAACTGACGGAAGTCCCACCGAAGCCTATTTCAGACCCCAATTGGCTGCCCAAGCCGTAATGGTTGATGCAGCAAAAAAAATCATCCAAGGTCAACAATGGTCAGTTTCGGTAATGGTCAGTTTCAGTGTTCCGGCCTCGGGGCTGAAGTTTTGAGAGTTCCGACTTTTGAGGTTTAAGGTTGGGATTCAAGTGCTCCGGCCTTGATTTGCCCAAGTCCAAACCCCAAAGCTCGCTGCCATCAAAGCACCAGAGCCGCCTAGAAGCATCCCAGCAGGTTCACGGGATCTCACGCGCAAAACCCGCGCAAACGACCCATGAAGACTTATTCTGATTCTGGCAATTGACCGCTGGATGGGGCGATCGCACTTGGCCACCCGATCGCGGGGCACAATGCCCATCCCAACGGCCCGCATCGAGTTCGCTTTTGGATTTGGAGAAAACGCATGGAAATGACCGACACGGGGATCGTCGAAATTCACGCGCGAGAAATTTTGGATTCGCGGGGTCGTCCCACCGTCGAAGCCGAAGTCACCCTCGAATCGGGGGTAACCGGCCTGGCTCAGGTTCCCAGCGGCGCATCCACCGGTACTTTTGAAGCACACGAACTGCGGGATGACGACCCCAGCCGCTACGGTGGCAAGGGCGTACTGAAAGCCGTTGAAAATATTGAAGAGCAAATTTCGCCGGAACTCTACGGCATGGATGCGCTTGATCAAGCCAGCATTGACCTGGCCATGATTGAGCTGGATGGCACGCCCAACAAGTCCAAAATCGGTGCGAATGCCATTTTGGCCGTGTCGCTGGCCACGGCGAAGGCCGCGGCGGCCACCGCTGGGTTGCCCCTCTATCGCTACCTGGGCGGCCCCTTGTCGAACGTGTTGCCCGTGCCTTTGATGAACGTGATCAACGGCGGGGCCCACGCGGACAACAATGTGGACATCCAAGAATTCATGATTGTGCCCCATGGGGCCAGCAGCTTTGCGGAGGCCCTGCGTTGGGGGGCGGAAGTGTTTGCGGCCCTGAGCAAGGTGCTGAAGGATAAAAACCTGCTGACGGGTGTGGGCGATGAGGGTGGCTTTGCGCCGAACTTGGGTTCCAACCAAGAAGCGCTCGATTTGCTGATTGCGGCGATCGAGAAGGCCGGCTACAAACCGGGCGAGCAAGTGGCGCTGGCGCTGGATGTGGCTTCAACGGAATTGTACCAGGGTGGGAATTATGCCTTTGATGGGGCAACCCACAGCCCGGCGGAAACGATCGCCTATTTGGACAAGTTGGCAAGCCAGTACCCGATCGTGTCGATCGAGGACGGCCTGAGCGAAGACGATTGGGACAACTGGGCGGCCATGAATGCCAGCCTGGGCAGCCGCACCCAACTGGTGGGCGATGACCTGTTTGTGACCAATCCGACGCGCTTGCAAAAGGGGATTGAGCTGAAGGCGGCCAATGCCATTTTGATTAAGTTGAATCAAATTGGCACCCTGACGGAAACCCTGGAGGCGATCGACCTGGCCACCCGCAGCGGCCTGCGATCGGTGATTAGCCACCGTTCCGGCGAAACGGAAGACACGACGATCGCCGATTTGGCCGTGGCCACGCGCGCCGGTCAAATCAAAACCGGTTCTCTCTGTCGGAGCGAACGGGTGGCGAAATATAACCGCCTGCTGCGCATTGAGGATCAACTGGGCGATCGGGCGGTCTATGCCGGGGCGATCGGCTTGGGCCCGAAGTTCTCGAGCTAGGCCTCTCCTGAAAACTGGTGCAGCCTGGCCAAGCGGTTCAGGCTGTGCCTACTAGCATGGCTGCCTTAATTCACTGGGTTAAATGACATGGCTGTTACCGTCACCTGATCGTTCAGCAGCAAGATGCTCAAGCCCCTTGTTACCACGACTGGCTCCGCAACTTTGACCCAATATTTTAAGGATGTCGCGCTACTAGCCTCTCAGAACCCGATCGGGCTGGGCCGGTGGCTCGCCGTAGAGACAAAACGCATTTTTTCCCATCCCCTTGGCCGCAAACATGGCGGAATCGGCATATTCAATGAGTTGATCGGCCGTTTCCGCATCGTCGGGAAACAGGGCCACGCCAATGCTGACCGTAATTTGGCAATCGCAGCCCTCAACGCGATAGGGCTTGCTGACGGCGGCCAGAAGTTTTTCCGCCACCCTGGCCGCCACGTCCCCTTGGGGAATGGCCGGCAACAGCGCCACAAATTCATCACCACCAAATCGGGCGATCGTGTCGCTGCCCCGCAGGTTTTGGGTGAGGCGTTGGGCGCATTCAATCAACAACAGATCGCCAGCCCGATGGCCCAAGGTGTCGTTCACGGCCTTGAACCCATCCAGATCCAGATATAAAACCGCACTCATAAACCGATCCTGGCGGGCTTGTTGCAGCGCCACATCCAAGCGCTCATAAAAATATTTGCGGTTCACCAATCCCGTGAGGCCATCGTGACGGGCTTGGTATTGCAACACATCGTGGGCTAGCTCCAGTTGCTGGGTGTAGTCCCGCAGTTCGGCGGCGGTGCGGCGTAATTCCGCTTCGGCTCGGCACTGCTCGGTAATGTCGCGCATCACCCCCACGAGGAACTGATTCCCGGCCCGATCGCGGTGGAGGGTGCGCTTGGTGCTCACCATTCGTTCCCGACCAAAGGGATCGGGCCAGGCGAACTGGGTTTCGGCGGGCCCCAACTGGTCGATCGCCCGTTGATCCTCCGCCGTGAGGGCAGCGGCCAACTCAGGAGAAAACACATCCTCTGCCCGTTTCCCCAACAGATCGGTGGTGGTTAGCCCCGTAAAGTTGCAAAAGGCGGGATTCACAGCAATCCAGCGCCGATTTTGGTCTTTCACAAACAGTGGCTCAGGAATGGCGGCCAAGACCTGTTGAAAAAAGAGGGTCGATCGGGTCTGTTCCTGTTGCCGCTGAAAGGCCAATAGCCACAGCCCCCCGGCGCTGGCCAGCGTGCCCAGGGCCACCGGCACGATCGGGATCCACCATCCCCACCAAAGACTCAGGCTGGTGAAACTGCCGATTCCTAACAGGGCTAAGGCCAGGTGGAAAGCCGCTTGGCCCATGGAGCGCGATCGCTTCACGGCGATCGCCCCGGCCGCGGTCCACAACAAAATCCAAACCTGTTCCACCCAGTCGGGCCAAGTGCGAATGGGCGGCCGCCCCTCGATCGCGGACTCCAACAGTTGCTCGATCGCCTGGGCCTGCAATTCCGCGCCAAAGATGGGTTGGGCCGAATCCCGCCCTTGGTTGCTGTAGGGCGTGTAGGCATAATCCTTGAGGCTTTCGGTCATGGCCCCAATCACCACAATTCGCCCACTGAGTTGCACGGGCGACACCTTCCCCTGCACCACGTCCCGCCACCAAACCACCGGCACGGTTCTGGAAGGGCCCCGCCAATCGGCCAGGATTTGGTAACCACCGGCATCAATGCCCTGATAGCCGCCACTGTTGGGGTCGATCGGGGACAACCGCAGCCGCCCCAGTTGCAGTTGATTCGGATCTTCGGTTTTGGTCAGGGTAATTTGACGCTGCTGCAAATACAGTTGGGCCAACACAAAGGCAAAGCTCTGATGCATTTGGCGTTGGCGCGTTTTTGGATCCGTATGCCACCAATAGAGAATGTGGCGGCGCACCAGCCGATCGGGATCGATGATGATGTTGTTAAACCCAATTTGCTGATAGCGAGCCAAGGCCGGCGCAGGCAGAATTCCCTTTTTTTCCGAGTCGGGCATCAGCCGAATGCCGACGATCGGGACGGGACTGTTCTGGAAAATTTCCTCTAGGTGTTCCTTGCCCGGTGGCAGGGGCAAATCTCGGTAAATATCCAGCCCGATCGCCACGGGACGAGCCGCCACGAGCGTTTCCAATAGTTGGGCTAGGTCTCGATCGCGGGCGGGCCAAATCTTCAAAAATTGAATATCCGGTTCATCCACCCCCACAATCACCACCCGATCGCGCAGGGGTGGGGTCGATCGGGCCCGAATCAGCCAGTCATAGGCCACCAACTCCGCCTGCTGGAGCCAGCCCCAAGAACGAGCCAACAGCAAGCCACCGGCCACCGCCGCCACCAACAAAACATCCGCGACCTGGCGCGTTTGCCAAGGCAGGCGTTGATCGCGCCATTGACCCCATTGCCACACGGTTGCTTGTTTCCTCTTCGGTGGGTGCTGCCGACTGTTGAACTCCGTAACAACGGTCAGCTCTCAGTCAGAGCACTTGGGTTAAGACAATACACTCACCCTGAAAACAAGGCACTCACCCTGAAAAAATTTCCTGCCGCTGGGTAATACCGATGAGCCGTTTTATCAACCTAGCGAGGCCGCACCCGCAACCACTGATCTAGCCAGCCAATTTGGCGACGGCGACGACCCTGGCGCTTGAGGCGCGAAGATTCCAGGGTTTCGTAAGGATAGGGACGCGGCGCACGTTCCACCCGATCGAACGTTCGCCGCGTCACCACCGGATCGGCGGCCGGCTGCTGCCACCACACGGAAATAATCGATCCAGCAGCACCACCAAAGGTCGCCAGCACCAAAGCTGACAGCGTGCCGTAGCCCACCCCCACCAGGGCAAGCCAAAACAGCAAGAACCAAACTAAGCCTTGATACAGATAGCTCACGGGTCTGGGGATTGTCGCGATCGGGGCGGCCGTTGCCCAAATTTGCCAAGTCCTGAGTGCGAATTGGGAGCCAGATTACTCAGCACCAATTCACTCAGCACCAATGACCGCAGGTAACTTGCGCAGGGCCAACAGCCGCCACCGGGAAAATCAGCTACTGCAACTTTAAATCGCCCCCCCGGGCTGTGTCTACCTCGCGCACCCAAAGGCGCTCTTCATTGCTGAAGGCCTCGAAGGCCGCCACTTGGGCCGCCAGTAGATCAGCCGTGGCATCGGCAATGTCGCCGGTTCGCTGATTGAGCCGATCGCGCAGCACCTCGATCGGGGCTTGGCAATGGACAATTTCCAAATCCAATTCCCGTTCTTGGGTGGCGGAAATCACCGTTTGGCGCAAGGCCTGGCGATCATACTTGGCATCAAGAATCACCGTTTCGCCCCGACTGGCCAAATCCAGCCCCAATTGCAGCAGGTGATCGTAGGTTTTGGCGGTCATTTCGGCGCTGTAAAGGGATTGCGGTCCCTTTTGATCCAGGGGCACAGCGCCCAGATGTTTGCGCACCGCGTCCGATCGAATCTGAATCCCGTTGGTTTGGCGAGCCAATTGCCGAGCCACGGTTGATTTACCCGATCCCGACAGGCCACACATCAAAATCACCTGACCCGATCGGGGTTGGGCATAGCTGGCCGCTTGGCGATAGTAAGCAGCGGCCCGATCGTGGGCGGCGGCCCGATCGGCCTCGGGAATTGCCGGATCGTTCAGCAAAAAGGAGGTGACCTTGGCTCGCACGTAGGATTGGCGGCTCAGATACAGCGGCAACAGGGCCAAACCAGCCCAATCGCCCGATCGCTCCGCATACTCATTGACAAAGGCATTGGCCAAATCAATGCGGCCCCGCGCTTCCAAGTCCATGGCCAAAAAAGCCACATCGTAAATCGTGTCCACAAACCGAAAAGGTTCGTTGAACTCAATGCAGTCAAACAACAGCGGGCGATCGTTCAGCCAACAGATATTGCCCAAGTGCAAATCGCCATGGCCATTGCGAATGAACCCACCGGCCACACGACTTTGGAATAGTGCCCCATTTTCCGCAAAAAATGTTTCTGTCCAACTTTGGGTCAGGTCAAATTGCGCTTGGGTTTGGGGCCCGCCAATATAGCCCGTGGTCTGTTGAAAGTTTTCATCAAAGGAAACTTTAATCTGGGGGATTTCCCCAAAGGAATTGATGTAATCGCTGGTGGGAGCGGTGCGGTGAAATTCCGCCACCACCCGAGCCAGCTCAATGATGTCTGCTTCGGTGATTTCGCCGCGATCGAACCGGGCGCTCATCAAATTTTCCTGAGGAAACTGATGCATTTTGACGGCATATTCCACCACTGAGTTTTCGGCCTCAGTTTGGGCGGCTTCACCCATTTCCGCCAATTGGTAGCGATCGCCCGTTTGAATAATGGGAACTACGCCCACATAGAGTTCCGCTGCGCTGCGTTGGTTGAGCGCAATTTCTTGAGCACAAAATTCCTTACGCCGCTCCAGGGTGGAATAGTCCAAAAAGCCAAAATTCACCGGCTTCTTCAGTTTATAAACCCAGTCTCCGGTGATGAACACAAAGGAAACGTGGGTTTGAATCAGGGCGATCGGCTCCTGCACCGGATGGGGATAGAACTCCGGCTGAAGCATCTGTTGCACCAAGGGCGGCAGCGTCGAATCCATGCACAAAACTCCTGAGGGGGACTGGCTCAATTTCACTGCTTGAATTCAACAGGTTCAATGCAACGAATGCAATGCAACAAACGCTCTAAAACTCTCAATCAAACGGGTTGAACGCCCAGGGTTCCCAGTTCAACATGGGTTCAACATGGGTTCAAAACACAAAGTAGGGCAATCGAAACTCAATTGCCCTACCTTCGCTTCATCAAGCATCCCGTCCGATTGCCAGGCGATTTAACCCTTAGCAGCCAGGAAGCTGACGTGATAGACCATGGCTGACTTCCAGGGGTGCTTCTGCACTTCTTGCAGCACCACGGAACCCTTCCAGTTCAAATCAGCGATCGTGAGTTCAACCGGAGTTTCGCCCACCTTAACCGATCGCAGCATGTAACCCAAATCCCGGGCATTGATCGTCAGCAACACCGAGTTTGCACCGTCGTGACCGTAGAGGTTCGCCGGAATCAAACCTTCGCGACGCAGAGCACCGGGCTTGCTGCCTTCGGGTCGGACTTGGGCTTCAAAAGTAAGGCTCATGGATGGTTCTCCTATTGTGGGATCGATCGCACTTAGTCAAGCAAGAATCGGCGGGCGATCGAGCTATCGTCGGCGTAGAAAGCCAGAGAATATTAACAGAAATTCAACCCCATTCCCCAATCTTGAGGAACTGCTTTCACAAGGTGATTTTGATCGGGAATGATCAAAAACGGGAAGAGATTGTCATCGGGGCAGGTTTCCAGCCTGCCCCTAGCAAACCTGTCCCTAGGGGGTTACAAGTCTGGTCTTGCGGGTTAACCCTGGCCGTTTTCGTACAGCAAGGCACGTTTGGGGCCGTGAATCGGGTCTTCGATGATGATCGTTTGATCGCGGCTGGCTCCCAAGGAAACAATCGCGATCGGCACGTCCATCAACTCCGCCAAAAACTTCAGATAGTCCAGCGCCTGCTTGGGCAAATCTTCCAGGTTGCGACAACCGCTGGTGGACGTTTGCCAACCGGGCAGGGTTTCATAAATCGGCTGGCACTTGGCGAATTGGTGTGACCCGGCGGGGAAATTTTCGCAGCGTTGGCCGTCGATTTCGTAGGCCACGCAAACTTTGATTTCCGCCAGCTCATCCAGCACGTCCAACTTGGTGATGGCCAAGCAATCCAGCCCATTGATCCGGGCGGCATAGCGGCCAATCACCGCATCAAACCAACCGCAACGGCGCTTGCGGCCCGTGGTGGTGCCAAACTCGGCCCCCCGTTCGCCCAAATGTTCTCCGGTTTCGTCCAGGGCTTCCGTGGGGAAGGGGCCTTCGCCAACGCGGGTGGTGTAGGCCTTGGCCACGCCAATCACCCGATCGATGATGGTGGGGCCCACGCCTGCCCCGATGCAGGCTCCCCCAGCCACCGGATTGGAAGAGGTGACATAGGGATAAGTCCCGTGGTCGAGATCCAGAAGCGTCCCTTGGGCCCCTTCAAACAGGACGTTTCGTTTTTGCTTCACCGCGTCGGCAATTTTGAGCGATGCGTCGATCACATGGGGCCGCAGTCGATCGCCATAGGCCAAATACTCTTCAATCACCGCTTCCGCGTCCAGCGGCGGCAGGTCGTAGAGCTTTTCGAGAATGACGTTCTTTTGGGCGATCGTCCAGCGCAGCAAGTCTGGCAGCGCCTCGCGATCGATCAAATCCATGACCCGGATACCGGTACGCTCGGATTTGTCGGCGTAGGTCGGGCCAATGCCGCGCCCCGTCGTCCCAATCTTGTAGTTACCGCGTTTTTCCTCCGCCGCGCGATCGATCAGCCGGTGATAGGGCATGGTCACGTGGGCCGTTTCCGCAATCAACAGGTTGTCCGTTGAAATGCCCAACGCCACGAGCTGATCGAGTTCTTCAATCAGCACTTGCGGATCAATGACCGTGCCCGAGCCAATGATGCACTCGGTTTCGGGATACAAAATGCCAGACGGAATGAGGTGCAGTTTGAACACTTGGTCTTGAACAACGACCGTGTGTCCGGCATTGACCCCCCCTTGGTAGCGAACTACCACGTCGGCCGACCGACTGAGGAGATCTGTAATTTTGCCTTTGCCCTCGTCGCCCCACTGGGCCCCAATTACAACGACGTTAGCCAACGGTTTAGCGGTGTTTGAGTTTACACAAACGACGATTATCAGGATCGAGGTGTAAAGGTGTCAACCGGGCGATCGAGGCGGTGACTGGGTGAAATCGCTCGGGGGGATATAGGCTCGGGCGATCGCGCCCGATTTAATTTTCTTAAGCAACAATAAAAATATCGAAATGATCGCCGGTTCTTGGGCCCTGTCGTCATTTTTCGAGGTGATGCTGAAACGGTTGGTTTTCCGTTCCCCAATCGTCTTAGACAAGGGGCTTAAGCCCCTTGCTCCCCACGATCCGCTAACGGCAGATCTCGGGTTTTGGGCAATTTGACGATAGGCCCTAAGCCCCTTGCTCCCCACGATCCGCTAACGGCAGATCTCGGGTTTTGGGCAATTTGACGATAGGCCCTGGGCCCGATCGGGACGATTTCCAGCTTCGATCGCGATCGCTCGCAAGACTCAGTACTCTCGGGGACGCTTCTATGGCATTACATGCAGAACTGCATCGGCATTTGGGTGGTTCGGTCGTGCCTCGGGTGCTGTGGCGCTATTTTGAACGGCATCGATCGGACTTAACGACCCAATTTCCAGACTATGGGGCATTTGAGGATTTCTACACCCGTCCTCGCAAAACCCTGGCGGAGTATTTGGAGCTGCATTCGTTGGTGGAAAGTGTGCAGACCCAGGAAATGTTGCCCTATTTCATCTATCGCCTGATTCGGGGGGCCTACATTTTTGAAAATCTGGCCTATTTGGAGTTGCGCTACACGCCCTATCTGCGCACCCCTGAGCATTTGCCGATGGGAGAGCGGATCGATCGGATGGCTGACATTGTGCAAACGGTGGGCCAGGCCAGCCAGGTGGTGGATTGCCCGATCGTCACCAGCCAAATTTTATGTATGCATGTCAAGTTGCCCTATGAGGTGAATCGGGCGATCGTGGAGCTAGCAGCCCAATCACGGGACTATGTTTGCGCGATCGACCTGGCGGGTGGGGACGATTTGTATGGCGATCGATTGCATGAGTGGATTGAGCTATACGAATTGGCGCGATCGCTCGGTCTCAAAACCACAGGCCATGTTTACGAAACGCCCATGGGGCAATGTCCCGACCTCTTGCCACTGTTGATGCGAATTGGCCATGGGATTCAAATTCCCCTGCAATATCCCGAACTGTTGCCCGATTTGGCCCGCCGGGGACAATGTTTGGAAGTGTGCCCCACCACCTATCTCAAAACGGGAACCATGAGCGATTTACGGGAACTGAAAACCGTGTTCGATCGCTGCTTTGAGGCGGGGGTTGAAATTGCCATTTGCACCGACAATGCGGGGTTGCATAATGTGCGGTTACCCTTTGAATACGAAACCCTGCTGACCTTGGATGTGATTGATTTTGAGCAGTTGGAAGCCTGCCAAGAAGCAGCGTTTCGCCATGCGTTTGCTTGGCCCCACAGTGCTCGCCCGGCGGCCGTTTTGGGCAGTTTGTTCGATCGCAAAATTCCGCGCGATCGGGTCAGCAACCAACCCCTAGGCGCTTTGGGTTAACCCACGGGCTGCTCACTGAGATCGCTGGTTTCCGGATCGGGAGCGGCATCGGCCGCCATCGATCGCGCCATGGCCGCCCCGATCGCATCCACCAGCCGCCCCACGGGGATCAGTTCCATTCCCCGAATTCGCACATCGGAACCCTTGGGCACGATCGCCCGTTTAAATCCTAATTTCGCGGCTTCCTTGAGCCGCAATTCCAGTTGGGAAACGGGGCGCACTTGGCCGCCCAAACCCACCTCGCCAATCAGCACCGTGCCCGGATCAACGATGCGATCGCGGAAACTGGCCACCAGGGCCACGGCCACCCCCAAATCCGCCGCCGGTTCCTCCACGCTCAGGCCGCCGGAGGTGGACACGTAGGCATCGAGCCGCGACAGGGGCACGCCCACCCGTTTTTCCAGCACCGCCAAAATTTGCAGCAGCCGGTTATATTCCATGCCCGTGGTGACGCGGCGGGGCGAGGAATAGCTTGTGGGGCTGACGAGGGCTTGCAGTTCCGCCACGATCGGGCGGGTTCCTTCGCAGGCCACGATCGTCGCCGTGCCCGGGACGCGCTCATCCCGGTTGCCCAAAAAGAGGGCGGAGGGGTTGGCCACTTCCAACAGCCCCCGATCGACCATTTCAAACACACCCAACTCCTGGGTTGCGCCAAAGCGATTTTTAACCGATCGCAACAGGCGAAAACTGGCAAATCGATCGCCCTCAAAATAGAGCACCGTATCCACCAAATGCTCCAGCACCTTGGGCCCGGCGATCGCCCCCTCCTTGGTCACATGGCCCACCAACAACATGGCCACATCCTGCCGCTTGGCCAGCCGCATCAGGGCCGAAGTACATTCCCGCACTTGGGCCACGGATCCCGGTGCAGAAGCCAGCGCGGGCAAATAAATCGCCTGCACGCTGTCGATAATGGCGATCGCCGGTCGCAAGCTTTCAATTTCCGCCAAAATTGGCTCTAAATCCGTTTCCGGCAGCAGGTATAAATCGGCGCGATCGTCCGGTGATTCCTCCGGGAGCTGGCCCGAGATCAATTCCGCCGCCGGAGCCTGTACCCCCAATCGCTGGGCCCGCAACTTCACCTGCTGTCCCGATTCTTCGGCACAAACGTAAAGGACTCGGCGCGATCGAGCCAGTTGGTTAGCCGTTTGCAACAACAGGGTTGATTTACCGATGCCCGGATCGCCGCCAATCAACACCAAGGAGCCGGGCACAATTCCCCCGCCCAAAACTCGATCGAGTTCTCGAAACCCAGAAGCCCAGCGAGATCGGGGGCGATCGCGAATTTCGGCCAAGGTACGAGCCGCGATCGGGCTGGCCGGCTCTTGGGGGCGAGATCCCTTGCGCGATCGGGTGGTGGCGGCCACGGCGGCTCGGCCCGTGGCGCTGGGTTCCGGAGCCAACACCTCTTCCACCAGAGTGCCCCACTGGCCACAACTGGGACAGCGCCCGAACATTTGGGCTTCCACGCCTCCGCAGGCGCTGCAAACGTAGCGGGTTTTTACCTTCGCCATGCGATCGTCTCCCCTTTGATCCAGCCCTTGGCGGCCGTTTTTCACCCCATTTGGCGCTGGTTCAATTCAGTTCCCCCAGCCTAGTAATTCCTTTGCCTTTTAAGGGCCACTCCAGGAATGGCCATCCCTAGAATGGCAACCCACGGAAGAAGAATCCACAAAAGCACAACAAATTAAGAAATTTCTGCAATTGTTTCAATTTCGTTGCAACATGGCGACAGACACCCCGCTTGTTTTTAATAAAGGGTGCATTCCCAATCAGTTACACTTCCGGACTTCAAAGAATTGGAGTCAAATGCGCTCCCATCGCACATCAGAGTGGGCAATTTGTCAATCCATTTTGCCGAAATCAGCCCTCAACCTGCGCCGCGATCGACTGATAATCTCCAAAACGGAAGAGAAACGGCGGTTAGAATTGCCTCTTTAAATGTCCTCGGTACAATAAAGCGATAAAAGCCGAAAGATAGCGATTCAAAAACACGCAAAAGTTCACGCAGAAGTTAAAGCCATTGGAGGAGGCCTCTCCTTGGATAGTCACAAAGAAAAAATCCTGGTTGTTGACGACGAAGCCAGCATTCGCCGTATTCTAGAAACCCGCCTGTCTATGATTGGCTATGAGGTGGTCACGGCTGCCGATGGCGAAGAAGCCCTGGACGTGTTTCGGAAGGCGGGGCCGGATCTGGTGGTGTTGGATGTGATGATGCCAAAGCTGGATGGCTATGGCGTGTGCCAGGAACTCCGCAAGGAATCGGATATTCCGATCATTATGCTCACGGCGCTGGGCGATGTGGCCGATCGAATCACGGGTCTGGAATTGGGGGCCGATGATTATGTGGTGAAGCCCTTTTCGCCCAAGGAGTTGGAAGCTCGGATTCGTTCGGTGCTGCGACGGGTGGACAAAAACCACGCCTCCGGAATTCCCAGCTCCGGCGTGATTCAGGTGGCCAACATTCGCATTGACACCAATAAGCGCCAGGTTTACAAGGGCGATGAGCGCATTCGGCTGACGGGGATGGAATTTAGCCTGTTGGAGCTGTTGGTGTCGCGATCGGGCGAACCATTCTCGCGGGCAGAGATTTTGCAGGAAGTTTGGGGCTACACGCCCGAGCGCCATGTGGACACGCGCGTGGTGGATGTTCACATTTCTCGACTGCGGGCCAAGCTGGAGGAAGACCCCAGCAATCCGGAACTGATCTTGACGGCGCGGGGCACGGGTTACCTGTTCCAACGCATCCTGGACGCAAACGAGGTTTAGGGGCCCGGCGGGCCCCCGGCAGCTATGGCGCGATCGCAAACCAATCGTTGGCTGCAAAATTTGCCGATCGCGGTGGGCATGGCGATCGGGGTGGGGCTGTTTGTGAATCGGCTCTGGACTCCTCAAATCAGCGAGTGGCAGGCGCGATCGGACGTGGCAGGGACGATCGCCTGTGCTTTCTTGATTTTGACCGGGTTGCTCTGGCAGCGGGTGCAACCCAAGTTGCCGGATGCGGTGACACTAACGGGGTCGGAAGGGTTTGAGCTAGCGCCCGATCTCGATCGCCCGTTGCAGGTGGAATTGGCCTGGGCTTCCCACCTGTTGCTAACCAACACGGTGACCCGATCGGTGGTGGTTTACCGGGGCGATCGCGCGGCGGGGCAAACATTGCTCCGGCGCGGTGTTTTGGGCCCGCAAGCGATCGTCAAACCGGGGCCGATCGTCCAGCGGGCGATCGATAAACAGCAGCCGATCTACCTTGTGG
The DNA here is from genome assembly GCF_059138625.1 of Limnothrix sp. HT2024. Classification (NCBI taxonomy): domain Bacteria; kingdom Bacillati; phylum Cyanobacteriota; class Cyanophyceae; order Pseudanabaenales; family Pseudanabaenaceae; genus Limnothrix; species Limnothrix sp. HT2024. The sequence continues at coordinate 2,250,780 of NZ_CM181121.1, forward strand.
ATTTGAAGGTTTATCCCGGCCGGATTGAGTTTGACTATTTACCCGAAAATACCCAGGGCGTGATTGTGCAGCCTTTGGGCGATCGGGGCGTGTTGATTTTGGGAGCCAACGCCCCCCGCAGTTACACCAACCAAGACGAGCGCTGGATTGCGGGCATTGCGGATAAGCTCGCTAACTCGATCGAAGCCGCAACTTTGTGAGGTATGGCGATGACTCGCGATCAACGGTGGCTCGCAACCCTTTGGAAGCGCTGTACGATCGTGACCATGCCCTATTGAAGAACGAGCCAACAGGGGGCAGCGCGAGCAATGGAGCTAATCCCTTGCGGCCGGCAATACCTCATCGATCGAGAGCGGGTTATGGCATACAGCGACTTTAGTTTGGCCCAGGCGATCGACCAATTTTCCCTGAATCTATACGATCGACCTCATCATTTTGAGCCAGTGCCGCCGATTCATCCGAGCGATCGCCTGCGGGAACTGCTGCAAGAAAATGTTCCTTTGGCCCTAGCCAGTAATACGGAAAAGGCCCGATCGGAATGGATTATTGCGCCTATCTTGGTGGAGCTACGGCGACAACTGGCGGGGCAAATTAGCTTATTTTCTGGGATTGATTTTGATATTGATCCGAGCTGTGGATTGAACGGCCGTTGCGATTTTTTAGTGGCGCGATCGCCCGAACTATTGCTCTTGAAATCACCCGTAACCGTATTGGTAGAAGCCAAGCGTGAAAACATCAATAGTGGTTTGGGGCAATGTGTGGCTGAAATGGTCGCAGCTTGGCGATTCAATCAGCAGGCCAATGATCCGATTCCATCGATTTATGGAGTGGTGACCACCGGAACCACTTGGAAGTTTTTAGGGCTACGCGATCACGACAGCAGACTAATTTTAGAAATTGATTTAGATGAGTATTACCTCAATCAGCTTGATCGGATTCTCGGAATTTTAACGTTCTGCGTGACTGGCCAAGCCCCTTAAATGGAAGTCCCTGAGAGGATATTTGAGGAGTGCTTTGGGGTACTGACACAGGTTGATAACAGATTCAACAATGCAGTAGCACAGCAGTCTTCGGGGGCTGGATCATCTCATTTCTCAACCAAAATTGATTAAGAATTGGACGATTTCTGAAGTCAGCCACTGAAGCTTACTGTGCTACTAGAAGTTAGAAAGTTAGAAATTGCCGCGATCGATCAACAACTTTCAACAACTTTCAACAACTTTCAATCGATCAGTTCCAATCGATCAGCGGATTTCAGGTGTTGGCCTTAGGAAGCAACGCTGGCAGCCGTGCGGCGGCGGCGGCGACCCGAAGGCGTGGCGGGAGACTCAGAGGAGATCGAGTCGGCGGCAGCGGCAACGGCAGCGTTGCCCGTCGGGGCAGCCGGAGCCGGGCGATCGCGCCGCACAGAAATCGGAGCCGCGATCGGCTGCACCAACACCACCACCTGAGGCGTGCCCACAAAGTCGCGACGCAACAGCCGCTGGAATTCGCGCTCCAGTTCCACCTTCAGGCCGCCCCAATCGATATCGTCATCGCTGCGGCGAGCTGGATTGGTGACAAAACGCTCAAATCGGTTGCTGAGGAAGTTTTTCAAGGTTGCCCCGATCGCTCCTGCCAGCTTGGATGGGTCAATGCTGCTGACCACACCGCTCATATGCACCTGGGGATCGCAGGCCAACTGACCCGTGCTGTAGATGCTGGCGGCAACGGTCACCAGGCCTTCGTTGGCCAACTGTTGCCGTTCGCGCAGGGCCCGATCGCTCACCACACCCGATCGAGACGCATCCACCAGCTCAATCCCCGAAGGAACCCGATCGCCAATCTTGATCGAATCCTGGGTCAGTTCCACCACATCGCCATTTTCGATGATCACCATGTTGTCCGCCGGAATGCCCAAGCTCTGGGCAATTTCCGCGTGCTTCACCAACATCCGGTGCTCACCATGCACCGGCATGAAGAACTTGGGCCGCGTCAGGCTAATCATCAGCTTGTGATCTTCCTGGGAGCCGTGACCGGAAACGTGAATCCCCTTGTCGCGCCCATAGACCACATTCGCCCCCAGCATCATCAGCCGGTCGATCGTGTTCACCACCGCGATCGTGTTGCCGGGAATCGGATTCGCCGACAGCACCACCGTATCGCCATTGCGAATCTTGATTTGGCGATGTTCGCCCTTGGAAATTCGCGTCAGGGCCGACAGCGGCTCGCCCTGGGAACCGGTGGTCAAAATCACCACCTTGTGATCGGGGTAATTTTGCAGCTCATGAATCGGCACAAACAGATCATCCGGGCATTTCACGTAGCCCAAGTTGCGCGCATGGGCGATCGTATTTAGCATCGATCGACCCAGCACCGACACCACCCGGCCTTGCTTGTGGGCAATGTCCAAAATCATGTTCACCCGATGCACCGATGACGCAAACGTCGTCACCAACAGGCGACCCGGTGCTTTTGCAAAGGCCCGTTCCAAATTCGGATAAACCGACTTTTCCGAAGGGGTGAAACCGGGAATTTCCGCGTTGGTTGAATCACTGATCAGGCACAAAACGCCCTTTTCACCGTATTCCGCCAACCGCTGAAGATCGAAATATTCACCATCAACGGGCGTGTGATCAAACTTGAAATCACCCGTGTGAATCACCACACCCAGTGGCGTGTGAATCGCCACCGAAAAACTGTCAGCCATCGAGTGGGTATTGCGGATAAATTCCACCAGAAACTTGGTTCCCACTCGCACAAATTCGCGCGGGCCCACGGTGCGAATTTCCGTGCGATCGCTCACGCCGGCTTCTTCCAATTTGTCCGACAGCAGCGCCATCGCCAGACGCGGACCATAGATCACCGGAATATCCACTTGCTTCAGGTGGAAGGCAATGCCGCCAATGTGGTCTTCGTGACCGTGGGTGACAATCATGCCCTTAATTTTTTCGCGATTGTCCCGCAGATAAGTCATATCCGGCAGCACAATTTGAATGCCGTGCATTCCATCGGTGGGGAAAGCCAGCCCCGCATCCAGCATCATGATTTCATCTTCATATTCGAAGATGCAGGTGTTTTTACCAATTTCATGCAAGCCACCCAGAGGAATAATTTTCAGCGTTCCGGGCTTGCCGTTGCTGATGAATTGGGTCGAAGGTTGAGCAGCCGAAAAGTTAGTTCTGGGGGGAGCGGTCACGAGGTTTTGACTCATAGGGATAGAGGGGGAAAAGGTACGATCGGTTGATTGAGCAAACGATTGATCAAAGGTCGCAGCATGATCTGCTTGCAACAATTTCTTGGGGGTGGCTTGGGAGTTGGAGTTTCGCTTGCGAATTACGCCAGGAGCAGAGCGCCGAACATCATCACGGGAGCTATCTTTCACGTCTTTTGCTGCCACGTTTTTACTTCCAGGGGCGATCGGGGTTGCGGAAATTTCGGGATTCATTCCACGGGCCAACTCGCTGGCCAGCTCGCCACCGTTAGCCACGGAAGATTCGGAATCTGCTTGCTGACGAATTCGCTTTCTAACTTGAGTCATTTGCCTCCAAAAATTTCACTATTTAGCGTTGGAACCGGTCACCAGACTGTTAGCAACGAATGGGGGAGTACCGTCATGTCCTCTCATTGGGAAAGGAGCAAACCTGATTTTTGATGGTTAGTGATGGGCGGTACTCAGCCTGTTAAACGATTGAGCTGGTTGTCTCAATCAACCCGTCATCCCCAGCCGAATTACACGATCGGCGGTGGGTTGCTGCTGCGGGAAACTTGGGTCGGGATTGGGGCCCGAAGCTGGCAGAACCTTCTTGAAGGTTTTTCAAAAGTTCTTCAAGAAGACGCTTTCTGAAAAGCGGCGCAAAGTCCTGCTGTACAAAATTCTGCTGTGCAAATCTGCTGTGCAAAATCCTGTGAAATGCTGTGCCGAATCTTCTAGGTTCAACACATTCACCAAACTCATGAATTGCATCAAGGGGTAACCATCTGGGGAAAAAACTTGTTTCAAGATCGGTCGGTGGATCCGTTCGATCGATCCAATTCGCCACCGCCAATCAGTCTAAATTCAACACAATGATTGCTCTCAAAATCGGGATTCCAAATGGGAATTCCAAATGAGGATTCCAAATGAGGATTCCAAATGAGGATTATTTAGAGCGCTCAAAAGATTGTTCAAAAAATCGAACCCCTCAGCAGTTCTAAGAGCAATCAAATGCGGGGACTCCCATTCTTATTAAACAAGCCACTGTCAGATATTCCGGATTCATGATTAGCTTGCAGCTCCCTGCTCGCAATGAGCCGTTGAAAATTTTGCAGATTTCACAGGTTGTTGAGAAAACGATGATTGAGTCATGCTGAGCGATCGGATGTTTTTTAACATGGTTAACGGCAATGGGCTTGTTGAATGGGTTAATTGGGGTTTGCAATGGGTTGTGAGCGAGATTTTAGTTGAGCCGCTTAGTGGATTTTTTTAATGGAACTGTTTTATGAACCGGTTGCACTGAGTTGCTTTAACAAACTGCTGATTCAAAATTTTTAGTCAGAGCTTTTAGTTAATCCGGAATCTGGTGCTTTAATTTTAAGCGGCCCTCGAATCTTGAAGGGCTGGGCAGTGCCAATTTGCTCTCAGTCTAATCCAAGTTTTGGAATTTGGATGACTTAATTTGGATGACTTAATCCTATGCCACTCGATCGGGATGATGGTGAGTTAATGGCTTGAGCGATCGGGCGGTTTATTTTATCCAAGAGTCCGTGACTCAACGATCAACGATTTGAAACCAACTTAAAGCTTCATCGAGGCAACAAACTTGCAATTTTTTGAACTGATATTGCTGGTTCTGAGCAAAGTTGAAAGTCGTTGATTAACATTCTACTCAGTACTTTCTACCTAGTATTTTGCTCAATCTTTGACCCAATAGCTTGTGCAGTAATCGCCCTAGGGCTGTCCTTCGTCTATTGGCGTGGGGCGATCAAGAAAGGGTCGATCGCGCATTTGGTTCATCGCTCGCTGATTGTCCATCAGTTACCCAGCAATCACCGATCGATCACCCGTTGGTTGTCAGCGACTGTTGCTAGTTCACTGTGGCAGCAGGTCTAACTCCGCCATTGCCTGTTTCAGGGCTTGGCGAACAGGATCCGGGCAAGGGATCAACGGCAGGCGCGGTTCCCCCACTTCCCAGCCTAACAGTTCTAGCGCGGCTTTGACGGGAATTGGATTCGTGGTCAAGAACAAGGCTTTAAACAAGGGTAACAAAGCCAAATGTTCTGTCAATGCGTCGTTGACCTGGCCCGCTTCAAAGGCGCGAATCATGCTTTGAATCCGATCGCCCACGAGATGGCTGGCCACGCTGACCACCCCCGAGGCCCCCACCGCCAACATGGGCAAGGTCAGGGAATCGTCTCCAGAATAGATCTTGAAGGTGGGCGGAGTCAGACGACGGACGGCGCTCACTTGGTCAAGGTTACCGCTGGCTTCTTTGATCGCCACAATATTCGGCAATTCCGCCAGTTGGGCCACCGTTTCCGGCAGCAGGTTTTGGCCCGTGCGTCCCGGAATGTTGTACAGCATCAGGGGGAACTCGGGCACGGCGGCGGCGATCGCCCGGAAATGGGCGGCGAGTCCCTCTTGGGGCGGTTTGTTGTAGTAGGGAACCACTTGCAACGAACCGTCCAGACCGAGCTTCGCGGCCTTTTCGGTGGCGGCGATCGCCTCGCGGGTTGAGTTGGATCCCGTGCCGGCCATCACCTTGGCGCTGCCCGCCGCTTGCTTAACGATGCGAAACAGTTCGTATTCTTCGTCCCAGGTTAAGGTTGGCGATTCACCGGTCGTGCCGCACACCACCAGTGTGTCGGTTCCGTGCGCCACGAGATTGCGCGTCAGTTGCTCGACGATCGTGTAGTTAACGCTGCCATCTTGGGCAAACGGCACGATCATCGCGGTCATGACTCGTCCGAAGTCAATCACCCAGTATTGTCCTTAAGTTAGAGCGACGTTACGTTTAGTTGATGCCATCTTAGCTGATTTGGGCGATCGCGCACGGCCCAATGGGCGATCAGGCGCTTGCGGGGTTTCCAGCGAGTTTTCCTAAGGATTAATCAACCGGTTTTCGCTATTTTTCGGGGATCCCTCCCTGGGTCGATCGCCCCAGAAAAACTCCGGCACTGACGATCGGGCAGTGGCCTAATCCAAACGCTGGAGAGGAGCCAGGTTGGGATCAAAGATTTTTTGACCCAAGCCGGGAAATCGCACTGAAATGGTGACCTTGCGCCCGTTTTCAAACACATGTATCACCTTACCCTCGCCAAAGGTGTCGTGAATCACCCGATCGCCCACTTCCCAAGCTTGGGGCGGCGTGGTTTTGGTCGGGCGCGGATTGGGTTTGGGGGTGGGTCGGGCCGCAGCCGATCGCCGATTGGCCGATCCCGCCAAGGCCGTGGGCCCCGATCGACGATTGCTCCGCCCCTCGGCAATTAAGTGCTCCGGCGGCAGCTCACCCAAAAACACCGAAGGAACCGAAGGCTCGCGCATTCCTCCCCAAAGCCGCCGCTCCTGGGCATGGGTTAAGAACAATTGCTCCTGGGCGCGGGTAATGCCCACATAGCAAAGGCGGCGCTCTTCTTCGAGCGATCGGGGATCGTCCATGGAACGGAAGTTGGGAAACAGTCCCTGTTCCAGCCCCACCAAAAACACCACCGGAAATTCCAGCCCCTTGGCCGCATGGAGCGTCATCAGGGACACGGCGTTTTTGCCCTCCTTCAAATCATCCAAATCCGAAGCCAGCGCCGCATTTTCCAGAAAGTTCGTCAAGGATCCGTCGCTGGTGTCTTCCGCATATTGGGTCATGGCGTTGGCCAATTCCGCCAAATTCGCCAGGCGATCGCTCGCTTCATCCGTGCCCTCCGCTTGCAATTCCCGCACGTAGCCCGATCCCTGAAGAATGCCATCCAAAATTGTGGCGGCGGGTTGTTGATCCACCTGGCCTTGCCAGGTTTGGATCATTTGCACAAACTCCAACAAGGGCTTAGCCGTGCGTCCGGCCAGGGTTTTCACCGACGTTTCATCACTCAGAATTTCCCAAAGCGGCACGCCCAACTGATCGGCCGCATTCTCTAGGCGATCGAGCGTGGTCTTGCCCACCCCACGCTTGGGCACATTAATCACCCGCTTCAGGCTAATACTATCGTTGGGATTGGTGAGCAGGCGCAAATAGGCCAGGGTGTCCTTAATTTCCTTGCGGTCATAGAACCGTAATCCCCCCACCATGGTGTAAGGAATTCCCAACCGCAACAACACATCTTCAAAGGGACGAGATTGGGCATTGGTGCGATACAAAATAGCAAAGCTGCCCCAATTTAATTCGGGGTTTTGTTGCTCCAGCTTGCGAATTTTCTGAACCACATACTCCGCTTCATCCATTTCGTGGTCTGATTCATAGACCGCGATCGGGTCACCGGCTCCGCGTGTGGGCCGCAATACTTTATCAATGCGTTCTGTGTTGCGTTCAATAAGTTCGTTGGCCACCTGCAAAATGTTTTCGCGCGATCGATAGTTTTCCTCCAGCTTCACCATCGTCCGCGTGTCGTCATCGGGCAGTCGATCGCCAAAATCATCCTGAAAATCTAGCAGAATTGTGAAGTCGGCCGCTCGAAACGAATAAATAGACTGATCCGCATCACCCACCACAAAGATCGATCGATGGTTCCACTGGTCAAAGCTTTCGGAAGATTCCCCATTGGTTACCAGCAGCCGAATCAGGTCGTATTGGGTGCGGTTAGTATCTTGATATTCATCCACGAGAATATGGCGGAATCGGCTGTGCCAATAGCCCAAAACCGATTCATTTTGCTGAAAAAGCTGCACCGGTAATCCAATCAGATCATCAAAATCTAAGGCATTGTTGGCCGCCAAAGCCGCTTGGTAGCGATCATAAACCGTGGCGATCGTCCGACCGCGAAAAGTGGGGTCGTTGCGTTCCACTTCTTCCGGCGACAGACCCTGATTTTTAGCATTGCTAATGGCAAAGCGCACCTGTCTGGGCTGAAATTTTTTATCGTCCAGATTGAGATCTTTGGTGACAATTTGCTTAATCAGGCTTTGGACATCGGATTCATCAAAAATCGTGAAATTCTTAGTCCAACGATAGCCTTTGGGATGTTGAAATTTTTCCAGATCAAACCGCAGAATTCGAGCACAGAGGGCGTGAAAAGTGCCGATCCACAGGTGCTTGATGGTGTCCTTATAGACCTGCGATTTCAGGCGCGTTTGCTCCTCGGGCCGCAACAGGTCAAAGGGCTTGCCAAAGCGCGATCGGGCCTCCTGTTGGGCAAAGAGGGTTTCAATCCGCTCCTTCATTTCCCGTGCGGCCTTGTTGGTGAAGGTCACGGCCAAAATCTGATCCGGATCCACGCGGTGGTGTTGAATCAGGTGGGCAATCCGGAAGGTGAGGGCGCGGGTTTTGCCCGACCCAGCCCCCGCCACCACCAATAGGGGCCCCTGGTAATGTTCAACGGCGCGGCGCTGGGCGGGGTTCAGTTGGGCAAGAAACGCAGACATGCGGGAAAAAACGGGGATAGGCGATGGAAAACTGAAAACGGGCAACACCCAAAAACAGGCGAACCTAAAAACGGGCGATCGCCCTGGCAAGTTCCAGCGCGATCGGGCGCAACTTAAGTGGCAGTTTTGGCCTTCACCACCAACACCGAACAGGGCGCTTGTTCCAGCACATCACTGCTGACGGAACCTTGCAAAATTCGATCGATGCCGCTGAGGCCCCGGCTGCCAATGATGATTAAGTCGGTGCGATGGATATTGGCCAAGCGGACAATTTCCGCAGCGGGTTCGCCACTGATGATTTCAATGGTGCTGGGACAGGGTAGGCGCTTTTGGTAGGCCGTCAGTTGGGTTTCAATCTCGCGATACAAATCCGGTGCAGCCCCTTGGGGGCGATCGAGCGGCTGATCCAAATCGGTGCTGCTGGGCGGAATCACATGCACCAAAATCACTTTGCACTGCTCGTTCAAATTGAACGATCGCAGCATGGCAATTTCTGACTCGGATAATGCCGATCGATCCAGGGCCACCAAAACTGATTTCAACACTGCACCAAGTTAGCTAACGATTTTGCGAATAAAGGCAGCATACACCGCCAATTCTGGAATCTGGCTCCAGCCCCCACCAGACTTAACATTACGTCAGTTCGGGATCAGGGAAGCAGAAGAAAGGCGGGGTGGTTAAGCCAGCAGTGGCGGGACTATGGCTTACAGTTTTTGGCCAAGACCCACCACAACGCCAAGAATTCTTTGATGTTGATGATTGACAAAGTGGGTTAATCAACGGCTGATTGTCTACTCAAGAAACCGTCCCCAAATCTGGCTGCGTTGGAGATTGAGCTGCCCGCTTAACCCGAACTGGCGTTGAAATAGGCATCAACAAACAGGTCTCAGGACAAAGGGCGCGCAGCGAAAGGAGAACTGTGCGCCCTTTGGGAAATGGTTGAACGCAATTCAACGCAATCCCAAAATAGACCCCCGATCGGGTGGAAGGGGACTGAGTGCCTAGACCCGACTGCCGAGGAATTGCTCGATCGCGTCGGCCTGTTCCCAACCATGGCGCACGCAATCGCCCAGCGCTACGCCGCCTTCGTAGTTGCTGCAAGCAAAGAGGCCGGGCCAATGTTGCAGTTCCTGGTGCAGGGTGGCCAGGCGGGCCCCATGCCCGATCGTGTATTGCGGAATCGCCCGTCGCCAGAGTTTGACCGACAGCACCTTGGGAGCCACGTCCTGTTTCAGCAAAATCCGCCGCACGTCCGCATGAACCATCTGGGCGATTTCGTCTTCGGTTTTGTTGATCAGGGTGGGGTTTTGTGCGCCGCCAATGAAGTTGATCAGGTGGGCCCAACCTTGGGGAGCGCGTCCCGCAAATAGGCTGGAGGCCCAAATGGTTCCTAGGGTTTGCAGGCCCAGGCTGCGGGGAATCAGGTTGCCAAAGCCGCGCAGGGACTGGGCAAAGGCGGTTTCGGGATAGGCCAAAATCACGCAAGCAACGGCGGGGTAGGGAATGGCGTTGAGGGCGGTGCTGGCTCGGGGGGCGAGGGGTTCGAGCAGTTGAGCCGTGACCGGAGCCGGGGTGGCCAGAATGATCGATCGCGCGGTGATCTGTTGGGGGCCATCGGGGCTGGCGATCGCAACCTGGTAATTGCCTTGGGGATCGCGGGCGATCGTCTCCACCTGCCAGCCCAGCTTGACCCGATCGCCCAAACCGCTTGCCACTGCTTCCGGCAAGGCTTGCAGCCCCTCGCGGAAGGATCCCAACTCCCCGGACTTGGGCTTGGGTAAGCGGGGATCGGCTGGGGGAGCTTGCTTGGCCGCTTGGCGCTTGGCCCAAAGAATCCGCGCGGCCCCGGCTCCTAAACCACCGCCGACCGCTTGCATGGCGGCCATTTTGCGGAAGGCCGCCGACGCACTGAGGGCATCGGGATCGCCAGCATAGACCCCCGAAATAAAGGGATCCACGAGGCGCTCCATGGCTTCTTGGCCCAGGTGGCGAGTGAAGAATTCACGGACGGTTTCTTCGCCGCCCCTTGCCGAGATGGCTGCGCCCACGATCGGGGGCACAAAACCCGCCGCACCTAGCAGCAGTCTGGCTTTGCCCCGATCGCTCAGCAGGGTGGAATTCCAAAATGCGCCGGGACTCATGGGAATGGCTTGTAACCGACCGTCCCAGTAGACAAATCGGGGCAGCTTGCCATCCGCAAACACCAGCTCATCCTGCAAACCCACTTCCACGGCCAGTTTCAGCAGCTCTGGCGTGGGGGCGAAGCTGTTGGGCCCCTCTTCCCACAGGAACCCATCGGCCGATCGGGTGGTGATGTTGCCGCCCACACGGTTTTGCGCTTCCACCACCAGGGTCGATCGCCCTCGGTTGTCGGGGTGATTAACCAAGCGGTGGGCAGCGCTCAAGCCCGTTAAACCCGCGCCGACAATCAACACATCGATCGCCGCCGATCGATCCGTTGTTCCTTGAACCCCAATGGGTGCAGCAACCACCACGGCTTAATCTCCTTTTCTCCAGTTTTCTCAAAACAATTTCAAATGCAAACGCCAGCCCACGAATGGTGCTGGTTGCGCTGGGGGCACGAATGGCACTCAATCGCCTCAATGACGGGTGATGACAGGTGCTTGCAGTTGATTTCTGATCGATTTCAGTCGATTCGACCTCAAGCGATCTGGGATCGGATCCGGTTAATTGATTTAATTGTGCAGTTTTTGGGGCTGGGGCGATCGGGTTCCCGGAATGGGGGCGATCGGCCAGTCAACCGTTTCTTAATTTAACCGCTGATGGTCTTTTATCTTTCTATCGTTATTGGGTTATAAAGCAAATCCAGTAGTGATGCTCCAGACTTTCTGAGCCAACTCATGCTGAGTTGCCGGCCCTCTCGAGGGTGCATCCTGAAAACAGAAGGCGATCGCCCGATCGAGCAATCGCCTTCCCCTCAAGTAACCCTCAAGCAACCCTGAGCACCAGTCCCAAGGGATCCAAATCTTCCCGATGATGGCCTAGCGCAAAGCCGCGATCGGGACGGCCGCCTTGGAATCGGTCATCGGCTGGGGCGATCGCGCCACCAACACCTCCCGAATCAACCGGGCGATCGCGCGTTGGGCTAACTCTCCGGCGATCTGTTGGCCCAACTGCTGGGTTTCCGGCCGCACCAGGATCCGCGCCGCCAACTGCAACAGCTTCATCGAATCAAACCCCGGCGTTTCCTGAAGCAACTGCCAAATACGTTGCAACCGCTCCAAGGTTTCGCGCGGGTTGCTGGAGTTGGTTCCCACTTGGGAACTTACTGGACTGCCTGGGTTGCGGTTCAGGAACTTGCCCCAATTGTCCAGGAGCGATCGCCAAGCACTTTGGCCCGCTGCATCGATCGCCTCCACCAACCGATTGGCGACCTGTTGGCGGATAAATTCCCCACGTTCCGAAAACAAAAACTCCGCCGCCCGATCGATCCCTTCATTGAGATCATAATCAGCACTGTCCTTGGCATTGCGCAACAGATTTTCTAACCGATTCCAACGAAAATCGCCTTCCCGGAACAGCAAATCTTGCAACGAAGCCCGCAGTTCTGGAGCCGGATCTGTCAGCAATCGCTTGGCAATGTAAGGATAGGCTTTGCTAAGCACTTTGAATTCCGGATCCACATTGATCGCAATCCCTTCGAGGGTCACCAGCGATCGAATAATCAGAGCATAGTAAGCCGGAACCCGAAACGGGTACTCATACATCACCCCTGACAGTTGATCGGTGATGTTTTTGAAATTCAACTCCGAAACACTGGATCCCAACGCATTGCTAAACACACCGGATAGGGCTTGGGAAATTGGCTCCAAATTGGTGTCAGGAGTCAAAAATTCCAGCTTCACGTAGTCTTCCGCCAATCGAGCAAAATCGCGATTCACCATGTGAACCACCGCTTCAATTAGCCCGTAGCGCTGATATTTTTTAACTCGGCTCATCATCCCAAAATCGAGATAAGCCAATTGACCGTTGGGCATGGCCAACAGGTTGCCCGGGTGGGGATCCGCATGGAAAAAGCCATGTTCCAGCAATTGCCGCAGGGAACACTGCACCCCCACATCCACCAAGTGGGTGGCATCAATGCCTTGTGCGGCCACTTCTTTCAAATTGGTGAGCTTTGTCCCCGAAATCCACTCCATGGTTAACACCCGCTTGCCGGTGTATTGCCAATAGATTTTGGGCACATAAATTTCCGGCATGGAGCCGTAGAGTTTGGCAAAGTGCTCTGCGTTGCGTCCTTCTTGGGAATAGTCCATTTCCTCAAAGATGCGGGCCGCAAATTCATCGGTAATGGCGACTAAGTTGCTTCGCAGTCGCTTGACGTTTTTCATGGCCCATTTGGCCAGGCCACGCATGATGTAAACGTCGAGCGTAATTTGCTCTGTGAGTCCGGGCCGTTGCACTTTGACGGCAACGGCTTCCCCGGTTTTTAATTTGCCGCGATAGACCTGCCCCAAACTGGCGGCGGCGACGGGTTTTTCGCTGAGTTCAGCAAAGCAATTCTCGGGGCGATCGCCCAATTCTTCCTCAATAAACCGGTAGGCGATTTCATTCGGAAAAGCCGGCAATTGATCTTGCAGTTGGGTCAGCTCTTCCAAATAAACCGGCGGCACGAGGTCGGGCCGGGTGGAAAGGGCTTGCCCCACTTTGATGAAGGCGGGCCCCAACTGGGTCAGCAATTCTCGTAACTGGCGGGCGCGGCGGGCTTCGTTGCGCTTGACTTGGTTGCTCTGGCGATCGCGCCAAATCGCAAAGGCAAACGTGAAGCAGGGCCACAAAACGGCGATCGTCCGTTGCAGCACGGCCCACCAGCGTCCTCGATAGGCCGCGTCGATCGCGTCTGGGTCGTAGTGGGGCGATCGATAGGTCTCGATGTCTTCGTCGTCGGTGGGGCCCTGATTTGGCGACACCGGCGCGGAAACATCCTCTGCTACTGCCCGTGCCTCGATCGTGGCCCGTTTGGGATCCGTCGCATCAAACACAGGAGTCATCGCTGAAGTCATGGCGAACGTTGCCTGAACCAGTTACTTAGTTACTAATTGTAAATACTGTCGCCATCAATCGTTGGATTTCGGCGGCGATTAATTGACCATGGGACAGCCTTGGAGGGCAAACGGGGAGCTGAGTTCAGTGGAGCGCCACGGCCCGTAAGGCTCTCCGTGATGGTTCACGGTTAACCGAAATAATCAGAATCATTCCCGAGCTTTCTAATCTTTTTGACGAATCGTCTCGAATCCTTAAGGAACTGGGCCAAGGCCCATCGAAAAGCCACGGTTTCCTCCATGATGGTTAATTGTTCTCGGCTTTTCGTGCCCTGAAACCCTAACGGAAACGCCGCTTGAAGCGTTGGTGAATCAGGTCTTGAACGATCCTGATTGACTGGAGTGAGGGGAGAAAAGCCTAAGGGCGCACAGCCCAGAGTGCAAAACCAAAATCCTAAGGGGGACGTGATGATGTCGATCGGGCTGGGGGACGATCGCGATCGCAGTGTTTCTCCGTAATTTCAGGGATGCTGAAACTAATCAATTCCTCCAGCGGTCGGATATTTTTCCGATCGGTTCCTTAATCTCCCTTTCAGGGATTGATTGCTCGATCGGGTGCAAAACCTCAACCCAGTCCAGGTCAGGTGCTTGACAAATTTTCCAAATTCAGGCCCAAAATTCCAAAACCAGGTTAAACTTAGGTTAAGAAGCCCTTAAGAAAGCTTCGTTCGCGCCCAACTCACGCCGTTACCGCGATCGCCAAGCGTTATCCTCCAACCAGGTGCAATCAGACCTTAACCCTCTGCTCTAACATCTTCCGGAAGCTCGCGATCGCCTCTTCGTCCATTCACAAATCGTGTATGACCTGGAGGTTATCCCATGAAAGACCATGCGACCTTTATCGCTCCTTGCTCCACCTATCGCGGCGTAGTTCGCCCCGAGAATTTGGTCTTTAACGCGAACCTCCAAGAGTTTGCCCAACGAGTTGGCTTCATTTGCAACTTGGAGACCAACGGCAAGCTCTCACCCGAGGCAGCTTTTCATGAACTGCAATCCCTGTGGGCTTCCCTGGAAGGGAGTTATGAAAACCTTGGCGTTGGCCAAGAACCTTTTGGATCCAATCCGCAATAGTGGCCATTTTCGCGACCAACCACTTTAGCGAAGGCTTTGGATGGTTGCGAGTGGCGCGGCGACCCAAGTTTAGGTTTTTGGCAAATCCACTGTTTGGACTCGCAGACTCACCATTGATGTATTCCCGATTCGCCATTGCGGCCTAGTCTCACGGCTGCGCGTCGTCGCTGAATGCTCCATAGTTTCGATCGCTCTCCCCCTGCCAGAGACCGTTCTTGGCTAGGTTTGGCCCTGGGGAGAGCGTTAGACTTTGGAGCGTTCAAGCCGTGACTTCAGGGCGAGGGGCCTTCCGATGGTGTTTACAGAAGCTTGGCAATCGGGCAGTGGCGGACAGCAGCCATTTCCCCATCATTTGGCCCGTGCAATTCGGTTGATTGTGTTGGATATTGACGGCACAATCGCGGGTCGAAATAATCAAATTAATCCCCCGGTTTTGGCCGCGATCCAAGCGGCTCAGTCCCGGGGTTTGGCTGTCACCATTGCCACAGGGCGCATGTACTGTTCGGCGGTACGGTTTCATCGGGAAATTCAAACCCCCCTGCCGCTGATTGCCTATCAGGGGGCTTGGATGGATCAACCAGACCACAGCCAACCAGCCGATCGCCCCAAGTCCAAACCGCTGTTTCACCGTCCGCTGGATCGGACTTTGGCACGGGAGGTGGTTGACTTTTTGGAGGAGCCGGCCTGGGGCGATCGCCTGTCGGTGCATTTGTATGTGAACGATCGCTTGCTGATTCGCCAACTGACACCGGCCAGCCAAGACTATGCCGATCGCACGGGTGTGACCCCGATCGAGGTGGGAGATTTTCGGCAGGTGCTGGATCAAGGCCCTGACCCCACCAAGGTGTTGGCCCTCAGTCCCGATCGCCAGTTAACCCGCGATCTTTTGGAAAAACTACGCCAGCGCTACTGTGCCCAGGAAGCTTACCTCACCACGTCTGTGTCCACCTTTTTGGAAGTGGTGCACCCGGACGTGAACAAAGGCAATGCGGTACGGCATTTGGCGGAGCAACAGTTGGGTTTACGGCCGGAGCAGGTGATGTTTGTGGGCGATAACTTCAATGATTTGGAAGCGATCGCCTATGCCGGCTTGGGGGTGGCCATGGGGGATGCACCGGAACCGGTTAAGGCGATCGCCCAATGGGTTGCGCCGTCGGTGGCGGAGGATGGGGCTGCTCGGGCGATCGAGCAGGTTTTAGCGGCGCAGGGATCAGCTCATTAGGCCCCTCAATCTACGAACTGGCTAACTTACGTGGCTCCTGCGGCTCATAGAGAATCAGACGGTTGCCCGCCGGGTCGATCGCGTCAATTTCCCGGCCGTGGCTCGCAATGCGCACTGACCCCGCCAAGGTGGCCCCCCGATCGCTCACCAGGGCGATCGCTTGATCCAGATCCATCACTTCCAAGCAGAGACAAAAGCCCCCCGTTGCGCCCTGAAAGCGTTCCATCTGGTCGGGTTGGGGCCGAAAAATTCCTAAGCGTAGACCGCCCGTTAGCCCAAATTCCCAATAGCCCGAACCGATCGATCGCACCGGATCTCCCAGGAGCGATCGGTAAAACGCGCCCAACTGGCCTCCCATCCCATCTGCTAAAACCACCAGCGCTCCGCGATAGTCCAACCGATCCACAGCGCAACTCCACAAGCCCGGCTCATCCGGTTAACTGCCCATTCCACCCTACCCCAAACATCCCTTCAGAACATCAGCTTGGGCAAAGATGGGGATCAGCAAATTGGGGTCAACAGTCACGGGGCCATTAGCCGGTTTTCAACCTGGCATAAGCGTCCGATCTTGCAGTCAATCATCCTGTAGAAGTTGGGAGTTATTGCCAGGCTTGAATCGCTCTCTTGCAGCACAGTCTTGTGGTTGCGATCTTAAAAAATCCCGCTAAAAATAATCTTGCAAATTTCCTTAGATTACCCAACTTTTTGCGGGAACTATCATGCATTTCACAGTAATTCAAAAAAATTATGGTCACAGTCCCATGCAAAAAAATATCCAGAATTTTAGAAATTGAACGGGAACCAATTTGGGAACCCTTCGTCTGACAAGGCAGAGATGCCAAAAGCTCGTAACAGCAAACTGATCGACTCAGTAACTGGACTGAATCGATCGGCTATAGGAAATTTCAATCCTAAGCACTTGGGTGTATCGCAATTATTTCGATGCAGGCTGTGGGCTGTGAAATAACGCACCATTAGCAAATCATTGTTTCCCGATCGCTCGAAATACGATTGCCCAGCCCATGGACTGCGATCGAAATGGCAGGTGAACAAGCCCGTTCATCTGTCTCATCCAGTCGAGATCTAGGGACTTAATCAGCAATATCTGAGGACATCAAAAACCATGGCTACAACACCCACCACGGACACTGTGGTTATTCCAACCTCCACCACCCCAACCACCACATCCGGAACCACGGGCACGACTGGTACGACCGGAACCACCACGGGAACCACGGGAACCACAGGCACGACCGGTACGACTGGAACCACCACGGGAACCACGGGAACCACGGGAACCACGGGCACGACCGGAACCACGGGAACGACCGGAACCACGGGAACCACGGGAACCACGGGAACCACGGGAACAACCGGTACGACCGGTACGACCGGTACAACTACGGGTACGACGGGAACCACCGGTACAACGGGAACCACCGGTACAACTACAGGTACGACGGGAACCACCGGTACGACGGGAACCACCAGTACGACGGGAACCACGGGCACGACGGGAACCACGGGTACAACCCCCGACCCCACCGGAACCACAACGGGAGCCGCGATCGACCCGTCCCTTTGCTTCGACGAAAAGTTCTATCTGGATCAAAATCCGGATGTGGTCGCCGCTGTGCAAAGTGGCTCCATCAAGAGCGCCTATCAGCACTTTCTAACGGTTGGGCAGTTTGAAGATCGCGCCCCTTCGCTGGTCTTCGATCCAAAGGCATATCTGGAGTTAAACGTTGACCTGAAGATTTCGCTGAAAGCCAGCGGCTTCCGCAGCGCCTTTGAGCACTTCATCAAAGCCGGTGTTCAAGAGCGGCGGGTGGGCAGCTACTTCTTCAACCCCAATGAATATCTGAAGACCAACGGTGATGTTGACGGGTTCATTCTGTTCAACAATCTGTCGTTTTCCTACAGCTACAAGCACTTCTTGACTGTTGGGGTCAAGGAAGGACGCAACAGCGGCACATTTTTTGATGGTAAGTATTATCTGGAAGCTAATCCGGATGCCGCAGCGGCGGTCGCCAGCGGCCAATTCAGCAGCGCCTTTGCCCACTTCCAAGCGGTTGGTTTTGCTAAGGGTCTCAGCCCTTCACCCAAGTTCAACCAAGATCTTTACCTAGACTTCAACGAAGACCTCTCCAAGGCCTTCAAGGGCGGACAGGTCAAGAACCTGTTTAAGCACTTCCTGGAATTCGGCATCAAGGAAAAACGGGACGCGGATTTCACGAATTCGCCCTTGTCTGACCGGCCGAGCCAGGGAGATGACTTTTTCCGAGGTGGTTCCAACAAAGATGTGTTCAATGGCCTGGGTGGCGATGACAAGATCTTTGGCTTCGGTGGCGATGACATCCTGACGGGAAATGCTGGGGATGACCTGATCTTTGGCGGCGATGGCAATGACTTTATTGTCGGTGGTGCTGGCAAAGATATCCTGGTGGGCGATCAGGGCGATGATTCGATCCTGGGTGGCGAAGGTGACGACTCGATCGAGGGTGGCTACGGTAAGGATGCCCTGTGGGGTGGCGCTGGTAAGGATGTGTTCCTGTTTGGCAAGTTGGATGTGACGGCCACTACGGGTTCCGATTCTTTAACGGGCGGCACGAGCGGATCGACCACGGGCAGCACGACGGGTTCGACTTCCACCACGGGGACTACGCTCGGAACCACCACCGGTACGACGGGCACAGGTACAACTGGCACAGGTACAACCGGTACGACGGGCACGGGTACAACGGGCACAGGTACGACGGGCACGGGCACAACCGGTTCCACGACGGGCAGCAGCTCGATCGACCCCTTGACCGGCGAAGCGACGATTTATGACTTCTCAACGAAGGACGATCGAATTGCCCTGGCGGCGAACTTGGGCTTCAAGTCCGGTGGCGATGTGCTGAAAGCCGTGACCCAAAAGGGCCGCGACGAAGACGGCAACTTCTTCTCGATCGTCAAGGTTTCCTCGGGCTTCTCGCTGAAGATCTACTCCGAAGCAGAATTGGTTGCCAGCAACTTCCGCATCTTTGGCCTGCCGAACACCAACACGGGCGGCAGCACAGGCGGCGGCAGCAGCACAGGCGGCACCACGGGCGGCGGCACTACGGGTGGTAGCCTCAGCGGTTCTACTACCAACGTGACGAACATCACCAATATTACGAACATCACCAACATCACCAACATCAACTTGGGTGGTGGTTTGTTGGGCCTGCCGCCCGGATTGGCGAAACAGATCGTTGGTGGCAAGCGGACGTTTGACACCCTGCCCCCCGGCATTGGCAAGCGCTTCGGCAAGGGCGATGACGATGATGATGATTAAAAACTCAGTCATTGGGGATTGGGGCCAAATCGCAGAGCGGTTCCCGATCGCCAGGATGCAGAGGAGCTAATCGGTTGCGCTGATTCGGCTGCGCTCATGTGGTGCGCTTGCATCGATGGAAGCAAAACCGATAGAGTCTGAGGGGTGGACAGTGAGCCACCCCTTTTTTTGGGTATTCCCAACTTTTCAAAGATCCCATCAGAGGATGTCTGAAAAGCCAAAACTACTGCTTTGTGGGTTTCATCAACCGGCCCAGACAAGGGGCGGAAGCTCCTTGCCCCCACAACTGTTGGCGCTTGGTTAGTCCCTCAGGCTACTTCTCAGGCATCCTCGTCAATCGCCAAAACACCGCTCAAAGATCAAAAAGATCAACAATCAAAGATCAACAATCAAAGATCAATTTCTAAAAAAACAGCCAGTCTACAAAAACAGCACAGGTAAGGAGAATTCAAACGATGGATTTCAGTCAACTTCTGGATGGCAAAGGGCTGACGGAACTGGCGATCGAGGGGGCCAAGTGGACTTTGGCGGCCGATGGTCTGTTTTTGTTGTTGACGATTTTGGCGTTTGTGCTGGGCTGGGCCTGGCGGTTTCGACTGGTGGGAGTCACCGCGTTCACGATCGTGGTGGCAGCGGGGCTATTTGGTTTTGGCCTCAGCCTCCGGGAACGGCCGCGCATTGAGGGAGCTGCCGCCTACCACCTGGTTTATGACACGGGGGCAACCCTCGCCACGATCGCCGTTTCGCCAGATTTATCAGCGGAGGCGTTGGTGGCCACCCTCAAGCAAGCGGCGATCGACCTCTACTCCCCCGGACGAGTGGGGGGGCAGCCCTCGTTGACTATCCGTGCGCGATCGGTCACTCATCCTGAGGATGGGATCTCGAAACTCCAGTACCGGGGGCAAATCGAGCGATCGCTCACCGTTCGCATCGATGAAAACCCCAAAATCACCCTATTCTAGGAGTTTAGCTTTTAGGAACTCAGCTCGCTCCCCGTTCGATCGACCATGGCTTCCTGGCTGCTGGTTAAACCATTTAGGAAGCCTGGCCGACTGCTCAGTTCAGTGCTCAGTTCTACGTCAATCAGCGCCCAGCTCTACATCAACATGCTGTCCATAT
Source organism: Limnothrix sp. HT2024 (assembly GCF_059138625.1). Lineage (NCBI taxonomy): Bacteria > Bacillati > Cyanobacteriota > Cyanophyceae > Pseudanabaenales > Pseudanabaenaceae > Limnothrix > Limnothrix sp. HT2024. The sequence continues at coordinate 2,271,101 of NZ_CM181121.1, forward strand.
TGGGCTGCACCTTCGCTCGAATCAGCAGGGCCGTGATGTTGTCATGGCCATTGTGCTGATTTGCCAGCTCCACCAGTTGCGAAACCCCTTGGTCAAGATTGGCGCGCGAGCTAATCAGTGGGGCTAAGTGGGTTTGCCAGTGGGTTTCAACCAAGTCGTTGTCGCTCAATCCATCGGAACAGAGCAACAACAGAGCATCTTCATCCAGATCCAAAAACTGGATTTCTGGATCCACTCCGGTGTTATCGCGGGGCCCCAGGGCTTGGGTGAGTTGATAGGCATCGGGGCGGCTGTAGGCGGCATCGGGATCAATGCCGCGCTGAATTTCCCGCTGTCCGACTTCGTGGTCGGTGGTGATTTGCTCCAGACCCCGACGGCGGGTGAGCCGATAGAGCCGGCTGTCTCCCACGTGGGCCACGGCTACCTTGGAATTGTGGACAAGGACTAAAACCAGGGTGGTGCCCATCCGCCCACTGCCCGATCGCTGTTCGCTTTGGTTTTCGTCGTAAATTGCCTGGTTGGCGATGAAGATGCCCTCTCGAATGGCCTCGATCGGGGGCATTTCATTTTGCCAATGGGTTTGGAAATAGTCCTGAAGGGTTTTGACCGCCAAGTGGCTGGCCACTTCCCCGCTGGCATGGCCCCCCATCCCGTCACAGAGGATGTAGAGATTGTGGGCCCGAACCGTCCTGCCGTTGGGGGTTTCCAGGCGCTGGAAGTTGGTGTAAATGCCGAAGTAGTCCTCATTGTGATCGCGCTGGCGACCAATATCGGTGCGCCCCGCTTCATCCAGACTCGACAACTTCATGGGCAGGACGATCGTGGGTGTATCGTCCTCATCGTCATCCCGCAGGCTACTGAGGGGAAGATTAGCGAGCGGGTTGCCACCGTTGGGAACAACCGAGCCAGAAGGCATGGCCACGCTTTCGCTCAGGCTGGTGGCGGCGATCGCCGCTACGGGGGATTTTTGCTCCAAGTTGTCGGCAATGAGCCGCAGGTGCTGGCGCACCACGTCGGGGCTAGTGAATTGACCCCGAGCAATCAGTTGAGCCAGGTTGATCAGGGAGTCGGCTCCTGGGTGTTCTGCCTGGGTCAGTAACTGTAGCCAGGCTTCGCCCAAGTGTGTGAGGCTGCTGGCGGCGGTGGGCTGCTCCGGATGTGCGGTAGGGTCATGCAGACGCTTGAGGCTCAGAACGCTGTCTTCGTCAACACACAGGTTGTCGAGCACCAGCAGACTGGCGGTACATTGCACGGGAATTAGCTCTTCCCAAAGGTCGAGCATTTCGTAGAGATCGTGCAGGACTTGCAGGGTGGGTGTGTCGGGATCTCGCCACAGATCGCTCAGGGATTTCCAGTCCGATCGATCCTCAATCAACAGCACTTGCCAGCCTTCTCCTTGCCAGGTGTCGTAGACCTGGGGCAAGCGTTGGCCCAGTTGTGAATCGAGCAGCAGATAGGGTTGGGCAATGGATGGAATTTGGGACTCGATCGAGAGTTCGTTGGGTGCGGGTTGAGAGCTGGGGGGCAAGGTGGGTTCCGCATCGCCCTCGATCGGTTGGTGCAACCAGCGATCGAAAAATCGCAGTCGATAGGGCTGTTGATCCAGCACTTGGGTTTGATATTGGGCGCTGGCATCAATTGCCCGAATCGGGGTCAAGGGCTTGTAGCGCAGAAAAGGCTGGTCGGGATCATTGGTCTCGGGGGGATTTGGCCAAGCGGCATCCGGCTCCGGCGGCACCAAAAGAGCTTGCAGAACTGTCCCGATCACCTCGCCACAGTCACTACAGGTGAGCTGACCGACGGGATTCTCAGTGCCGCATTCCGGACAGAGCAGTCGATCGAGCGAGGCACCACACTGCTGACAGTACTTGTTGTCATCAGGGTTTTCACATTGGCACTGGGGACAAATCTGCATAGCAGCCACTGTCAGAGGTCTCAAGAGTGATCAGGGTTGGTTGATCGATGGGTGATCAAGCTTGGGTGATTAAATCGAGCAATCAAATCACGAGGACTATTAAACGGAGCATCTAAACGAAACGCCTAAACAAAATGCCTAAACAGAACATCGCGAATAGCCGTTGGCACGCCACCCTGATCGGAAATACTGGATCGAGTCAAGCCAAATGGGCCAGGTCAAAAGTGGCCGCCCCCGACAAGATGTTTGACGATCTTTTCTGGATTCTAGCCGACTGCTCCCGGTCTCAATCGTAACGCTTCAGAGATTACGGATCGTGATAGATACCTCACTCTCTCGGATTGGCTTCGTTACGGCTTAATTAACGGCTTCGGGGAACGAACCTTGATCGTGACAATCCCAGCCAATTTGGGGCAGCTCCAGTCTCCTACGCGCGATCGCATGGCATTTGCACCCAGCACCGGAACCCAGCACCGGAAACCAGTTTTGGAGTTCGCCACGTTCCGCGTCCAGTGCCACCGAGATGGACACTAGCTCAGTGGTGCTAAGGGGGACTAAGGAGAAGCTAACTAGCCGCTGCTGACGCAAATGCCGTCTGTTTTAGCTTTTCTAGCGAAAAGTTGCCTGATCCGGCGAAGCATTTGCAAATTTTTCAAGATTCCAGGCCCAATTCCCCATCATGGCCCCCAAAATCTAAAACGCCCAACCTCCTGAACTCAGGTGTTGGGCTAAAGGGCATTGGGGTTTAAGGACTAGGAGCGGGTTCTGGGATCGGGGCGGCGCGGTTCGGCAGTTCCTGAAGGCTTCCTTGGCGGAAGGTGCGATCGCCCTGATAGCCGGACAAATCCGCCAGGCGATCGAGCGGCGTTACTCCCTCGTAAAGCTTGCCACCAATTTTCCAGGAGGGGAAACTGCGAATACCCGCCGCCCGACAAAGATCCGGTTTGGCGTTCTTGCCGTTGGGATCACACTCCACGTAGGGCAACTTCGCGGCCGCCTCCTTGCCAAACAGTTCTTTCTGCTCATGGCAGTGGGGACACCAATAGGCTCCGAATTCCTGCGCCCCCGTTTGGGTGAGATGCTCGGCTAAAGCAATTTCCGCTGGGCCGGAATTGGTCTTGATGGTGAACATTTCCGATCCGTTGGAACTGGATCCGCTGGGAGTGGCATAAACCCCCAAGGTTCCCACCAGCGTGATGATGGCCAGCCCGATCGCCGTGAAAATCGGTTTCCCTAAATCATCCCAACGGCGACTGCTGAGGGCCAGGCCAAACAGCGACAGGGAAAAGAACGCCGACCCCAAGCAATAGAGACAAGTCTCACGAATTTCCGAGACCATCACATACATCAAATAGCCGCTGAACGTGGCCATGGCTGCACCGCCCGCCACCAACAGCAATCCGCTCCATTCCTCAATCTGGACTTGCAAATCCTTGCGGGCCTGCTGGGTGGCCAGGGGAGCCAGCGCCAACAACAACATGGCTGCATAGCCCAGCATCCCAATCAGCGGCAGCGGTATCCCCAACACCTCGGCATAGGGACTGTTCAGGACGCGATCGCACCCTTCTGTGGGGCAAGCCGCCTTCGCGCCCGTTAACTTCACCACGGTTAGATAGCTGGTGAGCACCAAACCGGTTCCGGCGATGCCCGCAATTACGGTGCGACCGTGGCGATGGAGCCAAGGCAGTTGGCGGCGGCGTTTTGTGCTAGAAGCAGTCATGGCAAGGCACAGAGAACCATCTCGATCGGGATACGGCAAAGCCGTCACTACAGACTTCAGGGTAGCGAACGACCTTACCGCTGTCTAGGAAGGTCAACGAATCATTGCTTGATGGTGCGTCAATGGTTAGCTCGACGGGCCAGAAACAGCGATCAAAACGCAGAAAAGAAGACAAAAAAAGATGGCCAGTGCTGAGCACTGGCCACCAAATCAGCTCGAAATGACAGTCAAATCAGGGCTAATTCCCGAGTTCTAGCGAGCCACCGACCAATTTTGGTCAACCCGGATGGGCGGCATCAGGAATAGGGCAATGAGCTGCCAAGCCGTGTTCAAAATCAACGGCAGCTTTTGCAGGGTTTTCACGAAGCCCGGTTCGTTCGAGGCAGCGATTTCACCCAACTTGATGTTGTTGGCAGCACAGCGATCAAGCCGCTCATAGAACTCAGGGTTCTCCACATCCAGGATGATCGGGAACACCCGACCCGCCGTTTCGTTGGTTCTCTTAATCACTTCGATGTCATAGTCGCGAGCGTTCAGCCCGATCGCCGCGTAGAACCCGCTCCGTTGCAGATCGTTCAAGAACATCGTCGCAAACACCGACAGCAGGAAGAACCGGCACCAGAGACGGGCTTTCCAGTCGTTCAGGAACTGGGGATTGGCCCGCAGCACCGCATCGAAAAAGTCGCCGTGGCGGTTTTCGTCTTGGCACCAGTTTTCAAAGAAGCGGAAGATCGGATAAATCCGGTCTTCGGGATTCTTCTCCAGGTGGCGATAGATCGTGATGTAGCGCCAGTAGCCGATCTTTTCCGACAGGTAGGTCGCGTAGAAGATGAACTTCGGTGCGAAGTAGGTGTAGCTCTTGCTTTGGGTCAGGAAGCCCAAATCCAGCGACAGGTTGAAGTCCGTCATCGCCTTGTTCAGGAAGCCCGCATGGCGTGCTTCATCCCGCGACATCAGCTCAAACCCTTCGGCCAGCACCGGGTTTTTGCCCTTCAGCTTCCGCGACAGTTCCTTGTAAAGCAAGAAGCCCGAAAACTCAGCGGTGCAGGAGCGCTCCAGAAACTCAATGAACAGCTCGCGGGTTTTGCCGTCAATGTGATCCCAGCTTTGGTTGAACTCCTCGTCGCGCACGAAGTGGTGGCGGTTATAGTCCACCCGAAATTCTTCGATGATCGCTTGGAGTTCCTCTTCGTTGGCGGAGATATCCATCGCCGCCATTTCTTCGAAGTTGGTGGTGTAAAAGCGCGGCGTGAGGATCGTGTCCTTGGCGGGAACTTTGACTCCCGGCTGGACGGCTTGCGGTTTTTGGGGAGTGCTAACCATGAATTGCTTAGTGCGATCGAGGTACGGGTTGGGCGGATGACTGAGCCAGACAGGATCTGTAGCGATCTGACTGGAGCAATCTGAACGGATCTATCAGCGTGCTAGGGAAGGGTCGTCAACGGGATGATCAGCAGCCAATCTTTCCTGACAACTGCACAGCGGTTGTGCGGGATCAAAGACTGCATGGGGATTTTAAAAACGGCTTGCTAACGATCGCTAAGGATCAAAGCCTTAAAAAAACTGTTGTTTAGTCTATCAATCTCCTTTGGGGGGATGGGGGATGGGATATGAAGAGTTACAACAACAGGTAACAATCTGCAACAAATCTCAACTTCTAATACCCTTAATGCCCTGCTGATCCCCCTAGCGTTCGGGGCTGGGGCGATCGGTGCGCACCTTCACGGAATAGCCATGGGACGGCAGACCCTCCGCCTCCGCCAAGGCCTGCACCGCCGAAGACACGGACGACAGGGCCCCGGCGGAATAGGAAATGATGCTGGAATGCTTCATGAAGGTTTCCGTGCTCAGGGGCGAGGCATAGCGGGCTGCACCGGAGGTGGGCAGGGTGTGGTTGGGGCCCGCGAGGTAGTCGCCCACCGCTTCCGGTGTGGAGTGGCCCAGGAAGATGGCTCCGGCATGTTTAATCCGCTCCAGAAGATCCCAGGGTTCCGCCACTTCCAATTCCAGGTGTTCCGGTGCAAATTCGTTGGACAATTCCGCCGCCAGTTCCAGCGTTTCCACCACAACAACCAGACCGAAATGGGCGATCGCCTTTTCCGTATCAATCCGCCGAGGGTGATCTGCCAGTTGATCCTTCACCTCGTTGACCACCTTTCCGGCCAGGTCGCCATCGGTGGTGATCAGGATGGCGGCGGCCATGGGGTCATGCTCAGCCTGGGCGAGCAGGTCGGCGGCCAGGTGGGTGGAGTCCGCGGTGCGATCGGCAATCACGAGCACCTCCGAGGGGCCCGCGAGGGAGTCAATGCCCACCGTGCCGTAGACTTGCCCCTTGGCCAACATCACGTAAACATTTCCGGGGCCGGTGATCACATCCACTTTCGGAATCGTTTCCGTACCGTAGGCGAGGGCGGCGATCGCCTGGGCCCCGCCCACGCGGTAGATTTCCGTCACGCCCGCTTCTTGGGCCGCCACCAGCACGGCCGGGTTCAAAGCACCCCCGGGCCCCGGCGGGGTCACCATCACAATTCGCTCCACCCCGGCCACTTTGGCCGGAATCGCATTCATCAGCACGGTGCTGGGATAGGCAGCCCGACCACCGGGAACGTAAAGACCGGCGCGATCAACCGGTGTGTAGCGCTTGCCCAAGACCACATCTCGATCGCCAAATTGCACCCAGCTTTTGGGAACCCGCAGCCGGTGAAATTCCTCAATTTGTCGGCTCGCCAGTTGGATCGCGGACAGCAGTTCCTTAGAAACCTGTTGATAGGCCGCATCCAGTTCCGACCCCGTGACGCGAAGTTGCTCGGCAGTTAAAATCTGCTTGTCAAACTCTTCCGTGTAGGCCAGCAAGGCCCGATCGCCTTGGCGCTTCACGGTTTGGAGGATCTGACGCACGGTGGCTTCCTTGTGCGTCACCTGCTCATCGTGGGTGCGATCGCAAATCCGCCGTAGCTCCGACCGGGCCTCGGCCAATTCGGTAATAATTCGCAACATGGAGTCTTCGCGTCCTGGTCGTCCAATTCGGCGACCTCGCAGCGCCCCGTGGCTACCGACGAGATCGGCGTAGTCATCATTATAGAAACACTCGGCAGCCTGAAAACCTTGTCTCCTGAGAGCAAGGGTTAAAAAGTGATCGCGCCAGAGTCCCGATCGCCGGGCGAATGCGGTGAGTATTAAAACATTTTTTAACAAAATTCCGGAGTTCTTTGCACGAGTTCCGGCAGTGGGTGTTATTATGGATCGCCGGGCAGTTCCAACACCGTCCAATCTCTCCTTGTCCAGCCTTGCCAAAGGGTGACTGCCAGAGCCGAAATTTTTTCTTGCTCACCAGCGTCACGACTCACCGGGCCCAAGGAACCAGTGCCGATGCTTCTTGACCGCTCATTGTAGCGGTGTCAGCCTGCGGAGCGACCCTGAGACTTTTCCTGGTCTCATCCTAGAACGAAGGCGCGGAAGACTCGACCACGAGAAACAAGCAAGAACCCAAATCCTCTGGTTTGGGTGTCCCCCTTGCCCAGGCATGGGAATCTAGTGTCAACGTTGCAATCGAAATCCTAAGAGATCGACCGTGGCTAATATTAAGTCTGCAATCAAGCGCGTTCAGATCGCAGAGCGTAATCGACTGCGTAATAAAGCTTATAAGTCGGCGGTGCGAACCCTGACCAAGAAATATCTGTCGTCGGTGGATGCTTACGCGGCCAACCCTTCGCCGGAAGCCCTGGAAGCCGTCCAAGCAAATCTGTCCAACGCCGCCAGCAAAATTGACAAGGCCGTGAAGCGGGGTGTTTATCACCGCAACAACGCTGCGCGCAAAAAGTCGAAGTTGGCCAGCTACCTGAAGAAGGCTGTCGCTGCTTAAGGGTTGGTTAGGCGATGGGGCCTCGCCACCCTTGGTGCGTTGTCCATCGCTGACTGAGACTGCTGGGCTGAGATCCCAAGCATTAACCCTTAGCCGTAGTCGAGGTGGGTAAACGCGCCGTGAAAGCGATCGACACGCACGTTCACGTTAATTTTCCCAACTTTAGTGATGATTTCAGCGCCGTTCGCCAGCGTTGGTTGGCGGCCGGCGTTGACGCGTTGGTTCACGCTTGTGTGCATCCGGGCGAGTTTGGGGCGATTCAGGCGATCGCCCAAGCTTGCCCTGAAGTGTTTTTCGCCGTTGGGCTACACCCACTGGAGGCGGAACATCAGTGGCAAGAGGCGTTGGGCGAGCAAATTCGCACCTTGGCTCAATCGGATTCAAAGGTGGTGGCCATTGGCGAAACCGGTCTCGACTTCTACAAATCAACGGCCCATCAAGTGCAGTTTGCGGCCTTTGGGGCCCAGCTCGATTTGGCCAGCGATTTGGGTCTGCCGGTGATTATCCATTGCCGCGACGCTGCGGAGGAAATGCTTGAGTTTCTGCGCGATCGCCCGGGTTGTCCGGCGGGAGTTTTGCACTGCTGGGGAGGTACCCCTCAGCAGGCTTTGCAGTTTGTGGAACTCGGATTTCACATCAGCTTCAGCGGCACGGTCACTTTCAAGAATGCCCCAGACATTCAGGAATCCGCCAAGGTGGTGCCGCTCGATCGCCTGTTGGTGGAAACGGATTGCCCGTTTTTGGCTCCCGTGCCCCATCGCGGTCGTCGCAATGAACCGGCCTACGTGGTTTCGGTGCTCAACCAGGTAGCCGCCCTGCGGAATCTTGACCCGATCGCCCTGGGTGAGCAGACCAGCGCCAATGCTCGCCAGTTGTTCCGACTGCCCCAGTCGATCGAACCCACCGTTCCCGCCCTGGCCCTCGCCTAGGGCCCCGCAGCCGGGCCGGGCGATCGCCCCTGCGATTCGCCCCTTAGTCAGGCCCGGTCACCGTTGTTTTGCTGCTGTTTTGCTGCCCGCGTTCCATCTGCCAACGGGTTTGCACTTGGCATCACCGCCCCCAGGAGACGCATGACCGACAAACTCGCGACCACGACCCCTTCGTTTCTGCTGCCCGACCTGATTGAAATTCAACGGGCCAGCTTCCGTTGGTTCCTCGAAGAAGGCCTGATCGAAGAACTCGATAGCTTCTCCCCGATCACGGACTATACCGGCAAGTTGGAGCTGCACTTCATCGGCAAAAACTACAAGCTGAAGCGGCCCAAATACGACGTTGATGAAGCCAAGCGGCGGGATGCCACCTATTCGGTGCAAATGTATGTGCCGACCCGGTTGATCAACAAGGAAACCGGCGAAATCAAGGAGCAGGAAGTCTTTATTGGCGATCTGCCCCTGATGACGGAGCGGGGAACCTTCATCATCAACGGCGCGGAACGGGTGATCGTGAATCAGATCGTCCGTAGCCCCGGCGTTTACTACAAGTTCGAAATCGACAAGAGCGGTCGCCGCACCTATTCGGCTAGCTTGATTCCCAACCGGGGCGCTTGGCTGAAGTTCGAGACCGACAAAAACGACATGGTTTGGGTGCGGATCGATAAGACCCGCAAACTGTCGGCCCAAGTGCTGCTGAAGGCCCTGGGTTGGACGACGGCGGAAATTCTCGATGGGCTGCGTCACCCGGAATATTTCCAACGGACGATCGAGAAAGAAGGCGACTTCTCCGAAGAAGAAGCGCTGATGGAGCTGTACCGCAAGCTGCGGCCGGGCGAACCGCCGACGGTTTCTGGCGGTCAGCAACTGTTGGATTCACGCTTCTTTGATCCCAAGCGCTACGACCTGGGCAAGGTGGGCCGCTACAAGATCAACCGCAAGCTGCACCTGAACATTCCCGACACAGTGCGCGTGCTGACTCCGCAGGATATCCTGTCGGCGATCGACTACCTGATCAACCTGGAATTTGACCTGGGCAGCACCGATGACATCGACCACCTGGGTAACCGCCGGGTGCGATCGGTCGGTGAACTGCTGCAAAACCAAGTGCGCGTCGGCTTGAACCGATTGGAGCGGATCATTCGCGAACGGATGACCGTTTCCGATGCGGATTCCCTAACGCCCGCTTCCTTGGTGAACCCGAAACCCCTGGTGGCGGCGATTAAGGAGTTCTTCGGCTCCAGCCAACTGTCCCAGTTCATGGATCAGACCAATCCCTTGGCGGAGTTGACCCACAAGCGTCGCCTCAGCGCCTTGGGCCCCGGTGGTCTGACCCGGGAGCGGGCGGGCTTTGCGGTGCGCGACATTCACCCCAGCCACCATGGCCGGATCTGCCCGATCGAAACGCCGGAAGGCCCGAACGCCGGTTTGATTGGTTCCTTGGCGACCCATGCCCGCGTCAACCCCTACGGATTCATTACCACCCCGGTCTTCCCGGTGGAAAATGGCCGCGTCCGGCTCGATCGCCGGCCGATCTACATGACTGCCGACGAAGAGGACGATGTGCGCGTCGCGCCTGGGGATGTGCCCATGGACGAAAACGGCTACATCCTCGGGGAATCGGTGCCCGTGCGCTACCGCCAGGAGTTCACCACCACCACCCCTGACCAGGTGGACTACATCGCCGTTTCCCCGGTACAAATCATCTCGGTAGCCACGTCTTTGATTCCGTTCCTGGAGCATGACGACGCAAACCGGGCCCTGATGGGATCGAACATGCAACGGCAAGCCGTGCCCCTGTTGCGGCCCGAACGCCCCTTGGTGGGCACGGGTCTGGAAGCCCAGGCCGCCCGCGACTCGGGGATGGTGATCGTCTCTCGCACCGCTGGGGAAGTGGTCTACGTGTCCGCGAAGGAAATCCGCGTCAAGGATCCGGACGGCAACATCCTGGAATACGAGTTGCAAAAATACCAGCGATCGAACCAGGACACCTGCTTGAACCAGCGCCCCTTGGTCTACAGTGGCGAGCGCGTCGTGGCGGGGCAAGTGCTGGCCGACGGCTCTTCCACTGAAGGCGGCGAGCTGGCCCTGGGGCAAAACGTCACCGTCGTTTACATGCCCTGGGAAGGCTACAACTACGAAGACGCAATCCTAATCAGTGAGCGCCTGGTGGCCGAGGATGTCTATACCTCGATCCACGTTGAAAAATTCGAGATTGAAGCCCGCCAAACCAAGCTCGGCCCCGAAGAAATCACCCGCGAAATTCCCAACGTCGGGGAAGATGCCCTGCGGCAACTGGACGAGCACGGCATCATCCGGATCGGCGCTTGGGTGGAATCCGGTGACATCCTGGTCGGCAAAGTCACGCCCAAGGGTGAATCGGATCAACCGCCGGAAGAAAAACTACTGCGGGCAATCTTCGGCGAGAAGGCTCGGGACGTGCGCGACAACTCCCTGCGCGTGCCCAATGGTGAAAAGGGGCGCGTTGTTGATGTGCGGGTATTTACCCGAGAGCAGGGCGACGAGCTGCCCCCAGGCGCGAACATGGTCGTGCGGGTTTACGTGGCCCAAAAGCGGAAAATCCAAGTGGGCGACAAGATGGCTGGCCGCCACGGCAACAAGGGGATCATCTCCAAGATCCTGCCCGTGGAAGATATGCCTTTCTTGCCCGACGGTAGCCCGGTCGATGTGGTGTTGAACCCGCTAGGGGTGCCCTCCCGGATGAACGTGGGTCAGGTGTTTGAGTGCTTGCTGGGTTGGGCCGGTGAGCAGTTGGGGATGCGCTTCAAGGTCACGCCCTTTGACGAAATGTACGGGGCAGAAGCCTCCCGCTTGGCGGTGCATGGCAAGTTGCAGGAAGCCCGCGACGAAACCGGCAAGGACTGGCTGTTTGAGCCGACGAATCCCGGCAAAATCACGGTCTACGACGGCCGGACGGGAGAACCGTTCGATCGCCCCGTCACCGTCGGCAAGGGCTACATGCTGAAGCTAGTCCACTTGGTCGATGACAAGATCCACGCCCGCAGCACCGGCCCCTACTCGCTGGTAACCCAACAGCCCCTCGGCGGTAAGGCCCAACAGGGCGGTCAGCGATTCGGGGAAATGGAAGTGTGGGCCCTGGAAGCCTTCGGGGCTGCCTACATTCTGCAAGAGCTGTTGACGGTCAAGTCCGACGACATGCAGGGCCGCAACGAAGCCCTCAACGCGATCGTCAAGGGCAAAGCGATCCCGCGCCCCGGCACGCCGGAATCCTTCAAGGTGCTGATGCGCGAGTTGCAGTCCCTCTGCCTGGACATCGCCGTCCACAAGAGCGAAATCCAAGACGACGGCACCAGCCGCGATGTGGAGGTAGACCTGATGATCGATATCCCCGGTGTTCGCCGTGCGCCCACCCGTCCCACTTACGAAGTGTTTGCCCGTGAAGGGTTTGACGACGAGTAAGGTGTGAGTTCTGCGGATCGATCGCCCCCTTAATTGCTTCTCTGGGGCGATCGACCCATTCCCGTTTGCCTGCTGATTGCCCACCGTCACCGAACAACCATGTCGAAACTCAAGCAGCGCTTTGACTACGTAAAGATCGGCATCGCCTCGCCCGAGCGGATTCGCCAATGGGGCGAGCGTACCTTGCCCAATGGTCAAATCGTCGGTGAAGTGACCAAGCCCGAAACGATCAACTACCGCACCCTGAAGCCCGAAATGGACGGGCTATTCTGCGAGCGGATTTTTGGCCCCGCCAAGGATTGGGAATGCCACTGTGGCAAATACAAGCGGGTGCGCCACCGCGGTATTGTCTGCGAACGTTGCGGCGTGGAAGTGACCGAATCGCGGGTGCGTCGTCACCGGATGGGCTTCATCAAACTGGCGGCCCCGGTGACCCACGTCTGGTACCTGAAGGGGATCCCCAGTTACATGGCAATCCTGTTGGATATGCCCCTGCGCGATGTGGAGCAGGTGGTGTATTTCAACTCCTACGTGGTGCTTGATCCGGGCAATGCGGCGGATCTCAGCTACAAGCAACTGCTAAGCGAAGAGCAGTGGATTGAGATTGAAGACCGCCTCTACGCCGATGATTCAGACCTCGAAGGCGTGGAAGTGGGCATCGGGGCCGAAGCGATTCAGCGCCTGTTGCAGGATATTCCCCTGGAGCAGGAAGCCGAGCGCCTGCGGGAAGAAATCGCCACGGCCAAGGGACAAAAGCGGGCTAAGTTGATCAAGCGCCTGCGGGTGATTGACAACTTTGTGGCTACCGGGGCGAAGGCCGAGTGGATGGTGCTGGATGTGATTCCGGTGATTCCGCCCGACCTGCGCCCGATGGTGCAGTTGGATGGCGGTCGCTTTGCCACCTCGGACTTGAACGATCTCTATCGTCGGGTGATTAACCGCAACAACCGGTTGGCTCGTTTGCAAGAGATCCTGGCTCCGGAAATCATCGTCCGTAACGAAAAGCGGATGTTGCAGGAAGCCGTGGATGCGCTGATCGATAACGGTCGGCGGGGTCGAACAGTGGTGGGAGCCAACAACCGCCCCCTGAAGTCCCTGTCGGACATCATTGAAGGGAAACAGGGTCGGTTCCGCCAAAACCTGCTGGGTAAACGGGTGGACTACTCCGGCCGTTCCGTAATCGTGGTGGGGCCGAATCTGAAGATTCACCAATGCGGTCTGCCTCGGGAAATGGCGATCGAGCTGTTCCAGCCCTTCGTGATTCACCGGCTGATTAAGCAAGGTCTGGTCAACAACATCAAGGCCGCCAAGAAGATGATCCAGCGCAACGATCCCGCTGTTTGGGATGTGCTGGAAGAGGTGATTGACGGCCACCCGGTGATGCTGAACCGCGCTCCGACCCTGCACCGGTTGGGGATTCAGGCCTTTGAACCGATTCTGGTGGATGGGCGCGCTATTCAGTTGCACCCGCTGGTCTGTCCGGCCTTTAACGCGGACTTTGACGGCGACCAAATGGCGGTACACGTGCCCCTATCTTTGGAAGCTCAGGCGGAAGCGCGCTTGCTGATGCTCGCTTCTAACAATGTGCTGTCCCCGGCTACGGGTCGCCCGATTATTACCCCTAGCCAAGACATGGTGTTGGGCTGTTACTACCTAACGGCCGAAAACCCGAACCAGAAAGCCGATGTGCTGCGCTACTTTGCCAGCCTGGATGATGCGACGATCGCCTACGATCGGGGCAAGGTGGGTCTCCATACCTATGTTTGGGTGCAATACAACGGCCCCGTGGAGCATGACGAGGGAGTTGGGGAGCAGTGGGTGATGGTGGGCGAAGACACCATCGATGTATCCCTGAATGGTGAAACCCCCGTGATTAACAATGGCCATGTGGTGGTCGAAGGCACGGCCTTGGCGGCCGGTGTGAGCGCGCCGGCCACGGGGCAAGTGATTCGGATTACGCCGGAGCAGGTGACGATTCGGGTGGCCCAGCCGGCCGAGTCCGTGACGATTCCCGCAGGCAGCACCGCCACCACCATCACCCTGGGCAAAAAGACCCGCCGCCCCCTCAGCCTCCGGCGCGAGTGCGATGGTGAACTGCTGACCCAATATATCCGCACCACACCGGGTCGCATTTTGCTGAACCAAACGATTCAACAGGCTGTCCTCAGCATCGGCTAATCCAGCCTGCGCGATCGCCCCGTTGGCCCTGGCCCCGATCGGGGCGATCGCCTTTCCCCGCCTGGCCCCATCACCGCAACAAGATCGAACCGATCATGGCTGACCAACCGACCCAACCCATCTTTTACAACCGCGTGATCCGTAAGGGTCAACTGCGGAACCTGATTGCCTGGGCCTTTACCCACTATGGGACGGCCCGCACCTCCCAGCTCGCCGATGCCCTGAAGGATCTGGGCTTTAAATTCGCCACCCGCGCCGGGGTCTCGATTAGCGTCGATGACCTGCAAATTCCGCCCATTAAGCGCCAACTACTGGAAGCCGCAGAAGAGGAAATCCGCCGCACGGAAACCAAATATGTGCGCGGGGAAATCACGGAAGTGGAGCGCTTCCAAAAGGTAATCGACACCTGGAACGGCACCAGCGAAAACCTGAAAGATGAGGTGGTACGCAACTTCGAGGCCAACGATCCCCTGAACTCTGTCTACATGATGGCCTTCTCCGGGGCACGGGGGAACCTGTCCCAGGTGCGCCAGTTGGTGGGGATGCGCGGCTTGATGGCCAACCCCCAAGGGGAAATCATCGACTTGCCGATTAAAACCAACTTCCGCGAAGGGCTGACCGTTACCGAATACATCATTTCCTCCTACGGGGCCCGTAAGGGGTTGGTGGACACGGCATTGCGCACGGCGGACTCCGGCTACCTAACGCGCCGATTGGTGGACGTGTCCCAGGACACGATCATTCGGGAAACCGATTGCGGCACGGAGCGGGGAATTCCGGTTCGGGCCATGACCGACGATGAAAAAATCCTGATTCCGATTAGCTCCCGGCTGTTGGGTCGGGTGGTGGCGGTGGATGTGGTTCATCCGCAAACCGGCGAGGTGCTGGCGGCCCGCAACCAAGACATTTCCGATGAGTTGGCCAAGGAAATCGAAGCGGCGGGCGTGGAAGAGGTGATCGTCCGATCGCCCCTGACCTGTGAAGCGGCCCGATCGGTCTGCCAAAAGTGCTATGGCTGGAGCTTGGCCCACGGCAGCATGGTGGACATGGGCGAAGCGGTGGGAATTATTGCCGCCCAGTCGATCGGGGAACCCGGGACCCAGCTCACCATGCGCACCTTCCACACGGGGGGTGTTTTCACCGGGGAAGTGGCCGGTCAAATTCGTGCGCCCTTTGATGGGGTGGTCAAATATCCCAAAAATCTACGGGCCCGCTCCTTCCGTACCCGCCACGGGGAAGATGCCCTGTTGCTGGAAGCGCCTACCAAACTCACCGTGGAAGCCAGCGGCAAAAAGGAAACCTTTGAAGCCAGCCAAGGTTCGATCCTGATTGCCCGCAGCGGCGAGGAAGTGAAGCTGGGCCAAATGCTGGTGGAGGTGCAAGCCCAAGGGCGCACCACCCGGAAATCCACGGAAAAAGCCACCAAAGACGTGCCTTCGGACATGGCCGGTGAGGTGCTGTTCGATGGAGTCTATCCCGAAGAGAAAAAAGACCGCCAGGGCAACACCACCCGGATTGCTCAACGGAGTGGGCTGATTTGGGTGCTGTCTGGGGAAGTCTACAACCTGCCGCCGGGGGCTGAACCCACGGTCAAAAATGGCAGCGTGGTAGAAGCCAACAGCATTTTGGCGGAAACTCGCCTGGTGACGGAACATGGCGGGGTGGTGCGCCTCCCGATCGAGGTGGCCGAGGCCGACGGCAAGGCCGGCAGCCGGGAAATTGAAATCATCACCGCCTCGGTGTTGCTGAACGAAGCTCGGATCCGCACCGAAAGCGCCCAAGGTCGTGATCACTACCTGATTGAGACCGATCGGGGACAACTGTTCTCCCTGATTGCCACCCCCGGCACCAAGGTGTTGCACAACCAAGTGGTGGCCGAGCTGATTGACGATCACTACCGCACCAGCACCGGCGGGATTCTGCGCTACTCCGGCGTGGAAGTGGCTAAAAAAGCCAAGGGCAAACAGGGCTATGAGGTGCTCCAAGGGGGCACGCTGCTTTGGATTCCCGAAGAAACCCACGAAATCAACAAGGACATCTCCCTGTTGATGGTGGAAGACGGTCAATATGTGGAAGCGGGCACGGAGATTGTCAAAGACATCTTCTGCCAGAGCGCCGGGATCGTGGAAGTGATCCAAAAGAACGACATTCTGCGGGAAATTTCGATCAAGCCCGGTGACCTGCGGATGGTCGATGATCCGGACTTGGTGGCCACCGTCGATGGGCAAATCATCACCCCCGGCCAAGACATCATTCCGGGCTTGCCGGCCGAAGAGCTGGTTTGTGTGGAATATGTGGAAACGCCGGAAGGGTCCGGGCTGTTGCTGCGGCCGGTGATTGAATTCACCGTGCCCGATGAGCCGGCCGTGCCGAGCCAAGATTCCGCCGAAGAAGCCGGGCGATCGATCAAACTGCGGGCCGTGCAGCGGATTCCGTTCAAGGACGGTGAGCGGGTTAAGTCCGTGGAAGGGATTGACCTGCTGCGCACCCAACTGATCCTGGAAATGGATAAGGGTACGCCGCAGTTGGCCGCCGATATTGAACTGGTGGATGATCCCACGGACGAAGAGATCAAGCGCCTGCAACTGGTGATTTTGGAATCCCTGGTGGTGCGGCGGGACGTGTCGGCGGATCCGACCCAGGGCAGCACCCACACGCGGCTGCTGGTGAAGGACGGCGATCGGGTGGATCCGGGAGCCGTGGTGGCCCGCACCGAAATCCAAGCCAAAGACGGCGGGGAAGTGCGCGGTATTCGCGGCGATGGTGAAAGCCTGCGACGGTTGTTGATCATGCGCCCCACCGATCAGTTGACGGTGGCAACCCAAGAAGCCCCAACCGTGAAGGTGGATGACCTGGTGGTGGCGGGCAAGAGCGAAATTGCCCCCGGTCAGGTCAGCACCGAATCGGGCCAAGTGCTGTCGATCGGGGAAGATCACGTGGTGTTGCGGGTGGCACGCCCCTACCGCGTGTCCTCCCAAGCCGTGTTGCACATTGACGATGGCGACCTGGTGCAGCGGGGTGACAACCTCGTGCTGCTGGTGTTTGAGCGCACCAAAACCGGAGACATCATCCAGGGTCTGCCCCGGATTGAGGAACTGCTGGAAGCCCGGAAGCCCAAGGAAGCCTGCGTGTTGGCCCGTCGTCCCGGTACGGCCCAAGTGGTCTATGGGGAAGATGACACGGTGGAAGTCAAGATCATCGAGAACGATGGCACCTTGGCGGAATACCCGATTCGAGCCGGCCAAAACGTGCAGGTGGTCGATGGTCAAGCGGCGAACGTGGCGGAACCGCTGACCGACGGCCCGGCCAACCCCCACGAAACCCTGGAAATCTTCTACAACTACTACGCGGAGTTGATGTCGCCCTACGAAGCGGCCCTCGACAGCTTGCAGCGGGTGCAGAAGTTCCTGGTGGATGAAGTACAGTCCGTGTACCAATCCCAGGGAATTGAAATCTCCGACAAGCACATTGAAGTGATTGTGCGGCAGATGACCTCCAAGGTGCGGATCGATGACGGTGGCGATACGACGATGCTGCCGGGTGAGTTGGTGGAACTGCAACAGGTGGAGCGGGTCAACGAAGCCATGTCAATTACCGGCGCGGCTCCGGCCCTTTACACGCCCGTGCTGTTGGGGATCACCAAGGCTTCGCTGAACACGGACAGTTTCATTTCGGCGGCCAGTTTCCAAGAAACCACGCGGGTGCTGACGGAGGCGGCGATCGAGGGCAAATCCGATTGGCTGCGTGGCCTGAAGGAAAACGTGATCATCGGTCGTCTGATTCCGGCGGGTACGGGCTTCAATGCCTACGAAGAAGGCCTGGTGGATGAAATTAGCCCCTACGAAACCACGGGCTATACCCTGACCGATCCGCTCTACGGCGACGATGGGGAACTGGCCGATGTGGTGCTGGACGATCGCACGGCGCGGGCCTATGAGCTGGAAGGGACGATCGACCTGGGAGCTGAGGCGGCCTATGGTCTGAGTCGCAACCCGGCGATCATTGATGATGAGGACATTGGTGGCAGCTACGGCAGCCGCTACACCAGCGGCGGCGATGAGGAAGAGGAAGAGAGCTACACCGACGGCGGTGAAGATTTCGATGAGGAAGACTAGGTGTTCAGCCCTGTGACCCGATCGCTCGGCTCGATCGGGGAGCGGGTCATGGGGGCAGCGCCCAACCTCAGCAATTGGATGCAGCCGCTTGATGCATCCTGATTAAGCGTCATTCCGAGGAGCGATCCAGATCATGGGATCGCTCCTTTTTGATGGCGGCGTGAGCAACCCGGCATAATGGGAAAAGCCCCAATTTCTACCCTTGAGGACAATCCCTTGAGCGCGATCGAGCTACGCCGTACCCCCTTGTTTGCCGCCTGTGTTGAGTTGGGCGCAAAAATGACCGGCTTTGGCGGTTGGGAAATGCCAGTGCAGTTTGCTGGCCTGATGGAAGAGCACCGAACCGTGCGATCGGGTGTGGGCTGTTTTGACATTTCTCACATGGGCAAGCTGGCACTGCAAGGCCCCTGGCAAACAGCCTTAGGGCAGTTAGTGCCCAGCGATCTCAGCCCGCTCCAGCCGGGGCAAGGGAAATATACGGTGCTGCTGAATGAACAGGGCGGCATTGTGGATGACCTGATTGTCTATAGCGAAGGGATCGATCGGGCCACGGTGATCATTAACGCTGCCACCACGGCCAAGGATCTGGCTTGGTTGGCAGCTCACCTGGATCCGGCGGTGACGGTTATTGATCAATCGCCCGAGCAAATCCTGATTGCGGTGCAGGGCCCAACCGCCGCCGCCACCCTGCAACCCTGGATCACGGCGGATTTGGGACAATTGAAGTTCTATCGATCGATTCGCACGCACCTGGGAACCGATCCCGTTTTCATGGCCCGCACCGGCTACACCGGTGAAGATGGCTTTGAAATCATGCTGGATCTGGAGGCGGGCCAACGGCTTTGGCAACGGTTAATTGAAGCGGGCGTGGCTCCTTGTGGGCTGGGATCCCGCGATACCCTGCGTTTGGAAGCGGCCATGGCCCTCTATGGCCAGGACATCACCGAGGAAACCACGCCCTTTGAAGGCAGCTTAGATTGGCTGGTGCATCTCGATCGCAAGGGAGACTTCATCGGGCGGGCGGCCTTGGAGGCTCAACAGGCGGCCGGTATTCCCCGCCGCCTGGTGGGGTTGAGCTTGCCCGATCGCCACATTGCCCGCCACGATTACCCGGTGTTGCACCAGGGCGAGCCGGTGGGCATCGTCACCAGCGGGACATTTTCCCCCACCCTCAGTCGCCCGATCGCCCTGGCCTACGTGCCCACGGCCCTGGCGGAAGTGGGGCAAGCCTTGGAGGTGCAAATTCGGAATAAATTCATCACCGCTGAGGTGGTCAATCGCCCCTTCTACCGCCGTCCCAAACCCTAGTGGTTTGCCTATTGGCCCGATCGTCCCGATCGCCCTGACCCGCCGCTTGATCCGTTGCCCGCCCGAGAGTGACCCATGCAACCCGTTGATTACACCACCCTGATAGCGAGTTTGTGGGAACTGCGGCGCGACTGGTTACCGGCCCGCTTGGAACAGGTTTTTCAGCGCGATCGCTTCACGGTTTACCTTTGCCTGCGGACGATCGAGCGGCGCGGTTGGTTGGGCATTTCCTGGCATCCCCAGGCGGCGCGGCTTTGCATCGGAGCCGCCCCGCCCAAGGAACCGGACACCTTCACCTTTAGCCAACAGTTGTTGCATCAACTGAAAGGCTTGGCCCTGGTGTCTTTTGCGGAGGTGGCCCCCTGGGAGCGGGTGGTGGATTTGCAATTTGCTAAGCGGCCGGGCGATCCGCCCCTGTGGCACCTGTACGTGGAAATTATGGGCAAGTACAGCAATGCCATTCTGACCACGGCGGACGGCACGATCGTCACCGCAGCCCACCAGGTGAGCGCCCAGCAGTCGCGGGTGCGGCCGATTCAAACGGGCGATCGCTACAGTGCGCCGCCCAAACTGACGGAGGCCACACCGCAACCAACCGAATCCTTCGATCGCTGGTGGGAGCGGGTTTCCTTGATTCCTGGCCCCATCAGTCGCCAACTGCTGAAAACCTATCGCGGCCTCAGCTCGCCGTTGGTTAAAAGCCTGCTGACTGCGGCCGAAATTGACCCTCAGAAACCGGTGGAAACCCTGGAGCTAACAACCCAGCAGCGGCTGTTTGAGGTTTGGCAAGGCTGGCTGAAACGGCTGGAGATGGGAGACTTTGCGCCCGGTTGGACGGAAGCGGGTTACGACGTGCTGGGGTGGCAGGAGCAGCGATCGGCCCCGTCGGTGCAAGAATTGCTCGATCGCTACTATGGCGATCGGCTCGATCGGGAAGCCTTCCAGCGGCTTTGGCAACAGTTGCGGCAAAAGGTGAGCAACCTCGCCAGCAAGCTGCGCAAAAAAGTTGAAGAATTTACCGATCGCCTGGCCCAATCCGCCGAGGCCGACCAGTTTCGATCGCGGGCTGATCTGTTGATGGCCCATCTACACCATTGGCAACCGGGAATGGATCGGATCAGCCTGCCAGACTTCGAGACCGGCGCACCCGTGACCATCGCCCTGGATCCGGCGAAAACCGGCGTGCAAAACGCCCAACAGCTCTACAAAAAATATCAAAAGCTCGATCGCTCCCGCAGCGCGATCGAACCGTTGCTGATGGCCGCCCGCAGTGAATTGGCCTACCTGGAAGAGGTGGAAGAAAGCCTCAGTGAATTTGAGGACTACGGTGGCCCCGAGGATCTGAGCGCCCTCGAAGAAATTCGCGATGAGCTGGTGCAGGAAGGCTACCTGGAGGATCCGGGCTATCGTCGCGCCTTGCCCGACCCCGGCGAAGGGTTTCGCAAATTCACCACCCCCAGCGGCTATGAAGTCTGGATTGGCCGCAACAACGCCCAGAACGATCGGCTCTCCTTCCGGTTGGCCACGGCCTATGATTTGTGGTTCCATGCCCAGGAAATTCCCGGTAGCCACGTGCTGTTGCGGATGCCAGCGGGATCCCAGCCCGATCGCGCCGATTTGCAATTTACCGCCGATCTGGCCGCCCGCTACAGCCGGGCCCGGCAGGCAGAACAGGTTCCCGTGATTTACACGGAACCCCGGCATCTATACAAACCCAAGGGTGCTAAGCCGGGGCTAGTGATTTACAAGCATGAGCGGGTGATTTGGGGACAACCGCAGCGATCGCTGGCGGGCTAAGGATCTGGTCGGGCTGAAGGGCGATCGCTCGAAACGCTCGATCATCTTGCGGGAGATCCTGTCCAACCCTAGGGCCAGACCGGGCGATCGTCCCCTGCTTCTTCCGGCTGCCCGCTATCCAAGCCATCATCGATTTATGAATCTCTTGTTGAATCACGGCGCACTATCGGTTTGGAGCCAACGGGGCCGAAGTCTTGCTTTCCCGATCGCCCTGTTGTGGGGCTTGTGGAGTTCCGGGCCCGCTCAGGCCATTGGGATGCAAAGCGCGATCGCCCCCCGCCATCCCCGGGCCATCGCGTTTCCCCGCGCCCCCGTTACTGATCGGCTGGGCCCCTTGAGCCAAGCGCCCAGCGCACTTCCCTTCATTGGCCGGCGCTCCTTCAACTTTTTGGGAGGCAGCGGCACGGGGCAATCGATCACGATCGAGCCAGATGACACCACCACCGTTGAGCGCCACGGCACGGCCAACCGCGCCATTGAGTATCGCGGCCGCTTTTCCAATCCCCTTTGGCTGAATGATCAACAGGGGCTTCTGATTGAAGGATCCCAAATCTATCAGGTGGGCCCCGACGGCCAGCGGCCCCAGAATTGCAATCGGGGGGCGGCCCCTTGTCGTGCGGAACTATGGGAAATCACTTCGGAAGCCCTTGCCCCGGCGGGTTTACCCGCGTCTGAGCCAGTGGAGCCTCTGGAGGATGTGGAAGATGGGCGCTTCAGTCGCCAACCCTTCAATCGATCGCGCTTTCAACAGGTGCAAGCGCTGAATCGAGCCTGCGGGTTTTATGACGTGACCTCCCCCTGCTCGGTGCGGATTTATCCCTTTAACAACCTGTCTCTGATTGCACAGCGGAATGGCACGGAATCCGTTAGCTACAGCCTGTCGTTTTATCGGCCCATCTCCCAAGTGGCCGCCTTAGCTTACGTCAGAATTTTGAACAATAATCAAGCTTTTCGCCCGATCGAAACCCAGCGCCTGGCCGATCGCCTGGTGTACTATGGCTGTCCCTACGATGCGGGCGAGGAACAACCCGCACCCCTTTGTTCCGTCGAGCTGTTTTACCCAACCCCATCGGGGCCCCATGCCCCGATCGAGCGATCGCCCAATGGGGAACCCCTCATCAGCGGGCTGCGTTTTATCCAAAGCAGTCCCTAGGATAGAAGATGAGTTTTGATTGATCAGTTTCAACCACCCTGTAAAGCAGTTCCTAGGATAGAAGATGAGTTTTGATTGATCAGTTTCAACCACCCTGTTCTGAATCAACCGTTTCTTATCTTTTTCACAGACTTTCACGGTTTTTCTATCTCCTAGATGCCTGTTGACCAACTCCCTAGCTATTTCACGGCTATTTCACCGATCGGCTCTTGGCGATCCCGTTTTTAGGCGACTGCATTGGAACTGTTATTCGTTTATTCATTGCCGTTTATTACGTTCTGATCGACGAAAATTTGGCTAATGTGTGAATTTTTATCGCGAAACTTCAAGAATTTTCAAGCTTATTAAAGGTTAATTGCAAAGCCAGGCTTTCCCTAAACGCCCAGTGAAATCGGGATGGTAATTTGGGACAGCACAACCGCTCATTAGCGGTTCTTATTAGTGCCTTTTGTTTAAGAAATCATCAAGGAAAAAAACCATGCAACCCGAGCAAAAAGATTTGGTCACTGGTGTTATTTCCGCTGCCGTTGGGGCCGGTGTGGCCGTGTCCTTCGCGGTGGCCTTTGGTCAAAGCCCCTGGATCGCGATGGGCATTACGGCCTTTTCGGCAGGTGTGGCCCTGTTGGTCGATCGCACCGGTCTGATGTAGTCGCTTCGCTGCGGTCTCTTTCTCTCAAAATACGGCTCCCTCAAAATACGGCCCCCTAAAACAGGGAAAGCTGATCGTTTTGGGATCCGGAGCGATCGCCCCCAGTCCGATCCCTGGCCATTGCGGCCGCGCCTTCGGTGACTGATAACTGATTCCAAGGCAAAGGGGCGATCGCGGCCACGGCCGGAACCGTCGCCGCCTCTAGCAGAGCCTGAAACTGGCGGGCCGTGTGGGGCGAATGATCCTCGATCGGGCAATGGACAAAAAAATACAGTTGCACCCCTCGCTCCAGCCAGCGCAACACCCGATCGCGCCATTCCAACAAATAAGCCTCATTGCGCCAGGCTTCCGGGTGGGAAATGAACCGGACGATCGCGAACTCCGCCGTTACACAGGCTTGCAGCGGCAAATCCGGTTTGCGCCGTTGGGATTGCCGTTGGGGATCTTCCCGGGCCAAATCCAGACCCCGATAAATGGGCCGCGTATCCAACACCACCCGACCCATTCCCAGCTCTCGTAACCAACCGTTGAGGCGATCGCGCCAATGGGGCAAAAACCAATCCCGGTGACGCACCTCCAACGCCAAAGGGACATCGGTTGACTGTCGCCATTGACTCAAAAACTGTCGCAAATCTGCACTCTGGCTGGGGCCGTAGCTAGGAGGAAGCTGGGCAAACAAGGGCCCGCACCGATCGCCCAAGGCCGCCGCCCGCTCCGCAAAGGCCAACGCCGCTGGCCCGCGATCGAGCAAGGGCCCCAGATGGGTCACATCCCGAGGCAACTTCAGGCAAAAGCGAAATCCATCGGGAACCAACGATCCCCAGCGCTGCACCGTGGCTGCCGTTGGCACACCATAAAACGTCGTGTTGCCCTCAACGGTCCAAAACCGCTCGCCATAACAACGCAGGGCTTTTTGCCCCGAAGTTCCCGCAGGATAGACGGAACTCACCCAACCGGGATAAGACCACACAGCACAACCGAGCCGAAATTGCCAATCGATCGCCATACCCTATTGTCATACCCTATAGATCCTTCAAAATAGATCCTTCCGATTGTCTTGCAATCATTGCTTCTCCAAAATGTCCCACGATCCTTCAGGGGGCATGACCCGTCACGGGTAAAGCTGCATCCCAATTCAGCAGCCCTCGCCCATGACTCAACTCACCATCAATTACAGGTCAACGATTCTGGCAAAATTACGCCCAAAGACCGACCGTGATTGATTTACGTTCGTTTGGGTTCCTAGGTTCTGAGTCGCATTGATTGTTCTGAAATTTAGAAAACCGTCGTTCAGAAAATTCTTGGCGATCATTGTCGAGAAAAATCAAATTTTTCAGGATTTCGAGCTTATTTTGGGCAATTTTTGGGAATTTTAGAACTTAGCCCCTGTTTGATCCTCTTCCATCAACCACCAGCTCAGAACCGTTTGGCGATGGTTGATTCACAGTTTTATCCATTACCCAAATCAGTGCATCTTGTCCGTAAAAACCCTGAAATCAGGCTGTGGACATTTATCTCAAGACAACTCTATCCCCTAGAGCAAGCCACCATCAGTAACACGCCTTAAACGCAGGGAACGGAAAAACTAAGAGGTCAGAAAAATAACAAGGATCGGAAGTATAAATTGTTGTTGATGGCAACACCACCTGGGTCAATGACCCAGCAAACTTGCAAAGGAGTTCAAGCAATTTCAAGGAGTTGAAAAATGAAGCAGGCCTCGATCGCGAGGCCGCGTGCTGGGAGGAAAGCGGGGATGGATCAATGCAATAGTGACTCTGGAGTTAACCGATGTTTGGACGTAGCAAAAAACTAATGCCGTCAGTGACCTATCTGGCTGAGGGAAGTGATTTTCAAGGAAACTTAAGAGTCCAGGGCGGTTTACGGGTTGATGGTGCGGTGCGGGGCACGGTGGAAGTGAATGGGGATTTGGAGATTTCGGCGACTGGCTCGATCGAAGGGCCCGAGGTCAAAGCCGGCAACATTATCATTCACGGCACAGTGAAGGCCAGTATTGTGGCCGAAGGGAGTCTGACCCTAACGCGCACCTCACGCCTGGAGGGGGATGTGGTGGTTAGCGCCCTGAACATTGAAGCGGGAGCTTTCTACGTGGGCCACATTGTCACCAAGGATGCCAACCTGTTGCCCGTTGCGCCACCGATTCCCAAATTGGTGGGCCGCAGCGAGTAGGAATTTCCGAGGGCACTAGGCAAGGTGAGAGGGGGCACCATGCCGTGAACAATCCACCAACCATCCAAAAACTATCAACCAACACCTAATAGGCTTCAGGATTGAATATCCTGCCCACAATTGAGATCACTGGGATTGGGTCTATCTCCTGGGGTTAGCGGTTCAGCCTCAACGACTGCGGCTTAACCCTAGGAGATAGATCCAGTTCTCTTGAAGAGGGTGTGGGCTTGGCAGGGCCACAGACAGGTGGGCCAAACCCGATCGAACCCAAACCAACTGGAACCCAAATCAACCAAAACGCTGATTTACGGCCTCAGTTTTACGATCTCAGTCACCAATCTCAGTTGCCCGATCGCCCGGGATATTCGGGATACATGTCACGGGGGCGATCGCGCCCGTCAATGCATTGGCCCATGGCGGTGGTCAGGTCACTGGTCACCTGGCGATTCAGGGTGGTAACACAGCGGGCAAACCGTTCGGGCAGCAGACTGCGGCGACAGTGCTCCAAAACGGCGCTGCCGTCAACGGCTCCGGCCCGCGAGATGCTGACCACACAGTTGGCGGTGTCGATCGGGCGGCGCGCTTGCCGACAGGTTCTGAGGGCCGCTTCCGCTGCGATGGTGGTTTTTTCGTCAATTCGCTCCACGCAGTCGCCCAAATCCTCGGGGTGGAGAACATAGGCACAGGAGCTAGCGATCAGGTCGGGGCTGATGTTGGAGTCGCGCAGGTCGCGCACACAGCGATCGTATTCGTTGGCTTGGGCAGCGGTGGGGGTCAGCAGCAGCGGTAAACCCAGGGCGATCGCTGCAATTGTGGATTGAAGTTTCATCGCAAAGTTCAAGCGGTACTTGTGATGGGGACTTGATGGGGAACTATTGAGCCGTTGGACGATCGAGGATGGGGCAATGAGAAACCTAGGCACATCCCCGATCGAGGACAGGGGCACGGTCGGCCGTTTCCACCTCCCTAGGCTAGAGCTTTTCTGGGCTGGCGCTGCCCTGAACTCTAAAAATTGGTGCGATCGCGGTTGGCGGCCGTGGCCCGTTCGATCGTGGTGGCCACCGTCACCGACCCCAAAATCCCTTGTAGCTGGCTTACAGCGAAAACAACAAAGATTAAAATTCACCAGCCACAATTATTCATGAAAATTGGGCAATATCGTAAATCTGATAGACATGGAAGTGACAAATACTCTATCCAATTCTCTCAGGCGAGCTTGAGCCTTGGGCAGTTTTCGATCGTTGTCGAAATGCTTTAAGCGTTCTCTCGGGTTCCAGTGGAGTGCCTTGAGCGATCCAATCTGCTACTGATTCTTCAGGCTTCACTGGGTTAGCCCACAGGATATCTCCAATGATAGGAACAGTCTCAGTCGCAGCGCTGAAAAACTTTCGTGCTGTTTTCTCATCCGATGAAATAATCCTCTTGTCAGAAGCTATGGCTGCTTCTATGAGATGTATATCTTTATAAGCATCCTCTCTCTCTTTCTGAAATTCTAAAGTGTCAATAAAATCCATTAATCCGTCTATGTTTTCAACTTGGGAAGGCTTAAGACTATGAAGTCTTTTTCTTTGAAACATCGTCTTGAGCCACTCTTGAGCAAATGGTGATTGATGCTTTCTCCATTCTCGAGAAATTTCTTTTGTTATAACCATGCGGTGCGAATGTTTCAGAATTGATTTAAGGCATTCTCGACATGCACTAGAGATAGGATGATTGGTTTCGCTAGCAGATCGCGCAATGCAAGCATCGATTACTAGGCTCTTTCCAGTTTTTTTGCTCATTTCAGTTCTTTGTATTTTTCTGGATAAGTCCTCAGCCAAATATTGTGTTTTCCACGGCATCTAGGTAGCGACTATTAAGATCTAACATAGTATCTGCAAAGTCTTCGGGCCAGTCACCAAAAGCACCAGTTTCATCAAGTTGCTGGCTACTCACTTCAGTCATGCCTTCGGTATTACGACTAACCCAATGAAGGTATGTGTCCGAAGGTGGTAGTTCCCCTTCAGCAACCAGTGCTTGAATTGCTAGTAGCAGGATAGAGCTGTGGGTTTCGACAACGACCCGAACTTTCCGAAGTGCAGCTCGAACTAACAGCTTAGCTAAAGCCACTTGTGCTTTGGGATGTAAATGAATTTCGGGTTGCTCAATATAGACAAGCTGCCCTGGCTCTGCAACCAATAATGCTACCAAGACAGGTAAAACCTGTGAAACTCCAAACCCAACATCTGCAATGTTGACGGTATCACTGGGTTTGTATTTCTTATTCCTGCTTGAGCCATCGACAGGACAGCGACCAACTCGTAACTCAAGCTGTGAGTCATCCACTTGTTTAGCATCAATCTTCCAAGTCAAACCTAATTCATTAAGATCCCAAGTTAATTGCCGAAACCTTTCTTTATCTTCCGTTTTCCAGGACAGAACCACACTGGCTACGTACTTATCAAAAACACCAGTAAACTCTGGCCCAATAGCTGTTTTTTCGTACGCCCTTTCCGGATTTCCCCGAATGCCTGGAACATGAATGATTCGACGTATTTCCTTCGCATACTGATCAGACAGGCTAAAGGAAATTGAAAAGCCATTGTCCCTTAAAGCTAAATCAAGAAAGCAGCTTTTTTCGATGAGAGGGTTATCTGTATATTGCTCATATAGGTTTGGAGGAAGAGGACTGTTTTTCAGTTGTTGTCGAACTAAATTTAATAGATCTTCACGAGATAGGCTTTTGCTGAGAGAGATCTCTTGCTCTCCTATTAGATAATCAGAGCCGGTGACTTGTAATCCTAGCTTTTTGGGAATTTTGGAAAATCTAAGTCGTGCGAACCTTCCTGAAGATAATCCAATTTCAATAATTAAGTTAGAAGATTTGTTTGAATTAGACAGGGGACGAATTTGATTCACCGCAGTCAGTTTGACAGAACCGCCGTTAATGAGCAAACTTCCAGGATTAAACTGAGATTCCAGAGTTTGTTTAAGAATTAAGAGCGGTTGCAACAAACTCGATTTTCCGGAGCTATTAGATCCGGCTAAAACAGTTAGATAACCCAAATCAATAGAACATTGATTGTCGATTGACTTGTAGCCTTGAATAGCAATTCGACTAATGCCAAATCCTGGTTGAGGTTTTGACACCTGAGCTGTTTGCGAGGAATTCATGAGATTAGCGCCTGTCAGTGAAGCCTCTGCTGAACTAAATGGGCAGTGTTGTTGGTTGGGAGAGACAATAATCAAGTCATGATCCAGACCAACAACACCTCAGTAATAGCCCTAGACTAGCAACTCGGGCACAAGTCTACTTAGAAGGTGGTGCGATCGCGGTTGGCGGCCGTGGCCCGTTCGATCGTGGTGGCCACCGTCACCGATCCCAAGTCGCCGTCAGCCCGGGTGCGAAGGCTGAGGCTGTTGGTTTCCAGCTCCTTTTCGCCGACCACGGCCATCACGGGGATTTTTTCCTTTTCGGCGTTGCGGACAATTTTGCCCAGCCGATCGCCCGAACCATCCACCGTGGCGCGAATGCCCGCCAACTGCAACTGCGTCACCACTTGATCGGCATAGTCGCGGAAGTTGTCGCCCACGGGCAACAGCCGAATTTGCTCCGGAGCCAACCAGAAGGGGAAATCTCCGGCATATTCTTCGATCAGGATGCCCACCAGCCGCTCGATCGAGCCGAAGGGGGCCCGGTGAATCATCACCGGCCGCTGGCGGCTGCCATCGGCCGCCACATATTCCAAATCAAAGCGCTCCGGCAGGTTGTAATCCACCTGCACCGTCCCCAGTTGCCACTCGCGCTCCAGGGCATCTTGGAAAATAAAGTCCAGCTTGGGCCCGTAGAAGGCGGCTTCGCCGGGGGCTTCAAAGGAACTCATGCCCAGAGTTTGTACGGCCGATCGAATGGCGTTTTGGGCCTTGTTCCAGGCCTCATCGGAGCCGATGTACTTGTCGGAGTCGGGATCGCGGAAGCTAAGGCGCGCTTTGAAGTTTTTCAGTTGCAGCGCCCTGAACACCGTCAGGATCAGATCCACCACCTTCAGAAATTCCGCGTCGAGTTGCTCGGGAGCCACGAATAGGTGGGAGTCATCCACCGTGAAGCCGCGTACCCTTGTTAGGCCGCCCAGCTCGCCGGACTGCTCGTAGCGATAGACTGTGCCAAATTCCGCCAGGCGCATCGGCAGCTCTCGGTACGATCGCAACTGGCTCTTAAAGATTTGGATGTGGAAGGGGCAGTTCATCGGCTTCAGCACAAAGCCCAATTCGGCGGCCGCCTCGTCCGGCGACTCGGCCATCATCGGGAACATGTCTTCCTTGTATTTTTGCCAGTGGCCGGAGGTTTTGAACAAATCCACCCGGGCAATGTGGGGCGTGACCACGGGCAAGTAGCCACGTTTCACCTGTTCGCCTTTGAGGAAGTCCTCCAGGATCGATCGCAGCATCGTGCCCTTGGGAGTCCAGAGGGGCAAGCCGGGCCCGACGGGATCGGCAAAGATAAACAGCCCCAGGTCTTTGCCCAGTTTGCGGTGATCGCGCTTGAGGGCTTCTTCCTTGCGGCGCTTATATTCCGTCAGTTGCTCGGGGCTTTCCCAGGCCGTGCCATAGATCCGTTGGAGCTGGGCCTTGGTGGCATCACCGCGCCAATAGGCTCCGGCCACGGTTTCCAGTTCGATCGCCTTGGGGTTAATTTCCGAGGTGTTTTCCAGGTGGGGCCCGGCGCAAAGATCCCACCATTGATCGCCCAGGTGATAGATCGTGATCGGCTCGGTTTTGATGTCGTCGAGGATTTCCAGCTTGTAGGGTTCCCCGATCGCCTCAATTCGGCGCTTGGCTTCCTCGCGGGACACCTCTTCGCGAATCACCGGCAGCTTTTTGTTGATGATTTTGATCATCTCCTTTTTGATCGCCTTCAACGCCTCTTCACTGAAGGGTTCAGGGCTATCAAAATCGTAGTAAAAGCCGTTTTCGATCCAGGGGCCGATCGTCACTTGGGCCTTGGGAAACAAGCGCTGCACCGCCATGGCCATCACATGGGAAGTGGTGTGGCGAATTTTCTTCAGCGTTTCCGATTCGCTAGTTTTCGGCAGGGTGATTTTATCAACCTGGTCGGCGGCGGGCAGGGGACGATCGGGCAATTGCTGAACCATACCAACGAAACTCAACAACAGTAGAAAGCGACGGTCGATCGCGCATTGTGGCTACTCTAACGCCAATTGACGACAGGGCCCGACTTTTGGTTCGCGAACCGCCGCTTGGGGCCTTCTATCTTAACGAGGCCGGCGATCGGGTAGCGGTCTAGAACCGGATGCTCAGGGCCGAAATCAGGACGATGAGCGGGAATGGACGATCTAGGCGCGATCGCTGTCGGGCAAACTATAGGGCACAATCCCGTTACCCTTGCCCGATCGGGCCCGATACAGGGCCACGTCTGCCCGGTGCAATAACTCAGCCGCCGTGCGGCCATGGTCTGGGAAACTGGCAATCCCGATCGCCACGCCAATTCCTTGGGGCGCAAACTCCAGCAGGGACGCATCCAACGACGACAACAGTTGGCGCAACCGCTCCGCTCGGCGACAGGCTTCCTCAATCTCCGTGTTGGGCAGCAACAGCACCAAGTCATATTTGCCGTAGCGCCCCAGGGCTTCCAACTCAGAAATATGGTTGCGCAACCGCATCACCACCCGTTGCAACAGATATCGGCTGGTATCTTGGCCCGAAAGACGCTCCGCCACAGCCAACCCATCCAGGGCGATCGCCAACAAACTCAAGGGTTGCTGGGCACGGGCCATATTTAACAAGTCGCGCTGAAGCCGCTGCTCTAAATATTGCCGATTAAACAGTTGTGCATCCTCATCTTGAAGCGTCACCAGGTTATGTTTTTGGCGCGATTGCATATCAGACAAGGCCAAGCCCAAGTGCTCCGCCACGGCCGTGGCCATGGGTTGGTATTCGGAAATCAAACGCTGATTGGGCTGGGTGCAAAGGTGCAACAGGCCCAAGGTTTGCCCCCGCCCCACCAAAGGCATACAGAGAGATTCGCCAATGAACCCCTCAAAGGCG
Source organism: Limnothrix sp. HT2024 (assembly GCF_059138625.1). Classification (NCBI taxonomy): domain Bacteria; kingdom Bacillati; phylum Cyanobacteriota; class Cyanophyceae; order Pseudanabaenales; family Pseudanabaenaceae; genus Limnothrix; species Limnothrix sp. HT2024. The sequence continues at coordinate 2,302,400 of NZ_CM181121.1, forward strand.
TGCTGACAGCGCAGGTTTTGCGGCCCCGCTTCCACTCGGTGTGATCGCCCACGCCGCAGGGCCCAGCAATGGCGAAAGGCAAAGGTCGATTGGCTGGAGAAACTATCGCCCCACTGGCTGATCAGGGAAAATACGCCCTTGCTGTCGTCGTATAAAAACACCCCTCCACTACAGCGCGGAAACAAAGCCATCAACACACTGGGCAAGGCACGGCCCGCCTCAGCGATGCTCAGGCAAGTTTGCAGCAGGCCGCTGAGATCGCCCAGCAGTTTCAACTCCTGGTTGCGGCGCTCTAGGGTATCAATCCAAGCCTTGAGTTGGACATTGGCTTCGGCCAGGGCCCGCTCGGCCCGTTTGCGATCGCTGATATCACGCGCCACCCAAATCACGCTGCTGTGGGAGGTGGGGGCGATGTTGGCGATAAACCAAGCCTCCTGCTCCCCCAGCCGCAGGGAATATTCCAAGGACAGGGAACGCTGTTGCCGAATGGCTTCCCGCGCGGCGGCCAACCAAGGGCCCGATCGGGTGGAATCCGTCAGAATCTCCACCATCTGATTAATTAGCTCACCCCCATGATTCGACACCTGGGCCAACTGGGTGGGCATCACCCGCACATGGGCCTGCTCCGTTGACAACTCCAGCACCAGATCCGGCAAGGCTTCCAACATGCCCCGCATCTCGGCATAGGCAGTCATTAACTGCTGCTCGGCCAGGTCACGGTGATCGGCCTGTTGTTGCAGTCGCAAAATCAGCTCTTGGGAGACGACCATCAGCGGCAACACCCCTAGGGGCCGCAGTCCCCCATCCACCACGGGCAAAATATCGAGGCCTTGGCGGGTAAACAGATCCAACAGGGTTCGGAGGCCCTCAATGGTGCCAATCCATTGCCCCAAGTCCTTGAGCAAGATTGGTTGGACGGCCTGGGCAATGGTTCCCAGCAGCCGACTGGGCTGAGTGGCCAGGGCCCGCAAGAGATCCCGAGGCAAGACCACGCCCTTAAGCTGATTGCTTTCGAGAACCAGCAAACAACTCGATCGGGCAGCGCTATCGGGCAGAGCCATCCAGCGTCTTGCCGCTTCCGCCACCGATCCAGACGCTGAGCCTGTGGCAAAGGTTCGTTGAACAGCCGCTTCAATTTCCATGCATCCTGGCCACCGACAGGCTCAGACAGTAGATTGCGCAAGATATTTGAGCATTGGGGTTGCGGATTTCATTGCGGATTTCATTAATGTCATCGATCGCCTGATCGCCATGCAAATGGCTCTAGGTCAATCGATTTCATTAATTTGATCGCCTTGATCGCCGTCGATTTGATCACTTTCCGATCACCTTGACCACCCTCGATCGCCCCGATTCTCCCGATCGCCCTCACCCAATCACTGGATTTAATGGATTAGAGCAGTAGCGATCAGCTAACGTGATCGGTCTGATCAGTTTCATCAATGAGTACTGATCAAGTGGACTGTGAATCTCAAATTGATTGTGATCGATGATGGGTCAATCAGTCGTTGATCTGAGTTCCGATCGATTCCCCCAGTGCATCACGCATGATCGGTCATGAAATCACTCATGCAGTTGATGGTGAGCCATCTTCCCTTGATCGATCACAGGGGATCACCGGAGATGCAACCAGTTTCATTCAGGGCGATCGCCCCATTACCCCTCGGCTGTGGCTCGATCGGCACTGATTAAACGGATGGATGAAGACAATCGATCTTAGAACCGCAAATCGTAGACCGCAAATCTAGGCTACAAGCGCAGGCAGCCAATCCCGCACCACAAACAACCGGCCACAGGGCTGTGCTCATCTAAACCTTGCTGTGATCAGTGTTTGGTGGCCAACAACCCCAAGCCAAAGCGATGATCGGCCCCGAACTTAACTCTAACTTAGGGCCGGAGTCTCGGTTGCATCGGCCCACAGGGTTCACCATTCCCCAGCAGCCATCGGCCGCTCCCCCCAAAAGCCGCCAAACCCAATTGCCAAGCCCAGTGATTCAACCTAATTGCCAAACCCAATTGCCAAACGACAGCCATTTGCACCCTGTCTGGTAAAATTTGGGAGACTTCTACCGTGTTCGGCTTCTATGGGGTCAACTGGGGATCGAATCGCAATTGACGCAATGGGCGGCGACTATGCCCCCGAAGAAATCGTCGCCGGAGCCGTGCGCGCCAGCGAAGAACTGGGGGTTAAGGTTCTGCTAGTCGGTGATCCCCACAAAATCGAGGCTTGCCTGAAAGAGCACAATGCTGGTTCAAACCTCGAAATTGTGCCCGCCGATGGTGTGGTGGAGATGGACGAAGAGCCATTAACCGCCCTGCGCCGCAAACCCAATTCTTCCATTAATGTGGCCACGAATCTGGTCAAGGAAGGCCGAGCCGATGCTGTGGTTTCGGCGGGGCACTCGGGCGCGTCCATGGCGGCGGCACTGCTGCGGTTGGGACGAATTCCGGGAATTGAACGCCCCGCGATCGGGGCCGTGTTGCCAACCCAGGTCAACGGCAAGCAAGTTTTGATCTTGGATGTGGGGGCCAATGTGGACTGTCGCCCCAAATTCCTAGAGCAATTTGCCGTGATGGGTTCCATCTACAGCCAACATGTTTTGGGGGTGGAACGGCCCAACGTGGGCTTGGTCAACATTGGCGAAGAGGAATGTAAAGGTAATGAGCTGGCCCTGCGGGCCCATCAGTTGCTGTCGGAAAATCCCGCCATTCACTTTGCGGGCAATGCCGAGGGGCGCGATATCCTCTCGGGTCAGTTCGATGTGGCTGTTTGTGATGGCTTTGTGGGCAACGTACTGCTGAAGTTCGCGGAAGCTGTAGGCAGCGCGATGCTTCAGGTGGTGAAGGAGGAGCTACCCAAGGGCACACGCGGCAAGATTGGGGTCACGGTGTTGAAGCACAACCTGAAGCGCATTAAGCAACGGGTCGATCATGCGGAGCATGGGGGCGGTTTGTTGCTGGGCGTGAACGGGGTTTGCATTATTGGCCATGGCAGCTCGCGGGCCCCTTCAGCCTTTGGGGCTATCCGCCTCGCCAAGGCGGCTGTGGAGTCCCATGTGATTGAGCGAATCCAAGCCCAGTATCAACAAAGCGTGCAGCAGGCTGTTGCTTCGGAGAATTAATGCAAACGCGATCGCCCTTTGGAATCGCCCTCATTGGCAGCGGTTCAGCTTTGCCGGATGGAATTTTAGACAACCTTGCCCTAGAGCAGTTGGTTGAAACCTCCGACGAGTGGATTGCCACGCGGACGGGAATCCGTCAACGGCGTTTGGCGCAACCGCAGGAATCCCTCACGCCGTTGGCCGCAAAGGCTGCTCAGCGGGCGTTGGCGATGGCGGATCTCCAGGCGGTTGATTTGGATTTGATTCTGCTGGCTACCTCCACGCCCGATGATTTGTTCGGGAGTGCTGGGGCCATCCAAGGGGCGATCGGGGCGAGCCACGCGGTGGCCATGGATTTGACGGCGGCTTGCTCGGGGTTTGCGTTTGGCTTGGTGACGGCGGCTCAGTTTTTGCGATCGGGTGTCTATCGCAATGTGCTGCTGATTGGGGCCGATGTGCTCTCTCGTTGGGTGAATTGGAGCGATCGGGGCACTTGCATTCTGTTTGGCGACGGGGCTGGGGCTGTGGTGTTGCAGGCGATCGACCTACAGGAGCAGCCTACCGCCAGCGATGCCTTGCTAGGGTTCGAGCTACGTAGCGATGGATCCATGAACCATGTGCTGAACCTGGCGGGGGAAACGATCGAGCAGCCCCTGAAAAACGGAACCGTGGTGGGCCAAGGCAATTTTCAGCCGATCACCATGAACGGTCAGGAAGTCTATCGTTTTGCCGTTAAGCGGGTTCCCGAGGCGATCGAGAAGGCCTTGCATCGGGCGGAGCGGTCGATTGAGCAGGTAGATTGGCTGCTGTTGCACCAAGCAAATCAACGAATCATCGATGCGGTGGCCGATCGTCTTGGTTTACCCCACGAAAAAACCATTAGCAATTTGGAGCGCTACGGCAACACCTCTGCCGCCTCCATCCCGATCGCCCTTGATGAAGCAGTACGGGACGGCCGAATTCATTCTGGCCAAACCCTCGCGCTCGCCGGATTTGGGGCCGGTTTGTCCTGGGGGGCTGTCATCGTCCGCTGGGGCCGTTGATCATCTCAGCCCAACCGACACCGACCCGCAGCCTAATCCCCATGAATCGGCAAGCGGATCATAAACTCTGCGCCTTGGCCAATTTCCGATCGCACCTCCAAACTCCCTCCGTGTTTATCCACCACAATTTGGCGGGCGATCGCTAATCCCAAGCCAGTGCCCTTGCCCACGGCCTTCGTCGTGAAGGCGTGGTCAAAAATATTCGATCGCACCGCTTCGCTCATGCCCTTGCCATTGTCCCGAATGGCAATTTGCACCTGTTGATCCACAACCCTGGTGCAGATTGTAATTTGCTGGGGATGGGCAACCCAATGCTCAAAGGATGATCCTTGAGTCAACTCATCAAACATATCGATCGCATTAGCCAGCAAATTCATAAACACCTGATTCAGTTGCCCTGGAAAACAATCGATCGGGGGCACATCTCCATAGTCTTGAATAACTTGAATTGCCGGGCGATATTCATTGGCTTTCAATCGATACTTCAGAATCAGCAGTGTGCTATCAATCCCTTCGTGAAGATTAGCCTGAATTTTATATTGGGTATCTGCCCTCGAGAAAGTTCGCAAGCTGTTACTAATTCCTTTGATTCGATCGGTTGCCAACTGCATAGACTGCAAAAGCGTTGGTAAATCTTCATTCAAAAAGTCCAGTTCGATCGCTTTCGCATGGCTTTCAATTGCCGGTTCAGGGTTGGGATAATATTGCTGGTAAAGCCCCAGATGGCCCATCAAATCTTGGATAGAATCCTGAAGATTTTGAATACTGCCATTGAGGAAGCCGATCGGGTTATTAATTTCGTGGGCCACACCAGCAACCAAATTCCCTAGTGAGGCCATCTTTTCACTTTGCACCACCTGCAACTGAGACTGCTCAAGCTGATGGGCATAGGTCTGGGCTTGCTGATACAGTCGTGAATTTTCAAGGGAAATCGCAGCCTGAGCGCAGAGAAAATTCAAGACCAAGAGGCGATCGTTCGTAAAAACATTCGCCACCGCACTATTTTCTAAATATAAAATTGCCACCAACTGCGATTGGCTCAAAATCGGCAAGCACAACACACTTTTAGGTGCTTCCTGAAGCAAATATTGATCTGTGATCGGCAGGCTGGTTTGGCCCTGATCAATCATCACCATTGTTTCAGTATTTTTAACGTACTGCACTAACTGCACCGGCAAAACCGTGCAGGTTTCCAAAGGTTCTGTGCAAACTTCCACGGATTCTGGCCGCGCGATCGCCCGCACCAGCCACCTACCTTCACCCCCAGCAGCCACCAAGGCACAGCGATCACCGCCAGAACACTGCAAAACAATTTGCGTCAGTTGCCGCAGCAGGTCATCCAATTGAATCGTGCTCGCCAAGGTCTGAGAGGTGCGAATCACCGCCGCCAAATCCAACATTTCATTCACACCAGACGTGGAAGAACTGGGCGTGCCACTCCCATGGCCTGGAGAAGTGTAATGGGCGGAGGTTCGAAGCGCCTGCGGAATCGTGGCCGCTGCCAGCGTTTCTAAAGGATTAAAAGCTGGTACGGGTGCGCGCAAAATTGGACTCAACAACTGCGGATAGCGTCGCTCCAAATCTTCAGTTTTTGCCTTAGCCCCCCAACGGGCATAGCCATAATAGGCCTCTTGCATGTAACCGGCTGCCACCTTCTCTTTACCCCACTGGAGGTAGAACTTTGCTGCTAGCTCATTGGCAAGTGCCTCTTCATGGGAAAAACCACTTTTTTTAGCATCCGCGATCGCACAGTCATAGGCCTCGATCGCCTCAGTTCTTTGACCCAAAACCCGATTAACTTCCGCCGCCACTAATTGCCAACGATGAGCTTGGTTCTCGGGTGCATAAACTGCCCATTGATGGAGGTGATCTTGGGCCACTTGCACCAATTCCCGAATCATCACCTGTTCGGAGGGTGTTGCCGAAGGATACCGTTGAATTTGAATCAACGCTTGGTAAAGCACCCAAGTTGACATCAAAAAGAAGCCAATTCCCGCATCCTCATACTCTTGAACCATTGGAATCAACTCTGTTGCTTCGTCATATTTTTCAAATAGGTAGTAAAGGAAGATTTGATGCAGATATCCACTAAACAGAGAGGCTCGATCGTTCCCAGTCTTGAGAGAGGGAGCCAATTGCTCCAGATCAAAAACATCTCCCTGTAACCGATAGGGAACGGTCGATCTGCCAAGCAGATTCAACACCGCTTGTAAATAAGACTGATGGGCCCGTAAAGCTGCTTGCTGTTTAACTTGTGCAATTACAGTTTCATGGGTCAGCAGTTCCTCAGCCAAGCCCAGGAGTTCTCGCCCACTCCAATATTGGTGATTAGCGTAGGTAAATAAATTCAGAGCCACACATTCCCAATCGCCACTTTCCAAGCCACTTCGGCAACCCTCCAGCAAAGCTGGAGTCACCTCTTGCAGAGGCTCGCACCAGTGACGAGCAAAGGTATTCACAACCAAATAAACTCGACTTTTAAACGCATTAGCTTGCAATTTTTCCAGGAGTGCCAGCGAAAGCTGCGCAAATTGATATCCTGCGGGAATATCATTCATGATTCCGCAAAGAACCATTCCATAATCTGCATAGGAAACCACGGAAACCGCACAGTTTCCATGATGAATTGAAAGGTCAATTTGTTTAAAAATTAGTAGCGGCAATAGAGCCGGAGCTGCCATACATGCGGAGTGCGACAAATTTGTCAAAATCTGCATGGCGGCTAAGAGTTTTGGATCTTCCATCGGTGGCAAATCCAGCAAACTCAACGGATCTTGAGCTTCCCAGGACTGGCGCGATCGCTCGTAAGCTGCATCAATTTCTGCGGGTGTTGGCTGCAAGGGAAATTCAATCCCCAGTTGTCGCAAAACCTGCAACCCTAAATCAATCACTTGCGCAAACTCGCTCTGCGCCTGCAAAACCAACATTTGGGTTTCATAGACTTTAATTTGATCCAACACTGAGGCGCTGTGCTGCAAAATCACTTTACCCCACGTTTTTAGCTGCTCAAACTCTGTGTTGAAGTAGGCTGCTTCTAAGCGTTGTTGATGTAAATCAAGAGTCAGATCATAATCTTGTTGCCAAGCATCTTCTGGCAACAAATTAATGCCCTGATTCAAATAGTCTAAAGCGGCCCTATAAGCTGCCGATACAATTGCTTTGCGACCTGCCTGTAAATTGAGACAAACTAGCTCACGCCGATCAAGATTATTCGTAATTAGGTCACGACCCAAATTGAGATGATTAACAATCTCAAAAATTCGATCTTCCTGATCATTTTGGGTAAAGTGCTGGACTAAGAGCCGGCCAATTCGATAATGAAGAGCAGGTCGCTCCGTTTCCGAAATTAATGAATAGGCAGCTTGCTGAATTCGATCGTGCAGAAATCGATAGGTTGGATTCAAGTCATAGGTGCGATCGCCCTGAGCAGTGACCTCTGCTTGAAAAAGCTTATAGGCTTGATTCACTGGCACAATCATCCCTTCCTGAAGCGCTCGCCAAAGCGCAGCGGCTGCTTCCGCCAAGGACTGCTCTGCAATCACTGCCAATGTTTCTAAGTCAAATTGGTTGCCAACACAGGCCGCCAACTTTAAGCCTTGCTGGGTTGAAATCGGTAGTTTTTGCAGTCGCACTGCCATAAACTCCACCACATCATCCGCCAGAGCCAGGATATTAATTTGTGTTAGATCACATTCCCAATGACAGTAACTGGCATTAAAGGTAATATGACCCTCTTCATGAAGCGTTCTCAAAAATTGCGTTGTAAAAAAAGGATTGCCCTGGGTTTTTTGATGAACCAGCTTAGTTAATGGCAATGCCAACTCTGGCAAGCAATGGAAGGTATCTGCAATCAACTGGTTCAGATGCTGGGTCGTCAGTGGCCCAAGTGTAATTGTATTAGCCGTTGCTTGAGATTGCTCCAATTCTTGAAGGGTCAGAACTAAGGGATGAGCTACTGAAACTTCGTTATCTCGGTAGGCCCCCAACATCAATAAATATCCTTGGTCTTTCATCAAGACTTTCAGTAATTGCAAGGAGGCTGGATCTGCCCATTGCAGGTCATCTAGAAAAATAACGAGGGGATGTTCAGCAGTTGTGAAAACTTGGATGAACTTCTGAAATAGTAAGTTAAAGCGGTTTTGAGCAGCCGTTCCCGACAGTTCCGGCGCAGGGGGTTGTGAGCCGATAATGTGCTCTAGCCCTGGAATAACTTCCAGCAAAACCTGTGCTTGGCTGCCCAACGCTTCCAGAATTTTTGATTTCCAGTTTTGTAGTTGCTGATCAGATTCCGAGAGCAATTGACCAGTCAGGCTTTGAAAAGCCTGCACAAATGCTGACAGCGGAATATTTCGATTAAATTGATCAAATTTCCCTTTAATGAAGTATCCCTTTTGACGTGTAACCGGTTTATGAATTTCATTGATGACGGCTGTTTTACCAATGCCGGAAAACCCTGCAACCAACATCAACTCCGTTGATCCCTGCTGAACTCGCTCAAACGCATCGAGCAGGGTTTGCACTTCCAGCTCACGGCCGTAGAGCTTTTCAGGAATTAAGAAATAATCACTGAGATCCCTTGTACCTAGATCAAAATCGGCAATCGCATTTTGTGCTTGCAGTTGATCTAAACAGGCTTGCAAATCATGCCCCAGCCCGCGAGCACTTTGGTAGCGATCTTCGGCATTTTTAGCCATCAATTTCAGCACAATTGCAGAAATCACGGGTGGAATTTCTGAATTCAGTGCTGAAGGGGCGATCGGCTGTTTTGCCAAGTGGCAATGCAGCAGTTCCATTGGGTCGGCCGTGGGAAATGGCAGTTGTCCCGTCAGTAGCTCATATAAGCTCACACCCAAGGCATAAAAATCACTGCGATAGTCAATGCCGCGATTCATCCGCCCCGTTTGTTCAGGAGCCAGATAAGCCAACGTGCCTTCCAAGCTGGTTGGACTCTGAAGATATTGAGCTTCACGGGGCAATAGAGAAGCAATACTAAAGTCAGTTAATTTAATTTGCCCCGAAGAGGGGTGAATCAAAATATTTGCGGGCTTAATATCTTTGTGAATGACTTTTTGTTGATGCAAGTAATCCAAAATAACGGATAGTTGGAGGGCAGTGGACAGGACTTCGCACAAGGACAGTGATTGACCTTTGACATATTCACGAAGGGAAATTCCTCCAAAGTCCTCCATAATTAATGCATAGCTATTACCATAAGCTTCTAAGGCATAGGAGCGGACAATCCCTGGCATGTCCAAGGTTTGGGTGATCGTGTATTGATTCCGGAACTGCAATAATTCTTCAAAACTGGGATAGGTTGATTGCAGAATCTTAATCACAACGGGCTGTTGTGACGACAATTGAATTCCGCGATAAACAGCAGTTCGAGAACCTTGATAAATTTCTTCAGTGAATTGATAATCCGATAGTTGAGAATTCAGAAAAACAGAAAAACGATCAGAGAAAGGCACAGAAATAGATGAGGAAGGATTTTGATTTTTTTCCAACATTTTTTGATATCTCCGTATATTATCCGTAAGTGCTGGTTTAATAAGATACAAATATTCCTAAGATAGAGGGATCATTTGCATATTTTATTATTTTATATAATTCTGGAGGTCTCAATTACTTTTTGGTAGCAATTTGAGTCAAGATTAGTAACAATTCTAGGGTTAGCGAGTCAGGAAGTTGCACACGGATCTTCAATGCTGAAGATCCATTAGACTCTCAATTGAGAATGTCAATAGATTTTACGATTTTAACTTTCTTAGCGTTTTAACTGCAAAATCTAGGGATCTAACGAACACCTGGCAACTTTGATCAAACTATCTATAATGACCATCATCACCCCAGCTCGAAGCTGGTAATTCCAAATATTTGACCTAAAGGCAGCTCCGGTGAGCGCCCTCGGTACATGCGCGCAGTTTCAAAAGCTGGCTGCATCCCATACATTTCAGCTAGGGCGATCGCCTCCGCATTTGGCTCCGGGATATCGAGATAGACCTCTGAGCCAATCGGCACTTTAGCCACTAGGGCATCAAACAGGGCGATCGCCTGGGCCTGAGTTTCCGCATTGAGGGGGCCAATTTTGTAGCCCGTATGGCAGGGACGAATTACTCCATAGCCTCGTAAATTTCCATCTTGCATAATGCCAAGAGCAAAACTGCGGCACTGCTCAATCCATAGCTTCAGAAACCGATCGCGAGTTGCCGGAAAAAACATTTGATCATAAGTTGAAACTTGATCAAAGCTCAGATCAGCTAAATTCACAATCTCAGCATCCATTATTCCCTGAGGTTGAGCTGTTCCTGCAAATCGAATATTTCGATGAGCGAGTTGAAAGCCAGATTTCTTATAATTTTCCTGTTGCGTCACCACTCCGTCTAAGCCAATAGTGCAATTTTTGAGATAGTGAAGCGCTCGTTGCCAAATTTGGATTCCATATCCTTGACCTCGAAACGCTGGATGCACAATATAAAAGCCAATAAATCCAAACGTATTACCATACCGCACGGCTGAAATTGAAGCGATCAGGTCTTGGTTCAGTTTTCCAACCAAGAATCCTTGTGGATCCGTTTCATAAAAGATATCTGAATCATTAACTCCTGGGTTCCATCCTTCTAGTTTAGCCCAGCCTATTGCTATTTTAAGTTCATCCTTTGACATCATTGAAATATCATAATTTGAACCTTGAGACAACTGCATTTTAAGTTCCCTTGTTCGTCACCAATTGAAAAGTATAACTACCAATTGAAGAGTAAAACTGTCTTCAAGAAGGTTCATTTTTACCAAAACGAATTTCAAGCCTGCTGCTAAACAAAAACAACTGAACATTTATTCATTCAGTATCAATCAGACGATAAGCAGCAATACATGATTAGCTCGTCAAAGGTGAATCATGATGAAGTTCTAACATTTCTCAAATTTAGTGACAAGACTCCAGAACTATTAAGCTAAAGAAGCTAAAGAAGCCAAAAGGTAAAAAATTAAAGATTGCAAAATCTTCATAAATTGAAATTCTCAAGCGCATCAATTCTTAAATTTTTGTCGGGATTATCAAGTTTCGTAATTTCTCTCGTTAGCATCAAGGGCATATCCTGCTCGATCGCACATTTTCTAGTCTTAACCCAAATGATGGACTTTCTATCCAACACCGTTGCGTTATCACGGATACAGTTTGCAGTTACAGCTATCTTCCATATGCTTTGGCCCGTTTTAACCACGGGCATGGCCATTTATCTCGTCATTGTTGAAGGACTTTGGCTAAAAACGCGCAACCCTGACTATTATCACCATGCTCGTTTTTGGTCAAAGTTATATGTTTTGAATTTTGGAGTGGGGGTCGCATCCGGATTACCCATGGAGTTTCAATTTGGCACAAACTGGGCTCCCTTTTCTGAAGCCGTGGGTGATTTTTTCGGCAGCATTTTGGGTTTTGAAGGCGCGATGGCTTTCATGCTAGAAGCTGGCTTCTTAGGTATTATGCTGTTTGGTTGGGGACGGGTCAATCCTGCTATTCATTACCTGGCAACAATTATGGTTGCTTTTGGTGCCAACTTATCCACATTTTGGATTTTGGTCGCTAATTCTTGGCTACAAACTCCAGCAGGCGGTGAAATGGTAAATGGCAAGTTTGTAGTCAGTGACTATTTTCAAGCTATTTTGAATCCATTCATGGTTAAGAGCGTGATGCACATGTTCTTAGCCACCCTAGAGACTTCGCTCTTTGTCATTGGGGGCATTAGCGCTTGGTATATTCTGCAAAAACGGCATCAGGAGTTCTTCACTCAATCGCTCAAAATTGTTCTAGCAGCAGCAATTTTAGTTGCTCCTTTACAGATTTACGTCGGGCATTTGAGTGCTGAACAGGTTTATCACTATCAGCCCACAAAGTTGGCAGCAATTGAAGCTAAGTGGGAAACATCTTTGGCAGGTGAATCAGCAGATTGGAGCCTATTAGCCATTCTTGACAACCAACAGGAAAGCAATCGCTGGGAAATTACGATTCCCAACGCATTGGGCTACATTCTAGAGTTCAAGGCTAAACTCTCCGAGCCGGTTTTAGGGTTAAAAACTTGGCCTGCGAGCGATCGCCCGCACATGGTGGGGCTGATTTATTACTCCTTCCGCGTCATGAGTGGGATTGGCATTTTCATGGCCGGATTAATGATTTGGAGTAGCTTGCAATGGCTGCGGGGCAAACTCGATTTTGAGAAATTGAGCGAGCAAAAATGGTTGCTCCGTAGTTGGATACTCACGGCTCCCTTGGGATATATCGCTGTTGAGGCCGGCTGGATTGTGCGTTGCGTGGGTCGTCAACCCTGGACGCTGTATGGACAAATTCGGACTGCTGATGCCGCATCACAACTACCCGCTAGCACAGTGCTGACTTCATTACTGAGCTTCACGATCGTCTATTCAATTTTGTTTGTAGCAACACTATATTTCGGCAGTCGAATTATTCGTCAGGGCCCTAATTTAGATCTTCCTTTGCCGAATTATGACAACCCAATGCCAGTCGATCCTCAACCTGCACAATTCATCCCGGATCAGCGCCCCACTGAAGCACAACAGTAACAACCCAACTCAGACAAGTTTCAATTAATCATGGATGCTCTTTTACATTTTTTGCCCCAAGTTTGGTTTGTTATCTTGGCATTGTTTCTATTCTTGTATGTCATTCTGGATGGTTTTGACTTAGGGGTAGGAATTTTATCTCTGACTAGCTCCAATGAAGAACGACGCAGTTTATTAATGACTAGTCTGGGCAATGTTTGGGATGCAAATGAAACTTGGTTAGTGGTGATGGGAGGAGCTTTATTTGGAGCTTTTCCTTTGGCTTACGGCACAATTTTAAGTGCGCTCTACATTCCTATTTTCATCATGATTTTCGGGCTGATTTTCCGAGCAGTTGCCTTTGAATTTCGGGAGCATTCTCAACGGAAGCTGTTTTGGAATTTAGCTTTTGGAATTGGGAGTTTTATGGCAGCTCTGGGGCAAGGGTTTGCTTTGGGTAGCGTGATCGAAGGAATTTCTGTGGATGGGGCAGGGCATTTCATTGGCTCATCCTGGGATTGGCTCGATTGGCGATCGCTGCTCGTGGCGCTGACATTAATTCAGGGCTATGTCTTGATTGGCTCAACCTATCTGATTTTGAAAACAGAGGGAGACCTTCAAAAAACCCATTTCCAAACAGCGAAATTGGCGGCAATCACTACCTTAATTGGGGCAGTTCTGATCACGATTGTCACACCTGTTTTTTATGAGGCAGTGCGAACCCGCTTGTTTAGTCCACCCTTGCTATACATTTTCATTGCAATTCCTCTGTTGGGTTTGCTGTTAGTTGGTTTACTCTTGCGAAGTCTTCTTCGGCAGGAGGAGCGCACACCCTTTGTTTGGACAATTTTAATTTTTTTATTAACCTTTATAGGACTGGGACTAATTATCTTTCCTTACATCATTCCAACTCAAATTACCATTTACCAAGCGGCTGCCGCTCCTAGTGCTTTGGTGTTTATGATCATTTTTGTGGGATTTCTAATTCCAATCATGATTTTCTACAACATCTACCAATACGTAGTGTTTCGAGGGAAGGTGGCAGGCAGCGCCTATGACCATTGACGGTTTTCGAGGTTTTGCAATGGTATTCATTCGATTCAAGCCAGATGCTCAGTTGGCATCTTTAAGGAAAGGCTTGAGGGCTGTCTCGATGATCACAGTTGGTTAGCAGGGATGAAGAATTCATTGGCAGGCTCAGTAAAAACTCACTTGTGAGTTTTTGCATGAGTTCATGAATAAACAAGTTATGGATTGACCTAGCCGATCGCCTCAAAACGGCCGGCTAACTGGCTGGGATCGGTGTTGTTGACAAATCCCAACACAACACCCGCGCCACGAATAAATGTCCCTGGCGTGTTGCGCAGATTACCCACTTCCAAAGCGATCGCACTGGCCGTTAAGCCTCCCGCGAGGCCAATCACATCTTCCGCGCTGAAGTCGGTGATGATGTCGGCTAGGGCAGGGTTACTGTCGGCGGTGGTGGGATTGAGAATGAAGCGATCGACCCCAGCCCCACCCGTCAGCAAGTCCACTCCCCGATCGCCACTCAGCCAATCATTCCCATCGCCGCCGATCAGGGTGTCATCGCCTTGACCACCAAAGAGGCTGTCGTTGCCCGCTTCCCCAAAGAGCAGGTCATTGCCCAGGTTCCCATACAGATCATCATCACCGTCACCGCCTTCGAGGCGATCATCATCGCGGCCGCCGGAGAGAAAATCATTCCCGTCGCGACCCGCCAGGGTGTCGTTGCCTTGGTTGCCGGAAAGGGTGTCGGGGCGATTAGTCCCGACCAACAGATCACTGCCGGAAAGGGTGCGAGCGATCGTGCTGTCAATCCAACTGGAAAAAGCCGAAAGCCGGGTCGCCGCAAAAATTTCGCCGTAGCTGGTATCGTTTGCGCCAGTCACGTCGGCTCCCGTGGCCCGGGGCACAGCACCATAGGACACCACCCCGGCCACGCGGTTGCCCAGAAACAAGGGCCCCCCGGAGTCGCCACTGCTGGATCCCACTTCAGTGCTGCCCGTGCCCCGATCGCGCAGGCCAAAATCACGCCCTAGGCCATCATTGCGATCGGTGCCATTGTCAAAGTCATAGATCAACTGGGTTCCAGGCAGCACGGCCACATTCGACTGGCGGTTTAAAACATCCCCTAGCCCGTCGATGCGGTTGGTTCCTAACCGGCGAATGGCGGGAAAGTCACCCACCAGCTCCCCAACACTGCCTGTGCCCGGCTGACCATAGCCCACCAGGGTCGCCACCTGCCCCACTTCATCGCCACTGCGGTAGATATCGTAGCGATCGGCCCCATCGGGAGCGCGGGAATCGAGCCATAGGATCGCCACATCGTTGTTGGAATCCGGATCGAAATTGTCCCAGTTGGGATGGACAAAAATTTGTCGCACCCGCACCGACTGTCGCCCCTCCGGCAGATCGAAATACACCTGATAGCTACTGTCGCTCACCAGGCGATCGCCCACACAATGGGCCGCCGTTACCACGTGCTGACCTGACAACAGCAGCGAGCCGGTGCAGTCCACTTGGCCCCCGGTGCCATAGCCCACGACCCCATCAAATCCCTGGCCCGTGGAGGACAAAAACCGCACATCGTTCGCCTCATTGGAAGCAACGGCAATGCGCGAACGGCGATCGAGCGATTCAAGGGTCATAACTATCCGTTAACCGAATTCATCAACAGGCCACTGCGGGATTCGACTCCGATCGGCTTGATCGGGTTTCCCAAACCAGCAATCTGCCCCCGCTGGCTGCAAAATTCTCCAGCGCTTGACTAGCGGTTTACTTGACTAACGGTTGAACGGTTGAGTGTGGTTGAAGAGATTCAGTTAATTGGGATTCATCAACTAATTGGGGTTCATCAATCAGGAACGGGCGGATGAGATTAACTCTCTTCGCTAGCCAAGTTTGGGCGATCGGGGGTTGCCGCTGAAGCGATGGTCGGTGGTTGATAGAACCCCGCCACCAGGGCCAACATTAACCAGAATAGGGTGCTGACCTGGGGGCGATACCAAACCGTATCCACCAAACCATGGGCCAACATACCAGCCATGGTGGCCAAGGCCGCCAGCAACCAATAGCCCTGGTTGGCTTGCAGTTTTCGCAGTCGATTCAGGGCCCGTCCCCCTTGATAAACCGTCATGCCCAACAGCCAAACAAAGCAGGTGAACCCAATCACACCCGTTTCCACCAACACTTCCAAAACCACGGAATAGGCACTGAGGGCGCTGAACTTCGGCTTTTGGTAACGCGGATAGACACGGTTGAAGGCCACATTACCGGGGCCAATGCCTAACCAAGGGCGGTCTTGGATCATCTGCAAAACCGCTTGCCAAACGTTAATGCGGAAGTTGTTGCTGCTGTCGCCCCGGCCCGCAAAGATGCTGAAGACCCGATCGCGCAGGGGTTCCAACGCCGCCACCGCCAACACCATCAGGGTTGTGCCACCGCCCAACAGGGCCGGCATCGCCCACCGCCGCCAAAAGGGAGTGAACCGCACAGACCACCAATAGAGCAGCAAAATTCCCAGCACCGCCAACTCCACCACCAGCCCAATCCAACCCCCTCGGCTGAAGGTGAGCACCAGACAGGTTCCATTCAGTCCCAACAGCACCACGCCTAAGATTTTTTGGATCCAGCCTTTCCAGGCCAAGATTGCCGCCACACTCAGGGGAACCGAGGCCTCTAGGTAACCGGCTAGCAGGTTGGGATTGCCCAAATAGCTATAGACTCGGGTGGTTTTGCTGAGGGGTGATTCTGGATCAACCCAGGTGGCCAGGGCATCGGCTCCAAAGATCCATTGCCGCAGACCATAGACGCTGGTGGCTAAGGCGGCCAGCAGGTAGACGGTGGTGATGATGGCGCGGCCCCGTTCCAACCGGGTGACCCGAGCCAGAACACAGAAGAAGACCAGATACAAAACCAACTTAGTCCAGCCCACGAAGGCTGCCGCCTGAACGGGCGAAAAGGCCACAGCCACGGTGGCGATCGCCCCATAAAGCAACACCAACAGGTGAATGGGGGTGAACAATCCAGGCTGATCACCAGCTTCCGCAGCGGCCACGGGGCGATCAGTCACCGTTAGCAACACCCAAAAAGCACCGGCCGCCAACAGCAACAGCCCTAGCAAATCCGTTTCGGCAAAGGGAGCCAAGCCAAAAACCGCGGCCGCCAACAGGGCCAGCAGGGTTTCGCCCCAATGGAGCAGCCAGCTACTTTGTCGCCAGGCGCTGAGGGCCCCAATCCAACGACCCAGCCAGCTTGTTTGTCGCCACTGGGTTAAGGCGACTCCAGAGAGGGTGAGGGTTTGCCCGATCGTGTCCCAAGGGGTCATGCGAGGAGGTGGCGGCGATGCCTGCGTGGAAAACAGCACATTCAGCCTAGGGCGATCGGGGCCCAATGGCTAGCGATCGCGCCGCTGGCGGTTTTCCCGAATTGGCTCAACGATTCGCGCAACCCTTTGCGTAACTACCAGCGCAACCCTTGGCTAACCCCTAAGAGGATGTCTGAGAAGTATCTTTCAGTACGGGCTAAAGACTAATTGTCGTAGGAACAAGGGGCTTAAGCCCCTTGTCTACATCGATCTCTGGGGCGTACAGCGTAGCAATGTTGGCTTTTTAGACATCCTCTAAGACCAAGCCGGATGGCGCATCAGGGCATTCATCACCCGCACGCCCCGCAGTTGATTGGTGGTGGGCAAATGGCCTCGGGGCGCTGCCAAACTCCAGGTAAATTCACCGGGCCAGCGAGTCCAGTGGTTGCCCTGTTTCCAGTTAATTTTGGGCCAAAACTTTTCCCAATCTTGCCCCACACCCAGCCAAATTTCGCGCTGAATCGAAAAGCCAAATTTCCCTTCGGAGTAGGTACGCCAGAGGCCATCAATCACTTGCAGATCGAGGGCGGGGAAGCGATCGACCTCGGTGAAGTACAGCCACTTGCGCTTGGCAGCTTCGGGGCCCGCCAGCTCACACAATTTTTGGATGGTGATTCGATCGGCCTGATCAAAATCTTCCTCAAGCAACGCCGTTTGAATGGGTTGGTAGTCCACGGTGCATTCCCCGGGCAACTCCACCACCCCATCGGGATAGTAGCCTTCGAGGAAGTTGCGAGCCTGGGGCAAGTCGGCCCGGTTCAACAGTTGGCAGATGCGACCCAGCAGCGGATCGATCGTGTCAATGGCCAAGGGCTGGGGCGATCGATCCTTGGCAAAGTCGATCAGCAAGGCTACACCATCATCCAGGGCCGCCAACGCCGGAAGGGCAGCCAATTGCTTTTTCAGGTTGCCGCTGTTGAGCGCGGTGGCCAAGGAGTCGAGGGCGGTAGACGGGTCAATGACGGCGGACGCAGGGGAATCGCTCATGCCAACCTAGGAAGAACCAGCGTTTTCAAGAAATGGTTGTTAAAGGAAAATCGGCCGGAAATGGCGCATCGGGGGCCGGAGCGCAAACCGCAACCTCAAGAACCGCAACATCAGAAATGAATTCAGTCATTGATCAGAGCCTATTGATTCAGCGCTTGATCGGTTGTCGCCGGTTATGAATTGATCGGTTTGCCTAGGGGCTGTCGTCATTTTTCGAGGTGAGGCTGAAACCGTTGATTTTCCTGCCCCAATCGTTGCACCAAGGGGCTTAAGCCCCTTGCCCCCCCACGATCCGCTAGCGGCAGATCCGAGGTTTCGGGCGAAACGACGACAGTTCCTCAGCTTCGAGATTGCAAATGATGATCGCCAAGCGTTGAGGTTTGCTCAGGGATTTGCTGAATCTTTCTGCCTAATCTCCGGGATCTATGGTACTGGGTTTCGCGGCCCTTGCCCGATCGCCCCGGTATTCCTCAGCAATCCCTGCATGGGGCTGGTTCGGGCTACGAGCGATCGAGCCTCTAAAGATAGCCATGCTCCGATAAAAAGTCGGGGGTAATGGCATAGCTCTCCCCAGCGCTGCCGTTCAGGGGAACCGCTCCCGATCGCAGTAATTTTTCAACATATTTTCCCAACACATCCCCTTCCAGGTTGACGGCGGCCCCGGGCTGCAAGTCCTGCAAGGTGGTGTGGGCATAAGTGTGGGGGATGGCGGCCACCTTGAACCAGCGGCCGTCGTCAGAACAATCGGCGATCGTCAGGCTGATGCCATCGATCGCGATGCTGCCCTTTTGAACGATGTAACGCGCGACCCGATCGCTCGCCTGAAAACTCAGTTCCCAGGAGGTGGCCGTGGCGATCGCCGATTCAAACCAGCCGGGCCCGTCCACATGGCCCGTCACGAAGTGGCCACCAATTTTGCTGCCCACCCGCAACGAAGGTTCCAAATTCACGCGCTGCCCTTGCCCCAGAGTGGTGCGATCGATGGTTTCCGGGGACACCGCCGCCACAAACCCATCGGGCAACAGGGTTTCCACCGTCAAGCACACCCCGTTCACCGCCACGCTATCACCCAGTTCCAAACCGGGGACGATCGCCCCGATCGCTTCGGGTTCGCAGGTAATCACCACCCGATCGTTCCCCAGCCGTTCCAGGGTTCCCAGTCCTTGCACCAATCCTGTAAACACCGCTGAGTCCTAATACCTGATGCCGTTAAAAGCCACGGAAAACAAGGGAGAGCCGTCAAAACTCTAGTGACGAAATCCCAGTTCAGAATCGCAACCGCTAGAATCGCAGCCGCTGGCGATGGTTGGCCACCGACAGTACCAGCCCGATCGCCACAAAATTCGTGAGCATTGCCGATCGCCCATAACTCAACCAGGGCAAAGGAATCCCCGTGATCGGAGCCAGGCCAATTGTCATCCCAATGTTGACCGTAATTTGGAAAATCAACATTCCCAACACGCCAATCGCGATCGCCGAGCCAAAGTTATCTTTCGCGGATTGGGCGATCGACACCAACCGCAGACAAATAATCCAAAACAGGGCCAGCACCACGATCGAGCCAATAAAACCCAGCTCTTCGCCCACCGCCGCAAAGATAAAGTCCGTGTCTTGCTCGGGGATGAAGTTCAACTGGGTTTGGGTTCCTTTGAACAGCCCTTGGCCCCAAAGTTCCCCCGCCCCGATCGCAATCCGCGACTGGATCAAGTGATAGCCCCCACCCATCGGATCCTGATCTGGATTGAGAAACATGGTGATTCGGGCCTTTTGGTATGGCTTCAGAAAGTCCCAAAAGATTTTGCCCAACCCCCCGGAGGTCAGGTTCACCACGATCGCCCCCAAGCTGCCATAGATGCGCCAGGGCAGACTTTTCCAAGCCGCAAACCCCATCAGGGCCACCCAAGCCAACCAAGCGGGCAAATAAACGTTAAACAGCACAGCGGAAATTACCGGCGACACCAGCAGCGCCAGCCAACCGGGATTGGCATTGCCCCAATACAACATGCTCATGCAAATCGACCCCAGCACCAACGTTGATCCCAAGCTGGGCTGCAAGAACACCAGGGCTGCGGGCACGGCCGTCACGGCTAGCACCTGGAACAAACGCGGCAGGGTGGAAATGCTTTCTTGGTTGATGGCGCTGGCTAGGGTGATGATTAGCCCCACCTTGGCAAACTCCGAAGGCTGAATATTAAAGTTCCCGATCGTCAGCCAACGTTCTGCCCCCAGGGCCGTTGTCCCGAACAGCATCACCGCAATCAACAGCAGGTTAATGCCGCCATAGATCCACCAGCGCCAACGCTCCACTTCTTCATAGCGCGATCGGGCTAGCCACAGGGCAATGATTAAACCAATGGCTCCCATCACCAGGTGTTGAATCCAGTTCGTGCCCCCGGAGCTGAGTTCGACGCTGCGGATGCTGATGCCACCAATAACGGTCATCACCGTGACCGCCAGCAGCAACACCCAGTCAATATCAGCCCAGGGTTGAATCAGGGATTTGAGATTCCAGCGACTGGAGCGCAACATGGAAGAAGCCATTGAGTGCAAGCAAAGGGCGAGGATTGGATCAAACAGTAGCGGAGCGATGGCCCGATGGTTCGCCGCCAGTCGCCGGTAACCCCCAAACGAGTTCAGGCAAACTAGCTCAGGGCCATTACCGAAACCCGTGCCGCCACGGCCTGGGCGATCGCCTTCAGGGCCTGGGCTGAGGCCGAATCCGGAGCCGACACCACAATGGGCACACCCCGATCGCCCCCTTCCCGCACAGGCATCTCCAAGGGCACACAGCCCAGCAGCGGCACTGCTAATTCTTCCGCTGTCTTTTTACCGCCACCCGAACCAAATAGGTCGTATTGGCGATCGGGCAGATCCGGCGGAATGAAGTAGCTCATATTTTCCACGATCCCCAACACCGGCACACTGAGCTGCTGGAACATCTTTAGCCCCCGCCGCGCATCAATCAGCGACACCGTTTGGGGCGTGGTCACAATCACCGCCCCCGCCATGGGTACGGCTTGGGCCATGGTCAACTGGGCATCCCCCGTTCCCGGCGGCATATCCACGATTAAATAGTCCAACTCGCCCCAATCCACTTGGTACAGGAATTGGCGAATGATGCCGTTCAGCATCGGCCCCCGCCAAATCACCGGTTGATCGGGGTCAATCAAGAAGCCCATGGACACCATCTTCACGCCGTGGTTTTCCGCCGGTTCCAAGATGTCTTGCCCTTGCCCCTGCCCTGGCCGCACCATCACCTCCGCCTGGGTTAAACCCAGCATGGTCGGCACGTTGGGCCCATAGATGTCGGCATCAATTAGCCCCACTTTGGCCCCCGCTTGGGCCAGGGAAACGGCAATATTCACAGCTACGGTGCTTTTGCCCACACCTCCCTTGCCGCTGGACACGGCCAGGATGTTTTTCACGCCGGAAATTCCCGAGCGATCGGGCAAAGATTTCTGTTGCGGCGTTTCGGCCGTCACTTCCACGTCCACCGACTCCACACCGGGCAGGGTTTTCACCGCTCGCTTGCAGTCATCCACAATAAATTCCCGCAGGGGGCAAGCGGGGGTCGTCAGCACCAGGGTGAACCGCACAGCGCCACCATCAATGCTGACGTTGCGGATCATGTTCAACTCAACAAGGCTTTTGCGCAGTTCCGGATCTTCCACGGGGCGCAAAATCTCAAGCACGGCTTCGGGACTGAGGGCGGTAGCAGTCATGGGTGAGTGGGAATTCGTTGGCGTAGCTGAGTCGAAAGCTGAGTCTTAATCGGAAGCTGAGGCTAAAAGAGATCCCGAACAGATCCCTCAGAGATCCCGAATTCACTGAAGTTTCCAAGACTCTGATTGCGGGGGCCGATGGTTCGGCCATGGCAGCGAGTCGGGGGGATTCAGGAACTTTTGGGTGATTCTAAGGATTTGTACTCAGAGTTTATATGTTTTGAAATCTTACCGTTTGCCGGTGGGCTGCTACCGATCGAGCAGAAGGCTCCTCATGTTCTGATTGTTCTCAGGGCTTGCAAGATCGAGATTTGGGGAAATCTGGGGCGGCTCGGTTCTCAGGAGTCTGGGTTGGGTTCTAGAGATTGCTTCTACATCTGTTTGGGTTCTGTTTGAGTCATTGATGAGTATTGATTTGAGTATCTGTTTGAGTCGCTCTCATGGCTCTGGAGGTTCTTCAATTGCAAGCGGATCCCCATCTTGATCCCAGTCTTGTTAAGGGAAGTTGGTAGGCGGCGGCTTAGGCGATCGGAGGCGATCGAGCGTTCGTACCAACGATTGATTCCGATTCAGCAGCAGAATTACAACAAAATTGTTAAGTTCTACGACTGCTTGGCTGGACTT
This sequence comes from Limnothrix sp. HT2024, assembly GCF_059138625.1. Taxonomy (NCBI): domain Bacteria; kingdom Bacillati; phylum Cyanobacteriota; class Cyanophyceae; order Pseudanabaenales; family Pseudanabaenaceae; genus Limnothrix; species Limnothrix sp. HT2024. The sequence continues at coordinate 2,324,817 of NZ_CM181121.1, forward strand.
TTAGGGGCCTCCGGTACGCTAGAGGGTCAATAGCAACCGTGGCACTGGTTGTCGTTTGGGTGAGGAAACTGACCCAACCGCCAGAACCTGTTTTCTACCAAGATCGATCGCCGTCCCCCGTCCCAGGCTGAGGGAGTTCCTAACTTTAGGTCGATCGCGGGCGTTTCCTTTTCCTAAAGCTTCCTAACAAACTGCGTTAGACATTAGCTATGACCGCATTCGCAACCCCCGCCAAGTCATCGATCACCCATCCCGAGGCCAACGGCCAGGCCCAACCCATGGTTGCGGGCGCACCGCCAGCCGACTCCCGTGAGCGGGTTGGCCAATGGATGCGCCAAATTCAAGATGAAATTTGCCAGGGACTGACGGCCGCCGATGGGGCGGGTCAGTTCCGTGAAGATGCCTGGGAACGGCCCGAAGGGGGCGGCGGGCGATCGCGCGTCATCACCAATGGCGGCGTATTTGAGCAAGGCGGAGTCAACTTCTCCGAAGTGTGGGGCACTCAATTACCCCCTTCAATTTTGACCCAGCGCCCGGAAGCGGCCGGCCACGGCTTCTATGCCACCGGTACCTCCATGGTGCTGCACCCCAAAAATCCCTACATCCCCACGGTTCACCTCAACTACCGCTACTTTGAAGCGGGCCCCGTATGGTGGTTTGGGGGCGGCATTGACCTCACCCCCTACTACCCCTTTGTGGAAGATGTGGTGCATTTTCACCAAACCCTGAAGGATGCGTGCGATCGCCACAATCCGCACTACTACGACACCTTCAAACTCTGGTGCGATGAATATTTCTTCCTGAAACACCGCAATGAAACCCGTGGGGTTGGCGGCATCTTCTTTGATTACCAAGACGGTACGAACGAACTCTATCGCGGCCCCGATGCCCAAGGCCCCGCCGCCCAACACAGCAAGCAAGTGGGCGTGCCGGCTCAGCGCAATTGGGAAGAGTTGTTCGGCTTCGTGCAAGGTTGCGGACGGGCCTTCCTACCGGCCTACGTGCCGATCATTGAGCGTCGTCAGTCCCAGGAATATGGCGATCAGGAGCGAAATTTCCAGCTTTATCGTCGAGGACGGTACGTTGAGTTTAACTTGGTGTACGATCGCGGCACGATCTTCGGGCTGCAAACCAACGGTCGCACAGAGTCAATTTTGATGTCTTTGCCGCCACTCGTGCGTTGGGAATATGGCTACCAACCCGACCCCAACACGCGGGAAGCGAGTCTCTATGAGATCTTCCTGAAGCCGCAGGATTGGCTCAATGCACCCCCTCAAGTGCCTGGACTTGCCTAGCAGCTTGGGGAAAACGGCACTCCGAGACCCCTTAAGTCTCCTGGGGTGCCGTGATACAATCCGAAGGAGACTTACCTGTCGAGCGCTGCTTCCGATTGCGTGGTGCTCGTAGCCGGTGCGATCACATCGAAGCATCAAGCCCCCAGCTTTGTTTCGATCTCCGTGTCCTGACCGGGATCGTTCTTTGCACATCCACTGGCCCCCGAGTTTGGGTATGGTCATGAAGTGCTTGCCGATCCGCCGCTGTCCTCAACACGATCTGTCGGCCAGCCCCCTTCCTAGTCCCCCAAGAGCGAACAATCCATCATGGAGCAGAAGACCCACACGACCAAAGATGGCACGACGGTAATTGTTCTCACCCCTGAAGGACGGCTGGACATTACGACAGCCTGGCAATTTCGCCTCAAACTGCAAGAATGTATTTCTAAGCTGAGTCCTCATATCGTCGTGAATCTCAGTAAGGTCAACTTCATTGACAGTTCTGGCCTCACCTCGCTCGTTGCCGGGATGCGTGATGCCGATAAGGAAAAAGGCAGTTTTCGCCTCTGTCAGGTACACCCCGAAGCCAAGCTGGTTTTCGAGGTCACCATGATGGATTCCGTATTTGAAATTTTTGATAGTGAAGACCAAGCCCTTGAGGGCACTCCTCGCACGATCGCTAGCTAGGCCTTCACCCTAGCGAGCCATCTGCCGGTTGCAATTAGGTTGTTATCAAACAAGAGGGGCGATCGCTGCCTAGGCATCGCAAACCCCAGGCCGCCCGATCGGGAGCAGCCAACCTTTCAGCTAGCTCATAGCATCACCCACCACAAGCACTGGAAGATGAGTCCTATGGATCTTCCGGTGCTTGCGGTTTATGGGCCAAATTAGGTACTTTTTGCCTCAGTCCACTGCTCACGCCACTCCTCGCGCGACTATTTGGCAACTATTCACAACCATTGCCAGTGCCCACAGTTCCAGAGCTGGACTGATTTTGCCCCGTGACTGGGCGGCTTCGATCGCCCCGCCCAGTCGCCATCCAAGAGCCATGATAAGGGGGATGATCAAATATTGCAGGACAGTCGCAGTCTTTAAGAATTTTTAACGATTAGACCCGTGCCAACCCCTCGGGCAAGGATGAGAATAGGTAAAAGTTCAGTATTGCCCGCTACTAAGCAACAGCCATAGATAAATTTGGTGCGTTACAGTAGGGTGCATTTGAATCGAGCCATACCGAACCATCCGAATCGATCGCCAAGAGGGCCTTCTATATGCTGCAAACGAAACTGCGTTACTCGATCGACGAGATCCGAGACGAAGCCCGCCATCTCGTGGAAACGGGAAACGTGGATCGTCATCAGCCCCTCTATGTCCTCTGCCAATTTATTCCGCCTCGGGAATGGACTTGTGTGGAGTTTGAGCTAGAGCGGTGTGACTATCTGCTCCGGGACTGCGTGGGAGACCTGCTCAGTCACGAAGAATGGACTAACGATTAAGACCAGTAGCCCCATCAAACGCACATTAATTGGCTTGCCCAACCTTAAGCTACCCTGTGGAATCACGTGGGCATTGTCGCCCATCAAATTTGAAACTTTCGCTCGCCAAATCAGAGAATCACATGCCGATCGGCTGAGGTACATACACTCTCTTGCTGCGATTAATTCAGACCCATTCAGATTCAGCCTCGTTGAGACTCACCCCAAGATCTAAGCAGCACTAATTAGGTCTAGTTAGCTCCGGTTAGATCTATTAAATTGATTGATCAGACTCAATCTATCAATCGCAGTCTATCAATCAATGGATCTAACAGAGTGTCGATCAACAAATTTCAATGAATGTCTGAAAACAGGCTGAAGTAATCCAGATCGCCAAGCGGCGCAAACGTTGAACAGGCAAGGAACATCAGCTCCTTGCCTGTTTATATTTAAACTCTTTTACTGAAAGTATTTCGGTAACATTTTTATTGTCTGATTTTAGTTTTTAGATGGCTAGATTTTTGTATTTTTGGGCTTCTAGATTTCTGGAATTTTGATCTCTCTTTTCCAATAGGAATCAAGGTCAAGAGCAACTATTATTCACGTTTTCGTGAAGATTTTTATTTGTTAATCAAAATTCCCAAATCAAAGAAATGTGAATCAAATCCAACCCGTATGCGTAAGTTTTTAAATTTCTTGAGCTATTAATTAGATATTTTTCAATAGACAATAACTCTCGCTGGGGGCTAAACAAGATTCAAAGAGAACAAACAAGCAAATTTACAGAAAACAATCCACAACAGAACAATCAAATAAGAAAACAAGGAGCAAAAGCCCCTTGTTTTATCAGCGATCGATCAGTTGTATTTAGTGGCTGTGTTGACTTTTTTTTGAGAGTCAAAGGTTTCAGTGTTGAGACTCAAACCAAAGGCTCGGGTAAACGATTTAAACCACTTGTTCAATTTCGGCAATTTCGGGGATCACTTCCTTCAGACGACGCTCAATGCCCATCCGCAGGGTCATGGCCGAGCTGGGGCAAGAACCACAAGCACCTTGGAGACGCAGCTTGACAACGGGCCCGTCAATTTCAACAAGCTGAACGTTGCCGCCGTCAGCCATTAGGTAGGGACGAAGTTCATCAAGGGTGGTTTCGACGTTTTCAACAGTGAGGGGTAGGGTCATGGCGAGCGTTCTGGATTTAGCAAAACGGATGAGGACTTTCCTTAGAGGGATGACCTCGGGGCAGGCGATGGATAGGTCGCTGGATCGTGCGATCGCCCGTCTTTTAGTGTATCGCCTGACTCGATTACTTTTACAACAGGCAGGTTGCTAAATCTGGGTCATGCTCCCGAGTCGCGCTCTTGAGTCATGCCCGCAATTTGACGGGATCTCAGTTCATGGCGAATCGCTCACGGTCGGTTGCCCGGGGCCGCTCGTTCGTGGCTGTTTGTTCGTGGGCAGCTAGCGCACCAAAATCGTGAAGGTCAAGGGAGGAAGCTCCGTTTCGCTCACTTGGGCCACGGACAGCCGGTAGCGATCGCCCGGTTTGACGTTCCGCATGGACAGGCGCAGGAGGCCTTCTCCAGCCGCTTGCACGGAGGCCTGGGGGCCGTTGAGGGTGGCAGTGCCCGTGCCGGGAAGCCGGAGGGTGAGGTTCAAGGCAGGGCGATCGGCTTGGGGGATGTAGTGGGCCTCAATCCGCAAAGCACCACCATCGGCTAGCCATTCTTGGGTGACCTGGGGGGTTTTGGCGCTGAGTTCGAGGGTCAGGCGGTTCAGCAGTTCCCGCGCGGCCAACAGGGCAATGGTCATTTGCTGCTGGGGATTGGCGCGATCGTATTCCACATATTCCATGGGGAAGCGATTGGCAGCGCCTGTACGCACGGCCGTTGCCCAGCGCAACACGACGGAGGCTTGGGCATTCAGCAGGCGGTCTTGGTCAGGAAATAGCTCATCCACGGCTTGCATGAGGGCTACGCCTTCCTTGAGCGCCTGGGCGGCAACGGTTTGACAAGCGGCCAAGAGTCGTTCGGCCAATTCCGCTGGCAGGTTTGTGGGTAGGTTGAGCTGCTGAAACTGCCGTAGCCAGGGATTTTGCGGAACTTGGGCGATCGAGGGTGCGTCCTCGTAAGTGTCGCGATAATCTAGCGCCGTTTCGGGCGACTCCCAAGGAAACAGGGGAGGGCGCTGGGAGGCTTCTAGAATCAACCGCTGTTTCAGCAGGGCATGATAGCGCTGGTCAACGACGGGCATTGCATCAAGTTCGAGCATAGGATTCGCAACCGATAAATCGCTGGGGGATAGCGATCGCGCTGGTGCGGGGTTGATCGCCGGATCCGCAAGGGCAGAAAAGTCGCCCTCTAGGAGATCAGCGGGATCGAAGGCATGGGCAGCGAGGGCCTGTTCGATCGCCTGATCAATCTCGATCGGCTCAAGCTGGGTTGCCCCAAGTTCAATCGGCTCAGGCGATCGGGACTGATCAGGGGTGGTTGTGGGGTCGAGTTCCTTGGCCACATCCAATAACTGGCCCAAGAGCTGCGCTTGCAACGCACCGGGAACGCTATCTAAGTTGCTATTCATCTGTCCCCCTCCTCGTTCCGGACTCTGTGCGATTACGAATTTCCCAAGCGGTTTCCAGCAACTTGAACCATAGCTTTTGCACTTGAGAAGCGCTGATCCCCATCGCTTGGGCCACGGTTCGATCATCTGATCCCGCGCGTTTTAGCTCCACCAATTTGGTAATTTCCGGGCCCAGTTGATTGAGCAAACTTTCCCATTGACGAGGGGTTAAGCCTAAATCGCGCTCCAAATCCACATCAAGCCACTGGTGAACCAATTCCCAACGGTGGAGCAAAGCAAAGCGAATGAGGTGATATTTAAAACGCTGTTGTAAGTAATCGCGCTGGCGGGCATCCAGACCCAAGACTTTCTCAATCTCGCTGGCGGATAAGTCTTTTAATCGCAGCACCAAATAGTTAACGCATTCCTCTTGGTTACGATCGCGCAGGTAAGCAATTAATTCATCCACGACCGCCTGGCGCAGGGCCCCATCCATCACATCGGTGGATTCCTTGGCGCTGATTCGATCGCGCACTTGCTGCACCGATGCATCATCCCAGGAGTAGCCCTCACCGCTATCACTGGCGCTTTCGGCGGCCTGATCCATGTCGATTGAGGTTTCCGGGGGCTGTTGACGGGCAAAGGTTTGGGCCCGCAACACAATCAACTGCTGCGATCGCCCACCGGGCAACGGAATCCGGCGCTTGGCGTAGCGCTCCACAAACGCCATATATTCCGCCAACTCCAGCCGTACCCGAGGGGTATAGTCTGGGGGCAACTGGTTTTCGCGCCGAAAAGCCCCTAGCGCTTCCACATAAAATCCCTGGAGGAAATCCTCGATCGCCAACAGCCGCGCTTGATAGCTCGTGCGCGATCGGGCTGGGGAAATGTATCGGTAAATGATGGCACTGAGGGTACTGTGCAACTCGGCTCGGCCGCGTTGGGATCCCAACTGGTAATAGCGCAAATTCTGTTGCAATCGGTGACGAGCCAGGCTGTGGGCCCAACCCAACACATCCCCGGAAGACTGGATCCGACGACTTTCAGTACAGATGCGATCGACTTCTGCCGCAATTCGATCGGCCACCGCTGCACAAACCGCCTCTGGAGCCGTCGTTCCTGACCGCAACTCCCGCTGCAATAAATCGATCGTCGATTCCACGCCCCTACAACTCTCGTCTGATGCCAACATTACAACCGACCATTGCGACTGATGCCACCCCAAGACTCCGGAGATGTCCTACGGAACGGTTTACCATGACAAGCATAATCGACTCAGCGGTGACCACCACAGACGATTACACCGCCTGTGCGATCGGTAACCCCCATTAGTCCCCAACGACTTGCCACAGAACCCGCAGGCACAATGCTTGCGGCAAAGCGCGGCGATCGCTGTGGCGTAAGCGATTGTCGCTAGGGCTATTGCTAAAAATGCTACTCACCCTGCCTAGCTTGACCGTCATTTTTCGTCTTCTTCATTGAACCCATGGATATTGAAAGCCAAATTCAAATTCTGATCGACAATGCCCCCCAAGACGGTCAAACTCCCGAAATCGTTGCCGCGATCGCCCCAGCATTGATTTACTTCGCCAACCAACTGAGTCGCGAAGACTACTACATCCTACAAACCCTGAATGGCGATTGGGTGCGCGTCACCCTCGGGAACCGCCGTGAACAGGGAGTCGAGAAAAATGTAGTCTACGCCTTTCCCAGCCTGCAAGACGCAGCCCGCGGCCCCATGCCCACCAAAGATCCCAACCTGATGGCGGCCCCGTTTCCCGTCACGCACATCTTGTTTCAACTGATGGCTATGGAAACGATCGATAGCCTCGTATTTTTCGACATTCCCGGCGATGTCATGCAAGGTATTGAAGTAACCCGAGAAGCTTTTCAAGAAACCGTTCGCAACCTCTTTTCCCAAGTTCAACAGTGGCAAGAGGGCGACATGATTCCCAATCCACTGCCCAATAGCGCCACGACGATCCCTTCAGACTTTGCCTAGTAGCGTGGCCGCCCTAATTTATGGGGTCAAAGTTGCGAAGTCAGTCGTCATAACAACGGGAATCAGTCGTCATAACAACGGGAATCAGTCGCCATAACAACGGGAATCAGTCGTCATAACAACGGGAATCAGTCGTCATAACAACGGGAATCAGTTGCCATAACAACGGGAATCAGTCGTCATAACAACGGGAATCAGTCGCCATAACAACGGGAATCAGTTGCCATAACAAGGGGCTTAAGCCCCTTGCCCCTCACGATTTACTCACGGTGGAATCAGGCTTTCGGGCAATTGACAGCAGGCCCTAGCCCTAACGAAATGATTACATGGTTAGCCTTATTGCCGCATCCCCTTTGCCCCAGTGAAAAGAAAGCATTGAGGGACAAGAGGGTTATTAACTTCTATTCGAGTCTTAGAGCTAATTTATAAAGAGAAGCTAAAGCCGACTTGGCAGCTCTAAATCCGGTTTTAGGCTAGACCTACCCGAAGCATCATCCAGCTCATGAGTCGTCTCCCGGTCATTGCCAATCCTACCCGCAAAGCCTATCCCAGTGATTTGAGCGACGATGAGTGGGTGCTCCTCCAGCCGCTGCTGCCCGCTCCTAAAGGCTTTGGACATCCGATAGAAGTTGATTTCCGAGAAATCCTCAATGGCATCTTTTACGTCCAGCGGACTGGCTGCCAGTGGGAAATGCTGCCTCACGATTTACCCCCTTACAGTACGGTCTACCATTACTTCCAGAAATGGCAACGAAAAGGAATTTGGCAGCAAATGCATGACCAAATTCGAGAGCAACTGCGGAGCAAATTAGGTCGTTCAGAGCAATCTAGGGTCAGTATCGGTGATTCTCAGTCGGTGAAAACCACGGAAAAAAGGGGGTGGTCTACGGCTTCGATGGTGGCAAAAAGGTTAAGGGACGTAAACGCCACATTATCGTTGACTCGCAAGGGTTCCTAATGGGCGTGTTGGTGACTGAAGCGAATGCTTCTGAGCGATTGGGAGGGATTGTGGTGTTAGAGCTAATTTATAAAGAGAAGCTAAAGCCGACTTGGCAGCTCTAAATCCGGTTTTAGGCTAGACCTACCCGAAGCATCATCCAGCTCATGAGTCGTCTCCCGGTCATTGCCAATCCTACCCGCAAAGCCTATCCCAGTGATTTGAGCGACGATGAGTGGGTGCTCCTCCAGCCGCTGCTGCCCGCTCCTAAAGGCTTTGGACATCCGATAGAAGTTGATTTCCGAGAAATCCTCAATGGCATCTTTTACGTCCAGCGGACTGGCTGCCAGTGGGAAATGCTGCCTCACGATTTACCCCCTTACAGTACGGTCTACCATTACTTCCAGAAATGGCAACGAAAAGGAATTTGGCAGCAAATGCATGACCAAATTCGAGAGCAACTGCGGAGCAAATTAGGTCGTTCAGAGCAATCTAGGGTCAGTATCGGTGATTCTCAGTCGGTGAAAACCACGGAAAAAAGGGGGTGGTCTACGGCTTCGATGGTGGCAAAAAGGTTAAGGGACGTAAACGCCACATTATCGTTGACTCGCAAGGGTTCCTAATGGGCGTGTTGGTGACTGAAGCGAATGCTTCTGAGCGATTGGGAGGGATTGTGGTGTTAGAGGAAGTGAAGGAGAAGCTATCTCGGCTAGAGGTTATTTGGGTTGATCAGGGGTATTCCGGGAAAAAGTTTGCGGATGCTGTGAAGCATGTGTGTGGTGAGAGTGTGCGCGTGGAGGTGATCAGCCGAATCAGTAAAGGGTTTGAGACGTTGCCCAAGCGGTGGATCGTTGAGCGGACGTTTGGCTGGCTGAACCGATTTCGGCGATTGAGCAAGGACTATGAGTTGTATTCGGAGACGAGTGAAGGGATGATCTATGGCTGCTTAATGCATTTGATGGTGAGAAGATTGGCTGCTCTAGATGCTTAATAATTGATTTATAAATCAGCTCTTAGAGGAAGTGAAGGAGAAGCTATCTCGGCTAGAGGTTATTTGGGTTGATCAGGGGTATTCCGGGAAAAAGTTTGCGGATGCTGTGAAGCATGTGTGTGGTGAGAGTGTGCGCGTGGAGGTGATCAGCCGAGTCAGTAAAGGGTTTGAGACGTTGCCCAAGCGATGGATTGTCGAGCGGACGTTTGGCTGGCTGAACCGATTTCGGCGATTGAGTAAGGACTATGAGTTGTATTCGGAGACGAGTGAAGGGATGATCTATGGCTGCTTAATGCATTTGATGGTGAGAAGATTGGCTGCTCTAGATGCTTAATAATTGATTTATAAATCAGCTCTTAAAAACAACAAAAGCCACCTCGATGCTCAGCACTGGGGTGGCTTTCGTATTATTTATGGCGGCTGGTTTGCTACAGACAACAATAGCCATTGGTGACTAAAGATCGCCGTGGCAAGTAATTACTGCGGGCAACCATTGCAGAACATTACTTTGGGAAGTTGCTGCAAACCGTCATTGTGAATCATCAACGAGATTAGAAGTCAACGACCGCCCTTACGGGTGCAGAAAGGGGTTGACTCTGCTAACACTAACCCCGAAGGTTCCAATGCTCTAGGCCACTGAGGATGCAGCGAAGGCAATTGCCAAAGTTAGCCCCAGGAATAGGACTGCGGCTCCACCCAATTGCGCGTAGCGGCGCTGTTCCCAAAGGGTGGGGTAATGCGCGTAGTACATCTTCGGCTCTTTGGCGTAGTTGTTCAGTTGGCCGGTTTCGTTAGTGGTGGTGTACATGGCACTGCTCCGAAGGGTGTGGGGGCTGTTTGTTGCCCTGTGGTTCACAGTATAGCACTTTGTAAATTTTTTTTACAAAATACTTGACGAAAATTATCTTGCTTTCTCCATTTGAAGCGGAAAGCCTTTGTAGTCATCAGTTTAGTCATCAGGTCAGCCATCATTTCACTGCTTCATCAGCACATGCGTTAATAACGATTTAGAAATCACTACAGATTGCTTGCTTTAGTCCCGATCGCGCCCGGGGGCGGAAACGCAAGGCTATACTCGTTTTTGAGCGGGGATCGTCCTTGTCTAGTTCTTCAGCCCCCGTTCATCGCTTCCTATGTCCTCCTCGATCGCCCCGTGGCCCGATCGCCCCTGCCGCTTTGCCGTCATCAGCGATTTACATGTCGCTTTGCCCCACACGGTTTGGGACCATCCGAGTCGATTTCACTTGGTGGAGGTGGCGATTCCGGCCCTGGAGCAAATCCTGGAGCGACTGGAGCTACTAAACTTAGATTTTTTGTTGTTGCCCGGTGATCTGACGCAACATGGCGAACCAGAAAATCATCAATGGCTGGTACAACGGCTGAAACAGTTGCCCTATCCGGTTTATGTGGTTCCGGGCAACCATGATTTTCCTGCCCAATCGAGTTACCCCCGCATCACGACTCTGCCGGAGTTTGTGGCGCTGTATCAGGACTTTGGCTATGGGGATTCTCCGCAGCCCTATTACATCCAAGAGCTATTGCCCGGTCTGAAACTGATTGGTCTGAATTCCAATCAACTTTCCGAGGATGGCAAAGAGATTGTCGGGGCGATCGATTCGGAGCAAATGGCCTGGCTCGATCGCACCCTTGCCCAGCTCAACCCGCAGGATCTGACCCTGGTGATGGTGCATCACAACGTGGTGGAGCATTTACCGGAACAGGCGACTCACCCCCTGGGCCGTCGTTACATGCTCCAAAATGCGATCGAATTGCGCCAAAAGCTACGATCGTCCGGGATCCAGTTAGTTTTTACGGGCCATCTCCATGTGCAGGACATTGCCGAAGCTGACGGACTCTATGACATCACCACCGGCTCCTTGGTCAGCTATCCCCACCCGTTCCGCCTGGTGACTTTGCGGCGCGATCGCGCGGGTCATCCTTGGTTGGAGGTGGAATCGGGCCGCGTGAAGTCCGTTCCCGGCTGGGAAGATTTGCCCGCCCTTTCTCGACAGTGGATGGGCGATCGAAGTCCGCCGTTTATGTTGAAAATGCTGATGTATGGCGGTTTGGGGCTGTCGCAAGATGAAGCGCTCTTGCTGGCTCCCCAGTTGCGGAATTTCTGGGCCGATGTGGCCAATGGGGACACGCTCTTTGAGTTTCAGCAATTGCCCCCGATCGTGCGGGACTACTGCCAACAATTTGGGGCGATCGGCCCCGACGGCTCGATCGCGCGCATCGACAACCATATCGCCCTGCGCCTCTAGAAACATCAAGCCCAGCCAGCCATCTTCAAGGCAACGACTCGCTCTGGCCTCATCCCCCAAAAGCAGACAAGGGGCCTACAAAAACAGACAAGAGGCCTACAAAAACAGATAAGGGGCCTACAAAAACAGACAAGGGGCCTACAAAAACAGACAAGAGGCCTACAAAAACAGATAAGGGGCCTACAAAAACAGACAAGGGGCCTACAAAAACAGACAAGAGGCCTACAAAAGCAGACAAGGGGCTTAAGCCCCTTGCCCCCGCGCGATCGTTGGCTATTCAATGCCAAATGCCGCGCCCTCAGTTTTTCCAGCACTGCAAGCCAATCGCCCCACAGCGCAAGTTATGCAGCGCCGGTTACGCCGGTTACACAGTCTCAGCCACGCCGCCGCGCCGCCGCATCTTAAACCGCAGCCACCAACGGCTCCGAAGCCGACGGCCGACGATTAATCACCTGGTCAATCAGGCCATAGTCCTGGGCTTCTCCAGCCGACATGAAGAAATCACGTTCCGTATCCTCTTCAATGCGGCTCAGGGGTTGACCCGTGTGATCCGCCAGGCAACGGTTGAGATTGGCCTTGTGATACAGAATTTCCTTAGCTTGGATTTCGATATCCGTTGCTTGGCCCTGTGCGCCGCCCAAGGGTTGGTGAATCATAATTCGAGAGTTCGGCAAGCTCATCCGTTTGCCCTTTTCACCGGCACTGAGCAAAAACGCTCCCATGCTGGCCGCCAACCCAACGCAGATGGTGCAAACACTCGGGCGGATGTGATTCATCGTGTCATAGATGCCCATGCCAGCCGTCACCGAACCCCCAGGGGAGTTGATGTACAGGTAGATATCCTGTTCGGGATCTTCCGCGTCAAGGAACAGGAGCTGCGCCACGATCGAGTTGGCCACATCCGCATCGATCGCCGTTCCCAAAAACACAATGCGCTCCCGCAGCAACCGGGAATAAATATCAAAAGCGCGTTCGCCGCGGCCAGATTGTTCGATAACAGTCGGGATCATGCGCGTCCTATGGCTTGTGAATGACCTGAAACAACCTTGATTCTAGCGAGTTGCGCCAAATACCTTCTAGGGGTCTTGATACGGGTCTCCGCCCTGAGGTCTGCTCGATCGCGATGGAGCCTAGGCGAAACAAGCTGGTCGCCCATTTCACGCTCTCGATTCCAAACAAGGGTGATCGAAGGTTAATGGGCTGATCCGCCATCCCCCCGCGATTATCGAGTCCACAGCAGCGCTAGGCCAACAGCGTCAGATCAGCAACCCAAAGCCCAGGGACAAAAAAAGGGGTGGTGTGTCAGTCACACTCACCCAATGAACCGTTGTCGTAAAAAGAGAGTTAGAGCAGGAAAAGAGAGTTAGAGCAGGGTCTGTGGAGATTGCCAGAGATGTCAGACAGAGATGGCACGCTGCGGAGACCCCAAAGGGGTGACTTTTTTGTTTCGTCCGCAAGCGCGTGAATGCAATGGAGTTTTTAGCCCTTATTGCGTTTTCAGCACTTTCATAACTTTAAGGGTATGCGAAAACCCCTAGCTGTCTGTAAAGCTAGGATGAACTTTCGCCCATTCCGTATGAACCTTTGGTAAAGAATTACCAGGCTCCAAAGACAAGGGCTGAATTGAATTGGGTTGAGTTGAATTGGGCTGAGAGGTTAACCAAGCATTTCCACTGGTTAAACAACTGCTCACCCAGCGTTTACCCCATCTGTTTTTATCCCTGTCTGACTGTCTGGCTATCTGCTGTTTGCGGTCTGCTTTTTTCGTGACTGGCTTGTCTTCAGCCGGCTTGACACGCTAAAGCAGCATTGATCGTTTCCCGCCACTTGGTTCGCCCGTGGAGATGATCCAACCTTGGGAAGATCGGGGCTAACCAGGCGGGGGGATGCCAGTATTTTGCCGGTTGAACTCTAATTTGGAAAGGGCGGGGGTCAGTTTTTTGATCGCCACAGGGCGATCGCCCGGGTCACCCCCAGCCCGCTCCTTTCGCTGAACTAATTCATTGAGTCGCTCGCCAACGATTCGTGAACTATTCGCTGATGGCTCCCACCGCTCCCGAGTAGATGGCTCCGCGCGGCGCATCCAAGGTCACGATCGCCCCGTCACGAATGGCATCGGTGGCCCCGTCCACACCGACAATCACGGGAATGCCTAAGCGCTGGGCGATCGTGGCGGCATGGCCCGTCAGGCTGCCATCTTCCGTGATCACACCACCGGCACGGCGAATCGCTTCAATGCAATCAACGCTGGTAGCAGGAGCCACGAGGATTTCGCCCGCTTCCAAGGAGTTGGCATCCATCAGGTTTTTCACCACCCGGGCCCGACCGCTAACGGAGCTTTGGCCAATGCCACGGCCACGGCCCAACACGGAGGTCACCACTTCTACTTTGATCAAGTCTGTGGAACCGGAGATGCCTTGCAACGTACCGGCGGTCATCACCACCAAATCCCCTTCGCGCAGAACGTACTGTTCTTGGGCCAGCCCGATCGCCGCTTGCAGGGTTTGGGTGGGTGACGGCAAATCCAACACCATCAGCGGCCGCACACCCCACACCAATTGCAGTTGACGGGCAATGTTGACATGGGGCGTGACGGCCAAAATGGGCGTACTAGGACGGAATTTGGAAACGTTGCGGGCGGTGGCTCCGGACTTGGTGAGGGTCACGATCGCCGCTGCGTCCAACTGGGCCGCAATGTCCCCAACGGCCTTGGAAATCGCATTCGGGATTGATCGCCCAGCACTTTCCAAATCGAACTGGAATTTTTCCTGTTCAATCCGCACGGCAATCCGAGCCATGGTGGCCACGGCTTCCACGGGATATTGACCCACAGCGGTTTCGTTGGACAGCATCACCGCATCAGTACCGTCCAAGATGGCATTCGCCACGTCGGAGATTTCCGCACGGGTGGGCCGTGGGTTGCTGACCATGCTGTCGAGCATCTGGGTTGCCGTGATGATCGGGATTCCCAGGCGATTAGCCGTGCGAATCAGGCGCTTTTGCAGAACGGGCACGTCTTCGGCGGGCAGTTCCACCCCCAGATCACCCCGCGCCACCATCACGCCGTTACACAGCGAAAGGATGGCCTCCATCTGCTCGATCGCCTCGTGCTTTTCGATTTTGGCGATCACGGGCACGTTTTTGCCCCGACTGGCAATCATCTCGCGGATTTCCAGCACGTCTTGGGGATTGCGCACAAAGCTCAACGCCACCCAATCGACCCCTTGATCGAGGCCGAACATCAAATCTTCTTTATCCTTGTCGGTCAAAGCCTTGATCGACAGGTAAACCCCGGGGAAGTTCACGCCCTTGTTGTTCGAGAGGCGGCCGCCAACAATGGTGCGGCAGTGGAGATCGCCCTTGGCTCGATCGACCCGTTCCACCACCATTTCCACGCGCCCGTCATCGAGCAAAATCGTGGCATTTTCAGGCACTTCTTCCGCCAGCAAATCGTAAGTGACGGAGCTTGCGTCCTGATTACCCACCACTTCCCGGCTGGTGAGCACGAAGGGATCGCCCTTTTGCAACACGATCGACCCTTCAGCAAATTTGCCCAGCCGAATTTTCGGCCCCTGAAGGTCTTGCAGAATCGCCACTGGCTGATTTAGCTCAAAGGAGATTTGCCGAATCAGCTTGATGTTGGACTGATGATCGGCATGGCTGCCATGGGAAAAGTTGAGGCGAAGCGTCGTGGCACCGGCTTCAATGAGCGATCGCAACACATCGGGCGTGTTAGTGGCGGGGCCAATGGTGGCGACGATTTTGGTGCGGCGCAAGGGCTGTGGCGAGTCCATGAATGTCTCGAAACGTTGCGGGTACTACGATACCATCGATGGAGTCCTCTCTCTGCTATGGGCCATGCGATCGACCTGGGACTGCTTGCTAGAGAACGTGGGTGAGTGGTATGGATCTTTTGCCACGGCGGATGACCAAGGACAACTCCTCAGCGATCGTCCCAGCATCACCAGCATTACCCCCCTCGAAGGCGGCAAAACCATTCATCAGCGGGTGCGCCAATTTGCCCCCACAACCGATGGACAATTTCCTGAAATCGAAACCGCTGCCCCTGTTCAAGATTTAGAACTCACCTACAGCAGCCTGGGGCGAGGATTCTTAGCCCTCGAAACCGGCGCATTTTCCCAAGGCTCCATGCAATTGGGGCCCTTTTCCGAATTTGGGGCCGAGTTGGGATTGGTGGCTCGGCCCTTGCGGGTAAGGGTGGTGATCCGCTACGACAAGGCAGCGCAGTTAATGCCCCTTTCCCTGATTCGGGAAACCCTGGATCCTATGCCGACCTTGCCGCCGGGCCAACCGCTCACCCCTGAAGCGCTGTTAACCGCGCTGCCGGGGGTTTGGCAAGGGCAGTGGGTGACGGTCTATCCAGATTTTCAGCCGGCTCAAACAGGCATGTCGCACCTGGAAGTTCGGCGATCGGGCGATCGGCTGGTGCAAACGCTCAAGTTCGGAAATCAGGCGATCGGCTCTGACGCGGCGATTGTGGGAAATCGGCTGGAGTTCCGCGCAGGCAACAGCACGGTGCTCTTGCTGCCCAACGGAATTTCTGCCACCTTTCCCACGCAACTCAACTATCGACAGCCGCTCTTTTTGGAGGCCGGTTGGTTAATCAACCCCAATCTGCGCCAGCGGCTGATCCGCAGCTACGATGCTCAGGGAGCCTGGGCTAGCCTAACCCTGGTCACTGAACAGCGCGTTGCTTAGGTTGTCCCAACAACTCTGGCCTAGTGGCGAGGCGCGATCGGGAGCCAAATCCTGGGGGATAAGGTGCTGATCTAGGGCACTGGAGCGGGGCTAGATTGGGCGGGCCGCTGGGCGGGCCCCTGAGTTCGTTTCAACTCTTCTCGCAAAATTTGACGATAGGCACTGGGCAGCAAGCGGGTCATGCGGTTGGTTTCAATGCCATAGCCCAAGCTCGTCCAAGTCCCAGACAGACGGCGCAACACTCGATCGAGCTGGCCCTGGCGCAAGGCCTGGCGCAAATCAACCCCCCAAGCAGCCCGATCGTTCAGCCAACGATAAACCACCCAATCTTGATAAACCGGCTCAAAACTGTAGCGGCCCAAGACCCCCCAACTGTGGCGATCGGGGTGATAGGCCTTCGCCTTTTCAAACCAGGTGCGATCGAGCATTTGATAGCGACCCGCCGCCGTGGAGCAATTGCCCATATTGGGCCCCAGCAAAATCGTCACGCATTCCTGGGGATGCTGGCTCAGGTTCCGAACCCGTCGGCCGCCATAAAGCATCGCGTAAGGATCGCGACCATTGGCCTCGCTCACCGAAATGGTCCGCATCAAGGCCCGCAGATAAGGGTCTCCGCCCCGCATGGCCAGAGGCGGAATGGCCACGCCTTCGCTCAGCTTCAAGGCTGGGCCCAAATAATTTGCCCCCGATGGCGACAACTCCGACAGGTTCAAGCCCAACCACAGCAGGGTAATGGCACTGCCCGCCGCGATCGCCCCATTGACCAAAGATCCCCAAAAGGTCGTCGATCCCTCCGCTGGTGCGGGTGCTGGCAACTTTGGTGGCAACTCGGTAGGCGAACTGTTGGCGTGGTCAAGCATGGGCCAAAAGCCGGATAGAGCACCGGAGGCAAGGGGGCAAAATTGGGCGATCGGGAAACTGAGCCTGAATCGACGAACGGTCTAGTTTTAATCGATACCTGAGTCCACCGCTCCCCTCAGGCACATTCTAAAGCCCGATCTTCCAGCAAGCTGAGGGGAATCACCCCACAACACCCTTGTCCGCCTTAGCCTCAGCCATGCAGGAATTGGCACACTGTGGCTAGGTAAGTTTCCGGATCCTCCAGCATTGGAAAATGCCCCGTGGCCGTCAGCTCGCGGTAGGTAATGCGAGGGTTGAGTGCAGCGGCCTGCTGTCCCAAACGCGGCGGAATGATTTGATCAAACTGTCCCGCCACCAACAGGGTAGGCACAGGCAAGGCCGCAAAGGTAGCGGGCATCTCTTCCACGGCTCGCAGACTAACGGAGGTGAAAATCGTGCCCAGAGCCGCCGCGCGATCGGCCTGAGTGAAGTCCTCCAGGAAAGCACGCTGCTCCGAGATCGGGATGGAGCGATGCAAAAACCGCGCCATGAACAGTTGTGGCGCTAGGGGTAAGCGAGACAGCCAAGGGGGGCGGAATTGCACCACATAGCCCCCAAACCGGTAAAAGGCCGCAAAGGCCGCCGCGTCATATTCAAAAATGCCGCTACAGGTCAGGATGGCTTGCCGAATTCGATCGGGCGATTGTCGCATCAGCAACACGGCCACCGAAGCCCCCATCGAGTGGGCATTGAGATACACCGGCTCCGTGATGCCCAGGCGATCGAGCAGCGCGATCAGATCTTCCCCATAGGCCTCCAACCAGTAGTCTGGGGAATCGGCCGGAGGGTGGTTTTGGGGCAAGCGCGATCGGCCAAATCCCCGCAGGTCATAAATCAGCGCATCGAAGCGATCGCTCAGGGCCGCCGCAGTCGATCGCCAATAGCGCCCGGAACCGCCCCAGCCATGCAAAAACACCATAATGGGCCGACCGGTTGGGGTCGTTGCGCCCCCCTGTCGGATCCACTCGTAATAATGCGCTGTTCCGCGCACCTCCACATAGGCCATGGTTGCAGAGCAGCAAAGAAGGTTAATGCAAAAAGGTTAATCGATCAAAAGATCAAACCTCGATACCGAGTGCCAAGCCCCCAAACATCAGGCGCGATCGAGCCATTAGCCCAATGAGCTGAGCCAGTTCCAGTCTTGGGCAGGCTAGGCAGACTCCGGCTTCGGCAGCGACGACGGGTGCAACAACAACTCCGCAGTCGATCGATGCTCCACCATGTGCCGCGTAATCAGACAGCGGGTCAAATCCTTCCGCGACGGCACTTCATACATCACATCCAGCATCAGCTCTTCCACAATGCTGCGCAGGGCCCTGGCCCCCGTTCGCCGCCGATAGGCCTCCTGGGCGATCGCCCGCACCGCATCCGGCTCAAACGTCAACTGCACATTATCCATCCGCAGCAGCTTTTGATATTGCTTCACCAGCGCATTACGCGGCTGCGTCAGGATCGCGATCAGGGCCTCCTCATCCAACGGCTCCACCACCGCCAGCACCGGCACCCGCCCAATAAACTCCGGAATCATTCCGAACTTTACCAGATCTTCCGGTTCCAGGTGGCGCAAAGTATCCGCCGTGCGTTGCTCCCGGGACTGGGTTTCGCCCGCTCGCACAAAGCCCATCGACTTCTTGCCCGTGCGCTGCTCCACCACCTTTTCCAAACCAACGAACGCCCCACCGCAAATAAACAAAATATTGCTGGTGTCGATCTGGATGCAGTCTTGGTAAGGATGCTTACGGCCCCCCTGAGGCGGCACATTCGCCACCGTCCCTTCCAACATCTTCAGCAGGGCCTGTTGCACCCCCTCCCCGGACACATCGCGCGTGATGGAGGGGTTTTCGCTCTTGCGGGCCACCTTATCAATTTCGTCGATGTAGATGATGCCGCGCTGGGCCTCCTCCACGTCAAAATCCGCCACCTGCAACAGACGCAGCAGAATATTTTCCACATCTTCCCCAACGTAGCCCGCCTCCGTCAGGGTTGTGGCATCGGCCACCGCAAAGGGCACGTCCAAAATTTTGGCTAAGGTCTGAGCCAGCAGCGTCTTGCCACACCCCGTGGGGCCCATCAGCAAAATGTTGGACTTTTGGAGTTCCACCCCATCATCCAAAGCAGGCGCACTAGGATTACCGGGAGCTATTGCGGATCCCTGACCATTTTCGGCTTCCTGCAAGCAAGCTAACCGTTTGTAGTGGTTATAAACCGCCACTGACAAGACTTTTTTGGCTTCGTCTTGGCCAATAACGTGGTCATCAAGGTATTTCTTGATTTCCCGGGGCTTCAAGACCCGATGGGGCGTGGTGCGGGGAGTGCGGGTGCGAGTCCGCTCAGCCGGTTCAGGACGAGGCGGCGCTTGGGTTGCTGTGCCGCCATTGAAGAGTTCTTCGTCCAAAATTTCATTGCACAGATCTACGCACTCATCGCAGATATAGACTCCCGGCCCAGCAATAAGCTTGCGGACTTGCTCTTGGGACTTGCCACAAAACGAACACTTGAGATGGGAGTCAAATTTCGACATACAGGTTGCCCCTCGAAGTCGCGCACTCGTTACCGCATTTGCCCATAGCATTGGCTCATGGCAAAGGGGTGCTGCGCTGGTAGTGAATCAAGATCTGGCTGATGGCAGATTTGCAAAGTCCCTGGTTCCACCCGTGAACCGGTGGAACCCTTGACAGAACCTGAGTTCCGCCTCAGGGGCGATCGCACGAACATTTCCGCTGGCCAAACGCTGGCTTTGGGCGCGTGGTCACCCTAGTGGTCACAATGCGAGAGCAAACATCTAACCAGAGGATACCTTTTTCCATTATGCCTCAAGCACTCCGCAAGCCGTTGAAAACCTGGCAAAGGCACGCCGAACGATCGCACTGCCATGAGGTTTTCAGGATCCCGATCGCCCCCACCCAGAAAAGCAAGCAAAACAAAAGAGCAAGTGCATGGGTAACACTTACTCTTTTGAAAATGGCTTCATTTGGATTAGGCCGGCTCCCGCAAACGGGTTCAACCAACCACTGTTTCTAAAAGTTGCCCTTGAACAAGCTGGGCTAATTGATCAAAAATCACCGCCCAGCTTGATTGGCCACTACACCGTTATTTCAACGCGGCAGTGGGGTTGCAACTTAGAACTTGAAGACAGTCCGCAACACGCCCAACACAGCGGTGTCGTTGTCGTTGTTGTTGTTGGGGTCGGTCACCACAATCACACCAGGGGTGATCGAGATGTTGTCGTTAACCGCAAACTTGTACAGGGCTTCGATGTGCCAGGAATTGTCATCATCTTCGCCGCCGACGGTGTTGTCAGCGTTGTACAGGTTGGGCTGTTGACCCACAACCAGAGCGCCCACGCTGCCTTCCTTGAACAGGTCGGGGAACGCGAAGGTCAAAGCCCAGTTGAACAGGTCAGCGTTGCCATCGCCGTTATCTTCAGCGTTAGCAAACGTCCAGCCGGCCCAGCCGCTCAGCACGAAGTTCTTGCTCAGCTTCGCGGTGGTTTGCACGCCCACGTTGTGAGCGGTGGTGGGGTCGCGGAAGGGGTTGTCGCCCAGGAAGCTGCCGGTACCACCGGTCAAGCTCGGACGGGTGCGAGCATCGGTGCTGTGGTAAGCGTAGGCATACAGCAGACCGATATCCCAAGTCTTGCTGGGGGAGTAGTACAAGCTCGCAGCAGCGCTGTAGCTACCGTCGAACAAACCAGCACCGGTTTGGGGATCGTTGGCTTCGCTGGCCAGGTAGCTGGCGGCAAAGCGGAAACGTTCACCCTTGTAGTTCACACCGATACCAGCGCCTTGGGGCTGACGGAACAAGGGGTTGTAGCGACCGAAGCGCGACAGAGCGCCATCAGCCGAGGATTCCAACAGGGGGTTGGCGGTGTAGTGGATATCGTCGATGTCCAGACCGGTCGTACCCACGAAAGCGCGCCAGGTGTTGGCGCTGTTCAGGGGGAAGCGGTAGTACAACTCATCCAGGATGAAGTTGTTGCTGGTGTTCGATTCCCAAGCCAAACGAGCCATGTTGGTCTCGCTGCTGTAGTAACGAGGCACGTTACCCACTTGCAGACGGGTGCGGAGCAAGTCCTTACCCGTGAAGCTGGTGTTGAAGTTCAAGCGCACGCGGTGCGAGAAGGTGGCGTTGTCCGCTTCGTCGTTGTCGTCATCACCGACCACGTCCGACAGGCCAGCGGCCACGGCCATCACCACTTCACCGGTCAGCTTGGTGGTGGTGGAGAATTGGTTAGCTTCCAGCTCAGAGGTGCGGGCTTCGAGGGCATCCACACGACCGCGCAGGGCAGCCAATTCAGCGGCGAATTCTTCTTGCAGCTTTTGCAGCTTGCGCAGATCTTCCTTGGTGGCCAAGGGATCGGTAGCTGCCTTGATCAGGTCGTTGATCCGATCGAGGCAAGCGTTCAAACCGGCGGCAAACTCGTAGCGGCTCAGGGGGCGGTTGCCCTTGAAGGTGCCATCCGGATAACCGGCGATGCAACCATAGCGCTCAACCAGCGATTGCAGCGCTTGGAAAGCCCAATCAGTGGGTTGCACGTCGGACAGTTGCGACACGGAGGTCACTTGGTCCATGCTGGCGAGATCGTCTTGCAGACCAAGCTCGATCGCCGAAGGGCTAGCGTCAATATTGGTTTGGGTCGTTGCTTCGCCGGCAAAAGCGCCTTGAGCGAGCAACAGCGAGAGGCCAGCAGCAGCCGGGCTCAGGCGCAGTGCATTCCAGAACAGTTTCATTCGCGTTTCCTCACACCGATACCAGTGAAAGTGTTACTGAGTCAGTACACTTCCTGTGGCGATTATAGATCGAACCGACAAGAGGCGAAACCGAGTCTTGGAAAAGATTCTCGAAAATTACGGTTAAGGAGGGTCTGAAACCCCTGATTTCATCAGCGATCGGGAAGATCAGGAAGATTAGATCAGGTTCGATCAAATTTGATGGCATTGGGGTGGTGCTGGGGTGGCGTTGAGAGGGGAAGACTCGCGAAACTAGCAAGCGGGCTGTCAGTCTTCGCGGCGAATGGCCACAATCAGTGCGGAGCGATCGCCCCCCAATTCCGGATCCTTCTCCTCCAGGCGACTGGAAAAAATCGATCAGCTCCCCAAAATGCGAACACCGAAGGTAAAACGCTAGGAAACGCTTTTACCCTCGGTGGTTGTCAACTCTTCGGGCTGTACTTAGCCGTTGATTGACCCCAAAACTGCCAAAGCCAGAAACTGCCAAAAGGTATTCTCGGGCGGCTGAGGTTGCCTTGACTGATTCTTGCAACCCGATCGCCTCAGACGCAAGGGCGAGCCTCTTGACTTCTATTTTGATCGCATTGGTCTAACTTCATTTTGATTTCATTCGATCGCGTTGGATCTTATTCGATCGCCACGAAAGCCTCCAGGAGACCCGGGTTTGCGAGTCGATGCTAGGGCTTAGTACGCACGCTTACGGGGCCATTCACCAACACCTGGCAAGCCAAACGATAATTGTCGGGCTTCTTGCGCAGGGTGCGATTTTCAAAATCCGTCCGATCGGACAGGTTTTCCATCCCTTCCACAATTTCAACAACGCAGGTGGCACATTGGCCATAGCCACCGCAGTTCATCATTTTGCCGTACAGCTTATAGATATCAATGCCGTTCTCGATCGCCTTGATTCGCAGGTTGGAACCGGTGGCGGCGATTACGTCCTTGTTTTCGTTAACGAAGTGAATAGTGCCCATAGGGTGTTGGGAAAGGGACTCGCTGACGGGGCGTAGTAGCTCAGGGGAAATTGTGGGTCTTTGCTGGGAACCGGGAACTCGTGCGGCGGGCAGGGCGATCGGGCAGGGGTGAGAACCACGACCGATGCAACGGATCTGCCCAAACACAGGTGCAGTGCTTACCAGCAAGGGACACAACAGATGCAACAGATGCAGTGAAGGCAACAAATGCAGTGAAGGCAAAGGCAATCGGTGAAAGATTGCAAGATCATTGCAAGATGTTGCAGTTTGTTGAGCTACCCCAGTGTAATGCGAGCGCCTCAGGAGCAATCGTGGCAGAGAGTCGAAAAAACCGACCTCGGCCCGATCGCCCCCGAGACGCAAGGCTATTGACCAAAAGCCCGTTTAAACAAGACAGCTTAAACAAGGCCGTTCAAATTTGATCGATCCCGAGCCGCTGGAATGCAGACGCAGGCCGGCCCAACTTCCTACGGAGTAGTGGGGCCCGTCGGTGCATCGATTAGTTCAGGCAGTTGAATCGGTTCCGGAACCGGCTGAATCGTGCCTGGCGGCAGGTTGCTGACGGCGCGGTTGAGGGCGGCCAACGCGCGGTTGTAGCCAATAATTGCAATCAGCACGTTACCCCGCGCCCGGGTGAGGCGGGTTTCTGCGTTGAGTCGATCGGTCTGTGTGCCCACGCCGGCCTGGAACCGAAGCCGCGCCAAGCGCACTTCCTCTTGGGCTGACTCGATCGCCTTGAGGGAGGTTTGAATGTTTTCGGCGTTGGCTTGCAGGTTGGAGTAGGCCACCTCCACTTCAAACCGAATTCGATCGCGCGCCCGGCCCACACCGTTTTCGGCCTGCTCGATCGCCACCGACTCCTGACGAGCCTGGGCCCGGGCCGCTCCGCCGTCAAACAGCGTCCATTGCAACTGCAAACCCGTGGAATAGCCACTGACCAAGCTGAAGTCGTCATCGGGCTGAATCACATCCAGCAGCTCATAGCGAGCAAAGGCACTGAGCTGGGGCCCCAACTGAGACAACCGGGCCCGCCGTTGGGCGCTGTTCAGTTCTCGCTGGGCCAGTTGCTGTTCAATTTCTGCGCGGTTGCGATAGGCCAACACGATGCTGTCTTCGAGGGGCAGCGTCCATTCTCCCGCCTTCGCGATCGGGTCAGCGGTTTGGATGTCGATCGCCTCCGGCAAACTCAACAACCGGGCCAGCTCCCGGCGGCGCTGGGTTTGTCGATCGCGCGTTTGCACCACCAACTGGCGATCGTTGGCCAATTCCACTTCCGCTTGCAGCACCTCAAACCGCGTTCCCAACCCAGCCTTCTCCAAAGCTTGGGCATCCTTCACGCTTTGCTCCCGAAACTTGACCGCCGATTGGTCAATTTTGAGCTGCTCGTTTTCCTGTTGCAGCCGGTAGTAGCTATCGGTGATGTCGCGCCGCAAATCCTCAAAGGTGGCTTCGAGGGCTAACTCAGTGGCTCGCAACTGGGCTTGGGCGGCGGCAATGTTCGCGGGCCGCAGTCCCGAAGTGTAGATGTTGTAGCTCAGTTCCAGAGCGCTGCTCCAGGTGAACTGATCCTGGGTGTCAATGTCCACCTGGCCCCCAAAGTTGCCGAGACGGCGGGCAGTTCGATTTTGCAACAACAGGTTCAAGCGGCTGCCGGCCGTGAGCGAATCCGTGAGGGAGGAGGAGAACCGCAATTGGGGATAGTTGGCGGCGATCGCCTGCCGCAGTTGGGCCCGGCTACTTTCAATGCTGAGGTAGGCCTGGCGCAGATCTCGGTTATTGCGACGGCCAATTTCTAAGGCCTGCTCAAGGGTAATCGGCTGGGTCAACAGGATCCGCACTTCTTCCGGCAGGGTGGGAAATTGCAGCGGGTTTGGATCAGATTCCAGCCGTTGGATCACCAGCTCATCCGCTTCTGTGTTGCCTTCGGGCCGATCGCCCAAGGAACCAGGCGCAGAGGGCACATTTCCCAACGGATCGGGATTACTGGAACTATCATTCGCTTGGGCAACGGGAGCCGAATCTCCCCCGATCGACTCGGAAGCGTCGGCCCTGGGGGAATCTGCTGCAAGCGCTTGCTCTGGACTGGCTTGCTCTTGACTGGCTTGCTCTGGACTGGCTGATTCTTGGGCGATCGACTCCTGATCACGGTCGGCAGCGATCGGAAATGCGGTGGCCACCACACCCGCAACCGGTTTGGCCGGTTTAGCTGGCTTCGGCAAATTCAGCGAATTAACAGGCGAATGAGGCGATTCAGCAGATTCAGAACCGGTTGCGGCGGCTGAGTCCGGTGGCGAAGTAGGGGACTTGTCGGCTATGACATGATCAGCTTCAGCCAAGGTGGCGGCCGCATCCGCTTCCACCGACTCGGCGCGGGCGGCATCCGCCCACAAACAACACAACGCGACGGTAACCCCTAAACCCGTGGCGATCGCTCGATGGGCAATCTTCATAACCAAAACTTGCTTCGCTCCTCACGCCTAAAACCGGCTGTTTTGACGGCTGCCACTGGTGCAAAGTTCGTAATTACTCGCCTATTGCTCGCATAGTCACCAGCAGACGCTGCCAACTCCCGAAAGTTCGGGGGCCCGAAAGTTCAGGGAGGAATTGCTCCCTGTGGGGGGTTGCCAGCGTCGGTTGAATGGCCTTGCGCAGTGGATGCTCGATCGAACCGAGTCGAACCAGGATCGAATCGAGGTTGTGCCTCAAAAAGCATACTGGTTAGTCTAGCGGCTGGCCTACAGAATCGGCCGGCTCGCTCCCCCGAGTCCCGAAACTCCTACGCCAGCAAATCACTAGGCGCTTGGGGGGCGATCGCTTGGGGCCAAGCGGCGGCCACCGCTTGTTCAATCACCGCTTCAGCGCTGGTGACAATCACGATCGGGACTTGCAGCCGATCGCTCACCGCTTGCACCGTCATATCGTCCAAAAAGCGCTGTTCACCATGGCGCAACATCAACGACGGCAGCAGCAACGCATCCCCCAAGTCTTGGCCCGTCAACTTTTGCACCAAATCCTGGCCCGTCAGCAAGCCGGTGACGGTCATGGTTTGGCCCCAATAGTCCGAGTTCAGGGCCGCCAACTGCACCGTTAGCCCTGAAATTTGATTGAGCTGGCGCACCAAACCACTGAAGGGCCGCTCCACCGTGTTCCCCACCACCCAGGTGAGGCGGCGGGGAAAGGGGGTTGCACGCACCGGGTTCGCCGCCAAAGCCCGTTCAAACTGATCCACAAACAGCCGGATGGAACCCACGCCATTGTCAATTTGCGGAAAATCTTCGTACTCAACCATTTCCGGCAAATCCTGACCCGCAATCAGGAACCACTCATCGGCCAACCAAACAAACGTGGAACCGAGGGTTTGGCGAAAGGTTTGCTGGAGCGATCGCACCTGGGCAATGACTTCGCAGGCTTTGGCGGGGGTGACGGGCTGTAGCTCATCGTCGGCCGGGCGAAATTGCGTTAGCCCCGCTGGCACGATCGCCACGGAAGTGACCGTTGGGCGATGGGGTTCCACTTCGTCTTGGTCACTATCTAGATCGTCATTGAAATCATCGAAGTCCTGATCATCCCAAGCGGCCCGATCGAACCCATCGGCCTCATCCCACTGGTCATCCTCATCGGCTTGATCCTCCTCTGGATCCCAATCTGTTAGGCCGATGGGTTGCGATCGCGGATCGAACACATCTGGATCAAAAACATCTGGGTCAGACAGATTCGACTCTGCCGGTTCTGAACCGTCGAGGCGATCGATCACCGTCACCCGATCGAGCGATTCAGATTCGATCGCCCCCGAATCGGCCCCCGGCGATCGCCCCGCCAGCAACGTCACATTCTCGGAAATGGCCCAACCACCCCCGATCGCGGCTTGGTCAGCCAGGGCCGGCTTGGCCCGCCGACCGGGCCCAGATTGCCCCGCAGGCGATCCATAGAAACTGGCCAAATCATGAATGGTTCGCGCCAAATGCACCCCGTCGTTAATACCAGGACAAAGCACCACTTGAGCGTGAATTTGCAAGCGCCGATCGCGAAACCAAGCTAACTGGTTCATGATCTCGCCCGCCCGGGGATTTTTCAGCAAGCGCGATCGCACCTCGGGTTCCGTGGAATGCACCGAAACAAACAGAGGTGACAACCGCAGCCGCTCAATGCGATCCCATTCCCGCTGCGTCAAATTGGTGAGGGTGAGATAGGAGCCATAGAGAAAACTCAACCGATAATCATCATCTTTGTAATAAAGCGATGCCCGCTTACCAGGCGGCTGCTGATCAATAAAACAAAAGGGACAGCGGTTATTGCACTGAATCAGACCATCAAACAGGGCCGCTTCAAATTCCAAGCCCAACTCGTCGTCATAGTCCTTTTCAATTTCAACAATATGGGTGCGATCGTGCTGATCCAGCACTTCCAACTCCAGCACCTCATCGGCACAGAGGAAGTTGTAATCAATCAGGTCTCGGGGTTTTTGGCCATTGATGGCCACTAACCGATCGCCCACTTCAAACCCCACCTCTTGGGCAATTGATCCGGGCAACACTCGCGTAATTTTGGCCGGTCGCACCGCTGCTTCGCTCATCCCCACGCTCCTGAATAGACAACTGGCCAGGCGGTCGCTAATCGCGTTCTCCTTGGGCACAACCGGCCAAAATACAGATACCCAATGGCGATTGTGCTGGGGCGATCGGGCCTATGCTGTTGATTCCCAAGCCTTGAACCCCACTGGGCAAGGCCAGGGCGGCTTTGGTGGCCGTTGATTGCTCGTAACCACTCTACCAACTGTTGATTAACCCTATGCCCGCTGCATCCGCTTCCGGCATTCAGCCCACTCTGGAATTCATTCCGCCCAACTACACCCCTTGGGTACATCGGTTGGCGCGTTGGATCTTTCCTTGGTTGATTCGCCAACAGGGCATCGCAAAACTCCATACGGAAAATGCTGAAACGTTGGCGGAACTGTTTCGCGACTTCCAGGCGGGCAAACTCCGCTTTATTTTGGCTTTTCGGCATCCCAGCACCAATGATCCGTTCGTGATGTCCCACTTGCTGTGGGAGGCAGTGCCCCGGGCGGCGCGCGATCGGGGCATTCGGCTCCCGGATTGGCCGCACACACACTTTATCTACGATCGCGGCATTCCCCTTTGGGCGGGGGAAGCAGTGACCTGGATGTTTTCCCACTTGGGCGGCACGTCAATGCAACGCGGCAAGCTCGATCGCCCCGGGCTAAAAACGGCTCGCGATCTGTTGCTGAACGGGCGGTTTCCGTTGGCGGCGGCCCCGGAAGGCGCAACCAACAGCCACAGCGAAATTGTTAGCCCCCTGGAACCGGGCGTGGCCCAAATGGCCTTTTGGACGGTGGACGATTTGCGATCGGCCGGGCGATCGGAGCGGGTGGCCATTGTCCCGATCGGGATTCAATACACCTACCTTTCGCCCCCTTGGGCCGGGATCGATCGGCTGATCGACACGATCGAAACCAGCCTTGGCCTCACGAACCCCCTGAAAACCACCGCCCCCACCAGCCCCGAAGAAGGTCGCTACCTGCGGTTATATCTCTTGGGCGATCGACTCCTGGACTTGGTGGAGCAGTTTTATCAAACCTTCTATCAACAAACCCTCCCGATCGTGGACTTGCCCGACCCCAACGAACGCATGGGCCAACGGCTGAAAAATCTCTTGGATACCGCATTACGGGTGGGAGAAGCCTACTTTGGCGTAACCAACACCGGCACGGTTGAAGAGCGCTGCCGTCGGTTGGAACAGGCCGGCTGGGATCGGATCTACTGCGATGACGGGCGATCGCGCTGCCCGGTGGAGCGAGGTTTGGCCAACTGGGTGGCCGCCGAAGCCACTCTCCGAATGCAACACATGCGCCTAGTGGAACGGTTCACCGCCGTCACGGGCCGCTATGTGCGCGAAAAGCCCACCGCCGAACGGTTTGCCGAAACGCTCATGATTTTGTGGCGCGTCACCACCTGGATTCAGGGAGACGACACCAGCAAGCCCCCGCAACTGGGCAAACAGGCGGTTTGGTTACGGGTTGCGAACCCGATTTGGGTGAGCGATCGCGCAGCGGACTACAAAGCCAATCGCCGCGCCACCCTCCAATCGGTCACCCAGGAAATTCACCAATCCCTCAAAAACCTGATCGCCTAGTAGGGTCGTAGGGCCTGTCGTCCAGTTCCATGAAGCCCTGATTCCACCGTTAACGGATCGTGGGGGGCAAGGGGCCTAGGGCCTGTCGTCGTTTAGCCTGCAACCCTAGATGGATCGTGGGGGACAAGGGGCCTAGGGCCTGTCGTCGTTTAGCCTGCAACCCTAGATGGATCGTGGGGGACAAGGGGCTTAAGCCCCTTGTTACGGCGATTAGGGCACGAAAAATCAACCGTCTGCACTTGATCCCAGGGAATGACGATAGGCCCTAGACCCTAACTCAAATTGTTCCTGGTTCGCCTCTATCCAACGGGCCAGGAAGCGTTCGGAAATGACGATCACGGCCACAGTGGCCTCAATGGCAGCCACGACAGTTCGGTCGGTTGGGTTGAGCTTTACCAAATCCAACTCGATCACCAAGAACCGTATTCAAAAGTTAACTGATACCCAGAAATTGCACATCTTCGTATAAGTCCAGCACCGCAATTTCCCAATTCCAGCCAACCATTTGGAATCGATCGCATGGGCCAAATTGCTCTGTTTCCCAGACACCTAATGCATTTTTCTGACGCACTTCCACTTGCATTTGATCTTGGGAAATTAAAAGATAAGTTTTTAGGGTTTCTAGTTGCTGATAGTCTTCAAATTTGGCCCCCCAATCAAACCGCTCCGTTGAAGGGGATAGCACTTCAGCAATCAATGAGGGATAACACTTAATATATCGATTGTCCCGATCGCGTGGATCGCAAGTAACGAAAACATCAGGGTAGTAGAAAAAATCATGATTTCGCCCCACCTTCACGTTGCCTGAATGGACGAAGCAGCCTTGCCCCTTCAGGCGCGATCGCAGTAGGCTCACCAGCGCGAGGCTGATTAAGTCATGAACATCACTTCCACCGGCCATGGCATATACCAAGCCCGATCGATATTCATGGCGAATGGGGCTATTGGCTTCTAGGTTGAGATATTCCTCGGGGCTGAAGTAGGAGTAAGCAGCAACCATTGTCTTAACCGGTTGAAAGTTCAATTTTAGCCAAGAACTTGGTTAAGTCAAAGATTTTTAAACCAATCTTGATTAATTTCTACCACTTCAATTGTTTTGGTTTTCACACCCAATTGTAGCTTCACTAATAGCCTACATAGCTCTTCTCCATCAATGAGATCCAAAGCTGGCGCACCATCGCGGGTTGCTTCCTGTTTAGCAGAAACTGTGAAAGTGCCCGTTGTTAAAAATAAACCCTTATCGGTACGGCCAATCATGGATCCTCGAAAATCTCGAATTTCACCCGGGCCAACGGAACCTTTATATCGTTTGCACTGGAAGAAGACTTGAAAGCTGAGGAGCGCGATTTTCAAAACACCAACGCCATCAATTCCTCCATCCCCTTTTCGCCCTGTAACTTGAACCTTCGTAAACCCAGATTCTCGTAAAATGCGCTGACACAAACGCTCAAAGGCATCCGGGGAGAGACTTTGTAATACTTCCAGTAATTTTTCAATCCATTGATCTGAATTCAGAAGAAGAGCAGGCTCTTGAGTATCACCAACCAATTCATCAAAACTTTCCATGTCTGATTCAGTGACTAACTGGTCTTGATCAACATGATGACTAATTCGCTTCTTGGAAGCTGAATTAATCATAGTTCGGTTGATAGTGGCTGGCGTGAGCTGCCATCCAGTTGCGGTGAGTGACCAGTTCCCTCGCTCATTACTTTCAATTGCACCGTAATTTTTAAGATACGTTCTTGTCCAAGCTAATCGATAGGCAATTACGGTTTGCGGCCCATTCTTATGAAGAACATTTTGTTGCTCTTCTGTAAATCCTTCAAGTTCACAAACTTGATCATAGATTTCCTGAACTGTGCCAGAACCACCCAGCAATTTAAGTGCTTCGATGGTTGCGGCATACATTTGATCATGCTTAGGCAAATGAATCATTGAAAGGGTTCTTGTTCCAATGTGCTGAAAATTTCCGCAAGAATGCTGTTAGAAAATAGCAGACCATCCGGTTCTGCAAGAGCGAGTCGATCGCCCGATCGCACCACCCAGCCCTCCGCCACAAATCGATCGAGGCATTGCAACACCCGATCGACCCAAACCGGGCCAAATTCCCGGCGCAAGGGTTCCAGGGCCAAGCCCTCCGCCAACCGCAACCCCAACATCAAGGTTTCGGCCAATCGATCGGGCGCGGATTGGGGCGGGGCCGGCGGTTCAATTGCGCCATGGTTCAGCCAATCGTAATAAGCAGCTCGGGTGCGGGGCCGGCCAAAGCGCTGCCCGGCCACATAGCTGGTGGCTCCCATCCCAAAACCGTAGTAGGGGCGATTTTCCCAGTAGGTGCGGTTGTGGCGACACTGAAAACCCGAGCGGGCATAGTTGGAAACTTCGTAGTGCTGGAAGCCTGCTGCCTGAAGGGTTTGGGAAGCCATCCGATACATTTGAGCCGTTTGTTCATCGGAGGGCAGGGGCCGATCGCCCGGTTGGTAGCGCTGATCGAACACGGTTTGCGGCTCAATGATCAGGTCATAAACCGACAGGTGCGCCGGGCCACAGGCCACCGCCCGATCGAGGGACGCTTGCCACTGGTCGATCGACTGATTGGGTAATCCCGAAATCAGATCTAGGCTCCAATTTTTGACCCCCGCCGATTGCAAGAGGGCCACGGCCTGTTCAATCTCTTGGACTCCATGCGATCGGCCACAGGCGGCTAACAATTCCGCTTGAAAGGCTTGCACCCCCAAGCTAATGCGGTTGACCCCAGCCGCCAAAAAGCCCGCCAACCAGGTGCGATCGAACGTACCCGGATCGAGTTCCATGGAAATTTCCACTTGGGGAGCCAACCCAAAGCGGCGATCGAGTAGTTGCAAGAGCCGATCGACCTGTTCGGGAGCTAGCAAGGATGGCGTACCGCCCCCAAAAAAGACGGTTTCCAAGGGCGGTTGGTCGGCGGTAGCGCGATCGGCCCCGAGGGTAATTTCCCGCTCCAAGGCTGCCAAGTATTCAATGATTTGGGCGCTATTGCGGCCCGTGGCGGGTTCCGGTGGTTGGTCGGGGCGATCGCGAAAGGTCTTGAACTCACCCACGACGGAAATGGGGAAATCGCAATAGAAGCAACGCCGCCGACAGAAGGGAATGTGCAAATAGGCGGCCCGGGGCGGGGACAGGGCCAGGGCGACGGGATGACTCATGGGATTCTGTCGGCGTTTCGGGTCGGCGTTTCGGGTCGGCGTTTCGGATTGGTGTCTTGGGTCGGTGTCTTGGGTCGGTGTTGCCGGTTGGCGCGATCGGCTTATGTGGATCGATTGGCGGGAGCGCGAAAATCAGCTCGTTCGGTTTGCTGGCTCGATTCACTGGCTCGATCGGTTAACCGCCCTGGGTTTCAGCCAAAGCCACCAAGCCACGGGGCTATAATACTCATCAAATTCTGTCAAGAATTGGGCGCAATCGTTATAAATCGCCGCCTATGGGCGAGCGATCGGAAGCAACCACCGCGACCGATCCCGATTCGACTCAGCACCCCACCCACCGAAGAGCCTGCAATTAGCCACCGCGATCGTTCCTGCATCCACCGCCTGCAAGCAATGCTCTAAGCAATGGTCGCGATGACTCGGGCGATCGTCCACTCGATCGATGACCATGATTGACACCGTAATTATCCTTTCATTTCTGATCGCCGGTGCGGGCATTGGCTTTTTCGGCATTGACTTTCTGCCCGCCCAAACCCTGGCCCAAGTCACCAACCGGGAAGGCCTCAGCTTTGCCACGGGGGGTTTTGGGGCCCTGATTGGCTTGGTGCTGGGGCTGGCTTGCCAAACCACCTACCGACGCATTGAAAACCAGGTGCGCCAAATGCCACCCGATCGGCTGCTGACCCGATCGGGTGGGGTGGTGTTGGGGCTGTTGATGGCCAACTTGATGTTGGCTCCTTTGTATCTGCTGCCGTTTCCTTGGGAGTTGGCGTTCATCAAACCCCTTGTGGCGGTGTTGGGTAGTGTGCTGTTTGCGGTCACGGGCGTATCATTGGCCGACACCCACGGGCGATCGTTCCTGCGGTTAATTAACCCCAACAGCGTTGAATCCATCCTGGTCAGTGAAGGAACCCTGGCTCCGGCCGCCGCCAAGGTGGTGGACACCAGTTGCATCATTGACGGCCGGCTGACGGCCCTGCTGGAAACCAAATTCATTGAAGGGCGCTTGATTGTGCCCCAGTTTGTGTTGCAGGAATTGCAGCGGATTGCCGATTCCGCCAGCGACCAAAAGCGATCGCGCGGGCGGCGAGGTCTGGATATTTTGCAGCAGATGCGCGAGGCCTATCCCGATCGGCTCACGATCCACTCCGCCGACTACGAAGACATCACCACCGTTGATGCCAAACTGGTGCGGCTGGCCCAAGAAATCAACGGCGCATTGCTGACCACGGACTACAACCTGAATAAGGTGGCCACGGTACAAAACGTCCCGGTCTTGAATGTTAATGACCTGGCCGATGCTCTGCGCCCCGCCTACCTGCCCGGCGACAGCATTGAGCTAAAAATTGTCCGGGAAGGCAAGGAACCGGCCCAAGGGGTGGGCTATCTCAGCGATGGCACGATGGTGGTGGTCGAAGATGGCAATTCCTACCTGGGCGGTGAATTGCGGGTGGTGGTCACCAGCGCCCTGCAAACTTCCGCCGGGCGGATGATTTTTGCCAAGCCCGAGGCCGCCGTTTCATAGGCCATGAAGCCATTGCATCAGGGCTAGGCAGCGGTTCGGATCCAGAACAAAGCAACAAGGAACATGGCAACGTTAACGGATTGGACGGTGGGGCTAACTCGGCGGCGGTTGCTGTGGGCCTTGGGGGGGCTGTCGATCGCGGCGATCGGGGGTTGCGGGCAACCAGGCAGCACGGGCGGTGGCGGGCGATCGCCACTGGTCACCAGCATCCTCAGCGAACCCAAAACCTTCAACTACGCCATTAACGAAGAATCGCCCAACATCTTTGGCATCACTTACGAAGGCCTGGTGGAAGAAGATCCAGAAACCGGCAAAGTGGAACCGGCCCTGGCCGCCGGCTGGGAAATGAGCGAAAACGGCCAGCGGATTGTTGTCACCCTGCGATCGGGGTTGCGTTGGTCGGATGGTGCGCCCCTCACTGCCGATGATGTGTCCTTCACCTTCAATGAAGTCTTCTTTAACGAAGCGATTCCTACGGGCATTCGAGACGTGTTGCGGGTGGGCCAAAGCAACGCACTGCCCCAAGTGAAAATGCTGGGCCCGCTCCAGGTGGAATTCAGCGTTCCGGAACCCTTTGCCCCTTTTTTGCGGAGTTTGGGCGTGGGCATTTTACCCGCCCATCGCCTGCGGCCCACCCTCAAAGCCAAAGGAACCGATGGCCGGCCGCAATTTCTGACCACCTGGGGCGTGGACACTCCACCCAGCCAAATTGTGGGTAATGGCCCCTACCGGCTCAAGGAATACGTCACCAGTCAACGGCTGGTTTTTGAGCGCAATCCCTACTATTGGCGCAAGGGGCCCAACAACGCTCCCCAGCCCTACATCGAAGAGTGGGTTTGGCAAATTGTGGAATCCCAAGACACCTCCCTCTTGCAGTTTCGATCGGGCGGTTTGGACTCAATCAGCGTCACCGCCGACTATTTTTCCCTACTGAAGCGGGAGGAAAAACGCGGCAACTTCACGATCTACAACGCTGGCCCCACCTTAACCACCTCGTTCATTTGCTTCAACCTGAACAAGGGCAAACGGGACAGTAAGCCTCTCGTTGATCCGGTGAAGTCTGCTTGGTTTAATGATTTGCGATTTCGGCAGGCGGTGGCCCACGGGATCGATCGCCAAACCATGATCGACAGCATCTTTCGAGGGCTGGGACAACTGCAACATTCCCCGATCGCCAGCCAAAGTCCCTATTACCTCTCACCGGAACAGGGGCTGCTGACCTATGGTTTCAACCTGGAGCGATCGCGCCAACTGCTGACCGAGGCCGGCTTCCAAAATCGCAACGGGGAATTGTTCGACTCGGCCGGCAACCGAGTGCGCTTCACCCTGATCACCAACGCGGGCAACAAAATTCGCGAAGCCATGGGCGCACAAATTGCCCAAGACCTGGCCAAACTGGGAATGAAGGTTGATCTCCAGCCGATCGCCTTTAGCAGCTTGGTTTCCAAACTCTCCGATAGCCTGGATTGGGAATGTCATTTGCTGGGGTTTACCGGTGGCGTTGAACCCCACGGTGGTTCCAATGTGTGGCGGGTCACGGGCCGGCTCCATGCCTTCAACCAAACGCCGGATCCCGGCAAGCAACTGGTGGGCCAGGAATTTGCCCCTTGGGAATTAGAGATCGATCGCCTCTATGCCCAAGCCTCCCAGGAGCTAGATGAAGCCAAGCGCCGCGCCCTTTACGCCCGCACCCAGCAGTTAACCCAGCAATATCTCCCCTTCATTCACCTCATCACGCCCTATTCTCTGGTGGCCGTGCGGAACACGATCCAAGGGCTAAAGGTGAATGCCCTCGGCGGTGCATTCTGGAATATCCATGAATTGCGGCTCGATCGGGAAGCTTGAGCGGATCGCTAAACAGCCGAAACTGCCACTCTGCTCGCCCCAGCGATCAACGCAGACAAGGGGCTTCAGCCCCTTGCCCTTCAGCCCCTTGCCCTTCAGCCCCTTGCCCCCACGACTGATGATTGGCGCGATTGGGCCGCAGCCCCCTGACTTTCCCGCATCAGCCGCCCAAGTCCACCGTAATCGGTGAGTCCTGGCGCACGGTGGCCGCTTCCCGATGCATCAGGGCTTCCCCTTCGCCGGGTGGCTCCAGCCCGATCGCCCGCAGATCCGCATCCACCATGATCTTGACCAATTCCTCAAAGGTCACCGACGGCTCCCAGCCCAGCTTTTCCTTCGCTCGGCCCGCATCCCCAATCAGCAGATCCACTTCAGCCGGCCGCAAGTAGCGTGGGTCAAACTCCACAAACTGCTGCCAGTCCAAATTCACATAGCCAAAGGCCACATCCAAAAACTCACGGATCGAGTGCGTTTCGTTGGTGGCCACCACGTAGTCATCGGGCTGTTCCTGCTGCAACATCAGCCACATGGCCCGCACGTAGTCCTTGGCATAGCCCCAATCGCGCTTGGAGTCGAGATTACCCATAAAGATTTTCTTTTGGGTTCCCGCCAAAATTCGCGACAGGGCCCGCGTAATCTTGCGGGTCACGAAGGTTTCACCCCGGCGTGGCGACTCGTGATTAAACAAAATGCCGTTACAGGCAAACAGCCCGTAGGACTCGCGGTAGTTCACCGTTTGCCAATGGGCATAGACCTTGGCGCAGGCGTAGGGACTGCGGGGATAAAACGGGGTTGTTTCCTTTTGGGGAACCTCCAGCACCTTGCCGAACATTTCGGAAGAGCCAGCTTGGTAGTAGCGAATTTCTTGGCCGGTGCGTTGTTGGGTTTCGCGCAGGGCCTCCAAAATTCGCAAGGTGCCCAGCCCTACGGCATCCACGGTATATTCCGGCTCGTCAAAGCTCACCCGCACGTGGGACTGGGCCCCCAGGTTATAGACTTCGTGGGGCTGAATTTTGTCGAGGATCCGGCGGAGGGTGGAACCGTCGCACAGATCGCCGTAGTGCAGAAACAACCGCACGCCTTCGTTGTGGGGATCTTCGTAGAGGTGGTCGATCCGATCGGTGTTGAAGGTGGAGGTGCGGCGGATGATGCCGTGAACTTCATAGCCCTCTTGGAGCAGCAGTTCCGACAAATAGGAGCCGTCTTGGCCAGTGATGCCGGTGATGAGGGCGCGCTTGGGTTGCGTCATTAGGGACAGGATTTACGACTGAAGGGGGGGTTGGGATCGTCTGGGCTGGGCGATCGAACCTGAAGGGAGAACAGCACCGCAACCCAAGCGCGATCGAACCGTCGCCATTATCCATGACGAGCGAGCAAGGCCGCCACCAACCACCGGGCATTGTTGCGGGCGATCGTTGCGGGTCATTGCTGATGGATCGAGAACGCTCGGGCCTAGTAAGCGCCGTTCTCCTTGGTGGCGATCACCACCCAGAGGGTCTTTAACACGATCCAAATATCGAGCCAAAGGTTCCGAGCACTGGCGTAGTACACATCGATCGAAATGCGGCGATCGTAGGGAATGTCGTTGCGGCCCGACACTTGCCATAGCCCGGTAATTCCCGGCTTCACGGTCAGCACCTTATGGATGTGACGACCATACATGGGCAATTCTTCGGGAACCAACGGCCGCGGCCCCACCACACTCATATCCCCCAGCAATACATTTAAAAACTGGGGGAATTCGTCCAAGCTGGTCACCCGCAAAAGGCGACCAATCCAAGTGATGCGAGGGTCGCGCTTGAGCTTGCAGGTGGCGGCATATTCGGCCCGCAGGGCGGGATCCTTGGCGATCATGGCGGCCAACATTTCATCGGCGTTCACCACCATGGTGCGAAATTTGATGCACCGAAAGCGGCGGAAATTTTTGCCGACGCGACTTTGGGTATAAAACACCGGGCCAGGCGAGCTGAAGGCCACCAGGGCAATCAGCAGTAGATACAGCGGCGAAAAAACAATCAGTACAAATAGAGAAAAAACGATGTCAAACAGTCGTTTAACAAAGTCCGCATTCAGGTTGCTGATAACGGCAGGCCCGAGGCTTCGACGGGAGGTCGATCGCCCGGCCCGGCTGGCAACGGAAGGACTCTTAGCCAGCATGACACTCCTTCAAGTTTGTTCACACCACACCTGAGCCTAATGATAAGGCTTGGTTCCGAAAGTCCGGCCCGGACAATACGCTTCAAGAACTGACTACCGGGGCGATCGAGCCAATTCCGGTGGCTAATTCTCGGTAGCCAGGGCCGCCAACCAGGGCTGAATTTGCAAGTCATATTGACCCGCCTGTTCCGGAGGATACCAACCCTGTTCAATTTTGGCCAGAATTTGCGGTAGGGCGGCTAAAAATTCGGGCGATCGCAAATTGGGATGCACCGTCCAAGCATCGGTGGACGGCAACACCGCCCGCCACCAGGGGCCCCGTTCCAGCCGTTTGGAAACCATTAATTCCCAGGAGTCTAGGCGGCCGCGCCCGGTGGTTCCATACAAGGCGGTGCGCAGGACGGTGGGGAGTTGGTCAAACCAGGGCCGGGGCGATCGATGCCACAAAATGGGCCAGGGCAGGAGTTGGTCAAACCGACGGCGATCGATCAAAAAGGCCCGGCTGCTGAAGAATTTGAAGCGATAAAATCCATCGGGGTCTTGGGTGAAAGGTTTGACCTGGTGCATGGCATCGGCCGGCGGCCCCGTCAACGGCCGCACGGACATCACATCGGGCCGGGCCTTGAGCAGTTCCACCCCTTCGGAAATCCAATCGTGGCCGGGCTTTTGATAAAGCATCATGTCGCTGTCGAAGTGCAGCAAATAATCACCCGCGATCGCTTCGAGGGCGTAGAGACTGCCAAAGATGGGATAGCCCTTCCAGTTGTGGGTGTGGGGCAGGGGCCAACCGAAGTGTTTGCGATAAACCTGGGGCCGTTGGCCATAGTCCATGTCCGCGAGCCGATCGACAATGCCGCGATCGAGCAGTTCTTGGCAGGCGGCCCGCAACTGCTCGATCGTCCCTAGGCCCGGACGCTGAGCCTTATCGCCAGACAGGGGAGCCGTGTCCACAAACAGCACCCGCTCCACAAAGGGAAAGTTACAACTCCGAACCAGGTGCGGAATGGTATGCATCATGAATGGCAAATCCGTACGCGCCACCATGATCGACAGGGAACAAGAGGGAACAGCCACCGCGATCGCAACTCCTCAGCTCAAGGTTATGAATTCAATCTATGAATTCGGCCAATTCCACCCTACTTCGATCGCCCCGGCCGTCAATCAGCCGACTTTCTGCAACTGATCCAGCCGTTCCAACACTTCCGCACTGTGAACCACTGGCCGCACCTTCAAGAATCGATCGCGCAGCATCCCTTCCGGATCAATCAGATAGGTATGACGCATGGACATGGGATTCATCCAAGAACCATAGGCCCGACTGACCGCCCCGTCGGTGTCTGCCAACAGGGGAAAACGCAGCCCCTCCGCATCACAGAATTCCGCGTGGCTGTCCACATCATCGGCGCTAACTCCCAAAATCTGGGTGTTACGGGCTTGATATTGGGGCAAGTCGCGCTGGAACCGCTGGGCCTCGATCGTGCAGCCGGAGGTGAAATCCTTGGGGTAGAAATACAACACCACCCACTGGCCTCGGTAATCTTGCAGCGAAATTGTGCCATCACCGCTGTTGCTGGGCAGGGTGAAATCGGGAGCCGGAGCATTCAAGGCCGGCTGCGGGCCACCCAAGGCCCAGGCGGCATTGGGGCCAACGAACCATAGCGCCAGGGCGATCGCCCCAGCCAAACAACCTACCAACACACGATCGAGCCATGGGCGCACCCAAGCCACAGACCCCGCAGGGGCCAAACGGTGTGAAAGCAACATCAAACAAGCCTCCTCAGACCTGAGTTTCGGGATTGGGGTTAATCAACGGTTTTGATGCTTGGGGTCGATCGCAATTTTGGACTAAACCTCAAACTCCGCGCCCCTGATCGCCAAGTCGCTGGTGGTGCGGCGCACGGCCACATAGCTGCCCAAGAGACCCACGGAACAGCCAAACCCTACCAAAATCGAAAGCAACAGGAGCAAGTCGGAACCCGTGAGGGGCAAGTCTCGGGCCAGCAGTTGCACCAATCCCAAGCGGCTGTTGAGCAAGGAACCGAGGGCCTGTTGCAAGGCCATGACAGCCAAGCTGGCGATCGAGGCTCCCTGAACCCCAAAAACCGCCCCTTGAAGAATGAAGGGCAGATAGATCCAAACAGGAGTTGCCCCCACCAGTTGAGCAATTTCAATTTCTTGGCGACGGGCGGCCACCACCAACCGGATGGCGGTGATGATCGTAGCGATCGCGGCGGAAACCAACAGGACGATCGTGCCCGTGGCCACCACCTTTAGCCCCCAATCCAGCTCCCGCAACCGCACCACCACTTCCGCCGCATACCGGGCCGCATCCACGCCGGGCAATTGGGCAATGGTGGCCGCCAGTTGGGGAGTCAGCTCGGCCCGGGCCGCTTGGGCTTTCAGCTCGTCGGTGAGGGGGTTGCCTTCCAACTGTTGGGTGGCGCGGGCAATATCCGAAATGCCCAAATCCCGAACCAATGCTTGCCAGGCTTGATCTTTCGGAATCACTTGCACGGCCACCACGCCTTCGAGCTGGGCGATCGATCGGGCAACGGCGGCGGTTTGGGCCCCGGGTTGCAAATACACGCAAATTTCGAGTTGGCTCCCCAGTTTGGCCAGGGCCCGATCGAGATACCAAGTGCCCTGCAAGCTAATGCCAAACAGAAATAGGGACACGGCCACCGTGCCCACAGCGGCCCAATTCATCCAGCCGCCCCGTCGCAGGCCTTGCCGGGTTTCTTGCCACAGATACAGCCAAGGGATGGCCGTCCGATCGCCCATGGGGGTTGCCTTCGCCTCCGACTCGCTTCTTGAACCATCATAATCAGAGGGATGGCGGTCTCGACTCCTGGCCAGACTCCTGGCCCCATCCATTCCACTACCTCGAAAGCCACCCGTGACGCACTCCGCGCCCCAATCCACACCCAACTCCACACCAAACACACCCAAGCAAGCCCCGGCTACCGCTATGACCAACGCCGCTGATTCTGAACTCCAATCCCAAAACCAGCCTGCGGCCGAGTTAGGTGCTGGGGAAAATGGGCGATCGATCCTGATTTGTCAAAACGTTCACTGCTACCGCAATCGATCGGGAGCCGTGCTGGCCGCTTTCCAGAGCGCCGCCTTGCCAGCGGGGGTCACCGTCACCGCCAGCGATTGTCATGGCCAGTGCCACTTGGGCCCCAGTGTGCGAATTGTGCCGGATGAAACTTGGTATGCCCGGGTAGCACCAGCGGATGTGTCTAGGATTGTTGAGGAACATCTGCGGCAAAATCACCCGGTCTCAGATTTGCTGAATCCTCGCTTACATATGGATTACAGCACCTACTACGGCCAAGCGGGCTATGGTCAAACTGGGGCCGCCTCTTGAGCGTTGGTCAAAAATGCATATTCCAATCAAAAAACCTCACCCCCTGGCTCTCCAAGCAAGCGGAAGAGAGAGGAAGTGAGGGTCTTGATTGGGGTCAAATCACCCAAAAGCCTGATTTTGCCGTTAGCAGATCAGGAGAGACAAGGAACTTCAGCCCCTTGTTACGGCGAGCAGGCCAGGAGAGACAAGGAGCTTAAGCCCCTTGTTACGGCGAGCAGACCATAAGAGACAAGGGATTCCAGCCCCTTGTTACGGCGAGCAGATCAGGAAAGACAAGGGGCTTAAGCCCCTTGTTACGGCCACTGACGCACCAAAACTCAATCGGTTTAGCCTCGCGCCAGCCGATGACGATGGCCCCTAGGCTTCAACCGGCGGCAGATCCACCTGCAGCGACTCCAAAACGCTTTGGACATTGCTGGTGGCATAGCCCACTTCGAGGGGAAACTTGGCTTGCAAAACAGCCAACACCCGATCGAGCTGACCTTCGAGCTGGCGATCATTGCGAATCAGCTTCCGCAACCGATCCTTCACGGCCGGCAGAATTGGCCCCGTATCTTTACCCTCAGAGGCTTCGAGGGCATGGGTACGGAACAGATCCAGGCGATCGATTTTTTGGGTACGCAATAGGTCTTGCAATTCATAGCAAGCCCGATCGGTAAACTCTTGGGTCACATATTCCAAGACCACCGGTTGCAGACCAAACATGGCCCCACCGGCCGCGCCACGCTCAATCAGCGATCGCCGGCCCAGGGATTCCAACGCTTCGATTAATTCCGGTTGCGAGAACGGAATCGAAATCTTATCGCGCAGTTGGCTCAAAGACAGGGGTTGCTGTTCGATCGCCAACCAATAAACAATCGCCCGTTCAATATCTGACAGGCGATCGAACTGGCGTTGCAACAAATCGCGAATATCCCCAAACACCAGCGTCGATTGCTTCAGGAACTCCGACACCCGACCGCCAAACAGTTCTTGAATCGTGGTCGAAGCAATCTTCAAGGTGAGCGGGTTTCCCCGATACAAATCAATCAACTCTTTCCAGAGTTTTTCCTCTTGCAAGCCCTTGTCGCGGAAAATCTCACCCGCCTCATCGGGGCCCAATGCACCCAACTGCGACACCCGCACCGGCAGCGTATTCCCCTCTAGGCGAGCCACCTCACGGGGCTTTTCAGAACTGGTGAGCAGCAGGCAGCTTTGGTGTGACTCTTCACCCACCCGGCGCAGCAATTCACCATAGTCCTCAAACCCGTCGCGGTATTGCCCGGAGATATCCCCCTGACGCAGTACGGACTCCACCCCATCCAGCACCAACAGGCAACGGTGTTGACGCAGATAGTCAATCAGCAACGTGATCCGGTTATGGGTGCTGTCGGGCAAATAGGTTTGGCGCTTGCGAGACAAGGTTTGCACCAACCGGCCAATCACCTCGCGAGGCGAAACCCCATGGCGGAGCGATCGCCAAATGATGAACTCAAACTCCTCTTGCTCCTCGAGCGATCGAGCCAAACGAACCGCCAACGCCGTCTTGCCAATCCCCGCGATCCCCAGCAAGGCCACCACACGGCAGTGATCTTGGGAAATCCAGGTTTGCAGGGCGGTCAGCTCCTGCGCACGACCATAGAAAGCCGAAATATCCGGCGCTTCTCCCCAATCATATTGAGGCGGCAACTCGCCCACTTCCACTTCGGGGGTGACCGGCATTGCCACGATCGGCCCTTGTGTTTGGCGGGTTTGATACTGAGACACCAAAATCTGCTGCAGCTTGGCCAATTTTCCTGGCCCAGCACCAGCGATATGAAACTTTTTATACACTTCACCCAAGCGCTTACGGGCCGCTTCTGGGCGGATTCCTAGGCGTTGGGCAATGGCATTCATCGGCTCACCATTGATGGCTGCGGCCAGCACATCCAGCTCGGTATTCGAGACACTATGCTCCTTCGCAATTTGTCTCAAAAAGTCTTGAGGAATCAATTCACCAATCTCTCTGTACTAAACAATCTTCGGCCTTTATCTTAGCCTCGAAAATGTATTTCTTATATGAATATTTTCTAGAAATGAGTTCGTAGCTATCAGGGGAGAGTGGGATAAGCTCTCGCATCTCGCAGGGTAGAATATTGTGTTTTCAAGATACTTGTGCCTCCCAGACAGGTTTTGCTCTGCTCTGGCTAAGGAGTCTTGGAATTCAGGATTTTCTGGGCATGAGTTTATGGGCATTAACTACAGGGGTGGATGGGGTCGAAATCACTCTGCAAATAAGCGGACAGGGAGACACCCCAAACACCACCCCAAACACCACCCCAAACCCGACTCAGAAATGGATGAAGATCGACGGCGAACCCTGTGCCCAAAAACCTGCCCGAGAACGCGCCCGAAAACTGGCCTCAAAATTTGCCCGAAAATTTGACCCGACTGGGATCCCTAAGCTCGATAGAATGGGGGGTGCTAGCAACGCCGCTGTGTTTCGCCGAGTTTTCAGGTCTTTGCGTGGATCTAGATCGAGTCTTTAAACATCCTAAGCCAATCATTGGAGTCGTCCACTTGTTGCCGCTGCCGAGTTCTGCGCGGTGGGGACTGAGCCTTAAGGCAGTTATTGAGCGCGCTGAACAGGAAGCAGTGGCGCTGGCTGCCGGTGGGGTGGATG
This sequence comes from Limnothrix sp. HT2024, assembly GCF_059138625.1. Taxonomy (NCBI): domain Bacteria; kingdom Bacillati; phylum Cyanobacteriota; class Cyanophyceae; order Pseudanabaenales; family Pseudanabaenaceae; genus Limnothrix; species Limnothrix sp. HT2024. The sequence continues at coordinate 2,368,515 of NZ_CM181121.1, forward strand.
CGATTTTGGTGGAAAATTTTTTTGATGCCCCTTTTCCGAAAGATGCGGTTGATCCGGCGGTGGTGAGTGCCATGACGCTGGTGGTTCACCATTTACAAAATTTGGTGACTTTACCGATCGGGGTGAATGTGTTGCGCAATGATGCCCATTCGGCCATTGCGATCGCCTCTTGCACCGGGGCGCACTTTATTCGGGTCAATGTGCTGTCGGGGGTGATGGCCACCGATCAGGGATTGATTGAAGGCCAGGCCCACCAGCTCCTGCGTTACCGGCGGGAACTGGGCAGTGATGTCAAGATTTTGGCGGATGTGTTGGTGAAACATGCTCGCCCGATCGGGTCACCCAACTTAACGGTGGCGGTGCAAGACACGATCGAGCGCGGTTTGGCCGACGGGGCCATTTTGTCGGGATGGGCCACCGGCAGCCCGCCCAATATCGAAGACTTGGAGTTAGCCAAGGCCGCTGCGGGGGATACGCCGATCTTTGTGGGCAGCGGGGCTAATTACGACAATGTGGCGCAACTGCTGGAAGTGGCGGATGGGGTGATTGTGGCCAGTTCCCTGAAGCGGCGAGGCCGGCGGGATTTGCCGATCGACCCGAACCGGGTTAGCCAGTTTGTGGAGGTGGCGCGTCGGGGCCGGCCGGCCCCGGCGATGGTTGTCCCGACACCTACGCCCATGAGCTGATGAATGAGCACCCATGGGCTGGAACTCAGGGGCTAAAGCCTAATTAATTCGGTACTAATCAGTCCGGGTTTATGGCTTGGGCGGCAACGCAATAGCGGGGGCCAGTTGAAACCCGGCGATCGCCCCTTGCAAAATGGCTTGGCGCGATCGTTGGCGCAAGCTTTCTACTGCGATGAGATACGTATCCTGGCCGTCGGTGGTGGTGGCCACCTGCACCGGGTTTTGGGGACTGGCATAAAGCTGCCAAGTGCGCCCGCCCGCTTGTTGGGATCCTTGGGCCGTCAGTGGAACGGTCAATCCCAATCGTTGCAAGGCTTGGGGGCCGGTTTCGCCCACCACCCATGTGAAGCTGATTCGGCCTTCATTGAGTTCCATTTCGGGCGATCGCCACAGGTTGGTCAGGATCGGATCTCGCTGCCAACCCAAGGGAACGAGCGATCGAACTCGCGTGCCCCACACCGCGATCGCGTGCAGGGCGGGAATCATCGGCACTTGGGGCATAAATTGCACCTGAGCCGCACAGCGCCCATCGGGAGCTTGGTTTGGATTGCGCAAAAAATCGCGAACCAGGCGGTTGGCGCAATCACTGCTGGCAAAGGCCCCATGGCCCAACCCGGAAAAGGTGTAGTGATAGGCGTGGGGCAGGCTAGCAGCCACCTGATTGCCAAAGGGTGGCGGCGTGACCGGATCTAAGTTGCCCGACAGCAGCAGGGTGGGAATGTTGGTGCTCACGGGGCGGTTGGCTTCGGGGCCCAAGGTGGGAACCGGCCAGAGGCGGCAACTGTCTAGAAATTCTTGCGGATCGGTGCTGAGGGGGCGTAATTCCGGCAGGATGCTGCCCAAGTCGGTGGTTATGGGGGTGTTGAATCCGGCTTCTTCGGCACAAAGCACCGATTGTTGCATTCCGTCGGCCAGGGGGCTGAACCAATCGGACGCTAGCTCCGTGAGGGAAGACCAGTCGCCCGATCGCATTTCGCGCAGCCATTCCGGGAGTTGCGGAATTAAGCTGCTGTCGTAGAGCGCTGAAATGACCAGGTTAACCAGCCCATCGCCGTCGATCGCCACGGTGCGCCAAAATTGCTCACCATTGGCGGCCAGGACTCGGCCCGATCGCCCCGCTTGCAGTTGCGCATCCACGTAGGCGATCGCGTCAAAGCCTTCAGTGGTGATGGGCTGGCGCTCCAGTTGGGCCACCACGGCTTGGAAGGTTTCTTGCAGGTGGGGATATTCCCGCTGGCAAACGGGCGATCGCCGACATTGTTCAAACAGTTGCCGCAGGGCCCGATCGTGACTGCGCAAGGATTCGGTGATGTAGTTGGTGTTCAGGGGAACCACCGCATCTAAAATCACGCTCCGCAGTCGATCGGGATGGCGCTTCATCAGGTGTTGGCCCAGCATCGTCCCGTAGGACACCCCATAGAAATTGAAGCGGTCATAGCCCAGGGCGGACATCACCAGCGGGATATCGTCAGCATTTTCCCAACTGTTATAGGCTCCCAGATCCACCCCTTGGCCCACAAGGCGATCGCGACAGGCCCCATAGGCCGCCAGGGTTTTTTGGTTAATGGTTTCCTCGCTGAGCTGGGGCAGTTGGGGCGCAATCTGTCGATCGACCTCGTAGATTTCTTGGCAAAACAAATAGGGCTGGGAAAATTGCGTGCCCCGTTGCTCAATCAGCACCAAGTCCCGATCGCCCAGGCCCGGCGTGGCGGCGATGGCTTCCCACCAGGGTTCCAGCAGCATCAGGGTGGAACCACCGGGCCCCCCTTGGGCCATCACCAGGGGATCCGGTTGGGCCTGGGGGCGATCGCTGCGAATTTGGGCCACGGCCAGGCGAATGGTGGGGCCCGTGGGATTGGCGTGGCGCTCCGGCACGGTCACAAAGCCACAACGCAATCGATCGCCCAACCGAGCCAAGGCCTCGGTGCGCAGCAGCGATGGGCAAGGGGTCGCTTCAAATTGACCGATAGGGAAGCGGGGTGACGTAAGGGCAAGGGCGACCGATGGGTCAGGTGGGTGGTTTCCGGCAACAACGCCCATGGGAAACCCCGTGGCAAAACCATCCCCCAAAAGGGTTATCGCCATGGCACAGCCTGTCACCATCACCCACCGTTGCCACCCATGCCCTCGCCGCCCGATGACCATCACAGTTTCTTAAGAAAAATAAAAATTTTGTAGCAAGGTGCGATCGATAGCTTAACCGATGGCGGGCGATCGACATATCCCTTTACAGATCCGGGTTTTGGGCGTTGAAACCGGTGTAAAACAAATCCCGACTTTTTTAATCGGGATTGTTTGCACCCCCCTTGTAACCCGTGATACGCTTTCTGCATTCGATGGGATACTCCCTAATCCCGTTGCCGCAAAACAGGAGCGAAACCGCCCCATGACTGGAGTTCTCGACACCCGCCGCACCGCCACCGAATCGCCCGATCACCAGCACGCCCACCCAGCCGATGGCCACCATAGCCACAGCGGCCACTTTACGCACCTGAAGTGCAAAGAATGTGGTGCTGAATACGAAGCCACCGCCATGCACGTGTGCGAGTTGTGCTTTGGCCCGCTGGAAGTGAAGTATGACTACGAGGCGATCGCCCGTAACGTATCGCGCGAAAAGATCGCGGCCGGCCCGAACTCCATCTGGCGCTACAAAGATTTTCTGCCCGTCGGCAGCGACCCGATCGACGTGGGCACAGGCATGACTCCCCTCCTGAAGGCTAACCGCCTGGCTCGTCGTTTGGGTCTCAAGAACCTCTATATCAAGAACGACGCGGTGAACATGCCCACCTTGAGCTTCAAGGATCGGGTGGTGTCCGTGGCCCTGACCCGTGCTCGCGAGCTGGGCTTCACCACGGTTTCCTGCGCCAGCACCGGCAACTTGGCTAACTCCACGGCGGCGATCGCGGCCCACGCGGGTTTGGAATGCTGCGTGTTCATTCCCGCTGACCTGGAATCGGGCAAGGTGTTGGGCACGTTGATCTATAACCCCACCGTGATGGCGGTGCGCGGTAACTATGACCAAGTGAACCGCCTTTGCTCGGAAGTGGCCAACAGCTACGGCTGGGGCTTCGTGAACATCAACTTGCGTCCTTACTACTCCGAAGGCTCCAAGACCTTGGGCTTTGAGGTGGCGGAACAGTTGGGCTGGCAACTGCCGGATCACATTGTGGCTCCCTTGGCTTCTGGCTCCCTGTTCACGAAAATCCACAAGGGCTTCCAAGAGCTGATCGCCACGGGCTTGGTGGAATCGAAGCCCGTGAAGTGTAGCGGGGCCCAGGCGGAGGGTTGCAACCCGATCGCCACGGCCTTCAAGGAAGAGCGGGACTTTATTGCCCCCGTGAAGCCCAACACGATCGCCAAGTCGATCGCGATCGGGAACCCCGCCGATGGGATCTATGCGGTGGAGCAAGCCCGCAAAACCGGCGGCCACATCGACACCGCCACCGACGAAGAAATCGTGGAAGGCATCAAGCTGCTGGCGGAAACCGAAGGCATCTTCACGGAAACCGCTGGCGGTACGACGATCGCCGTCTTGAAGAAATTGGTGGAAGCGGGCAAGATTAACCCCGACGAAACCACGGTGGTTTACATCACCGGCAACGGCCTGAAAACCCAAGAAGCGGTTCAAAGCCACGCGGGTCAACCGTTGGAAATTGATCCGAAGTTGGATAGCTTTGAGCGCGCTTGGGATCGGGCCCGCACGCTCGATCGCCTGGAGTGGCAACAGGTTTTGGTCTAGGGATTTCCCAAGACCGGGTGATTCACAACCCAAACCGTGAATCACCCTCACCGCGCGGGAGGTGGTCACGCGCCTATGGCCCTTGCGCATGGGGAACTTGCCCCCTGAGCGGGCCGGCCTGAGTGGCGGCGGCCCTCACCCCACTGGATTGAGGTTAGGGCCAATCCCGGGCTGTTCATACCTGCTGTTTGTGGGTTTGCTTGGATTGTTTTCAATCCTGATTCGCAATCACGATTCGATTGCTGATTTGATTGCTGATTTGATCGCTTGTCTTGTTTTGCGTTGTTCTGAGTTTCTGAATCTGCACGACCATGGCCATTAAAGTTTTGATTCCCACCCCGCTGCAAAAATTCACCGAGGATCGGGCCGAAATCGAATGCAGCGGCGACACGATCGACGCAATGATCGATTCCCTGGAAGTGAGCTGCCCCGGCATCAAGGCGCGTATTTGCGACGATGAAGGCAAACTTCGCCGCTTCCTGAATGTCTACGTGAACAGCGAAGACATCCGCTTCCTGGATGGCCAAGCCACCAGCCTGGCCGACGGCGATGAGGTGAGCATCGTGCCGGCCGTCGCGGGCGGTTGAACCAAGGTTACGGTTGATGCCTCGGAATCCCCGTTGGCAGCTTCCCAGTTTTTCAGTTTTTTCAGTCTTTGGAGAAAGTCGGGCGATCGCCCTAGCGCATCAATCGGGGCGATCGGGATCCGATAGACTTCACTAAATTTGCGGCAACACGAGGGAACCCTAGCGGTATCCTCGTTTTTTCTTTTGGTTTGATCGGGGGTCAGGCGCTGAACCTGCCCCCCAATCGATCGCCCCAAGATCGCCCCCATTTAGGAAATTAGGGACTCATGGGGCAAAATTTACCCGATCGAGACCGTTTCCGTTTGGGGGTTGCGCTTCCCTTCCGTTTGCAGGGCCGCCGCCAACCGGTTGAGGGCACTGACATAGGCTTGGGCAGAAGCCACCACGATATCAGTGTTGGCCGAGTGGCCCGAAAACACCGTGTCGGCGTGACGAATCCGGATCGTCACTTCGCCCATCGCGTCGATCCCTTCGGTGACGGATTGAACGGAGAACTCGATCAAGTCGTTGTCGATTTGGGCGATCCGGCTGATGGCACGGTAAACCGCATCCACGGGGCCCGTGCCGGTGGCCGCATCGGTGCGATCGCTCCCATCGGGCATCCGCACCGTGACCGTGGCCGTGGGGCAGGACTTGTCACCGCAGGACACCTGCACATGCTCCAGGCGGTAGAGTTCCGGCACTTGGCGAATTTCGTCGTTGACGATCGCTTCCAAATCCCGATCGCTCACTTCCTTTTTCTTGTCCGCCACGTCCTTGAACCGCACGAAGGCCTTGTTCAATTCCGTTTCGGTCAGATCAAAACCCAACTCCTTCAGGCGCGTGGCGAAGGCGTTGCGGCCTGACAGTTTGCCGAGGACGATTTGGTTTTCCGTCCGCCCGATCGTTTGGGCATCGATGATTTCGTAGGTCAGCTTGTTCTTGAGCATCCCGTCTTGGTGGATGCCTGATTGGTGCGAGAAGGCATTGGCCCCGACGATCGCCTTGTTCGGTTGGACGATCATGCCCGTCAGTTGCGAGACCATGCGCGAGGTGCGGTAGATCTCCTTCAGGTTCACACCGGTCAAGGGTTCTTCCGATTCTGGCGCACGGCCAAAGAACGGGTTATAGAACGATCGCCGCACATGCAGCGCCATCACCAATTCTTCTAGGGACGCATTCCCGGCTCGTTCGCCAATGCCGTTCAGGGTGCATTCCAACTGGCGCGCGCCGTTTTGCACCGCCGCCAGGAAGTTGGCCACCGCCAAGCCCAAGTCGTTGTGGCCATGGACGGAAATCACCGCCTGATCAATGTTCGGCACATTTTCCTTGATGCCACGAATCAGCGCGCCGAACTCATCAGGCGTGGTGTAGCCCACGGTGTCGGGGATGTTCACCGTGGTGGCCCCAGCGGCGATCGCCCGTTCCAGCACTTCATAGAGGAATTCCGGATCGCTGCGACCCGCATCCTCCGGCGAAAACTCCACATCATTGGTGAAGCTCTTGGCGTAGGCCACCATTTCTTCGGCGATCGCCACCACTTCCGGCCGCTCTTTTTTGAGCTTGTACTTCATGTGGATGTCGGACGTGGCAATGAAGGTGTGAATCCGCCACTTCGCCGCTTCCTTCAGGGCTGCTGCCGCCGTTTGAATGTCTTCCTTGCGGGCACGGGCCAAGCCGCAAATGGTCGGGCCGTTGGGGGTTCCCACTTCGGCGGCAATCCGCTGGACGGCATCGAAGTCCCCGGGGCTGGAGAAGGGAAAGCCGGCTTCGATGATGTCCACTTGCAGTCGAGCTAGCTGGCGGGCGATCGTTAGCTTTTCTTCGACGTTCAGCGATGCGCCGGGCGACTGTTCGCCATCGCGCAGGGTGGTGTCAAAAATCAAAACGCGATCGGGATTAATTACCGGGCCAGCAGACTGAGCGGTCATGAATTTACCTCCGAGGAATCGGCCGCGACCAATGCGGACAACTTTTCATAGGGGACAACCAAAAATGCAAAAGCGCAACGCTAAATTTAGGTTGCGCCCATGGGGTTTATTCTAACGATTTTGGCTGCCGATCGCGCAAGGGGCGATCGGGATGATTCACCATTCGGCCCTGATGCCACCTCACAGCCCAAACTCAGGGGGCAAGGGGATCAGGGGGTGTCGTCATTTTTCAAGGTGATGCTGAAGCGGTTGATCTTCCATACCCTAATCGTCACAACAAGGGGCTTAAGCCCCTTGTCCCCCACGGTCTGCTAACGGCAGATCTGGGGTTTCGGGCTAAACGACGACGGGCCCTAAGCCCCTTGTCTAGAGCAGTTGGCGCAATTGATCGATTGATCCATGAATTGCGATCACTGGCTGACCGTCAATCCTCTAATAATCTGACTTTTCGATTTTGCGGCGGATGTCGTTGAGGTCAATGTAGCGATCGGTCGCATTGCGCAGCTCGCGGGCGATCATGCCTTCGGTGGAAACCACGGTGATGTGGGTGTTTTTGGAGCGCAACAGCTCGATCGCCCGCTCAAAGTCCCCATCGCCACTGAACAACACCACCGCATCATATTGATCAACCGTGTTAAACATATCAATCACGATTTCAATGTCCAGGTTCGCCTTTTGGGAATAGCGCTCGGATTTATCGTCGTAATATTCCTTCAGCAGTTTGGTGCGAACCGTGTAGCCCAGATTAATCAATGCATCCCGAAATCCTCGTTGATCCTGAGGATCCTTCAGCCCCGTATACCAAAAGGCATTAATCAATTGCACATTAGCTGGTTCGGTGAAATATTCAAGAACCCGCCGAGGATCGAAAAACCAGCCATTCTTTTGCTGGGCATAAAACATATTGTTGCCATCCACAAAAATGGATAGACGGGCGGTATTAATTGTCATAGAGAAGGAAGCCTAGCTGGTTGATTCAGATGTTTTGAGAAGTGTTTAGGGATTTAGACGCTAGCGTATGGCAGCTTGGTCTAACGAAGGGGCTGGCTGAGGTTTAGGGTTGGCTGATGCTTGAGACCCCGATACAGCGGGAGCGATCGCGCCGTGAGCTGCCTAATTTGAGCCTAGCACTTCATAATATTCCTTAACTTTTACATATTCCTTAACTTTTACACAAACCGCCGAGGGGCCGAATCGCCCGATCGCCCCCACAAGCAATCCTTTGAGGCCACCGCTGAGAACACCGCGCCCCGAAACTGAACTCAACGCGATCGGGCGATCGCCGCTGGTCATGGCTCCCTGAAAACAAAAAAAGTGAAACTGTTCCCAAAACCCTTCACAGAATCAAAAAAACTCTGCTACTATGTAGCTCGCGTTGTCAACACAGCGCCTTCTGGAGAGATGGCTGAGTGGTCGAAAGCGGCAGATTGCTAATCTGTTGAGGGTCGTTTAGACTCTCCGAGGGTTCGAATCCCTCTCTCTCCGTTCTGAACAGGCTTTGCATCAGAGTTTGCATCGCTTCAATCACGGCTGCCAACGACTGTTTAACCCCGATTAAAATAGTCATCAGTCACAGATATTTTTAAAAATCCATCGGCTTGAGCGGATCCCCGAAAAGCCAAATCTGAAAAGCCAGAATTGATCCGTGGTCGATCGACACAGGTAAAGGGCTGAAATGCCTTGCATCCACGCTTATGGGTGCTTTGCCAGTCTCCAAAGATACTTTTCAGATGTCCCTCGCGGGCGATTATGAAATTCATAAGCAAATTGAAGACTCATGGATTGCAAAGATGAATTCTAGAGATTAGGTCTAGGGATGAGTTCTAGAGACGAATTCTAGAGATTAGGTCTAGAGATCAGTTTCAGAGATGGAATTTGAATATTAGATTGAGAGATTAGATCCACCCGGGCTTCAGACCGGCCCCTGATTTGATCAACCCATCTGATCAACCAGTCTGATCAACCAGTCTAATCAACCCAGGAGCAAACTCAGGGCCGAGGCTCCTGGGCGATCGATTTGCTCGATCGAGCCAGAACGGGCTAAGACTAGGCCGCATTGGGTTTTCCAATTCTTGAGGAGTGAATAACCATGACTGCGATGCCCGAGCATCACGACCCCATGAAACCACAATTGACCTCGCGAGCCAGACAGCCGCGTCGCACCTGGCCAGCCCTGATGGCCGTGGCGGCCTTGACCAGTTTGCTCGGAGCCTGTGCCGGACAGCCCAACGCATCCCCCGCCGGAGACAGTCCGGAAGCCGCCGCGCCTGCCGATGGGCTGAAGTTGGGGGCCCTGTTGCCCACCACAGGTGATTTGCAGTCGATCGGGCAGCCCATGTCCGAAGTTTTGCCCCTGGCCGTGGAAACGATTAACGCCTGCGGAGGCGTAAACGGCAAACCCGTGAGCCTGGTGCTGGCCGATGACCAAACGGATCCGACCGTGGGCGTGGAAGGGATGACCAAGCTGGTGGAAGTGGACAAGGTGGCCGGGGTAGTTGGCTCCTTTGCCAGCAGTGTTTCCGGCGCTGCGGTGGATGTGGCCGTGCGCAACAAGGTGATGATGATTTCGCCCGGCAGCACCAGCCCCGTATTCACGGAACGGGCGAAAAAGGGTGAATTTCAAGGATTTTGGGCCCGGACGGCTCCGCCGGATACCTACCAGGCCGAAGCGTTGGCCAAGCTAGCCTTTGAGCGGGGCCACAAGCGGGTTTCCACGATCGTAATTAATAACGATTACGGCGTGGGATTTGAGCAAAAATTCATCGCGGCGTTCAAAAAACTGGGCGGCACGGTGGTGAATGAGGCCAAACCCACCCGCTACGACCCCAAGGCGGCCACCTTTGAATCGGAAGTGAACGCGGCCTTCAGCCAAAAACCCGACGCGGTGGCGGCGATTCTTTATGTGGAAAGTGGGGCCCTGTTGCTGAAGGCGGCCTATGAGCAAGGCCTGAGCAAGGGGGTGCAAATCATGCTGACGGACGGCATGAAGACCGACGACCTGGCCAAACAGGTGGGGATGGGATCCGATGGAAAACCGATTGTGGCCGGGGCGATCGGGACAGTGCCCGGAGCCGACGGCGAAAGCCTCACGGCCCTGACAGAGTTGGTGCAACGGAAGCTGAACAAAGCCCCCGCCGCTTTTGTGCCCCAAACCTGGGATGCGGTGATGTTGATGGCCTTGGCAGCCCAAGCGGCCGGCGAAAACACGGGCACAGGCATCCAAAGCAAAATTCGGGAAGTGTCGAGCGGCGACGGGGAAGCGGTTACCGATGTCTGCAAGGGGCTGGAGTTGCTGAAGGCGGGCAAGAAGATTAACTACCAGGGCGCAAGCGGCAACGTGGACATTGATGAGAACGGCGACGTGGTGGGGAACTACGACGTTTGGAATGTGGAGAGTGACGGCAAGATTTCGATTAAGGGCAAGGTGAAGTTGCAATAGGGGGCGATCGAATTCCGTCGCACCCAATCAAGCTTCATCAAACTTCATAATATTCGGCACTCAGTGCCACCGGGGCGATCGAGCAGGCTGCAATGGGCCACTCGATCGCCCTATTGATTGCGGTTGCGTGCTTCCTGTCCCTGCTCCTTTCCAAACAGCACCCATCGGTTCAGATTCAAATAGGAAAATTCAATCAAACAATTAAGTTTTTATGTCAGTCTCTAATTGACCAAGGCGATCAATCCTCAAGCGCTCCATAGTATAGTCGTTAAATCAGTACTAAAAAAGAGTAATTGAATTATCTGGTGACAGCAACACACTCATCCAATGGGCTAGATGGGCCTTAGCAGTTTCGCATCAGCCTGACCATTTTTGAATTCTCTGTCTAAGCATTTCGTCAAAATAGGATCAAATTGTTCTGTATAAGCAATTTGTGCCCCTTGTGCTAATCAGTCTGCCCTAGGCAATTTTTCATTACGTTGATTTATTTCCAGAGTTGTTGATTCAAATGCCTTTCGCCATAGAGTAACTAGCCATGTTAGAAGGATTTGTTTTTGCCACTATTTTATTAGGATTTTTCGGCATGATTTTGAAGAAAAATCTAGTCATGAAAATTGTCTCAATGGATGTGATGAGCACAGGTGTTATTGCCTATTATGTGCTCATAGCGGCGCGATCGGGTCTATTTACACCCATTTTGCAATCACCTCCCCGTGATGTGACCTATGCGGATCCAGTGCCCCAAGCGGTGATTTTGACAGCGATCGTGATTGGCTTTTCCATCCAAGCGCTGATGCTGGTGGGCGTGATGAAGTTAGCGCGGGATAATCCAACCCTGGAAACGGCTGAAATTGAGAAAAATAATCAGCGATAGGCAGTTCGCTGATTTTCCAATTGGCTCTCAGTGAGGAATGCGCTCAGGTCAACTGGCAATTAATTTTCGATTAACTCCGCTGAAAAGTTAACTCTGTTGAAATTAGTCCCGATTGACTCATTTGAGTTGGTTCTGATTTCATGACTCTTGATTGAGTCGTTTATGGATTCAGGTTTAAGTGCAAATTAACTTTGAGTTAAGTCTGAATCTATCCCTTAGTTAACTGTTCCGTTGACCATTCATCATTCCACAAATGCTTGCTGAGTTGAGCGGCGTTGCCCGCCCAAATTCCGTCAATTCTCAGCATCCCAAATGGCTCAACAATGGTTCAGGATGCGATCGCGTCCTGAGCTAGCCCCGCCCTGGATCGAGTCGCTGATAGCCCACTGCTGGCTCATTCACCACCCCCAGAAGCCACCATGCTTGCATCTTCTACCTTGGAACCTTTAACCGTTGGCTGGGTTGTTTTTTCCCTGATGGTGGGATTTACGATTGCCCTGCTGCCCAAGCTCGATCGCGTCTTGTCCCTACTGGTTGCCGTCACCTCAGCCGTTTACGCTGGGCTGCTGTTCACCGCCAATGCTCCCTTGCCGCTGACCCTCTTGGATCGCTTTGGGGTGACTTTGGTTGCCGATTCCCTGGCGGCTTTTTTCATTTTGACCAATGCGATCGTCACCCTCGCAGTCTTGTGCTACTCCTGGCAAAGTTCCAAGAAAGCATTTTTCTACAGCCAATTGTTAATGCTCCATGGCAGCCTCAATGCGGCTTTTATTTGCGCTGATTTAGTCAGCATTTATATTGCCCTGGAAGTTAGCGGCATTGCAGCTTTTTTGCTAATTGCCTATCCCCGCAGCGATCGCTCCATTTGGGTCGCCCTGCGCTATCTCTTCATTAGCAATGCTGCCATGTTGTTTTACCTGGTGGGGGCAGTTTCCGTTTATCAACATCAACATTCCTTTGCCCTAGCAGGTCTTGCCAAGGCTCCGCCGGAGGCGATCGCCCTCATCTTTTTAGGACTGTTGGTGAAAGGTGGGGTTTTTATCTCCGGTTTGTGGCTACCGCTCACCCACTCAGAATCAGAAACCTCCGTTTCAGCCCTGCTTTCGGGAATCGCCATTAAAGCCAGTATTTTACCTCTGTTGCGCTGTGCTTTGGTGTCTGATGATTTGGACTTAATTGTCCGAATCTTTGGGGTCGCAACAGCCCTTTTAGGGGTTAGCTACGCCATGTTTGAAAAGGACACCAAACGAATGTTGGCCTTTCACACCATTTCGCAATTGGGATTTGTTTTGGCCGCGCCCTTGGTGGGTGGCTTCTATGCCCTTACCCATGGCTTGGTGAAGTCTTGTTTGTTTTTATTGGCGGGTTCTTTGCCCAGCCGCAACTTCAAAGTTTTAAAAAGCCAAACGATCGATCGCACCCTTTGGGTTGGCTTGCTGCTAGCTAGTTTGTCGATTTCTGGGTTGCCTCTTTTAGCTGGTTTTGCGGCCAAGGCTTTAACCCTGAAAGAACTGCAACCTTGGCAAACCATGCTGATGAATGCAGCCGCGATCGGAACAGCCATTTCCTTTGCGAAATTCATCTTCCTCAAACCCCATGGATTCCCATCCTTTGGCAAGGCGATCGGCAGTGACCAAGGGGCAGGCCAAATCACATCCCATGCTCTGCCGCAACCCGAAATAGCCGCCATGGCTAGCTCAGCATTAGCCACATCAGGTTTGGCTACCCAAAACCTAGATTTTGCTGGCACAAGTGCCGCCCATTTGGAACCCAAAACAGCCGCCACCACTACTAATTCTGGGCTTTGGATTGCAGTGACTTTACTGCTCGTCAGCTTGGTACTCGCCAATGGTTTTTATGGGGCCGCTTACACGATCGATAGTGCCAGTAAAGCTGGTTTCACCATTGCCGCAGGCTGGCTGGTTTATTGGGTTGTGATTCGTCAAAGCACTGTGAAATTACCTCAGGTGGCCGAAGAATTTGATCACCTGGTGGGGGCCATGAGTTTAACGTCTGTTGTGCTGTTTTGGATGGCATTGTCATGGTAAAGATCGGCCGGCTCGCAATTATTTTATTTCGCCTTCTGATTTGGTTGTTGCTAACAGCCGATGGCAGCGGGGTCAACCTCGCGATCGGGATTGTGGTCGCTGTGCTCTTGCCGCGTCAGTCCTTTGCACCCGATCGCCTCAAAGATTGGCTCACCATTTTCTGGAAGATCGCAACTGCCATTCCCATGGCCTATATCGAATCCATTGAAATCATGCTCCGTCCCCATCATCGGGAAAGCATTGTTTGGGAACAGGTTCCTCAGCGGCGATCAACTCAACTGATTTTCTTAGACATTTTTCTCATTACCTTCACCCCCAAAACCATCGTTTGCCGATACGACAAAAAAACCGGCTATGCCGTTCACAAAATTGATCCCTAGGTTTTGATTGCTTCACCGTGACTGCTCAACGTCGTGATTCAGGTTGCTCAATTCACCATGACCAATGCCATTTTGATTGCGGCTATTTTGGCTTTACTCATTCCAATTTATAAGGCCTGCACGGAGGAAGACGTTTGGCAGAAAATGTTGGCCCTATCGAGTGTTTCCAGCAAGGTTTCAATCGCCATTTTGCTGGTTTCGGTGCAGCGCGATGATTGGTCGATCGGGGTTGTAGCAGTGATTGTGTTGAGCGTGGGCAATGCGGGATTAATGCTGCTGGCTAACGTTTTGAAACGAATGGGAGAAGCCTAATTATGACCTGGACGGAAATGCCTTTGATTGATGGCATCAGCAATGTTTGTTTAGTGGGTGGGATGGTGTTTTGGTTTTGGGGCACAACACAATTACTCACCCGCCGATCGGTACTTTTTAAATTGCACGGCTTATCGGTGGCGGACACTTTGGGATCTTTGGCGATCGTGTTTGGGTTGCTATTAAAGATTCCCAATGAGTGGCCATTGCTCATTTTAGCCATGATTTGTTTGGCCGTTTGGAACACCATGTTGGGCTATGTTTTGGCCTACTGCTCCACCAGCGGAGACCAACCATGAATGAGTTGAACTGGGTTAATGATTTGCCAATTTATGTGATCACTGCGCTGTTGCCACTTTCGGCAGCGATGGTGATTTTTCAATCGAATCCCTACCATGCACTGGTGATCCGTGGCATTTTGGGCGCTTTGGCGGCGGCTGTTTATGCGATTTTGGGTGCTGCTGATGTGTCTTTAACGGAAGCACTCATGGGCACATTGCTGGCAATTACACTGTATGCAATTGCCGTGCGATCGTCCCTAGTTTTGCAGTTGGGATATCTAGAAGATCCAACTATCGTTACTCCGCCTCATTTACTGCATTTAGACCCAGAAACCCACGCACCTGACTTAACCCAAGAGTCTGCCAATGCGGAATTAGATCCCACGGTCGTGGAATGTTTAGCAAATACATTCAAGCCCTTTTACCTCCGCATTGAATTGGTTCCCTATCCCAGCCTGACGGCACTCCAGCGAGCCTTGGGCGATCGGGAAGTTCATGCCATTTATGCGCCAACATTCGGTCTCTCAAGTGCCCCAGAAGATTCAACAACCCCTCAGCCCAATTCCGAAAAGCCACAACTCATCACCCGCGTTCAACGGCTCTACGAAATTATGCGGGAAAAGCCCCTGTCAGACTTGGCCACCATTACTTATCAGTCAGCGCATCAGTCAGCCAATTTATTAGCCAATTTATCAACTGATTCGTCAGCCAACGTCACCCTCACCCAGGAGCGCAAACCCTCATGATTAAGTGGATTTATGTACTGGCAGGCTTAGCGTTCTATTGCAAAATGGTGCTGTTTCC
This sequence comes from Limnothrix sp. HT2024, assembly GCF_059138625.1. Taxonomy (NCBI): domain Bacteria; kingdom Bacillati; phylum Cyanobacteriota; class Cyanophyceae; order Pseudanabaenales; family Pseudanabaenaceae; genus Limnothrix; species Limnothrix sp. HT2024. The sequence goes on from NZ_CM181121.1 coordinate 2,383,575, forward strand.
CAACTACGCACCAGATGTGATTGGGGCTGAAATTGTACAGGCGGTGGTGACCGACAGCGGGGTTCCGAATGCTGTTTCGGGGATCATTTTCCGCAATCGGTTATACGACACCATTTTTGAGGTGGTGGTCTTTACAATTGCAATCATGGGATCGCAATTTTTATTGGCCAATGAAAATCCATCCTGCTCAATTCAACGATTGGTGGATCAGCCCTCGATCGTGCTGGCGCGGTTAGGGGCCACGATTGCTGCCCTGGTCGCGATCGAGCTAGGAATTCGCGGTCACCTCAGCCCCGGAGGTGGCTTTGCAGCGGGTGTGGCGGGGGGCACTGCGATCGGATTAGTGACCATTACCGCTTCACCGGACTGGATGCAGAATCTTTATCAGCGTTGGCGAGCTGCAACTTGGGAAAAAATTTCCGTCCTTGTTTTCATCGCCTTGGCTGTCATCACCTTAATTGGGTACGAATTGCCCCACGGTGAGTTAGGAACCCTCGCCAGCGGCGGTTTATTGCCCGTTTTAAACTTTCTAGTAGCCGTGAAAGTGGCCTTGGGATCCTGGGCAGCGTTGTTAGTTTTTATACGCTACCGTGGACTGTTTTAGGTTTGGCTTTTACAGTTGAGTGATCTGACTGATCGTTTTCTGTGATGCTGCTGGCCGCCCCGATCGACCTTGGGAAGGGGTGCTTAGACATGATCTGTAAAACGAATTGCTGACAGCGATTCTTCAAGGGAATTTCAATCACACTCTGTGAAGAAATGTTCAATCACACTTTGTGAAGAAATGGATCCCATAACGCTGAAGAATTGCTGAAGTTCCCCTTCAGGATCCAAAATCAGACTGAGGATGGGAACACAATTCCCCAAGCCTTTGCCCTTGTCTCATTGAAATCCTAATTAGGCAAGACTCACTGCAAAGCAAGCGACCTCAACCGATCCTTCTGGATCGGTTTTGACCGCAATGGGGAAAATTCAGTCTTGATTTTCAAGGGATGGCTCGGGCCATTGCCCAATGCTAAAACCATTGGAGATCAGATCATTTGAAATCGTCGTGGTGATCTAGCCATATGACTGTTGCAACCAATCCGGCTGACCTTCGGATGAATTCAGCCCCAACTGTGCCACGGTTAGACCGTTGTTGCTCGCAGGAACTGCTGCATTATTTTCAGGATGCCTGGGCTTTAGAAGATAAGCTGCTAAGCAGTTTGGCAGAGCCAGCCACCTTTTATTTACGACCAGATCCCCTACGCAACCCGCTGATTTTCTATCTAGGACATTCAGCGGTTTTTTATGTCAATAAGTTAGTGCGAGTTGGCCTGTGGTCGCAACGGCTGAACCCGGACTATGAGCAGTTGTTTGAAATCGGGGTTGACCCTAACACTGCTGTTGAATTGGATGCCGTCATTGGCGAAATTCAATGGCCAGAAGTGGCGGCTGTTTGGGACTATCGCGATCGGGTGAAGGCAGCGATCGAGCAAATCATCTTAACTGCTGATTTTGAACTGCCTATTCACCCCAAACATCCCCTTTGGGCCCTGTTGATGGCGATCGAACATCAACGGATTCACATTGAAACCTCTTCGATGTTGTTGCGCCAATTACCACTCGATCGCCTGCGATGTCCGGCCGATTGGTCGATCGCCCCAACGGATTTGCCCGCGCCGCAAAATTTCATGCGCCTGATTCCTAGCGGCACAGTCACCCTTGGCAAATCCCCAGCCGATCACACCTATGGTTGGGATAGTGAATATGGCCACCGAGAAGTGGAAGTGCCCAGCTTTTGGGCGAGCCAGTTCCTCATCACCAACCAAGAGTATCAAGAGTTCGTGGCAGCCGGTGGCTACCAAAACGCCGCCTACTGGTCAGCCGAGGGTTGGCAATGGCGCGAAACTTACCAGGTTTCCCATCCCAAGTTTTGGATTCCGCAAGGAGATCACTACCGGTATCGATCGACCTTTTTTGAATGTGATTTACCCCTCGCCTGGCCCGCAGAGGTGAACTATTACGAGGCGATCGCCTTCTGTTGCTGGAAGGGTAAAGGCGTGCGACTGCTCAGCGAGGCGGAATGGAATCGTGCATTGCAGTGGTCAACCACAGAGGCACAAAACCCTACTCAAAGTCATGATTTTCAGCCTTGGAATCAGCCAACAGATTCCCACTTCAACCGCCCTTTAATCCAAGATCTAGATCAAGATTTTGGGCAAGCTTTCGGGAAAGATTTTGGGCAAAACTCAGGCCCCATTGCTGAATTGCCTCCCAATTTGCACTGGCAATCGATCTCGCCCCGAGCCGTGAATGCAAACCGGGCGATCGCCCAAGGGCTTGCGGATTTGCGAGGCAATGTTTGGGAATGGATTGCTGATGCCTTTAATCCATTACCGGGCTTTGAACCTCATCCCCTTTATGAGGATCAGTCAGCACCTTTTTTTGATGAAGATCACCGCATGATGTTGGGTGGTTCTTGGGCCACCAATGGCTCTATGGCTCTGCCATCCTATCGCAATTGGTTCCGACCTCATTTCTATCAACATGTGGGCTTTCGGATTGCCCAAGGAACAAGTGATTTATGCCACTAGAAAGCCGGTCTTCGTCTGTTCAATCGCGCCCTGTAAACGCCGCTGAAATGGTTGATGCGGATATTCGATCGGGAGCGATCATTGTTTTGGATCACAGCCACGCACCCGCCGCCCCAGAAGGCGCAGAGGTGATCCAAGGCTTGAGCCAAACCCCTAAGCAGTTGTCTCCCAAGTATTTCTATGACGATCGGGGATCGCAACTCTTTGAGGACATTTGCCAGCTTCCGGAATATTATCCAACCCGTACAGAAGCTTGGATTTTGCAAACCTATGCCACCGAAATTGCTGCGATCACCGACAGCCATGAGCTGATTGAATTGGGCAGCGGCAGTTCTACCAAAACTCGCTTACTGTTGGATGCCTATCGATCGCTCTGGGCCGATCGCCCCGACACTTGCCACTATCTCCCGGTGGATATTAGTGGCGGCATTTTGCATAGCAGCGTGGTGCAACTGCAATCACAATATCCCGAATTTTGGATCCAGGGGCTGTTGGGAACCTATGACCAAGCTTTGGACTATTTAGCCCACAGCAATGAGCGATCGCGCCTCTTGTTTTTCCTGGGCAGTTCGATGGGTAATTTCTCCCCCGCAGACTTCGACAGCTTTGTCGATCGTGTGGCCCAATCGCTCAAGCCCGGTGACTATTTCCTGTTAGGAGTTGACCTTGAAAAAGACCTGGAAATCCTCAAGGCAGCCTATAACGATGCTCAGGGAGTGACGGCCGCCTTCAACTTGAACATGCTGGCCCATTTGAACCGGCGTTTTGGGGGAAATTTTGATCTCGATGCCTTTAGTCATGAAGCGGTTTATAACACCGCAGACTCGCAAATTGAGATGTATCTCCATTGCCACCGCGATTGCCGAGTGCAGTTCGATCGCCTGGATTTTGCCGTGAACTTCCAAGCAGGCGAGTCGATTTTGACGGAAATTTCCCGCAAGTTCCGGCTCGATCGCTTGCCCCAACAACTCGCAGCGCGCGGCCTCACCACCGTCAAAACCTGGAGCGATCCGCAGCAATGGTTTGGACTGCTGTTGTGTCAAGCAACAAAATTTTGACCAACACCACGATTATTGCCTGGGCAAAAATAGAAGATGAGCTTCCTTTGGGACTTCAATTAGTCAGCATCTTGTTTTCTTGAAGTTTCTAAATTGAGAGGGCAGGTCAATATTTGTCCTCTCAACTTTCTATTTTCTATCAGTGAGCATGGTGGCGCTAACTCGAACTAACGTTCAATTCATTTTAATTGGCCAGAATTGATAGAGTCAATACAGCACTCATTTTCAAATTGTGACCCTCTTTTTAAAGTTATCAGAAGCTATCCAATATCTGCCCACAATGCACAATCAATCATCTCTTCAAAGTCTTTTAGATTCATAGTAGCAAGCACAACCCTATGACCAGGAAATTGCTTCTTCAGATTGAGACATTGTGCAGACAGAATGCAGTCCACGTCAATATTTTTCTGATCCTTATTAGGCTTTCCCGCTTTTCTAGAGTTTGACCAAAGATCAGCCGCTATCCTTAAGTCATGAATATCAACTGTCAGAAAGGTGATTAATCCTTCTGCCCGGAGGCGATCCAACTCTTGAATACTTTCTTGGCTATTGATTCGTAGTAACTCGCGCCTCAGTTCGTAATCGCAAATATCCGATGAGTAGACCAAGTGTCCGCGAGATACCACTTTATATAGCCACTCTTGACACTGGCGAATCATATTTGATTGCGAGTTTTGATTAGTCAGGAATCCAAGGATATTTGAATCTAGGATAATGATCATTCAAGCCAAATATTTACAACGTTTTAAGCCCGCAATTCATCATTTAGCTCTGATTGAGCTTTTGAGACAGCCAAATCATTAATTTTTGATTATTTTTGATCTGAATTTCTTTTAAAAAAACAGATTCTTCCGTCAGTTCCCCATACAACTTCCTCTGTCGTTGATCAGAATCTTCAAGTTTATGAAGAATCGAATGAGCAGTATTACTCAAAGCCAGTAAATATGATTGGGCTTCAGGCTGATCATTTTCGATTTCAGGCTTCGGTTGCAAATCTTGATCCACTAAAATAGCTTGTGCAATAGACTCCACTTGCTCAATAGATTCATTGGAGAAATAGATCGAATAATTATCCACCCAGGATGATAGCTGGATTAGTCCTGTGTATAAAATTTGGTATTTTTCGAGTTCTGATCTTGAAGACTCCAGAGAGGATAAAATCAAGCCATGTATAATTAGAAGTTGATAAACTCCGTCCATTTGTTTTTCATATGCCTTTAGGTCTTGTAAAGAAAATTCCGAAAGAATTCCATCATATTTCAAGCGAATTTGCTTAAACAGAATTCGATATTGAGAAACAAATAAATCTAGTTTCTTGGCAAGGGTCTTGGTTCGGTTGATCTTTTGGGAAATTTCTAAAAGTTCCAATAAATCACGCTCAAGATCTCTTGAGATTGATTGATCATGACCAGTATGGAATAGTTTTTCTAAGAATTGCCAATCAAGCTGTTTGAAGTTCACCAATTCTGAATTAACTGAGGCCAGGGATTCAATTGAAGACTTTGTTACGGTGTTCATAATTTACACTTCCTAGTTTTTATTTAGTTTGTTTTATAGGGCTTAGATTGTTGATCCTAATATTGCTGGTTTAAGCAGGAAAGTGATCCAAGAAGTGATCCGAAACAGAGCCTTAAAGGATGTCTGAAAGCCAAAATTGCTACTCTGTACGATCCAGCGACCAACGCAAACAAGGGGCTTAAGCCCCTTCCACGATAATTGATGCTTGCCCCGTACTGAAAGATACTTCTCAGACATCCTCTTAGGACACTGATATTAAGGCAGGGAACCTCTGCCATTTGGTTATTTCAATTGTAGTACGCCACCCAGACTGAGGAAGTAAGGGTGATCTGCCACAACTATTTCACACAACCATGAGTTGAAGCAGTGAAGACGTGGTGGCGTTATTCAGTGCCGTGGCGGCGTTGATGCCAGTGCCAAGCATGGGACACGATCGCCTCTAAATCCGGGTATTCCGGTTGCCAGCCCAAAACGGACTGGGCCCGATCGCTGCTGCTGACCAACACGGGCGGATCACCAGCCCGACGATCGCGCTCCACCACAACGATCGGGCGTTGGGTGACCTGGCGAGCAGCGGCGATCGTTTCCTTCACGGAAAATCCGTTGCCATTGCCCAAATTAAATGCCGTAGATTCACCGCCGTTCAGCAAATATTCCAACCCCAACACATGGGCGTGGGCCAAGTCGTTCACATGGACATAATCCCGAATGCAAGTGCCATCGGGGGTGGGGTAATCTGTGCCGAAAATGGCGATGTTGTCCCGCTGGCCCAGGGCCGCCAGCAAAATCAGGGGAATCAGATGGGTTTCCGGCTGGTGATCTTCGCCCAGGTTGCCGGAGGGATCGGCTCCGGCGGCGTTGAAGTAGCGGAAGATGACCGATCGCAATCCATAGGCCAGATCAAAATCCCGCAACATGCGCTCGACGGTTAATTTAGACTCCCCGTAGGGATTAATCGGCAGTTGGGGATGATCTTCGGCAATTTTCGGGGTTTGGGGCACACCATAGGTGGCCGCCGTGGAGGAAAACACGAAATGGGGCACTTGGGCCGCCACCATGGCTTCCAACAGGGTCAAGGTTCCCACCACGTTGTTGCGATAGTATTTGGCGGGATCGGCGACGGACTCGCCCACGGCAATGTAGGCGGCAAAGTGCAGCACTGCTCCAATCTGGCGCTGGGCAAAGAGTCGATCGAGCAGGGGCCGATCGCCAATATCACCCACAATCAACTCAGCCTTCAGCACCGATTCCACAATCTCGCGGTGGCCGTAGCCCAAATTATCCAGCACAACCACCGGATAGCCGGCCTGTTGAAGCGCTAGAACGGTATGGGAGCCGATGTAGCCAGCGCCGCCGGTCACAAGAATGGTGGGTTTTGAGCAAGCGTCGGTCATGGGGGGCAGCGACGGGAATTACGGGGCGATCGCCATGAGAATTTTAGCTATTTCTTCTACCTTTCCTTATCCGCCCAGCAAAGGCGGCACGGAAATTCGCACTTACAACCTGCTGGCCCGCTTGGCCCAGCGCCACGCGGTCACCATTGCCACCCAGCGCCATCCCAGTGTCACCGATGACCATCTGGCCGCGCTCCGGGCAACTGTTGAGGAAGTGATGGTGTTTCCGCTGCCGCCGGATCCGGCCGCCAGCCGCAGTCCGCGCCAGTTGGCCCGCAAGGTGAAGCGGTTTGGGCAATCTTGGCTGAGGGGCACACCGCCCAATGTGTTGCATCGCTTTTCGCGGCCGATGCAGGCTTGGATTGATCAACAAATTGCGGCCGATCGCTTTGATGTGGTCACCTGCGAGCACAGTGTGAATGAAATCTATGTGCGGCCCGATTGGCAGCAACGCTACCCCAACCTGCGATCGATTGTGGATGTCCACAGTTCCGTTTACGGTTGGGCCAAGGGGCACCTGGATTTGGGTGCATCCCCCCACCCCACACGCGATTGGCTGTATTTACCCTTGCTCGCCCGCTACGAGCGCCGCTACGCCAACAAATTCAGCGCGATCGTCACCACCACCCCCGACGATCGGGACTACATGGCCCAATTTGCGCCCCAAGTGCCCGGTTTCGTCATTCCCAACGGGGTGGACTTGACCCTGTTTCCGCTGCGCGATCGGGATCCCGGGGGCTATGAGTTGGTGTTTGTGGGCGCGATGGATGCCACCCACAACATCGATGCGGTGAAGTTTTTTGTGAATGCCGTCCTGCCGCCGCTGCGATCGACCTATCCCGCCGCCACCTTTCGGATTGTGGGGGCCCGGCCCAGCGCTGAGGTGTTGGCCCTGGGCGATCGACCCGGCGTAGTCGTCACCGGCCCTGTGGATTCCATGGCCGCCGAGCTGCATCGGGCCTCCGTTTGCGTCGTGCCCCTGCGCACCGGGCTGGGCATCAAAAACAAAACCCTCGAGGCCATGGCGGCCGGCGTACCCGTCGTGGGGAGCGATCGGGGACTAGAGGGCTTGACGATCGACCACCCCCCCTTAGCCTTGCGGGCCAACCAACCCGCTGAATACATTGCCGCCATCGGTCGGTTGTGGGAATCTACGGAGTTGCGGGCCCAACTCTCCCAAGCGGCCCGAGCCTACGTGGAGCGCGACTTTAGCTGGGATCAGGCCGCCCAGGATTACGAAGCTGTTTTACAAAGCTCCCCACAACAGCCAGCTTTCACCTCTTTTTCCCTAAAAGGGCGATAAGGTCAACTTCGGCGGCCGGCTTCAACGGCCAGCAACATTGTCAGCAACCAATGATGGAATTAAGTATTAATGATGATCAGTAGTCAATGATTCAATTCATACTCTGGTGATAGTTTATACCCAAATCCTTCTTGATTGAATTTGATCGCTTTTGCCCCTTGGAATACTTTAGGAGAATCGCAGGGAGTGCTTAAATAGAATTATCAACCCCACCAGCTCAAGGATTTCCAACGATTGCTCAATCACCATGGTTAATTTTTAAAAGCGGAGCAGAATTTTCAGAGCAATTGCGGTTCACAAAGGAAGGTTTCTAAAAGGCTTCAAGCATTAAGGTCAGGGCTGAAATCAAGATTTGAACAGAGTTTTGGGTTGAATTTAAGCAGATTTAAACCAATCTTAAATTAGATCTAAAACATAGATCTAATTTGTTCAAAATGTGAGAAAATTCTGTTGATTGAAAAATTTAGCATCCTCGATCAACAGACCGCCCAGCTAGCCAGATCAGTCAAGACTGAAGAATCAGCCAAACGCTCATGGAGCAAATTTTGATCACTTTGTGATGATCCAGCCATGGTTCTCAGTCATTATCCAAACCTGATGTTCAAATCCTTTTAGGTATCTTGCAAATTGGCATTCTGGGTTCTGGATCAACTCTCAGCCGATGGTGATTCAGTGTTTAAGGGAATCGATCCCCACGTTCTTTACATCCAATGACCAACGTTGCTGCGGCTAATGCATCACCCTTTTTGGGCCAATTACTGGTCTTGGAACCGGACGAAACAGATCAGTTGAGATTTGCCGACTGTTTTCAGCGCTGGCCCTGGCTGGGTGAAGGGCATGTGGTGACTTCGATGCAGGCGGCGATCGCCCATTTGCGTCGGCAACCGGTGGAGATGGTGCTGCTCAATGGCTGTGCGATTCCTGAGATCGAGGCGGTCTTGGAACCGGCGGCAGGGGCTGAAAGCTGTCCCGCCAACAAGCCTGAAGACTGTTCCGATCGCAGCAACCAGCCCAGCGATCGCCCCGTAACCCCGATCGCGCAGGATCAACCCAACCTCCTCGACCCAGCCGCACCCAGCTTTCGGGAACTCTTGCAGCTCATGGAAGCCCAGGCGGTTCTTTGGCTGGTGATGGTTTCGGCGGATGCGGCCGATTTGGCCCTGGCGCTGGTGCAACGGGGCGCGGCCGATTATGTGGTGAAAGACGAAGCCGGAGCCTATCTCAAGCTATTGCCCATTACTGTGCAAAAAAGCTGGCAAACCTATCAGCAACAACGCCAATTACAGTGGCTGAATCATACGGTTCAAAGTTTGCCCGATGGTGTGTATGTGGCCGATGCCGGTGGGCAATTACTGTTTACCAATGACGCGCTGAAGGCGATTTGCGCGATCGAGCAGCAAAACCTGCAAGGGCAACCCATCACGACCCTTGGTCAACCCGCTTTGACCCGTTGGGTGCAACAACAGGCCCCGATCGCCGCTGATCTTCAGCAACCCTCTCACCGCCGGGATGTGGAATTAGCCATCCAACAGCCCGATCGACCAGCTCTCAGCATGTTGCTCTCGGAAACGTTCATCGATGATGGTTGCCAAGCCATTCGGGTGGGCGTGCTGAAGAATGTGCATTTTCTGAAGGAAGTACAGTCTTCCATTCACAGCGTTCAAAACAGCTTAAATAGCATTATTCAATCGCGAACTAACCAGCTTCAGGAGGCGATCGGGGAGTTACATCGCGAAAACCAAGAACGCATTAAATCTAAAATTTCTCTCCGTCTCAGTCGCGATTTTATTAATCGCCAACAGGTCTTTTTACGATCTGTTATTGACAATAATCCCAATTTGATTTTCGTGAAAGATTGGGAGGGTCGATATGTGCTCGCCAATCAAGCCATGGCGGACTATTACGGAACCACCGTTGATGAACTGCTGAATAAAACTGACGAAGAACTACTAGGGCCATCGGAAGCCAATGCTCGGTTTTTGAGCGAAAATCGCTTCGTCATTGAAAATCGCCAGGAACTCTTCTTACCTGAAGAAATGGTGATTCGGCGCACCATTACTCAGTCGGACTCGATCGCCTCAGTGGAGCAGGACGCTGCCCTCCTCGATGCTTCCCCAGAGACTGACTTAGCAACCAACGCCTTAGAAACTGCCTTGGAAATCACTTTATCGGGGGCGGTTGGTTCTTCTGGAGCGGGTTCCTGCAACGACCCAGTTGATGATCAATTTGGAACGAATCCAGCTATTCAATGGCTGCAATGGCACAAGTCGCCGATTTTTCTGCCCGCCAAGGGTGAATATGGAGTCTTGGGCGTAGGGGTTGATATTACGGCTCGTAAACAGGTGGAACTGGCCTTAGCAGAACAGGAAAAAAGTCTTTCGACCCTGGTGGCCAATTTGCCCGGCTATGTTTATCGAGTGGCGAATAATCCTGAATACTCCGCGCTTTTTGTTAGCGATGGGGTAACGGCCGTTACGGGCTATGAAGTTCGTGAATATTTAGTCGATCGCACCACCAGTTGCGGTCAAGAAATTCACCCCGAAGATGCCGATCGCGTTTGGAAAACCGTCCAAGCCGCCATCCAAACACAGGAACCCTATGAGTGCGAATATCGCATTCTCACCAAATTTGCTCAAGAAAAGTGGGTTTGGGAGCGGGGCAGCGGTGTTTATTCCGATGAAGGGAAATTACTGTTTTTAGAAGGGTTCGTCACGGATATTAGCGATCGCAAGGCCGCTGAACAGAACCTGCGCCAACTGAGCGATCGCCTGCAAGAGTCCCAGCGGATTGCCAAACTCGGCAATTGGCAAATCGATTTACAAAGCAACGCGCTCTATTGGTCCGATCAAGTTTTTGAGATTTTTGAAGTGGATGCCCAGCAATTTGGTGCATCCTATGAAGCCTTCATGGCCAGCGTTCATCCGGACGATCGGGAAATGGTCGATCGAGCCTATGAGCGCCATTTAGTCAACCATGAACCCTATTCCGTTATTCATCGATTGCTGTTGGCAGATGGACGCATTAAATATGTCCATGAGCAGTGCGAAACAACCTATGGCGAGGATGGCAAGCCCCTTTATTCCCAAGGAACAGTGCAAGATGTCACCGAGCAACACTTAGCAGAAATGGCCCGCGAACAGGCCGAACGAGCCTTGCATCAAGTGATTGAAGGCACGGCCACGGTGACCGGAGCACAGTTTTTCCCCAACTTAGTGCGGCACATTGCGGAAGCCCTGAATGTGGATTACGTGGTGGCCACGGAATTACGGGACGATCGCTTACAAACCCTCGGTGCTTGGGTTGATGGGCAACTGGGCAAGCATTTTGAGTTGGACTTAGAAAATACGCCATGTTCCCACATCTTGGAGCATGGTGAACTCTATTGTGAAACCGACGGACAATCCTGTTTTTCCATTTCCCGTTCCCTCTTTCCTGGGGCAGTTAATGGGCTGCTGGGCGTTGCCTTACAGGATGATCAAGGACGGGCGATCGGCAGTCTTTGCATTCTAGACCAACAGCCCTTTTTTGAAGAAAAACGCCAACAAGCCATGGCCCTTTTGCGAGTGTTGGCCTCCCGAGCCGGAGCCGAACTTCAGCGCAAACAGGCCAACGATGCCTTGGAGCAACTGAACCAAGATTTGGAAGCGCGGGTGTTGCAACGCACTTTGGAACTTCAGGCTCAGGAAGCACAACTGAGGGATTTATTTGATAATGCAACGGATTTAATTCAACGAATTGATCCCCAAGGGCGAATTTTATTGGTCAATCGGGTTTGGAAAGAAACCTTGGGCTATGGCGATGACGATTTAAACGATCTATCCATCTTTCAGGTTGTCCATCCTGCGGATCTAGAGAACTATCGCCAGTATCTAGAGCGCCTTTGCATGGGTGAAGCTTTTTTGGATATTGAAACTCGCTTTCTCAGCAAAGATGGTCAAGAAATTTTATTGGAAGGAAATGCCAACTGCGATTTTCAAGGGGGAAAGCCGATCGCCATTCGCAGCATGTTCCGCAATGTGACTGAGGGCAAACAAACCCGCAAAGCACTTCAGGAATCGCAGCAATTTTTGCAAACGGTTTTGAATACGTTTCCGCTCTTTGTGTTTTGGAAAGATTGCAATTCAGTGTATTTGGGTTGCAACCAAAACTTCGCAGTTTCGGCGGGTTTATCTTCACCGGAGGCGATCGTGGGTAAGACTGATTATGACTTACCCTGGGGAGTTAGCGAAGCTGAGCTATACCGAGCGGACGATCGGGAAGTGATTGAGTCTGGCATGGCCAAACTACATCTCATTGAGTCCCAAAAGCAACTGGACGGCTCCATGATCCAAATTGAAACCAACAAGGTTCCCCTCCGGGATTCGTCGGGAACGGTGATTGGGGTTTTGGGCATTTATCAAGACATTACCGATCGCCAAGCGGCAGAATTACAGTTGCAGCGAACCAATCAGCAACTGTTGCGAGCAACACGCTTAAAAGACGAGTTCATGGCCAACATGAGCCACGAATTGCGAACGCCCCTCAATGCCATTTTGGGGATGACTGAAAGCTTGCAAGAGGAAATTTTTGGGCCCATTACGCCCCAACAGGACTATGCGCTCAGGACGATCGACCAAAGTGGCACACACCTGCTAGCGCTCATTAACGACATTTTGGACATGGCCAAGATTGAGTCTGGCCAAATGGAGTTGGATTGGTCCATTACTGACCTAGTGCCCATGTGTCGATCGAGCCTGGTGTTCATTCAACAGCAGGCCACGAAAAAACGCATTGAACTGAACCTCAACAGCCCGGAAAATTTGCCAAATCTCTGGGTCGATGAACGACGACTGCGCCAGGTATTGATTAATTTGCTGAGCAATGCGGTGAAGTTCACGCCGGAAGGGGGCAAAATTACCCTTTCGATCGCCGTGACCCGCGAATCCTTAACGACAGAATCGGAATTCGTGCGATCGCGCTTTTTGCCCAAAATGAATCTCTACGGCCTGGCAACCCAGCCCCCAGCCCCGACAATGCCCACCACCCAACCCACGGCCTTCGTGCGCATTGCGGTGGCTGACACCGGAATTGGCATCGCCGCCGAAAATTTACCCAAGCTCTTTCAGCCCTTCATCCAAGTGGACGGGGCCCTGAATCGCCAATATGACGGCACGGGGTTGGGCTTGGCGCTGGTGAAGCAAATTGTGGAACTACACCAGGGCTGTGTGGATGTGGTGAGCGAAGTGGGGGTGGGCAGTTGCTTCACGATCGAACTTCCCCTGCTGACCCCGCCGCCGAACCAAACCCCTTAAGCAAGGTGCAAATCAGCAAGGCGCAAAACCACCAGCCGGACGGCATCCGGCCCAGTAACTAGCCCAGTCTTGTAGTAGCGTGGCTGCCTTAATTCGCTGGGTTAAATGACATGGCCGTTACCGTCACCCGATCGTTAAGCAGCAAGGGGCTTAAGCCCCTTGTTACCACGACTGGCTCCGCAACTTTGACCCAATGTATTAAGCCTATCGTGCTAGTAGGTTGGGTTGAGGTACGAAACCCAACAACAGCAAGATTCCTGGTGATCTAGCCCAATGATTCAGACTGGTGATCAGCCCTAAATCCCGGCCCCATCAAAGAACTCTTCCAAAGCCCGATCGCTCAACCGGCAGCGCTTTCCCGCTGGGTCATCACCATTCACAAGATTGAGTTGGCTCAGTTGGCGCTGGGCCGCCGTCACCTCCGCGGCCACCTTGGCGATCCGTTCCCAATCACAGAGGGTCAAGTCTTCGCAGGGGCGCTCCGTCGCACCCACGGCCACTGGCACTTGGGCCCGTTCCGCTTCCATCTCCTCAATCCGTCGCTCCAGGGTTTCGATGCGATCGAGCAGGGCCCGAATGGCCTGAGCTTCCGAGTCCGGCAGCTTACCATGCTCCAGCGGATCCACCCGCACGCCCGATCGATAGACCACCCGGCCGGGCACGCCCACCACCGTGCAATCGGCCGGCACATCCCGCAAAACCACGGAACCAGCCCCAATTCGCACATTTTCGCCAATATTCAAATTGCCGAGCACCTTGGCTCCGGCCCCCACCACCACGTTGTCACCCAAGGTGGGGTGGCGCTTGCCGCTTTCCTTGCCCGTGCCCCCCAGGGTCACCCCCTGGTAAATCAAGCAATAGTCGCCCACAATCGCCGTTTCACCAATCACAACGCCCATGCCGTGATCGATAAACACGCCTTGCCCGATCGTTGCGCCCGGGTGAATTTCAATCCCGGTCAGCAGTCGTCCAATGTGGGAAATCAGCCGAGGCACAAAGGGTAACTGGCGATGTTGCAGCCAATGGGCCAGCCGATGGAGCATCAGCGCTTGCAACCCCGGATAGCAAAAAAGCACCTCTAGCCAATTGCGGGCGGCGGGGTCCCGATCGAAGATGATGCGAAAGTCAGCAATGAGAGCGTTTAGCACGGTTGGGCGGCCTGAAAGCTTCAAGGTTGTGTTGCATCGATTACAAAATCACTTTTAATCCTACTGCCTACCGACCGAGACGCGGGGGGGTGGGGCCACCGAACCCGAACCGAAGTATTGGGGGAAGCGTTTTGGCTCAGGTCACAGACTCCACCCAGCGACATAAACCCCGGGAATCGGTCAGGGAACTGGGCGATCGGGCCGAAACATTTCAGTTGCGGTGGCAAGGGTCCACTCAGCGTCATCAGAGCTGCGGTTTCTGGGGGCAAGATCTGGTAATTTTTGCGACTTCTAGCGCATTGAAATACGGATGTTTGTATACCGATCTAGTCGTTGATCGCACTCGCTCAGACAATTAACTCACGGGTTATATTATTGATTCTTGATTGCATTTCTTAATGCCATTTCAAGAAAGCACCTGATAGATTGGGATCGACTTTGACGGTGGCCTTAGCCTTCTGAAATTACACAAAAAAGATAGTGAATTCACGTTTCATCCCTCATGAATCGTTAAATTTATCCATTTTTCAGGGTTTGCATCAATCCATTGAGGTTACAACCAAACATAGTCAGCCCACGGCTTGGGGCTGTTGCGGCTTGAGCTGCCCTAAAATTCGCAATCAATGAATTTTCCACTGCCCTCTCCTCACTCGACGGCAGCGATGTCCCACTCCACGATGAAAGTAAAGATCAAGGGGCGATCGCGCTGGCTCAGCCATTGGCAACGACGCATCAGCAATTGGCACTTCAGCCAAAAGATCGCGTTGGGCTATATTTTGGCGATCGCCACGGGGGCCGTTGGCTCCTTGGCGGGCATCGCCCTGGCGGATCATTTCCAAGGGCGCGGGGTGGCCCAACTGCACGACGCAACCACGCAAGTTCAGCTCCTGAGTGACTTACGCAGCAACTTGCAGGCGGCTCGCCTCGCCATTGATGAAGCGGGGGATGATGAAATTCCCGCCGCACAACGGCAACTGTTCCAACAGGACGCGATCGGGGCGATCCAAGCAGCCCGCGACTTAGCCAACGAGCTAACCGCCTATCTCAAGCAAAATCCCCAATGGCTGGCCGATCGCCCCGATCGCCTGTTGCACTTGGCCAATCAAAGCGTGGCGGATCTTCAGGAATATGCCAATCAGCAAATGCTGATGCAGCAGGCGGACGCGGCCAACCAATCGGCCGCCCAGAAGGAAGCCAAAGAGGCAGCGGAGGCCCTGGAGTGGAAAGCGCTGGCCGGGGCCGATCGCAACCTGGCCCGGCTGGTGATCATGGCCCATGGCCAGGCGGAGCAGGCGGAAGTGTTGCTCGAAGAGGCCCAAGGCCTGGAAAAGGGCATTGTGATCCTGAGCCTGTTGCTGTCGGCGGCGGTGGCGGGGGTGATTGCGATGCGGGTCACGCGGGCGATCGTCAATCCCCTGGTGCGGGCGGCCACGGTGGCCCAAGGGGTGGCGGAAACCGGCGACTTCAGTCAACGGGTGGGCATCACCAGCCAAGACGAAGTGGGATCCCTGGCCCAAGCCCTCGACACGCTGATTGAGCGGGTGGCCGAGCGCAATCAGGAGTTGGCGGACGCGGCGGATTTGGCCAGCTCCCAAGCCCGCACCCTCTACAGAACTCTGATGGATTTGCGCCGCACCCAAGCGCAACTGATCCAAACGGAAAAAATGTCGCTGCTGGGGCAGGTGGTGGCGGGGGTGGCCCACGAAATCAATAACCCCACCAGTTTTATCTACGGCAACCTGATCCATGTCACGGAGGGGGTGAGCCATCTGCTGGAGTTGCTGACGCTGTATGAGGCGGGCCATGGCCCCCACAGCCCAGAGATCCGATCGCTCGTGGAACAGTTGGATTTGGAATTCGTGCGGGAAGATTTGCCGCAACTGATGGCTTCCATGCGATCGGGCGCGGAACGCATCCGGGCGATCGTTCTGTCGTTGCGGTTGTTTGCCCGTTTGGATGAGGCGGAGGTGAAGGCGATCGACCTGCCCCAAAGCCTGGACAGCGTGCTCACCATTTTGGGATCGCGCCTTTGTGCCCAAGCTCGCCGCCCTGCCATTGTGGTGCAGTTGGACTATGGGCCTGTGCCCCCGATCGAGTGCTATGCGGGTCAGCTCAATCAGGTGCTCATGCACATTCTGACCAACGCGATCGATGCGATGGATGAGGCTTTTCGCCAACAGCCCGATCGGCCCCTGACCCTGAAGCTCACCACCCGCACCCTTGACCCAGATTCGGTCAGCCTGGCGATCACCGACAGCGGCTTGGGCATTCCCGTCAGTGAACAATCGCGGATTTTTGAGTTGTTTTACACCACCAAGCCCGTGGGCAAAGGCTCGGGCATGGGTCTGGCGATCGCCCAGCAAGTGATTGTTGAAAAGCACGGCGGCACGATCGATTGCGAATCGGGCAATTGGGGAACGACGTTTACGCTGAAGTTACCGGTTCGACTCGCGATCGCCGATCCAGCCCAACCAGCTACTCACACAGCGCTTACCTCCCATGAAGATGACTGTGAGGTTTCGCAATCATGAGAATTTTCGCTCAAAATTCAACTTCGTTCAGGTAATTAGCTGCATGTCAGGGACAAAAAGCCCAGATCCCCTACTGCTAGGATTATCCGAATAGCCTGGTTACTTTTGGATTAGGACTTGGTGCATTGACAAGGTTTTCATCAAGATCAATGGAAAGTTGATCATTATTAGCTCTCATCAAGCGAATAACCTTATCTGGTAAATCCTCTAGATACCCCTCGGATAAACAACAAATTTCTTCAATATCAGATGAGTAGAGATTCAAGTAGCTAGGAATACTAGAGCGATAGCTCACTGATTCTTCCACTAGCATCTCTATCGCTGAACTCAGAAGACGGGGTGATTCTAAGGGAATTTCGTTGTCAAACGGTTCTGCCCTACGCCATCCCCTGCGAGAGTAATTGCGCCACATGGAATCGATCTCAACATCAGCTAAAGCTCCAAGGCTCTTACATCTATAAATCATCATGGCGATGGAAACTTTCCATTTCCCTTTCAACATCCTAAAAAGCTCCAATGAAGGTCGATTGACCTCATTTAGAAATGCATACTGAGGAAACAGGAAAAATGATGAAAAGAGATCAGCTTGGCGCTCAATTTTATTCAAAATATCTTCATCTGACAGATGTTGATCCCTAGCTTCTGCGTGAAGCAGGATATGACCTAGTTCATGCCCCAAGTCAAATCTTGAACGTGCGCACGACCCTTTATCACTCCCCAAAATTATGAAAGGTCGTAGCTTACAGATTATGGAATACGCATCCACTGCTTTCGAGTCAAGAGAGCAGCGTCCAATAAGAATTCCCTGATTCTCTAGTAGCCAAGTGACATTGCTGATAGGGCCATACCCTAGCCCCCAAAATCTTCGCGTTTCGTTCGCGGCTTTCTCAATTCTAGCGTTTGCCTCTTCGTTTGGAAGAGCCAGCCAATCATCGAAATTTTGAGGAATGATCTCATTAAGATTTGGTAGGTTTAGAGGAGGAAAGTCAATGAAGCTGTCGAGATAGATATAGATTTCTCTTAGAATATTGGCTTTTTCACTAGCCATATCTCGCTTTTTCTTGGTCGCTGAGTTGAAAGATCTAAAGAAAGTAACCTCACCGTTTTCTGGCTGGTAGAGCCATTTACTCAGCAAGAAAGACGTAGGAACTTCAAGGACTGTACAAATCTTTTCTAGTGTTTCGGGTGTAGGTTCCTGTCCCCCTCTTTCATATTTGTAGACAGACTGTCGGCTGACTCCAATCAAATCAGACAGTTGAGCGGCAGTAACTCCTCGCATATTGCGAGCAGACCTCAATTTATCTCCCTGAAATATTTTTCTTCTGACTGTCATAGTGGTTACGTTCTACGCCTCTGTCGATTCGTTTTGTTTTTTGCGACGTGGTTTGGGTTCTGGGACTTGAATAATACTCTGATCCTTACGTCGATGTGCCGGAGGATCAATACGTTCAACCTCAAATGGATCGTGCAGTTGAAGATTGCTGATGAGCCTCGACTCCTTATACTCACGGCATGGAATACGTTGCTCTAGATGCATGAGCTGGAAGTCAGGGCTAAGTCCGTAGAAGATAGGCACAAAAATCAGGTCATTGCTATTTTTCCACATGACCCAGCATTGACTATTCTTCTTAGGCTCAGACTGTAAATCAACGATATTTGAATCAAGTGGTAATTCTAGTTGAGCTGGTAGCGGGGGGTTGTTTTCACTGAGCTTCTTTCTATAATTTGAGAAAGGAGCTAGTTTCCCGTTGCTTTGCGATTTATGCAATGTAATGAGAAACCTATCTAGAATTATTTTTACGTAGTAATGATTTGACGCTCTTGCCGCTGACTCAATTTCAATGTTGAAACGCTTTTTTAAGTCACTTTGATAGATAAGTTTTTCTAGTTGCTCGTTTACTTCATGGTTATAGAGCCGAGAAAAGATTTCTGCTTTCCGCCGATCATTATAGCCAGCAACCTTTTCATGAACGATTGGAATAGACATCCAGCAAGCTTCAGAACAGATCTCCTTGATTTCTGTCATTCCCGGTTGAGATTTGTATAGTGCGACCACTTCGCTAGCTGCATCTAACGTCATACCCAAAGACCTCTTTTTTTTACCATGCCACTACAGTATCATCAGTAACCCAAAACGTCAATAAATAAGTTTTTTGTAAACCAAAACGATCTGAGACGTGGTTTATGGTGCTTGACTTGGATATGAAATTTCATTGCAGTGAAGGTTCGATCGGGACGATCAAGCCCCGATCGAACCACTCGCGAGCGACGGCTTAACCAGGCCCTAGGGAGTCGTCACCGGTTCCGGCGCTTCCGGAGCCGACAGCAGCGGCGAATCTCCGTGATAGGCCCGCAACAACAGCGCTTTTAGCTCGCTGATCATCGGGTAACGGGGATTCGACACCGTGCATTGATCGTCAAAGGCGCGATCGGCCACGTCGTCCAACTTCGCCAAAAACTCCGCTTCACTGATCGAGGTGGCTTCCCGAATTGATCGGGGAATCCCCACCTGCTGCTTCAGCGCCTCGATCGCCCCAATCAGTCGATCGATCTTCTCATCCTCCGTTGTGCCCCCCAAATTCAAATAGTCCGCAATCCGGGCATAGCGCCACTTCGCATTTGGATACTTGTATTGCGGGAACGCCGCCTGCTTAAAGGGCGCATCCGTCGCGTTGTAGCGAATCACATGGGAAATCAACAGCGCATTGGCCAGGCCGTGGGGAATGTGGAACGTGCCGCCAATTTGGTGGGCGATCGAGTGGCAAATGCCCAAAAAGCCATTGGCAAAGGCCATCCCCGCCATCGTTGCCGCATAGTGCATCTTTTCCCGCGCCTTCGGATCCGCCGCCCCATGCTCATAGGCCGAGGGTAGGTATTTAAAGATCAGCCGAATCGCTTCCAGGGCCTCGCCGTTCGTGAACTCCGAAGCCAACACGGACACATAGGACTCCAGGGCATGGGTCAGGGCATCAACCCCCCCAAAGGCCGTCAGGGACTTGGGCATATCCAGCACCAATTGCGGATCGCAAATGGCCATGGTCGGCGTGAGGGCATAGTCCGCCAAGGGATACTTGATCCCCGTGCGCTCATCCGTCACCACCGCGAAGGGCGTAACCTCCGATCCCGTGCCTGAGGTGGTGGGAATTGCCACCAAAATCGCCTTCTCACCCAAGGACGGCAGCTCATACACCCGCTTGCGAATGTCCATGAACCGCATCGACAGCCCCTCAAACTCAATTTCGGGGTGCTCATACAGCAACCAGGCGATCTTGGCCGCGTCCATCGGTGAGCCACCCCCGATCGCGATGATCGTGTCCGGATTGAACGATCGCATCTGTTCCAGAATCCGGTTCACCGTTCCCAGGCAGGGATCCGGCTCCACATCGTAAAAGGTGTCGTACTGCAAGCCAATGTCATCCAGGACGCTTTCCAGACCCGCCGTGATCCCCAAATCGTAAAGGGGTTTGTCGGTGATGATGAACGCCCGATCGCGCCCGGTCAGCTCCCGAATCGCCACCGGCAGCGAGCCGTATTTGAAGTAGATTTTCGGCGGAATTCGGAACCAGAGCATATTTTCCCGCCGTTCCGCCACGGTTTTGATGTTCAGCAGGTGGCGCGGTTCCACGTTCTCGCTAATGGAGTTGCCGCCCCAAGTACCGCAACCGAGGGTGAGGGATGGATCCAGCCGGAAGTTATAGATATCCCCGATCGCCCCTTGGGATGAGGGCGTGTTGATCAGCACCCGCGCCGTTTGCACCTGATCCTCAAACCGTTTGATTCGATCGCGGTTTTCCGGCGACGTGTAGAGCACCGCCGTATGGCCCCGCCCGGCAAACATCACCAGAGATTCACTCAGCTCCACCGCCTGGGCAAAGTCCGCCGCCCGATACATGGCCAGCACCGGCGACAGCTTCTCGTAGGAGAACGGCTCCTCGGGCCCCACCACGCTGGCCTCCCCGACGATCAGGCGCGTCCCCGGCGGTAGCTGAATCTCCGCCATCGCCGCGATCTGCTCCACCGATTGACCCACAATATTCGGGTTCAAGCGCCCATCAATCAGGATTTGCGCGCCCATCCGGACTTTCTCTTCGGGATTCAGGAAATAGGCCCCCCGATCGCGAAATTCCTGCTTCACCTGCTCGTAAACCGCATCCACCACCACCACCGATTGCTCGCTGGCGCAAATCATGCCGTTGTCGAAGGTTTTGCTGAGAATAATCGACGACACGGCCATTTTCAGGTGCGCCGTTTCGTCAATCAGGGCCGGCGTATTCCCCGCGCCCACACCCAAGGAGGGATGGCCCGACGAGTAGGCCGCGCGCACCATGCCCGGCCCGCCCGTGGCCAAAATCAGATTCACATCCGGGTGCTGCATCAACTGCTGCGACAAGGGCACGGTGGGCTGATCAATCCAACCGATGATGTCCGGCGGGGCCCCAGCTTCCACGGCCGCTTGCAAAATCACCCGCGCCGCCTCGATCGTGCAGTCCTTGGCGCGAGGGTGGGGCGAAAAGATAATCCCGTTGCGGGTTTTCAGGGCAATCAAGGCCTTAAAAATTGCCGTCGAAGTGGGATTCGTGGTGGGCACAATTCCTGCCAAAATCCCCACGGGTTCGGCAATTCGCTGGATCCCAAAGGCCTTGTCCTCTTCGATCACCCCGCAGGTTTTATCAGCTTTGTATTTGTTGTAGATGAATTCTGAGGCGAAGTGATTTTTGATCACTTTGTCCTCGATCGTCCCCATTCTCGTTTCGGTTACCGCCAGCTTGGCCAGGGGGATGCGGGCCGCGTTGGCCGCCAGGGCTGCTTTTTTGAAGATCAAATCCACCTGCTCTTGGCTGAAGGTGGCATAGGTGCGCTGTGCGGCCTTGACCCGCGCAATTAGGGCTTCGAGTTCGCGATCGTTGGTAACGGTCATAACGCACCTCGCAGGAATGGCGTTCTGCCCTTACGCTAGGTTGATCCCCTTAGTTTGGTTAGATTTGTTGACAAGTTTTTAGGTTTTGCTGGCCCAAATTGCAACGAACCTTTACGAAGTCTCACGGAACACCCGGCCGCCGATCGCCCAAAATCATCGTTCAGCTCGGTGACTATTCCCCTAGTCCAACAGGCCCGATCGCTCCAAAATCCATTGGCTCCACAGGCTCGATCGCTCCAAAACGACCTGACGACGATCGGCATTTGGCCACAGTGCCGGCCAATTGGCTAACCATTGAACAATCTGCCGCTGAATTGCCACCAGCTCGATCGCCACCGGTAAATCGGTCTCGGGGGCTGACCATTCAATAAACCAACCACTTTCCCGCAGCAAACTAGAAATGAGCTGCCCATTATCAGGGTTTTTGCCAAAGGATTTAACCCGCGCCAAATTCGCCGCAATGCCACCTAAACGCACCGCCAAACTATCACGCACATATCGCTCTCGTCGCCTTAGAAAATCATTCATGAATCTCAGCTTATGACTCGGGCTGTTCTAGGCCCAGGAGATCGTAAGCATCTGCCAAACTCAAGCGCGATCGATCCGTCTTGCGCTCTTGCAACAGGGCCATCAGTTCTGGATTTTGAGTCATTTGCTGAACCTCCGTGGTCAAATCCTCGGCCGAACCTTGCAATCGCTCAACGGAGGTCAACACAAATTCGCGACCATCGGGCAGCTTCAAAAGCAGAACATCATCTTGAGCTTGGGCAAAGAGATTCAGAAGAAACTGAATAACATGGGTTAAATGAATTACCTTCATCAGTTGTAGAACTTCTTTTAAATAAAGCGTTGATGATGAACTTTCTCACTTAATTAATACCCATTTTGATGGAATCGATCGCCAGTTACCAGTGATTGTTACGGATAACTAGCGATCACTCCATCACGTCACCAGCAAGCAGATTTAAGCGATGTCGGCGAGGGCGGCAATGTTGACCAGGGCGGTGTTCGGGCAGGCACGCTTTAGCAATCCCGTCAGCACTTTGCCCGGCCCCACCTCGATCGCCTCCGTGCAGGCCACCTGGTTCAACATCACCATCGTTTCCCGCCAGCGCACCGAACCGGTCATCTGCTTCGAGAGCCGTTCTTTCAAAGCTGCGCCGCTGGTTTCCGGGGTGGGGTCAGTGTTGGAGAGCACCCCGATCGCCGTGTCCGCAAACTCCGTAGCCGCCAGGATTTCGTTAAATTCCGCCGATGCTTCCGCCATGTAGGGCGAGTGGAACGCACCGGACACGGCCAACGCCACGGCCCGCTTAGCTTTCACGTTGGCCAGGATCGCATCAACCGCGTCGGGCGTTCCGGAAATCACCACTTGGGCATCGCTGTTGTCGTTGGCCAGCACCACGCCTTCGGTGGCGGCGATCGCCTCGGTCAGGGCAGCGCGGTTGAACCCAATCATGGCCGCCATTTTGCCGCCGGAAGCCCCTTGCATCAGTTCCGCCCGCCGCTTCACCAACTTCAGACCCGCTTCAAAGCTGAAGGCCCCGGCCGCGTAGAGCGCCACGTATTCACCCAAGCTGTGACCCGCCACTAGGTCGGGCATTTGGCCAGCGGCTTTCAGCGCGTCAACCAAGATCGCCTCGATCGCATACAAGCAAGGCTGGGTGTATTGGGTTTGCGAGAGTTGTGCCTCGTCGCCGTTGCAGACCTCCGCCACCGACCAACCCAAAATTTCATCCGCGATCGCCAGTTTGGCCTGAGCAGCGGCCGAGTCGAGCAGGTCGGCGGTCATGCCCACGGCTTGGGAGCCTTGGCCCGGAAACATCCAGAGGGTTTTTGCCATTGTGTTTGCTGTGCTTCGCATCGATATAGACAAGGTGCTTATACCAAGCGGCCGGCCCGTTGCGCTAGCGGGGAATTTCCGGCAATCTGCCCCTGATGGCGGCCGCTGGGAAATCATGACTCTAGTCATGGGCACTGATGACCGGCGGCAGTCGTCGAGATGGGGGCGATCTTTTTAGATTGATGGGGTGGCATTTGATCCCGGTTTGGGCAACGTCGATGCAACCTGCGATTCGGTTCAAGTTTCAGCAATGGCGGCTGTGGGTTGGGGGCCTCGGGGCCCTGGGCCTGTTGGGCACGATCGCCCTGGCGATCCCTCACCCAGCGCCTGCCCCCAAGGTAGATCTTGCCCAAGACACGACCCTAGTGCAGCGGCAAGATTTGGTGGTGCAAGTACAGGCCAATGGGGTGGTGCAGCCCCTGCGGAAGGTCAACTTGGCCCCGAAGGAGGCCGGCAAGGTGGCGGCCTTGTTTGTGCGCGAGGGCGATCGAGTGCAGCCCGGGCAAGTGGTGGCCCGCATGGACGGCGAGCAACTGCAAGCCCAAGTCAACCAATTTCAAGGGGCACTCGCGCGATCGCAGGCGGAATTGCAACTGAAACTTGCGGGGAATCGCCCTGAGGACATCACCAAAGCCCAAGCCGAGGTGCAACGGCAGCAAGCCCAGTTGCAAGAGGCCGAAGGCAAGTGGCAATTAGCCACCCAAAAACTGCAGCGCCGCCAGCTTTTGGCCACCGAGGGCGTACTGAGTCAAGATGCTTTGGATGAGACCTTGACCGAAGCCCGCAACGCCCGCGCCACCGTTGAGCAGGCCAAAGCCAGCTTGGCCAACGCCGAACAGGAATTCCATAAACAGCGCCAGGGGTTTCGCGCCGAGGAAATTGCCCAAGCCCGCGCCCAAGTGGCAGAAGCGCGATCGCAACTGCAAGTCGTGCGGATTCAGTTACAAAACACGCTGATTCGATCGCCCTTTGGGGGAGTCATCACCCGCCGATTCGCCGATGTGGGGGATTTTGTTGCACCTACCACCACCGCATCCAGCAGTGATGGGGCCACCTCCGCCGCCATTGCCGAACTCTTCAGTGGTTTAGAAGTCGAAGCCAAAATTCCCGAAACCGCGATCGGTCAAATTCGCCAGGGCCAAGCCGTCGAAATTCGCAGCGACAGCTATCCCGATCGCACGTTTCAGGGCCGGGTCAAGCGCATCGCCCCCCGGGCTGTGCCAGAAAACAACGTCACCACCTTTCGCATCAAAGTTTCCCTGCAAACGGGACTGGACATCTTAAAAGCTGGCATGAACGTCAAGTTAGCGTTTTTGGGCCAGCCGATTCGGAATGCGTTGGTGGTGCCGCTCGCGGCCCTTGTCACCCAAAAGGACGGCCGCAAGGGCGTATGGCGACTTGTGCCGAACCAGGAAGCACGCTTTCAAACCGTGGAAATTGGCGCGGAAAGTGGCAGCCAAGCCCAGGTGCGATCGGGCCTGCAAGCGGGCGATCGAATTTTGCTGAGTCCTCCGATCAACCAAGTGATTCCGGGTGTTGATAATCCCGAAGGAAGCGGTTTCTAATGAACCCTCTAGATACGCTCAACATGGCGATCGGCACTTTGGTCAGCCATCGAATGCGGAGCCTGCTGACCATGCTGGGCATCGTGATTGGCAATGCTTCAGTGGTGGCCACCGTGGGGCTGGGTGAAGGGGCCCAACATTTCACCGCCACCCAGGTGGAATCCTTGGGTGCAAACTCCCTGTACGTTTTTTTGAGTGAGCAACAAAGCAAGGAACTGACCGGCGAAGTGCCGCGCTTGCTGTTGTCCGAAGCTGACTTGATTGCCACCCAAGCACCGGCCGTTCAATGGGTGTCACCCACGATTTCGAGTTCCTTGGCGATCGGTCGTCAAAGTCGCACCGTGACGACAACGGTGCAGGGAGTCACCCCCGACTTTCTCAAGGTGCGGAATATTCGCATGGCCCAGGGGATTTTTTGGGACGAGGCTGCCCAACGTCAGGATCGCAAGGTGGCGGTGTTGGGCGGGGAGCTGGCCCGGAAACTGTTCGATCGCACCAACCCGATCGGGCAGGAAATCCGAATTAACTATCAGAGCTTTCAGATCATCGGCGTCATCCAAAGAAAAGGTGCATTTCTCGGTGTGAATCCCGATGCCAATGCCTTCATTCCAATCACAACCATGGCCCATCAAGTCGTGGGGCGACGAGTCCCCCAAGGACTGCTGATCGATGAAATTGAGATCACCGCCCGCGACCAAGCCCAAATTCGATCGGCGGCCTTCCAAGTCACAAATCTGTTGACACGCTTGCATGGCAAACAGGATTTCTCAGTGGTGGCAAATAAATCCATTCAGGATTTGTTAGGGCAAATTACCAGCGCGTTGGGAACAATGCTCACCTTGATTGCGGGGATTTCCTTGCTGGTGGGCGGCATTGGCATCATGAACATCATGCTGGTTTCCGTTGCCGAGCGCACCCAGGAAATTGGTCTCCGCAAGGCGATCGGTGCTCCTCCTCAGGCGATCTTGCAGCAGTTTTTAATTGAAGCCACGATCTTGTCCGTGGCCGGTGGTGTCGTGGGCATTTCCCTGGGCGCGGGCGGCATGGCCCTGATCGGCACTTTGACTCCTTTCAAACCCACCGTTCCTGTGCCGGTCGTGGTGGTGGTCACGGCTATTTCCGGTGCGATCGGTCTGGTTTTTGGGGTGGTTCCGGCTCGCCAAGCGTCCCAGCTTGACCCGATTACGGCATTAAAAACGTCCTAGGGAAATACAGCTTTTACCTAACACGATGGGTACGACAGATCGCAGATACCATGAAGCAATTATTAGGTGGGCAGTGCGCACCCTACGGGCTGCTACGGGCTGCCGTTAGCCGATCGTGGGAAGCAAGGGGCTTAGGATCTGTCGTCGTTTAGCCCAAAACCCTAGATCTGCCGTTAGCGGATCGCGGGGACAAGGGGCCTAAGCCCCTTGTTACGACGATTGGGGTAAGGAAGATCAACCGTTTCAGAATTACCTCAAAAAATGGTGACACTCCCCCAAATCCCTTTGCAGACTTTTGAATCGTTCTCCAGTGGGAATTGCCCGCTGCATTGCAGGATGAAAGCTCTACGCAGCTACTTTGGTTCCTCTTTCTTTAAGTTACGGCCCATGATGCGCTATGCGGAATGGGTCTTGCTCTTAATGTATGGCTTGGCCTATGGCATTGATTGGTATTTTTATAAATTGCCGACCTTACCCGATTTATTCAGCAAGGTTTTGGTGTTTGTCACCATCTTTTGGTTGCTGAGTTGGTTTTTTCCAATCAAGCAACCTCACTGGGTGCGATACACCTATATTGGATTGGAAATATCACTGGTGCTAGTGGCGCAATTGTTACTAGTTGATCTGCATTTGTTACTATATTTAATCTTAATCAAAAGTTGTTTTTTATTTAACCGAAAAACCATTATCTATCTCGTAACAGGATCAGGAATTAGTTACTTGCTCTGTATCTGGTGGACGATTCCTATCATTGAAAAGTTGTTCATTGAAACCACGCGATCGCAACAATGGGAGGAAATTTACAAACCACAGGCGATTATTTTGTCGAGTTCGGTGGAATACATCAGCATCAGTGCTCTGGTGATGGTGATTGGCTTTTTGATCATGGCTGAGCGTCGCAGCCGCCAACGATCGGAAGCCCTGGCCCAAGCGATCGAAACCCTAGCGGCGGATTTGGAGCGATCGCGCATTGCCCGCGAAATTCACGACTCCTTGGGCCATGCGCTGACCACCCTTCGCCTACAACTCGAACTAGTTCAAGTGATGCAAGGGCGCGATCGCGATCAAGCGGCCACCGCCCTCAACCATGCACAAACCCTAGCCAGTCAATGCTTAGAGGCAGTACACCAAGCGGTTCAAACCACCCGTGATCCCTCTTTTCAGCTCGATGTGGCTTTGCAGCGGTTAATTAATCAAATTCACAACACCCAATCCCTGGTGATTACCTCAAGATTGAACCTACCGGCGATCGATATCCAAACTAGCCATCAGGTTTATTGCATGATTCAAGAAGCCTTAACCAATGTGCAAAAACATGCGCGGGCCTCAAGGGTGAATTTGCTGAGCCACTACACAGCATCGACGCTCACGTTGGAAATTACGGACAATGGCCAAGGCTTTGATCTGGGCGCGGCCGCAACCGGTTATGGATTGCGCGGCATACGAGAACGAGTGCAGCTTCTCGGCGGACAGTTTGCGATCGCCAGCACACCGGGAACAGGCACCACCCTAAGCATCACGATTCCCCGATCATGGGGATTAACCCCTGAGGATTAAGCCGCTATGATTCGGCTGCTATTGGTTGATGATCAAGATCTATTTCGGCAGGGATTAGCCACATTGCTAGCCCTAGAAATGGATCTAGAAATTGTGGGTCAAGCGGACAATGGCCAGGCAGCGATCGCCCTAGCTGAGCAACAGCAACCCGATATTATTTTGATGGATATTGAAATGCCCATTTGTAATGGGATTCGGGCAACACAGGAAATTCATCAGCGATTTCCTTGGATCCGAGTTTTGGTGCTGACCACGTTCGATCGCGAGGATTATATTTGGCAATCGCTCCAGGCTGGGGCCTTGGGCTATATCCTCAAAAACGCCCCCTCCAAACAAGTGGCCGATGCAATTCGCAGCGTCCACCATGGCTACAGTCAACTGGGCCCGACGATCGCCCCGAAAGTTTTTGCGCATTTAACCACCCATCCACCGACTACCCCGGCCGACCTGACCCAGCGCTTTAGCGATCGCGAATTGGCCGTGCTCAGACTGCTGGGCGAGGGCAAAACCAATCAGGAAATCGCCCAGATTTTGTATCTGGCCCACGGCACTGTCAAAAACCACATTAGTCGCATTTTAAGTGAGCTACAGGTGACCGATCGCACCCAAGCAGCCCTCTGGGCCCAACAGCACTACCGGCGCTAAATGCCTAGCCCCTTAGCCCGCCGACTGAGCGGGCCAGACTCCTCCTCTCTTGGACTTTTAGCGGGGGATTTCCGGCCAGGGCAGGGGGCGGCTGTCGTTGCTGAGGTCGGAAGCCTTGAGGGCCACGGGGTTGCCCTTGAAGGCCACAAAGGTGGCGCGATCGCCCGTCCCCGATCGCCGCAATTGCTCAAATTTTTCCACCAGCGGCGAGTGGCATTCATAGATCGACGTGAAGCCACAGTGCTGCATCAGGTTAAACAACGACGGGCGCGTTAACCAAAAGCTGTAGTCGTTGTCCAAAGAAGCCCAGAGAATTTTCAGGCGATCGTCCGTGGAAGCTTCCGGCGCGTGCTCCACATAGCGACAACCGGCCAGGGTCAACCCCGCATAGTCATGCTGCACTTCGGCGGTGCGGCTGACGTGGGTATCGACGATCGCCAGCTTGGTGCAAACGGAGCCGATCTGTTCCATGAACCGGAACACGTCCGGCGCGTCCAGGTGGTAATAAATCCCCAAACAGAGCACCACATCAAAGTGGCCGTAGCGCTCCACGGATAGGTTGCGCACGTCGTCGCAGTAAAAGTCGATGTTGGTTAGGCCCAGGCTATCTTTCACAAAGCGAGCTTTGGCCAGGTTGGCTTCGCGCCCTTCGATGCCCACCACCTGCGCACCCTGCATGGCCAACTCCAGGCCATACATCCCCTCCAAACAAGCCAAATCCAGAATCCGTAACCCTTCCACGGAGCCACCACACCAGTCCATGACGATTTGGGTCATGCGGCGCAGCTTGGGTTCCGAGGGAGTCGGGGTCGGGGCGATCGTGTAGCAGCCGTCCGCTAGGCGCATATTGTGGTTCGTCCAGTCACCAAACTCGGCGATGACTTTGGCTTTGGCGGCTTCGAGGGCGGCGATCGCGTCGGGGCTACTCACGGGCGTTCATCAAGACATAGCAACATCGCCCTCAGAATATCGGCATCGCGGCTAGGGGTTTGGTGCGCATGTGCCAACTTGGGCAGTTGCAACGGTTTTCCGTCGTCACATCCCAGATCAGCGCGGTAAAATAAAGAGCGAGAGGCGAACGTCGGCTCCATGCCGTGTGTTTAGGTTTTACCTAGACCTAGCCTCTCTCATTTTTTCAGCCGTTAACGGATTTCCATCGCTGTACCACTCTCCGTAAGGTTTATGGCGTTTATCGTCTAGATCCATAATCAGCCGATATTTAGGGGCAAGAGGCTTGAAGAATCGATCTTCTCCACGTTCGTAGAAGCGTTGCAAAGCCCACAAATAGTAATCAATAATTTGTAAGCCTGGACTCTGAGATGGGTAAGTTGATTCGATTGAAATTAGCCCATCAGAGCTAATCTTCCATTTAGCTTCAAAGTTTTTTCGAGCTTGGTTAATTGCTTGCTCTAGCGCATCCTCGCGGGCTTCTTTGCCGCGTCGTGCAATCGTGATATTGATGGAATTTGCTTTGTGCAGTCGATCTTTAAACAGGCGTTTAATTAAATCCTCATAAATTGCATTTTGTTGTAATTTTTTATTCAAGTTCTTGAAATTATCCTGCGCCCACTTAGCAATTTCAATCTTGCTGCGAACTGCGACATAGATTTTGACATCAAAGGATTGAATTAACTCAAAGACTTGCGCTCGAATTTCCGCATAGTCATCTTTTGCGTGAAAGGTAACTGCTGTTTTCTGGGCTTGCGGTTGCATGGAGGGAATGTCTTGATAGCGTGGATTATTCATCAACGCTAGCCGAAAGCCTGCCAATTCTCTGGCAGCAGCTTCAGGGTCAGCAATCTGGGCAATACCTACCATAAAAAATCGAGAAGCTCCTGGCTGACCAACGATCACTCGACCTTTTTTGTTAAAGAACGTTAAATCGCCAGCTTCATCAACGAAGTAGTGGTGTGCTTCCGAATCGATAGTCATGAAAAAAGCTCTTGAAGACTGACTCGGTTCAAGAAGCTTGGATGATGACAAACTTCTTGACTAGTCATGTCTGATTTTACCAAGAAGCTCTTCTCAACACGTCAATCACTGCCGTTCTAAGCGATCGGGTTAACGGCGGCGTGGTGCCAGGTTTCTGCGTGCTGAATTGCAAGGCCAAACCATTCGAGCCGATCGAGGTTTTCGCGAATAATTTGTCTGCGTTTGTCGGTGATTTTGCCTTTAAATTGGGCGGCGATTTGGTCGATCGACCAGTAGCCGGGGTTGCTGCGGAGGAGGTCACGGATGGCGGCGAGTTGGGCCTTGGGTTGGGTGGGCCAGGGCTGTGGCTCGGCGGCGGGGACGATCGGCTCGGGGCTGTCGATTAGGTTGGCGATCGCGGTTTGGGTGGTTTGGGTGGCGGGGGCTTGGTAGTCGGGCCGCAGCCAGCGAATGTGGCCATTGCGTTCTTCGGCGGCGCGTTCGGCGTTGAGTTTCACAAGCCGTTCCAGGATTTGTTCATCGAGGCTTTTGGCGGGTTCCTCGTCGGGGGGCAAGGGGCGATCGTCGGTGGGGGGCAAGGGGCTTAAGCCCCTTGTCTGGGTCAGTAGGGGGATGAGGTCGTCCCAACCGTAGGCGCGGAAGACGGCGCGATCGAGGTCGTCGTGAATTTGTTTGAGGGTGGAGACGAGGGCGCGATCGTTCAGTTCGCGGTCTTTGTCGGTGAAGGGTTGACCGGCGCGGAGTTTTTCGAGCAGGTTATACATCCCGGTGATGGTGATGTCGGGGTGGTTGGCCTGCACGGCTTTGCGATGGGCATCGAGCCGATCGCCCAGTTCGCGAATTTCTTGTTTGAGGCGATCGTCTGGATCAGGAAATGGAAAGCAATCAAAACACTTGCTATGGTTATAGGTTGAGTCGTTGCCAACACCAAGCCAACCACCAAGGGTATTTGCAAAAAGTATGTGAATGGTACTAGATAAAACCCCTAAATAGAAAGAATCATCCAAAGAAAATATTAAAATTTTTGTTTCTGGCAAAGTATTAATAGGTAAAAATTGAAATACTCTATGCCGAGAGGTTCGAGATGTCACAACAATCTTCTTTATTCCCAAAAAAGTCTCTCGAAATTTAGGACGTGGCTTAGAGTGAAGCCACCAGTTTTGTGCATATTCTTTTTGAGAACTTTGATCTCTTTCAGGCTTTACCTTTTCTAGAATCCATTGATATGCATCTGGATAATTTTCTTGCAAATCTTTTAATGATAGTCCTAGGGTGTCAATGACAAATTGAGTTCTTGGCTTTTGTACCAAATCTCGGCCTGTTAGATAAGGACGTATCAAATTGTTTTGAGTTTTAACAGAGAAAAATTTCAACTCTGTTGATTGCACTGTAAAGCCCTGCCCTGATAATTGAACACCTGGGCAAGCGAGACCTTTATTAGAATTCAGTCGGATTAGCGAACTTAAATCAGAGCCAATCTGAAAATGAGAGTCTATTTTTCCTTGCTTACTTTTAAATATCAATCTGTTCTGATCAGATCCTTTATTGCTTTCTTGTATAACCGTGAGAAGATTTCCTATTCGATTGGCACTTCCTAACACTGTGAATGCGACTCGTACTTGAGCACCATCATACGAATCAACCCAAGGATGATCTGGAATTGCCAAGTATATGGCGAGAGAATTGCTTATATAATCTTGAATGATCTTTTGATTAAAGGATTGAGTCAGGCTATTTGTTGTAATAAGTCCAAAAGCTTTAGCTTTTCCAGTCTTAACTAGGGCAGCAGCATAATTCCACCAATACATAACAAAATCAACTGATTGCGAAACACTTTTCCATGAATTTCTCAGAGCTTTAACATAACCTTCTCCTAGTGCAGATAGCATTTTCTTATTACCAATGAAAGGCGGATTACCAATGATGTAATCCGCCGCCGGCCATTCAGCAGGACGCGGATTTAAATAGCGATAAATCACCTTTTGATCACTCGGATCAGGAACCTCTTTTCCCGTCACCGGATGAATCATCGTCTTGCCACCCCAGCGAGTCCGCACCTGCCCCGTTTTGGAGTCCACATCCGGCTCCATCCCGTCATAGGCCAACACCGCATCACGATTTTCAATATTCCCAAACGCCTGCAACACCGGCTCCGGCGGCTCCGCATTGCCAAACCGTTTGAAATGCCACTGCAAATAACCAATCCAAATCACCAACTCCGCGATCGCCGCCGCCCGAGGATTAATTTCAATCCCTAAAAATTGCGACGGATTCACCTGTTTGGTCTCTAGCTGGATAGTCCCCACCACATCCACCAGCCGCGTCAAAACCTCCTGCTCCAAACCCTTCAGCAAATCCAACGACACATACAAAAAATTCCCCGTCCCACAGGCCGGATCGAGAATCCGAATCGATCGCAACTGCTCCAAAAACCCCTGAATTTCCGCCGCCGCCTTCGCCACCGCCCCCGCACTGCCATCCAACAGCCGCTTCACCTCCAGCTCGATCGCCTCCCACTGCGATCGCAACGGCTCCATCACCACCGGCCGCACCAACCGCTCCACATACGATCGCGGCGTGTAGTGCGCCCCCAACCGGCTGCGCTCCGCCTTGTCCAGCGCCCGTTCCAACAACGTGCCAAAAATCGCTGGCTCCACCTGGCTCCAATCCTTCGCCGCCGCCGCGTACAGAATTTCCAGTTGTTCCTTGGGCAGGGCGATCGCCGTCGCATTCTCAAAAAAACTGCCGTTAAACTTCAGCACCTTCTCGAAACCGAAGGAGCCACCCCGATTCATCGTTTCCCATAGGGATTCAATTTCCGGCTTAAAGGTCGCCGGGTTGGGAATCCAGCGATCGCGCAGCGCCTTCGTGAACACCTCCCCCTTCAGCAGTGCCACATCCTCCGCAAACATCGTGAAAATGCAGCGCATCAGGAAACTCGCCGTTGCCTGGGGATCGTGGCCCTGCTCCTCCAGCCAGCGCGACAGCTTGGCCAACTCCGCCGCCACCTCCCGAGTCACCCGCGCCCGCAGCTTTTCGGGGTTCAGCGCCTGCGGATCGGTGAAGATTTTGACGAAGCGATCGAACACCTCCGGCTGGGCCAAGTCCGCCAGGTTGACCGTTTCCCGCGCCCCATAGCCGCCATATTCGCCGCTGAACCCTTGCCAAATCTCGAAATGGGAGCCGATGTCGCACACCATCAAAAACGGCGGCAACGATCCCAGCATTCGGTTGTAGGCGTAGGATTTCGCTTGGTTAAAAGCCTTTTGCAGGTTGTCGCGATAGATCTTCGTGCCCCGTTTTCCATGGCCTTTGGCCGAAGAATCGCTGCCCTGCTTGGCTTCAATCAGGAAACAACCAGCCTTATAAAAATCCGCAAACCGCGTGTATTCGGCCTTGTCGCTGTAGAACTTAATGTCCTTGTCGAAGCAGTAGGGATCGCCGAGAACCGTTCCCTTCGGTGGTGGCTCTTCGACTCCCAAGGCGCGACACCAATCCCCAAAGAATGATTGATAATTCGCCCGTTCGTTGCCTTCCGAGCCTTGCCATTTTTTGAGGAATGCTGCAACGCGATCGCGATCGTCCGGGGTCATTGGGGAGTCGGGGCCTAAAATACCTATCGCTTATCTTACCGATCTGAACCGATCGCCTGGATTGCCAACCGTCGATCGCAACCGATGCGATCAGGCTGGCCCTTGAAAACCCGGAAGGGGCCCAGAAACCATGCGTGGTCTAGGCCCCTTCATTAAAGTTGGTGGGAAGTTCGGGAAGTTCGCGGAACTTAGCTGGGGTCGGCAGACGAAGGGGCAGCATTCGACTCGCTGGCGGTTTCGCTGGCGGTTTCGCTGGCGGCTTTGGCTTCGGCGGCGGCGGCTTTTTCCAGGGCCCGTTGTTCGCGTTTGCGGCGTTCGGCCTCCAGCATGTCTTCGTAGGTGATTCGAGCCTGGGCGATTTTCTCCAGGTTGCCGCGATATAGTTCCAGATCCTTTTGCAGCTTCTCGATCGGGAGGTTGAGGGTTGTCCCTAGGCGATCGATCCACGCTTTGATCTGCTCGGCATTGCCAGCCAGGTCAGAGGTGGTGGACTCCAGCAGGGTATATAGCCCAATCCCAAACAGGCGGCTGTATTTGAAAGGTTGACCATTGGCGAGCACGTCGGCGGCTTCGCGCAAGGCCCCGCCACTGCCCTCGGCCCGGTTGATCGCGGCGGCCAGGTCGTCGGCACTGGCAACTTTTGCCGCTTCCAACAGGCGATCGGCCCGGTGGCGATAGTCGTCTACGTTGCCGCCCACGGACTGACAGAGCGCGTTGAAGATGGAACCCAAGTCCCGATCGGGCTGGTAGCCTGCCATGAAGCGATCGAACGCCGTCACCACCCCGAGGGCATAGATGGACTCGAAGCGGAAATCGACGCTGACGGATAGCAGGTGCATTTCCACCATCAATTCCTCAACCACTCGTCGGTAGATCGCGTTGATCGGCCGTTGGTGGAGCGAATAGAAGGTGCGTTTGGTTTCTGAAACGGTGCGGATTTCGTTCACGGGAGGCGCGTTCTATGGCGATCGGCTTGTCTATTTTCGGGCCGGGCCGGGCCTTTGCCAACGGGCAACCCTTTCGCGATCCCCGATGGCCTGTTGTCGTAACGCGGAATTGCTTTTGGATTGCTCCTGAACTGATCTTGAATTCGCCCAGAATCCCTAAAGACGGCCCCTAGAGACGGCCCTTAGAGACGGTAGGTGAGCCAAGCCACTCGATCGGGTGTGGATTGGGTCAGGTCAGGTCGCGCCAGTCGCCAAGTTTGGCCCCGAGCTTGGCGTTGCAGGTAAACCGAAAAGGGCTGCGATCGGTGCTGTTGGGCCTTGGGTTGCGGTTGCCGGGAGGCGGGAGATCGATCGCCCTGGTTTTCCTGAGCATGGCGCGAATCTTGGCTCCCAGCTTGGCTCCAATCGTAAGTACCGCTCAGTTGCCAGCCCGGTTTGTCGTTGATGGTCACGGCCTGTTGGGTTTGGATGCGCAGTCGATCGATGCGGAATCCTGGTTCTGCCGCCAAGTCATCGAGGGTGATCACCGGGCGATCGGGCAACATCTGTGGATCCAGGTGGCGACCGGCGGCCAGCGGGGAATCGCCCAACTCTTGCAATAGGTCGGTCTGGGTTTGCAGCAACTGCAACGCCACCGCCCGTTGCACCACGGCCGTTGGTGGCCCGTCCCAGGGCAGCATCCCGCAACCACCCAGCAGCAAACTTAGGAGCAAACTGAAGCTCAAACTCAGAAATCCCGTGAGCAAGCCCCATCCCCAGGGCGATCGCTCAACTGCGGCCCGCAAACCAGGATTATCGATCGCCACCACTGAGCGATCGGCGGTTTTTGTCCGGAATCCGCCGCCACAGAACGATGGGTAATCCATGGGATCAGGAAACCACACCCCGAGTCAGTTGTGCTACTATCAGTCCCAATTGGCTCCGACGCTTCGCAAGCTTTGTTTGCAATTCTTAATAATTTGCAATTAATTGCGGTTTTGTCCGATGGGCAAAGTACTTGTGCTCAACGCTTCTTATGAGCCGCTCAATATTACCAGTTGGCGGCGGGCAGTCGTTTTATTGCTAAAAGGCAAGGCGGAGCAAGTCGAGCATAATGGCCGAGTGGTTTACCGCAACATTCCGTTGCCCACCGTGATCCGTTTGCGCCACTACATCAAGGTTCCCTACAAAGAGATTCCCTTAACGCGGAAAAACATATTGCACCGAGATAGCCACTCCTGTCAATACTGTGGCTACACGGGCGATGATTTGACGCTGGATCACGTTGTTCCCCGATCGCGCGGGGGCGGTGAACATTGGGAAAATATGGTCACGGCCTGCGTGCGCTGCAACATCCGCAAGGGCAATCGCACCCCCAAGGAAGCCAACATGCCTTTGCGCCAGCCGCCCCGCCGTCCCCACAGCAGTCTCTACTTTGAAGTGACGAAGCATGTGAAGAGCGGCGTACACCAGGAATGGCGCAAGTACGTGATTGGCCTCTAAAGCAGTCTGAGTTGACCCGATCGGTCAATGGCTGGAGACTGAACGGCTCGATCAGGGCCATTGGCGCTGGGTGAGGTCGGTTCGAGATCGTCAGCATCGGTGGCCAGCTCGGCGGTGGATGTCGCTGCTGGATTTTGGCCTGGGCTGGACTCTGGATCTGGGCAATCTGGATTGGCAGTTTGGGTTGTGGTTGGCTCCGGCAGATTCACCACAATGGCCGGACTGGCATAGCCCAAGAGATCTCGGGCGGCCTCGATCATGTCGTCGGCCAGGTTTTTTAAGTCCGATCGCTCTCCCAAATAGGCCTCTAGGGCTAACAGCGGATCCAGGGTGGTGGCATCCAAGTTGGGCAGGCGAGGGCGGGCCAGTTGGCTCATCAACTCCGCTTGCAGGCTGTAGGTGTGGGCGGCGGCTAGTCGATCGCGCACGGCCGCCAGCTCGATTTGGTGAAGCTGTTCTGCCCGCACACGATAGACCAACCGCACAACGGCCCCTTCAATGGCCGCCGGGTCGATCGCCCCGAGCAGTTCCGCCAACGGATCGTCACAGTCTGCCAAATCCACCCGCAATGTCCGAAACGGTCGGGCTGGCAGGGGGCAAAATTCCCATTGGGTTTGGCGCTGGCCCCGCTCTCCTGGCTCGATCGTCAGCAATACATAGCCCTTCTCTTCGGTTTCCTCGCTGAAGTCCACCCGCTCAATGCTGCCGGGATAGACCACCGGAGGCTGATTATTGGGATTCAGGTTTTGGTGCTTGTGGACATGGCCCAAGGCCACATAGTCAAACTCGGGGCGAGTGATGGTGCTGAGGGGAATTGAGAAGCCTTTGCCCACGCCCAACATCCGCTCGGCTCCCAATTGCGCCCGATCGCTCATCAGGTGGGCCAACAAAATGGTGGGTTGGTCGGGATCGAGCTTCCGAATTTCCCCTTCCAGGGCCGCCTGGAGTCGATCGAGCAGCAGCGCCCCCACTTCCGCCAACGACAGGCCCTCCGTTTGCCGCTTGGTAAGCAGGGTCGATCGGGTTAACCAAGGCAAAGTCAGCACCTGCACCGGCCCCTGGCTGGTTTCCAGTCGATGCAGCGCCAGCGTGTCTCCCACCACAAAGCCCGGAACCCCCAGCGTGCGGTAAATACAAAGGCTGGCTCCTCCACGGCCTTGGGCATGTTGGTCATGGTTTCCCACCAACAACACCGTCGGAATTTGCGCATCGGCCAGCCGCCGAAACTGTTGTGCAAAGGCCTCCTGCACCATGGGCAGCGGCGTAGCATCGGGAAAGGCATCACCCCCAAACAGCACCAGATCCACCGGTTCCGCAATTGCCCGATCGATGCAACGCTCCAGGGCTGCCGTAAAGTCCAGCAGCCGCGTGTTTAAACCCGTTTGAGGATCAATGCGCCCATGGCTGAACCCGCTGCCCATGTGAATGTCCGACAGGTGCAGAATTTTGACCATGGTTCGTTGCTCCGTTGTTGAACAATCGCGGGAAGGAATTCTGCGGGCAAACTTCAGAAAAGTCAGAAAATCCCGAGACAATGCCTAGAGCCGGGCCCGGATGGGGAAGGAATAATCGCCGCCCGCTTCTAGTTGGTAGTCGTGGGTTTCCAGAAATCGGGCCAGCGGCTCCCGAATTAGGGCCCGCCCCATGGACGGCTGAACCCGCAACCCTCCTTGGCGAAAGTGCCAGACGAATTCCCAGGTGAATTCCCCGGCGCTGACTTCGCCTTCTAGTTTGCCCTCATTCCAGGACTGGCGGGTAATGCGCACAAGGGCGATCGTTTGGGGCAACGGATTTTCTCGACGACTCACGGCGCAGGCCGACAGTGCGGAATGGTAGATGAACCGTGGACAGGCGGGCAGGGTCAACCGGATCAACCGGATCAGGCTAGACCGCTGGAAACTCGGCTAGGAAACCGGTTGCGGATCCTGCGGGGCCCGATCGGGCGTTGCAGGTGCTTCGGGCGTGGGGGCCGGTTTGGGCTTGGGTGGAGCCACATCGCGATTGTTATACAAGCTGGCGGCTTTGGCCACGCCATCTCGGAGCGATCGCTCGATCGTCTCCACACTCAACCGCAACAGGGCTTTCACCGTGGGTTGTTCCTCGG
Organism: Limnothrix sp. HT2024; assembly: GCF_059138625.1. Classification (NCBI taxonomy): domain Bacteria; kingdom Bacillati; phylum Cyanobacteriota; class Cyanophyceae; order Pseudanabaenales; family Pseudanabaenaceae; genus Limnothrix; species Limnothrix sp. HT2024. The sequence goes on from NZ_CM181121.1 coordinate 2,422,185, forward strand.
GCGCAAACTTGCCCAACACATGGGACACCGTTTCGCCGCTGACCACCCGGGGCCGCCCAATGCCCAACCGCAAACGCGGAAAATCCTGCGTTCCCAGATGGGCGATCGTGGATTTCATGCCATTGTGACCGCCGGCCGAGCCGGTTTCCCGCAGCCGCAACCGGCCCAAGGGCAGATCCATATCGTCGTAGATCGTGAGGACTGATTCCGGTGGCAGCTTATACCAATCGATCGCGGCGCGGATGGCCTGGCCCGATCGATTCATATAGGTCAGGGGTTTCAGCAAATAAATCTTGCCAAAGGGCGATCGCCCCTCTCCGGCGAGGGCATTGAACCGGCGATTTTCGCTCAGGGAAATGCCCCACACCTTCGCCAGCTCATCAATGACTTCAAAGCCAATGTTGTGGCGGGTGCGATCGTACTTGGGTTCTGGGTTGCCCAGCCCCACAATCAGCTTCGGAATTAGGGGTTCTGATGACGATGCAGATTGACCTTTGGGCATGGCTTTGGAATCGACTTAAGCGCAGACGACTTCAAGGGTGAATCAACAGAACTCCAACCGGAAACACTTCAACCGAAAGCAATCCAAGCGGAAACACTCCGGCCGGAAGCGATCCAAACGGAAGCCCCTAAACCGGATCGATCGAATCCACCGCATTGGTTTTGGCGGCTGGGGCCGGTTCCGCTTCGGCGGGGGTGACCGGGGTGGCCGGCTCCGAACTGGCCAGGGCAGGTTGTGCAGGCGGCTCGATCGTGGCGGTCATGCTGGTGGAAGCAGGGGCTTCGGCCCGATCCATTTCCCGCTTCAGTTCCGATTCAAATTCCCGCGAGGCTTCCTGGAAGGATTTCAGAGTCTTGCCCAGGCTGCGGCCAATTTCCGGCAACTTTTTCGGGCCAAAGACCAACAAAGCGACAACGCCAATCAAAAACAACTCTGCTGGGCCAATGCCAAAAATGTTCATGGGGCGATCCTTGCAATGGAAATGACCGGGGCGATCGCAGGAAAACGATCAAGCAACAACGCTGAAACAAAAATGCTCGAACGAAAATGATCAAACAAACGCTAATCCGTAACTGGCTAGCAACGAGTCAACACCAATAATCGAAAATAATCGAACAGTAATTTGCACGTTCAGATTATTCCATCCCAAGGCCCCGTCGCGCAGGCTCAGGGTCAGTCTGACTCAGGGGATGTCTGAAAAGCCAAAACGACTACCCTGTCGGTCGTCTCGTCGAGCAACAGAGACAAGGGGCTTGGGGGTATCGTCATTTTTCGAGGTGATGCTGAAACGGTTGATCTTTCGCGCCCAGATCGTCGTAACAAGGGGCTTAAGCCCCTTGCCCCCCACGATCCGCTAAGGGCAGGTCTAGGGTTTCGTACTCAACGACGACAGGCCCTAAGCCCCTTGCCCCCACGACTACCCGCGCTTTGCCAGCATCCCGAGCTACTTCTCAGACATCCTTCCAAGAGCAAGCCAAGATCAGGGTCGGTGGGATGGCGAATGTTGCCCATAAAAAAGCCCGGATACACCGGGACTGTGGGACTGGGCGATCGACCAGTTGATGACTTAACTCTCAAAGATTTGTAGAATCCAACGCTCAGAACTCAGCAATTCTCTAGCTGTTAGTTCTTCAAACCAGTCGATCGGGCGGGCAATTCTTGGGGTGGAAATCTGAAATCTGTTGATGCAGACTCATCACCCCAAGCCATTCACCGAAATCTATTGACCCAGCGACTTCCAATCGACATTAACGCCTTCAATCAAGATCGAGGTGTTGTACACCTGCAAGATGATCAGCAGGAACACAAAAAACAACCCCATGAAAACAGCCATCAGCGGGGTCGTCCCCCAGCCGGGAGCCACCTTACCGTATTCCGCATTTAACGGGCGCAAAATGTCGCCCAGGCGAGTCCGTTGAGCCATCTTATCCCTACCGTAGTGTTTCGCAACAATGGAGTCTTGCAGCCGTTGAAGCAACTGGGCGTTGCCGTTGATGTTGCTTTTTATTAAATAGTGCAGCAATTGCCGCACGAATGCAGCACGCCGCCAATGCTATTTGATTGGGTATTCTATCAAACGGCTGTGCCTGCTGTTTGGGGAGTTCCGTGGGGGCAAGCCAGCGGCGACCTGAGAACTAAGGCTAGCGGGCAGTGGGCGATCGGGTGGACTCCCTGAGAAGTTTGCGATTTTACTTAACTAATTGTTACAATTTGCGAGAAATGGGCCAGCGGCCCGGCCATCGAGACCCTTAAACCATGCTAGAAGACAACTCTGCTTTAACATTGGGAATTGCCCTCGGCACAATTCTGGTTGCCATCACGGGGTACTCGATTTATGTGGCTTTTGGGCCGCCGTCTGAGAATTTGTCGGATCCCTTTGAAGATCACGAAGATTAGGCCCAGAGGATTGAACTAGAGGATTGAGCGCTTGCTCGTCCCAATTCCCTGACGATCGCCCCAATCCACTCGCCATAGCCCCATTTCTTCAGCGGGTCTGGATGGGTTGATCGGGCCGGTGGCGATTGGCAATCCATCGGGAATTTTTGGTTGGCCTGTGGGCCACGGGGCGCGGCAACTGCTCGATCGAGAGTTGACTCAGCAAATACAGCGGCAACTCTGGCTGAGAAACGGAATTGGCCCATTGGGGGGTGAGATGGTTCGCCATGGCGTGATCGTTCCCCAAATATCGCTTCAAAAAAGCCGTGATGAAGGCTTTCGTGTAGTCGCGAGCCAAGTCCGGCCGGGGGCCCACCAAGCTAGCCGGGAGCTGCACGGTTTCATCGCCCGTGGCCCCCAGCGTTGAAAAATGCGTGCCACCTCGCAGCACCAACAGATACTTATCCGCGATCGACATTTGAGCAAAGGGGCGCAACTGTTCCGACAAGGGCAGGGCGATCGGGTCATTACTGGCCGACAAAATCGCCGTGGGCACTTGCAGTTGGGCAATCCCTTCACGCCCAAACAGGCTGGAAGTAATTGGGCTAATGGCCACCACGGCCTTCACCCTGGCATCTTGCAGGGATAGATAGTCCGTGTCAGGCGTGGGGCGCACCACCAAAGCCCGACATTGCAACAGCAGCGACGTATTCCAAAACAGGTCGTCGGAGGCGCAGTCGGTTTTCAGCCGCTTGAAATTCAGCGGGGCCCCGGCACTGGCCAGGGCGGTGTATCCACCAAAGGACTGCCCCACTACGGCCGTGCGATCGAGGTCAATGACCCCGGTGAATCCTCCAGGGGCTTGGGGATTGGTTGCCAGTTCGTTGAGAATGTCGCGCACATCGGCCGGCCGCGAAATGAACTCCCTGGGGTCGGCGGCTTCGCTGGCCTCGCCGTTAATCAGGGCTTGGATGTAGCGGCTGTCGCTGCCGGGGTGCTCCAGCAGGATGGCAATGAAACCGTGGGAGGCCAAGTGTTCACCCAGGTAACCGTAGGTGCGCCGATCGGATCCGAGACCGTGGGAAATGACCACCACGGGGCGATCGCCCGTCGCGGCCAAGGGCCAGTAAAGATCGGCCGCAAAGGGACGACGATCACGCGGCTGAATTACGCGGCTGGTTTTGGCGGTCGCATAGGGGCCCGGTTGCCGCAACTCAAAAGGGGGCGGCGTAATGGGAGAGCCAGCTTGGGCCGCAAAGGCCGTTTCCACGGCGGCGGTGGCTTGGTCTTGGTGAATGGTGGTTTCCTCAATTTGCCGCCACAGGCTCAGGGCTTGGGCCAAGTCCACTCGCATACTGGGAGTGGGATAGTAGCGCAGCAAATTCAGGGGGGTTAGTCCTTCCGGGTCGGCGGCGGAACGGACGATCGCAGCACGCAGGGCCGGCACGCTTTGTAAATTGCGCCCGGTGCGGATCACTTGGGCCAAGCGCCGCAGGATGGTTTCCCCTTGGGGCGCATTGAAGAATTGCGACACGGCCAACAGGTTGATATCCAGGCGATCGGTCAGGGCCGATCGCACCTGAGCCAATTGATCGGGAGTCAGAAACCGGGTATAGAACTCCAGCTCATCGGAAATTTCACCGGTCGCCACAAAGTCTTCTAGGGACTTCATTTCGATCGACAGGCCCAAGGCCCCAAAGGTCAGCTCAATCCGCTCGGCGGCTTGGGCCAAGGCGGGCGCGAAGCCACCAGCCAGCAGGCTGGCCCCCAAGGCCACCAGCGATCGCCCCAACCGCCGTCGCAGTCCGTAACCGGAAGGGCTGACCCGATTTTGGTGGGTTGCTGCCGTTGTCATCGATCGCTCCATCACCCTCTTACCTCCAAATCTTGCCCAGAATTACTCGCCCAGAATTACTCTCGTCGCCGTATCTATCCAAAGTTCCTGGCCCAACGTTACCGCTCCAAAACATCAATGAAACCCCTTGATGCCTCAGAAAATGTCTGAAAAGTGTCTTTGGGCATGGGGCAAGGATCCATAAATCGCGGAGCACAGGGATTAAGGGCCTGTCGTCTTTTTTCGAGGTGAGGCTGAAACGGCTGATCTTCCGTACCCTAGTCGTCGTAACAAGATGCTCAAGCCCCTTGCTCCCCACGATCCGCCAGCGGTGGAATCAGGGTTTCAGACGATTTGGCGACAAGTCCTAAACCCCTTGTTTGTCCCGATCGACCAGACCTACAAGGTAGCAATTTTGGCTTTTGAAACAGCTTCCTAAGGTCGTCGGGGGCGATCGCGCCGGGAACCCCGATGGGCCGGCTTTGAGCGACCCGCAGCACCCTTCCCGATCGCCCGGTTATAAAGGGCTTCATTCTCCGCCGCCGACTCAAACAAATCCACGATCGCCCCTGGATAATCACAGCCAATTTGTACACCAAACCGCTCCTGTTCCACGGGCAACAACATCCAGGGGTGATGCACTTTTCCAGCGGGCAATTGACGCAATTCCGGGAGCCAATGTTTCACGTATTCCCCTTGCGGATCGTAATCCTTGGCTTGCTTCAAAATATTGAAAAAGCGAAACCCTCTTGCATCATTTCCCACCCCAGCCGTGTAGTTCCAATTACCCCAATTGCTGCACACATCATAATCAATCAACCAAGATTCAAACCACTCGGCCCCCATTCGCCAATCAATTCCCAAATTCTTGGTTAAAAAGCTGGCCACATTTTGACGACCTCGATTCGACATAAACCCTGTGGCACGGAGTTCTCGCATGTTGGCATCCACCAAGGGATAGCCCGTTTGCCCGTTGCACCAAGCCGCAAAAGCCGCCGCATCCCGTCGCCAAGGAATTGCTATTCCCTGCAAACCCGTCACTCGAAAAACTCGATGGCGATGTTTCGCCACAATCCAGCGAAAATAGTCGCGCCACAACAGTTCAAAAATGAGCCAATAGGTAGATTCATTGCGAATCACTTTCTGTTCATAGGCTTGCACTTCGGCCCAAATTTTCCGAGGCGAAAGACAGCCCAGCGCCAACCAAGGCGAGAATTTCGATGCATCATTGGGCTGCAACATGCCGTTGCGCGTTTGCTTATAAACCCGCAAATGATCGCCATCCCAAATGTATTCCTGAAGCCGCTGGAAGCCGGCCTGTTCGCCACCCGTAAACGAGATCAGCGCCAAGGGGCTGGGTTCCGGTTCCACCAACCCCCAATCGGCCAGGCGGGGCAATTCACCGGGGTTCAAACCCGGCGGCAGAGGTGGCAGGCGATCGGGCGGGGGCAAGGGGGAATCAATGGTCGATCGCGCTTCAACGGTTTTCCGAAATTCCGTAAATAGCTCTGGGATTTGACCAATCTCAAAGGGCAAATTATCCGGGTGATAGAGGGTGTGGCCCCAATAAACTTTGCTTTGAATGTTTCCCGGGATCGGTCTGGGTGCTTGTGGAGTCTTCAGAGCCGCTTCGAGGGCCAATTCAACTGCTTGTTCTTCGGTTCCCACCTCTTCGTGATAATAAATAGCCTGTGCTCCATATTCCGCTGCCAGGGCCGGTAACACCACTTCTGGCAACCCCGATCGCACGATTAAATCACTGCCCTTCGCTCGTAAGGCAGCTCGCAGATCAGCAATCGATTCCAGCAAAAATCGAGCGCGGAAGGGGCCCGTTTTGGGAAAACCAAAGGCAGTTTCCGCAAACTGTCGTGGGTCAAAGCAATAGACCGGAATCAACGTCTTGTGGCTTTCGGCAGCCGCCAAGAGCGGTTCATGATCATGGAGACGCAAATCAGTACGAAACCAGACGATCGCGCAGCTAGCAGATGGAGAAGCAGCAGCCATTGAATAACCTAGGGATAACCTAAAATTGAGAAATTGGAGAAGGTGCTGGAGGATTCACGCCAGCCTGCGAATTCCAAATGCTTAAATTTTAGAGAATTTCAGAGAATTTCAGAAAACCCTAGAGAGGTTTAGAGATAACAAAATGGCAAAATTTTACGAGCAAATCACACCGGAACTGGCCGCTTTTATTGAACAACAGAAGCTGTTTTTCACGGCATCCGCTCCCCAAGAAGGACGAGTGAATGTGTCGCCCAAGGGGATGGACACCTTTCGCTGTTTTGAACCCAATTTGGTGGGTTATTTGGACGTGACTGGCAGCGGCAACGAAACCGCAGCCCACGTAACGGAAAACGGCCGGTTAACCCTCATGTTTTGCAGCTTTGTGGGTGCGCCGTTGATTTTGCGGCTGTATGGCCAAGGGCGCGTGATTCGGCCACGGGATCTCGATTGGCAATCCTGGCTCGATCGATTCGAGGCCCTGCCCGGTACGCGCCAAATCATGTTGCTGTCGGTGGATTCGGTGCAAACCTCCTGTGGGTTTGGGGTTCCGTTGTTTGACTATCAGGGCGATCGCACCCAGTTGGTGGAATGGGCGGAGCGCAAAGGCCCCGATGGTCTGCAAGCCTATTGGCAAGCAAAGAACCAAACCAGCATCGATCGGCTCCCCACCTACCTGCTCAGTCCTGAAGCAAACGGTGATGAAGCCAACCGTTAAGCCGAAACGCGCCCCATCGATCGCCCCATCCCTTTAGCAAACCGCCGCTGGAACCCGAGCGGGCAATCCCCAATCGGCCGGCTCAAAGGCCTGCAAAGAGGGCAAAATCGCATCGGCCTGGGCCAGGCTCGATCGCTCCAAGGCCGGATCCGGAATCGCAATCACCGACATCCCCGCCGCCCGGGCCGCCTCAATGCCCGCTGGCGCATCCTCAAACACCAGACAGTGGCGCGGGTCGGCCCCCAATCGTCGAGCCGCTTCCCGAAACAGATCCGGCGCGGGCTTGGCCTGGCGCACCCCCGGATCATCACTCAGCACCGTGCAGTGAAACAGGCGAAACCAATCCCGGTGAGGTGCGGCCTTCCAACCAAAGGGGCCGCGGCTGGAACTGGTGGCGATCGCCTGGGGAACGCCCGATCGGTGCAGGTGATGGGTCAACTCCACCGCCCCCGGCATCGGTTTAGCCACCGGTTGCCACTGGGCCACCAGCGATCGCCGCTGTTGCAACATTTCCTCGGGACTGATGGGCAACCCCAACCATTCCACCAAAATCGCCGATGACGTGTGGGCATCGCGCCCGGCGATGCGTCCCCGCACCGCTGGATCGTAAGCACAACCGTAGCGATCGGCGATCGCCCGGTTCACCGCTTCATTAATTGATTCCGTATCCAGCAACAAACCGTCGAGATCGTAGATAACGTGGGTGATGCGAGGGCGAGCTACCATGGCGAAATTTCGAGGGGCGCGATTTCGAGGGACTGTCTGAACGGTAGCAAAAATTGCACAATCCCCGTTGATTGCAGCCCACTTTCATACAGCCCACTTCCATGACGAATTCATGGCGGGCGAGCTAATGGCGAGTGAGTGGCGCGTTAAGGGCGCGTTGGCATAGCCACCCGATCGGCCAATTACTGCACCCGAAAACTGGCGATCACCTGTTGTTGCTGTTCCAAGCGATCGCTCAGTCGCCGCCAAATTAATTCACAAAGATCAAAAATCAGCGGATCCACAATTCGGTAATAGGCGCTGGTGCCTTGGGATTGTCGAGCCACCATGCCCGCTTGAGACAAAACTTTTAGATGCTTGGAAGTATTAGCCTGGGTCAGGCCCGTTGCTTCCACAATTTCCGCCACATTTCGGGGCCCCTCCCGCAAGCAGCACAGCACTCGCAATCGATTGCGTTCCGACAAAACCTTGAGATAGTCCGCGACGAATGCCAGTGCGTCTAACTCATGGTCAAGGGTATTAGCCATAGAACTCGATGTCCAAGCGAAGGGAAAAGGAGAGTTGCGGAGGGGTGCCATGGATGCAGAATCAGGGCTTGACCGAGGGCAGAAGCGGACAGGGAAGGAGAGATCCCGACAGGATGTTAATGATTCTGATCCCCTTGCGAAGGCAACTCTACCCCATTGAATGGCTCAATTGTCCCTGAGGGAAAGTATTGGGCAAAATCAAGGCGATCGAGCATTCTGGTGGTAACCCGATTCCAGTGAAGCTGGGTGACGACTGGCCACCCAGGCTAACGGAGCCGGTGAAAAAATGGGGGCGATCGGGTGGCAAATCCAAAATATGAGTATATAGTTATATTAATTAATCAAGCATAAAAGAACCAAGAGCCTCTCTCAGACCATATTCCGCTGCTTGCTCCTTCAATTTGCCTCCTAATTTGCCCAACACCCTTCACTCTTAGGAACTGCCCTATGTTGTTTCGGCAATTGTTCGATCGGGAAACGAGCACCTACAGTTACCTGATCGCCGATCGGGACAGTCGCCAAGCGGTCTTGGTGGACTCGGTTTTGGAACAGGTCGATCGAGACTACAAACTGATTCAGGAACTGGGCTTGACCCTGGTGGCTTGCCTAGAAACCCATGTCCACGCGGATCATGTGACCGGAGCCGGTCGGTTACGCGATTTGACCGATTGCCAAGGAATTGTTCCCATGGGGGCCAAGGTCGCCTGCGCCGATCGCACTTTGGACGATGACGAAGTGTTTTGGGTTGGCTCAGTGCCCATTCAAGCGATCGCCACCCTGGGCCACACGGACAGCCACTTAGCCTATCTGGTGAATCAAACCCATTTGCTGACGGGAGATTCCCTGCTCATTCGCGGCTGTGGTCGCACGGACTTCCAAAGCGGCAATGCCGAACAGCTCTATCAAGTGGTGACAGAAGTGCTGTTTGCGCTGCCCGATGAAACCTTGGTTTACCCGGGCCATGACTATCGCGGCTGTTTGGTTTCCACGATCGGGGAAGAAAAACGCTGCAATCCTCGGTTTGTGGGGCACGATCGCGCAACCTTCGTGACCCTGATGCAAAATTTGGGGCTGCCAAATCCCCAAAAGATGGCTGAGGCCGTGCCTGCCAATCAACAATGCGGGCAACTGGTGGCGGTCTAAACGCGCTGTCCGCCCTGGAGGTTCTGAGTTTCCTCCCCTTTTCTCCCTGTTCCCAAATCTTCCCAGGATTTAGATCGATGACCCCTGTTCAACCTGAAGTTAATTCCCCGCCTACTCAACTGCCCAGAACCCACTCTCAACCGATGGTGGTCGATGATTTTGGTAAGACACCTGAGCCGATGCCTGTGGGGCCAGTGCGCCAACGGGTTTCCGTCACTGAGCTTCAGGCTTGGTTGGCCACCAATCGGGCGATCGTGGTGGATGTGCGCGAGCCGGGAGAGTTTGCCGGGGAACGCATTCCCGGGGCGCTGTCGATGCCGATGAGCAAGTTGGATTTGCAAACAGTGCCGGTTTCTCAGCCCGATCGCTGGGTGGTGCTCTGTTGCCAAACAGGGAATCGATCGGCGGAGGTGGCGAATCAATTGGTGCAGGCGGGCCGCACGCCAGCGATCGACCTGATCGGCGGTCTTCAGGCTTGGAAGGCAGCGGGTTTGGACGTTTTGGTCGATCGCCGGGCCCCGATCAGTTTGATGCGACAGGTGCAAATCGTGGCCGGCTCTTTGGTGTTCACGGGCACGGTTCTGGGTGCGTTGGTTTCCCCTTGGTTCTTGCTGTTGAGCGGGTTTGTGGGGGCTGGGCTGACGTTTGCGGGCATCACCAACACCTGCGCTTTGGCCATGCTGCTGGCGAAGTTGCCCTATAACCAGCGTGCGTCCTAGGGAACAAGCAGCGAAACTGCACAACAACAGACTTCAGAAACAGGCTTCAGAAAGCTTTGCCAATTGCCAGGCGAAATGGATCAACTCCGATCGCCCATGCAATTGGCCGGATTTGCAGTGGCTTTCCAAGATTCTCAGTTGGTCGATTGATCGCGATTGATTGAGATCGCAATCAGCCAATTAAGGATCACTTCTTAGAGGATGTCTGAAAAGTGTCTTTTGGCACGGGCAATGCACCAATAGTCGTGGGGGCAAGGGGCTTAGGGCCTGTCGTTATTTCCTAGGATCAGGTGAAAACGATTGACTTTCCATATCCCAGTCGTTGTAACAAGGGGCTTAAGCCCCTTGTCCCCCACGATCTGACAACGGTGGAATAAGGGTTTCAGGCGATTTGACGACACGCCCTAAGCCCCTTGTCTTCGTCGATCGATGTCGATCGATGAGGCGTGCAGAGTATCGATTTTGGCTTTTCAGACATCCTCTTAAGGGTCAGTTCTATAGATGGTTCTGTGGATGGGTTTATGGATAGTTTGATATGGGCGATCGGCCATGGATTGGCCGTGGTGATTGGCATTGCCCTCGGGCTGTTGGGCGGGGGCGGCTCGGTGTTGGCCCTGCCAATTTTGACTTCGGTGATGGGCGTGCCCGTGAAACCCGCGATCGCCATGACGTTGGCCATTGTGGGAACCGTGAGCCTGTTGGGAGTCATTCCCCACTGGCGGGCGGGGCGGGTGCGCTGGCGGATAGCGGGGATTTTTGGGCTGTCCACGGCGATCGGGGCCTTTGGGGGCGCTAAGTTGGCCACCCAACCTTGGGTTACGCCCCCCATTCAAATGATGCTGTTTGTGGGAATGATGCTGTTGGCGGCGATCGCCACGATTCGTCGCAGCAACCAACCGGCCCCAGCAGATCGATCGCCAGATTCGGCCCTAGCAGCCTATCCCCAGCCAGTCTGTCGCTACTGTTGGCTGTGGCTGCTAACGGAGGGCATCGGCGTGGGAATGCTGACCGGGTTGGTGGGTGTGGGGGGCGGTTTTGCGATCGTGCCGGCGTTGGTGCTGTTGGGCAATGTCCCGATGAAACAGGCGATCGGTACGTCCCTAGTGATTATTGCGGCTAACTCGATCGCGGGTCTGGCGGGCTATGCGGGCCATGTGGCGATCGATTGGCCCCTGACCCTTTCCTTCACGGGGGCGGCGGCCCTAGGCACGTTACCGGGAGCCTACTTATCCAAGTTGGTGCCCGCCGATCGCTTACAACGCTGGTTTGGCTATTTTCTGTTGGCGATCGCCTCACTGGTGTTCTTGCAAAATTACCGAACCCTGCTGGGGCCAAATTCCCAAACCCAACAACCACCAACCCGCCCCCTGTCGCAACTGAATCATCCCCAACCGGCCAGCCAACAGACTTTCGCCCGATCGGCCCGCCTCCGGCCATAAAGCCGCCCACTCATCGGGATTGGGGTGCGATCGACCCATTTAGTACTGTTGACCTGCCCTACAACAAGCCATCCATCAAAACCAAAATGCGGCGGCCCTCATCCGTCAGGGTTTGGCCATCGGGGGTAGCGTTGGGATGTTCTGCCAACCCTTTGAGCGCAATCAGTTTCAAGCTATTTTCCGCCTCCGTTTGGGCGATCGCCTCTGCCCCCGCCAAATAGCCGATCGCCCCCACATCGCCCATCAGGGCCCGCCGCAACTGTAAATCGGGCCCCCGCAGGGCGGCCACCAGTCGCTCGCCCCATTGGTCATCCCCCGTGAGCTGATACAGGGCCCGCACGGCCGCGTATTGCACCTTGGGCACGGAATGTTCCGTGAAGGGGCGAATCACGTCGATCGCCCCCTGAGCCTGCAAATTCCCCAAGGCTTCCAGAACCGCATCGTAGGGCTGCACCAAGTGGGGCTGGCCCGGCACGACCACGGCCGCCGCCACGCCTCCATCCAACAGGGCCAACAACCCGGAAATGGCGCGATCGTCTGCCAACTGCCCGAGGGACTGGGCCGCCGCCTCCCGCACGTAATAATCGGGCGACGTGAGCGATCGAATCAGGGCCGGAACCGCCGAGCGATCGGCTAACTTCCCCAAAGCCCGCGCCGCGTTGCGCTGAAGCGGCAAGCCTCCCGCCTCGGTGCGATCGCCCTCGTAATCCAAGGCTTCAATCAGCGCCTCAATCACGTCCGGCTGCGAAACCCGAAACCGCCCCACCCACCAAGCCGCGTAGTAACGCAAGCTGGCATCTTCACTGCGCAAATTGGCGATCGCCTCTTCCAAGGTCAACGACTTTGCCGAAATTTCCCCATCCACAGCCACAATCCCCACCCAACTCAACAGCAGCGAAATTCAGCCCCCAAGGGGCAACTTTCCGGGCAAATTTTTGGGAATTAATGCCCGCGAACCATTGTCCCACAAAGGATTGGGCAAACGTTGAGGCTCCATGAGTCCAGGGCGCTGCGGGGGGAAATTACGGCAGGCCAGCGGGGCAGCAGGGGAAGCAGTAAGAGTTTTTACTCATGGATTCGTAACGAAACGTTGCAGTAAACAAAAAATTGCGTTAAATTTTCTATAGAGCAACTTGACACCAGGACGCTCGCCCAACTCGACTTCTATCTATTCGCTCGAAACCCCTTTTTGGAGGTCTTCAACCATGACTGAGCAAAAGGCTAAATACGGCTTCACTGCCTTCGCCGAAACCTGGAACGGTCGTCTGGCAATGCTGGGCTTCGTGATCGGTATCGCTACGGAATTCATCACCGGCCAAGGCATCCTGTCGCAACTGGGCCTGCTGTAATTGGCTCGATCGAGTCTCAGCCTGGTTCCCTCGGCAAGATTATTGGTTCAGAACCGCCAACGTACCATCGGTGTCATGATCTAGCCGCTTGGGCGATCATCATCGATAGTCAACGGCAAGCATCCGCAAACCTTTGATTAGGTTTGGCTCAGCAATCAAAAACCGCACGGTTCCCACAAGCCGCTGCGGTTTTTGCCATTTCAGCCCTAAATTTTTGATCTTGAATTTCTTTACAAGGTCTTGGGTATTTCTGGAGCCTTGATATTCTCAGTATGAGTTTTTGGTATTACCTGCTGCGGGTATTTAGAAAAGATCTGAAAAGTATCTTTTGGCCAGGGCCAAGGATTAAGAGTCATGGGGCAAGGAGCTTAGGGGGTGTCGCCAAATCGCCTGAAACCTTGATTCCGCCGTTGACAGATCGTGGGGGACAAGGGGCTTAAGCCCCTTGTTGCGACGATTGGGGTAAGGATAATCAACTGTTTTCGCCTGACCCTAAGAAATGACGACAGCCCCTAAGCCCCTTGTTTGTGTCGATCGATGATGCCCGCAGGGTAGCAATTTTGGCTGCCCGAATATCCTCTTAGCTTTCAATATCAGTTTCGATCGCCTGGCCACAGTCCCTCGCAAAAGCAAGATGCTAAGATTGCGCCAAACTTCCAGGCTGCTGCTTGAAATTTGACCCTTTTGGCTGATTTTGGGCAGCTTGCTCGATCGCTCCGCCACCAACCCCAACTTTGTTTCCACATCAGCGATCGCTAGAGATCCCGTGATTATGCTGTCGAATCCGCGCAAGGTACTGCGTTACTGTTTGCTGGTGTTAGCGGCGGCACTCTTAATTGCGGTGGGTGCATCTACTTCCGATGGAGTTTTGCCGCCTGATGGTCGGGCCGAAGCGGCCCTGAAATACGCCAAGACCGCTGATCCAACTCAGCAAATTGGGTTGCCCGGGTTTGCAATTTCTAATTATTTAGCCACGGGATCCCTGTCGCGGCGGGATTATGAAGATCGGCCGATCAATCGCCCGGTGGACACGATCGTGATTCACCACACGGCCCTGAGTGGGCGACGGCTCTCGATCGCCCAAGTGGCAGGATCGTGGCAAAACGACCCGGCTGAAGTCAGCGCCCATTTTATTGTGGGGATGCACGGCGACATTTTGATGACTGTGCCACCCAGCAAAACGGCCTTTCACATCCTGAAGCAAGCAGCCTATCCCGATCCGCAAACCAACCGCCCGGTGAATTGGATCAATATGCGGTCGATCGGGATTGAGTTTCACTACGACCCAGACAGCGAGCGCCCCAGCCGTGAGCAGATCGTGGCCGGTGGGCGCTTAATTGGGGCCCTGCTGAATGCTTATCCCGATTTGGACGTGGCGCGAATTGTTGGCCATGGGATCCAAAATTTTTCGGAAGGCGGGCGCAGCCGGGCCCTGAGCGAGCCAACCTATCTATTTTTGATGCCGAATGCCCAGGTTGCGCCCAATTTCTTGATTTTGCTGAACAGTGCGGCTGAAATTTCGCCCCGACTGGCCAGCGCGATCGAACAAGCAGGCGGCGTGAGGCAACTGGCCACCCAACTTCAACAGCGGACGATCGCAGGGCAGCGCCTAACCTTTGACATGGAAACCACCTGGAAACAGGATTCCAACATGCCCATTTCCCCGATCGTGCCCCAAACGGCGATTGCGGAAGCAACCCGACTGGCACGCGAGCTGACCGGAACCGCCAGCGAACCACCCAAGCCCACGCCGGAACCGCCGCCCCTGCTGGATCTCACGCCGCGCCTGTTCCTGGATTCTGACTTTAAGCCGAATAGCCCAACCCAGTAGCCAGCCTCAACCTTGGGGAGACGAGCTTGGGGAAACAAGCCCAGCCGATTCAAAGGCAATCAAAAGGGGGTACAAAATGGAATGTACCCCTTTGTTTTCAATGTTTCCAGACTCTCAGAATTCGGTTTCTCGGAAATCTGAAAGCTTGGGACATTGGATATTGAGTTTTGAAGAGGGCGAACGATGGGACTTGAACCCACGAATGGCGGAACCACAATCCGCTGCCTTAACCCCTTGGCTACGCTCGCCACTGTAGTGGGTCATTATAACAACTTTGTGCTGAAAAGCATACCTACTATAGACAAATTTCTTGGGAGCCTGATTTTGGCGGGGGCGATCGCGCCGGCAACGGCCGCTCGATAGGATGGAAGCCACGGGCCAAGATCATCCAGATTGACGAATCGAGTTCAAAACCGGAATTCAGGATCGGTGGCCGTCGAATTGTTCTTTAAGGTGGCGGATGTGAAAGCGATTGTGGTGGTTAGCGGTGTGATTGTGGCGATCGGGGCGGGTCTGGCCGTCACCAATCCCAACCCCGATCGCTATGCGGATTTTGCTGCGGACTACATCGGCCGAGAGGTGCAGGAGAGCACTTGCCAGGAAGCTCCCAGCTTTTTGCAGGTGGCTTGCCAGGGAACCGTGGGCCAACTGCGGCCCGCCATCCGCCAGGTGGTTTTGCAAAATACCGATCGCCAGAATTTTTGGCTCTTTAGTCTGTACCGCACTGAGCTGAGCCTCCAAGAGTTGGTTCCTGCTCCCTTTGGCGATCAGCTCCCCAGCTACGAGGCTGAAAGTTTGGCGATCGGGACGCGCATTTTGCCCTATCGCACCGAAACCCGCAAACCTTGATCCCATCAATCCTTGAAACATTAGACCTCTTGCACAAATCAGCTAACAGCCCTCATCCCCCAACCCCTTCTCCCAAGGAGGGCGAAGGGGAGCCAGAAATCGGGAGTTACGGCGATTTTGTTGTTAGTCGTCAAGTCCCTCTCCCGACTTGGGAGAGGGATTTAGGGTGAGGGTCTTGATTGAGGCAAGAGGTCTATTGAGAATTAGCCATTGGGCATCAGTCCTTGGATATCGCCCATTGAGCGTCAACCATTGGGAGGCTGTTGCAGTGTGGCCATCAAACACAGCAGCAGCGCTTCAGTCCATTCCACGATCGCCCCGTAGGTGTCGCCGGTTTGGCCGCCCAATTGCCGATTAAACCAAGCACCCGTCAGCAGGGCGATCGCCCCGCCTCCCAAGGCCAGCCCCACCGCTGGCAGCCAACTGCCCGGAAACAACCCCCCATAAAGCGCACTGAAGCTGAGGGCCAGCGCCCAACCGGGCAACAAATTCCAGGGCGATCGAATCGCATCCTTGTGCATTCGCCCCTTTCCCCTGGGTCGTAGGTAGGGATAAGACAAAATGGCCACCACCTGCCCCCAGCGGGCCCAGGCCGCCACCGCCGCAATCACCAGCCAGCGAGCCTGCGCCAAATCCGCCAGGGCCACCGTTTTTAACAACAGAATTGCGGCCGCAGCCATGGCCCCAAAGGCTCCGGTGGTGCTGTCGGCCATCACGGTCAAGCGGCGTTGGGGATCTTGCACCGCCAGCCCGTCGGCCGTGTCGATCGCCCCATCGAGGTGCAACCCCCCCGTCAAAGCCAGCCAACCCAACACCGCGATCGCACTGCGCGTCAGAATTGGCACCCCAACCCAGCCCAACACCCCATCCCCCAAACCCACCAACAGCCCCAAGAACGCCCCAATCAACGGCGCAAGGCGAGCAATGCCCCGAAAGTCCAAGGAGCCTTGCCAGGGAACAGGCAGCACCGTATAAAACGCCAACCCCGCCAGCAAGTGTAGCCCCGCCGATCGCCAGGGTTGCCACCAGGGGTCACGGGGCGATCGAGCCGATCGGGGCGGTGAGGGTTTCGAGGAAGACTTGGGCGCGGGGTTCGGCGAAGAATTAGCTGTTGATTTAGCCGATCGTCGGGGTTCCGTCATAGGGAGCAATCTCCATTCAATTCAACTCCGCTGCGGCTCTGGGAGCCAGCTTTGAGCCATCGACAGTCAGGCTGGGGGATGGGCCATTTCCCCGGCTCGTCCATCAGGTTACGCGCTCGGTGAGTGGTAAGGGCCCGTTGGTAGTTGTTACCCTGGAAATTACTGAGCGTTTTTGCCCCTTTCTCTCTCCGTAGAACTACGGTTCCATTTTGATTGAAACTGTCGAAATGGATGAATCATCATTCTGATTTGGTTTGCGATTGGGTTCGATCGGTTCCAATCGCTTTCGATGGGCTTTCGATCAGTGCAGGTCACATATTTTTGAGGGGGCATGATTCTTGGGCATCAATTTTGCTGCCGCTTCTCAGGGGGGAGCAATGCTGAGATCGGCCCATCGATCGATTCAATCATCCTGATTTTTTGCCAGTTGGCGATCGCTCTCGATCTGAGTTAATCTCAAGCCAACAACTTCAGTAATTTTCTCAGCGCACAAGTGAAGACCTTCCGATAAGATCGAGCAAGATATCTTTAGGCGTGCGCCTCAGCTTGGGTTGTCATGAACAAACGTCCATCTACAACGCAATTACCGGCTCCCTGCATTGTCGATCGTGGCATCATTGCCAACAAGCAGGATATGCAAAAACTGCTCGCTGGGCTGAATCGGGTGCGCTACACGCATATCCAGGACGGCACAACCACGAGCACCGGAGAAGGTCTCGTCCTTGATGTCTTTGCCGATGAGCATCAGGCAACGTTGGTTGCGAACCGAACGCTCTACCTGAATGTTTGTAGCTTTGATTATTTAGAAATTGGCCAAACAACGGATTTGGAACCCTATTTCTATTTAGTTCAAGACCGGAGACAACTACAGCTCTATCCCCTATCGAATC
The DNA here is from genome assembly GCF_059138625.1 of Limnothrix sp. HT2024. NCBI lineage: Bacteria > Bacillati > Cyanobacteriota > Cyanophyceae > Pseudanabaenales > Pseudanabaenaceae > Limnothrix > Limnothrix sp. HT2024. The sequence goes on from NZ_CM181121.1 coordinate 2,439,730, forward strand.
CGTTGCAAGAGCAGCGATCAACGGACTTTGACGATGCGGCCCTTGATGCTGTATTCGATCGAGTCTTGCTGCGAAACTTTGAAGCTGTCGATGACGATGAAGAGCGTTTTTATCTGTGAGGTTGATCCATCAAGAAGATCAGCCTTTCAGTAAACGCTTTTGCACCGATTTTTGATTTTTTTGAACTACGTCTTCATCGTTTCTTCATAATTGATGAGCCTCCAACCCACTGACCGATTGAGTTAGTGCGCGAGTCATGGACTCGGAGCGTCAATCGCTTCACGACCAACGCCTCCGAGTTGAGCCGCTCAATTGTTGAATCAGAGCACCAATCCCCGGGACGAGGGGGGCCTTTGTCCCGGGCTTGGCGGCTTGCTCGCAAAATGGGCTGGTTAGGGTTTAGGGGTCGCCGGTCGTGAGGCCGAACCGATAGCCCTTGCCATAGACACTGTGAATCACTGGGGGTTCGCCCACGGCTTCAATCTTGCGTCGCAGCAGGCGAATTTGAGCGGCCAAGGCATTGCTGCTGGGGCGATCGCCCGTGGGCCACAGGTGGTTATAGATCTGGTCATGGGTCAACACTTGCCCCGGATGGCGCATCAGGTATTCCAATAGACAGGTTTCCTTGTCAGAGAGTTCAATCAGCCGATCGCCCCGATAGGCCAACTGATTATCACAATCGAGGCCGAGATCCTGCCACTGCAATCGGCCGGGGCGATCGGTTCCCGTTGAGGTTTCTGGGGCCTCGTCCGGGTTGGTTCGGGGCCGTCGCAACAGGGCCCGCACCCGCGCCAGCAACTCCCGCAACTCAAAGGGTTTCACCAGGTAATCATCGGCTCCGGCATCCAACCCTGCTACCCGATCGTCGATCGTGTCCTTCGCCGTCAAAAACAACACCGGCACACCCTGACCCATTTGGCGCAGGCGCTGGCAAATTTCCACCCCGCTGATTTCTGGCAACATCCAATCCAAAATCAGCAAATCGTAGGTGTTTTGGCTGGCCAGTTGATAGCCCGCTTGCCCATCGCTGGCCAGATCAACGCTGTAGCCCTCGCGGGTCAAAAGCCGACTGAGCGGATCGGCCAACGCTTGCTCATCGTCCACCAGCAAAATCGTGGCCATTTCCGCCTTCGGATCGCTGGTTGGGGGCATGGGGGTGATGCGTTCCATGGTTATTGCCGATTAGTGCTTGCCGATTAATCGCCAGGTCATGCTTGCCAGTGGAGAGTCACTAATCACGGCTTGCGGGTGACCAGTGATCAACGCTTGCTAGATTAATGAACTCTGCCAGGTTGCTGCCTTTTTGGAAAACGTGCTAATTTGAATGGCAATCAGGCCTAGTCCGCCATTTAACGTGAAACAGCGGGCATTCAGCCTTCGGGCAATGTCCAAGTTTTAGCAGTTGGCTCAAGGTGATTGAGGCCCTTTGAATAAAGCAGGAGGTGATGCCCATGGGTAGTAGCAGTAGTATGTCTCAGGGTTTTCAAGTTGGAGGATACTGGCTGTGCACCGGGCTGGTTGCCTAGGTAAGCCCTCCCTCTTCAAAAAGGGTCACGTCACTCGACGGGGCGGTTAAAGCTTTCGCAATACCCGGCAGTTGAGTTTCAAGTTGATAACCCGCTAGACCGCTCCTATCCGTTGTTTCGGGTAGGAGCGGATAGTTTTTGGGGGGTTTGAGCGTGTTTTGATTGAGGGCTGCGGGGCGATCGCGCTGGGCTAATTCCCAGTTGCCTTGGGTCTTGCTCTGCTGGGGTTGAGTTGGGGGCTGAACTTTGGGGGTCAATCAACGGTTTAGCTGTCGCGGCGATCGCGCATGAGCCAAAAGCCCGCAAAGCGTTCCTCATCGGGGTTGGTTTGCACCGCCAAAAAATGCACCCCTTGTGCTCCTTGCTTTTGGGCCTCGAAGGTTTGTCCTTCGGCTTTTTGGGCCGCATTGGGCAAGGTCGAGAGCACCCAAGCGTCACCAATGCCGGTTTCCAGAATCACCCGATCGGGAAATTCCTCCCGATCGCTTGACAGGCTGGAGGGCTTCACCTGTTGTTCAATCCGCACAAAGCCCATTTCCAAACCCGACATCCAAGCGGAGATGGCCATGGCCCGAGGCGAAAAAATCAGCAGCCCGGGAACTGGCGTATCGGGCGCTAAATTGACCATGGACAAGGGAAACGCCTCGCCAAAGTCGATCGCCCATTCATGCAGCTCGCCAAAGGCCGACGCTTCCAGGGAAACAAAGGCCCACTTTTGCCCCAACAGCGCATCGGGCAAGGGCTGGGCGGCCGGTGGCGGCATGAACACGCCCGCCGTTTGGGCGGTGGCTTGGTAGCCCGGTTCTTGGGGATAGACCGTTTCGAGCCGATCGGCAATCCAATCCTTGATGGCGTGGGTGCGGTGGCTGAGGGAGCAGGGCAACTCCGCATCTTGGCAGGCTTTGACGATCATGTTCTTCATGGCCTGCCGGAAAAAACGAATCCGGCTGGGGGCCTGGCCTGCCTTGGCGATCGCCTCTTCGATCGCCTGCATCAGGGTCACGGAATTGACCTCGCTGTTGGAGCAATATTTGCTGTAGCGAAACAGGGACTGCCAATCGGCCCGCGAGTCAGTGGGACTCTCACAAATCAAGATTTCCCAAACCTTTTTTTGGTCTGCATCTAAAATCGGACGCGAGTAAAAATCCAGTTCCCAGATAACGGCCATTGCTAAAAAATTTGCCGGACGGCTAAGTTGAGGCTTGCGGTTGGGCAGCGACCCGGGCAAAAGCTGGGCGATCGGGCAATCAACCCCATGCCAACCCCCAGGACACCAAAATTCCAAACCGTCTCAACTGTACCGTTCCGTTGAAACGGGCGATCGCTCAAAAACGGGTGAAATCATCCCTTGCGGCATGGACTAAACCCAGGGCAACCGCCCTAACCGTTGACTAACCCTTCACGCCACTGCCCGTTTCGCTGGGCACAATGTAGTTTTGCATCACCACAAAGAAAGCCAAAATTGGGGCGATCGAAATGACCGAACCCGCCGCAATTAAGCGCCAATCGAGGGAAAACGTGCCCGACAGCCGCGCCACCCCCAGCGGCAATGTGTAGTAATTCGGGTCATCCAAAATTAGCAGCGGCCAGAGAAAATCGCTCCAAGCCCCAATAAACACAAAAATTGCCAGGGTAATCAGCGCCGGCCGCACCGATGGCAACATCACATGCCACCAAATTCCCAACTCAGAACAGCCATCAATCCGGGCCGCTTCTTCCAAATCCTTCGGCACACCCATGAAGGCCTGGCGCATCAAAAAAATGCCAAAGGCCGAGGCGATCGCCGGGAAAATTAAGCCAATAAAACTATTTCGCAGCCCTAAATTCACCGCCAAAATATAGAGCGGAATCATCACAATTTGGAAGGGAATGGCGATGGTGGCCACGATCGCGCTAAAAATCCATTCCCGCCCCTTAAACGACAACCGCGCCAAGGGATAGGCCGCCAAGGAACAGATCAATAAGTTCAACGCCACGGTTAACCCTGCCACCAGCGTGCTGTTGAGCAAATATTGCGCAAAGGGGGCACTCGTCCAGGCTTTGACAAAATTTTCTAAGGTCGGCGCGGCGGGAATCAGCCGAGGCGGAAAGGAAAAAATATCTTCCGTGGGCGACTTCAGCGATGTGCCCATCAGCCAGAGCAGGGGCAACAACATCACCAGGGCGATCGCCCCTAAAAGCACATATTGAGCCAGGATTTTCCAGGGCGATGCTTTGGAACCGAAAGTCTGGTGAGTGGTTTGATCAATTTCCATGGGCGGTTGCCCCCAGTTAATCCAGTTGGCGGCCTGTCAGCTCCACAAAGATATCCTCTAGGTTCGATGGACGCACCATCAACCCGGTTTTCACCGCCTGGGAATCTAAGTATTGATTCGCTTCCAAAAGGGTGGGGAAGAATTTGTAATCCCAGCGATCGGCCGTTTGTTTCATGACCAATCCTTCCCCATGCTTGGTGCGAAAATCTTGCAGCGTTCCCAACTCAATCAGTTGGCCCGCGTCCATAATGCCGATCCGATCGCACAAATATTCCACTTCGTCCATGTAGTGCGTCGTCAGCAGCATGGTCATGCCACCGCGATTTAGGTCGCGAATAATTTCCCACAGGCGGCGGCGCGTTTGCGGATCCAACCCCACCGTTGGCTCATCCAAAAATAAAATTTCCGGCTCATGCAACAGGGCGCGGGCAATTTGCAACCGACGCTTCATCCCGCCCGACAGGGTTTTCACGAGACTATCGCGGCGATCGCCCAGTTCCACATAGTCCAACCAGCGATCGATCCGCCCTTGGCGTTCTTTGGCGGGAATGTGGTGCAGCCGGCCGTGGAATTCCAAATTTTCCCAAACGGTTAGATCGCCATCCACGCTGGTTTGTTGCAACACCACGCCAATTTGTTGCCGCACCTCTTGCATTTGGCGAGCCACATCAAACCCAGCCACCTGAATTTGTCCAGCGGTGGGGCGAGTGAGGGTGGTGATCATCCGAATGGTGGTGGACTTGCCCGCGCCGTTGGGGCCCAGCAGCCCAAACATTTCTCCCGCTTGAATCTCAAAGCTGAGATCCTTCACCACGGGGCGATCGCCATAGATTTTTTGTACGTTGTGGAGGGAAACCGCCGCGCCCATTGTTTTCTTGCCTGTGAATTGCCCAGCCTGTAACAGCTTTGTAACACTGGCTTCTACTGTACCTGTTTGGGTTAAACAACGGTTTCCGAATTCCACAGGCGGCGGCTCCAATTAACTCCAATTAATCCGTATCCTGATCCGCCGCCGGGTCATAGAGCACCACGTTTTCCTGTTCGTTGGGGTCATTGCGGGCCACCAACGCTTGGGCCGGTTCGCTGGTGCTGAGGTTATGGGGCTGGTGGGGAACGCCAGCGGGAATGAAAATAAAGTCGCCCGCCTCATGGATGATCGATTGTTTCAGCCCTTTGCCATAGCGGGTTTCAACCCGTCCTTGGAGCAGATAAATCGCTGTTTCATAGTCCCGATGGAAGTGGGGTTCCGCCGCGCCCCCGGGCGGAATAATCACCAGGTTTAGGGAAATGCCCTTGGATCCTGCGGTGGCTTCTGAAATGCCCACAAAGTAGGGCAATCGCTGGCGCGTGAGAGTTTCCGCGTCGGGGCGAACGGTCACAATTTCACCGTCAATGGCTTGATCAATAGTTCGATCAATGGCTCGATCGAGCCTAGGGGCCGATGGTGACGACTCGATCGAAGCGGTAACGGGCATCCCTGATTGATCCATGGTTCCGAAGCCGGCTCGGCCGGTTTGAACAGGTTGAAATAGACAAATCCAGCAAATCCAGCAAACCCAGCACAACAATCCAAGCGATTAAAGCGATCAGCGGTGGCCAGTGGCTAAGTTGAGGGGCGATCGGGGGTTGCGGATTCCAAACGCCACAAATTCCACCAACTGGCCCCAAAGGGAACCAACCGTTGACCCCGCTGCTCGATCGCTTTGGGCAGTTTCTTGCCGGGAACGAGCACAAAGGTATTGGGGCGATCGGGCCAGTTCAAGTTTTGAATGCTGGGAGCTAACCAAAAGCTGATGTTACGAGCCTTCAGGCGATCGCTGGCATAACTCAAAGACAGGGCCAAAGAAGAATAGCCAGGAACCTCTGTCATCACGATTAACGGGCGATCGACCTCTTTCAAGGCCTTGGCAACTTCCACCCAGCCTGGCCCACCCTTGCTCCACCAGGTTAATTGCGAGGAGCGAACCTTTGCCGCATTCAAGTTAGCCACGACCAACAAAATCGCCAAGCTACTCGCAAACAGTTGAGGCATCCAACGCCAACGGCAGAGATAGAACCACAGAGGTTGGGGCAATTCCTGACCAGGCTTGGGGGGGAGCTGGTCGCAAAGCGCGGCAATCCAATCAGCTAAGGCCACTTGAACACCAATGATCAGCGGCAATTGATAGCGAATGATGGTGGCCATGGCGCGATCCATCACGATGGCTGGCAACCAAAGCAACAGGAAAAACGGGGCAATGGTACTAAAGACAAATCGCTTAACCATTGGTTCGCTCGATCGCCCACAATGCACCAGCGCTACCCCAAACAACGCCACCACAACCCATCGCAGAAAATCGGCAGAGGATGGGTTCCAGATGCTGGGCTGGCCATCCCACAAGACGGCCGCAAATGCGCGCATGGCTGACCAACGCTGCATCCCGGGGGCAGAGGTCTGATTTAACCACTCCAGGGACGTGACGGCTCCCTTCCTAACCTGAAAAAGTGTCCATAGCCAAGGGGACATGGCCAACAGGGTTCCAATCGCCGCGATCGCCCAAGGGATAACCCGTCGCCAGTGCCGATCGCCCGATCGCCACCACCAAACCCCAACCCAAAGGCCATGGCCCAGCAACACCAACCCCCCAAGCAAGTGGCTATACCAATTGAGGGTGAGGGTGATGCCATACAGCAACCAGTGAACTCCAGTGGACTTTTGCGCAGAATTTTGCGCAGAATTGCGCAGCGATCGGGCTAAAAATCCACTGGAAAGCACCACAAAAACTAGCCAAATGGCATATTCTCGCGCCTCTTGGGCATAGAGAATTTGTACCGGTGACAGGGCCACCAACACCGTGCCAATCCAAGGCAAACTGGGGCGATCGCTCAATTGGCGTAAGAGCCAAAACACACTGGGCAACAGCGCAACCCCCATCAGAGCCGTCACCGTGCGGAGGCTGACAATGTTGTTCCCAAACCAGTGGGCCCAACCTCGGGCTAGCAAGTAATAGAGGGGTGGGTGATGGGCATTGGCTGCCGCCAAAGACTGAACCGTATCCCAAGCTGTTTTGCCCGGTTTTGCAGCAAGACTGCGCCAGAGATCGGCCATCACCTGCTCGCGGCCTCCCCATTGTTGAATGAGTTCAGGATCCGTCTGGTTCGCAATATGCCGCAGGGTCGAGAATTCGTCGTACCAAGGAAGGAACTGTCCTAAATCGGAAAATCGCAGCAAGCAACCAATGGTGATTAGCCCGATCGACCCCCAAACTAGCCAGCGTGGTGCTCGTGCGTTTGGATCAGCCATGTTTTTGTCAATTTTTCGCCATTTTTCTGGTTATAGTCCATGTTTTGTGGGCCCAATTCGCGCCAGTTCAGTGCGAAAAATCTGCACAAGAAATCCGCGTTGTTCACTCTAGAAAAGCGATCGACGGTGGCTAAGTTGAGGGACGATCGGGCGCGGGGCGATCGGGGGTTGAGGACTGCAATCGCCACAAATTCCACCAACTAGTTCCGAAGGGAATCAACCGCTGACCCCGCTGCTCGATCGCCTGGCGGAGATCGGGGGATGGACTAAACACAAAGGTATTGGGGCGATCGGGCCAGTTCAGGCCTTGGAAACTGGGAGCCAGCCAAACGGTAACGCCGCGAGATTTCAAGCGATCGCTGGCGTGGCTCAAGGCCAAAGCGGAGAGGGAATACCCAGGGATATCGGTCATCACCAATAGGGGGCGATCAATTTCCTTCAGGGCTTTGGCAATTTCAACAGAAACGGTTCCCCCCTTGCTCCACCAGGACAATTGCCAGGAGCGTGCTCTGGCGGCGTTCAGGTTCGCAACCAGCAGCAAAATCGCCAACAGCGCCGCAAAACAGTGGGGCATCCAGCGCCAGCGGAATAGATAGAACGATAGGGGCTGGGGCCATTCTTGGACGGGCTTCGGGGTAATTTGCTCGCAGGTCGTGACAATCCAGTTGGCCAACACCACTTGCATTCCCAAGAGCAAGGGGAACTGGTAGCGAATGATGGAAGCCATCGTTCGATCCATCACAATCGCAGGCAGCCAGACCAGCACGAGGAACGGGGCCACTGCACTGAGAACAAACCCCTTGAGCAAGGGTTCTCCCGATCGCCAACATCCCACCAAGGCCACGATCATCCACAGGGTCACCATCAGGCAGGGAACATCGGTCGCCGTTGGAAAGGAAGCCCAAAGATTCGGTTGGTTATCCCACAGGGTGGCGGCAAAGGCCCGCAGGGCCGCCCAACGGTGAATTCCTGGGGGCCCTGCCTGGTTGAGCCAGGCCAGGGAGGCGATCGATTGGGTTTGGGCCCGGTAAAGCACCCAAATCCAAGGGGAAATGGCCAGCAGGGTTCCACTCGCCGCGATCGCCCAAGGGATTGCCCGTCGCCAGTTTCGATCGCCCGATCGCCACACCCACACCCCAACCCAAAGGCCATGGCCCAGCAGCACGCATCCCCCCAGCAAATGGCTATACCAATTCAGGGTGAGGGTAAGACCATACAGCAACCAGTGAGGCCAAGAGGAATGACGCAGCGATCGGGCCAACAATCCGCTGGACAGCACAAAAAAAATCAGCCAGATCACATATTCCCTCGCCTCTTGGGCATAGAGAATTTGTAGCGGTGACAGGGCCACCAACACCGTGCCAATCCAAGGCAAACTGGGACGCTGGCTCAGTTGCCGCAGGAGCCAAAAAACACTAGCCAGCAGGATCACCCCCATGATCGCCGTGGCGGTGCGGAGGCTGACGATCGTGTTGCCAAACCAGTCGGCCCAGACGCGAACAAACAGGTAATACAGGGGCGGGTGATGGGCATCATGGGTGGCGAGGGATGTGACCATATCCCAGGTGGTCTTTTGGGGTTTTGTCGATAGGCTGTGCCATAGGTCAGCCAAAACCTGTTCGCGCCCCTGCCATAGTTGGGTGAGATCCGATTCCGATTGAACGGCGATGTGCTGCAATGTCGCCAATTCGTCATACCAAGGCAGGAAATGGCCTAGACCGGAAAATCGCAGCAGGCAGCCAATGGTGATTAGCCCAATTGATCCCCAAACTAACCAACGTGGTGCTCGCATTGCTCGATCGGTCATGGTTGCTGGGTCATGGTTGCTGGGTCATGGCGTTGTTGATGTCTCGCCAGTTTCCTGGTTATAGCTCATGGCCTTTCGGCCCCAAGCCCGGCCAGTCGGGCGCTAAAAGTCCGGGTCGTCGGCCAGGGTTTGCAGGTGCTGCAAAAACTGCAACAGTTCCCGATCGGTCAGTTGGGCCCGGGTGCGCTTACCAAAGGCCATCTGTAAATATTCCACGCCCTGTTGCTTGTTCCAGCCCAAACGCTTCATCAGCACGTCTGTTTGGGCGATCGCATCGGATAAGTCCGTGGGCGCGGGCGCGGGGGCCGGTGTGGGCACAGGGGTAGGGGTGGGCGCAGGTGGGCTGGCGGCGCGGCGCGATCGCTTGGGGGCGGGAGCCGGGGCTGGCTCTGGCTCCGGCTCTGGGGGCCATTCTGGTTCCATGGTGGGCAAGGGGTCGCTCTCCCCATGCTCGACCTCGTAGAGATCCTCATAGCCGGGCGATGTGGATTCCAGGGTTGGATCAACCCCCGATCGGCCGTCAAATCGCTCGGGCGATCGATTATCAAATCGGTCACCAACCACATCAACCATCGGCGCGGTCTCAACCATCGGCGCAGCCAGGGGAGCCGGAATCGGGGTCGAAATTGGGGTCACCACGGACAAGGCGGCCGGAAGCTGGTAAGTGGGGGTGCTGCTGATCAGTTGGGCCTGCCCCCGATCGGCCGGCTCCAAAAACAAGCCCACCGCTTCCAGGGCCCGCAACCGGGCCCGATCTTCGGCTTCCTCCAGTTGCTCCGAAGCGCCAAACCCCGTGGCCAACACCGTGCCTTCCAGGGTGACGGCCGCCCGCACAATAAATTTTCCCTGGTTCACTTCAATGATTTCGGATGTGAGGCTGCCGTTGGGATAACGGGCACGGAATTCGGCAAACATGGCACAAACCGATCTCGGTTAGGTGGGCAGGCTGGGCAAACGGGGGGATGGCGGCGATCGTGCGGCTAGGGTAACCCGCATGTCAATGATTGACAAGGTGCACGCCACGCTCTAGCGTAGATGGGCCCGAGCGCAGCCGCTCCCTCCAGTGTGTTCCTGCATTGATTTGGTGTTTGGAGTGTCTTTGGACGAGGGTTCCCATCGACCACCCCCTCCCAATGCCACAGCGCTGCAACTTCGATCTTGCCGGTTCAAGATCTTGCAGCACCCAATGCGGAACCCTTCCGGCCCTAGCTCGAGTGACGCTTGTGGATTTCCCGCCCGATCGATGCGACGGGCCCCGACCAGCAACGCTCCAGAGGCATAGGGATCGTCGTCAGTACGGTTAATGTTCATGGCATTCAACAATGCTGTTCGCAGCACTGTGATGGCTGTCGCTCGCGCCTCATTCGCCCCATCCCATTCTCTGTGCCCGGAGGTTGACGCGCTTCATGGAATTTTCGATCGCTTCCCTACTCGCGAGCTTTACCTCAGAAAAGTCGCTCACGCCAAAGGTTCTTGAACAAAAGTTGGGCACTCGCGAAGGACGCGGCAATCGCCAGCTTCAGATTGCCCTGGACGCACTGGAAAAGTTGGGGATTTTGAATAAGGAGCGCGGTCGCTATCGCCGGTTGGAACAGGAGGGCATGTTTGAGGCCAAGCTGCGTTGCTCTAGCAAGGGGTTTTGCTTTGCCATTCAGGATGACGACGACGCGGAAGATGTCTATGTGCGGGAATGTCACCTGAATCATGCCTGGAATGGCGATCGAGTGTTGGTGAAGGTGATCAAAGAGGGCGGCGGTCGCAGTCGGCGGCGCAGTCCTGAGGGCCATGTGGAGTTGGTGCTCGATCGGGCGAATTCGTCTCTGTTGGCCCGGGTGGAAAAGGGGGAGGACGGCATTTTTCGGGCGGCTCCGTTGGACGATCGATTGCTGTTCCGAGTGGAACTGGACACCAGCGGGGTGGACTTGGACGCGATCGTCAACTACCTGGTGAGCGTGGAGATTGTCCGTTATCCGATCGGGCAGTTGCCGCCCTTGGGCCGCGTGATCAAGGTGTTGGGAGCCGATGCGGACGCGGCGGCTCCGGCGGACATTGTGGTCTGTAAATATGGGCTACATGAAAGCTTCCCGGAGGAAGTTTTGGCGGCGGCCGCAGCGTTACCGGCTCCGGTGGACAGCTTGAAGGCGAGCGAAATTCAAGGACGGTTGGATTTACGATCGCTGCTGACGGTGGCAACGGTGACCGCCACGGCCGGAGAGTTGCCCCCGGTGATCGATCGCGCCATTACCCTGGAAACCAACCCGGCGGGCCATATGCGGTTGGGGCTGCATGTGCCCGATGTGGCTCACTATGTGGAACCGGATTCACCGCTCGATCGCGAAGCCCGGCGGCGGGGTGTGGCGGCCGACTTGGGGGCCCAATGGTTGCCGCTGTTCCCGGCGGATCTTTACGCGCGCCATGGTTCCTTAGGTCTAGGGTGCGATCGCCTGGCCACTTCCGTGCTGCTGACCTTTAATGATCAGGGTGAATTACTGGAGTTTGAAATTCATCCCAGCGTGGTGCGGGCCGATGCCACCCTAACGGAAGCGCAGCTCGATGCGTTCTTGGACGGCAACCAGGCGGATCCGGAGTTGCCCCAAGCCCCCGCGATCGGGGATTTGTTGACCCAACTGAAAACCCTGGCGGCGGCCCTGCGGGGCCAGCGGCTCAGCCGAGGTGGGTTTGATCTGAGTGGTTACCGAGGGCTGACCTCGTTCGATCGCGAGGATGTGCCCGGTGCGCCGATCGCCCCGATCGGGATTGCCCCCACGGCCCGTGTCCTGTTAGCGGAAGTGACGATCGCCGCCAATGCCGTGGTCGCCAGCCATCTGCAAGCCCTGCAAGTGCCCACGCTCTATCGAGTGCAAGCGGCCCCCAGTCCCGGGGATGTGCAGGAAACCTTGCGGTTGGCCGGCAACCTGGGCTTGGAGCTGACCCTGGAGCAGCCAGATCAGGTGACCCCCCACGATGTGCAGCAGTGGCTGCAACAGGCCACCGACAGCGACACCCGCAAAATCCTGAATCGTCTGTTGGTGGAAGCCCTGAAGCCAGCCGCCTACAGCCACGAACCTCGCTCCCACTTTGGTTTGGCCCTGCCGGTTTACACCACCCTGAATGCACCCACCCGCCATTACGGAGACCTGTTGGTGCAACGGAGCTTGAACACCCTCTTTGCCAAGGGACGCGATCGACGCACAGCCCGCAGCAAAGAAGGCGTGAATTTGCACCACAGTTCTTGCCATGGGGCGATCGGCTGGAATCTATTGCCCACGGAAGATCAACAGGAGTTGGAAGCCTCGATCACCAGCGCGGCCTGGCTGCTAAGCGATCGGGAACGCTTGATCCAAGAAGCCGCCGCCGACAGCCACGGCCTCCGCAAAACCGCCGCCATGCGGGCCCGGATTGGCGAAACCTTCAGCGGCCCGATCGTGGGCGTGCAGTCCTACGGCTTCTTTGTGGAGCTAGAGGCCTTGGGCATTGAAGGGCTGGTGCATGTGTCCTCCCTGAAGGATGACTGGTACGAGTATCGATCGCGCCAACAAATGTTGATTGGTCGCAAGAGCCGCCGCCAATATGCCCTCGGGGGCCGCGTGGAAGTGGAAGTGCGCGGCGTGGACTACTACCGCCAGCAAATTGATTTGGTGGCCGTCAGTGGCGGGGCCGAGTCCAACTTTGATGCGCTGGTGGACGATGAGGACGACACCGATGATTCGGATCTGACCTTTGGCTACGGGGCTGAGGAGCCGGAAGAATCGGATCTTGTGGATCTCCATGAGCCGGACGACTTGGAAGCGCCCCTCGACGAGTTCGACGACGACTAGATCCGCTGCCTATCCTAGAAGGAGCGATCGCCCCGGTGATCGCTCCTTTTGCTTGGGAACCGGTTCCTGAACGCTGGTTCCTGAACCTTGGGAATCGGGAACTAGAAATCGGGCCATTCGGAAGTCAAGAGCAAGCCATGAAACGTCGTCAGTGGTTGTGGCAAGGATCCCTCGCGCTGGGCGGGGCCCTTGGCAGTTGGGCGGGATTGGGCGATCGCCCCGTTCGAGCCGCCACCCGTTGGAGCTATGACGGCCCCACCGGCCCCAACCACTGGAGCGAGTTGGATCCTGCCTTTGCGACCTGTGGCCTCGGTCAGCGCCAATCCCCGATCGACCTGACCGCCCAGGAACAGCTTGGGCCCGTGGATTTGCGGTTGGATTACCAATCCGCGCCCCTGACGGCCCGCAACACGGGGCGATCGATCTTGGTGGACTGCCCGCCCGGCGCTTGCATCCTGCATCTGGGCGATCGACCCTATGACCTCTTGCAATTCCACTTTCACCACCCCAGCGAACATCACCGCGCTGGCCGCACCTTCCCCGCAGAAGTGCATTTTGTCCATCGCGATCGGGCCGGGGGCCTGTTGGTGTTGGGTCTTTGGTTAACGGCCGCAGCCCCAACCAAGGCCGCCAGTCCCCCGCAGGCCGCCCCCCAACTGTTACAAGAATTATTAGCCCGCGCCCCGATCGCCCTCGGAACCAGCCTCGATCGCGCTTGGCAAGGGAACCCCGCCGACCTGTTGCCCCCCATTCCCCGATCGCTCTACCACTACCAAGGCTCCCTCACCACGCCCCCCTGTTCTGAAGGGGTGACTTGGCTGCTGTTGCCAGAACCCCAGGCGATCGCCCCCGCCCTGCTCACCGAGTTGCAAACCCGATTGGGAAGCAATGCCCGCCCCCTCCAGGCCCAGCTTGCCACCCCCAAAGCCTAGGCCTAGCGCTGGGAATTCGCCGACTCCTGCGCGGGCGAATCCGCCGAATTGGTTTGCTGAATTGGAATTTGGATCGTGAAAGTTGTGCCCTGGCCGTATTGCGATCGAAAACTGAGTTTCCCCCGATGTTTTTCCGTAATGATTTGGTAACTAATGGCCAGCCCCATCCCGGTTCCCTTGCCCACATCCTTTGTCGTAAAAAAAGGATTAAAAACTTGGCCCTGAATCAGCAACGGAATACCAATACCATTATCGGAAATCTCGATCGCAACCCATTGGCTATCCAAGACAAACGTATTAATTTCAATGGTTCCAAAATAAGTGGAACTACTGGGCATAATAATTTTTGAGTCTACTTTTTTAACAGCTTCCTCAATGGCATCGATCGCATTTTCCAAAATGCTCATCAATGCCTGATTTAAATATCGGGGATAGCATTCAATTAAAGGTAATTGACCATAGTTTTTTGAAATCGAAATGGATTGCAGTTTTGCTTTTAGTTGATAGCCTAGGATCTTCAAAATTCCATCAATATCTTCATGCACACTGATGGTTTTCAACTCAGATTCATCAATTCGCGAGAAATTGCGTAAATCCAAGACAATTTGCCGAATTCGATGCGTCCCTGTTCGCATCGAGTTGATGATTTTTTGAGAGTCCTCTTTCAAAAAATCCAAATCAATCGGTTCTGTGAGTAATGGAATCGTAGCGGTGGTTTCCAGATTCTGAGCTTGATACGTTTCCAAGGACTGAATCAGCGTTTGTAGATATTCTTCTAAATATTCCAAATTGCCATGAATAAAGTTCACGGGATTATTGATTTCGTGGGCAACCCCAGCCACAAGCTGCACCAAGCCCGACATTTTTTCAGACTGCACCAGCTCGCATTGGGTTTGCTGAAGCCGCTCGATCGTGGCTTGTAACTTCTGATTAGCCGCATTTAGAGCTTGCGTTCGTTGGGCAACCCGTTTTTCGAGTTCCGTATTCATCCGTTGCAATAATTGCTCAGCCTGGTGGCGATCGGTCACATCCGTTAAGGATCCTGAAAATTCACCATCTGCACCACGGGGCTGAATCGTAATTTCTAACCAAACTGTTTGCTGACTGTGGTCTCGAAAGTGAAGTTCCTGTCGCAAAATGGCGCAATGATCTAAGTTGGCGATTGTCATTTGCCAACTAGCTTGCTCGGTTTCGTCCATAAACTGAGCCAAGGGTTTACCCAGGCAGGAGTTAATGGGAAACCCCAGAATCTTCGTCCAAGCCGGATTTAAAAAGGTGATTTGACCCAAATGATCAACCTTAAAAACAATTTCACTGAGGTTCTCAACCAGAGTTCGATAACGGCGTTCTGACTCCGCCAGCCTTTCAATAAGTCGGTATTGAATTTGGGTGTTTAGCTCATCACCTTTACTAAAATCGGTCATTATCCTGTTTTACCTAAGAGGATGTCTGAAAAGCCCAAATGGATACTCTGTAAGCTCCAGTCACCGGCAAACACAGGATGCTCAAGCGCCTTTGCCAACTGCTGGCCCCTAGCTCGGTATCTCAAAACACTTTTCAGACATCCGCCAAAGACTCAAGAAAGGACTCAGCGGAAATTACATTGGCATAAAGAGGAAACACATTTTCTAAGTAGAATTCCTGCTCAAATTGGGTTCTGGCACAGGTGCAATCGGCCAAAACTGACACGCGATAGCCCTTTTCGTGGGCAGCCCGACCGGTGGAGTCAATGCAAACGGAAGTGACCGCACCGGCCAACACAATTTGGGTGATTTGATGTTTTTGGAGCAGCTCATGCAACGAGGTTCCCGTGAAGGCGTTTAAACCCCGCTTTCCAGGCACAACCCAAATTTGATCTTGAAAGGGCAAGAGGGCCTCAACCATTTCTGACCCTTTTTGCCCTGCTTGGAAGGCTCCCACGTCGCGGACGGTTTTAAGGATACCAACGGGATCCACCAATTCTTCATAGGTGGGGGTGAAAAAAATTGGGGTTGCAATGGTGGGGACTCCATGGGCGATCGCCCCGCGCACCACTTGTACCGTACTGTCTAAGATGCGATCGACTGGGACAGCCTGGTCAATCACAGACCGCAGGATCCCATCGGCAGCAAAATAGTCGTTTTGGAACCCAATCAGGATCAGGGCAACTGAACAGGACATAACAAGCTTGGCTATTGGTCTTCTGTTCAGTTTTACGATCTCAATCTTGAGAGAGCAAGCAAATTAGCCTACCCGACTTTTTCACAATCAATGCTATTGAATGACGCTCAGAACCGTTGCTTTTAAAGCGACTCCAATTGATCAGTTTGATTTGAAAAATGATGACTTAATGCAAAACATCAATCGCATTCCGCAACCGGGGAAGGGGCCGCCGCCGTAATACCCACAGATGGTGATTCCGGTTCCACTTCGGGCAGAGATTTCACAGCACCGGGAGTGGGATCTTGGGCCCGCAAATTGGCCAAGGCTTCCTTGAGCAACACAGCCATGGGCACGGCCACCACCACGCCCAACAGGCCGCCCACACGCACACCGGTGAGGATGGCCACAAACACCCAAAAGGGATTGAGGCCCGTCACGCTGCCCAACACCCGAGGAGCCACCAGGTTTTCCACCACTTGCTGCACAATCAGGGCCGCAGCCAAGGCTTGCAGGGCCAGGCCAATATCCTGAAGGGCAATCAGGGAGATCACCGTGCCAATGCCCACTGAGCCGCCAAAGGGAACCAGGGCCATCAACCCAATGGTGAGGCCAAAGAGTAGGCCAAAGGGAATTTTGAGCAACACAAACATGGTGGTTAGCCCCAGACCCAAGCAGGTGGCCGTGAGGATTTGCCCAATGAAGTAGTTTTGGAAGCTCGATCGCAGGGTGCGGGAAAAGGGCTGCTGAACCCGATCGGGTAGCCAAGCAATCAAGCTATCCCAAATTTCTTCGCTGTGTTGCAGCAAATAGAAGGTGAGGACGATGGTTAACACCACATCCAACAACCGAACCACCGTCACCACCGTGACATTCAGGGCCAAGTTGAGGGTGCGGCCGGCAATGCTTTGGAGTTCGGTTTTGAGGCGATCGTTCAGTTGGGAAATCACGCCATCTAAGCTGATGGGCAAACCAAACAAGTCGGCTCGCTCATTCAGCATCATCAGTTGGCGCTGGCCCGAGTCAATCCATTCCGGCAGCCGCGCCACCAACTGTTGCGCCTGGGCCACCACCAGCGGCACTAGGGTCACGCCCACACCAATGACGATCGACAGGGCCACCAAAAACACCACGACGGCGGCCAGCCCTCGCTTCACACCCTTGGCCGCTAGCCAGTTCACGGGATAGTTCAGCAAAAAGGCCAGCAAAGCCGTGACCAACAACACCCCCAGCAATGATTGGAAGTAGCCAAAAATCGTGGCCAAGGCCCAGGCATTGAGCACGGTCAGGGGAGCAGCCAGGGCAAAGAATAGAAACCGTGATAGCGGCGAGAGCGATTCCCACCATTGAACCAGCTTGCTTGCGGGAAGTGGCTCAGTGTTGCTCATGCGGGCGCGGCTCCTGCGCTGAGTTAGCAATGGTTTTCCCATTATCGCCAACTTGGGCGGGAAGCAACCCTTCTCTAGGACAAAACTTTTGCAAAGGGGGCGATCGGGGCGGTGAATGGGAGTCAGGGGCTGGGGAGATCGGGTTGAGGTTGGGCTGGAGCGCTGGGGCGTTTGCGATACTGCCACATCCTCACGCCCGTCCACATTAAGGCGATCGGGGACAGGCCCACCAGCACATAAAGCCAGCGCGTCCACAAACCGCCAAAGGTGCCAAAGTGCAGCGGTCCAAAGCTGCTCAAGATGCGATCGCCCAAGGCCGCCTGCCGACTGTCATTTACCCGCAACACTTGGCCGCTGTAGGCATCCAGAATCACGTTGCTCTGGCCGTAGGAGCTGGGTTCGTGGGTCTGGCGCTTGCCAATCCGCACCACTCCATCCGGTGTTCTGGGCAGCGCGATAAAAGTCGTGGCAGCTCCGGGTAATGCTTGGTTCGATCGCCCCACCAGTTCCGACAAGGGCAAGGGTTTTTGATTGGGCAACACCTTGGACTGCCAAACCGGCTCCGCAGGGGTGAAGGTAATTGCCTTAATGACCGCCGTTGATTGGGCATAAAAATTCCAACAAAACCCTGTGAATCCGGTCAGCACTAAAAAAACAGCGGCAATGATACCCACAACCTTGTGAAGATCAAAATTGCGTCGCTTTGGGTGAGTATTCCACTTAATTTTGAAACCCGCTGCCAACCGTCGCCAACCGGGCCAAAGTGCAATGCCAGTAATGCCCAAAATAGTCATTAAGAAACCCGAAATTCCCACAATAATCAAGCCAGTAGTGCCGGCTAATAATTGATAGTGCAGACGGAAAGTCCAATTCATCCAGTTATCTTGCGCTGATAGGGTTCCTAGCGCTTTTCCATTGTAGGGATGAATAAAAAGCTGAATGAGCTGATTACTCTGCCAAAGGCGAACTTGATAAGGCTGGCCAGGATGTTGAGGAAACAAAATACCCTCAACCATGGAACCCGATAACTGTTGAGCAAAGGTTTGGGCAGCATTGGACACTTGGTCAATGCTGACCAGGGTTTCTTGGGGGGCAATTTCGCCAAATTTTTGAACAACCAGCCGATCTTGCAATTCGTGGGAGAACACCAGCAAGCTTCCCGTTATACCCACAACGATCAAAATTAGGCCAACGACTAAGCCCAGATAACGATGCAGCGGAAATAGGATCGATCGAATCTGGCGAGCTTGCATAGTCCCCTCGGGTTCCGATTTAGTTGAAAATCAATCCTGAAAATCTACTTCAAGATGAAAATGCCGTAATCGGCCACCACATCACCCACCGTGAGACGATCGACCCCTTGCACGATCGCCACCAAATCACCGCTTTTAGTTGAAATACGCAGGGTTTTATCCTGGGGTTGAAGGGTGTAATCTTCCGGTTTACCTGCGAGCAAAATCGTGTCCTCACCGGGTTTGAAATTGTCAATTTGGGCGTAGTCTGCGTCCCCTTTACCCACATAAAAAGTCTCAGACTTGGGATTAGCGGTCGTGATCAAGCTGCCCAGGATAAATTCATCCTCGGAGCCGGGTTGACCCACCAGGCGATCGACTTCCCCTTGACCCAAAGTTTTAGGGCGAATTGGCAACTCGCCGCCCTTGTCAGCCACAATCTCGAACGCCACACCTGAGATGTGAGGGTGATGGCCAAAACCCGAAATGGTGTCATTGCCACCCGTGCCCATAAAAAAGCCCGCAATGTCTTCGCCGTTGGCATCTTTTCCTGACTGTCCAACGGCTTGATAGTGGGCGAGGGGAGAAGCAAATTTACCGGCTTTCACCTCTTTATTCACTTCGGGATAGGCGAGGGCATAAAGGGCTTGATCAAAATGCCGAGTATTGTCATTGGCCGCAGCATTATTGACCGCAGCATCGGTAGCTTGAGGGCTGCTCGCGGGTTCAACAGCAGCAGGGCTGGCAGGGCTAGACGCTTCAGGGTTTGGGGCAGATTGGCAAGCGGTGATCAAGCTCAAGGTCAGCAGGGCGATCGCGTAGGTTTTGTTCATGATCATGGTTGGGTTTGAAGAACGTTTTGAGTCATGCTTGAAACGCTGATTCAAGCATCGGTTATGGCTAGAACAGGGAAGATGACAAACCAGAAATCAACTCCAGAATCGAGGCTGAAGAGAATATCTGGGAAGTAACTTTCAGCACGGGCTAAGCATCAATTGTCGTGGGGGCAAGGGGCTTAAGCCCCTTGTCTAGGTCGATCACCGGGGCGGACAGAGTAGCAATTTTGGCTTTTCAGGCATCCTCTAAAACTAGAACCGAATGGAAGCCGATCCAGTGACCGTGAAAGGTGTACCTACTTCGAGACCGGTGTTGCTTCCCACCGTGGATTTGATGTAGGTTTCATCCGTGAAGTTTCGGAAGTTCAAAGCAAACCGATAGTTATCCCGCTGATAGAAAATGGCAGCATTTCCGATGAAATAGTCTCCAATTTTGTAGTCGTTAGCAAGGTTGCCATAGCGATCGCTCGCATATTCAAACCCCACCCCAAAGCCCAGTCCTTTGAAGGAACCCGACTGAATTTCGTAGGTCGTCCAAAGAGTGGCTTTGTGCTCAGGAATGCCATACAGTCGATTTCCAATCAGCGCTTCATTGGTATCTTCCGTAACTTCGCTGTCGATATAGGCATAGGAACCCAAAATTTTCCAGCCGGGCAACAGTTCACCAATCAAATCAAGCTCAATTCCGCGATTTCGTTGCTCTCCTGAAGAAACCGAAAAGAGCAGGTTATCTGGATCAGTCACCGGCACATTTTGTTTGGTGATGTCGAAGTAGGTGAGGGTGGCCAGGAGGCGGCGATCGAACAATTCAGCCTTCACGCCCACCTCAAACCCTTCACCTTCTTCAGGCTTCAGGATTGAACCATCGGCACCGGTCGAAGTGGTGGGGCGAAATGACTGCGAATAGTTGGCAAACAGCGACAGTTCAGGAATCGGGCGGTAAAGAATCCCGAGGCGCGGTGTCCAAGAACTCAGTTCAATGTTGTTGCCTTCGCGACGGCCCAATTGATCTTCTGTTTCAATGCCGATCGTGTCGTAACGCAGACCGGCAACCACGATCAAATTGTCCGTGAGATTAATTTGATCCTGAAGATAAAATCCGAGACGATTGGCAGTGGTCAGGTCATCATTGAAAGGGGGTAGATCAGAGCGATCGGGGCGAACCACCGCATCATAATTGCGGTCAAAAATGTTGATGATTGACGGTTTCGAGCGATCAAACAGCGTAGAAATTCGCGATTCACTACGATTCAGATCAAGACCAATAGTTGCTTGGTGGGCGATCGATCCGGTTTTGAAAGTACCCACAACACTGGTTTGCAAGCTGTAGGATTGATCCTCCCCATCTTGATCAGCATAGAAGCGAGTGACCCTGGGGCCGTTGGCAGTCAGGGGAAGCGCCACCACACTGTAGTCATAGTCATAGCTGATGTAGCGGAAGCCATTGCGAATTTTCCAGTTGTCGCTAAATCGATGCTCAAATTGATAGCCGGTGCTGAAATAGTCCGTTGTAATGGAGTCCTCAGGATCCGTAATAATCAACTCGCGATCGACCGGTGCGACCCCATCTTCAAATCGACTCAGACCAAAGTCAGACGGCCCTTTTTGGTGAATGTATTCAAGGTTGAGAGACAAATCCGTTTGGTCACTAATTTTCCAAGCCAGAGCAGGCGCGATCGAAAAGCGATTGGTATCAGTTTCAAAGTCCCGAAAAGGGGCTTGGTGCTGATAAACACTATTCAGCCGATAGCGCAAGCTGCCATCTGCCGTCAGCGGGCCACCAAAGTCAATTCGAGGACGAATTAATTCATTGCTGCCGCCCTGAAGTTCGACTTCATAAAAGGGTTCGGCGAGGGGTTGTTTGGACACCAGGTTGATGATGCCACCCGGTTCAATTTGCCCATATAGAATGGAAGCTGGCCCCTTCAACACTTCGATTTGTTCAAGGTTAGCCACTTCCGGAATCGCTTGAAAGGAACCATAAAGCCGATAGCCATCTCGCAAAATCGAGACCGTGGCGGGATATTGGTTACCAAATCCGCGAATGCTAACCGTCGATTCCCGACCGCTGTTACTCCCGGCATAGGACACGCCGCTGACATTGGTCAGCGCATCTTCGATGTTGATTACTTGCTGATCGCGCAAGACAGCTTGGGGAATCACCTGCACCGAGAAAGGCGTTTCCAAAATTGGAGTGTCCGTCCCAGTGGCGCTGGAGGCATTGGGAACCCGGTAACTGGGCGATCGCTGGCCCGTGACAACCAACTCTTCTTCGGGCGCATTGGCATCCACGTTCAGGCTGTAGGCCAAGTCACCCGTAGCCAAGGTCACGTCCTGGACGGGCAAACCATTACGACCCGTCACCACCACTTGAATTCGATCGGGCGCAATCTGCCAAACCCGCACGGCAGCGACTTCAGAAGTGGGATCAGCTTGGTTGAACTCTGCCCCTTCCGGCAAGGACAGGCTGGCGTTGTTGATCTCGGCGATCAGTTGGTTGCCCTCGGCCCGAAACTGGTTCGCATCAATCAACAAGGACTGACCGGCCGGGGTTTCCAGGGCAATTTCCAACTCATCGGGCAGAGCTGTGACCACCACACGAGTGACGGTGGCCGGGCGATCGGCTTGGGCCAGCCAGGACTCTACCGAGGTGGCGGGGGCGGTGCTGCGGAATCGATCGAGCGGCTCCGGGGGAACAGACTCAGCGGCAGCAGGAGCGGCCAACAAGCCGATCGTCATCACCAAAACCGACAGAGACAGAGGAGATGCAGAGTTCATGGGAATGTTCTAAGGGAATTCAAGGAGTAATCAGGGAAAATTTTTTGAACATTGGCCTCATGAAGACCGGGGATGAGATCAACACAATGGTTGCAAGCGCTTCATACGAAACTTAGAACCGAATTGAAGCTGACCCTGTGACCGTGAAGGGTGAACCCACTTCAATACCGCCTTCGTTTCCAGTGGCCCCTTTGATGTAGTTTTCATCGGTGAAGTTGCGGAAATTCAAAGCAAAGCGATAGTTGTCTCGCTGATAGAAAATTGCTGCATTACCAATCAGATAGTCACCCAATCGATAGTCATTGGCTAAGTTTCCATAGCGATCGCTCGCATATTCAAACCCCACCCCAAAGCCCAATCCTTTGAAGGAACCGGACTGGATTTCATAGCTTGTCCAGAGGGTGGCTTTATGCTTTGCCAAACCAGCCGGCCGATTACCAATTAAGGCTTCATCGGTGTCTTCAGTAACTTCCCCATCGATGTAGGCATAGGAACCCAAAATTTTCCAGCCGGGTAATGGTTCCCCAATCAGATCCAGCTCAATTCCTCGGTTACGTTGTTCACCGGAAGCCACGGAAAAGAGAGGATTTGCGGGATCCGAAACTGCAACATTTTGCTTGGCAATGTCGAAGTAGGTGAGGGTGGCCAGCAGGCGACGATCGAACAATTCGGCCTTCACACCCACTTCAAATCCTTCGCCCTCTTCCGGAGGCAAAATTGCACCACTGGAACTGGTGGCCGTCGTGGGTCGAAAGGATTGGGAATAGCTGGCGAAGAGCGCCAATTCGGGAATTGGTTGATATAAAATCCCGAGGCGGGGTGTCCAAGCATCCGCATTAAAGCTGCTGCTCTCATCGGTCAGCTTCTGATCGGTTTCGCTGTCGATCGTGTCGTAACGCAACCCGGCGATGATCAACAGGTTATCAGTTAGCTTGATGCGATCTTGCAGGTAAACCCCTAACCGAGTGGACGTTGTGATGTCATCTTGGAAGGGTGCAATCTCCGAGCGATCGGGCTTGGGAAGGGGTTCATAGTTTGGGTCAAAGATATTCAGTGTTAAAGGATTTGCCGTGTCGAAAACTGTATCGATCTTGAACTCGCTGTAGTTGAGATCAAAACCAATGGTGGCTTGGTGTTCTAGGGATCCCGTTTTGAAGTTCCCAACAACGCTGGTTTGAGATGTGTAGGAGCGATCGTCTCCATCTTGATCAGCATAAAAGCGAGTAATCTCCGCATCATTCACGATAATCGGCAGGGCTATAACGCTGTAGTCATAGGTGTAGTTGATGTAGCGGAAGCCATTGCGAATTTTCCAGTTATCACTGAAGCGGTGCTCAAATTGATAGCCGGTATTCAAGTATTCAGTGGTAATTGAGTCATCGGGGTTGTTGATCACAAATTCCCGATCAACAGGCGCAACGCCATCCCCAAATCGGCTAATTCCAAAGTCTGCTGGCCCCTTTTGGTGGATATATTCCAAATTGAGAGCCAAATCAGTCTGATCGCTGATTTTCCAAGCCAAAACTGGGGCGATCGCGAATCGATTAATATCAGTGTCAAAGTCCCGAAAAGGCGATCGATGCTGATAAAGGGCATTCAGTCGATAGCGCAAACTGCCATCACTGGTTAAGGGGCCGCTGAAGTCAATTCGAGGACGGACTAGCTCATCACTGCCAGCTTGAAATTCTGCTTCATAAAAAGGCTGATCCAAGGGTTGTTTGGACACCAGATTAATAATTCCACCCGGTTCAATTTGCCCATACAAAATGGAAGCCGGCCCCTTCAACACTTCAATTTGTTCCAGGTTGGCCACTTCGGGGATGGCTTGGAAGCCGCCATAAATGCGATACCCATCGCGCAATAGAGGGGCCCCAGTGGAAAATTGATTGCCAAATCCGCGAATGCTGAAACTGGCTTCCCGGCTGCCATTACTGCCAGCAAAAGCCACGCCACTCACGTTGTTTAACGCATCTTCGATGTTGATTACTTGCTGATCGCGCAGGACGGCTTGGGGAATCACCTGCACCGAGAAAGGCGTTTC
This sequence comes from Limnothrix sp. HT2024, assembly GCF_059138625.1. NCBI lineage: Bacteria > Bacillati > Cyanobacteriota > Cyanophyceae > Pseudanabaenales > Pseudanabaenaceae > Limnothrix > Limnothrix sp. HT2024. The sequence goes on from NZ_CM181121.1 coordinate 2,463,765, forward strand.
CAAAATTGGAGTGTCCGTCCCAGTGGCGCTGGAGGCATTGGGAACCCGGTAACTGGGCGATCGCTGCCCCGTCACAACTAATTCTTCTTCGGGTGCGTTGGCATCCACGTTCAGGCTGTAGGCCAAGTCACCCGTGGCCAAGGTCACGTCCTGGGTGGGCAACCCATTGCGACCCGTCACCACTACTTGAATTCGATCGGGCGCAACCTGCCAAACTCGCACCGAGGCCACTTCGGCGGTGGGATCGGCTTGGTTAAACTCCGCCCCTTCCGGCAGCACCAAGCTGGCGTTGTTGATCTCGGCGATCAGTTGGTTGCCTTCAGCCCGAAACTGGTTCGCATCAATCAGCAAGGACTGACCGGCTGGGGTTTCCAGGGCAATTTCCAACTCATCGGGCAGAGCTGTGACCACCACACGAGTGACGGTGGCCGGGCGATCGGCTTGGGCCAACCAGGACTCTACCGAGGTGGCGGGGGCGTTGCTGCGGAAGCGATCGAGCGGCTCCGGTGGAACAGACTCAGCGCCAGCGGGAGCGGCCAACAAGCCGATCGCCATCAACAAAACCGACAGAGACAGGGGAGATGCAGGCTTCATGGGAAGTTTCCTCAGAAAAATTCAAAAAACAGATTGAAAAACAGACAAACCCTTCAGCCAGACCCCTCAGCCAGACCACTCGCGCCCGAATTTTGCGCAGCACGATCGGGGATCACGCCGGGGTAACGGCGGATCGGGACTCGGACATCAGTGGTGTTCGATCTAGTCGGCGGGACTACTGGCGGGGGCGGGTTCCGGAGCGCTGGGCGCAACCGGGGCGGCGGGCGCGGGCTGAGGAGCCGGGGCCGCTTGAGCCGGGCGGGGCGATCGCCGGGGCCGGGGCGATCGGGTGGGCCGGGGACTGCGGCGGACTGGCGCGGCCGGGGCCTCGGCGGCGGGACTGCGGGCCGGTGGCTCCGCTGGGGCCACGGGCGATCGGGCGGGGGCCACCACTGCGGGGCGCGCCGGTTCTGGAGCCGGGCGGCTAGGACTTGGATCGCTAGCGGTGCTGGGCGCGCTGGGGCGACTGGGGCGCGGTTCCCGGTCAGTGCTCGCCGGAGCAGCGGGGGCGGATCCCGTGGAGGCAGCCGCGGGGGCGGGGCTGGCCGGTTGCTCAGCGGTGCGCTCGGTGGGGCGTTCCGTTGGGCGTTCAGAGGGGCGATCAACCGGACGATCGGCAGCGGGTTCCACAGGGCGATCGGCAGTGGGTGTAACGGGCTGTTCCACGGGGCGTTCAGCGGCCCGTTGCCGTTCCGCCTGTTCCGCCGCCTGACGACGCTCCATTTCCTCGCGACGGCGCGCCTCGTTAGCCCGTTGGAACCGCGATCCCTCCTCTTCGTAGGTGACGCGCATGGGTCGGCGCAGGCCGCCCTCAGGCACGGTTTGCGGGTCAAAGCGCCATTGCCGCATCGCTTCTAGGGTTTCGCGATCGACCTCGGGGTTACCGCTGGATTGGCGCAACCGCACCTCTACGCTGCCATCGGGTCGAATTCGCAAATCCACGCGGGGACTGGCTTCCGTACCCCGATAGCGCGGCAGGGGACAGCTCACACATTGGGGCTGGCCGGGCGATCGCGCGGGCGGCGGACTCGGGGGCGGGCTGGCCACGGGCGGCCCCTCCAAGGTGCCAGCCGGTTCCTCATCGCTCGACCCCGTGCCTTCGGGATCGCCGGTCGGTGCGCCCGAGGTGAATCCGGTGGCTTGGCTGGCATTGCCAAATCCGTCCCCCGTGCCATTGGGATCGCTAATCGGGCCAGTGCCCGTCCCCAGGGCCGGTGCATCCCCCGTGGGACTAGTGCCGGGGGCGATCGGGTCGCGATCAGCTGTGGGGTTGGGGTTGCGGGTAGGTGCGTCTTCACCGGCTTTCAAAGGAGCCTGACTTTGGGGAGCCAAAGGAACCCGATCGCGCTGGGCGGGTTGTGGCACCTGGGTTTGGGGCAGTGGGGCGAGAGGTTCCGGCGGTTGGTCGGGCGTGACGTTGGAAATGGTCACTTCCATTTCGGTGTCGTCACTGACCGGGCGATCGCCCCACAAATCCTGCACCTGCCAGCCCCAAGCCAAGCCATGCAGCGCCGCCGACCCGCAAAGGCTACCTAACAAAAACCGTTTCAGCCACCGAGATTCTTTTTGGCGCTGCTGACCAATCAGTTGTGAGCTGTCCATAGGCGGATTTAAACCATCGAGCGATCGGGCAAAAATAGGTAAGCAATCCCTTAGGGCGGAGTGACTTTTTGGGTGGCGATCGCCAGTTTGGCCCCCTCCACTTGGCGCACCCGATCCATCACCGCCACCACGCGATCGTGGGTCACCGAACCATCCGCATTCAGGACGATCGTTAAATCCTGTCCCGATTGCTGAAGTCCTCGAATCGCATTGGTCAAAGAGTCGATCGCCACGGGGGTTTTGTTCAGAAATAAACCACCTTGGGGATCGAGTGTCACCGTGGCTCGAATCACCTTTTGGGGTTTAGCAGATTGGGCTTTCGGCAGATTCACCGCCAACCCTTCAAACCGCCCCAAAAAGAGCGTAGACATAATAAAAAAGGTCAGAATGGCGAAGATCACATCGATCATCGGCACAATTTCAATCCGAGGCGGCAAATCCGGTTCTTCAATACTTCTTCGTCTGCGCATAGGGTGTCTCCTCGGTTTGTTTGAGTCGCATTTTTTTCCAATAGCGCCGATGCCGGAGTTCCAGTTCCGCTGAATATTCTTGAATCAGGGCAATTTGCCGTAGGTAAAATCCTCGAAAGGTATTGGCAAAAAACAGCGTAAACAGCGCCACCACCAACCCAAAGGCGGTAGAAATCAAGGCTTCACTAATCCCGGAAGTCACGGCGGTGGTTTTTGCACCGCCCACATCGCCTAAATTCAGAGAGCTAAAGGATTGAATTAGCCCCAACACGGTTCCCAGCAATCCCAACAAGGGGGAGAGCGTGATGATGGTGTCGAAGATGTTGTTAAAGCGTTTTAAAACGGGAATTTCTGCCTGAGTAGCCCCATCGATCGCCAGGGCAATTTCATCGGGTTCCGCTTCTTCTAAGGATGCTGCCGCCAGGAAAATTCGCCCCAGAGGTAAATCTACGTTGCGCTTGAGTTTTTCAACTGCCAGCAATGGATCAAATTCATAGAGATCCAACACTTCCCGAATGGCTTTGGTTTGCCGTCGATTAACTCGAAACCAAAAAACCACTCGCTCGATGATCAGGGCGATCGCCAACACTGAAAACAACGTGAGGGGAACCGCAACTGCTCCCGCTGCCACCAAAATTTCACCCAGCTTCTGCATCGCTATTTGAACCTAATTGGAAAATGATTAATTTCAAGCAAAATTTTGACTAATGAATGGTGACTCTCCTGAGAGGATATCTGAAAAGCCAAAATTGCTACTTTGTACGCTCCAGTGATCGACGCAGACAAGGGGCTTAGGGGGTGTCATCATTTTTCAAGGTGAGGCTGATACGGTTGATTTTCCGTGCCCCAATCGTTGTAACAAGGGGCTTAAGCCCCTTGTTACAACGATCCGCTAACGGCAGATCTAGGGTTGCAGGCGAAACGACGACAGGCCCTCAGCCCCTTGCTCCCACGACAATTGATGCCTGATCCGTACTGAAAGATACTGCTCAGATATCCTCTGAGGTTCAAATCAGCATTTCGCTGCGATCGATATTTGAAAGATTTGAAAGCGCAATTTGAGAGGGCAATGAGGGACGTGATGTTGGTGTTGTCGCGCCGGCCCGTGAATCCCCGGATCGTGAAACCCTCAAAGGGTGAGTAGGAGGGGTTATCGGGCGTGACCCCAGCCACCGTGCGCAGGGCCTCGTTGACGCTTTGTACCTGGCGATCGCGCAGTGGCTCTTCCGGAACCACCTGCACCGAAAAAGGCAAATCGAGGCTGTCGGTGTTGGTGCGGCTGCCCACAGAAGCGCTGGGCACGTTATATCCCGGTGCGCGATCGCCCGTCACCACCAGTTCTTCGGCCGGTTCGATCGCCTCGGGATTCAGCGTATAGGCCAACCCATCGGCCACCAACGCCACCTCCCTGCGCGGCAACCCTGCCGCCCCCGTCACCACCACCTGCACCAAGCCCAGCTCTCGTTGCACCAGCCGAATTTCCGCAATATCTGCTGTGGGGTTGGCCGCCTGGAACGTTGCCCCATTGGGCAAAGCTAGCACTACATTGGGCAAGTCCGCCAGCAGTTGGTTGCCCTCAGCCCGAAACCGGGTGGCATCAATGGCCAGGGGTTGCCCCTGGGCCGTTGTCAACACAATGTCCAGCCCCCTTTCCGTTGGCTCCAAGGTCACCCCCGTGATGCGCACCGGATCCGATGCAGCCTGGGCCAGCCAATCGCTCACGGAGGTGCTGGGTTGCGAAAATTCCGCTAAGTTCAGGATCGCTCCCGATTCCGACGGTTCCACAGCCAGCACTAGCCCCATGCAAGTGCGCAAAACTCCCAAAGCCAGTTTTAAAGTCATCAAATTGCACCAATCCCCTCGCACCAGCCATCGTGACGGTGAGTCACAAGCATTAAAAATAGTTGAGAACTACTTTCAACTAATTGGCGAGATGATCTTACGGTGTCACTCCCCCAAAATGGGGGACTAAAGTTTGCTCAAACGGAATTTTTCTTTGGAGAAACGGAATTTTTAGGAGCGCACTAGCCCTCGCGATCGCCCGTGGCCTGGCCCTGGCGCTGGAGCGATCGCGGGCTGACTCCAAACTTTTTGCGAAAGGCCGTGCTGAACGCGCAAAGGTTTTTGTAGCCCACGCGCCGGGCTATCTCCGTGACCGACCATTGGCGATCGAGCAACCAGCGACGGGCTTGCTCCATCCGGTAGTCGTATAAATAACCAAAGACCGTCGTGCCAAAAACCTGTTTGAACTGCCGCTTCAGGGTGCAGTCATTTAGCCCCACCTGATGCGCCAACTCCTTCAGGGACGGTGGTTTACGAAATCGCCGCAGCAAAATATCCCGAGCTTGGTAGATTCGATCGCGATCGCCGTCCTTGAGGGTGGGTGGTGCGGGCGGCTGACTGGGCAAATCGGCCGCTGGTGTGGCCCTGGTCTGGACTTGTTCCAGCCAGAGAGCCAAGAGTTCTACGGCTTTGCTCTCGAGATACAGTTGCCGCATGGCCCCCTCAAAGCCACAGCCGAGCATCTGTTGCAGCACCAATTCCATGGCCGTGGTGAGCCGATCGCCCTGGGCATTGGATCGCAGCCAAGTTTCATCGCTCGCCAACAGAGTCCACAGGTCAAGCAGCCCCAGATTGAACTGTTGCGAGCGATCGGGGGCCCAATACAGATCAATACGCAAAGTTCGCACCGCAGCCCATGGATTTTGGGCGCGATCGACCGCATCCCTTGAGTCGTAGTCGGTGGCTAACCCAACGAATAATGGCCGTCCCTGGGTTGGGCGATCGTCGATCGGGCAACTGGCCGCCAACGTCATAACCCATTCCCCCGCATGAACGCCCGCCGATCGCGATCGAGAGCGCCTCCGATCCGTTAGCTGACGACGGCAATGGAACGCCAGGGCAATTCCAGGATCTGGCTCAAGGTTCCATTCATGACTAGGGCTACCCGGTTCACGTTGGTCACGCGGATTTCGCACATTCAACGCAACGGCTGAGGAAGCATCCATGATCGGGGGATCGGGAGCGCTGGCCGACTGACCACCCAAGGACTCTCGATCACGATCAGACTGATCAGACAGTTTAAATACCATTCTTAGTTAGAGACTTAACGGAGTTTTATTAGAAAAGAAGTGCATCATTCTGATTGCACCGTGATTGTAAATGATAATTAGTTGCAAAAATAATGATTCGAGGCGATCCCAACGCGATCGAGCGATCGCGTTGGGATCAGTCCGGGGTCTGCACAGCGGCCAGGATGCCTGAGAAGTCACTTGGAGCACTTGCAGAGGTGCTAGTAGCCTCAGGGGCAAGGGGCTTGAGCATCTTGTCTTTGTCGATCAATGCAACGTCTTCGTCGATCAACGCAGCCCACAAGGTAGCCGTTTTGGCTGTTCAGAAATCCTCTAAACGACAGAAAGACGGACACCCGATCGATTCCCACTGCGATCCCGTGCCTGTCTTTTTGAAATGGCGATGTAGAAGCTCTGTCAGATTTAGTAACTGTTCTTATATGCTTTAGCAACCCATGGAATACTCGATAAACTCACAACCACACTGATGATCAGCGTGAGTGCATATCCGATCGCCTCAGCCACGATTCCACTGAAAATTGTGCTGGCAACCACACCCACAAACACGACAGAAACTTGAGTTGTATAGTCAGTACCGGCGGTCGCAGGATTGCTGCGATCCATGATGCCAGTCAAGAGGGCCGTGTAGGCCATACTCTGAGCAGCACTAACAAGAATGCAGACCATGTAGAGGACAGACGGACTGGCAACACCAGCAGCAGGCAAGATATACAACAGCGTCGCAACATTGGCAATAACACCAAAGGTAATCAGCGATCGCTTGCTGCCCCATGATGCGATCAGCAATCCTGCCACCAATGCAGCAATGATTCTAGAAACATAGCTGGCGATACCCAGTAACCAACCAATTTCAGATAAAGATAAGCCACGATCAACCAACAGGGGACGAATTAGAGTGCTCGAAACATTTTCGCTAATCATATACAGCAGCACTGCCAGCAGCCATATCCATAAATTGGGACGAGAAAAAAAGCGAATAAATGGCTGAAAGTAGGACTTGAATACAGCAGATTGGGCGGCTGGATCATGGCGCTCTTGATAAAACAAAGTAGGGATCAAGCACAGCAGCAAAGCGATCACCATGGTCAGCAGCGTAGTCTGAAACCCAGCTTTATCCAGTAAAGTCAAGGCTACGCCTCCGCCAATAATCGCTCCCAAAAAATTACCACTCGCTTGAATCGCATTGCCAATTCCACGCTCGCGAGGCAGCAATAGGTTAACGGCTAAAGCATCCGTAGCAATATCTTGGCTGGCAGAAAATAAGAAAGCTAAAAACATGCAGACTAGCAATCCGATCAGATTGGTCTGCACATCCAAAAAAGCGCTCACCAGCAGCGTGGCGATCGATAAGCTTTGACAGCCAATAATCCAACCACGATAACGTCCTAACCCCAGGAAACGATACCGATCGACTAGGGGAGACCAAAGAAACTTCAAGGCAGACGGAATGATCAGAAAACCCAAAAAGCCGATCTCGCCCAGCGACCTATTCTGTTGTCGCATCAACACCGGAACAGTCTGGATAAAAAACGTGGTTGGAAGATACTGGGAGATATAAAGACTGGCGAGCAGAATCAGTTTCTTTTTCATCTCAGCTCACCGGTCTCCCTAGAAACTTGCTCGAAATTGCAGCCCATAAGTGACGGGTTCACCAAAGCCTGCTGTTACATTGGGCGGTGGAAATTGGAACCCAGAGGTAATGTAGCGCGTGTCAAACAAGTTGTTAGCAAAGACGTAAATGCCATAATTGCGCCATTCATAGCCCAGACGCAAATTGACGATCGCGAATGGGTCTTGCGTCACTTGATTTGCATCATCAAAATACGTTGTGCCATAGCCACGCAATTCAGCCCGGGCAAAAATGCCACCGGGGCTACGATACTGCAACGCTAAGTTGTAGGTCAGATCAGGGGCAAAGGGAACGCGATTGTCGCTGAAGTCGCTGCCGGTGAGGGGATTTCTGTACTGCGTGAATCGGCTATTGACGTAGCCTACCCCAGCAGTAACATCCAATCCTTTTGCCAATTTTGCACCTAGTTCAAACTCCAACCCAGTTGCTTCCACGTCCGCGCTGGCAATGTTTCTGAAGAAACCCAAATCATCAACTAGCAACACCTGATAGCCGTCAACATCATTGTGAAATACCGAGAGGTTAGCGGTCAGGCGATCGTCAAACCAGGAAGATTTCACTCCAACTTCATACGTCCAGGTCTTTTCCTCGTCATAGCTGCGGATATCTTCCGTATCAGCGCGATAGTTGAACCCACTCGGTCGATAACCTTTGGCGATCGTGGCGTAAGCCATCACGTTTGGGCTAAAGCGATATTGCATCCCGAACCGGGGAATCAGTTCACTGCTGCTGTCTTCGGTTTGAATTTCTGGACTTAAGACGGTTACGCTGTCTGCTGCTTCAAAGATACGACGGCGATCGAGGTCGTAATCCGATGTCTCATACCGCAGCCCAGCAAAAAGAGTGAGCGCATCAATTGGCTTGTAGTCAACCTGCCCGAAAATCGCATAGGTGCTGCGATCCTGTTCAGCAATCACTCGATTTTGTCCAGCAGAATCTAAACCAAACTGGCTAGCGCCAAGGGCTGTGTATTCAAAGGCATCGTTGTCAACATCGAATGCACGGGACTCGTAATATCCACCGATTAGCCACTTAAATCGGTCAGCATTTTCAGGAGACTGAATTCGGATTTCCTGCGTCCATACGGTCGAGTTGAAATCAATTACTGAACGAAGCAAATCAAGCGGCGGAGCAAAACTATCCCCCGACAAAACTTCTTGGTTGCTGAAGCGTCGTGTGGTAATTGAAGTCACCCGAAAGTCAGGGCCGTTGTAGCCGACTCTCAAGGCTTGAGTGTTGCTGTTGAGTCGAACGAACCCATCAACCGCTTTTAAGGTTTCAAAGGGATCGTCAGCATCCTGCCTGGTAAAGACAGGATCACCGTTGTCAGCGTCATTAACATAAGTGTTAAATGAAACACTCCATTCCTGCGAAGGAGTCCACAACAATTGTGCTCGTCCCAGGAATTGCTCGCGATCGCCCACCATGCGATCGAGGGTTTCATTCTCAAATACCCCATCCCTGGCTTGATAGGTTCCTGCTAATCGAAATGCCAATCGATCGGGAATCAGAGCATTGCTATACGATAGCTGCACTTCTCGAGAGTTATAGCTACCATAGCCCCCTGCAATGCGCAGCTCTGACTCATTGGTTGGCCGGCGAGAAATGACATTAACCACCCCAGCCGGGCTACTTCTTCCATACAGCGTACTTTGGGGGCCTCGCAGCACCTCAACTCGCTCCAAGTCCAGTAATCCCAAGTCTAGGAAAGCACCGAAGTCAAAAGGAACATCGTCAATGTAATAACCAACGCTGTCCTGGCTAACTAAAAAGTTAAAGTTATTCAGACCACGAATGCTGTAGTAACTAAAGTCAGAGCCTCCAGCATTGGTCGGGAAAAAGCTGAAGTTGGGCGTGTTGTTGGCAATTTCTTGAAACGAATCAATCTGGGCATCCTCTAAAGTCTGCTGAGGAATAACCGTCAGACTAATGGGAACATCTTGGGCTGATTCAGTCCGTTTCTGTGCTGTGACAACCAGTTCCACTTCTTCTTCTGCTAGTTCAATTCCTTCCTCTGAGGATTGCTGCGTCAGACTCAGAGTTAACCCTTGCTGGCTGGCAACTACATTGCCTACTGGTGCGCCGGTGCTTCCAGTGATGATGACTCGCACGCTGTTTGGTGTGGCATTATTTACATCGATTGAGCTAATGCCTTCAGCAGGATTTTCTTGACGAAATGGATTGCCTTCTGGCAACTGCAACTGAGCATTGGGAATATCAACAATGAGGCTGTCTCCTTCCGTGGCAGTAGAACCGCTCAGCGCCGCATTGCCTACTGTTTCTAGGATGACATCAATGCTGCTAGCTGTTGAATTGAGTCGTACACCCGTTATTTGAATGGGTGACGAGGAATCGGCAACGGGATTGGAAGATTGAGACAGCCAGTCTTCGACGGTAGTAGCGGGGCGCTGCGCCTCAAGAGTGCTGACACGAATGATTTCGTTGAGCGGGGAGTTTAAGGTGCTAGGAGATTGGAATTCGGAAGTGTCAGATGGTTCTAGTTTGGCTGAACTCTCTAGTACCAAATCAGCCTTTGCGGGAAAGGCAACTAAAACCGATATTGCAGAACCCAGATGCACCCAATTAAGCAATTTTTTTTGAAGCATTTAAATTTTTCGCACCACTGATTACGAGTCGGATTTAATACGCATTTTGAACATATTGGCATCAAAGATAAATTAGTTAACTGTTTGTGTCAAGCAAACAGTCATTGAGCTTTGATAGCTTTTGCAGTTTCCTGATTTGGCGCTACTCAAGATTCTTGACTGATAAGGGTTTTAGTACAAAATTTGTGGCGCTGACAATCGAAATTAGTATGCCTTATATGAATTTCGTGAGTAGACACTACGGGCAGTCTAAAACCAATAATGGTTTCCGGTCAGAATTTTTAGTATTTGTAGCATTGACAACAAAATTGATATAAATCCTTCTTTTTACTTGGGAGAAGGACTTGCCGACCAGAAACGAGATCGCTGTAACCCAACTGTTTTGGCTTCTCTGCGGCCATCGTGCTGGCTGACTGACAAACGTTTTGGAATTGTTGGGATACAGCAATTTTAAAACCCTTACAAAATTAGGATACTAAGAGGATGTTTAAAAGGTATTATTTGGCACGGGCAAGCACCAATAGTCGTGGGGGCAAGGGGCTTGAGCATCTTGTCTAAGTCGATCACTGGGGCGTACAGAGTAGCAATTTCGGCTTTTCAGACATCCTCTAAGAGTTTTATTAATCAATCAGTCCCATCTTGGGAAAGAAAGCTTGGGAGGATGAGGGCTACTAGTTGATTCGTGTAAGTAGTCTATTTCTTCCTATTTTTTCACCTGGTTATTGAGTTTAGAACCGGCCTCAACGGGTGTTCCTCAGTCAGCCCAAAAATCGAGTTTTGGGCGGTAGATGCCCCTGACCAATGACTGAATTCTTGCGATCCCCAACGTTTAGCCCAACGCCAGAAAACACTCATTAACCCGAATGAATGTTAATGGGGAGTATCAATTGTCCTTGATGTCAGCAGGGATGTAAGCAGGGCGATCGAGCAGTTCTGGATTTGCGTTGGGTTAGCCCTGGGTTAACTCTGGGTCAGCAAATGGTTGACGGCCGTTTGGAAGCGATCGAACGGAATCCAAATCCCATCCGCCCCGGGATCCGAGAAGCGATAGTTCAAAATCGCCTCCGGATCGGGATAGCGATCCAGGGGTTCACCCACCAGGTGATAGTGCGCGAGGCCAATCAGGTCGGCAATTTCCCAAAAGTAGCTGGGCACATAGCGCGGCGAAAACAGTTCCAGGACGATCGTGCCCGGTTGGCAAAAAACCAGATTGGTGAGGCCGGCTCCATGGGGCGCAATCACCACCTTGGCTTGGGCCAAAAGGGAAACCTGTTGGGCAAAGGACAGACTTTCCAGCAGCACGATTTTGAACCCATGCTGACGCACCAGCCAATCACTGAGTTGGCGATCGTCCACGACGCGGCGATATTTGGCCCAGTCACGACTGATATAGAGCCGATCGTGCGGGGCCATGGACTGAATAATGGCGGGTCGCAAGAATAGTTGCCGCAGGGTGTCGCAAATCCAGGGCGTGGCGCGATCGACCCGCGAGGGCACCACCAGCCGATCGGCCACAATATGGCGATCGTCTGGATTGCTAATAATCAGCTTTTGGGGCGAAATGCCCAACAGTTCGAGGGTTTCCACTTGGTAGCGATATTCCTGCTCATTCACCGCCACATAGTCAAACTGATCCAACGTCCAGCCCGCATCGGCCAGCAGCCGCAACCGCGACAGGAGATTTAGCAACCAGTGACAAAACATTGACCCCCCCGCCACCGACAACAGGGCGACGGTTCCCGCAACCCGACGCGGCGGCGGCAATTGCTCCGACAGGGCCACCAACTCCGCGCTGCCGAGGGAGAGTTCCTGAACCAATGCGCCCGTTTCGGTAAAAATGGCGCTGGTGTAATGATCCGTCCAGGCCCGGCCCTGGGGCAGGGTGACCACAAAGGTGGGATCGACTTCGTATTCAGTGGCGCAAAGGTCGGGATGGGGCGGCTCTCCGAGGGGCGATCGGGAAGCCCTGAGCTGCACCCGATCGGCCGGGTCGATCGGGCAATAGTCCAAGGTGGCGGCGGGTAATTCCGGGGGAACCTGCTGGCGATCGGCCAACACCAGGGAACGCGGAACCCACTTGCGCCCACAGGACAGGGCATCCTCAAAACGGCCCGCCCGTTGGAGCAACCGAAACAAGTGATCGTAGGGTCGGCGGTAGGTGGGGTTGCGATACAAGGCCTGGAGATAGGCCGCCAAGGCCCGATCGACCCGCTCCGGTTCCAAGGCCGGGTCGGGACAGTCTCGCCACCAATCGCCTAGGGCCGTCCAAGTGGTCGGTGCGTCTGGATTGAGGGCGATCGCCTCCTCCAGGGCCATGCGGGCCCCCAACCAACAGTCCTGATCGCGCAGCCACAGGGCCAGTTGGTGATGGGCGTGGGCTTGCTGCTCGATCGCGCAGGTCGGCAGCAGATGATATTCCCGGTAGGCCAAGTCCGCATCGTCCCAACCGGCACAAAGAGCCTGATGCAAAAACGCCCACAGGGCCGGCACTCGTCGCCCCAACATTGCCAGCGCTGCCCCCAACTGGCCATAACACACCGCTGCTTCTGGCCCGATCGGTTGCTGGCGCAGGGTCGATCGCAACTCAGCCACCCTAGCCAGGGCCGCTGGCTGCGGATCAAGGTCAGCCGAAGACCAGGAAACTGGAAGTTGGGAAGGCGACAAGCTCAAAATCAGACCCGATACTGTTTTGCGAGTAAGCGCTCAAGAATACTAACAAACATACAAGTCGCGCTGGTCTTTCAACCAAGGCGCATCGACCAATACCCGCCGGGAGATCTCGCGAGCACCATTTTGGATCCCGATTCATGGAGCACCCATCCACTTTTTGGGGCTTGATGATTCGAGAGCCGCCGATCCTGACGATTTCACCTGTCCATCAAAAATCTCAGAAAACTTTTATCAGCCTGAAAAATTCCCTGATCTCAGCCCTATATATTGCAAATTTACGATATTTCAGCCCATCTTCCAGTTCACAAGTCAGTATGGATACCAGGATTGATATCACACCTGATATCGCGCCTGATATTGCGCCTGATATCCAACCTGTTATTCATTGACGTTTTAATTATTTCCTGAACACCTATTCAGATATCAGCCCTGAACCTCAAGAATGAACATCAACACCCGTCATTAGCATTTTGCGCCTGCCGCGATGATCAGCATTTCTTGACCCATTTTTGGGAAGTAACCGGGAAGTAACTGGGAAGCATTGAGATCTTGCCTCGAATAATAGGGTTTGGAAAGTGATAATGGTTACTAGGCTAGACAACTTGGTCCAAGGGTCAGTTTTCAGAATGAAGTTGATGAGATTTTTAACCCTATTTCTCAGCCACCTCTCTGAGCCTTATTGCTCAACCCCATTGCTCAGCCTTATTGCTCAACCCCATTGCTCAACCATAGTTCTCAGCAAGACTTCTGAGCCATTGGCCCCGATGGCTTGATTCAATCACCGCGTCTTTGCTTTTCCTTCAAATTCGTCCATTTGCATGGCTATTCCTGATTCTTGGACTCAACCATTAACCCGCCGTCAGTGGCTCCACTTAACTGGTTTATTTGCAACCTCCACAGGATTGGCCAGTGCTTTGGGTGGATGTCAAACTGGATGGCTCGATCGGGCCTTGGGCACCCAAGAACCCCGCCTCAAAATTGGTTACTTACCCATCACCGACGCTTCACCCCTATTAGCAGCCCAGGAAAAAGGCTTTTATGCCCATGAGGATTTAGACGTTGCCCCCATCCAACGCTATCGATCGTGGGATGCGATCGCCCAAGCGTTTATGAAGCGGGAGGTCAACCTGATTCATATCCTGATGCCTACGGCCATTTGGATGCGTTATGGCCTGAAATTTCCCGCCAAAGTGATGGCTTGGAACCACACGAACGGTTCTGCAATCACGGTTTTGCCGGAAATCAATCAGGTTCAAGATTTAGCCGGACGATCGCTCGCCGTTCCCTCTTGGTATTCCTTGCACAATGTCATTTTGCAAATTCTGTTGCGAGATCACGGATTGCAGCCGGTTCATGGGACGGAACCTCGCAAATTGGGCGATCGGGAAGTGGCGTTGCAAGTGTTGCCGCCACCGGACATGGTCGCAGCTCTCAAGGCTCGAAAAATAGCGGGTTATATCGTGGCGGAACCCCATAATGCAGCGGCAGAATTGACACACATAGGCAAATTATTACGTCTAACAGGAGATGTTTGGAAAGATCATGCTTGCTGTGTGGTGTTGATGCATGAAGCGGACGTTAGGCAACATTCCCAATGGACTCAACGAGTGGTGAATGCGATTATTCAAGCACAACAATGGTCTCAAATTAATCGATCTGAATTAGCCTATTTGCTCTCTCGGGATGGGGGAAATTATATGCCCTATCCAGTGTCCATTTTGGATCGTGTTCTGACCTATTCTGATTCAGAGTTTTACCGAATTCAAGGGGTAATTAAACATCCGGAATGGCGATCACAACGCATCGCATTCCAGCCCTATCCTTTTCCATCCTATACAACAGCCTTGGTGCGATCGCTTCAATCGACGCTGATCACAGGCGAAATTGAATTTCTGCGCAACCTCGATCCCCAAGCCATTGCACAGGATTTGGTAGATGAGCGCTTTGTCCGACAAGCGATCGAGCAGGTGGGTGGGCCCCAATCCTTTGGCTTGTCCCTTGACCTTAACCGACAAGAACTCATTCAGGTCTAAGACTTCTTAGTTCAAGACCGTTATCCTTGAGCCTTGACCATTGCTCACCAAATTCAGACCGGGTTCAAGGGATTTTTCTCTTTTTCATCACATCACCATGAAAGCAACCTTTTTCCGCCGTTTCTTTGCTCGTGAATATTCCCTGGCAATGTTAATGCGGGTGGGATTGGTGACCTTGGTGATCGGTAATGTGGTTTTAATTGGGGGTGCTCTCATTAGTTTGAGCTACCAGTCTTATATTGATCGCACTTTGCAGCTTCAACAAATTCGATCCCAATCGATCGTCAGTCGCATTGAGACCTATTTGGACGATATGCAACTCCATTTGAGCTATTTAACCAAGGTGCGCGGATTCAGCGAGCTACATCCTTGGGAACATCGCAATATGCTCGAAGGATTGGTGCGCGATAACCACAGTTATGAGTCTGTTGCCCTGTTCGATCGCCAGGGCAAGCTATTAACTACCATTGCCCCCTACGTGCGTGATGAAGCGGCGGCCATTGCCCTCACTCGTCCCTATTATTCCGTGGTGCAACGGGTGTTTCAATATCAATCTCGACAGATTACCCAAGTGGAACTGAATCCTAGGACACAAGTTCCCGCAATCACCATCGCCATTCCTGTGCATAACCAGCAAGATCAATTGGATGGGGTACTAGTGGCTCAAGTTAATTTAGAGTTTCTTGATTTTATTGTTGCTCATAATCGAGTCGGTCAAACAGGCTATACCTACATTCTGGATCGACGAGGGATATTAATTGCCAAAACTCGATCGCCCAACGAAACCTATCAGCGTTTTCAGTTGCAAAAAGCACCTGCCAATGTCACTCAATACGCCACGGAAAAACGAACCAATTCCAACCGAGTTCGCTCCTATCAAGGTCTAGCAAATGTGCCAGTGCTCGGGGTCACGGATTATATGTCTAGTATCCAATGGTATGTGGTGGTGGAGCTGCCTTTGCAGGAAGTTTATGCCCCCGTCAGACAGTGGGGCTTAGTGTTGTTGGGGGCCCTATTGATTTCAATTATGATCTCGACCGCGATCGGGATGTTGGTCACGCGATCGCTCATTCAGCCCTTGACCTTATTAACGGCGGCCGCCAAAAAAATCCGAGAAGGCAACTATCAAACCAAGGTTCAAGTTTCACAACAAAATGAGTTGGGAGCCTTAGCCGCCACGTTCAATAGCATGACAGCCGAAATTCAAACGGTCGTGGTTGACCTGGGCCAGAAAAATGATGATTTGGAAGCGACTCTGCTGGAACTCAAGCAAGCCCAAAGCCAGTTAGTTCAGAGTGAAAAAATGTCAGGTTTAGGGCAATTAGTAGCAGGAATCGCCCATGAAATTAATAATCCTGTGAATTTTATCTACGGTAATTTAGTTCACGCCAAGCTCTATATGAATCAACTGTTGACTGTGATGGCAGCTTACCGCGATCGGGATGATCAGCCTTTACAAGTGGAATCCGAAAGCGGCCCTATTGATGATGAGGAGTTGGATTTTATCATCGAAGACTTTTCCCAACTGCTGAGTTCCATGGAAGTAGGAGCATCACGCATTCGTGAAATCGTGACTTCCCTCAGAAATTTTGCACGGCTGGATGAAGCAGACTATAAACAGGTCAATCTCCATGAAGGAATTGATAACACCTTGGTGATTTTGGGCAGTCGCTTGAAGTCGGGTAAGGGGCGATCGGAGATTGTGGTGAAAAAGCACTATGGCGATCTACCTTTGGTCACCTGCTATCCGGGGCAATTAAACCAAGCGATCATGAATTTGCTCTCGAACGCGATCGATGCATTAGAGGAATTAATTCTGAATCCTCAGGAGAAGCGGATCCCCACCATCGAAATTTTTACGGCAACCACGCCCGATCGATGGGTCAAAATCCAAATTCAAGACAATGCCTTAGGCATTCCCGATGGCTTGCTTCAGCGCATTTTTGACCCCTTTTTCACCACCAAAGATGTGGGTAAAGGAACCGGTTTGGGCCTATCCATCAGCTACAAAATTGTGCAGGAAAAGCATGGTGGTCGCCTCAGTTGCCAATCGCAGCTGGGCCAGAGCACCACTTTCACGATCGAAATTCCGATCGATGGGCAACTGCCTCTCGATGCCAAACAGCCATTGGCGGTTGCCGCCGCGATCGAACCCCGTTAGGACTGCTAGGACTAACTGCTAGGACTATGCGATTTTAAAAGCACCCAATTCTCAACACCCAATTCTCAACACCCAATTCTCAACACCCAATTCTCAACACCCAATTCTCAACACCCAATTCTCGACACCCAATTTTCAGCGCTAATCCTCGCTCAGACACCAAACCAAAAAAGCCAATCCCCCAACGGCCGCCAACCAACCGGGCAACGGCAACACCCAACCCACCCAGCCACGAATAACGGCCACAAAGGCCCCCACCACAGTCCAGTCCAAAAACAGCAGCAGGGCCACCGCCCCGATCGCCCCCAAAATTAACGGCATCTTTGTCTCCGTGGAACTGCCACAGTCGGATCAAAAATAGGTCGAAACGGCGGGCCAAGGTCGCACCGCTGAGAATAGGTTGAATAGTACCCATTCAGCTTGCGACTGGAGACCTTGAACCGTGAAACCTGCCCTGATTTTGACCTTAGGTTGTGCCATGGTGAGCTGCTGGGCCACCCGCGCGATCGCCCAGACTTCCATTGATGGGGACTTGACCCTTTCCAACAACAGTCCCAAGGGTTCCCTCACCGGCACGGCGATCGGCTCCCATGACTTGCCCTCCGCTGTCCTGGGGCGATCGACCGACCAAGCGGGCCACGATTGTCTTGGCTTCAGCTCCCTGAGTCCCAATCACCGCCTGACCCTGCAAACCCCGATCGCCAACCTGACCCTCAGTGTCAACAGCGGCCAAGACGACACCACCTTGGCCGTGCGCGGCCCCAACGGACTGCTCCTCTGTGGCGATGACACCGTGGGCACGGCTTCCGCCCAAGTGACCGCACCCCAATGGCCGGCTGGCACCTACGAGGTTTGGGTTGGAACCTTCAAGCCAGGGATGCGCAGCCCCTACCGATTGACGGCAGATTGACATCCTCCGCAGCCTCAAGGCGTAGGGATACCAGTCCTAGCCCAACAACCGAAGTTACTCAACTAGGCCGCAGGATGAGTGCATTCCTGGGGCATCTTCCGCGCAAATCTGCACAAATCTATGGAAACCCCGATCGTTCCCTCCGCTTTTCCCCCTCATCGCCTAGGGTAAAACTGGCCCCAGTCCCCCGGTTCGGTTAAATTGAAGCCCAAAATTGGATCCAAAATTCCTTCAACTCTCCCAGACTCCCGCCCCGTACTCCATAGACGGCAAGCTCGGTTCGGCCGTATTCTAAGAAGCTGTGAAAAAATACTCAGTTTTTCCGCTTAACAAATCCCCCTAATCTCGTCTGTCGATCCATGGTTGTCACCGAAGATTTGACCAGTTCCCCGCCTCCCCTCCAACCGTCCCCCTTCACGATCACAACCCCCCTCTATTACGTCAACGCATTACCCCACATCGGTAGTGCCTACACCACGATGGCGGTGGATGCGGTGGGCCGTTTTTATCGGTTACAGGGGCATCCGGTGCTAATGATTACCGGCACCGATGAGCATGGCCAAAAAATCGAACGGACAGCCCAGGAACGCAACAAAAACCCTCAGGAACACTGTGATGAGATTGTCCAGGGTTTCACCGATCTCTGGCAAAAGCTGAATATCCGTTACGATCGCTTCATTCGGACAACGGACGAGCGACATCGCGCCATTGTGGTGGAATTTTTTGAGCGGGTTTGGGCTGCGGGGGACATTTATTCCGGCAAGCAACAGGGGTGGTACTGCGTTTCCTGCGAAGAATTTAAGGAAGAACGGGAGCTAACGGAGGATCATCATTGCCTGGTGCATCCCAACAAGCAGGCTGAGTGGCGCGATGAGGAAAATTATTTTTTCCGGCTCTCCAAATATCAGACAGCGCTGCAGCAATTTTATGGAGACCATCCGGAGTTTATTCAACCGGAAAGTCGCCGCAATGAGGTGTTGGCATTTGTGGAACGGGGGCTGCAAGATTTCTCCATTTCACGGGTCAACATCGACTGGGGATTCGCGCTGCCCAATGATCCCAAGCATACGCTTTATGTTTGGTTTGATGCGCTGTTGGGCTACGTGACGGCACTGTTAGAACCCGGTGAAGCCCCGACCCTGGAGAATGCCCTGAAGCATTGGTGGCCGATCAGTACCCATGTGATTGGTAAGGATATCCTGAGGTTTCATGCCATTTATTGGCCAGCAATGTTAATGTCGGCTGGGTTACCGATTCCCCAACGGTTGTTTGGTCATGGCTTCTTAACGAAAGATGGCCAAAAGATGGGCAAAACGCTGGGGAATACGATCGATCCGGTGGCATTGATCGATCGTTATGGGAGCGACGCGGTTCGTTACTACTTCCTCAAGGAAATTGAGTTTGGCCGCGATGGGGACTTCAATGAAACGCGGTTTATTAATATCGTGAATGCGGACTTGGCGAATGATTTGGGAAATTTGCTGAACCGAACCCTCAAGATGGCCCACAAGTATTGCGAGGGTCGGGTGCCGTCGGTGACGGTGGCGGAAACGGATCCGTTGCGCCAACTGGGCACGACGTTGGGCGATCGAACAGGGCGAGCCTATCGGGCCATGGCGCTGCACGAGGCCTGTCAGTCGGTGCTGACGTTGGCGCAAACGGGCAACAAGTACTTAGACGAGCAGGCCCCCTGGACGAAGTTCAAACAGGGCGATCGGGCGGCTGTGGAAGCAATCCTGTATGCGGTGTTGGAGTCGGTGCGGTTGGCGGCCTATTGGCTGTCCCCGATCGTGCCTCAACTGAGCAGCCGGATTTATGGCCAATTGGGGTTTGCAGTGGATTTCGATCGCGTGAATGCGGATCCGTCCCTGCGGGAGCAATTAGGGGGGCATGGCCATTGGGGTGGCCTACCGACAGGGCAAGGGCTGGCGGAACCGCAACCCGTGTTCCAAAAGCTGGAAATGCCGCAGTAACTTGCGAGCACCGATTGCACTGGAATTGACCACCGGAGCGATCGGGTTATCGTGAAGGGAGTTGCTAGAACTCTCCTGAAAAGTCCCGAGCTTTTGATGATCTTTTTCTTTCTTTTTGCTCTTTAAGAACCTTTGAAACCTTTTTCGATGGGCTGGCGATCGAGCAGGTTCCATCTTCTTCTTTAAACGACGAGGCATAACAATCATGAATAGCAACATGGAGCGAGATCCGATCTTTACGCCAGAGCAAGTTCTGGAAAATCGAGGGCGGGTTGCCATCTTTATTGATGGCTCAAATTTGTTCTATGCAGCGCTGCAATTGGGCATTGAAATCGACTACACCAAACTGCTTTGCCGCCTGACCGCCGGGTCGCGGCTGTTGCGATCGTTCTTTTACACTGGGGTCGATCGCACCAACGAAAAGCAACAGGGCTTTTTGTTGTGGATGCGGCGCAATGGTTATCGGGTGGTGGCCAAGGACTTGGTTCAGCTCCCCGATGGATCTAAAAAGGCCAACCTCGATGTGGAAATCGCCGTGGACATGATGGCGCTGGTGGGTTCCTATGACACGGCCATTTTGGTCAGTGGCGATGGGGATTTAGCCTATGCGGTGGATGCGGTGAGCTATCGCGGGGCCCGGGTGGAAGTGGTCAGCTTGCGATCGATGACCAGCGACAATTTGATCAACGTGGCCGATCGCTATATTGATTTGGATGCGATCAAGGACGACATCAAAAAAAGCCCCCGCCAAGGCTACACCTACCATCCCTTACCCCATGCGGATGAAGAGCGTTTAGAGAGCTAAGCTTGCGCCCCCTTGCAGCCCTCAGTTGTGGTGCGCATGGCAGCCCGCTGGGGCCCCAGTCCCGCAAGAAACTGGCCTGGGCAATCCCGTCCCTGCCCGTTCGCCTTTAGAATTGCGGTTGACGATCGCGGTTTTTCGATCCCCAGCGATCGCCCATGGGCTAGCCCCCCTCGGCCACGATCGAGCCGAATTCAACCCCAACGAATTCAGCCGAATCCAACCCAGAATCCAACCTAGGGGCCAACCCAAGATCAGACTCAGGATCAACCGCTGCTGCACCTATGAGCTTTCCAACTCGCGCTATTCGGGGACTGGTCGCCCTTGCACTGATTGCCGGCCTGAGCACGGCCTGTGGCAATCGCAACCGAGGGGAGGAACGAATTGCCGCCGACACGAAGGCCGCCGAGGACTTCCAAGGAGACTTGGTATTTGACAATTTGACCCTGAACCGAGCGGACAAGCAGGGGCAGGTGTTGTGGGAAGTGCGGGCCAACCAAGCACGCTATTCTCGCGATCGCAAGCTGGCCAAACTGTCGGACGTGAAGGGCAAGCTGTTCCAGGATGGCAAGGTGGTCTATGAGATCACGGCCAAACAGGGGGAAGTGGAACAAAACGGGCAAGTTTTGAAGGTTTCCGGCAACTTGCGCGCCAAGGATGTGCGGGAAAAAATGGAATTCCAGGGCGGCTCTGCCACTTGGGAACCCGCGAAGTTCCAACTGCAAATGAAGGGCGGGGTGACGCTGAATCATCCCCAGGCCAAGATCCAATCCCAGGAGGCGGTGGCGTTCAGTCGCGATCGCCGGGTGGAGATGGTGCAGGCGGTGAAGCTGGTCTCCAAGGATCGCCAGATGAAGTTGGACAGCGATCGGCTGATTTGGCAAATGAAGGCCGACGAGCTACAGGCGATCGGGAAGGTGGTGGCCACCGGCAGCAAGCCCGAGATGAAGCTGACGACCGATCGGCTGGTGTGGCAGCGCAAAAAGCAAGTCAGCGAGGCGATCGGGAATGTGGTCGCCGTTCAGAACAAGGGAGCCAACCGACTGACGGCCGATCGGGTGTTGTGGCAAATGAAAGACCAAGTGGCCCAGGCGGAGGGCAAGGCCGTTGCCACCGGCCAAAACCCGCCGATGCAACTGCGGGCCGATCGCATTATTTGGCAAATGAAAGATCAAGTGGCCCAGGCGATCGGGAACGTGGTGGGCGTGCGCCAGGATCCCGCCGTGCGCGTGCAATCCCAGCGGGTGGTGTGGCAACAGAAACCGCAACTGGTCAGCAGCGACACCCGCACCATCATCGAGCGGTTTAACTGTGCGGGCGGCCGCTGTGTCATTTCCGATCGGGCCGTGGGCAACTTGGTAGATGTGAGCTTGAAAGATCGCGTTGCCTTTTTGCGTAACCAAGCCCAAGTCAGCACCGGCAATCCTGGGGTAGACGTGGCCAGCGATTCCCTGATTTGGCAATTCCAAGCCCAGTCCCTGACGGCCGATCGCCCCGTAACGGTCTATGAACGACAACAGCAGGTGGTGTTAAACGCCGATCGGGGCTTCATGGATCTCAAAAACCAAAATGCCGAAATGTTGGGCAATGTGCGCGGTGTGTCCCGCCTCCGCAGCGCCAACCTCAGCAGCGATCGGCTGATTTGGTCCATGCGCGATCAGCAACTTCAAGCCTTCGGTAATGTGTTTTATCAACAGGCCAACCCCTTCCTGATTTCCCGGGGTAACTATGGCGTGGGTTCCATGAAAGACGGCGCAATCTTCCTGCAATCCGGGGGCAACAGCCGCGCCCGATCGACCTTCTTCCCGGAAAATCTCCAGGCTGCCGCTTCCCCTGCGCCCGCGCCCAGTCCCGTCGTTGGTGCGCCCGCGCCGGGGCCCGCTGCCACGCCCGTGGGCCCGCCGCCCGTTCCTAGCACCTTGCCGCCGATTCCGCCGGCCCTGTTGGGGACAGAAACCGGCATTTTTGAAGATCCGTTCTCAAACCTGTTTGGCCCCTAGGATCGATCCGCAGAATCCACCATCCTGGGTTCGATCGCCCGTTCAGGATCCCCAAAATCTCAGGCGGGCCCATCCTCAGCCCGATCGCCCGATCGATCCACTAGCTCCCGCACCTTGCCCAGTTCCCGCAACAGCACCGTCGTGGCCAACTGTTGCTGCTGAAGAGTCATCACCACCAAACCGGTTAAAAGGCCCACATAGAAATTTTCAGCACCAAACCCAAAGCCCACCCCCAACGACAGGGCCACCAATAGCCCCATGGCAAACTCTCGCCGATCGTGAGGGGTCGCCAACTGCCAAATTTGCAAAGGATTAGTGGGGCGGTTCATGGCTGTTAGGGGAACTGATTACGGTGAATGAGGCGATCAACACATCTCAAACAACCCCGTCGCTGGCGCTGAATCCCCCAATCAAGCCATGATCAATCAAGCCATGATCGAGGATTCAGCGCCCTGATTGAACGCTGATGGCCGCCTACTGCAAAGAAGCCACAAACTTATCCAGGCGATCCATACCCCGCAAAATCGTATCCAGATCCGTGGCGTAGGACAGGCGGAAGTTGGCATCCGACCCAAAGGGCAAGCCGGGAATCGTGGCCACTTGGAACTCTTCCAGGAGGCGCTGGCAAAACTCGATCGACCCGAGGCCCAGCTTCGTAATATTCGGGAACAGATAAAACGCACCTTCCGGCTCTGAGCAGGTGATCCCCGGCAAGGCCCGGATCCGCTCCAGCATCACCGATCGCCGCTCCGTGAACGCTGCCAGCATTTCCGCCACACAGTCTTGGGACTCTTCCAGGGCCGCCACTGCCCCAAACTGGGCAAAGGTACAAACATTGGAAGTGGCATGGCCCTGAATGGTGGCCACGGCGTTAATCAGGGCATGGGGCCCCGCCAGGTAGCCCACGCGCCAGCCAGTCATGGAATAGGCCTTGGCGAACCCATTGCAAACCAGGGTGCGATCGAACATACCCTCCACGGCCGCAATGCTCAGGTGCTCGGCCCCATCGTAGAGAATTTTTTCGTAAATTTCATCGGACACCACCGCAATATCCGCTTCGATCACCACTTGGGCGATCGCTCGAATTTCGTCAGGGCTGTAAACCTTGCCCGTGGGGTTCGAGGGCGAGTTCATCACCAGCAACTTGGTGCGCGGCGTAATCACCGATCGCAACTGTTCCGGCGTAATCTTGTAGCCCGTCTCCTCCGTGGTGGGCACAATCACCGGCTTGCCCCCCGCCAGCACCACCATCTCCGGATAACTGAGCCAGTAGGGCGCGGGAATAATCACCTCATCGCCCGCTTCGATCGTCGCCATCATCAAGCCGTAGAGGGCATGTTTGCCCCCATTAGTGACGATCACCTGCTCCGGTTCATAGGGCAACCGGTTATCACGATTCAGCTTCTGGGCGATCGCCTGGCGCAGGGCCGGTTCCCCTGCCGCCGGGCCATAGCGAGTTTTGCCCTCATCCAAAGCCTTTTGGGCTGCCGCCACCACATGGGCCGGAGTGGGGAAGTCTGGCTCCCCGGCGCTGAAGCTACAGACATCCAGACCGCTCGCTTTCATGGCCTTAGCCTTGGCAGTGATGGCGAGCGTGATGGAGGGGGTGACTTGTCCGACCCGCGCCGCTAGTTTCATGTTTCTCGGAAGTTCACATTAGGGATGACTGCCAGATCAGGCGTTGCCAAGGTTGCCGGGCGGCAGCGCTACAAGCTCGTGGCTGGCGTTAATGGTCTAGTCTCTCAGGGAACTGTAGCTTGCGTCAAAATCAATTGCTACCGTTTTAAAGAAGTTTTGGGGCCATGATTGGCCCTTGGCATTCTGGGAATTGAAGAGTTCAATAAAACGGTTAAGGAGCCGTTGCATGAGCTTGTCTGTTGAAAAATCTGAGGGTGGCGCGGGTAGTCGATCGATTCCGGTCGATCGAATTGCCTCACCCCTATCCCGCACCCTGACCACGGTGGTTGTCCCCACCACGATCGCCCTGTTAGCCATGGGGCTAATTTCCGGCAATCTCTGGCTGGGGTTAATTGGTGGCTTGGGATCCTTGGGCACGGGTCTATGGTTGCTCACACCGTTTCGCAGCCAGCTCTGGAATCAACTGATCCCCGTCTCCTGGCGTGTGCCGATCGCGGGAGCCTTGGGATCGATCATTGGGGTCTTTGGATTGCTGCTGTTGTGGGGCACGGAGCGATCGCAGGGGGAACAGGGAACCCGCCTCAGCATCAATTGGGATGCGGTGGGAGCGATTAGCGAAGCCCTGGGAGCCTTGGGCCAAATTGCGATCGCCGTGTTGGCGGTCTATGTGGCCTGGCAGCAATATGTACTCTCGCGGGATCTAACCATTCAGCAAAACCGGATTACCCAACAGCAAACCATCGATGCCTATTTCCAAGGTGTATCGGACTTGGCCTTGGATGAGCAGGGTTTTTTGGAAGATTGGCCCCAAGAACGGGCGATCGCGGAAGGCCGCACCGCCGCCATTCTTGGCAGTGTGGATGCGGAGGGCAAGTCCAAAATTGTGCGCTTTTTGTCCCAAGCCAAGCTGGTTACACCCCTCAAGCGCGATCGGCTGCTGGGTCGGCCAATCTTGGACGGTTCCGGCGGTTATGAAGAAGATCGGGCCCGGGGCGTGCGGGTCATTGATCTGGGCGTGATGTTGGCGGGAGCCGACCTTCAGGGCACGGATCTGCGGTGGGTTGACCTGGGGGAAACCAACCTGGTGCGAGCCGACCTCAGCGGTTGTAACTTAACCCGGGCCAACCTCAGCCGCACTATTTTATTTGAGGCCAATTTGCGGGGAGCCGACTTGAAGGGAGTCAGGCTGTTTTACGGCAATTTGGAAACCGCCACGCCCCGATCGCGCGAGGACGACGAAGCCAACTACCAAACCGGCGAAGGCACAGGAGCCGTGATTGAAAATGCCGACTTGAGCGGCGTGGTTGATCTGTCCGAGGCCGATCGGGTCTATTGCTGCATGTGGGGCGGGGAACGCACACGCGGCACAATTCCCGGCGGCTGTGAAGGGATTGAAAACAGGCTCGGGCGCTAGGCCCAGCAAAGAACCAGCCTAGAATGGAAACAGTCCCGTCTGGTCTATGTCCCGATCAACCTCAAGATAGGACGTTTTGAGTTTTGCAATCGCCGTTTGAACTACCGCCCACCCCAGATCCCCAACCCAATCGGAACCGATCGCGCCGGCCCAGTCGTCCTCCGGCTCGATCGCCCCGACCGGGCCCTTGGGGTTGGCTTGTTGCCCTGTTGCGGCTGGCCCTGCTGTTGGGACTGGGGATTGCAGGGGTTTTGGGCGGGGTAGCTGCCGCTCGCTGGGTTCCGGGAACCATCACCAGCACCCCACCGCTGGAATTGGCCCTGCGCCAGTTGGATCAATGGTTAACCCGTTGGCCCCGCTCGCCCGGCCCGCTGGCCTTACCCCCAGCCCCCATTCCCAGCCCCAGTCCAACCCTGAGTGCGTCGCCGGTTCCAGCCGCAACCCTCAGCCCCGATCGACGCAAGGCCCTGCAAACCCAACTGCAAGCCCTCGAAGCGGATCTGAATGCCCTGATTGGGGAGGCCACGGCCATTGAAGGGGAGTTGGGCAATCGCAATCCCACGGGGCCGATCGAGCAACGGGTGCAGGCGATCGCCCAAGCCCTGAACAGCACGGAATCCACACCCCGCAGCGCACCATCCCCCACCCGCAGCACCCCCACCCAAACCGCCGGCCGCCTCACCATCGCCCTGCCGACGGACTTGTTGTTTCAGGACAATCACAGCAACCTGCAACCGGCAGCCGGAGCCATTCTGGACAGCATTGCCGCCGACTTGCAAAACTACCCAGGCGCAACCGTGCGCATTGCCGGCCACAGTGACGCGATCGGGGATCCGGCCGCCAACCGAGAATTAACCCTGCGCCGGGCCAAGGCCGTGGGTCAATACCTGGCCGATCGGCTCACGGGCCCCTACCGTTGGGTTACGGCCGGCTTCGGGGCCAGCCGGCCCCTCACGCCCGACCCGGATCCCGCCAGCCAGCAACGCAATCGACGAATCGAAATTGTGATTGAACCGTTGATGAACCCCTGATCGGCCCGCTTGTCACGGTGTTTGGCTTGCGTTGGGTTCAGCATCGATCGCCCCTCCGACCGTTTTGTTTTTCCTATCACCATGCGGCTTGTCTTTTTCGGTACTCCCGCCTTTGCGGTTCCCAGTTTGCAGCGCCTGATCAACGAGCCAGATTTTGAGGTCTTGGCCGTGGTCACCCAACCCGATCGACGGCGAGGACGGGGCAGCGACCTGATTCCTTCCCCGGTGAAGCAACTGGCCCTGGCGGCGGGGATCCCGGTTTGGCAGCCCGATCGGGTCAAGAAAGATCCCGAAACCCTCGATCGCCTGCGTGCCACCCAAGCCGATGCCTTTGTGGTGGTGGCCTATGGCCAACTGCTGTCGGCGGAAATATTGGCCATGCCCCGGTTGGGTTGCATCAATGGCCATGGCTCCATCCTGCCGGCCTATCGCGGCGCGGCCCCGATTCAGCGCTGTTTGCAAGCGGGCGATCGCCTCACGGGCATTGTCACCATGCTGATGGATGAAGGGATGGACACGGGCCCCATGTTGCTGCGGGGCGACACCCCGATCGACCTCCTGGACAACGCCCAAAGCTTGGCGGAACGGCTGGCGGCGATCGCGGCGGATCTGTTGCCCCCCACCTTACGGGGCTTGGCCGATGGGTCGCTTCAGCCCCAACCCCAACCGGCCGGAGCCACCCACGCCCCCCCAATCAAAAAAGAAGAATGGGCGATCGACTGGTCACACTCGGCCTTGGCAATCCATAACCAAGTGCGGGCCATGATCCCCAACGGCCACAGCCAGTTGCGCGGCAACGGCCTGAAGCTGTTGGAAACGGCCCCTTTGGGTTCAACGTTTTGGTCTCAATTACCCGAGAGTTTTGGTTCCCTTGCCGCCCAATGGGAGAATTTACAAACCCAGTGGCAGGCGATAGCGGGGCCACCCGGAACGATCGTTGGCATCCTGAAGGGATGGGGCCCCGTGGTGCGCACTGGGCAAGATTATCTACTGTTGCGCCAAGTGGTGCCTGCGGGCAAACGGCCGCAACCCGGCTGGGACTTTGCCAACGGCCTGCACCTTCAACCCGGCGAATGTTTAGGCCCCGATGCTTGAGTTTGGGTGCGATCGGTCAATCGCCTTGGCTCCAATTTCGGCCTCAATTGTTGATTAGCTGTTGATTAGCCCCTTGCTTGCGCCTCGGCCCTAGAGGAGAGCACGCTTGAAACCATCCGCCCCAGAGTCGCCACCCCCGGTTCGATCGCAGACCACCGCTCCTTCGGCGGGCGGCGGTTGGGCGGTTTCTCTGCGGTGGCTGATCATTGTGCCGTTTGTGATCCAATTGGTGCTGGTGGTGGGGGCGATCGCCTACTTAGCCCTGCGCAGCAATCGCACCGTTGCCACCGAAAACACCAAGCAACTGCTGCAAATGAGCAGTCAGCAGGCCCATTTACAGCTCACAAACCTCTTTCGTACCTACAACACCGTTGCCCAACTGCAAACGAATGATTTCCTAACAGGGCAATGGCCCCAAGGAGATTGGCGGGCGATCGAACAATACCTGTGGCGACGGTTGCGGGAGTTTCCCGACTTGGGCCAGTTGGTTTACAGCGATCCCGAGGGCAATTTGCGCGGGGTGTCGCGGTTAGGAGGGTGGCGGCGCTTTGCCAACGGCCAAGGCAATAGCCAAAGTATCTGGCAATGGTCCGTGAGCGATCGGGGATATCCAGCCGGTCGCCCTCGGCTCTATTGGACCAGCGAACCCCAATCCCAGGCTTGGTTTAATGCGGCGGTGGGGGTTGGCCAGCCCACCTGGAGCAGTTTGGATCAGCGCCAACAAAACCGCAACTGGCAATGGAGCGCCGATTGGGTGATGCACCATGCCTGGCCGCTGTATGACGATCGCTCCGGCCGATTGTTGGGGGTGTTTAGCGCCAACTTAAACCTGCTGACGGTGGGGCAACTGCTGCGATCGATTCCCCTACCGCCTCAGGGTCAGGTCTTTGTGTTCACCGATGAGGGGACGGTGGTGGCCACCTCCAGCGATCAGTTGCCCTATCGGGTGGAACAGCGGGGCGAACTGAACCAACTGCACCCCTTGTCCTTGCAGAGCTTCCCCGATCGGTCCATCCAAAGCGTGGGCTACTACCTGCTCGATCGATTCGGAGGATTTCGCTATCTGCCCGATCGCACCAGCCAGCTCTACCAATTCCACGGCAAGCGCTACCTACTGCACCTCAAGCGCTGCAACCACCCCACGACCCCCGATTGGTGGATTGCGGTGTTGGTTCCCGAATCGGCCTTTCTGGGTGATGTGCAAGAAACCGCCGAAATTATGTTGCTGTTGGCCGGCACGGCGCTGCTGTTAGCCATGGGGATTGGATGGTGGACGGTGCAGCAGGTTTTGCGCCCTCTGGAGCAACTGAACCAGGCCACCCGCGCCGCTGCCCGCATCCAGTTTCAACCCGTAGACAGCAACACGGGGGTGCGCGAATTTGATGCCTTGGCCCAAACCTTCAACGCCATGGCGGCCACCCTGCGTTTGTCCTTCAGCGCCCTCCAGGACAGCAAAAGTCACTTAACCCAAGTGCTGGAGTCGCTGCCGATGGGGGTGTTGGTTTTGAGCCAAGACGGTTCCTTGCAGTACGTTAATTCCGTGGCGGGGGGCCTCTTGCAACTGCCGATCGGGCTGCAACCGTTGGGGCGCACCTGCGAAACCTTGCATCACCGCCTGTTCTTGGCCGGCAGCGAGACGCAATTTCCCACGCAACAGTTACCGGAGATCCTGGCCCTGGAAGGAAAAACCGTTGCACCCACACGGCTGGATGTGCAGCAAACCCACGGACGGCGCGTGCCCTTGGAGGTGTTGGCCGTGCCGCTGTTTGACAGTGAGCAGGCCGTGACTGGGGCGATCGTGGTGTTGCAAGACATCACCGATCGCAAGGTGACTGAGGAATTATTGGTGAGCTACAACCAAAACCTGGAGCGACAGGTTTCGGAACGAACGGCGGCCTTGGCGGTGGCGAATCACCATTTGGCGGCGGCCCGGGATGCGGCGGAACAGGCCAACCGTGCCAAGACAGTCTTTTTGGCCAATGTGACCCATGAGTTGCGCACGCCGCTCCACGCCATTTTGGGATTTGGGCAACTGCTGCGATCGCGCGTTTTGGGCCTGATTTCCCCCCCCAGGGATCCGGCCCTGGAACATCTGGACGCGATCGCCCGCAATGGTTCTTACCTGCTGCAACTGATTGATGATTTGCTCTCGATCGCCCGGGTGGAAACGGATCATCTGGAACTGGAGCCGATCGATTTTGATCTGTTGGCCCTGCTGAGCGATTTGCATGAAATTTTTGAGATGCGATCGCGCAGTGCCCGTGTTCATTTCCAAATGGCCGTAGCGGGCACGGTTCCCCATTGGGTGAAGGGTGATGGCCGACGGCTGCGGCAAATTTTAACCAACTTGCTCGATAACGCCTTCAAATTTGTTGGGATGCCCGGCCAAGTCACTTTCTCCGTTGATTTAGGCGAAGGTGACCTGCTTGTTTTTGAAATTAGCAACACCGGAGAAGGCATTCACCCCGAGGAAATGACTGACATCTTTGAACCCTTTGTGCAGGCCAAGGCCGGCCGTCGTCTGCGCCAGGGCACGGGATTGGGCTTGGCGATCGGGCAGCGGTTGGCCCTGCTGATGGGGGGTTCTTTGGTGGCGGAAAGTCGCCCGGGCATCCTGACCATTTTTCGGCTGCAAGTGCCCTTGCCCCGCCTGGATGGCCTGTTGACGCATCCGGAGCCACCGGCCCGCAAGCCCCTGGCCCTGCTGGAGTCCGCGCCGCCCGAACCCTGGATTGGACGCTTGTTAATTGTGGATCCTCTGCTCGATCGGGGCCAGGCCTATGTGAACTATCTGAAACAGGTGGGCTTGGAAAGCCAATGTGTTCGTCACGGGTGGGATGCCTTGCGCCAATGGACTTCCTGGCAACCGCGACTGCTGTGGGTGGATCTGCGGCTGCCGGACGGGGAAGGGCTGGCCACCATTCGCCGCATCCGGGCGATCGAGCGCAAGAACCTGGTGAATCGTCCCTGTGCGATTGTGGCCATTGCCCCCAGTCCCCAAGATCACCATTGTTTGCAAGAGCTGGACTGCACCTTGCTGCCCAATTCGCCCCCGCTTTGTCCTCTGCTGTTGGATCTGATTCGCGGCCTGCTGGCTCCCCAGGGCCCCATCTGCCCGATCGCCGTGCCCATGGCTCCCCATTCAGTGCTCGATGGCCAACCCAGCCTGAACCTGCGCGATCGGTTTGCGGAACTGCCGATCGAGTGGCGCTTGGCGTTGGACTTAGCCGCCCGCAGTGCCGATGAAGATCAGGTGCGGGTGCTGCTCACGGAGTTACCACCGGGCCATCACGATTTGTGCCAGGCGATCGAGGACTTGCTCGACAATTTCCAACTAGAACAAATTGCCGATTTGGCGCAACCGCCAACCCTCACGCCTTGACGGTGCGATCGCCTGAATTGCCTAGCCCGTGACACTACTGAGCAGTTCCAGCAAGCCGCTGTCCTGCAAGGTTTGGCCAATTTGCTCGGACATTTGCCGACAATGATTATTTTGCTGAAGGGCCAGCTCTTCATTCTTGACAATCAGGTTTAAGCGAGCGCGATTGCGAACTTCGTCGGCGCGATCGATCACCAATTCCACCGTCACCAAACGGTAATAGGACACTTTGCCCGGTCGTTCACGCGCAAGGAGATAATCAACGGTTTTGTGGACGACGTTGAGACCGCAATCGGTCAGCGAGGGTTCAAGCTGGCCAAGCAGTTGATCTGACGGCTGTGAGAAGGAGAATAGACAGGTATAACGAGCCATGAAGATTCGATTGCGTGAAACTGCGTAGAACCGCGTCCAACCCTATAATACCCAAGCGCTTTTGCTCTCGACTGTGGACTTGGGGCCCGGAACCAAGGGATCGTGAGCAAAACAGAACCAGATCTCAAGGGTTTTGCTTGGGAAAGCTGGCGATGGGGACGGAAACAGTTGTTATGGGATTGGACACCATGCCGCGATCGGGTCTGTCACCACTGGATTTATCACCGACAGTTACGACAAATCCGGGCCGGTTGGTCACCTTTGAAGGAATTGACGGCGCAGGCAAAACCACCCAACTGGAGCGGGCGGTGGATTGGCTCAAGGCCAGCGGCATTTTGGGCGATCGCCCCTTGGTGGTGACACGGGAGCCGGGAGGCACGGCCTTGGGCCAGCAGATTCGCCACTTGCTCCTGTCGGGCGATTGGGAGGTAGCCGATCGCACCGAGCTACTGCTTTATGCGGCCGATCGGGCCCAGCATGTGGCGCAGGTGCTGCAACCGGCCTTGGCCGCCGGGGCCTTGGTGGTGAGCGATCGATTTGTGGATTCCACCGTGGCCTATCAAGGCTTCGGCCGCCAACAGGATTTAATTCTGATTGACACCCTGAACCGCATTGCCACGGCGGGCTTAACCAGTGACTTAACCCTGTGGTTTGATGCCTCGATCGACTGTTGCTTGGCCCGGCGGGCGGCGCGGCGAGGCCCGGCCGATCGCCTAGAACGCAGTGCGATCGAATTCCATGAACGGGTGCGATCGGGGTTTGGAGCCTTGGCCACCCAGGATCCCGATCGAGTGGTGCGAATCGCGGCCGATGGAGACCTGGCCGCCACCTTTGCCCAAACCCAAGCGGTGTTGACCGAGCGCTTGGCCCGTTGGTGGCCGGTTCCGGTGCAGCCCGCGTTCTAATCGAACAGCCAGGGGAAGGCAGGTCGTTCATGCAAGTCATTGCGGCCGAGATCACAGGACAGGAACAAGGGGTCATGGGGATGGAGGCCGGTTAGATGCTGGAGCCAGCGACGATTCGGGCTGGGTTTGGGCCCCTGGTGGGTCAAGATTCGGTCATTGATTTTTTGACGATGGCGATCACCCGCGATCGAATTGCGCCGGCCTATCTGTTTGCGGGGCCCGATGGGGTGGGGCGCAAGCTGGCGGCGGAATGTTTTGGCCAATGGATTCTTTGTCCACCCGATCGCCCGGAGTTGGCGGCCAGTTTGGGACGACGGGTGCGCGAGCGAATGCACCCCGATCTGATTTGGCTGGAGCCAACCTACCTCGATCGGGGGCAACTCATTTCCATCAGCCAAGCCCAAGCCAGCGGTCTGGAAAAGAAAACACCACCCCAGGTGCGCCTAGAACAAATTCGCCAATTGGCCACCAGCCTCGGCCGGCCACCCATGGAAGCGCCCCGATCGTTCGTGGTGATTGAAGCGGCCCAAACCATGGCCGAAGGGGCCGCCAATGCCCTTTTAAAAACCCTAGAAGAACCGGGCCGCGCCACCATCATTCTGTTGGCTCCTGGCCCCGAGGCGATTTTGCCCACGCTGGTTTCCCGTTGCGCGCGGGTTTCCTTTCGCCGGTTGGCCCCCTCGGAGTTGATCCAAGTGCTCGATCGGGCGGGCCATGGCGACTTGCGCAACGCTCCCGAAGTGTTGGCCTTGGCCCAGGGCTGTCCCGGCCAGGCGATCGCCCATTGGCAACGGTTGCAAACCCTGCCGCAGGACTTGCTGATGGCCCTGCGCCAACCGCCCCAGTCCCCCTTTGCGGCCCTGGATTTGGCCCGGCAGCTCGATAAGGCGATCGACCTGGAGCAGCAACTGTGGCTGGTGAACTATCTGCAACAAACCTGGTGGCAACAGGGCGATCGGCCTTGGCCCCAGCGCGATCGGGCCCTGCGTCGATTGGAAGCCCTCCGCAAGCAACTGATGGGCTATGTGCAACCTCGCTTGGCCTGGGAAGTGGCCCTGATGGAACTGGCCCAAGGAGCCTAATTCCCGGGGAGCCTTCACACCGACTGTTGAGGAGCGGCCTAGAATGGCCGTAACAGCCCGATCGCCCATTGTTGAACCCGATGATCGATCCCTAAGTCGCCCCCAAGTTGCCCCCAAATCGCCACCCTCGAATGATCCGGGTTTCCATCCCCCCACCCAGAACAAGAGTTCAAGAACCATTTCGCTAACGGTTTCCGGTACTGCCTCAGCCACCGTTGCGGTCACAGTTTCGGTCACAGTTTCAGTTGGTTGGGCCATGCCCAGTGCGGTTCCAGGCTGGCTATGGGCCTTGCGTTTGCACCGCCTCAGGAGGTTTTGTCACCATGTCCGATCGTCCCCGTCGCAATCTACCCATCAGTCTTGTGGCCGCCGTTGGTTCAACGGCCGTGGCAGTGGGGGCCGGCGTTGCCTGGTGGAATGCTTCCACAGCCCCCACCCCAACCCCCAGCCCTTCCGCCGCAACGACAATTCCCAGCCCCAGCCCTTCGGTGGCGGCCAGCGTTGCACCCACGCCGCCGCCCAGCGCCGTGCCCCAATCGCCCAAGGCGACTCCTGCCCCTGCGGCCACCGCTCCGATCGCTGAGCAGTCCCAGGTCTATTGGCTGAAGGACACGGGAACCCATTTTGTGATGGCGGGTCAGCCGGCCAAAACTGTGGCCAGCAGTGAGCCAGATGAGGTACTGCGCGGGGCGATCGAGCAAGTTTTGGCCGGGCAACCCACCGACAACAACTTAAGCAGCGCCATTCCCACCAACACCAAGCTACTGGACGTGATGATCGCGCCGGAAGGGGTGCGGGTGAACCTGTCGTCGGAATTCACCAGCGGTGGCGGCAGTGCATCGATGATGGGACGGTTAGGCCAAATTGTTTACACGGCCAGCACGTTGAATCCCGCTGCGAAGGTTTGGATTTTGGTGGAAGGCCAACCCTTGACGGTGTTGGGGGGCGAGGGTTTGGAAGTGCCACAACCGATCGACCGGGCCACATTCGATCGACAATTTAAGCCTTAACTTAAGCCTTAGCGATCCGTTTCTTCTCGATCGACCATTCGCCATGACCCAAGAACCCAACCCCACGGCGGAGGCTGGATCCGCTCGTGACGCTGCCGTCACCTATGAGGGCGGTTGCCATTGCGGAGCCGTGCGCTTTCAGGTGCAGGGGCCATCGCCCTTACAGGTGCAGTCTTGCAATTGCTCCATCTGCGACAAAACGGGATTTTTGCATTTGCTCGTTCCCCGATCGCGCTTTCAACTGTTGCAGGGCGAAACGGCATTAACCACCTACACCTTCAACACAGGCACGGCCAAACATTTGTTTTGTCGCACCTGTGGCATCAAGTCGTTTTATGTGCCCCGATCGCACCCGGATGGCTACAGCGTGAATGCCCGCTGTCTGGATGGAGTTGATTTAACCGATCCGGCACAGGTGCTGATTGAACCCTTTGATGGGCGCAATTGGGAAGCCAATATTGACACCCTGAGAGCGGCCACGGCGAATTAGCGCCAGAATTCAGCCCCGACGCTGAGGGATGAGTGACGGCGATTGATCCAGAATCCTTGCTGATGCGGACGATCGCCCGGACAGGTTCGCCAGGAGCCGAATCGATCGGTTAGACCGGAACTATCCGCCCGATCGCCCCAGAGGCGATTAGTCTTTGCCCTGGCCCCATCCCATGACCCCATCGCCTGAGCCTGTCGCCCATCCCAAGCCAAACGAGCCTGAATTAACCAAACCTGAATTAACCAAACCTGAACGCAACCTCCTGTGGCGGCCCGTGTTGGGATTGGCGGGATTACAAGGAGCCATTTCCCTGGCTTGGGTGCTGTATCGGTTCTATTTACCCCAGTTGTTGGCGGCCGTGGGATTACCGGGGATCGATCGGGCGGTGTTGATTTTGGAAGATGGCCTGGCGGCAGTATTGGAGCCGGTGATTGGAGGCCTGAGCGATCGGGCCCGGTTGCGCGTGGGCAGCCGCTATCCCCTGGTGATGGCGGGGGTGGGGCTGACGGTGTTGATGTTTGGGGCCATGGTGGCGGCGACGTTGGGGCGCGGGGCCATCATTCAAGGCCTGTTGATGGTGACTGTGGTGCTGTGGGCGGTGGCCATGGCGGTGTTTCGATCGCCCGCGATCGCCCTCATTGGTCAATACGCCTTGAGCAGTCAACTACCCCAGGCCAACAGTCTGCTGGTTTTGTCAGCGGGCTTGGTGGGGGCGGTGGCTCCTTTGGCTCGCGATCGTGTTTTGCAGTTGGGCCCGGCCTATGCCTTTGGGTTGGGATCGTTGGCCCTGGTGGCGGCGGCGGGAATCTTGCAATTGGCGGGGCCCGATCGAGTTCTGGGAGCCAGCGCCGTTGCCCAAAACCGTCCTGGGCCAATTCACTGGGGAGAAGTCGTCCGGCTGTTGGGATTGGGGGCGGCCGTGGGTTGGGGGTTGCGGCTGTTTTTTGGCATTGTGCCCGCTGCCTTGCAAAGCCAGTTGCCCCAATGGCCCGGCAGTGTAATTGGGTTGGGGGTGGGTCTGACGGTGGCGATCGGGGCGTTGGTGATGGGGCTGTTGGCGGGCCGGTGGGGCAATCGATCGGTGATGTTGGCGGGGGCGATCGCCTTGGGTATGGGGCTGCCAATGCTGACGTTGCCGCAATTGGGCATCATCACTTGGCCGCTGGCGTTGGTGATGATGGTGGCCTGGGCGGGGCTGTTCAATGGGGGCATTCCGCTGGCGATCGACCTGATGCCCGATCGGGTGGGATTGGGGATTGGATGCTTTTTTGGTGGCTTTGCGGCCGTGAATGCGCTGCTGAGTGCCACGGGGTTGCCGCTGCATCCTGGTCAGGCGGCGGGTTCCTTTGCGGTGGCGGCGGGTTGGCTCATTTGGTCGCCCGCAACGACGGGGCCGATCGAGCCGATCGAGTTCATTGAAGAATTGATCGAACCGATCAAACCGCCGAATTCTGCAACAAGTTCTGCAACGAATTCAGAACCCACCGCTCCCCCTACCAAGGGCGACGGGCCGCTTGATTAAGCCCCACAATTGCCAGCAGGGCCATCGCGAGCGATAACCACACCCACAGTTGGGCCCGGGGCCAGTCACCCGCTTCCACGGCGGCAAAAATGGCACTGGGAATGGTTTGGGTGCGGCCGGGAATATTGCCCGCCAACATGACCGTGGCCCCAAATTCTCCGAGCGATCGGGCGAAGGTGAGCAAGGCCGCCGCCACCAAGCCCGATCGGGCCAGGGG
Organism: Limnothrix sp. HT2024; assembly: GCF_059138625.1. Classification (NCBI taxonomy): domain Bacteria; kingdom Bacillati; phylum Cyanobacteriota; class Cyanophyceae; order Pseudanabaenales; family Pseudanabaenaceae; genus Limnothrix; species Limnothrix sp. HT2024. Next base: position 2,500,463 of record NZ_CM181121.1, read on the forward strand.
CAACCGCACCCGCCAAAAAATCTGCCAACCATTCAGGCCCAAGGTGCGTGCGGCCCTCAACAGATCGGGATCCAACTGTTCAAAGGTGGAAAGCAAGGTGCGATAGGCCAAGGGAAAGGCCACCACCGTGGCCGCCACCACCGTGCCCAAAGGCGAAAACACCACCGACACCCCGATCGATTCCAAAGCCAACCCGATCGGCCCCTGGCGACCCAACAACACCAACAGCCCAAACCCCACCACCGTCGGCGGCAACACCAGCGGCAACACCAACACCGTATCGATCGTGCTGCGCCAGGGTTCCCGACAGGACAGCATCGCCCAGGCGATCAGCAAGCCCAAGCTCACGGCCAACCCCGTGGCCCAGAGGGCCGCCCCCACGGACAAACTCCAAGGCGACCAATCCCACTGGGTCACCCCACTGGCAAGGCTAGTCATGAATGGGCGGGCGATCGCTTAGGGGCCGCCACCGGATGCGGCAAGGGTGAAGCACCCCCAAAACTCAGGGGCACAAACCCATAGCGGACAAAGATCGATCGGGCGGTGGGTTTCCCCAACCAGTCGGCAAATTGGCGAGCGGCGGCCGGTTGGCGCGTTTTGGCCATCACCGCAATCGGGTAAGTGATGGGCGGATGGGATCCCGGCGGCGCATCCCCCACCACCACCAACCCCTCTGGCGGCTCAGTCGATCGGCGCACATCGGAGGCATACAACACCCCCGCATCCGCATTGCCGGTCATCACCGCCGTCAACACCTGTCTGACATCCTGGCCCAGAACCAACTTCGGCTGCACGGCTTTCCAAAGATCCAAAGACACCAACGTGGCGCGGGCATAGCGGCCGGCCGGCACGCGTTCCGGATCCCCGATCGCCACAAATTTCACCCCTGGCCGAGCCAGATCTTGCCAACTCCGCAGGGAAATGCCAGAGCGCGCCACCAAAATCAACTCATTCGTCAGCAAATCTCGTTGGGTTGTCGGATCTACCAGACCCGCCCCCACCAACTCCGCCATAGTTTTGGCATCGGCTGAAATGAACAGATCCACCGGGGCCCCTTGCAAAATCTGCTGCTTGAGCGCGCCGGAAGAACCGAAATTGAGGCTTAACTGCACCGTGGGTTCCACCAGGCGATATTCCGCTTGCAGGGTAGTGAGGGCGGGTTGCAAGCTGGCGGCGGCGGAAACGGTTAGGGTTTGTTGGGGTTTCGCTTGGCCCTTGGGGCTGTTCGAGTCCGCACGACATCCCACCACCATTCCCACGATCAGACCCATGACCCAAAAGCGCCAATTTGCGAGCATATGCCCTCTTTAGGTGTGCTTTTTGATGCGCTGACCAGTCGCAAGGCAAGCTTCTTATGATCGGTCAATTCATCAGTCAATTCCACTGGCTGCTACTCCCAGATCGTCAGGCGGCAAGGGGCTTAAGTCCCTTGTTATGGCGACTGATTCCGCAACGTTGCCCCGATGAATTCAGACTGCTGCGCTGCCTAGGAATGGTCGGAATCGAGATCATCTAGCTCGATCGCCAGTTCCCCGGAACCAGCGTGGGCCGTTTTCACCCATTTCAACTGCTTGGGCCGCACCGCAATCCGCAAACCCATGCTGGCAATGACCGGAAACCAGTGCAGCATGTACACCAACCCCAAGGCTGTTTGGCTGAGGGTGCGCAACCAACTGACCAGGCGATCGCCCCAATGGGTGGGGGATTCAGTGCCCACCGCCACCAATCGCAACCCCAACACCATCCCCAAGGCGGACAGCAACAGCCCCGCCGTAGCCAGCGGAGTCAGCACGGGCCCATCGCCCCGAATGCCGGCCACAACCCAGTCAGCCACAATCATTTGGGGAACGAGGTATTGGAATAGCAAAAACACGGCTAAATCCAGGGTTTTGGCGGCTCCACCGCGATTCCCGGCGATCGCCCGCCAATAGTCGAGATAGCGTTGGTAGCCCCCTTCGGCCCAGCGGTTCCGCTGATGCCACAGGGCCTTGAGGCGGGTCACGCCTTCTTCCAGAACCGCCGGGAACATCAAGCATTCAATATCCCAACCGTTCAGGTGCAGCCGCACGGCCAAATCCAAGTCGTCGGTGATGGTGGCTTCGTTGAATCCGCCGCATTGTTCGAGGGCGGCGCGCCGAATAAATTCACCATTGCCTCGCAGTTCGCCCACGCCACCCAGGCGGGCCCGTTGTCCTTGTAGGTGGCTGTCGAGGGCCATTTCTGCCTGCTGACCCCGAATCCAAAAGTTATTGCGATCGGGATGAAAATCAAGGGCTTCCGCTTGGACGATCGCCTTGCGCAATTGCACCGCGCCCACGCTCGATCGATCAAAAACTGGCACCACCTGCCGCAACAGATCCGGCTGCATTTGAGCATCCGCATCAAACACCACCAAAATTTCCCCCCGCGCCTGGGCCACGGCCGCATTCAACGCGCCGGACTTGCCGCCCCCGGCCCCCGGCGGCCGCCGCAAAACGCGCAATTGCGGATAAACCGTTTGCAGTTGTTGCAACACCTGGGGGGTGCGATCGCTACTGCCATCGTCAATAATCCAAACTTCGTAGCGATCGGCTGGATAGTCGATCGCGCAGAGGCGTTTCACCAGCGCCCCAATCACCGCTTCCTCATCCTTGGCCGACACCAACACCGCCACCGAAGGCCAAGCCTCCGCAGCCGAAGCAACCGGCGATCGGGAAACATCCGGGGCGATCGGCGCGCGTTGGTCGGTCGATCGGGCGGTCGCCGCCGTCTGGGGAGCCGCCATCACTCGCAACACATAGGCCCCCGCCAACACCGTCACCACCCACACAAAGGCCGGCCCCCAAGCCGCATAGTGCAACATCACCACCGTGGACCAAAGGACAAAGAGAGCCGTGGCCGCCTTGCGCCGTCGCCCTTCGAGGCCACCGCTCCAATCCCACTGGTCGCCCGATTCCGCCGTGGTTCGATCGAGAGCATCCCGGTCAAGAAGTGGTTCCGTCATATGCTTCAGGAAGATGGTGCAAGTAATGGGTTGGGGTTAATCAACGGCAATCTTCCCTAGCATTAGACCGCTTGCGGCCAAATCACGCAAGCGATCCATCCCACCAATTGGCGCAGTTTAGGCCCGGTGAATCAACGGTATTCTTACGACATTCTTGAGGAATTCTGGAGACCCAAACGCCCCTTGTTGAAGGGGTCTGGCTTGGCAATAATGGCAAATGCGGCAATTGCCGATGGTTGACGGCCACGGCGCGATCGCCCCAATGCTGTCACCACCCCCCATCATCTCGTCATCCTCTCACGGGCCACAGGAGGCCACGCCACATGTCGTTGGACAAACTAGAACCGGCCGCCAAGGGAGCCGTTGGCGTTTATCTGCCCTACTATCAGGGCGCAAAACGAAACGTGTTGCCCTTTGCCATCGGGCTATACCAAAAGGGATCGATCGAGGGTAAACGTCGCATTGAAGGCGGCGATGATATTCCCTTTGTGGCCACCTGGCGTGTTTCCACCCTGCCGGCCGACCTAACCCGCTGTCGAATTCAGTTTGATGGCAATGCAGAATTAAGCTACGAAGTGTCCATGGCTAATTTTGAATTTATTAGCTTTCTAATTGATGTGTTAATTGACTATAAAAAAACGCGGGTGACGGATTTTTCAAAGGCCTTTTATCGCAAGCTTCTGAGCCATTTGGAATAGGATCAAGCGGACTAAAATATCCCTCTCGATCGGCCCTTGCTGGGCCCTTCGGTCTAGCCCTTAGATCGCGGCTTGGATTGACCCTCAGATTGGTGCGATCGCTGGTTGGACTTACCCTTCAGCCTCCGACCAGCGAAACCCGATCAGACTTTGGCCAAATCAAAATCAGACCGAAATCAAATTCCAGAATCAAATCCCGAAATCAAATCCCGAAGTCAAATCCCGCATCAGGCTCAACGGTAGGTTCAGCATCCAACCGAAATCAGGCATTATTTTTTTGGTAATGTTAGGAGACGATCGCATAATTGCCCCCTTAGCCCCATCGTCCGCCAAATCGTCCGGGGAACCTTGAATTGGGTTGCTTCGGAGCTGCCCATGGGCGGGAAATTTTGGGAATGATTAACCCTAGAGGGGCGATCGGGTCGCATCGGCGGCCGGCCGTCGGTTTCCAAACCCATTCTCAAACCCGGAAGAGCGATCCCCAAACACCTCAGCCCACCCGGACTCGGGGCGCAAAATTGCGGCAACAATCCCTAACAACTTGTTACAATCGTTACCCTTCCATACCAGGTGTAATGGACAGTTGCAATCGCTGCAATACACATTAATGATTTAATTGCATTAACAGGATTGCTATGTCTGGTATCCCTCCAGATTTGATGGGTCGATCGCACCTGAAAATCGCCCCTCAAATCTGACGACATCTGAAAGCCAATTCACGTTCTGAATCACGTTCTGAATACTGAAGACCGCCCACGGTTCTGGGTTGCGGAGTTTCCCCCTCGCAAAGGCCGATGGATCTGTTGAACGGGTCTGTGACGCAGCGAGAGACCCCCGCCGGTTCTGCCAACGATCGCTAACCTTTTCGATCGCCCTTCGATCGAGCCACGGTTCCCCGATTTCAACCGATTTCCCCCAACCGCAGACGGTTCATTTCGCCCCAGTTTGTTGCACAACACAGGAGTTTTAGCGTGCCGTTTCGTCCCAGGCATTTGATCGTCGGTTCTACGGAAGAGTACAGCGGCAAATCAGCGGTATTGCTGGGTCTGGCTCATCTGTTGGCCACCAAGGACATCAAGATCGGTTACGGGAAGCCGCTCGGTGGCCTGATGACGGCCACGGATGGCGAAGATGCGGATGTGCGGCTGATCCGCGAGACATTGAACCTCCCGAGCGATCGACTGCTGCCGACGCTGGTGCAACTAACCTCCGATGCGGTGCTCAAGCGGTTGCAAGGGGAAGACCCCACCCACTACAGCGCCTTGCTGGAGGATTATGGCAACACCAGCGCTGAGTTGGTGCTGATGGAGGGGCCCGCCTCCTTACAAGAGGGCAGTTTATTTGAACTATCCATGGCCCAAATGGCGCGGACGTTGGATGCGTCCGTGTTGCTGGTTTGTTCCTATGAACCCACCCTGACGGTCGATCGGCTGATGGCCGCGCGGGAACTGCTGGGCGATCGACTGGCGGGCGTGGTGCTGAATCGTTTGCCTGCCAAGGAACTGGACGCGGTGAACGGTGTAGCGCGGCCATTTTTGGAGTCCCAAGGCATTCCCGTTTTGGGGCTGCTGCCGCGCAACGCCCTGCTGCGAAGTGTCAGCGTGGGTGAACTGGTGCGCCAACTGGATGCGGAAGTGCTCTGTTGCCGCGATCGCCTGGAACTGATGGTGGAAGACCTGAAGATCGGGGCCATGAACGTGAATTCGGCCCTCAAGTATTTCCGCAAGGGCAACAACATGGCCGTGGTGACCGGGGGCGATCGCGCTGATATTCAGTTTGCAGCCTTGGAAACCTCAACCCATTGCTTGATTCTGACGGGGCAAGTGCCGCCGGATCCGACAATCATCACCCGCGCCGAAGAGTTGGAAGTTCCGGTGCTGACGGTGGATCTAGACACGTTGACCACGGTGGAAATTGTCGATCGGGCCTTTGGGCAAGTGCGTTTGCAGGAACCGATTAAAATTCAATGCATCCGCCACTTGATGGGTGAGCATTTCGATCTCGATCGACTGCTGGCCCGTCTGGGGATGGAACCCGCCGCCGTCTAGGTCAGCCCGGCCCCCAGGATCGGGTTGCCACCGGACTCTAGCCACCGGAAGAAAAAGGAAGTTGTTTGATCGTGTCCGCCACTGATCCCGTGAGCGAGCAAATTAGTCTGTTCGATTTTGGGGGCATTGCACCGCCTGCGCCCCCACCTCCCCCCGCGATCGACCTCGAACGGATTCCCCTAGACGGTCGGCAACCCATTCCGCCGGGAACCTACAACAGCCTTGAAGCGCTGTTTGCCCATTGCCGCCAATGCCAGCGTTGCGAGCTGGCCGGCGGTCGTACCAACGTGGTGGTCGGTCGTGGGTTGCCCACGGCCCCAATCATGATTATTGGCGAAGGGCCGGGCCAAACGGAGGACGAAACCGGGCTGCCCTTTGTGGGGCGATCGGGACAGTTGCTCGAAAAAATCCTGGAATCCGTGCGCATTGACCTGGCCACGGAAGTGTATATCTGCAACGTGGTGCGCTGTCGGCCGCCCGGTAACCGCACCCCAACCCCCGAGGAAGCGGCGGCCTGTCGGCCCTACCTGATGGAGCAGATTCGGTTAGTGGATCCAAAAATTATCTTGCTGACCGGAGCCACGGCGGTGCGCGGCGTGACCGGTCGCAAGGATGGCATCACCAAAATTCGGGGCCAGTGGCTGGAATGGGAAGGGCGGCTTTGTATGCCCATTTTCCATCCTGCTTACCTGCTGCGAAACCAGTCGCGAGAGAAGGGCAGCCCCAAATGGTTGATGTGGCAAGACATCCAGGTGGTGCGGGCCAAGCTGGATGAATTTTTGGGCCGATCGCCCATTGAGATCCAGGATTAATTAGCCGATCGCCCTAGACAATTTGCCGGGGCGAGCTGGTGGGCCAGTTGTCAGGCGATCGCGTCAGGCAACAGCACCCGACAAATTCGCCAGTCGGGCAAAACCGTTGCGCCCATGTGCTCATAAAACGCGATCGCCGGAGCATTCCAGTCCAGCACGCTCCACTCCACCCGCCCGCACTGTTGCGATCGGGCCCGATCGATCACCGCTTGCAAGAGTCCTTTCCCCAAACCCTGACCCCGATAGGCCGGCAACACGAACAGATCTTCGAGATACAAGCCCGGCCGGGTCAGAAAAGTTGAATAGTTATAGAAAAACAGCGCCATCCCGACGATGCCGGCCGCGCCGCCCGCTGTGGGCTGGGCCTCGGCCACCAGGGCTTCGGCAAAGGGCCGATCGCCAAACAGGTGCGATCGCAGGGCTTCCGGGGAACCGGTGACCTGATGGCTCAGTTTCTCGTAGGCAGCTAGGGCTTCAATCAAATGAAAGAGGGCCGCCACATCCGCCGGTTGGGCCGATCGAATCTGGACGGTGGCCGGTTGGGGATTTTCGATGGAAATCACAGGGCTAAATCACAGGGCGAATTAACAATGGCTAGGGATCGTGCGGCAGTCTGGAAGCAGAACACGTCAGCCCGGCCCTCAGCCGAGGCGCTTGGTCCAAAAGTCGCGATCGAGATCCTGGAACCCCAAGGACTGATAGAGCGATCGGGCAACTAGGTTAGTTTTGCCCACTTCCAACCGCAGGGCCACCAGCCCGCGATCGCCACAGAACTGCTCGATCACTTCCATGGTTTTGCGCCCCAACCCTTGGCCGCGCCAGGTCTCGCTAATCCATAGCTCATCGAGCAGCGCCACCATCCCGCCAAATTCGAGGCTGTAAAGATAGGCCAACACGGCATAACCGGCAATTGCCGGGCGATCGGGCTGGGCATCACTGTCCGGCTGAATCAAAAGCACCGTGCCCCAATCCGGTTGGGCCAGGAGCCGATCGAGCGCGGGCCCCACCCGATCGAGGGCAAATTCAATGGACTCATGCTCATAAAGCTGACTAATTAAGGACAGCACCAAATCCCGATCGGGCGATCGAGCTGGTCTTAAAGTCACTACACCCATGCGCTTGGTTATCCTGCTCAAACCATCAAAATCAGATCATCAAAATCCAGCGATCACAATCCAACGATCCGCCGCTTCGTTAACAAGTTAATCACCAATTTCATGAACCAGTAGCTAGCTGGACTCACCCAGCACCTATCTAGCCCAAAAAAAATCAGCCCACAAAAAAACTGACCAGGATCCCAATTTTGCGTAGGATGCCCCAATCAGTCTACCAATCTTTAAAAACACCATGCTAGAGCAAGAAAAAGGAGAAACTTATACTCCAAATTCTTGAGCCAACCTTGTTTCAGTCCCATACGCTGAAACATGACTTGACGACAACAACAGCAGGTTGGTTCTTATTAGCCCATTGAGTTGGGTTATCAAATTTTCAAGTCAACAAGAGTTGAAAAAGTGAATTTGAACACCTAATTTGCCTGACAATCGACTGAGAGAAGTTGCACAAGGGAAGTTGCAAAAGATTTGAAGGGAATATGATGCTAGCAACGTGATTAGGAACAATCTCCTGAGAACGTGACTGCAACAATCCAATTACTGATCAAATGACCCATCAAATCATCAAAACATTGGATCGCGGACATTGGAGAGCGGTCAGCGGCACTATTCAACCAAATCCGGCTGAGGTTGCACCATGTCGTAGTTGGATGGGTCGTAGAGATAGCGAGTGGCTTCCTCTTCGAGACGATTAATCGAAAACGCTTCCAAGGACTCGGTGTAACGCAGGGCTGCCAAGTAACCGTCAAGGTACATCCGCATATCGTCAAAGCGGTAGCCCCGATTCCACAGTTCAGCGATCGTATCGGCGATTTTTTGAAAGTGGCGGACGGCTCTAGGGTCTTGAAGCATAGGCCTCCTTTGGTGCAAGGCTTAGAACTCGGGAATCGCGTGCGCTTGTTGCACCCTGGCAACGCGATTGAAGGTGACCCCGATGGAAGTTGGTATTTCTATCTTAACTGGTTGCGATCGACTGCCAATGTGGGCTGGCCGCGATCTTCAGGAAACGGTAGCCCATGAAACCTTAAACACGAACCGGGTGCAATTTTCTCAAATTTTCTGGTTTTCTCAAGAATTCGCTGTTCCACCCGGGAAACTTCCACCCCGATCCCATCAGTTTGATCGCTGAGGATTAGGCCCTGTCGTCATTTCTCGATGTAAGGCTGAAACCCTAGATTTTCCGTTGCCAAATCGTCGTAACAAGGGGCTTAAGCCCCTTGCCCCTCACGAGTAAGCCCCTTGCTCCTCACGAGTAAGCCCCTTGCCCCTCACGAGTAAGCCCCTTGCTCCTCGCGAGTAAGCCCCTTGCCCCTCACGATTTTGTCACGGTGGAATCAGGGTTTTGGGCGAAATGACAACACTCCTAGGGTTAGCGCGATCGAACCGTGACCCGAGGCAAACGCACCAAAACGGGCTGGGGCGATCGTCCCGATCGGGCGGCTTCGGGTTCTGCGCCCACCGGTTCCAGCACGGCCAAGGTATCCCAAGCGGCTTCATGGACGGGGCGATCGCACCCCTGTTGCAACAGCAACCGCACACAGTCGGCGGCGGTGCGTGTTTGGGTGGCATCCAAGTGCCCCCGATCGGCCAGGTGGCCCAGTTGGCGGGCGGCGGCCAGTTGGGAAAGGGGATCGCGATCGCTCAATCGCTCGATCGCCCGATGGAAGAGGCGATCGTGCTCGATCGTGGGTTGGCCGAGCCAGTGGCGCACCAGCAGGGCCAATGCGCCCAGGGTTCCAAATCCCTGAAGCACCGTGGCCGCCCCCAGCCAGCCGGTCGATTCTCCCAACACGGCCGCGGCCACGTAGGTGCTCAGCATGGCTGCACCACCACCCACCAGGGCCAGGGTCAGCTTGCCGTTTTCGCCCCGGTTCAGTTCTCGCAACCAACCTTGAATTTGTCGATCGAGGGATTGCCAATGGCGCGGCTCGGTGCGGTAGACCAGCCAAACCACGGCTCCACCGGCCGCAGCGGCGGATCCTAGCTGCCAATCCGACAGCAAGAGCAGGCTGCCACCGGCAACCCAAGGCAACCAACGCCGGGTGATGATCGATCGGGCCGCGTAGCGAGAGCGGAGGCGTGTTTTACGCGGATGGTGGCTGGGGCGTGGCCGGCGATTGAGGGATCGATCGCCGAGCCGGTCTACAGGGCGATCGACATATTGGTCGGCATCTTGGTTCGCATATTCATCCACGTAGCGATCGGGGTCATCGGCCCAAGGATCATCCAGCGAATCACGCCGAGTTGGCTGGGGGCGACTAGGTTGGGAATTCGCCATTGGGCCGACCGGACGCGATGAGCGCCCCCGCCGGGCCGCCGGGCCCCGCGCCGTCGGGCCCAGGCTGGCCCGATGGCGAGTTGAGTAGAGCAGCTCTTCCACCATGCGTGCCACCGAGACCCAAGGAGATGAAGTTGCAGCCACAGCCCAGCCCTTGCCGAAATTTTTGAAAAGTTACCAGTCCATGGTATCAGCCTCCCCCAACGAGCCGATCGCCCGTTGGGAGCGCAACCCCTATGGCAAAATGAAAGACGGCCGGCCGCAAGGGCCCGCCCAATTTCGATCCCAATAAGATCCAACCCTTCAAAATCGACCTTACCTGAAACGCCCGTGACCGCAACCGTTGTCAGTTCCGAAACCCGCCGCCGGCCCGTGTTTCCCTTCACGGCGATCGTCGGTCAAGAAGAAATGAAGTTGGCGTTGATGCTCAACGTCATTGACCCCAAGATTGGGGGTGTGTTGATCGTTGGCGATCGGGGCACGGGCAAATCCACCACGATCCGCGCCCTGGCTGACCTGCTCCCGGAAATCGATGTGGTGGACGGCGACCCCTTCAACAGCGACCCCCGCGACCCGGAATTGATGAGCGACGAGGTGCGCGATCGGGCGTTGGCGGGTCAGTCCTTGCCCGTGGTGCAGCGCAAGGTACAAATGGTTGACCTGCCCTTGGGAGCCACCGAAGACCGCGTTTGCGGCACGATCGACATTGAAAAAGCCCTGGCCGAAGGGGTGAAAGCCTTTGAACCGGGCCTGTTGGCCAAGGCCAATCGCGGCATCCTTTATGTGGATGAAGTGAACCTGCTCGATGACCACTTGGTGGATGTGCTGCTGGATTCGGCGGCCTCGGGCTGGAACACGGTGGAACGGGAAGGAATTTCGATTCGCCACCCGGCGCGGTTTGTGTTGGTGGGTTCCGGCAACCCGGAAGAAGGGGAGCTGCGGCCCCAACTGCTCGATCGCTTCGGGATGCACGCGGAAATTCGCACCGTGAAGGAGCCGAACCTGCGGGTGCAAATCGTGGAAGAGCGATCGGCCTTTGACAGCAGCCCCCAAAGCTACCTCGATCGTTGCCAAACGGAGCAGCAAGCCCTGCAAGCCAAACTGGTAAACGCTCGGAACCTATTGCCCTCGGTGGAGCTGGACTACGATTTGCGGGTGCAAATTTCCCAGGTTTGTTCTGAGCTGGACGTGGACGGGTTGCGGGGCGACATTGTGACCAACCGGGCCGCCAAGGCGATCGCCGCCCTCGAAGGTCGCACCCAAGTGACCGTCGATGATATCCGCCGGGTGATTGTGCTCTGTTTGCGTCACCGGCTGCGGAAAGACCCGCTAGAGACGATCGACTCGGGCTATAAGGTTGAGAAAACATTCTGCTCGGTCTTTGGCCTGCCCTTCGAGCAAAACTAAGACGCAATTGCATCAAGATCACCATAGACAAGGGGCTTAATAAACAAGGGGCTTAAGCCCCTTGTCCCCTGGGACTGCCCTCCCGGGATCTTGTACGGGGTGGTCAAAGATTGGAATCAAAATAAGACCCAAGATCGATCGATTGGGCCTTGGGGCAACCCGCGCATCGGTACAGGGCAGAAAATGATGGGCGGGCCAGAGTTCCTTGGCCTACTGAAGCTCTAGCAATCTGAGAACGGGAGGCGAAACCGTGGCGCTGCTGTTGGCCGGTGATGTGGGCGGAACCAAAACGATTCTGCGGTTGGTGGAAACCGACAGCCGCACCCCCCAGGCGGTGGAATTGCAACCCCTGTATGAGGCCCAATACGCCAGCCGGGACTTCACCGACTTGGTGCCGATGGTGGAAACCTTTTTGGGGGCTTCCGGACTCAATCGCCGGCCCGATCGCGCCTGCTTTGGGATTGCGGGGCCCGTGGCCCACGGCACATCACGGCTCACCAACCTGGGCTGGTTCCTGGAGGTCGATCGGCTGATCCAAGCCCTCGAAATTCCCCACGTGGAACTGATCAACGACTTTGCCGCCGTTGGCTATGGCATCCCGGTGCTAGAAGCGGTGGATTTGCAAGTGTTGCAGCCGGCCAAGGCCGACCCCATGGCCCCGATCGGGATTTTGGGGGCGGGCACTGGCTTGGGCGAAGGATTTTTGATTCCAACGGGCGAGCCGGGCCGCTACCGCGCCTTCAGCACCGAGGGCGGCCACACGGACTTTGCGCCCCGATCGGCCCTGGAATGGGAACTACACAACTATTTGCAGGAGCGATATCAAATCGATCGGGTCTCCGTGGAGCGGATTGTTTCCGGTCAAGGGATTGTCGGCATCTATCAATTTTTGCGCGATCGACAAGCGGGCCACGAAAACAGCACCGTTGCCCAAGCCATCCGCACCTGGGAACAGGAAATGGGCCGCAGCGAAAAGAGCATCGATCCCGGTGCAATCATTGCCCGTGCTGCCTTGGAAGAGTCCGATGCACTCTGCGAACAGGCCATGAACTTGTTTGTGGCGGCCTATGGAGCCGAGGCGGGCAACTTGGCCCTGAAGCTCTTGCCCTACGGCGGACTGTATGTGGCCGGAGGCATTGCCGCTAAGATTTTGCCCCTGCTCGATCGGGGCCAGTTTCTATTTCACTTTGGCAGCAAGGGCCGGGTGAGCGAGCTGTTAGAAAATGTGCCCGTTTCGGTGGTCTTGAATCCTCAAGTGGGCTTGCTGGGAGCGGCGGTGTGCGCAGCTCAATTGGGCTAGGGCGCGATCGATTCATTCACAGGGCAATTCATCCGTGCATTGTCCGCGCATTCATTAACCCACAGCTTAAAAAGCCAAAATTAAGAAAAGCCAAAACCGAAACGGGGCCAAGACCTGCAACTTTCCTAAGATTCTCGATGAACTTGGTTGGTGACAGCGACTGGCTCAGGCTCGGTTTTAGCTTTTCAGAAACCTTTTCAGTAGATGCTTTGTAGATGCTTCGTAAATGCTGAATCAATCAGTGCTGAATCAATCAGTGCTGAATCAATCAATGCCGAAAACGATAGGAAAGCGCATAGGATAATGCTTGAACACGACTCCAGAAGCTTTGAGGGATGGTTGATTGAACAACAGCATCTTCAAACGCTCAGATTCTGGAGTCTCCTATGGGTTCTGATTAACACAAGGGTTAATCATCATCCGTGTCTTCCGGGTCACCCACCATGTTGGGGCTAATCAAGGTGATATCAAACTCGTCCGGTGGCCCGATCGAGAGCGTATCTTGCTTGAGGGTGTAGTAAATGGCCCGAACCTGGGGCCCAAAGACAATTTCGTCCTCGTTTTGTAAGTCGTGAACTTGCAGCTTACGACCGTTAATTAGCAGCCCATTGGCACTGGGTTTACCCTTGAGGTTGCCATCGACAATTCGGTAATAGGCTGTACCGTCGTCATAGGACAGACGAACGAGGGTGGCGTGCCGACGCGACACAAATTGAGAAACAAGGATGACATCGCACTTGGGATCGCGTCCAATGGAGTAGACGGGATTTTCGAGAATAACTTCCCGTCTCCCCTTGTCGTCTTCAACGATTAAGAGGTGATTTTGCCTGGGTTCTGCGGGCATGGGCTGATTATGCGGACTGGATTAACTGTGCTCCACGAAGTGTGGAGACTCTTGACGTAGCTCGGTTACGGCTAATTCTGACATGTCTGGTTTTGTTCAGGCAGCGCACTAACTGCCGATCGGGCGCTGACACGCAGGAGCAGGGAATTACTTACCACACTGACAGAACTGAAAGCCATCAGAGCGGCAGCGGTGGCAGGACTAAGCCCCCATCCAACGGAGGGTAACCAAAGGCCCGCCGCGAGGGGAATGCCAATCGCATTGTACGCGATGGCCCATAACAGGTTTTGGCGAATTTTACGGAACGTTGCGCGGCCGAGCATGATTGCGCTCGGCAGGTCGAGCAGTCGATCGCGCGTCAAAATGACACCGGCGGTTTCTAGGGCAGCATCGGTGGCCGATCCCAGAGCAATGCCAACGGGGGCGGTCGCCAGAGCGGGTGCGTCGTTGATGCCGTCACCCACCATGGCCGGATGGGGCAATTGGCTGATGATTTGGGCTTTTTGGTCGGGTCGCAGCTCGGCAACTACGGCCGATCGGGGCAACCCAACCTGATCGGCTAAGGCGTTGGCCACCTCGACCCGATCGCCCGTCAACACCCGAATGTCCAACCCCAGTTGCTGGAGCCGCTGCACGGTGGCGATCGCGTCGGGTCGCAACTCGTCGGCGGCCGACAGCAGCCCCACCAGTCGATCGCCCTCCGCCACCAAAATCGGTGTTTTCCCGGCCTGGGCTGTTTGCTGAAGGATCGATTCCACTGACTCCGGCAAGGGAATTCCCCCTTGAGCCAGCCAGGCCCGATTGCCAACCCAAACGGGGCGATCGGCCACTTGGGCCTTGGCTCCCAGGCCCGGCTCCGTCACGAAGTCTTGGGCCGGGAGGGCGGGTAACGCAGCAGCCGCTTGGGCGATCGCTTGGGCCAAGGGGTGGCGAGTGCCCCGCTCCACGGCCGCCGCCAACTGCACCAGGCGATCGCCCGTCATCTCAGCCACCAGGGGTTGGCGATCGACCAACACCGGTCGCCCTGTGGTGAGGGTTCCGGTTTTGTCAAAGACCACCGTGGCCACCTGCTGGAGCCGCTCCAGCACATCCCCACCCCGGATCAAAATCCCCTGTTCTGCGCCCCAACTGGAGCCAACCAAAATCGCCGTCGGCGTGGCCAAGCCCAAGGCACAGGGACAGGCCACCACCAACACGGAAATGGCGAGCTTCAGGGCCAATTGCCCAGGGGTCACCGGCTCCGACACCATGGGGGCCATCCCGGCCATGGCCAGGTGATTGACATGGGTGGTGGTTTGGGCGGCCGCTTGCAACACAGCGGGGAATCGATCGCTCCAGAGGGCCCAAAAGCCGAAGGTGAACCCCGCAATCGCCATCACCCCCCAGCAAAAATAGCCCGCCACGCGATCGGCCAACCGCTGGATCGGAGCCTTGCGCCCCTGGGCTTCGGCCACCAATTGCACAATGCGGGCCAATTCCGTGTCGCGGCCAACCCGCTGGGCCCGGATCACGATCGCCCCCGATTGGTTGAGGGTTCCCGCCAACAGGCGATCACCCGGCTGCTTGATCACCGGCTGCGATTCCCCCGTCAACATCGCCTCATCCACCGTGGTTTGACCCAGCACCACCACCCCGTCCACCGGCAACCGATCGCCCGGCAACACCAACAGGGCTTGGCCCACCTGCACCGTTCCCACGGGAATCGATTCCGTTGGCAGCGCTTCTCCCAACTCCGTGGGTTCTTGGGTCAACCGACGCGCCAGAGCTGGCTTCAGGGCCAGCAGGGCCGTGAAGGATTCACGCGATCGCACCCGCACCCGGGCCTCGATCGTGCGGCCCAACAGCACAAACCCCAACAGCATGGCCGGCTCATCGAAAAAACAAGCCCAATCCCAACTGGGGTGAACCAAGGCCACCACACTGGCCAAATAGGCAGCACCGGTTCCCAAGCCAATCAGGGAATTCATGGTGGGAATGCCGCGCAGAAGCGATCGAAACCCCTCTAGCAAAATCTCTCGCCCCGGAAACAGCAGGGCCAAGGTGGCCACCGCAAAGTGAAATTCCACCCGGCTGATTAGCGGGATGGGCGGGCCCCCCAGCCGATCGAGGTGGCCCAAGGTGGAAATCAGCAACAGCACCCCGGCAATCATCAAGGGCCGCCACCAATCGCTCGCCGTGGCCGGAGTTTCCGGGGCGATCGGGGTCAAATCTGCCGAAGTTTGCACTTCGCTGGGAAACCCTGCCCCCGTCAAGGCCGCCGCCAGGGCAGGCACGGTGGCCTGCACATCGGTTCCCGGCAGCAAATCCACCACCGCCAAGCCCGTCGCCAAGTTCACATTGGCATCGGCCACCGTGGGTTGGCGCTTCAGACGATTTTCCACAGCCGCCACACAACCGCCACATTTCATGCCCGAAACCGTGAGCACGGCCGTTGGTTTAGGGGACGGGGAATGGCTAGTCAGGGTCATAGGATTCAGAAGCGATCGAAACGATCAAGGGAAAAGTTGGAATTTTGAATCGAAATTTGAACGTTGGCGGGCGGCGATCGGGGAGCCAATTGATGCAGATCGACTATAGCGGTTTGGCGAAAAGGTCGATCGCTCCCCGGCTCGGGTATGCTGCAAACCAGCCTTTTTCGATCGGGTTCTCGATCGCCCTTTGACCGTGACCGACTCTCCGCCCCCTTCCTCCGCTTCCGAATTGCCGCCCCCCTCGCCCGCCGAGCCGGCCGCCAATCTCGACCCGGAAACCCCGCCCCCGACTGCCCCGAAGCCAATCCCGGCCGGGCGATCAATCCTGTCCATTGCCAGCATCGTGGCCGGGGCCACCCTCCTGAGCAAGGTGGCAGGTCTGGTGCGCCAACAGGTGATCGCAGCGGCCTTTGGAGCCGGGCCGGTGGTGGATGCCTTCGCCTATGCCTATGTGCTACCGGGCTTTCTGTTGATTCTGCTGGGCGGCATCAACGGCCCCTTCCATAGCGCCATGGTCAGTGTGTTGGCCAAGCGCGATCGATCGGAAGCGGCGGTGATTGTGGAAACGGTCACCACGGTGGTTTGTGGGGCCTTGCTGTTGGTGAGTGCGGCCCTGGTGGTGTTTGCGGAACCAGCGATCGGGCTGTTGGCTCCCGGCTTGAGCGTCCACAACACCGCAGCGGCGATCCAAACCCGTGAGCTGGCGGTTTTGCAATTGCAGGTGATGGCCCCGATCGCCTTTTTGGCCGGGGCGATCGGGATTGGCTTCGGCACGCTCAACGCCGCCGATCTTTACTGGTTACCCTCGATCAGTCCCGTTCTGTCCAGCATTGTCACGATCGGGGCGATCGGCTGGTTTGCTTGGCAACAGGGCGGCTCCGGCCCTGAAACCCTGGCGCTGGGTGGGGTGCTGTTGGCCGCCAGCACCACGGCCGGGGCCCTTCTGCAATGGTTGGTTCAACTGCCCGCCCAAATCAAAGCGGGCATGGGCCGGTTTCGGCTGCGTTGGTCGCTGCGCCACCCGGGAGTGCAAGCGGTGTTGGGCGTGATGGGGCCCGCGGCCCTCTCCTCCGGCATGTTGCAAATTAATCTCTACACCGATCTATTCTTTGCCTCCTTTGTGCCCCAGGCCGCAGCGGCCCTCAACTACGCCAACTTGCTGATCCAAACTCCCTTGGGCCTGGTGTCCAACGTGGTACTTGTGCCCCTGTTGCCGGTGTTGGCCCGGTCAGCGGACGATCGACCCGTATTTATTGATCGGCTTCGGCAAGGGTTGTTGGTCTCCGCGATCGCCATGTTGCCCCTCAGCGGCCTAACGATCGCCCTGGCTGACCCGATCGTTCAAGTGATCTATGAACGGGGTGCCTTCAACAGCAACGATTCCCAACTGGTGGCCAGCGTGCTGATGGCCGCTGGGATTGGCATGTTTGTTTATCTGGGGCGCGATGTGATGGTACGAGCCTTCTATGCCCTAGGCGATGCCAATGCCCCCTTTCGGATCAGTTTGGTCAATATTGTGTTCAATGCGCTGCTGGACTGGTGGCTCGTGCCTCGGTTTGGCGCGGCCGGCATTGTGTTGGCCACGGTGGGGGTGAATGCCCTGGCCATGGCGGCCCTGCTCTGGTTGCTCGATCGACGCATGGGCGGCTTGCCCTGGGGCGATTGGGCCAAGCCCTTTGGCGGTGTGCTGTTGGGGAGCTTCCTGGCCGGGGGGGTGGCCGGGGGAGTGCGCTGGGGACTGTCGGGATCCTTGGGATCCTCGCTACTGGAGCAATTGCTGTTGTTGGTGTTGGCGGGTTCAGCGGGCTTAGGGATTTTTGGGGCCGTGGCTTGGCAGTTGCGCCTGCCGGAATTGCAGATCCTGCTGCGACGGTGGCGACGCAGCGAATAGGCCACGCAGCGAATCAGAGAACTCATCAGGGCATTCAATACAGTGCAAGGATTCATCGGTACGGGACTCGCAACGCTGCTCACCCTCTCCCCCGGGGTTGACTTGCTCCACCAGGGAGCCGTGACTTATTTGAATCACGCTGGCAGCAGTTGGTTTTGGGGGCCAGACCAGGCGGAACCCCAAGCACAGGCAACGGTGCAGCAATATCTCGATCGCCTGAAGGCGGCCGGCATTGACCCCGCTGAACAGGGCCTTTGGTTCCAAGCCAACTGGCGCGTTTTGGCCCAACATCAGGGCGATCGGCCCCTGTCCGCCGCATCCTTGACCAAGGTGGCCACCTCCTTAGCGGCCTTGGAAACCTGGGATCCGAACCATCAATTCATCACGGAAATTTGGGCCGACGGGCCGATCGCCCAAGGAACCCTCCAGGGCAACTTGATTGTGCGCGGCGGGGGCGATCCGATGTTTGTTTGGGAAGAGGCGATCGCCCTCGGGAATGCGCTCCAGCGGTTGGGCATCAACCGGGTTACGGGCGACCTGGTGATTGAAGGGCGCTTTGAGATGAACTTTTTGCCCGATCCCGAAGATCCCAACCCTCCCGGGCCGGCCTTGGGGGGAACCTTACTGCGCCAAGGGATCAATGGAGCGGCTTGGTCGCCCTTGCTCACCCGTCTCCATGGAGCCATGCCCCCCGACACCCCCAAGCCCCAGGTGGTGATTGCGGGAACGGTGCGGCCGGCATTGGATGCCCTGCCCTCGGCTTCGCCCAACCAACTGCCCACCGCCACCGCCACACCGGGCACGACCACCCCCGTGGCGGGTCGGCGCTTGTTGATTCGCCATCGATCGCTGCCGTTGCTGAGTTTGCTGAAGCAAATGAACCTCTACAGCAATAACTTCATGGCCGAAACCCTGGCCCGCCAGATGGGCGGCGGCGTGAAGGTGGCGCAACAGTTGCGATCGCTCACGGGCCTCTCGGAAACAGAATTGCGATCGCTCAATGGCTCCGGTTTGGGCCAGGGCAATGCTTTTTCCCCAAGGGCGATCACCGCGATCGGGATTGCCTTGGAACGACGCTTGCAAGGGCTGGGGATTCCGGAGGGCGTTGCGGCCCTGTTGCCCATAGCCGGACGCGATCGGGGAACCATTGCCCGGCGCAAAATGCCCGCCGGTTCCGCCGTCAAAACCGGCAGCTTGTTTAATGTCAGTGCCCTGTCTGGGTTTTTGCCCACGCGCGATCGGGGCTTGGTTTGGTTTTCGATTCAAAACCGCAGCACCAAGGTCAACAGCCTGCGGGCGGAGCAAGACAAACTCCTCACGGCCTTACAAACCCAATGGGGCGGCCCACCGCAACCGGTGGTGATACCGCCCCCGATCGAGCCGTTGTTGGGCGACCCTAGCCGCAACGAACTCATCCAACCGTCACTAATTCACTAACAATTGCTGCAATTGACTAGCAAATACAGCAATCAGGAAACTTCCTGCTTCATTGCGGCGAAGTCGGCTTCATCCGCTCCACAGGCTGACACGACCGGACTGGCCGCCTTTTGCAGATTAATCGCGGCATTCAAATCGCGATCAATCTGCAATCCACAGTGATCACAATCAAACACCCGCTCTGAAAGCGATAGGGTCTCTTTTTTTGTGCCACAACGGGAACAAGTCTTGCTAGATGGAAACCAGCGGTCTACGATCACCAGTTCAGAGCCATAAAGTTTTGTCTTGTAATCCAGTTGCCGCCGAAACTCGTAGAACCCCATATCCTGAATCGCCTTGGCTAGCTTGCGGTTCGCCATCATTCCAGACACATTCAGATCCTCAATGACTACCGTGCCGTGGTTCTTGGCGAGGTAGGTCGTGAGCTTATGGAGCGTGTCTTTACGGATGTTGACGATTCGCTGATGCAACTGGGCGATCCTCAATTGAGCCTTTTTCCAGTTCTCAGATCCTCGCTGTTTGTGGCGATTCAGCCATTGCAACCGAGAGAGCCGGGACTCCAGTTGTCTGTAGGCTTTAGCACCTTCAAACAACTCTCCAGTGCTGAGAGTTGCTAAGGATTTGACACCCAAGTCAACACCTACAACATCAATCAATTTAGGCGTAATGACAGGTTCTATCTCAATCCGAAACGAGATAAACCAATCATGCGCTTGGCGGCTGATGGTGACTGATTTAGGTTGAACATTTTGAGGCAAGGCTTCATAGGTCTTCAGGATGCCAATCTTAGGAACCTGAATTTTAGTCAATCCCTTAATATGAATAGCTCCATCCAGTTCAAAGGAGTCATGGCGACCCTTTTTCTTGAATTTAGGAGCACCTGAAGTCTTTTTGAAGCAGCGATCCCAAGCCGCCCGTAAATGACGAAGGGCATTTTGAGGAGAACTTTTGGAAACCTCATAGTACCAAGGGTGTTCAGACTTGACCAAGGCTACTAACCACTTGTGCAAATCAATAGCGGATGGAAATTTGATCTTTCCCTCGGGATGTAATTGGTTGTGGTCAAGGATTTCCTTGGTCAGTCCCAAACCCCAATTCCAAGCATGACGCGCAACACCGGCATGGCGAGCTAACGCGGTGCGTTGTTGGTTATTGAGCTTAAGTTGAGTTTTGAATCCGAGTAGCATCTGTTCATTGTATGACAGCCTCTAGGATGGATTCGCATTTTTAGGAGAATGTGAGCAAATAAGAGGAAATCAATCACTGTTGATTAACCCTAAAGCCGATGATCCAATTCCCCAAGCCTATGCACCAACGAGGGTCTGCCAAACCAGTTGCAGCAACCACAGACTGAGGCTGGCCGTGGCGATCGTCAACAGCAACAGGCCCCCAATCAACAGCAACACAAACCGTTTGGACACGCGCCCCGGCCCCCGATCGGGCGCGTGCAAATGGGCCTCCAGCAACTGCAAATTTTGAGCGTTGGCTTTCCAGGCCACATCCACCAAGTCCCCGAGGGCCGGAACCACGCCGGCCAGGGTTTCCAAGGCAATATTCACAGTCATGCGGGTGAGCAGGGCGGGCGGTGTGCCCAGGCGGGCCGACTCCCAAACCAAATAAACCGACAGTAAAAAACTCACCAGGTCTCCCCCGATCGGGAGCAGGCCAATCACGGGATCGAGACCCACCCGGTAGCGCACAATCGGCAGTTCGATCGCATTGTCCATCAGGGTGGCGATCGCTCGCACCCGTTTCAAGCGTTGCCAATCTTGGCTGGAAAACTGCGGCGTAACCCCAGGGGTGGCAATCGGGGCGGAGGCGGCGGACGATCGACGATTCATGGATAGCAGGGCAGTCGGGCCCCTCGCAGCATTGCCAAAATTGTAGGCGGCGATCGCGAAAGTTCCGTTCTCGATTGCTGTTTTTGAGGCGGCCTATCGTTTAACCCAATGTCCAAAGCAGCAATACCCAACGCCACAAGACTGGATTCAGCAATGCCCAGCCCGGCGATCTCGGTGATCATTCCGGCCTACAACGCAGCGGCTACCCTTTCCCACACGATCGAGTCTGTCTTGGCCCAAACCGACCCAGATTTTGAAATTGTGGTGGTGGATGACGGGTCGATCGACCAGACCTGGGACTGCTTGCAAGCTTGGGCCGCGCGGGATGTTCGGGTGCGGCCATTCCGGTTTGCGAACAGTGGCCAGGCGATCGCCCGGAACCGAGGCTTAGCCCAAGCGCGGGGTCAATGGATTGCCTTTTTGGATGCGGATGATTGGTGGACTCCGGACAAATTGGCGGACCAGTGGGCGGCCTTGGCCGCCAATCCCCAGGCGGCCTTGGCCTATAGCTGGACGGACTACGTGGACGATCGGGCACAGTTTTCCCACCGGGGCAGCTATGTCAGCCTGGAAGGAGCCGTGCTGCCCGCTTTGTTACAGCTCAATTTTTTAGAAAACGGCTCTAACCCGCTGATCCGCCGATCGGCCCTGGCGGCCGTGGGCTGGCCCCATCCCGCCGATCCCCGCCCGATCGCTCCCTTTGATCCCGATCTGGTTCCTTCGGAGGATTGGGATTTGTGGTTGCGGTTGGCGGCCCGGTTTCCGCTGGTTTGTGTGCCCCGGGTGCAGGTGCTCTATCGGATGGCCGCGGGATCCCAGTCGGCGAATGTGGCCCGCATTGCGCGATCGGGGTTGGCCTGTTTGCGGCAAACCATCGCCCAGCATCCCCACCTGGCTGTTCATGGGCCGATCGCCTTTGGCAATTTCTACAAATACTTGCTCTATAAATACCTGGCCCCGCGCTTGGATGCCGTGACCCTGCGATTGAACCCGCCCGATCGCCAAGGGCAGCTCGGTTGGCAATTGGGTTGGCATCTCTTGGGCCATGATCCGGCCTTTGGGCGATCGCCCGGAGCGGTGAAAGCCTTGTTGGGATTGCTGTTGATTAGTTTATTGCCCCCAACGCTCCGGGCTAACCTGCTCGATCGGCTGGGATCCCACACCCGCTGGATCAATCCCCAATCTCTGCTGGGCTATATCCGCCGCCCCTCAGGATCCAATTGATTAATATCCAATTCTTTTCAGATTTTGTTCAGATGGCTTTGAGTCACCCTTTTTCAATGTTTCTAATGTTATTGATGAGGCAGCATCAGGGCGCTGCATCAATCACCCTGAATCGAAAAAACTGTATGCGATTTAGGAAATTCCCCATCAAGTCGGGTCAAGATCGGATCAAGACTTCACGATCAACAGATTTCCTAACCTCCGAGCAGAAACCAATCCCAGTATTTGCATCCCCGCAAATGCCGTCATGAAATTGCGGCGATGGTTTCAACCCCAGACGAGCGCTAGGGCCGGGATGAATTGCGACCTTGGGGCTGCCTGAGCGGTGTTGCGTTGATCTGAACAATTGGGCCATGGGCCCGGCATTGCCCCTTTGTTTTCTTTACCTATTGCATTCACGTAGGTCGCTGGCTATGACAGTTGCTTCCATCGCCCTTGAAGTCTCTCCCGATCGCCATCCTTTGGATGCAATTTTTGTGCCTCGGAGTGTGGCGCTGATTGGCGCAACCGATCGGGAAGGGAGTGTGGGGCGCACGCTCTTGACCAATTTGTTGCAAAACCCCTTTGGGGGCACGGTGTTTCCGATTAATCCCAAGCGATCGAACGTGTTGGGGGTGCGAGCTTATCCCTCGATCGCAGACGTGCCCGAAACCGTGGATTTGGCGGTGATTGCCACCCCGGCCGCCACCGTTCCCGACTTGATTCGCGATTGTGGCCAGGCAGGGGTACGCGGGGCGATCGTTCTGTCTGCGGGCTTCAAGGAAATTGGCCCCGCTGGCATTGAGCTAGAAAAACGACTCCTGACCGAAGCCCGTCGCTACAACATGCGGGTGGTGGGCCCCAACTGCTTGGGGGTGATGAATCCGATTTCCGGTTTGAACGCCACCTTTGCCAGCGCCATGGCTCGGCCGGGAAATGTGGCATTCCTGAGCCAAAGCGGGGCCATGTGTACGGCGATTTTGGATTGGAGCTTCCGGGAACAGGTGGGCTTCAGTTCCTTTGTGTCGATCGGGTCAATGCTGGATGTGGGCTGGGGCGACCTGATTGAATACCTGGGCGATGATCCCCGCACCCACACGATCGCCATTTATATGGAATCGGTGGGGGATGCGCGGGCCTTCCTGTCGGCGGCGCGAGAAGTGGCGTTGCAAAAACCGATCATGGTGATCAAGGTGGGGCGCACGGAAGCGGCGGCCCAGGCGGCCGCCTCCCACACGGGATCGCTGTCGGGTAGTGACGCGGTGTTGGATGCGGCCTTTCGGCGATCGGGGGTGTTGCGCGTCGAGACGATCGAAGACCTGTTCGACATGACCGAAGTGTTGGCCAAGCAACCCCGCCCCCGGGGGCGCAAGTTGATTGTGTTGACCAATGCGGGCGGCCCCGGAGTGTTGGCGGCCGATGAGGTGGTGTCCGGTGGGGGCGATTTGGCCGAGCTGTCGCCGGAGACGATCGAGCGGTTAGATCAGGTGTTGCCGCCCAGTTGGAGCCGCCGCAACCCGATCGACATTTTGGGAGATGCCGACCCCGATCGCTATTCCCAGGCCTTGGAAATTGCCGCCGCCGATCCCAACGGAGACGGGCTGCTGACTATCCTCACCCCCCAGGCCATGACCGATCCCACCCAAATTGCCGAACGGCTGCGGCCCTATGCCCATTGTGGGAAACCCATCTTGGCCAGTTGGATGGGCGGTTCAGCCGTGGCCGCTGGCGAGGCAATTTTGAACCAAGCGGGCATCTTCACCCTCCCCTACCCCGACGCGGCCACCCGGGTGTTCAACTACATGTGGCGCTACAGCTACAACCTGCGGGGACTGTATGAAACCCCCAACGCGGTGGCGGGCAGCTTTGCCGCCGAACCCGATCGGGCCGCCGTCACTCGGATTATTCAGCAAGCCCAGGCAGTGGGCCGCAATCTGCTCACGGAATTTGAAGCTAAGCAAATCCTGGCCGCCTATGGAATTCCCGTGGTGGAAACCCGCATCGCCACCAAGCTCGAAGAGGCCGTGGAAATTGCCAACGACATTGGCTATCCCGTGGCCCTGAAGCTCTATTCCGAAACCATCACCCACAAAAGCGATGTGGGCGGTGTGCGGCTGAATTTGCAAAATGCCAATGAGGTGCGCTGGGCTTACCTGGCGATCGTGGCCGGCGTGGCGATCGCCAACCGCCACAAACCCCAACCAACCAGCAGCAACGCCGAAGAAGGGGATACCGATCCCCAACGGCGCGTCCTCACAGCGGACTTTTTGGGGGTAACCGTGCAACCCATGCTCAAGTTGGATGGCTATGAGCTAATCCTGGGCAGTAGTGTGGATCCACAATTTGGCCCCGTGTTGCTGTTTGGGTTGGGCGGTCAGTTGGTGGAGGTGTTCCGCGATCGGGCCTTGGGCCTGCCCCCGCTCAACACCACCCTAGCCCGGCGGATGATGGAACAAACCCGCATTTACAAAGCCCTGCAAGGGGTACGCGGCCGGGCCCCCGTGGACTTGGCCGCCCTGGAGCAACTCCTGGTGCGCTTCAGCCAACTGGTGGTGGAACAGCCCTGGATTAAGGAAATTGACATCAACCCCCTCCTCGCCCGCGAGGCTGGCCAGGCCGTGGCCACCGGAACCACCAGTTCGCTGATTGCCCTGGATGCGCGGGTGGTGTTGCACCCGCCCATGGATCCGGCAACGTTGCCCCGGCCGGCCATCCGCCCCTACCCCATTCAATACGCGACCCCCTGGACCCTGCGCGACGGCACAACGGTCAATATTCGCCCCATTCGCCCGGAGGATGAACCGCCTTTGGTGCGTTTCCACGAGAGCTTGTCGGAACAAACGGTTTATCTGCGCTATTTCCACGCCCTGAAACTGAGCCAGCGCATCAGCCATGAGCGCCTGTCGCGGATTTGCTTCATTGACTACGATCGGGAAATGGCCCTGGTGGCGGAGGGGCGCGACCTCAGTGAAGAACGGGAAATTTTGGGAGTCAGCCGCATTAGCAAGCTACACGGCTCCAATGAAGCGGAGTTTGCGATGCTCATTCGCGATCGCTATCAAAATCAGGGGCTAGGCACGGAACTTCTGCAGCGGTTGGTTGCCATTGCCCGCGACGAAAAGATCGATCGACTGCGGGGCGAAATTTTGCCCAACAACGCCCCCATGCGCCATCTGTGCGAAAAACTGGGTTTCCAAATCCAACGGGCCGCCGATATCACCTTGGCCGTGTTGGATCTGTAGTGGCACGACCAGCTTAATTCGTTGGGTCAACGTTGCGGAACCAGTCACCATGACAAGGGGCTTAGGGCCCGTCGTCATTTCGCCCAAAACCCTAAATCTGCCGTTAGCTGATCGTGGGGGACAAGGGGCTTAAGCCCCTTGTTACGACGATTAGGGCGCGGAAGATCAACCGTTTCAGCATCACCTCGAAAAATGACGACACCCCCTAAGCCCCTTGCTGCCTAACGATCGGGTAACGGTGGCAGTCGCTTGAGTTGACCAATAGGGTTTGACTTGACCGATGAAAATAAACTGGCCGTGCTCGTAGGCTTGACTAAACACCTGGCTCAAAGTTCAGCTCAGACGGGCGATCGGGATGCCTTTCAAACCGATCAGTGAGCATTCCCGGTCTGGAGTTTTTGCTTAATCGTCTTTCTTGAATAGCCCCAACAATGGCCCCAGCAAGGCCCCGGCCACGAAACCGCCCGCATGGGCCCAATAGGCAATTCCACCCTCACTCAAGCCGATATTCATGGGCTGTTGGAGCGATCCCAGCCCATAAAGCGCCTGTTGCAAAAACCAAATACCCAAATACCAAAAAGCCGCAATTCGCAAGGGGATGAGCACGAATCCTAGGGGCACGAGGGTTAAAACGCTCGCTCGGGGATAGCGCAAGATATAGGCTCCCATCACCCCCGCGATCGCACCACTCGCGCCTAATGAAGGGACGGAAGATAGCGGCGCGAAGAACCACTGGCAAAGCCCTGCAATGGCTCCCGAAGCCAGGTAAAACAGGAGGTATTTCATAGATCCCAATCGATCTTCAACATTGTTGCCAAAGATCCACAGGAACAGCATGTTTCCGCCCAAGTGGGCCCAGCCCCCATGCAAAAACTGGGAGGTGAGCAGGGTGATTGCTTCGGGTAGGTTGGTTCCGGGAATGGTGACCGGATAGCCGTTGAACTGTGCGGTCAGCTCTAAGGGCACAACGGCCCATACCTCGAACAACGCCCGTAATTGCAAGGGGTTGAGGCTAATTTCGTATAAAAATACGAGCAAATTAACCCCAATTAACCCATAGGTCACATAGGCTGTGCGGCGGGTGGGATTGTCGTCGCCAATGGGAAACATGCGCGATGATCGGGCTAGCTCGATCCAATTGATTTGTCAGGATCCTAGCGCGATCGCCCCTAGCCCGAGGACACGGACAACATCGATCGGGACAAGGCTCCCCCGCCCGAACCAGCGGGGCCACCCCCCACCGGATTGGGCGGCGGGCCATGGCCATTGGTGGGTTCCCGATGCAGTTCTAACCGCTCCAAATTCAGGCGATAGCCCACATTGCGGACGGTTTGGATGGTGCTGGGTTGGCGCGGATCGGCCTCCAGCTTTTTGCGCAGGGACAACACGTGGGTATCCACCGTGCGCGGATTGTCGATCGACTCGGGCCAAGCCCGCTGCAAAATTTCCGCCCGACTGAGGGGCACACCGCCCGCCTGGGCCAGGGCATAGAGCAGACTAAATTCCTGGGGGGTCAGCTCGATCGACCGCTCAAACAGCCACACCCGCCGCTGAATCAGATCAATCCGCAACACCCCGCAGTCCAGCAGGGCCGGAGCCGATCGCGATCGGCCCCGACGCACCAACGCCTGCACCCGCGCCAAAAATTCCTGCATCCCAAAAGGCTTACGCAGATAGTCATCTGCTCCCGCCCGCAGGGCCGCCACCGCATCCGCCTCGCCCGATCGCGCCGAAATCATCAGCACCATCGGCTGCTGAACCCGTTGCAACCAGGCACAGAACTCCAAACCATCTCCATCGGGCAAATCGGGATCCAGCACAACCAACATTGGCCGTTGGGCCTGGGCCACGTCCCGTGCTTGCTGAAGCGTTGCTGACGGACAAACCACGTAGCCCAGTTGTTGTAAGTGCCACCCCAACAACGAGCGTAGGTGTGGATTCGTCTCAATAATCTGAATGCTAATAGGAGCCACAGGCTTGATTCAACTCGTTGTTGCCCAATGCGGCAGCAGATTCGAGAATTACCCCGTAGCCTAGCAAGGATTTTTTGGACTATTTGTAGCCGAAACTACGCAGATTTAAACTTCATCGCTAATTCGCCTTTTCCAGGAGCGTTGTTAGAGAATCGATCATCCCTCTTAATGATCAAAATGATGGCTCAATTGCCCATCTCAAAACCACTTGCACCATTGATAGCAATTGATAGCAATGGTCATCTTGGTTGATGCCGGGGTCAAATTGATTCAAGGGTTACCAATTTTCATGCCCCTTGGAGGATCAAAGGAGCAACCTGGATTTTCGATGGGGAGAGGCGACATCTTGACGGCATCTTGATATCGCTACCAAAGATCTTTTTTACCCCTCAGACGGGCAAAGGTGCGCACGGGATCATCGGTGGCCATGGCGGCTTGGACGGCAGGACTATCCCAACGCAGAAAAGGATTGGTTTGTTTTTCTTGGCCCAAGCGGAGGGGGACGGTGGGTTGCTGGTGCGATCGCGCGAGGCGGGTTTCCTGGAGGCGCTGTTGCAGCGCGGGGTTTTGGGGTTCGATGGTTTGGGCAAATTCCAGGTTACCCAGGGTGTATTCATGGGCACACCAAATCCGGGTGCTGTCTGGCAGTTGGCGCAGTTGGTCGATCGACTGGAGCATTTCGGCCGGTGTGCCCTCAAAGAGGCGACCGCAACCGGCCCCAAAAATCACATCCCCGGAAAATAAATCGCCCCAACCGTCGCTGTCGGGGCCGTTGGCGGGGGCAAAGTAATAGGCCACATGGGCGCGGGTGTGGCCGGGCACAAAGAACACTTGGGCGGTGCGATCGGCAAAGAGAATTGTTTCACCCCCTTCCAAAAACACCTGTTGCGCGGGAATTCGCCCCCGATCGCGCGCGCCCCCATAGACCACCAGTTCAGGAAAGGCCTGCAACAGGGCCGGTGTGCCACCCACATGATCGCGGTGGTGATGGGTGTTAAAAATTGTGGTGAGGCGGCAGTTGAGGGCTGCCAGCCGATCGAGCACCGGTTGGGCTTCCGCCGGATCGACCACGGCGGCCTCTTGACGAGCGCGATCGACTAACAAAAAGATATAGTTGTCCAACAGAGCCGGAATGCGTTCGACGTACATTGGGGTGCGAAATAGAATTAACAACAGACCCCCCACCGCGCGAAGAGCGCGCAAGCGGCGAAAATCGCGGCGGATCGGCCTTGCGACCTCTTCGACATCAGCGTCAATGGCGACGAAAGCGACAGAATTCGACCTTCAGCCAATTCTCGATCGCTTAGATGGAGTCGAAGCGATTCCCCGGCAAGATTACCTGAGCCTGGCCAACTGCCTTCTCAGTGATTTTAAGATGACTGACGAGCAGCGGCGGCAAGTGTCCAGGCTTTTTGACCTGGTGAAGTTGGGGCGGGTGCGAATTGTGCATCCATAGGCTGGTCTGGCCATAGATTTGGCCTGGCCGAGCGATCTAAACCGTCAGAACCCTGAAGCAGATTGGCGAATCGGCTGATCTGCGGTGGTTCCTCGCCCTTTTGCTGCTGTGCCGCTGATGTCTGTTTTCTCCAAGTCTCAACCCTCGGCCCAACCGCGCCAAGTCACCATTCTGGTGAGCGATCTGTCCACCAAGGGGGTCGGCCGTTGGGGCGGTGCGGTGCGCACATTTTTGTTGGCCCAAGCACTCGATCGCCTGGGTTATCGAATCCAGATCGTGGGGTCGGTGTTTGGGGAGTTGGGAACATTGCCCGCTCCGCCCCACTGGCAGGTGGTGACCGTGCCGGGTTGCCCCTATCCTGGCTACTTTCGCTCGATCGCCCGGCTTTGGCCGCAAATTACCGGCGATATCATCTATGCCCAAAAGCTGAAGCCCAGCAGCTACGGCTTGGGGCTGCTGAAGGCGATCGCCCATCGGCGGCCGGTGATTGTGGATATTGATGATTGGGAGTTGAGCTGGCACGGGGGCGATCAGTACCGCTATCGGCTGCGGCCGCGCAAATTTCTGCGCGACTTGTTAGGTAAAGATGGGGAACTGCGCCGGCCCGATCATCCCCTCTATCTCCAGGCGATCGAGCCTTGGGCCAGCCAGGCCACGGCGATTACCGTCAATACCTTAGCGTTACAGCAACGGTTCGGTGGGGTTTTGATTCCCAGCGGCAAGGATACGGCCCTGTTTGATCCCGATCGATTCGATCCCGTCGCCGCCCGATCGCACCAAGGCTGGCAAGACTACAAAATTTTGATGTTTCCAGGAGCCACCCGCCCCTACAAAGGCGTTGAAGACTTGTTGGTGGCTTTGGATCAGCTCAACGATCCACAAATTCGGCTGGTGATCGTGGGGGGCAGTCCCTACGATGACTATGACCAGCAACTACAGGCCCGCTGGGGCCGGTGGCTGATCTATTTACCCAAACAACCGGCCTCGGAGATGCCAGCGGTGGTGGCGGCGGCCCACGCAGTGGTGGTTCCCCAACGGGACACCCCGGAAACCCGCGCCCAATTTCCCCTGAAGCTGACGGACGGCATGGCCATGGGCAAGCCGGTCATTGCCACCCGCGTGGGCGATATTCCGCAATTGCTGGGGGATACGGGGCTGTTGGTGGAACCCAGCCAGCCGAGTCAACTGGCCCAAGCCATTCGCCAGGTGTTGGATGATCCGGAACAATCGGGGGCGATCGGGCGGCGGGCCCGGCAGCGCTGCATTGAGCACTACAGCCTGGAAGCCATGGCCACGGGTCTGCACCAAATTCTCGATCGGTGCTAGGGGGTGTCGTCATTTTTCGATGTGATGCTGAAACGGTTGATCTTCCGCGCCCTAATCGTCGTAACAAGATGCTCAAGCCCCTTGTCCCCCACGATCCGCTAACGGCAGATTTAGGGTTTTGGGCGAAATGACGACAGGCCCTAGGGCGGCGGGGTGGGGCTGCTGCGGGTCGGTGGCCAAGAAGCGGTGGTGGTCGCCCCCCATCGGGCCAATGCCCGGCCTAAAATTCAGATGCGCATTTCTCCAGATCCCCGGGGCGATCGCGTCAGGACGTTGCATCAGGTTCTGCCTGATGGGTTCTTGGTGTGGTTTTTGGCCACCGCTGCCTATTTTGGGTAGATCTCGTTCCCTTTCCCTTGTGATCCAATGGCCCGACGCAAATTCCTTTGGCAACTGATTCGGCGCTATCCCCGACAAGCGGCTTGGACCATGATCATGGGCTTCTCGGGGGCCCTGTTCAACGGGGTGAGCACGGCGCTGATTGTGCCAGTGGTGCTGCGCTTTTTGGGCCAAGAAATGGTGCTGTCCGGCGGGCCGCCCATTTTGCGCAAACTTTTTTCGCCCTTTGAGGGGCTGCCGGTGGCCTACCAACCGATCGCCATGGCCGTGGCGGTGGTGGGCACGATCGCCCTCAAAAACCTGGCCACCTACCTCAGCGCCTTGGCCGTCGGAATTTTGCAGCGATCGCTGGCGGCTGACCTGCGCATGAACGCCATTCAGTTACTGCTGGATGTAAATCTCAGCTACTTTGCTCGCACCCGCGTGGGCGACATCAACAACCGCCTGGGGAATGAAATTGGGCGGGTTTCGGCCACGGTGGCCAATTTGCTGCAATTGGTGGCCACGGTGGTTTCGATCCTGGTGATGGTGGGGCTGTTGCTGCTGCTGTCTTGGCAACTGACGGTGGTGGCCACGGTGTTGTTTACGGGGGTGGTGTGGATTAATCAGCTCTATGTCAACCAATCCCGCCAACTGGGGAAGGATGTGTCCCAAACCTCCAAGGACTATTCCGTGGCCCTGTTGGAGATTTTGGGCGGGATGCGGTTGGTGCGATCGGCTGCCATGGAGGCGCGGGAGTTCGATCGAATGCTGCGGCTAACCAAGGCTCGGGAGGCGGCGGAGTTTAAATCCCAGGCCAACTCGATCGCGATCGCCCCGGTCACGGAAGTGGTGAGCGTGGTGATGTTGATGGCGATCGTTGGTATCAGTCGCTGGCTGTTTGCGGATCAGCTCAGTGCCCTGTCCACGGTGCTGCTAACCTATCTGACACTGCTGTTTCGGCTGTTGCCCCTGGTGGCCCAGCTCAACCGGTTGCGGGGCCAGTTGGCCAACACGGCCGCCAGTGTGGATGTGGTGGAAGACTTTTTGCGATCGAGCAACAAGACCTTTTTGGCCAATGGTTCCACCCCCTTCACGGGACTGCACCAGGACATTCGGTTTGAAAATCTCAGCTTTGCCTACGAAGGCAGCAGCGAGCTGACACTCCAAGACATCACCCTCACCTTGCCCCGGGGCACAACCTTGGCCCTGGTGGGCAGTTCCGGAGCTGGGAAATCAACCCTCGTGGAGTTAGTGCCCCGGTTTGCCGACCCAACGGCGGGGCGGATCCTCATTGATGGTCAAGACTTACGCAGCTTTGATGTGCGATCGCTCCGGCGATCCTTGGGCATTGTCAGCCAAGAAACCTTTTTGTTTAACGACACCATCCGCAACAACATCGCCTACCCGATGCCCACGGCCACCGATGAGGAGGTGATTGCCGCCGCCAAATTGGCCAACGCCATGGAATTTATTGAGCGAATGCCGCGCGGCCTGGAAACCACCATTGGCGATCGGGGCGTGATGTTGTCGGGGGGGCAACGGCAGCGGCTGGCGATCGCCCGGGCCTTGCTACAAAATCCCCCAGTTTTGATTTTGGATGAGGCCACCAGCGCCCTGGATACGGTGTCCGAGCGGTTGGTACAGGAGGCGATCGAAACCCTCAGCCGCGATCGCACCGTGATCGCCATTGCCCACCGCCTCTCAACCGTGCAGCGGGCCAACCAAATCGCTGTCCTGGACAAGGGGCGCGTGGTGGAAGTGGGCAACCATGCGGAACTGCTGGCCAAGGGCGGAGCCTACGCCAAGCTCTACACCATGCAGTTTGGCAATGCCCGGGTGCAGCAACCGATGGCCACCGCCAGCGAAACCTTCAACCGCACCTCCTACGAAATTCGCACCCGGCTCAACATCACCGTCGGCTCCCTGCAATTGCTGGTGGATGACTTGGTGGACAGCAACGAGGAACGCCAAGAACTCCTGCGCGAATCCTATCGATCGGCCATTCGGATGTTGAGCACCATGGAGTTGTTTGAAGACGCGCTGCAAGTTCAGCGATCGTTCTACAGCGACTCAGGAGGTGGGGGCATGGATCGCTATGAAACCTTCGCCCAAATTTCCTATCAGGTGCGATCGCGCCTCAGCGAAATTATTGGAGCCCTGCGGCTCATTTTGGATGACTTGACCGATGATCCCGAAGAAGACGAACGGATTTTGAACGATACCTACGCCGCCGCTCTGGAAATTTTGAACATTCTCGAATCCCTGGAAGCCACGGGCAATCAGGCTTAGGGGCCGATCGGGCAATGGGCCACCCTCCCAACGGAAGATGGCCCAAACAGCAATTGGCGGCCCGTGAACTATCTCTCCAGCCCTCGATCGCCCGCCCTAAGCATCCGTGGGCAGCAGGCTGACGATTTTGTCCACAAAGGCTTGGTGATCCACCACGGGCTTGGAAATGTAGTCATCCGCACCACTTTCGGACAGGAAGTTTTCCCGATCGCCTTCCATGGCGTGGGCCGTCACCAAAATGATGGGCAGCTTGGCCGTGGCCGGATCCCCCTTCAGCATTTGGGTGATTTTAATGCCATCAACCGATTTGCCCTCATAGGTGCTGTGGGCCAAGGAAACGTCCATCAAGATGATGTCCGCTTCGCCCGCCCGGGCAATCTTCACGACCTCTTCCACATCTTCTGTGTGCTGCACGGCCAGGCCGCCCCGCTTGGTCAAAATTTTGGAGAAGACGCGTGCATTAATTGGGTCGTCTTCAACGATCAAAACCGTTTTCATCGAGCAAGTTGCGCCAAACGCGAGGCTGTCTAGTTGTTATGCTATGCCTCATTGCTCTTTCCGTGCAAGCGACTGCTGATTAATCCTCGTCTTTCTTGCGATTTTTAATTTCGCTCACCCCTTGGCCGTTTTTTGGACTGGACTCGCCTGA
Source organism: Limnothrix sp. HT2024 (assembly GCF_059138625.1). Lineage (NCBI taxonomy): Bacteria > Bacillati > Cyanobacteriota > Cyanophyceae > Pseudanabaenales > Pseudanabaenaceae > Limnothrix > Limnothrix sp. HT2024. The sequence continues at coordinate 2,534,044 of NZ_CM181121.1, forward strand.
TGACCGCGCAACTCAACCTTCTTGGCTCTGGGCAAATCATTCCGACTTCGCTGCATGGGGAAATGCAGCGATCGTATTTGGAATACGCCATGAGTACGATCGTCGGCCGGGCCCTGCCGGATGCGCGGGATGGCCTCAAACCGGTGCATCGACGGATTCTGTACGCGATGCATGAGTTGGGATTAACGCCCGATCGCCCCTTTCGCAAATGTGCCCGGGTGGTGGGGGATGTGTTGGGGAAATATCACCCCCACGGAGACAAGGCGGTTTATGACGCACTGGTGCGGATGGTGCAGAGCTTTTCCATGCGCTATCCCCTGTTGCAGGGCCATGGCAATTTTGGCTCGATCGACGATGATCCGCCGGCTGCCATGCGCTACACGGAAACTCGATTGGCGGAAATTGCCCAGGTTTCAGCCCTGGCGAACCTGAGCGAGGCCACCGTTAACTTTGCACCCAATTTCGACAGTTCCCAACAGGAGCCGGTGGTGTTGCCGGTGCAGTTGCCCCTGCTGTTGCTGAATGGCTGTTCGGGCATTGCCGTGGGCATGGCCACCAATATTCCCCCGCACCACCTGGGCGAGTTGGTGGATGGGTTGGTGGCGCTGATCGATCGCCCGGACTTAACCGATGCGCAACTGTGGAAACTGATTCCGGGCCCCGACTTCCCCACCGGGGGCGAAATTATCGGCACCAAGGGCATTGAGGATGCCTATCGCACCGGCAAGGGCAGCATTGTCCTGCGGGGGGTGACCCATGTGGAGGAAATTCCCGGCGGGCGGGGTCGCCAAAAACGGACGGCGATCGTGGTGACGGAATTGCCCTACCAAACCAACAAGGCCAGTTGGCTAGAAAAAATGGCCGAGTTGGTGAACCTGGGCAAGCTAACGGGCATCAGCGACTTGCGGGATGAGAGCGATCGCGACGGAATTCGGGTCGTCATTGAACTGAAGCGGGAGGCGGAGCCAGCGGCGGTTTTAAAGCAGCTTTATCGCCAAACGGATTTGCAGTCCACCTTTGGCATGATTCTGCTGGCCATTGTCGATCGCCAGCCCCAGCAGTTGAGCCTGAAGCAGGCCCTCCAAGTCTTCTTGGCGTTCCGGGAAGAAACCCTGACCAAGCAATTGACGGCCGATCGCGAGCAAGTGGCCGATCGACTGGAGTTGGTGGAAGGGTTAGTCCTGGCCCTGGATCATTTGGATGAAACGATCGAGATTTTGCGGTTTGCCCCGGACGGAACCACCGCCCAAGCCCAGTTGGCCGTGCGGCTGGGCATGAGCGATTCCCAGGCCCAGGCGGTGTTGGGAATGCCCATGCGGCGACTGACGGGACTGGAGCGCCAAAAACTGTTGGAGGAGCGGGAAACCCTGCGATCGCGCCTAGCAGAGCTGTCGAATTTGCTGGCCGATCGACAAGAACGGCTGAAATTTCTGAAAAAAGACCTGCGATCGTTCAAAAAGAAATTTGCTGATCCGCGCCGCACCCGAATTTTGGATGAAGCGACGGTGCAGGCGACCACGGAATCGCCAGCGGTGGCAGCTCCCACGGCTCCAGAACCGGCCATTGTGGAACTGAGCGATCGGGGTTATGTGCGGCGGGTTCCGCCCAAGCGACGGCGCAGCGAACCCACGCCGGGCGAGCTGACGGAACGGGACGAGGCCGCCGTGCAGACCTTTAATACGCAAACCGATCGAGAACTGCTAGTGCTCACCCGATCGGGCAAGGCCTATAGCCTGCGGGTGGGCGACATTCCCCCGATCAGCAAAAAAGCGCCCCGAGGATTGCCCCTGGTTACGCTGCTGCCGGAATCAGCCCGATCGACCGCCCTGCAAAGTGCGGATGACTCGGTGGCAGCCCTGGCCCGGGAAATTGTGGCCGTGTTGTCGTTGGACTTTGCCGATCATCCCCATCCGCCCCAGGATTTGATTGTGCTCACTCAGCAAGGGCGGGTGAAGCGCTTGGCCCTGGGGGAATTTGAGCGAATTACCGGGCGGGGCCTGGTGGCCCTGAAGCTGAAGGAGGGGGATCAGTTGGTGGCTACCGCCTTGGGATCCGAGGGCGATCGGCTGGTGGTGGCCACTTCCATGGGCCGAGGGATGATTTTGCCCCTGGACGCGGTTACCCTGCCGGTCAGCAATCGCAACACCCAAGGAGCCTTGGCCACGAAGGTGAGTCGATCGGAACGGTTGTTGGGCTGTTGCACCTTAAGCCCGGGGCAAACCCTGGCCCTGATCACCGAGCGGGGCTATGGCAAGCAACTGCGAGTGGATCGCCTGCGCCTGAATGGATTGGGCGAAGCGGGCAGCAATTTCCTGACCCTGGCTCGGGGCGATCGGCTGGTGGCCATGGCTCCGGTAGCCGATCGCGGCCTCTGGTGGATCAGTACCAACACGGGTCGATCGGGCGGTTTGGCTTGGGCCGATTTCCCGGTCTTGGGCCGCGAAGATCAGGGCGATCGATTGGTGAAGCTGGCCAGCACTGAGGCGATCACAGGGGCGATCACCCTCTAGGACAGGATCTGACTGGGCGATTTGTGGGGGCTAGGGTTCGGCTGGCGACTCCAATCAGGTCTAAATCCTAGGCCCTAGCTGTTTTGGGAATTGGACGGCAAGAGGGTTGATCCGGATCCCTTACCGTCCAAGTCGCGACTGGCATTCAGTTTTTGATTCAGCTCCCGAATCCGACGGGAGAGCAGCCGAATCACATTCACCGCAATATCGGGGGTTTCGTCGATCGCGTCGTAGAGCTGCTGTTGGGTCAGCATCAAACATTCACAGGGTTCGATCGTGGTGACGGAGGCCGATCGGGGTTCCGCATCAAACAGCGACATTTCCCCAAAAAAGGATCCTTTCCCCAGATGGGCCAAATCTCGATCGTTCAGATGCACTCGCACCCGTCCCGACACCACAATGTAGAGCGATCGCCCTTCTTGCCCCTGCGTGAAGATCGTTTGCTTGGCAGAAAACGATAACTCATCCATGCAGGAAGCCAACCGCACGAGGAACTCGTCGCGCAGTTCTTTAAAAATCGGGACTTCGCGGATAAAGAGCAGGCGATCGACGCTAGTGAGCATGAGCGGCTAGGCGCGGTGGGTCAGGCAACAGGCCCCAGGCGGTCAATGACTCAAAGCTGGTTGATGCACCGCGAGGGCAAGGCTGGGGGTGAAACGACATGATGAAAGCTCAACACCCCGCTATCTTATCCCGCTTTGTGGGAGTGGCGAGTGCTGGGCTGGGGGTTCTTCGCGGGCAGAGTTCAATCGACTCGGAACCACCCCAGCCCCTAGACCGGGCCCGAGGCCTCGGCGGACTTGGTGGGCAGGGCCACGCCCAACCCCTGGGCCAGATGTTGCACCTGGGCTAACACCAGGCGATCGGGATCATGCACCATCCGGGGCAAAATCTCCGCCAACATCCGCTGAGAAGCCAACTCCAAATAGGCTAGCACCGCTTCCCGCACAAAGCCGCGTGGGTGACGCAAACAGGCCAGGGTTTGATCCGTGGTCAGGCTCCAGCGCAAAGACCGCGCCACATGGAAGCAACAGGCCAAGGGCCAATCGGACAGGAAGTAGCGCAAATCTAAAAGCCGCCGCACCCGATCGCGCGGGGCCATCGGTTGGTAATGCATCAGCTCATTCACCGCCGCCAGCCGATCGCGATCGTTCGCCGAGTCAAAAATTCCCAACACCGCCCGCTTACTGGGAATATCCAGCGTATTATCCAAAATCTCTAAGCCCCGAGCCACGGACTCCCGCGACCCCGATCGCAAATTGAAGGAAGCCGCTTGAATCGACCCGATCGGGTAGAGAAACTTCATCAAGGAAAAGAGCCGTTCATGGGCATCCTGGATCGAATCGCGCAGGGACTGGCGCAGCAAATCTGCCTCCCGCCCCGTGAGGGACGCTTCCGACAAATCCACCAGCGCCGCCGCCAATTGCCCCACGTAGCGCAACTCCTGGTCGATCGCCATTTCCACCCCACTTCGCCCAATCCGCCGCAACACACCCTCAATCCCCGCATCATCGGGCAGCTTCAGCAGGGTACGCATAATCGTTTGGCGGGTGGCTCCCCAGGACACCAACAACCGCGACACCAAAATATCCAAGGCTTCCGAGGTGCTAATGCGCCCGATCGCCCCCCAGGCCTGCATCCGCATCAGATCCGGCTTATGGCAGTCCTCCGCCATCTCCAACAGCATCGGCAACACCTCATGCTCCAGCTTGGTCAACCCGCGCAGGGCCGATTCCCGGGTGCTCTTGTAATTTAGCCCCCGCAACAGGGCCGGGTAGTAGTCTTCCAGCCGGGCCGAGGCAATCACTTCCAGCAGGGCGCAACGCACCTCCACCGATGAATCTTGAAGCAAATCCGGCACATACAACCGCAGGGCCTGGAGATAGGCCGCCTCGCCCAAGGCCCGACAACCCATCACCCGCTCTCGCACATCACCGCTGGTGAGCATTCGGCGCAAACTGTTGGTGGCTTCCGCCTTCTGGCTCGCGGATCCTCGGCGCATAATCAACGAGGCCGCTGTGCCCCGCACCATGGGATCCACCTCGGGCCGCAGGTAGGGCTGCAAATGGCGCACATCCTGATCGGATTCCGTAATCCAGACGTAGCGCAGGGCCGCCGCCAGCACCTCCGGCGGTGGTTGCTGCACAATCAGGGCCCGCACTTGCGCGAGATAGTCCGTTTGGGGCCGCTCCAGCATCACTTCCAAACATTGCTTTTGCAGCACGGGCGGAAACCCGGTCAGCAGGGGGGCGAGCACTTCACTGGCCCGCTCGGGGTCAATGCGGCTCAGGAGTTCGATGCACGATCGCTTGTCTTCGGGGGTGGTTCCCGGTTGCACCAGGGCTTCAATCACCGCCTGGCGCAGGGTGGAAGAATCCACATCCATCGTGCCCAGTCGGCCCCGCTCGGCACTGATCACCAACAGGCTGATGTAGCGCGATCGCAACCCCAACACCGCCACCACCCAGAGCACCGCCAAAATGACGATCGCCCCCAGCACAATCCAGCTTTGGGCTTCCAGGTAGTCCGGTGGTAAAAAGTGCTTGCAAACAAACACCGTCCCCAAAATCAGCAGCCCCGCCAGCCCCGTGGAGAGCGACTCAAACACGCCCCGAACCCGGGCTTGGATGCTGCCTCGCACGCTGTCGGGAATGGGCTGGAACAACACCGGGTTGGTACTGGCAAAGAGGGTGTAGCGCAGCAGCTCATCCATGAACTTCAGGCCGATCGCCCCGAGGAACGCGCCCGAAAATCCATGGGACGCGAGCGGAATGCTCAACAGGGCCAACACCCCGGAAATCAGCACCGCCGTGGGCAAAATAGCCGCCGATCGAAACAGGCCAATCCGCTCGATCGCCCGACTGGACACCAGCCATTGGGTCAGCAACTCCGCCAACCCCAACACCCCATTAAACAGGCCCAAAAAACTGGCAATCTCGCTGGCCACGTCGCCCCCAGTGCCCGTGACTGCCGACGTTTTACTTTGCAACTCCAGTCGATCGAAGAACTGAAATTCCACCAGCAAAAACAACACCTGCGCCAGCATGAAAAAAGCCACCAGCCAGCCCGCATAGCTGCGCAGGGGCCCCTGAAGCCGGCGATTAGAATCCGCCTGGGACTCTTCGGTGTAGCGACTGGGGGAATCGGGGAAGGCCTGGCTGTAGGCCCGGCCCAGATAAAACAAAATGCCGCCCCCAAAGGCGATCGTGGCGGCCGCCAACAGCAACACATTCGGCAGCCCCACCCAATCCAACAGCACCGGCAGCGAAAAACCGCTGATCACATCCGCTACTAGCACACCGCTGCTGATGAGGGGATAGGTGCGCTTAATTTCTCGAATGTTAAAAAGCTGGTTGGCGGTGATGGAGGTGTTGATGTCATTGAGCACATAGGTCACATCCAGCCACAGCCGCATCACAAAAACCGTGATCGCCGCCAGGTGCTCAATGCCCAAGCCCGCCCGAAAGGCCACCAGGGGCAGGGCAATCAAAATCGGAATCAAGACGATCGTCTGACGCAGGGGAATAACCTTCTGCATCAGGGAATAGGCAAAGCCCATCAAGGCCCCGATCGCCGCGTTGCCCAAGTAAATGAGCGGCAGACCCACGGCCCCGTAGCGATCGACAAACAGGCCCGCCGTGCTGTTATCCAGCCAACTCAACCCCACGGTGGTGGTGGTATAGAAGGCGAACATCAACCAAGTGCGTTCTCCTTCTTCGGGCCGAAGGTTCAGCCAGCGCAGCACCTGTTGCCATGCGCCGCCTCGGGTTCCCTGATAGTTGGCATCCATGGGCGATCGGTCAGTCAATATGGAGTGGGCGGACGGGCAAGGGGAGAGGGGCGCGCGATCACGCGCCCCCCCACCACACAAGGGTGACAAAACCGTGGATGGCTCGTCAATCTAATGGTCACGGTTGGGCCCAGGGGCCTCCGCGTGCCATCACCCAGTTTTCACCCCTGGCCATCCTGGCCGAAGGTTACTTTTCCCGCTTGGGTGACAGCAGCATCATCATATTGCGGCCTTCCCGCTTCGGTGCTTGCTGCACCTCAGCCACTTCTTGCAGATCCCGCATCATTTGATTGAGCAGGGTTTCTGCCAGGTGGGCGTGTTGAATTTCCCGCCCCCGGAAGGTGATCGTAGCCTTCACTTTGTCACCGGCCTTGAGGAAGCGTTCAGCGGCGCGGATCCGCACTTGGTAATCGTGCGGGTCGATTTTGTAGCGCATCTTGACTTCTTTCACGTCAGCCGTGTGCTGCTTCTTCTTGGCCTCGCGCGCCTTCTTTTCTTGCTCAAACTTATATTTGCCGTAGTCCATGATCCGGCAAACGGGCGGCACGGCCTTGTCACTAATCAGCACGAGGTCTAGTTCCTTTTCCTCGGCCATGCGGCGTGCGTCGTAGGTGGGGATGATTCCAACCTGTGCGCCGTCCGCATCAATCAGGCGCACTTCGGGAAAGCGGATGTTTTCGTTGATGGGGGGAAGATTCGCGGGTTTGCGTTTGTCGATGACTGGTGGCATTGGTGAAATGGATTCTGGGGTAGCGCGATCGCTGTGAATGGAGCTTTTGAAGTTTATTTAGGCTGGGCCAGCGTTGCTAAGGCGGGAAACAGCCGATCGCATGGGGCGATTGAGGCGATTTGCTTCCGTCTTAGCACGATCGAGCAATCAATTGAATGGTGTCGAACGGTATTGAACCATCCAGCGTCTGGCTGCTGCGGGACAAACTGGGCCCAAAACAACAGGGACTGCCACCTATTTTACTCTGTGCCAGGGGTGGATGGGATGAGGGACTTTTCGGGCGATCACACCTTGGAAATAGGCGGTTTGATCGGCTAAGGTGCAGCTAAGGATGTCAATAAATTCGCAAGATTTCTTAGTATTTGATCCAGGCAACTTAATCAGGCAACTTAATCACGATGGCCCTTGTGATCCAGTGCCTCGATCGAGGCCATTCGATCATCGAGGCCGCTCGATCAAAAGTATTCGGCCAAAGTACCCAATGAACGCAACTCCACTGGCCACAACCGACCAGCAACCCCCAGTCCCTCAACTCCCGGCGCGATCGTGGGTCGATCGCGTGGGCGATCGGCGTGATTGGGTTTGGCGCGGCTGGTCAACCCGCTACAGTTTCCTGCCCGGGCCGGCGGTGAATGGGGGGCCGCCCATTTTGTTGCTGCATGGGTTTGGGGCCTCGATCGGCTATTGGCGCTCCAACATGGAAGCCCTGGCCACCCACCACCCGGTTTATGCCCTCGATTTGGTGGGCTTTGGCGCATCCTGCAAACCTTCGGTGGCCTACGATGCGTACTTTTGGGCGGAACAGGTGCGGGATTTTTGGCAAACCTTCATCGGGGTTCCGGCGGTGGTGGTGGGCAACTCGATCGGCTCGGCCATTGCCCTCACGGTGGCGGAATGCTACCCCGAAATGGTTTGTGGGGCCGTGGCGATTAGCTTGCCCGATCCATCCATGCGCGAGGAAATTATTCCCAGGGCCCTGCGCCCGCTGGTGCTCGGGCTGGAGGCTTTGGTGGCTTCTCCCTGGCTGTTGCAGGCTGTTTTTTATGGGGTGCGTCGGCCAGCCGTGGTGCGGCGCTGGGCTGGCTTGGCTTGGGGAGATCCCGGGGCGATCGATCCGGAGTTGGTGGAAATTTTGACAGAACCGGCCCGCGATCGGGGGGCGGCCCGCACCTTTGCCCAAATCATTCGCGCCATGGCCAGCAGCCGGTTTTCGCCCCCCATTCGGCGGGTGTTGAACCACATCCAAATTCCGGTGCTCCTGTTGTGGGGAACGCGCGATCGACTGATTCCCTTTGCCCTGTCCCAACAATTTGTCGGTTGTTCACCGCGTTTGGAGTTTGTGCCGATCGAGGGAGCAGGCCATTGTCCCCACGATGAAGCGCCCGATCGGGTGAATGCCCTCTTGCGCCAATGGCTCGATCGACTGGGGCGATCGGCCGATGCCACGGGAGAAAACTAGGCTGCGAACCAGACAAAACCCCGGTAACACGACCGAGAAAGCGGGGTTTATGCAATCGATCGGCGACCTATCCATTGCATAATGGGGGTCAACCTTTCGCATCGGGAGCAGCGGCATCGTGGGCATCGTCGTAGAAAACGTCACCAAACGCTTTGGCGATTTCCTGGCCGTCGATAACGTCAGCCTTAGCTTAGAGTCCGGTTCGCTAGTGGCCCTGTTGGGTGCGTCGGGGTCTGGGAAATCAACCTTGCTGCGGTTGATTGCCGGTCTCGAAAAGCCAGACAGCGGGCGCATTTGGCTCACCGGCAAAGATGCCACCGACCAAACCGTACAAGAACGCAACATCGGCTTTGTGTTTCAGCACTACGCCCTGTTTAAGCACATGACCGTGCGCCAAAACATTGGCTTTGGGTTGGAGTTACAAAAGACCGATCGCGCCAAGGTGCGCCAGCGGGTAGATGAGCTGCTGGAGTTGGTGCAGCTTTCGGGGTTGGGCGATCGCTACCCCTCCCAACTGTCCGGCGGCCAACGGCAACGGGTGGCCCTGGCGCGGGCGTTGGCTGTGGAACCGAAGGTGTTGCTGTTGGATGAACCCTTTGGGGCATTGGATGCCAGGGTGCGCAAGGATTTACGGGCCTGGTTGCGGCGTTTGCACGATGAAGTGCATGTGACCACGGTTTTTGTGACCCACGACCAAGAGGAAGCGATGGAAGTGGCCGATGAAATCGTGATTGTGAATCATGGGCGCATTGAACAAATTGGTTCGCCCGCTGAAATTTACGATCGCCCCGCCACGCCTTTTGTGATGAAGTTCATTGGGCCGGTGAACATTCTGCCCAGCGATTCCCAAATCTTCCAAGCCCATGGCATTGCTTCCACGGAGCCGGAAATTTTCTTGCGACCCCATGATGTGGTGATTGAGCTAACACCGGACAGGGCCACGGCTCCGGCCCGGATTAGTCGGCTGGTGCATTTGGGTTGGGAAATTCAGGCGGAATTGGTGTTGGATGATGGGCAGGTGATGACGGCCCATCTAACACGGGAACGATTTGATGAATTAGATCTTTCGCCCCAGCAACGGGTTTACGTCAAGCCCAAAGGAGCGAAGGCGTTTCCGCTGCATTATTCGATCTAGCTCAGTCCAATTCGGTCTGAATCAACCTGCTTAATTCATTCGATTGATTGATTGATTCAATTGATCGATTGATTCGCTCAATTGGTTGAGTCAATGCGCCTTAAAGGATGTCTGAAAAGCCAAAATTGCTACCCTGTACGCCCCAGGGATCGACGGAGACAAGGGGCTTAAGCCCCTTGCCCCCACAACTATTGGTGTTTGGCACAGGCCAAAAGATACTTTTCAGACATCCTCTTAGGGCTTGTCGGCATTTTTCAAGGTGATGCTAGAACGGTTGATCTTCTGTGTCCTAACCGTCGTAACAAGATGCTTAAGCCCCTTGTCCCTCACGATCCGCTAACGGCAGATCTAGGGTTTCGGGTTAAACGACGACAGGCCCTAAGCTGTGCCGTCTAAATTACACCGATCGCAATTACACCGATCGCAACAGGGACTGGCCCAAGTAACTGTCGCGATCGGCCACGCCGGGAAGGGCAAAAAAGTAGCCACCCCCGATCGGCTTAATGTATTCCTCCAAGGGTTCACCATTCAATCGATTTTGGATGGCTTCAAAGCCCGTTTTCACATCCTGTTGAAAGGCCAAAAAGAGCAAGCCCATGTCCAACTGGCCAGCGCGATCGATGTCGCGAGAGTAGTGGAATCCCTTGCGTAAAATTTGATGTTCTCCCATGCCGGGATTGCGCGGATTTGCCAATCGAATATGGGAGTCGAGGGGAATGGCTTTGCCAGCCCGTTGATAATTCGGAATATCTTCCTCGTGGCGATAACCCAAGGGAGCGCCGCTACTGCGCGATCGTCCCATCACCGCCTCTTGCTCGTCCAAGGGAGTTCGATCCCAAAACTCCACAAACATCCGAATAATTCGCACCACATGATAGGAACCGCCGACCGTCCAGGCCGGTTCTTGGTTGTTCTGAGTCACCCACACCAACCGGTTCATTACCGCCTCATCCTTCGGGTTCGGATTCACCGTGCCGTCCTTGAAACCCAACAGGTTGCGAACGGTGGTACGGCGGGGATGGGGATCGCGATCGGGCTGCTGGAAACCGGCCATTTGCCAGCGCAAAACCACCAACCCCGACAATTGCTTCAGGATGTCGCGCAGGGCGTGGATGTTGGTTTCTTCGTGGTTGGCGCAAAACTGCAAGAGCAAGTCGCCATGGCAAAGCTGGGGATCGAGGCGATCGTTCGGGAAATTGGGCATTTCCGTCAAATGACGGGGTTTGGCGGCGGCTAGACCATAGCGCTGGTCAAACAGAGAAGCCCCCACGGAAACAGTGACCGTGAGCCGATCGGCGGGAAATTCGTCGCCCAAAATGCCGGAGCCGCTGGGGGGATAACGCTGATCCAAGGGTTTCAGGGCCCCCCCGGCCATCAAGTAGGCAATTCGATCGGTCAGGGTTTGAAACAGTTGGGTCAGCTCCTGGCGATCGCGCGCGGTCACGTCCAGAGCCACCACCAGGGCAGCGGCTACATCCGGTGTCGCGATGCCCGGTTGGTGGGGGCCCCAAAAGGGAATCGCCTCCGTCAGGGCAGCGGCCTGGGAGCGATCGCCCCACCAGCGCTGACCTTGCCACAGGCCCAAGCCTGCACCAACGGCGACCGCCAATCCCCGTCCCAGGAGTTGCCGCCGACTCCAGGAAAAGCGTGGTTTTACCATGAATATGTCCTCTGAGTGTCTCCTCAAAAACGATGTCTGGCCCGTTGGTATAGCAAGCAGTGGCGGGGATGGGATAACGGTTAGTTAGCCCTAAACGCCGATTACGCCCCGTAGTTTGGAAATGTTTTCCGCAAGCTTGGCCAAATCTGCCTGGAGGCGCTTTTTGTCGGCGGCCGAAAGTTTGTCGTAGGTCATGAAGTCGCCATTGGGCAGCTTATATTTCTCCAACACCTGATTCACGGCCGCAAAATCCCGATCGACCCGTTGCAACACCGTGGGCTGAATTCGCTGCACCATGGGCCGCACCAAATCCACCACTTTTTGGGAACCTTCCAAGTTGGCGCGGAATGACCAAAAATCCAGACGGCTGTAGCGATCTTCCTCGCCGGTAATTTTGCCCAGGGAGACTTCTTCAATCAGTTCCGAAGCCCCCCGAACCATATCCCTCGGCTCAATTTCTAAGGAAGCGACACAGGTTTTCAGACCCTCAAGATCCGTCATCAGCTTGCGGGCAAAGGGTTCATAACCTTTGGTGGTGTTGTATTTAAACAGCCCCATTTCAATGCGGTGGAAGCCGGTGAATGCGGGGTCGTCTTCCCCCTTAAAGTCATCCACCCGCGCATCGATCGCCCCATCCAGGGCCGCAAAGGACGAGGCGATCGGCTCAATTCGTTCCCAACCCAACCGCGATGAGCCATACACCGCTTTCGCACCCGCCACATCTCCGGCAATTACCCGATCGGTAAACACCTTCGTATCGGTCACCAGGCGATCGACCTCTTGCACCACATAGGTCTTGTAATCGGCCACCGCCTTCTGCAACTCCTCTGGCTTAATGGCCGGGTTCGGCGTGGCCGGAGCGCTGCTGTCTTCGGATCCTTCGCCCCCTTCACCGCCTTCGCCCCCTTCGCCGCCTTCACCGCCAGCGCCCCGCCGACAGGGATCCAGTTCCGAAGCCACCGCCCCCGGCGAGGCTGTGGCGGAAGCTACGGGAGATTCAGCCCCAGGTGAGGCCGCTCCCTGGGTTGAGACCGCTGCATTTTGCTGAGGTGCAACCGCACAACCCGTGGGACTCAGGGCGGTTAATAGATATGCACCAATGCCAACCCAAAGTTTTGTTTTATTTTTCATGGCTGCTGAAGTCTGATGGCTAAAGATCCGATGGCCAGGGGCAACGGTTGCATGGCGGAGGTTGCTGAGGCGCACCGATTGGCCCCTCCAGAAATTGGAGCGGAGGTCAAAAATTGCGAATTACTTGCAAGAGTATAACAGGTGCTTGTCCCGCTTCCTGGAGCCAAGCCAGAGCAGTCGTGATCGGGAAAATGCTGATATTTCTTGAATTTAACCGTTTTTGCAGTCAACCATACTCAAGGAACTTGAGCTGCTTAATGCCAAACCGTAGTAATTTTTCTAAGAAAACGATCTGCAATTAAAAAGACTAATGATTATTTCTATTGCTAATGTGCTGAGCGTGGAGGAACTGGCCACCATTGAGGCGCAACTGGCAGGCGCAACATTTATTGACGGCCAGGCCACCGCTGGCTGGCACGCCAAGCTCGTGAAGCACAACACCCAACTGGCCGGCACAGACCCCGCCTTTGGCCCCTTGCGAACGTTGGTACAACAGGCCCTATGGCGCAATCCGTTGTTTCAAATGGCAGCGCTACCCAAGGCGATCGGCCCCATTTTGTTCAGTCGCTACGAAACCGGCATGGCCTACGGCAGCCATGTGGACAATGCCTTCATGGGCAGCGATCCCAAGATTCGATCGGACTTGTCCCTCACCCTGTTTTTGCGATCGCCCGACACCTACGGCGGTGGCGAATTGGTGATTGAAACCACCAATGGCGAAGAAACCTTCAAGCTCGCAGCCGGAGCCATGGTGCTCTATCCCTCCTCCACCCTGCACCGCGTTGAAGCGATCGAGCAGGGTGTGCGGCTGGTGGCCGTCACTTGGATCCAAAGTCTCGTCAAAGATCCCGCCGAACGAGAGCTGCTTTTTGATCTGGACACCGCCCGCCAATCACTATTTGCCAAAACCGGCAAAACGCCCGAGTTTGACCTGATTGCCAAAACCCACGCCAACCTGCTGCGGAAATGGGGAGACCTTTAGCCACAAGCCCCCAGCAAGCCATGAGCCTGAACCTTATGGCCGGGTTCGGTCTAAGCGCCCAGGGGCAAGCCTGGATCGATCGATTCCAGAGGCTGGCTGGCTCGATCGGGCAGTGACATGCTGAAATTCCGTTGAGGTCAAATGGATTGACATTAATTTTTATATAGAAATTTAAACAGATCGTAAGATTATTAGTTTTTCAAATTCAGGAAATCACGCTTAATATTTTGTTCGTTTAATGCCATCTAAATCACCAGTCTAGTCAAATTCCCCTCACCTGTTGTCTATTACATAGCATCAAATTGCAATTCAAATGATTCGTGAAGCAACAGCCAAAAACAACCAAAAAGCACAGAAATCGATTCATTCATACAAATAACAATACGAAATTAAAATTCAGGGATTCTATTAATTAACAAAAAATAATTGATCAATAAAGGCTTGAACTTCATATAAACATTTTAAAAACTTTAACAATTATTCAACGGTTGCTAAAAAATGGACTGATTGGAATTTGTCTGAAGCTTAGACTACCAAAAGGCTCCTATTTAGGCTAATTAATGGGAACAACACCTGATTTGTCTGCATTTCCACAAATTTGCTGAATACTTTCACGACTTTTTCATAGATCGACGTAATACTCAATAGCTCGATCGTCCACTGGAAATCTATGGAACAGATCACCAACGTCATCACAGTTCGCAAATCCCTGGCGTGGCTGCAAAGGTTTCACTTCGGGCCAATCTTGGCAACCGCCTTGGTTTACGATGCCCTGGCAGAGCTGTCCCGGGCCGTCGCTTCCACGCCAAACTCGGTCACCCCAGTTTGGCCGCCGGATGGATTCGCCGTTGGCATTGTCTTGCTCTGTGGCAAAAGCGTGCTTCCCGGCATTTTTTTGGGATCCTTAGGGGCCAATATTCAAGCCTTTTGGGGCGATCGTAATCTGATCACCTTGCTGTTATCCACCGTGGCCGTACTGGGTATTGCCGCAGGTACCACTGCGGGCACTCAATTAGGAACCGATTTATTTAAACAGTCAACCCGCAGTCGATATCCATTTAGCCAAGTTTCTGACACCATTCGGTTTTTGGTTTACGCAGGATTGCTGGGCCCCATCGTCAACGCAACAATGGGCGTAGGCATGTTAGCTGCTGCTGGGAAAATTGATTTTTTTGAAAATGCTCTCAGCACTTGGTTAACTTGGTGGATTTCCAACGTTGCCGGTATTTTTATTTTGACACCACTCATTTTGAGTGGATATCGCTACCTAAAACTGAATCAACTGAGTTATCGTAACTTACCGAAACTGATTTTTCATATTTTGAACCGTAAGATCGTAACTCCATATTCTTTGAAAGGTGTTTTATCACGATTGGGAATTAAGGCAATTCCGAGCAAAGAAATTGAATTTCTATTTTTGACTTCAAGTGTTTTCTTCATCAGTCTTTCTGCTTTTTGGAATGGACAATCCATCGCCTATATATTAATTCCCTTATTAATTTGGGCTGTTTTTCGATTTGGAGATTTGGGCGCTAATCTCACAGCTTTCTTGATTTCTTTGATGGCTATTTTAGGCACGGTGCGCGGGTTGGGCAGTTTTGCCAGCCCTCACTTGAATCAGTCGTTGATGGGTTTGCAGTCCTTTATAGTGGTGGTGGTTTTTACGTCGCTAATTTTGACGGCAACTTTGGCTGAGCAAAACACTGCCAAGGTGAAGCTGGATCGAGCATTCGCAGATTTAAAGGTTGCTAATCATGTTTTAGAGCATCAGGCCAAAACATTAATTCAGCAAAATCGAACCTTAGAGCAAACTCTTGAGGAGTTGAAGTTCACTCAAGCCCAAATGGTGCAAAGTGAAAAAATGTCTGCACTGGGAAATTTAATCGCTGGGGTTGCCCATGAAATTAATAACCCGATCGGCTTCTTGAATGGCAGCATTGAAAATGCTGAAGAATATGCCAATTATCTATTGGAGCATATCCGACTTTACCAGCAGCAATACCCTGAACCTGGCAGGGATATTGTTGAACATGCTGAGGATATCGATTTAGAGTTTTTAGAGGAAGATTTTCCTAAGTTGTTTGAATCCATGCACAATGCCACAGGGCGTGTGACTGGAATTAGTAAAAGTTTGCGAGCATTCACGCGATCGGACACCGATCAAAAAGTTAGGGCCCAACTAACGGAAAATTTGGACAGCACGATTCTAATTTTAAAATATCGCCTAAAGGCGACTAACCATCGCTCTGAAATCCGGGTGGTTCGTAATTATGAGAATTCGCCTGAGATTTACTGCTTTCCGGGGCAGATGAATCAGGTATTTATGAATATTTTGGCCAATGCCATTGACGCGATCGACGAGTCCGCCATGGAGCAGAGCCTTGAAAATTTACCAACCCACTCCTATCAAATTACCGTAACCACAAAGTTAGAAACTAATCAGATTGTGATTAGCATTGCTGACAATGCTAAAGGAATGGATGAGGCAACGATCGCTCGGGTTTTTGATCACCTCTTCACAACCAAGGGCGTGAACCAAGGCACAGGGATTGGCCTATCGATCGCTCGAGAAATTGTGGTGACCAAACATGGCGGGTCGATCGATGTGCAATCTCAACTCAATCAAGGGACTGAGTTTTTGATTCGTTTGCCTATTGATTCATGATTAACCCATGGATTAACCTATTGATCAATCATGAATTAAAGTCAGGCAATTAATCGGCTTTGATTATTCAAATATTCCCTAGGAAACCGGGGGCAACTGCTGTTCAATAAAGCCAATAATTTCGGGCAACCCATGGCCCGTTTTCAGATTGCTGAAAAGAAAAGGACGATCGCCCCGCATTTTTTGGGCATCCCGTTCCATGATGGCTAAGTCAGCACCCACATGGGGAGCTAAATCGATTTTATTAATCACCAAGAGATCAGATTTGGTGATGCCCGGCCCCCCTTTGCGGGGAATTTTGTCACCGGCTGCCACATCAATCACGTAAATCGTTAAATCAACTAACTCTGGGCTGAAAGTGGCAGCCAAGTTATCTCCCCCACTTTCAACAAAGGTGATTTGAATAGGGCGATCGCCCTGCACAAATTTAGCCTCTAACTGCTCGATCGCCACCAGATTAATGGAGGCATCTTCTCGGATAGCCGTGTGGGGGCAACCGCCCGTTTCCACACCCACAATTCGATCGGGTGAAAGGGCGGCGCTCCGAACTAAAAACTGTGCATCCTCTTGGGTGTAAATATCATTGGTCACCACCGCCAAACTATATTGATCGCGCAATTTTTTGCAAAGGGCATCAACCAATGCTGTTTTTCCAGAACCGACTGGTCCAGCCACCCCAATTCGTAATTGACTAGTCATAGTAATGGGTCACCCATGAAATCGTAAGATGAGCTTGTAGCCCACGGGTTCAATTTAAAAATTCTGGCAAAGTTTCATCAAATCTGCCAAGATCATTAGCCCCTTAGGATGGGCCAGCAATGGGTAACTCAATCATTAATGTGGTTCCCTGTTGGGGTGCAGACTGACAAGATAACTGTCCCTGATGTTGTTGGGTAATGATCTGATAGCTAACCGACAACCCCAATCCTTTGCCTTCGCCCACGGGTTTTGTGGTGAAGAAGGGATCAAAGATTTTTTGTCGCACAGTGTCTTCCATACCTGGGCCATTATCGGTAATGGAAATTTGCACAGTGCGATCGCTAACTTTGCGAGTTTCAATGGAAATTTCGGGCATTGGCTGCAAGGCAAAACCGGCGGGCGATCGCAAGGCATCGATCGCATTAGTCAAAATATTCAAAAAGACCTGATTCACCATACTGGCGTAGCAATTCACCAACGGAATTTCACCATAGTTTTTTAACACGCTAATTTCTGGCTGTTGGCTTTGTACCTGTAATCGGTGTTGCAGAATCAGCAGCGTGTTGTCAATTCCTTCGTGCAGGTCTACTTGTTTTTGATCCGATTCATCCAAGCGCGAGAAATTTCGCAGTCCTAGGACAATTTGCCGAACCCGATCGACCCCATTTTGCATGGAGTGAAACAGACTGTTCAAATCTTCCTTCAAGAAATCCAGCTCCATTTCTTGCATTCTTGCCTGAACAATCGGATGAATTGCAGAGGAATGCTGCTCATGGAGTGCCAACAAATCCAGCAAGTCTAAAAAGTATGACCGGGCATGGGTAATATTTCCCATGATGAAACTAATTGGATTATTAATTTCGTGGGCAATACCCGCCACCATTTGCCCCAAGCTCGACATTTTTTCCGCTTGAATCAGTTGTGCTTGGGTTTGTTGCAGTTCTTGGAGCGTAATCTTCAACTGCTGATTTCTTTCGGTTAGCTCCTGAGTGCGAGCAGCTACTTTCTTTTCCAGATTGTTGCTGTAGTCTTCCAAGTTTCGGTAGAGACGCGCATTTTCAATGGAAATAGCCGCCTGCGCCATCAGAATTTGCAACACTTCCAGGCGATCGGGCGTGAAAGCATCGATCGCCAAATTATTCTCCAAATAGAGAACGCCCATTAACTGTCCTTGTTGAGTAATGGGCATACAAATCACCGATTGAATTTGATGGTTTGCAATGTAAGGATCATTGGTAAATAGTCCTTCGGCCATGGCATTTCCCAAAACCACTGATTCTTGAGTTCGTTGCACGTATTGAATTAGGGAAACCGGCAAAGATAAACTCGGAGATAAGGGGCAGTTCAGGGGAACATCTACGGCCGTTTGCCCTTCCACATGGCTGGTCGCTACCACCATTAACTGATTATTTTTTTGAGGATCCTTGAGTAGCAAATAGCCGGTTTGGGCTCCTGCATTTTCCAGGGTTAACCGCGTTAATTGCGTTAGCAATTGTGACAACACAATTTCCCGAGAAAGGGCTTGGGCCGCTTTAATTACGGTGTTAATGTCCAGTACCGTACTGGCGGTTGTGTGGGGATGAGTAGAGTGCTGGGTGCCCTTGGGCGGCAAGGTGGGCGATCGCCGAGGAGATAGATTTTGCAGGGGCAAAACTTTGGTCTGGAGCGCGGCGACCTTGGCTTTGGCTCCCCAGCGATCGTAAGCATGAATCGCATCCAACCAATATTGTTTCGCAATTTTGCCACGCCCGGAATCCTGATATAGCTCGGCGGCGCGCTCGGCGGCGATCGCAACTTCAGCCCAAAGACCATGGGTTTGGGCTGTGTTCATGGCGCGATCGTAATAGTCCATGGCGCAGAGGATTTCCCCTTGCCAACGGGCCGTTTCCGCCATCACCAATTCATATTTACTTTGATAGTTTTCTGGTGCGTGATTTGACCAATTTTTCAGCTTAGCAATCAAACATTCTAAGGTTGAACGTTGATCTTTTTCATCAGCATTTACATTCACATTTGAAATAGCTGAATCGCTAAATTCAGCAGTTTTTAGATAAACCAATGCGGCATAGAAAGTAAAGCCACCAGACAGCATGGAAGCCTGAGCTGCTGCTTGGTATTGAGCAGCCAAATCCACCTTGGTTTTAGCCGCTTCCCAGTCATTCATCACGTAAGCCAGAATGGTTTCGGCAAAGTAGATGAAAAAGAGCAACATTTGGTTTTCAGAGGCTTGAATCTCTAAAACCAATTGGCGGTTGATATAGCGACCTTCCAGTTGGGAAGTGGGAGCTTCCAGTGATTCCAAAGCTTCCGTTAGTTGTCGCCAGGTCATGGCTGGATATAGACCATGATCTTGTTTAATCTTCTGGAGCAATTCGATATAAAGCTGTTGCTCTCGGGCGACTTCCGTCAGGGGCATTCCCACCAGCATCATGTAGCCACAAGACCACATGGCACAGTAAGTGGCATAAACCACATCGCCCGTTTCCATTCCCATTTGAACTGTGCGCTCAAGGAATTGAATCGTGTTTTGATGCGGCTCTTTCCAATGAACCACAAAGGAATTGAAGAGCATGTGGATTTTGCATTTCAGAGCATCCGAAGGGTATTGCTCCAAAATTCGCAGGGAAATTTGTCCCGATCGATAACCCAATTCAATTTGATCTAAGGGGCCACACAATAACAATCCATACATGCCATAGGCGTAGGCGGCGAGGGCGGAATGGCCCAGCTCTAGGCACATGTTCACCATCCGAAAGACGATGAAGGGCAGCAAATCGGGTCTTGCTTGGTAAGAGGGGCCCGTAATAATAATCAGAATTTTGAGGGCCGCCAGAGCAGCGCGATCGCTCATCTCTGGGCAGTTGGCCAACTGATCTAGCTCTGGCAGCGGCTGATTCAGTTGCAACAATTGCGGATCAACCACCAAGGGATAGCCCAGCAGCTCCAAGACAGGCAAAGCTGTTTCGATCGCGCTTTGCATTTGGTTTTCAGCGATCAGAAATTGAATTTTTAGTTCATAAATTTTTGTGCGATCAAGCAGCGATTGTGATTGCTTCAAGGCAACTTCCGAGAGGGTCTGAGCTTTTTCAAATTGAGCCAGTAAATATTCAACTTCAACACTTTCGGTATAAAGACTGAATGTTAATTCATAGTCCGTTTCCCAAGCATTTTCCGGCAACAATTGACGACCCATTTCCAAGTATTCTTGGGCCGAGCTGTAGGCCGCCGCAGCCTTCGCTTTACTGCCCGCTCGATCATTGAGCCGCGCCAAGAGGAGCTGTTCCTGGGAATTGGTTATGAGGGCGGAACCCACATTCATTGCATTCACCACATCAAACAAGTAGTCATCCAGCCGATCGGGTTCAATGCTGTTGAGTAACAAACGGCCCACTGTTAGATGGATGAGTTGCTTTTCATCATCGGGAATTAACGAGTAAGCCGCTTGCTGTACGCGATCGTGCAGAAACTTGTAGGTGATGGTGATGGTTTGACAATCTTCCAAAACTTGTGGAATTTTGTAAGCCGCATTAAGCGGGATAACCAACCCTGCCTGAAGGGCTTGCCACAAATCTGCGGAAGTTTCAGCCGTAGATTTCTCATGGACAATTGCCAACATGTCCAAATCGAATTGGTTACCAATGCAGGCGGCCAGTTGCAAAGCCCGTTGCACAGAAATATCCAATTTTTGGATTTCGTGAACCATCAAATTAATCACATTTTCTGTGACTTCAATGGAAGGCAAATGCTGAAAGCTCCATTCCCATTGCCCTGTTTCAGACTCAAACCAAATCACTCCTTCAACATAGAGATATTTAAACAACTGCGTTAGGAAAAATGGATTTCCCTGGGTTTTTTGCACCAATAACTGGGCGATGGGTTCCACGCTTTTCGATGGTCGGTGCAAGGTATCGCCCACCAAGGTCAACACATGATCGAGCGTCAAGGGCTTGAGGGTAATGGTTTGCAGTTTGGCTCCCTCCGCATTGATCGTACTTAGCATCCGCAGCAGGGGATGCATGGAATCCACTTCATTGTCCCGATAGGCCCCCAACATCAGCAAATATTGCCCATCGGGATCGGTCATTAACTGTTCAATCAGCTGCAAGGAAGCCGCATCGGCCCATTGCAAATCATCTAGAAAAATGACCAGCGGTCGATCGACCTGACAAAACACATGGATGAAGGTGCGAAAGACCAAATTGAAGCGATTTTGGGCTTCGGAGGGTGGTAACTCTGGCGCTGGCGCTTGGCGACCAATAATCGATTCCAATTCGGGAATTACGTCGGTAATGATTGATCCATTGCTGCCCAAAGCTGCGGTCAATTTTGCGCGCCAAACCGAAATTTGTTCCTCCGTTTCGGTCAGCAACTGTCGCGCTAATTCGCGGAATGCTTGAATCGGAGAAGCATAGGGAACATTGCGTTGAAATTGGTCAAACTTGCCGCTAATGAAGTACCCACGCTGACGGGCGATCGGCTTATGCACCTCATTCACCAAAGCCGATTTACCGATGCCGGAATAGCCCGCCACCAGCACCATTTCCGTATTTCCCGCACTGACGCGATCGAACACAGCCAAAAGCTGTTGCACTTCCACTTCCCGCCCGTAGAGCTTCTGGGGAATGCAGAACGTGCCGCACTGATCACGTTCCGCCAGGGGAAACGGGGCGATCGAACCAGACCGTTGCCACTGGCTCAGGCATTCCTCCAAGTCTCGCTGAATGCCATAGGCGCTTTGGTAGCGTTCTTCCGCCGTTTTGGCCATCAGCTTCAAAATCACTGCCGACACTTGAGGCGGAATTTGGACATTGAGGTAATGAGGCGGAATGGGTGACTTTGCAATATGGCAATGTACCAATTCCATGGGATCGCTGGATTGGAAAGGAAGCTGACCCGTTAATAACTCATAGAGCGTGACACCCAAAGAATAAAAATCGGTTCGATAGTCCACCGTGCGGTTCATGCGTCCCGTTTGCTCTGGCGACACATAGAGCAACGTCCCCTCCAAAAGATTGGGACTACTGAGGATCGGATGTTCCTTGGAAAGGCGAGAGGCGATCGAAAAGTCTGTTAGCTTTAATTGCCGAACCTTAGGTTCAAAGATTAGATTATGTGGCTTAATATCCTTGTGAATAATTTGGCAGTTATGCAACCGTCCTAAAATTGCCGCCAACTGACAACCAATCCATAGAATATCACCCAGTGAAAGCGATTGATTTTGGAGGCAAGAGATCAAGTCACACCCTCCAAAGTCTTCAAGAATTAAAAAGGGTTTTCCCTGAATTTCATCAAGTCCATAGGCTTCCACAACCCCTTCTAGATTTAAATTTCTGAGCACTTCATACTCATGTTGAAGCTTAGCCAAATCAGCCCGATTGGGATAATCAGAGGCCACCGTTTTTAAGATGACCGGCTTTTGCTCTGGTTGTTTCACTGCCCGATAGACAATCGTCCGTTCGGTTGTTGAAAGAACCTCTGAAATTTGATACTGAGCGAACATGTCCATAGCAATTTAGTGGCAGCGCAATTTACAAACAAAACCAGAATCAGAGCAGGGGCAAAATCGAAATATAATCAATCTTGAAGGCTGTAAGTCAACCCTGAATCTAGATTCACATGAATTTGTAATTATTGCTTGACTTTGCTAAATTGTCATGTTTTTACTAAATTTTCGCTCTTATTCTCAAAATCAATTAATTTCGGCTTACCAACTAAAGACCTGCCCACTGAAGCGATTGGCTATGTCGAATTTAGATTGGTCATCAATGTTCAAACTAGATGTTATGGCATCGGTCACGATTAGACATTAGTAAAGTGATATTAACATCAAATCGTGATCGATGACTATTCCCTCGAAGGCAAACGCTAGCTAAACCAACGGTTTATTAATTGCCATAGGGCAATAAAGGGAAAAAATAGCCGCAAATACCAAGGTGAAACCTTTCCGTTCCAGGGCAGTCCCCGCTTGTAGCGCAAATAGTCTGACCAACGACGAACTGCAAACACAATTGGCTCCCTTAATTCCCAAATTTTGCAATAGGGAGCCTTGACTTGATAAGCATCAATGATGGCGTTCACTGCCCGGCGAGCTGCTTCATTGGCTCCTTCCATGGTTGCCAAGTCCGTGTTGGTGCGCACATAGTCTGAGGCCAAGAAAAAGTTGGGAATCTTGGTATGGGCTTCCGGACGCAGCACCCAAGTATTCACCAGATTGACCAGCAAGGGTTCACCGTTAACATTGGCGTTAGGGTCACCAATGCGGCTCTTGTAGAGCAGTCTTTCTCGTCCCAATCGTTCATGAAAACGCTGGGATAGCTGTGAGGACTCCAGGTGCAGTTTCTCGTTAGGCACTGGCAGTGGAATCGGCCCCACAAATCCCTTCGCCACTAGCGCATTCACCGCCAACCGGGCTTGGCTTTGATCCACATTGAGATACTCAGCAATCTCCTCCAAGGTAACTTCGCGGTTCTGGTGATGAATCCACAAAAATAGATCCTTGAAAAAGTCAGGTAATGCACCATTCAAGACTTCATCGAGTTTTTCAGGATCGGTTGCTAAGTCACAGCAGTTGTGAACAATATCGGGATCCAAAAACCAGCTATGAAGATCCTCATCTTTCAGGAGCGGTTTCCCCTTTTCCTTCAAGGAGCGCTTCATTTGCTCCCACACTTCTTCCTTAATCTCCTCGGGGTTACAAATTTGGGCTGGTTTGGGAATTTTCAGCCCCAACGTACCGTTGATTGCGCCCACTTCATCGGTGTTTGGGTTGATGAAGTAACCCCAGTTGGAGGGGATGGCGGAGATGATGCCTCGGACTTGCCCATCGCCAAATTGTTCAACGGGAAATTCTGGCCAAAACTTGGTTTGGGAAATGGACGTTAAGGCCCAAGGGGAATCCACATACAACACGTGGCCATGGGTGACGGGCACATCTCGGTTGAGATAGTACTGAATACCGTTCATCCAGGCGGTGCTGGTTGCCAGGCGCTTGAGGTTGGCGAAGGTGGGGTCGCCTTGAATCAGGTCATCGGAGATCAGTCCAGCGATAATTTCTGCGGGCAGGGCAGCAATGTAAACATCACCCGTGACAAAGCGATCGACCTTGGTTTCTAAGTCAGTGACGATCGCCCCTGAAATCTTGGTGTTGCCTTGGGCATCCCGTTCCGTTTGGATGGAACGCAGGCGGCTGGAAAAATGATATTCCACACCCCGGGCCTTGAGGTATTTTAGCCAGGGATCAATCCAAACATCATTGGTCGGGCCATTCAAGACGCGATCGGCGCTGCTGTTGCTGGGATCTACAATGCCCAACAAAAGCTGCAAGAAGATATCGCCCATGGTCTTGGTACTGGCCAATTCAGCCCGGGAAGCCACGAGCGAGGTGGTCAGGCCGCGGGCCAGTAAATTTTGATAGGCGATCGACTTGTTTTGGGCATCCAAATAATCCCACCAGCCAATTTTTTCATATTCTCCCAGACGGCGTTCTGGACAGGAGGTTAGGAGTTGGAAAACGCGTTCAGCAAAGAACTCCAATTCACCGGGCAAGAGGTCAGCGGTAGCCCCTTGCAGCAAAGCCCGAAAAATGAGGATCAGGTCTCCTAGGCTTTGGGGAAAGCGATCGGGCAGGATAATGAGGTTTTTGTGATCCTCATATTGCGCCAATGCTAACCGAGTGGTGTCCACCAAATTGTCAAAAACCCTGCGCAATTTTCCACCCTGAGGAGGCTGGTAAGGAATGCGCTTCATGGTGTCGGTCACATGCCGATAAAAGCTGGGAAAGAAGCGAAACCCATGCTCACCCGGCAGGGGCTGTTTGCCTGGGGCGGCGCTGTCTGGCACTTTGATGCTGCGCGCCTTTCCGCCCGCAATGCTTTTGAGTTCATACACTTCAACGGCAAAACCCCGCTCAACTAACTCATGGGCGGCGCTCATTCCGGCAATACCACCACCGAGGATGACAACTTTCACCATGCTAAAGCTTCCTTAAGATGCCTAAGAGCCAACAAGTTTGCTGGGTTTGATTTGGGTTCCCCTGTATCGAATTGTTCCCAATCTGATACATAATCATGCCAAACTTCACTTGGGCTACGATCCCGAATGTTTCCCATCTGTGGACTGTTGTCCATTAAATCTATAGTGCTTTCTCTTTCCGGAGATCGCAAGAGAGGATAAGGGGTAATTAATGAAAAAAATGGTCGATGATTCAAGACAGTTCGCTTCAAGCTAGAGTGGTCTGAAACGGTCATTCAAATACTTTTTCATTAAATGTGAATTTAAAAGGTGATTGAATTTAACTTGATTTTTACCTTGAATTATTAAATGGGCAGTTTCTGTAAATTTACGGATCTTTTTGTATTGAGAACTACAAAAAATACGGGTTAGCGCTGGATCATTGATCAGTTGATTGATCGCCCTGTCCGATCGAACAACAGTGAAAAAAGGCCCCTGAACTCGTAAAGCAGCAAAAATCGGTGAAATTGGGCGATCGGCTCCCAAGACCGCCATTGGGCAACTAGGCCCGAGCAGAAAGCAAGGTGAGCAGTCACATTTCACCCACAAGCATTTCACCGATCCCGCCGCTCTCGGTCAGCCACCTTAGGCGCAAAAGCCTTCATTAGCAGCAGTTTGAGAACTTGACTTGGGGGCTTGCGCACTGAAATTTTCATTGACCTAAGGGCCAGCCTTTCAACCCTTGAGTTACTTGAGTACCAATGGGGTTGTGGCATGATGGGTAGGCCCCATTTCGGTCATGGGTTGCGCCCAAAGCTGCGTTCCAGGCTGGCAACGCCCAAAGCCTGATGCGGCCCCAGGAAGGGCTGTGCCTCGCCTAAGGTTCGAGTAGTCTGGTTTTGTCCTCCCCATGACCTTGGCCGTCATCAGGAATCGCCGCATGGTTAGCCCGCCGACTGCTCCGAACGACAATCCCGACTTTAATCCCGACTTTGGCTCCACCTTCGCCCCGGAAGGGAGCGATCGCCCCAAGCGGCGATCGCTTCTGTGGCGGCGGATGGGGGCTTGGGCGGTGGAAGTGGCGCTGATTGCGGCCAGCGGGGGCTTGCCCTTTGCGATCGGGCAAGCGGCTCGCACGGCCTTGGAGGGGCCACCCGTTCCGCTGAATCCGGTGCTGGCCAGTGTGGAGGATGCGGCCGCCAAAACCTTTGCCATTCCGCCACACTTGCGCCCCACGGCCGTGGCTCCGATGACCAATCTCTTTTGGTCTGGGGCCTTGGTGTTGCCGGTGGCCCTGGGCGGCTTACAACTTTTTTTACTGGCTACCACGGGCAAAACGTCGCCGAAGGCCTGGTTTGGTTTGCAATTAACGGATGAGCAAGGGCGCGCTCCTGGTTTGGGGCGGGTGTTGTTGCGAGAAGGGGTGGGCCGCTGGGGTTTGCCGCTGGGAACGGCCTATGGCGTGTGGCGGGCCAGCGGGGCCTATCCAGATTTGTCGATTTTGCTGGGTTTGGCGGTGGTGGGGCTGGCGGTGGAGTCCGGAACGGCGCTGTTGGATCCCCAGCGGCGGCCCTGGCGCGATCGATTGGCCAAGACACGGGTTGTGGATTTACGAGACCCGGAAGGCTGGGTGGAACCGGGGATGGCGGCCATGGAACCGGGGCCGATCGAGCCGGCCACCATGGGCCGATCGCTCCTGGTTAATGATCGATCGGGCAGTGGTTCGCTCACGGAGCGATCGGCAGCGCGGCTGACCCTGAATCATCCTAGTGGCCAGGAAACCACGAATTTGATCCTTTCCCCGATCGGGGCCCGGGGGCTGTGGGGTTGGGTGCGCCAAAATCCCGGTACGGCGATTGTGGTGGTGGGATCGCTCGGTTTGGTGCTGGTGTTGGGAACCTTTGCGGCTACTCAAATCTATGCCCAAGATCAGGTCGATCGACGGGCGGCCCAAGCCCAGAAGAAGGAACTGCTGCTGGATTTGGTGGCGAAATATAGCCAAAACGCCCCTGACCAACGACGGGGTTCCGTGTTGGCCCTGGGGGCCGTGCAGGATCCAAATCCGGAAATTGTGCTGCTGCTGAATTTGTTGGGCCAAGAGGAATCCCCACAGCTCATTGAAGCCCTGCAACAGTCGATCACCAGCGCCGGGCCGGCCGCCTTGCCCTATCTGCAACGGTTAAACCAAACCCTCAAGACCGATGCCGATAGTTTGGCGGCGGGGCCCAACACCGGAGAGGCCACCCGAGCAGCCCTGCGGTTGCGGGCCACCCAACGGGCGATCGCCAAATTGCTGCGGTTGCGATCGGGGGCTGATGGGGCGATCGACCTCAGCCGCGTGGATTTGGGCCAGTCCAATTCGCCCAACGCTCAATTTTCTCTGGTGCTCGATCGCGCTGATCTTTCGGGACTCAAACTCCGCAGCGCCGTGCTCACCGGGGCCAACCTGCGCGGCTCCGTTTTTCGATCGGCCGGGCCCGACGGCCGCTGGAACACCTTTGACGATGCCCTCACCGATCTCTCAGGAGCCGACTTGCGCGGAGCCGACCTGACCGGCGCGTCCTTAATTACCGGTCAACTGGAGCGCACCAGCCTGGTTGCGGCCGCCCTGAATGGCACCAATCTGACCAGTGCGCGTTTAATTGGAGCCAACCTCAGCCAAGCCAAATTACTGGGAGCAAATCTGGAAGCGGCCAACCTCGATGGAGCCAGCCTCACGGGGGCCGATCTCGGGGATGCCAAGCTGAACCAAGCCAGTTTGCATGGAGCCAAGCTGGGTCAAGCTCGGGCCGTGGGAGCCAGCTTGGCCCAAGCCGACCTCACCGAAGCCAGTTGGCGCGGGGGCGATCTATCCACCGCTGATTTAAACCGGGCCAACTTGCGGAATGCCGACCTGAGCGCCACCCGCCTGATCGGAGCCAACCTGCAAGGGGCACAACTGCAAAATGCCCAATTACAAGGCACCGATTTTTCCCAGGCCGATTTACGCGGGGCCCTGTTTGAGGGAGCCAACCTGAAAGGCGCGATCTTTGCCCCAACCAACACAGCCCCGGCCGGTGGGTTTGTGGGCCGCACCGACGGCGAAAAGCCCTCGGCCCTGGTGAAGGGCGCAGACTTCAGCCAAGCCAAGAATTTGGATCCCCGCCAGTTGGCCTATCTCTGCACCCAAGGGGCCATTCACCCCCAATGTCCCCAATAGATGGCAGCCACCGCCCTAAGAGGATGTCTGAGAAGTATCTTTCAGTACGGGCTAAACATTAATTGTCGTGGGAGCAAGGGGCTTAAGCCCCTTGTCTACATCGATCCCTGGGGCGTACAGAGTAGCAATTTTGGCTTTTCAGACATCCTCTAAGGGTTGAGGGCGTGGGTTTGCCAACCGTCGGGGGTGCGATCGAACCCGGTGCGATTTTGCGGCTCCCCCTTCAGCTCCAGCCAATCCACCCGCTCAGGGATGAGCCACAACAGCACAAAGGTCTCCAGCGGCGCGATCGGATCCGGCGGCGGCGGCGCAAAGGCGGCCGGATCAACCGTGCGATCGCCCCGAGGCTCGGGCCAGGCAAACTGCAACCGGGCCGCATCCGAGAGGTTTTGCCACAGGTGCGATCGCTCGGCCTGCTCCGTGGGGTCGGGCGTGGTGGACAGCACCGCCCGCAAGGTTCCGGCAATCCGAAATTGTTCGCGCGTTTTGGGAAAGTACCAACAGGCTTCCGCGCGGGGATTTGCAGCTAGTTGCGGCATCTTTTCGCTGCGGCTGTCCGTGATCACCGTGAGCCAATCCGTGCGATCGCGAAATCCCCGAAAGACCACCGTTCGGTTCGCAGGACTGCCATCGGGGCGCACCGTGGCCAGTTGCAAATAGCGGGCATAGATCAGCGATCGGTTACGGTGCAAGGCCCGCGACAGGGGCGATCGCCAAGGAGCCAAATTAGGGGATATGGGCGCTGGAGAATCTAAAAGTTGGGAATCTGAGATTTGGGAATCTGAAGTTGGGATCATGGTCGATGAAACGAGAGGATAGGGGCGATCGGGCGGAATCCTGGGGCGATCGATTGCGATTCCCCGAAACCACCCCAAGACAGCAGCACCGATCCCATCACCCGCGATCGATCTAACTCATTGCCCACCGCCGAAACCGTCGTTCCCTTGGTGGCGTTATAGATTGCGTAGCGACCATTATTCAGAATGCGATTCTCGCCGGGACTGAAGGCCGTGCCCAAATCCGGCTGGGCGCGATCAATCATCACCAACCCATCGTTACTGTTGCCTTCAATTTGGTTACGGCGCAGCAGCGGTTGGGCCTGATTAGAAATCACCACCCCGTCTCGGTTTTGGGTAATTTGGTTGTCTTGAATCACCGGGCTGGCATTGCCCCCGATCGCCAGACCAAACCCCGTTGCCTGAAACCGGTTTTCGCGCACAATCCCCCCCGCGTCACGGGTGATGGACAGGCCATTGCCGCCATTGTTTTGGAACCAATTGCGCAGAATTTGCGGTTGGGCCCGCCCCGTCACGAAAATGCCGTCGCGATGGTTGTTCAAAAGGCGATTGTTGGCGATCACGGGCGTGGCTCCGTCGCTTTCCACCCAAATGCCCGTACCGCGTGGCACCGGATTGCTGACCGTGACCCCCAACACTGACCCGCTCCCCGTCAGGGCGATCGCCACGGCCTGTTGCGAGAAACTGCGACTGCTGAAGCCGCCGGCCCCTTGAATGACCACCGCTTGGCCCTGGCCGTCCAGATCGCCGCTGAGGGTCACCCCATCGGGCACACGCAGGGGAAACTGCTCGCCTAATTCCGCACTGTAGCGGCCCGGAGCCAGACGAATGGTGACCCCATTGCTGTATTGGCTCGCATGGTCAAGGGCGCTGGTGATGGTGCGGAAGCTGCCGCGGCCCGATCGAGCGGCCGCATCATTGCCTTGGGGATCCACCGTTAACACCACGCTGGAACGGGCAGGCGACTGAAGCGGGCCGCCTACTGTCCCGATCGCCCCGACCAACAGCCCCAGCCCGATCGCCCGAACAGCCCGACCCGGCCAGTAACGGGAAAAATGGTGCAATAGCAGACCCATGAGATCACGCTCTGACGGAAACTAGGCTGCATTCTAAGCTGAATTGCGGGGCGATCGAGCCGGTCAGCCCAGCGGATGCGGTAGGATGGCAACACCAACTTTGTTGCAATTCCGTTACAAAACCCCGCCTCGATCGCTCGATTTAACGGCCCTTCAAACCCTGCCCTGCAAACCATGATCTACAGCAGTCCCCACAGCACGCAATTCGTTCTGGTTACCCTGTTCTTTGCCCTGGCCTTTGGGCAAATTTTTAAGAACATGCTGGAATTTCAGGTGAACCGCTGGTATGAAAACCGCCGCACCCAGCCCACCGTGGAATATAAAAAGCCCCAAATGCGCATCGCCTACTTGGGTTTGGCGGTGTTCACCTTTTTGTGCATGGGCGAAAGCCTGAAGGTTTTGGGATTTTTTACCCTGTTGGCCTATGGGGTGAGCCTGTTGGTGGTGGTTCCCACGGCGATCTTCATTTGGCTGCAAATGGGATCGATGTTTAGCCTGATGGTGAAGGGGGGTTCCGCCGCGATCGACATTGAATCGAATTATGGTCTGTCGGCAGAACAGATCAAGATGAAGAATCAATAGCTTGAATTTAGGCCGCTCCATGGGTTCGATCGCCCGATCGATTGCGGCCCAAATTCCTCGGGTCTTGATTCCAATCCCCCGATCGATCAAGATTTGCCCTAATCAGATTCCCGAGCACCGAATCAAAGAGCACAAGCTCCATCAAAAAAGTACAAACAAAAAGCACAAAAGCGCAAAACAAACCGATGAGTAAAAAGTGGACTTGGTATATCAAAGCCCAAGCGGGTGTGTTGCTGTTTCCCTTGGGTCTTTGTTTATTTGGGGAAGCGGTAACACGCCGCATTAACGGCGATTCTTGGTTTTGGTGGGGCACGATCGCCCTGGCGGTGATTAATGCCGGTGTGGGGTTGATGATTGAAAGCGGCCTGATTGGTGGCTTTCCCCGCGACCAAAAACCCAATGAATAAATGAATAATTGGGGTCAAACCAATCAAAATAATCTGTGATCCCGCCATTGGGTGATCCAGAAATTCGCCCCTTAAACCAACCATTGACCGAACGAGGCGATCGCCCAATCAGCGCGATCGCCCATGGAAATTGACCAGATTGATCGACCCGTTTGATCAATCGGCTAGCGGGTTGATCAACGGCCTATTGCACCCAGCCGATCGCCCCAGACAAGTCAGCCCCACGGGTCACGGCTCCGTCTAAGGTGGCTCCGGTGAAATTGGTGTTGCGGGTCACGATGCTTCGTAAGTCCGCCTGGGCCAAGTAGGCGCGATCGAGCCGAGCATCGGTGAGCACAGCCCCTTGCATCACGGCCCCTCCCATCTTGGCCTGTTGCAGATTCGTGCCAATCAGGCGCGCTTGCCGAAACACCGCCAAGCTGAGACCCGCCCGCTGGAGATTGGCCTTGCTGAAGTCAGCTTGGGTGAAGTCGGCTCCCGTGGCGATCGCGCTGCGGAGGTTCGTTTCCAAAAACCGCGCCCCCACCGCCTTCACACTGCTGAGGTTGGCTTCTTCCAAGTTGGTTTGCCGCAGGCCCGCCCCCAACAACAGAGCATTGGCAAAGTTGGCTTGAAACCCGTCCGCGCCGCCCAGCTTGGCTTGGGAGAGATTGGCCCCTTCAAAATTAGCCATCACCAGGTTTGCCCCCAGTAGGGTAGCTCCTGTCAGGCTTGATCGCACCAACTTACTCGATCGCAACTGAGCATCGGACAAATCCGCCCCATCCAACTGGGCAAACCGCAGATCAGCCCCCTGCAAGTTCGCTTCCTTTAGGCGACTGGCCACCAACAGGCTCTGCACCAAACTGGCGCGGGTCAGGGTTGCGCCTCGAAAGTTCGCTTCCCGCAGGCGAGCCTTATCCAACACCGCTTCCGTGAGGTTAGCCCGCTGGAACTTGGCCCCACGCATCCGCGCATCGGTCAGGGTGGCCCCGCTCAAATTCGCATCCCGAAACTGGGCTTCCTGGCCGGCAATGCCATCGAGCCGGGCCCCGCGCAGGTTCGCCCCGTTCAAAACCGCTGCCGTCAGTGTGGCTCGCTGTAAGTCAACGCCCCGCAAGTCCAAGCCGCTCAGATCAACCCCAGACAGGTCACACTCAACGCAGGCACGGGTGGTTTGCAACCGTTGCAAGGGGGTGAGCGGGTTGCTGGGGGCCGCCGCCAAGGGCTGGGCCCCCAAGCCCAAACCCAGCCCGATCGCCCCAAAAATCAGGCCTGATCGCCCCAGTGATGGGACGGCTGCCCTAATTCGCTGGGTCAACGCCGCGGAGCCAGCCGTTGTAACAAGGGGCTTAAGCCCCTTGCTGCCTAACGGTCTGGTAACGATAACCGTCATTTGATTTGACCTATCAAAATACGCTTGCTGTGCAACTAGGCTATTTGCCGCCGTAGTAAAACGCAATTTCCTTCTCCTTGAGCGGGGTCAGGTCAGCATCCAGCAACATTTGATTTAATTCCGCTTGGGCAAAGTGCTTAGCCCCAATCCGCACAATTCGCGATCGCATGGTGTTGGTCACGCCGCTGCGTTGGCGCTGGGCTTCAATGGCCATCACCTTGCGATAGAGTTCCAGACGCGCGGCCGGGATCGGCGTTCCGTCAAAATCAATCCCCTGCTCGATCGCCACATCGATCGCGTCTGCTCCAGTCGTTTGCGCCATGGTTTGACCAAATCCTTTTGATTGAATCCTAGGGAATAAAAATGCAGTGGCCAATGAATGCGATCGCCACCGCCATCGCAAAGGGCAATTGCAAAAAACGCAATAGCAATAGGATGACATCAACCGCGATCGAACCGCTCACCCGCCTTGGGCGAAATTGCATCGGGTCTAGCGGCTGGCGACCTCAGCCACCAGCCGCTCCCAAGCTGCCACCGGATCCGCCGCCGCCGTCACCGGTCGGCCCACCACCAAATAACTGGCTCCGGCCGCGAAAGCCTCGGCAGGCGTGAGGGTGCGCTGTTGATCGCCGGATGCGGCCCAAGCCGGCCGCACCCCAGGACAAACCAACAGAAAGTCAGAGCCATAGTGCGATCGCAAGGTCGTTGCCTCCTGGGGAGAACAAACGGCCCCCGCCAAACCAGCCGTTTTCGCCAATTGCGCCAAATGGGCGGTGTAGTCAGCCACGCTCGCAGACACCTGCAAATCGGCCGCCAAGCACTCGGGGCCAATGCTGGTGAGCAGGGTCACGGCAATCAGTTGGGGCGGCGTAACGCCCGCTTCGGCAGCCCCTGCGATCGCCGCCGTTTGGGCCGCTTCCAAGGCCGTCAGCCCCGCAGCCCCATGCACCGTCAACAAATCCACGCCATAACGCCCCACGGCCCGGGCCGCCCCAGCCATGGTGTTGGGAATGTCATGGAGCTTCAGATCCAGAAAAACCCGCTTTTGTCGCTGCTTCAATTCCTGTACGATCGCGGGGCCCGCACTGATGAACAGCTCCAAACCCACTTTCCAGAACGACACCTCCGGCAAGCGATCGACCCAAGCGATCGCCGCCTCATAGGTAGACACATCCAGCGCCACAATTACTCGATCGCCACTCACGGTTTTGTCCTCGATCGGCCCCATGGGCCCAAAAAGCAAAAACAGGATAACGCTTTGACTGCGCATCCTGTTGCTGCGGCCCTGGGGCCAGATTTCAAACGAGAGCGAAAAAACCAAAACCTGCACGTCGGCCCGCAGGCCGAGTCAGAAATCAGCACTCATGTGAGTGATTCGCCAGTGGCCGAACGCCCCAAATCATGAATCTTCAGGTGATCAGTCTTGGGATTTTGAATGGGGGTTCGGCTGCCAAACTTTTGCTAGATGACCGAGAAGCACTATGGCTTAGTCGTCGTAGAGACGGCATTCAGCCGCATCTGGGTTGTCATCGCAATACTTTTCAAAGGAATTCTTTTCAGGATGCCCTTCTTTTTGATGCGATGCTTCGGCTTGCAGTTCTTCCAGTGCATCCCAAGCAGCCGCACATTCAGGCGAGTGAACTCCGTTCGTGCTGCACGCTTCGCGTGCAGCCTGCCGTTCTTCTTCGATTTGTTCGTGGATGTTGGTGTTGTCAGACACTTGACGATGGCCCTCCCAATAAAAGCCGAGTCCGTCCGAATAGTTTGGCAAAAATATTCGCGATCGCGCCGCGAGTTTGCCAGAAAGTTTCGATCGGCTCTGGTGTCGTCGTTGGAACGACTCGATCGAGTCTTGGCGAAATGCCAAGGGTTAGGTTTGTTGCAACAGGGGCCCATCAGCCAGCACAACCGAGCGTTAAGCCTGCACAGCAAACGCAGCGCAGATTCGGTGAACAAGCCTCAAGGGTGTAGAGGACGAGTCTGGAACCGGGTAAGGTTCTCAGTCCCAAGGCTCACTCCCAATTCCATTGCTACTTGAGCCAAGCTAGGACGATCGCCTCATGCAGTGTTTTGCTGCGTTGGTGTATCGCTAGGGTGTTTGCCAAGCAGGTTGCTGACCTGCTTCTACTGTACCCTGACCTGCTCTGACAATCTAGCGAAGAATTGTGGGAAAACCGTACTGCACAGCCCTGAAAACGACGGCTAGCCTTGCCTTACAGCCCTTGGGAGTGATTACTCACCCTTGGTCTTTTGCAATGAGTCGCAATCAACCGAAATGCTATAGATTACGGGGATCACACCTAACTGGTCTAATTCGCCCAATTTGTCTAAGTTATTTATATTTAACTGGCCTGATTTGTTTATATTTAACTGGCCTGATTCGGTTAACTGGCCTGATTTGGCTGAGTCCCATCTGAGCTGGCCTCGGGCGATCGGGACAAGGCATGGCGCTTTAAGGCCTCTAGGGGCACAATTCGCAGGGCCGCCTCATGGGTTGCTTGCAAATCCACAGGCGGAGCCGCCCCGGCCGCCACGGCCTCTAGCCACCGACTGGCGCATAGACACCACCGATCGCCCGGTTTCAGCCCCGGAAAATCAGCCCAAGGCAGCGGAGTGCTCAGATCATTGCCGCGCGATCGGGTGAATTCCAAAAATGCTGCCGTCACCTGGGCACAAACCGTATGGGATCCCCGATCAAGCGGCCCCGTTTCGCAACAGCCCGTGCGATAGAACCCCGTGATCGGATTTTGGCCACAGAGCGCCAGCGGCCCGCCCAAAACGTTTTTTGGCCCCTGGTCAGGGTTCTGTGATGGATCAGTTCGATCGCCAGTGGTGAAAGGTTGTTGTTTTGGCTCTGGCCCTGGTTTTGGTTCCTGCTCGTGCTTTCGCCCGGTATCTTCGGTATTCATGACGGGATTAATTGCGGGAGTTGCACCCATATCCGTATTCAGGATTTCAGGTTAAAGGAACAGACCACGCCCGGCGTACCGTTCCTCCGCCCAGGGTTCACCGCGCTTGTGGTAACCATTGCGTTCCCAAAAACCCAGGGCTTCGTGATCCAAAAATTCCAAGCCCTTCAGCCACTTGCCGCTTTTCCAAGCATATAAATGGGGAACCACCAACCGCAGCGGCCCGCCATGATCCGGGGGCAAAGGTTCGCCAAACAACGTATGCGCAAAGAAGTTTTCCTCGCGCAGGAAATCCTCGATCGCCAAGTTAGTGGTGTAGTCCCCATAGCAGTGCTGCATCACATGCACTGCCTTCGGATCCAGATCGATCGACCGCATAAAGTCCGTCACCTTCACCCCGCGCCACTGCACATCCAGCTTGGACCAGCGGGTAACGCAGTGAAAATCCGCCGTGAAGTCCGACTGGGGCATGGCCATCAGGTCATGCCAACGAAGCTTGACCGGCTGGGCACAACCCCAAACCTCCAGTTCCCAATCCTCTAGGTGAATGTCCGGTGTATCGCCATAGGTCAGCACCGGAAACCCCGTGGCTAAGTATTGACCCGGCGGCACGCGATCGCCCTGATTGGGTTCTGGTTTTTGAAAAAACTTGCCTAGCATAGTCGCAGCACCGGGTAGAGACTGACTGAGAAAACACTTGCTTAAGTTTGCTGGCTTGAAATCTGATCGGAGAGTTGCCTGAGAGAATGTCTGAGAAGTGTCTTTCAGTACGGGCCAGTGTCGTGGGGGCAAGGGGCTTAAGCCCCTTGTCTGCGTCGATTATCGGGGCATACCGAGTAGCAAGTTTGGCTTTTCAGACATCCTCTGAGTCGTCTTGTTTTAACGTTCCTGTTTTGATTTTAAAGCGCTCTCAGAATTTCTGATTCCGATGTGGTTCGATGTTGACGACTGGATTAATCTTAAACAGTCTTGAACAGAGATAATGAGTCAGGAATTGTATAAATAATGAATCAAGTAATTAATCTGATTTAGTACCCGCGCTGACCCAAACTCAGGTAACTGGGCTAGGCAAAACAGGCGGGGCGATCGAGGGCGGTGGTGGCGCACTTGCAGAGAGCGACATCAACCGCCGCAAGATGACTTATTCTTCGGTTTCGTCTTCGGTTTCTTTGGTGGGGAAGACAAAATTCGATCGACCGGTCAGGATCGACTTGCCCAGGGACAGGGCTTGCTGAGCACGCAAATTGGCTTTGCGCTTCCAAGTGGCACGGCGTTGATCGCGCTTGCCGTTGGAGGTTTTCTTCTTAGGGACTGCCATACGATCAGGTGTCGTGTCGCGACAAACAGACAACCTTTCGATTCTAGACTAGTTGGGTCGTGATCGCTAGACGGTCAATGGGGTTTATCCCTAGGCAGCCACCCTGGATAATTCAAGCAGCGCCGTGCAAACCAAGTTGAGACGCGATCGCCCTGGGTGATCGATTCGCCAGCGATCGATCCGGCCGGCTCAGCGTTCTGCCGCCATCCACCGCCCCTAACCACCGTCCGATGACTTTTCAAACCCTAAAACCATTTCAAACCTTTTTTGAGCATTGTGTTGGCGACTGGAGCGCCGAACGCACCTACCATTACTTACGCAACCAAACCGTGGAGCGATCGCACACGGAATTTCAAATTCGCCCGATTTCACTCGAGCAAAAGCAACAAGTCCTACAGGACAATGAACGACCCGATCGGGCCGATCTCGACCAGATTCCGGGCTATCACCTCGACTTCCAAACGGTTTCCGAGCATGGCGAGCGGGTGGCCCAGAGCTTGAATTTTTTGTTCGTCCCCAACGCTGAAACGGGATCAATCCTGGAGGGCGACTACCTGCGCGATCGCGCCTACGAGGAAGCTAAACCAATGGTGGCCCAATTTCACTTCACCGTTGCCACTCGAGAATTGAGGATGACCACCCACTATCAACGGGTGGTGTCGGTGGATTCGATCACCCTGGTGAATCCTGCCCTTCGCCTGCGGCGGATTTTGAACTACCATCGCCCCGCCACGGAGGATGCGCCGTTGGATCAAATTGCGCTGGCGGGGTTTGGTGTTGAACAGAAGATCAATTAGCCTAGAACCGTTGTGCCGGGTTCAACGGCTGGCAAGCAATCTGGACGAGACTGGGGCCGTGAGGGGCGATCGAAACAACAATGGCGAATTTTCGAGTGTGGCTCGTTTTGGTGGTCGGTTTTTTTCTGGCGGCGGAACTATGGCAGTTGCTCCGAACCGTGACGCTACCGACTCCCCTGCTGTGGGTGGGGGGCTTGGTTCTGGCCACCGCTTCCAATTGGCATCATCGGGCGGGCTGGCCCTTCAAGTGGTTAGATCAGTGGGCAGCGTTTTCCCGTGCCCAGTCCCAAGGGCCCGTTGCTCAACCGTTTCACGCGCCGGGTTCAGAGGTGCGATCGCCCGATCATCGTTGAAAATCACTGTTGAAATGAATGACTGAAATTCACCGCTGAGCTTCACCGCTGAAACCGCCCTTAAGAGAAAAGGGCCGCTGTTGGTCTCAGGCGAAATTGGGAAAACTTAGCCGGTTACCCTGACCCGTTGTTCTTGAACTGTGGCCGATCGAGCACCAGCATCCCAAGCGCTTGGTGCAATTCCCCAGTGGCCAACGGAATTGCCAGGGCAACGCAAGCCGCCTGTAGCCCCGCGTTCTGGGCTTCCAAGTCAAAAACCTGGGCATCGATCGGCCCCGATCGCGCCGGCCATTGGCCCGTTTCCCAGCCCTGTTGACAATCGGCAGCACAGGTGGAGTGGTGCGATCGACAGGTGGCCGGCCGCACGGGATAGATTCCGCAAGTGCCATCGGGTTCCAAAAAAGCGCAGGGGATTTTGTGACCGAGCCGATCGCCCGGGTTCATCAACTCGAGCTGCCCTAGGGTTTGCGCCAACCGCTCCAGAATCAGCCGCCGCTGAGCCATCGGCAGCGCTCTGATCCAATCGGCAATCACCTGGGCTTCTAGCCCCGCGATCGGCACGTTCAGATAGCAGCACCAATCACAACCCCGATCGCAAGCCACAAAACAATCAGCCCGCTCCAGGCGCTCTGCAATCGCCCGATCGCCCGCAGCCCACAGTTCCCGCTGCAAGCGCAACAAGCCAGGCAAACCCGCCACCGACCACCGCCCGATCGCGGCCTGTTCCGTCTCTTGGGCTAATTGTTGTGCCCGTTGCCAGCGTTCTCGGGCGGCCCTGGGGTCAAGCTCTGCCATCTTTTTCGCCTCGCCTGCAAAAACACAAAGACCCCCGACTAGCGAGGGTCTCTGTTAAGGGCGATCGGGTCATCCCGCAGGACAAACCCGATCAAATTGCCAACAGCTCGATCGATTAGTCGAGGTCGGGCATCGCCAGCGCGGGTTCGCTCTCGCGGTTGATCCCCTTCTCGAAGCCCGCTTCAGCCGCGCGAGCGCGACCAGCGTGCCACAGGTGACCCACCAGGAAGAAGAACGCCAACACAAAGTGCGACGTAGCCAACCAAGCGCGGGGCGACACGTAGTTAAACGAGTTAATTTCGGTCGCCACACCGCCCACCGAGTTCAACGAACCCAGAGGAGCGTGCGTCATGTACTCAGCCGCGCGGCGAGCTTGCCAGGGCTGAATGTCATTCTTGATCTTGTTCAGATCCAAACCGTTGGGGCCGCGCAGGGGTTCCAGCCAAGGGCCTTGGAAGTCCCAGAAACGCATCGTTTCACCACCAAAGATGATTTCACCCGAAGGCGAACGCATCAGATATTTACCCAGACCCGTGGGGCCTTGAGCCGAACCCACGTTTGCACCCAAACGTTGGTCACGAATCAAGAAGGTCAGTGCTTGAGCCTGCGAAGCTTCAGGGCCGGTAGGGCCAAAGAACTCGCTCGGATAAGCGGTGTTGTTGTACCACACCATCGTCGAGGCAATGAAGCCCATCAACGACAGAGCGCCCAAGCTGTAGGACAGGTAAGCTTCACCGGACCAGATGAACGCACGACGCGCCCAAGCAAACGGCTTGGTCAGGATGTGCCAGATACCACCGGCAATGCAGGTCAGACCCACCCAAATATGGCCGCCGATGATGTCTTCCATGTTGTTCACGGAGACAATCCAGCCTTCGCCGCCAAAGGGAGCCTTAGTCAGGTAGCCAAAGATCCGCGCCGGGTTCAGGGTCGGGTTGGTAATGACACGCACGTCACCGCCACCGGGAGCCCAGGTGTCGTAAACGCCGCCAAAGAACATGGCCTTAAACACCAGCAGCAACGCACCGCAACCCAACAGGATCAGGTGATAGCCGATGATGTTGGTCATTTGGTTCTTGTCCTTCCAGTCGTAGCCGAAGAAGGACGAGTACTCTTCAAGGGTTTCGGGGCCGCGGATGGCGTGGTAAATCCCACCCAAGCCGAGCACCGCCGACGAAATCAAGTGCAGCACGCCCGCCACGAAGTAAGGGAAGGTATCCACCACTTCGCCACCGGGACCCACACCCAAGCCCAACGTGGCCAGGTGAGGCAGCAGGATGAAGCCCTGCTCATACATGGGCTTTTCAGGGATGAAGTGCGACAGTTCAAACAACGTCATCGCACCGGCCCAGAACACAATCAAGCCAGCGTGGGCCACGTGAGCACCCAGCAGCTTTCCGGACAGGTTAATCAGACGGGCGTTACCCGACCACCAGGCAAAACCGGTGGAATCTTGGTCACGGCCGCCCACGACCATTGCAGTATTAAAGGGCGTTTCCACGGGGCAGGACCTCTTCGGGGAAGATGAAGTTTTCGTGGGGTTGGTCTTGCGGAGCCATCCAAGCGCGGATGCCTTCGTTCAACAGGATGTTCTTCGTGTAGAACGTCTCGAATTCGGGGTCTTCAGCCGCCCGCAGCTCTTGCGACACGAAGTCGTATGCCCGCAGGTTCAAGCCCAATCCCACAATCCCGATCGAACTCGTCCACAGACCCATCACGGGCACGAACAGCATGAAGAAGTGCAGCCAACGCTTGTTCGAGAACGCAATCCCGAAGATTTGCGACCAGAATCGGTTCGCCGTCACCATCGAGTAGGTTTCTTCGGCTTGGGTCGGCTCAAATGCACCAAAGGTGTTCGCCTTTTCCCCATCTTGGAACAGGGTGTTTTCTACCGTTGCACCGTGGATGGCGCACAGCAGCGCACCGCCGAGAATCCCGGCGACACCCATCATGTGGAACGGATTCAGCGTCCAGTTGTGGAACCCTTGCAGGAACAGCAGGAACCGGAAGATTGATGCCACTCCAAAGCTGGGCGCAAAGAACCAGCCCGATTGACCCAACGGGTACATCAGGAATACCGACACAAACACCGCGATCGGGCCCGAGAAGGCGATCGCGTTGTAAGGACGAATCCCCACCAAGCGGGCAATTTCGAACTGACGCAGCATGAAGCCGATCAGTCCAAATGCCCCATGCAATGCCACAAAGTTCCACAAACCGCCCAACTGGCACCAGCGCACGAAGTCTCCCTGTGCTTCGGGACCCCACAGCAGCAGCAGCGAGTGACCCAAGCTATTCGCCGGGGTGGACACGGCGACGGTCAGGAAGTTGCATCCTTCCAGGTACGACGAAGCCAATCCGTGGGTGTACCACGAGGTGACGAAGGTGGTGCCGGTCAGCCAGCCTCCGAGGGCGAGGTATGCGCAGGGGAACAACAGCAGACCCGACCAGCCGACGAAGACGAAGCGATCTCGCTTCAGCCAGTCGTCCACTACGTCGAACCACCCGCGTTCCGTGCCCACGCGTCCAACTGCGATGGTCATGGAGTTCCTCTCTATCTGTTAACAGAGGTTCAAAATTGCGATATCTACGGTCGTGAGGCGGGTTTGAAGCGCTTCCGGTTCCGTAGAATTTTGACCCGTCTCGCGATCGGGGCCTGGGCAACGGTGAGAATCCGCAGGGGGTTGGGGCATGAGTTGCACTTCCACCCAGAAGAGCGCCGTTGCCGATGCCATCGATTGCTGAGATCGGTTAATTTTTCTTAACCTACCACACTCATTTCGGGTGAGGGTAGGGCGATCGCAAGTCTGGCAACCAAATCAGAAAATTTGGACTGGTTTCCAGGGTTTAGTCGAACGATCACATCGATTACAAGTCTCATGATAATTGAAGGGGCGATCGGGGGGCGGGGAATCTCGTAACGGAGTTGATCAAACCCAGGTGGATCGCGTCAATGGGGCCCGCTGGCGGGATCGCGGGCGGCGAAAACCCTTCCGATCAATTTCAGACTAATTTAAGAATTGCGGGGATCGATGGGTGGCTCCGTAACAGACCACCGCCAATTCCCATGCCAATCCACAGCCCATGGGTGGTCAATCTCGTAGCCCGATCGCAATCCAGCGCCAAGTCACCATCACCGAGTTTGCGGCTCCGGGCGATCGCCCTATTTCGATTTTTGTTATTTCTCGCAATCTAAGACCTTTGTTAAGAAAAAATAAGTAATTATGCTTAATGTTTGTCAGCCATTCTTGGATCGTTGTCTTTCGCCAAGATTTTTAGGAATCTGCCAAGTTTGCTTAGACTGTTGAAGGGACGATTCCTGATGGAGCAACCGGGCCCGCTCAAGTCATGGCCGGTCTGAGCCAGCAGTTTGGGGCAAACAAGCGTTTCATCCCCCCTGAATTCCCACACCTGTTTTCGATACACAAGCAATTTTTAAGCCATACACCTATGACTGTCTCCACCGATCCCCAATCCGATCGCCTGTTGCGGACGGAGATTGTCGGCGCGCGCCGTCTCAGTAGCTATGCGATCGCCACGATCGTCACCATCGGCGCTACGGGCTTTTTGCTTGCCGGTTTGTCGAGTTACCTGGGCGTGAATCTGCTGTTGTTCTCAGACCCCACCAAGCTCGTGTTTGTCCCCCAAGGACTGGTGATGGGGCTGTATGGCACCGCCGGGTCACTGCTGGCCACCTATCTGTGGTTAACCATTCGCTGGAATGTGGGCGGTGGTTATAACGAGTTCGATCGCACCACGGGCAAAGCCACAATCTTCCGGTGGGGCTATCCCGGCAAAAATCGTGAAGTAAAGCTCACCTGCGACCTGAGCGCGATTCAATCGGTGCGCGTAGACCTCAAGGAAGGGATTAACCCCCGGCGGGTTTTGTATCTGCGGGTGAAAAATATGCGCGATATTCCCCTAACTCGGGTCGGTCAACCCCTGTCTCTGACCGAACTGGAAACGGAAGGAGCCGCCTTGGCCAAGTTTCTGGCTGTGCCGCTGGAGGGTCTGTAACCATGAGCTATTTAGCAACCACTTGCATGAAAACCTGCAAAAACGCATTCCGGAAGCTCTGGCTAGCGCCCATTGCCGCATTGCTGGTTTTTTCGATCGCGGGCTGTGCGGGTCAACCGGCCGATAGCCGTCAAGTGAGCAGCCCCACGCCGTCGGTTGCGGCCACGCCGGCCCAGTTGCCCGCCGGTTTGCCCCAGTTAACCGGCAAAGCAACCGTGACCATGACCATTAAGGGTCAACCGGTGGAGATTGAGGTGGACGGCACCAACGCCCCGATCACGGCGGGAAATTTTGTGGATTTGGTGAACCGTGGGGTCTATGACGGCTTGATGTTCCATCGGGTGGTGCGGGAGCCGGTGCCCTTTGTGGTGCAAGGGGGCGACCCGCGCAGCAAGGATCCCAAGGTTCCGATCACGGAGTTGGGAATGAGCGGTTTCACGGATCCCAAGACGGGCCGCGAGCGCACCATTCCCCTAGAAATTAAGCCCAAGGGTCAAGCGCAGCCGGTCTATAGCGCGACGTTCCCCGATTTGGGTATTGCAGAAACGCCGGTTTTAACCCACAAGCGGGGCGCGGTGGCCATGGCGAGATCGATGTCGCCGGATTCTGCCTCGTCGCAGTTTTACTTTGCGCTGGCGGAGTTAACCCCGCTGGACGGTAGCTATGCGGTGTTTGGCTATGTGACCAAGGGCATGGAGACGATCGACCAGGTGCAACAGGGCGATCGAATTGAGAAAGCCAGCGTCACGGCGGGTCTGGAAAATCTGAAAACCACGCCCTAACGCCTTCCTCGGTTCACTGTGCGGCGGGTGGTGGTAACGGGAATTGGGCTGATGTCGGCCTTGGGCGATCGCGCATCAACCTGGCGATCGATCTTGGCCGGTCAATCGGCGATTCAGCAGCATCAACCTTTTGCGGCGATTCCGGCTCGTCCGATCGCCCTGATGGATTCCCGCGTGAAGTCCCAAACTCATGCCCAGCCCGCCGACTTGACGCACCTGATCGATCGCACCAGTGCAGCAGCCTGGGCTGATGTGATCGGCGTTGATCTCCGATCTGACTCTTGGGCCAGGCCGGGTGACCCCGATCGGCAATTGGGAGTTTCAGTGGGATCCAGCCGCAGCTATCAGGGCGTTTTGGAGCAATACGCGGCCGGTCAACGCCCCTTAAATGAGCAATGGTTAGGGCACTTGCCCCACGGCCCAGCGCTGCGAATCGCCCAGCAATGGGGGGCAGGGGGCCCACTGCTGGCCCCGATGACCGCCTGCACAACCGGGATCAGTGCGATCGCCCGGGGGGCGGACTTAATTCGAGAAGGCTGGTGCGATCGGGTCTTGGCGGGAGCCGTGGAAGCCCCAATCACGCCCCTGACTTTG
Organism: Limnothrix sp. HT2024; assembly: GCF_059138625.1. NCBI lineage: Bacteria > Bacillati > Cyanobacteriota > Cyanophyceae > Pseudanabaenales > Pseudanabaenaceae > Limnothrix > Limnothrix sp. HT2024. Next base: position 2,577,756 of record NZ_CM181121.1, read on the forward strand.
GCGGGGTTTGCCCAAATGGGGGCCCTGGCGGCCAAGGGTTCCTATCCCTTTGACCGATCGCGCGAGGGGCTGGTGTTGGGAGAAGGGGCGGCTCTGCTGGTGCTGGAAGCGGCTGACCTGGCCCGATCGCGCGGAGCCAAAATCTATGGAGAAATTTTAGGGGCTGGCTTCAGCACCGATGCTTATCACCTCAGCGCACCGGATCCAACGGGGCGATCGGCTCGGGTTGCGGTGCGTTTGGCCCTGGAACGTAGCGGCTGGCAGCCGGAACAGGTGGACTATATCCACGCCCACGGCACGGCCACCAAGCTGAATGATGCCCAGGAAGCCAATTTAATTCAAGATCTTTTTCCCCAACAACCGCCCGTGAGTTCCACCAAAGGAGCCACTGGCCACACCCTAGGGGCTTCCAGTGCCTTGGGCGTTGCGTTTTGTCTTTTGGCGATTGAGTCCGGCCAGTTGCCGCCCACGGTGGGGTTGCAGAATCCAGAATTTGCCGGTTTTTGGCTACAAACCCCGATCGCCCGGAGCGTCGATCGAACCCTTTGTTTTGCGTTTGGGTTTGGCGGCCAAAATGCGGTGCTCGCTGTTCAGCGATTTGAGGATTGAGAGTTGAGAATTGAGGAATAGGCTAGGCCCTAGATTGAAGCAGCCTAGGAACCTGTAGATACTCAGCGCTTTAGCTTTCCACAATCCTGCGGTCCGACCCTCAGCGATCGGGTCGAGTGGTGGTGGTTGGCAAGGCGGAATCGGTTGCCAAAGTCCAGCCATGGTTGGGCGATCGCCACAGTTCGATCGCGCTTTTGATCGTTCCCGCCAACGGAACCGCCAACACCACCCCCAACAAGCCACCTACCTTGGCCCCCGCCAACAGCGACAACAACACCCAAACTGGGTTCAGCCCCGTAAATTGCCCCAACAGGCGCGGAGCAACCGTATTTTCAATAATTTGATCCACCAAAAAGGCCAGCAACAGCACCTGTAGCCCCAACCAAAAACTTTTGACCGCTAACAGCAAGCTCACCACCACAATGCTGATTCCGGCTCCGAAGGGCACCAGCGTCATGACCCCAATCCCCAGGCCAAACAGCAACCCAAACGGCACTTGCAGCACCAGAAAAAGCAACACCATGGCCACCCCGATCGTGGTGGCCAGCGCCGCTTGGCCGGCATAGTAGTTTTGGAAATTTTGGCGAAAACATTGGCGAACCTGCTCCCGTCGATCGGGCGGCAACCAACTAAAAAAGCCATCCCAAAATGGCTCGCCCCGCAACAGCAAATAAACCGCCAACACCATCGCAATCAGCGCATCAAAGGCCCGCCCGGCCATTTGCACCAACAGGCTCACCAGTTGGGTGGTTAGGTTTTGAATTTGGGCTGAGAATTGGGCGATCGCCTGGGTTCCCAACTGCTGAAGGTCGATCGGGAGCCGCTTGGCAATGGCCCAACTGGACAGGTTTTCAAGCTGTTGCCGACTCGATGCCACCCAACCGGGCAACCCATTGGCAAAGGCGGCAAATTGGTCATAGAGCACCGGAGCCAGCGTTAGCCCCAACAGACCCACAATCCCCAAGGTCAACAGGACGATCGCCAACACCGCAAATTCCCGCCGCACCCGCCAGCGTTTCCCTTGCGCTTCCAGCCACCGCACGGGATAGTCCAACAGAAAAGACACCAGCGTGGCCACCACAAAGGCAGACAGCAGGGACTGAAAGTAATTGAAGACCTGAAGCAACATCCAGCCGTTCAAAAACGCCAGCGGCAACAGCAACCCCAATAAAAACCAGCGCAGGAGTGATCGGATGGACATTAATTATCGAGATTGATCGAAGTCGAGCGGCCACCCCAAAAACGGGGGAGCCGCGCACTGAAAACGGTCAAGACAGCCCGCTCAGGCCCGAGAGGCCACCCAGCACTGCGGAACTGATGGCAATCATTTTGGCGCAGGGAAAGCCGACCGTGGCGATCGATCGCCCTTCCCCGACCGCCGCCACATCGCCCTAGGGAGCCACGACCTCATCGGCAAAGCTGGCCACCTTCACAAAGTCAAAGGGCCCGGCCACCGCACCCCACACATGTTCATCGGTTTCCGGGTCGCGGCCCCGATCCCAGCTCACAAATCGATCGGCTGTGATTTCAAACTGACTATCCAAGTAGGTTTCCTTGCCCTTGCGCGTGACCATGCAGGCCTTGCCGGGTTCCACCTGGCCCGTGAATGTTTGCCCCGTCCGGCTCACCAAAAAATTGCAATGACAAAGCCGCTCCAGGCGATCGGCCGTCAGCGCTTGCAGGCGATCGGGCTGTCGAGAAGCACCAAAAAATTCCTGCTCATGGGCAACGGCATAGTTTTCAATTTGGATCTGCCCATCCACCTCAATCAACTTCAACACCCGCACACGATAGGGCTGGTTGAGGGCGTAATCATAGGCCTGTTCCACATAGAAACTGATGCCGCCTAGCAGGGCGATCGGCAGGGGCCGCATACAGACCCGAATATGGGCAAAAAAGGGCGGATTTTCAAAGGCTTGGGCTTGGTTGCTGAAGTCGGCGGCCATCCAACGGCCAAGGGTCACCAAATCAGCAGCGGGGGCGATCGCTTCAGACACTTGGGTCATGGTGTGGTTAATCGGGGATTTCGTAGGGATTGAAAGGAATGAATGGTTATAGGAGCGAACAAAATCGATCCAACATGGGCGAGGGGAAGGCTTGCCACTGCCCACAGCGGATGGCCGTACGGTGGCTCCCCGCGATCGCATCTTAATCGCCAACGCGCCGATAGCGAAATGGGCCCATGATTGCCCCCCAAATTGGTTTGCCCGTGTCGGGATCAATGCCCTTGTCGTAGCTGAGAAATTCGCCCGATCGCACCTCAAACCCCAAACTCACCTGGCGCAATTGCCCATCGGCCTGGAAACAACAACGGCGATCGGGCGGAAGCTGGGCCCGAAAACCGGCCCCCTCTGCCAACACCGCCATTGGTAACAGGCAACCGGGCAGCGGCTCCAAGTCCGCTAAGGTCAGGGTTTCCAAAATAGCGGGATCTAAACCCGCACCTCGCCACCGCTCCGGCTGTCGCAGGGCAAAGTAGGCCACCGCCAGCGGGAAATCAGGATCGGAGGTAGGGGAAATCTGAAACACCCTGGGGCGATAGATTTTGGCGAAGGTGGGGGCGCTGGCCTGTTCCGCATAAATTCCCAAGTGGCCGGGCCCAAAGACCCCGATCGATCGATGCCACAGTCGCACACCCACATACCAAGTGGGATCCGCCAGGGCCTGTTCCCGATTTTCAAAAGTCCCCGGCAGCCAAAGGGCCAGGCGATCGAGCCAAGCAGAAACGTGATGGGTCATGGGAAACCAGAAGCCATCTGGAACGATTGGGACTATTGCAATTGTTCCGATACTTTTTTGCTAACGGATGCTAACAAATGCATAAGTTGAGATGGTCTCTCAACCAAGGCGTATCAACCAATGCCCGTAGGAAAATCCCACGAGCACCATTGAGATCCCGATTCATTGACCGCCCATCAACTTTCGACTTGATGACCCGAGAGCCGCCAATCTTCACGATTTCACCTGTCCATGAAACGGTCTTGGATGTGTAAGCTTCATTGATATTGGTCAAAGCAACCTTGCCCAACTCCCAGGCTTTCCACTCTAAATGTTTCTTGAACTGGTAATACGATAGGGTCAACATCTGTCGCACGGTTTTCGACTTAATCTTGCGACGTGATTTACTCACCATTTGAGAGGATTCAAAGCTGGGCAGCAAGATCACATCAAAGTTTTCAGTCAGGAACCGTGCGGTTTTGTGGTGAAGTTCTTTCACCAGGTGTTGCACCTTGGAACGCAGGCGATCGGCGGCTTTCTTGAAGCGGCGCTTCTGAGCTGACTTAGCCTTGGTAATTTTGGAAACCAGGCGATCCAGCTTGAAGCACAGCTTTTGAATCAACAAGTTCGAGTCATTGCCGATCCATCCATAGGAGGATTCAGCAAAGAAGGTCATGAATGTGCGAACACCGGGATCTAAGGCAACCACCCGCCCTTGGTTTTCGGACTGAATGGGTTGCACTTCTGTTGAGGTGATCAGGTAATACTCACCATAGGCAAGTGTCAACCGACCATCACTGAAGCCATCAGGAATTGATTCTTTCAGGGTTGCTTTCCCCAAGATGGTGTAATAGACACCGTTTTCGCTGATGGCCGATTTGGGGATGTAGATCGTTTGTTGTCGATCTTTGCGACTACGGAAACGGCACTTGCGAATCTGTCCGTCCGTCTTGAATCCCTTCTTGGCTTCCCGAACGGTAGTACAAGCATCTTTGACCGCAATCTTTTTGATCTGGTAGGGAACGGACTTGGCCCATTCCGGTAGCGCACCCAAGATGATGGGCGCAACTGCCATCCAATTGGCTTTTGTTCCCGGCTCTTGAAGATGTTTGATTGTGATGTTGTAGACGTATCTCGAAACGCCAAACCATCGCTTCAAGAGCGCTTTTTGATCAGGGTTTAGGAAGATTCGGATCTTCCTGGATCGCCTTGCGGTAGCTTCTGAGTCCGGGCATTCGACGAGAGAAGAGGTGAAGGATGGCGAGCAGATCCGCTGTGAGTTCTGATTCTGGGCAGTGAACAGATTGGTCAAGAACCATGAGTTCGCCACCGTTTTGTTGAACCATGAACTCGAACAACTCGAATCCGAATCGACACAATCGGTCGCGGCAGGCAACCACAATTTGGAGCTTATCGCCGCGCATGAGTCTGACCAGTAGGGATTGCAGTCCTTTGCGCTTGAAATTGAGACCCGATCCGATGTCTTGGATGATTTCGGCTTCGGGGTAGCGATCGCGCATGAACTGGACTTGTCTTGCGAGATCGTCTCGTTGCTTGGCTGAACTGACGCGGCAGTAGCAAACAATGGTAGATCGAGTTGCGTTGCGTCCATATGACTCGACGTTATAAAGCCGCTGGCCCGCCTCGTTTCGGATGGTTTCGATCTTCCCTTCATCTGCGTACTTCCTTAGCGTATTTGGATGCAATCCCAGAAATTCGACCGCTTTTCTGAGAGGGATGTATGCCATATCTAAATATTGGCATACGTTAGCGAATGTTAGTAAATCAACTACTGTTGATCAACCTTAAATTTTGGCCCCCAGCCTTGCCACCCCGCTTAGATTCCACCCTCGCAAAAACGGCTACTGAAAACTGTTATCTACCAATGCCCGGGCATGGGCTTCCCGGGGATTCAGAGTGGTCAAATCTTGCATATTTTGGCGAACGGTGTTGCAAATGGCATCTAGCGGCAAATCGTTTGGATCCGTGCCAAAGGGATTTTCGATTTCTTCGCCAATTTCTTCAATTCCAAACAGAGTGAAGGAGATAATGGCAACCAGTAATCCTGTCCACCAGCCCACTTTAGCTACCAATTCAAAGGGCAAAAGCAGGCAGTAGATTAATAGCAATTGCCGCAGGTGGATGGCATAGGCAAAGGGCATGGGCGTTCGTAAAATTCGCTCGCAGCCTCCCAAAGAATCCACTAGCACATCAAGCAGACGGTGCATGGAAGCCAGTTGATACGGATTAAGGTTACCGCGATCGCGCTGCTCCTCTAAAAAAGCGGCAATTCGTACTGATAAATCGAGGGGTACATGGTTAGTCGTTTGCAAATTAGCCAGCACACTCGGCTCCACCAAATCAGCAACCGCTTCAGTTATGGATGCCCCCCGTAAATGTTGCTTGGTGGCAATACCAAAGGCAGCAATTAGATTCAGGGCTGAAATTTTTTGTTCCCGAACTTCTGGCGTTGTTTCGTCAATTGCCACCCAGATTTGTCGCCCCAGGTTACGGGACGTGTTAACAATTCCGCCCCAGAGTTTGCGCCCTTCCCAAAACCGCTCATAGGCGGTATTGGTTCGGAAAACCAACAGCAACCCCAGCACCACGCTGGGAATTAAATTCGCCCAGCCCGGTTGGGCAACGGGAACTTTCAGGGCATGTAACCAACTCACAACTGCGGCAAAGGTTCCACAAAGCAGCACACGGGGCGCAATGGTGGGTACAACGGAGCCGCGCAGTTGCAGAATGACCCGCAGCCAGGGACGGCGATCTTTTTGTCTGAATTGAAAAATGCTGGTTGCCATTACGATTTCAGAGTTCTCGCAAAATCCTGAGTAGGGAGGTGGGTTGATTTTACCCAGTCGGCTGACTCTGGCGCGGGGCGATCGCTGGGGGCAACCGGTTTTTTCGATTACTTTCGCTAGACCGTACTCGATCAATCGGAGGACAAACAGGGATGGCGAAAGGGTGGCCGTGGCCAATGCTAGGGCGATGGGCCGGTGGGAGCCGGAGTTTCGCTGGGGGGTGATGAGGGGCTTTCGTTGGTGGTGGGTGTGGGGCTGGGTGTGGGGCTAGGGGTTGGACTGGATGTAGGGCTAGGGGTCGGACTGGGATTGGCGCTGCTGCAAGGGGGATAGGTCAGGGTGTAGATATGGATCAGATAACCCGGGCGATCGGAGAGTTTTTTGCCGGTGAGCTGTTGGGTCAAAAAGGCGATCGCCTCGTCATCCAAGGCTGAGTAGCCGGAGCTTTGCACCAACCGCACGGGGTTCAAACCGGGGGCCACCAGTCCCCGATCGCCCACCAAGACAACCAAGCGGATCGGTTGGGGCGGGTTGGCGCTCAGGGTGGTGCAAGCCCGCAGGTCAGCAAATTTGCGCCATTGGATCGGGGTGTCTTTCTTTTGAATAGAGTCTCCGACGGTGAGCATGTCGCGGAAAACGCCGTTTAATTCTTTGCCCGTGCCCGGCAGCAGGGATCCATCTGCGTTGCGCATGGGGAGATCGTTGACCCGTTTCACCCAATCGGCCAGTTGGCTCAGGCGGCCTTGGGTGGCGTTGCTGCTCACCAGGTTGGGGTTAAAGGTGTAGTTACCGGGGCGATCGGTGGGTTCCGGGTTCAGACCGCTGGCCAGGGACTGAAGACCGGCCGCCATTCGCGATTGATCTCGAAATTGGGCGATCGCAACGTTGGCGGTGGACTGGGCCAGGCGATCGGCGGCGGTGGCGGGGGTTGCTGCAACGGGCGATCGGGACTGGCCATTGGGCTGGCGACCCTGACGACCGCGATCGCCACCATTGGGACGGGGAGGCGGATTTTGGAACTGATCCCAGCCAGCGTAATCGTTATAGGGATTGATGTAGGAGTTGTTATAGGGGTTGTTATAGGGGTTGTTATTGGGATTATTCTCAAACCGGTTCGCGGCCCGATCGCCCATGCGACTGTTGGAACGCCCCTGGTTACCCGCTGCGCCACCAAAGGTATTGAAGGGATCGGCGGCGGCTCCGCGACCAACGGACGGTGACGAACTGCCCAAGCCTAAGCGATTGAACAGATCATTGGCGCTACCGGAATTGGAGTTGGGGGGATTGGTCAGTCCGGCTGGGTTTTGGGGCTGGGCAGCCGCTTCCCGGGCAAAGGCCGGCAGCTCTTGCAGTTCCTCGGGGGTCAGCTCCAGCAGGGCCACTTTGCGCTCGTCCTCGGGGGGTGAGGCCGGATTCCAGTCCGCCAGCAGAGGTAAGGCCGCCAAGTGCACCACAAATGACAAGACCATGGCCGACCCCAAGGGCGATCGCAGTCCTTGCACCAGTTGCTGTGATCTTTTCAGGATTTGCTCCATGGTTTGTTCAGCCCTCCGCCCCAGTGCCACCGAGGAGAATTGTCCCGCATCTTATATGTTTCCCCAGTGTAGAGGGCCGATCGAGCAAGGGGGACGATCCAGGCTCGATCGGAAAAAAGCCAAACCAATCTAGACGAAATGGCTGTTCAACAGCTAAGATGTGTGCTTGTGGTTTTTTGAACCAGTCATGAACGCGCAAGAAGTCATCCGCTCAATCGAAGCTGAGCAACTCAAATCAGACCTGCCCGTCCTTTATGTCGGGGACACGGTTCGAGTTGGTGTTGTGATCCAAGAAGGCGGCAAAGAGCGCGTCCAGCCCTACGAAGGCACCATCATCGCGATGCGCAACGGCGGGATTAACGAAACCGTCACCGTGCGTCGGGTGTTCCAAGGTGTTGGCGTAGAGCGCGTGTTCTTGCTGCACTCGCCCCGCGTCGCGAATATCAAAGTCGTGCGCCGTGGTAAAGTCCGTCGTGCCAAGCTGTACTACCTGCGTCAGCGCATTGGTAAGGCAACCCGCATCAAGGAACGGTTCGATCGCAAGAAGTAAGATCCTCCCCGGATCTTCGTTCGATCGGTTCATTCATCTCAAATGGTTTTTGAGTGACCGGCCTCGATTAGTGCTAAACTGAGAAAACGTCCAAACGTGCGCTCTTAGTTCAGTCGGTAGAACGCAGGTCTCCAAAACCTGATGTCGGGGGTTCGAGTCCTCCAGGGCGCGCTGGCATTCATCGCCGATGAATCTACCCAAAGGCTGACCGCCATCACCGGCAAGAGGTCTTTGGGTAGATTCTCATGAGGCGTGTTTTCCGATCAGCCCCGATCGACCAACCGGGTATCACGACCGATCGAACGCCTCTTCACCGGAGCCAGTCTGTGGCCCTATTGCCCATCAGCCTTTGGTCTTCCGTGCGATCGAGTCCCCATCCTAAGGATCATTGGTCAACAGAGGAACCCACCCGTGAGCAAACCAGCGGAATCGCCAGCCCCAGATAACGAAAAATTCGACCCCACCGAGTTTCTGCGCGGCACTCGCGAAGAACTCAGCAAAGTCGTTTGGCCCAGTCGCCAACAACTCATCAGTGAGTCCGTGGCGGTGGTGCTGATGGTTGTTCTCTCCGCCACAACCATCTATCTGGTTGACAACCTCTTCACTTGGATCGCAAAGCAGGTGTTCCAATGAGCCTGAGCGACGAACAGTTTTACGACAGCGACGAACAAGCCGAAGAGCAAGCGCCCAAGGTTTTGGCCCGTCGTGCTCGCTGGTATGCCGTGCAAGTGGCTTCCGGCTGCGAAAATCGCGTCAAGATGAACCTGCAACAACGGGTGCAAACCCTTGACGTGGCCGAACGAATTTTGCAGGTGGAAATTCCCCAAACCCCCACCGTCAAAATGCGCAAGGACGGTAGCCGTCAGCATGGCGACGAGAAGGTTTTCCCCGGCTATGTCCTGGTGCGGATGCATCTGGACGACGAAACCTGGATGGTTGTGAAGAATACCCCCAACGTGATTAACTTTGTGGGGGCAGAACAACGGCGCGGCCAAGGTCGCGGGCGCGGCCATGTCAAGCCCGTACCCCTGAGTCCCGCTGAAGTCGAGCGCATTTTCCGCCAGGCCCAGGAGCAAGAACCCGTCATCAAAATTGATATGGCGGCCGGTGACAAGATTGTGGTCTTGTCTGGGCCGTTTAAGGATTTTGAGGGCGAGGTGATTGAAGTGAGTCCCGAACGCAGCAAGCTAAAAGCCTTGCTGTCGATTTTTGGTCGGGATACCCCGGTTGAACTGGAGTTCAACCAAGTTCAAAAGCAAAGCTAGCTCGTCCCATAGCGCAATAAACGAATGGCTAAGAAAGTCGTCGCAATCATTAAGCTGGCGATTACCGCCGGCAAAGCGACCCCTGCTCCCCCGATCGGGCCCGCCCTGGGTCAGCATGGGGTCAACATCATGATGTTCTGCAAGGAATACAACGCCCGCACGGCCGACAAGGCTGGGTTGGTGGTTCCTGTGGAAATTTCGGTGTTTGAAGATCGGAGTTTTACCTTCGTCCTGAAAACGCCGCCTGCTTCCGTGTTGATTTGCAAGGCCGCTGGCATCGATCGCGGTTCGAGCGATCCGAAGTCCAAAAAGGTGGGCAAGATTACTCGCGCTCAGCTTCAGGAAATTGCTCAAACCAAGCTGCCTGACCTGAACACCAACGATGTGGAAGCCGCCATGCGGATCATCGAAGGAACGGCCAACAACATGGGCGTGACGATCGTCGAGTAGAAGCCATTGGTTCGGTTGGGGGCAGTCGGCTCGATCGACTCCTAATCCACCGAGTCATTGACCGATCGCAAACAGATTTGCTGAAAACCATCTGGGGGAGAAGATCAGCTCTTCGCTAATGACCCCGAAGGAGTGTTTTAATTCATGACTCGTAAGATTTCGCGCCGGATGCGCGAGCTAATGGCCAAGGTGGAACCGCGTCCCTATGCGCCCGTGGAAGCGCTGGAGCTGGTGAAGGAACTGGCCACAGCTAAGTTTGTGGAAACGGTGGAAGCCCACATCAAGTTGGGAATTGACCCGAAATACACTGACCAACAGTTGCGGACAACCGTGGCCCTGCCCAAGGGCACGGGTCAAACCGTGCGGGTGGCGGTGATTGCCCGTGGGGAAAAGGTCGCGGAAGCAACGGGCGCTGGCGCTGATATTGCCGGTTCCGAAGACCTGATTGAAGAAATCCAAAAGGGCATGATGGATTTTGACATCCTGATTGCCACGCCCGACATGATGCCCCAGGTGGCGAAGTTGGGTCGGCTGTTAGGTCCCCGGGGCTTGATGCCGTCGCCGAAAGGTGGTACGGTGACGTTCGACTTGCCTCAGGCGATTTCGGAGTTCAAGGCTGGTAAGCTGGAATTTCGGGCCGATCGCACGGGTATTGTCCACGTGGGCATCGGTAAGTCCGCCTTTACGGCAGAAGATTTGCTGGTGAACCTGAAGGCGTTGCAAGAGACGATCGATCGTAATCGTCCTTCGGGTGCCAAGGGTCGCTACTGGCGCAGCATCTACGTGACCTCCACCATGGGGCCGTCGGTAGAAGTAGATGTAGCTGCCCTGCGCGACTTGAAGATTGGCGATAACGCTGCCTAAACGGGCGGTGCTGGGGGTAGAGATTTACCCCTTCGCGAATCCAAGCTTCGGCTGTTGATCTGGCTCGATCGCGGTGCTAATCAACAGCCAAGACCTCCTCGATGTTGAACTAGCGGCCCAGCAGTCGCTTCTCAAAACCCTAGCTTCAAAACCCAACAACCAAAGACAGTGGGTGTGTTCGCGGCTTCGCGATCGCTTAATCAATCCCCACCGAGGTCTGTTCTGTTTTGAGCCAACTCGCTACCCGCTCAGGGTGCTGTTTGGCTGTCAAATCGAACCCCCTCGACCCGTCTTTGGCTGACCGTCGAGGGGGTTCTCGTTTCCAGACTGCGCGACAAACCGAAAGGAGGTGATGACGAATGGGTCGCACGCTGGAGGACAAGCAAGCAATTGTCGCGGATCTGAAGTCGCTGCTCACTGACACCGAAATGGTGGCAGTGATCGACTACGCGGGTCTGTCGGTTGCTGAATTGTCGGATCTACGCAATCGCATCGCTGCGAGCGGCGCGGTTTGCAAAGTGACGAAAAACACGCTGATGCGGATCGCCGTTGAGGATGATGCCAACTGGCAGCCCATGACGGAGTTTCTGAAGGGTACTTCGGCATTTTTGTTGCTGAAGGGAGACCTGGGTGCTGCCCTGAAGGCATACCAAGATTTCCAAAAGGCCTCGAAGAAAACCGAGCTGCGCGGCGGTGTGATGGAAGGTCGCGCCCTGACGCAGGCCGAGGTCAAGGCAATTGCCGACCTGCCCTCGAAGGAGCAACTCATTGCTCAGATCGCTGGCGGGATCAATGGCCTGGCCACCAAGATCGCGTTCGGTGTCAAGGAAGTGCCTTCGATGCTGGCTCGTGGGATCAAGGCAATTTCCGAGAAGCAAGCCGCCTAGGCGATCGCTTCAGAATCGAGCAGTGCGATCGCCCGGCGGCCTAGGGGTTTGGCCCCCGAGCCGACGATCCCGATCGACTGTGTTGGTTTCCCCTGTTGCTGTTATTGCTGTTCAACCATTGCAAGGAGCAAATCCATGTCTGAGAAGGTCGCATTGATCGTTGAAAGCTTGAAGTCGCTGACCCTGCTGGAAGCGGCTGAGCTGGTTAAAGAAATCGAAGAAGTGTTCGGCGTGAGCGCTGCGGCTCCCGCTGGCGGGGTGATCGTGGCGGCTGCTCCCGCTGCGGTTGAGGAAGTGGAAGAAAAGACCGCTTTCGATGTGATGCTGGACAAAGTGCCCGCCGACAAGAAGATCGCCGTGCTGAAGGTGGTGCGCGAACTGACCGGTTTGGGTCTGAAGGAAGCCAAGGATTTGGTGGAAGCTGCTCCCAAGGTGGTCAAGGAAGGCGCTTCCAAGGACGATGCCGAAGCCGCCAAGAAGAAACTGGAAGACGCTGGCGCAGAAGCTTCGGTCAAGTAAGGTTCGATCGCCCTTTTTCGATCGTTCTGATCCAGTTATTGGTCAATCGGATTGGTCAGTGGTTTTGGTTAGCCGGGGTGCAGATCCAGCGCGATCGCCCCTGGGCAACCAACAACCATCAACCAATCCAAGATCCAGTCAACCGCAACTCTCCTGGTTCACGAACCGGGGGAGTTGTTGCTACTAGGGCCTTGGGAACCCGGTTGAACGCGATTGAACTGGATTGACGCTGGTTTCTTCAGCCTACAACCTGTTACCCAGCGTCTGCACCGGAGCGATCGCCCCTTGCTGGCTTAACCGCTTTGGAGGCACAATCCGAGGACAAATGCGGCTGCGCGCTCCGGTGCGCGGCGGGACGGCAAAAGCCATGCGCGGGTTTGCTCAGTTTGTCTTGATTGCTAACAGCCTATTTTTTGGGGCCTTGCTGCCTCCGGGGTTGTTGGCTGCGGTGGCTTCGCCGTCTCTCTTGGCCCAGGCTGATTCGGCGGCTTCGGTAGGAGCCGGGCTGGCGTGGGTCGCGATCGCCCTGTTTCCGCCGGTGGCCATTTTGGGGCTAACGGGAGGCTGGGTGCTATGGCTGCGGGGGCGATCGCGTCAGGGAGCGATTTTCAGCAGTTTGCCCTACGCCAACTGGTTGTTGTTACTGTTGGGGCAATGGGTAGCGGGGCTAGTTTAGGCTCAATTCGTGATCTCGCCATCAGCCGATCGCTGAAAGATCACCACCCGATCGCCCACCACTGGACTGCGGGCCAACAGTTGCCCCTCTCGATCCTGTAGCTCCAGCTTGTTGAAATCTAAACGGCGCGATCGCTTCAACAAATCCGCCGCAAACCGATCCTGATTACGATCGCCCAACCCGTACCACAAATCCGCCGGAACCGTCACAATCAGCCGACTGGCGCGAAAATCAGCCTGAATGGAGTCCACCAACGCTTGATCACCGTAGCGAGTGGCAATTTCGCTGGTTTCATCTTGGATTGCTGCAATTAATTGTTGTTCCGGCGATCGCTCCAGTTTGGGCGGCTGACTAGGAACCGGTGCAGTCTCGGCGGCTCCCACATCTACAGGTTCTGCGGCAGTCTGATCAGAAATTCCCGTTGTCCGAGGCACGGACTCAGATCCCGCCGCTCCGTTGCCAGAGGGGGTGATCGGTTCCGCTTCCTCCGCATCAGAGGGCAGTTCCAACAGGGTGGGAATCAACGGCTTGAGAGGAGCAGGCTGAGACTCCGGCGGTTGTTGGGCCACCGTGGCCGGTTGAAACCTAGGCGGGAAAATGGCGATCGCGGCAACCAACACCACGCCCCCCATTATCGACAGGGCAATAGTCAGATTGCGATCGGACAGCTTCCGCAGGGATTCGGGCAGCCAAGGGCGGGCCCAGCCTAAAACTTGATGGCCCGCTTGGGCTGGGGTCAACCGGGGCGATCGCACTTGGGTAGCCGGAGGCAAGGCCGATTCCGCTTCCAGTTCCGTCGCCGCCCAGTCCAACAAGCGAATCAGGCCCCGCAGCAGACGAGCGATCGCCCGCCGCCACGATCCCTTCGTGGGTTCGGTTCCAACCGACTTGGGTGAGTCCGACGACATAGCCATTTCCAAAACAGCGCAACAGCCAGCGACCCTCAATGGCTCAGGGCGGATGAATCCAGTCCCTGGGAATGCCCACAAATTGACCTGAACTCCATTGCCAGCGCCGCTAAATCGCATCGTAACAGCCCGGGTCACGGGTCGTAACAATCACAGCCGGGTTGTAACGTTGAGCAATGGAGGCAGCCCCATCCTGCTTTTCGGTTCCGTTCTTAGGATATCGATCGCTCCTGCACGCCCAAATCAACCAGCACCGTCGTGCCCCCTTCCGGTTCGCTGGTGATGGTCAGGGTTCCCCCATAGAGGGTGCAAAGTCGCTGGGCCAGGGTTAACCCCAAACCCGACCCCTGTTGTTCATGCAACTTGCGATCGAACTGTTGATAGGCCCCCACCGATTTGATCTGATCCGAAGTCATGCCCCGGCCGCTATCCTTCACCACCAACTGGTAGCGATCGCCCTGAATTGCCGTAAACACCGCGATCGGCTGGCCCGGCTGCGAAAACTTGCAGGCATTATCCACCAACTCAATCACCATCTTTTGCAGCGCCGATTCTGAAATCCCCACGATCGCATCCACCGTCTGCACCGACAAATCAGCCGATCGCCCCGCCCAGTCCTGCACCTGGCGGCGTGCCGTTGTTTCAACCACCGCCGCCGGACTCTCCACTTGCAGTTGTCGCAGCTCATGCAACCGCTGGGGATCCCGAGCCGCTAACTCCAGATCCGCGTAGAGCAAAAAGTTTTGAATTAACCGAAACAAACGCTGACCTGAATTGTGAATATCCGTCAGCATCTCGCGGGTTTCTTCGGGATCCAAATCCTCCAACTCTTCCAGCATGAACTGCGACGTGGCCACAATGCCATTCAGCGGCGTTCGCAACTCATGGGGTAGCGAAAACGCAATGCTATAGCGCAACGCATCGAGCTGTTCTTGGGATTGCTTTTGGGTTGCTGACTGGCGTTGCAACCGAGCGGCCACCGCCCCCAGCAGCTCATCCCGCGTAAACGGCTTCGTTAAATAATCATCGGCTCCCAAATGCATTCCTTGGCGCACATCACCCTTGGTGGTGCGGGCCGTCAGGAACACAAAGGGAGTTGTGGCGGTAATGGGCGATTGGCGCAGGGCCGCCAGCACCCCATAGCCATCCAACTCCGGCATCATCACATCGCACAGAATTAAATCGGGTTGGAAGGCTTCGGCCAAACGAACGCCAGCATTGCCATCAGCGGCTCCCGCCACCTCATACCCCTCGGCTTCCAAAATATCGAGAATAATTTCCCGAACATCCGGTTCGTCTTCGATGGTCAAAATTTTGGTCACGGCGATCGCTCCCTTAACCCGATGCGTTGTGCACAAAGAATCGATTAACTCAATGGCTACCCATTTTATGGACTTCCTTTCCAGGATTGAACCTGGCCGGTCTGGCTCAGAACAGCACCCGGTAGACCGCGGCCGCCGTGGTCTGCCAACCGCCCCCAACGCTCAAGACTGGTTCAAGGTTCAAGACTCAAAATCAGAGGTGATCTTCTTCACTGCTGAGCGGTTGCCAAGGGGTGACCGGTAGGGTGACCGAGAAGGTGGTTCCCACGCCTTCGGTGCTGTCTACTTGGATTTGTCCCCCGTGTAAGTCAACCGATCGCTTGACAATCGCCAGGCCCAACCCAGTCCCGGGAATGGTTCCCACATTGCCAGCCCGGTGGAAGGACTCGAACAAACGCTCCCGATCGGCCGCTGGAATGCCAATGCCCTGATCTTGAATCACGAACCGCACAGACTCCGGAGCATAGATCAACCGAAACTGAGTGGTGCTGGCGTTGGGGGAATATTTCAACGCATTGGACAGCAGATTAGACAGGATGTGCCGCAGCAGCTTTTCATCCATGGCCAACACTGGAGCCGCCGCCCCTCGGTTCACCACTCGAAACTCGATCGCCTGGTTGGCCTTCAGGTTCAAAGACATTTCCTCCACCAACCCGTTGCAGAACCCTTCCAGGTCAACGGGCCCCGGCCGAAACTGCAACCGCCCCGAGTCCGCCTGCCCCAACACCAACACCGACTCCAACAACTCCGTCAGGTGATGCACCATGGTTTGGATGCGGCGGAGATAGTTGCGACTTTTATCGGGCCCCCACCGATCACCATAGTGCTCCAGGGCTTCCGCCGAGGCCAGGATGGTGGTCAAGGGGGTGCGAAATTCGTGGGAAGTCATGGACACGAACTGGGATTTCATGCGGTTCAGGTCTTTTTCGGCTTCCAGGGCGCGGCGAATTTCCACCTCGGCCGCTTTGCGGGTGCTGACATCGGCCACCGTGCCCTCATAGCCAATGATTTGCCCCCGCACGTCATAGACCGCTCGGGCATTTTCCACAATCCAGGTGGTGGAACCGTCCGATCGATAAATTTGAGATTCAAAGGCGATCGCCTGGCCCTCTGTGGCCAGAATGTGGCAAAACTCATCCCGCCGCTTGGGATCTGAATACAAACTCGGAATTTCCGTAATTCCCGCGATCGCAGCTTCCGGCGAGTCATAACCCAAAATGCGTGCCAGGGCGGGATTCATGCTGATGAAAGATCCATCCACCGTGGACTGAAAAATTCCCTCCACGGCGTTTTCAAAGATGCTGCGATATTTGGCCTCGGCCGCCTCCACTTGTTCATAGGCATCGGCTAGCTTGCTGCGGGCGCTAAATTCCGCGCGCTGGAGCCGTTCATACAGATAAACCGACAAATCGCAAACCACACAAATCCAAAACAGCTCTAGCAACAGGCCAAATCGCGATTGGATCGGTGAGGAGCGAATGGCCGCCCCCAGCAATTCCCGCAGCCCAAAGGAATGGATCAACGCCAAGGCTTGGGACAACACATGCAGGGGCCAGCGCGCCGGAATGAGGGTCGCTTGGGCAAAAAAACCAAAGGCCCACCCAAACAGACGCGGGGGCAACCGGTTCAGGGTCACGGGCGACAACAGAACCTGGCAAGTTTCGGGGACGATTTGGAAGGAAAATAAAAACCCCAAAAACAGAACCCGCAGATGACGCGCTCCCCAGCGGGTGTCGGATAAATACCAAAACCCCAACAGGCTAATCAGGGTGGCCAACCGTGCGGCCACGTTATCCCAACTGAGGGTTTCCTGGCGCAAGACCGATCGCGCCAGGTCTAAGACCGCAAAGCTCCAGGAAATCAGCAGCCCTAACCCAAAGGCTAACCGAACCCGAGCTAACAGGAAGCGATTTTGCCAGCCTTCATAGGACATACGATCGAGATTGCTCCCATCGTCCGCCGCCACATTGACCGCAGCTAAGTATTCGATCGCTGTCCTGACAACCGGAATTCGCTGAAGCCACTGTTGGATCAACCGCGTTACGCGCGCCCGCAACAAGGTTTGCATCAACTACATTAACGACCCGATGAATGGCTCGTACATTAACGACCCGATGAATGGCTCGACACCGCCGTCACGATTTCCCTAAGCCATTGCCGCAACATGCTAGCAATCAGGGAACTTCCTGCACCATCGCGGCGAAGTTGGCTTCATCCGCGGCCCAGGCTGACACGACCGAACTGGCCGTGTTTCGTGCAAATTTGCCGATGACCGTTTTGGCGATCAGTTTTGGTCATCGCTTGATCATCGCCCATGAGCCTTCTGATCAATGCCCTCAACAATCCCTAAACAATCTCTAAACAAAACGAAACAACGCTGTCGAGCCGAGAACTGGGACATCGCCAGCGGGCAAAAACCGCCCCCAGTGTGACAATCGCCTGATGACAATTGCCTGATGAGTTGTCTTCTCTAGAATGGCATAGCTTGGGAAGGAGGCGAGATGTCTATTGCGATGGGCGCAAGCTAGATTAAAACTGGGGCTGCGATCGAACCGTGGTGGTCTTTGGTGCGATCGCTCGCCGGGCCTTGTTTGAATAGCCAAGGAGTGCCCAAGCCATGTGCATTTGTATCAACTGCCTTTATATCGATCGCTGCACGACTTACCACGCGGTTGAAGCCCAACATCAACAGGCACATTTGACGGATTCGCCGGATTTTGAGCCGATCGAACCCAGCATTAATGTCAACATCCGACCGCGCGACAACGAAATCGAAATGGAGTGGGATGTGGTGGGTTGCCAAAGCTTCACGGCTGACCAAGGCCGCTGGGCCCGGCTGCGACCCGGCGAACTGGTTCCCACCTGAGTTGGGACGTTGAGGGCAACCTCATCTGTTCGATATTTGTTCGATATTTGTTCGATCGCGGGGAGTTAGCGATGATCAGACGGCGCTCCCCAGTTGATGGCTAGTCGTCATGCCCGGTCATCATGACCAATTGTCGTGACCGGTTGTCATGACCGGCCACCGATTCGCCAAAACCCACTATTCCCCAAAGCCCGCCGGATTCCGAATGGGTTTAATCCGCACATCTTGCCCCAATTGCAATCGTTCGCCGGGCAAAGCTTGCAAAAATACTTCAACGGCTTGCAGATAGTCCCGAACCATTTGGATATCTAATTCGTATTTCTTTTCAATAGAGATGGTTAAAAACGGTTGATATTGACCGCTATAACCATCATCATGCTTATAGGCATTCACGACTTTGCGCATGGCTTCCACGTCCTGAAATCCTGGCAAAGTTTCTATTTTGACTTGAAATTCACGTTCAATAATTCGATAAATTTCCGCGATCGTCTTGTGGGAAAGTTTGCGGCGATAGTCGCGGTGGGAGCCATATTTTTTTTGATAAATTGACCTCACCACCCACTTCAGCTCATACTCCACCACGGAATTTAATTCACTTAAAGCGGCTCGTAGGACAATGCCTTCGTAATCTAACAGTAAACTTGTGGCGCGATCGTGTTCGGCGGCTCCGAATCGCTGCCATTCTTCAGGAGTGTAGGCACGGTTTACGCTGTTAATCTTGGCATCATCAACTTTAAAGGCGCGATCGATAAACATGGAAATTGCACTCAATCGCGCGGAAAAGTGCCGAATAGACATAGGAGCAATTTGGCCGGGGCGATCGGGTTTTGAATTGTGTGGTCAACTCATTTCAGTCAACTTTCTATAGTTAACTGATTTCAGTCAACAGTTTATAGTCAACCATGGCAAGCTTGACAGTAATCACCATTCTATCCTAGCGATCGCGCCCTCCCACTAATCAGTCAGGAGTTAGGAAAACATGTCCGATCGATCATTTAGCTTTCATCAACAACAAAGCCAATTTGGTCTCGGGCAGGCGTTGCAATCCTTGTCTTTTTGCAACAGAAGAATTAGGGCAAAAGTTAGGGCTAAAAGCAGAATTCGGGCAGAAATTTGATGACAGGCTTTAGGGCAAGGCGGCGGGGGCTAGCTCGGCCTGTTGGCGGGCCTGTTGGCTGTTTTGGCGGTAACGCTGGGCCCGATCGCGCGCGGTGGCGGCCCGACGATCATCCGGAGTCACTTGCTCCATCAAGTCGGCGGCAGCTTGCCACTGGGTCGCTAGTTCTAGCCACTGCTGGCGCGTTTTGGCCGTTTGCCCCCCAAGAGCAGCCGTTTCCGCCAAACGAACAGCCTTCACGAAGGGATCATTGGTGGCGCTGGCGGTGGGGGTGGCCGGCGGGTTGCCAATGGTGATCCATTTCAAATTCCAGGCCACTAGCCCCAGCAAAAAGACACTCAAAATCGCTCCCCCGGCGGCTCCGACCCAAAATTGGGTACGGGCGGCCTTGGCGGGCAAGGTGGATCCCAGAGTGGGTAGATTGAGGTCTCGTTGGCGGGAGGTGAGATTGCGAAAAACCCACCGGAACCAGTGCGATCGCTTCAAAATCATCGGCTCTGACCACAGCAGATCCTCCGGCTCTCGCTGGATCGCCTCTAGCCACAAAAGCTGCTGTTCTTGTACGAGACGGGCATAGAGGGTAACTTTGCGGATCCCTCGGGGGGCCACCTGTTCCAAGATGGCGCGCACTCGCTCGACGGTATAGTCGCGATCGAGGTTTTCCGCTGTGGGTGCTTCACACAGCAACTGCAAGCTACCACCCGCAATGATGGCGCGGGTGCGAATTTGGTCGGAAGCCAACTTCTGATTCAGAATCTGGACGATCGCGGCAATGCTGCCACCACAGGCCTGACGATATACATCATCAAACCCGTTATCAGATGTCCAATCCTGGTCTTGGGAGGGAATCACGAGGGCATCGCCATGGCTGCTTTCAGGACGGTTTTATCATACTCGGGGATCAACAAGGGGGTATACGTGCGACCACGCCCCGAGTCCGTACACTTTTGCCAAGGCCTGCGCCAAATCGGCCAATAAATCGTCTGGGTGCTCAAGGCCGATCGAGAGGCGCAGCAGGTTTTCTGGGGTGGTGGTTCCGGGCCCCTCGATCGAGGCGCGGTGCTCAATTAAACTTTCCACGCCGCCGAGACTGGTACCCCGGGTAAAGATCTGAAGGGCGGCGGCAACGGCCAGGGCTTCCGGGCGATCGCCCCGCACTTGCACCGACACCATGCCCCCAAAGTCTTTCATTTGCGATCGCGCCAAGGCCGCCTGGGGATGATCCGGCAGGCCGGGATAGTGAACCGCCTCGATCGCCGGGTGCGATTGCAACCAGGCCGCCACCTGCCGTCCATTGGCACAGTGGGCCGCCATTCGCACCGGCAAGGTGGCCACGCTACGCAGGGTCAGCCAGCAGTCAAAGGGAGCCAATCCGGATCCACCCAGCCGCTGCACCTGTTGTAATCGCTCAAAGGCCGGGGTCAGTTCGCGGGCAATGACCGCCCCGCCGGTGACATCGCTATGGCCCCCGAGATATTTGGTGGTGGAATGGACAACCCAATCGGCTCCCAATTCCAGGGGCCGTTGCAACAGAGGGGTGGCCCAAGTGTTGTCGCAAATGCAAAGGGCCCCGGCGGCTTGGGCTAACTGGGCGATCACCCGAATATCCGACAGCTTCAGCAACGGATTGGAAGGCGTTTCCACCCAAACGGCGCGAGTTTCGGGCGTGAGGGCGGCGGCCACCTGTGCCAAATCCGTGGCATCCACCCAAACCACCGCCAATCCCCAGGGCTGCAACACCTGTTCCATCAGTTGGGCCGTGCCGCGATAGAGATCGCGCGGGGCCACCAACTGCCCGGGCCCGAGGGCTTGCAACGCTGCCATCATGGCCGCTGCGCCGGAGCTGAAGGCCGCGGCCACCGCGCCGCCTTCGAGGGCGGCCAAACAGGTTTCGAGCGATCGGCGGTTGGGATGATCTAACCGGCTGTAGAGATAGCCTTGGGGATAGGAACCATCGGCCGATCGCTCAAAGGTACTGGTGAGATATAGCGGCGGGGCGATCGCTCCCGTGGCGGGGTCGGGCGCGCGGCCCGCATGAATCGCTAGGGTTTCCAGGTGGGGCGCGGCTGGCTCGATCGGGCGATCGGTTGCCTCAGCGGGTTGACCAGTCGGTTGACCAGCGGGGTTGAATGTTGGATTTTGCAAGGGAAAGGGCGATTGGGAAACGGGGCATGATACAACTCCTAGTTAACGCAATTAACGCCACAGGATCACCACAAAAACCGCACCAGCGAACCTAAGACCAATGACCGCTCCCCTTTCTTCCCCCAATTGGCAAACTAAATTTTGGCTGTGGGCCGATCGCGCGCTGATGGCCAATCTGTTTTTGGTGTTTTTGAGCTTTGCTTGGCTGGCGATCGCCGTGGTTGGTCGCAGTCTCCACAAGCCTTTCGGGTTTGATCTGTGGTATTCCCTGTGGCAACCCCTATGGCAGCCGGCCTTGGGCATTCTGATGGCGGGTGCAATTTTAAACGGGATTGGCCGCTGGATTGCAAAACGGCTCGATCGCTCCCAGTCCTGAATTAGGAATCCCAGCTTAGCAGCTCAATGCTAAACACTTTAAACACGTAACACTAACCACTTAACGCTAAACACTTGACACTAAACATTCAAACCTAAAAGCTCAAGCTTCAAAATTCAAGCCTCCAAACTCAAAAGGTCTAGCCCAGACGCGGACTAGACCTTTTTGCTTTCGCTGGCTATTTGAAGACAGGAATCACTCAACAGGTTTTACTCTCAACAGCTAATCAATCGGGTGGACAACGACACACAACTTCGGTCAATCGGGCATCACTTCAGTCGATTCAGACTGCTTTGTTAGCAGCGCCTGTGGTGCGAACCTCACGATTCATGACCTCCCGAATGAGCTAGTTTTATCAACAGCTACCGGTTCGATCGCCGCATGGCGCAAACGCTACTTGAACAACAAGCTTCGGATGCAACACAGAAGAGGAAGTCGTGCCAGTCTCCGGCAGGAGGTACGCACCGGGAACTGTCCTTAGAGAGAAGCGTTTCTTGCTTCTTTCGTACCTTGACTTGAAGATAAACCGGTTCTGAGTCAGCGTCTAGGGAAATCAACAGAAGTTGACGTTATTTCAACTAGGTTCATAAATCCAGGGATCAAATACAGCAACCCATGGGAGTCTTACTCTCGAGGAATACCGAGAGTTACAACAAAACAATTACAAAGTGGGCATGGGCAACCACCAACCAAACTCTGGCGATCCCGATCGATCCCCCAGGTCTTTTCCCGACGGTGATGATGAGCGCGGTTACGCAGCTTGATGGGGATTGCAGAGCGACCTTGGCCACTGAAGATTTGGGTTTCGTCGCCTGAATAGCAACCTAAACCAGGACTGAAACCTCGTGGATAGATCCCGGTCAAAGTTGCTATTACTCCCCACTGAATTACGTTTTTCAGGGAATGCCAACCAGAAGAGTTTTTGCTCAGTTTTTGTGAAATTCTCTTTACAAAACATCCAATGAGCCAGATCAAACCGGCTGGCAACCTTGAACCAGTCAACTAGCGCCAACGGTCAATGAGCCAACGCCCCAATTCCAAACCCAACCAACCGAGGGCGAAGCTGCCGAAGCCATAGGCCAAGCTCATGGCCCAAGCCCCCGATCGCGCCAGATTTGACGCATCCAAGATGTAGCTAGAAAAGGTGGTGTAGGAGCCTAAAAATCCCACGGCGAACAACAGCCGCAATTCGGGATACAGGGGCGATCGATCCGTCATCCACCCCACAAACAGCCCCATCAACACCGCCCCAGACAAATTCACCAAAAACGTGCCGATCGGCCAACCCGTGCCCCACAGCCGCGCACAAAGCAGCGATAGATAATAACGCCCCAACGCACCGGGAATGGCCCCCAAGGCCACCGCGATCGGGGCCCGCAGGTCTGGCCGCTCTGAGGCGGCAGCTAACCACTGATGCCAAAGATATTTCAAGGGATGCACACTCCCGATCGGCTCAGAAATTTCCTCAAAATCATTACCCTTAGGGCCTGTCGTCGTTTTCTAGGATCTAGTCAAAACGGTTGATCTTCCATACTCTAACCACCCTAGACAAGGGGCTTAAGCCCCTTGTCCCCCACAATTCGCCAACGGTGGAATCAGGGTTTCAGGCGATTGGACGACAGTTCCTAAAATTCCCAGCTCAGATTCTCAGTCCAGATCTGGATCAACCGAATCCCGATCGAGGTCTTCTGGATCTTCTGGGTCTTCGGCCGCATCCTCATCGGGCGGCAGGCTCGATCGCAACTGATTGAGCGCCAACTCCAACTGCGCGGAATTCTGATTTTCCACATCCAACTGAAAGTAGCGGTGGAACTTTTCGCTCACCTGCACCATGGACGATCGCCCATAGCGCCGTTTTTTCACAAAATCTCGCTCCACCAGCTCCTGCACATGCTGATAGGCTCCGGAGCCGCGTAAATCGACCAAATCCGCCATCGGCAGCGGCCCCTTGAGGGCAATCACCGCCAAGGTTCGCAATGCCGCCACGCCCAAGTCCGCCGGAATCAGCCGCTCCACCAGGGACTGGAATCGATCGCGCAATTGCAACGTGTAGCAGCCCTTGCGCAGTTCCACCACCTCCAACGCCGTGTCCCGCTGGGCATAGTCGTTCATCAAGTCCAGCAAGGCCTCGTGGGCCAGATCTCGCGCACAACCGGCACAGTCGGCAATCTCCGCCAAACTGAGGGGCTGTCCCTTGAGGTACAAAATTGCCTCGATCGTGCTGACCAGCGAGTTTGCCCGTAGGTCGGTTTGTGAATTGGCCAATCCAGACAACGGCGAATCTTCCTTGGTGTTCGTCAATTCTCCATTCAACCAGCACTGATGCCGTGGCGATCGCAATTTTGACCCCAATTTCTCCCCAAAATCCGGTTTCCTGTCCCCCCGAACGAAGAGATTCTAATTAGCTAATTATCACCCAAAATTCGAGGACAGTTAATGAATTGGCACTGAACCGTAAAGGGAATAGGTTCCGGAGAAAGACATCAAAATTCTTACTAAAAATGTTGATTCGTTTTCCTGATTTCGTTGATTTTTTTCAGAAGGAAGGAGCAGCAACGTTCGAGATGGATTTCTTCCTATGCGCCTGTTCCCTTCTGCTTCGATGCTGCTCGGTTTGTGCCTAGCGGTTGCGCCATCGCTGCCGGCGGGCGCAATGACTCCCTTGGTTTCTGAAACCCAAATGACCAATCATCAAGAACTGTCCGTAGAGGCTGCACCCACTGTGGTGCGACGCACTCGGAACTCGCACCGGGGCAGCGGCCGCCGCGATTTTGTGCGGTATGTGTTCGCCAATCCTGCGAGCTAAGGATCGTTTGATGAAGCCTGTAATTGGGGGGTTGATTCCGTTTTCTTTCTAGGATTTTGTTATGCAATTTCCGAGAATTTGATTCCATCAAAAACGGAATTTTCAACCCTCCACCAATCAGCATTAGTCAGAATTAGCTAAAGCATGTTTGCGGTTCGTTTAGCCAGTTCAGTCTGGTATCCAGTAATTCTGAATTAGGTGTGGTGGAGTGTGGTTTTGGGGCGATAGTTCTGAGAGAACAAAGCCAGATCAGAACTTCTGAGAATTACTCCCCCAATGCGTTACGGCGATGATTGGCTTTTGCAGTTGTTAATTGCCGGTTGCCAGTGGCCAGTTGCCATTGCTGATGACCCGTCGCTGTTTTGTTGATTGTTGTTGCGTTGATTGCCATGGTCGCGGTGGATCGAGGCAAATCGAGGCAAATCGAGGCGAATCGAGGTGGATCGGGATCGATCGCCCTGCTCGGAGCCAATTTCGAGGGGCGATCGGGCGATTAGCCTCGATTTACCGTCTCGCTGGGCTGGCGGCCGTGGGGGTCGATCGTAACTTTTTTTCTTTCGGGCAGGGCAGCCAAAATCCGGAACCGTCAAAGGCTGAAACCCTGAAAACCACCACTACCAGACCGTTTCAGATTCTCTAGTCTTTTGCTTGGGAACCGCTTCCCTTGCGCTTCCAAACCGATCCAGGGATCGGGCTGTTCCTGATAGGATCGGAGTATGGCAACCATCACCATTCGCGGCGTTCCCCACAGTTACCGGCTCGATCCCGATCGCCCCACCCGCTGGGCTTTGGTCTTTGTCCATGGTTGGCTGCTCAGCCGCCACTATTGGCAGCCCCTCATTGACCAATTCCAGCCCCATATCCCTTGTTTGTCCTATGACCTGCGCGGTTTTGGGGCATCCCAACCCACCCAGCCCCAGCAATTTTCAACGCCGCGCGAGCGTTACCAAAACTACGCCCCGGCAGCCTATGCCGAAGATTTAAATCGGCTGCTTGAGCATTTGGGAATTGAGACCGCCTGGATTGTGGGTCACTCTCTCGGCGGGGCGATCGCCCTGTGGAGCGCCCACAAATTTCCCGATCGGATTCAAGGGGTCATTTGCCTCAACTCCGGTGGCGGCATTTATCTCAAAGAAGAATTTGAGCGCTTTCGGGCCGTCGGCCAGCGCTTGGTGCAATTTCGGCCCCAATGGTTGCGGGCCTTTCCGGGTCTCGATTGGGTCTTCAGCCGCGACAGCGTGGCCCGCCCGGTGGCCCGCCAATGGGGTCGGCAACGACTGATCGACTTTGTGACCGCCCATCCCGAGGCGGCCCTCTGGACCCTGTTGGAGTCCACCACCGAAGCGGAAGTTCATCGCTTGCCCCAGGTGGTGGCCCAGCTCACCCAGCCGGCCTACTTCATTGCCGGAAACCAAGATTCCGTGATGGAGCCGCGCTATGTGCGCCACTTGGCCAGCTTCCATCCGCTGTTTGACATGTCGGGCGAAAACCTGCGGGAAATTCCCGATTGTGGACATATGGGCATGGTGGAACAGCCCATCCCGATCGCCCAAGAAATCAAAACTATCTTGCAACGCCACGGGGTCGATCGGTGGCTGCAAAACCAACCCGAAGCCCTGAAAAACGTCTAGGCCCGAATCGGAGACAAGGGACTTTCGGGCCTGTCGTCATTTCCTAGGATCAGGCGGAAACGATTGATTTTCCATGTCCCAGTCGTCGCCCCAGTCGTCGTAACAAAATGCTCAAGCCCCTTGCCCCTCACGATGTCGGTACGGTGGAATCAGGGTTTCAGGCGCTTTGACGACAACCGGAGACAAGGGACTTAAGCCCCTTGCCCCCAAACGCAACCTACACCCGACCGCGTAGGAATTGGGCCATTTCATTCGGCGTAGGCGAGTTTTCCAGAGCCGTTTCCTCCGTGATTCGGCCCTCCTGGTAAAGATTAAACAGCGCCTTATTCATGGTGATCATGCCGTCAAACTCTGACTTCAGCATCACCTGGTTAATCTCCTCCATCTCGCCCTTGATGATGTATTCCTTAATCGCATCGGTGGCGATCAAGATGTCGTGGTAGGCCGCTCGTTTTCCATCGGTGGTTTTGCACAACCCTTGGGCAATGATCGCCACCAACGATTCGGCCAAGCTCACCCGCAGGGCCGCGTGCTCATTGGGGGGAAACATCCCCAACACCCGCTCGATCGTCTTGATGGCGCTGTTGGTGTGCAGGGTTCCGCAAACCAAGTGACCCGTTGAGGCCGCCTTCAGGGCGATTTTCATCGTGTCCGCGTCCCGAATTTCTCCCACCAACATGATGTCCGGGTCTTGGCGCAGGGCCCCCTTCAGGGCGTTGAAAAATTGCCGCGTGTGCCGCCCCACTTCCCGGTGCTTGATCAGGGATTTTTGGCTGATATGCACAAACTCCACCGGATCCTCGATCGTGATGATGTGCTTCGCCATGCTCTTGTTGATGTAGTCGAACATGGCGGCCATGGTGGTGGATTTCCCGGAACCCGTGGGCCCCGTCACCAAAATCAAGCCCTTGTGGTAGTGACAAACATCCCGGAACACGGGCGGCAAATTAAGCTGCTCCATGCTCAGAATGGTGGCCCCAATCAGCCGCAACACCATGGCCGGGCCCGCCAACGAATCAAAGCAGCTAATCCGAATCCGCACGAAGCCCAGATCGGCAGCTCCGTCATAGTCCAAATTTTCTTGGAAAAAGGCGATATCTTCTTCGCTCATGATTTCTCCCAACCAACTCATGAAGGTGTCGAGGTCGGTGGTGGGATAGTCCAGGGGCACGATGTCACCGCGCTTGCGGAAGCGGGGCACTTCATTCACTCCCAAGTGAACGTCGGAGCAGCCTTCTTCGTCTGCCCGCTTCACAATGTCAATCATGGTCGGCTGACCAGGGGAGGGCTTGCGCTTGACCGGGGGCGGGGCCACTTGGGCCGCCACTGGAGCGCTGGGGGGCCCTGACTGCACCACAGTGGACGGTGGCGCGGGGGTGGTGACCGTGTTGGCGGCCGGTGGCGGCGGGGCCATGGGCGGCGGCGGAGCCGTGGGGGCCGGCGGTGGGGCCACGCGCGGCGGAGCCATGTTGATCGGGAGGGTTTGCTCGTTGTTCCCGATCGGGGGAGGCGACGGAGGACGACCGGCAACCGGCGGTGGCGGCGGCGGGGCAACCCGGGGCGGTGGCGGCGGCGGCGGCGGGGGAACCGGGGGACGGGAGGCGTTCGTCATGGTCGTTTCCTCGTCGATGTCCTTGAGTGCGTTGAGCCAGTTGGGTGGTTGAGGTCAACTGGGCCGAGGTGGCGTTGAGAGAATGCGATGGTGTGATTGATCGCCCTGGGGAAATTTTCCTGGGAAAGGGCGCGAGAAGACTTCGGGATGAGATGACAAGAAGTCTTCGGGTCGATCGCCCGCTCATCAATTGGGATTGGGGGGCGATCGGGGCTAATCACGCCGTAGCATGATCTGTTGTTTATTGTGGCTCATTGTTGGCCCTGACGGTGCATCAATCATCACTGAATCGGGATCAGCAATTTCACTCTCAAAATCGACCAAAATTCAGACAATTTCGACATTTTTTGAAAACACTGGTGCATTTTTAACTCAGTATTTATACGGGGTGTAATGTGGCAATTTTCTAGATGCATTGAGTTCACTGTTGATTAACCCTCAATCACCAGGAGCCGGAAGAAAACTATGATGAACCCCCGTGGACTGACCCCAACACAACCAAGGGGCCCATCGATCGAACTGATGCGGCCACACGGTCAGATCAAAGCTGACTCATAATCAGTGCATTGGCGGGCACACAAAATTCACGAACACGCTCAGTTCTTGAACGATTAACCAACCAACGGATCTCAAGATTTCATCAACAGATCATCAACAGATCATCAAGACCAACGATCGACCGGCTCCCAAACGGATTGCCAAAGCGCTTGCCAGCAAGATGGCGGGATAGATTTTTCAGACTTGGGCGGAGGGCAAAACAAATGAAGGTGGCCTATTTTGATTGCCCAACGGGGCTGGCGGGGGATATGTGTTTGGGGGCGCTGCTGGATGTGGGTGTGCCCTTGGATTATGTGCGATCGCAGCTCGATCGCCTGGGAATTGCTGAGGAATATCGCCTCAGCAGCCAAACCAAGCACCACAACGGCCAGCGAGCCTTGAAAGCGATCGTGGAGTGGCGATCGCCCGGTGGTTCCTTTCAAGTGGAAGATCCCATGGATGAGCCGGGGGAAGGGACTGAACCATCTGCCCGCTCACCTGAGGCTCTGGGAAATCATGGGCATGAGCATCACGGGCACAAACACGATAATCACGGGCATGAGCATCATGGGCACGAGCATCATGGGCACAAACACGATGATCACGACCATAGCCCTGAGCATCATCATCATCACCACGATCCCCACAACCATCACACCCATCACCACAGCCGCCGTTGGCCAGACATTGAGGCGATGCTGCTGAGTTCGTCGCTACCCGATCGGGTGGTGCAATGGAGTCGATCGATCTTTTGGCAGTTGGCCCAGGCAGAAGGGGCGGTGCATGGGATTGCGCCAGAACAGGTGCAGTTCCACGAGGTGGGGGCGATCGATGCGATCGTGGATGTGGTGGGAACCTGTTTGGGGCTGGATTGGTTGGGGGTTGAGCAGGTTTTCTTTTCCGCTTTGCCCACGGGCGGCGGCACGGTTTGGGCGGCCCATGGACGATTGCCCGTGCCGGTTCCGGCGGTGTTGAAGCTGTTTGAAATGGGACAAGTGCCGGTTTATGCCAACGGGATCGATCGGGAATTGGTGACCCCCACGGGAGCCGCGATCGCCGTGGGACTGGCCCAGGGGTTCGGGTCGCCGCCGGCCATGACCCTTCAGCGGGTGGGGTTGGGCGCGGGCCAGCGATCGCTCCCGTTGCCCAATATCGTGCGGCTGTGGTTGGGGAAATTGGCAGCGCCCGCCGGTTTGGCGGCTCCGTTGGTGCGATCGGCCCCGTTGCCCCCACCGATTTTGCCCGCGCCCCGGAGCGATCGGGGCCCGCAGTCTCCGGCTCCAGGCGATCGCCCCGAGTGGTCTCCCCGGGCTGGTCAGCCATTGACATCAGGGCAGTTTTTGCCGGGTCAATCCGGCCCAGCTTTGCCGGGGCCAGAGAGCCTAGCCAGCCCCCATGATCCTGACCTGGAAACGGTGGCGGTGTTGGAAACCCAAATTGATGATTGCAGCCCCCAGGCGATCGCCTATGCGATCGAGCGGTTGTTGCAGGTGGGGGCCCTGGATGCCTTTGTGCAGCCGGTGACCATGAAAAAATCGCGGGCCGGCGTGGCCATCACGGTGATTACGCCCCTGGATCGGTTCACTGCCTGTGAGGATGTGTTGTTTCAGGAAACCACCACGATTGGGATTCGTCGATCGTTTCAACAGCGCCGTGTTTTGCCGCGCCATTTGGAAGTGGTGGACACGGACTATGGCCCCGTGCGGGTGAAGGTGGCTTGGCAAGACAAAACCCGCAGGACTGTTCAGAATGTTCACCCAGAATTTGAGGATGTGGCCGCGTTGGCACGCGATCGGGCCATTTCTTGGCTGGATATTCACCGAGCGGCTTGGATTGCTTGGGAACAGGCGCGCCGGGCCACGGAGGGCGATCGTTAAAATTCTGCAAGTCAATCATTAAGGTTCTGCGAGTCAAAAAAGTTCTGCAAGTCAAGTCTTGATCAAGGCGAATTTTGTTCAATCAAACCTTGAAGGAATAGTTTGGATTCTTGGATTTTCGATCGCGATCGAGACCCTGCCACCCAGTTCCCCCACCATCCCAGCCCCGTGATCTCGCCATGTATGACGAACTTTTTGCAACCATCAGCGCCCTAGTGATGTGTCATTCGCCCAGCGGGGCCGAACAGGAGGTCGATCGCTGGTTAATCGCTCGTGCCGAGGCGCTGGGGTTGACCTGGAATCAAGACGAGGCCGGTAATTTGATTTTTGTGATTCCCGGGCGCGATCGCACCGCCAAGCCGATCGCCATCACGGCCCACAAGGATGAGATCGGCGCGATCGTCAAAGGCGTTGAGTCCGATGGGCGGGTGCAGTTGCGCAAGCTGGGCGGGGCTTTCCCTTGGGTCTATGGCGAAGGGGCGATCGATCTGTTGGGCGATCGCCAAACCATTACCGGCGTGCTCAGTTTTGGATCGCGCCATGTGTCCCACGAGTCCCCCCAGCGAAATTTGCAGGACAACCAGCCCCTGACCTGGGAGCGGGCTTGGGTAGAAACGGGTCGGATCCCTGCCGAGTTGGCCGCAGCGGGCATTCGGCCCGGCAGCCGCGCCGTGGTGAGCAAACACCGCAAGCAACCGTTGCGCCTGGGCCCGAACCAAATCGCCAGCTACACCCTCGATAACAAGGCTTCCGTGGCGATTTTGCTGGACTTGGCAGCACGGCTATTGGCCCAAGAGCCGCCGGCCATGGATCTATATCTGGTTGCTTCCGCCAAGGAAGAGGTGGGAGCCTTGGGAGCCATGTACTTTGCGCAACAACAGAAGCTGGCGGCCCTGATTGCGTTGGAAATTGCCCCGATCGCCCCGGAATACCCGATCGCCCCGGGGCCCGTGCCGGTGTTGCTGTCCCAGGATGCCTATGGGCTGTATGACGAAGACCTGAACCGGGCGCTACAGGCGGCGGCCGAGCGATTGCACTTACCCATTCAATACGCCGTGATCAGCGGATTTGGCAGCGATGGTTCGATCGCCATGAAATTTGGCCATGTGCCCCGGGCCGCCTGCTTGGGCTTTCCCACCCAAAACACCCACGGTTACGAGATTGCCCATCTGAAGGCGATCGCCCGCTGCACGGACATTCTGATGGAATTTGTGCAGCAACCTTTTCCACCGCCAGTCGAAAAGCCAGTCGAACAGGTGAACGCGCCCTAAGACCGATCACCAAATCGCCTGAAACCTTGATTCCACCGTTGCCAGATCGTGGGGGACAAGGGGCTTAAGCCCCTTGTCCCCCACGATGAGGGTTAAGCAATGACAACCAACCTTAAACCTGCTCTAGGTAATCATTTAGGTCAGACATCAGGCGATCGAGCGCCGTTTCCAAACTGAGCCGAATGCGATCGTCCCGCACGGTCAACAGCACTTTCGCCGCAAAGGGTGATGGCCAAATATTGGGGTTACAAAACACCTCCAAAAACACCTCTCCCGCATGTTGATAGTCCAAATTGGCTTGGGGCGTGGGGCGATCGCCGGGAGTCACCTGGGTGGCGGCCTTGATTCGATCAATCAACCCTTTCAATTCCGTTTGTAATTGCCGGGCCGCAGCGGGTGCATACCCAAAAGCAACGGAGCCAGTTTCTAAATTGAGGCGGCAGGTAGGCGTAGTCATCCACAAAGTTCCTAAAAATAGCCACGCTGCTCCCAACGCAGAACAGCGGGGCCAAACCATGCCCAATGTCCAAAATGGATAGCCGCGAATGATTCAGCCAATGATTCAGCTAATCAGCGCCCAATCTTGAACAAGGGGTTTAAACCTTTTGTTACCACGAATGTTCTAAGGTTTTTGTCAATTCTGGTGAACGAGGGTCAAGGTAAATTGCAACAAATCTAATCCAACCAACAAATCTATAGAATTCGCAAAATCCTCAGAAATTGGGGCGATCGGGTGATTGCTCTGCATTCAACGATTGATTCAATGCCTTTACCCCCAGCCCTCAATCCCCAGGAGTCTGGTTAGGATGGCGATTGACCAAGGTTGAAGACCCCCTGACAGCCATGTTTTCGACTGTTTCAATCTCTCAAATTTCTCGGCGCGTCCTTGGGGCAGCACTGGGTTTAGTTTGCACATTGTCGATCGGCCCCAATGCGGTGCAGGCGAACCCATCCCCGAAGGAGCGCTACAACGAAGCGATTCGGGATGCGGCGGTGGCGGAACCCACCGAGCAGGTGGCGGATCTGATTCCCCTCACGCCGGATAATCCGAATTTGGTTTGGCATCCCGATCGCCAGCGATTGTTGATGGTGACCTGGAAGAGCCAAAGCTCGTTCGATCGCTTCATCAAACCCGCCACCAACAGTTCCAGCAACGAAAACCAACTGATTTGGGTCACGGCGGCTCCCCAGGTACAACAGCTTTGTCGGCAATATCGCCAACAGAATCCCAACGCCACCGAAGCGGATTTGAAACTGCGACTCCAGCAATATTTGGGCTTGGATCCGGCCTGGAACTATGACGTGTTTGTGGAAATGTGGGTGGATGCGCGAGATTTGTTTCGCCCCTGTGCGGATCCGGAAGTGAGCGATCGCCAGTGCCAAGCAGATTTTCCCCAATCCCTGGCGGCGGACTTGCCCAAGGTGGCGGGCATCACCCCCCGATCGGGCATCGCCAACTATCAAACCTTCTTTAAGGGGCTGTATTACCGCAGCATTCGCACCAATCTGCAACCCTTCACCGGCTTGGGCTACACCTACGATTGGGGCAACCCCAACAGCGAAGTGGGAGCCAGCGAATTCATCCTCGTGCCCGGTGCGGCCTACACGATCGAGCGGGCCGTGCCCACGGGGGATTATTGCAAGCCCAACTGAAGCATTCCGAGACTTGCCAGAAGCTCACAAATCATGACGAATCCTGAATAGGATGGGATGATCACGGAACCGCCTGAAATCTCAAACCCGAGAACGAACCGGTTTGGGATGGGGGGTCAGGCGGTTACCTTGCTCGATCGCCCGTTTGGCACAAGGCTTAGAGGATGTCTGAAAAGCCAAAATTGCGACTCTGTCCGCTCCACTGATCGACGTAGACAAGGGGCTTAAGCCCCTTGCCCCCACAACTATTGGTGTTTGGCACAAGGCTTAGGATTCGCAGCGCAGAAGCAAGACAAACTGAACCAGCAACCGGCCGAAAAGTTGCAACCAAAATGGGCCATGGGGGGTCTAAGTCTGAGGAATCGCCATCTCAGTCTTGGTCGGGTCTATTTTTGTCGGGTCTATGGAGTGGTCTCCTGATGGCAACCACATCCTCGGAAGGTTAGGGCAAGGCAGCTTTTTGGCGATCGACTCTGATTTCTCTGAACAATAACGGTGAGTGACATGTTTGCATGGCCCCTAAGGATCGGCTCCTTGATCTTGATCGGCGCGGGGTTGACTTGGGTGGGTCTGAAGGGCCCGATCGGGCAATCGGCCCCTTCAGATTCCCCCGCTTTGGCCCAAGCGGCCGACGCGTCCGCGATCGCGCCGGCCGGCGGTGTCACCAGCATTCCGGCTCCGGAGCGCCCGATCGATGACCGCTTGGCCCAGAGAACGGCCACCGCCCTGTTGCGCCGCCCGATCGATTGCCAACTGGGCAAAGATTGCTTTGTGATGCTCTATCCCGACCACGACCCCAGCACGGGCGAGCGGGATTCCATGTGTCGGCACTTGACCTATGACGGCCACAACGGCACGGATTTTGCAATTCCCTTCTGGACTCCGCAAACGGCTGTGCCGGTGGTGGCCACGGCGGCGGGCACGGTGTCGGCCATGCGGGATGGTGTGCCCGATCGGCGGCTCACTTCCCCCGAGGCACGATCGACCGTGGCGGGCATTGAGTGCGGCAACGGCGTAATGCTGGACCATGGCAACGGCTGGCAAACCCAGTATTGCCACATGAAACAGGGCAGCGTGCGGGTCAAAATTGGCGATCGGGTCCAAGCGGGCAATCCCCTAGGTCTGGTGGGTCTGTCGGGCATGACCACCTTTCCCCATGTGCATGTGACAGTGCGCAAGGATGGCAAGGAAGTGGATCCGCTGTTGGGGGGCGATCGGATTGCGGGCTGCGCAACGGGCAACAACTCCAACACGGTTTGGAATGACGGGGCACGCAACTATGTGGCCACGGGGCTAATTCGCAGCGGCTTTGCCCCCAAACAACCGGTGGAGGATGAGCTGTGGCGCGGCGAGTTCCAAAGCAACCAGATTCCCGGCCAGGCGGAGGCGCTCACCTTTTGGGTTCATGCCTTTGGGGTGCAAAAGGGGGATGTGGAATATTTCAAGCTGTTGGCCCCCGATGGGTCGATCGTCACGGACTATCAACGACCGATCGACCAAGATCACAAACAGTGGATTACCTACGTGGGCAAAGGCACTCGCCGATCGCCCCTGATGCCAGGCACTTGGACCGCTTCCTATCGACTGATGCGGGGTAACCAAACCTTGATTCAGCTCGATCGCCAGCAGGCGGTGGTGCGCTAGGGAGCGAGCCTTGGTCGGGGCGAAGCAACCTAGTAGCACGGCTACCTTAATTCGCTGGGTCAAATTACATGACTGTTACCGTCACCTAATCGTTAAGCAGCAAGGGGCTTAAGCCCCTTGTTACCATGACTGGCTCCGCAACGTTGACCCAAGGCCTTAAGCCTGTCACGCGACTAGCTCGGAAACTGGGGCAGCAGGTTTTGAATCGTGGTCACCAACTGGCGCAGGCGCACCGGTTTCGTTAAATATTCATTGGCTCCGGCCGCCAAACAGCGATCGCGATCGCCCTCCATGGCCAGCGCCGTGAGCGCCACGATCGGCAAGTTGGCATATTCCGAACTTTGCCGCAACAATTGCATCGCCTCCAGGCCGTCCATCCCCGGCATTTGCACATCCATCAACACCAAATCGGGCTGCGATTGCTGCACTTGGGCGATCGCCTCTGCACCATTTTTGGCCAAGATCATGCGATATCCTTTGGCGGTTAAATAACTGACGATCGTATTAACATTGGCCTCTTGATCTTCCGCCAACAAAATGCAGGGCGATCGGCCCCCATCCGTTGATTCAATCACCAGCGATGAATCCAAATTGGCCGGTGACTGATCATCACCAGCCTCCGCGATCGTCCGGCCGGGATGGTAGGGCAAATCGACCGTGAAGCAACTGCCATTCCCCAGCTTGCTGGTGACCCCCACCCGGCCGCCGTGGAGTTCCACAATCCGCTTCACCAGGGCCAGCCCCAGCCCCGTTCCCTCGTATTGACGATTAAGCGAGCTATCAATTTGGACAAAAGGCCGGAACAGCCGATCTAACTGATCCGATGCAATCCCAATTCCCGTATCAATGACGGAAAATCGCAGCCAAGATTGAGGCGATTGAGATTCCTGGGCAGCAAACTGCTCCAGGGAAACCAACAGCGTCACACGCCCATTTTCCGGCGTGAACTTCACCGCATTATTCAGCAAATTAATCAGCACCTGCCGCATTCGTCGTTCATCTAACAATGCGGGGGGTAACTGACTCGGAATTTGGGTTTCTACTTGAATTTGCTTCTTCAGGGCCTGCTGCTTAATGAAGGTCAAACTCGATTGACAAAGGGGCACAATCGGCGTGGGTGCTTGATCCAATTCCAGTTGCCCCGATTCAATTTTGGCCACATCCAAAATGTCATTGATCAGGGAGAGCAAATGGGAGCCGGTGCGCTCGATCGTCCCCAAGGCTTTGCGCTGATTATCATTAATCGGGCCAAAAACCTGTTCCTGCAACCCTTCAGTCATGCCCAAAATGGCATTCAAGGGTGTGCGGAGTTCATGGCTCATGTTGGCCAAAAACTCATCTTTCAGGCGAGTAGCTCGAATTAATTCATCATTGGTGCATTGAAGCTGTTCCTCGGCTTGGCGGCGCTGGCGATCGACCCGATAGCCCTCAATCAGGGTGCTACAGGTGACCAAAAATGGCTCTAGATAACCCACCATGCTCGACTCATAACCGCCGGGCCGGTTGGCAATCCCAATCATCCCCACCAATTGATTGCCTTGATAGAATGGAATGCCTAAAAATGCCTGCAAGGGGGGGTGGCCAGGTGGTGTGCCGCCACTGCGGGGGTCGGTGCTGGGACTGTTGGCAATCACGGGCTTACCGGTCATGATCACAGCGCCAAAGAGCGTGTTCATGTTGGTAAATTGCATTCCCGTTTCATAGTTATCTTCATAGAACTTTTGCGTATTTGCATCCCAAGCGATGTTGGTGACGCTGTGGGATTGCAGGAAGGGAACGCCCTTAATTTTGAGAAAGCCTTCTTCGATCGCGGCGCTACCATCGCCTCGAAATAGCACTTCCCCGATAAAGCCATATTCACTTTCGGTCAGTTCTAATAGGCCATTCAGAAGGCCTTCAAAGATGGTTAATCGATTGGCGGCCGTAATAAATTCCGTTTGGGCTTGGCTGATGGTGGACAGCAGGAAGTTGCTATTTTTGAGGTCAATTTCTGCTCGTTTGCGCGGGGTGATGTCAAAACGAACGGCCAAAAATCGAATCGGTTGTCCTGCGCGATCGAGGAACGGCACGATCGTGCTGTCCACCCAATAGAGCCGGCCATCTTTCGCGCGATTACAAATTTCTCCGCGCCAAATTTGCCCCGCCAAAATGGTGTCCCACAAGTCCTTAAAGAAGGAGGCGGGATGGTGGCCAGACTTCACCAACCGATGGGTTTTCCCAATCAATTCCTCGCGGCTGTAGCCAGAAACCGCGAGAAATCGATCGTTAACATAGGTCATGATCCCTTGGGCATCGGTAATCACCACGATCGCGGAGGCATCCAGCGCCAACTTAAAGGCGGCCAACTCCTGAAGCAGCCGTTCTCGCTCCAGTTCTGCTTGCTTGAGGGGGGTGATGTCTTCGGCAATGCCCGCGAGGCGATAGACCTCTCCTTGGGCATTGCAAATGGGGAACGCCCGATCGCGAATCCAACGCTGTTCGCCATCGGGCCGCAGGATCCGATATTCCTCGTCAAATTCGCCCGCTAACTGTTTGGGAATGGCAGCTAAAACCTGATCGTGATCCAGGGGGTGAATGCTGGCGGCCCAACTGTCGGGGCTGATGTAGAGTTCTTCGCTGGGTCTGCCCCAAATCCGCTCGTAGGCGGGGCTGACGTAGATTCGATTGGTGCGGTTGAGATCCAAAATCCAAAATACCGAGTCCACGGCTTCGGCCAATTGGCGGAATTTTTCTTCACTCTCGCGCAGGGCTTCTTCAGAGCGTTTGCGATCGCTGATGTCCACCACCACGCAAACACAGCTACCGGTTTCGGGCGCAATCATGGCCACGCCAATTAACACCCACACCCAATGGCCATTCCGATGCACGTAGGCCTTTTCCCAAGGGGCGATCGCCTCATGTTGCCGCAGGTGTTCAATGGCCGTGATGTCTTGCGCTCGATGTTCAGGCGGTGTGAGTTCGGCCCAATTTAAGCGCCCGGCTTGCAAGTCCAGGCGATCGTAGCCCAGCATTTCCAAGAAGCAATCGTTGGCATCAACAATCAGCCCCTCAAAATTGGTGAAAATGGTGCCCACCACGTTGGAATCAAACACGCGGCGAAATTTCTCTTCGCTTTGCCGCAGGGCCGCTTCGGCCTGTTTGCGATCGCTGATGTCATAGTTCACGCCGATCATGCTTTGGGGCTGACCTTGGGCATCACAAAGCAGCTCGCCATAGGCCTTGATGTGGCGGACTGTGCCATCGGCAAGCATGACCCGAAACTCGGTGTCGTAACGGGCTTCGCCGCGTGTGGCGGCATAGAGCAACTGTTCGGTGGCCGGTCGATCGTCCGGATGAACGGAACTGGCCCAAATGTCGTAGGGCAGGCGCTGATTTTGGCCGGGTTCCACGGGCACAACCCCATACAGGCTATACATCCGCTCATCCCAAACTAGGGTATTGGCTCGAATATTCCATTGCCAACAGCCGATCGCGCCGGATTCCAGGGCAAGGGTGAGCCGTTGGGACAGGTCGGCCAATTGGCGTTCGGCATTTTTGCGATCGCGAATATCCCGAAAGATGCCTTGCACCAGTTGGGTTTGGCCCACTTGCACGATCGAGCCGGTAATTTCCACCGGAATCGCTTGCTCGTCGGCCCGCTGAATTTGGCCATTGGTGAGCTGACAGGAACCATCCGTAATCACCGTTTGGAAGGCCTGCACCATCTCCTCTTCGCAATCGATCGGGTGCAACTGGGATTGGTGCATCTGGATCAGTTGGGCGCGGTCATAGCCAAACAGTTCCTCGGCCTTGCGATTCACTTCCAGGATTTCCCCTTGGAGGTTGGTCACCACGATCGCGTCACTAGCCCCCGCCATCAGGCCACGATAACGAGCCTCCCGTTCCTGAAGTTGGGCTTCGGCGGCCTTGCGCTCCGTCACATCCCGCACCATCACCAGGGCCGCATCCGCATCACTGCCCACAATCCGCAATTCCTCATCCAGAACGCGATCGCCCAGGATCCGCCGCTGCTCGAGTACTTGCAGTTGGCCGGTTTCGATCGCCCGGTTCACCGCCTCCAAAACCGCCTCTAGCTGATCAGCCGCCACCCAATCGGCCAACTGGGAAAGGGTTGGGGTTTCCGCTGCCTCCGAAGGATCACCGGCCACCTCGGCGCTGAAACGACCCCAGGGATGTTGCACCTGGGTGAGGGTGCTGTAGTCCAGGCATTGGCCCCGAGGGGTCACCCGCAGCAGGCGATCGGGAATGGCCGCCACCATCGCCCGAATCTGGGCTTCCCGAATTTGCAGGGTGGTGGTGCGCTTGGCCACCTGTCGCTCCAAGGACTGATTCAAATCCCGCAGTTGCCACTCCACCTGTTTGCGATCGCTGATGTTGCGCACCAAAACCAACACCTCGTCATCGCGGTAGGGAACCACCCGCACTTCCTCAATCCGCAACACCTCATGGGTGGACAGATTTTGTTCATAGAACTGCACGGTTTTGGTGGCCAAAGCTCGCTGAATGGCTTTCATCCGCTTCCGGGTCGCCACCGGGGGCAGCAATTCCGATACATGCCTGCCCACCCAACTATTCAAATCGCCAACCCGATCGAACTCAGGATTGGCGACAAATTCCAGAAAAATCCCCTCAGCATTCAGCCGCACTAACAAATCCGGCAACGCACTGACCAGGGCCCGTTGGTGGGCTTCCGCTTCTCGCAAGGCGGCCTCGGCCCGGCGACGCTCTTCTAATTCCGCCGCCAAGGCAGCATGGGATGTGGCCTGCTTGAGGGCAATTCCCACCTGCACCCCCAGGGCTTGGAGCAAGTCAATTTCCGTCGCCTGCCAAAGTCGCGGGCGATCGCACTCACTGGCCACCATCAACCCCCACAGGCGATCGCCCACCAGCAAGGGCAAAATCAGTTGGGCCCGCATTTGAAGACTGAGCAGCAAATCTCGGTGGCAGTCTGACAGCGGCGCAGTGGTGACATCCTCCAGCACCCGCACTTGGCCCCGCTGAAAGGGATCCAAAAAAGCCGACCCTAAACAAGCATCCTGAACCCGTCGCCCCAAAAGGGATTGATCTAAATTGCTCGGATCCGCCAAAGCCTCCGCGATCGTCACGCCGCTGCAATCGCCCTCAAATTGATAGACAATCACCCGCGCACAGTTCAGCAGCCGTTGCACTTGCTGCACCGTCGTTTCCAAAATGGTGTGCAAATCCAGGGCATTGTGAATTTGCGTGGCCACCTCCCGCAACAGCGCTTCCCGTTCCGCCTGTTGCTGCAATTGGGCAGTGCGCTCGGCTACCTCCCGCTCCAGTTCCTGCGCTCGACTTTCCAGCAGCGCCAATCGTTCCTGCTCCAACTGCGACACCTGGGTTTCCAGCACCGTCGCCAAGTTGTAAATTTCCAGCGGATTCAAGGCCTGGAGCAGGCGCGTTTGGCTGAGAATGCCCAGCAATTGCCCCTGGTCATTGGTGATCACCAATCGCCGAATCCAGCGATCGGCCATCAACTGTTGTGCCTCCCACAGGCTGGTATGGGGACTGACGCTAAACACCGGACTGCTCATCACCAGATGGGCACTGGTTTGATCCAAGGGCAACCCCAGGGCCTGAAATTGCACCATATCCCGCTCGGTCACCAGGCCCACGGGTGGCCCGCCCATCGGCTGTAGAGATGAGGCAGCAGCAAGATCGCCATCCAGATCGCCATCCAGATCGCTCTCTGATTTCGCTGCCGGATCATCGATCGCCCCAATCGCGTCATGGGCTGGATCCACCAACACCACGCAGCTCACCTGGTTCTCACTCATTAATTGCGCCAATTCCAACAGGGAGGCGTGAGAGCTGGCCACCACAATCGATCGGCTCATCACTTCCTGGACTTGGCGCAACCGCAGCAGGTCGATCGGGCGGGCCAACTGGCGCAAACTTTCCTGGGTAATTAGCCCCAACAGGCGATCGGCCTCATCCACCACGGGCAAATGCCGAATTCGATGTTTCGTCAGCAGATGAATGGTGGAAAACAAATCCGTAAACTCACTCTCCCGCAGCATCACCAGTTCCCGCGTCATCACGGCGGTCACCGGGCGATCAAGCGGGCACTGTTGCGCACTCAAGCGCACCAAATCTCGCTCTGTCAAAATGCCCACCACCCGATCGTCCACCCTCACCAGCACGCAACTGGGGCGAGACCCGATCGCCGCCTTTTGTGGATCTGCCTGAGCCGACGGTAACCCGCTCATCAGGGAAACCACATCCCAGACCGTTGCTGCCGCATCAACCACCAATGGTTGGCGGATGATAGCCGCCCTCAGTTCAGAAACCGTCAGCATAGGAAACGGAAGGGACATGACAGAACTTGTTTTTGAGCGAGAAAAATCGAGCGCATCCGGCTAACGGAGGTCAAAGCAGCTAAATTTGCCCCCAATTAGCTTTAAAACTCCCCCAAAACACAGCAAAAGCCCATCATTTGGCGCGAATACTAGCTTAGGTCTGCCGATCTTGCATCAGACCATCTCCCCACTGGTTCTATCAATTTGTTCTCAGCCTAGGGGAGCGATCGGGATCACAGCCGCAAACAGCATCTCCTAACAGCTAAAGTATCCCAACCAAAAACCCAGGCGATCCCAGACCACCACGATGAGCCTTTGATCAATTCACCTCACTGGAAAGTTATGCAAGATCCACGCCAGCCGCCACGGTTTACCGTCTTAATCAAGCTAGAAATGCTTTTAGATACCCTGAAGGCGATCTGTGACTAAGCCATGATAACTATCGCTTTTCCTCTAAATTTGACGTAAAACGAGCATAGCACGTGGGTTTCTTTACCAAGAGTCACATCTTTATTTTATTTTCAACCCTCTCAAAAAGTCAAAAATGATACCTTATACCGCTAAGCAGTCCCTAGAATCTATCCCAAATTAAAAACAATGCAAAATTGATCGAGCGATCGTTGCAACCACCGGAATGGAAACAGCATTTCCAAATTGTTTCTTAGCGATGCTGCTATTGGGATGGAGCATAAAAGTTTCCGGAAACCCTTGCAGCTTGGCATAATCCTGGGCTGTAAGAGATCGAAATCGACCGGGGTAATAAATTTCTTCCAAAAATTGCTGCTTATAGGTATTGGGTTCACAGCCGCCGAGAGCCGCTGTCGCTACAAAATCACGGGTTCCACTAGCGGTTAGTGTGCCGATCGCCTCAGCAGTCGGCAAGAAAATTCGTGATACGCCCTGAATACCGGTTGAAATTTTGGAGTTTTCAAAATCAAAGCGATCGGCTGTGACTTCTCGCAAAATTTCTTTTTGTACCAAAGCCGTAATTTCAGCCTGGACTAGATCAGGAATCAGCCCTTGAAAATCCGTGAGGGAAAGGGGATTGCCATCTTTGGGGCCATATTTCTTTTTACGGCGATTTCTCAGCAGGGTCATACAGATGAATTTTTCTCGATCGCTCGTTGGAATCAGATCCCAAGAGTGAATGGTGCTGTGGCCATCACGCACATCACTGAACAGGAAAAAATCATTGAGTTCATCAATCTTTTGGAACCGGCCACGGGAAGCGGGAATCTTTTCACCAAAGAGCGATCGCGGCGAAAACTTTAATTTGGGTTCTAAACAGGCAGGTAAATCATCTAAGACTTCATAGAGTTTGCGGGGGCGATCGCTGGCGGCAGGGAACTGAAATTGCCCCGCGCGCTCCAGATCATTACGCAAACCGACTAAAAAGAGCCGATCACGATCTTGCGGCAATCCAAAATCATAGCTACTTAGAACAGTCCAATAAACGTAATAGCCGCTGTCATGGAGCTGGTGAACAATAAAATCTAGACTATTTCGATGGCGGGGTTCCGTGAGTCCTTTGACGTTTTCAAATAAAAATGCCTTGGGTTGCGCCTGACGAACTAGCCGACACACATCAAACCATAGGCGACCGCGTGGATCATCAAATCCCAAGGTTTTACCCGCGATCGACCAGGCCTGGCAGGGAACACCGCCCACCACCAAATCGAGATTGTTGGGTAGCTGATCAACCGCAGAAACATCACCCAAGTTGGGTTCGTGATCAGAACTATCACTCAGAAAGTTTTGTTCATAGGTGGTGATCGCATCCCGATCGATTTCTGCATAGGCCACACAGCAGCCACCTAATTGTTCTAACGGAATCCGAAACCCACCAATCCCTGCAAACAGATCAACAAATTTGAAGGTTGTTGTAATGGCTTGCCGGTGATTGACCGCTAACAAGTCAAATAGATTGGTTTGAACTCCTGTAGCAACCATATTTGATAATCAAAGATTGACAAGCATGATAGCCTAATGTACTGGTCTTAATTTGCTTGAAGCCAATCAAGGTTTTTTTCTGATAAAACCTAAGCTATTACAGACTGTTTCGATGAGCTATTTCTATCAAAATCAAGACGAGCACCAGTGGGGCAATCTGGTAAATATGCCAGGACAATCCTTTCAGGTGAAATTCCCTTTTTGACTAAATCGTAGAAAATTCCCTGTTCCATCCCATCATATTCAATCCTAATCATTTCTTGCTCTAGGACAACGTAGATTAGATTTCCACGAATGCGGTGATCGCGATCCCATCCTGTTTGCATTAGTGCATAACGACCCTGGCGATCATCAAAAATTGTTTCTAGTCGAATTTTGCCGTGAGAAGGCTGGAACTGAGCGTAGTGCTCAATGACTTGTTTAATAATTTCACTGGCTGCTAAGGTTTGATCCATCTTTTTGAGCCAATCGCTCCAAGAAATTTGGCAATTGATTTAGAAACTAATTGACGGGGGCGCGGCTGAGTTCGACCGCATCGCGGCCGTCGAAT
Source organism: Limnothrix sp. HT2024 (assembly GCF_059138625.1). NCBI lineage: Bacteria > Bacillati > Cyanobacteriota > Cyanophyceae > Pseudanabaenales > Pseudanabaenaceae > Limnothrix > Limnothrix sp. HT2024. The sequence continues at coordinate 2,621,221 of NZ_CM181121.1, forward strand.
TCTTGGAGATAAACTTTCACCTTTTCGTCCTTGGCGGTGGGCAGCACTTTGCCGGTGTAGTCCGGGTGAATGGGCAGTTGGCGATGGCCCCGATCGACCAAGGACAACAACCGAATGGACTCGGGCCGGCCATAGTCCAAAGTGGCGTTTAAGGCTCCGCGAATGGTGCGGCCGGTGAAGATTACGTCATCCACCAAAACGGTAATTTTGCCTGTGAGATCGACAGGGATATCGCTGCGTTCGGGGGTGCGGGGGCCAATTTTGTCGAGGTCATCGCGATAGAAGGTGATGTCCAGTGCGCCAACGGGGACGGTTACGCCTTCGAGCATTTCGATTTGGCGGGCCAACAGTTTGGCCAGGGGTACGCCCCGGGTGTAGATGCCCACGAGCACCACTTTGGAGAGGTCGCCCGATCGCTCAACCACTTCGGACGCAAGCCGGTTGACGGTGCGGCGCAACTCGTCGGCGGACAAAATTTCGATCGTGGCGGCAATTTCGGGGGACATATCCGGCGCAAGCTCAGGAAAATCGACAGGGAACAGTCATTGGGACAAGGGGCTGGAGCACCTTGCCTTGCCAGGATGTTAACCGTTTCGCGGTGGGGGCGATCGCGCGATCGCCCCCAATCATTACGCTTCCACCTTCACGCCGCGCCAGAAGGCCACGTAACCGGCAATTTTCTTGGCCGCATCCTTGGGTTCAGGATAGTACCAAGCCGCATCGGGGTTGGTTTGGCCATCCACGGCGATCGTGTAGTAGCTGGCCACGCCTTTCCAGCCGCAGGTGGTGTGGGTGTTGCTGGGTTGGAAATATTCCGCCTTAATCGAATCGGCCGGGAAGTAGTGGTTTCCTTCCACAACTTCGGTGCGATCGCTCTCGGCAATCACGGTTCCGTTCCAAATTGCTTTGGCCATGGGGTTGCTAACTCGTCCTTGAAAGGTGGTTGTGTGGTCTGTTTTTAAAGATAGCGATCCAGGGGCGATCCGTTAAGGGGCTTAACTATCAGTAGACAAGGGGCTTAAGCCCCTTGCCTGGCAAGGTTTCGGGGCGATCGCCTAGGCCGCGCCCGGTAGCAGCAGCCGACAAACCAACACCGAGGCGATCGCACTAACCGCATCGGCAAACAGCCCCACCGGCAAGGCATAGCGCGTCCGAATAATCGCCACACTGCCGAAATAGACCGCCAGCGTATAGAACGTCGTGTCCGATGCACCTTGCATGGTGGAAACCAAATCCGCCAGGAAGCTGTTGGGGTTGGCTTTCACAATTTCCGACATGAAGCCAAACGCCCCGCTACCGGACAGGGGGCGAATCAGGGCCATGGGCAGCGCTTCGGCGGGCATCCCAATCAAGGCGGTGACGGGGGTGAGCAGGTTGGTCAGCAGTTCCAACGCGCCACTGGCTCGAAACATCCCGATCGCCACAAAAATCGCCACCATGAACGGAATCACCCGCACAGCAATTTCAAAGCCTTCTTTTGCGCCCTCGGTCAGGGCTTCATAAACCCGCACGCCGCGAAAGTAGCCAAAAATCAAGAAGCCGCTGATAAACATCGGCAGCACCCAGTTGGAAATGGTGGTGAAACCTTCCAAGCTGAAGACAAAGCCAAAACCGTGTCGCATCACCTTTTGGACGATCGCCCCGAGAAAGGCCAGCACCAACCCACCAAAGACCAGTTGACCAACGCGGCTGGGGGGATGCAACACGGGCGGCGGGGCGGTGTCCACGGCCGGTTCGATCGCCTCGGAATTTTCAGGCGCGTCCGCGATCGGCTCGGTTGGCGCGATTTCTGGGGCCGGGTCGGGCGATCGGCGGGCCGCAAACTTGGCAGCGAGGACGGCGGCCGTAGTCCCGATCGCCGTGGCAATCAAGGTGGTGAGGACAATCGAGGCCGGTTGGGTCGTGCCCGCGCTGGCCCGCACGGCGATCACCTCCAACGGAATCAGCGTCACCGAGGCCGTGTTAATCGCCAAAAATAAACACATGGCGTTGGTGGCCGTACCGGGGTTGGGATTCAGGCGATCGAGTTCTTTCATCGCCTTCAAACCCAAAGGCGTGGCCGCGTTGCCCAAGCCCAGCGCATTGGCCGCCAAGTTCATGATCATGGCGGACATGGCGGGATGCTCCGGCGGCACAGTCGGAAACAGCCGCACCATCACGGGCCGAATCGCCCGGGCGATCGCCTGCATCAACCCAGCTTCCTCCGCCACCCGCATAATCCCCAACCACAGGGCCATGGAACCCACCAGCCCGATCGCCAGTTCCACCGCGCTGCCCGCCCCTTTGAAGGAAGCCTCCGTCAGGGGTTTCATCTTGCCGCCATAGGCCGCCACCACCGTGGCAAAGGCAATCAGAAACAGCCAAATCGGGTTCAGGGGCGAAACTTTCGTTTTCATGGGCCGGGGCAACTCCAGAGAAATTCCCGAGAAATCCCTTGCAGAAATAGCACGATTTGCCCCAGAACGTTTCGGATTTCGTTGCTATAACCGAGGCGTGATCTGGCAATCAATCCAAAGATTATGACCAAGCGCCCCTTAGGTGTGACCATTCTGGCGGGCTTGCAGTTTTTCTATAGTGGTTTTGGGTTCTTGCTCAGTTTGTCGGTGTTGGTGATTCCCCAATGGCGGCAATTTTTAGTGGATAGCACGATCGAGAGCCTCAAACTGCAACTCCAAACCGCCGGTTCCAATTCAGATCCGCAAGCCCAGGCGATGATGCTGGGGATGGTTCCGACATTGATTTTGGTGTTTGGGGGAATTGGGGTGTTGCTCTCGCTGGTGGGGGGATTGCTGGGATATGGCCTTTGGAAGTTGAAGCAATGGGCTTGGATTTTGACATTAATTTGGCAAATTTTGCAGGTTTTGAGTTTGGGACAGTCTCTAGTGAGTTCGATCGCCCTAGGATCGGCTTCAGTTCCGGCCTCAACCCTGTCGCAGTTGGGGTTTCAATTGGCGATCGCCCTTTTGATTTTGTTCTACCTGTTTCGGCCTAAAGTGCGTCAGGCCTTTAAATCGCCTCAATCGTCGGCCTGATGGTGGCTGTTGCCCAGGGGCGGCGGCGCGGAGCAGTTGTTTTTTTTCCAACATTCCGCTAGACAACGTTCATTGAGGCTGGAGACTTTCGATGACCCGGACGCGATCGCCCTTGGCTGTCAATTCAACGCCCCCCATGGCGGCCCCCGATCGAGCCAGGCGGCAACCCTGGCGGTGGGCCCTGGGCGGGTTGGGTTTTGTGCTGGCGATCGGGCTGGCGGTGCGCTGGCTGGGGGATGGCCTTTGGTTTGGCCAGTTGGGCTATGGCTCCCTTTGGTGGATGCGGCTGGCGGTGCAGGCGGCTCTGTTTGGGGTGGGGGCGATCGGGTCGTTGGCGGTGCTGTGGGGCAATCTGTGGCTGGCGGAACAGCTCAATCGCCGGGAGTCGGTGGCCCTGGGCCCTGATCCCGATCGCCCCTGGTGGGTGATGCCTCGGGCGATCGAACCGCGCGGGGAACGGCTGGTGGGCGGCCGGCTAGACTTGCTGCCATTGCTGCTGGTGTCGGGATTGTTAGCCCTGGGGTTGGCCCTGCTGGTGGTGCATTACGGGCAAATTGGCTGGACGGCAGGGCGGGAAGCCTTACCCACGGCGGTTCCTCGTTTGCAACCGCTGTTGTTATGGGAACTGCTGGAGCCGTTGCGATCGGGCCAATGGTGGTGGTTGGCGCTGCCGGGATGCCTTTGGGCCCTGGGGGCGATCGCGCCGAGGTGGGGCTTGCGGGCCTTAGGGGCGATCGCTGCGTTGAACTTTGCCTGGATTGGCTCCCAACATTGGGCGACGATTTTGCTGGCCGCCCACCCCAGCCGATTTCAGCAGGTGGATCCGGTGTTTGGGTTGGATGTGGGCTGGTTTGTGTTTGGCTTGCCCCTGGTGGAACTGTTGGAGTTTTGGGCGATCGGGCTGTTGCTTTGGTCGGCCCTGTTGGTGGGGCTATATTACCTGCTCAGTCAGAAATCCTTGGCGCGGGGGCGATTTCCCGGCTTCACGGTGGGGGAATGGCGGCATGGCTGCGGCCTCTTGGGGTTGGTGTTGTTGGCAGCGGGCATCAGCGCCGGGGTTGCCTGTTTTGATTTGCTCAATTCCACCCGAGGTGCTGCCTATGGAGCCGGCTTTGCGGATATTCGCGTGCAGTTGCCAGCCAACATTGGCTTGGGGTTGGTGTCCTTGGGCAGTGGGGTTTGGCTGCTGGGCTATGCCTTGACGGGGTTGCAACCTCGGCGCTGGCTGGATGGCCGGGTGGCACAACCCACGGGCGATCGCCGGCCGGATTTGCCGCCCCGGTTGGTGGCGATCGGGCTGTTGTGCTACGCGATCGGGGGCATCAGTCTGGGTTTTCTGTTGCCCGAGGCGGTGCAGGGGGCAATTGTGGAACCCAACGAGCTGGAGCGGGAACGGCCCTACATTGAGCGCAACATTGCCTTTACCCGATCAGCGTTTGGCCTCGATCGGGTGCAAGCGGAATCCTTTGACCCCCAAGCCACCCTCAGCGCGGCGGATCTGCAAACCTATGAACCCACCCTCGACAGTGTGCGCCTTTGGGACACGAACCCGCTGCTAGATACCAATCGGCAGTTACAACAAATCCGCTCCTATTACCGCTTTGCCAACGCAGACCTCGATCGGTACCGATTGCCCGATCGGCCCAACTCGGCCCCGGCCGCCACAGACCGATCGACCCTCCATCCCACCATCCTCTCCATGCGGGAGTTGGACACCACCGCCCTGTCAACCCCGGCCCAAACTTGGCTGAACCGCCATTTGGTCTACACCCACGGCTATGGCTTCACCCTCAGTCCCGCCAACCAAGTGGGAGCCGGTGGACTACCGCTCTATTGGGTTCGGGATATTGGTTCCGGCACTGATGACACGGGCGGCGGCATCCTGCGGGCCGCCAATGAACAGGTGAGCCAGGGCATTCCCCTCGATCGGCCCCGGGTCTACTTTGGTGAGCTGACCAATACCTACATCCTGGCTCCGACCGCAGCCCAAGAGTTGGACTATCCCCGAGGCAATGACAACGCCTATAACCACTACGACGGTCAAGGCGGGGTGCTACTGGGCGATCACTGGTGGAAGCGGTGGCTGTTGGCGGCCTATCTACGCGATTGGCAGTTACTGCTGACCAATAACCTCACGCCGGACACGCGCTTGCTCTGGCGGCGGAATGTGCGGGAACGGGTACGGACGATCGCCCCCTTCTTGCAGTTCGATCGCGATCCCTACGCCGTGGCCGTGAACCTGCAATCGGCGGCGGATGCCGATGGGTTCGATCGCCGCAGCCACCTGTTTTGGATTGTGGATGGCTACACCACCAGCCGCCGTTATCCCTATTCCGAACCCAGCCGCGCCGGTTTTAATTACATTCGCAATTCCGTAAAAGCGGTGATTGATGCCTATAACGGCACGGTGCGGTTTTATGTGGCCGATGGGGATGATCCACTGATTCGCAGTTGGCAAGCGGTGTTCCCGGAACTCTTTCACCTGATCGACCAATGCCCGCCGGCCATTCGATCGCACTTCCGCTACCCGATCGATCTGTTTGCCGTGCAATCGGAAAAGCTGCTGACCTATCACATGAGCAATCCCCAGGAGTTCTATAACCGGGAGGATTTGTGGCAAATTCCCAACGAAATTTACGGCAACCAGCCCCAACCGATTCAGCCCTACTTTGCCCTGATGCAACTGCCCGGCACCAGCCAACCGGAGTTTGTGCAGTTGTTGCCCTTCAGCCCCGCCAGGCGCAGCAACCTGATTGGCTGGTTGGCGGCCCGCTCCGATGGCGATCGCTACGGCCGACTCTTGCTCTATCAATTCCCCAAGGATCGGCTGGTGTTTGGGATTGAGCAGGTGGAAGCCCGCATTAATCAAGATCCGGACATTGCACGCCAAATTAGCCTTTGGAATCGCCAGGGTTCCAAGGTGATTCAAGGGAACTTAGTCGCCATCCCGATCGGGCGGTCTATTCTCTATGTGGAGCCGCTATATCTCGCGGCCGATGCGGGCGGCCTGCCGACCCTGATTCGGCTGGTGGTGGCCCATGGCGATCGAATTGTGATGCAACCCACCCTCGACACGGCAATCACGGCCATGTTTGGCCAACGATCGCCAGCCCCTCAGGCCGCTCCCCCATCAACCTCCTAGGAATCCAAAATCTAGGAATCCAAAATCTAGGAATTCAAAATCTAGGAATCCAAAATGCCGGCCAAAGAGAGGGAAAACCCCGGTAAGCAACTATCGCCGCTCAAGGTGGTGGGGGATTTCAGGGTTTCCACCGGGCGATCGGGTCGGTAGATCTGGGCGATCGCCTCCGCCGGATCCAGCAACCACCCCAAACGCAGCCCATTGTTGATATATTCCTGCATCTTTGCTTGCACTTGGCCCAAGTCATCACTGGGCGACTTTAGCTCCACCACAAAATCAGGACAAAGGGGCGGATAGCTATCCTGTTCCTTAGCGCTGAGGGCCAACCAGCGATCGCGACTGACCCAAGCAACATCGGGCGATCGAATGGCTACGTTCGGCAGTTTAAACCCCGTGGAAGAGTCAAACACCTCGCCCAAGCCCGTCTCTTCATTCCACAACACCAACCGCGCCGTGAGGCGTGAGTTGCGCTGTCCCGTTCTGCCTCCCGTGAGGGCCACGATCACTAATTCTTCTGCGGCGGTTCGCTCAAATTTGCAGTGGGGATTTTGGCGACAGATGCGGGCAAAGGTGGCATCGTCCAAGGCCAAGTCCGGCTGAAGATCGATCGCGATCGCGCTCATGGCAAGGGGCCCACCGGGGCCAACAAAGGAACGATCGGCCGCCGGGCCCCCAGGGCAACCCCAAGACAACCAACGGCCGAAACAGACACAGCAACGAACCCTAAACCGCCAAGCCCACGGGACAGCTCACCCCCGTGCCGCCCAGGCCACAATAGCCGCCGGGATTTTTAGCCAAATATTGCTGGTGATAGTCTTCCGCGTAGTAAAACTCCGGCGCATCCAGAATTTCCGTGGTGATGTCCCCATGGCCCGCTTGGGTCAGGGCCCCTTGGTACTGTTCCTTGGAGCCGATCGCCGCCGCCTTTTGGGCTTCGTTGTAGGTATAGATGCCCGATCGATATTGGGTTCCCACATCGTTGCCCTGGCGCATCCCTTGGGTGGGGTTGTGGCTTTCCCAAAAGACCTTCAACAGTTGCTCGTAGCTCACCTGTTGCGGGTCATAGACCACCAGCACCACTTCGTTGTGGCCCGTCAGGCCCGTGCAAACTTCGTGGTAAGTGGGGTTGGGCGTGTGCCCGGCCGCATAGCCCACGGCCGTGGAAAATACGCCGGGGGTTTGCCAAAACTTGCGCTCGGCTCCCCAAAAACAACCCAACCCAAACAGGGCCGTTTCCAAACCGGCCGGGAAGGGCCCCTCGATCGGGTTGCCATTCACAAAATGCTGATTCTTGATGGGCATTTTGGTCGATCGTCCCGGTAACGCTTCTTTGGCGGTGGGCATCGTGGACTTTTGCTTTAAACCAAAAAACATGGCGAGGAGTTCCTGAACATTCATGGGCAATTTGATCGGGGTTCGATCAATCTCAATGCAAGGCGCAGCGCAATTTCAATGCAATTTCAATGCGATCGGTTCCGATTTGGGGGTGTGATCCCTGGGCCGCAACTGCTCGATCTTAAAAGGTTTTCCTAAGGCTGGGGAGGCACAGACGATTCCCGATCGCCCGCTGATGGGGAATCGTCCCTTGGTGGGTGCTTGGGCGATCGCCCCCCGATCGGGCGGCGGGTTCCCATTTCCGTTGCCGCCGAAGACAGCAAATACAGCCCCATGCCACCCGCCAGCCACCGCCAATCGCTGTCCGTGGTTGGAAGCGCCAACAGGACAGGCGCGATCGAGCAGCCAGCCCAGCTATTGATCACGGAATCCAGCCCACAACCCATCCAGCCATCCCTCCCAACAGTCACTCCTAGTTTCCAGTTAAGCACCCGGTTCGGATCCTGTTGAATGTCCGCCCCCCATCAGACAAACCATCGGTTTTCAGACCCTCCAAAGTACGGTTTTTATCCTTGCAACATTCTTAATTTTATTGAGATTTGACTGCGCCGCTCCAGAATTTTCATTCTCTCCATAGATCCTCAACCGCCAGAAGTAAAAGCCATCAAGCACCTCGGCTTTCGGCATCATACTTCAGCAATTGATTGATTGCTTAAAACTCAGGTGTGGGAACTGCCCTTGAATGGGTCGTACAAACCGAATCAGGCTTCTATTTGAAAGAGCTATCTTGAGATTGTGCAGAGCAAAACGCTCCACACAAAATCGAACAAAATCGAGCAAGTTCGAGCAAGATTAAACTCGATTCTTGAGGTTAATTCTCAAGCAAGCCCTTCTCCCCAGTTGTTGATTTCAGGAGTTAGCGAGGTGGCTAAAATGACCTTGATTCGTTGGGAACCCTATCGAGAAATTGAGTCACTCCGTCGGCGTTTTGATCGACTCTTGGATGGCGCACTGATGACTCCCTTGGCGATCGATCCGGAATTGCACCACGCACCGGCTGCGGAACTGGAAGAAACCGCTGATGCGCTCCTGTTGCGCCTGGAACTACCGGGCGTTGATCCGAAGACCGTTGATGTGGAAGTAACGGCGGACTCTGTTTCGATCGCTGGTGAGCGGCGCTCCGAGAAAACCGTCCCAGAAGGCAGCACTTTCCGCACTGAATTTCGTTACGGCAAATTCCAGCGAGTGATCTCGTTGCCCACCCGCGTACAAAATGCCCAAGCCACTGCCAACTATCAAAATGGCATTTTGGAACTGCGGTTGCCCAAGGTGGAAGAAGAAAAGAACAAAGTTGTGAAGCTGTCGATCGGCTAGGGCAACTGGCCCATGGTTGAAAGCGTTGCACTGCGGTCTTTCGCTTTGGCTTTGAACTTTGATCTTGAACGATGATGTTGCACTTCCGTTTCAGTGCAATTGCCGACCTAGAAGAGTGAATGAATGCAGATTCGGGAGAGTCCTGAGCGGGTTCTCCCGGTTTTCTAATTCAAGTTCAATCTAAGTTCAATCCCAACCAAGCCCCCCTTGAAGCATGATCAAACCAAGGTCAACTTAAAGCAAAATCAAGATCAAACCAAGATTGGTCAAGCATGAGCGCCACTCAACTATCCCTCAATCACAAACAGATGGCGACCTTAGAATTGGCTTTAAACCTTGGCTTAAAATCTTCGCTTTAAACCGCTGCTTTCAAAATCAACTTTTAACATTAGTTTAAACTCCCAAAACAATAGGGATTGATAATCCCTCGCTTTGGAAATCATGACGGGTAGGGGCCACACAATCCAGAGTGGCGCGTCTACAATCGAGGAAGCTTCTCACACAGGTCGGCGGTCTTAATTCGGGTATGGAAACAGGCGATCGAATGCGGTTATTGGCGCTCTTGGGACTGAGCGTGGTGGCATTTTGCACGGTGGTGGGCGTGGGGAGTGTGGTTAGCCACGGATCCGCCTTGGGGCTGGCCAGCGTGGAGGTGACAGACTCCGCCTGGGGCCAAGGAACCCTCTGGCAAAATGCGGCCCAAGCCTTGGGGGGACTGACGATCGGGGTGGTGTCCATGCGGGTGCTCGATCGCTGGCGCTATCAACAACGGCTGGAGCGGTTGCAGCGAGATTTAGATCACGAAAACCACGAGCGCCAAACCCTGGAAACCAGCCAGCGAGCACTACAACTGCAACTGGAAACCCTGGAAGAGCAGGCCACCAACCACCAACGGACGATCGAGACCCTGAAAACCCAACTCCAAGAGCGCGATCGGCTGCTGCAAAAGGAGCGGGCCGACCTGGAAGCCATTCGCACTGATGTGGAACAAACCTGGGATGAGCAATCGGCCCTGCAAGGGGAGCTATCCCATTTACGGGATTACGTGGCGGAATTGGAAGCGGAGCTAAACACAAGCCAAAGCAACTTGGCTAGCCTGCTGCAATATCAACCCAAACCGACCGAAGCGGAAGCAAGCGACTCGGAAACGGACGAGTTGGCCAGTGCGGGGGCTTTTGAAACGGTGTTGGCAGCGGTGGAAACGGCGGAACAACAATTTGGTGATGTGTTGGAAATTTGGGATTCTGCCCGATCGGCGGCGGCCGAGTCCCAATTTGGTCGCCCCAGCGAGGTTTATCAAGCTTTACGGGCGATCGCGGAAATTGGCCGCGCCTCCCTGCTGGCCAAACGGGAAGGGCGATCGATGGGCGGTTGGCGGGAGGGTTTCCGCGCCTATGGTTTGGACTTCAAGCCCACGGAACACCAGGTGACCGGTTCCCGATATGGGAGCGATCGGGACTTTCGCCATGGGGGCCGCAAACAGCGGATGTTTAAACATCTCACCTTGGGCAAAAACAACGCAGTCCACAACTTGCAAATCTATTTTGAGTTGGACTTTGAAACCGAAAAAGTTGCGATCGGCTACTGTGGCAAACATCTCCGCAGCTACGGCTGGGCTAGCTAAATATTCGGTTTCTATCAGCCTGAGCAATGACCGATGACCAGCGATACAGTCTTTACCTCAAACAATTGGTACGTCAGATCGCAAATACCATGAAGCTGTTAGTCGGTGGGCATTGCCCACCCTACAGGCGCTACAGATCTCTATGCTTATCAAATGCGGTAAAAGCTGTAATTGGATTCAAAAATTAATTGATTGAAGGAGTTGATTGGTTAGCAATTTGCGAAATTTATAGATATTTTGAAATTGACTCAAGCTTTCATACACTGATATCAAATCTTGCTAATCATTCGTTGCCTATATGAGTTTTGAGATGAGTTTTAAATCAGGAGAAAATTGATTATGACTGCTATTGTGACTTCTCAGAAAATTCATAGTCCGCAAGAGTATCTGGCCTTAGAGACGACTGCAACAACCCGTCACGAATATCGCAATGGAGAAGTGCTGGAGATAACTGGTGGGACACCGACTCACAATGAAATTATTGGAGCAATGACCGTGTTACTCAGGCTGGCGCTCAAAGGCCGTCCTCTGCAAGTTTTTGTGACGGATCAACGTCTTTGGATTCCTGAGCGGCAGGTTTATACCTATCCGGATGTGATGGTTGTGCCGCGTCCGATCGCTCTACAAGAGGGACGCACGGACACGGTGACTGAACCCATTTTGATCATTGAGGTGTTGTCTAACTCTACTAAGAATTATGATCGGAGTGAAAAATTTTCCGATTATCGAACAATTCCAAGTTTTCAAGAATATTTGCTCATTGATCAAACTAGACCCTATGTGGAACAACATATTAAACAGGAAGCTCATAAGTGGTTAATGGTGGAGCATGGCGAATTAACCGATCGGGTGATGTTGTCATCGGTTGATGTGGAGTTTGGCTTGGCTGAGTTGTTTGAAAATGTGGAGTTCTAGAGCGATCGACGGTGACAAGGGGCTTAGAAAAACTGTCTGAAAAGCCACATCTGAAAAGCTAAAATTGACATTCCGCACGCCCTAGTAATCGACGAAGATAATATGCTCTAGCCCCTTGACCCCACAACTATCGGTGCTTGGCTCGCGCCAAAAGATATTTTTCAAACAGCCTTTCAAACAAATTGCTATAAGCTATTCATCTCGGTTTCTGCAAGTTTGGGCGATCGCTGAGGTAAGCCATGTCGAATTTACAGCCGGTGTATGTGATTGGCGGCGGGCTGGCCGGCACCGAAGCAGCCTGGCAGGTGGCGCGATCGGGCGTGCCCGTGGTGTTCTATGAAATGCGGCCCGAACGCCTCAGCCCCGCCCACCACACGGAACATTTGGCAGAATTGGTTTGCAGCAACTCCTTTGGCGCGATGTCTGCCGATCGCGCGGCCGGCTTGCTGCATGAGGAATTGCGGCGGCTCGGGTCGATCGTGATTGGCAAGGCGGATCATCACGCAGTTCCGGCCGGTGGGGCCTTGGCGGTCGATCGCGCCGAGTTTAGCCGCGACCTGACCGAGACCCTGGCCCAACATCCGCTGGTGGACTTCCGGCGCGAGGAAGTGCGGCAAATTCCCACCGATGGCGTGGTGGTGTTGGCCACGGGGCCCCTGACCAGCCCGGACTTAACCGACGATCTGCGGCAGTTCACCGGCCGGGACTACATGAGCTTTTTTGATGCGGCTAGCCCGATCGTGGTGGGCGAGTCGATCGATCGCGACGTGGCTTTCATGGCTTCCCGCTACGACAAGGGCGAGGCCGCATACCTCAACTGCCCCATGAACCGGGAGCAATATTTGCAGTTCTACCAAGCCCTCTGCGCGGCGGAACAAGCACCCCTGAAGGATTTCGATCGCGAAAGTGCCAAATTCTTTGAGGGTTGCCTCCCGATCGAAGAACTCGCCCAGCGCGGCGAAGACACCATGCGCTACGGCCCCCTGAAACCCGTGGGTCTGTTCGATTCCCGGCTGGGCGACGGGCGCGACCCCGCCAACCGCGACAAACGCCCCTACGCCGTGGTGCAACTGCGCCAGGAGGACAAGGCGGGGCAACTGTGGAACATGGTCGGCTTCCAAACCAACCTACGCTGGGGCGAGCAACAGCGCGTGTTTCGGATGATTCCCGGCTTGGAAAATGCCGAGTTTGTGCGGATGGGCGTGATGCACCGCAACACCTTCATCAACGCACCGGAACTGTTGAGCGCCACCTTACAGTTCAAGGGCCGTGCGACGCTGCTGGCGGCGGGGCAACTGATCGGCACGGAAGGCTACACGGCGGCCACGGCCGGCGGCTGGCTGGCGGGAACGAACGCGGCGCGGATTGCTCGCGGCCTGGAGCCGATCGCCCTGCCTCCCGTGACCATGAGCGGCGCGCTATTCGAGTTCATCAGCTCCGCCTCACCCAAGCATTTCCAACCGATGCCGCCGAACTTTGGCATCCTGCCGGAGCTGCCGACCAAGATCCGCAACAAACAGGAACGCTACGGCCAATACCGCGATCGCGCCCTGGGTGAACTTGATCGGTGGAAGGTGGAATCCTTAGGCGATCGACCTGCGGCCTTGGTGGGTGCAACGGTGTAGGGCCTGTCGTCATTTCCTGGTAACAAGCTGAAATGGTTGATTTTCCAGGCCTCAATGGTTGTAACAAGGGGCTTAAGCCCCTTGCCCCCCACGATTCGCTCACGGTGGAATCAGGGTTTTGGGCGAAACGACGACACCCCCTCAGCAAGCAGTGCCAACATCGACCCGATCGCGATGACTAAAATGGCAGTGGGATTGTTTTTTTGCATTATTAATCCCACTTCATTTCGTCTAATCCGTCGGATGCAGGCGAGCCAAAATAATCAAGGCAGATTCGGGTAGGGGCGTACGGCCATACGCCCCTACAGGGTTGACTTTTAGGAGCGTGAACCATGTTGGAAATCCACAAGCCCGGTTACGCCGAATACCTGAACTTACCGTCCTGCGATGACGAGCCTGTGGATCACGAAATTCAAAATTTGTTGCCCAATTTGTTGCTCTCGATCCTGTCTTGGCTGTGGGGCGATCGCACCGATTGGACTTGGAACGTGGACATGGGCATTTTCTATTATCGAAATGGCCAGCTCCAGCCCGCCCTTTGTCCCGATGGCTTCCTGAGTGTGGGGGTTCCCCGGCAACGCAGCGAGCAATTGCGATTGAGCTATGCGATGTGGATGGAGGACGAGATTCCGCCCATTTTCGTGTTGGAAATTGTCTCAAAAACCAAGGGTGGCGAATACGATCAAAAACTGCTGCGCTATGCCGATTTGGGTGTGCTGTATTACTGCATCTATAACCCCGATCACTATCAGCGAGATCGCCACGATCCCTTTGAGATTTACAAGCTGATTGATGGGGTTTATCAACGGCAAAGTGGTGAACCGTTCTGGATGCCGGAACTGGAATTAGGGATTGGCCGGCAGATCGGGACATTCCAAGCGATCGACCGCGAATGGCTCTATTGGTTCAACGAGGCGGGCGATCGCTACCTGACCCCCGAGGAGCGATCGTCACTGTTTCAAGTGCAAGCCAAGGCCTTTGAAGCTCAAGCTGAAGATGCTCAACAACGCGCCGATCGCCTGGCGGCCAAATTACGAGAGCTGGGCCTCAATCCTGATGACCTATAGCGCCCAAGGCACATTCAAAACAAGCAACCCTAGCCGCCGAATCGTCAACAGAATCATCAAAATACTTCGATCGCCATCAACATCATTCAAAAAAAAGATTGGGTTCAGCGATCGCCAAACCCAATCTCAACAGTACCAACTTGTGCAATTCAGTTGTGCAGTCCACAGGGTCGCAATCAAGAGCAGCTCGGGCTATCTTTTCAGTCCCCCAGCCTCATCCCTAAATTGGCTAGGGTTCGATCGACTAGCGAGCTATTCCGAGCTGCCATTGACAGGCCTTGCAACCTAGTTTCGGGGTGCTGCAGCCCGCAGGCGACGCTGAACCATTGCCCCACCAGCCACCAAACCAAGACCCAACAGCGCGGTAGGTTCTGGCACGGAGGTGGATTCTTTTTCGTATTCGTAATCAACCCGCAGCGCACCTTTAGCCAAGGTCAGCACACCGGCATTCAAGTTACCCGGGCCAAAAACACTGAACAGAGCCGAAGCGGAGAAGGTGTAGTCGATCGAACCAGCGCCAATGAAGCCAGCCAAAGCTGCGGCATCAGTGATGGTTTTGGCTTGTTGATATTGACCGTTCAAAGAAGTGGAAAACTTCCGGCCCGAAGTGCCAGCAAAGTCAAAGCCCCCATCAAACGAGGACACTGTGAAATCATGGGCACCCGTGAGGGGAATGTCAAAAATCGACGAACCACCGCTCGATTTCAGGCTCAAGTTAGCCGAAAAATCAAAGTCTACGGACGCGCCAGATGGGGCAGCGATGCCAAAGTGCTCATAGTAGGCCTTTTGCCAAAGCCCCGTATCAAAGGTCAACTTGGCCGATTTCAGCGTTCCGAGGCTAGGATCGAATTTCTGAATCGATAAGACTTGGTTGATATCTGTGAGACCGTAAAGGCCGTTTCGGGCTTCTGCGTCTGTGAGTCCACCCGTAAAGCCATCAATGGCATTCAGGGTCGTAACCGTGCTGGCGCTTGGCACATAGGCATCGGAGTAGCTGATGCTGAGGGCAAGTGCGGGAGCCGCGATGGAACTCAGCGAAATGGTTGCAAGTGCAACACTGGGGGCAAACCAAGATTTCATATCTTCCACAGGAGGATGGGTATTGAGAGCAAAGTTCGACCGCGTGGCATTCCGCGTCGCTTTTATGACCCCTTATGGAATCTAACTTAGCCTTAAGATTTGGCGGAATCAAGGGGGATTTTTAAAGATTCAGCAAAGATTGGTTGATGATTACTTAAATTAAAGATTGGATGAAGAAGAAAACGCAATAGGTCTCCAAAATCGAACGATCGGGAGTTGTGTTTCCCTGCATCCCGATGATTAGGTTTTGGTTCAGGCGGCTGGAGCGAGGAATGATGTCGTTATAAGGTGCAGACTAGACAATTGCTGAGTCATTCCAGGGTTAATGCAATGGGGCAATCAAGATAGAAGATTTGAAGCAAATTGGGTATCGATCGAGTCAAACAATCACAAAGTTAAATGTTGGGATAAAATACACTTAATTTGATTGATTGAGCATCATCGATTGAACTTTATGACGATTCAACGCTATTTTTTGATGTAATATTCAATGTAATCAATTTATAGAATTTATGAGTTAATTGCGGTTTTAAACAGAGGTTTATCATGAGTAGTTGTCAGGAGCCAAACTGCACGGAACTCTCAGCGGTGGCGTTACCGGACGGATTCCCCGATCGCCTGCCCAGTCTCACGATCGAGCTGCTGTGGGACATTTTAGACGATCGCCTAGAGGATGACCGGGTGAATCAACTGCTGTGGCATGGGTTGGGTTACCAATGGGATCCAAGCGCCCAAGCTTGGTTGGCTCCGGCTGACTGGCAAGGGGATTATCCAGAACCGCCGAACTTTATTGAAAGCCGCCCAGCCACGGTAAAGCTGACTCGATCGATTCCCGCCGAGAATAAGCAATTGCTGAAGGAATATCTGGGCTTCAAGGGCTACAAGGTGGGGGAATTAGTGCCCCGCAAAACCCGACGGGCCACGGCGGTTAATTGGCTGTTGGGCCATCTCAAAGAACAGAACTTGTTGCCGGTGCAACCGCCCGATCGCCCTTCTGCCCAGGATTCAGCACAGTCGGCCAATGGCGAAGACGCATGATTTCAGCCTTGAGGCGCTGCCTAGGCTTGAGGTGGCTGGTGGGAATCGGTTTCGATCGGGCTTGCGGGCGTGTCGATCGCGGGGGAATCTTCATCCCACAGGTCGATCGGATCATCATCATCCGTCGCAGCATTCTCTGGGGCGGCGGGCAAATTTCCAGCGGGGCGATCGCGCTGGAGTGACTGACTTTCCTGGGTCAACCGATCGGCTCGATCGCGCATGGTTTCCGTCAGTTCCGTGGCGCGGGTGCGGGCCGTGTCCGCCAAGGACTTGGCTCGATCGCGGGCTTCCCGGGCCAAATCCGCAAACCGACTGCGGGCCGTTTCGGCGATCGGCTTTGTCTTTTCCTGAACTTGGCGCAGGGTGGTTTGCACCGACGTTTGCACCGAATCCAAAGCCTGATCCCAAGCGGCCGTCAAAGGAACCGCTTCGGCCGCCTCGGCCGCTTGGGTCACCACCAACAGCCGCTTCGGCCCGCCGCTGATGGCCGCTCCGGCCGGCAAGCTATAGGCCACATCCGCCACACCTTCGCGCCGGAAAAGGTAGCGATCAACCCGGCCCACGGCTGGATCCAACTCCAGATCCGCCACCGTGCCAATCCGATTGCCGCCATCAGTCCAAACCTCGTGACCCACTAGGTCAAAAGCTCCCTCCGGCTGTTGCAGGCTCTCCCCTTGAGTCCCCAGATCCACCAACACGCTATCCGCCCCGATCGCCACCACCTGACCCCAGGCACAGGCTCGCAACGGGCCGCCCAGCGGCAACTTCAAGGACAAATTCAGCGGCAACGGCCCCGATCGAATCACAATCCCCAACACCCGGGCTGCTCGCGGATCAACCCACAGGGCGGCCACATGGCCCAGAGTTTCCGTAGTGGCGCGATCGAGCACCAAGCGGCCCAGCAGTTGGCTTTGGCGAATAAACGATGCTGTCGCAGACATGGGAGTTATCCAAACGGCCTGAAAGTTGCGTCGATCCTAGCCGATGATCTTCGCCAATTCCTGATCCAAAATTTTGGCTCCCGGCCATTGAGCTTTTCCCCAAGGCCCTTGCATCCCAACCAGCCGCCTCGATGACCCAGGTTGCCAAGCGTCAGTTCCAGAACAAAACTTTAGCAATCACCCTTGGGGAAATCAGGAGTGTTTTGGGTTCATGGATGAGGGCCATCTAATTTGCCGCCCCGTTCAAGACAATTGGGTTATTTTTCTAACACTGACTGCTCCAACTTTTGCAGAAACAAAAACCCGAATCATAGGTTAAGGCCTAGTTCAGAATAGCTGATTCCGAGTTGGGTTTCTGCTTGAATTTTAAGTATCCTTAAGCCGGGATTAAATCTTGCACAATTTACCCTTTTCAAAATCAAAGGACTCACGTTGTTATCATCCTGGGACTCTTGTGATCTCTGGTGGACTAACTCGCCGTAATTTCCAACAAGTCAAAATTCTTTCCCATGGGTTAGTATGGTTAGTTAAGGCAATTTTTCAGCGGCTGACTAGGTGAATCAGACTTTCAACTAATCTGAGCCATCAAAGGCAATTTCTTGCCAGCTCAGCACACTTACAAAACTTATAAAATCTCAGTTCCATAAGTTGATATCAATAGAATTATCAATATGAGTTCAAGCGATCGAGCAAAGAACGCTGTGATATTTCTAACGCTTCAGTAGATCTACTCGATTAGTAGGTAGATAGCGTTACAGATCATCAGTCGCTGATAGTGTTAATACCAGTTGTAAGCGATTGATTAGGCAACGGTGCGATCAGAGTCCGATCGCGCCCCGATTGTGATCGCAGTCGAGGATTGCCAACCGGTCGATCGCCCCATTGCAGTCAGGTCATCCACCGTTGAGCGATTGGGATGCCACTACCCGCCCATGCCCCAAATCAAACCGACCATTCCCGACCCAAACCGCTGCCTCCAGTCTCCCAATCATTTCCCAAACCGCTAGGACAAGGGCCCCTGAACGCGCCTGAATTGCCCCGTCAGTCCCGCATGAGCCTATGAATCTTCAACAGCAACGCTGGCGAAAAATGCGGCTCCCTCGTCGAATCCAAGGCCTTTGGCAACGGATTTCGCGGCGGCGGCATGGCCAAAATCAGCCCGATCGATCTGCGGCCATTAGCCTGTTTTGGGTGTTGACGGTTCCTTTTGTGGTGCAGGTGGTGGGGGCGGTGGGCTTGGTCGGCTATTGGTCCTACCGCAGCGGTCAAACCTCCGTGGAAAATTTGGCCAATCGCCTGCTGGATGCTGTGGATCACCGGGTGCGTGATCATGTGGATAGTCTGCTCAGCAAGCAACAACACACTTTGGCCGCCAATGGCCGAGCGATCCAAGGGGGCAAGCTGCCGTTAGATAACCCCACCCCTTGGCGCGATTATCTATGGCAACAGATGGCCACGGATCCCGGTCTGGTGGCGGCCATGTTTGCCAACGATCGGGGCTTGCTCGTGGGCTATGTGCGATCGGTCAACCTGGAATTGCGCCAACAAATTGAGCAATTAACGGGCAAATCCTATCCCGTGGGCACCCAGTTCCTGGCGGAGGCCAGCCCCAACCTTCCCAGCCAGCGCCTCTACTCGCGGGTGAATGACCAAGGGCAACCCTTGGAAGCCGCCTATCAAATCACCGATGATGTGCGGCAAACGGCCTGGTTTCAACGGGCCCAAAGTAGTCGCCAGCCCACTTGGTCACCGGTTTATACCCATCGCGTGATTCCAATGTTGGGCATTGATGCATTGTTGCCCATTTATGATGGCAATCGTAATTTTCGAGGCGTTTTAAGCCGCACGGTTTTACTGTCGGGGTTGAATACCTTTCTGAATCAGTTACAAATTTCGCCCCGAGGTCAGGCTTTTATTGTGGATCGATCGGGCAATTTAGTAGCCACTTCAACCCTGGAATTGCCCTACATTCAGCAACCTAACCAACCCTATCCCACCAGATTATCGCTGGCCCAAAGTCGTAATTCAGAAACCAGGGCCATTGCCCAGCAGCTTCAACAAAAAGATCCCCACTGGCAAACCATTCAAACGGAACAACGGTGGCGATTAGCCTTTCAAAATGGCACGTTGTTTACGAAGGTCACCCCCTACCAAGATGCCTATGGATTGAATTGGCTCGTGGTCACGGCGGTTCCGGAAGCCGATTTCATTGGTGAGATTGAGGCTAATCATCGCCAAAATGTTTGGTTTTGTTTGTTGGCCTTGGCAGGATCCTTGGGAACGGGCACTTGGACGGCCAAACGATTGAGCCGATCGCTGCGCAATTTGACAGAGGCAACCCGGGCGATCGCCGCCGGCCAACATGCCAACCCCCTGCCCAAAACGCGGGTGGCGGAAGTGAATCGCTTAACCCAAGCCTTTCAGCAAATGGTGGGAGCCTTGCAAGCGGCCGACCAACTCCGCCACACCTATGCCCGTGACCTGGAGCAACAGGTAGCGCAGAAAACGGCTGCCCTCACGGAAGCCCAACGGATTGCCCAGGTGGGCAGTTGGGAATTTAATGTGGCGACGGGCACAAGCACTTGGTCAGCGGAACAATTTCGCATTTTGGGATTGGAACCCGATGCCCAGGAACCGGGCCACCCTGACCTTTTTGATTTGCTCCCCGAGGCCGATCGCCCGCGATTTGTGGCCACTGTTACTGAGGCGATCGAACAAGGTATTCCCTACACGATCGAACATGGCATCCAACGCCGCGACGGGTCAACGATCTATCTCATTAGCCGAGGCGAACCGATTTTTGATCAACAGGGTCAAGTGGTGAAACTGGTGGGCACCATCACCAACATCACCGATCAAAAACGGATGGAACTGGCCCTGCGTCAATCGGAATTAAAATTCGCCACTATCTTTCAAGCGGGGCCAGAAGCCGCCTGGATTGCCCAAATCAATGATGGTTATTGCCTTAATATTAATGATAATTTCACACGCATTTTAGGTTATTCTCACATAGAAATAGTAGGCAAAAGCTGTACCGAGATGCAGCTCTGGAAAGATCCCAATGATTTAACAGAATTTCGGAAAGTTCTCAAGGAACAAGGTTGGATTCGTGAATTTGAAACAGAATTTCGCACCAAATCTGGCGAAATTAAAACGGTTCTTCTCTCAGCCACCATCAGTTATTTGGAAGGTCAAGATTGCCTGATTGGCATCCTCAGTGACATCAGCGATCGAAAACAAGTGGAGCGGGAGCTACATCAAGCTAAAGAAGCCGCAGAAGTGGCTAACCGCGCGAAAAGTACCTTCCTGGCCAAAATGAGCCATGAACTCCGAACCCCTCTCAATATCATTCTGGGATTTACCAATATCTTGCAGCGAGAAGCGGTTCTATCACCCACCCAGCGTGACGACTTGCAGCGAATTTATCGCAGTGGTGAGCATCTTTTAAAACTCATCAATGAGATCTTAGATCTTTCTAAAATTGAAGCCGGTAAATTAACCCTCGCGCCTCAGGTCATTAACCTACGGGAATTGATGCAAAGTGTGGCCGATCTATTTTTGTTGCAAGCCCAACACAAGGGCCTACAGCTAGATTTACAACTGGCCGCATTATTGCCCACCCATGCCCTGGTTGATGGCCGAAAGCTAGAGCAAGTTTTGATTAATTTGATTAGCAACGCCCTGAAGTTTACACAAACGGGCTTTATTCGAGTGCGGCTACGTTCCCACGACAGTAGCTCAACCCAGTTCCCCCCTATTGCGGAAATTTCCCCCCCAAATATTCCCGATTTTGAGGCAGTTTCCTCCGGGACAATGACCATTTCTCATTCGGTTTCAGCGAATGGCTCACCAACGGAGCGATCGCCCTCCACACCCACCCAAACCACCTTACTGTTTGAGGTTCAAGATAGTGGAATTGGCATTGCTCCTGAACATTTGGAAACCATTTTTGATGATTTTGTGCAGGCAACGGATCACCAAGATGCCCATAGTGGAACTGGCTTGGGTTTAGCCATTAGTCGGCAACTGGTGGAGCTAATGGGCGGAGAAATTACCGCTGAAAGCCAACTGGGCCAAGGCAGCCTTTTCCGTTTTTATATCCCCGTTTTGGTGACTCATCAGGCGATGTCGCAAACCAATACGCCGATTCCCCAAATTGTGGGATTAGCAAGTGATCGCACGGACTATCGAATTTTGGTAGTGGATGATCAAACGGAAAATCGCCAACTTTTGGTGCGGCTGCTGTCCTGTTTGGGGTTGCAGATTCGCGAAGCCCAAAACGGCTTGGAGGCGATCGCCCAATGGCAAGCTTGGCAGCCCCATCTGATTTGGATGGATTTGCGAATGCCAGGATTAGATGGCTATGCCACAACACGAAAAATTCGCACTCTGGAGCAACGGCGTTGGGAAAGTAAGCATCAAGCACCCTTTTCCTTAACCACGATCATTGCCATTACGGCCCAGGGATCTGCCGATGATCCTTCGCTGGCGATCGCGGCCGGTTGTAATGACTATATGAGCAAGCCTTTTGCCCTCGATCAACCCTTTCAGATGATGGCGAAATATTTGCCCTTAAAGTACCGTTATGCAGAACTCAAAACTGATTTTCCCGATCATGCCCTCAGCCCCATCGGTTCGATCGACCCGTCACCCACCGTGGATTTATCGGTGATGCCCCAGGCTTGGATTGCCGCTTTACACCATGCGGCCCTCACCTGTTCTGATCAAACCATTACTCAACTCTTGCAACAGATTCCTAGCCCCTATTACGATCTCTGCCAAACCCTGACCCACTTAACGGAAAACTTCGCATTTCCGGAAATTGTGCAACTGACCCAATCGGTTTTGGATAGTCGATCGAGTGGCGCAACGGGTGATCGGGATCCTTCCTCCTCTTCAATTTCTTCCCTGGGTTAGGGACTGGGAGATCCCGTCGTCTTCACAGCAGGACTCGGCGCAGCAGCAGGTACAACAGACGGCACAGCAGAAGGCGTAGATTGGCCTGGATTCGGCGTTCTCAACTTGTTCCGTTCCGCAGCATCATCCATGCAAAGGGGGAGTTTTTGAATAGTTTCTCGAGTGGTGCCACGCATCACCGCGCTTGTGTCAATGCAGGTAGCCACTCGGCCTTGGCCAACCTGGAAGAACCACTCATATTCTGAAAGGGTCTCTGGGCGAGATTTTTGAAGACAAATGGTGTATTCTTGCTCGGCTTCTGAATCCCGTTTCTCTTCGCGATACATTTGTGCCAATAGGCAATGGGAAAGCCCCGTTCCGAGCTGTTGTTCGGGAAAAGATTCATCCTCTTTAATGGCGCGTTTGAGAATCGCTTCTGCACCAATGTAGTCCCGTTGCCACCAACGCAACCATCCTAAATTTCGGTAAATTTGATAGCGCTGGTTAGCGGCCTCTGAGGTTGACAAATTTCGCTTTTCAACGCGGTGTAAGGCTAGTTTCAAGAGAGCTTCCACTTCGGAAGTCTGTTGATTTTGTAATAGCTTGTCGGGGCGATTGGTTTTCAATAGCAAGGAAAATTGCACCCGTGCCAATCGACTGAGGGCGATCGGATCGCCTTGGTCAGCCACTTGCCGATAGGAATCGCCCGCTTCCTTCAGTTGCCCCAGGGATTCATAGACCAATCCCAATCCCAATGAAGCCTCATCATTGTTGGGCATCAGGGACAGCGTTTTTTGATAATTCACACGGGCTTCGTCTAGCTCGCCCTGTTGATAGTGCTGATTGGCGGCATAGTTAAACCACCGGGGCAAACCATCTTGGGCGGCCCACATGGACAAAGCGCCAAGGGTAATGGAAAAGGCGGCGATCGCCTCGCTGTACCACTGACCGGGAATTGAAAACTTCGCGCAAAACCGTTTGAGGGCCTTGGTTCCTTCGGGAGTGAGAACGCCACGCCCCAACACGGCCAGCCCGGTCACCTGGCCTGCACTGGCCAGGGCTTCTCCTAAGCCAAATCCCCCGATCGAGAAAACCGGCAGGATGGTGCTGGCGGCACTGGCCGTGGCCAAGAGGGACACCACGGACACCCCCCGCCAGAAAATTTCCCGTCGTCGGGTTGCAATTTTGGGTTTGGAGCCTTCGGCTTCGGGAAACCACCACCAGGCATTAGGGCCAGGATCGAAGGTATCTCGCCAACGGGGCAAAGCCGCAATGGCCAGAAATTTTGAGTCCAGGGTTGCCAGGCGACGATCGAGCGCGTCGATTTCTGAAACGGTGGCAGCTTCCAGTTGCTGATGCTTTGCCAAGTCCTTAAGGATGACTTGCAAGGTATCTCGATCGCACAGAATATCGAGTGCTAATTCATCACGAACCGTTGGATCAAGGTCTTTTTGAGCAAATTGCTCAAGCTGTTCGGTCAGATGCGCAACTCGCTCCTGAAACGTCGGAGCCTCCGAAACGGACGCAGAACTCAACTCACTTCTCCCCAAGACGATGACAAACCCTGATCAACGCTGTTAAGTCTGACTCACCGGTTCATCCCCGATCGCGGGGAGCCAGATCGAAACTAGCTAGTTTTGCCCATATTCTGCACATTTTTGCAAGTTTATGGGCATTGGCGCAAGTTAATTTAACTGAATTGACTCGGTTAAGGTGCGCCAATACAAATGAGCCAATACCAATGAATTGTGCTGGAGACAGCGATTCGAGGAAACCGCACAATGACTCTGGTACACCGAGTCCGCAAGGGCGAATTGATCACCAATAATCACCAACTGATCAGCTAGCTCCAGCGCAAATGGATCAGTGAGTTAGACCTTGAATGAGGCTTTAAATTAGGATTTGGATTAGTCCCTAAATTAGAAATTCGGCACTAAATTGGCCATTCCTAATGAGTTGCCGTTACGAGTTGGTCTTGTTTACTCATAATATTACTAATCAACCCTTGGATTAATCAGTAATTTCACGGGGTCGATCGAGCACTGGGCCACCAGTAGTGACTGATCGATCGCCCATCGCGGTAAATTTCGGGGGCTTCCAGGGGGCCCAACAGGATCGATCGCTGCACCACATCGGGTTTGCGCCGGGCCAGGCGATCAGGCACACCCCACCCATAGACCATGTGACCCCGCCCCAAAATGGTCACCACCCGATCGCCCGGCCGTTGCAGCAAACGGGCAATGCCCGCCGCCATGGTTTCGTCCCAAGCGGCCTGAGCGGCCAAAAATCGGTTAAAGCGTTCCGTGCGATCGGCACTCGCAGAACTTTGGGCGCTACTTTGGGCGCTGACTCCGTGCTGCTGATGGATTTCGTCATAAATTTCTCGCAGCCAGGCCCGGTAACCCGCAGATCCCAATTGCAATTCATGGGGTGGGGGCAACCATTGCCAAGCCTCGGCGGGGAGAGCATCCCAGCCCTGGCGACCAATCTGGCGGGTCACTTCCACAGGCAAATTCAAGGCCACCACGGCCACACCCCGATCGCGTGCCCACCGCAAAATCGGCGCAATAATTTCCCAATCAAATCCCCAGCGTTGATCAAATTCCGTGCGATCGCGCAGGGTGGCTTCATCAATCCGCCCCGCCAAGTAATCATCCAAGACTGACTGAAACGGCTGTTGGAACATTTCCAGCGCAATGACCAGCCGGCCGGGCTGACCCTGGCGCGAAAAGTTTTCCACCTGTTGAAAAGTCCTGTGGATAACCTCCAATTTGATCGGCACATCGGCGGATCGGTCGTGAACTTCCCCCAGATAAATCACTTGCGATCCGGCCAGGTCGGCCCAGAACCGATCAAAAGTCCCCGGATCCCCCGGATTGTTTACAAGGTCTTGTGCCAGTTGTGGGTTAGGCGTGGCGGGAATCGCGATCGGGGCACTCGCCAGGGCACTCGCCAAAACGCTGGGGTCAGTCACGAACGGCGACATCATCGGGGCTGACATCGGGGCTGATTCTGCCCAAACGGGAGCCGCCCAGCAGCAGGCGATCGCCCCCACAATCCCCAGCCATTGGCCCAACTGAGGCAAAAACTGCCGCAAAAGCCGCTGATTTTGGAAATTCGATCTATCCCTTGTCAGTCGCATTTCACTGGGCTTCCTGGGGCTGCTAGCAACCGCAACGGGTATGATCTTCAATAATTCGGCCCAGGCTAGGAAACTTCAAAGCAAGGGCAACTGAACTAGCGATTAACACCAATAACACCAAGCGATTAGCGCCAGCGGTCAACCGGAACCTAGCTCCGCACCTGCACCGGCATCACCAAATGGGTTGCCTTTGCGCCACCCAAGGGCGTGATCACCACCGGGCTGGTGGGCGTGTTCATTTGAAGCTGAATCTCTGTCGTGGTCAGGTTTTTCAGCGATTCCATCAAGTACTTGACGTTGAAGGCGATGTCGATGTCCTCGCCGGAAATTTGGGCCGATTCGATCGTCTCGCGACCGCTGCCCGCATCTTGCGCATCGGCTGAAATGCCAAGGCTTTGGTTCGTTGCGTCGATCGAGAACTTGACGATGTGGTTGCTCTTTTGGTCAGCAATCACCGAAATTCGATCAAGCGCCCCCAGCAACAGCTTTCGCTCCACGGTCACCTGGCGATCGAACTGGCGAGGAATGAGCTGGTTGTAGGCCGGATACTGCCCTTCCAGGGTGCGGCTGGTGAGGTAATAATCCCCCCACTGCAAAGCTAACTGCCCCCGATCGCAGTACAGGGCCACCGGTTCGCTCGACTGCTGCGCCGCCAAAATCCGCTCCAGCTCCCGCAGCGTCCGGCCCGGAACCGTCACCGCAAAGGGTTCCACCGTACCCGTTTCCGTCTCTTCGTCCTCCACCATCGCCGCCCGCACCACCGCCAACCGGTGGCCATCGGTGGCCGCAAACTCCAGGGAATCGGTCTCCACCGACAGGTGAACCCCGGTCAAAATCTGCTTCGTTTCGTCGTTGCTGGCAGCGAACAGGGAACCGCGCATCCCCTCCAACAGCGCCGCCACCGGCAGGTAAACCGCTTCGCCCGTTTCCACCACCGGCAGGGTTGTGAATTCTTCGGCGCTCATGCCCTGAATCTGGTAGCGGCTGGACTGGGCGGAAATCGCCGCTGAGCAGTCCTCGTTGGCATCCAGCGACACCGTGCCGGTGGGCAGCTTGCCCACAATGTCCGCGAAAAGCTTGGCCGGCAACGTGATTTCCCCAGAATCTTCCACTTCCGCCGGGAAGCTGGTCTGGATGCCCAAGCTGAGGTCAAAGGCGGTCAAACTCACGCGCTGAGTGCCCGCATCGCAGGTCAGCAGCACATTGCCCAAAACCGGGTGCGTCGGCCGCGACGGAACCGCACGGCTGACTAGGGACAGGTTGGCACTCAGGTCGCTTTGGGCGCAAAGCAGCTTCATGGCTTCTGGGGCTTGGGTTTCGGGGCTGTTCTGTGGAAAACGGCGACCGCCGCCGGGGGAAATTTGGCCCCGATGAGCAGCCCTGAGTTTAACCCAAAATCGCCGTTTTGGCCATCGAGAGCAACCCGTGACTTTGCGGCCCGATCACCCTGCGGAAAATCGAAGCGCGATCGCAACAATCAAAGCCTGGCTTGGGTTTTAGCTGTTTTCAAAGGGTTCGATCGCCCTCAAACTTGCCGATCGACTCAGCCCCAAGCGAAGCGAATTTTAAACGCTCAGATCCTAATTCTGTCTAGGTTTTAGCCGTTTTCGGATCCGTCAACCGCTGGGTTTCAAACTCAGCCCAACTCGAACCCTGTCGTCTCCAGCCCCTAGCGGCCACTGCCTCACCGGTCGGTTGCGATTCCGGCTCGATCGACTAGGCTCAAAACTGGATCCTGAGTTCGAGAGAAACAGACCGTCTCCCCGAAGAATTTTGGCCGTTTCCAAGAAAATTTTTGAGCTGGACTATCTATCTCTTCTTCTCTTTCTTATTTTTTAAATAGATAGTAGTAGTAGGGCCCTGTGGAAATGTGGAAAACTCAAAAAAATCCTTATTTCATGAACCTTTCAGCGATCACACCCTGTGGAAAACCCTGTGGAAAAAGGGGGGGTGTTTTTCCACAGGGTATTTATACTTAGTCAAGTTTTCCACAGACACTTTTTTTTTTCCACAGAAAGAGGGGTACTTTTCCACAGGTTTTCCACAGAATAGGGGTACTTTTCCACAGGTTTTCCACAGGTTTTGCCCCGATCGGGCAGTTTTCCACAAGGGGGTCAGGTGATCACCCCTTACCTGATTAAGCACAATTTGTTATATGATTAAAGATTTTAAATTTTGTAATTTGCTCGCAACTAACGGGCAGCCTCAATTGGATTTTGAATAATTGATCCAAAATCTATCAGAGCCTATTTTGAATATAGTACATTAATTGGCTGCGAAAGTTGCCCGATCGGGAAATGGGTCGATCGGGAAATGGGTCGATCGAAATTAATCAAAAAATCTCGAAGTCGATCACGGTTGGGGTGCTCGATTCGCGATCAATCCGTTCATCAACCCGCTGACCAACTGGTCAACCCAATGCACCTGGCCAATGCACCTGGATCGACCCCAACAAAACCGCCCATCCCATCAAGACGCTGTGACAGTTGCCCAGCGCGATCGCCCTCGGCCCAAAGGTATTTAAGTGATTTAAGCGTGATTCTGAGGTCGTGCTTCCCTTAATCAGCCGTGGGCGGCTCTGAAGTGCTGGGAGCCGTGCTGGGTTTGGAAACCAGGATTTTATCAACCCGGTTGCCGTCCATATCCACCACCTCAAACCGGAAGCCATTCCAGTGAAACGTATCCGTAGCCTTGGGAATGTGGCCCAACGAAGCAATCACGAAGCCCGCCACGGTTTGGTAGCGCCCTTCCCGCTCACCGGGCAGTTCAGCCATATCCAATTCATCGCGCATCCGCTCGATCGCCAACATCCCATCCACCAGCCAGGAACCATCCTCCCGCTGCACCACCTTGGGCGTGTCTTCCTCATCGACATCGGTCAGGTCGCCCACGATCGCTTCGAGCATGTCGTTGATCGTCACCAACCCTTGCACCACGCCGTACTCATCCACCACCAAGGCAATATGCAGCCCCGTTTCGCGGAACATCTCCAAAATCCGCAACGTGCCCGTGGTTTCCGGCACAATCAACGGCTGACGCAGGCAATCCGTTAAATTCAGAGTCTGATTCATCAGGGTTTGGGCCAACAGGTCGTTCACCTGAATGAACCCAACGACCTCATCCAAACTGTCGCGACAGACGGGGAATCGCTGGTGGTGGCTGTTGATGATTTGCTCGATCGTCTCGTGCAAAGGCGCATCCAAATCCAGCCACACCACCTCTCGGCGGGAAGTCATTACGGAACTGACGGGGCGATCGCCCAGAGACAACACCCGCTCTACAATTTCCTGCTCGGCTTCTTCGACCGTGCCCGCTTCCGTGCCCTGTTGCAACAGCAGCTTAATTTCTTCTTCCGTCACCTGCGGCTCGCTGGAAACCGTGGTTCCGAGCGATCGCACAATCAGATCCGTGGAATGGCTCAACAAATAGACCACCGGAGCCGTAATCCGCGACAGCCACCGCATCGGTAGCGCCACATTGGCCGCAATCTGTTCCGGATTGCCCAGGGCCAGCCGCTTGGGAACCAGCTCGCCCACCACCAACGAGAGGTAGGTAATGCCCGCCACGGTAATCACCACCGACAGGGCCCCGCTCATGGGGGCTAATGGCGGCACGGCTTCCAGGATGGGCCGCAACTCCGCCGACAAGGAAGCGCCCCCAAAAGTCCCCGTCAGGATGCCGATCAGGGTGATACCGATCTGGATGGTGGATAAAAACTGGTTGGGCGATTCCGCCAGGGCCAGGGCTGCGCGGGCCGCTCGATCGCCCCGTTCCGCCCGGTTTTGCAGGCGCGTCTTGCGCGACGAGACGATCGCCATTTCCGACATTGAAAAAATCCCGTTCGCAACCGTCAAGGCCGCAACGATCGCCAGTTCGGTAAGGGCAGAACTCATACGGGACGAGACAACAACATCGGTGATGGCTTGCCGGCCGGGCAAGAAGCGGGCGATCGCCCAGAGGGGGCAAATTTACACCGTAATCCTACTACTTCTTATCCAGTCTTGCCCCGATGTGGCTCGGGTGTTGCTGCTGGCCTGGGGCGATCGTGGCGGCCCAGGCGATCAGGGGCGATCGTTTCTTCGGCGTGGGTGGCGGAAAATCGACCAACCGTAGGGTGCATGGGAGTACGCCCCAATGGTCACGAAAGGGTTAATTCGTGCTCCCATGCACCGAGAATTGAGGCGACCCAACCGATCGGGGATGGTCGTAAATGCGTTACGGGTGGCGGTGCATGGGAGGTGAGGGGCAATGGTCGTTCACAACCGAGATTGCTCCCATGCACCCTACGGCTCTGCTACGACCCAGCCACGACCCAACTGCAATGGGGACTCGACTCAGCTCGGTGCTTGATGTGATTGTAAGCATTTGATCGGGGGGGCGATCGTTGCTTCGCGATCGGTGGCAATGAATCGACAAGGGTGGGTATTGCCCACCTATCTTTTTGTAGGAGGAGGTAAGCGTATTCAGGAATGAGATATCAAAACAGCCTTAGATTTAGCAAACAACCTATAGGGAGTTTCTATGGCGATCGTTCAAGCTCATGTTTGGGATGCGGCAGATCATCTGGAAACCAAGGAAGATATTGCTGCTTATCTGGAAGCTGCCCTTGAAGAGGGCGATCCTAGCCTGGTCGTAGCAGCATTAGGCGATATTGCTCGTTCTAAAGGGATGATCCAGATTGCCCGTGAAACAGGGTTGGGGCGTGAAAGTCTCTACAAGGCTTTGTCCCTTGAAGGCAATCCAGAGTTTGCTACGGTTCTCAAGGTTTTGCAGGTGCTTGGGTTACGCCTCCATGTTGTGCCCATTGCCTAACATTGCGTTGGTTCCGACGGGCGATCAAGCAGGCTGGGTTCAACGGGCGATCGTTTTACCGATGGCTAGATGGGTTTATCGAAAGGGCTACAAACACCTAGATTGAGAATGTGAGTGAGTGGAGGTTGCGATAGGTCGATAGTATCAACATACTGATGGGCAGACTTGGACTTCTGGCACGCCCATGTCTTTGGGGTGGCGCTTTTGGTGAAATAGGATGAAGTCTCGGACGTAGTACAGATAGAATGTCTCTGTCTTGCAACTGAGATGCCGGAAGCGGGCAGTCTGTCGAACGCGATCAAGAAGCTTGGGTAGCTGTGGTGCGTCCATCACTCTAGTTGCGGCAAAAGCCCTGTAATTATGAGTGTTATCACGCAGGTGCAGGATAACACTCAATAATACCCAAATACCCAGTTTAGACCGCAGTTGCTTGACAACACCCATCTGGGGAAAGTTATCCTGCACATGCGGTCTAATAAATAGTTAGGCAAAGAACGTAAAATCGAAAACCAATACAAAAATTATGATAAAGTGGGCATTCTTCTTTGACGCACCAGAGGTAAATCCTGCCGTGGATCGGATGGTTATCGAACGAGGTGGTATGCGAAGCACGATCATTGCAGTTCCTGACCCAGAGATCGCGGTGCAGTTATCGGTAGAACTCGTTGCCGAGGGTGTTCAGTTCATAGAGTTATGCGGAGCATTTACTCCTGTCATTGCTGCAAAAATTATTGAAGCAACAGGAGGCAAAATTCCTGTAGGAATTGTTGGCTATTCAGGGGGACAGTCCGTGCAAGCTTTGGCGAGGATTTTCTCTTGATAATGCCGTCTGTGAACCCAAAAGAGGTCGAACAAGCGGATGCAGGCAACCAGCTTGCACCCGCGAACGCCTATCCCAAACGCCTAACAAGACGGTGGAGGCAACTCTGCTGCGCTCCGTGCCTCACCTTAGTCGTTAGTGAAATAGAGATCGCACCTTATCACGACCATGCAGCCTCCATGAAGAATGGAGATTAGTTTTAGGAGGTTAACGGGTCATCCTGCCTGAGTTGGGCGATCGCCTCCAAATCAAGACCCGTAGTGCGACTAATCGCCTCATCATCTAAAACACCCAGCAATTGTTGGGCGATCGCCCGTTGCGCCGCCAGTTTTCCCTGCTCGATACCCCGCTCAATACCTTGTTCAATGCCTTGCTCAATACCCTGACTGAGCGCTTTTTTGATTGAATTGCGCTGATCCTGAATAAAAATTTCCTGATGCTCCAACTCATCCAGCTCTTGAGCATTCAGGTTCGCTTGGTTAGCGATCGCAAAAGCCTTCTGAATTTCAGGAACCGCTCCCATACTGGGTGGCACAGACTCCAGCTTTCGGGCAGCTTTCAGAAAATACAACCACTTATCCATTAAGGTTTCTAGATCTGCAAGCTCTTTTTGGAACTTAGGCAATTCAATGAACACCAGCTCAATATCATAGATGGATGAATAATCCGTCAAATAGGTTCTCTCCTTCAGCACGAAGCGCGAAATGAGTTGATCCAGCTCAGGAAACATCTCAAAATCAACGATCGTGAGAGCAATCACCGGTTGTAGATCCGTATAGCCATCACCGATCGCCAGTTGATTACTGTAAGTCTTCGCAGCGTTGTAGAGAATACGTTTTTGAAAACCTTCGACATTCAAGACCTGCATTTCAATAATCACCGTCTCGGTTTGTCCATGACCATCGGCGATCGTTGCTTTGATATCAAGATAGGTATCCTTGAAACCACGAATTCTGGGCCCAAGATGCGGATTGAGAATTTCTAGATCACGAATCGTAGAGTTTCCCTCATACAAAACCGCATTCAGAAAGCTAATCAAAATATCTTGGCTTTGTTCGGAGCCAAATATTTTTTTGAAGGCGTAATCGGTTTTAGGATTAATAAAGCGCATCGGTTTTCCAGACAGCACTAGCGTCGCGATCGCCAACAAAGCTAATGCCATGGTAGCGATTTTTGGGTGATTGTTAACCAGTGCGTATGAGATTCTCCCAGCCGATGGCCCACACGATCACACCCCTAGAACATCGCTTTGAGGTTGGTCTCGTGTTCAATGGCTGGAAAATTGATCGACGATCGCACCAATCCACCCTGCCCAATTGCGATCGTGCGGCCCTCGTGAATATTGGGTTTAGGGATTTAGCGGGTCATCTGTCCTGAATTGAGCGATCGCCTCCAAATCCAGACCCGTAGGGCAACTAATAACTTCATTGACTTAAGAATGACCCGGCTTGGGAACTCTGCGCCGATACTTCCACATCACGAAGCCGGTGATCAAAAGGACTAAGGGAGCCAACCCAACGAAAACGTAAAGAATTCGGGTTGGCATACCACCGAAAGTGCCAAAGTGAACCGGATCAAATTGATTAATAATAGCTTCGGCACGAGTCGGTTTTAGCCCATCCGCCAACCGAATGACGCTGCCACTAAACTGATCGATCGCCAATCTTGTATTGCCCCATTCCGAGCGTTCTTGGGCTTGCCGTTTGCCAACCAAGAACGGAGATTCTGGCTTGGCAGGCAGTGAAATATAAGTAACCACTGCGTTGGGCACTGCCGCATCGGCTCGTTGCAACAAGTCAGCAATGGGCAGCGGTTGTTGACCCGGAATCGGCTGGGAAACGGGGTCGGCCGGTTGGGGGGTGAAGGTCACTGCATAGATCGCCTCGGTCACCTTTGCCTGGGGCACATTCCAAGCAAACCCGGTGAACCCAATCAATCCCAAAAAGATTGCAGTAATGATGCCTGAAACCTTATGAAGATCGAAGTTAATCCGTTTGATATGGGCGTTCTGCCATTTAATTTTGAAACCAGCTTTTAGGTTTCGCCAACCGGGCCATAACACGATTCCAGTTAGACTCAAAATCAAGGTCAGTATCGCCACAATCCCCATAATTAGCGTGCCGGTATCTCCTGCCAGAAGTTTGTAATGCAGCTCATAAATCAGGCCAACCCAACTGGTTTCCCATTCCCGATCGCCCATGATTTGCCCCGCGTAGGGATTGATCAGCACTTGCCAATGGTGATGGGCGGGAGTTTCTAGCCATGCTTCATAGGTTTCGTGTGATGATTGCGGGGACACAACGGTGGTTAGTCGCCAATTTTTATCCCCATAAGCACCGTTGACCAGATCAACAACGGCAGCGATCGGTATGATCACGCCCGTGGGAATCACAGCGCCAAACTGCTGGGTTAGTACCCAATGATCAATCTCATGCCAAAAGACGAGGATGCTACCTGTCAAGCCAGCAATGCTCAGTAGAATTCCAACCGTTAGACCCAACCAACGATGGAGTAAAAAAGAGATTGTTCTAACTGGAGAACGAAAAAACCGACTCTGTGTTTTGGGTGGCTGCTGCTGAGTGAATTCCATGATCTTTTCCCTCAGGGATGCTAAAAAGATGGGCGATCGCTTGATCTAAAATGTCCAAGAAAGGCTGGCTTGCACCGTTAGGGGCGCTCCATAAAAGATGCGGTTGCGATTGAAAGAGCCTTCAAAATACTCCACATCGAAGAGGTTTTTGATGTTGATGGCCGCGCGGAATCCGTTGCGTTTATAAAAAATTGCGGCATCGGTTGTCAGATAGCTGGGCAACTCAAACGTATTGGCATTGTCACCGGCCCGATCGCCCACATAAAACAAGCCCACCCCAAATCCCAACCCTTGAAAATCACCCGCTTGAATTTCATAGGTTGTCCACAAACTCGCCGCATGGGGCGCGGTGCGTTGAACACGGTTATTCACCAAATCCGAGTTACTGTCCTCGGTGATTCGCGCATCGTTGTAGGCATAGCTGGCGAAGATATTCCACCCTGGCAAAATCTCCCCCGCCACGCTGAGTTCAACACCCCGGCTCCGTTGCTCTCCCGTTTGCACTGAGAAATTGTCATCAACGGGATCGGTGGTCAGCACATTTTTTTGGGTGATGTTGTACCAAGCCAAGGTTGCAGACAGCCGATCGCTCAAATCTGCTTTTACACCCATTTCAAACTGGGTTCCCCGAGTGGGTTCAAAAACACTGTCGTCGCGAGACCGCCCGATCGTGGGTTCAAATGATCGACTGTAGTTGGCATACAGAGAAATCGGTTCGATCGGTTGATAAACAATCCCTAGCCGGGGACTAAACGCCTCACCCGACTGAACCAGATCGGGATTACCAAAATCCCCAGTCTGCTTGAACATGTCAAATCGACCACCGATCAGCACCTTCAAGTTATCTGCCAGGGCGATTTGATCTTGCAGCAAAATCCCCAGCTCATCGGTCACAATGTCGTCTTTACTGCTAAAGGTCACTGCCCCGGGGGATGCCCCAAAGGTGGGATCAAATAGATCAATGGGCGGGCCTTCTAACCCCGTGAATCGTAGTTCGATATCCGATCGCCCTAAATCAACCCCAAATAATAATTGATGCTGAATGGAACCGGTTGCAAACTTACCCACCACATTTGTGGTCATCCGGTAATCAAGATACTGATCGGAAATGTCAGAGAAGCTGGTTGATAAAGTTCGATTATCCGCACCAAGTGCCCCTGGAAATCGGCCAAAGGTGTCAAACTCCATCGATCCATACCGAAATGCATGATTTAATGACCAATTTTCATTAAATTGATGCTCCAGTTTGTAGCCAATTCGGGTCTGTCTAACCTCAGCATCACTTTCCGTTAGGTTGCGGCTGCGCGGCACATCTCCCAAGGGGTTATCCAGGATTGTGCCCAAGATGGGTAAGCCATGGGTGGCATTGTCGCGCTGTAAGTGCTTATGGGTGCCTTCAAGGCTGAGTGTGGTGTTTTCACCCAAAGCAAAGCTGAGAACGGGCGCAATCACTAGGTTGCTGGTTTGGCTGAAGTCGGTAAAAAGTCCCTGATCTCGATAGGAAGCATTCAGTCGATAAAGAATGTTTTTGTCGCGATCGAGGGGGCCCGACAAATCCACTTCACCCCGGTAAAAATCGAAGCTACCCCCGCTGGCTTCAATGAAGTAATAGGGATCGCTTAAAGGACGTTTGCTGACAAAGTTAATGGTTCCGCCGGGTGAGGATGAGCCAAACAAAATTGAGTTGGGCCCTTGCAGCACTTCAATTTGCTCAATGCCGGTTAGGTCGGGGCCAATATTGGAAGAAACCCCATTAAAGTCCCGCGTGATCATGCCATCGACGGTGGGTGAGGTGAAAAATCCTCGAACCTGTGCCCGCACCGCGTCAAAGTTAGACGGCGAGCCGACTCGCACACTGGGAGCATTCAGCAATGCGCTGGTCACGTCAGCCCGTTGATCTTGCAGCAGTTCTTGGGGAATGATCTGAATCGATTGGGGAATATCACGCAATGGCGTATCGGTCCGCGTCGCTGTGGAGGAGTTGGGCACGCGATAGCCCCGTTGCCCTTCCCCGGTGACCACAAGTTCCTCGTCTGGTTCCTCCTCCGCTGGGTTGAGGCTATAGGCCAGTCCGGCTGTGGTCAGGATTACTTCGGTGTTGGGCGGAGCGCTGGTTCCGGTGACGCTGACCCGGATGGTGTTGCTGTCTTGCTGCGTCACCTGCACCGTGGCAATATCCGCGATCGGGTTCTCCGCGACAAACGCTTGGCCGTTGGGTAAGGCCAGCACGGCATTCGGAATATCGGCAACGAGGCGATCGCCCTCAGCGCGAAACTGAGTCGCATCAATTTGCAGGGGCTTATCTTCGGCGGTTTCGAGGATAATTTCGAGTTCCGTATCAGTACGGTTCAGTTGCACGCCGGTTACTTGTACGGTGGTGCGCTCAATTTGCGCCCGCCACTCTTGGAGGCTGGTGGCCGGCTGTCCGAGGTCTTGTATTCGGGGAATTTGAGCGTTGTCTTCGGCCCAAGCGGCCTGCGGCCCCGCCACGGACAGCACACTCGCCACAACCAGACCCGACAACCGATTCACCATGACCCCACACCGCAGTTGAGAAAGACTTTCAGGAGCCTAGCAAGGGCGAACCGCAAAGCAAAGCCGTTTTGGTGAGTCGCGGTACTTTTTTTGGGGGTTAGCAGAACTTTTTGCGCTGGGCCTGATAGAGCTTGGGATTGATGCCAAACTTGGTTCTGAACTGCTTGGCGAAGTGGCTGCGATCGCCAAAGCCCACGGCGGCCGCGACTTCGGACACTTTGAGATCGCCGGTTTCTAGCAACTGTCTGGCTTGCTCTAGGCGATGGTCATGTAAATAGGTGAAGGGTGGCTGACCAAACACCTGCCGAAAGCCTTCTTTGAGGGCCCGGCTGTTCAGCCCCACCCGTTGCGCCAGGGTCATCAATGAGGGCGGCTGCTCGAGGTGTTGCAGCAAAATCGATCGCGCCTGATGCAGGCGATCGATATCATCGGGCTTCAGGTTTGCCAACGCCGCACCGTTCTCCCAAGCGGCTGCTGGGCTGTGGGTTGATTGTTGTTCCTGCTGAATTTTCAGCTCATCGGCCAACACCAACATCACCGCCTCCAGGGCCTTGCTCTCTAGAAACAGCCGCTTGGTAATGCCCTGATAGGGACAGCGAATGATTTGCCACAGCACTCGCTGCATGGTTCTCGAAACTTTGCCGACGCGGGTGTAATAAAGCTGATCCGCTGGGCGCACGAGGTGGCGCAAGGCGGGCGGTAGCTCTCCGTCCTGGCCCGCAAAGGACTGAAACACGGACGGTGACAGCCAAATATGCACTTCCAAGATCGGGTGCCGATCGGTGCCGATGATGCAATCCTTGGGGGCCAGACCACTGCCATAGAGGGCATATTCCAGATTGTGGACTTCGGTGTAAGTGTCTTGGTGCTGGCCAGAAAGGTGGAAGTGGAACGATAGCCACTCGGCCCGCTCGGCCAGCACTGCATCCCAGCGATCGCGCAGCCGGTAGTGATGAATTTGGACTTCAAAGCCTTCTCGGAGTTCCACTTCTCGCATGTAGCCTTCCCAAAGCCAGGCGGGATAAACCAATAGGCGATCGTGTCGATCGGTGGAGTCGGGGTGTCGGGCCTGAGCCAGCGTCTCTTGATACAGCTCAACGGCGGCTTGTTCAGAGGTGGTGATGGTCATGGCGATCGGGCTGGCTCAAAAGACAGATTCTAATTAATGCGAAATTGTTGCATTAGAATTTGTCCTTGAGCAAGCTGACCCGATCGTGATCTCTAGACATTTGCTAACCCGTTGTGGTTGCAACAACGATCGGGTTCGGCCATGCCACCGGGGCGATCGGGCTGCATCTGACCGTGGTTGTGCGGCGGTGTGCTTTTGCCAAAACGAAGCACCTTGCCAAAACAGCAAAGTGCTTCGAGATATTCTGGGTTGCCAAGCTGGCGGGCCGGCTCCTGAATCGGGGAGCCGGTGGGACTAGCGATAGTTAGTAAATTGCAGCGCCACGGGCAGATCTTCTTGCTTCAGGCGTTGGATCACCAGTTGCAGATCGTCTTTGGATTTGGCAGAAACGCGCACTGCGTCGCCTTGAATCTGGGCTTGGGCTTTTTTGAACTCATCGCGAATCAGTTTGCTGATTTGTTTGGCGATGTCTTGGGGGATGCCCTTTTGGAGTTTCACCTTTTGGCGAACACGGTTGCCGCTTGCGGATTCAATGTCGCCAAAGTCAAAGATTTTCAGGTCTAGTTTTCGTTTGGCGGCCTTCTCGCGCAAAACGGCCGTGACGGCTTCGAGGGTCATTTCGCTGGCGGTTTCGATCGTGAGGTCGGTTTCGCCCAGCTCAACGATCGTGTTGGTGTCTTTTAGGTCGTAGCGGGATTTCAAATCTCGCTGCAATTGGTCGATCGCGTTGACCAGTTCTTGTCGATCGAACTCACTCACCACATCAAAGGAAAACGTCGAAGCCATAACCCTAATTTTTCAATCCACACCAATACAAAATAAATCGCCCAATTCGTGATCAATCTTCAGCCAGGGGCGATCGAGTTCCCAAGAACCAGACTCGCCGATGGTGACTGATGAGGTTCCCTAGGCAATTTGCTGGAGCGCCTGCACAAACAGCGAAATCATGGCAATTTGCCCAATGCCAAACATCAGCGATCGCAGGGGCGGAATGTTAGCCAAATAGGCCACCGAAAACAGCGCCCGCGCTCCCACAAAGGCCACCGCTGCCCAACCGGCCGCAGGGGTGTTGACTCCGGTGGCATAGGCCGCCAGGGCCGCAGCGGCATAGGGGGCAAAGGTTTCAATGCTGTTTTGGTGGGCCCAAGTGGCTCGCTTACCATAGTCCGGCAGGCGATCGAACATGGCCCGGGGCGCACCCAAATCCATCCCCACCTGGAACCGGGCATAGGCCACCGCCAAGTAAGGAAAATAGACCAAAAAGCTCGCCGCAAAAACTGAACCCAGCAGCAAAGTGGGAATGCTAAAACCCAAAATCATGCGTTTTCACCTAGTCGAATTTCAGGACGTTGAATCAACTAGTCGAAATAGAACAGCGTGACCACTCGGCGCTGTTCTTCAGCTTCCCGGCAGGTTTGCAGCAGGGTCACACTGTCATGGAAGGCAAAGCAAATTAACTGCTGGCAACGGGAAATAATTTCGTGGTTGCACAGGGAGCTGGCTTCAGCCAAAGAAAGCTGGTCATTTTCCGGTTTTTCAACCAGATGAATCACCGATTCCAATTGATCGCGAGATTCGCGCGGTTGCCGCTCCAAACTTTGGGGCAAAATCACGGTCAACAAATTGGCATCGGCGCGCATGGCTCCGCGAATGGCGGCGGCGTTGGTTCCCGTAGCACCCGAAGTAATAATTTGATTCCCGGCCAGCACCAATGCATAGCTGAGGGTTTCAATCAATTGTTGATGCGTAATCGGCACGTGGCGCGAACCCAGGATGGCGATCCGCTTGGAGCCGGTTTGCTGGATTGCAGCGAGTTCCTGCAAAAAATCGTCAACCTTGGGAAGATCGAGAGACGGACTCAAGGGTGCTACGGGGCAATAACAACGCCGCCATTTTAACAGAGACTTGGAGGCTGGCGTTGCGGCCCAAGAATTTAAAAATGGGGTGGGCTGGCGGGCGCAAATTCAGGCCAGGATTGACGGAAGGATGCTTTCGGGGATGGTAATTCAGGGGATCGATTCGCAGAACAACGGCTTTTGCTAGACTGAAGGTTCAATGGCGCGTGACTCAAAACAGTGACCCGTGAACCGGAGGGCTGCGCTCTCATCTTCATGACCCGATCGCCCCAGTTTGTTGCCACCGTTTAAGTTTTGCTTGGGGTGGCGGCTGGGTTGATCGATCGACCGTTCATCAGCGTTTTGGTTTCGGGTTTCTGCGTTGTGCCATTGTGTTGCGTCATTGTGTAGAACTCACCTCGCCAGCCGATCGCGGCGACGTAATTTTGATGAGTGATCCGGATTTGAAGTTGAACGCGCAAGAGCTGGCCCTGTTGACGGCTGAGGGCATTGAAGACGAAGGGGACGATGAGACGGTCGTAGAGTTTGCGCCGCCCTTGGCCAAAGGGGCGGTCTATCAACTGGGACGTGGTTCCAGCTATGAAGTGGCGATCGCGGCGGCCAACGCGGCGGACGATCGCAAAGGGGAAGATATTGCGCTGCTGGAGGTGACGGAGGTTTCCTACCTAGCGGACTATTTTCTGATTGTGACCGGGTTTTCGCGGGCCCAAATTCGCGCCATTGCCGACGCGATCGAAATGAAGCTGAAAACCGAGTTCGATCGCCGGCCCCAAAACACCGCTGGCTATGGCGATGGCGGCTGGGTTTTGCATGACTACGGCGATGTGGTGGTGCATGTAATGATGCCCACGGAGCGCGAATACTACAACCTGGAAGCCTTTTGGGGCCACAGCAGGCGGCTGGAGTTTCGGCCCCTGCCCGCCTCCGAATCGCCCCACACGGCCGGCTAAGGATCTCAATTCCGATCCCCCAGCCCATGATCCATGCCTGAGCGGCGCAACAGAGCTGATTAAATCCCTTGTCTATGACGCGATCGCCCCGTTCGGTTTGCCCCGTTCCCGAAGAACAACAACCCCTCAACGAGTTTTCCGAGTTGAAGGAGGCTTGGCTATTGTCTTGGCCCACCTTGCCGAGCCGAGGGTTGGTGATCAAGCTGCTGTGGATTTGGGCCTGGAGCTGGTTGGTGGTGGGGCCCGTGGCCGCCGCCAGCTTCCCCCTCAAAAAAGACCTGGCCCATTTCCTGTTGGGGGCCGGCGGCGGGGCTGTGTTGCCCGTGTTGTTGGTGTTGGCGCGGATTTATTCGGCCTGGAGCTATGTGGGCCGTCGCCTGTTCAGCGAAAAAATTATCTATGAAGAATCCGGCTGGTATGACGGCCAGGTCTGGGAAAAGGCTCCGGAAATGTTGGCTCAGGATCGGCTAGTGGTTTCCTATGAGGTGAAGCCCACGCTCGATCGGCTCCGGCGGTTGGTGCTGATTTTGGCAGGAACCCTGCTGGCGGGGGCGGCCGTTTGGGGCCTGGTCTAGGGCCGGTTCGGTTAACCTGGATGGGGAACAGTGGGCGCGATCGAACTCCCTGTTGTTACACGGCCCAGACCCGTTCAAGACCCGTTCAAGACCGACGGAACAATGAAAAAATAGGCTAATTGCCGAAGCTGATCTTAAATTGCGGTGAACAATCGCAGTTTTTGACGGAATTAATGTCTAACTAAACAAGTTTCAAACCAGTTTTTATGACTCGGGGCAAATTAACACGCGCGGCCGATATTGAAATTCGCTTGCTGCGAGAAGGGTTGGTGGAATCCACCCACATGGTGCAAGCAGTGGCCTGCGATGATCGGGGGCGCTTGTTGATGT
Organism: Limnothrix sp. HT2024; assembly: GCF_059138625.1. Taxonomy (NCBI): domain Bacteria; kingdom Bacillati; phylum Cyanobacteriota; class Cyanophyceae; order Pseudanabaenales; family Pseudanabaenaceae; genus Limnothrix; species Limnothrix sp. HT2024. The sequence continues at coordinate 2,662,029 of NZ_CM181121.1, forward strand.
TGGCGGGCGATTCCGGCATCTCCAGCTTTGCGCGATCGGCTCTGAAACCCTTCCAGGCCCTGGCTGTCGTCGCTTCTGGAACCTTGGATCACTTCGGCCTCAGCAATCGCGACCTGGCGATTATGTGCAGTTCCCATCAGGGAGACATTGCCCAAGCCCGCCAAGTGTTCAACATCCTTTGGCATTGCGGCATTGAACCCAGTGCCCTCCAATGCCCCATTCCCCAAGGCAAATCCAGCGCCCTTCAGCACAACTGCTCTGGCAAACATGCGGGGATGTTGGCCATGTGTCGCCACGGCAATTGGTCGATCGGGGACTATCTGCAATATTCCCACCCCGCCCAGCAAGCCGTTTCTAGCGTCATTGGCGAACTGCTCGGGATTCCTGCTCAAGAATTCGTTGTGGCCCGCGACGATTGCGGCGCACCCACCTATCTGATGCCCCTTCAGGAGTTGGCCACCCTGTTTGCCAAGCTCACATCCGGTGACAATCTGCAATTGGAGCGCATCGTGCGGGCCATGACCGGCTATCCGGAACTGATTTCCGGCCATGGTGGTTTTGATACGGATTTGATGCGGCTGACGGGGGGCGAAATTGTCAGCAAAGCAGGAGCTGAAGGAATGCAATGTATGGGCCGCGTGGGCGAGCGGCTGGGTGTTGCCATCAAGGTGACGGACGGAGCTAAACGGGCTAAATATGCCGCTGCGATCCACATCCTGAAGCAGTTGGGCTGGATTGGGCCCGATGTGTCGGAAGCGCTGGAAGAAAAATATGTGCAGCTCAATGCCTTTAAGCGTTTGGAAGCGATCGGGGAGTTAAAAATCGCCTAGCCCTTGAGTGGATGTTGATTCGCTCAACCACTCAATTTCTCCTCTGAATCGACATCTTGATCGGCATATTCGATCGGCAGGGTGATCGCCAACTCCCAGGAAAAGGGCGGCTCGATCGGGAACGTCTTCAAAGGTAATTTTGTTTCCACAAAAGCTTGCTCGCGGGCTTGGGGATAGGCCTGCTCGATCGCGCAGGGCAGCCAGGGTTTCAAGCTGGGATTTTCAGTGAGTAACCGTTGAATTTCCCGACGGGCGGAACGAATGCTAAATACCCAAGAATTCGATCGCTTACGGGGTTGAAATTGCCACTTCAAAAGATGTAGATAAAGCCGCTCCAATTGGCTCACCAAAGCTCGCTTTTCCGATCGCCCCAAGCTTTCAACCTCTTCTAACAAATTCTCCAGATCCAATTGATCAAACTGCCCCGATCGCAACAGTTCGGCCTGTTGTTGCACCCAGCCGTAATAGTCGCTGTCGTAGGTGATTGGGGCGATCGGCTCGATAGTCGTCTGTATTTCCATGCGGTGGCATCCTAATCCCGAATAACAGATTCGATCGGCAGGGTGATCGCCAATTCCCAGGAAAAGGGCGGCTCGATCGGGAATGTATCAATCGGTAAGCCCGTTTCCCGGGCGGCTTTTTTGCGGGCCTGCTCGTAACTCTTGGGAATCCAGCTTTCTAAATCACGCCGAAAACTAGGATTATCGTCCAGTAATTCCAAGATTTCATCCCGCGCATCTTCAATTGAGAAAACCCAGGAGTTCGATCGCTTCTGGGGTTGGTATTGCCATTTCAGCAAATGCCAATAGAGCCGGACAATTTGACTGGTTAAGGCTCGCTTTTCCGATCGCCCCAAGCTTTCAACCTCTTCTAACAAATTCTCCAGATCCAATTGATCAAACTGCCCCGATCGCAACAGTTCGGCCTGTTGTTGCACCCAGCCGTAATAGTCACTGTCGTAGGTGATTGGGGCGATCGTTTTGGAAGTCATTGGCTCAAACTCCTCAGCGCCTTGGCGATCGAGAAATCGCAATTCTGCCCAGGGTCGCTGTTGTTATTGTGCAAGATCCAGCACAGTAGTGGCACAGTCCGTGAAAGGTCATCAAACCCGCAAAACCCTTGCCCAAGAACCCTTCTACCCTGCTAGCCAAGGGGCTTAAGCCCCTTGCTCCCTGACGATTGGTTAACAGCCAAGCTCCCGACGGAACCCGCAATTTCCGGACTGTCACGCCACTACCGTTCTAGCCGCCCGAACTGGCCCGGCTGTCCCGCTGCGCTGATATCCTGAAGAGCATCAATACTCACCATAAAATCCCAGTCTTTCGCCCGCCATGTCCGTTACTGCGCCGCTCCAAACCCGAGACCCGATCGCCTTTCCGCTGACGGCGGTGATCGGCCAAGAGTCGATCAAGATGGCTTTGCTGTTGGCGGCGATCGATCCGGGCCTGGGGGGCGTGGCGATCGCCGGTCGGCGTGGCACGGCTAAATCGGTGATGGCGCGGGCGATCCATGCCCTGCTGCCCCCGATCGAGGTGGTGGACGGTTCCCTCAGCAATTGCGACCCGGACGCGCCTGATCGCTGGGAAGACGGCTTGCAATTTAGTGGCGAAGTGCCCCGGAAAGTCATCCCCGCGCCCTTTGTGCAAATTCCCCTGGGCGTGACCGAAGATCGGCTCCTGGGTTCCGTGGATGTGGGCCAGTCCGTGAAGCGCGGCGAAACGGTGTTTCAGCCCGGTTTGCTGGCGGAAGCGAATCGGGGCGTGATGTATGTCGATGAGCTGAATTTGCTCGATGACCAAATCGCCAACTTGCTGCTCGGGGCGATCGGGGAAGGACGTAACCAAATTGAGCGAGAAGGGATCAGCTTTGCCCATCCCTGCCAAGCGCTGTTGATCGCTACCTACAACCCGGAAGAGGGGCCGCTGCGAGAACATTTGCTCGATCGAATTGCGATCGCCCTGTCTGCCGATGGAGCCTTGGGCTTGGATCAGCGGGTGGAAGTGGTCGATCGGGCCGTCGGCTACGCTCGATCGCCCGAGGACTTCCTCGGTCAATATGCCGAAGAGCTGGACGGTCTGAAAACCCAAATCCTGTTGGCGCGGGAGTGGCTGCGCGATGCCACCATCACCCGCGAGCAGGTGGAATATTTGGTGCAAGAGGCGGTACGCGGCCGGGTGCAGGGCCACCGGGCGGAACTGTTTGCGGTGCGGGTGGCCAAGGCCCACGCGGCCCTCGATGGGCGGACGGCGGTGAATGCTGACGATTTGCGGGTGGCGGTGGAGTTGGTGATTGTGCCCCGGGCCACGGTGATTGAAACGCCGCCGGATGAGCAACAGCCGCCGCCGCCCCCGCCGCCGCAACAACAGCCGGAAGCGGAACAAGAGCAAGACGACGAAACCGACAACGAAGACGACGATCAAGACGAAAACGAAGACGACGATCAACCGGACGAGCCGCCCGCGATCCCCGAGGAGTTTGTGTTCGACCCGGAAGGGGTGGTGATGGATCCGTCGGTGCTACTGTTTGCCCAAACCACGGCCCAGCGATCGGGCGGTAGCTCCGGCAGTCGATCGATCATTTTCTCGAACGATCGCGGACGCTACATCAAACCCGTGTTGCCGCGCGGCCCCGTGCGCCGGATTGCCGTCGATGCCACCCTGCGATCGGCCGCGCCCTACCAAAAAGCCCGCCGCGCCCGGGCCGCCGCCACTGGCGAGACCGGCCGCCGCGTGTTTGTGGAAGAAAGCGACGTGCGGGCCAAGCGCCTGGCCCGTAAGGCCGGAGCCTTGGTGGTGTTTGTGGTGGATGCGTCGGGGTCAATGGCCCTGAACCGGATGCAGTCGGCCAAGGGGGCCGTGTTGCGGTTGCTGACGGAGGCCTATCAAAACCGCGATCAGGTATCGTTGATTCCCTTCCGGGGTGAGCAAGCGGAAGTGCTGTTGCCACCCACGCGATCGATCTCGGCGGCCCGGCGACGGCTGGAAACCATGCCCTGCGGCGGTGGCTCGCCCTTGGCCCACGGCTTGACCCAGGCGGTGCGCGTGGGGACGAATGCCCGCCAGTCGGGGGATGTGGGTCAGGTAGTGATCGTGGCGATTACGGACGGTCGGGGAAATGTGCCCCTGGCCCGATCGCTCGGCCAGCCCATGGAGCCAGACGAAAAACCCGACGTGAAACAAGAGCTGCTGGATATTTCCGGCAAAATCCGCGCCCTGAACATCAAGCTGTTGGTGATCGACACCCAAAGCAAATTCGTTTCGACGGGTTTCGCCAAGGAACTGGCAGAAACGGCGGGCGGCAAGTATTATCACCTGCCGAAAGCAACCGATCGAGCGATCGCCGAAATGGCCCGAGGGGCGATCGCCGATTTGAAATAGGGGCGATTGTTGCTTGTACCGCTGCACACCCAGCGATCGGTTTCAAAATCACATCGTCAGAGGGCGCAGAGCGTTGCGCCCCTACCCCAATCAATCAGAATTCGTAGGGGCGTACCGCCGTACGCCCTCTGATCGCGAGCATGTCAACATATCAGAACAGAGGGCGCAAAGCGTTGCGCCCCTACGGAATTGACCATTTCCGTGCCGATTGTTTTCGCTTAGGCTGAAGGAAGTCCTCTCGCGGCGCTGTTCGCTGGCTGCGTGCCTATGACGGTTTCGATCGCCCCGCTCGCCACCCTGGCGGAATTTCTCGATCGCCCCGATCTCGACGATTCGCCCGCTTGGGAATATTTCGACGGCCGGGCAGTCCAAAAGCCCATGCCCAAGTTTCGTCATTCCCTGCTGCAAAAACGACTGATTCGGGCGATCGACGCGGTGGGCGATCGCTACACGGCTATGCCGGAATTGCGCTGTACCTTTGGCGATCGCTCGATCGTCCCCGATGTGGCGGTGATTGCCTGGGAACGAGTGCTGCTGACGGACGACGGTGAGCCGATCGATCAGTTTTTAGCCGCTCCAGATTGGATGATTGAAATTTTGTCCCCAGAGCAATCAACGACCAGAGTGCTAGATAACCTATTGCACAGTTTGCAATTTGGTAGTCAGTTGGCTTGGTTAGTTGATCCCCAGGATCGATCTGTTTTGACCTTGTTGCCCGATCGCTCACCCTTAATCGGTCGGCGGGCAGATCCCTTGCTTTGCTTACCGGACTTGCCCCTGACCCTGACGGCGGAGCAGATTTTTGGTTGGCTGAAGGTGGGTTCACAACCGGAGGAAACCGCGTGACCGTTGCACCCCATCCAACGCCCGAGACCGATCGCACCTGGCATGGGTCGATCGATTTGCAGTTTGCGCGATCGGGCGATCGCACTCAGGTGCAGGCCCAAACCCGATCGCCCCTGCAATTTCAGCGACCTTTCTATCCCGAGGGGCCGGAGGTTGGCCATGCGGCCATGTTGCATGTGGCGGGGGGCATGGTGGGGGGCGATCGCCTGTCGATTTCGTTGGATTTGGCTCCCGAAACGGCGGCCCTGGTGACGACGGTTTCGGCGGCCAAGATCTATGGCAGTCGGGGGCGATCGCTGATTGATCCGGCCGGGCGGTTTGCCCAACAATCGGTGCGGGTACGGGTGGGCGCAGGGGCGCACTTGGAATGGTTGCCCCAGGAGACGATTATTTTTGATGGCGCGTTGTATGAGCAGCGATCGCGCATTGACCTGGCAGCGGGGGCCAGTTGGCTGGGCAGCGAAATTGTCCGACTGGGGCGCACGGCCGGCGGTGAGCGCTACGGCTGCGGCGAGTGGCGATCGCGCCTGGAAGTGTGGCAGGGCGATCGGCTGGTCTGGCTGGATCCGCAACGGATTGACGCGACTGACCCGGCGACCCGCGACGGTTCCCACGGGTTGGCGGGCTGCCCGATCGTTGGGACGCTGGCTTGGATTGGTGAGGAATTGCCCAAGGAGCTAATCACGGAAGCGCGATCGCACCTGCCCCAAGGCGATCGGGTCGATTGCGGGATCACGCGACTACAAGCCGGGCTGCTTTGTCGCTATCGGGGCCATTCGGTCAGTGAGGCCCGGCGCTGGTTCTGGCAGGTATGGGATTTGGTACGCCGTCACCAGCGCGATCGTCCCGCGATCGTCTCCCGGTTTTGGCCCCTTTGAGCGTTCCCAACCCCGAAACCCAAAATCTTCGCAATCAATCGGTGGCCTGCTAGACAAATCGCGGTACAACCAACAACAGAGTATTGGCAAGATGACCTGCGCGATCGCCCTATGCAACTCACGCCCCAAGAAAAGGACAAGCTGCTGATTTTCACCGCCGCGCTGTTGGCTGAGCGCCGCAAAAATCGCGGACTGAAGCTCAACTATCCGGAAGCCGTGGCCTATCTGACGGCGGCCATTTTGGAAGGGGCGCGAGACGGAAAAACGGTGGCGGAACTGATGGCGGAGGGGACAACGCTGCTCACTCGGGATGAGGTGATGGAGGGGGTGGCGGAGATGATCCACGATGTGCAGGTGGAGGCGACATTTCCCGACGGCACGAAATTGGTGACCGTGCATGACCCCATTCGTTAGTAGGGGCGTAGGGGGTGTCGTCATTTTTCGAGGTGATGCTAGAACGGTTGATCTTCTGTGTCCTAACCGTCGTAACAAGGGGCTTAAGCCCCTTGTCCCTTACGATCCGCTAACGGCAGATCTAGGGTTTCGGGTTAAACGACGACAGGCCCTACGGCCGCACGCCCCTAATGTACAAACTTGCGATCAGGAACAATGCCATGATTCCCGGTGAATTGATTGTTGAACCCGGCGAAGTTGAATTGAACGTGGGTCGATCTCCCGTGACGATCACGGTGGAAAACCGGGGTGATCGCCCGATTCAAGTTGGCTCCCATTTTCATTTTTTTGAAGTGAATGAAGCCTTGGTGTTCGATCGCGCGGCGGCTCGGGGAACCCATTTGGATATTCCCTCGGGAACGGCAGTTCGGTTTGAACCAGGTGATGAGAAAACGGTGACGCTGGTTCCTTTTGCCGGAACCCGGGAAATTTACGGGTTTAATGCACTGGTAGAAGGGCCACTGGAGGGCAATCAGCCCAGCAAGAAGTCAAAGGAAAAAGCCGAGAAGAAAGCCGAGAAAAAATCCCGAAAATAACGTCAGGCCGAGACAGATTACAGGACTGAATGTAGTAACGGATCGAGGTTTGGTGGGTCTCAAATGCTCCTAATTCTTCGCTGGAGCCTGTAGCGTAGACTTCTAGCCTGTCATTAACTAAACCCGATCAAACGGTCAAAATGATCGCGCTGTTGATCACCTAGCTGACAATATTTGTAAGAGGTTGGTATGTCAACGGAACCCAGTTTGCAAGGCATTGCTGAAAAGCTTGATGCACTCTCTGATGAGTTAACAAAAACAAATGTTCGGTTGGAAGAAACGAACATGCGGCTCGATCGCAGCGATGAACGGTTTGAAGTTTATCAAAAAGCAACGCAATGGGTTGTGCAACTGGCCTTTGGGTTAATTGCTAGCGCCACGGTGACGATTTTGATTACTTCGATCGTGCGGCGATAGATCAACAATGATAATGCCATTGATCGGCTGGCAATGGTTATTTGACAACTTCCTTGGTTATTTGACAACTTCCTTATCAGGGAAATTCCACTCAGAGGTATTGAAAATGCCCTACAGAATCGATCGCCACACCTATGCTGAAACCTATGGGCCAACGACGGGCGATCGCCTGCGATTGGCCGACACGGAATTGCTGATTGAAGTCGAAAAAGACCTGACGGTTTATGGCGATGAAGTGAAATTTGGTGGCGGCAAAACAATCCGCGACGGCATGGGCCAATCGCCGATTACTAATAGTAACGGTGCGATGGATACGGTGATTACCAATGCCGTGATTCTCGATTGGTGGGGCGTAATCAAAGCTGATATTGGCATCAAAAACGGCAAAATCGCGGCGATCGGGAAGGCCGGCAACCCCTACACCCAAGCGGGCGTAGACATCATCATCGGCCCCGGCACGGAAATCATTGCGGGCGAAGGGGCGATCGTCACGGCCGGCGGCATTGACACCCACATCCATTTCATCTGTCCCCAACAAATCGAAACGGCCCTGGCCGCCGGGATTACCACGATGATCGGCGGTGGCACGGGCCCCGCCGCTGGCACCAACGCTACCACCTGCACCCCCGGCCCCTGGCACATGGCCCGGATGTTGGAGGCGGCGGAAGCCTTTCCGATGAATTTGGGCTTTTTGGGCAAGGGCAACAGCGGCCAACCGGCGGGGCTGATTGAGCAGGTGAAGGCCGGGGCGATCGGGCTGAAGCTGCACGAAGACTGGGGCACCACACCCGCCGCGATCGATACCTGCCTGAGCGTCGCTGAAGACTATGACATCCAGGTGGCGATCCACTCGGACACCTTAAACGAAGGGGGATTCGTGGAAGCAACCGTGGCCGCCTTCAAGGGCCGCACGATCCACACCTTCCACACCGAAGGCGCGGGCGGCGGCCATGCGCCGGACATCATCAAGGTCTGTGGCTTGCCCAACGTGCTGCCTTCCTCGACGAATCCGACGCGCCCCTACACGGTGAACACGATCGAGGAGCACCTCGATATGTTGATGGTTTGCCACCACCTCGATCGGGCCATCCCCGAGGACGTGGCCTTCGCCGAGTCGCGGATTCGCCGGGAAACGATCGCCGCCGAAGACATCCTGCACGACCTGGGGGCGATCGCCATGATGTCGTCGGATTCCCAAGCCATGGGCCGGATTGGCGAAAGCATCATCCGCACCTGGCAAACGGCCCACAAAATGAAGGTGCAGCGCGGCTCCCTGCCCCAAGACCCGGCCCGCCACGACAACACCCGCGCCAAACGCTACATCGCCAAATACACGATCAACCCGGCGATCGCCCACGGGATCGCCAACCATGTGGGGTCGATCGAACCGGGCAAACTGGCGGATCTGTGCCTCTGGAAACCGGCATTTTTTGGCGTGAAACCGGAGCTGGTGATCAAGGGCGGGGCGATCGCCTGGGCCCAAATGGGCGATGCCAACGCCAGCATCCCCACGCCGCAACCGGTGCATGGCCGTCCGATGTTCGCCAGCTTCGGTAAAGTGATCCACAGCACCAGCCTCACGTTCGTCTCGAAAGCCGCCCTCAAGGCCGGGGTTCCCGAAAAACTCGGTCTCCAGCGACAGGTTGTGGCCGTGTCGGGGATTCGATCGATCCGCAAATCCGACATGAAATTAAACGATGCCCAACCGGTGATCGAAGTGGATCCGCAAACCTACGAAGTGTTTGCCGACGGTCAATTATTAACCTGTGAACCCGCCGCCATTCTGCCCATGGCCCAGCGATATTTCCTGTTCTAGCCTGTTCTTGATCGCTTGAGGGGTTGCCGTTTGCTTCAGGGGCCAGTTTGGGATGCTTGGTTGAACCCGCTGGCTCCGTCGGGCGATTGTTTGATTTCTGTACGAATTTTTGCTAAATTGGAGAAGCTCTTTCGTCTTGAGGGTTTTCGGGATGGCCGCCGCCTCCGTTGCGACTCCAGTTCCTCCTACAATAGAAGCCGCTTCGATCGCTCCCCTAGCAGGCACCCCGGCCGATCAGGGCTTGCCGGAGCCGGCCACGGTGCGATCGGGCAGTAAATCTTCCATCACCGTTGACCCCCAGGCGACTATGGCTTCCAACGCATCCGCAAATTCTGACCCCACGGCGAAGACGGCCACCGCCAAGGAATCCGCCAGCAGCGCCAAAGGATCCAAGGACGCTAAGGAAGCGGCTAAGGAGTCGGCCAAAGAGAGCGCCGCCAAAGAAGGGCCCACCAAGGAAATTAGCAAGGAAAAGGAAAAAGCCCTGGGGCTGGTGGTTCAGCAAATTGAACGCAGCTTCGGCAAAGGGGCGATCGTCCGGTTGGGAGATGCGGCCCGAATGCGGGTGGAAACCATCCCCAGCGGGGCCTTGACCTTGGATTTGGCCCTGGGCGGTGGCATTCCCAAGGGCCGCGTGGTGGAAATTTATGGCCCTGAAAGTTCCGGGAAAACGACCCTAGCACTCCATGCGATCGCGGAGGTGCAGCGATCGGGCGGCATTGCGGCCTTTGTGGATGCAGAACACGCCTTAGATCCGGTTTATGCCAAGGCCCTTGGGGTGGATATTGATAATCTGCTGGTTTCCCAACCGGACACGGGGGAAATGGGTCTGGAGGTGGTGGATCAACTGGTGCGATCGGGGGCGATCGATCTGGTGGTGGTGGACTCGGTGGCCGCCTTGGTTCCCCGATCGGAAATTGAAGGAGAAATGGGCGCGGCCCAAGTGGGCAGCCAAGCCCGCCTCATGAGCCATGCCCTGCGGCGCATCACCGGCAACATCGGCAAATCGGGCTGCACGGTGATTTTCCTGAACCAATTGCGCCAAAAAATTGGAGTCACCTACGGCAGCCCGGAAACCACCACGGGCGGAAATGCCCTCAAGTTCTATGCATCGGTGCGCTTGGACATTCGCCGCATTCAAACCCTGAAGAAGGGAACCGAAGAATTTGGGATTCGGGCCAAGGTCAAAGTCGCCAAAAACAAAGTCGCGCCGCCGTTCCGGATCGCAGAATTTGACATCATCTTTGGGGAAGGCATTTCCTCGATCGGCTGCTTAGTGGACTTGGCTGAATCCACCGGAATTTTGGTGCGCAAGGGAGCTTGGTATAGCTACAAGGGCGAAAACATCAGCCAAGGGCGTGACAACGCTATTCAATACCTGAAGGAAAATCCGGCGATCGCGGCAGAAATGGAGTTGGCCGTGCGCCAAAAGCTGGAAGAAGCGGGGGCAATTACTGGGGGATCCACTGACGATTTGGATGAAGCAGATCTGAGCGAAGCGTTCTAGGACAAATCTCGGGACACTCGAAATTTGGGGACACTCGATCGAGCGGAATCGACAAACCAAGCTGAGTTAAACCCAACCAGACCAAACCCTAAACAGCGGTAACCCCAATCATCAGTTAAGCGGCCAGCTCCCTCATTCAGTTGGGGAGGTGGCTGTTTTTGATCAGCTTTGTAGTTTGGGCTAGCGGCTGGGTTGAGGGCCTGGGGGGACAAAATCCCGGGGATTGAATCCCTGAACTGAGATCGAGAGCCTAGGCGTAGGATAAATCGCGGGTGGTGCAGGCCGGGGCGATTGAGTCAGCCACCGCCGCGATCGTGAAATTTTGCTGACCCAATAACCGTTCACGGGACTCTTGGCGCAAGCTGCCTGACAAAAACGCCCGCTGAAGGGCCATAAACGCTTCAAAGTCATCGGGGCCATATTTCCCGCGCATCAGTTGGCGCAGGGCTTCTTCTGCCTCGATCGACAGGTATTGATCAGCTAACGCTTCGGACACAATCTCGCGAATTGAAGTCATGTTGCTTTGAGACCTACTCAACGACTGCAAGGATCTGGGAAGTTTCCGGTTGCCACAGTTTTTAGTATCGGGGGAAAGCCTAATCAGCGAAGTGACCGATCGCTGACCCCGCATGGATCTTGAGCGTCATCCCCTGAGATCAAAACAGGGCTTGGGTGCGATCGCCGTCACAGGGTGAGACCCCCTCCCCCAATGGACTGACCAGCCCGTGAATTCAGCTAGGCTGGCATTCAGTCACGGCCGATCGAGACCCATCGAAACCAAAGCCCACAACCAAGACTGATGCTAGGTTGCTGGTTTGTGGAGTGATTGAGCGAGCGTGCATCTAAGGCCCATGGCTGAGTGCGCTCCTGACCGCAGCCATGAGCCTTGATTCCCGTGCCGAGGGCCAGAGGGTCGATCGCGATCGCAGCCTTGTTTCAACAACGGCTCAGGTTCCAGAGCGAAGCCTTTTCTCCGCCCAACTTGCGCAACCGGTAACAATTACGGACGAAAACAGGAAGGAAAACGACGCAGGGAGACTAAGGAGAACCTAATTGAGATGCGTAGAAGCTAAGAGTCGATCGAGTAGTGGCAAGGCAAGAGAGAGTGCTCAAGGCTGAGGAAAGTGAAAAAAACAGCAATCAACCGTTTTTCAAGTTGATTTAGGCAAATTCCTCAAATTTTTTGCCAAATTTGCTGAACCCTGACGAACTGTGTTCCCAAAAAGTTTCTTAGGAAAAAGTTCCTTGGGCAGTGCAACTTAATCGGGTCGCCATGGAAATGGTAGCAATCGAGCGCAATCGTCGGATCTCAGTTTAGCGACCCGTTTCCGGATTTGGGTGTGGTGATCATCACTTTTTGGCGGGTTTTGTCTGGCGGGGTCTGGCTGAGCCGGGTGAATGGAGACCTGGGCGGGGCGATCGCCTAAACATCGCTTCGGGCTTGGCGCATGGGGAGCAATGGCTAGCTGTTGCCATGGATTGGCAAGGGCTGGCGGTTTTTGCGGCTCAAGGCCGGGGTTGGGGGCTAAAGAGCGCACCGATAGGCCAATGCGGCGGCGGTGGCATTGTTGGAGCCGATCGCCAAGTCACCAATCAAGCGCCAAAGATCGGGGCGGTGGGGCAAGGCCAAGCCGCCCACCGGGGGATGATGCAGCCGATCGAGCCAAACGGCCATGGCTTGCGACATTCCCTGTTGTTTCCCCTGTTCTTCCAAAATGGTCAAAAGATTCGCAATGGGTTCGTGCCAGTAGGTATCCTTTTCCAGGGCTTGCAGATAGGCCACCAGGGGTTCCAAGTCGTAGCCAGTGCCGATGGGTACGGTTTTGAGGGCAAAGCCAGGGTGACTGTGGCCAAAGACCTGTACTAGCGATCGGGTCAAGGGCCCATAGTGCGCCAGGTCTTGATCACTAAACTCCGGCTGGCGCTGGGCCCAAATTTCCGCCAGGGTGAGATAGGGAGCCGCCACTTGGGGAGCCAACCCGATCGCCCGTTCGCAGAGTTGTTGGGCCGCGTCCCATTGGTGCGATCGCGCCAAGGCCCAAGCCAAGGCATCCAAGAGCAGCGGATCCGTTGTGGCCTCGGCCGCCCGTTGCCAGGGAGCTGTGAGGGGTTGCCAATCGCGAACTTTGCGCAAAAAAAGCTGATAGCCGCTGAAAACCACTTCAAAACAGTGGGTAAACAGCAACATAAACAAATCCACACCGAATTGTGGGCAATCCTCCGGCAAACCCACATAGCGATAATCATCAATCACCACCAGCCCACCCACCTTCACCAGGGGCCAGGTCATGACAGCATCGCGAAAGGCCACCCAAGGCGCATGGCAACCGTCGATGTAGGCCAAATCGTAGTGATCAACCGGCAGTTGGGCCAGGGCTTCCCAAGAGAGCTGAGACAGAAGGGTGACCTGCGGGGCCCGACCGGTGCGATCGAGATTGTCCCGCAGGCTGGGACGAATTTCCGGTTCAATGCAGGTGAGCCTTGCTTCCGGATTCAGCAGGACGCGATCGAGCAACCAGCAGGCAGACATCCCTTCAAAGCTGCCAATTTCCAAAGCCTGGATCGGCCCCCGATCGGCCAAGGGCTGCACCCAGTTCACCCAGTTGGGCAATTGATTGGAAAACCAGTCTCGGGAAAACCAATAACCCCGATCGCCACTTTCGGGCCAGTTCCGCAGGCGATGGGCCTTGGCAAAGCAGGTTTGCGCCTCTGGAAGCTGATCACGACTGACCAACAGGGTTCCCAAATCCGTCCAGGCCTCGGGCATGGTGGGGTGTTGTCGGGTGAGGCGACGCAGCAGGGTTTCCGCCCAATCCCACTGGCCCGCCTGCTGGAACAGTTCGCCCCAACGGCGATGTTCTTGGGGTTTTAGGAAGTCGGTGGCCTGCAAATACAACTGACCGGCGCGATCGACCTGGCCCGCTGCGATCGCCGCTTGGGCCTGCTCAAAGCAAGAAACAACAAAATCCGTCATGGGAAACCATCCGTAAAAACCGCGAGCCAGAGATAGCAAAACTGGCATTGCAGCAATGCCAGTGCTGTACTGTCAGTGCTGCAATGCGAATCATCATGCTCCCGGGAAATGATCAGGCTTCCGGAGAATCATCATGCTCCCGGGCCTGTACCCTAGCGCAGGGGAAAAGCCGTGTTGATTTGATTGCGCCCCCGCACAAATGCCCCTGCAATTACAAACCGCTGCCCATCGTTGGCCTCGCAAAACCGGCTGGCTTGGGCGATCAGGGAATTTTCCGCCGCCGAAGGATCCTTAGGAAGCGCCAAGGCGGTTGCCCCAGGCGCAGCGGGCATGAGTTGAGCAACCGGCGCAACGGCCGCTTGGGCCGAGGTCGATCGGTTGCCAGGCCGGTTATAACCGCACCAAGCCCAATCGGGCGCGCCCCCTGGGCAACTAATTTGATTGCGAGCCGCATAGCGGATCGATTCCAACACCTGGGCTTGAGAGCAGCGATCGGGAAACATCGTAGAAAACTTTTCCCGACTGGGATCGGCCCCATGGCTCCAGCGCACCCCATAGATCCCTCGCCGGTTGGGTGGTTGGGTCACTTGAAACCGGGCCACCGTGCGGGGATTGGTGCCGCCCGGTCGGGAATGGAACCCCTTGGGCCGACCGTTGCTAAATTCACCACAAAAAATATGGGGTTGGTTCACCTGGGGGCCGCTGGCAAAGTTGCTCCAATGGGGCAGGCGATCGCAGTTCACCAGCTTGGGGGCTGCGGTTTGGCCCTCGGGAACCGCCAGCACCAGGGCCACAATGCCCGCCAGCACCAGACTCCAGCGCGATCGCCTGCGGTAAGCCGGGGAGGAGGCAGTTTTCCCGATCGTTGGCTGATTCAACGGCTGAGTCATGTTGGTGTTGTCTGTGTTGTCTGTATTGATTGTTGGTGTGGTTGCTATGCCGGTGACTGTTTTTCGCTGGACTTGTGCCGAATTTTCGGCCGGGTTTCGACGGGTTCCCGCTGCGCTTCTGCTCTGTTATTGCCGTCTTTGTGCTGCTTTCCTGACTTTTGCCATATTTCTATTTCGCTTGTCTATCTGGCCCCATGGCTGAATGTGGAGGGTGGTGTTCAAGATTTTCAAGCGATCGAGGTTTCAAGCCATGATCTTTGGCATCTTTGAGATGGCTAATTCCTCGGGGCCAACGCTCTGTTCACCAATTACTCATCAATTATTGGAGCGTTCTCGGGGCCAGGCGTTCAAAATTTTGGGCCCGATCAGCATCACGATCGGTGTTTTCGATATTTTTCGATAAATATCGAAAAACGAGGAGTCATCGGTTCGGGGCAAGATTTCCAGCCGTTGATTAACCCCTTGCTCAACCAGCTCTTGCTACACAAGCTAAAGACCCGAACAGAGGACGGGTGCGGCAGGACTCGAACCTGCGACCGGCCGCTTAGAAGGCGGCTGCTCTATCCACTGAGCTACGCACCCAGACTGAGATTTGTAGAGATTTCCGTGAAAATTCCCACACATCATCCGGGGAAAATTCATCGGCGGAAGTTCCCAGGGCCTTGAGAAAACCATTGCTTCTCCTGATTGCAGCAGTTCGCCAACGAATGCTGTCATCAGGGCGCTTCCGGCTCGATCGCGGCGGTGTGGGTTTCATCCGCGACTCAGGATGACACGCCTGGACTGGCCGCCTTTCAAGGTTTACGAATTGTATCGAGTTAACCTAACCCCAAGCAAGGCCGTTGAGGAGGTTGATGGGAGTGATCAACCCACCCTCAGAACATCCATTCCGAGGCAATTCCGCCAAGAGCCAGTTTTTAGAAGGTCGCGGGGTACACTTGAGAGACCAAAGTTGATTTTCGACCCTAGATCCCCCAATAGCTCTACGCTAAGGGCCCTGGGCTAGAATGATGCCCAGCGCAGGCTCAGTTCACCGGTTGGGAAAGCTGTCTATGCAGCCCTCACGACCCTGCTGGGGCTAGCTTCTGGAGCAGCTCTGGTTGATCGACTGCATGAGTTCAAGCTAGATCGGCCCTGTGGCCTCTGGTTTGAATGGCGTAGCTCCAAGCATGAGTTCTTTGAATAACGCATGTTTATTCTGAAGCGGCAAGACGTGGACATTTCCAACGTCCGGCATCCCGAAAAAGATCAGCAAATTCCGATCCTGAGCTATCAGGGTCAAACATTCACGTTGCTGAATGTCTTTGGCGCAAATCAGGCGGAAGAGGCGCGGGCCTTGTGGCGAGATCTGACGGATAACCGAGGGAAAGCTTGCGTCCTGCTGGAAGAGCCGGATCGGTTCAGTGTGTGGGGCAAGGTGCGGCTCGATCGCCTGGGAGTAGCGGATGCTGGCGCAGGCGACAGTGGGGCGGCGAAATCGTCCTATGTGCTGGCGGGGATGCTGCTGCTCCAGGCGGTGTACTTCGACATTGAAGATTTGCTGGGAGAACGCCAGGGCGCGAAGTTTCGCCAGGAAATTGGCGAGGTGTTCAAGCGGCTCCAGTTTCCAGGGCTGGACAACCAGGCAGCCGTGAGCAACATTTTGGAAGTGAACCCCTTTGAAACGGCCTTGCCGCCCTGGCAAGAATTGCAAATCGTGGGGTTGCTACAGGAACTGCACACGCTGGGTAAAGGCTATTTTGGCAATACCAATTTCACCAGCCGAGCGTTTGATGCGTTGCAGGAGATGGATGCGGGCGAGCGTTCGGAATTTATGGACTGGCTGGGGCGATCGCCCGCGGCCAAGCTCTGGCGCTAGCCTTGGGCGGCGCTAAACCGAATGGCCATGGCCGTCTGGGGCAATAGGGGCGATCGAATGCCCAACTGCAATCGACGGCTCCAAGCTCAGGGATGTTGGGCGATCCATCCCCGATCTGCGGTGGTCTGTGTCCCTCATGAGATCGTCACCTCCTGGTTTTTAGAACCTTTTGAAGCCAACCCCTATGACTAAGACTGCGAGCGAATCGCCAAAACTGTTTTCATCGCGCAACCTAATTATCGGGGCTGTTTCTTGGTCTCTGGTTGCCTTGGCGGTGTTTCTGTTTTTCAGTGTGACTCCGTCGGGGGAAACCCTACCCCAGTGGTACAGCATTGCCACTTCAGTGTTGGAAACAACGTCCTATCTGTGGGCGGCGCTGGTGTGCTTTCGGAACTGGCGCAGCAACCAAATCCTCAGTGGCCGGACGGTTTGGTTGCTGATTGGGTTGGGAATGCTTTGCTATGGCTTGGGCAACTTACTGTTTAGCTATTGGGAAATTGGTCTGGGGATTGAGCCGGACGTGAGTCCCGGTGACCTGTTCTACATTGTGACCTATGCGTCGCTGGCGATCGGGCTGTTGTTGGCGGTGTTACCCCGGCGTTTGAATTTGGAACTGTGGCAGTGGCTGACGATCGGGGGCATCGGTCTGGCAGGTACTGCCTTTGCCTTCTCGCCGTTGGTTTTGGGGGAGGCCGCTTGCCCGGAACGCACCGCCGAGGCCGTGGCCAATGTGCCGGCCTGGGCTGAACAGATCCAAGGGGCCCTCACGCCAATTTCAGACTATATTTTGCCGGTCTATACCGTTGGCGATATTGTGCTGCTGGTGTTGGCTTCGGCGCTGTTGTTGGCCTTTTGGGGCGGGCGATCGGCCCAATCTTGGCGGATGATTGCGGCGGCCTCCATTTCGCTTTACATTGCGGATATGTGGTTCAAGTACGCCACGGCCAACATTTGCAACTATGAAAGCGGTAGTTTGCTGGAGGTGTTCTGGATCTTCAGCGGCGTGCTGTTTGGCATCGGTGCCGTGTTGGAGTACGATCTTTCGACGCGATCGCGCCGTAGTGCCCGTCGGCGCTCATCGGGAGCGGCTAACTAGGGTTCAAGGTTGTCGCTGGCCCCGGGCGGTGGCGACCATCCTTTGGAAGCCCTGAACTGTCCGCAGGCATTTGCACAATTCCCCAGGTTTGGGCATGACTCCTCCCAAGTTATCGGATTCCGAAAAATACGAACTGATTACGCTCTATCGCCAGGGCGGCCACACCATGGCCACCCTGGGACAGCGCTATGGAGTCAGCACTTCAACCGTGGGCCGAATTTTGAAGTTGGCGGCCGAAGAGTCAGTGCCCGCGCCGGCCTCAGCTCCGGCCCCGATCGCCCCGCCTGTGGCCACTGCCGCGCCGGAAGTCCCAATGCTGGAATTGGATCCCCAGCCGCCCCAGGTGGATCCCATGGTGGACTCCGGCGGGCGATCGGGCGGGCGATCGATCCCCAACCAACCGGCGGAACCAACCGACGGCACAACGGGTACAAGACGGGTGCGTCGTCGATCGCGCAGTGGAGCTTCGGAGTTGGCGGAATCTGCGCTACCGGAGTCCATCGCGGCCCCGGAGCCAACGCCAGCCAAGCCCATGGAACTCCCCGCCATGGAAACCTTGCCACTGTTTGAAACCGCCTTTGCCACCGCTGTGGCGGAACCCTTGACCGAGGTTGTTGCGGAGTTGGAAGCTGAGGCCCAGGAAGAGGTGCGATCGTCGCGGGTGGGCCGGCCAGTGAAAAAGCAGGCAGAAGCGACCACCAACACCAATGGCAAAGGGGGGCGATCGAATCGGCGGCGCAAAGGTAGCGGCCCCGTCGTGGCAGAGATCAACGAAGCCAGCGCAGAAGAAGCCGACGACGCGGACTTGGGAGCCGACTTAGATCTAGATGATGACGATCTGGATCTGGACGAAGATGATTTTGAGTTTGGGGATGACGACGGTGAAGCGGGCCTGGCTGCCATGTTTGGGCGCGGAGCCAATCCGGATCAACCGATCGAAATTATGCCCCTGGAAACCTCACGGATCCCCAACCCTTGCTATCTCGTGATCGATCGAGCAGCGGAGTTAGTGGCCCGTCCCTTAGAAGATTTTCGAGAATTGGGGCAAATTCCACCCCAGGAAGCCGCTAGCCGCACCCTCCCGGTCTTTGACAACCATCGCGTGGCGCGGCGATTTTCGGCGCGCAATCAGCGCATTATTAAAGTCCCCGATGCCAACGACCTGTTCCAGAAAACAGGCCCCTATCTCCAGGCCAAGGGCATTACTCATCTGTTAATCGATGGGCAGGTTTATTTACTGTAGGCCTGGCTGCCAAATTTCTTGATTGCCCCCCTCAAGTCTGTGGAGCGCCCATCCCGTGAAGACGGAGCAGCAGCCCAATCAGCCTGCCGGTTGGTCTGAACCATCGGAGCAGGGGACTCCTCTGAAATCCGGGACAAACAAACCAGCCCCGATCGGGCAGGGGATTGATCATGGGCGCAGGCGGCAAAATTGCCGATCTCACTGGAAATCCTGGGTTCAATCCCTGTTTGTGATGGTGGCGCTGTTGCTGTTGGTGGCCCATGGGCTTTGGTATGGGGCAGTGCTGCCGGTGGCCCATAGCTTTCCCCTGTTTGGGGTGCGACGGGTGCTCACAACGGAGCCGCTGGTGGCCCTGACCTTTGATGATGGGCCCCAATCGCCCTATACCGAGCAGGTCTTGCAGGTCTTGGATCGCTTTGGGGTGAAGGCCACTTTCTTTGAAATTGGTCAGCAGATCGATCGGGAGCCGGCCTTAGCGCGATCGGTGGTGCAACGGGGCCATGAGTTGGGCAATCATTCCTACTCCCACCGGAATTTGATCCTGCGTTGGCTGGGGGAAATTGCCGCTGAAATTACCGAAACCGATCAGCGGCTGCGGGCTGCGGGGGCTGAGGGACCGATCGCCCTGCGGCCGCCCTTGGGTAAGCGGTGGTTTGGGTTGCCCTACTGGCTATGGCGATCGGGTCGTACCTTGGCCATGTGGGAAGTGGATTCCGGTGACTATGACCCAACCCATTCGGTGGCGGATTTGGTGCAAGGTGTGTTGCAGCGGGTGCAGCCCGGCTCCATTGTGCTGTTCCATGACGGCAGCTTCAAGACCTCTCAACCCCGCGATCGCACCGTGGCCGCACTGGGTGAAATTATTCCAACCCTCCAGGCTCGGGGCTATCGCCTGGTGACCTTGGGCGAACTGTTGCGATCGGGAAAACCCAGCGGTGGCGGCCCCTGGGAAAGCCGACTCCTTGATCGAGAGTCAAAATCAAGCCCCTGATCAGTGACCTGGCTTCGTTGGCCGAGATCCATCAATCACCGATCGCAAAGTCCCGCCATTGCTCCCGGCCCTAATCCGGGAGATCCTCCACAATGATCCAAGGGCCAGAGGGGTTATAGCGCCCTCGCAGAACGATCGAGCTACCAGATTCCAGTTGGCCAAGGCGGTAATTCACCCAAGGATGAAGCGCCACCAGGGAAATTGGCTCCGGGGTCAAGGCCGTTTCTAGGGCATAGTCCTGGGGGCCGCGCCGCTGAAACTGACCGGTGAACCCCAAGGTGGCTGAAGGCTCTGGCGGTGGAATCAGATTCAAGGGATGTTCCTGGGTCAGCAGTTGCTCATAGGCTTGGGGATGGGCAATCCAGTGCTCCTGCTGTGATCGCCAATCATCGCGATCGGGCGTGAGGCCAAAACAGGGAATTACCGCCGCCGGAGCCTGGGAGTCATGGAGCAAGGCCGTCTGCACAGCGGCCACCGGCAGCGATCGGGGTTGGCAATGCTGCTGAACACAAAGGGCCGCCGCCGCCCCCGCCGCTTGACCCAAGCCCAACACCACCGGCTGAAGGCGAGTGGCTCCGTTGGCCATGTGAGATACGGAAATATTCTTATCGCAAACCAACAGCCCATCGACTTGCTGTGGCACCAGGCAACCATAGGGCAGCGCAAAGGCCGTCCCTGTCCAGCGCCCTCCCCATCGGAGCGATTTGGGGGCTAAGGGAAAGACCTCACCGGGGTAGTGGTGATCATTGGGATAGTTGCCATAGGCGATCACGCTGCTGGCTCCGCTGTGGGGATCGCGGGGCAGGGCCGCTCCCCAGCCTCCAACCACCGGCAAGATGTGGTTTTCCGTCACCGTTACCAATCCCTGGAGGCGGCGGCTTTCCCGAAAGTAGGGATACAGGGCAAAGGCTCCAGCGTCGGGAAAGAGCTGATCGGCCAAGCCATAGCGCCGTCCGAGGGTTTGTTGTAACCAATGGGCAAATCCCAAACTGCGATCGTAGGCAGCCCGTAGCGCCGCTGCTCGATCGGCTGCTGTCCCCACCAGGCGATCGAGATCATCCCCATAGTCATTGCCCGCCTGGGGCCAGTTGATCATGAACCGATCGCCCGCAATCCGCCCATAGTCCAACACGCGCTGGGCACTGGCATAGCCCGCAAAGGCTTCCCGGTAGTGGCTGGGGTCATAGTCAGCGGGGCAGGGAATTTCCGGGGCGATCGCTTCGGGGCCAAAATCCTGAAGATAAAAAACCCAAGTGGGAGCCTGCACCGGGAACCGTTGGGTCAAGGCCGTGGGCCCCGCCGGGGCCGTGGGTTCTTGCCATTGGTCTTGCCACTCCCAACCCCAACGATAGGGAACCTCTCCCAGGGCCAACAGATCTCCCAATTCCGTGCCGTCGATCGTGATCTGGGCGGTAACCTGTAACCCCGAGTCAAAGGTAACCCCGGTGATTTGATCGCCCGATCGCTGCACCGACACCGGCCGCACTCCGGAAATCCAACGTAAATTGGGCAGGGCCGCCACCCAATCAGCAAAAATCTGCGCCCCGATCGCCGGTTCATAGGTGAAAAAGCTGACCCAACCCCAATCCAGTCCCTGGGGTTGACGCTGGGCCAATTCCTGCAAAAACGCCCCCCAGAGGCCCGTTTGCAGCGCCGTCAATTCATTGCCATCCGGCGCACAGACCCCCGCCGCCGTCAGCATTCCGCCCAACCAGGAAAACTCCGTGGCCAACAGCACCCGCACCCCAGAACGGGCCGCTTGAATAGCCGCCGCCGTCCCTCCAGTGCCGCCACCCACCACCAAAACATCGGTTTCCGCGATCGGGTTGTTCAGAATGGGGCTGTCCAGGGGCAGCGGATCAGGGGTCGGGGACACCGCCCCCAAGGGGAGAGCAAAACCCTCAATCGCTGTCTGAGGGAAGCGTTCCGTGGTCACCGAGCATTACTCCGAGCAGATCAACTGCCCAACCTTACCATGTGGGATCAATGCCCAAATTGACCGTCAGTGCTGAGATTCCGGTCGGTACGGCACTGATGCAAGCACAAACGGTTTGGGAGTCTTCGGGGCTGCTGGGGGCCGCTGATGGATCGGGGCGATCGGGGCTGGGTAGGGGCTGCGCTGCCAAATCCACTTCACAGGCATGGCAAGACCCCATCAGACAACCCGTGGGAATGGCAACCCCGGCGCGATCGGCCACGGTTAACAGCATCTCGCCCGGTTGGGCTGAGACGGTGACTTGATCGGGCAAAAAGGTAACGGAGATCTCCATAGGGCGGATGGCAGCGGTTTGGGGGTTGGGCAGTCGGGTCAGTGATTGGGTGGCCTCAGCTCATTCGGTGGCTTCAGCGGAAAAGGTCGGTTGATCGTCCCGAGCGTCCGACTCGATCGGCAGGAAGGCCAATTCTGGCTTGCGGCCCGGCGGCAATTGGCGCGTGGTGATCGTGTTCAAGCGGGCCTTGGGATGGTTAAAACTCAGTTCCGGCGACCAAGCGGGTTGCTGGGAAGCGGGCAAGCCGTCGCCATGGGGGCCGATCTCCGAGGCCCCGTTGGCCGGCGGCGTTTGGGTAATGGGTAAGGTAATCGTAAATTCTGCACCCTGGTCAGGGGCCGATCGACAAATCATGCTGCCACGATGGCGCTGAATAATTTGATAGCTAATCGAGAGGCCTAATCCCGTGCCCTTGCCTAGGGGTTTTGTGGTGAAAAAAGGATCAAATAATTGAGATTGAATTGCTTCAGGAATCCCCGGCCCATTATCTCGAATGGTGACACCAATATGCTGAGGATCCGGTTGTGAAAGCTCAATCCAAATGCGACCAATAAAGGGCAATTGATCGCGACTGAGTTGCTCTTCTTGGGCCTCGCGTAAAGCATCGATCGCATTAGAGAGCAAATTCATGCAAACCTGATGAATTTGACCGGAATAGCATTCAATGGGGGGAATGTTGTCATAATTCCGAATGATCTCAATTTCGGGATAGCTGCCATTGGGCTTCAGGTGATATTGCAAGATCATCAGGGTGGACTCGATCGCCTCTTGCAAGTACAGGGCGTTGGTAATGGTGCGATCGACCCGTGAGAAACCACGCAGCGCCGAGACAATTTCCCGAATTCGATTCGTACCCAAATGCATTGAGTCCAATAATTTGGGAAAATCTCGCGCTAGAAAGTCCAAGTCAAAGGTTTCCAGCAAGGCTTGAATCTGCTCTTTTGGCGCTTGTTGGGCTTCCAGCCGGGCCAGTTGAATCAGGAACTCGGAATATTCACGAATGGGGCCCAAGTTGCTATGAATAAACCCGATCGGGTTATTAATTTCATGGGCAACACCAGCGATTAATTGTCCCAAAATTGACATCTTTTCGCTTTGGAGCAAATGCATTTGAGTTTGCTTTAGCTCATCCAGGGTTTGGGCCAATTCCGTGGCCTGCGATCGGGTTTGTTGCAGCAATTCCGTATGCTGAAGCGCCACACCCAATTGCGCACAAACCTGGCGTAAAAATTCCACTTCCGAGTCTTGCCAATGGCGGGGAGCGGTGCATTGGTGAATGCCCATCAGTCCCCACAGCTCCTCACTTTGAATGATCGGAATCACCAAGTTGGCCTGCACTTGCCAAGTCCGCAACATTTCCAAATGACAATCGGGCATGGTGGAATTGTGCACATTCGGAATGCTGTGAACTTTGCCCACTTGGTATTGGAGAACATGCTGATCGCTAAAGCAGGGATCTTCTAATTCCAAGTGCAGAATGGAGGTGCAACCCCGGGCCCGATCTTCCGCAATGATTTTGCCCTGGGCGGTCGGGGCTTGGGAATTAAAGGCAAACACCACCACCCGATCGGCCCGCAGCAGTTGTCGCACTTCCCGGGCCGTGGTGCGAAACACGGTTTCCAGATCCAAAGACTCGCGAATTTTGGCAATCAATCGCGCCAGGGTTTGTTGCTGATGGATCACCCGTTCCAGATCCGCCGTCGATCGCTGAAGTTCCTCGTTCGATTGGCGCAACTCCGCCGTGCGGGTCTGCACTTGGGCCTCCAAACTGGCGTTCAGGCTGTTCACCTCTGTATACAGCCAATGTTGCTTGACCGCCGTGGCAAACCGTTCCCCCAACGCCTGGGCGAGCTTCACCTCAGAGACCGTCCATTGCTGGGCTTGGCCGATCCTGATTTGTCGCCACACCTCAAAGGAATGGCGGGCCATCAGTTGGCGCGTGTCCGGGTCGTGCCAGCCGGTCCAAAGCTCATCGGTGTTGACCTCATCCCGAAAAATGCTGAGACAACCCAGTAGCTCACTGCCGTAATAGAGGGGAACCAAAATCAGACCCCGGATCGGCAGCCACTGAAACGAGGGGGCCACCGATCGCAGCAGGGGTTCTCGGTAAATGTCCCCGATCGCCCAAACGCGCTGGCTAAAACTGCTGCTGTCCTGGGGTGGGGCCGCCAGGCCATAGTTGGCGCGCATCCACTCCACAGACCAATCCTGAGACCAATCCTGAGTGGTGGTGTTGGGTGGTGGCTCGGGCACTGCGCCCGCTTTCAAAAAGGCATAGACCAGCCGGTGTTCCTCGAAGGGGCGTTGATCCGTGGTGGCCAGGGGATGGGGCTGGGGCCCCACGGTATACAGTTCCCGATCGGCCTGGCCCCCGGGCCAAAGGCACAACCGGCCGCCGCTGCCTCCCAAAATTTGCACCGTTTCTTCCAGGGCCTTTTGCAGTTGGCCCGTGGGCGCTTCGTGCAGCAGGGCCGTGACGCGGTTAATGCTCGCTTCCTGGAGGGCTTGATCCGTGACCCGTTGCACCAAAATTGACTGGGCGATCGCGATTTCCACCTGATCGACCACCGCTTGGATGAATTGCAGTTCTTCCTCATCCACCGATCGGGGTTCCGCGTGGTGAGAAACCAACAGCCCCCACAGGTTGCCCATGTGCAGGGTGCTGGAAACGGGCGGCTCAGAGGTGGCCGGAAAGTTATCCAGCACGATCGGAACCACCACCGACGACTGCACCCCCATCACCGTCAGATATTCCACATGGCATGGATCCACCGGACGGTAGCGCATCGTCGAAGGACTACGCAATTCCCCATCGCCCGGGGGATCCATGGCACTCAGGCCCGTTTGGCACTCAGCCACATCCACCACCACTCGCTGGCGGGCCCGCACGAACAACTCTCTGGCCTGGGGCGGAATATCATCCACCGGAAAATGCAACCCCTTCAAGGAAGGCAGTCGATCGGGGACGAGGGATTCGGCCACCACCGTGCCATGGCCCTCGGGCGAAAATTGGTAAATCTTGACCCGATCGGTCTCCAAAAAGGCTCGTACCTCCGCCACCGTCACCGCCAGGATCTCGCTCAGCTCCAGGGACTGCCGAATTCGGTTTGCAATCCCCATCAGTAGCTGTTCCTGAGTGCCTTTGCGTGGCTTCTGTAAATCTAATTCCATGGCTGCTTAACCTGTGCATCAACACAATCGCCGATCGCCACCGCTGCCCCAAGACTGGTGATTGACGGGCGAAACGGCGCTGAACTGGGGATCGATCAGTCCCACCCGCAGACAACCCAAAAGCATCGCGCCTAGCCCCTGATCCCCAAGCTGCTTCCCCTCCTAAGGCGCTGATCCCCAAGCGACTGACCCCAAGGCGCTCAATGGTGATGCACCAGTGCCGCTTGCTTTGCAGATCCCTAGATCTCAAGATCCCGATCTTTTACAGATGTCAATTTCTATCTTCAGGGAATGGGTCACTCAAAAGCAATGTACTGACCGCGCACTGCTGAAACCGTAAGGTCAACGATTTTGGATCCCGCTTAGTGAATGGTCGATCGCTGCAATCAATTTGCGCCAAATATAAAAACGGTATGGAGATTCGTTAGAGTCGATAGGGGTCAGTCCAAAACCAAAATTCCCCATATCCAACACCCAAGGTGGCCGCCTATGCATCTGAGCGAACTTACTCACCCCAATCAACTTCATGGGCTGTCGATCGCCCAATTAGAAGAAATTGCCCGCCAAATTCGAGAAAAACATCTGCAAACCGTCGCCACCAGCGGCGGTCACCTGGGCCCCGGTTTAGGCGTGGTGGAATTAACAGTCGCCCTCTATCAAACCCTTGACCTCGATCGCGACAAGGTGATCTGGGACGTGGGCCACCAGGCCTATCCCCACAAACTGATTACCGGTCGTTACAACGAGTTCCATACCCTGCGCCAAAAGGATGGCATTGCTGGTTATCTCAAGCGCTGTGAAAGTAAGTTCGACCACTTCGGCGCAGGCCACGCCTCCACTAGCATTTCCGCCGGTTTGGGCATGGCGATCGCCCGGGATATGGCCGGCGAAAACTACAAAGTGGTTTCGATCATCGGCGACGGCGCAATGACCGGCGGGATGGCCCTTGAAGCCATTAACCACGCGGGTCACCTGCCCGATACCAACCTGATGGTGGTGCTCAACGATAACGACATGTCCATTTCGCCCAACGTGGGGGCCCTGTCGCGCTACCTGAATAAAATGCGCCTTAGCCCGCCGATGCAGTTCCTAACGGACAACATCGAGGAGCAGGTGAAGCATTTGCCCTTCTTTGGTGGCTCCCTATCGCCGGAACTCGATCGGGTCAAAGAAGGCATGAAGCGCCTAGCCGTGTCGAAAGTGGGCGCAGTGTTTGAAGAACTGGGCTTTACCTACATGGGCCCCGTTGACGGTCACAACATTAAAGAACTGATTGACATCTTTCGCGAAGGCCACAAGCAAAAGGGCCCTGTGCTCGTCCACGTGGCCACCACCAAAGGCAAGGGCTACGCGATCGCGGAAAAAGATCAAGTGGGTTACCACGCTCAAAATCCCTTTGATTTGGCAACGGGCAAGGCCAAACCGGCTAGCAAGCCCACGCCGCCCAGCTATTCAAAAGTTTTTGCAGAAACCCTGATTACCCTCGCGGAAAACGATCCTCGAATTGTGGCCATCACGGCGGCCATGGCCACCGGCACCGGCCTGGATAAATTCCAAGCCAAGCTGCCGAACCAATATGTGGATGTGGGCATTGCCGAACAGCACGCCGTAACTATGGCGGCGGGCATGGCCTGTGAGGGAGCGCGCCCGGTGGTGACGATCTATTCCACCTTCTTGCAGCGGGCCTTTGACCAAGTGATCCATGATGTTTGCATCCAGGATCTGCCGGTGTTCTTCTGTCTCGATCGCGCCGGGGTGGTCGGAGCCGACGGCCCCACCCACCAGGGGATGTATGACATTGCCTACCTGCGGTGCATTCCTAACTTGGTGGTGATGGCTCCCAAGGATGAGGCGGAGTTCCAGCGGATGTTGGTAACGGGTGTGACCCATTCGGGCCCGATCGCCGTGCGCTATCCCCGGGGCAGTGGCGTGGGTGCGCCGTTGCTAGAAGCTGGCTGGGAGCCGATGCCGATCGGGAAAGGCGAAGTGCTACGAACCGGTGATGATCTATTGCTGGTGGGCTACGGCACGATGGTCTATCCGGCCATGCAAGCGGCGGAAATCCTCAGCGAGCATGGCATTGAAGCCACGGTGGTGAATGCCCGGTTCGTGAAGCCGCTGGATACGGAACTGATTGTGCCCCTGGCCCAAAAGATTGGCCGGGTGGTGACGATCGAGGAAGGCTGCCTGATGGGTGGCTTCGGGTCGGCGGTGCTGGAAGCCCTGGGCGATGCGGGTGTGGCCGTGCCGGTGACCCGCTTGGGTGTGCCGGACATTTTGGTGGAGCACGCCACGCCCAGCCAGTCGATGCAAAGCCTGGGTCTGACGGGGCCACAAATTGCCGATCGCCTGTTGACGCAGTTGGGCCGTAAGCCGGAAATGGCAGCGGTTTAGATTCCAAGGCAAGGTTGGGTTGGGCGATCGGGCGATCGCTCAACCGGGCCCGCCCCCGATCAGCAACAGAGCTGTGGGGTGGACAATGCCCGCCGCCCTCTAGCCCCAAGCAACATCCGCGAGATGTGCAAATCTTCCGAGTATTACGAGCTACGCGACACGGTTGAGCTAACTACATCCCAAATGAATGCCCTATCAATTCCTACTTGGATCGTGCATGTTTCCAGCGTCATCGAATGGATCGCCGCGATCGTGCTGATTTGGCGCTACGGCGACCTCACCGAAAATCCGAGCTGGCGGGCCCTCAGTTGGGGAATGTTGCCGGCCCTGGTGAGTGCCATGTGCGCCTGTACCTGGCACTTTTTTGACAATGCGCCGCGCTTGGAATGGCTGGTAACGGTGCAGGCAGCCACGACAGTGATTGGTAATTGCACGCTCTGTGCGGGGGCTTGGTGGATCTGGCGATCGCGCCCGATCGGCCCATCAGAATCTGAGAAAGATCCCTAGAAATTCGGTCTTAAAAGTCAGCACCCTGGCACGGCCAGGGGCTTTGATTGTGATTGATCATTGCAACAATCATTGTTGGGCTTCATCGAATTTCTGTGAACATCTTAAATTTTTACGTTAAAGGAATTAGAAAATCTTGAAATTTCAATTGATTCTTTGAAACTCAGTCATTTTCTATTCATTTCACCTTTTATTCATCCTTTGTATAAATTAATGCCAGTAAAAAATAGAGATTTCAAAATATTTTCTATTGCCTTGAAAGTATTTCACTGAATACAGAGATTATTGCTTAAAATTATCATTAGAAGCCATAATTATGAAGAATAAAGCGCTCTTCACGGAACCTTCGTCTAGAGATCACTTAATCTTTAAACCGATTTTTCAAAGTGCGATCTAAGATGTAACTCAAGAACCTAAACGTTGGGTGCTAGACCTCTCCACTACTGCGGAAAAATTGTCACTATGAAACGCTTCCAACAAATTGCTAGCACCCTGGCTCTTGCTCTCGTTCCTGCTCTGATTGCCACCCAGCCCGCACAAGCTGCCAACCTGGTTAAAAACGGCAGCTTTGAAGTGACTCCAGGCGCTCCCCTTAACGGCGGCTGGCGGACTTTTTCAGCAATTGAGGGTTGGTCGGCGACCAAGGGCGGCACAATTGAGGTGCAAGCCGGGGTGGCCGGGAAAGCCTATGACGGCAAAAACCTGGTGGAACTCGACAGCCACTTCTATGACAGCAAAGCATCCGAGCTGGGCCTGTTCCAAGACATCGTGACCAAAGCAGGAAAGACCTATGAACTTTCCTTTGCTTACTCGGCTCGTCCGGGAATTGCAAACAATTGGAAAGGCGGCAAAGACCAAAATGCCTTCTCCGTTTTGTTTGGTTCCAGCTTCAACCAAGTTTTCAATGCGGGTAACGGCGGCGGTCAAACCAACTGGCTCAGCAGTGGCCCTCTGTTGGTGAAGGCGGTGTCTGACCTGACTCGCTTGCAGTTCAACTACCTGGGCACGCGGGACACCTACGGAGCCTACATTGATAGCGTCAGCTTGACGGAGGTGGCCTCGACCCCTGAGCCGGTTAGCTTGCTGGGTCTGTTCGCTGTGGGGACGGCGGTTGGTGTGGCTGCGAAAAAGCGCCAGCGCGCGATCGACTAAATCGCGACTCCTAAGAGCGGCCCTGGTTGGCTAGCTTTTGACGATTGTTCATGTTTTGTTGAGGGCGATCGCTTGGAAATCAGGCGATCGCCCTTGTTTCGTTCAGGCCCCCATGGCGACTGAAGTTTTGCTTTGAAGATCTCCCGTGAATGGCAGAATTGCCTCATATCCCTGATTCTGGAATTGAACGTTTTGCTATGACCCCTCCCTATTTGCGGCCGGCTCCTTGGTGGAATTGGTTGGGCCTGTTGGCTCTGCTGACGGCGGTGTTGTGGTTGTTACGGGGGTTGGGGCTGTTGGGCTTTGTGCCGGGGATTGTGTTTGGTGTTTTGTTTTTGGCGATGGGGGTGTTGCTGCTGTTGGGCGTTTGGGGGGTGCGATCGCGCCGTTGGTAGTGGATGGCGGGCCGTCCTTTGGCCTTGCCCTATTGCAGGGGCAAGAAGATGGTCATCACTTCGCCGCGTTGGGGCCGCTGCCGGATGGTGAGTTTGCCCCCGATCGCCTGGAACAGGTTTTTGGTGACGTGCAAATTCAAGCCAAAGCTGCCGGTTTCCGGTTGGAAGGTCAGTAACTGCCCGATCGACTTCAGTGATTCCAGGCGGGTGGCTGCGCCCATTGCGTCGTAGCGCAATTGCACCTTCAGTTGGCTGCCGGCCGTTTCCGCTTCCATGTCAATGCGGCTACCGGCGGGCAGGGTGCGGGCCAGGTTTTCAATAATTTCCGCCAACATTCGATCGAGCAAGGTGGGGTCGCTGGCAACCGTGGGCAGTTTGTGCGGTAGCTTCACCGTCAGTTCCAGGTTGTGGCGGCTGGCCTGTTGTTGCCAACGGGGAATGCTGGATTGGAACACCTGGGCCAGGGGAATGGGCGTGAGGGACAGGTGGGCGCTGTTGCTGGTTTCCAATTCAACGGCTTTGAAGATCAGGTCAAAGCGGTTGATTTGTTCGGTACATTCCCGATCGATTTTTTCGATGTAGTTCACCGCCTTGTCCTGCAAATTTTGCTGGCGCATCAACAGGCGGGTAAAGGTGCGGATCGTGGCCAGGGGCGTGCGGACGCTGTGGGCGAGGGCCTGCAAAAGCTCCAGGTCGATCGCGGGTTTGGCCGGTTGTGGCCGGGCCGAGGCCCGCAGGGGGCGACGGCGCGGCTCCGAATGGGTGGGGTTGCTGGGAGCTGGCAGGGCTTGCAGCAGGTGCTCTGTGAAGGCGCTGACGATCCGATAGCTGGGTTCCACGAGGGGAAATTGTCGAGCCAGGGCATCAAACGGCACGAGCTGCTGAGGGGCGTTCAGTTGCACCCGGGCCCGCAGGGCTTGCCAGACGGCGGCGATCGCCTGGGGGTCAAAGGAAAAGCGAAAAACCAGTTGACCGGTGGAGTCCTCTTGGAGCGAGAGGGCCAAGCTAAAGTCCCGCATTCGCACCACGCAAAAGGATTCTGCGGCCAAGGGATCCACCGGAGCCAGGCCGATCGCCCGTTCCGTTACCTCCGGACAGGGTTCGCCCCCATCGGCGGAGGGCAACAGCCACAGGGATTGCCAAAGGTGGCTGCTGAAAGTCCAGACCGAGAGGCGATCGAGCCAAGATCCCGTAAACAAGGGCAGGGGCCCCAACAGCACCACCCCTTGATCGATCGCTTCGGAGGGTAAGGCCTCGGCAAAGTCCGTGATGAAGGCCGCTTCGATCGCGTCGGCCGCCTCCATGGATTGGGCCATGATTTGGGCGATCGCCTTGGTGGCTCCCTGCCATTGGGCCTCGGCGGATAGGGTTCCTGGGCCCGCTCCGGGGGTAAGGGGGGCAAGCAGATGACCCACCGTTGGTAACACCCATCCATTCATAGTTGGTCGATCAATCCGTTGGCGATCGAGCGGGCGATCGCTCAGAGCAGGGGAGTGAAGCGGCATCGCGGGTTTGGGGTTCGCCGCAATCGTCGAAAGCGTCGTCACACGCGCTAGGGATTTAGACTTAGGGGATTTGCCTCAAGTGTATCGGCAAGGCCCCGGAGTCGCGCACCCCAAAACCGAACGTTGCGAGTCGCGATCGCCGCCATTGAATTGGCCAACGCCCAATCGCTCCAGCACTTGCGCCAACACCAACGCAGTCCAATCAATATCCGCTTCCGTGGTGCTGTGGCCCAAGCTTAAACGCAGGGCCGCCGTGGCCTCGGCGGGATCGTAGCCCATGGCCAACAGGGTGGGACTCGGGGTCAGGCTGCCGCTGCTACAGGCGGATCCAGAGCTGGCGGCAATGCCCGCCCGATCGAGCTGGCGCACCAAATCCCGACCGCTGGGCAGGGGCAACCGTCCTCGCAAACAAAAACTGACATGGTGGGGCAAGCGATGCAGTCGATCGCCCGTGGGTTGCAAAGCGGGCAGGGGGGCCAAACGCTCAAATAGACGATCGCGCAGTTGACCGAGCCGTTGAGCCTCCGCTTCCCAGGTGTGGGCCATTTGTTCCGCCGCCGCCCCAAAGGCCGCGATCGCCGGCAAGGCCTGAGTGCCCGATCGCCGCTTACTTTCCTGGCCGCCCCCCAGCAACTGGGGAGCCAAATGAATGCCCGGCCTTGCCCACAGGGCCCCAGCCCCTTGAATGCCGTAGATCTTGTGACTGGAAAGAGACAGCAAATCTACCGGCAGGGTTTGCAAATCCACCGCCACCCGGCCCACCGCCTGCACCGCGTCCGTGTGGAACAGCGCACCCGATCGCTGGGCAATCGTTCCCAACTCCGCGATCGGTTGCAGGGTTCCCACCTCGCTTTGGGCAAAAATAATCGACACCAGCACCGTTTCCGGGCGAATGGCCAAAGCCAAGTCTGAAGGATTCACCCGCCCGGCGCGATCGACCGGCAAGCGCGTAATGGCCCAGCCTTGGGCCTCCAGCCGCTCCAACGTTCGCTCGATCGCCGAATGTTCCACCTGCGAGGAAATGATATGGCGCGGTTGGGTGAACCGCTGGGCCACCCCCAAAATTGCCAAATTGTCCGCTTCCGTGCCCCCCGAGGTAAAAATCAACCCCGTGGGATCCCCATTAATCAACGTCGCCACCTGGAATCGGGCCGTTTCCAGCACCATGGCCGAACGATCGCCCCAACTATGAATGCTTGACGGATTTCCCCATAGTTCCGTCATCACCCGTTGGGCCGCCGCGATCGCCACATCACAGGGCGGCGTGGTGGCGCTGTGGTCTAGATAAATTTGCATGGACAATCCATTGGCATCAAGGTTCAGGAATGTTGGTTATTTAGGGTTCAGCATGTTCCATCGATGCCTCTGCCTCTCCTGCTGCGTTCTCGATCGACAAAGAACCCAAAACCAAGCGATCGCTTAACTGAATCCATTGCTCCAGGCTCAGTTCTTCTGCCCGCGCCGTTTCAGGAATTGCCAGCTCAACCAAAGTATGACGCAACTGATCCAAATCCACGACGCTTTTTAGATTGTTGCGCAACATTTTGCGGCGACTGGCAAAGCCCAATTTCAACAACGTTTCAAAGCGCTTCACATTTTGTGGCGACTGCGGAAAAGGGCGGGGCTGAATTTTCACCACCGCTGAATCGACCTTGGGCGGCGGCGAAAAAGCCTTGGCCCCTACGTCACAAACCCAAGAACAATCCGCTAAAAAGCGCGATCGAATGGAAAGGGCGCTGTAATGTTTGCTGCCCAAATTCGCCACCAGCCGCAGGGCCACTTCCTTTTGCACCAACAGCACGATCGACTCAAAGGGTTGCGATCTCGGTTGGGCGATCGTCCCCAATAAATGCTCCAAAATGGGGCCCGTAATGTTGTAGGGAATATTGGCCACCACCTTGTTGGGATTTTGGAACTGGGGATTCGGAAACGCCGCCAACTGTTCCGGCCAATCCAAGGCCAAAATATCGCCCTGAAGCAGCAGAAAATTGTCCCGTTGCCCAAACTTTTTCACCAATTCAGGACAAAGATCCCGATCTAACTCGACGGCAACCACTGCCCCCGCCTGATCTAGTAACTGCCGAGTTAAAACCCCTTGACCGGGGCCAATTTCCAAAACCCGATCTTCTGGGGTTAATTCCGCCGCTGAAATAATTTTGGCAAGGGCTTTTTCACTTCTCAACCAATGTTGACCAAAGCGTTTCCGAGGTTTTGGCATGGCTCTGCTGCAATCTTTGCTTAGTGATCTGCACTCAGTAATTAATTCACTATTCAATCAGCATCAAAAATGGATTCGTAATCCGATCAATGATCGCATTTTGAGGGAATGATTATGAAGAATAGGGCAAGGATGGATCTAATGAATCGAGAATTAGGAAATTATTGATCGGGGGTTAATTCACTGGGGGTGATTCATCATTGAATTGCCAATGGATACTTCGTTAAAGGGGAGTGAATGGTTGATGAATCCCGTATCAACGCTCATCACTCGGGTCTTGCCAAGAAAAATGTGTCGCTTTTAACTTGTCTTGGTTCCAAAAACAGTGCCAGAGTCTGACGATGCAGCGCTTGGGGGAATGACTCGCTCAGGCTTAGGCTCCAGTACCAAGCTCAAGGGATTCACTCGAAATTGCGCTCAAAAGCAAGCTCAAACTCAAAAACCAGAATTGCTCAAGAAAGGAGAAAACCGAATGACGGATGTGGTTTGGCAATTGCTGCTGATTGGATTGGCGGCAGGATTGGCGGGGGGCCTGTTTGGCATTGGCGGCGGGGCGATTATGGTGCCGGCCATGGTGCTGTGGTTGGGCCTGGATCAAAAATTAGCAACGGGAACATCCCTGGCGGCCCAGGTGTTGCCGATCGGGCTGTTGGGGGCAATCGTGTATTACCGCAACGGCAATCTCAACATCAAGTATGGGTTGTTGATTGTGGTGGGATTGCTGGTGGGGAATTACTTTGGGGCCATATTCGCCAATCAACCCTACATCAGTTCGGCCCTGATGAAGAAACTGTATGGGGGCTTTTTGCTGTTGATTGGGTTGCGCTATTTGACGGTGCGCTAAGGGGTTGGACAATGATTGCGCGGGGTGGGGTGCAGGTGGGTGATGATCCCAAAAACGCCATGAACATGAAAACGATGGGGGAAAGTTGCCCATGATCGCTTGGGCTATTTTGCAGGCGGGCGGGCCGGTGGTTGTGCCCTTGCTGTTGGGATCGATCGCGACAATGACGGTGGCGATCGAGCGAGCTTGGTTTTGGGCCCAGGTGCGGCGCGATCGATCCCAACTGGTTCCAGCGGTTTTTGAGTTGTATGGACGCGATGCCAAGGCGGCGATCGCCCGGTTCCAGCAATATGCCGACGGCCTGCCGATCGCCCGCATTAGCTTGGCGGCCTTGGAGCTACACCGTCCCCACCCGATCGCCTTTCGCCTGGCCCTCAGCGCCGCCACCCAAGCCGAACGGCCCCAACTGCGACGCTTTGACCTGTGGTTGCAAACCGTCACGGCCCTGGCCCCCTTGTTGGGCTTGTTGGGCACGGTCACCGGTCTGATGGGGGCCTTTGCGGGCCTCGATTGGGCCGGGGAGGGCCCCAGTCGCGTGAATGCGGGTCTCAGTGAAGCGCTGGTTTCTACGGCGATCGGGCTGGTGGTGGCGCTATTAGCCCTCATCCTGGGTAATCTGTTCCGGGCCCATGCTCGACGGGAACAAATGGCCATTACGCGCGATTGTCGTACCCTAGAGCGGCTGTATCTGCATCATTACTGGCACTTCAACGCGCCCGATCGGCCCGGATATCGACGCAATCAGGCCAGACATCGGCGCGATCGGTTGTGATCAACCAATGTAATCAACCAATGCGATCAACCAAGCCCCACCCAGCTCTAGGGTTACCAGAGTTTTGAATTTCCAAATTTTCTAGTTTCCGGTGTTGCCACTGTCCCGATGCCCAAGTGATCAGCTCCCCGGTATGCAAATTCTCCCCAGGATTCAAATTCCCGCTGATCCAGTACGCCAGATTTACAGTGTTGCTTCATTGATGTTACATTTCTTCACAGGAGGCTAATTAGCCAACGCCCGGAGAACTGTCAAGCACTAACCGCCGCTTCAAGTTGCCATCAACCCCATTCGTTGAAACTGCTGAAACTGCGATGGTGTGCGTCTTTGTCACCCAAAATGCAAAGTCGATGACATCCCCGGCCAGGTTTTAATTGGTATTCTCCCAACACAGCAAGCACGGCCAGCCGCCCCAACGGCTGGCTTTTTCACGATCGGGGTAGCAATCACCGCTGCGATCGAACCCGTTGCCCAGCCCCCGGAGATCTTGGCCCAATTTGCAAAGCGTCGTGATAGACTTTTATGCCAGCAAACCAGCCGCTCGATCGATGCTGTTTTAACTGTTTGGTGAGTTTTGCTGCCCCCATCGTGGCAAAATCTTCAGCAGCAACACACCCGATCGACAACGCACGGGTCACACGGCTCCGGATGGCTAAAGGTCAGCGCTTGACTGCTCAAGACTGGCGACAGATCCTTTCCTTTCAATTGAGCAATAGCAAGTCTATTTGAATTGAATAGTTATCAAACAACCTTTATTCAGCAGCTTGCAGCAGAGCGTTTGATATCCCCGCGCGAGCTGTGTTTTGCTCAGAGCTGGCAAGTTCTCAAAACTTGTCTTTTCCATCGAGGTGCTCTCGATTCAATGGCAACCGAATGGTAACTGCCAACCACCACATCCAGTCACCCGGCGCTTAGTCTCCTGGCGCTTGCTGCAAACCATCAGAGGGATCCGTCATGTCCATTCGCCTGTACGTTGGCAATCTGCCCAAAGAAGTCGATCGCAAAGAACTCGAAGCCGTCTTTGCCGGCACGGGCGACCTGACCTCCACCAAGGTCATTGTCGATCGCAAAACCGGAAAATGTCGCGGTTTTGCATTCGTGACGGTTCCCACTGATGAACTTGCCGACCAAATCATCGAACAGTTCAACGGTTCCACCTTCAAAGACACCGTGCTGAAAATTGAAAAAGCCATGCCCCGCAAAGGCAAGGGCGATGACGAAGCCCCCGAAAGCGCCGAAGCCAGCCCCGTCAAGGCCGCTCGTCGCAGCAGCGGTGGCGGTGGCGGTGGTGGCAAAAAAGGCGGTGGTGGTGGCCGTCGCGCCCCCGGTGGGGCGGTGGTGGCCGAAAGCAGCGCCGCTTCTGCCCAGCCGGATCCCCGCTGGGCCGGTGAGTTGGCGAAGCTGAAGCAACTGTTGAACACCCAAACGACTGGTTCCTAAGGTTGACTAAGTTTCCTTGACCAGTTGCTCAAATCGCACAACGTTTTCCACTCTTCAGAAATTGCAATCACACCATGTTTGGCCGCGGGTTTGTCCCTTGCCAAATCTGGTGTTTTTTTTAAACTTAATGCCAGTTAATGCCAGTTAATGCCAGAGATGTCTAAGAATCGGCCCATGGAACTGCTGTTCTAGCACCCTTGTTCGATCGCCTTCAACGGTGATGGCAAGGGAATTGTTGCCCCTTTAAGGGTCTCTTGGAAAAAATTATGAACCAGAGATTTTAGTTGAACATCTCATCAATCTTAGGCGTAAGCTTTAATTAGGGCTGAACCCTTGGCTATCTACTCCGATTGGCTCAAATCTACTCGGATCTGCTCGAATTTGCGCAAATTTGCCTGCTCCGATCTCGGCTGCGCCAGTGCGTTCATCTGCCCATGTCAGGGGCAATTTCAGCAAAATTCGGCATCCTTGGTTGGCCTTGCTCTGCCTGAGATTCTGAGAGGATGTCTGAAAAGCCAAAATTGCTACTCTGTATGCTCCAGCGATCGACGGAAACAAGGGGCTTAAGCCCCTTGCTGCCACGACTATTGGTGCTTAGTTCGGGCCGAAAGATACTTCTCAGACATCCTCTGAGCCTAAAGCTCTCAGCCTGGAACTCTGAGCTAAAACCCTGAGCTAGCCCCGGCTCTGGAACTCTTCGGTTGTCGTGGGCGACTGTAGAGAACAACCTCAGCGTTCTTGATTCAGCGTTCTTGATTCACCACTGTTGGGGGCCAATTGAGCAGTTTGCATGACCCTGCTGCCCGTTTGGTCATTGCCGATCGCGTCCTTACTCATTTCGATTGAGTTACTTGACCATTTTGCTGACGGATGATCAGGAGTCAGTGGCGTGTCTTGGAGCTGGGTGTGAGTGAACGTTGCACCCGTTCCTCGGTGGAAGTGGTATGGGGTGATGGTGTGAATGCGCGATCACCCGGTCACCAGTGCTTTGACCCATGAAAAGTGCATTTCAACGAATTCTAAGGGTGTTAGGGTGTGCCCTCGATCGCAGCCCGTCGTTTTTTCTGGTTACAGACGCTGAACCAGTGAATCAACAGAATAGGAACAGCCGCATCACGATCGGCTTGATTGCGGAATGCTCCAGTGCAGTTGGATGGGCGAAACCCCAAATAGTCACTCCCTGTTCTACGTCACCCTTACCCTGGTAAACCCAAGGCTATGAAGATTCTGATCTATTCCTACAACTACCATCCTGAGCCGATTGGGATTGCGCCGTTGATGACTGAGCTAGCGGAGGGGTTGGCTCGGCGTGGCCACGAAGTCCGCGTTTTAACGGGAATGCCAAACTATCCGGAGCGGCGGATTTACGAAGGTTATCGGGGCAAGTTGTATTGCACGGAAGTGATTAACAACGTGCGAATCGATCGCTGCTAT
This sequence comes from Limnothrix sp. HT2024, assembly GCF_059138625.1. Classification (NCBI taxonomy): domain Bacteria; kingdom Bacillati; phylum Cyanobacteriota; class Cyanophyceae; order Pseudanabaenales; family Pseudanabaenaceae; genus Limnothrix; species Limnothrix sp. HT2024. The sequence goes on from NZ_CM181121.1 coordinate 2,699,843, forward strand.
GTCTGGATTCGACCCAAGCCCGGCCTGCTGACGCGGTTGGCCCTGGATGGCAGTTTTGCGATCACGAGTTTCCTGCGGGCCCTGAATGGTTGGCGGCCCGATGTGATGCTGATGACTTCGCCTCCGTTGGCGGCGACGGTTCCGGCGGCCCTGCTGCGGTGGATGTATCGCTGCCCTTTGATTTTGAATTTGCAAGATATTTTGCCGGAAGCGGCCGTGCACACGGGGCTGATTACTAGCAAGCGGGCGATTCAGGTTTTTGAGGCCCTGGAGCGGTTTGCCTATAAAACCTCAACGGCCATCAGCGCGATCGCGGAAGGTTTTGTGGACAACCTGGTGAGCAAGGGGGTGTCGCCCAACAAGATTGCCCTAATTCCTAACTGGGTGGATGTGGACTTTGTGCAGCCGATGCCCAAGAACAACGCATTTCGTGTGGCCCATGGGTTACAGGGCAAGTTTGTGGTGCTTTATTCGGGCAATATTGCTTTGACCCAAGGGCTAGAAACGGTGATTGATGCGGCGAAGGTGCTGGATGGCCGACCCGAGGCGGCCCAAATTCAGTTCGTGATTGTGGGCGAGGCAAGGGCGATCGAGCGATTGGGGCAATATTGCCGTGAAAATGCCGTGAGCGATCGGGTCAAGCTGTTGCCCTTTCAACCTCGGGAAGCGCTACCAGAAATGATGGCGGCGGCGGACGTGAGCTTGATTGTGCAGCGGCGCAATGTGGTGGGCTTTAACATGCCCTCGAAAACCCAGGTCATTTTGGCCAGTGGCCGGCCGATCATTGGGTCTGTGCCAAGCCACGGCACGGCGGCCCAAGCCATTCGGCGCAGTGAGGCGGGGATTGTGGTGGAGCCGGAGTCTCCCCAGGCTTTGGCGGAGGCGATTTTGGCCCTGGCCCAGGATCCCGATCGGGCAGAACGGCTGGGTCGTCAGGGTCGCCAACATGCGCTGGAAATGTATAGCTTTGACTCGTCGCTCGATCGCTACGAACAGTTGTTTAACCACTTGGTGAAGCAGTCTCGCCGTCATTCCGCTGCGGTGACGGTTCCGGCAGACCTGACGGGCACAGCGCAACCCCTGCAACTGCCCCACCCCTCAACCAGCAATCGATCGCACTAGATCCCTGGCGATCGCCGTGATTCGTCTTGGGCATACCGGCCTTGAACGCAATTGATCCTGCGCGATTCGGGGAAATCGAGCGCGGTCAACCCCGCGCCTTTCGGCAAGAAGCCCCTAGGTCAGCTTTAGGGCATCGTAACTACCGAACACTTTCAAGGTTTCTACCCGATCGCGCAGTTCTGCCAATGCCGCCTGGGTGCGGGCTTCCTGTTGCCCCGCTTCCAAATCTAAGAAAAACACATAATCCCCCAAGCCGCGCTTGGAGGGACGAGATTCAATGCGGCAAAGATTAATATCCCGTTCCGCCAGGGTGGCCAGGGGCTGCAACAGAGAGCCGGGCCGATTAATGGTTGAAAAGGCGATCGCCGTGTGGCTACCGGTGAGGTGCGCCGGTTCCCGGGCAATGACCCAAAACCGGGTGCAATTGTCCGGGCAGTCACTGATATCGCGAGCCAAAACGGGCAAATCGTACAGTTGGGCCGCTCGCTCCGAGGAAATGGCAGCGGTTTGGGGCTGTTCCTGCACGTTGGTCAAGGCTTCGGCGGTGGAATTGGTGGGCAGGGGCTTGGCGTTGGGCAAATGGGTTTCGATCCAGCGCTGACATTGAGCCAGGGCTTGGGGATGGGAATAGACCGTGGTGATGGCGTTCAGGTCTGGGGCTTGGGTCACCAGCACATGGGCGATCGGGAGCAACACCGCTTGTTGCACATGTAATCCCTCCAGTTGCCAAAGGGTGTCGAGGGTGGTGGTGACGCTGCCTTGGATGGAATTTTCCACGGGCACAACGACCAGGGGCACTTCACCGCTGGCGGCCGCTTCCAGGGTTTTGGCAATGCTGGGATAGGGGCGAAATTCCCCTAGGAAGGATTCCTGGCTCGATCGCCACTGGGCATAGCCGGTGGTGGCGGCCTCGGCATAGGTTCCTGCTGGGCCAAGGTAGCCAATTGTGATCGGGTGGGGGGAATCGGTCATCGCCATAGCCATCGCCAGAATATGGGGTGTGGAATTCGGTATGCGGAATTAGGGAATTGCAGGGTGCGGCCCCAGCAGCGGGCATCAAGAACCGTTGATTAACCCTTGCAGATAGTTCTCAGAATACGATTTCCAGATCCCGACTGTGCCGGTTAATGCGCCCCGTCCCGGGCCGAATTTGAGCGAACCGATCGCCCCGGGGCCAAAGCTTCCGGAACGACGGGCAGCGGGTTCGGGCGATCGAGAGGTTCGGTTGGTCGCCCCCCTGCTGATCGCCCAAACCGGTATGATGGAATGCATTGGGTAGCGTTAAGTCATGCTTAGTCCCCAAATTTTGGGTCTAATCGGGTCTAGTCCTTGTAAACCGCTGTTAAAGGTGCTGTCCTGTGGCGATCGCCCGGCGGTGACCACCGTTGCCCAAGGGTGAGTTGAACCTAACGCGGAGACTTTTTCGGTGGCTGCTGGCTTCTTTGCCTCACAGACGATCGATATGCCGGTGCCGCCAATGCGTCGCTCGATCGCTGAATATCTGCGTCAGCCGCACCGGGTCGCGTTGGCGGTGGCCCAGCCCGGGCGCGTGGTGGCCCTGGGGGGCGATCGCTATCGGCTTTCGGTGCAACCCCTCACCTTTGCCCATTTGCAGTTTCAACCCGTGGTGGATTTGCGGGTTTGGACTGACGAAGCAGGTGTAGTGCGGATGCGATCGGTCGGTTGCGAGCTGGTGGGTCTCAAGGAGCTGGGCAACGGCCTTTCCCTGGAGTTGGTGGGCCAAGTGCGAGCCATTAGCACCTCAGCGGGCGATCGCCTGAAGGGTGTAGTAGATCTAAAAGTGCGCGTGAAATTGCCCCCACCGGTTGATCGCTTGCCGGCCACCACGGTTCAGTCCACCGGCCAACTGCTGTTGACCCAAGTGCTGGCAAGCATGAAGCAGCGCCTGGTAGAACAGTTGAGTGCTGACTATCGCCGTTGGGCCACGGAGTCCACCTCCGTCTCGCTGCCCCAGCGCTCTGCCCCAGGCTTGAATGCCGCCCGCCGCAAAAAACCATGACCTCTGATTCCAGCCTCGCGATCGATCCCATCACCCCTTTGCCCGAGTCGGCCCTCGATCGCCCCGCCACCGTGCGAATTGTGGGCGCGGGGCCCGGTGACCCCGACCTGATTTCCGTGCGAGGTCAAAAACTCCTGGCGGCAGCGGATACGGTCTTTTGGGCTGGCTCCCTCGTGCCGGAAGCGATGTTGGGCCATTGCCGGCCCGAGGTGGAAGCGATCGACACCCGATCGCTTGTTCTAGAAGATTGGTTGCCCACCTTGATCGATCGGGCCCGCGCCGGAAAACAGGTGGTGCGGCTGCAAGACGGCGACCCCTCCCTCTATGGCGCACTCCATGAAGTGGTGGCCCAACTGTTGGAGCAAGAAATTCCCTTTGAAGTGGTGCCCGGAATCAGCGCCTTCCAAGCGGCCGCCGCCCGTTTGGCCGTGGAGCTGACCGTGCCCAACCTGGTGCAAAGCATCATCCTCACCCGGGCCCGGGGCGAAACCCAAGTGCCCGAGGCGGAAGACCTGGCCAGCCTGGCCGCCCACAAAGCCAGCCTTTGTCTATACCTGAGCGCCCACCATGCCCAGCGGGCCCAAGACCAGCTCGCGGCCCATTACCCACCGGAGATGACCATCGCGGTTTGCTACCGGATCGGGTGGGAGGATGAGCGAGTGGTGCTCTGCCGGTTGGATGAGTTGGCCAGCATCACCCACCAGGAAAACCTAACTCGCACTGTTCTTTATGTGATTAGTCCGGCCCTGGATGCCATGACCACGGCCACCACCGCCCGATCGCGCCTTTACAGCGGCGATCACCGCCACATTTTCCGCCCCAAGGCCAGCCAAGCCTAGATCTTAGGGGATCAACCACGATGCCATAACTGGAATGGGTATCGCCCAGCAGCAATCGATCTTCGGGTATTGCTGGAATTCAGCAATGATGAGCTAGGGTAACCAGGAATAAACTGAAAAGGCTTCAGTTATTGAAAAATAGCTCAAAAATTCTGGACAGCGTAGACCTTACCAGCTAGCGGATCAACCACAATTCCATAGCCAAAATGGGTGTAGTCCGGACGATCGCCAGCCACTGACCAGGGGCTATTCGCGACGGAAAGCGATTGGGCGATTGCCTGGGTTGACGCATCAGTTCAGAGGCTCCGTTTTTTCTAGGAAGCCTTCAGGGGAGCCTCGGGTAATGCACCCTGCATTCGGCTCAGCCAATCGATTAAATTGTCCAGTTGCTGTTCCGGTTTCACCACGCCCAAACCACGCACCATTACTTTTTTGGGCATGTAAACAAAGCGCGATCGCAGGTGGTCGGGCAGGTTTTCGGCTAACAGTTTCCAAGCCGGTTCTTCCATCGGTGTTTCCAGAATCACATGCTGCTTGTTCTCGATTCGGATTCGTGAGAAGCCCAGCTTTTTGGCCGTTTGCTTCAGTTCCATCACCCGCAAGAGCTGCAAACAAGCAGGCGGAATCGGGCCGTAGCGATCGCTCCAATCGGCGGCGATTTCCGTCAGCTCCCGTTTGGTGCTGGCGGCGGCAACCGATCGATAGGCACTCATCTTCTGTTCCAGGTCGGGAATGTAATCGTTGGGGATAAAGGCCGTCAGGTGCAAATCGATTTGGGTATCGTCCACTTGCGGGATTTCTTGGCCACGGATTTCATCGATCGCCTCTTGCAACATTTCCATGTAAAGATCAAAGCCGATCGCCTCCATTTGTCCCGATTGTTCCGCCCCCAACAAGTTACCCACACCGCGAATTTCCATATCGCGCATTGCTAACTGATAGCCCGATCCCAGTTGGGTAAATTCCTGAATCGCGCGCAGCCGTTTGCGGGCGGCTTCTGACAGTAATCCTTGGCGGTTATAGAACAACCAAGCATGGGCTTGCACCCCGGCTCGACCGACGCGGCCGCGCAATTGGTAGAGCTGAGAGAGTCCGAATTTTTCCGCATCTTCAATCAAAATTGTGTTGACGCGGGGAATATCCAAGCCCGATTCCACAATTGTCGTACAGACCAAAATATCCGCTTCGCCACTGCCAAAGGACAGCATCGTGGCTTCCAATTCGCCCTCGTCCATTTGCCCATGGGCGATCGCAATTCGCAGGCTGGGAACCAGTTCCACCAGTTGCGTTGCTACCTTTTCAATGCCTTCCACCCGAGGGACGACGTAGAAAATTTGCCCACCCCGATCGAGTTCTTGCCGAATGGCCGATCGCACTGCTTCCGGATCGTAGGGAGCCAAGTGGGTTTGAATCGGGCGGCGGTTGGGCGGCGGCGTGGTAATCAGGCTCATTTCCCGAATGCCCGACAGCGCCATATAAAGCGTCCGCGGAATCGGCGTGGCGCTGAGGGTCAACACATCCACTTGGGTTTTCAGGGCTTTGATTTTCTCCTTTTGATTCACCCCAAATCGCTGCTCTTCATCGACTACGAGTAAGCCCAAATCTTTAAATTGGGTGGATTTACTCAATAGGGCATGGGTTCCCACCACAATATCCAACTCTCCGGTAGCCAAGCGCCGTTGAATTTCCTTGCGTTCTTGGGGCGATCGAAACCGATTCATTAGCCCAATTTGAATCGGATAGGGGGCAAAACGTTCTTTTAAGGTGTGGTAATGCTGTTGGGTCAAAATCGTGGTGGGAGCCAGCAGGGCGCATTGTTTCCCGGCGGTAACAGCCTTGAAAATGGCGCGCACAGCCACTTCCGTTTTGCCAAACCCCACATCGCCACAAACCAAGCGATCCATCGGGCGATCGCTTTCCATATCCCGTTTTACGTCCTGGGTTGCCTTCAGTTGATCCGGCGTGGGTTGGTAGGGGAAGGAATCTTCTAGCTCCTGTTGCCAAGGCATATCGGGCGGCAGGGCCACGCCCCGTTGTTCCGATCGCGCCGCGTAGAGTTGCAGCAAGTCCACCGCCAATTTCTTGATCGTTTTGCGGACTTTCGCTTTTGTTTTTTCCCAGTTTTTCCCGGTCATCCGATGCAGTTCGGGCGGGCTATCTTGGGTGCGACGATAGCGCGATAGGCTACCCACTTGATCGGCAGCAACCCGCAGCAACCCATCGGCGTATTGCAACACCAAATATTCGCGGGTTTGGTTGTCAAAAACGATTTTTTCGAGCTTTAAAAACCGCCCAATCCCGTGGTTACGATGCACCACATAATCACCGGGCGAAAGCTTGTTCGGATCCACCTGTTTGGAGGTGGCGCGGCGACGTTTGCGCACATAGCCGGGCGTGGCGAGGGCGTGCTGACCAAAGAACTCCCGATCGGTCAGCACCGTGATCCGATAGGTGGGCAGCACAAAGCCTTCGAGTTCCGCCAAACCGGAATATTTGACCGCCACGGGGGTGTGGTTGCCCTGGAGCCGATCGATCGCTTGGAAATCGCGCGGGCTGGGCACAAACTGCGCCGGACAATCATGCTCTTGCAGCAGGGCCACGGAGCGACTGGGCTGGGCCGACAGCAGCCAAATGGCGAATTTGCGATCGACCTCGCCGCGAATGAAATCCGCCAACTTGCTGAACTGGTGCGGCGTGGGCGGCACGGGCCGGGAAGCCAAATTAATCGGCCGGGGCGGGTTAGCAATCAGGGGCGACACCACCTCCGTGGCCAGCTCACTCAGAAAGAAGCGATCGAACCGATCAATCGCCGCCAGCACCTCACTAAAGGTGCGATGAATCGGGCGCAGGGGTTCCCCATGGGGCAAGCTGTCCGGGTGTTGATTGACGATCGCCCAATGCTCGCCCACCTGCTCCACCCAGCGATCGGCATGGCCGCCGCAATGGTCGATCTCATCGATCGCCACAATCGTCCCCTCGGGCAAATAGTCCAGCAAGCAGGCCGGTTGCTCAAAGGCTCGCCCCAACAGCCGCCGCACCCCTTCCGCGTCCGATCGCAACTCCGCTTCCGCCTCCGGTTCGTCCACGGGTTCCGGCTCCCAACCCAAGGCCGCCCGGACGATCGGCCCAAAATCCGTCGGAGTCAGCACCACCCGCGCCACCGGATCGAGCGATCGTTGATTCGACGGGTCAAACTCCCGAATCCGCTCCAAAGCGTCGCCAAACCACTCCAACCGCACCGGTAATTCCGATGACACCGGAAACACATCGATGATGTCGCCGCGCTGGCTCCACTGGCCCTCCGTTTCCACCAGAGACACCCGCTCATAGCCCAGCCGCGCCAGTTTGCGCCCCAAATCGCCCAAATCTGACTCCGCGCCGGGTTCCAGATTGATGCAATAGGGATCAAACGCCGCCACGGGAGGCAGGTGTGGTTGCAACGCCCGCTCCGTGGTGACAATCACGATCGGCTTGGGGTCACTGTGAAGCGATCGCCCCCGCAAGTCCGCCAACACCTGCAACTGACCCCAGAGGGTTTCCTGCTCCGGGTCAAAGGGTTCGTAGGGCGAGGCTTCCGAGGTGGGATAAAAATGCAGCGCCCCAAAGCCCATCTCTTCCATTTGGGCGGCCCAGCGGCTGGCTTCCTCCAGCGTCGCCGTGACCACCAGCAGCGATCGCCCCCGGGCCTGGGCCAAGGCCGAAATCGTGAAGGCCTTGGGCAACTGGGCCGCGCCGCTAAAAATCAACTGGCGATCGCGATCGAGCCGTCCTAAGAACTCCTCCGTCAAGGGAGACCGCTGCAAAGCACGCACGATCGACGCAAAAGCCATAATCCAGACCCCTTAAAACCTGAGCAACGCGCCCAAAATCCCCACCACAGAAAAATTGTGGCGTTTTTGAAGCGCTAGCGTAAATGGTTAACCCTTCTGATTCTAGGAGGTTGTTGGGTACTTTTACCGACCGGGCGATCGGGCCCCGATCGCCTGTCTCTCATCAAAATCCTTGATTCGGCATAATTGGCTTAAATCTCGCCTTTCTGACTCGTGATGCCGAACGAATCTGCTGCGCCTCAGCCGGAACCCAAGCAGGACGAAAAAGCCCCAGAATCAAAGTCGGCCGAACAGACCACCAAGGACAAAGACAACACCGCCAAGGATTCTAAATCTACCGAGCTAGCCACCAAAGACAAAGACAAGGATGCTGAAGCCGCTGCCCAACATTGGGTAGTGCAAGTTATTGATACTCTCGCAAAACACGCCAAGAGTCTGGGTAGTGGTGGATTAGGTCTCTTCTTTCTGTTGAGACAAGACTGGGCATTGGCGGGACTCTCGTTCCTATTTTTGATCGTGACGACAGCATGGACGGCCTACACAAAAGGTGTTCTGAGTCGCGTCTCGGAACTAGCAGGGGCGAGGGGGCTGGCTCATGTGGACACCTTGGTGGGTTGGGCAAAAAGCGCCAATCAAAACCTGACCGAAACGATCAAATGGCGGCTATCAGGGTTTGAGGTCAAATATCTGGAATGCCAGGGTTGGGCTTGTCTGCGTGATGATCCGCTCGGGCTAGATCGAGTGGGTGATGGTGTAATCCGTCCATTGTTACAAGAGATTTTTGTGCCCTTGGAGCTGACCATTAATCCACAGCTTGGGGGCTATGCTGATCAGCAAAAAAGGCTCAAGCGGCAGTTAAGAAAGCAACAAAAGTTTTCTGACCAAAACCTAGGAATGCAAGAGGCTTGCATTCAATCAATTTGGGATTTGCTGAAACAAGTTAAGCACGATCCGAGCTATCGTCAAATGTTGATTCGGGCTAAGGGTGGCTATGGCAAAACTACGCTGCTAAAGCATTTGACCTTTGTTTACTGCCAAAGGAATCGTCAGGTTAATCATCAACGCTATCGCGCACCCAAGTTAATTCCTTTTCTGATTCTTTTGGCGACCAAAACCAATTGGCAGACGCTTTCTGATGAGAATGCACCGGATTTGCCAGATTTTCTGACCAGGATTCATTTGCCTAGCTTACCCAAGAGCAAAACCCTAAAAGTGCCGCCTAATTGGATTTTAGGACTTTTGGAACAAGGCAAGGCGTTGGTGATGTTCGATGGGTTTGATGAAGTGCCAAAAGATCATCGCCTGGCCGTTAGCCAATGGATTAACCGGCAAATGCGCGAGTTTCCAGAATCAGTGCTGATTGTCACTTCGCGTCCCACTGCTTGTTTGGAACATTACAACCAGCCTTTGCCGAGTGCTTTGTTGTGGGTGCGGCAGTTTTCAACACAACAACAAGCAAAATTTATTCGGCAGTGGTATAGCTTTCAGGAAGTCAAGGCAGTTGGTGGGCAAAAAACGCCCGACATTGAGCAGCGAATTGAGGAGCGATCGCAGTCTTTGATCGAGCAATTGCAAGCCAGACCTGAATTGGCAGATTTGGCCGGCAATCCGTTGTTGCTGAATATGATGTGTCGCTTCCATAAGGAGTATGGCGTAGATGAGCCATTACCCCAACGGCGAGTGGAACTTTATCAAGATATTTGCGAGGTGCAAACGGCGCGGCGACCCAAGGAGCGGAACATTCCACTGTGTTTGCGGCCGGCTGAACGCTTGGAAGTGTTGCAAATTTTGGCGCTGGCGATGATGCTGCAGGCCAAGTCGGATGAGGGGGAAAACCCCAATGAGGATGAGAGCCACAAGCAAATCAAAGAAGATGATTTGTTGGATGTGATTGTGCAGCCTATTGGGGAGCGCGACCCGGAGGCTTCAGCGCGGGACTTTTTGCGGCAAATGGTGGAGGTGAGTGAACTGTTGGTGGAAACTCAAGAAAAGGGAATTTATGAGTTTTCGCACCTGAGTTTTCAGGAGTTTTTGGCGGCGAGTGAAGTTGTGCGGCTGCGCCAAGAATCGATCTTGTATGACAAGTTTGCAAGTTCTGCTTGGGAAGCGACGATTTTGCTCTATGGGGAGTTGGTAAATCCTTCCAATTTGATTCGGGAAGCCAAGAAAGATTACCCAGACTTAGCCTACAAAATTTATCAAACCACCGCGAAACGGCTGGACTTGACCAGTGCGGAACGGGCAGAACTGGAAGGACTGAAAAAAACCGTGGCTAGCTCGCGCTACGAGAAGCTGGAAGCCCTGATGAAAGCAGGCGACTGGAAAGGGGCAGACGGCGAAACCTATCGGCTGATGATCACCACGGTGGGCAAGGAAGAGGGGCAATGGTTCACGCATGAGGAGCTGTTGAACTTTCCCTGTGAGGAGTTGTTGGCGATTGATCGGTTGTGGGTGAAGCACAGCCAGGGGCAATTTGGTTTTTCGGTGCAAAAGGAGATTTACGTGGCCTGTGGTGCCAAGCTAGATGGCAAGTATCCGGGTGATCAGATTTGGAAGGATTTTGCAACGCGAGTGGGGTGGCGAGAGAATGACGACTGGAAGATCCCCGATAAACTGCACATGAACTCTCCCTTCTTACTCAAAGGAAAAATTCCTTGTTTGTGGTTAGGGGATGGATTTTTTGGTGGTCTTTTTTGTCTCTTTTCTCGCATCGGGACTTGTGAACTTTAGCAGGCCACAGTCCTAGGGATTTTTTGCGATTTGTAAAGGCGTTAATTGTCCACGACAAGCCGTAGGGTGTGTGGGAGTGCGTCACCTTTGTAACAACAATCTCTCGGCAATCTCCCACGCACCGCAACCGCCGCGCGATCGACGACCATCCCCACGAGTTCGTTGGGCCGCGATATTGCAGCGGTGCGTAGGGCATAAAGGGAGCGTCGGGAATCAAGGGAGCGTTGCCCTACACACCCTACGGTTTGTCGATTTTTCGCCACCCGTAACGCATTTACGACCATCCCCGATCGGTTGGGTCGCCTCAATTCTCGGTGCATGGGAGCACAAATTAACCCTTTCGTGACCATTGGGGCGTACTCCCATGCACCCTACGGTTGATCGATTTCCCGCCACCCACGCCGAAGAAACGATCGCCCCTGATCGCCTGGAGCGATCGCCCCGAGCTGTGAGATCCACCACCATCCCCAGTTCGCCGCGCACTAGCCACACCACCCGCGCCCGATCGTCCGTGGGGTCTATGTGGTCGTAATAGGGCGTAGTCGGTTGGTGCGATCGCCCAACAATTACTGGGTGTTTTGGACGATGAGGCGATTAGTCGCACTACGGGCCTTGATTTGGAGGCGATCGCCCAACTCAGGACTGATGACCCGCTAAACTCCTAAAGCTAATACAGCCTTTACCTAAAACGATTGGTACGCCATATCGAAAATGCTATGAGGCAGTTAGTAGGTGGGCAGTGCCCGCCCTACGGGGTACGAGCTACTTAATCTCAGCAACAGCAGTTTTCAAATGGCTATTGTTCAAGATAGTAGCCTAGTCTAATAACGAGAGCACAAAACCAGCAAAGGGTTTTAAAAACTAAATTAGGAATTTTTGATATACGTTAAGAATTAAAATCTCCAAATGAGCTGAAACTTTCCTTTCTCCTATAAGAAGGGAACTGGGATGGGCACATGCATTCCTTAGTTGCAGGCATTGCTCTAGTTCTTGTTTCACATTTTTACCTATGATAGAAATGGCATTAATTATTTGTAGAAAATCATATTCTTTAATTGTTGCCAAATCATCTGATGACTTGATTTGTTTATGTTTTGGATTTCTCTTGTGTAATTCCGAGTTGAAATCAGCTAAGTGATTTAAGAGCACTGCTTCATAGAGAAGGGATATAGCTCCAACCCAAGATAGAGTAACAGCTGACCTTAATAAACCCGCTTCCAAAGCAAGAATACACTCCTCTATAAAAGCTTTTACATTATTTGAAGTAATAGCCGCAGCATGCTTTCTGAGATCAGTTTGATGCTCTTTAATTGGAGAAGGCAACAACAGTCCCTGTTCCGCAACGAATTGAATTCCCGCATCTGTGACTTCCCACCCATCGGGCAGGCGAACTGCCATACCTGATGCTGCTCCTAATATTTGTGAAACATTCCACTTTTTAATTTCTCTCAAGCCATGCGTTTCGGCTAAAGCTGTAATTTCAGATACAGCTTTAGGCTTAACTCCATCAGCTATAAGAATAGCTAGAATTTTAGTCTTTCGTTGAAGATCTTGTCTTGAAAGAAGGTATTTTAACTCTGCTGAATTAAGCAAGAAGAGCCTCCATATCCTTCTTGGTGTTTGCTGTCAAAGCATACTTGTCTTTTGACCGTTCAATAAGCTTATTGTCTTTCACAAGCCTAGATAAGATCCTGCTTAAATTTTTACTATAACTTTGTTGATAGTAATTTGAAGCTGTTTGCATTTCTGCAAGTATGTTCTTTCTTTCAAACATCTCTACACCCTTAACTAAGCAGAGATGAGCACAAGCTGCCACAGCTAAATCAGCACCTGTCTTCACATTCAATTTGGCAGCGATGGTATTTGTGGTCATCTGAATCCTCTGTTGAGCAGGATCAGGACTTGCAGGAAGTTCCTCTGCTTCCCCAACATCTATATCAGTTTCCAAGTTGTTTTCAGATGCTACAGAACATGTGAAAATCAACTCCAGTAAACTAGGTAAATCATCACGAATATATTTTTCAGTTCCCTCAAAATCAATTTCAATATTTCCAAATTTGACTCTGATTTTACTAACTGGCACGATAGACTGGTTTAGCTCTGACATAAGCTTTGAACGTTGAAAATCATGGACTGTATAGACTGATGCTTCTTGGCAAATAGATCAAAATCTTTGGCTAGATTTCAAGCTTTTGATCTAGTAGAAATAAAAATCAGAAGTGTTTAAGAGTCAACGATTGATGCATTATTATAATCTGGGACTAGTCTATACAATCGACGGTAACATAGCACCACAGTAGTAGGATAACTTTTATCGATGGGGTGTTGTCAAGTAACTGTGGTCTAAGGTCGTTATTATCCTGCTGCGGCTGCAGGATTAGTACCCCCGTCTATGGGACTTGTAATCAAAGTCATGGAAGCACCACAGCCACTCAAGTTTTCTGATCGCGTGCGCTAAACTGCCTTCCTCTGGTTATAGCTTCTGAAATTTTCAGGGTCTATGAACTCGGCAAGACGATCGCCCGTTGAACCCAGCCTGCCCGATCGCCCCGAGCTGTGAGATCCACCACCATCCCCGGTTCGCCGCGCACCAGCCACACCACCCGCGATCGATCGTCCGTCGGATCCATGTGGTCGTAATAGGGCGTAGTCGGTTGGTGCGATCGCCCCGCCAGATGACCCAAGCTCACTTCCAGTTGACCGCTCACCAGCTCCGCCCCCGACGGCAGGGCGATCGCCGCCCGACAAGGTTGCACCGCGCCCTTTTCGATCGCCTTTTGCGTGCCATTGGTCGGCAGCCAGCCCGTGTTTTGCACCACCCATTCAATTTGGAATAGCCGATCGCCCAAGGATTGCGCCGTTGCCTTCACAACTTCCAGGCGCGGCGAAATCAGCAATTGCCACAGCAGCCAGCGGGGAAACCGTTCGATTTCTCGCTCCAACAGGTGAGCTGGTGGGTTGCGCCAGGTGCAAATTTGGTTCCAGCCGCCCAGCTCCACCTTGCCCAATTGCGGATGTTCCCAGGCGTACCAATCCACATAGCCGCGCCCGTCGAGAACTTCGTCATTCCACTTCAGCAGCGCCAAATCTTCCTCGATCGGGTGGTCATCCAGCCACTCCAGCAGTTTGGGCGTTTTCACCCCCGCCGCCTGGGGCAAATTCCACAGCTCCACCGTCCAGGCAAACAGCCCCCGCTCCTCGTAACACCAATCGTCAAAGGCCCCGGTCATCACGTTTTTCGGATGGTCACAGTAGCCCTCAAACACGCTGGTGGCAGGGTAATCGGTCAGCTCCGTGCCCTTTTGCCCGATCGCCCGGTAATTCAGCCAATCCGCTTGGGGCAGTTCCATATCGGTGGCATGGCTGTAGGGGCGCAACAACAGGCCGCCAAAGGTGTGAAAGGCCACGGCGGCGTTCAGGTTTGGATGCTGGGCAATAAAATCCGCGATCGCCCGGGTTTCCGGCTCCGAGGTGGGATAGTTGCCCGCGCCGGTTTGCTCTGGCTCCGGTCGCCACTGCATCGGGAAATTGCGATTCAGATCCAACCCTTCGGTGGGCGGCGGCGTGGCGATCGTTGCGCCGTCGTAGCGATCGATCCGGCCTTCCGGCAGCAGTCGATAGTAAGTGCCGCCCGTTTCGATCGGGTCGCGCCGCACCAACAACCGGGGATCGCGATCGGACACCTTCCAGGCCCCGTTTGGATCCGGCACCCGCATCCAAAGAATCCGCCCGTCCCCGTCGATATCTTCCATTTGCAGTTCGCTGGGGCCGCCCGCCAACCGATCGCCCGGGTAGGGTCGGGTGCTCGATCGCACAAATTTGGGGCGATCGGCCAGGGCCAGCTCAGCCCCATCGGGGTTCACTCGCGGGCAAATATAAAATGTCCGCGAATCCAGACAGCGGGTAACGTCCGGATCGCGGCCATAGTGCCTTGTCAAAAAGTCGAGGAGATAGAGACAGGCCGTTGAAGGGGCCAGCTCTGTGGCGTGGATATTGCCATCCACCCAGAGGGCCGGCTTGTGGCGATCGGGCCCGGTGTCACGATTGGTGATGGTTAATAACCAAATATCCCGGCCCTCGTAGCTGCGGCCAATGGATGCCAACTGGACAAGGTGCGGAAATGCGGCCGCGTAGCTCTGCAAAATCTCCGACAGCTCCGCATAGCGGTAGAGACGATCAAAAGAAACCTGACCCATGGGTGTTCTGTGTTCTTGGCCCAGCCCGACCAGAGGATGCATCGTGAATCACCATACCCGCCCAGTTGGGGCTTGATCGGGATGCCGATCGACGTGAATCGACGTAAATCGACATGAAGACGTAAATCAAAAACGACTAACGCTAGATCTATGCCCAATCAAAGCCCAAGCAAAACCCAATCATGGCCCAATCAAAGCCCAACCATGGCCCAACCGAGACTGATGAAGCATGTCTGGGACTTGTTTGGGGGGAATCAAACCCGGCCGGATTGCCCACCAACCCGCGCGATTGTGGCTCAGGGAGAGATACCAGCCTTTGGATTCCAGCACTTTAACACCTCCCTGAGGGGTCTTGCCCCCTATCGTTCCTGCCCTTGTCGCAATTCCCGTACCCGCGCGATCGCGCCAGGCCATACAGAATCCTTTAAATTAGTTTTAAGGTTGTAAACATTTATTCACAGTTTCCCATCCCCTAGCTCAAAACATCGGCACTGATTTGGGGTTAAGGAGCCGCTGTGAGCCTGTTGCTAGCCCATTTTCGGGCTGTTGACTTGGTTAATGACAAATCCCCGGGATCTGTCCATCGATTTGATTCATGGGAGCTGCTTGGTCTGTTCATTGGGTCTGTTCACTGCGATTCGCCCATGATCACCTTTGGTGATTGCCCCGTCACCACGAGCCAGCCCGGTTCAACCGCGTAATCTTGCCCTCTTGCCCCTCTCTGCACCATGTTTGAGTATTTTACCGATCGCGCCATCCAAGCCATCTTGCTCGCCCAAGAAGAATCCCGCCGCTTAGGCCATCGCCTTGTGGGCAGTGAGCAAATTCTGCTCGGCTTGTTGGGTGAGCAGTCCAGCCCGGCGGCCCAGTTGTTGGCGGCGGCGGGGGTCACTCTGGAGGGGGCCCGGGCCCGGGTGGAAGCGCTGATTGGTCGCGGCGCGGGCATGGTTCCCGATGAAGTGCCCTTTACGCCCAAGGTGAAGGCTCTGTTTGAGGCGGCCCTGGCCGAAGCGCGCCAACAGGGCCAAAAGGTGGTGGCTCCGGAGCATTTGCTGTTGGCGATTATTCGCGATCGGGACAACTCGGCGGTGAAGGTGCTGCGGAGTATGGATGTGGATCCCGATCAATTGCGGATCAATTTGATTCGGTTGCTGGGGGAAACGGCGGCGGTGGCCGCGGGCGATCGGGGCGAGTCCCGGCGAGAGTCCACGGGCGATCGCACCGACAGCGGCAGCATTTTGGCCACCTATTGCACCAACCTGACCCAGGCGGCGATCGAGGACAAGCTTGATCCCGTGGTGGGGCGCGATCGGGAAATTGAGCGCGTGGTGCAAATCCTCGGCCGCCGCAGCAAAAATAACCCGATCTTGATTGGGGAGCCGGGTGTGGGCAAAACCGCGATCGCGGAAGGCCTGGCCCAACGAATTGCCCTGGCCGATGTGCCGGAAACCCTGCTCGATAAGCAAGTCTATTCCTTGGATATGGGGCGGCTGCTGGCGGGCACGCAATATCGCGGGGCCTTTGAGGAGCGGCTGAAAGAGCTGGTCAGCGAAGTACAACAGGCCGGCAACGTGATTGTGTTTATTGATGAAGTTCACACCCTGTTGGGCGCGGGCGGAATGCAAGGTGGCCTGTCGGCGGGCAACCTGCTGAAGCCGGCCCTGGCGCGGGGTCAGTTGCAATGCTTGGGTGCAACGACGCTGGATGAATACCGACAATATATTGAGCGGGATGCGGCGTTGGAGCGACGGTTCCAGCCGGTGAAGGTGGGTGAGCCGACCCCGGCCGAGGCGATCGAGATTTTGCGCGGCCTCCGCAGCACCTATGAAACCTTCCACAACGTGCTGATGACCGATGAGGCGATCGCGGCGGCCGTGACCTTGGCCGATCGCTACATTGCCGATCGGTTCTTGCCCGACAAGGCGATCGACCTGATCGACGAAGCCGGCTCCCGGGCCCGCGTCAGCGTCGGCAAAAAGCCCGCTCACGTCCGCGATTTGGAGCAGCAACTGGCCCAAACCGTGGAGGAAAAGGAGCAAGCCGTGGAAAACCAAGACTTTGAAACGGCGGCCAAACTGCGCGATCGGGAATTGGTGATCACCGAAGAACTGGCGATCGCCCGCCAAACCCCGGCCAAAGAGCGCCCCCGCCCAACCATTACCGCCGAAGACATTGCCGAAATCGTCAGCGCCTGGACGGGCGTGCCGGTGACGCAGCTTTCCGATGCGGAAGTGGGGCAATTGCTGAACTTGGAAGCCAAGCTGCATGAGCGACTGATTGGGCAAAACGAGGCGATCGAAGCGGTCTCGAAGGCCTTGCGCCGGGCCCGCTCGGGTCTGCGGAATCTGGAGCGCCCGATCGCTAGCTTCCTGTTCCTGGGCCCTACGGGCGTGGGCAAAACGGAACTGGCCAAAGCCCTGGCTCACTTCATGTTCGGCTCCGATGAATCGATCATTCGGATCGACATGTCCGAATTCATGGAGCCCCAGTCCACCTCGAAGCTGATTGGTAGCCCGCCGGGATTCGTCGGCTACGGCGATGGCGGCCAGCTCACGGAAGCGGTGCGCCGCCGCCCCTACAGCCTGGTGCTGTTTGACGAGGTGGAAAAGGCTCACCCGGACGTGTTCAACCTAATGTTGCAGTTGCTCGATGAAGGGCGGCTGACGGATTCCCAGGGGCGGGTGGTCAGCTTCCGCAATTCGCTGATTGTGATGACCTCCAACCTGGGGGCCAAGGCGATCGCCAAGGGCGGGGCCAACCTAGGCTTTGGTCTGGCCAGCGACAGTGCCGAGGGCCGTTATCAAGCGATTCGCGATCGGGTCACCGATGAGCTGAAAAACTTCTTCCGCCCCGAGTTCCTGAACCGGCTGGACGAGGTGGTGGTGTTCCGCCCCTTGGAAAAATCGGAAGTGCGGCAAATTGTCGATCTGTTGGTGGTGCAGGTGGCCGATCGGCTGGTGGAGCAAGACATTCGCCTGACCGCGAGCGATCGGTTCAAGGACAAGGTGGCCGATGAGGGCTTCGACAGCAGCTTGGGGGCCCGTCCGCTGCGCCGCAAGGTGACGCAACTACTGGAAGATGCCCTAGCCGAGGCGATTTTGTCGGGTCGGATCAAGGGGGGCGATCGGGTGTTGGTGGACTTGGCTGACAACGGCGAAACCCTGCTGAACATCGAGTCCCAGGCGATCGACCTGCGCTTACCGGCGAGCGTGAGCTAGGATTAGCCAGCAACGGCATGAGGCGATCAGGTTTTGCCCTTCTCCTCGTGTCGTTGCAGGGTCTAAGTTAGCAACTCTTGATGGGAGCAATGTTCTCGAAGCAAAGAACCCTAGCAGACCTACAAGCTGAAGCAATTCTCCACTGGCCAACGGAGTTGCTTCAACGAGCGGGTCACAAAAGCACACTTCCAATTCTTTTAAAAACTCAAGACGCTTTCATTTCGTTGCTGAAAATTTGTGACAGCCACCCAGAAGCTTGGATTAGCGGACTCGAACAGAGCCGTCTT
The DNA here is from genome assembly GCF_059138625.1 of Limnothrix sp. HT2024. NCBI lineage: Bacteria > Bacillati > Cyanobacteriota > Cyanophyceae > Pseudanabaenales > Pseudanabaenaceae > Limnothrix > Limnothrix sp. HT2024. The sequence goes on from NZ_CM181121.1 coordinate 2,718,085, forward strand.
CTATCAGGCTCCTTATTTCTAAAACATTTGATGGTTGCTAGTGATTTAGGAGGGGAAGCACTCAATAAGCTGCCTCCTTTATCTCGGTATTTTTCCGACGGAATTTTACAATTTGAATGGCAAGGACAAGTTCAAGAATATTCGTTTAAAAAAATCCAAATAAAATGCTCATTGAGTAATTCAGCATTAGGTGTTGATGCTCAAAGTCTTCTCATCAAAGACAAATCTGATCAGAAAGTAACAGCAATCATGCAGGATGTAGCTATGCTGCTACTGTTCGGTTCGTCTGCAGTTTACGACACCTTGCCAGGCGATATTAAAGAAAAATGTATCCTCGGATCTTTACTCGGTAAATGCCAAGAGCTAGATAATTTTGCAAAAGAAAACTATCTTCGAGTGAGTCGTCAAGTCGCTGGCGCAACCTCCAATGATCTCGGGCATTTAGCTCAAGATTATGTCTTGAACCACCTCAAAGACTTACTCCCATCAAATTGGGAGCTGCTCAAGGATTCGTCTCTACCGAAGGTTTCACATACTCAAGATCAACGAGAAACGAACTTTGATATTGTTGTTCGGTCTCCTCAAAATCAATATTGTGGAATTGAAGTCAGTTTTCAAGTCACGACCAATAGCGTTATTGAAAGAAAAGCCCGAGAGTCATCTTCTCTTTTGGCAAGTGCTCACAGTGAAAATCATAAAATCTGTTATGTCATTGACGGGGTTGGTAATATCGAAATTCGTAAGAGTGCTATTAATATTCTTCTGGAAAACAGCGATTTCATTTCTACTATGTCACCAGAGAGCATTCAGAAGCTAGCCGAATTTTTAATCAAAAATCTTTAGGCTATTTGAAATCTAGATTACTTAAAAGGACAAGCATGATCAAGTTTGTTGATTTATTTGCCGGTATTGGCGGAATGAGGAAAGGGCTAGAATTAGCTCTTTCAAAACAAGGACTGAAAGGAGATTGCGTTTTCTCCAGCGAAATCGATGAAAAAGCCAAGCAAACTTATCAACTTAATTTTGGTGAAGAGCCTTATGGGGATATTCGGGATGCTGATTACTTACCGACCCATGACGTTCTCTTGGCGGGTTTTCCTTGCCAATCTTTTTCCTATGCTGGCAAGCAGAAAGGTTTTGCTGATACCAGAGGTACGCTCTTTTTTGAAATCGAAAGACTACTTTCTAATTCAGAGAAAAAGCCTAAGATTCTTCTATTAGAAAATGTTAGAGGATTTACAACTCATGACTCCGGCAGAACTTATAAAACTGTAATCGAACGATTAAAAGTCCTGGGATATTGCACTAAAACTTTACTCCTGAACAGCTCTAACTTTGGCGTTCCACAAAATCGAGTAAGAGTTTACATTGTCGGTATTTTGGATCATGAACCCGAGTTAACCCTGCAATCGAATGTGGGAACTCCAGATTCTCATCAATTTAAAAAAACATTTTCTCAAATTGATTTATTTATCAATCAATCGCAATACTGTTGTGTTCGAGATATTTTAGAACGCAACCCTGATCCACGATATCAATGCTCAGAAACATTCACGGAGCAATTACGTCTTGCTCTCAATGGCAAACCTTTAGAAACTCTACATGGTTTTCGTTTGATTGATTATCGAGGTGGCAACTCAATTCATTCCTGGGATTTGGGTCTTAAGGGAAATTGTTCCCTTGAAGAGCGAGATTTAATGAATGCTATTATTGAAAATCGTCGCAAAAAGCATTTTGGTACACATCAAGATGGAAAAGCTCTAACGCTAGAACAAATTAAAACCTTCTGGAATCAGGCCAATCTCGAAAAACTTTTGCAGGACTTAGTGAGTAAAGGTTATTTACGATTCATTGACAATAAATATAATCCCAAATGCGGCAACATGTCGTTTGAAGTATTTAAGTTTCTAGATCCTGATAGCATTTCTATTACACTCACTGCCAGTGATTCTCATCGTTTGGGTGTTGTACAAAACGGAATTCCAAGGCGAATTACTCCAAGGGAATGTGCAAGGCTTCAGGGTTTTCCTGATGACTTCCAGTTACATACTGATGATATAGCGACCTATCATCAACTAGGAAATTCTGTATCTGTGCCAGTCATTCAAGCAATTTTTGAAGATTTATTTAGATCCTCAACTGCTTTACATCATTCAGAGCTTCTATTAATTTCTCGCTAAACTCATTAGCCATATAGATTCTTGAAGAATTCTACTGTTGGCTGCGATGAGTGACATTCCCATAGCATTGGGATTAGCTTGATCACAGCGATGGCTCAACGGTTCTTGCTCCTCCCCAGCCTATGTCGGATCCCAAACGCCCCATTTTGGATGACGATGCTGGTTTGCCCTGGGTGCGATCGCCCCAACACCTGTGGCTGATCGGCGCGGTGATCGCGACGGTGATCCTGTGGCAACTGCCGTAAGGAGCGTTGCCCTACGCACCCTACGGGCGATCACATCAGGTTAATCGCCACGACCGAGAGCCAGAGTGCTATCGTAGGCATCGGTTGAGCGTTTCACCGGGCGATCGCAACAGCCCGCCAATTCCCCATGACCGACTGGCTCGAACACAGCGTTCAAGTAGAAGTTCCGGTTCCGATCGAGCATGTGTGGAGCCTTTGGTCTGACCTAGAACAAATGCCCCGCTGGATGAAATGGATTGATTCGGTGCATATTTCCGATGCGGATCCGGAGATTTCCATTTGGCAGTTTGCTTCGGGAAATTTCCGGTTTGATTGGAAGTCGCGGATTGTGCGGTTGGTGGATAACCAAATCATTCAGTGGGAATCGATCGACGGGTTGCCCAACCGGGGAGCCGTGCGGTTTTACGATCGCAAGGGCAGCAGCATTGTGCGCATGAGCATCGCTTACGACATTCCGGGGATCGTTGGGCAGTTGATGGATCGGCTGTTTTTGGGGCGGATTGTGGAATCAACGCTACAGGCAGATTTGGAGCGCTTTCGGGTCTATGCCGAACAGTCCCTTCGGCAAACGGGCCCCACTTGAAAGCCGTCTCAAGGGGCGATCGGGACGGGATCGGTGTAACTGGTGTTTGGGGGCCACTAAGCAGAGACTCAGGTGGCCATGCCCGATCGCACGGTGGGATTCTGGCGGCTGAGATAGGCCTTCAGGCGCAACAAGCTGGTCACATGGCCTAGTCGCAAGGGCAAGATCGAGACCCCCTCAACGCGCGATTGCAGCCACCCATCGCCCCAATGCCATTCGTGGTGACCATCGATTGCCCCGGCCAGAATGAGCGAGAGGCCCCGATCATTTGCCCACTGGACATGGTGCTGAATTTCCAGGGGCCCTAACCAACTGGTGTAGGTTATGCCGGTGACCAGGCGATCGGGCAAATTTGCCGAAAACCGCTGGGGGCCAATCCAATGGGGCCATTCGCTAGGGCGCAGAATGCTATCGCCAATTCGGGTTGCGGAGGCTTCAAGTTCAATGCGCAACTGGGCTTGTTGAAAGGTGCCGAACATAGGCTTTGGGGTTCTGTAGGTTGTGCCGTAATTTGGACAGATCCAATGGATACAATGAATTAATAACGCAGGTTAAGAAATGTAAGGGTTTTGTCATGGGCGATCGTCTAATCCGAGCCACTGCCGCCGATGGGGGTATCCGCGCGGTGGGAGCCATCACCACCCGTTTGACCGACGAAGCCCGAGTCCGGCACAACCTATCCTACGTAGCCACCGCTGCATTGGGTCGCACCATGACGGCCGGCCTGTTGCTGGCCGCCAACATGAAGCGCACGGAAGCTCGCGTTAATTTGCGCTTTCGGGGGGATGGGCCCCTGGGCGTTGTGATGGCGGATGCGGGCTGCGATGGCACGGCTCGGGGCTATGTGGGTAATCCTAGTGTGGAGTTGCCACCCAACGCCAAGGGCAAGCTCGATGTGGGCGGGGCGATCGGGAAAGGCTACCTCTATGCTGTGCGTGATTTTGGCTATGGCTATCCCTATTCCAGCACCACGGAAATTGTCTCCGGGGAAGTGGCTGAGGATGTGACGCATTACTTGGCGAATTCTGAACAAACGCCTTCGGCCCTTTCCTTGGGGGTGTTTGTGGAGCCAGACGGAGTGACGGCGGCCGGAGGATTGCTGATTCAGGTCATGCCGCAGGCCTCGATCGAGGATTCGGCCCTGGCGTTGTTGGAAAGCCGCATTGAAGCCCTTCAGGGGTTCACCCCACTTTTGCGGAGCGGCAAATCTTTGCCCGAGATCCTGCAAGATTTGCTCGGGGATATGGGTTTGGAAATTTTCCCGGAGGTGCAAATGCTGCGCTTCCACTGTGGTTGCACCAATGAGCGAGTGCTGCGGGCCCTGAAGACGTTGGGTGAAGATGAACTGCGGGACATGATTGTTAAGGACGGCGGCGCAGAGGCCACTTGCCATTTCTGTAATTCGGTCTATCAAACGGACGTTTCAGGCTTGGAGCAACTGATCGAAGAATTACGGGCCGAGGCGGCGAATTCCTAGATCAACGCCATCGGGGCAACTTTTTTGTGCAGAGGGCTTGCATCTTTCGGAAAATTTGCTAAAATTGGTTTCGCCGAACCACGGCGCGGGGGTTTAGCTCAGTTGGTAGAGCGCCTGCTTTGCAAGCAGGATGTCAGCGGTTCGAGTCCGCTAACCTCCACTCAGGTCTGAGCAATTTAAAGCAGCTTAAATCTTGGAAACCATGGCAGTATTCTTAGCGTGGTCTTCGGGGCTAGCTAGTAGCGCGACAGGCATAAGGCATTAGGTCAAAGTTGCAGGGCTAGTCGTGGTAACAAGGGGCTTAAGCCCCTTGCTGCCTAACGATCAGGTGACGGTAACAGTCATATAGTCTGACCCAGTGAATTAAGGCAGCCGCACTACTAGAGTTTGGTTGATGGCGCTCGCCCTTGATTGCGCTGGGCTGATTCTAGTGGGCTGTGGCGATCGGTTGGGGGCATGAAACCAGCCAGCCAACCACCGTCCTCGATCGGGGCCAGGGGCCAAATTGACCGGCCCCGATCGGGCTAGTTGGTCGCTGGAACGGTGACGCTGGGATGGTTGGGTCTTAACGTGCCGGTCTGGATGTTATTTGCGATCGATCCAAACCTTCAGCGCTTCCAGTTGCAAACCATCGCCCCGCAGACCGCAGAACTCGCCACCGCTCAGCACATTGGAGTTGCCATAGCGGGCGAAGTGTCCTTGGTAGAAGAGTTGATAGCGATCGGCTTCGGGGCCCGTCAGCTCGATCGTGAATCCTTCTAGGCGGCGGCTTTCGCGGCGGGATCCGACGTATTCCCCTTCGCCCACCCAAGCGGTATCACCCGTGCTTTGCAGGTGACCCATGTAGCGGATGCCCAAACCGGGAATCGGTTGCTTAAAGCGAATTTGTATCCCCTCGATGGCGCGAGATTCGCCGATGGTTCCAGCAAATTCTCGATCGCTGAAGGTGCGATCGCCAATGCCGCCGATATGCACCATCACTTCCAAGGCCACTGCGCCGGCCGTTGGAGCCGTGGCCCCAAAAATCACATCGTTGGCTTGCAAAGGCGCGACAGTTTGGGTGCTGGGGGTTGCTCGGGGAGCGGGGGCCACTTGGCCACCCACTTGCAGCTTGCCTCGGGACGCGGCCACGGCCAGCGATCGACCAAAGGAACGGGCCACGGTGTCTTCCAGTTGCACCCAGCGATCGTCATCTAGGCGATCGGCCTCTTCCAACAGGGTCAAGAGGGCGCAAAGGGGATGATTGCCCTTCACCAGGGAGATGGCCACTTGGGGCAAGTTGGTGGGCACAGCGGTGGCCACCAGGCCGCGCACCTGCCGCGCTTGAGTTTGGCAATCTTCGAGGGCCCCTTGGGCATCGCTGCTGCCGCTGTAGCGAATGGACAGCAGGCGATCGAGCATAGCCAGCGCCTGTTGTTGAACCGCTTCCGGCGATCCAATGGGCATCAAGGAGCGAATAAAGTCTTCCAGTTCCCGCACAGAAACCAAGTTGGCCGGAATGGCTCCCCCTGTTAAACCCGCTTCCTTGGCCAGGGCGATCGCCCGATCGCGCAGGGTTTCAAAGGTTTGTTGATAGCGGGCGGCTTCCTGGAGCAGTCCGGCACTGGGTGGTGTACCCAAATTGGTTAACTCACCGGCCGCCAGAGAAAGCCGGGTACCCAAGCTGTTGTAGCTACTGGCGAGGACGCTCAACTCTTGCAGCAGCGTGTCGAGGGCGAGCATAGGAAATTTAGTTTGAAGGGATTGAGTTAGTTGAATCGACTCCTGGGCAATGGTTTGGGGTATTCACAATCGAGGTGTGAATCATAATTCAGCGTCCGTGATTCATCCGTCGTGAATCATTAATCCCCAACCTGATTGATCGGGTTAGGTCGATCAAGTTAATTGTGCTGAGTGAACCAAGCCTATTGGAGCCAACGATAACCATACCACCGGCTCTAGGGGGTGTCGTCATTTTTTGAGGTGATGCTGAAACGGTTGATCTTCTGTGCCCTAATCGTCGCAACAAGATGCTCAAGCCCCTTGTCTCACACAATCCGCTAACGGCAGATCTAGGGTTTTGGGCGAAATGACGACAGGCCCTAAGCTGCAAATTAATCTATGAATTTGTGGAAATGGGTTGATTAGCGGCAATTGACCCATAGGCGATCGATTTGCAGTAGAGACGATCGCACCGGGGCGTTTCAACCCCTTGGGTTAATTGATAGCCGCTGGTTTCATACAATTGCACGGCCGTTGCAAGGACGCTGGCGGTTTCCAACCAAGCAGTCTGAAAGCCATGCCTGGCTGCAGCTTGCTCCAGTTGTTGCAACAGCCAGCGTCCCAAACCCTGGCCGCGGGCCAGTGGAAGCAGATACATTTTTCGGATCTCAACCGCGCGATCGCCTCGGTCGATCGGGTAGTAGGCTCCAGTGCCTACGAGTTGCGACCCTTGGTAGATCACCCAAAATTCTCCCCCGGTCGCGAGATAACAATCCTCCACGGCCAGGACATCTCGATCGGCCCCTGTTGGTTCCCAGGGCAAACCATACTCCGTCAGCACAGTACGGATCACAGTTGCGGCGGCCGCCCGATCGCGAGGTTGCCAATCCTGAATCCGAAACCCCTTAAACACTGCTTCCATGGCATCTAACAGGCAGGATTCCAACCCAAGCGGTTTCCACTAGGCCGCCAGGGGATTAAAAGTCGGCTCCAGGGTCTGTTGTTCCCAAGCGGCCAATGCCGCCGCCTGCGATTCGTAGATGGGAAACACCCGATCGAGCTGAGCAATTTCAAACACCATCCGCACCGGATCCGAGGGCGCACAGAAGAGCAGCGCTCCGCCCTGCTGTCGAGCCAGCTTGAAACCAGCAATGAACGCCGAAAGACCGGAACTGTCGATTGAACTCACCTGAGATAAATCCAGCAACCAAACCGGAGTAGAAGTTTCCGTAGCGCTAACTTTCTGGGCCAGTTGCTCAAATTGTTGACGCAGATCGGCGCTGCTGTGGGTGTCGCAGCGACCTTGGAGTTCGAGTACATGAGGGCTGTACATCATGGGCACCATAAACCTTCCTAGAGAGCGAGCATTAACAACCGGCTCGGGGCCGGCCCCGTGTTTCGAGCCACGGGTCTATTCTGCTGATTGGAGGAGAGTGGAGGTGCGGCGGCGATCGCCCTAATAGGGTAATCGCGATCGCAAGTTACACGGGGCTAACTGGACTACCAAATGGGGCGCACCCCCGATCGTTGCCCGTTACCAAGGCTATTCTGTCAAGAGAGCGGCCCGGCACGCCTGGGAAAAGGTTCGGAGATTACGACCTGGGGCGGGCGGTGATGGTTCCAGCCGCTGATCCTCGGGTGGGCTGTTGGCTCAGGGAGTCAAAGTGCTGAAACGTTGCGATCGACTCGTTTTCCTGTTGATGAACCCCAGCGGGGCCCCCTGAGTCAGGTTGCGCCCGTCGCTGGCCGATCGTCTAAAGGCGGCAATCACGAAACCGTGTCGGTCAAATCAGTGCCGGTCAAATCAGTCGGATGAAAGTATTCATAAATTTGTTGGGCCAAATGGGGGCCAACGCCAGGGACTTCCTGTAACTGGGCGGGTGTAGCCTCGCGGATGTAGTCGATCGAGCGGAAGTGGGCTAAAAGTTGCTTTTGGCGATGGTGTCCTAAGCCGGGAATCTCTTCGAGGCGCGATCGCCGCATTCGCTCCGTGCGTTTTTGGCGATGGAAACTAACCGCAAATCGGTGAGCCTCGTCCCGCAAACGGCGCACCAACTGCACACCGGCCTGCTCTGGATCCGTGCGGAGGGGCTGGGATTCCTCAGGCAAAAAGATTTCCTCGCGTTTTTTGGCCAGGCTCACCACCCGCAGCTCATCTAGCAAATCCAGATCCCGCAACACGGCAACCACCGCCGACAGTTGCCCCTTGCCCCCATCAATCACGACCAAATCTGGCCAATCTTGGGTTTGGCGCTCACGTCCACCCAAAACGCTCAGAGCCGCATTGGGGGCGCTACGGGGTTGGTAATCGCGGAATCGCCGCCGAATGGTTTCCGCCAAGCTGGCGAAGTCGTCGGAGTGCCCAGGGCCAATCTCGGGATTCCGAATTTTGTAATGACGGTAATGTTGCTTGGCGGGCAAGCCATCCACAAACACCACCCGCGAGGCCACCGCATCGGATCCTTGGATGTGGGAAATGTCGTAACACTCAATCCAACGGGGCAGATCAGGCAAGTCCAAGAGATCTGCCAAATCCTGAAGGGCGGCTTGGTTGCGATCGCTGCTGCGTTGGGTGCGGGCTAGCTCATAGTCCGCATTGCGGGCCACCAGAGCAATCAAGTCCGCTTTCAGTTGCCGTTGAGGGGTCTCGATCGCCACCTTGCGGCCCCGACGCTCACTCAGCCAGTCCGCTAGCCAAGGCCCGTCAGGCAATTCGTACTGCACCAAAATCTCCGCCGGAATTTCAACGGATTCCACGGTGCTGTAGTGCTCTTCGAGGGCCTGTTGCAAAATCCGCCCCAAAACGGCGGGGGCAATGGCTGGGGCCATAACTGGCGAAATGGCGGACTCGGTTTCGGCTGTACCTTCGGCAGCAGCTTCAACCATAACGGGCGATCGGCGTTCAGATTCTTCGGATTCTGTGGAGTTTGCGATCATCGGTTGGGGAATTTCCGCCACAAAGCCCAACCGGCCCACCAGTCGTCCAGCTCGAATTTGGAATAGTTGAATGCAAGCATGGCGATCGCTGGTGGCCAGGGCGATCGCATCGCGAGAAACCCGATCGTTGGGTAGCTCCACCTTGCGATCGGCTCCCAACTGCTCCAAGCCTCGCAGTTGATCGCGCAACTGAGCCGCCAGCTCAAAATTCAGTTCCGCCGCTGCGGCAATCATCTGCTGCTGGAGTTGCTCCATCAACTCGCCCGATCGCCCCTGAAACACCATCGCCACCTTCTGCACCGTTTGACGGTAGTCCGCTGGTGTAATCAAACCCTGACAAACACCGGGACAACGGCCAATGTCGTAGTTCAAGCAGGGGCGATCTCGAAACAGGGGCTTGGGCCGTTGCCGCAAGGGAAACAAACGCTTCACCAGCCGCACAGTTTCCCGCAAGGCCCGCGCATCGGTGTAGGGACCGTAGTAGCGATCGCCGGGCTGGCTCAGCTTGCGTTTGCGGGTAATAAACAGCCGAGGATAGTCCTCCGACCAAGTAATGCAGAGATAGGGATATTTTTTGTCATCCTTCAGCAGCGTGTTGAAGTGGGGTTGATGCTGCCGAATCAGGTTGGCCTCCAGGGCCAGGGCTTCCGATTCCGTATCAGTAACGATGAATTCAATCTCCGCCACCTGCCGCACCATCAGCTCCAGGCGCGGACTGTGCAGTTGCTCCCCGATCGGCTTATTGGACTGGCCCTGAAACGGCCGGAAGTAAGAGCGAACCCGCGATCGGAGGCTTTTCGACTTGCCTATATAAAGGATGCGATCGCGATCATCCTTCATGAAATAAACCCCCGGCTCCCGAGGCAACTCGGCCAAGCGGGTCACCAAACGGGGGCGATCGTGAATGAGCAACCGTTGATTAACGCCCATGCTGACCCGAACTTCATTAAAATCGTCCCACCCCTGTACAATGCCCCATAACCTGAGCCACGATCTCCGCCACCTCTCCTAATTTTCCCGTGAATCTTGGGGAACCCATTGGAGAGCCTAGTCGTCAAGGGCTTCAGCTAGACAGTATCAGTCAACCTAAGGTAAACTTGCGCTGGCTGTACGAGTCTTTTTGGCAGTCTCAGATCAACAGAAAGCTCATAAGCTGCCTGTCACTGGATGCAACGCTGAATTGTCGATCGTTTGGTACAAGCACAGACATACAGCTACAGCAAATTTCAGAGGAGTGGAATAAGTGACTCAGTTCGGCAACAACCTACCCAACTTTTTGATTGGGTCTGGCGTAGATACCCTGATCGGTCTGGGGGATGCTGACTCTCTCGTCAGTAGCACCGCCGGCCGCAACTCAATTTTCGGTAACCAAGGCGCTGACTCGCTAATCAGCCAAGGTGGCGCTGACACCATCTACGGTGGTCAAGGCAACGACATCATCCGCAGCCGCGGCGGCTCGCTGCTGTACGGCGATCGCGGCAACGACACGATCGTGGGTGAGTCCAGCTCCACTGGTATCATCGGCGGTTCGACCGCTGGTGGTGGCGACACCATGTACGGTGGCGAAGGCGATGATTCGCTGGTTGCCAACTCCGTTGGTCCTTCGGCTTTGTTTGGTAACCAAGGCAACGATGCATTGGTAGCCGGCAACCGGGCTGATACCCTGTACGGCGGTCAAGGCAACGACACCCTGACTTCGACCGTTGGTGGTCTGCTGTACGGCGATCGCGGTAATGACAGCATCGTCCTCAGCGGTTCTGGCGTTGCTGGTGCAACCACGGTTTACGGTGGCGACGGCGATGATGCGATCACCGGTGGTGGTCGTACCCTGCTGTTCGGTAACCAAGGCAACGATACGATCACGGCTGGTGCCGCTGACTCCGTATACGGCGGCTCGGGCGCTGATGTGCTGACCGCTAGCGGCTCGGGTGCCTTCATCTCTGGCGATCTGGGTAACGACATCCTCAGCAACACCGGTGCGAACAACACCCTGGCGGGTGGCGAAGGCGACGACACGATCACCTTCAATCTTGGTGCTGCCTTCTCGACCGCTTCCGGTGGCGGCGGCAAGAACTTCCTGCAAATCCTGCCCACCATCACGGGTTCGGGTAACGTGCTGATCGCCGGTAGCCTGGGTGACACCCTGGTCGGTGCTGGCGCGAACACGATCCAAGGTGGCGCTGGCGATGACTCGCTGGTTTCCCAAGGGTCGAACGTGACCCTGGTGGGTGGTGCTGGTCGCGACACCTTCAACGTGTTGGCAGGTGGTGCAATCTCCGGCTTCAACCCCGGCGAAGGCGACACGATCATCTCGGGCACGGCTCCCTTCACGATCATCGCAGGCAGCACTGGCTTGTACCTGACCGGTACTCCGAACCGCGATACCCTGACCGGTGGCGCTGGTAACGACACCCTGGAAGGTCTGGGCAACGCTGACGTGTTGACCGGTGGCGCAGGCGCTGACGTATTCCTGTTCAAGGGCGTTGCCATCGGTGATGTAGCTTCTGTCACCTTCAGCAACAATGCACTTCCTGTGGCTGGGACAATCGGCGCTGGTACGCTGCCGTCCGCGGTTCAAGAAGTGAAGTACTTCACCGCTCTGCCCGGTATTGGTACAGTTACTTCTGGCGGTACAGGTCTGCTAACCTTCTCCAGCGGCGGTACCATTAACTGGAGTGCTGGCGGAACACTCACCGCACCTACCTTCGGTGCAGGCTTGACAATCGCCTTTGGTACAAATGGTGGTATTGGCACTACCCTGACCCCCATCTTTGGGTCGGCTAACATTGTCGATACCGGCACTACTGTGCCACTGGCAGGTTATGGCTACGCCTTAAGTGGGTTTGACACCATCACTGACTTTGAGTCAGGTGTTGACCAGATTCGCTTAGAAGGTCGTCTGTTCACCTCAGGCACTAACTTCCCGACTGCCAACGCGCCAGGAGTCTTCAAGACTGTCGCTTCAGTGACCGGTACTAACATTAGTAGCGTTGTTGGGGATCCGTCTCTCCTGATCTACGCTCGGGATACCGGTATCCTATACGGTCGTGCAGCAACAGGCACAACCAGTTCTAATCAGGCGGGCACCTTTGGTAGCCAGTTCCTGTACAATGCAACTCCTCTACCTGGAACTGCTTCTATCCGCACTGACCTGTTGACTACTGGTACAGGAGTATTTATCAACACTGGCACTACCAATGCAACTATTGGTACTGCGCAGTACTTCATCCTGCCACAGACTGCACCTGTTACGGGTGTTGCATTTGCAGGAACCAACTCGAATCTGTTGCCGATTCCGTTTGCGCAAGTGCTCAAGAGCGGTGCTGCTGTCACCGACCTGACCTACGGTCGCGATATCGTGATCTTCTAAGGTTTGACAGATTGACTCTCAAGGCAGGGTTTCGACTCTGCCTTTCCTCCCCAGCTCGGATTCCGGGCTTGGGGAGTTTTTCTTTGGGGGTTTAGGGACGATCGCCCGCTTAAACCGTTTCAGGAGATAGGCAGCAGTCGTTGGGGAAAATGTTAGAAATTGATCAGGGTTCTGAAATATTTGCAAATTTAGTCAAGCTAGCTATATTTTTGACGCGGTGCTTTCCGTAAGTCATTACTATGTCAAATTCGGGATATTAATCAATGGCTGATCAGGGTTAGGTTGTGGCGAAATGTCAGTCTCTGATTTAAAAAGTGATCATTTGTCTATGTAAAAAATGATGCTTTTGATTGCGTCCCAATGACTCTAAATGCTGGAGTGGGATCAGTTATAAAGGATCTGTAATCAGGACTAAGATGGGTTAATTAGGCTCTTAAAGTCATTAAGCCCAGAATGAAATTAATGACTTTAAGAGAATTTTGACCGCAAAAATGGGATCGCCTTGTGTTTGCTAATTGAGTTGAAATTTTGCCTGTGCCGAGCATGATCTGACTGAGAAGTCAGCACGAGGGTTCTTGATTGAAATATTGGTTTTAAGGGACAAATAAGAACGCAGTCGTGGTTGATGCGATCGGTTGGTGTGGATGTGTTGCGGTTCTTGATTGATCAGGAGTGTGAGGCCTGTGGTGGATGGAGATCGATCGAGCCGATATCGATCGCGCTGGTGGTTAGTCCTGGGATGCTTGGCCACAGTCATAAGTGGGGGATGGGCTGAATCATCGGTTTTGGCACAACCATCGGTGAAGTTACCGTCGGTGACCGGGGCCGCCCGTTGGCAGCCCGCACCGTCACCGATCGATCAAATGCTGAAAGCGCCAGCCACGCCGATCGTGATGGTTTCACCTAACCGTCGCTACGCGATCGAGCTATTGCCGGTGGGAATGGTAGCCCTTGCCGATCTAGCTGCTCCGGCTTTGCCCTTGGCTGGTTTGCGCATTAATCCCCAAACGAATGGCCCCTCACTGGGTAATTACTATCGCGGCATCAGCATCACTGAGCTAAAGACACGACAACGACAGACGGTATCTTTGCCGGCCAACAGTCGCCTCAGCAACCTGCGCTGGTCACGGGATGGCGGATCGTTGGCCCTAACGCAAACGACCGATCGCGGACTGGAGTTGTGGGTCATTGATCTAGAAACGGCTAGCTCCAGAATACTGACGGGGCCAATTCTCAATGGAGCCTACGGGCCGCCCTGCGATTGGTTGCCGGGGACAGGGGGCTTGGTTTGTAAGGTCATTCCTACCGATCGGGGTGCGCCTCCACCCATGCCAGTGCTACCTGAGGGGCCGATCATTGAGGATCATGATGGACAACGATCGCCCAATCGCACTTACACCAATCTGCTCAGTAGCCCCCATGATGAGGCTCTACTGAAGTATTACCTCAGCGCCACGATCGAGCGGATTGATTTACAAGGTCGTCGCTCATTACTGCTTCCCCCGGATTTGTACGACCACGTTACACCGTCGCCCAACGGTCAACATCTCTTGGTCGAAGTAGTGGAAACGCCTTTTTCCTATAAGGTACCGATCGAGCGTTTTCCCCGTCGCATTGCCTTACACCACCTCAACCAAGGGCGATCTCAGATTCTGACCCGCTTGCCCTTGGCGGATAACTTGCCGCTGGGGTTTGATGCTGTGCGACCGGGTAAACGGTTGTTTGGGTGGCGTACCGATCGCCCCGCCACGCTCTATTGGGTTGAGGCCTTGGACGGGGGCAATCCGGGGCAAGCCGCAACCGATCGGGATGCGCTCTACGTCCAAGAAGCCACGGATTTGGATCAGCCACCCCAACGGCTTTGGCAATCCTCATTTCGGTTTCGATACGCCTGGTGGGGCAATGGTAACCTGGCCCTGATCGAAGAAATTTGGTTCGATGAGCGGCGGGTGCGGTTGTGGCAAGTGGCTCCCGATCGCCCCGACGTGGCCCCGATTTTGCGAGGCGATCGTAACTATCAGGATCGATACCGTGACCCCGGCGACCCTTTGATGGCTCAAGGGCCCTATGGCCTCGAAGTGTTGCGGCTGGCGACCGATCAACAATCCCTTTACCTTGTGGGTCAGGGGGCATCGCCTCAGGGGAGCTATCCTTTCCTAGACCGCTGGAACTTGGTGACCAGTCAAACGGAGCGGCTTTGGCAAGCCACTGATCCTTACTATGAGTACCCGATCGACCTGCTCAGTCAGGGACAACTGCTCACCCAACGGCAATCCCAGCGCCAGGCTCCCAACTACTTTTTGCGCAACTTAGCCAACTCCGAAAGTCCAGCCCAGCCCCTGACCCAATTTACAGATCCCATTCCCGCCTTGGCTGATATTCAGCAAGAAATTGTCTATTACCAACGGGCCGATGGCGTTCCCCTCTCGGCCACGCTTTATTTGCCTCCCGGTTACCAACGCGATCGGGATGGGCCGTTGCCCATGGTGTTTTGGGTTTATCCCGAAGAATATGCTGATCGAAATACCGCCGGCCAAGTCACCACCTCCGCCAACGTCTTTAGTCGCCCCGAAGCCGATTCACCCCTGTTTTTGTTGGCCTTGGGCTATGGGGTATTGCTCGATCCCAGCCTCCCGATCGTGGGTGAAAACGGCGCAGAACCCAATGACACCTACATTGAGCAACTGATCGCGGGGGCTGAAGCAGCGGTGAATTATGTGGTCGATCGCGGCATTGCCGACCCCAAACGGTTGTTAGTGGGGGGCCATTCCTATGGAGCTTTCACTGTAGTGAATTTATTGGCTCACACCAATCTCTTCAAGGCCGGGATTGCCCGTAGCGGAGCCTATAACCGCACCCTCACCCCTTTTGGGTTTCAGGGCGAACAACGCACCTACTGGCAAGCCCAAGAAACCTATACCCGCCTGTCTCCTTTCACCTTTGCCGATCGCATTAATGAACCGCTGCTGCTGATTCATGGGCAGCGGGATTCCAATCCCGGTACTTACCCCATTCAAAGCGAGCGGATGTATGACGCAATGCGCGGCTTAGGGGGAACGGCGCGGCTGGTGCTGCTGCCCTACGAAGACCATGCCTACGAGTCCCAGGAAGCGATCGGTCATGTGTTGTGGGAAATGGCTCGGTGGTGTGATTTGTATATTGGCACTTCCACAGTGCAGCGGCTGCGGATGGATTTTCAGCAAGCTCACGCCCATCCCTAGGGGGGTGGGGATTTCCAACTTGGCGGTTCTGAATTCCCTGATTTTGCGAGCTGAACCCAAGCGCTAGAGCACCTGATGGGTGTAAGCATGTTGCTTCACGTTGTCTTCGGGGCGAACCATGCTGTTGGCGTTCAAAACACGCTTGCGATCGACCGAGTGATTTAAATCCGTCCGCCGTTGCCCGATCGGGATGTGTTGTTGGGCGCTGGGTCGGCTGCGGTAGGTGCGAGCCGCCGCGATCGCCCGGGGTTCAAAATCAGCGCACCAATGGGACTCGGGCGGGAACCCTTCCGGCAACTGTCCCGCCGCACTGGCAGCCAAGGCCGCTTCGATCGGCAGGGCGATCGCCCACTGATAAGAGGTGGGAATGCCTTGCAAAATCGTTTCTAGGGCTGCTGAAGGAATCGGCTCAATGAGGCTGACCGACTGCAACTCACCCTCTTCCTTGAGAAAGCAAGTGGCCAAGCCCAAAACTAGATAATCTTGATTGCTTAAGTCGGTGACGTGGGAGGGAAGGCTCATAGAGCAATCAATCAACTTCATGAGTTTTGGTCAGTAATCTAGCTTAAAGCCACGACCATCTCGATCAAATCGGTCTTGCATCGCCTCAACTCGTTCTCTCATCAACATTTCAGCCCCTAGACTACCCGCGTATTCGCCCTCTTGGCTTTGGATTTACTTTGGATTTGCACTGGATTCGCTTTCAACTGGTCAGCATGACGCTGTTCTAGGCAATTGCTTCGATTTGCCAAAGACCGTTCCAGGCGATCGCCCCGAATCCAAACCTTCATTGGCGCGATGCAGATTTTGCAATTTATACAGAGGCAAGCAACAGAGGCAAATATTACCCAACGACTTTTACGCTCTAAATCAGCCCAAAGTTAGACTTCATCAGTCATTGAGCAACTTTTTTCCTCAGACTTCGTTGGGGTCATGTTAAGTTATTTGCCAACCGGCGGGCCGCATTCTCTCCTCCTGCACCGACGGGCCAGCAACGAGGAAAAGCTGTGAGTCAATCAGATTCGGGATTTACAGATTTACCACCAGCCCCTAGCCAGGGTGGTGAGGGATCGACAGCGACTCCGGCTGATCCATTGCCAACGCTGCCACCAACGGTTGCCACACCACAACGGGCAGCCTTCCCTTGGCCCCGGTGGCTGCGTTGGCCCTCCCGATCGACCCGCCACCCCTCCGAT
This sequence comes from Limnothrix sp. HT2024, assembly GCF_059138625.1. Lineage (NCBI taxonomy): Bacteria > Bacillati > Cyanobacteriota > Cyanophyceae > Pseudanabaenales > Pseudanabaenaceae > Limnothrix > Limnothrix sp. HT2024. The sequence goes on from NZ_CM181121.1 coordinate 2,734,995, forward strand.
GGCCGTCCCCGCTCCTTTGGTAAATATTGGGGAATCCTGATTGGGATCAGTTTTTTAGGTGGCAGCACTGCCCTCGGCTGGGCCGGCTGGCGTTCCGTCAAAGCCTTTGAAGATACCCTGCCTTCTGCCCAGGATGTCTTCACGTTTTCCCGAGATGGCACGGTCACGATTATTGCTGCCGATGGCACGATTTTGCAGCAACAGGGGCCCGCAACCCGGGAAAAAACGCCCCTAAAGCGAATTCCCAAAAAGCTGCTCCAGGCATTTATGGCCGCTGAAGATCGGCGGTTTTATGAGCATGACGGGGTTGATGCGATCGGGATTTTGCGCGCTTCCTGGACCAACCTGCTCGCGGGAGAGGTGGTGGAAGGTGGCAGCACCATCACCCAACAGCTAGCACGGATTGTTTTCTTGAACCAAGAGCGCAGCGCCACCCGCAAACTGCGAGAAGCGCTGTTGGCGGCCAAAATGGAGCGATCGCTCACCAAAGACCAGATCGCCGAAAGCTACCTCAATTTGGTCTATCTCGGTTCAGGAGCCTATGGGGTTTCCGATGCCGCTTGGGTTTATTTTGGCAAAAGCCTCGATCGCCTCACCCTGGCGGAAATGGCAACCCTGGCCTGTTTGGCTCCCGCTCCGAGCTATTTTTCGCCCCTGGTCAACCCGGAAATTACCCAAGAGCGCCGAAATATCGTGCTCGATCGAATGGTGGTGGCCGGTTTCCTGAGTGCGGCCGAAGCGGACGCAGCCCAAAACGAGCCAATTGCCCTCAACCAAAAAATTCCGCGCCGCCTGATCGTCACGGCCCCACACTTCACGTCCTATATCCTGCAAGAGCTGCCCAAACACCTGCCCCCGGAAGTGATTGAGCGCGGCGGCCTAACCGTTGAAACCACCCTCCGCCCCGACTGGCAAACAGTCGCCACCCGCGCGGTGCAAGAGGCTGTTCAAAAACGCGGTCGATATCAACGATTTTCCCAGGGGGCTTTGGTGGCGATCGACCCGCGCACCGGAGAAATTCGGGCCATGGTAGGCAGCGGAGACACCAATTTCACCGCCAACCAATTCAACCGCGTCACCCAAGCCAAACGGCAGCCCGGCTCCACCTTCAAAACCTTTGTCTACAGCGCCGCCATCCAAGCGGGGATGTCTCCCTATGCGGGTTATGCGGACGAACCCTATCGCATTGGGGGATACGAACCCAAAAACTTTAGCGGTAAGTTCTCCGGTTGGCAGTCGGCCACTGCGGCCCTGACCAAATCGGTGAACATTATTGCCCTGAAGGTGATGCTGGATGTGGGACGGGAAAACGTGATTGACCTGGCCCGCAAGATGGGCATTCAGTCAGAACTCAAGCCCACCTACTCCTTGGCTCTGGGGGCTTCGGAGGTGAATTTGCTGGAGCTGACGGCGGCCTATGGCACATTGGCCGCCAAGGGTAAACATTTCCCCACCTACGGCATTCGGCGGATTCGCGATCGCCGAGGTCAGGTGATCTATGAAAACAAAACGAACCCCGTCGTGGCCTTGAATACCAACGATGCGGCGATCATCAACTGGATGTTGCAGCAGGTGGTGAATGACGGGACTGGGGCCCCCGCAGCCCTGGAAGGTCGCCCGGTGGCGGGTAAAACCGGCACATCGGATAAGGCGCGGGATCTTTGGTTCATTGGTTTCATTCCGCAATTGGTGACCGGTGTTTGGTTGGGAAATGACAATAACCAACCCACCTATGGAGCCAGTGCGGCGGCGGCCGCCACTTGGCACGACTTCATGAAAGAGGCCGTGAAGGGGTTCAAGGTGGAAACCTTTGACAAGCTGCCGAACCTGTCTGGCCGTCGCTTCCGACCCAAGAAACGGGCCGATCGTGGTTCTCGGGAAGGCCAAGCCGCTTCCGAGGACGATCTGAAGCGTCGTCAACGGGAGGAGCGCGAAGAAGAACCCCGGAGCGGCAGTTCATCGGAGCGTTCCCCTCAACCCCGGAGCGGTGAAGCGCGATCGGGACGTGGCGAAGAGAGCCGTGGCGAGGGTGAGCGCCGTTCCCCGCGTTCCAGTGCCCCAAGTCCAGCGACGGCCCCAGCCCGCTCTGGATCTTCGGAACCGGCGGCCCCGGTTCGTTCCGCACCCGTTGCCCCGCCGCCGCCGCCCGTTGCACCCCCACCCCCGGTTGCCCCGCCGCCGCCACCGGTTGCACCCCCACCACCCGTCGCACCCCCCACCACCAGCGACGGCGGTGGTAGCCCTTAGGGTATTGTTGTGTTTGGATAGTGGTTTGTAACTTTTTGTAATCCTTATGGACACCGCCCTGTTGTTTGGCCATTCCTTGCCGACGTTGTTTGGCTCGTTGGTGACCTCCCAGTTGCTGGCACTGCCCGGCGTGAGCCAGGGTTTTCCTTGGGCGTTTGTGGCGGTTTATGTTGTGGGGTTCATTGCGGCGGTGTCGATCGGGTCGATCGCCTGGTATAACTCCAAGCGTCCGGCGGGCTGGGAAGGCAGAGACCGGCCCGACTTTGTGCCCGACCTGAAGCCAACAGACAAGGAAGGAGCCACCAATTCGCAAGATTCGTCCACGGCTGATTGAGCTTCCCGATCGGGGTGGGCCGCTGCTGTGTGGCTGTGTGGATCCGCCCCTGGGGGCCTAGCTAGGCGGTTGCTGAGCTGGGAGCTGGGGATCAGCGGTGCGGTATTACCTTGCCCGTCTTCTAGGGACTTTGTTGGCCTCAAGTTTCATTTTGAGACGCATTTTTGACGCACTGAGACGCATTTTTAAAGCAGTTTGGTATGGAATCTTCAACGGCAAGCCCAACTTCGATGATCGGCGCAACCATTTGGTTAACGGGGTTGAGCGGTGCGGGCAAAACCACGATCGGGCAGGCCGTGGCCGAGGCCCTCAAGGCCCGAGGGCAGCGAGTGGAAATTCTGGATGGCGACCTGGTGCGGCAACACCTGAGCAAGGGTCTGGGGTTCAGCAAAGAAGATCGCGATGAAAATATCCGGCGCATTGGCTTTGTAGCTCATCTGCTGACGCGGAATGGGGTGTTTGTGGTCGCTTCCGCCATCTCGCCCTATCGCGCCATTCGCCAAGAGGTGCGATCGATGATTGGGCAGTTTGTGGAAGTTTATGTCAACGCCCCCTTGGCGGTTTGTGAATCGCGGGATGTGAAGGGCCTCTATGCCAAGGCGCGGGCGGGCTTGATTCGAGGCTTCACGGGCATTGATGATCCCTACGAAGCGCCGGAGCAACCGGAGGTGGAATGCCGCACCGATCGGGACTCCCTAGCGGATTGCACGGCACAGGTGTTGGCCGCGCTCGATCGCCTGGGTTATCTGCCCAGCCAGGACTAGGCAGACAGGACTAGGTAGCCAAGATTAAGCCAGACCGAATTAGGCGCGATACATTACCCCTTCCGAAATCAACACTGAGCTGCCCCCCACGCGCACCTCGGTGACCTCCCCTTGGGCGATTCGCACCGTCACGGTTAATGTGCTGGGCCGCTGAATCGCGGCTCCCTGGGCAATGGTCCAAGACGGTTCGCCGTCAGGGAACGATCGCCCCTGAACCAAATAGCCCCCCAAGGCCGCTGCCGCTGAGCCGGTGGCGGGATCCTCTGCAATGCCCAAGGCCGGAGCAAACATCCGCACCGTCAGGGAGCGATCGCCCGTTAACCCCGTCACCAAATACAACTGGGGGGCTACCGTGGACGCAAAGGTTTCTTCCCAGGGGCCGATTTGCAACCGGGCCCGGTTCAGGGCCGCCAAGTCGCGCAGGGGAATCACCGTGAAGGGCAAGCCACAGGAAGCCGTAGCCGGTTCCCAGCCCGGCACGGTCAAATCGGCCGCCGTTAGCCCGATCGCCCGAGCCATGGCCGCGCGATCGCCCTGCCAGGGTTCCACTACCGGCAATTGGGCCACGGTTAACTCACTGGCGATCGGTTGTCCCGCCCGCGATCGCACCGTCACGGGCACGGGCCCCACCCCTTCCTCAAAAATCAAGCGAGTGTGATCACCTGTGAGGCTAATTTCGCCAATTTTCGCCAAAACATAGCCCGTGCCCACCGTGGGATGGCCTGCAAAGGGAATTTCACCCCCTGGCGTAAAAATGCGCAGCCGTCGAGTGCCCTGGGGGGTTTCTGGCGGCAAAACAAACACCGTCTCCGACAGGTTCAGCTCCCGGGCGATCGCCTGCATTCGTTGATCGCTCAGGCCGCTGGCCTGCGGGAACACCGCCAGGGGATTGCCGCCAAAGGCTTGGGTTGTAAACACATCAGCCGTGTAAAAGCGATCGCCGATCGGGGAAAGGGTCATGGTCAAAGTCTCCAGCTTGCCAACACCACCGCCTGAGAGGATGTCTGAAAAGCCAAAATTGCTACTCTGTACGCCCCAGAGATCGATGTAGACAAGGGGCTTAAGCCCCTTCTACGACAATTAATCTTCAGTCCATATTGAAAGATACTTCTCAGACATCCTCTGAGCCAATGGAAATCATTCGTTTGCAATTGCAATTAACTGTTTGTAATCATCCGTTGATTGACCCGATCGAATTGAAACGTTGCGGTGTGATTTTGCAGTGCCATTGCGCCCAATCAACCCATTTAGCCTACGATCCCTGACTGCCCAAACTGCCCGAGTGCTCATCAAGGGCAATGTTGGCCAGAATACCTAGGTTCGATCGCCCCGTCCGTTAGGCTGCTGGGATGTGATGGTTTTGATGGAGTTTGCTTGGCCCATGACTGCTGCATCGCCCACCCCTTCCTTGCCCGATCGACTGCGGGAACTGGCCCACCTCTTTCTCACCTTGGGCGTGACCGGGTTCGGCGGCCCTCAGGCGCACATGGCGCTCATGAACGAAGCCGTGGTGGTGCAGCGAGGTTGGCTGACGGCGGAAGAATTCACCGAAGGCATTGCTGTTTGCGAAATGTTGCCCGGCCCCGCCTCCACCCAACTCGGCATCTACATCGGCTATTGCCGCGCCGGTTGGCTCGGGGCCCTGTTGGCGGGCCTCTGCTTCATTGCCCCCGCTTGGGTGATGGTGGTGGCTTTGGCTTGGGCCTACTTTCGCTATGGGGCATTACCGGCTGTTTCGGCCTTGTTTTTGGGCATTTCCCCGGCCGTGGTGGCTATTGTCTTGACCTTTTGTTGGAAATTGGGGCGCAAGGTCTTGCTGGGAGGCGATCGCCCTTGGATCCGTTGGGCGATCGCCCTTGGAGCTTTTGGGCTGCTGCGGTTCAGCACCTGGGGAGTCTTGTGGGCCTTTGTCTTGGCGGGGCTAGCCGGGTTGGTGCTGTTTGGGCCGCGCCGCTCCGCCTTGGGGGCGATCGGCCCTTGGGGCATCTTGCTGCCCACCTTTGTTGCCACCTTGCCGCCGGAATCCCTGACCGTTGCCAGCTTTTGGGGTTGGGAACGCATCCACACCTACAGCCCCGAACTGATCAGCACGTTCTTGCGGGCGGGAACCCTGGTCTTTGGCGGTGGGCTAACGATCGTGCCCTTGCTGGAGTTGGAAGTGGTGCAGCGGTTGGGCTGGTTGACCCGTTCCGAGTTCTTGCATGGCGTGGCGATCGGGCAGGTCACCCCCGGCCCCGTCCTGCTCACCGTCGCCTTTGTGGGCTACAAAGTGGCCGGTGTTCTTGGGGCCCTAACCGCCACCGTCGCGGTTTTTTTGCCCTCCTTTGGCTTTGTGGGATTGGCTGCACCTCTGTTGCGGCGATCGCGCCATAATCCTTGGGTACGCGCCTTCTTACAGGGGATCACACCCGCCGTGCTCGGGGCAATTTTGGCGGTTACTCTGCCTTTGGTGCAGGCGGCTCTCCAAATCGATCGGGGGTTGGCTTGGCTGTCGGCGGCCACCGGAGCGCTCTTGATTTTGGGAATCGTGGGCCTGTTGCGATGGCGGTTGGCGGCTTGGCAGGTGTTGGCCTGCGGGGCAATTGCAGGGGTGTTGTTGGGATGGGTTCCCGGCGCGATCGGCTAAGGCAGCCCCTTGATCCAGTCCCAAGAAACCTGAACGCCAGGCCAAAGACAGCGTATCCTGAGAGCCGATCCCTGCTGCGCCCTTTAGGCTTTTGTCCTGCCATGAACCCGCGCTACTCGCTGATTGTGCCCATTTTCAACGAAGAGGAAACGATCGCAGAGTTATATCGGCGCGTGGTGGCCGTGGGCGAGCAATTGGATGGGCCCTTTGAGCTGGTGTTAATTAATGACGGCAGCCGCGATCGATCCCTGGCCATGATCCGCGAGCTGCAAGCCCAAGATTCTCGGGTTTGCTATCTCTCCTTAGCCCGCAATTTCGGCCACCAAATCGCCGTCACAGCCGGTTTAAACTTCTGCCGAGGCCAAGTGGTGGTGATTCTGGATGCGGACTTGCAAGACCCCCCGGAACTGATTTTTGAAATGCTCGACCAATGGCGATCGGGCTATCAAGTGGTCTACGCCCAGCGGGTTTCCCGCCAGAAAGAAACCTGGTTCAAACGGTTTACCGCCTATGGGTTCTATCGATTGCTCAAACAACTGGCCGATATTGAAATTCCCACCGACACGGGGGATTTTTGTCTGCTCGATCGCGCCGTGGTGGACTTGCTCAACGCCATGCCCGAACGCAATCGCTATATCCGCGGCCTCCGATCGTGGGTGGGTTTTCGACAAACCGCCGTGCACTTTCACCGGGATCCACGCTTTGCCGGAGAGGTGAAATATACCTTCCGCAAGTCGCTGCGGCTGGCGATCGATGGGTTAGTGTCCTTCTCCAAAGCGCCCCTGCGGCTGTCGGTTTACCTGGGGTTGCTCTCCGCCGCGATCGCCCTGGTCATGGCCGCCATGGTGTTCTACTGGCGCATTTCCCAACCCCAATCCCCCGTCACAGGCTTTGCCGCGATCGCGATCGCCATCTTCTTCCTCGGAGCCGTCCAGCTCGTCAGCATTGGCATTTTGGGGGAATATGTGGGGCGCATTTATGAAGAAGTCAAAGGCCGCCCTCTCTACACCCTGTCAGAAATCATCGGGTTCGATCGCCCCTCAAAATCCAGTTAAATCCCAATCCAATCGCCCCGCAGAACCACGCTACCGCCCGATCGCCCAGCCTTTTCCAAAAGAAGGCACTTTTTTCTTTAAAATCCATCCTTGTCAAAATTATCAATTTCAAAGTTATCAATAAGAACACATTTCCCAAGATAATTCTCAGAGGATGTCTGAGAATTATCTTTCAACACGGGCTGAAGATTAATTGTCATAGGAACAAGGGGCTTGAGCATCTTGTCTACATCAATCTCTGGGGCGTACAGAGTAGCAATTTTGGCTTTTCAGACATCCTCTCAGATACTCTCTAGCGGTTCGACAGGATAAACACCGTGAAACCTCGCTACTCGATTGTGATTCCAATTTTTAATGAAGCAGCAACAATTTTGGAATTATGGCAACAACTCCGCGCCACCCTTGATCAATTAGCAGATCCCGCCGAAATTATTTTTGTAGATGACGGTAGTGTTGATCAGTCCGCCAAGATTGTGCAGGATTTGATCGATCGCGATTCCGAAGTTCGCCTCTTGCAGCTCTCTCGAAATTTTGGTCATCAATGCGCCCTCGCCGCCGGAATTGATCACGCCCAAGGGGATGCGGTGATTTTGATGGATGGTGATTTACAAGATTCGCCCAGTGCCATTTTATCCTTCGTGGAACAGTGGCAAGCGGGCTATGATGTGGTTTATGCCATTCGTCGTAAACGCAAAGAATTTATCCTCAAACGCATTGCCTTTCGATTGTTTTATCGCCTCTTAAATTATCTATCTGGGTTAACCTTGCCCCTTGATGCTGGAATTTTCTCGCTCATGGATCGCAAAGTGGCGGCGGCTCTGCGATCCATGCCCGAGCGTAATCGCTATCTCAGCGGACTGCGGGCCTATGCCGGGTTTCGGCAAACGGGAGTTGTTGTAGAACGGGGGCCCCGCTTCAGTGGCGAACCTCGGGTTACTATCAGCAAGTTGTTTAAATTAGCCTTTGATGGCATCTTTTCATTTTCCGTCATTCCCCTGCGAATCACGGTCTATGTGGGTTTGTTTTGCGCCCTGATTGCCTTTGCTTTAGGTTTGATTGGTCTCTATTTCAAATTTGTGTTGGGTCACAGTTTTTTAGATTGGGCCTATGGTTTGACCACAACCTTTTTTATGGGCGGTATTCAATTGGTTTTTTTGGGAATTCTAGGAGAATATATTGGTCGAATCTATGACGAAGTAAAACAGCGGCCCTATTACTTAGTCAGCAATCGGCTGGGATTTCGAGATTCAGCTTAATTTTCCTAGCTCACTTCCCCAAAACTTGCAATGAATCATGTCTGGGAATCATGGCCAGAAATTGGTCATCAATCCCTAGGCCTCCCACCAATCATGATTTGCCGGTTGCCTCTGGGTGCTATTGCGCGATCGATGGGGAACTAGATTTCGTAGTGCCATGTTCGATCGGGGCATAACACAATTCGATGGAGCGATCGGGTGACTAATCCTTGGCGTTCCAACTGCCCAAAGGCGCGGGTGATGGTGACTCGGGTGGCTCCCAGGAGGTCAGCAAAATCCTGATGGGTCAGTCGCAAGTCAATCTCGCGACCATTTTGGGTGTTGCGGCCGAAATGTTGCCCCAGCCAATCCAACAGTTTCAGAAGCATCATTTCAACGCGCCGATAGCTGCGGATGGCTAGCAGTTCCTCGGTGCGTTGGCTGCGGCGTAACAGGTCTAAAGGGTTGGGGGCCCATTGGCCGATCGGCACAGACCGCACCTTCACATCCGTCAGGCACTCAGCGTGATGGTGAGCCACGTTGGAGAGGGGCGCGCCCACCCAGTCGCCGGGCCCCCACAGTCCCAAAGTGACCAAGGATTCGTCATCTAACCAAGCCAAGGTGCGCACCACGCCGGATTCAATTTGCCACAGGCGATCGGACGCGAGGGGCAAGGGCGATCGCCGCAAAAACAGGCGGGTTCCTTTGGACAGAAGAGGATGATGGAGGGAAGCAACAGCGGTCATGGCTAATCTGACGGCTTAATAAGCCGGTTTTCCGATCGACTAACCGTAGTTTAGCCGATTGGGGCCAAATAGCCATCAATGGCCATCAACCAATGGTCATCAACTGCTGATTAGCCCTGTTGACCGGTTGCGATCAAACCGTCTCGCTACACTGGAAACAGTCACCGCCCGATCGCTGGGGGACGCTCCCATGACCCTTGCCACAACGCCACCACCAGCCACCATTACAGATCCGCCGCTGGATCAATGGTTGCCCGCCACCTGGGACGAATTCCTCGCGATCGCCAACGACCCTGCCGCCCCACCCGATCGCCGCAGCTACTACTACAACGGCCGGATGCGCTTTGAGATGACACCTTTAGGCCATGACCACGCTCGCCAAAACCTGCCGCCCACCGATATTGTGGCGTTCTATGCCCTGGTACGGCAGATGCGAGTGGTTCGCTACTTGAATGTGAGCTTGCGGAAAACCGGCGTTCAAGAATGCCAGCCCGATTTGTCGGTCTATGTGGGCGATCGCCCTGAGTGGCCACCCAAGGGCAATGAGCCGATCGACCTCGATCGGTTTGGGCCGCCGGACTTGGTGGTGGAAGTGGGAGCCAGCAGCTTCAACGACGATCTCGGCCCCAAACGCTTGCTCTACGAACAGTTGGGCGTGCGGGAATATTGGGTGATCAACGCCAATGAGCGCCAGGTGATTGCCTTTGCGATCGCCGATCGGGGCAGCCGGGCGATCGAGGAATCCCAGGTGTTGCCGGGGCTGTCAATGGCGATCGTCGCGGAAGCTCTGGAACGCACCGATCGCAACGACGACGCGGACACAATCCGTTGGCTGATGGAACAATTCCAGGCGATCGAGTCCTAGAACCTGTTGCTCAATGGGCCATGCTAGGTCGCAAAGTCCGATCGCCAGATATGCACCGCTCGCTTGGCCAGTTGTTTTTGTCGATTAGCCAGCGCATTCGGAGTCCATTCTTCAGCCAAAATCCCTTGCGTCAATTGATAACCACTAGTGGCATAAGTTTCCCGTTTAACCACATAAGGCTGATTGCCAATTTGGCGATTGAGATTGGGTTCCAAAGGGGTTAAATTGCCCAGTCGGTACACCATGTCAATCATTTGAGCATCGGTGAAATTGTCTTGCCAATCCTGATCCGGTGATTCGGGCAAAATATGCTCGATCGAAAAACTCTCTTCAATAATCTCTTGATTCGCTGCATCATTTTCGAGTTTCCACAGCATATAACGAGCCAACTTTTTCTGTTGTCCCCGAGTAGAAACCGTTAGCAGCTCAAAATCTTGTGAAAATTTCTCATCCGAAACATAAACTGATCGCAATTGTTCAAAGACTTGTTTAGGAGTTGTAATTTCTGAGCTTTGAATCGCGATCGCCACTTGGTTATATAGCTTTTCTAGTTCACTGGGATTCAACCCACAAACCACCGTATATCGAAATGACAACACACTAATCAGCTTCAATAATCGCGTGAAGTCCGCATCAGAAAACTGACTATGAGCCGCAAAAAGAATCGGGTAAGCTTGCTTCACCCGGAACAGCTCTAATTCTCGAATGTAGGTACGATTCGCAGGCGTTTCGCGCCAAAAATCATCCTGAGCATTGCCAAGAGCAACAAATAGGCTGCTATAGCGTTCAAGCTGATCTAGTAGGTCAAAGGCTTGTTGAGAATCCTGAACTGATTCTCGAACTGCTTTAAAGAGGCGTTCACGTTTAACCCAGGGTCGCTGGAGACTGAGATAGTAGCGCAGAAACTCAGGAATATTTTCCATCTGCACTGTATTGGCAATCACGCGCCAGCGCCGCTGGCCTTCATTCAAGTCATCTGGGCCTCGAAAAAGGGAGAATAAATAATTTTTGAGTAAATCTGTAGAACTCAGTTCTATGCCTCTAGCATTTAGAGTCTCAAATACAGTGTAGGCGTTTAATTCATCTTGGACGTTGATTTGAATAAACAAAAGTCTTTGAACAATGATTTTAGTCAGAAATTCTGCCAAATTTTCACCGCTATAGACAATACCCTTTAGCTGTGTCAATTGGCTTGAAAAATACTGAAAAGCTTTCCAAAGTAATTGGTTGGATTGAGAGACTGAGCGAAGATTCCAAGGCTCTCTTAAATTAATTAAATTACTCTGGTAAAAATCATTATTATTTTCATTTAAAAAAAGTTTACTCGAATAGTGAAGAGAAATAGGATCTCGATTACCTAGATAAGTTTGTCTCAAAATTTCTTGTCGTTCGTGATTAGCTATCGCTTGCTGATTTTGTTTAACTAGGACTTGGATCTTTTCAATCACAGCGATTGCAATGATACTGATCGTTGCAATTCTTTGTTGACCATCAATAATGGTGAATTCTTGGTCAGAGGTACTGGAAGTTTGCAGAACGATCGCCCCCATGTAGTGGCTGGCTGCGGGATCGTCATATAATCCTAGAATGTCTTGCCAAAGATCTTCCCAGTTTTCTTCAGTCCAAGAATAATCGCGCTGAAAAATTGGAACTCGGTAAATCTTCCCATTGCCCATTAAATCCCCGAAAGTTGCAGTTCGAGTATCTAGCAGATTAATCCGAGCCATGGATCAAAATTAGATTAGAAATGAATAACTCATGCCTGTTTCTGAAATTATAGGGCTTTACAAACTTGGTAAAATCATCGCCTGTTGTACCCAACTTGCGCGATCGCTAACCGGGGCAGTCGAGCGATCGATTCCTAGGGATAGTCAACGACAATCGCGCCGGTCTCGGAGTTGGGGTTCAGCGGGCTGATCGCGCCATCACCATACCAGCGCTGGGCCAAGTCACCGAGTAGATCCAACACCTGCACCAGTTCCGAACCCCGATCGGTCAGGCCATAGGTAACTTGGGGCGGCACGGTCGCTTCGTAGTGACGATAAATTAGCCCCTCACGCTCCAGCAGCCGCAGCCGTTCCGTGAGCACTTTGGTGGAAATGCCCTCCACTTGTCGCTTCAAGGCTCCAAAGCGGATCGGGCCCTCCGTGGCTACCACCCACAGCAGGTAGAGCGTCCAGGGGCCGGACAAGATATCCATCAAAAAGCTGACGGGGCAGCGCTTCACTTCTTTGGAGGGGCGAGGCATGGGCAGACACTTCCAGACTCAATTTTGGGCGCAAAAAGGAAGCTAGTTACTTTTAGGTTCCTACTTTACTTTAGTGGGTAGCGACTTCTAGGATCAGCATTACGGGCCGAGGCCGCTCGTTTCCAGTCCGTATTGAGGTTTTTATGACGACGATCTCAGTGGTCTACTTTTCGGGATCCGGGCACACCCATCTGATGGCGGAGGCCGTGGCGCGGGGAGCTAGCCAAGTAGACGGTGTGACGGCCGAGTTGCTGCGGATTACGGGGGCGCAAATTACCGAGGGCCGTTGGAAAGATCCGGAGATGCTGGATGCTTTGACCCGATCAGATGCGATCGTGTTTGGGTCGCCCACTTATATGGGCGGCGTGGCGGCCCAGTTCAAGGCGTTTGTGGATGCGGCCAGCTCAGCTTGGTTTGCCCAACAGTGGAAGGACAAGATCGCTGGCGGGTTCACCCACTCGGCTTCCCCCAGTGGTGATAAGCAGGGCACGTTGCTGTACATGGCGATTAATGCGGCCCAGCACGGCATGATTTGGGTGGGGGCTGCCGAAATGCCCAGCCAGTATGCGGGGAAGGATGATGGTATCAACCGTCTCGGGTCGTTTTTGGGCGTGATGGGTCAAAGCGATTTGAATCCCAATGGTGGTGAAGCGATCGTTCACCCGGGCGATCGACTGACGGCGGAAAAGTACGGTCAGCGGATTGCCATGATCGCCCAGCGCCATCGCGGCAGCTAGGGCAAGCTAGGGCAAGCTATCTAATTCATCGAAAAGGAATGAACAGGGGCGATCGGCTGGGACAAAGCGATCGCCCTGTCAATTTCTGGTGAATTGGGGGCAATCGCACTCTGCTTGTTTTGCGACTTGCGATGTTTCTTGGTCATGTAAGTCTAAAGAATAACGATCCATGAGAATTTTTGATGATAATCAAACTGTATTACGCTCATAATATATCAACTGCTTTAGATAAAGGTTGTACTTGCGAAAAATTCAATGTATCTATAGAAAAACTTGGAAAAGAGCCAATCATTCGCGCTCCTCTTCCACGCATGATTGAAAAATTCTTCCTTCGAATTGTCTTATAAACAAACGATATGTTTTCGTCATTTTTATGTCCTTCGCATTCAATAAAGAAAGCATATCGCCAATTCCCATAATTGCTCTGGGAAGGAATGATCTGAGGTTTGAGCCAGGTTATGTTGACATTGTTATCTGCGAACAAGTTTAACAATGTTCGCAGTGTGCCTGCTCTTGACTCAATTTCAACCAAGAAAACCGTCTTATTTTTTTGTGCTGGTCTTGGTGGTTTGTCAATAGAAAATACCCAAAATCTAGTGCAATTATTAGGATGATCATGAAAATTTGGCATGAGAATTGGGATCTCGTACTTGTTCGCAGCAACTATTGATCCAATAGCAGCATATTGCGGACTAGAGCTAGCCATTTCCACAGCACTACTTGTGCTTTGCATTGGAGAACGAACGTACCTGATACCATAAATCTTTTCTAGGCGATCAATATTCTTCCTGCATTGTGAAATAGCTGCCTCATGAGAAAAAATATGTGTAATTTTGCTCATGTCAGTTGCTCGTGTAATCAAATTCAGTTTAACTGGCAAGTATAATTCTCCAGTAATTTGAACATCTGCTGTGTAATATAAAGCATCAAATGTAGATTCAATAAAGCCATGAACAATATTTTCAGCAGCTAGAATTCCATAATTACAACCGCCTTCTCGGTTTTGGAGCTTGACTTTTTTGGGAATTAAATGAGCCGGAGTATTAATTAAAGTAACATCATTACCAAAATACTCAATTGCTGCCTGATGAGTAAAAGATCCTTCTGGTCCAAGGTAAGCTACTGTTTTATTCATTGACTTTTCTGGCTTTGCTTCATGTGTTGACTTTTAGTTAAAGCCATCTCAATCATATGAGATAGCTTTAATAGCCGTCAAGAAAATCAGCGCTTGGAGATCTCCTCTACCTCCTATGTAGTTTGAGTTTAGTGTGTTTTTAGAATTTCTATGAAATTAAGCTCTATAGACAGTGCCTGTGAAGTGGCGGTTCCTATCGCAAGACGCTTATTTGGTAAGACTTTTATTCGTGCATCATCACTGAATTATAGTATTACTATTTCACACAATAAAAGCTATTATTTTTTAATCTCACTTAATCATTGAATTGTCGAAATTTCTAAAATTGTAAGGATTTATGAATGAATCCGGCAAAACGATCGCCCGTGGGATCTACCTGGTCGTAATAGCGCACAGTCGGTCGGTGTGATCGCGAAGCATTTCTAATCCGGTGAGGTAATGATGCTAATCTGGCAACAGTAATCTATAACTCCAGTTCATGCCTGCTTGCCCTCAATGCCAATCCAGCCACACGGTCAAAAATGGTCGCATCCACAACGGCAAGCAACGCTTCAAATGCAAAGCCTGTGGCCGACAGTTCATTGAGCACCCCACTCAGAAACGCGTCACACCCGAGCAGATTGCGCTCATTGATCGTCTGCTCCTAGAGCGCCTCTCCCAGGCAGCCATTGCGCGGGTCGCGCAGGTTTCCGAATCCTGGATTGAATCTTATGTGGCGGTTGCAGGTGGTCGCACTCTGCGAACTAAGAAACCAGATTGATAAATTACATGGCAATCATTAAGTCATGCATTGCGTTAGCGGATCTGTTGTTTGGTTTGGCGAACCCTGTCTTTTTACCATCACGAAGCAACGAGCTAGCAGTTGATTGATCACCACAATTTCCCATGGTCGATCGCTTGATAACTCATCATCACCTCACAGGCGCTATCCTCTCCAGTTTCTTTTTAAGGGAATCTTAAATAAGTTCTTATTTTCAAAAATTGAATAAGTGATATGATTCAACCATCTGCCCTCAACGAACCCCATGAAGCTTTTCTGGATTTTCGGTTCATTGCTGCTTCCGTTGGCGCTTGCCCCGATCGCCCAAGCAGAAACACCTCGATCGGATGACATGCAGCTAGCTCTGACTGACCCGCTACAGAATCTCTGCATTGTCACTAATATCCAGCAAGGCCAACTGGCTGTCCGCAATAGCCCTGGCGGTCAATCTCGTGCAGGACTAGACAATGATAATTTGGTCGAAGTTTATCAACAACAAGGAAATTGGTCTTGTGTGCGAGTTTTGAGCGGCCCCAATCAACGAGTTGTTGGGATTGAAGGCTGGGTGAATAGCAACTATCTCAATTGCGAAAACATTGGTTGCTATCGTGCTTGTGATCAAGTCATTCAACTGCGAAATCGCGTGAATGCGCGCACTCGCCCTGGGATGTGTAGCCGCTAATCAATCTACCTGCACCACCACTAACGCTAGATATCTCCAGAATTGTAAAACTCATGAATTTCAAGCATGTTATTCTCGCAATTCCGATGACGCTTCTTGGCCCGAGTGCTTTGGCAACAACTAGCCTGAATACTCCCCCGCTGTCTCGCCAGACCCTAATTGCACAACTCGAAACTTGTCGTGTTGATCGCTTGCGTAGTGGTCAGCTAGCTGTGCGTAATAGTCCTGGCGGTCAAGCCAGGGCAGGGCTAGACAATGGAGACATCATTGAAATCTACAAGCAACAAGGCAACTGGGCTTGTGTACGTGTCATTCGCCCTGCTGGCGATCGGCTGCGTGGAATTGAGGGCTGGGTTAATAGTAACTACGTCAATTGTGACCAGGGCTTTAACCACGTAATCTGGGAAATGATTCAATCCGATAGTCAGGACATTGCCCGTCGTGTCCCACGCGGTATTTGTAGTCGTTAAGTGCTACAACTCTGGGGATTATTCTTATCTATTTAAGAACAATCCCCAGAGTTTACTGAAGATAAGAAACCATGAATGATTTGGAACTATACATCCGGGCCATCAACATCTGGCCCACAGTATAGGTAATTTGAGTTAACCCAACCTTGCAATCCTAGCAACTGCATGTTGTTGTTATTAATCATTACTACACGGACGTAGTACCAAATCCCTTGTTGTCGAATGTATTGAACAGTCATCCCGTTGTCCAAACCAGCCCGAGCATTACCATTTGGACTGGTACGAAGTGCTAACTGACCGCGCTGTATATTGGTTACCACACAGTAAGTTGCAGAACTATACAGGTGATTTGTGTCTTCTGAGGTATGACGAGGTAGAGACTGCAAGCTAGCGCTATACGCTGGGATTGAACCCATTACCGAGACGAAAGACAATACCCCTGGCAAAATTCCAGCAAACCAATTATTAGACATTAGTTCCTGATTCTGATGATTTTGATGTTGTTAACGACAGTCAGGGTTATTTTTGCATGATTGACCAATTGGATCAGAAAGACCCATGTTTTGAAATCCCTGCATGCAAACTCTACCTTCATCAATTCCAGTAACTTGGTGTGACAAAGACGAAAAGCTGACGGCGATGGGTGAGCAGTCAAAGGCATCATTTTTCCAGTAAAGAGAATAAAGATCAAGTCCTAATGGATATTCACCCATCTCTTCACGAACTACATCATTGAGAATCGTGTCTGGCTTTCTACCTAAGATTTGAACTACATCCTGAAAAGACATTCCTGTTCTAATTCTAGAAGCTTGATCTGAAGTGGCCAAAAGCAGAGGCGTGCTGAGTCGAATGCTTGCGTTGCTGGCATGACTAGTTTCCGGATTGGATGTGAGTCCCAAGATTATTACAATCAATGATGCAAACAATGAAAAGACTCTCATCTATTCACCTTCTCTATTGAATTTCAATTTAATTATAGGCTAGTCAACTGCAAAGTACTGTCATGATGGAAATTTAAACTTCCAGCACTACTACTCGTACTACAGCCCTTACCGCAATTACTAGGTACAATAACAACATTTAGTAAACCAGTTTTTCAGGCACTGTAAATCTACCAGTCGGGCTGCCAATCTAGTTAATTGTTCCAACACTTCTATGGTTTCTGTTCTAAATTTCCACAAAAAGATTTTTAACTGTGACCACATCATTTCTATAGGGTTAAAATCTGGTGAATACACTGGCAGATATTCTACTGTTGCTCCTACTGCTTCTATCATTTCTTTCACCTCTGGACGATGATGAGAGTTTAAGTTGTCCATGATAACCACATCACCCGCTTTTAACTGCGGTGCCAAGTTTACTTTAACAAACTCTAGAAAATCTTCCTTTTTCATTGAGCCTTTCAATCCTTTTATTGTGACAACTCCTGATCGCCTGATCGCACTAATGACTGTCATCTTTTTACCGTAATAGGGCTTCTGGGTTTCATAAGCCTTCATTCCTTTTTTAGCTCTGGCCATGGGGCGATTCATCCCAACCCAAAAACCGCTTTCGTCAATAAAGACAAGCTTTTCAGCTTCCACTTTCAAAATTCTCTGCCAGTAGCTCACGCGCTCGGCTTGTACTTCCGCCGTGATTACTTTTTCGCTCCTGTATGTTTTTTTTGAGGCTGATGTCATGTTGCTTTAAAAATCGATCCATCATGCTTGTGTTAGAACTGACACCCAATTTTTCTTGCACTGCTTCGCAATACTCTCGCAATGTAAAATCAGGATTGGTCTCTACAATTTCTAAGATGGCTTCTTCATGCTGAGATAAGATGCTCACTCGCTTCGTGCCACACTTCTTAGGTACTAAGCTTCCAGTTGAACGATATAGGTTTAGAAGCCGCCTGACGGTATCTGGACTAATCGAAAACTGTTTTGCCACTTTCCGAATTGAAGTGTCTCCCTTTTCGTAGGCTTCTACAATCTTTCGGCGCAAGTCCAGAGAATAACGACCCATGAGTTTTCCTGACGATAACTCAACTACACTTATAATTATGCCGTGCCAATCGTTCTAGGTAAAGGCTGTATCTCGTAGGGGTGCTATATCATCCCCAAAATAATCATTCCTTCTTTCTGAATGCGATCGCATCGCTTGGGTTATGGCTTGTGGATGGGCAACTTAGATCCTGCGGGCTATCACTGCCACGATAGAAACTGAAATTTATAGTTAATATGGTTTTGAAAGAGCGCCTTATCTGTAGCCGCTTAGATTTGAAATCTTTTGCTCTATTGCTTCAAATACCATGGAAAATATCAAAATTAAGCGATTTCAGGCGATTTTTGAATCTCGCCTAGAAACCTTGAGCCATTTACTAGACATTGCCGATTCTCACTTTGCAACCGATCGGGCGGCCCTCTTTCAGCTTCGGCTTGCGCCCGATATGCTGCCCTTTGGCACACAAATCGCCTTTACCTGTAATCAACCGCGTAACTTTGCCCTTTGGTGCGCTGACCAACCCGCTAGCAACTTGAATCCCGAAGTAACCACTCTGGAAACTGCTCGGGATTACATCACCTCCACCCAAGAATCACTCAGCAATATCAACGCCGGAGATGCCAAACTCTCAGAAATTCATCGCATTGACCTAGGAGAAGGCCTCTCGCTGGAGTTGCCAGGATTAGCCTATGTGGATGATTTTTTGATGCCCAATTTCTACTTTCACCTCACCACAACCTATGGCATTTTGCGGATGGCTGGTGCTGCGATCGGGAAGCGGGATTTTATGATGCACCTCGTGCCCTTTGTGAAACGGGATCCCACTGTCTAGCGATCGAGCAACCGATTGGATGCTAAGGCCCTGAGCTAGCCGAGGTGGCCGGGTGGCAATTGCCCGATCGCCCCTTTCGCCGGACAATGGGGACTCTGAGAGCAATCCAAACCCAGGAGGCGGGCGTGACTCAAGCATTCGACTACGACCTATTGATCCTCGGAGCCGGAGTTGGCGGCCATGGCGCAGCCCTGCACGCCGTCGCCTGCGGCCTGAAAACCGCGATCGTGGAAGCGGCCGAAATGGGCGGCACCTGCGTTAATCGGGGTTGCATTCCCTCCAAGGCTCTGCTGGCAGCGTCCGGCCGGGTGCGCGATCTCCGCAATGCGGCGCACCTGAAGGCCATGGGAATTCAAGTGGGCGGTGTGCAGTTCGATCGCCAGGCGATCGCCGACCACGCCACCAACCTGGTGGGCAAAATCCAAGGCGACCTGACCAACAGCCTGAAGCGGATTGGCGTAGACATCATCCAAGGCTGGGGCAAGCTGCTGGCTCCCCAAAAGGTGGAAGTGAACACCGCCGACGGCAACCGCACGATCACCAAAACGATCAGCGCCCGCAACGTGTTGATTTCTACCGGGTCTGTGCCCTTTGTGCCACCGGGGATCGAGCTGGATGGCAAAACGGTCTTCACCAGCGATGAAGCGGTGCGGCTGGAATCCGTGCCCCAGTGGGTGGCGATCATCGGCAGCGGCTACATCGGTTTGGAATTTTCCGATGTGTACACCGCTTTGGGTGCGGAAGTGACGATGATCGAAGCGCTCGATCAACTGATGCCTGGGTTTGACCCGGATATCGCCAAGGTGGCCAAGCGGACGCTGATCGATCAGCGCGACATCGAAACCTATACCGGCGTGTTTGCCACCAAGATCACCCCCGGCGCGCCCGTGACGATCGAACTCACCGACGCGAAAACCAAGGAAGTGGTAGACGTGCTGGAAGTCGATGCTTGCTTGGTGGCCACGGGTCGCCGCCCCGCCACGGCGAATATCGGTTTGGAGAATGTGGGCGTGGAAACCAACCGCCCCGGCTTCATTCCCGTCAACGGCAAGATGCAGGTGCTGAAGGATGGCGAACCCGTGCCGCATTTGTGGGCGATCGGGGATGCAACGGGGCAAATGATGTTGGCCCACGCGGCTTCGGCCCAGGGCGTGGTGGTGGTGGAAAACATCTGCGGGCGCGATCGGGAAGTGGACTACCGCAGCATTCCCGCCGCCGCCTTTACCCACCCCGAAATTAGCTTCGTGGGTTTGACCGAACCCCAAGCCAAGGAACTGGGCGAGGCGGAAGGCTTCAGCGTGGGCACCACCCGCACCTACTTCAAGGGCAACTCCAAGGCGATCGCCGAGGGCGAAGGCGACGGCCTGGCCAAGGTGATTTTCCGCAAGGACACGGGCGAAGTGTTGGGCGCGCATGTGTTTGGCATCCATGCTTCGGACTTGATCCAAGAGGTGGCCACGGCGATCGCCCAGCGCAGTTCCGTGAAGGATCTGGCCTTTGTGGTACATGCGCACCCGACCCTCTCGGAAGTGATCGACGAAGCCTACAAACGGGCCGAGCGGGAACTGGCTGAGGTCTAGGACTCGTTTCGCCTGAGATCCGGAGGGGGCGACAATGACCACAGACAAGGGGCTTCAGCCCCTTGCCCCCTTCCAACAGAGCAAGGAATTGGGAGATTTGAGGCTAGCCCTTAGGCTCCCGGCTGGCTGCGGCTGAGAATCAAAATCGGCGACCAGTAGGGCACGGCGGCCGGGTTTACCTGGTCGATCGCCCGGATTTGTTGTTCCGGTAGCGTTGCCCGTTCGATGTAGAGCGATCGCTCCGTCAGCACCAACTCATTGAGCACCGATCGCACCTTCTCGAAATGCCGCCCCAGTTTGATAATCACCGCCGCATCGGTCTGGGCCAGGCGATCGGGCAGGATAGAGCGATCGAGGGGGGCCGGCAAAATGGTCAGCACATCTTGGTGATAGGTCAGGGGCACTTGAGCCATGGCTGCTGCCGCGCGATCGCACTGCCGCCCCATCGTCCATGCAGCGTGATAAACGTTACGCCCCGGGAGTCGGCCGCCAATCCCGCCTTGGACTCTGCCGCCCCTACAAATCCCACCGGGAAACCCAAAATCAGCACCGGTTTTGGCCAACCCGCATCCAACAATTCCAGCAACTGCATTCCAGGTCAACAGCAATTTTGTAAACCCATGGGCAAATCCCGACGGTAGCCGGTTCAAGACCAGCCCAAAAGAGCATGGATCAGATGATTGAAGCGGCTCGCAGCAGTACTTAATTTTAGGTGTTAATTAATACCTAAAATAAGTAATTGATTCCGTAGTTCCCTAGGCGATGAGAAGATCAGCAAAAGCAATAAAACCTGATACAGACTGAGATGAATCCATGCCTTTGGGTTACCTGCTGGGGTCGATCGGGCAAATCCAATTTGACCCTCATTGGAGACTTCTGATTAGACTGAAGCAGTTGCTAAAAATTACTGAAGAAAAGATGCAACGGATGGTAAATGCTCCCCATGTTGGAGTAGGGATCCTGTGGCTGCTCATCTCAATTGGCTGAATATGCGCGATGTGGCTTGGTTGCTAGGGTGCTCAGGACTCGTGTTTCTGATGCAGCCTGGTTTTATGTGTTTGGAATCGGGCATGACCCGATCGAAAAACAGCATTAATGTGGCGGCCAAAAACCTATCAGATTTTGGCATTTCTGCACTGCTCTACTGGTTGTTTGGATTTGGAGTGATGTTTGGACCCTCTTGGTGGGGTTGGATAGGCCATGACTACTTTGCCCTATCGGTGGAATCGCAGCCTCAACTGGCCGCTTTTTTAATTTTTCAATTAATGTTTTGTGGCACTTCCACCACCATTATTTCCGGTGCGGTGGCGGAACGAATGCGGTTTTCGTCTTATCTAATCGTTTGTTTCCTGTGCTCGGGATTGATTTATCCCCTGTTTGGCCATTGGGCTTGGAAGGGCATGGAAATTGTGGGCGCAAGTCCCGCCGGCCAGGGGGTGGGTTGGTTGCGATCGCTCGGGTTCTATGACTTTGCGGGTTCCACAGTGGTGCATAGCGTGGGGGGCTGGATTGCCCTAGCCACGCTGTTGGTGGTGGGGCCGCGCTGGGGGCGCTATGACGAAGCCACCCGGCAGCACAAAATCAGCGGGTCAAATTTGCCCTTTTCGATGCTTGGGGCCATGATGCTGTGGCTGGGCTGGTTGGGGTTCAATGGCGGCAGCACCCTGGCCCTTAATGAACATGTCCCAGCGGTGTTGGTGCATACGGTGATTGGGGGCGTGGCGGGGATGCTGGGCGGCGGGGCCCTGGGTTGGTACTATCGCCACCGGCCGGATGTGGAATGCCTGATCAACAGTTCCCTGGCGGGCATGGTGGCCGTGACGGCCTGCTGCAATGTGATTACGACCCCGATCGCCCTGGTGGTGGGGTTCACGGGGGCCGCTGTGGCGTTGGCGGTGGAATGGTGGCTCGATCGCCGCCAAATCGATGACGCGGTGGGAGCCGTGCCCATCCATGCGGGGGCCGGAGCCTGGGGCACGCTTTGTGTGGGGCTATTTGGGGATTTGAGCCAAATGCCGGGTGGTTTGGAGCGCCCCCAACAAATTGCCGTGCAACTGTTGGGCATTGGGGTTTGTGTCCTTTGGGCCTTTGGGCTGTCCTACGGGCTGCTGCGTTGGGTCGATCGCCTGCATCCCCTGCGGGTTTCCCTCGCGGAAGAACAGATGGGACTGAACGTGGCGGAGCACCAGGTGAAAACGGAGGTCTATGACCTATTTGAGGTGATGGATCGCCACGCTCGCCAGGGAGATTTGCATTTGCGAGTGTCGGTGGATCCGTTCACGGAGGTGGGCTATATTGCCGAGCGCTACAACCAGGTGATGGATGCCTTGCAGGAAAAGTCCCAGGCGCTGGAGTCCCTGAATGCGAGCCTGGAAGCCCAGGTGCAGCAGCGGACGGCGGAGTTGGAAACCGCCAACCAGGAACTCCAGCGCCTGAACCACCTGAAGGATGATTTGCTGGCAAACACGTCCCATGAACTGCGCACGCCCCTCAATGGCATCATTGGCTTGGCGGAGGCGATGCTGGATGACGATCGGGGAGGATTGAGCGATCGGGAACGGTCAAACCTGGACACGATCGCCGCCAGCGGCCATCGGTTGGCCAATTTGGTGAACGATCTGCTGGACTTTTCCAAGCTGCAACACCAAACGATCGACCTGGCCCTGCGCCCTTGCACCCTGGCCGTGGTGGTGGAACAGGTGTTGCAACTGCACTACGACCAAGCGGAACGTAAGGGCTTGGCGCTGGTGAATGCTATTGATTTGGCCCTGCCGCCCGTGTTGGCGGATTTCAACCGGCTGCAACAGATTTTGCACAACCTGGTTAGCAATGCGCTGAAGTTCACCCAAAGCGGCGAGGTGATTGTTCATGCTCGCCGTTGGCAGCCGGATGCGGAACTGTTGAGTCAGTCGCATCCTGTCGATCCTCAATTGGGGGATCAGCAATTGGGTCAACCATTGGATCAATTAACGGGGGGGGTGATGCCCTCAAGCGCGATCGGGCAGGGTGCTCTGTTCGATCGCCCCGGACTGGATCCGGCAGAATCTGAGCAGCTTGATCGGGAGCAATCTTTCGAGTCGCCTTCGGAAACGGCTGACCAAAAGTGGCTGGCCATTTCCGTCAGTGATACGGGCATTGGCATTCCCGCAGCGGCGATCGAACGTATTTTTGAATCCTTTGAACAGGCCGATCGCTCCACAGCTCGGGAATATGGCGGCACGGGGTTGGGGTTGGCCATTGTGCGGCAACTGGTGGAACTGCATGGGGGCAAAATCTGGGTGGAGTCCCGTCCCGAAGTGGGATCCATCTTTACGCTAACCTTGCCGGTGGCCCTGGAAGCGCCAGCCCTCACCTACGAAATGCCCAGCTTCCGGCGATCGCCCATGATGTTGCGCAAGCCCGCCACGGCCAATTCCAAACCAGCCCCCGAAGCCCCGATCGAGCCGGAACCGATCACCTTGGCTCCGGCCACCGTGGAGGGCGATCGACTCCTGGAAGCCCTCAGCCAGCGGGACACGGAACAGCTCTTGGCCAAGGCCAGCGCCGCCCGCGCCCAACCCAATCAACGGTTCAAAATCCTGATGGTGGACGATGAGCCGGTGAATCTTCAGGTGCTGGAAAATTTCCTGTCCCAGGAGGAGTATGAAATCGTGACCGCCGACAACGGCCCCGCTGCCCTGGCCGTTTTGGAGCAAGGGTTTCAGCCCGATGTGGTGTTGGTGGATGTGATGATGCCGAAAATGACCGGCTATGAGCTGACCCAGCAGTTGCGATCGCGCTATCCCGCCCACAAGCTGCCGATTTTGATGCTCACGGCCAAAAACCAGGTGGAAGACTTGGTGCAAGGTCTCGACTCCGGAGCCAATGACTACCTCACAAAACCCGTTTCCAAGAAGGAGTTGCTGGCCCGTCTGAAAACCCATTTGCAACTGTCCCACATCAACATTGCCTATGGGCGGTTTGTGCCCCACGAGTTCCTGCGTCTGCTGAACAAACAGAGCATTTTGGAGGTGGAGCTGGGCGACCAAGTGGAACGGCAGATGTCGGTTTTGTTTTCGGACATTCGATCGTTCACCACGATCACGGAAAACCTGTTACCGGCCGAGAGTTTCCGGTTCATTAACCGCTATTTAGCCCACATGGAACCGGCAATTCAGCAAAATGGCGGTTTCATTGACAAATTCATTGGCGATGCGGTGATGGCGCTGTTTCCGGAATCGGCCGATGATGCGGTGGCCTCCGCGATCGAAATGCGGCGAAATTTGGAAGTCTTTAACCGCGAACGACAACAGGCGGGTGAAGTGCCGATCGAAATTGGCATTGGCATCAACACCGGCCAAATGCGATTGGGAACGGTGGGCGGCAAAAATCGGATGGATGGGACTGCCATCAGTGACGCGGTTAACTTGGCGGCCCGGTTGGAAACCCTGACTAAGCGCTACCAAAGCAGCGTCCTGATTTCCCACCACACGATCGCTCAGATGGAGGATCCAACGCGCTATCACCTGCGGTTCATCGATCGATTACAGGTGACAGGCAAATCCCGGCCCGTGGCGGTGTTTGAGGCGATCGATGGCGATCCGTCACCCATCCGCGACCAAAAACTTTCCACCATGGCCCATTTTGAGGAAGGCACTTGGCTCTATCACCGTCAAGAGTTCAAGTCGGCGGCCGTTTGTTTTGAGGAATGTTTGCGGCAATTTCCGGGCGATCGGGTGGCTCAAATCTATCTAGAGCGATCGGTTCATGCGGCCCTGCCCACCACGGATTAGGAGCTGATCGATTCCCAACTGTTCGATCGTTTCCTAGCCCCAACAGCCGTAACAAGGGGCTTAAGCCCCTTGTCCCTCGCGATCGCATTACTGTGCAATCAGGGTTTCAGGCGATTGGACAGCGGGCCCTAGCGTGCGCCGCGATAAATTCGCTCCGACTGCTCCGGCGGCAACCAGGCACAGGCTTGGGCTTGGCGCTGGGGTAAGGTCAGGGCCGGCGTGGGCCGGTTCCAGGCCCTTTCCGGCTCCACATATTCCTGGGTTTGGGGGTCGTAGGCATAAATTCGACCCGTTTCGATTTCATAAACCCAAGCATGGAGCCGCAAGCTACCCTGGTTCAGCTTGGCTCGCACACAGGGATAGGTGCGCAGGTTGTCAATTTGGGTGAGCACGTTTTCGGCCACCGTAATTTCCAGCAAATCTTCACCACTACAGGGGCTGTAGTTTTGCAAAACCACCTGGCGTGTTGCTTCCGCATGTTCTAGCCAGCGGCTGACCAGGGGCATTTTGTCTTCCAGCTCTTTGATCTTGAGCAGGCCTTTCATGGCCCCGCAGTGGGAATGGCCGCAAACAACAATTTCACTCACCCCCAAGGCTTCGATCGCATATTCGATCGTGGCTCCTTCACCGCCGTTGGCCGCGCCATAGGGGGGAACGATGTTGCCGGCATTGCGGATCACGAAAATTTCGCCAGGATCCGATTGGGTAATCAGTTCCGGGTCAACGCGGGAGTCAGAACAAGAGATGAAGAGTACACGCGGTTTTTGCCCATGGGCCAGCTCTTCAAACAGCTTTTGATGGGAAGCGAAGTAATCTTGCTGAAACTGCCGCAAGCCTTTAATCAATTTGTGCATGGCGTTCTGTGCATGGCCTGGTTACCCGTGGCCTGGTCGTTGCCCGTCTGGCTGGTGAGTTGGTGAATATCTTACGGCCTTAGGGGCGCTGGTCGTCGGTGGTGGCGGGTGCTTCGCGCCGGTTGGTGTTGCGGGCCCGATCGGGCGACTCAGCCGGACGATTGGCGGGCGCAGCGCTACTGCTGGACGGTTTGCGATCGGCCGGTGAGGCCTTGGGCGTGGGGGAAGGGCGATCGCTCGGAGTTGCCACGTTCCGGTTGTCGGAATCGGTCAATCGCTGGGCCCCGGCCCGGTTTTCTTCGGCGGGTCGCGGTGTGACGGTTAACCCCGCCGCGCCCGATCGCGACAGTTGCAAGAAAGAATCCAGGGCCGCCCGCCAAACCAGATAGCCCCGATCGCTCAAGTGCAGACCGTCGGTGGTGAGATCTGGGTGTAGATTGCCCTGCGGATCGATGAACATCGGAAACAAATCCAAGAAGCCCACCCGCTCATCCCGGGCCACCTGGTTCAACCGGCGGTTAATGCGCTTGATTCGATCGAGCGTGGCCTGTTGCAGGCGGGCCCGGCCTTCCCAGGTGGAGCTAGCCCCGCGATGGGGCAACAGGCTTTGCAACACAATCCGCGAATTCGGATGGGCCCGGCGCAATTCCTGGGTAATGGCCCGGTGATTTTCCACGATCGTGTCATCACTGACCCCTTGCATCAGGTCATTAATCCCGATCGCCACAAAAATCACCTCCGGTTGCAGGCGCGCCAACCCATCCAAGCGCTGCAACAACAACCGGGTCGTATCCCCAGAGATGCCTTGATTCAGCCAAGTGGTTCCCGCCGGCAACAGACGGGACGGAAAGGCCAGGGTTAAGGAATCGCCCACCAACACCGCCAACCGGGCGGGCCGTCGCAGGGCCATCGCATTGGCCTCCTGCCGCCGCCGAGCCACCCATCCTTCATAACTGGTGGCCGCGACGGGCGATCGCTTCGGAGTGGTAACCGTTGCCGCCACAGCCCTGGTGGGCGATCGCTCCAAAGACTCTTGGGTTTGCTGAATCTGGTCAATCGCTTGGGCAATGGCCTTGGCCGCCGCACGGTCTAGACCCGTGACAACCACCAAAAAGGCCACGGCTAATAATCCATTGCCCCACAGAGACCATTTGACCCACCAAGGAGCGCGGGGCTTAGACGGTGAGAAACCACTCGATCGGCGTGACCAGCCAATCGAGCGGCCAAAAATTCCTGTTCGTCGAGCACGCGATCGAGAAAACACGATTTGCCCTGAAACGTTGTGGTGACCCTGCCTTGGTGCAAGCCAACCGGCCCTAACCGGCTCCGTTGGCCTTGCATCCATCGCCAAAAGACCAATTCACTAAGAACTCTAGCGAACTTTGGCCGCAAAAAAAACATCCCTAAACACAAAAGAGGGCGATCGCCCCCTCCTGTGTCATTGAACACCTGTGGTAATCAGTCGCATCCTGACTCAGCAAGTGGCCAAAGTCGTGAAAACCATGAAAATCATCGTTACCCGACCCAGGCCCAGTACCGAGGCTTTTTCCTAGGATGCGGTTTGATCCGAAACACCCATCGCCGCCGTACCCGTGGGGCCGATCGAGGTGTTGTCCTTCACAAAGCCGCTGTAGGCCTCCATGCCGTGCTCGCCAATATCGAGACCGATTGCCTCTTCCTCCGGCGAAACACGGATGCCACCAAACGCATTCAGCACGTACCAGAAGATGGTAGACAGCAGCACCGTCACCCCACCAGCAATGGCAACGCCCAAGAACTGGATGCCCAACTGGGTCAAACCACCACCATAGAACAGGCCCAAACCAGCCGCATCCGCACCCGTTGCATCCTTACCAATGCTGAACAGACCGACCGCCAGCGTGCCCCAAACACCGCAGACCAAGTGCACCGAAGTTGCACCCACCGGGTCATCCACCTTCAGCACCGAGTCAAAGAAGCCCACCGACAGCACCACCAGAATCCCGGCAATGCCACCAATCAACACAGAACCGGGGTAGTCAACCACGTTGCAACCCGCCGTGATGCCCACCAAGCCAGCCAGGATGCCGTTGATCACCATCGACAGATCCGGCTTGCCCGACAGCCACCAGGACGTGAACGTGGCGGTTACGCCACCCGCTGCTGCGGCCAAGTTCGTGGTCACGGCAATGTAAGGCACGGCCGCATTCACGGCCAGGGTGGAAGCGCCGTTAAACCCAAACCAGCAAACCCACAGAATCAAGCAGCCCAGGGTGGCAATGCTCATATTGTGGCCAGGGATGGCGCGGGGTTGGCCGTTGTCATATTTGCCCATCCGGGGCCCCAGAATCGAAGCACCCATCAGCGCTGCCCAACCACCGACGGAGTGTACCGCCGTTGACCCAGCGAAGTCGCGGAAGCCCATGTTGAACAGCCAACCGCCCGTGCCGCTCCAAATCCAACGGCCCGTGATGGCGTAGGACACCCCAACCAGCAGCAAGCTAAAGATCAAGAAGTCCACGAACTTCACCCGCTCAGCCACCGCACCGGACACGATCGTGGCGGCAGTGCCCGCAAAGGCAACTTGGAAGAGGAAGTGCAGCGAGACCGGCAGCCCCGTTGCTTCAATGCCGTAGGTTTCGGGCGTTCCCGACAGGAAGAAGCCCGTCGTGCCAATCACGTTATTGCCTTGGGCAAACATGAAACCATAGCCCAAAGCCCAGAAGGCCAAGGTAGCCAGGGCAAATACAATCAGGTTCTTGGTCAGAACGTTAACGGCGTTCTTCTGACGACAGAAGCCCGTTTCCAACATGCAGAAGCCCGCGTTCATGAAGATCACGAGGATGGCTCCCACTAGAACCCAGGTCATGTTCAGCAGGCCCTGAACGTCCTCCGGTTTGATGGGTTCGGCGGCATGGGCAGCCAGGTTCCAGGTGGCCACAATCACGGCGGCCAGAGGAATGCAGGCTAACCAACCGAGGGAAGTGCGGCGACCGAATACGTCGTGAAAGAACGATCGCCCGGCATTCAGGATCTGGTCAATGGATCGATCGGTGCCCTCGTTAAGGGAGCGCGAATGCCCCTTACGGCGACCCGAGAACTTGAGCCTAGCCATAGACTAACGGTTCCTATAGGGGTTGATGTTGATATGGATGGTTCAGAGACAGGGCGGTTGCTGACTGGTTAAAACTAAGACCATCACTCCTTCTCTAACAATTGCTGCGATTCGCTCACGAATGGGGGAATCAGGAAGCTTCCTGCTCCATCGCGGCGAAGTTGGCTTCATTTGCTCCACAGGCTGAACCGATCGGACTGGCCGCCTTTTGCAGATGCATCGCCTTTGGGAGTGGTTTGCCCCAGGGTTTGACAGGGACTCAATGAAAGCTAGACTGCAATCCAAGACAGTCTCTTGATGCAGCAATTGTCGATCGACGTGGACTTGCTTTAAACACAGGCAATTGCATCAATTTTGTCGAGTATCGTTCTGTATCTAGCGATACTGATCGTTCTGGGCTGTGGGTAGATTCACCGGGACAAAAAGCTGAAGATGGGCGATGTGATCGGGCAGGACTGGCCATATCGTTGGCGGCCGTCGGGGGTGCAAGCCCCGTCCTGTCAGGAGCGACCCTGAGCCGAGGTGTAAAATCAGCATGGTTACGATCGCAGCCCAAACAAAATCCCGATCGCCTAGTCATTTCGCCATGTCGCTGGTTGGCCCTGTCCTTGATTGGCCCAGTCGCTGGGGCCGAAGAGCCGGGGTGTGAATTGGTTTTGAATGGCTCTGTGAAATTGCTAGAACTGCTGAATTGCTGAGCTGGTGTTGAAATCTCTGCCCCAGTCCTTCGGGGGATTTTGAGGACGATTGAAATGTGGATTGTTCATATCCCCCCAACAGCAGCATTGAAGTCCGTGATGAGGCTCCCCCATGGAAGTTAGCGAATTGCTCGAACGCTACGCAGCCGGAGAGCGAGATTTTGACCGCGTTGATTTGTCATCGGCGGATCTCAGTGGGGCCCTGTTGCCCGGTATTTCGCTCCAAGGGGCGGATTTATCAGGGGCTAAGTTGTCTGGCTCCAATTTGGAAGAGGGAAACCTGCGGGAAGCGCGTTTACTGAGCGTGGAGGCGAATCATGTGCAATGGCGTGGAATTAATCTCCGCGAGGTGAAGTTGCGGGATGCGTCATTGCGGGGAGCCAATTTGGTGAATGCGAACTGCATTGGGGCGGATTTGAGCGGCGTGGATTTGGGCGATCGGGCCAATTTGTCCGGTTGCTCCATGCGGGCCACCAAGTTGGTCGGTGCGAATTTGCGGGAAGCGGTGTTGATAGAGTCCAATCTCAGTGAAGCGGATTTGCATCAGGCCAACCTGGAAGGGGCCAACATGCGAGAGGCCACGTTGCACCACGCCAAGCTCACGGAAGCCAATTTGACCAAGGCGAACCTGACGCGGGCCAATTTGACCAAGGCCAATTTTTCAGATTCGGTGTTGGTGGGGGCGATGTTGCTGGAGGTTTATGCCAGTAGCACGGTGTTTTTGGCGGCGGATTTGTCCAGTTGCGACCTGCGGCGAGCCAAGGCGATCGGGGCGGATTTCACGGCGGCCAAACTGCTGAAGGGCAATTTGCGGGAAACCAATCTCAGTTGGTCAACGTTGCGCCAAGCGGATTTGAGCGATGCCAATTTGTTTCAGGCTCGCTTGCAATGGACGAATTTCAGCAGTGCTGTGCTGCGGGGGGCGGTGTTGATTGATGCGGATTTGTCCCAGGCCAACACTCGGGCGGTGGTTTGGACGGGGGCGATCGGCCCGGATGGCCAGGCCCATTACTAACAAGCCGTGGATTAACCCATTCAGCCGATCGATCAGGATCTTTTGCTCAGTGGGTGCTGCGTTAACGATAGGGAGCCAACAGGGGGGCGAGCCGATCGAGCGTGGCGGTGGGCACTTTGTCCAGGGGGGTGAGCAGCGCACCGGCCAGGGCCTGATGGGCGATCGACGCGGGCGGTTGGGCCCCCAAACGGCGGACGGTTTCCCGGATGACCGATCGGGCGTTGTCGGCATTGCGATGCAAGTTCCCAATCACCATCTCGGTGGTTACGCTGTCGTGATCGGGGTGCCAACAGTCGTAGTCCGTGACCAGGGCGATCGTGCAGTAGGCGATTTCCGCTTCTCGGGCCAGCTTGGCTTCCGGTAAGTTGGTCATGCCAATGACGGTGGCTCCCCAACTTTGATAGAGCTGGGATTCGGCCCGCGTGGAGAAAGCCGGCCCTTCCATGCAGAGATAGGTTCCGCCCCGATGCAAGGTCACCTCCGACAGGGCCAGGGAGTCGATCGCCTCAGCCACCAAGCCCGACAACGCTGCACAGATGGGATCGCCAAAGGCAATATGAGCCACTAGCCCATCGCCAAAAAAGGTGGAAACCCGGTTACGGGTGCGATCGATGAACTGATCTGGCAACACGATATCCAGAGGCTTCGCCGCCATTTGCAACGATCCCACCGCCGACACGGACAGGAGATAGCGCACACCCAAGGTTTTGAGGGCCCAAATATTGGCGCGGTAGGGCACTTCCGTGGGCAGCAGGTGATGGTGGCGGCCATGGCGGGCCAGAAAGGCCACGGGCACACCGTCCAAGGTTCCGGTGATGATTGCGTCGGAGGTGGGGCCAAAAGGGGTGTCAATCCGCCGTTCTTGGGGATTTTGCAGCGCCTCCATCTGATAGAGACCGCTGCCGCCCAGAATGCCAATGGCGATCGTGTCGCTTGTTAAGTCCGTCGTTGAGTCAGTCATGGTTGAGAGGTTAGGACGCTGCGTTAGGAAGATAATTCAAAGGTTATGCAACAGTGCTCAGTCAGCCAGTGGGGGCAATCGCCCGGCTAGGGGATGCCATTTCAGCCTAAGCCGCCTGTCGCTGACTCATGCTCAAGATTCCGTAGTAATAGTCCTTCAGTTGGCGGGTGGCGGCGGCCCAGCCCCAGCGTTCAGCCTCGGCCCGCGCGGCCGATCGCAGATCAGCTCGCTGGCTGGGGTCGGCAAACAGGCGCTGGGTGGCAGTGACGGCCCCTTGGTCATCGGTGGGGTCAAAGAGGAAGCCGTTTACGCCGTCGGTGACGATATCGGGGATGCCGCCCGCATTGGCCGCCACCACGGGACAGCCGGCCGCCATTGCTTCCAACAGCACCAGACCAAGGGTTTCCGTGCGCGAGGGGAAGATGAATGCATCGGCGCTGGCATAGGCGGCGGCCAGCTCCAGGCCGCGCAAATAGCCGACGAAGTGGGTGTTAGTTCCGGCAAAAAATTCCTCCAGTTCGGCGCGGTAGGGGCCGTCCCCCACGAGGGCAAGCCGCGCGCCGGGAATTGATTCGAGCACGGGCCGGATCCGATCGACCTCCTTTTCAGCGGACAGGCGACCGATGTAGATCAACAGGGGCGCGTCTGGGTGGCCTTGGCTGAGGAAGTCGCGCATTTCGGCGGTGGCGCGATCGGGCGTGAAGCTGTCCGTGTCTACGCCGCGCTGCCAAAGGGCGGTGCGCTCGATGCCATGGTCGCTCAGTTGCTGCACCATGGCGGTAGAGGTGCAAAGGTTAATATCTGCTAGGTTGTGGGCGGTTTTCAGCAGTTCCCACAGCAAGCCTTCTAGCATTCCCAAACCGTAATGGTGAAGATATTGCGGCAGGTGCGTGTGATAGGAAGCCACGAGGGGCAATTGCCGAGTTTTGGCGTAATAAATGCCGCCCAAACCGACAACAGCCGGGTTAACCACATGAATTAAATCGGGCCGAAAATGATCCAGTTCGCGACCAATGGCCGGGCGTGGCAGGGCGATTTTTAGCTCAGGATATTGCGGCAGCGGAAACCCCGAAACCCCGAAAACTTTTGAGCCGTTGTAATCCTGTAAACCCAAATCGGGCGTGACGATTAGTACCTCATCGCCCATTTTTTGCAGGTGATCGATCGTGTGGCGCAGACGGGTCACGATCCCATCAATTTTGGGCAAAAAGGTTTCGGTAAACAGCGCAATTCGCATAGGTTCCGTGCGGGGCAACAGGGACAAAATGGGCAAGGGGCCAGCGGCACAAGACGGGCGATCGCCCGATGTAGATTAAGGCTCGGTTAATGCCAAGCCTAGACTAGGCGATGGTTTCAGCCTATTCCCGCCGATATTTGCCTCAGGATACCGCTTGGGGGTGATCGATCGGCCCCAGCGGCATTATTCGCGCCCCGCCAAGCGTGCCAACCGATGGCTATACCAAGTGGCCCCAATGATCAGCAGCCCGATCGCCCCGAGGGTCAAACTCAGGGGCAAAAATTGCCCTCGGCTAATGGCTTCAGTGCCGGAGCTGCCCAATTGCACAAATAAAAATACGCCGGGGCCCGTACCCGCAATGGTGGCGATTAGGTAATCCCGAAATCGCACGGAGGTTAAACCGGCGGTGTAGTTCGCCAAACCGTAGGGCAAAATCGGCAGTAAACGCACGGCAAACATATAGGCAAAGCCGTGGCGGCGAATTTCTTGATCCATTTCTTGCCAGCGATCGGCGAGGCGACGCTCAAAGGCGGGCCGAGCCAACCAACGACTGAGATAAAAGGAAGCGATCGCCGCCAAAATAGCCGCCAAGCTCGTCCAAATTGTGCCCCAAATCGAGCCGAATAATGCGCCCCCCAAAAGGTTTAAAGCCGTTGAGGGTAGCATCAACATGGTGACGGCAAGATAGACCACCATATACACCAATGGTGCGAGCCAACCCGTGCCCCCAATTTGGGTGCGTAGCCGTTCGATATCAATCATGCCCAAGCTGTAAAACATTGCCCCGATCGCCCCGAGGCAAAAGAACAGTAGCAGCACAATCCAACGTTTTTTGGGGGGCTTCATGGGGTGCTTGGGGGATAGGAAATGAAGCGGTTTATCAGGGGACGAGGTAAGGGGCTTAGGGCCTATCGTCATTGTGCCTAAAACCCTGGATCTACTGTTAGCGGATCGTGGGGGGCAAGGGGCTTAAGCCCCTTGTCTGGGGGATGGGTGGTCTAGGGATTGGGGAGTTCGGCTCGATCGCGATCGGTGACCCGCCAACTGAGTTTGGTATTGAGCCAAAAGTTCCAGAAGGTGACCAAACCGATCGCAATCAAGTTGGCTAAATAGCGGTATTGACCCGAAAAAATCACATTGAAAAAGAGATTCAGAATTAGAACATTTAGAATCAGACCCATTAAGCAAATTAAGTTGAATTTTAAGAAGCGTTCGAGGCGACGACGAAAGCCGGTTTGACGTTGGGATAAGTCCCGAAAAGTCCAGCGATCGTTCCACCAAAAATTATTCAAAATTGCCACTTCCGCCGCAATAATTTTGCTGCGAGTAAGCCCCCAACCCAAGGTGCTAGGGTCGCTGAGGGCGTAGAGCACCGCCATGTCTACGATTACTCCACTGAAGCCGACAATGCCAAACCGGATAAAACGCTGAACCGGAAAGCGATCGAGCCGTAGCCGCAGTAGGTGAGCTAAATAGTCGATCGCGTGATACCAAGTAACTTTGGTTTCACCCGATTGCCGCTCGCGAAATTCGTAGGGGAGGGTTTTGACACGTCCAAAATCGCCTTTGGCTAACACTTCAATCAGGATTTTATAGCCCAGGGGGTTCAGAGTTTTCTGGGCGATCGCGCTGCGTTTCAGGACAAAATAGCCACTCAAGGGATCGGACACACGCCCCACCACGTCGGGCAACAAGGCTAACCCCAAAATTTGCGCACCCCGAGAGGTGAGCCGTCGCCACAGGCTCCAATCGCTGATGCCGCCGCCGGGATCATTGCGACTGGCGGCCACCAAATCGGCTCCGGCCAAAATTTGCGCCACCATCTCTGGCAACAGTTGTTCATCGTGTTGGCCATCGCCATCAATCACACCCAAAATTTCGCCCTTAGCCACTTGCCAACCGCGAATCACAGCGGTGGCCAATCCTCGTTCATAGTGACGACAAAGCACCCGCAATTGGGGAAACTCGGCGGTTAATTCCTGGGCAATTTTCCAGGTGCGATCGGTGCTGTTGTCATCCACCACAATGATTTCGTAATCATTCGGCAAGGACTGATCCAGAATCACCACGAGCGATCGCACCAAGGCTGCAATATTCTCAGCTTCTTCGTAGGTGGGAATGACCAAAGAAAACCGCAGCGATCGCGCCATCACCGTCAGCTTGCCGCCCCGGGGTGAGAGGTCAGAAAACTGGGCGATCGCTTGATCTAGATTGATGGGTTGCTGGAGATGATCCGCATGGCGAATCTCAATTTGAAATTCTGCCGTGGTCGGTTCGCCCCAAGTGGATTGATGCAACAGCAAATCCGGTAGCGAATCGATGCATAATTCACCCGTGGGAACCGGTTCGATCGGTCGCATGGTAGCTCGCACCGTTGGCATCCCAACCATCATTAGACCTCAGTAACCTGGGCCACCAACCGAGGCTGAAAATCGAGAGTTTTGACCAAGAATGCTAACTTATCGCTGGCTTCTTCCACGATTTTGGTGGTGGGTTTTCCAGCTCCGTGACCTGCTTTCGTTTCAATCCGAATCAGGGTCGGTGCATCGCCACTTTGGGCCGCTTGTAACGCCGCCGTGAACTTGAAACTATGGGCGGGAACCACGCGATCGTCTCGCTCGCCGGTAGTAACCAGAGTGGCGGGATAAGCCGTGCCCGATCGCAAATTATGCAGCGGTGAATAGGCATAAAGTGCCTTAAATTCCGCTTCGTTTTCCGGCGATCCATAGTCGGAACACCAGGCCCAACCGATCGTAAATTGCGGGAAGCGCAGCATATCCATCACCCCCACCGCTGGCAGGGCCGCCCCAAACAAATCGGGCCGCTGAATTAGGCAAGCCCCCACCAACAAACCACCATTACTGCCACCGGAAATCGCCAACCGCTGAGGCTTGGTGTATTGATTCGTAATCAACCATTCCGCCGCAGCAATAAAGTCATCAAAGACATTTTGCTTTTGTAGTTTTGTGCCCGCTTCATGCCACGCTTCGCCATATTCTCCGCCACCCCGCAAGTTGGCAACGGCATAGATGCCGCCCATTTCCATCCACACCAAATTGGACACGGAAAACACAGGCGTGAGGGACACATTGAACCCACCATAGCCATAGAGAATGGTGGGGTGATCGCCGGTCAGATCTAAGCCCTTTTTATGGCTAATAAATAGCGGAATCTGTGTACCATCTTTGCTGCGATAGAAAACCTGGTTTGTTTCGTAATCGTCCGGGTTGAACGCCACCATTGGCTCTCGAAAAAGCTGACTGGTTTGGCTGGCAAAGTCGTAGCGATAAATGCGTGTGGGAGTGGTGTAACTGGTGAAACTATAGAAGGTTTCCCGATCGCCCCGTTTGCCCTGGAATCCCCCGATCGAACCGATGCCCGGCAACTCGATTTCAAACTGGAATTGCCCTTGCAAATTAAAAAACTGCACCGTCGATCGCGCGTCCTGCAAATATTCCACCACAAACCCATCATTCAGGGTGGAAACCGCATCCAGCTTGTCGGTTGCTTCGGGAATTACTTCTTGGATCGTGGCTTGCCAATCGGTGCTGGTTGCGTCGAGGTCGATCGCCACCACCCGACCCATGGGCGCTTGCCAGTTGGTTTCAAACCAGCCGATCGCCCCATCGTTATCAATAAATCCAAACCCTCCGACCCAATCGTCTACCAATTCCCGCACGGGGGAATCCGGTTGCCGCAGATCTTTCACAAACAACAAATTCTTTGCGTCGGTTCCCTTCCAAGCAGAAATCAACAGATAGGAACCATCCTCACTGACCCTGCCCCCAAAGCCCCATTCCGGTTGATCGGGCCGCTCATAAATCAGCAGATCAGCCGTTTGCTCAGTGCCCAGTTCGTGATAGTAAAGCTTCTGGAAATAGTTCGTATCTTGGAACTGGTTTTCTGCGCTGGGTTCGTCGTAGCGACTGTAGAAAAAGCCGCGATTGTCCGGTGTCCAGGAAGCGCCAGAAAACTTCACCCAATCCAGGCGATCGGGCAAATCTTCGCCGGTTTCCACCTGTCGCACTCGCCAAGTTTGCCAATCGGAACCTGCCGTGGACAAGCCATAGGCCATCAACGATCCATCCTGGGTGAAGGCAATGCCCGACAGGGCCACCGTGCCATCATCCGAAAGCTGATTGGGGTCGAGCAAAACGCGCGGTTCCCCATCCAGGCGATCGAGCGTATACAAGACGCTTTGGTTTTGTAGCCCGTCGTTTTTGTAATAGAAATAGCGATTGCCCCGCTTCCAAGGCACGCTCAATTTTTCATAATCCCAAAGTTGCAGCATCCGGTCATAAATGGGCGATCGCGCCGGAATTTGCGCCAAATAATCAAAGGTCAATTGATTTTGGGCGGCAATCCAATCGGCCGTTTCGGTCGCGTTGGCATCTTCTAACCAGCGGTAGGGGTCAGGCACCGAAACGCCGTGGTAGATGTCCACTTGGTCAACGGTGCGGCTGGTGGGATAGGCAAAACGATCGGCCATGGGATGCTACAAAAAATTCATGTCCGGGGTCTATTGTACGGGCGCGGGCCCGACTGTAGCGGTATTCTGGGAAAGCTTTGGGGCCAAGATCAGGGTTTAAACCTGATTCTCATCCCTTGTTAATGCCGACACCATCAATCAAATGTTAAGGCTAATCACTAGTTAATAAATACCATGACCAGTGAATTTCAAAAGCACAGACAAGGGGCTTAAGCCCCTTGCCCCAGTGACTACGATTAACACCCTGTATCCTCAGATCGGTTAATCCCAAAATAGTAGACAAGGGGCTTAAGACCCTTGCCCCAGTGACTACGATTAACATCCTGAATCCTCCGATGGATTAATCCCAAAATAGTAGACAAGGGGCTTAAGCCCCTTGCCCCTTCAGCTACAGCTAACAGCCTGATCGCCCCTATGAAAATCGCCACTTGGAACGTTAATTCTGTTCGATCGCGCCTCGATCATGTCACCGGTTGGTTGCAGGAAAATCCGGTGGATTTTCTTTGTTTACAGGAAACCAAGGTAATTGATAGCGACTTTCCCCGATCGGCTTTTACGGATTTGGGCTATCACCTGGAAATTTCGGGACAAAAGAGCTACAACGGCGTGGCGATTGCCAGTCGGCAACCGATCGATCAATGTTTGATTGGGTTTGGTGCGGTTTTAGATCCGGAATTAGTGGGTGATTTAGATGATCAAAAACGAGTGATCGCAGTTCGATCGGGCGAATTGATCTTGGTCGATCTCTACGTGCCCAATGGTTCTGAAATTGGCAGTGAAAAATATGCTTACAAACTGCGTTGGTTGGCGTTACTCAAAACCTACTTGACGAAATTATTAACCCAGCATCCCAAAATTTGTGTTTGCGGTGATTTTAATATTGCCTATGAAGATCGCGATATTCATAATCCCAAAAACCGCGAAACCCATATTATGTCCTCCGACGATGAGCGAGCAGCCCTGAAAAATAGCGTTTTTGACTTGGGTTTTCAGGACGCTTTTCGCTTGTTTTGTGATCAGGGCGATCGCTTCAGTTGGTGGGACTATCGATCGGGCGGTTTCCAACGCAATCGCGGCTGGCGCATTGACCATTTGTATTTGTCACCAGCCTTGATTCCCGCTGCCCGCCATTGCGATATTGATCTTGAGCCGCGCAAACTCGAAAAGCCCAGCGACCACACGCCCGTGGTGTTGGATTTGGCGATCGATTAACCACCCCTTGGGGCGATCGCGCTGACCGATCGCCCAACCGTCCCCCATTGCCCAGAGAACCGCCAAGCCCAGACTCAACCGGCCGTCAGCGTTGCGCGTTAGTATTTTGGAAGTATGACTGCTGTTTGCGCAGCAGCGCCCTGAATTTTCTGAATCTGCCGATGACTCCCAAGATCGAGGCCGTTCAAGCGCCCTACTACGGCGATACCGCGTACCGGACTCCCCCGCCAGACCTTCCCTCCCTGTTGCTCAAGGAGCGGATCGTTTACTTGGGAATGCCCCTCGTACCTGCCGTCACCGAGCTGATTATTGCCGAGCTGTTGTATTTGCAATACGACGACCCCGAAAAGCCGATTCGGATCTACATCAACTCCTTCGGCAACTTGGGCTTCGAGACGGATGCCTTTGCCATCTGTGACACGATGCGCTACATCAAGCCGCCGGTACACACCATTTGCCTGGGCTTGGCGGCGGGCACATCGGCCATGTTGCTCGCGGCGGGCACGAAGGGCTGTCGGGCCAGTTTGCCCAACTCCAAGATTGTGCTGCAACAACCCCAAGGCGGCGCGCGCGGTCAGGCCACGGACATTCAAATCCAGGCGGAAGAGGTGCTGCGCAACAAGCGGGTGATGCTGGATATTTTGTCGGAATGCACCGGGCAAACCACTGACAAGCTCACCAAAGACATGAATCGCCGGTTCTACATGACTCCGGCCGAAGCGAAGGAATACGGGATCATTGACACGATCCTAGAATCATCGGAGGGGCTGCCTAAGCCGGTGGTGAATTCGGTGGGGTTGGGCTAGGTTGCCCGATCGCCCTGATGACGCTCCCAATCCATCCAACCACCCACTAGTCAGCCATTTGAAGAAGGAGTCTCGATCCTATGCCGATTGGCATTCCCCAAGTTCCCTATCGTCTGCCGGGTAGCCAATACACCCAGTGGATCAGCATCTATAACCGCCTGTACCAGGAGCGGATCATCTTTTTGGGTAAAGAGGTGGACGACGAAATCGCCAACGAAATCGTGGCGGTGATGCTCTACCTCGACTCGGAAGACAACAGCAAGGACATTGTGCTGTACATCAACTCGCCGGGTGGTTCGGTAACGGCGGGGATGGCGATTTATGACACGATGCAGCACATCAAATCCGACGTGGTGACGGTGTGCGTGGGCTTGGCGGCCTCGATGGGGGCCTTCCTGCTGGCGGCCGGGGCCAAGGGCAAGCGGTTGGCGCTGCCCCATGCCCGGATCATGATTCACCAGCCGAGTATGGGCGGTTTCCGCGGCCAAGCCACGGATATCGACATTGAGGCCAAGGAAATTCTGAAAACCCGCAGCCAGTTGGATGAAATCCTGGCGCTGCGGACGGGCCAAAGCCTGGAGAAGGTGAAGAAGGATACGGAGCGGGATTATTGGCTGTCGGCGGAAGAGTCGAAGGACTACGGCTTGATCGATCGGGTGATTGAGTCGCGGGACTAGGGCCGGTCGTTACTTCGACCACGGTGGACAAGGGGCTTAAGCCCCTTGTTTGATCTCTGCCCCTTGCCC
This sequence comes from Limnothrix sp. HT2024, assembly GCF_059138625.1. Taxonomy (NCBI): domain Bacteria; kingdom Bacillati; phylum Cyanobacteriota; class Cyanophyceae; order Pseudanabaenales; family Pseudanabaenaceae; genus Limnothrix; species Limnothrix sp. HT2024. Next base: position 2,775,178 of record NZ_CM181121.1, read on the forward strand.
GATCACGGCAGGGTTCACCACGGGGCGATCGATTCGAGAGCGAGTCGATCGCCCCTCATCTTTGACCCGTAATTGGGTTGAATCGTGGCAACGGGGTTCGATCGGTTATTTTTAAAAGGGTTTGGGGTGCTCGCCAGGATTTTGGGTGAGGAACTGAGGTGGCTATGGCCTTGACGGTGCGGGACTGCTATCGACTGCTGGAACTGCCGCCGGGTGCGCCGGTGACAGATATCAAGCGGGCCTATCGGCGGCTGGCCCGGCGCTACCATCCCGACTCGGGCCATCGATCGGCTTCGGCAGAAACCTTTGCGACCTTGGCCCAGGCCTACCGGGCCCTGATGGAGCGATCGGGGCGGCCCAGTGCAACGGTTCCTTGGTCTGGGTCGTCGTCGGCTACGGTTGCTGCGCCGTCCCCGCCGCCGCCCGCGGCCCGATCGCCCCAGTCCCCACCCCCACCGGCCGCATCCCCGCCGCCGCCTCGGGAACCTGCCCCAGCGCCTAACTCAGCGACTAACTCAGCGCCTAACTCAGCAACTCGCCCAGCAACCAATCAAGCGCCTGACCCAGCGTCTAATCCAGCAACTAACCCAGCGGCTCAGTCTAATCGCTACCCATCAACCGCACGATCGACCGCGCGATCGACCGTGAAACCTCAGGTGCAGGTGAATCCGTCCCTGTCGCCCTTTGAGCAAGAGTTAAAGGAAAATGCGTTCCGCCGATTACAGGAGCTGTTCCAGGGGGGCCGATTCCCCAGCGCGATCGCCCTGGCGGAGGGGCTGGCCCAACGGCTCGATCGGGATGAAGAGGTGAAACAGTGGCTGGCGATCGCCTATCACCGTTGGGGCCGGGAACTCATTAACCGAGGCCAGGGCAGCCGTGCCGAAACCTATTTGAAAAAAGCCCTCAACACCGACCCCCGCAATCGTCAGTTGTGGCTGTTGGTCGATCACGAGTTGCAGCGGCTGAGTTTGCGCTCAAGCTAGGGGCCAAAAAATCTTAATCAGGCTTCATCGTTGGGCGATCGGCCAGCTTTTATCATGGGTCAATCATAAAAGACCTGTTTTTTAGAGCCTTATGATTGCCGCAGTTCCCAACCCCACCGCCTCCGCGCCCACCGTTAGCGATCGCCACCGCCTGCAAACCAGCCAACTGAACGTGCCGCCGCGTCTGCTGTTGGGGCCTGGCCCCTCGAATGCTCACCCCCGGGTGCTCCAGGCGATCGGGATGCGGCAAGTGGGCCACCTTGACCCGCGTTTCATTGAGCTGATGAACGAGGTGCAAGAGCTGCTGCGCTACGCCTGGCAAACGGACAACGCCCTCACAATTCCGGTCAGTGGCACGGGCAGCGCCGCCATGGAAGCCACCCTCGCCAATTTGGTGGAACCGGGAGATGTGGTGTTGGTGGGGGTAAATGGCTACTTTGGCCATCGGATGAGCGACATGGCCAGCCGCTACGGTGCGGAAGTGCGGCAAATTCACCGACCCTGGGGCGAGGCATTCTCGTTGTCGGAGTTGCGCACCGCCCTGGAAACCCACCGGCCGGCAATCCTCGGGTTAGTTCATGCGGAAACCTCCACCGGGGCCCGGCAACCCCTCGAAGGCGTGAGCGATCTCTGCCGAGAATTTGACTGCCTGTTGTTGGTGGATACGGTCACCAGCTTGGGTGGTGTGCCGCTATTTTTGGATGTTTGGGGCGTGGATGCGGCCTACAGCGGTAGTCAAAAGTGCTTGAGCTGTCCGCCGGGGATTTCGCCTTTTACCCTGGGCGATCGGGCCTTGGCTAAGCTGCGGGCCCGCAAAACCCCCGTGGCTAACTGGTATTTGGATATGGCGTTGGTGGGCAAATATTGGGGGAGCGATCGCACCTACCACCACACCGCCCCGATCAACATGAACTATGCCCTGCGAGAGGCCCTGCGCCTGGTGGCTGAAGAGGGCCTCGAAGCTCGCTGGCAACGCCATACCGATAATGCGCGGCTGCTGTGGGATGGGCTGGCGGCCATGGGGCTGAAATGCCAGGTGGCCGAAGAGATTCGCCTACCGTCGTTGACCACCGTTTGTGTACCCGAGGGGGTGGATGCCAAGGCCGTAGGCCGTCGCCTGCTGGAGGATTACAACATCGAAATTGGCGGCGGCTTGGGCGAGTTGGCCGGCAAGGTTTGGCGAGTGGGGCTGATGGGCTTTAACAGTCGGCCCGAAACGGTGCTGACCCTGTTGAAGGCCCTGGAGCAAGTGCTGGATCGCTAGCCATGCCTCAGCCCCCGTGGAAGCGGGCCAACATGAACCGCGCCACGGTGAAATAGGTCAAAACCCCCAGCATGTCCACCGCTGTGGTGATGAAGGGGGCTGACATCAGGGCCGGGTCAAAGCCCACGCTCTGGAACAAAAAGGGCAAGACCGATCCCGCCGTGGCCGCCAAGGTGGAAATGGCCATCAGGCTCACGCCCACGGAAATGGCGACGGCGGGCGGATATTGAAACAGCAAAGCCCCCACGCAAACCATTGTTCCGAGCATCATGCCCAGCAGGGCCCCGGCTACGGCTTCCCGGCGAATCACCCGCAGGGGCCCCGATCGAATCTGGTCAATGTTGAGTCCCCGAATCACCACGGTGGAGGACTGGGCTCCCACGTTCCCGCCCGTCCCAATCAGCAGCGGGATGAAGGAAGCCAAGGACACCACCTGTTTCAGGATGTCGTCTTGGCCGCGAATAATGGCCCCGGTGACCGCATTGGTGACCAACAACACCAACAACCAAACCACCCGCCGCTGGGCCACGGTCACCAGGTTGGTTTGGAAATAGTCATCATCACCGGCTTGCACACCGCCCAAGGCGTAGATGTCTTTGGTGGCTTCTTCTTCCAAAATGTCGATCACGTCGTCCACGGTGACGATACCCACCAGACGGTTTTCCCGATCGACCACGGGCACGGCCAAAAAGTCGTAGCGCTGGATAATGCGGGCCACTTCCTCTTGGTCTTCATCGGTGGTGACGCTGACCACATCCCGGGTCACCAGCTCGCTCACCAACTGTTGCGGATGGGAGGTGACGATATCCCGCAGGGAAACAATGCCCGTCAGGCAGCGGGTGTTATCGGTCACGTAGAGGTAATAGATAGTCTCCGTGGTGTCCGCGAGGCGGCGAATCCGAGCCAGGGCATCATCAACGGTCATTTCCTCTTTCAGGGAAATGTATTTGGGGGTCATGATCCGGCCGGCGGTGCTGGCTTCGTAACCCAACAGCAGGGCGGTGGCTTCCCGTTCCGCATGGCTCAGTTGGTCCACAATCCGCCGCGCCAGTTTGGCGGGCAATTCGTCAAAGAGCTTGGCCCGATCGTCCGGCGACATTTTATCGACAATATCCAAGACTTCTTGGCGTTTGAAGTCTTCAATCAACAGTTGTTGAACGTTGGATTCTAGGTGTTCATAAACTTCCGCCGCATCGTCCTTGGGCAAGAGCCGAAAGGCTAGGGCCTGCATGGTTTCGGGTAAACCCTCGATCGCCTCGGCAATGTCAGGGGCTTTGACGGGAACCAACAGTGCCTTGGCACCGGTCAGGTTGTTTTGCTCCAAGAGGACTCGCAATTGTTCGCGTACGAGGTCGCGGAGTTCCCGCCGAGAAATCCCCTGAGCCGAATTCATGTCCAGCTCTTGCTCAGTGGCCATGCTCGATCCTCCTCATCGGTCGTCTTGCTTGGAATAAATTGCGTTACGGCATGGTGGGGCGATAACGATGATCGACGGCCCGGGCTGGGCCTGCCAAACTAGCCCTTAGTTTAAGGGGTTTGGCAACGGAAGTTGCTGAAAGTCCCGTTTTGCAGATGATCGGTGAATTGGGGAGTTGCCCCCCGGATCTTGGGTATTGGTCAAGATCACCGCCTGTTGAACGGGCTGGCGGTTGTTGGACTGAGTTTGGCCTTGAGCTGGCCTTAGGTGGGTTGCCAAATTTGGATCGTGTGATCGCCGCTGCCGCTGGCCAAGGTCAACCCATCGGGGGCGATCGCCACCGCATTCACCCACCAATCATGGCCCTTCATCACCTGTAATAGTTCCTGGTTGGCCAGGTTCCAGCAATAGACCTTGCGATCTTCTCCACCCGCAATCAGCAGGCCCGTATGGGGCGCAACGGCCAGGGCAAAGACTGCTTCGGTGCTGTCGCGGAAAATGTGCTGGGGTTTGTCGTTGCTGGGTTGACCGGCTTGCAGGGGCCAGAGCTTGATGGTTTTGTCTTCACCAGCGCTGATCAGCCATTGGCCGTCGGAGGTGACTTGCAGGGCGCAAATTCGACCCAAGTGTTGTTGCAAACTGTGGAGCCGATCGCCCGATCGGGCATCCCAAAAGCCAATTAGCCCATCGCTGCATCCCCCAATTAGCACCTGGCCATCGTGGCTCCAGGCCAGGGCCGGAATCGGTCGGCTGTGGGCACGCCAACTGTGGAGCAGTTCGCCGCTGCGCCAGTTCCACAGCACCAAGCGCCCATCATCGCCGCTGCTGGCCAGGGTTTGACCATCGGGCGAGAGGGCGATCGCGCTGACCCAATCTTGGTGATGCTTGAGGCAATGGTGAGCGGGGCCGCCGGTGATGGGCCAAATCCGCACGGTGCGATCGCTGCTGGCAGAAATGAGACTTTCCCCATCGGGACTAAACAGCAGGGCCGTAATTCGTCCATCATGGCCATCCCAGGCGGCCTGCAGGTTGCTCGTGGCCCATTGCCAAAGGCGAATTTGGCGATCGCCCCCGGCGCTGGCCAGCCATTGCCCATTGGGACTAAAGGCCAGGGCACAGATTCGATCGCTGTGGGCCGCGATTGTGACGGTGGGCCGCCACTTATAGCGCCCGAGATCCAGGGTGACCGAGGGGCTGGGCGCGGCCGAGGGGGATGCATCGCCTTCGCCCAGGGCGGCAATCACGGCTTCGGCGCTGGGGTAACGCTCACTGACGCGATCGCTCAGCAGTCGATCGATCACTTGGCCCAGTTGGGGTTCGATCGATCGCCCCTGTTCTTGCAGGCGATCGCTCCATACCCACCGACCCGCCAGCGGATCAAACAACTCCTCCGGTGCATGGCCCGTGAGCGCAAATAAACTCGTAGCCGCCAGGCTGTAAAGATCACTGGCTGGGTAGGCATGGCCACTCCGCAGTTGTTCCAAGGGCGCGTAGCCCTCCGTGCCCACCCGGGTTCCTCCTCGGGTCACCGTTTCACCCGTCAGTTGCTTGGCCACGCCAAAGTCAATCAATACCGGCTTTTCACCCGATTCCGGCAGCACAATGTTGTCCGGCTTAATGTCCCGGTGAATTACATTGCGTCCATGGACAAACTGCAACACCGGCAGCAAATCCAACAAGAGCGATCGCACGGCCGCCTCGCTCCAGGGGCCCACGCGGGCCACCCGCTGGGCCAACGTGTCCCCCGCAATGAACTGCTGCACCAGATAAAGCCGGCCCCCTTCCGCAAAATAGGCATAGAGGGCGGGAATTTGCGGATGCTCGCCCAATTCCGCTAACCGTTGGGCCTCTTCGGCAAAGAGCTGCTCGTATTTGTCGTAGCTGCTGTCTTGGGCGATCGTGCCGGTGAGGGAGTCCGTCGCCAACAAACCGCGACTAATGGAACCCCCGGCGATCGAGTGAATCGGGTTGCCGCCTTGGGGCGAAAACTGTTTGATGATGCAAGGTTGCTGGAGTCGATCGAGGTCAATGGCCAAATAACTGCGGCCAAACCCCCCTTGCCCCACCGGCCGCACCGGTTGATAGCGATTGCGCAACTGTGCCACCAAGGCTGCCCCGCAGGATTGGCAAAATTGGGCATCATCCCGATTCATCGGTTGATGACAGTGCGGATTTAAGCAGCAAACCATACCGCACAGGGCAGCAATCACCCTTTGATTGAGTTGCTTCCATGTTAAGCCAAGGATCCAAGCCTAAACAGCCTGAATGGGGACAATTGGCGCAGTTGCGGCCCATGGCCACCGCCGCTCCCTAGGCCAAAGGCAACCGAATCACCACTTCCAGACCACCGCTGGGGCGATCGAGCAAATCCAACTGCCCCCCATGGCGCGACGTGATGATGTGATGGGTCGCCGTCAGGCCCGTTTCCTTGACCCGGTGGCGATCGAGCTGGAAATTTTCCAAAATTTGCTGGCGCTGAATGGCCGTCAAACCGGGGCCATTATCCGCGATCGACACAACCGCCCAGGAATGGGCTGCCGCATCCTGTTCCACCCAAGTATTGATTTCGATGTAGGGCTGTTCCGCCGCGCTCAGGGTCACTGCCTTGAGTTGGGCCCGCGTTCCCCGCTCCAACAGCACATCCACCGCATTCACCAACACCGCCATCAACGCCCGATCGATCTGACTGCTATAGCAACAAACCGGCGGCAACGAACCGTAATTGCGCACAAACTCAATCTGTACCGATAACCGACTTTGCAGCAGCAGCACAATACTATTCAGCCGTTGGTGCAAATCCGTTGGATGCGGATAGACATCATCGAGATGACAGAAATTTTGCAAACTGCTGACAATTGCCTTCAGCCGTTCCGCTCCATTGCGCAAACTACTGAGCAACAGTGGCAAATCATCCCGCAAAAAGTCAAAATCCACCGACTCTTCCAAGTTGGTGATCGTCCAGGGGATGGGTTGCTTAGACTGCTCCGCCCAATCTCGGTAGGCATCCACCAACTGCACCAACTGCTCCCCATAGGATCCCAGATGGCTCAGGTTGCCCCAAATGAACCCCACCGGATCCAGAATTTGGTGCGCCACCCCATCCACCAACCGCCCCAGGCTGGCTAACTTGTCGTTTTGAATCGCCTGGAGCTGCATTCGCTCATAGCGAGCCTGGGTTTCAATGCCGCGAATTTGCCAATCCGCCACAATCAAAGCGCGTGTGTCTAGCAGCCGAGGGCCTTCGGCGCATTGCACCACGATCGGATCCGTCAACAGCCCGATCGTGCGGCTCACGGCCCGTTTCATGGCCTGGACGATCGGTAACTCCACCGGCAAAGTTAGGCAATCCCGCTCCAAATAGCCCCACAGGGCCTGCAACGGTTGCTCCAGGATGGTTGCCCCCGAGGGCCGAATGGCAAACTCCAATAATTGCTGGCGGGTAATCACCCCCTCCAGTCGGCCGCGATCCATGACGATCGCCCCGGGAACCCGGGGATAACGGGCCAGCCAGCTCGCCAGCGCAAACCCCGAAACCGTCACATCCACCACGCAGTCATAGCTGGGTAAATCCGCCAGGGTTGCCTCCAGCCCCAAGGACGAACTGGCCGGCTCATGCAACACCGGGGGGCATAGGCTCTTGTCACTCATCAGCAAAAACGGGTCTCAAGCTCCGTCCTGTGGGGCCGGCTGTTGCGGGGCCTGCGTTAATGGTTGTTCGGGCTAAGCCAGGATTCCCGTTGATGGTTGATTAACCCCACTGGGGGCGTTTCAACCGGGAATACCAGGTTTCAGCTTATCCCGAACTTTAGTTTCCAAACAGCCCCAGTCCGGGACAAGCCTCGTTGGAGGCAGTCCCAGTCCAGTTCCAACCCGGCCCAACACCGGGCCAGCAGAATCCCCGTTCGATCGACCCTAAACGACCGTCAACTTAGCGTTGGGGTGGCAACCACAGGGATCGTTGCTATCGACCCATTTCAAACCCAACTGCGCCATCGCCTGCATCACCGGTTCCACCTCCTGCCCCTTGGCCGTCAACGCATATTCCACGTGGGGCGGCACCTCGGGATAAACCCGCCGCACAATTAAGCCATGGCGCTCCAAACCCCGCAGCCGTTGGGTGAGGGTTTTGCTGCTAATGCCGGGTAACAGCATCATCAGCTCACTGGGCCGCCGTGGTTGATCGCGCAGCAGCCGCAAAATCAAGATCGACCACTTATGGCCGATCGCCTCCAAAACCACCTGGATTGGGCAAGCACTATCGGTGCAGGTTTGCTCAGCCGTCATCAACCCCTGTTGTTTACCCATGGTTGTGCCTCCTAAAACACACTGGGAATGATTGATTTCCCCCTCCCAGTTCCACCCTTTGTGGATCCTCAAACATGAGGAATTGAGATAATGAATGAGAGTTTTGAGATCGCCGGTCTAGACGTTGACTGGGTGCTATGACTGCCCAATGGTGAGCAGTGTCAGATGCGCAGGGCGATCGCCCCTTGGGCCTGTTCCAAGTCAGCCCGATCACCGGTCATTCCCACCGGTTGCACCTCGCGGGCCTGAGCCATCGGGGCAACTAGTGAGTCAGCGGTGTACTAGCCGTAAAACCGCCCGTGACCTGGCCGTAGACCCATCATCGTTAACGCCCGATCGTTCAAGGCACGATCGCCCACGCTTAATCCATCGTCGGCAGTGGTTGCTATTACCACCATGACGATTGGATAAGATAACCATCTACTCATCATACGCACTGAATTACGTCATCCCAAGCCAAAAATTGCGATAACACAGCTCCTGTGCATGGTTTTGGGAATTGGGAGCTGATGGTGTCCACAGCGAAGGCTGACCAGAAGCAGCAACCCAAGAACTGACTGATTTGATTTAAATCACCGCTGAGTTAAGGGATTTCAGCGGTTAAAAATCGATAGAAATCCAATCAGCGGGCATGGAAACTTAAAGTCTCTGAACTAAAAGTCAGGAAACTTCAAACTTTCTCAGGGAGTTCTCAAGGACTCAAAGACGTTTTGGATATTTTTATTTTCCTTTAGATTGCCCTCAATCGTCAAATCAGATTGAATTCTTTACTTTCGGATTCCAAGAATCAACTTGGAAATGACCTTGCCTAAATCATGTCCTTTGAGGAACGATTGAAGTATCTCCTCCTGTAAAGGCTAAGTTCAGCAAATTCCAAAATCCTTGGCAAATGATCGGACTGTTTTGTCAATGGGTTCACAAACTCTCTTAACACGATCATTTCGATCGAGTCATCCGATGGATCCCTGTAGCGGCTCCTCAAATTTTGGTCAATTCCCTCATTTCATTCAAAATTACGAACTGTTAAGGTCTGAGATCACCATTATCGTTGCATGGACTTGACCAAGATTGACTGCAAAAGATTGATTTTGACGAATTGCCATCGTTTCGCATCATCTGACTGTTAAGGTCGGGTTTTGATCATTAACTTGCCTTAAACCGTGAATTTCGATAGGCGGTGATGCGGATTTTTTGCTGCAATGCTGCTGAAGGATGAGTGTTATTGGGCTGGCTCTGTGAACGGTCAGAGGGTAAATTAACTGACTTTTAGCCAGGGTTGGATGGCAACCACTGCCTCCGATCGTTGTTGGCTAAAGGTGGGATCAAGAAAAAGATTCCTGACAATAATTGCCGATTACAAATTGCCGATTACAGATTCCGTTCTTGAAGGTTGTTCAAGGTTGTTCTGAGGTCTTCGGTTATGACACATGCCACGTCAGTGCCTCATGCCCGCCCTGCGGCTGATCGCGATCGGGCGTTAGTGCTTTGGTTCGATCAAGTGGGCATTGCCGATTTGCCCTTGGTCGGCGGTAAGAATGCTTCTTTGGGGGAAATGATTCGTCAGTTGACCGCGAAGGGCGTGCGTGTTCCGAATGGATTTGCCACCACGGCGTTTGCCTACCGATCGTTTATTCAAGAATCGGGGTTAGAAGCCAAGCTGCGGGACATTTTTGCCACCTTAGATGTGGATAATGGTGAAAGTTTGCGGCGGTGTGGTCAAAAGGCGCGGAATTTGATTTTGCACGCGGAATTTCCGATGAATTTGCAAGAGGAAATTACCCGGGCCTATCAGGCGCTCTGTTCGCAATACGGGGCGGATGTGGATGTGGCGGTGCGATCGAGCGCCACGGCGGAAGATTTGCCCGATGCCAGCTTTGCGGGGCAACAGGAAACCTATCTGAACGTCCATGGCATGGCGGCGGTGTTGGAAGCCTGTAAGCGCTGTTTTGCGTCGATTTTCACCGATCGCGCCATTTCCTACCGTCAAATTAAGGGCTTTGACCACTTTGAGGTGGCCCTATCCGTGGGGGTGCAAAAGATGGTGCGCTCCGACATGGACAGTTCGGGCGTGATTTTCACCCTGGACACGGAAACCGGCTTCCGGGATGTGGTGCTGGTGACGGCGGCCTATGGTTTGGGCGAAAACGTGGTGCAAGGGGCGGTGAACCCCGATGAGTACGTGGTCTTTAAGCCCACCTTGGCCCAGGGCAAGCGGCCCATTCTGAGTAAGCGGCTGGGCACGAAAGAGATCAAGATGATCTATGCGCCGGGCAGCACCAAACCCACCAAGAATGTGCCGGTGGCCTTGGCCGATCGCAACCGCTATGCGATCGGGGACGATGACATTGTGCAACTGGCCCGCTGGGCGGTGATCATTGAGGATCACTATTCCGAAGTGCGCGGCCTGCCGACTCCGATGGACATTGAGTGGGCCAAGGATGGGCAAACGGGCGATTTGTTTATTGTGCAAGCCCGCCCAGAAACGGTGCAGTCCCAACGCAGCGGCAATGTGCTGCAAAACTATGTGATTACGCTGCCGCCGGAACAACGGCCACCGGTGGTGATTACCGGTCGCAGCGTCGGTGAAAAGGTGGGCCGCGGTCGAGCACGGGTGATTTTGGACGTGCATCGCATTGACGAGTTCGAGGCGGGTGAAGTGCTGGTCACCAACCGCACGGATCCGGACTGGGAACCGATTATGAAGAAGGCCAGCGCGATCGTCACCAACCAAGGCGGTCGCACCTGTCACGCGGCGATCATTGCTCGGGAAATGGGCATCCCGGCGATCGTCGGGGCCGGCAACGCCACCAGCGCCGTGGAAACGGGCCAAATGCTCACGGTGTCCTGTTGTGAAGGGGACGAAGGCAAGGTCTACGCCGGAGAAGTGCCCTTTGAGATTAAAGAAACCCGCCTGGATAATTTGCCCCGACCCAAAACCCAGATCTTGATGAATGTGGGCAATCCGGAAGAGGCGTTCAGCCTGGCCTCGTTGCCCTGCGATGGGGTGGGTTTGGCGCGGTTGGAGTTCATTATTGCCAACCACATCCAAGTCCATCCGATGGCGCTGATCCAGTACGACAAGCTGGAGGATAAGTCGGTGCGTAAGCAGGTGGGCGAGTTGACGCACCTGTATAAGACCAATCGTCCGCAATACTACGTGGAGAAGCTGGCCCAAGGGGTGGGCACGATCGCGGCGGCCTTCTATCCCAAGCCGGTGATTGTGCGGATGTCGGATTTCAAGACCAATGAATATGCCAACCTGCTGGGCGGGCGGCAATTCGAGCCGATCGAAGAAAACCCGATGATCGGCTGGCGCGGCGCATCTCGCTACTACGATCCGAAATTCCGGGCTGCTTTTGCGTTGGAATGCCAGGCCCTGAAGCGCGTCCGCGACGACATGGGCTTAACCAATGTGATTCCGATGATTCCGTTCTGCCGCACCCCAGAAGAAGGGATGCGGGTGTTGGAGGTGATGGCGGAAAACAGCCTGAAACGGGGCGAAAACGGCTTGCAGATCTATGTGATGTGCGAGCTGCCGAGCAACGTGATCGCTGGGGATGCCTTCAGCGAGGTGTTTGATGGGTTCTCGATCGGCTCCAATGACCTGACGCAACTCACATTGGGTCTCGATCGCGATTCCGCGTTGGTGGCGCACCTGTTCGATGAACGCTGCACGGCGGTGAAACGGATGGTGAGCATGGCAATTAAGACCGCCAAGGCCAACGGCCGCAAGATTGGGATTTGTGGTCAAGCACCCAGTGACTACCCGGAATTTGCCCAATTCCTGGTGCAGGAGGGGATTGACTCCATCAGCTTGAACCCGGATTCGGTCTTGAAGACGTTGCTGGCGATCGCGGACATTGAAACGGAAACCGTGCAATAGTCCCTGAGCGATCACGGGGTCAGGAGTCGATCGCGCATGGCCGCTGGTTTGCCGGCGGCCACAACCCGTCCGTTTTCCAGCAAAAAGGCCCCATCGCAATAGTCCAGTTCTTCGAGGCGATGGGTGACCCAAAGGGCCGTAATTCCCCGATCGTCCACCAACTGCCGCACACAGCGCACCAAGTCCAATTGACTGTCGGGGTCGAGCAGGGCGGTGGGTTCATCGAGCAACAAGACTTCGCAACGGGTGGCGATCGCTCCGGCAATGGCTACCCGTTGCTTTTGGCCGCCGCTGAGGGCATAGATCGGGCGGCGTTCCAAGTCCAAAATATTGAGTTCCGCCAGGGCGCTACGGATTCGATCGCGTGTTTCGATCGCCGAGAGATTCTCTTCGGCCAACCCAAAGGCCACATCTGACCCCACCGTGGGCATCACCAATTGGCGATCGGGATTTTGAAACACAAACCCCACAGGCCGCCGCAACAACACCTGGCCGGCGCTCGGTTGGTTCAACCCCGCCAAGAGCTGCATCAGGGTTGATTTGCCGCTGCCATTGGTTCCCAGCAGCATCCAAAACTCCCCGGCGGGCACGCTCAGGGAGCAGTTTTTCAGGACGGGTTTATCAGTGGCCCACTGGAACGAGACTTGCCGCACCGTGATCGCTGGTTCCGTTACCCGATCGTTTGGGAACAATCCCCGCTCATCCGGTTTGGGCTGGCCTTGCATGGGGGCGATCGTCCTTAACAGTGCGCGATAGAGATGTTGAACCGTGCGAAAGACCGACCCAATCACAGGGCAACCTCAACCCAGCGAACCAGCATGATGGTGCTCAAACTTGTTGATGAGCAAGGGGCTTAAGCCCCTTGTCTGGTTGAGTGGCGATTGGATCGGTCACGCCAGACCTAGTTGGTTGCGCCCGTGGCGGCGGCCAAGAAACCGGCCGTCCGGCCGCCCGCTTGGGCTGCGCCAGACTTATCGCTGATTTGCACAGCCACCACTTCGCTGGTCAGGATGGAAATTTTCTTGCCCACCATTTTTTCACAGGTCAAATCAAGCCATTGGGCCTGACCCGATTGCACAAAACCCAAAATTTCCGCATAGAGCGCTTCCGCATCTTCCGCATTCTTGCGCTGCACCGAAAACGTGGCGGGCGAACTCTTGAGAGCAACTTCGATCGTGAACATAGCACTGGAAACCAGAAACAGCTTGGGAGTTGGCCGATTCAGCCTTCATCGAATGGGGCGCAGCCGGGATCATCTTAGCGCGGTGGCCAAGGCGCGATCGCCCAGAAAACCGATCACACCCCAACCGCGATCGCACCGTGAGGGGGCAAGGGGCTGAAGCCCCTTGTCTATGCCGGTTCCCTGGTTTGCACCCGACGGTTGGCCGCTCTAGCGGGCGGATTTGCGCTTCACCCAGCCTTTTTCCACGAGCAATTCCGCGATTTGCACCGCATTCAGGGCCGCACCCTTGCGAATTTGGTCGCCACAGAGCCAGAGGTCGATCGCGTGGGGGTTGGAAATGTCCTGGCGAATCCGCCCCACCAACACGTTATCTTTGCCGCTGGCATCGATCGGCATCGGGAAGTAGTTGCGCTCCCAATCCTCCAGCAGGGTCACGCCGGGGGCCGACTTCAGGATCTCGCGGACGCGATCGACCGGGAACGGCTCCGCAAATTCCAAATTCAGCGCCTCCGAGTGGGCCCGCAACACCGGCACGCGCACGCAAGTGGCCGTCACCCGCAGGGCTTCTGTGCCGAAGATCTTGCGGGTTTCGTTCACCATTTTCATTTCCTCTTCGCAGTAGCCATTGGGGCCCAGGGGCGAGTTGTGCGGGAACAGGTTAAAGGCCAAGGGATAGGGCAAAATTTCCGCCACCGGCTCGCCCCCATCCAAAATCGCCCGCGACTGCACTTTCACCTCTTCCATGGCCCGAGCGCCCGCGCCGCTGGCCGATTGATAGGTGGCAGCCACGATCCGCTGGATCGGTTGCACCAAATGCAGGGGCCAAGTGGCCACCGCCATCAAAATCGTTGTGCAGTTGGGGTTGGCGATAATGCCTTCGTGGTTGGCCGCCGCCTCGGGGTTCACCTCGGGCACGACCAAGGGCACGTCGGGCCGCATCCGAAAGGCGCTGGAATTGTCGATCGTCACGGCTCCCGCGGCCACGATCGTGTCAATCCAAGCCTTGGAGGTACTACCTCCGGCCGAGGCCAGCACAATATCCACGCCCTTGAAGGCTTCGGCGGTGGTGGCTTCCACGGTCAGGGTTTCGCCGCCAAAGGTGCAGGCCTGGCCGGCCGATCGCGCCGAAGCCAGCAACTTCAGTTCTGCGATCGGGAACTGCCGTTCTTCGAGCAATTGCAGCAGCTCCGTACCCACAGCGCCCGTAGCGCCCAAAATGGCGACGCGATATCCAGCCAAGGTCTTCTCTCCCCAGGAACGCCAAAAACTAGCCAACTCGATCGCCCATGCAGAGGGGCGCATTTCAGCTAGGATAGTCTATTGCGGTTCATCTGGCGTAGCTTGCCCGTCAACGTCGCACCTCGCTTCAGCACGATGCCGCAGCACTATGCCAGCGCCGCACGTCGCTCGGTTATAGGTCTGGCGATCGCCAGCTTGTGTTGCAAGTTTCGTTGAGTCCGTTTCGTTTTGTCAGTTGTTTGTCAGTTGTTGGATCATCCATGAAAGTCACCCAGGAAAAACTGTCCGCCAGTCAGGTTAGCCTCACGATCGAAGTGCCCGCTGAACTGTCGGCCAAGGTCTACGAAGACACCCTCAGTAAGTACGCCAAAGCCGTCAAACTTCCTGGGTTCCGCAAGGGCAAAGTGCCCCGCGCCGTGTTGATTCAGCAAATTGGCCCCGCCGCCCTCAAGGCCGCCAGTCTGGATGAGTTGGTGGAAGCGGGCGTGAAGGCCGCCATCAAGCAAGAAAAAATTGAACCCGCCGGCCAGGCCCAAATCACCTCCTCCGAAGAGGAACTGTTCTCGAAGTTTGAGCCGGGCCAAACCCTGACCTTTGTGGTCACGCTGGATGTGGTTCCCGACGTTGAGTTGCCAACCTACACCGGCTTGGAGATCCAAGTTGAGCGTGTTGATCCCGACCCCAGCCGGGTCGACCGGATCCTGGAACAGCAACAGGAATCCTCTGCCGATTTGATTCCCGTGGAAGGTCGCCCGGCCCAGTTGGGCGATGCCGTGGTGATTGACTACAAAGGAACCCTCACCCCCGAAGAAGGCAAAACCGATCCAGAAGATCTCTCCGGCCTGGAAGCGACGGATTTTCAAGTGGACTTGGATCAGAAGAAATTCATCCCCGGCTTTGTCGATGGAATCGTGGGCATGAATGCCGGTGAGAGCAAGTCAATCACCGTGCGCTTCCCAGCCGATTACGGCCGCGAAGACCTGCAAGATCGCGAAGTCACCTTTGAGATCACCCTGCATGACATCAAAGAGCGCGAATTGCCCGAGCTGACTGACGAGTTCATCAAATCAATCAGCAAATACGAAACCCTGGCGGAGCTGCGGGCCGATTTTGAGTCCCAGTACCAACAGGAAGCCGACGAGCAAACCGAACAGAACAAGGAAGCGGCCCTGATTGCCGCTTTGATTGACAATGTGGATGTGGATTTGCCCGAAAGCCTGGTGCAGCAAGAGGTACGCGGGATTGTGAACCAGTCCATGTATCAACTGCAAAGCCAGGGCATTGATGTGCGCAAGTTCATCAACGATGAACTGATGGCCAACATGCAGCAAACGGCGCGCCCGGATGCCGTTCGGCAAGTGAAGACGGATTTGGTGCTGCGGGCTGTGGGTCGCAAAGAGTCGATCGAGGTCAGCGATGAGGAAGTGCAAGCCCGCGCGAAGGAGTTGAAGGCTGCCCTTTCTGGCCAAAAGGTCGATCGCGCTCGGTTGGAATCCGTGGTTTACGAAGACCTGTACCGGGGCAAGGTGCTGACTTGGTTGAAGGAAAACAACAGCTTTGAGCTGCTGGAACCCGGTTCCCTGAGCCAGGCGGAAGAGTCAGAAGCAACCGAAGCAACCGAAGCGGAGGAAACCCCTGCCGCTGAAGCCACGGTCGATGTGACCGCTGAGAGCGCCACCGACACCGACGACACCGACGACACCGAGGCAGCCGGTCAAAAGGGCGCGGCCAAGAAGGGCAAGGGCAAGAAGGCCGACTAACCCAAGGCTGGCTAGCTTAGGAATGGGTCTCGCTGTGGTGGCTAATGCAGGTGGCTGATGCAGGCCATAGGCAAAACTAGTTAGTCAACAACCAGGCCGATCGCCCGATCGGGATTGGAGCAATCACTAGGTTCTCCGACCCGATCGCGCCCTAACTTAGCCACCGCCAGCGATCGCCCAAGCGCAGCCCCGAAACAGACCGGATCCCCAGTAGTTCCGCTGTGATTTCGCTTGATCCGCCGCGATCTCGTACCCGATCTCGTAAAGTTTCTGAGCGATCGGTCAAATCGTCAGAGCTGGAGTTTTGCTTGTGGTAATCTGGATTTGCCTCGTATCAAGCATGGCGTGCCAAATCCCTCAAGGACTTGTCTAGGCAGGGGAACGGCGGTTCAGGAACTAACCTTGGCTTTGGGAAATTTTCCATGTTTTGGCCGAGGAAAGATGTC
The DNA here is from genome assembly GCF_059138625.1 of Limnothrix sp. HT2024. NCBI lineage: Bacteria > Bacillati > Cyanobacteriota > Cyanophyceae > Pseudanabaenales > Pseudanabaenaceae > Limnothrix > Limnothrix sp. HT2024. Next base: position 2,791,658 of record NZ_CM181121.1, read on the forward strand.
AAGATTGGTCTGAGTCAAAAGACTGATTTAGTAACGGTTTAGAGGATAGGTCAGCATGGCGGCAGCAACGGCAGTTACCGACGCAAACTTCGAGGCAGAAGTGCTCCAAAGCACAGTCCCAGTATTGGTAGATTTCTGGGCACCCTGGTGCGGGCCTTGTCGGATGGTAGCGCCGGTGGTTGATGAAATCGCTCAAGAATTTGACAAGAAAGTGAAGGTTGTGAAGCTGAATACCGATGAAAACCCTGGCATTGCAAGCCAGTACGGTATTCGCAGCATTCCCACCCTCATGATTTTCAAGGGCGGCGATCGCGTGGATATGGTTGTGGGCGCAGTGCCAAAGACCACCTTGGCCGGCACCCTCGCTAAGTACATCGATGAGACCAAGTAACACAAAGCTAAGGAGTGAATGCTGGCCCAGGCTCGCTTGATTGGGAACCCCGAATCAGCGATGGGGTCAGCTCCTCGGTGGTGGTTTGATCGTTCCTGTTGCGAGTAGTTTAGGGTTCACTCGGGGTGCTGAAAACGTTTTAGCAACCTTCAAAAGATGTTCCAAAAGCCCCTGAACCTGAACAGAAATTGGTAAGTACGAAGAACCTGGCTTGGCCAGGTTCTTTTGTTTTGGTCTGATTCGATCGGTTTTGATTGGTTTTGGCCTAAGTTGACCGGTTTTGATTGGTTTTGTACCAAAGGAACGTTAACGGCAATTTAAGGGGGGATCGCCGGGGATCGTGAAGTGAGATATTGAAAAAAAGACAGATTGCGCTGGCCCAAGCAAGCCAGGGAGGGACTGTGGCCTTTTCGTCATTATCCGTAGACCGTCGGAACAGCGGAGAACGGTTGCGCCATCAGATGGTGGATTTGCTCGATCGCCTGGAAACCCTTCCCAACAGCGGCCTGGTGCAGTTAGCCCTCGAAACTGTGTTGGAATTGGCCGACAGCCACGCCGATCGCCTGGATTGGAAAATCCTGAACGGTGCTCTAATCGACATGCAACGGGCGATCGAGGTGTTCTATCCCTATCGCCATGTGCGGAAGGTGGCCATCTTTGGGTCAGCCCGCACGCCCGAGCAAGAGCCAGAATATGAGGCGGCCTTGACCTTCGCCCGTTGCATCACGGCCCGGGGTTTCATGGCCATCACGGGAGCCGGCCCGGGCATCATGCAGGCGGCCAATGAGGGGGCCGGCCGGGAAAAGTCCTTTGGCCTCAATATCCAGTTGCCCTTTGAGCAAACCTCCAATCCCCACATTGACGGGGATCCCAAGCTGGTGAACTTCAAGTATTTCTTTACGCGCAAGCTATTCTTCCTGCGCGAAAGCGATGCGGTGGCGTTGTTTCCCGGGGGCTTTGGCACGCAGGATGAGGCCTTTGAGTGCCTCACGCTGTCGCAAACGGGCAAGTTTGGCCCAGCGCCCATTGTGCTGCTCGATCGCCCCGGTGGAGACTATTGGCAAACCTGGGAAGCCTACCACCGTGACCACCTGCTGCGCCGTGGCCTGATCAGCCCTGAAGATTTGAATTTGTATTTCATGACTGATCGCCCGGCCGCCGCCTGTGACTACATCGCGGACTTTTATCGGATTTATCACTCCAGCCGCTATGTGGGCGATCGGCTGGTGTTGCGATTGCGAACGGAACTGTCGGATGAGTGGTTAGCCAACCTGAACGAAACCTTCCGTGACATTTTGGTTCATGGGGCGATCGAAAAATCCGCCGCCCTGCCCGCAGAACGCAACAGCCCTACGGTAGGGTTGCCGCGCTTGGTGATGACGTTTAACCAACGGGATTTGGGTCGGTTGCACCAGTTAATTCACCAAATCAATCAATTTCAGCCTGCCACGACGTTGTTTCCGCATCCGGAGGTGAAATAGTTGCCGACGGGTTCTCCCGGCTGTGGATGCACCCTTGGCTTGAGCCAGGCCAACCCTCAATGCCAAGATGACGATCGCCCTTTGGATTGTGGTGGTGGTTCATGAAAATTGCTGGTGTTGCGACCCGAACCATTCAGTTTGATCCCGATCGCCCGGAAACGGTGGCGGTGATTGACCAGCGGCAATTGCCCCATCAACTGGTTTGGCAACCGCTGCCGGATTTGGAAACGGCCGCTTGGGCGATCGAGGAAATGGTGGTGCGTGGTGCGCCGCTGATTGGGGCCACGGCGGCGGTGGGGATGGCCCTGGCGGGTATGGCAGCGCGATCGGCAGCGGACTTTCAGGGCGCGATCGCGGAGGCGGCCCAACGGCTGCTGAAAACGCGGCCCACGGCCGTGAACCTCCATTGGGCGATCGCTCAGCAGTTGGCGGCGGTGGCCGATTGTCAGTCTGGGGCGGCCGCGTTCGATCGGCTGCGGCTGCGGGCCGCCGAAATCATCGAGGCCGACGTGCAGCAATGTGCCCAAATTGGCCACCACGGCCAACGCCTAATTGCAGACATCTATGGCCGCACCGGCCGCCCTGTGAATGTGCTGACACACTGCAATGCGGGCTGGCTGGCCTGCGTGGACTGGGGAACCGCCACCGCTCCCATTTATCAAGCCTTTGATCAGGGGATTCCGCTTCATGTGTGGGTAGACGAAACCCGCCCACGCAACCAGGGTGCAAAGCTGACCGCTTGGGAGTTGGGCCAACATGGCGTGCCCCATACCCTGATTGCGGACAACACGGGCGGCCACCTGATGCAGCATGGTTTGGTGGATTTGGTGATTGTGGGGAGCGATCGCACCACGCGCTGTGGCGATGTGGCCAACAAAATTGGTACTTACCTCAAGGCCTTGGCCGCGAAGGATAACGAGGTGCCGTTTTACGTGGCCCTGCCGTCTTCCACGATCGATTGGATCTTGCGGGACGGGGTGCGGGAAATTCCGATCGAACAACGGAGCGATCGGGAAGTGAAATATATGGACGGCCGCACAGAATCGGGAGAAATTGCCCCTGTGCTGATTTGCCCGGAAGCATCCCCGGCGGCGAACTATGGGTTTGATGTGACCCCGGCCCGGTTGGTCACGGGGTTGATCACCGAGCGCGGTCTTTGTGCGGCCTCCGAGGCGGGCTTGCTGGGCCTGTTTCCCGAACAGGAGACCCAAACTCATGGATGAGGGCGTAATTAAATTTGCCTGCGATTGGGAACAGGCTCCCCCGATCGCCCTTGACCCGGTGGCGTTGCAGGCGCTGATCACCTGGCGCGATCGGCTGTTTCAGTGGGGGGCGATCGGGGTGTATCCCAACGGCATTGGCTACGGCAACCTCAGCATTCGTCTGGGGATCGATCGATTTCTGATTTCCGGTACGCAGACGGGCCACCTCACCACCACCGGCCCCGAGCATTACACCCTGGTCGATCGCTGGGAGATCGATCGCAACTGGCTGCACTGCCGGGGGCCGATCTGCGCCTCGTCGGAATCCCTGACCCATGCGGCCATCTACCAACTGGATCCAAACATTCAGGCGATTATTCACGGTCACTGTCCCGCCCTTTGGGATCAAGAGCGCGATCGCCTGCCCACCACTCGGGCAACGGTTCCCTACGGCACACCGGCCATGGCGCGGGAAATGGCGCGGCTGTTTACCGAAAGTCCCTTACCGGAATGCCGCATTTTGGTGATGGCGGGTCATGAGGATGGGGTGTTGTCCTTTGGCCAAGATTTGGAAACGGCGGCCCAACCGTTGCTCGATCGCCTCGCGACCCTAGGGGTGAGCTGAATAGGGTTAATCAACGGTTGATCTCGCTGGGGGCCTGTCGTTAAATCACCTAAAACCCTGGTTCCACCGCTAGCAGATCGTGGGGGGCAAGGGGCTTAAGCCCCTTGTCTAGGTTGGCTAGGGCGTTGAGGATCAACCATTTTCACTTGATCCTAGAAAACAACGACAGGCCCGAACCCTCGGACATGGCTTTAGCGCAGGTAGGGCACTGGATCCACTGGATTGCCATTTTCCCGCACTTCAAAATGCAAGTGGGGCCCCGTGGACAGCCCCGTGGAACCAACGGCGGCGATCGCCTCGCCCTTTTGCACCGTTTGCCCCACCCGCACATAGAGTTCGCTGTTGTGACCATAGAGGGTGGACAGGCCATCCCCCCGATCGATCACCACCGTGTTGCCATAGCCCCCAAACGAGCCGGCCACCACCACGGTTCCGCCATGGGCCGATCGCACCGTGGTTCCATAGGCTGCCCCAAAATCAATCCCATTGTGCTGTCGGCCGTAGCCCAAAATCGGATGCACCCGCCAGCCAAACCCACTAGTGATCAGCGCGTCCACGGGCGTAGCCAAAATGCCGCCCGGTAACTTCAGAATTTTGGGTTCACCGGCATTCAGACTCCCAAACTGGCCCGGTACGCGAAAGGCGGCCATGCGATTTAAACGGGCGATCGCCTCGGCCTGTTGCTGTTCGGTAATGCGCTGCTGAATCAAGCGCGTGAGGTTGGCCGAGTCCCGATCGAGCTGGGCCTGTTCCGTTTGCAAGCGGGCTTGGTCGGCCCGCAAGGCGGCCGCCCGGGCCTGCTCCGCTTGGGTGCGGCGACGCAATTCCAACTCCTCCAGGCTCAGATCTTGGCTGAGGCTGGCCAATTCCCGACGGCGTTCTTGCCACTGACTGCGCTGCAAACTGAGCTGATCCGCAGCGCGATCGAGTTCCTTCAGTTGCCGGCGATCGGCTCCATAGACCGCTTGCAGCCGGTGTTGATGATCAAAAAACTGTTCGATCGACTTGCTCTGGAGCAATGCCGCCAATCCCCACTGGGGCGACTGTTGTTGCAAAAACCGCAGCCGCGCCACGATCGCCAACCGTTTGCGCTGGTAGTTCTGTTCCGCAAGGGCTAAATCGCGCTCCAAAATCGCCAACTGATCCACCGCCGTATCCAAACGGCTTTGGGTCTGCTCGGCTTCGGCTTCGGTGCGATCAAGCGACTGCTCCAGGGTTTTCATCTGTTCCTGGGTTGCCTGTTGCTGTTGCTGGACGGTTTGCCGCTGTTCCTTAACGGTTTGCCGCTGCTGGTTCAGTTGCTGTTGCTGTTGGCGCAACTCCGGCAAGGACTGCGATCGGGCCAGGTCAACCGACCCCAGCAACCAACCCAACCCCAACAGGAACCCCAACCCGATCGCCACTAGCCAAGGGCGCGATCGAGTGAACCATGGCATTACCCATCCCCTTGGTCGTTTGATTGACCATCGAAATGGATTGCCCAACAACGGTGCTGCATGAGTCGATCGGGGGGCGTGCTCAGGAGCGATCGCCATAACGGAGCCATCCTCGCCAAACCGAATGGAAAATTCGATTCAACGCCTGTTGCTCATGCTCCGTCAAGTCGCTGTCCACCAGCGCCTCATGGAGTCGCTCGCATTGATCCTCTGTAATGACCCCTGAAGTCATCGCATCTGCGTAAATTTCCATCAGGGTTGCATCCGATAAATTCACAGCATTAGCCATGGTCTTTATGACTTTTTTTAAGAAAATTACCCATCCCAAATGCCCCATACACAGCGACGGCTCAACCCCAAAATTGGCATCTGCACAACCCAAAATGCATGGATTTCATTATGAACAAATCCATGATCTGGACTAGGAGTCACAGTGCTGCATCTGAGACTGATCCTCAAGGGGCGATCGGCGCGGGAGCGCGGGGATCAAATCATAACCATTTGCTCAAGGATCTGAGAAACGGCCTTTGAAACCAGGCTCCTGATGTGACCGAAACAAACGGTCATCAACAGTACCACCCGCCCTGATTGCTGCAAAATTCAGCGAAGTTCAGACCTGATCTCGGGGATCAAGGATCTGTGGGCTTTTGAGGATACTCTAAATATCGCGATTAAAATGACCAATCCCACAGCGCGATCGGGAAATCTTAATAACTATTGAAAAAGCAGTTTTAGAGGTCAAAAAAATCACCCAGCTTCATCACCAGAAAATTAGCGCTCAACCAAGGTTTACTGAGTCCCTTGGATTGGTTAAAAAAAATACGCGACCGCCAACGCTAGACTCAGAAAAACGTAAACAACTGTGCTAATTCATACCTGGTATTCCGTAAACAAACTGAGAGCAAACCATCGTGGCGGCCACTTGGCTTGCTCCCATCTGTCGTGATTTTCAGTGATGCGCTCGCTCTGTGGTCGCTAACTGCCCCAGAGCGATCGAACTGCCTAGCGTCGTCCGCTACCTAACTCGATCGCTGCGCCAACCAAGCGGCCACCGCTTGGACAATTCGTGCCGCCGCCTGACCATCCCCAAAGGGATTAGCCGCGTGGGCCATGGCCTCGTAGGCAGCCCGATCGCTCAGCAAAAGACTCGCTTCCCGCACAATATCCGCCGTGGCCGTGCCGATCAGTTTGGCCGTGCCCGCCGCGATCGCCTCGGGGCGTTCCGTCGTGTCCCGCAGCACCAGCACCGGCTTGCCCAGGCTCGGCGCTTCCTCTTGCAAACCGCCGGAGTCCGTGAGAATCAGAGTCGATCGCTGCATTGCCCCAATCAGCGCCGAATAGTCCAGCGGCTCCGTCAAGAACACCCGATCGTGGGGCCCCAACTTGCCGATCAGCGGCTCGCGCACGGTCGGATTGCGGTGCAGCGGCAACACCAACGACAGATCCGGGAAGCGATCGAGCAGCCCCAAAAACCCATCGGCAATGTCGGTGAGCGGGTCGCCCCAATTTTCCCGGCGATGCACCGTTGCCAAAATCACCGGCCCTGCTGACCAATCGAGCGATCGCCCGGCCGTTGCGGTTCCAGCCAAGGGGGCGATCGGGCAAGGGGGATTTTTCGCCGCCACCGCCAACAGCGCATCGATCACCGTGTTGCCCGTTTGGTGAACCTCGCCCATCACCCCCGACTTTTGCAAATTCGCCACCGCCAAATCCGTCGGCGCAAAGTGCAACTGCGTCACCTGGGAAATCAGCCGCCGATTTGCCTCCTCGGGAAACGGGCTGTAGAGGTTATCGGTGCGCAAGCCCGCCTCCACATGCCCCACGGGAATTTGCTGATAAAACGCCGCCAGGGCCGCCGCAAAGGCCGTCGTTGTGTCGCCCTGCACCAACACCAACTGGGGCTGAAGCTCTGCAAACAGCGCCCCCAAGCCGGTCAAGCTGCGGCAGGTAATATCCGTCAGGGTTTGCCCCGGCTGCATAATCGCCAAGTCCCGATCTCCCCGCAGCTCAAACAGACTCATCACCTGCTCGACCATTTCCTTATGCTGGCCCGTCAGCAGAATCTGGGTCTCGAAGCGATCGTCCTGCAAAAATGCCCGCGCCACCGGAGCCATCTTGATCGCTTCCGGTCGAGTCCCGATCGTCACACAAATCCGCATCCGGTCAGCCACAGCGCCAATCCATCCTATGAATCAATTGGTTGAATCAATTTTGGGGTGCAATCCCGCCCTACAGATTACCGGCTCATAAGTCATATAGCCGTCTAAACCAATCCATAAATCCTTTCGATTTCGGATGTTTAGGATTAAATATCTTTTGCTTAATTGCGTCATGGAGTTGCCTGCCTGGAGGCTCTTGCCAAGCTAACCATGTATATACATGGGCTTTGTCTGTATGACTTTCGATAAATGTTGCGTCATATTCTTTCGCTCGGTGAGCAGCCTCCTGGGCATAAAGCCATAAATCATTTTGATGATCTGGAACTAAGTAAGCCAAGAATGTTTCGAGCATTCCTGGCGATTGATTATCCGGCATAATCCAAACACCAAACTTCCTCGATTCGTCTACTTCGGTAATGAAGCCTGCTGAAGGAATTGCGAGTGGAAAGTTAATATTTTTAAGTGATCGTACTTGCAAGCACTTATCACGAACACTCTGCCATGTGTTTGCAGTGCTTTCATCAGCATCTAGAATTAACCCCAACGCAGTCAGCTCAGAATCGTTGAAATATTTTTGAAAGGTTTTAGGTTCAAGTGTATTCTTACCATTTAGCAGTTTGATATTAACAAGGTAACGATTTCTATTATCTGGATACTCTTCCCAGGCTATACCATTAGCTTCCACAAGTTCAGGAATTACGCGAAGATCTTCTTGACCTTCTGATAATAGGACTCTGTAGGATCGCTGACTCATATTTAGCGAACCTCAATTTGACTTTGAACTGCATCAATAATTTCATCTGTAAAGATACTAATTGCCTCGTTTTTTTGAGGATTAATGCGATGAATCATGATTTCGTTATCGTGTAGCTGTTCCCCTCCTTCATCATAAATCAGCTCTCCCAATGCTTTCCAGCAATCCTGACTATGGGTTGTCGCAACAATTTGAATATCTAGATCCCTTGCAGTTCTCCAAATTAGTTTCCAGAGGTCAACTAGCACACTATAGTGGAAGCCTGTATCGATCTCATCAATCAACAAAACCTTGCCTTTCGCATTAACCATCGTCAGTGAAATACCTAATAAACGCCAGATTCCATCACCCATGCTTCCCATGGGAGTCCTTCCATTTTCATCAATAATCTGAGTTAAAAATCCTTGTCTGGAACTCAAATTAGTTCTTGCTAGCTTGCCATGATCAGGTGCAATTCGGTTGATTCTTGGCTCAATAATTTGGATTGCTTTTATAACTCGATTTTCCTCCGGCTTTAATACAATCTCATCAAAAAGCTCTGCGACTTTTCCAGACTCTAGATTGGTTGAGGTCAGAAAGTGTGATTTTTCATCGTATGAAAAATCGTCTTGAAGATAGAATGATCGATCAAAAGGAAGCTTGAAATCTGGGGATATATCTACTGAGTATCTCAAAGGCTCCATATTCCGACTTTGCTTTTCCAGAAAAAGTTTTGGCCAGGTTTCTCTACGAATATCAGAGAGGCTATGAAGTCCTGAGATACCTTCTTTATTTGCATCAATTTGAATAACAATATGATTTTTAGCTGGTTCTTCACTCAAACCAGAAATCTTGATCACTTCCCCCTTGTCGGCATTTCGATTGTGGAAGAGATGAGTAACCTCGGCAATATATTCTCCAGAGTTACCAAGAGGAGAAACTTCACCACGATTGATTTGCAGATTGACGATGACCTGAGCGGGGTGCTCCGTGGTCATCAGTAGGTGAATGGCTTCTAGGACTGAGGTTTTGCCGCTGTTGTTTTTGCCGGTGAGGAGGTTGATGCGGCCCAGTTTGGGGATGGTGAAGTGGGAAAATTGGCGGAAGTTTTCGATTTCTAAGCTTTGGAGCATGGTGCGTAACTCCTGGGGGGCGAAGGAGGAGCGATCGCCCTGATGGGTCAAGGTGGAACAGTTCAAAACTAACGCGAAAAACCCTGATCCAGTGCTGGCAGGATCGGGGTTCTCGCGCGGTGGTCGATCGCCCTTAGCGCGATCGGGAGGGGCGATCGACTGGAATCTACTGCAACAAACTCCGCAGCATCCAAGCGTTCTTCTCGTGGATTTGCAGGCGCTGGGTTAACAGATCGGCCGTGGGTTCATCATTCGCCGCATCGGCCAGGGGGAACACCGCCCGCGCCGTGCGAACGACGGCCTCTTGGCCTTCCACCAACTGGGCAATCATCACCTCGGCGCTGGGAACGCCCTCGGCCTCGGGAATGGAGGTTAGCTTGGCATATTCGCTGTAGCTGCCGGGAGCCGGGAAGCCAAGCGATCGAATCCGTTCCGCAATCAAATCCACTGCGAGGGCCAGTTCGGTGTACTGCGCCTCGAACATCAGGTGCAGGGTGTTGAACATGGGGCCCGTCACGTTCCAATGGAAGTTGTGGGTTTTGAGATAGAGGGTGTAGGTGTCGGCCAGGACGCGGGAAAGGCCGGCAGCGATGTTGGCGCGATCGGCTTCAGGAATGCCGATATTAATGATGGGAGCAGAAACAGCCATGGTGAATTACCCAACTTGATGAAACGACTTTAAAACAGGGGCTGGGGAAACGGAGGGGCGCGATCGGGTTGTCTTTATCATAGTCATATTGATTTCGAGTTGCAATATGCAAATTATTCTTAACTCTGGGGATGAGTGCAGCCTGCTGATCCCTTGACCTTGGGCAAATGGAGATCAGTAAAATCACTTAGTATGGGTTCGTTTTGAGGGGAACAATGCGGCAAGTTTTTTGGGTGGGAGCGCTGCTGTGGGTGATGGCTCCGGAAGCGATCGCGGCGACCAATCCGGTGCTGCAAATTGGGATTGTGCAACGGTTTGGGGAACAGCCGGGAACCTTGGAGCTGAAGGCGTTGCCGGGCGATCGGCTGACGGTGCAAGTGGATTTGCTCGATCGCACCCAAACCTTGACGGGCGATCGCTTGGTGTTGCAGCCGATCGCCCAACCCCTGCCGGAACCCGTTGTTGATGAGCGGGTGGTGCTGGGGACTTACCGCAGCTTTGAAACGGCGGAGGCGGCGGCGAACCAATGGCGATCGCGCGGGATTCAGGTGGAGTTGGCCCAGCCGTCGGAGCGGTGGCAGGTGTGGGCCAAGCGGGAGATTTATCACCAGCCCCTGTTGCGGCGACTGTTATTGGATAGCGTTCGGGCCAATCCGCCCGCCACAACCGGCGGCCAGCCCAACCTGTTCAGTCAGCGGCGCGATCGCAACCTGTTGGTGAGCGGGGCGATCGGGGGTCAATCCTTTGCCAGTGAGCGGTTGACCATTTCGGCGGGCAAAGGGGCGATCGAGGTGGGACGCGATCGATTTGCCGGTTCCCTGAAACTCCAGCGCAATGCCTATGGCAGCTATACGATCGTCAATGCTGTACCCACGGAAACCTATCTGCGCGGCGTAGTGCCCTACGAAATTGGGGCCGGCGCACCGGAATCCGCCTTGCAAGCCCAGGCAATTTTGGCGCGTACCTATGCCCTGCGGAATTTGCGGCGGTTTGCGATCGATGGCTACCAGCTCTGTGCCGATACCCATTGCCAGGTCTATCGCGGCCTAAAGGCGGCTACGGCCCGGGTCGATCGGGCGATCGCCGCCACCAACGGCCAGGTGCTCACTTACCAAAACGAGCTGATCGACGCGCTCTACTTTTCCACCTCCGGCGGCGTGACGGCCCACTTTACGGATGTGTGGGACGGGCCCGATCGCCCCTACCTGCGGCCCGTGGTCGATGCCCATCAACCGATTTGGGACTTGGCGGCGCGGCCCCTGTCCGATGAGCGCAACCTGCGGCAATTCCTGGCGATCGCCCAAGGTTGGAACGAGCTGGGTTGGCGCGATTTCCGCTGGCGACGCAGCAGCACCCTGCCGGAAATTGCCCAGGGTTTGCAGCGCTATTGCCGGGCCCAAAACAGTGATTGCGCCAACCTGAAAACTATCCAAAGCCTGACGGTGACGGAGCGATCGCCCGGTGGTCGGGTGCGCAAGTTGACCGTAGCGACCGATCGCGGCCCGCTGGTGCTCGAAAAAGATGCGGTTCGCAGCGCCTTCATGGCTCCGCGCAGCACATTGTTTTACCTGGAGCCGATCGGGGGTGGCACGCAACCATTGCGAGGCTACACCTTCGTGGGCGGCGGTTGGGGCCACGGCGCGGGCCTGAGCCAAGCGGGATCGCAAAAGCTAGCCCAGCTCGGTTGGAATGCCAGCCGAATTTTGCAGTTTTATTATCCCGGCGCGCAGTTGCAACCGATGAGCGATCGGCTCACCCTCTGGCGCGATCCGCAACCGCAATAGCCATCCTCAACAACCCAGACAAGGGGTTTAAACCCCTTGCCCCCTCACGAGGGGCGATGGTTAATCATGAAACATCATCAGAACAGTTATGGTCGTTATGAACTCAGCCATTGAAACCCAAATTCGCGAGTCTGAAACGCGACTCTATGCAGCCATGAGTGCATCTAATGTGGCTGAATTGGACGCGCTCATTGCTGATGATTTGATGTTTTCGGGGCCGACTGGTGAGTTGGCGACGAAGGCGATGGATTTGGAATTACAACGTACTGGTGGCACTCAGTTTCACGAGCTTGTGCCTAAAGCGCTAGAAGTCCAAGTTTTGAGCGAAGACGTTGCCCTTGCATCGGCGCATATTTTCCTCAGTGGCACGTATTTAGGAAATACTTTTGCGGGGGATTTTCGCTACATGAGGGTTTGGCGCAGGGGCGAAACGGGCTGGCAAGTGGCTGGGGGCAGTGTGACCGCAATGGCTTGATGGTTTCAACTGTTTTAAACTTCCATTGTGGCTAGTGTTCCATTGGCTAAGAGCTATTCAGCTTTTTGCTTTAATTGCTATCATAGATATATCAAAAGAGCTAATACTAGTTTCATTCGACAATACTACTTAAGCTCCAGGCTAAATCAAGGACTTCAGGCTGGTATCTTTAATCATTGGCAAACGAAGCTGTTCAACCAAGAGTAAGCCTAATCGCTTTAGGAAATTCTTTTTAAGGATATAGACAACTATGAACTCCACTTATTATTTGTTGTTAGAAAATTAAGTGGGATTTACCTAGCAGTCCTCCACTGTTACCGAAGTCTATTCTTGTAAGTCTTATAGAGCTTTATTTGATTGTTTGTTACATTTTTAAATAGATGAGCTTTTCTGGGGCATTATTTAGATAAGAGTTCTACTCAGTCATCTGTCCTAAGCCATGTCAACTGCTCGTCAAGTCATTGCTCTTTTGAAGAGCCATATAGAAGGCGAAGAACAGCAATTTTTTACTGTTGCGATGCAAGTTGCTGCCCATGAGGCACGTCAGGGACATGGAAAAGTTGCTGAGGAGATTCGAAATTTAATCGACCGGGCGAAAGATCAAAAATCTCGGTTTGTCAATAAGCCAGGTGGGCCGGTACCTCTAATTCAACCAAAAGGTGATTTAATTAACCTTTTGTCTGCCCGATATTCGGATTTACGTATGGCAGACATGGTACTTTCTGAGAGCTTGTATGAAAGGTTGATGAGGGTTGTGACTGAACAGGCAAACTCAAATCTTTTGAAAGAGCATAATCTAAATCCCCGTCGTAAACTGCTTTTGGTGGGAGCACCGGGAACGGGCAAGTCGATGACAGCAGCAGCGATTGCTGGAGAATTGAAGTTGCCTCTCTTTACAGTGCTTTATGAGGGACTGTTCACAAAATTTATGGGCGAAACAGCAACTCAACTCAAGTTAATTTTTGATGCAATGTCGTCTACCCGTGGAGTGTATTTCTTTGATGAGTTTGATGCACTCGGATCTCAGCGTTCTGGCAATAACGATGTTGGTGAAATTCGACGTGTTTTAAATTCTTGTTTGCAATTTTTGGAGAACGATGATAGCGATAGTTTGATTATTGCTGCGACCAATCATCCTGATCTTTTAGATAAGGCTCTCTACAGACGGTTTGATGATGTGATTCAATACAAGTTACCTAGCTCGGAAGTTATAAAGAAGTTGGTTCAATCACGTCTTGTGACCTTTCAGTTGAACTGGGAAATTTGGGATGGCATTCTGGAATCCGCAGCAGGTTTAAGTCAGGCTGAAGTTATTCGAGCGATTACAGAAGCTGCAAAGAATGCTGTTCTCGGGAATAGGAAAACAATTTTGGAAGATGAGCTGATCGCATCAATCGTAGAGCGTAAATCAATGACTCACTGGTAAATCAACTTATTGCTTGGAGTGGAAAATCGATCTTTGTATTTAATTATGTCTGAATCGTTGTATAACTTACCCCACATAAGCCTTCCTCATCATCCCTCTATTACCAGTCGGGAAGCTTATACTCCTAGATCAACAGGAGGTAGTACGCGTAATCCTCTGCGAGATCGGGGAAGACATGCGCGTAAACTTCGTTCTGATTTGGGCAATGTTTTTTGGGCACTGGAACAGGAAAGGAATTTATCTGAATCAGAACCGGAACCAGTAGGCGAACCTGGATTTTATTTAGATGTAGAGTTTCGTGCTTCCGAGAAAGACAAGTTACTTCACAGTCTAGAAAATCTTAGCTCTAAGATTGAGTTGATGTCAGTCACTGAATCTCTGAAGTTGGACTTAAATTGTTATGTTGTTCTAAAAATTGCTCTATTTCTCGTAACTGACGAGGAATCCGAAAGTCAAAAAAAACAATTCTTCTTGACTTTGTTTTTGATGAACCTGAAACGACCCTATCTGGAAGCGACACTGTTTGTTCCTGACAGTAAGAAGAATTATTTTGAAAAGAAAATTACTGCCTATGAGGATGAAGATACGCCGAAAGGTAAACCAAGAAATGAAGCTCTAGTTAGCCGTATAGAAGCCTTTTATCTAAGTTCAATCACGTCATTGTTTACTGATGACAAGTCGCTATTTCCAAAGGATCAAAGTAGAGCAATTTGGTGGGAGGTTTGGCTCAGAGCAGATCGAAAGGAGAATTTTGATGCGATCTTTGAACAGCTAAGTATTCAAATTCAACCTCATTCCCTTAAATTTGTCGAGCGTGAAGTGGTTTTAGCGCTGGCTAATGTTATTCAGCTTGGGCAAATTATCCGTAAGTGTGATGCAATTGCTGAACTCAGAATTGCGAAGGATCTGCCATCATTCTTTTTTGAAAATAATGAGCTTGAGCAACAGGCATGGATGAATGATCTACTGAATAAATGCGTATTTGAGCAATCTCCGAATATCTCTGTATGTTTGTTGGATGGTGGAGTAATAAGAACTCATCCATTGCTAGAGCATAGCCTCAGCGAAGATGATATGCATAGCTATGAGCCAATATGGGGGACTCACGATACTCGTGGAGGGCATGGCACTAATATGGCTGGGCTGTTGCTCTATGGAGACCTATGCAAAGCTCTGGTTGGTAATCAAAAAATTGAGATTTCACATTGCTTAGAATCGGTGAAAATACTTCCCTCGCAAGAAGAAAATGATCCTAAGTTGTATGGATGGATTGTGCAGGAAGGTATTAGTCGTGCTGAGATACAGGCTCCATTTCGAACACGGGTGATTTGTATGCCAGTGACCAGCGGGGGAGCCAATCGAGGAACACCTTCCTCTTGGTCTGCGGCAATTGATGACTTATGTTTTGGTCGAGATAAAATCTCTAATGAATTGGTGAAACGGTTAATAATTTTGCCAGTTGGTAATATTCGTGATGAGATCAATCCGGAAGATTATATTGTCAATAATGATAGTGCATCCGCTGAAAATCCAGCACAGTCTTGGAATGCGTTGGTCGTTGGGGCTTTTACGGAAAAGGTAAATATCGTTGATTCTAAATATCGTCATTGGAAGCCAATCGCGCCTGCGGGTGATTTATCACCTACGAGTAGAACCTCGCTGACTTGGGGAAAGCAGTGGCCCAATCGCCCAGATGTTGTATTTGAGGGTGGTAATTGGGCAACGGATGGGAAGTCGGTTGGCGATTTGGATGATTTAGGTTTGCTAACAGCGAATCACAAAGTTGGTCAGCGATTCTTTACGCTATTTAGGGATACCAGTGCGGCGACTGCTTTGGCGGGACATTTTGCTGCGCAAATCCTGGTTCAAAATCCTGACTTTTGGCCGGAGACGGTGCGTGCTTTGATTGTTCACTCAGCGACTTGGACAGAAGCGATGCGAAAGCATTTGCCTACTCCGCCACAGCAAAAGGACAAAAGCACTCTGCTGAGGCGGTATGGGTATGGTGTACCGAGTTTAGAAAAGGCACTTCGGAGTGCGAAAAATGATTTGACTATGATTGTTGAGGATGGGTTTCAGCCCTTTCAGAAGAAAGAAAGTCAGTCCAACGTGACAACGAAGGATATGAATCTTCATACTCTTCCCTGGCCGAAAAAGGAGCTAGAGTCTCTGGGTGAGAGGGATGTTGAGATGAGAGTAACACTTTCGTATTTTATTGAGGCGAATCCAGGAGAGCGAGGTTGGGTTCGTCGCTATTCTTATCCTTCCTATGGTTTAAGATTTGCGACTCAAGATGAAACTGAGATGCTCACGGACTTCAAGGAACGAATTACAGGAACTGCCCAAAAAGCAGGAAATAAAACTTCCTCTCAAAAGGATAAAGGTTGGTTTTTAGGTACTCAGCTGCGTAGTCGAGGTTCCGTGCATTCGGATATTTGGACGGGAATTGCTGCTGACTTGGCGGCAAAGGATGCAATCGCTGTTTATCCAGTGGGAGGATGGTGGAAAGAGCGCACTATGCATAATCGATGGAACGAGAAAATTAGGTATTCTTTGATTGTTTCGATTCGAGTAATAGGAGAAGGAGCTGATATTTATACACCTGTCAAAACCTTAGTGAGACAAACACTAAAAATTGAGATTGAAACTTAATTTATACCTGGGTAGTCGAGCACAGTATCTACAGTCACTAATATCATATGGGTTACGATTGCGACTGCTAAAGAGTAAAAATATGAGAAAATTGAATGCACTTAAACTAGTACAATCTCGTCAGGAAGAGCTACAGCAATTAGGTGTTAAGTCGCTTAATTTTTTGGCTCCGTTGCTCGCGATCAAGCCAACCCTCAAAGTGACATCGATATCTTAGTAGAACTGGATGAATTGATCGGCTTCTTTAAATTTTTCGTATCAAACATTATCTAGAAGATCTGTTTTAGTGTCCTGTTAATTTGGGAACAACAGATGCCCTGAAAGAACATCTCAGGCAACCCATTTTAGAGGAAGCAGTTCATGTCTTCTAGATTCGCATAGGAGAAATATTATGGCTCACAAATATTTTCAAGTTAATCTACGAACCACATGGTTAACAATTCAAAATATTGATCCTCTGAGGTGACAACTAATGACTACACTACAACTCAATCCTAGACTGCAATCTCGATTAGGAATTACCCCAGAACAGCTTGCTGAATTCTGCCAACGATGGAAAGTGACTGAACTCGCCCTTTTTGGTTCAGTTCTGCGCGATGACTTTGCCGCTGACAGCGATATTGATGTGTTGGTTTCCTATCATCCCACTGCTAAACGGGGACTTTTTGAAAAAATTAGGATGCAGCAAGAACTTTCATTGCTACTACATCGTGAAGTTGATTTAGTTAGCAAAAAAGCCATTGAAAAAAGTCAAAACTGGCTGCGACGCAAAAACATTCTTGATTCTAGCGAGGTGATTTATGTCGCGTGATCAAGAGGCATTAATCGATATTGTAGAAGCGATCAAACTCATTCTTCAATATGTTGAATCAGTTGATTTTGATGCCTTAGTAGCTAATATTGAAAAACAAGATGCGATTTTGCGCCGCATCATGATTATCGGCGAAGCTACCAAGCGACTTTCCAAAGACTTCAGAGCACAGCACCCAACCATTCCTTGGAAAGAAATTTCTGGTATGCGTGATGTCATCACCCATAATTACGATGAAGTCGATCTCGATGAGGTATGGGCAGTCGTTTAAAGTTATGATGTGAATATCATGGGGGTGTTGGTGCTTAAGCCTGCCCATAATCTTGGTAATATGGGCACTGTTAAAAGTGCTTAATGGCTGCTCAACAGTGTATGAATGGTCTCCGCTCTTGATGAATATCAAGGAGGGATTGATGATTGCACCTGTTGTCTATACGACGGTCGGTTCATGCGGGGTGGCGATGCTGCGGAGGTCTGGTGACTACCCAAATGTGCTGCGAGCAGTGTTAAGCTCTGAAAACAGTGCTTTATACCAATTCCTTGAGTTTATGCTAATCAAAAGCCTGGCCTAATAAAGGTTTAGACTCAAGATTTTTAGCATTGATCATCGAGATTGGTATTACCCAAGAGCATCTCGCTTAGGGGTTCGATTCCCCTACCCCGCATTTCTGTTAACTACGCTGAACAATAACTCGCGCAGACTGTCGCAAAACTTACTGTCAACTGCTCAACCGTGCTCTTGAACCGCAAGTCGATCGCCCCCTAAATTCAGCCCATCATCTCAGCAGGTCGATCGCCCATGGGTCGTGGTCTCATTCGTCGAGCACATAGCTACATTCAACGCGGCAATCGGAAGCGGCTGCGGTTTTTGTTGGGCAAACATCCCGAGCTGTATCAGTCTGCTGAAGCCAGCCTGCTGGACTACGCCATTTGGCACAACCGATCGATGGTGACTTGGTTGCTCGATCGGGGTGCGCCCGTGGATGGCCCGCCCGGCAACTTTGGCTGCACCCCTCTGCTCAATGTTGTGGTTGAAGGGGACTTGCCGATGATCGATTTGTTGTTGCGACGGGGAGCCGACCCCAACGCCGTCACAGATGATTCGGAAACGCCCCTTGGGTTTGCCGTGGCTTGGCGACAGGCCGGCGCGATCGGCCGCTTGTTGGCAGCCGGAGCCGACCCCAACCGGATCGGTGACCATGGCCCCGACTTCACCCATTTGGACTTGGCATTGCTGATGGATTGGCCCGAGGGAGCGGAACGCTTGCGGGCGGCCGGAGCGAAGCGGTTTTCGGAGTTGGCGGACAGCCCGGAACCCCAGTAGCGCGGCTGCCTGAACGTGATAGGCCAAGCCAACTGACTGTTATCGCCCCCAAACCGTCAGGCAGCAAGGGGCTTCAGTCCCTTGTTACCACGACTGCCTTTGCCGCTTTGACCCAATACATTAAGCCTGTCGCGCGACTAGGGCGAAGCGACCCATACGGCTTTGATGGCTGCGGTGGGGTGATAACGTTGTGTGCTGTAAAAACTGTCGCTTTGACCTTGGGTGGTGGGATAGTTGCCATCGAAGTCATTGGGCTGACCTTGGGTGCGAAAAATCAGACCCACCGGCTGGCTGGCAAATTTGACATATTCCCGCGCTTCATCATCCCAATTGAAACTGAGGGTGGCTTTACCATAGACCGCTTCGGCTTGGGCGATCGAGCTGCCGGGGCCAATGCCTTCGGCGGTTTTGTAGGCTGCGTTCTCCGTCATTAGCATGGAAATCGGGTCGCGATCGCGTGGTGCTCCGCCTGCTGCTTCGTAAATGATATAAAACAGCGTTTGCGATCCCGACTTGGCCGCGATGCCGCCAAAGTCCACCAACAGGTTCGACACATTTTCCCAACGCACATTGGGCCCCATCAACCGCTTGGCTTCCGCGAGGGTCATGCCCAGTCGCACCCGCCCCAGGCGACCATTGGCGATTTCACGGTTGGCATCCACCGCCGCCACCCGATTCACGGTGGGCGACTGGCCCGCCCCCGGAGCCGAACCGGTCTCGTTGTTCAAGGCCACAGGCTGAGTCGCTGGGGCCGCCGGGGGTTTGGTGGTGACTGCTGCGTCGCTGCGGTTCCCATTGCCACAGCCGATTAGCAAGCAGGCCAAACATCCCCAGCCCACCAACCCAGAGCGAGCCAGGACGGGTGCGAAAGTCAGGGAGCGACGGGAAGCACGGGGCGTGGCAGGGAGGGGCATCATGATTGAACGCTAAGGGTTTATTTAATCGGTTTATTCGATCGGTAAATTGTGATTTCAGGGTCGATTTTGTCGAAGTTGGAATAAATTTTCATGTCATCCAACAGTCGATAGGTCACCGTGGGGCGATCGAACCAATACCACTTGGGCTTGGTTTGGTATTGCAACGCTAGTTCATAGCCCAAGTTTCCTGATTGTAACTGCTCAAAAAATTGGTGACCTGGAGAATTTTGTGGAAAGCGGCGTTGGTCATAGCCACTGCTGACAATAATCCACTGGGGTTTGAGGGCGTTCACCTGGCCCAAGTCCGGTTCTTCGAGCAATTTGGCTTGAAATCCTGTGGTGCGGGGCAAATATTTTTCAATGCCCACTTCCAGAATTAATTCATTGGCGGGAATTTGCGATCGCATCCATTCTTCAACGAAATACCGTGAATCATGGGTCATTAAACTATTGACTGTCCAGCTATAACCCAGGCTGTAACTCAAGGCGAGGGTGGTAATAAAAGCGCCGGGAAAAAACCAAGGTTTCAGTCGATCGCTCAACTGGGCCATGGCAGAGCCAGCAAAGAAGGCAAAGAGGGGCATCAAGGGCATTAAATAGCGCACATCGTTATACAAAATAGGCGCAATATAAAACAGATAATAGGAAACGCCAGGAACCCAAAGATAGAGCGGCAACCATTGGCGATCGGTGGGATGAAGAGAGGTGCAGCCCGGTTGGGAATGGCCTCGGAGCGATCGAATCAATCGCCAGCCATAGAGCGCCACACCGACCCAAGCCAGCCACCAAAGGGGCCAACCAAAGGAAAATTGCAAATGCCCAAAACTTTGGCCCAGCATTTCCCACTGCCCTTGCAAACTTTCTTCGTAGCGAGGGCGAATGCTGGCTCCTCCGTACAAAATTAAGTTGAATCGATCGATAAACCCTTGGAAATTAAAGAGGGCATTTTGCAGAATCAAAAATGCCAAAACACCTGCACCAAGCCCATAGCCCACCCGTCGATCGCGCACCGCTTGCCAAAGGGTGAATTGAGGATCGTTGAGCCGTTGTTTTTGCCAATAGTGCCAAATGACGAAAAACGGCGTGAGGATACAAAATCCATAAAACTGATCCTTGGTGCAAACGGCGATCGCGGCTAAAACTGCGCCGATGATATAGTCGCGAAAGCGGTGATGATTCAGAATTTCCACATAGACAATCAAAAAGCCGATCGACCAAAACAAAACGGGAATATCTAAGTTGGCAATTTTGGCGTAATAGACATAAAGGGGTGTGAGGGCCATGGCCAAAGCCGCTAACCAGCCGGTTTTGCGATCGAAGATCATTTCTCCCAACCGCACCATCAAGACCATGGTTCCCATGCCCATGGCCACGCAAAGTAGCCGATTGAGATAAAATAAAAGGCTATAGGTTTTTAGATCTTCAAAGGAAATCCAGCCCAGTTGTTTCAGCACCAACAGTGGGGAATAAAGCAGGGTCAGTAAGTAATAGTGAAAAGGTGGATATTTGTAGTGCCAACCGTTGGCGAATTTTTGATCGATCGCTTCTAAAACCCGTTCTGGGGTTAGCTCATCGGCGGCCCAACCTTTCCAGTCTGGCAATCCCCAGTTAATGCCGTAGAGGGCGATCGCGCCACTTAACAAAATCAAACCCAATAGGGGCCAAGAAATAGTCCAGTGGGGTGCTTGGCGGGGACTTTGGAAACTTGTTTGAAATCCCTTTTTTAAATTGGTCAGGATTTTTTGGCTGATTTTTTGGTTAATCATCTTGATGGAAATTGATCTGAAATTGAATGGAGGGCGTGAATCAAATCGATGAATGAGATTGATCAGTAAGCTGTGATTAGACAGGCTGAATGCACTGAATTAAAGGGATGATCTTAAGCAATTACCATTCAGAACAACCAAGGATTGATCGGTGAATTGCTGACAACGATCGAGCAGCGCTTGCATCACGGGCACTTCGCCTCGCCGTAATTGTTCGATCGCTTGGCGATGGGCGATCGCTAGGGGTTCTTGGGGACTGGCACGGAACCAACGAACCCAGCCCATTTTCTGGAGCTGATTGGGGTCAAAATCTGCCCGATCGAGCAACCAAAAATCTACCTGATAGCGGTTCACAATCTCCCGCAAGCGATCGGGGTCTGGGGTATATTGACCCACCATCAAATCCGTTGCCCGCCGCAATAGCTCCGTGGCATAACGACGATGGTAGCGCATGGTGAACCCGGGGCCGACCACAATGGAGCGCTGGGCAAAACTGGGTAAATTATCCGTTTCGCGGGTGGTGGAAGCAATCCGAATGGTGACCGGTTGTTGTTGAAAAAATTCGTAGAGTTGGGGATGGTTGCCAATTTCATATTGGGTGGCAGGAAAACCGGGAAAAGTGAAGGGATAAATCAACAATAAACCGGTAATCAACAGCACCAATCCCTTGGCTTTTGGGGTGCTCAATCTCGCAGTGGGCGGGCGCGATTTTGCCCATTGCCAAGCCTTTTGCACCAGCCAACTCAGGGCGATTGCACCCAAAATGGCCACAATGATGCGTAGGGAATGTTCTGAATAGCGATTGGGTAAATGCAACCGAAAGAGTAGAAGATGGGCAACAGTAAACCAAGCCCCAGAGACGATTAATAATTGCGGCACAAAGACTAGGCTCGATCGCGTGGCTTGGACCAGGGGAAACCGATCGCGCTGCCACCACAAAATCGGAAAGAGTGCCGTCAAAATAATTTGCGGAAAGGCGAAGTCAATTTCCCACCAATCGATTGGAATCAGCCCTGTGCGACGATGCTTGAACCAATAGGCCCAAGCCGGTTCTACCTGGAAAAATTGGGCCCAAAAGGTTTTGGCTTCAGCGGCGGTCAGCACCGGGCCATATTGACTCGATTTCCCGAGAAAGGGCAATAAAACCAGTCCTGAAAAGATCAGCAAGCTGAATTCTAATCGATGCTGATTCCATAGGGTTTTCAGCAGCGATTGAACCTGAAACGGCGATCGCTGAGCAATTAGCCAAATTTGCCCAATTAAATCTAGACCAATCAGGGAAGATCCTAATAAAACGCCATGGGGATAGAAGCCGGCTAAAAGTCCGATCGCGCTGAAGAGTTGCCAGGGCGATCGGGTTAACCAACCCTTTAAAAATAGGAAAAAGAGGGGATAAATAAAGGCAACGGGCACACCGGAAACGAGATCATCAGCAATCCATAAATTCTGATTTAAAAAGACGCAAGCGCTGAAGGCTGCCAAGGGCACAGGCAACAAGTGCCAAACCACTTGAAAACACAGAAACGTGGTCAGGGTTCCTAGGCCGATCGGCAGCAATTTATTGAAAACCATTGGATCCAAGCCGAGGATGCTGCCCAACCGGTATAGGCCTTGATATCCCCAGGGGGCCACGGATTGGAAATAGTCCGCCATCAGGTCATTGGGAAAGCGATCGGGATGGAGCCACCGTTGCATCCAAAACACATGTTGGCGAGCATCGTCTTGCACCACGTAGGGGCCGCTGAAGGCCTGAAAGAGGGCGGGCAGGGCACAGCCGATCGCCACGGCTAAACTGAGCGCCAAGGCCCAGCGGCCCGCGCGATTGCCTCTGGGGCCGGTGGGGTCTAGGGCGCGGAGCCAGCCATTAAGCATTTCGCCTCCAATAGCGCTAAATCGCCCGCTTGCCATTGAGCGCAACGGTCGATCGCGCTGGGTAAAACCGGTTGTTTGCCTCGATCGAGCTGGGCCAATGGGGCTGCACCAATGTTGAATTGGCGAAACCGACGACTATCCAAAAAATCCCGCTGAAAGCTCGATCGCTCCACTAACCAAAAATCCACGCCCGTTTCCGCCAAAAACCGGCGAATGGGGGCCCAACTGGGGGCAAATTGGGCGCTCACGAGTCGATCGAGCCGCCGCACCAGTTCTTGATAAAACCCCAAGTGATAGGGCAGCAGATAGCCTTGGCCACCCACGTAGATCGATCGGCCTGCGAAGGCGGGCAAATTATCCCCTTCGCGAGCTAAGGACGCGACCAAGGTATCACGCGGTTGTTGTTGCAAAAACGCGTAAAGCCCCGGAGCATTGCCCGGCACATAGTTAGTGACCGGAAAGGCGTAATTTTGCGCCTTCAGGGCCGCTGGATAGGCCACAAACCACAACACCAACAGGCCCGCCCCCAGCCCGGCCCCGATCGCCCGGGAGCCGCCCCGCCGCAGCCATTGCACCGCCCGCTCCAGCACCGCCGCGATCGCCAAACCCGCCACCAGCGCCGCCACCAGCCGCACCGAATGCTCCCCATACCGATTGGGCAGGTGCAATTTAAACAGCAACCCATGGGCCGCCCCGAACCCGATCGCGGAGGACAGCAACAGATCGCCCAACAGGGGCAAGGCTCCTTGGGCCGATCGCACCAGGGGGAAGCGATCGCGCTGCCACCACAGCAGGGGCCACAACAGACCAAACCAAACGGCCAAAGGCAACACCAGCACCGAATGGAAGGCCATGATCCGACACCATTCGGTGGGCAAAAAGCCACTGCGTTGGCCGCAGGCCCAATAGTTCCAAGGATCCCGCGTGAAAAAGGCAGACCAACCCTTATCGGCCAAGGTGGGCATCGATCGCGCCACGTCCACGGACAGCAC
Source organism: Limnothrix sp. HT2024 (assembly GCF_059138625.1). Lineage (NCBI taxonomy): Bacteria > Bacillati > Cyanobacteriota > Cyanophyceae > Pseudanabaenales > Pseudanabaenaceae > Limnothrix > Limnothrix sp. HT2024. The sequence continues at coordinate 2,815,486 of NZ_CM181121.1, forward strand.
CGGCCCAAAGGGAGAATCGCGCAACAGGTAGGGAACCATGGTCACCACCAGCGCCCCCAAACCCGCCAAGGCCACCCGCACCTCCGGGCGTTCCCAGGCCGCCCGCCAGCGCCAAGCAACCGATCGTCCCGATCGCAGCAATTGCAGGCCTAACGCGCCGCCCAACACCAGGGCCACTTGCGGATAAAACAGGGCCAACAGCCCGATCGCCCCCACCGTTAGCCCCAACCACCGCCGGGCGATCGCCCACAACCCCCACAGCAACAGGGGCCCGGCAAAGGCCGCGGGCGTACCGGAAACCAAATCATCCCGCAGCCAGAGGGCCTGCACCGCCAGCAGCCCGCTCAACCCCGCCGCCAACGGAATCGGCCAGAGGGTCACCGCCAAACCATAGGCCCCCACCGCCGCCAGCAGACTTAACCCCAGGGGCACAAATTTGTTAAACAGCAAGGGATCTAGCCCGAGCTTGGCCGCCAAGCCATAGAGCCATTGGTAGCCCGCCGGGGCCACGGACTGGAAATAGTCGGCAATTAGATCTTGGGGAAAGGCCGCTGGATCCCAAAAGCGTCGCATCCAAAACACATGCTGGCGGGCATCATCTTGGATCACGTAGGGGCCCGCCAGGGCCTGTTGCAGGGCTAACCCGCCATAGGCCAGGGCTACGGCTCCGCAGAGGCCGCCCCAAAACCAGAGCCGTCGATCGCGCCCATGGGCGATCGGCTGGAAAAGAACGATCCAAACTTTTGCCCAAAATGCCTGAATGGTTTGAGGGGGTTGATGGCCCGGTTCCTGTTGCACGCGCTGTCCTGCCCTGAAAAACCGTTGCCAAACCGCCGGGGAACCGCTGGCTAGGGGACGTTTCCCGATCGGCGGCCCGCAGTTCGCAACAAAGGCACTTTAGCGCAGGACGATCGCCCCGACAGCCCTAACGCAGGCCGCTAGCGCAGGAAGCTATAAATCTGCTGGCTTTCCACATCTTGGCAAATGGTTGAGGGTCGATGCCCGCTCGACAGCTTGTAGGTCAGGCGATCGAGCTTCACCTGTAGCCCGGCCATGGGGTCACCCCCTTCACTGACCAAAAATTCCAGCCGCTGCACCGCTTGCCAGTCCGCCACTTGATCCAACAGTTGGGCGATCGCCTCCAGGTAAGGATGGCCCGGCTCGCGATACCAACCGGCCATGGCCAAATTGGATTGGTCAAAGCCCAAATGCACAATCAGCGCCGGATGGCCAAACAGGGCCACCGCCACCGGCCGCGCCTCTTCCCGCAATCGCAAATCCCGATCGCTCACCAATTGTCGCAACTGGGCCAACCGTTCGTAGGCTTCGCTGGTGGTGGGGTGATCAGTCCAATGGAGGGCGAGCGTCACCAGATAGGTTTGCAGCAGCAGATGCCCCAGCTTGGCCGCCTTGGTGGTCAAATAGCGTGTGTTGAAGGAGTTGGACTCAATTAACAAGGGCACGCGATCGACCACTTCCAGTCCATAGCCGCGAACACCGGCAATTTTGCGCGGGTTATTGGTAATCAGCCGCACTTGGCTAATGCCCAAATCGTTCAAAATTTGTGCGCCCACGCCGTAATCGCGTAAATCTGCCGGAAAACCGAGCTTTTCGTTGGCTTCCACCGTGTCAAAGCCCAAATCTTGCAAGGAATAGGCCTTGAGCTTATTAATCAGGCCAATGCCGCGACCTTCCTGGCGCAAATAAACCACCACCCCTTCATCGGCCTGCTCAATCATTTTCAGGGCCGCGATCAGTTGCGATCGACAGTCACAGCGCAAGGATCCCAGGGCATCCCCCGTCAGACATTCCGAATGCACCCGCACCAACACCGGGCGATCGTGGAAGCTGGCCGGGTCGCCCTTGACGATCGCCACATGGTCGGAACCGTCAATTTCGTTGCGATAGCCATAGATCTCAAACAGGCCAAACTCCGTGGGCAGTTTGGTGACCGTTTCCCGAATCACAAATCGCTCATGTTGCAGCCGATAGCTAATTAAGTCCGCGATCGTGGCGATTTTCAGGTCGTAGCGCTGGGCATAGTCAATCAGTTGCGGCAATCGGGCCATGGAACCGTCGGGGTTTTGAATTTCGCAAATCACGCCCGCTGGATAAAGCCCCGCCAGGCGAGCCAAGTCCACGGCCGCCTCCGTGTGCCCCGCCCGCTTCAGCACCCCCCCTTCGCGCGATCGCAGGGGGAAAATATGGCCCGGTCGCCGCAGATCTTCCGGCCGGGTTCGTGGGTCGATCGCCACTTGGATCGTTTTGGCGCGGTCTTCCGCAGAAATGCCGGTGCTCACTCCCAAGGCCGGCGAGGCATCGATGCTGACGGTGAAGGCCGTTTGGTTACTGTCCGTGTTGTTGGTCACCATCAAGGGCAGCTCCAACGCATCGAGCCGATCGCCCGTCATGGCCAAACAAATTAGCCCCCGCGCTTCCGTGGCCATGAAGTTCACCGCATCCGCCGTCACCTTTTCGGCGGCGTAGATGATGTCCCCTTCGTTTTCGCGGTTTTCGTCATCCACAATCACCACGGGCCGCCCGGCCTTCAGGTCTGCCAGGATGGCGGGAATCGTGTCAAACACAAACGCGGGAACAGACTGGGGGACAGTGTGGTGGGTCATTGCGGCAGCAACCAAAGGCGAACGGCGCGTCCGTCACCCAGAGGCCGGTACGGACGCTAATAAACAGTTACAGTTCTTAACTTATGGTTCCTATTGTATCTCCTGTAGCAGTTTCACCCGGCGGCCAATTGCGGCTTTTCTGATCCTGTGCGATCGCCCTGGATTCACTAGGGGTGAGACCCCCTACGGCCGAACGCAGGAACACCGGCAAACGGTACTAGAATGCATGGCAACAAGCCGCGCGCACCCGCCGGCTGGCCCGCACCCAGCAGCACCGCGCCCGTCCACAGACACAGGCACCCACACAAGCAAAGGGAATCAGAAGCCGGATTATGAGTAATACAGACAAGATTCCAGTTGGCATCGTTGGCGCATCGGGCTACGGCGGCGTGCAACTGGTCAGAATTCTGTTAGATCATCCCCATGTGGAACTGACCTATTTGGGCGGCGAAAGCAGTGCCGGCCAAAGCTATGGGCAAGTTTATCCTCACCTGGCCCACCGCATTTCCCTGAAGGTGGAGTCGATCGACCTGGATGAGATTGCCCGGCGCTGTCGGGTGGTGTTTTTGGGGTTGCCCAACGGGATTGCCTGTGACTTGGCTCCTCAACTGGTCGATCGGGGCTGCAAGGTGCTGGATCTGTCGGCGGATTACCGGTTCCGGGATCTAAACACCTATGAAGACTGGTATGGCAAAAGTCGCAGCGATCAGGAAGTGGCGGCCATGGCGGTCTACGGGCTGCCGGAACTGAATCGTGAGGCGATCGCGGAGGCGAACCTAATTGGTTGTCCCGGCTGCTATCCCACGGCCAGCCTTTTGGCCCTGCTGCCCCTTTTGAAGCAGGGGATTATCATTCCGGAAACGGCGATCATTGATGCCAAGTCCGGCACGTCCGGCGGCGGTCGCCAGGCCAAAACCAACATGCTGTTGGCGGAAGCGGGCGGTTCCTTTTCTGCCTATGGGGTCGGTCGCCATCGCCACACGCCGGAAATTGAACAAATTTGCACGGATTTGGCGGGCCATGAAGTGCGAATTCAGTTCACGCCTCACCTGGTGCCGATGCCGCGCGGCATTTTGTCCACCGTCTATGCCACCCTCCGCGATCCGGGCCTGGTGCGCGAAGACCTGCTGACCATCTACAACGCCTTCTATCGTAACAGCCCTTGGGTGAAGGTGTTGCCCAGTGGGGTCTATCCCCAAACCAAGTGGGCCCTAGGAACAAACCTTTGCTACTTGGGCGTGGAGGTGGATCCACGCACCGATCGGGTGATTGTGTTGTCGGCGATCGATAACCTGATGAAGGGCCAATCGGGTCAGGCGGTGCAGTGCATGAACCTGATGTTGGGCTTGGATGAAACGATCGGGTTGCCCCAGTTGGCGTTTTATCCCTAAGTTCTACCCCTCAGGTGTTGATCAACTGCTGATCAACCGCTGATCAAAAGTTGATCAACTTTGGTTTGCCCTAGCCCCTTGCCCATGGCCGGAGAGGGGCTGGGAGTGGTTGAGGATCAGGATCCAATCGGCGGCAAAAATCGGGGTAGGTTCGGGAATTGCACCAATCAGCGCGATCTCACCCGATCTCCAGCCAACGCTAGACTTCGTTAGGCTAAACCCATCCCGATCGATCGCAGCAAAATTAAGGTGGTAGCGCATGGCCGCGACAGATTTTAAGGATTACTATGCGGTGCTGGGTCTGACCAAAACCGCCAGTGCCGAGGAAATCAAGAAAACCTATCGACGGTTGGCGCGCAAATACCACCCGGACTTGAACCCGGGCGACAAACAGGCGGAGGCGCGGTTCAAGGAAGTGAACGAGGCCTATGAAGTCCTGTCCGATGCGGACAAGCGCCAAAAGTACGATCGCTTTGGTCAATATTGGCAGCAGGCCGATCGCGCCGGCCAAGCCTGGGGAGGAACCGGGGCCGGGGGAGCCGGGTTTGATGATTTTGAATTTGGCCGCTACGGCAGCTTTGATGAATTCATTAATGAGCTGCTGGGACGATTTGGGGGCCCAGGGGCCGCCGGAACGCGATCGAGCAGCTACAACTATCGCAGCGGCACGGGCAGCAACTACAGCGGCAATTACAACAACAGCAATTTTGGAGGCGGCTTCTCTGGCTTTGGGGATGTGGGCGGCTTTGGCCCCCAATCGGCCGCGGGCGATCGGGAAGCCACCTTGGCCCTGTCCTTTGCGGAAGCCTTTAACGGCACGCAAAAGCGCCTGAGCCTGGGAGCTGAAACCATCACCGTGCGCATTCCTCCCGGGGCCAAGCCGGGTAGCAAAATTCGTCTCAAGGGCAAGGGGCAATACGACCCCTACAGCCGTCAACGGGGAGATCTGTACCTGAAGGTCAGTCTCAATAGCCACAGCTTTTTCCAGTTTGACGGCGAGACCTTGGTTTGCGAAATCCCGATCGCCCCCGATGAGGCGGTGTTGGGAACCAAGGCCGACGTGCCCACCCCCGATGGGTTGGTGACCATGAATGTGCCAGCGGGCATTAAGTCGGGTCAAACCCTGCGGCTGCGGGGCAAGGGTTGGGTTGAACCCAGCGGCAAGCGGGGGGATCTGTTAGTGCGGGTGGCGGTGACCTTGCCCAGTTCGCCCACGGCGGCCGAGCGGGCCGCCTATGAACAGGTGCGGGCCGCGCGATCGACCGATCCCCGATCGCACCTACGCTCCGTTCAGCTTTAATGCACTCATCTTGCGAACTAACTGACCAAACCGCCCTAGCAGAGAACCCTCGATCGAACGGTGGTGGCAAAATTCGCCAAAATCCGCAGGCCCGCCGCCGCCGACTTTTCCGGGTGGAACTGCACCGCCATCACATTGGGCCGACCGGAGCCGAGCGCTTCGCAGTGAATGGCTGCTGTCACCGTTTGGCTGCCGTGGGTGGTGGTGGCGGCGATCGCCCCTGGATCCGCCGGATCCACATAGTAGGAATGGACAAAATAGGCCCAGGGCAACGGCTCCAGCCCTTGCCACAGCAGGGATGTGGGTTGGGTGAGGGTCAACTGATTCCAGCCCATATGGGGAATAGTAATTCCCGGTTCTGGTTGGAACGCCCGCACGGAGCCGGGCACGATGCCCAGGCCCGGTTCCCGGCCCTCGCTGCTGGTTTCAAAAAGCATTTGCAGACCCAAACAGATGCCCAAAAAGGGTTTCCCTTGGGCGATCGCCTGGCGAATGGGCGCTTCCAATCCCCGAGCACGCAGTTGCTGTACCGCCGGATCAAAAGACCCAACTCCCGGCAGGACGATCGCATCGGCGCGATCGATCACCGTTGCCGAGTCAGTCACGATCGGCTCAACTCCCGCCTGGGTTAGCCCCTTGCAGGCGGAATGCAAGTTGCCCATGTCGTAATCGACCACGGCAATCGTTGTCATAGGACACCAAACCCCTGCAATTGCTGCAATTGTGTTGACTAAAACTGAAATTGAATGATGGGCGATCAAAAGCAATCGTAATCATCCAAATCATTCAAACGATCGAAACCACTGAAATTATAGGTTTGAAATGGCGCAATCTCCATGGCTGATCACCTCCTTTCAAACTTGGTTGCCCCATCAGAAATCCAATGCCTCCGATGATTTGCTGGCCTTGTTGATCGAACAACGGCAGCTACCCCCGCAGGTGATTTGCTTGCGGCAATTACCCGTTGATTTTGATCTGGCTCCTCGGCGGGTGATCGAGGCGATCGAGCAACATCGTCCCCGCAAAATTCTGTTGTGTGGCATGGCTGAGGGGCGATCGCACCTATCCCTAGAAGCCCAAGCCAGCCAAGAAGGCAGTCGATTGGCAACGGGTTTCAATTTGTCGCAACTTTTGGCGGGTACTCAGTGTTCTGAAATCAGCTTTGATGCGGGCAATTTTGTTTGTAATGCGCTCTATTACCGAGTCTTGCAATGGTTGTTTCTCCATCGCCAATTAGCCAAGGCTCTGTTTATCCATGTGCCTATTTTGACGATTGAAAATCAAGTGCAAATTGCAGCAGATTTCCATCAAATTTTGCACAACTTAGAGGATGTCTGAAAAGTAAACTGGGATGCTTACAAAGCGCTAGTAGTCGTTGGGACAAGGGGCTTAAGCCCCTTGTTTTCGCCGATTAATTAAGCCCCTTATTCTCGCCGATGAATGGGAGCCAAAAGGTAGCAGTTTCGACTTTTCAGACATCCTCTTAGGGCCCGATCGCCCAGTTTAATTCCTTGCCGGTCTACTCCGTCTTATCCTTCACCAATCGCCCATCTTCCATATACAGCAGTCGATCGGCAATATCCAAAATGCGGTTATCGTGAGTAACCAGCAAAATGGTGCAATCTCGCTCCTTGGCCAAGCGTTGCAAAATTTCCACCACATCTCGCCCCGACTTGCGATCGAGCGCAGCCGTTGGTTCATCGGCCAACACAATTTTGGGCGAACTCACCAGGGCCCGGGCGATCGCCACCCGCTGTTTTTGTCCCCCCGAAAGCTGCTCGGGATAATAGTCCAATCGTTCTCCCAAGCCCACCGCCGTTAACATTTCGTCCACCAGTCGATCGCATTCTGCATCGGTGTAATGATCATGCAATTCCAAGGACAAACGGACATTTTGGCGGGCCGTTAAAAAGCTCAACAAGTTATGGGCTTGGAAAATATAGCCAATGTTGCAACGGATTTTTAGGAGTTGCTCCTTGCTGGCTCCACACATTTCCTGATTCAGAATTTTCAAGCTTCCTTCATGGGCCGATCGTAACCCTCCCAACAGAGTCAACAGGGTGGTTTTTCCAGAGCCGGATGGGCCCGTCAGCAGCACAATTTCACCCGCTTGAATGATCAGGTTAATGTCATAAAGCACCTGTTTTTTGAGATCACCATTGCCAAAATAGTGATTCAAATTCTGAATCGTAATGGCACCGGCTTGGTTAGATGATTGCCCAAGGACTTGATTCGTAACCTGATCCATGACCTGATCCATAACCTAACCCTCTGCTAGATTGATCTCTCCAAAAGTGGGCAAAATCCTTAGAAAATATCCGCTGGATCCGCTTGATAAAGCTTTTGCATGGCAATCACACTGGAGGCGCTGCACATGGCAACGGTCAACACAAAAACGGTGATGGCCCGATCGATCTGCATGAAGATTGGCAAAAGGGTTGCGGAATAGGTAATTTGATATAAACCCATCGCCAAAACCACGCTGGGTAAAAAGCCAATCACTGCCAAAATCAAGGCTTCAGTGATCAGGACTCGCACCAGGAAGACGTTGCTGTAGCCCATGGCTTTCATGGTGGCAAATTCCGACAAGTGATCGGACACATCAGAATAGAGAATCTGATAAACAATCACGATGCCCACAATGAAGCCCATGATGGCCCCAAGCCCAAAAATGAAACCAATGCCGGTTCCTTCAGCCCAATATTGCTTTTCAACGTTGGCAAATTCTTCAACGGTCAAAACTCGCACATCTTTGGGCAAAAAGGCAGACAGTTTTTGTTGCATCACCACCGGATCGCTACCCGGTTGCAGTTGAATCAAACCCACTTCAATGTTGCTGGCGGAGCGATCGGGAAACAAATGCAAAAAGGTGGAATCACTGACGATCGTGTTGCCATCCGCCGCAAACGATGCCCCCAGGGTGAAAGTACCGCTGACGTTCAAGAGCCGATCGCTCAACTCCACTTCTAAGCCCTGGGGCGATCGGGCTAACCAATCGGCCACCGTGCCATATTCTGGTCGTCCTGCTTGGTCAAACAAAACAGTTTTCAGCAGGGTAATTTCGGTGAGTTGCTGTTCCACTTCCGGCAGCTTGAAACTGGGCTTTCCCGGTTCCACGCCCCAAACCAAAATGGCGCGACTTTCACGGGTTTCTGGATTACGCCATTGACCGGTGTTGATGTAAATGGAACTGACCTCTTTCACGTCGGGCAATGCTCGAGCCTGATAGAGCCGTTCGCGTTGGAAGCTTTTGACCGAAAACAGTGTCCGAAACTGAGGATTAATCAGGATTAAATCCGCATCAAGGTTGCGGTGAGGTTTGATGGCTGCGTCGTATAGGCCACTTTGGAACCCCAATTGCATGAACATCAAAATATCAGCAAAGGCAATGCCAGCGGTGGCTACAATGAGGCGACTTTTCTGGCGCACCAATAATAGCCAGGAAAGGGGAGTTTTTTTGGGCATGGGGTCGGTTGCAACGCTAGTGAGCGCGCTGGCAAAAGAATTGATTCAATCACAATCAAATGACCGCTAATCAGGTGACCATTAATCAAATGATTATTAATCAAGTGACTACGAATTAGCGAGTTAGCGAGCGTTGCCCGTGCCGGTTTCGATGCTCACTTCCACTTGCAAATTGGTGAGCGATCGCACGCGGGCCGTGCTGGCGGGATCGAGCAAAATGCGCACTTCCACGACCCGCCGATCGAGGTTTTCGCCCGGCTGATTGCTAAACACGTTTTGTTGCAACACTTGCAGCCCCACTTGGGTCACCGTGCCGCGCAAGCTACCCTGAACAGCTTGGCCCACAACGGTTGCCGGTTGCCCAACGCGCACCAGCCCCACATCGGTTTGGTAAACCTCTGCCACGGCCACCATTCGATCGGTCTGAGCCAGATCAAGCAGGCCGCTCTCACCAACCTTTTCGCCCGCCCGGGCATGGATCTTCAAAATTTGCCCATCGCTGGGGGCCCGCAGATAAGCCCGTTCCAAGGCCGCCGCCGCCCGATCGCGCGCGGCCCGGGCGGCCGCCACTTCCGCCAACGCCGTGCGTACATCCACCGTCCGCACTTCCGACACACTGCTGAGGGTGGACTTGGCCTCTTGCCATTGTTGTTGGCCCGCCCGCTCAACCCGACTCAGCACCGCCGTGGCCTCTTGCACTTCCTGGCGACCGGTGCGATCGAGCCGGTTCAGTTCCGCCCGGGCTTCCTGAAGCTGCCGAAACAAGGTTTCCACCGACAGCCGCTTGGAATCGTACCGGGAGGCAGATTCCGCCCCTTCCTGATAAAGCGCCTCATAGCGCCGATATTCCGATTGGGCATTGGCTAACTCCGCTTCCAAGCGGCGAACAGCGGCCGACTGTTGGGCCAACTGCCCTTGCCACTGGGCCCGCAACCGACTGAGCTGGGCCCGTTGAGCATCGGTGTTCCCTTGCCATTCGGCTTGCACTCGGTTCACGGCGGCCCGCTGGCTGTTGATGTCGCCGGTTTTGGCTCCGGCTCGCACTTGGGCCAGGCGCGCTTCAGCCACCTGTAGTTGGCGATTCGCTTCGTTATATTCGGCGGCCAGCACGGTTTCCGAAGCCAACAAGGCCACCACTTGCCCCGCCCGCACCTGATCGCCCTCCCGCACACGCAACTCACTGACCCGATCGCCATCCAGCGCCAAGGGAGCCGCCAACCGCACCACCTCCGACTCCGGCTCCAGCCGCCCCAGGGCCGTCACGCCCGATCGCACCACTGGCCCCGGGGTTGCGCTTTGGGCCTGTTGTTCTGCCGTCGCCCGGTTCCACTGCGACAGCCCGATCGCCCCGAGGGCAATGCTAGCCGCCGCCGCACTAGCCGCCAGAGCCACTGTGTTGAAATTCCTGAACTTTGCAATCACGATTGGTTTGCTCCCAGTAGCCCGCTAGCATTTTGGACATCAAAACTGCCTGTTCCGCCAAATTCAACTGCTCACCCAAAAGCATTCGGCGGTACAGCAAGCCACTCACCCAAGCCAAAAAACACTCCAAAACCGGACGATCGTGAATTCCCAAAAAGTCTGCCAGCGCCTGAACATAGCGATCGTGGGCCCCCTGAATCAAGGGATTTTTGCGCACCACTTCCCCTTGGTGGCGGCAAAACTCCGCAATTAATAGATCCTGCTGGCGAAAATATTCCTCGTTGTCCATCACGCAATCCATCACCACCACAATTCGTTCAGCGAGGGTCAGCGGATGGCTCAACTGGCTGAGCGCTTGCTCTCCCGTATCCTCCAAGCTCAGGTAGTCCATGAGTTGGATGAAGAGGTCTTCTTTGCTCTCGAAGTAGTGGTAAAGGGTTCCGGTGGAAACACCGAGTCCCTTTGCAATTTCCCGAATCGTGAGTGCGTGGTAGCCCCGTTCGGCAAACAAAGCAAAGCAACGACTCAGGAGTTCTTGGCGATAGCTTTCGTGATCAACAATTTTGGGCATTGGCTCAATACGCAAGTGTTTTTAATCGGTTTTTGTGCAGCCACACTACCTCACCTGCGCAAAATTGGCACTGGAACTGGCATTGAAATCGACATTTTGTAATGCATGATCAGGGGGTTGATCAATGCTCGATGAATGCCGTGTTCATGCCGAATCGGTGCCAAATTGATGCTGAACCAAGGGTTACATCAATGGGATCATCAACGGAATTACAAACGACTTATTGACTAACTCTCTCGATAATTCTTGATCATGATTGTTAGGAATTACGATCAAGAGACGGTTAAGGATGGTTGGTCATTGTTTTCAGGCTTGGATGACTGAATCTTGTAACTGAAATGGTGGCAACTTGGGACGAATCCTCAGCCGAAAGATTCCAGACCAAAAGATTTGCATTCAATTTGCATTCAATTTGCATCTTCAGGACTCGAACCCTCCGCATGGGGTCGCAGGCTGCCGGTTGATGAGTTGAGGGTTGGGGTTCTGAACTCGAATTTATTTTAAATCGAACGTTCGTTATTTTTCTAGTCCCCAACTCAAATTTTTGTCAAAATTTCCGGACGGTTGATTTTCTGGGGAAGCGCCCCGATCGCCCCAACCCTTGCATTGCCGACCCGACACATTCCCCAGGGCGCTGGGTGGGAATGAGTAGACTGGAGGCGGATATTGCAATCTATCCATTGCTACTCCTTGCAGCCATTGAGAATCAGTCGTCATGACCATTTGGGTAAACGAACAAATTGACCCCGCAGGCATTTCCCACGCTTGCATTGCTTCTACCAGCGAAGAACAGGCCCAGGCCTGCTATGAGTCTTTTCAAGAAAATCTGACCGATGAACAGCGCCAGGAGGGTTGGGTGGTAACCATGCGCACCGTGGATTCCTGGGACGATGTGCCCGTGGCGGCCCTGAAGCTGAGTGTTTAAGCTGGCTCAGTCGATCGCCCTTTAATTCGCTCTGGCGCTGCCTGAGCCTATGCAGCAGCCCATAAAGTGGTTTTGAACCTGTGGGTTTGCACCCATGGTTAACGAATCTGGGGCCGACCCTAGGGGGCGATCGAGATACAATCAGGCCGTTCGGGGCTATTTCTGTGCCATCGCACCCTGTGCCATCACAGATCGGCTTTTGCAGCGCGCTCCTGCCGAACCACACCCACCCTCTTTTTCTGACAAGCTCTGTCGTTTGTTTTTAGGTATCAGCAACAGCGAGGCAAGCCATGGATCGCCAAGACATTCGGGAACGGTTAGGCAACATTGATCAAATCCGCGACATCTTGGTCGGCTCCCAGCTTCGCGACTATGAAAATCGCTTTGCGCAAATGGAGTCGGAACTCAATCTGGTGCATCAGGATTTGCAGGATCGGATTGAGGAGGTGAAGGTTTCCCTCTCAACCCAATTGCAAGCTTCCCTGGAGGCGCTGGATAAGCGGTTGAAGGGGTTCACCACCAAGATGCAAGAGGAAACAACGGACTTGCAACAACAGAACGATCGCTTGGGGCGGCGGGTTCAGGCCATCTTTGAGGAGCTGGATCGGGCCTTTGAGGAAAAAACCACGGCGATTGATGGTCGCTTGAACGAAAGCCGCGACAAGCTGCAAGAGGACATCCGCACCCTGCGTGCTCAAATTTTTGAGGAGCTGGATGCGCGGTTCTCGTCCTTGCGCGATAACAAGGTGGAGCGCGAAACGTTGGCGGAGTTGATGTTTGAGCTGGGAATGCGCCTGAAGGGTCAGGATGTGGTTCCGGCGTTGCAAGCGGCGATCGATCCGCCAAGTGCCCTGTCGGTGGAGCTGGTGTCGCCGGAGGGTTAATCAGAGGGTTAATCAATGGTTAACCAGGCTGAGGCGTAACCATCATGCGGGCCGGTTCGCCAATCCTGGCCGATCGGGCATTGGGCCAACGGTGGGTTTTTCTTAGGAAGATTTCCTAGACTGGATGGAACCCGTTGTCACTGTTGGATTGAGTTGGTTGGAGTGCTGGCCCTATGCCCGATCGCAATCATTCCGAGTCGGAGCCGGTGGAGGATTGGCTAGATCTGCTGAGTCAGTTGGGCCGATCGTCTCAGTCGCCCACGGAGCGGCCGCCCAGTTCGATCGCCCCGCAACCCCAAGGTTCGGTGGCGAGTCGTCTCGCGGCTCCTGATGAAACACCTCAAGATCGAGCGGGATCCGACTTAACAGGATCTCGCTCGATCTTGGTAGAAGCCGACTTGGCCGCCGACTTAGCAGCCGATTTGGCAGAAAATTTGGCAGACAACTTGGCAGACCGTAATCAGCCACCGATCAATCCGTTTGGGGCCGATCCGGATTTGTTGACCCCGCCTCCGCCTGCGATGGGTCGATCGCCCCTAGCCGAGCGATCGGGGCCCGACACCGCCACCCCAAAAGCGGCTAACGGGGCCAACGGCAACGGTGCACCCTCCGAAGGTAGCGGCAGCTCGGGGGAAGATGCCTGGGAGCAGTTGCAGTCCCTGTTGATTGGTGACAACTTTGTCCGCGTGGAAGATCGGGTGGAAGCCCTGCGCGGCAAAATGCAACGGGTTCAGCAGCAGGTGGATGCGATTGAGTCCCTGCTGCAAAATGCCGATCAACTGGTGGCGCACCTGTCGCCCCTGATTGCCCGGTTGATTGAACGGCGGGTGCTGGATGCCCGCGAAGAAATTTGCCAAGCCCTGTTGCCCACGATCGATCGCCTGATTTACGAGCGATCGCTTCAGGATCGACAAGCCATGGCCGAGGCGATCGCCCCGGTGCTGGATGCGGCGATCGTGCAGCGAATGCAGGATGCGCCCGCTGATTTGGCCCTGGCGATCGCCCATGCGATTGCTCCCGAAACCGCCTCCGCCATGCGGGAGCAATACCAGCTTGATTCGGACTCGATGATTCAAGCTCTCGGGCCGATGATGGGCGCTTCGATTAAAGAGCAAATTGCCCTAGAACGGGATGCCATGGTGGATGCCCTCTATCCCGTCATTGGTAATACGATCGCCAAGTACATGAAAGACGCGATCGAATCCATCAACGAAAAGGTGCATAACACCCTGAGCATGGAAGGGGTAAGCCGCAAGATGCGAGCCAAAGTGCAAGGGGTATCCGAAGCGGAGCTGATTTTGCGGGAAGCCATGCCCTATCGGGTTCAGGCGGCTTTTTTGATTCACAAGGCCTCGGGCCTGGTGATGAGCGAATGTCAATCCGCTGACCAAGATCCCCTCGAAGGGGACATGCTGGCGGGAATGCTCACGGCCATTCGCAGTTTCGTGAATGATTGCATGGTGCAAGGCGACAACGTGTCCGAACTGCACGAAATTCAGTACAACGATTCGCAAATTGCCATGGAGGTGGCCGGCTACTGCTATTTAGCGGTGATTGTAAAAGGGCAACCCTCCAAGGGGTTTTACCGCCAGTTGCGATCGACCCTGGAGCGGTTGGTCGAACGGTACGATCGCCCCCTGCAATCCTTTGATGGCGACTCCCGCACCCTGCCGGCCCCCGTTCACACGGCCGTGACCGGTTTGGTGCGCCCCATCCAACGGCGTTCGTACCTGAACCTAAATCGGCGGGGTGGGTTTCCTTGGGCCCTGACGGGGCTAATTTTGGTGCTGAGCGCGGCGATCGCGGCCCCTTGGATTTGGTGGAACTATCAAAACCAGCGCAATCGAGGCCTGTTGGCGGCCGTGCAAGGGGCCCTGAATACCTCTCCCCAATTGGCGGTGTATAACCTATCCGTTGATTTACAAGGCGATCAGTTGCGATTGCGGGGCAAGGTTCCCTATCCTTGGCTGCGATTCCAGGCGGAACGCACAGCCACCGACACCTATCGGGCGATCGACCCAAAACGGTTTCAGCAAGCCACACCCCCCAAAAATCAAATCATTGCCGTGCAGTTGCCCACGGATCCCATTCTGGCTGCTGCCGAGGTGCAGCGGATTGCCAAAACCTTGAACCGGGATGGCAACGTGGTCAACGCTAGCTACAGCATCGATGCGCAATCCGGCGGAACGGTCACCGTCACCGGCTCCGCCCGCAGCCGAGCCGAAGCCAGCGCGATCGCGGCGGCCTTTGAGCGGGTTCCCGGCACCAACCGTGTCGTCAATTCGTTGCAAATTGTGATTCCGAGTCTGACCGTTCGGTTGTACTTTGAGTTAGGAGCCGATCGATTCGTTGATGTCGATATTGCCGGCAAAATCGACCCCATTCGCCAATTCCTGCAAAGTTATCCGGATCTGAACCTGCGCGTGGTGGGCCACAGCGCCCCCACCGAACCGAATGCGTCGGCCCTGGCCTTGCAGCGAGCGCAATTGGTGCGATCGGCCCTCATTAGCCGAGGCATTTCGGCCCAGCGGCTAGTGCCCAGTGCCCAGGTTGGGCCCCCGCCGGATGTGACCCAAGGCGATGGGGAATGGATGAGTCGTTGCGTGCGCTTTGAAGCAATCCCAGCGCCTTAAATTCCTGATCCATTCCCCATCGATCGTGAAGCCAATCGATTCACGACTCGATTCACGATGTTCCTCCCTGGCTTGCCCATGAATGAGCCATCGCTTCGGTTTGCTGGATTTGCCTGCTATGTTCGACCAGCTTGATTTGCATCATTAACCCGCTGGAACAAGGCTCCTGAGCAATTCCCTTGCTTTGAATCATGTCCTGAATTGCCCATCCGCGATCGCCAGGGGGCCCGAAAATCGGGAGTTTTGCCGTTGAATTTCGGCCAGTTTCCATCCTGTCTTCTACAATCGGCCCAGTCGCCGGTGCGTTTGCCAACCCCCTAAAGCCATGCAAACCCTTTCAAAAAAAATTTGTTTGGTCGGTGATTATGCAGTTGGCAAAACCAGCCTGATTCGTCGATTTGTGGATCGGCAATTTAGCGATCGCTACTTGTCCACCATTGGGGTAAAAATCTCTCGGAAGATTGTGCCCGTGCCGCTGCCAGATCCGTCCCTCGATCGAGCCTCTGAGCGGCCGGAGCCGATGGAATTGCAGTTGCTGATTTGGGATGTGGAGGGCCAAACCAAGTTTCAGCGGATTGCCCCCAGCTATCTTCAAGGATCCTCTGGGGCGATCGTGGTGGCCGATGCCACCCGCCCCGACACGGTTAGTCATCTGCGCGACCATGCCAATTTAGTGCGATCGGTCTCGCCCACCAGTGTCGTGATTTTGGCCATCAACAAAGTCGATTTGATGGACGAGTCCCATAAACACCATCTACAGCTTCAGGTGGAAACCCTCCTGGCCGGCGTGACCTACTCGCTCTATTGGACTTCCGCCAAAAGTGGCAGCAATGTGGATGAGATCTTTAGTGAATTAGCCCTGTCCATGGTGCAGCCAGCCATCAGCCGGGGCCGATAGCTGACTGGGCGTTGGTTTTGGCTTAGGTTTTAGCTCAGGTTTGGCTCACTCAGTGCGAATGATGCAAGTTGAGCAAAAACTTAGCAAGAACTCAGCAAGAACTCAGCACGAATTCAACGCCAAATTAAATGCCAATTAAGTGCCAATTAAATGCAAACTAAGCGCGGGTCAACACTGCCGGGGCCGTTTGGATGGGCACCACATCTAGGCGATCCTGACTGGCGCAATATTCCAAATCCTCCAGCAAACCCAGCCGCAGCAGGCGTTGGCCGTGGCTTGCTTGGTGAAACAGTTGCAGCAGTCGATCGCGCCATTGGTCATAGAGCGCCAACGCCGCCACGGCCTCATCGTTGCCGAACCAATCTGAGTCCTGACCTAGTTTTTCCAACAGGGCAGAAATAATCGCACCAGCGCAGACCGTATCTTCCAGGGAAAAGCTGCCTTCCCAGCCGGAAGCGGTCATCCAGAGGGTGGCGGGTTGTTGGGCCAACACAAAGTCCACGATCGCCCGTCGATTCACCAGGGCCGCCGCCAAAACAACCGGGGCGTTTTGGATGGTTTGCAGGGCCCGAGTGCCGTTGGTGGTGCTCATGAACAGGCGTTTGCCCGCCACCCGATCGGGGGTACAGTCTAGGGGAGAGTTGCCCAAATCACAGCCTTCCACGGTTTTGCCGCCCCGCTCGCCAATCCGAATGCGACGATCGGCCGGCCAAGCCTCGCTGGTGGTCATCAATTCTTCAAGGGTGCAAAAGGCCTGAACCGATTCCGCTCCGGCGGCCAGCGCTGTGGCGATCGTGGTCGTGGCCCGCAACACATCAATAGCGATCGCACAGTCCGGCGCTGGGGTCGTCGGCGACTCGCTCCCCGAAAATTGGGGGGTTAACTCCGGGGTATGAAATACAGAAATCTTCACAGAACAGATTTCTTTACAGAACGCAACGACACCCTTTAGTGCATCACGATGGGGGCGATCGCGCAAGCATGGTCAGCCCCAAGATGTTCTGGGAATTGTGGATCGGCGCTGAGCCTAAAGGGCCGGAATTTCGTTTGGTTTTGGGAGGATTTTCCCCATCAGCCGACGAAGATCCTAAGGAGGGGACGATTAACGGGAATTAACCATAAGCAACTAGGGTTAATTCGGGCTGGCCGGAATGTTGCTTCAGAACGTCATCGAAGATGATTCAACCAGACCATTCAACCCGTGACCAGAAGATGGCCATGGGGCGCTAAATTCAGCTAAATTCAATCGATGGTTGACGGCGGCCCGTTACGGCCAGCCATTGAGCGAAGTCATGGGGTCAGGCATTTAGAGTCACCATTAAGACCCATAACTGAGCGTAGGAGAATGGGGCGATCACCCCGTCCCGAACCGCCGAAACCCAACCGCAATTCGTCAAGACTCTGGGTGTTTCATCTGCCATCTAGGACAGAATCTTGCTAGGCTCAAAGAACCATGCCAACTAACTCTCCGGCAATGCAAACTGAAACCTTTACAGAGCTTTTTCCATTGTTCAATGCGGCCAGTCAAGAAACGCTCGATTGGCTGTTGGCGGCCGCAGTCGAGCATGATTACCCCGCAGGACGCGCCGTTTTAATGGAAGACTCTTGGGGAAATGCGGTCTATTTCATTGCCTCCGGATGGGTGAAAGTCCGTCGGCTCTCGGGGGACAAAGACATGACCTTGGCCATTTTGGGTCAGGGTGACTTTTTTGGAGAAATGGCCATCTTGGACGAATCGCCTCGATCGACCGATGTGTTGGCCCTGAGCGAAGTGGAACTATTTAGCATCTCCGCTCAACGATTTGTCCAAACCCTGTTTAAAGATTCCCAGCTACACCACCGACTGCTGCAACTCATGGTGCGCCGGGTTCGGAATGCCAACACCCGCTTGCAGTTGCGCCGAAAACCGAGCGCCGTCAAATTAGCAAATACCTTGGCTTCTTTGGCCGATGACTACGGACAACCGGCCGATCGGGGACGCGACATTCTGAATATCCCGATCAAGGATTTGGCAGAAGTCAGTGACATTACCCTCGAAGAAACCGCCAAAATTATGGCGAAACTGCAAGAAAAAGGTTGGGTGAAGATCGATCCGCACGAAAAAATTATGCACTTGCCCTTTTTGCCACAGTTACGACAACTGGCAAGCCAAGGTTAGTGAGAGGCTACTGAGCGGCATGGTCAGATGGCATGGTCGGTTTGTTGCTGATCATTTCCTCTGTTGTGCTTGCATTCTGTTGATGACGTTTTCTCTTTCTTTGACCCATGACCCAAGCAATTGCCACCCCGCCCGATCGTCGAGTAGCCCAGTTGCCACGGTTAACCTATCAAGTGGCCATGCCCGAGCCACAAACCCACCTTTTTGAAATTGAACTGGTGTTGGAGGGTTGGCAAAGCACCACCTTAGATCTCAAGTTTCCCGTTTGGACTCCCGGTTCCTATCTGATTCGGGAGTATGAACGGCATCTGCAAGACTTCAGTGCTTGGGGGGCAAACCAACAGCAACTGCTGTGGCGAAAGCTGGCCAAAAATCACTGGCAAGTGGCGATCGGGCAGTTAGAAACGGTCATCATTCGCTATCGGCTGTTTGCTAACGAATTGACCGTGCGCACGAACCATCTCGATCGCACCCATGCCTACTTCAACGGGGCAGCCACGTTCCTCTATCCCGTTGGGGGGTTAGAAATTCCGTTGCAAGTGACTATTGCCCTGCCCCGATCGGACTGGCAAGTGGCCACTGCTCTGCCCTTGGTCAACGATCAAGGAACCCACAAAACCTTTCAAGCGGCCGATTTCGATCAACTGGTTGATAGTCCCTTTGAAATTGGAACCCATCAACTGCATCGCTTTGAAGTGCTGGGTAAATCCCATGAATTAGCGATTTGGGGTAATGGCAACCTGGAACCCCAATCGATCCTTGAGGACTTTGAAAAAATCATCAAAGTTGAAGCTAACCTATTTGGCGGCCTGCCCTACGATCGCTACCTATTTATTTTGCATCTCACCGGTCAGGGCTATGGCGGCCTAGAGCATAAAAACTCCTGCTCGCTGATTTATAACCGCTATGGATTCCAGCAAACGGAAAAACGCCATCAGTTCATGCAACTGGTGGCCCATGAGTTTTTCCATCTTTGGAACGTGAAGCGGATCCGGCCCAAAGAGCTAGAAACCTTTGATTATGATGCGGAAAATTACACGCCGTCCCTGTGGTTTTGCGAAGGAACCACCAGCTACTATGATTTGCAAATTCCCTGTCGTGCGGGTATTTATAGCCGCGCAGATTTCCTAACACAATTGAGCAAGGAAATTACTCGCTATCTAAATACACCGGGACGGTTAGTTCAGCCTTTGGCCGAGTCGAGCTTTGATGCTTGGATTAAGCTTTATCGGGCTGAAGCCCACAGTGGCAATAACCAAATTTCCTATTACCTGAAGGGAGAAATGGTTTCCTTGCTATTGGATTTAAAAATTCGGGCTAAGTTTGACAATGCTCGATCGCTCGATGATGTTTTGCAACGCCTGTGGCAAGCATTTGGCCAACCAGAAGTGGGCTTTACCGCTCAACAATTGGAGTCCATTATTGCTGAAGTGGCTGAAGAAAACCTGAGTGATTTCTTCCAGCGCTATTTGCACACCACCGAAGAATTGCCACTCCAAACCTATCTGCAACCCTTTGGCTTAGAGCTAAGGGGAATTGTTGATCGCGCAGTTCCCCACTTGGGTTTGCGTCTGGCTACCGAGCAGGGCCGCGAAATGGTGAAATTCACCGAAGCTCAATCCCCCGCCCATCACGCGGGCATCGATCCTGGTGATGAAATCCTGGCGCTGGATGGCATTCGGTTAGCAGCGGGACAATTGCCCGATCGCCTCCGAGACTATCAACCGGGCGATCGACTCACCATCACCTATTTCCATCAAGATCAACTCCAATCCACCACCGTAGAACTGGCTGATCCCAAGCCCAGTCGCTACGAAGTTGCCCCTCTCAAAGACATCAGCTCGCTGCAAGAACAACTCCTCGCCGGTTGGTTAGGAGCTGCCTAGGGAATGCGGTTCGTTATGCAAAAAGCGGGAGCCACTTCAGATCTTGAAGCTGGACTCCCGCTGGCGAGACGGATCTTAGTGATGGATCTTAGCGATTGAAAGGAATGCCGAAGAGGCACGAAACTGGCAAGCAAGTCACGGAGCCTGATCCATGGGCTAATTCCCACCGGAACCAACCCCTACAGATTCGAGAATCGATCCAAGAATCTGGGAACAGAACCGTAACTATTCAGCCGCGCCTTCGTCGCCCACAACCACAGGAGTGATGTTGACGATTTTGCCGCCCAACCGCAGAATCCGTTGCATTTCTTGGTTCATGCGGCTATAGGGAACGTTAATGAAGATACTGCCGCTATTGCGCACAGAATAGGACTGGCGATCGGTTTGGTCATTTTGAGCCAAACCCGTCACTTCATAACGGAACACACGGGCCCCAGCAGTGGTGTTGGCCGACGAACCCGCAAGCGCTTGACCGAGCATAAACTCTCCCTCAAACTGTTAAAAAACTTCGCAGTTAAATGTCGCAGTTTAACTGTGGAATACTGTCTTTTTCAAGACGATAGAAAACGAGGTACAACGCATGAATGAATCATGATCATTGCACCTCGTCAATCGCAACCACTACAAGCAAACAGGAGCAAGCAAACAAGTCCCAGCCATTCATGGTTTGGCCCTGTTGCGGCATGTCACCGCTGTGCTGCATCAGCCCAGTCAGCAGCCGTTGCCATCCGACAATCCAAGCCGATCGAGCTGGGTACAGGGCAGGGTGACCAAGCAACACAACCTTCCAATGGGGCTGAGTCATCATTCCATTTATTTCAAGCCAAGACCCTAAACAGGGGTAACGCTGGCGATTTTGCCGCCTTGGCGTTGGATCTTTTGCATTTGATCCGACAACCGCGAGTAGGGAACCGTGAAGGTGCGGCTGCTGCGACGCACGGCCGGATAGCCAGCGCCCAACAGGCCCGTTGCTTCCACGCGATACAGGCGATCGCTTTGGCTTTGGCCAAAAGAGGTGGGGGTGAGGCTGCCTTGGCCCAGGTCTTGCGAATTACGGAAGGCCCAACCAATGTTGCTGCCCGAGGGACCCACAATGGCCGAAGCGGAATTGCGTCCCAACTCCGTGGCTAGACGCGGGCTGATTCCTTCAATCTGTGCCCGATCGCTATTGGCATAGCCCCGGTACAGGTGGAACATACGCGTAAAGCCCACGGTCTTCTGACCCGTTTGGGTCGCGAAACCGCGGTAGTAGGGAACAATATTTTCGCCAAAAGCGTTTTGATATTCTGCGGAATCGATGTAGGAATCGATATCAGCATCAAAGCCTTCGTTTTGGTAGCGATCGAGGTGTTCAATCACTTCCGACTCATCGTAGGGCGCACGACCCAACAGATGCTTCAGATTCAACTCGATCGTCCGAGTTTGGAAGTTGTTATACAAAAACTTCTCTTTGTATAGATCGGACTTCGCCACGGAGCGGACAAATTCCTGCACCGTGATCGAACGATTGCGCAGCAGCGACTCAGAGCTAACCAATCGCTGGGATTGCATCACATAATCGTTGCCTAGTACCTGACGGTAAACCGCCCGGATCACCAGTTCAACATCATCTGCCGAAGCATAGGCCCGCAGCTCAACGGGTGCAGCATCTGCATAAGCTGCCGTCCCCAGGCGCGAAGCAGCAACAGTAACGGCCATGAACAAATCTCCCAAAAATCACAGCAAGCACGGCTTACAAAAAAGCTCCCGGAAGAGGAGCCAACCAATTGAACCAGGTTACCGTTGCTGGGCAAACCAGCCACAACCGGCTCGGACACTCTTCCGGGATTGCATCAACTAGCTCAGGGCTTGGATAGCGTAGTCGATGTAGGTGTTTGCTTCGTTAGCAGCTTGACCGCTCAGACCGTGGTTAGCCTTGATGCTCTTCAGAGCTTCAACGTACCAGCTGGGGGACAGTTCAAAGGTGCTGTTGATTTCAGCCAAACCAGCGATGAGGTAGTCATCCATGGGGCCGGTGCCACCAGCAACCAAGCAGTAGGTGATCATGCGCAGGTAGTAGCCCACGTCACGAGCGCACTTGTCCTTGCCGGTTTGGGTCGAGGCGTAGTTAGCGCCGTTCATTTGGGTCGTGTAGGGGAACTTGCCGTACACAGCTTGCACAGCAGCGCTCACCAGGCTGTCAGCCTTGGTGGTCAGGGCGCGAGCAGCTTCCATGCTGGCTTGAGCGCGCTCGAAGCGACCGCGAGCCGATTGCAGTTCAGCGTTGCTCAGGAAACGACCTTGCGAATCAGCAGCTGCGATAGCTTCGGTGATCGGAGTCTTCATAGTCCCGTGTTAGGTGTCTCTAAAGTTAGCGTTGTTGACATCTTCACCCGCCGCAAGCGAACGGGGATTCCCAAACCTCACGATTTGGGTTTCTACGTCACAGCACCCGACTCCACCTCGAAAGGTTCTTGGGCCTTGTGGCTGCTTCGCAGACTGAAACCGCTAGCCTAGCGGCCATCTATCGACTAAAACGCCCTAAAGGGCGGGGTTTTAAACCCTGTTTTCCGATAAATCGAGACGAGATTGAAGTCAAAAGAAAATTGAAATTCTAAGTGACTTCACGGCAGCTTCGATTAAGCAACTGCACCAGCAGCGCGATCGAAGTAGCCAGCCACTTCAGCAATCAACGAAGAGCAATCGCCGGGGGTGATGCCAGCGGGATCGTTAGCGATCGCGATCGCAGCATCCTTCATCTTGGCAACGCCAGCAGAAACCGAAGCGCCGGGCACGCCCAGAGCAACGTAGGTTTCGCGCAGACCGTTCAGGCAACGATCATCCAGAACGCTAGCATCGCCAGCCAAGGTTGCGTAGGTCACATAACGCAGGATGATTTCCATGTCGCGCAAGCAAGCAGCCATGCGACGGTTGGTGTAAGCGTTACCACCGGGAGCGATCAGTTGGGGTTGCTCAGCGAACAGAGCGCGAGCAGCGTTGGCGACGATAGTCGAAGCGTTGCTGGTCAAGCGGTTAACAACGTCGAGACGCTTGTTGCCGCTAGCAACGAGGGCGCTCAGAGCATCCAGTTGCTCGTTGCTCAGATAAGCACCACGAGCGTCGGCTTGAGAAACAACCTTCGCAAATGCGTCGAACATGGAATCGATCTCCTAAGGAATAGGTGTTTGTCGAGGTTGGTTGTGGTTTTGCGCTGTAGACAACTCAGTTCGCTGCCTTCACCTGCTAGCGCAGTGCGAGAAGGTTTTTCAGCTCCGTCTTAGTTCAGCAACGCTTTGCTTAAATTGGGGATCTCAATGGGTAGCCATGGCAAATCTGCCGGTTAAATTAACCGCAGTCATGGCTCAAAATCTGAGAGACTTTTCAAGTTTTATGAGAACCGAAAAAAATCCCTAGCAGTAGCGCGTTGACTAACGTTTGCTTGTTAAACACCTCTCGGCTATTTCTTTATACAACGCAGAAAGGGGTTTGGTCATTACAAGTTGTTAAGTTTCTTCAGGGATGTTCGGCACGAGCAACGAAGGATTAAGGAAACTCCCGTGTTGTTAAAGCCTGAGGGTGATGAAGGTGGATTTCTGGGCTGTTGGGAACTCAGGGTTTTGTGGTGTGGGGATTTACTGAGTTTTGTGCTTTTTTGCAAAGGTTAGGTATAAAAACTTAGTCTGGCGAATAAGAGACTGAAATTGCCCCGATCAAAAACGGTAATTGTCTAGAATTTCGTCAGAAATCCTTAATGTTTCCTTTAAAAAAGGTCAAAACCTTTAACAAAAATCGATGTTGGCTCCTGGCTGTGAAATGACCCCGTTAGAGCTGGCGAATCGGTCAAGGGGCAAGGTCAATTCGCGCAAAGGCCTGATGGATCTCGGTTGTGGCTGTTGGCATCCTCTGACGGTTGGTTTCGCGCACTTTGCATGGCTCCTATGCGAGATTCGCTTTGTTGGCTAATCCACTGGCGGCGGGGGTTGCAAAGATGGGGTTGCAAGTGGGTGTGCGGCACATCTGACGAACGGGGCGGGTTTTATTGGTCTGGGCCGGCTGGGGGCTGCTGCCAGCGTTTGAGCTGAAGTAGGTATTGCCCCAAAAATGGTAGCCCTCCGATCGCGGGGAGTAGGTAGCGGGAGGTACACAACAGCCCGAGGGCGGCCCCGATCGGGGCGGCAAAGTAGGGTTGGTAAAACAAGATGAGGGCCGCATCCCGAGTGCCTACGCCCGCGAAGGTTAAGGGCAACAGACCAGCCAAAATGGCCAGCGGTGAGAGGGCTAAATTAGCCAGGAAAGGCGCGAAGGCACGCAGGGCCAGGATGAAAAACCAAATTTGCAAAAGATGCAGAAACCAAATCACGATCGAGGTAAGGGTGACGATCGCGAGTTGGCGGCGATCGCTCCAAAAGTAGTCATGCATCAGTTGCCAGGAGTCGCTGAGCCGATCGAGCTTGCGGCGCATCTTGCCGGGGGCGATTCGCTGACCGGCGGCAAAGACCGATCGGGCAAAGGCGGGCCAACTCAACAGTGCCACCCCGGACACGAATCCCCCGATCGTGGCCAACGTCATGATCCAAAACAGCGGATCCTTGCTGGGATAGAGCAGCAGGCCAAACCCGCACCACACCAGCAACGACAACATATCGCAAGCCTTTTCAAACACCACCAACGAAAAGGCCAGGGAACCCTCTAAATGGCCCCGATCGCGCATGAAATAGGACTTGGCCAGGTCGCCCATCTTGGACGGCAGCACCATATTCAGCACACTGGCCGCCAAAATCAGCCGATTGGCTTCTCCAAAGCTCAAGGTTGCAGCGGAAGCCGCCGCCGGATCGATCGCGGGGGATCTCCCAAATCCTGAATCCTCTCGACTGTCTGGGTTGGCCAGCGGCATCCCGCTTTTGGGCATTCCCCGAGGCATTAACTGTTGCAGCCGCCAGGAGGTCAGCAAGGTTAAGGGCACAACCATTCCTAAGCTGATGGCCATCCATACCGGATCGCATTGCTGAAACACCTGCACCAACCCAGCAAAGTCAATGCGGGTGTAAATCACAATCAAAATCAGCAAGCTAACGGCAATTGAAACCCAACGCTTCATAGCAAGTCTCTGGCGGGGAGGATGATAGGGATAGATGGGCGGCTTTAGGAAAACAGGCGATCGACCTTCAGGGGGTCGCCGGGCTGGAGATGCCGAACCTGAGCTGTCAAATTCCAGCTTTTTTGGAGCTGACCCGCTTGGTAAGTGCGGCTCATCACCACATAAATCGAAGTTTGATCGGTGCCGATCTGCACCTCCTGCACGGGTTGCCAATCGGGAGCGACCAACTCATCTTGCACCCGCCAGCCTTGCTCCACCCATTCCAAACGACGAATGAAGCGATAGGGGGTCGATCGCTTGCCCACGATCAAAATCTGCTGCAAAATGCGCCGAATGAGGTTCGGAAAAAAGCGCCCCACGCTCAACATTACCAACCGCAAAATCATTAACTTGCTAGGGGTCATCAGGGTTTGTTTTGCCCAGCCCAGTTGTCCACAAATGCCAATGCGATCGGGTTCCACTTGCAGATCATATTGATCCACTAGGTGACCTACGGCATTCTTCAGTTTTTTGCCCTGCTGAACTTGCAGTGAAAATTGGGTATCGGATGCCAATAATTCTTGGTTTCGGAAAATTTTGAAAGTGCCGCCTTTGTTCAACGCCAACAGTAAGGTCAGCCAGTGTCCTTCATGGTTTTGGCGACGATCGATCAAAATTCTGGCTTCCGGTAGCCAAACTCGCAGGGGCTTGGGATCTGGAATAGGCGGGCGATCGGGCACAAAATCTCGCCAAGCTAACAAATAATTCCAAGCGTGATGACCCACAATATGGTCATCCGCATAACAGGCTCCCAATCCCCGTGCGAGTCCTTGCAAGATTTGGTCATTAATTGCCAGAGCCGAAGGCATCCACTGCCCCACCAATTCAAAGCCATGGGGAAAGAAATTATAGGTATTTCGGCTCGTATATTCCCCCCCGAAAGAGCCATCGGGATGTACAAACCATTGCACCAATTCCACCGCTTGGGCTAAGGCGGGCTGTAACCTTGGATCAGCCTTGTCGCCTTGTAAAGTCAGCAACCGCGCCAAACAGGAAATGGTGAGGGTGTGGTAGCCCGGATCGCACCCTTCATATTCTTGAAACCAGCCCTCGGTACTTTGCCAAGACAACACCTGATTGAGGCGATCGACCTTGGCCCGTTGCCATCGATCGGTCTGGAGCCGTTGCCCCAGCAACTCCAAACACAGCACAATCAAGGCTTGGTGGTTGGTGAGTCGGCCGCTTTCTTGGTGATGGGCCAACCAATCGGCCCGCCGACTCAAAAATTGCCAAATTTGCGGATCGTCCAGCCCAATCAGCTCACAGGCATCAATGCAGGCCAGCAAAGAAAAGGCCGCCGCCCCCCCAGCCCGCTCAAAGGGAAAATAATCATCACAGGAGCCATCTGGATGAGAGCTTTGGGCCCCGTAGCGAATGCCTGCTTCAACCCAGCGCCGGAGGTTAGGTTGCTGATAAAAAGGATTATTCGGTAAAGGCAAGGCCCAAACCAGCGCCAGGGGCAGCACAAATTCCTGGCTCATGCCGCTGGGAAAGTCAACGATTTTGTATTGCCAGTAGTTGCGATCGAAGCAACCATAGGTGGGGCTATGGGGGTTGCGATCGCACAGGGTCAAAATTTTGGGGATTTGGGCGATCGCCGCCTGGGCAAACTGATCCCGATCGGGCTGCGATGGGAAAGATGAAGGCTGATGAGGCATGTAGCTAGAAAACTCATCGATCGCCATAGGGAGATGCGGGGGGAGTTGAGCGGATGTGTAAATTCAGACGTGGGGTATGGGTCACCAACGATCGCGAGTTCGATCGCAGCAACAACCAAGATACGATCGCCCCGGGCCCCCACCATCATCACCACCCATCCCAGCCCCTGTCACCGTATCCCGCTGGCCACTCGCTAGGATAGAAACATCATGCAAGTTGATTTTGCGCTAATTGATTTCGCACCAATTGATTTCGCGCCAGTCAATTTCTTAACCACTGCCTTGAACCCCTTGAGTGCCTTGCCCTCTCAATTCAGCCGACTCATGCGGAGGTAGCGATCGTGCTCAACCCCACAAAGTCGATCGTGGACGAACTCACCCGAGAACTAGCAGACGGCTACCGCCAAACCTACGGCGGTATGAAACCGGACTATGCGGAAATTCTCGGGTGGGTTGCCAACATGGCCCTAGAAAACATCGCCAACAGTGACGCGCTCTACCACAACGTCGAGCACACCATGTACGTCACCCTGGTGGGCCAAGAAATCCTGAAAGGCAAGCATATTCGCCAAGGCGGCGTGACCTGCGAAGATTGGCTGCTCTTTCATGTCTCGCTGCTGTGTCACGACATTGGCTACGTTCGCGGCGTTTGTCACCGCGATCGCCCCCAGCAGCGGATTTACGCCACCGGCATTGACGACGAAACCATCGCCCTCCCCACCGGAGCCACCGATGCCAGCATGGCCCCTTACCACGTCGATCGGGGCAAACGCTTCATCAAAGACCGCTTCAAAAAGCACCGCCTCATCGACACCCAGGCCGTGCAAGACAACATTGAACTCACCCGCTTCCCCGTTCCCCAAGACAACGACCACGCCGACACCGTAGGCTATCCCGGTCTGGTGCGAGCCGCTGACTTGATCGGTCAGCTATCCGACCCGCGCTATTTACAAAAAATTCCCGCCCTCTATTACGAATTTGAGGAAATTGGCACCAATCAGCAGTTGGGCTACCACAGCCCCGATGATTTGCGCGCCAAATATCCCAGCTTCTATTGGAATGTGGTTTACCGGTACATTGAGCCAGCTCTTGGCCTGTTGGAACTAACCCAAACCGGCAAGCAAATCGCCGCCAACCTCTATGCCAACGTCTTCCGGGTCGAACACCAGCAATACACGCCCTTTTTTGCCCCCGAGGCTCACTCTCTAAACTCAGCCAACTCAGCTTCCGCTTCAGTCAATTCAGTAAACTCAGCCAGTTCAGGAACCTCAAGCGGTGGAGCTATTCCCACCAAAAACAACGTGCAAAAACAAGGAAGCCACGCCGATTAGGCATGGCTTCCGAGCAAAGAGTTCCCAAGCAAAGAATTAGGGGGCTTGGTGTGAGGGCTGCGTTGTCATGGGGATTCAATTTCCCCCGCCTAGCGCTTGCCGTTCACTTGCCCCTTGTCTCTTGTTATGGCCTAGGCATCGCTATCCACACGGGCATAGAAGCGACCGACAATCTTCATGTCGCTCGGCTTCTTGGAACCCATGTCGGTATCCGAGGGTTGGTAGCTAACGAAAGTGCCAGCAATTTCGTTGGTGTCAGCGTCTACCTTCGACACTTGCAGCGAGATGTTGCCCGTGCCGATGTCGTATTTCTTGACGTTTTCTTTCACCAGCTCATCGCTGTCAGCATCAGCGGGCAGCGCCACGGCATTGTCATAGCCGCTGGCCAAGCCACGACCCTTCGGATCCAGGAAGGTGGAACCACGATAGGAGGGAACGCGGAATTGACCCTTCAAGTCGGTGGAAGAGGTGATGGCCGCTTGACCGGCTTGGCTGGTGGCCACCAGTTGCTTGATCGTGAACAGGAAGGGCACTTCTTCGCCACCGGGCAGCAGCACGGTTGAAGGCTGGAAGTCAAAGCCATCTTCTTCGGTGAAGGTCAGCGAGCCATCGCTGTTCACGGCCAGGGAGCCTTGAATTTGGTCGAGGGAGCTGGTTTTGCGGGTTAGCAAACGGCCTTCCACAAATTCCGCTTCTCTGCGCTTGTTAAGGCCTTCTTCTTTTACGTAGTAATTAAGGGGCTGTAAGCACAGGGCTTGAATGCTGTAATTTTTACCTGCTTCAAGGGCGATCGAACCGCGCGTGACGGTATCGACATCAGGGCAGTTATTCGCCAAACCGGTGTTCCGAATTTCTTCGTAGGTCAGGGGGCGATCGCTGGCCATTGAGGCATCGCCGCAGGCCGCCGTTAGCACACTCAGGCACAGGGCCAGAAGCGCGGCGATCAAAGCTTTGTATCGCATGGTGAACCTCAATCTCTAAAGTCTTGCTAAGGTCTCAAGGAATATTAGAAGAAGACTGGGACAAGTCTCGTGGCAGCGATCGGCGAGGGGTCACGACCGTAAGGGGCAAGCAGGCTACCCGATCGGGCAGTTACTAAACCCAAGCCCGCTGTCCAAGGTTTTCGAGATGGCCCGCGTGAAATCACCCGAAGAATCCGCTTGAGCAAGCGATCTACAGCGCAACACCACGCCACTAGGCATCCGAATTTTGGGGTTAATGGAGAAAACAATCAATCTCAATCAATCCCAACGATCGCTGGATATACCAAGCCAAGCGTCCCAATAGAGCATTCTACACGCCTCAGCGACCGCCCAATCGATTTCGCTGATTTGATCGATCGCTTTCGATCATCACCCAAGGACACCGCCGTCAAGCTGGTTTCGGAGCCAAGCCCCCAAGCGCAGCGGGGCCAGATTTAAACATCCGGCCCCGCTGCTGATTTTGTGTTTGATTTTGTGCTTGACCCGGTGGTTCCCTCAGTCGCCCCTGTTGTGGAGCAGGGGGCCGGTGGGTTGGGTCTGCACCAGGACTGGGCGATCAACTGGGTGATCAACTGGGCGATCAGGTAATCGACTGAATCGATTGCTCGATCGATCGCCTGGCCCCGTGACGTTTGCCTAGCTCATGGTGGCTGGGCTGCGATCATAGCTATCGCTAACCAACTTGCCTTGAATGTGGGTCAGGCGGTTGGCCGCATCGGCGGTCAGACCCATGGTGACGCTAGCGCGGCCTAGCAGGGATTGATGACGGTGCTTAACGGCATGGTGACGTTGGGTCATCAGGGCACGAGCGCGGTCGAGACTAGACATGGGAGCAACCTCCGAGGAAAAACTGATTGAGGGTTATAGCGACAACAACCGTTGATTAACTCCCGGACTGTTGGAGGGCGATGCAGGCATTGCGCCGGGTGGGCGGCAATCCCTGGCCCGATCGGGCCTTGGTTACTGGCTCCGCTGGGTCAGAAATCAAGGTCGGTTTCAGGCCGTTGTCCTACTTCTGAGAGTAACGCAGATGAAAAAATCCTGCCAATTTCTGTATCAAGAGTTACGAAATACAAATCTTTAGAATTGTCCCAAAGGGGGTTGCGCGCGATCGCGCGGGGTATAAACAGGGGCCCAGTTGCATGACCAATCCATTGCCCCTTGCAAGAGCAGGCGCGAACTGAGATACAGTTAAGAGCAATTTGCGAGCGCAACAAATCGCAATACACCGAAACCATCGCAATCCCACACCCTGCCCAGTGATTGGGAAGGAGACTCGGATCATTACCCCCCGACTCCTAACCCCTCCTACGCTGTTTTGGCGGGAAATCTGCGGCAGTGACTGCAACGACGCGATCGCACCCTGGGTCGGATAAGGATCGATCGCAACCAGCAATTTGAGGCGAGGAGAAACCTGTGGAAGTCGTCAAAGAGTACGTCCAGCGCTGGTATGAGAGCGATCTCGATCCAGATGAATATATTTGCCACCAGAAGCAGGGCAACTGGGTCGAAATTGAGGAGGCGACAACGGGGGAACGCTTCGAGGTGCTGACCTTTTGTACGAATGACGTACTGGGGTTAACGATGAACCCGGCCGTGCGCCAGGCTGCCATCGACTCAATTTTGCAATACGGCACCTCGAATAGTTCCTGCTCGGTGTTAAGTGGTCGGATTGATCTGCACCGCCAACTGGAGGATGAAATTTCCGGCTTCAAGCATTTGCCTCACACGCAACTGTTCATGAATGCCTGGATGGCGATGCAGGCGGTGATTGATGGTTTTTGCCACTTGGCCATTCAGGTGCCGGGCTTTACCCACGATCGCGAAACCCTGATCATGTCGGACGTGTTGAACCATGGCTGCATCATCTCGGCCCTGGCCCACGCCCGGACGCGATCGGGCAAAACCTTTAGCTATAGCCCCAATGTGCGGGTGAAGGCTTACCGCCACTGCGACGCGCAGGATTTGGCTCGCAAGCTGGAGCGCCATGCGCGGCCCGGCGATCGCATTTTTGTGGTGTCGGATGCGGTGTTTTCGATGGATGGGGACGTGGCTCCTCTGCCGGAGATGATCGAGGTGCTCAGTCGCTATCCCGGCTCTGTGCTGTTGATGGACGAAGCCCACGCCAGCGGCGCGCTCGGGCCCACGGGCCGCGGCATCTATGAGCATTTTGGGATTTTGCCCAGCGATGCGATCGCCAAAGGCGTTGTGCCCCTGATCATGACCACCTTCTCGAAGTTTGCGGCTTCGGCCGGCGCGGCCATCAGCACCCATGTGGCGGAATTTAAGCCGCTGATGAATGTGTCGCCCACCTCGATCGGAACCATTTCCCTGCCGCCGCCCATGACCGCCGCCGCCCTGGAGAGTATTCGCCAAGTGCGCCAACATCCAGAGCTGGTGAAGCGCCTGCAAGACAACACCCGCTATTTGCGATCGCGGTTGACGGCGGCCAACTTTGAAGTGATGGGCGAAACCAACGTGCTGCCCGTGTTGTTGCCACCGGACATGAACCCGAAATATTTCGCCCGCCAACTGATGGCTGAGCAGGGAATTTGGGTTTCTCCGATTTGGTTCATTGCCAAGCCTCGGGTGCGGATCACGGCCAACGCGCTCCATACCCAAGACGAAATGGATCGGTTGGTGGATGCCATGGTGCAGGTGCGCGAGTCCATGTATGCCGCCAGCAAGTCAGCCTAGGTTGACCTCGGTTGACCCAGGTGGGCCAAGAGCTGCCTAGGATAGAGGACAACGACTGGGACTGATTGCCGAGATGTTTGGAACTTCTTGCGCCAATCAATCCAAGGCTCTTTTCCTTGAAATACCCTTGGCAGCCACCTTGGTGCTTGCCGATTTCTCATCAATTTGGATCATCCAATCCTATGACCACCCATTTCATCGAGTTTGAGATTGACTTGAACGAGTCGCCGATCGCGCTGCCCCAGGCGATCGAAACGGAATTGCAAAAACGGGGTGAGCCGTTGCGCTGGGCTGTGACCCAGGTGGAAGATGATCTGGCCAATGTGGAAGCGATTGTGACCACGGGCATGGTGACCAGCGAACCGATCGAGTCGAACGTTTAACGGCGCACCGCTGGCCTTAAACTCCAGGCCTTAAACTTCAGACCGGAAGCTCTTGTTTGGCTCCCGGCTGCATCCCGCAAATACCCGGATCAAACCCGGCCGATGCGCGAGACCGGGGCCAAGCTGTTGTTGTTCCATGTCCTACGTCTGATGCAAGCTGTGCCCGATGCAATCTGCGATCGTTGACCGAACTCGCCCGTTTACGGCGGTCTTGCTGATTCCCACCGGCATTGGTGCAACGATCGGGGGTTATGCAGGCGATGGGCTACCGGTGGCGCGAGCCATGGCCTCGGCGGTGGATTGTTTAATCACCCATCCCAACGTGTTGAACGGGGCCATGCTCTATTGGCCGTTGCCCAATACTCTCTATGTGGAGGGCTATGCGCTCGATCGGCTCGCGGCGGGCGATTGGGGGCTGCGGCCGGTGCGCCAAAACCGGATCGCTCTGATTTTGGATCGGGCCATTGAGCCGGAATTGCAGCGGCGGCAACTGCAAGCGGCCGATGCGGCCCGGGCCACCTTGGGCATTGATGTGATGGCGGCGATTGTGACCGATCGCCCCCTGGGAGTGGCCCTCAAAATTTCCGCTTCCGGAGCCTCTTGGGGCACCATTGCCCAACCCGCCAGCCTGCTGAGGGCTGCGGAACGGGCGATCGAAGCCGGAGCCGAGGCGATCGCCGTGGTGGCCCGTTTTCCCGACGAAGACACCCCCCTAACCACCGCCTATCGTCAAGGCCGGGGAGTGGATCCGATCGCTGGAGCCGAAGCGGTGATCAGCCATTTGGTGGTGCGGGAATTTGCCGTGCCCTGTGCCCATGCGCCGGCCTTGGTCAGCGGCCCCCCAGCGGCAGACTTGGCCCCGCGATCGGCCGCCGAGGAATTGGGCCATACTTTCCTGCCCTGCGTGCTGGCGGGCCTGTGGCGATCGCCCCAACTCCTGCGCGATTGGGCCCAATGGCAACCCTTAGACATCACCCGCAACTCGATCGACGTGGTGATTACGCCCACCAGTGCCTGTGGTGGCGCGGCCGTTTTACATTGGGCCGCTGCCGGGGCCGATATCCTCGCGGTGGACGACAACGCCACAGCGATGCAAGTCCCCCCCGAAGCGCTGAATTTGCGAGCCACACGGGTGCGATCATACTTAGAGGCGATCGGTTGGCTCACGGCCCGCCGGGCCGGCCTCTGGCCCGATGCCTTGCGATCCAGTCCAATCATGCCGTTATTACCAACGGTTGATTCGCCCGGGGATTAAGCGCCATCCATCGCCGTTGATTCGCCCTTCAGAGCCATTTTTCATGCACCCTTGCCCTCGCTCCATCCCCGCTTCGCCCCGTCAAGCCCTGTGAATGATTTTGAGGATTTGGATCTAGAACCCCTAGAGCGATCGCAGCTTTTGATGACGATCGCCCTCACGGCCCTGGCCTTTTGGGGAGGGGCGCAACTGTGGCTCTGGTTGGGCCAAGTGCAGCGCTGGCCCGTGGTGTGGTCTTGGTCTGAGGCGGCGATCGGGCTGGGGCTAGGCCTTGCCATTACCGGCCTCAGCGGCGCGATCGCCCTGGTTTGGCCCGGATATCGTCGCAGCGCCCAGGCCTATCTCAACTGGCTGATGCCTTCCCTTTTGCCCTGGGATGCGCTCTGGGTGGGCCTGTTGCCCGGAGCCAGCGAAGAACTGTTCTTTCGGGGAGTGATGTTTCCCGGCTTGGGCGCTGACTGGCTGGCCCTGTTGGGATCTAGCCTTTGCTTTGGTTGGCTGCATTTGGCAGGACGCAAGCACTGGCCCTATGCCGCTTGGGCCGGCATCACCGGGGCTATTCTCTGCGGCAGTGCTTGGTGGACAAGCAATTTGCTGGTTCCCACCATTGCCCACATCACCACCAATGCCTTGGCTGTGTTGATCTGGCACTATCAACGAGCCAAGGCCTAGGGGCGAAACCGTCCAGTACCCGCCCAGTGCGATAGACTAGGGGCTGCCAGCATCCGCCCGCCATTGCGGTTTGCGGCGGCTTTGTTCACTCTCTCAGCTTTTTGCCGATGGGTTCTCCGTCCTCGATCGCCGTCCGTGAACTGCCGTTGTTCCCCCTTAACGACCTTGTGTTGTTTCCAGGACAACCCCTGCCGCTGCACATTTTTGAATATCGCTATCGGATCATGATGAACACCATCCTGGAAACCGATCGACGGTTTGGGGTGTTGATGTCCGATGAACAAAGCGGCGAAATTGCCACCATTGGTTGTTGTGCGGAAGTCCTGCGCTATCAACGGTTACCCGATGGCCGGCTGAAGATGTTGACCCTCGGTCAACAGCGCTTTCGGCTCTTGGAATATGTGCGCGATAAGCCCTACCGCGTTGGCTTGGTGGAATGGATTCAAGATGATCCCCCCAGTGATGATCTGTATGGGTTAGCCGGGGAAGTGGAAACCCTGCTGAAGGACGTGGTGCGGTTGTCGGCCAAACTGTCCGATCGGGAAATTGAGCTACCGGACGAAATTCCCACCCTGCCCACGGAATTGTCCTACTGGGTTGCGGCCAAGCTCTATGGCGTGGCGGCGGAACAACAGGCCCTGCTGGAAATGCAAGATACGGCGGTGCGCCTGCAACGGGAAGCCGAAATTCTGAGTTCAACGCGCAACCACCTGGCGGCTCGCACGGCGCTGAAAGACGCACTTCCTTGAGGTTTTTTAGCGGTTTCTGGTTTTCAGCGTGGGCGATCGCCCCATGATGGCCATGACCATGAGCCGATCGAGGGTGGTTATTGGGCCGGTGCTATTGGGCTATTGCTATTGGGCCGATCGCAGCGCTGCCAAATCGCCACCACAGATGGCGGGCAAATTGCGGGTGATTTTGGCAATCTCCCAATCCCACCAGCGAATTTCTAGCAGCGCGGCGATCGTTTCCTGATCAAACCGCTTCCGAATGGGTTGGGCCGGATTGCCACCCACGATCGTGTAAGGATCAACCGATCGGGTCACCACTGCCCCCGTCGCCACGATCGCCCCATCCCCAATTTGCACCCCTGGCATAATCGTCACCCCATAGCCCAACCACACGTCATTGCCGATCACCGTGTCGCCCTTGTGGGGCCAGTCGTCGGGCATGGCGGTTTCCCAACCATGGCCAAACACGGGAAAGGGATAGTTGGTGAACCAATCGGTGCGATGGTTGCCACCGTTCATGATGAATTTGCACTCGGCGGCGATCGAACAAAACTTGCCGATTCGCAGTTTGTCGCCAATGAAGTCAAAGTGGTAGAGCACATTGGCTTCAAAGCGTTCCGGCCCGGCGGGATCATCGTAGTAAGTGTAGTCGCCCACGACGATCTGAGGATTTTTAATTAAAGGCTTCAAATAAACCAAGCGCCCTTGACCTGGCATGGGATAGGGCTGTTCTGGATCGGGGCCACAGGAGCCAGAATTAAAGGATTTAGAACTAAAAGGCTCAGCACTCACAGATTCAGGGTGAACAGATTCAGGGCTAACAGATTCAGAGCTAACAGATTCAGGACGAGAGGACATAGACAATTGCCGATAGTTGCCGGTTTTGTCGAATTCTCTGCAAGCAAGTTCTATAGCAAGTCGATCGGGCGGCCCGTATGGGCCGATCGCGCCGCCGCATCCGCTACCCGCAGTGTGTATAAACTCTCTTCCGGGCGCACATACAGCGGTGTGCCATTCAGCAGGTAGGCCAAGACCGCGTGGGTGTCGCGGGCAAACAGTCCCTGCCGACCGTCCACCGCCAGCGGTGTCACCTGATCGCCTTGGATCAGTTGCCCCTGATTGCCTTCATAAATCAACGTGCCCTGACTGCCGCGCACTTCCAGCAGCCGCTGGGAACCGTGAAATCGATCGCCCTTGCCATAGGTGACCGTGGCGATCGGGCCGCTGCTAAAGATCAGCCTGGCTTCGCACCAACAGGCGTGATAATCCTCCACCTCCGCTGGCCAGTAGCGGGCCACAGCTCCCACCTGGCGGACATTTTCAAACACATCCACCAGGCGATGGAGCCGAGATAGGGCCCCCACCAGCGGAAATCCAAACAGCGATCGGTTATAGGTCCATTTGCCCGGGGTGGGAATTTGCGGCGCGATGGTGCTGTAGCGAGCGGAGATCACCTCGCCCACTTTGGGCAGCCAAGTCCGCAAGGATTGATGCACACCGCCCAACAGCTCAATGTGCTCCACATGCAACAGCCGATCGCGCGATCGGGCCAATTCCACCAACTCCGCCGCCTCGTTGGGATCCAGTGCCAAGGGATATTCCGTCACCACATGGCGATCGGCCTCCAGGGCTGCCCGCACGATCGCCCCTCGCTCGGCGTTGGTGTTGCAAACCATCACCAGGTCCACATCCGCGTGGCTAACCAGCTCCCGCCAAGAGTCCAGGGCGATCGCCCCGTAAGTTGCCGCAAAATCCGCCACCTTCTCCGGTGTGCGTCCCGCCACCGCTACCAGCTTGGCCGCCAACCAGTCTCCCTGTGCATCCGGCAACAGGGCCTCCGCCCGCAACTTTGCCACAAAGCCCGTGCCCACCAGGCCGACGCGCACCGGATTACCCAATAGCATGACTACAGATCACGAACATAGCCCCCCGATCTTAGCCTTTTGCCCCGGTCTCCTAGCGCTGATTTCGGGTGGCGGAAGGGCCGGAAAACCGACAATTTGAGGTGTTTTTATAAAAATTTCTTATTTCAAAACAAAGCTTTAGCTAGGGTTATAAATCGAAGCAGTCTCGGAACAATAAGCCTGGAAAGCCTTGAAAATATTGGTTTCAAGACTTTAGACTAAGCCAAGAACCCACAAAAACTCTGTCGATTCTCGCAAAAATATCCAATAAGTATAAGTAATTAGAATCGAATCTGGAAAAACGATTAAGAATAACGTTCTCGGATCCCTGTGCTCATCCGTAGTAGCAATAAAAATTTCTCGTAACATCAGAAGGCGAGGTTGGCTACGCCGGAGCTGAACCATGTCTTAACCCCATGGCTTCAATTGTCGGTGGCCTCAAACGTAACTAAGGGTTCAGTGGGCATCCCGCCGATCGCGTTGACTGAGACTCCCGATCGCGACTGTTGTGTCAGCAGTCAAAATCCCATGGTCGCCAGTTGGCAACCCCGTGCAAGCTGCGCCATTGACCCGGTTAATCCGTTGCGTTAGCCCCATACCGCCCCTGTTTTTACGCGAGAGAGAGAGTCACAACCATGGCGACCTTCAAGGTAACGCTCATTACTCCCGACGGCGAAAAGGTAATCAACTGCGCCGACGATCAGTTCATTCTCGATGCGGCTGAAGAGGCAAACCTCGATCTGCCCTACTCCTGCCGTGCAGGCGCTTGCTCGACCTGTGCTGGTAAGGTAACTGCCGGTTCGGTGGATCAATCGGATCAGTCTTTCTTGGATGACGATCAAATCGAAGCGGGCTATGTGCTGACCTGTGCTGCTTACCCCACTTCAGACTGCACGATCGAAACCCACAAGGAAGAAGAGCTGTACTAAGCCTTTCTTCGGGTAGCAATGCCCAACCCATACGAAACGGGGCCGACGATGGTTAGCCCCGTTTTGTTTTTGCTTTTGAGTGGTTAGCCTTTGGCTTTTGGGGCCCGACTGGGCCCAATCCTTGGGCTGGGTTGGCTGATGTGGTCTAGGCGAGCTGATTGGATTGGCGAGCCTATTGTTGTTGCAGCAACCGTTGCACCCATTCCAGTTGGGTGGTGTCGCGCACGATTAACAAAATGCCCAGCCCCAACAGCAGCACCAAACCCGTTTGCATGACGTTTTCTTGAAATTCCTGGGGTAAGGGCCGACCGCCGCGCAGGGCCTCGATCGCCAGGAAAAAGAGTTGCCCACCATCCAAGGCCGGCAGGGGCAGGATGTTGATGACGGCGAGGTTAATGCTGATCAGCGCCATGAAGGGAAAGAGGTTCCCGGCATCGGATTG
Source organism: Limnothrix sp. HT2024 (assembly GCF_059138625.1). Lineage (NCBI taxonomy): Bacteria > Bacillati > Cyanobacteriota > Cyanophyceae > Pseudanabaenales > Pseudanabaenaceae > Limnothrix > Limnothrix sp. HT2024. The sequence continues at coordinate 2,853,744 of NZ_CM181121.1, forward strand.
GGCGATGTTGGCTCCCCATTCAATGATTTTGACGGGGCCAGACACTTGGGGCGCGGTTTCTCGGAAGTTGGCCGCCAGGGTCAAGAAGCCGCCAGCGGTTTGGGTCACCATGGTTTGGAACCGATCGGCCGCCAGGGTCAACACTTCGATCGGGTTGCGGGCGGGGCGATAGACCGGTCGGCCGTTGGGGGCCAGTTGCACGCCGATGCGTCCTTGGCCCGCTTCGTCCAGCTCGGGGGTGACTCGGAGGGTGAGGCGATCGGCTCCCCGTTGCACGTCCAGGCTCAGGGGGCGATCGGGGCTGGCCTTGATCTGCTCCATCAACACCTTCACGCTTGCTTGTTCGGCGCTGAGGGCTTGCCCATCGATCGCCTGCACGATGTCCCCTGCCTTCAGTCCGGCTCGTCCGGCCGGATTGTCAGGAGCCAGCACTTGGGGCACAATCACCCCTGCTTCGTAGCGGAAGCCATCGGGCACGCCCATGAAGCCATATTGAGCCGCCAAAACCCCATAGGCAAAAATCAAATTGGCCACCACGCCGGCCGCAATCACAATGGCTCGATCGGCGATCGGGCGATTGCGCATCAAGTTGGGGTCATCGGCGGGGATGGAGCTGTCTTCGTCGTCATCCGGGAAGCCCACAAAGCCCCCGAGGGGAATGGCACGAATGGCGTATTCCGTTTGCGGCCCCTGATATTTCCAGAGGACGGGCCCAAAACCCAAGGAAAACTTGTTGGCGTAAATGCCCTGTAACCGAGCCGCTGCGAAGTGTCCTAATTCGTGAACGAACACCAGCAACGCCAATACACCGATCGCCACCAATACCGACATAGGCTTGCTGCTCAATAGAAATGCAAAAAATGCAAATGTGTGAAAGCTAACGCAATGGATGCGGGCGAACACTGACGAGGAAGGCGCAGTGATGCCTTGCGAAATCCAGCGCAGAAAATCCAGCGAAAAAATCTCGTAAAGATTCAGTATAGAAGGCTGGCGAGATCTGTGGGTGCAAGGCCCTGGCTCGGGGGCGGTGGGTTCAGCAACGGCTGTTCTTGGCGGGGCGATCGATCGGGCATTGGGTCGCAGCCAACGGCTCTTGAAATTGCGATGAGAGGCCGAGACCAAATCACGATCGCCCAAACCAACTCATGGGCGGCCTAGTTAGTGGGCGGCAGCGCCACCGAGGTAGAGTTCCGCCACTTTTGGATCGTTGAGCAGATCTTGGCCGGGCCCTGTGAAGCGATCGCGCCCTGCTTCTAGCACATAGCCCCGATCGGCCATTTCCAAAGCCTTGCGGGCGTTTTGCTCAACCAAAATAATCGAAGTGCCCGTGCCGTTGATGGCCTTAATTTGCTCAAACACGTCGTTGACCAAAATGGGCGAAAGCGCAGCGGAAGGCTCATCCAACACCAGCAACGCCGGTTCCAGCATCAGGGCCTTGCCCATGGCCAACATTTGCCGCTCACCGCCGGACAATGTGCCCGCTCGCTGGTGGCGGCGCTCGTGCAATCGGGGGAACATGGTAAAAATCCGTTCCTTCAGCGACCCGATCGGTTGTTCTAGGATGAATGCGCCCATTTCCAGGTTTTCTTCGACCGTGAGCGATCGAAACACGTTGGCAATTTGCGGCACATAGCAAACGCCCCGTTGCACCACTTCATTGGCCTTTAGGTGCCCGATCGACTCGCCATGAAATAAAATCTGGCCCCGATTGGGGTTCAGCAGCCCCGCGATCGTTTTGCCCAAGGTGGATTTACCCGCACCGTTGGGGCCAATGATGGCCACCAGTTCACCGGGGGCCAGGGTTAAATTCACCCCTTGTAAGATGTCGAGGCCCTTCAGGTAGCCAGCGTATACGTCTTGGACTTCAAGGAGAACTGACACGATCAAGCAGGGGTGGAAGTTTCAACTAATCGTAATACCATTTTTGGCAAATGCTCTGGGGGGCAGCATGGAAAACTCAACCATGGCCGCGAAATTGCTGTTGGAGCAACTGATTTCTCCGGAACAGTTGGCCCCAATGCTGTCGGATCCGGATTGGGTGGTGGTGGACTGTCGGTTTTCCTTGGGCGATCGCAACTTGGGACAACAGCAATATCAAACCGCCCATATTCCCGGCGCAGTCTATGCGGATTTGGAGCGGGATTTGTCGGGCCCCGTTGGCCCCCATGGTGGTCGGCATCCGCTGCCTGTGCTCGATCGCCTGGTGGATCAACTGGGCTTTTGGGGCATTGATACCGATCGGTGGGTTGCGGTCTACGACGATTCCCAATTTGGGTTTGCGGCCCGTTTCTGGTGGCTGTTGCGCTATTTGGGCCACGATCGGGTGGTGCTGCTGGATGGCGGTTGGTCGGCCTGGCGAAGAGCTGGTTTGCCCACCACCAGCCAACCCAGCCACCCGATCGTCCGTCAGTTTGTGCCCCGCCCGCGCTTGGAACTGCTGGCCTCGATCGACACAATCAAACAAGCCCAACGGTTGGCAGAAGGAACCATCATTGACTCCCGAGAACCCGCTCGCTATCGCGGTGAAGTGGAGCCGATCGACCCCGTAGCGGGCCACATTCCCGGAGCCATTAACTATCCCTGGGTGCAGGTTTGCGACCCAGAAGGCCGCGCCCACTCGATCGCCGCCTTAAAATCCCACTTTCAGGACTTGCCCCCCAATCCACCCCCGATCGTCTACTGCGGTTCTGGCGTGACGGCCTGCGTTAACCTTTGGGCCCTAGCCCGCGCTGGACTGCCCCAAGCTCGTCTCTACGCCGGCAGTTGGAGTGACTGGTGTTCCTATCCCGACTTGCCCAAAGTTACTGCTCCGCTTGAATGAGTATGTTTGAGGAGCCTAAATGATTACTCTGCTGACCTGATCGATTGACCTGATCGATCGTCGAAGACAAGGGACTAGCAATCACCGAAGACAAGGGGCTTAGGGCCTGTCGTCGTTGAGTACGAAACCCTAGACCTGCTGTTAGTGGATCGTGGGGGGACAAGGGGCTTAAGCCCCTTGTTACGACGATTAGGGCACGGAAGATCAATCGTTTCAGCATCACCTCGAAAAATGACGATACCCCCTAAGCCCCTTGCCCCTATGGTTGTTGTTCTTTAAATCAACTTTTCAAGGTAATTTTTCTAATCAAATAGCTTCTCAAAATAGCTTGAAATCGCCAACGGAGCATGATCACCATGGCCCTTTCTGAAAAACTCATTGAACTGGTTGTTGATAAAGTGCTCATTGGCGGCATTGTGCTGATTGCTGGCTATTGGTTAAACAAGCGATTTGAGATTTTTAAAAGCGACATCAATGAAAAATATCGCCAGCGTCAAATCCTAGTCGATTTGGAAAATCAGCAGAAACAACGCGTTGCCGAATTAGAACAAGAAATCCTGCTGGCTCGTCATCAGGCGGAACTGGAATTCTTGGAGCGCCAAATTGCCGAGTTCTATTGGCCAATTTATTTACGCCTTGAAAAAGACAACGCCATGTGGCAGCGAATCGCCACTTTGGGCGCAAGAGATCACGCGTTGCCGGATTCTGCCGGAGAAATTATTGAGCGAGACTTTATTTTAAAAAATCACGATGAAATTGTTGCAATTATCGAATCCAAAATTCACCTGGCTGAACAGGCAGAAAATAGCCAAGAGCTGATTGAAGAATTGCTGAAATATCTGAAACATGTGGCAATTTACAAAGCTGTGCGATCGATCGAATCCATGCGCGGTGTGAACCCAATGGATTTAAACGAACCCTTTCCGTCCAAGCTGTTTCCCCTCATTCAGCACAACTTTCGATCGCTCCAGGCTCGGTATGAGCAACTGAAGCAAGCCAAATTCCGGGACTTGAACCCCTCCTGAACCAATCCGGGCGATCGCTGAAATCTTCCCCGATCGAGCTGTAAAGGCAGCTCGATCGCGCCCATATTTGCAAAGATCTGCATTTAAACAGGGTGGCTGTAGCCCTTAATCGCAAGTTAATCGCTCTGATCCCTTGGGATATGTCAACTTTTGCAAAGGGCCGATCGACCCCCAATTGGCCCGGCCCGACTCCGGCGCGATCGCCCTAAAGCCCCACCCCCCAACAACTTGATGGCCCACCCGATCGTTAGGGCGATCGGCCCGGGGAGACCCAAGCGACCCATTCCCTAAAACTAGACTTAAGATTTATTCTCAATAATACGAGCTTCTTGCAAATGCTCATTTATACCTGTTACCATTTGGCAGAGGGAAACGCTTCAGGTCAAACCTCGCCAACCCCTATGTTTTCCTACACACCACAGTCCCTAAAAGCCGAGTTAAACGAGCGCGGTTGGCGGATGACTCCCCAACGCGAAGTGATCCTCAATGTCTTCAAGGATCTGCCCGAAGGTCGCCACCTCAGCGCCGAAGATCTGTATCACTTGCTTGAAGAGCAAGACCAAGGCATCAGCCTTTCTACGATCTATCGGACTCTGAAATTAATGTCGCGCATGGGCATTTTGCGCGAACTAGAACTAGCAGAAGGCCACAAACACTACGAACTGAATCAGCCCTATCCCCATCATCACCATCACTTAATTTGCGTTAAGTGCAATAAAACGATCGAATTCAAGAACGATTCGGTTTTGAAAATGGGAATTAAGCAATCGGAAAAAGAGGGCTACCATCTGCTCGATTGCCAGTTAACCATCCACGCCATTTGCCCTTCCTGTCAGCGATCGCTCTTGCCGCTTTAATCTGTGAATAATGATCCTAAATTAGGGGTTGGCTGAGTGGAAATCCATTGAGCCAACCTTTGGTCATAATTGGGCGTGCTAGGCTCCTGTGTCCTGCAATTTCTGTATTCTGAAATCTGGGTGTTTTAGGGGCCTAAATTTTGGTTCACCTAGTTTATTTGGGGGCTATGGAGATGATTTCAACACCTTGAATGATCTGAACCTAGTACACTAGTCGATCGAGTCTTGAGCGTCCAAATTGTGATTGCCTAAGTCTTGAGCATCAAAGTTTTGAGCGTCATAGTCGATCGGCAAGCGTGGCAACGCTGGCTCCCCATGAGCAGGATGATCAACGATACCTTGGGAGGTTTGATAGTGCAGCCCCCAGTTGTGCATCGCTTCCAGCACTGACCACAGGGATTCGCCCAAGGGCGTGAGGGAATATTCCACCCTGGGCGGCACTTCTGGATAAACTTGCCGGTGAACAATGCCATCAGCCTCCAGTTCCCGTAGCTGCTGAGTCAGCATTTTTTGCGTCACGCCCTGAAGCGCTCGGCGCAGTTGAGCAAAGCGCATGGTTCCTGCAAATAGCTCGCGCAAAATCAGCACTTTCCAGCGCCCATCAATGATATTGAGTGTTGTCTCAACGGCACAACTGAGGCGCGTGAAGCCCGTGGTGGGTGCTGGATTCGGGGTAATCATGGGCGATCGATCCTCATGCAGCGAAGGAAGCCACAGCAAGCCATATCAAAAGCAATATAGATCAATTTCTTCAAGTTGATGGTTGAAATGTTTCTTGAACATGCTCTTGAATGCTCTCTTGAATTTTCTAGAAATTACATTTAGAAATTACACTTCTGAGAAAACCTAAAATTGAGTTGTAGTTGCGGTTGTAGATTAGATTGAGGCACGAAACCCAACCACAGCAAAGTTCGTGGTGATTGAGTTAGGTTTCGCAAAGCTCAACCCAACCTACAGGAAAACCACATAGGAACTAGGTACTTATAAAGTTTGCTAGTCAATCAGCAATCTTGGAGAAAAATTTAAAATGAAGATCGTGATTGATGCAAGAGGTCTGTTGAGTCTTGGTTCAATAAAATCTTCAAGTTTCTTCTAGTCCTAAGAGGATGTCTGAGAAGTATCTTTCAATGTGGGCTGAAGATTAATTGTCGTAGGCACAAGGGGCTTAAGCCCCTTGTCTACATCGATCTCTGAGGCTCACAGAGTAGCAATTTTGGCTTTTCAGACATCCTCTAAGTCTCTTCATTGAGTCAATTGATTGATTGATTTGATTGATTTACTGGGTGGTTTCTTTTTGGTAACTACCGCACTTTTTTGTGCGTACTTGTTGCTGCCGAGAGAAGCCCCTAGGATTAATTCAATCGCCTAGTTTACTGAACCGAGAGAGAGTTTTAAGCATGACTGCTCCCAATGAGGCTGTGATTGCTGATACAAAGCCTGAGGTGATTGAACTGGCACCGGGGAAATATTTCTGGTGTACTTGCGGTCGATCGGCTTCTCAGAAATTCTGCGATGGCTCCCACCGGGGAACGAGTTTCACGCCTTTTGCCTTTGAGGTGACAGAAACAAAAAAAGTTGCAATTTGTAATTGCAAACAAACTCAAAATCCGCCCTTCTGTGATGGTTCCCATCAGCCGCTAATGGCTAATTAGGACTTAAATTTGGTGAAAATGGCTGATTTTTTTGGTGTATTGAAATGGTCAAATGCTGATCAAATCATCCTCCTGAGGTGAACTGGCCTTACCGGTGGCTTCGGTTGTTGATGTGATTTGCTGATTGCTGAATTTTGCGTTTCTGGATTTTGCATTTCTGAATTTTGCACGGTTTGATAGGTTAAACGGTGGAGTAATTGAGCCATGACTATTTCGTCTTCTGCTGCCTCGATCGCCCCGACCACTGCGGGCAACATCACGATTCGGCGATCGGGCGATCGGGGCCATGCCAATCACGGTTGGTTGGATAGCTATCACAGTTTTTCGTTTAGCAGTTACTACGACCCCAATCACATGGGCTTTCGGACGTTGCGAGTAATTAATGAGGATGTGATTGCCCCCAAGCAAGGGTTTGGCACCCATGGCCATCGCGACATGGAAATCGTGACCTATGTGCTGAGTGGGTTGCTGGAGCACCGGGACAGCATTGGCAACGGCTCCCTGATTCGGCCGGGCGACGTGCAGCGGATGAGCGCTGGAACGGGCATTTTGCACAGCGAATTTAATGCGTCGGATTCGGAGCCGCTGCACCTGTTGCAAATTTGGATTTTGCCCGATCGCAACAACTTGCAGCCGGGCTACGAGCAGGTGTTCTTTGCGCCGGAAGACAAGCAGGGCCGGTTACGGGTGGTGGCTTCGCCCGATGGTCGCGATGGCTCGGTGACGATTCATCAGGATGCGCTGATTTTTGCCAGTTCGTTGGCGGCGGGCGATCGGGTGGTGCATCAATTTGCCAGCCCTGAACGCGGCGGGTGGTTGCAGGTGGCTCGTGGGGCGATCGCCCTGAATGGGGTGACGCTGGAGGCGGGCGACGCGGCGGCCATCACGGCCCTGGAGCAGGTGGAAATTACGGCTTCAGAGAGTGCGGAGCTGTTGCTGTTTGACCTGGCTTAAGGCCGAGCCAATGGCCGCTGCTTGGATGATGGGTTGGGAGGGGCGATCGCTTGACGACGGAGCCGCAAAACGATTGCATGGATTCGATCGCTGTTTTTAGGGCCTGATCCCGAATCCATGAGCACCAACGGCAATCCGTTTCACGATCGCCCCTCTGAACCGGGCGCTGATAGCCTGCCGGGTGACCAACTGCCCCCCGAAGACTACGCCCGCAAGCTCTATGAAATGCAGTTGCGGGCGGAGGAACGCCGCTTGCGGGAAGAGGCCCGGCAAATGGCGATCGCACGGCGCAATGAGGTATTGCGGCGGGTGCAACAGGGAACCTATTACCTGATTGTGGCCCTGGAAATTTTGATTGGGATGCGATTCCTGTTGCAACTAACGGGAGCGAATCCCCGCAGTCCCTTTGCTCAGGGCATTGAGTTTTTGGCCAGTCCCTACATTGGCCCTTTTTCAACGTTATTCCCGGTATTTCGGTTTGGTCAGTTCAATGCGTTGGATCTGAACTCGATCGTGGCGATGCTGACCTATTTCTTGTTGGGGGTGTTGTTTGTGCGGCTGCTGAAAATTGTGTCGGATTAGCCGATCGGGGCTAGTGATTACCCTCGAAGGCTAGCGATCAAGGGCATTGGGTCGCAGGGGAGCAATGCCCATCCGGCAGCCCCAAAGAAAAGTCTTGACTCGCGATCCATCAAGTCTTGCGGCGATCGAGCGCATCGCCCAATCCTTGAATGATGCCGCGGCCGATGAAGCCAAGGCCGCGCCCGATCGCCTGGAGCACCATCAGGGCCCCACGACCGGCCAGGGTGACCGTGGCCCGCACCCGAGGGGCGATCGCGTCGCGGGCTTCAATCAGCAACGTGACCCCCAAGGGCACACCGGACAGGGCCCGCCATTCCTGGTTGCGGGGCGCATAAACCGGCAAGGCCACAATGCCCCGATCGCTGGCCGTCAGCAGCCAATAGCGACTTTCGTAGATGGCTTTGGGTTCGCTGACCCAGCGTTGCACTCGATATTTCCAAGCCAGGTCATTGCGAAACCGTTCCACTTCCCGGGTGGGTAACCAGCGCCGATCGAACAGGGCCAGCTTCAGACCTTCCCGATCGCCATAGCGATTCAAAACCGGTTGCACCACGGCACAGGCCAAACAAAGCACCAGGTTATGCAGCAGGGCACTGGCCCGATCGAGGGCAGCCCCGGTTCCCGCCTCCACCGTCACCCCATCCACCGTTAAGGGCAACCCCCAAAGCAGGTGTTCCAGCAAGGGGCCCAGTTCCACGGCCCGGTTCAAAATGTCTGCGGCCACAATCGCCCAATCCTGAAGCAGTCGATCGCGCTGGAGCCGCAGGGCCCCATTGCCCGATCGCAGGGTTGAGCGATCCGTGAGCCAGTCGCCTAAAAAGTCATCCAAAAGCTGAACCCACCAAGTTTGCAGCAAGGCTTCCTGTTGGGCCAATAAGCGATCGCCCCGCAGCCGATCGCGGCGCACTTCCTCCAGACCCCGTTCCACCCGTCGCAACACTAGGGCCAACAGCTCCCGGCGGCGATCGGGATGCAGAATTTCAATTTCCAGGGGAGAACCGGTCAAGTTCACCAGTCGATCGACCGTCAGCCGGGCCACCGCATCGTCAAAGAGGGTCGATCGCCAGAGCGTTAGGTCTAGGGCGGTCGGTGTGGAGCCACCCGCCGGATCCTCGGGGGGCGGGGGCGGATTGCGGCTGGGGTCGATCGCTCCGGAGCCGATCGGGCGATTAGATGGCGCATTGGCCGATGGATTGGCCCCACCCGCAGCTTGATTAGCGGCTGAATTGGCCGGTGGGCGGTTAATCGGGCGCGTTGCCGATCGACCCAGGGGCGAATTGAGCGCCGATGCTGACGATGCCGTATCGTCCTCTGGATCCCAGCCGCTCCCGTCCCGATTCGTTGGATCCATATTGGTTGGATCCATATTGATCGATGGGTCGGGAATGCCGCCTGCCAACCAGCTCAAAACCGAGCGGGCCGCCCGCAACTCGCGCTGCCGGCCCGCCAAAACCCACTGATCCCACCAGGGGCGATCGCGCCGTTGGGCCAAGGTGGCCCCATCTCGCAGGGCCCGATCAACCTCCAGCCACTGGGATTGGAACCAGCGCTGCCGATTGTTCAAGGCTGGCGGTCGGCTCAATTGCCCCTACTCCCGCTAGCGAGGTGTGGCAGCGGGAGCCGGTGCGGGCGCTGGACGCAGGGCCCCCGGACTGATGAAGCCCAGCTCCGCCAGTTGTTGATAGGCCTTGGTTCCCAAATCTCGCGTGGGGCTTTGGCTTGAAACAATCTGCACCAACAGAGGAATGGCTAATTCCGGTTGATTTTGGGCCCGGTGAACCAAGGCAAGCTGATAGGTCGATAAATCGCGCATTTGGGCCGCTTCAAGGGCGTTCTTGCGCTGTTCTTGGGAAATGCGGTTGTCGATCGCGGAAAATGCACCAGACAATTGCTGATGGAAGTTCGACAACTGGTTAAACACCTGCCGAGCTTGCTGCAAGCGCTGTTGAGCCAAACCGTAGTTTTGGGACTCGATCGCGCGGGCGGCTTCATCCATCAAGCGTTGACCGCCGGCCATGCTCAACAGTCCCGTTGCTTGAACCACCGCCGGTTCAGGATTAGCTGGAGTGGCATCGGGCAGATTCGTTTCTTGGGCCCGCACGCTGGGGGCCAGCGCCGCAACTGCCAACAGGGGTAAAACAACAGGCAGCAACCGGGGGAATCGAAGGGCTAGCATGGGCTGGGTGGATTGATTAGGAGCCGCTTGACATCCTCCCCACCCCAAGGGCGTGGGGATTCTGGTGCTAACCAAGCAACCGGAGTTGCTCGACTAGACCATGGGTTGACGCTTCAGGGGTCGCTACCAGCGAACTGGATTCACGCCGGCCCCCGCGTCCGTTTTGAGTCTCGGACTGCCCGCCCGCGACTGGGATCAAGCCACCCTCCGAGGGCGAGGCTTGTACCCGTTGTGATGGTCAAATCGGCTCTATTCTACGACAAGGTTCGATCGCCCTTGGGCCCCTCCGCGTCGGATCAGCCTAGATTGGGGGCGGCGTTGACCGTCCTGGCTGGCTGATTTCTGGCTGGCCAATGTCCGTCGTTGTGGCGTAGCGTCCTGTCGTTTGCAGCGCAATCTTCTTCCAAGCCCGTTCCAAGCCCGTTCCAAGCCTGTTTCAGGAGATATTCCCCGTGGCGGATTTGCAACCTTCTTCTCATCCCGTGCCGTCCGATTTGGACTCTGTGGGGGCCGTTGGTGTGCCGCCCCAGTTTCTGGGCCTGGTGTTGCAACGGGGCGGAGATGAGGTGCTGCTGGAAAAAGTGCCCGATCGCTTCGTGGTGCGCCCCAAAGCCGCCCAGCCGATCGATCCCACCCGCTGGCCCGACGTAACCCAGGTGCGGCCGCTAGGGCGGGGGGTGCCCCTGGTGGAGTTGCTGGTGGCTCCAGCCCGGTTGGATCCGGTGATGGACGAAGCTCGCCGCTCCGGAGCCTTTGACTACGTGAGCCACGTTTACCAATACCAAGGCCGGGGAGCCACGCGGGTCTATTTGGGGGATGAGGTGACGATCGTGTTTCATCCCACCCTGGTGGCCCAGGCGGTGGACGCGATCGCCCAAGGCCTGGGGCTGGTGTTGGTGAAACCCCTGGACGGCATTCCCAATGCGTTTATCTATCGCCTGAGCGATCGAACGCCCCTGAACCCCCTGAAAATTGCCAACACCCTGCTGGAAAATCCGGCCGTTCTGAGTGCCGAACCCAATGCCATCCTTGAAAGCCAGCCCTTCTATCGGCCGCGGGATGGGTTTTTCAGTTCCCAGTGGTATTTGCAAAACAACGGGGGCAGCAGCATCACCGCCGGTTCCCATATCGATGCGGAAAAGGCCTGGGACATTACCCGGGGCGATCGATCCGTCATCGTGGCGATCGCCGACGATGGCATTGACCTCAGCCACCCGGACTTTCAGGGAACCGGCAAAATCGTCAGCCCCAAAGACTTTAAAGACAACGACTTTAACCCCCTGCCCGGCACGCGGGACGACAGCCACGGAACCGCCTGTGCCGGGGTTGCCGTGGCCGAAGAAAACGGCAGCGGCATCGTTGGGGTGGCTCCCCGTTGTGCCCTGATGCCCATTCGCACCACCGGCTACTTAGATGACCAAGCGGTGGAAGAACTGTTTGATTGGTGTGTGTCTCGGGGGGCCGCCGTCGTTTCCTGTAGCTGGGGCCCAGGCAGCATTTACTTTCCCCTCTCCACCCGGCAACGGGCCGCCCTCAGCCGGGCCGCCACCCAGGGCCGCAATGGCAAGGGCTGTGTGATTGTGTTTGCGGCCGGCAATGCCAATCGGCCCGTGAATGGCACGGTGAATGAACAGGGTTGGCCCAACAAGGTGTTGTCGGGATCCACGGAATGGCTGTCGGGGTTTGCGGCCCATCCGGACGTGATTGCCGTTTCTGCATCCACCAGCTTGAACCGCAAAGCCGCCTATAGCAATTGGGGCGATAACATTTCCGTTTGTGCCCCCAGCAACAATGCACCGCCGGGAATTTGGTTGCCGGAAACCGGTGCCATTCTGACTCCGCCCCAGGTGACCAGCAACCTGGCCGGAGCCGGAGTGTTCACGACCGATCGCCTGGGATCCGCAGGCTACAGCAGCACGGACTTCACCGCCGACTTTGGGGGCACATCCAGCGCTTGCCCGGTGGTGGCGGGCGTGGCAGCCCTGGTGTTGTCCGCGAATCCCAACCTGACGGCGCGGGAGGTGAAACAGATTCTGGAAGCAACAACGGACAAAATTGTGGACACCAATGCCGATCCACAGTTTGGATTTCGCTATGGTTCCTATGACAGTCGCGGGTTTTCCCGGTGGTTTGGCTATGGCAAGGTGAACGCTTACAAGGCGGTGTTGGAGGCCCGGCGACGGGCGGGCGGCGGCAGTCCGGCTCCGACCCCTGGCCCAACGCCCAGCCCTGGCCCGCTGGGGGATGACGTGACCGGCCATTGGGCCGAAGCGTTTATTCGCCAGTTGATCCAACGGCAAATCATGAGCGGCTACAAGGAGGATGGCACCTTTCGCCCCAACACCAACCTGACGCGGGGGCAGTTTGCGGCCCTGTTGGTGAAGGCTTTTCCCAGCTTGCCTAACCTGCGATCGGGGGCGAAATTTTGGGATGTGCCGGCCAGTTTTTGGGCCGCTGGGGCGATCGACCAATGCTATCGACGCGGACTATTGGCAGGGTTTCCCGACGGCAGCTTTAAGCCCAATGCCAACCTCACCCGGGCCCAAGCGTTGGTCGCCCTGGTGAATGGTCTGGGTTTGACGGGGGGAACCTTGAGTGTTTTGAGCTATTACAGCGATGCGATTCGGATTCCCAACTTTGCCCGCGATGCGATCGCCACGGCCACGGTGCGGCGCATGGTGGTGAACTATCCAGACCTCACCCGCCTGGAGGCCGAGCGGGCCATCACCCGGGGGGAAGTATCCGCCTTCCTTTATCAAGCCCTGGTCACCAAGGGCCTGGCCAGCGCCCTGCGATCGCCCTACATTGTCGATTTGGGCAGCAACACCACCAACAGTGACCCGGCCAGCAGCCCCTTCAGCGACATCGCTAACCATTGGGCCGCCCCCTTCATCAATACCCTGGCGGCACAGGGCATCCTCAGCGGTTACGAGGATGGCTCGTTCCATCCCGATGAGCCGATTAACCGGGCCCAATTGGCGGCGGTGTTGGTCAAGGCTTTTGATCCAGGCGATCGACGATCGAGCAAGGTCTTTCAAGATGTGCCTGCGGGCTATTGGGCCGCTGAGGCGATCGATCGCGCCTACCGGGGCCAATTTCTCTCGGGTATGGATGCCGATCGATTTGGCCCCGAGCTGGGTGTGCCCCGTTGGCAGTTGGCCGCGGCCCTGGCCGGAGGGCTGGCTTGGCCCGATGAGTCCCCCGAAGGCTTGGCGGTGCTGGACGATCGCGCCGAAATTCCCAGCGCCGTGCAGGGCAAAATTGCCGCCGCCCTCAAGCGCCAAATCCTGCAAGGGCAACCCAGTCCCGATCGCCTGAATCCCAATCAGCCCACCACCCGCGCCGACCTGGCCAGCTTCATTCACCAGGCCCTGATCGCTGAAGGTTAATCAACAGTTCTTCCATCCCCTCACCGCCCTAGGCAAGGGGCTTAAGCCCCTTGTCTCTGTCGATCTCGCCACGGTGGAACCAGGGTTTCAGGCGATTTGACGATCGCCCCTCAGCCCCTTGTCTCTGTCGATCGATCAAACCCACCCGGTAGCCGTTTGGGCTGTTCAGACTTCCTGGGCGATCGGTGCTGCTGGGTTGTGGAAATCACGCCGGGCCTAGACCTCTCGGCCAAATCCGGCACAATAGGAACATTGGCCCCGTGGGCTAATCAACCGCGCTGGTCAACAGTACAGTGCCACGCCCCAACCCATTTGCATTCCAATTGCTGCTCCATCCCTGACCATGACTCATCCCTTTTTGGAACGGTTGCATCATCCTTCCCGCCCGGTGATCGTTTTTGACGGCGGCATGGGGACGCTCCTCCAGGCGCAAAACCTGACGGCCGAAGACTTTGGCGGCCCGCAGTATGAGGGGTGTAATGAGTATTTGGTGCAAAGCAAGCCGGAAGCCGTCGCCTACGTCCACCGGGAATATCTGAAGGCGGGCGCAGATGTGATCGAAACCGACACCTTTGGGGGAACGTCGATCGTCTTGGCGGAATACGATTTAGCCGACCAAGCCTATGCGCTCAACCGCAAGGCCGTGGAGCTGGCCAAAGAACTGACCCGCGAATTTTCGACCCCCGACAAACCGCGTTTTGTGGCCGGTTCCATGGGGCCGGGAACCAAGCTGCCCACCCTCGGCCACATTGACTACGACACGATGAAAGCGGCCTATGCCGAACAGGCGGCGGCCCTGTTTGATGGGGGGGCAGATTTATTCATTGTGGAAACCTGCCAGGATGTGTTGCAAATTAAGTCAGCACTGAATGCGATCGAGGAAGTTTTTGCGGAGAAAGGATCGCGGATTCCATTGATGGTTTCCGTGACCATGGAAACCACCGGCACGATGTTGGTGGGAACGGATATTAACGCCGTAGTCGCAATTTTGGAACCCTACCCGATCGATATTTTGGGGCTGAATTGTGCCACCGGCCCCGATCGAATGGCGGAACATATTCGCTACCTCTGTGAGCGATCGCCCTTTGTGGTCTCCTGCATTCCCAACGCGGGCTTGCCCGAGAACGTCGGCGGCCATGCCCATTACCGCCTGACCCCGATGGAACTGCGGATGGCCCTGCACAAATTCGTGGAAGATTGGGGCGTGCAAGTAGTGGGTGGCTGCTGCGGCACGCGCCCCGACCACATCAAGGAATTGGTCGGTATTTCCGAATCCTTGCAACCGAAAGCCCGTGAGATTCGGGTTCCCGAAAACCTAGAACCAGGCCGGTTCGATCGCAACCCATTGCATTACGAACCCGCCGCCGCTTCGATCTATGGAACGCAGCTTTATCAGCAAGATAATTCCTTCCTGATTGTGGGCGAGCGCCTGAACGCCAGCGGTTCCAAAAAATGTCGAGAACTGCTGAATGCTGAAGATTGGGATGGGCTGGTTTCCCTGGCCAAAGCCCAAGTGCGGGAAGGCGCTCATGTGCTCGATGTGAACGTGGACTATGTGGGCCGCGATGGCGAGCGGGATATGCGGGAGCTGGTGTCGCGGCTGGTGAATAATGTCACCTTGCCGCTGATGTTGGACTCTACGGAATGGCAAAAGATGGAAGCCGGTTTGAAAGTGGCCGGCGGCAAATGTTTGCTGAATTCCACCAACTATGAAGATGGCGAAGAGCGCTTTTTGAAAGTGCTGGAACTGGCGAAAACCTACGGCGCTGGGGTGGTGATCGGGACGATCGATGAAGACGGGATGGCCCGCACCGCCGAGAAGAAATTTGCGATCGCCCAGCGGGCCTATCGGCAAGCGGTGGAATTTGGGATTCCTGCCCATGAAATCTTCTTTGACACCCTGGCCCTGCCGATTTCCACGGGGATTGAGGAAGACCGCAAAAACGGAGCCGCCACGATCGAATCGATTCGACTGATTCGGGAAAACCTGCCCGGCTGCCACATTTTGCTCGGGGTTTCTAACATCTCCTTTGGTCTGAATCCGGCGGCGCGGCAGGTGCTAAACTCCATGTTCCTGCATGAATGTATGCAAGTGGGCATGGACTCCTCGATCGTCAGTGCGGCCAAGATTTTGCCCCTGGCCAAAATTGAGCCAGCACATCAGGAAGTCTGCCGAGATTTGATCTTCGATCGCCGCCGGTTTGAGGGGGATGTTTGTGTTTATGATCCCCTAACTGAACTGACGCAGCTCTTTGAAGGAGCCACCACCAAAAAAGCGGCCGGTGTGGATGAAAATCTCTCCTTGGAAGAGAAGCTAAAACGCCACATCATTGATGGCGAGCGGTTGGGTCTCGAAGCAATCTTGCAGCAGGCCATGACCCAATATCCCCCGCTGGAAATCATCAACACCTATCTGTTGGATGGGATGAAAGTGGTGGGGGAATTGTTCGCCTCGGGTCAGATGCAATTGCCCTTTGTGTTGCAATCGGCGGAAACCATGAAAGCGGCGGTGGCGTTTTTGGAACCGCACATGGAGAAATCCGAAACCAGCAACAACGCCAAGGGTACGTTCGTGATTGCTACGGTCAAGGGCGATGTGCATGACATTGGCAAAAACCTGGTGGACATTATCCTCACCAACAATGGCTATCGGGTGATTAATCTGGGCATTAAACAGCCCGTGGAAAACATCATTGATGCCTATGAGCAACACAAACCCGATTGCATTGCCATGAGCGGTTTGTTGGTGAAATCCACGGCGTTCATGAAGGAAAATCTGGAGACCTTCAACGATCGCGGCATCACCGTGCCTGTGATTTTGGGCGGTGCGGCCCTCACGCCGAAATTTGTCTATGAGGATTGCCAAAAGACCTATCGCGGTCGGGTGATCTATGGCAAAGATGCCTTCTCGGATCTCAGCTTTATGGATAAGTTGATGCCCGCGAAAGCTGCTGAAAAGTGGGACGATTCTGAGGGCTTTTTAGGGGAATTTGCCGATGATCCGGCGGCGTTGGGGCGCTATGGCCAAGCTAAGACCGACGGTGATGATGGGGCTGAAAAACCCGCCAAGGCCGAGAAGCCGAAGGTGATTGATACGCGGCGATCGGAAGCGGTTGATCCGAATATCGATCGCCCCCAACCGCCGTTCTGGGGAACCCAATTGCTGAACCCGGCGGACATTGCGATCGAGGAAATTTTCAACTATCTCGACTTGCAAGCGTTGTTTGTGGGGCAATGGCAATTCCGCAAACCCAAGGAGCAATCGCGAGCCGATTACGATGCGTTTATTGATGCGAAAGTGCGGCCGATTTTGGCGGAATGGAAGGCGAAAGTGATCGCGGAAAACCTGCTGCAACCGCAAGTGATCTATGGCTACTTCCCCTGCAATTCGGAGGGGAATACGCTCTATATCTACGATCCGGAAGCGGTCAGCGCGGGGCAAACCAACCTAGAGCCGATCGCCCAATTGGAATTTCCGCGCCAAGGATCGTTGCGCCGCCTTTGTATTGCCGATTTCTTTGCACCGAAGGAGTTGGGCATCTTTGATGTGTTCCCAATGCAAGCGGTGACGGTGGGCGAAGTTGCCACGGAATATGCCCAAAAACTGTTTGGGGCGAATCAATATTCCGATTATTTGTACTTCCACGGGATGGCGGTGCAAACGGCGGAAGGGCTGGCGGAGTGGACGCACGCGCGCATCCGGCGGGAGCTGGGGTTTGGTGCGCAGGAGCCGGACAATTTGCGGGACATTTTGGCGCAACGCTATCAGGGGTCACGCTACAGCTTTGGCTATCCAGCTTGTCCGAATATTCAGGATCAGTTGATTCAGTTGCAGTTGTTGCAAACCGATCGAATCAACATGTATATGGATGAGAGCGAGCAGCTTTATCCGGAGCAGTCCACGACGGCGATTATTGCCTACCACCCGATCGCTAAGTACTTCACAGCGTAGGCACAATTCTGGTCTAAATGACCAGGGGCTGAGAAAATACTCAGCCCCTTTTATTGAGTCATGGACAAGTAGAAATAAAAAAGACTATGATCCAGGGCTGAATCAACCTCCGTTCTACTCCAATAGTATGGACATCTTCTAGTTACTCTACTATCTCGTTCTCCGGCAAATTTTTGCTGTAGCTGCGCCAGCCAGTATGGACTTGTTGCGCTGCCAAAGTAGCTAAATCTCCCCTTACAAGACGAGATACCAAATCTATAACAACATCATTATTCCAATAAGAGCCATGGGCATCTGCAAAACCTAAGGCCATACCAGCATGGGACTGACCCAACCTTAATGCACCTGATTCGGCGGCATTGGCATTCATCCATAAATATTGATCGCTAAAGAATAGGTTCTTAACTTTATCGTACTGAATAGCATTTCCCAAAGGATATGCTATTAAATCTGAAGCATGGATAATATGGTAGTGCCTGTGAAGTAATGACGGGCTATGAAGTAATCGGCAATGAGGCATTGTAGTGGTGAATAAATCGCCAAATCGCCGCCTCATGATTGACCAAGGATTTGGAAAAAGACAGGGTGCGCCGCACCAAGCGACTAATCCGCTGACGCAAGGTGTTATTCAACCGCTCCACGTAATTCGTTAATCCGGTCTCTTTGCCCACAGGCCGATGTCGCTTTCGGGGAATAACAGTTCGATAGGCCTCCCAAAAATCGGTGTAGCAGACTGCGCATTGGCGATAGACCCCCGGTAAGCTCTCCCATAGCTTTTGGGCTAATTGGGCTGAACGATTCCCCATTGCCATCCCAACGACCTCACGAGTCACGGCATCCAATGCTAGCCAGATCCAAACCTTTTGCTTCTTGGAACCGACAAACGACCAAAGCTCGTCCAGTTGCAGGATTAAACGGCCTTTTTTTTGGGGCGCACTTGCGCCTGGCGAGGGATGCGACCCGCTTCGACAGCCACATACGATTCAATCCAGGATTCAGAGACCTGCGCGACCCGCGCAATCGCTGCCTGGGAGAGGCGCTCTAATAACAGACGATCAATGAGGGCAATCTGCTCCGGTGTGACTCGTTTCTGAGTAGGGTGCTCAATGAACTGTCGGCCACAGGATTTGCATTTGAAGCGCTGCTTGCCGTTGTGAATGCGGCCATTTTTGACCGTGTGGTTGGATTGGCACTGGGGGCAAGCCGGCATGGACTGGAGCGATGAATGACTGCCGCTAGACTAGCATCATTACCTCAGAGGCACTACCGACTAGATGTTACCTTGCAGACTTGGCTGAACATATTGTTTATTTCTTAGAGGTTTGACAAGTCTGAGCATTGCTAGAGAAAAGACTGTGAGTCTTTCCTAGATCCTCCGAACGACTTCAATTGGCGCGTCCAGCGATTTATTAAACTGTGTGTGTGATAGCCTCTACAACAGGGTGTCGTCAAGCAATAGGACTGCTACCATAGCGATAGCCATGGAATCGCCACCGCACTACCCCATCCAGCTTCACCACAATCGGTTCAAAGGGAATTTGCTTTTCTAGGAGCGCCACCCAAACACGACGAGCATTAACAGCAATCGGATTGTAATAGAACTTCAGCATAGAAATTCCGCTGCGATCGGTCTTATGAGGATCATGATAGAGGATCGTGACGCAGCTTATGGGTCTGTAGATGGTGGGGCGAGGCAGGATAGATAGGCTCGAACCTCTAATAGGCTCGAACCTCTAACACGTTCATATCTCTGGGATGACGCTTCTGGTGAAACAGGCTAAAATCTCGAATGTATTACAGGTAGGATTTTTATGTTTTACGACTGAGATATTGGAAGCGGGTAGTCTGGCGCAAGCGATCAGGAAGCTTGGGTGGCTGTGGTGCTTCCATAACTCTAGGTTGCGGCAAAAGTCTTGTAGCTGGAGGTGTTATCCCGCAAATGCAAGATAACACCCATAATACCGAGCTTAAACCGCAGTTGCTTGACAACGCCCACCGGAGGAAAGTTATCCCGCACCTGCGGTCTAATATATAGTTATGCAGCTAAGGTGATCGGTAAACAAGGTGAGAGATGCAAGGTTGCCATTAAAGGTTGCTCACATGCTGATTGACAAAATAGTTAAAATATATTCTGATAGGCTTCGATGCAGAAAACTAGCTTAAAATCAAAGATATGAACCAGCGCATTGCAGATATCGATATTCATGAAGCAGTATTCAAGGTGATAGATGCAATTCCTTCACATCGGGAAGCGCCAAAGTCAGTAGAGCAGATATCTACTTTGGTAGCTCATGAGCTTGGGCTATCTGCAGAAGTGGCATTAGGTATGACTATTGCAACCAGTTCTTTTCTCGATCTATTTGGGATTCTTGAATGGTCTGGAACTGGGATCAAAGCGAAAGAACAAATACCGGACTACTTCCGTCGAAGCCTAAGTTGGTACTTTAAAAATCATCAAAATTTGCTATCAAACTGGGAACGCTCAGGTGTTAGTCGTGATATCAAGGTTTCAGAGTTGCCTGAACGGGCACCATACTTCCTAAAAGTTTTAGAGGAAAGAAGGCTTGAGATTTGCAGGAAGCAAAGTAGTATTGAACCAGAATTTTCTAGGTGTCAACCTGTATCAGTCATATTGGTCAAGGGTATGAAGGAAGGCAAAGCCTACTTCCTTCATCAGTGGGATTCTCGCGCCGAGCAATATCAAATCATTGGTGGTAGGAGAAGACTTGAAGAGTCACCGTTAGAAACTGCAAAGCGAGAGCTCCTTGAGGAAATCTCACAGCATGATTTAGTCTACGGTCGTGACTTTAAACTCGATCTGCTCAATATTACTCCTGTTCGTGTGCTAGAAGTTTCACAAACATACGGCGCATTAACAGCATATGAGTTTTGGATTTACAATGCCAAGATTAATCTAGAAGAGCTACGCCTGTCGCCTATCGATAAGTGGATCTCTCTTGATGAGATGGCAAAAGGCAGGACAAAATCAGGAAAACGTATTCGTGACCCACAACTCCATAGATTATTTGATGCGAATATTCCAAACGGCTATGCAGGGATTGAATCATCTATGAATATTTCTCGAACGGGAAGTTTCTTGAGCTTTGTTGAGGTTAAGCCAAGCCTTTTTGATATAGTATCGATTGATCTTAAAGCTATGGTGCTACATTTTTTCAACAGAAGAGGTTGAAAAAAGGAGTGTAGCAACTACACCGAATCCCTTGCATTGAAAAGCATTTCGGCGATTAAGGTATCCCCTAGTATACTAAACTTGGAAGAACCTAATGATGAGTATTTCTATGTCCGCTCAGATTCGACAACAGTTAGGCTATCCAGTTATTGACACTGATATACATACTGGAGAGTTTTTGCCGATTTTTCTTGAATACTTAGAGAAAATTGGAGGAATAACTATTGTTGATAAATTTATGAATAATTTAAAGAGCAGTTTTCGGTTTCGATGGTATTCACAATCAGGGGAAGAACGGCATTCTCATCGTACACTCCGTCCACCATGGTGGGTTCGTGTGGCAGATGCTAATGCTACCGCAACTCTTACTATCCCGAAATTGCTATATCAACATCTGGAAGAAACAGGTATAGATTATGCAATTTTGTATCCCAACTTAACTATTCTTGCGCCTCCTATTGGTGATGAAGAGTTACGACGTTCTGTGTGCCGTGCAGCTAATATTTATCATGCAGATATGTATCAAAACTATGCTGATAGAATGACACCTGTTGCAGCTATTCCTATGCATACGCCTGAAGAAGCAATTGCAGAATTAGAGTATGTAGTTAATGTGTTAAAATTCAAAGCAATTCAAATTACTGGTTATGTACGTCGACCCATTAAAGCAATAGTATCCAAATATCCAGATCTTGCACATGAGGCAACTTGGGTCGATACTTTTGGTTTAGATAGTGAACACAATTATGATCCTTTTTGGGAAAAATGTGTAGAACTTCAGGTGGCTCTTGCAACACATTCAGGTGGAATGGGCTGGACAGATAGACGGTCAATTTCCAACTTTGTGTATAATCATATTGGTCATTTTTCTTCTGCTTGTCAAGCACTTTGTAAATCGCTATTCTTGGGAGGAGTAACTCGTCGTTATCCAACATTAAAATTCGCTTTTTTAGAAGCGGGTGCTGGTTGGTCTGTTAGTCTTTATGCAGACTTGATATGGCATTGGGAAAAACGCAATATTAAAGCAATACATCAGTATAATCCTATAAATATCGATCAGAAATTACTACAGGAATTATTTCTACTACACGGTAAAGACTTCTTGATTGGAAACAAATTTAATTCCATAGATGCTGATTCAGGTATTGCTGCGATTACTGATCGCCATATGCTAGAGCCTATTGATGAATTTGCGGCTATTGGAATTGAAACCATAGAGCAAATTCGTGACTATTTTGTTCCTAATTTTTATTTTGGCTGTGCTGCTGATGATTTTACTATTGGTTCAGCATTTAATGCAAAGGTTAATCCACTTGGTGTTCGTCTTAATGCTTTTCTTGCATCTGATTCTGGACATTGGGATGTACCTGACATTAGTGCAGTGATATCATCAGCATATGAGCTAGTAGAAAAAGGAATAGTTTCTGAAACAGACTTAAAAAATTTCTTGTTCTCCAATCCTGTTGATTTTTATGGAGAAACTAATCCAAAGTTTTTTCAAGGTACTATACTTGAAAAAGAGGCTAAAGCTCACCTCTTAAAAACATCAAAATCCCCAAAACATTAATTAATTACTGAAGTTTGGCTCTATCGGAATTGCTATGCCAATGTCCGTCATGAACATTTTTGGAGGCAGCGACCATCCACAGGCATACCGTTAGATGACTCAGGTGTGCCCATTGCTCGGATTGACTCATCCAGCTTTCGAGCGCATTCTAGAGATGAGAACTTGTTTCACAGCGTTCTAGGGGTTGAGTGATATCCATTCCTAGACTGCTGTCTCCTTTCAAGGTTTTCAACCCCAAAAAACTATTGACTGGAAACCGTTTCAACGTTCTCAATCTCTTCTTTTGTCAGTCAACCAGGTAACAATCATGTCCACAAATAAGCCAGTATTAATATATCAAATGGGTAAAGTTGGTTCTGTATCAATTTATGTTGCATTAAAAAATTTGGGTATTGATGTCCATCATCTACATTACTTAGTACCAAGAATAGCCAATTACCGACCGACAAATTGGTATACAATAACCCAAAATATTTATCAAGCAGTTCTTAAGAAAGAAAATGGTTGGCGGATTATTTGTCCTATTAGAGAACCAGTCGCCAGGGCTATTTCTGCTGTTTTTGAAAAGTATAGTCCTGCTCCGTATTCTGATGTATGTCCACTAGAATTAAACTATAGTAAAAAAAGAGAATACACAACAAATTTTTTGGATTTTACCCAAAGTTTAGACGCAGATTTAAACTTTTATCATCCCGAATATTGGTTTAAAAATCACTTATATAAATATTTTGAGATTGATGTTTTTTCAGAACCATTTAATCCAAATTCAGGTTGGAAAATTTATCAAAATGATATTGCTGAAGTTTTAATTATTAGGCTAGAAAATCTTCAGTCAATTGGATGTAAAGTTATATCAAATTTCTTGAATATTGATAGCAATAGTTTTAGAATTACTGAAAATCGGCAAAGTAGCCAAAGACATCCCGAAACATATTATAAAGTAAAAAAATACATCCTACAAAGATATATAGATGAAATCAATTTAGTTTATCAATCAATGTATTCTCAGCATTTTTATTCAAAAGAAGAGATTGATTGTTTTCTAAAACAATGGCATACTTATATCACGGATAAATAAAAATATGTTGAAAATCATAATTACTTGGATTTCTCATGCACTTGGTGGTGCTGAAAAAAGTTGTTTTGAATTAGCGCAAGAATTGTGCAGCCAAGGACATATTGTGCAATTATTGATCTTTGTTAAAGATCCAACAATGCTACATAAAGTTAGTTCTGAATTTTCTCGACAGCCATTCTTTAAATTGTTTCTGTATCACACGGAAAATGACTACATAAATATATTAACAAAAAGTATTTCAGGATTTCCATACAATATTGATGTACTTTTTTCTAGCCGTAGAACAAATGCGTTGGATCAAATCTTTTGCAAACGCTTTAATATACCTATTGTTGTAATTGCAAGAGAGATATTACAGGAGGGCGCTCATATAAAAAATGTGACAAATTACCAATCTGCAAATTATGTTATTGCGATCTCTGAATCTGTTCGGAGCAGGCTAATATCTTTAGGGGTCAATAAAGACAGAATATTTACCGTATTGAATGGCATCAACCTAGTTGATTCAAGAAAATATCCTCACGATATTTATCCTGAAGTATTTACTTTTGCTTATATTGGTCGTCTTGTATATTGGAAACGAGTTGAACACTTTATTCACTCAGCAAAATTAGTTCAAGAAACTGCAAAAAAACAAGTTAAGTTTATAATTATTGGGGATGGTATAGAAAAGAATAATCTAAAAAAATTAGCGATTGATCTAAATATAGATGTTGATTTTATAGAATGGGTTAGTCCCATTTGGACTTGTAGCTGTTTTTATCATGTTAGTGTTTTAACTTCTTTTGAAGAAGCTTTTGGAAGAATAGTTGTTGAAAGTTTAGCAATGAAACGACCTGTTATTGTCTCCAATTGTGGTGGTTCAAAAGAAATGATAGATGATCAATTGGATGGCTTGATCTATAATAGTGGCAACATTGATGATTTAGCAGAGAAAATGCTATCATTAATTGATGATCAAGATTTTTATCAAAGCTTAAGTTTAAATACTCAAAAAAAAGCTGAAAATTTTGATATTCATAAAACAACAAAAAGAATTACTGAAATAATAGAAGGAGTTTTAAAATGAATCATAATTATAACTTTGATATAGAAGCAGATTGGAATTTAGATCTATACTGCAATTTTAACTGCATATATTGTATTAGTCGTTCTAATCGTTTACCTATAATTCAACAAGAACATATTTCTAGAATCAAATTTTTTTTTGATTCTACGAAAATTATATGGCACATGCATTTTACAGGTGGAGAACCTTTTTTATATCCTGATTTTTTGGATTTATGTTATTATTTTTCTAGTAAACACTATATGAGTGTAAATACAAACCTTTCAAGCGATTTGATTCAAGAGTTCTGCGAAAAAATCAATCCAGCAAAAGTTTTATTTATTAATGCAGGTCTTCACATAGAAGAGCGAGAAAGACTTGGTTTAGTTAAAGATTTTATTGATAAAGTGCAATGTCTCCAGTCTAAAAAATTTCGCGTGTTTGTTTCTTATGTGATGTTGCCATCGCTACTCAATAGATTTAAGTCGGATTTTGATTTTTTTCAAAGTCATGGCATTATTATTTACCCAAAACTGCTTCGCAGTAGATATCAAGGCAAAGTTTATCCTGATTCGTACACTGAATCAGAAAAGAGAATGCTTAGAAAATTTTTTGATATTGTATCTGTCTTCGTTGAAAAAAAAGACAACAATGTATCTGATTTTCCATTAATAGATTTATCGCTAGATCAAAAGTTTATTGATGGTATTCCATCTTTTCAAGGGAAGCTATGTCTTGCCGGTAGTAGATTTGTGAGGGTATGGAATAATGGAGATATTACTCGTTGCGATAAAGGAGGTAAAATAATTGGCAATGTATACTTAGGTGATCTGCAGCTAATGAATAAAGCGGAAGTATGTAATACATATTCGTGTCCTTATTTTTGTGTAAAATATACAAATATGGCTTTACAAATTTAAGGCTAAACACTAAATCTGCTTCTAACACTGAAATTATCTTTTGAGGATTAAAACTCCAGGTGGTGCTATAATTCGGTCATGATGAACGGATGAAAGCCTTGCTAAATCAGCAATCTTTTACCAAAAAGCATCACATCACAGTCATTACCAAACTCCAAATGAACTTAAGTCTACGAATTGAAGGCAAAAACCCTATTTCCGGAGAGATCAAAATTTCTTCTTCTAAAAATGCCTGTCTTGCCTTATTGGCGGCAAGTATCTTAAATAAAGGTCATACCAAAATTGTTGATGTTCCTGGACTTCTAGATGTTGATAATTTAATAAAAATCATCAAATCTTTTGGTGTGGCTATTGACTATGAACCTGAAAACAAAAGTATCACTATTGATGCTTGTCATATTAGTAATGATTCAGCTCCATATCAGCTTGTCTCTAAATTACGAGCAAGTTTTTTTGTTATTGGCCCTCTTTTGGCGAGGATTGGTACAGCACAAATACCTCTTCCAGGCGGTTGCTCTATTGGTTCAAGACCTATTGATTTACATTTAAAAGGATTAAAGAGTTTAGGTGCAGAAATCAGTATTAATCATGGAGTTGTTCATGCAAAAGCACAAAAACTAACTGGTTCGACAATTGTGCTAGACTTTCCAAGTGTAGGAGCAACACAAACAATTTTAATGGCATCATGTTTAGCTGAGGGAGAAACAATAATTGAAAATGCGGCTCAAGAGCCTGAAGTTTTTGATCTTATAAATTTCTGTCGTTCTCTTGGTGTAAAAATCAAAACTGAGTTCCCTGGCATAATTCAAATTAGTGGACAACAATCTATAAAGACTGATATTGAATATAAACCTATACCCGACCGTATGGAAGCAGGGACTTTTATAGCAATGAGTGCAATTACGGGTTGTTCTTTATCGCTTAGTTCTGTTATTCCTAAACACCTTGAATCAGTATTAGCAAAGTTTTGCGAAATGGGATTAAATTTTTCGACTGGACATGACTTTATACACATTAATCCTATCAGTGAGTTAAAACCTGTAAAAGTTACTACTTCAGTATTTCCAGGGTTTCCAACCGATTTACAATCACCTATAGCTGCTAGTCTTGTAATTGCTAATGGACCAAGTATTGTTCAAGAGAATATTTTTGAGAATCGTTTTCTTTATATTCCTGAATTATGTAGGTTGGGAGCGCAGATTGAATTGAGAGAGAATCAGGCTACAATTTTTGGCTCTAGTAAGTTATCAGCAGCACCTATTGAGGCTAAGGATTTACGAGGTGCTGCTGCTCTTGTTGTTGCGGCTCTTGCAGCAGAAGGGACGACTGAGATTTCACAAATACAACATTTAATGAGGGGATATGAAAATATAATTGATCGTTTTAGGTCAATAGGCATAAAAGCTGAACTTGTTGAAGTAAACAATGCAAATCAAGGTAGTGCGTCAGTTTGATGTGGGACTGACAAAGTAGAGAAGCAGTGCAGAAGCAGTGCAACTGTCATCAACGTGATGGAATTCCCACTGTGCGGTCACATCCAAGCTCAGAAGCATGGCAAGATGCCCAATGGTCATCAACGCTATCTCTGTCCTACTTGCCATCAAACCTTGGTAGTGTCTGTGAAGTAATGATGGGCTATGAAGTAATCGGCAATGAGGCATTGTAGTGGTGAATAAATCGCCAAATCGCCGCCTCATGATTGACCAAGGATTTGGAAAAAGACAGGGTGCGCCGCACCAAGCGACTAATCCGCTGACGCAAGGTGTTATTCAACCGCTCCACGTAATTCGTTAATCCGGTCTCTTTGCCCACAGGCCGATGTCGCTTTCGGGGAATAACAGTTCGATAGGCCTCCCAAAAATCGGTGTAGCAGACTGCGCATTGGCGATAGACCCCCGGTAAGCTCTCCCATAGCTTTTGGGCTAATTGGGCTGAACGATTCCCCATTGCCATCCCAACGACCTCACGAGTCACGGCATCCAATGCTAGCCAGATCCAAACCTTTTGCTTCTTGGAACCGACAAACGACCAAAGCTCGTCCAGTTGCAGGATTAAACGGCCTTTTTTTTGGGGCGCACTTGCGCCTGGCGAGGGATGCGACCCGCTTCGACAGCCACATACGATTCAATCCAGGATTCAGAGACCTGCGCGACCCGCGCAATCGCTGCCTGGGAGAGGCGCTCTAATAACAGACGATCAATGAGGGCAATCTGCTCCGGTGTGACTCGTTTCTGAGTAGGGTGCTCAATGAACTGTCGGCCACAGGATTTGCATTTGAAGCGCTGCTTGCCGTTGTGAATGCGGCCATTTTTGACCGTGTGGTTGGATTGGCACTGGGGGCAAGCCGGCATGGACTGGAGCGATGAATGACTGCCGCTAGACTAGCATCATTACCTCAGAGGCACTACCGATAATATTTATCCACGTGAGATTTCTATATTTTTGGTCAAAATTGTCAATCGAAGAGAAATCTATATTTTGCTTAAGCCTCATAAGCAAAAGTGGTGAACCCATCGTGACCACTCCACGCAATTTAAGATTCTGACCTTACCCAATTAAATAATTGATCTGTTTTGTTTTTATAATGCATGACCCCAGAAACTAGAATAAAAAACAGGGAGTTGGGTGTTTTCTTTGATTAGAAGATTTTTTATTTTTGCCTTGAACTGGTCGCCATAGCCTGAATTTTGGGTTGCAACACCGTGGATAAGGAAAACTAGCATGAGTTTAAGTAAGTCTAATCTGAAGGGACACTATAGGCCACTAATCCGAGCTACTAAGCAACATCAACTGTGATGAATTGTCAGGCATAGTAATCTACTATCCTAAGCAAACCGGGTTTCATACTGAACTTCAACCCAGCCATCCATATGCAACTTTACTCGGAAATTTTTAAGCAACCCAGCGGCTAAGACTCCGGCTAAGGATCCAACGAATGCCCCAACTAGCGCGCCGACGGCAGCGCCAATAGGTCCGCCAATTTGGACTCCAACATATGCTCCAACAGCAGAACATCCCAGAACGAGCACTGCCGTAGTTACAGAAACTACTTTTTGTAGTCGTGACTCATTTTTAACTTGACCGAGCATCTTGCTGTTATGACTCATGATCTCACCTTTTATGATTGATATTGTATTGTACTACAAGTCTGTAGGCACTACCCACCACTGTTTAGCCAACACAGTATCCATTCTCAAAACAATGATCGCCTCTTGCCACAGCGTGATCACATTGCTTTAGCACTGGGCTATTAGGTGTAGGTGGGCAATGCTCACCCTATGGATGTTCAAAGCTATGCACGAGAGTCTTGCCGATCGTCAACTCACAGCAAAACCATTATATTGGCGCATCAGAGGCGAGTGATAAGCCAGCACAATTTCCTCTCTGGGAATTCCCCGATCGACCAGCTCATTCGCAACACCCACCTCCGTTCCGTCATACTGAATCCAGACCTTGCCTTGCTCTAGATCGATGTGAATCAATGCGCCATAGACGCGGCGCTCCTCAAGCCAGCCCGTGCGCAGCAATTGGTAGCGATCGCGCTCCAGATCAAACATCAACTTCATCTGAATTGCGCCATAAGCAGGCTTGATCTGGCTATGTTCAGTCAAAACTTCCTGAACGATCCGCCGATAGCGTTCTAATTTATCCATACTATCCAATATCTCTACGATTGCTGAAACTTCTAGTTATTCCGCTGTATAAATCATTTCTGCCGAATCTAAAATAGCCTGACGACGAAGGAAATTACGACTATTTATAACGCTTTGATGAGTCAATAAATCCACTGGGCGTTGCAAGAGCACTGCCAATTCTTCTCGCATTTGAATAAATTCAAAGCCCCAAGAATGATGAGGGCTAAATTTGACCAAAAAATCCACATCGCTATTCACGGAAAAATCATCTCTGAGAACTGAGCCGAAGAGAGCAAGTTCAACCACTTTCCATCGTTGGCAAAATTCAGCAACCTGCTCTGAGGTAATGCCTAATCGAGATTGAAGTTTAGGGTCGAGTTGCCGTGCAGTCATTAATCATCACCTCAGTTGTCTTGGCTTCTATACAGCGCTATTGCATCATCGAGAGGTTGGGGACTGCTGCCGCACAGGAATTTCAATCATAAACTCTGTGCCTGCTCCTCTTGTTGAATGACAGTAGAGTTTACCCTTATGTTTTTCAGTAATAATTTGATAGCTAATGGAAAGTCCCAAACCTGTACCCTTACCGACGGGTTTCGTTGTAAAGAAGGGGTCAAAAATACGCGATCGCACCTCTTCAGGAATTCCTTGACCATTATCAGCGATCGTAATTTTAATTTGATCTTGATCATTAACTTCCGTGCGCAACCAAATTGCATGAGAACTATGCTGCATTTCTTGATCAGTACAGACTTGATTGGATTCTTCAATCGCATCAATAGCATTATTCAGCAGATTCATAAATACTTGATTGAGCGATCCGGCATAGCACTCCACTAAAGGTAAGTTGCCATATTGTTTTCTAACTTGAATTGCCGGACGAGTTGCAGTTGCCTGAAGCCGATGCTGCAAAATCATCAGAGTATTATCCATTCCTGCGTGGATATCAACTGCTTTGAACTTGGATTCATCTAACCGTGAGAAGTTACGTAACGAGAGCACAATTTTTTGAATTCGCTCACTCCCGGTTTGCATTGATCTGAGAATGTTAATCATGTCATCTTGCAGGAAGTCAAGATCAATGTCTTCCCTTAAATCTTGTAATTCCTGAATGGGGCTAGAAACATATTTTTGATAGGCAGTAACAAGCTTTAATAGGTTCTGAGTGTAAGTTTTGATATAAGTTAAATTGCCATGGATGAAGTTAATGGGATTGTTGATTTCATGGGCAACACCAGCCACCAGCACACCCAAGGCTGACATTTTCTCAGACTCAATTAGTTTGACTTGTAACTGCTTGAGATCCCTCAGCGCCACCTCTAGTTCGCGAGTGCGATGCTCTAGATTGGCTTGGGCTAGTTCAAAATCTCGAATAACACCTTTAAGGATACGTTCTCTTTCTTCGCTTGTATCTTCCAGTTGTCGCCGATCGGCCTCTGAACGCTCTAATTTTTTCGTGAGAACTCGTACCTGCTTCTCTAACTCTCGTAGCTTTTGCTGATCAGCATTGGCTTCCATGGGACTTTTATGCTGTGCCTAAAAGCAAGGTAATGAAAGTTTCTTGGTGATAGTAATTAGAACCCTGTTGTTGAAGCGGTGCAAATTCGCCATAGGTATAAAAGCCCGCGATCGGCATAATTTTAGGTAGCGCATTTTTGACTAAATCATATTCTTCCTTGGCTCGGGTTCCCAACAACCAACGACGACAACAACAAGAGAAAAGCAACACTGCCTCTGGCTCTGTTCCAGGATAATTGTCTAGAGCCATTTTGAAAGAAGTTTCAGAGGCAGCAATCACTTGATCTCGGCTAATTTCAGCCAGTTGCACAGTTGCGCCTTGGGGAATATTTCCCAAAAAATTAATGCTGCCGGTTTCTAGGTCGCAGGTGTTGGGGACTCGTAGATAGCAGCGATCGCTATCTCCTTCATAAACATAGAGAGGATGCTCTGCGGTAGGAGAGCGATCGCCCAAGTATTTTTGGTAAAAGTTCAGCGCCGATTGACCATCAATTTCATACAAAACTGTGTTGTGAGATTTGGTGACTGTGCTCTTGGAGCCAATGGGCTGCCAACCGCAGCCCGTGCCATGGGAAAAGCGCAAATCTCCAGCAAAAATCAGAACCGGCAGAGCATCGGTGAAAACTTCTGTTCCAAAAAATTGATAGGTTTTTTTGAATCGAAATTGATCGCCTGCGGTGCCACCCACAACGGGGACATTTTTCCCTAAAGCCAGCTCCAATCCTTTCAGAATTTGCTCGCCGCTGGTTGTTGAACCATCGGCCGTATAACTGGCTGGAACTGTGATGCAGAGCTTTGCGGGGGTTAGGCTTTTTTCGGTGGCTTGCTGCACGGCCTGGCGAGCAGCGGCGATCGCGTCCTGTTCGGTTTGGCGACCCACACCCGCATAAATTTCCACGGTGTCTGAGCAAAATAACGTTAGGGTCAGCGAGTCTTGTTGAAACCCTAAAATCGAAGAGATCTCTCCATCGGTGGTGCAACCAATGAGTTGCAAATTCGGAAAAGTCTGATTGATTTTTTGTAAAATTAAGGCATGATCAAAATCAATAGCCGCAAATAATAGTCCTGCCTTGGGCAGCATTCCCGCTAATTCACGGGTACATTGTTCTAGCACTTCTTCAATAGCATCTTGGGAGTCAGGATCATCGCTATGACCAAGAATTGTTTTGAGCATGTGCCTTTTCTCCGCAAGGGGACTGATCAATGTGATTGGCTTGAGTGCCCTGAAAGCTTTACGATGTCAGTCATCTTTCAACAGGAATTATTACCTGACCGACACTGACGATCAAGTTAAGTTTCATGAGCGAAAAATAATAAATGCTTTGTCTAATCTGCGATAGGGGGCATATCCAGCTCATTACCCTCTGTTGTTACTACAATTTGGCAAATGATGACATGGCGAATGTATAAATCACTACTACCCCTTGAGCCACTACAACGATCTATTAAACCGCAAGGGCGGGATTATTTTCTGTTGAGGGATGAGTCAACTTTGTTACAGCCTCCCATGCCGAAAGAACAGCACTCAAGTCAGGATCTTGATGCTGTTCGAGTCTGCATGACTTGATTTTCTGCTGATTGGGGACTGAGAGACGGTTTGGCTGCTCGTGACTCAGGAGTGGAATTGTGGACGATCGAGCCGATCGAGCAATGGGCTGCGACGGTCGATCGCCCTATGGCCTAAGTCAATCCTCTGTCGTCGCCAAATCCAACAGCAATCGCCCCAACAGCCGCGCGTCCTCATCGGACATTACCAAACACAGCGATTCCGTTTGCCCCAAACAATCATCCAGTGATTGAGGCTGTTTTAACGCAAAGCTCAAATGCACCTCGTTGGTCAAATGACAGATCCGTTGCCCCACGATCGTCACACTGGTGCGATCGCTCATTAACGTCATGTCATGGGTCACGAGCGCTTGAATCTGCATGGTCTTTTCCTGCCAATTGTTTGGGAATTTTTTGTGACGCTTGGAAATACTTTTGAAAGGCGTGATCATCAAGCTTCAACCCGGGATTCAGTCAGGCGTTTAACGCCCTGTGGGCCAAATATGGTGGACTGAAAATTATGATCCGGATTCAGTCAAAGCGGCCGCTAAATCGGGAATAAAGGTGGCGTACATTCCTCGCAAATCGCCGGGCTTGAAATTGTAGGCCAGATCTTCGGGATAGTTGTCGGCTACGAATTTGGGCCGGCGGGATTTTTGCCCATGACAAGCTAAACAACCAGGCGATACATTAATGCGGCGAAAATAGTGCATTCCAGGCTGGCCATTCACCTGGCCTCGCTGCCACAAACCTTGTAATTCGGGATTGGCTGAAAACTGTTCTAAGACCGCCAATTCTGTGGCGTTCTGGGGCCGATGTTCTGGGTTTCGATACTTTTGGGAAACTTGGCGCAACTGCCAACCTTCCGTTTGGGCGATCCGTTTGGCTTCCATTCCCACTGGCTTACACACGGCTTTCATGGTTTCGGCAGTGGGGGGAGCGGTTTGGCCTTCCAAGGTGGAGGCGAGTCCCGATCGCAGAGCATCGAGGTTTTCAATGGCTTCCACCGCTTTGGTCAATTGCTCGGGGCTGGCGTTGGCTTGGGCTACCGGGGCGATCGCACAATTGAGGGCGATCGCCCAAATCAGACTGATACCAACCATTAGGATTCGTCGCATGTGGAAATCTCCGGTGGGGAAAAAGTGGAAAGATCAATCAATGATTGAGCACAAAGCCCTAAATATTTCTGATCAGAAAGAAAGTAAATTCGCGCATTTCCTTCCTTCCGACAGGCTACCAACCGAGCCATTCGTAACATTTGCAAATGTTTGGAAACGTTGGCTTGGCTCAGACTCGTTGATTCGCTAATTTCGGTAACATTGCACTCACCTTGGCAAATGCGCCAAAGAATTCCCAATCGACTGCGATCGCCCAACAATTTGAACAGGTCAGCGAGTCGATCTAAATCAGGGCTGGCCGCAGCGGGAGTCATTTCAGCCGACAAGTTCAACAGGGAATTAGGTGTGGTGCGGGGCATGAAGATGAGAGCCAGTGTTTGGCTCAAAGGATTGGGAAATGGGCCGCAGGAGCGAAAGGCCAAATAAAAGCTTTAGCCCCCACAGTTCAAACCAGGGTAGCCCAATTCCCCATTGCATTTTGAGTAGGAAGTAGCGTTCAAAGGCTGCTTTTGCCCAATTCACCCAAGCGCCTCGGGTGGCGTAGGAATAGCGTCGTTGGCCACTAACGGGATCAGGCAAAATTGGGGCAGCAATGTAGGCAATGCCGGTTTGGCCAAATTCCGCAAAGCAAAGGGCTTCGAGGGTGGGAACTTGGTGTGGACGGGGCAAAGATCCCAAGTCCACGGCGATGTTGTAGGCCACCGCTGCGCCCATGGCTTCGGTCATTTGGCCGCTCTTGGGTAGCCCGATCGGGACAGGTGTGTGATAGGGCTGCTCCAGATGCACACTCACCCCCAGGGCATAGATCCGCTCGTGGTCTCGGTGGCGCTGGGTGGGCAGGATCGGAATAAAGCCTCGATCGTTCCCTAACCCAGAAGCCTGCACATATTCCGCTCCCCGGAAAGCGGGCAAAATCATCGCGTAGCCAAAGGGAAATTGGCGACCATCGGCGAGTTCCACTCGATCGGGCAACACTCGATCGATCTCCGCATTGGTCACCACCTGTATCCCCTGCTCTGCCAGAGCTCCTTCCGTTAGCTCGCGAGCCATATACAGATCCGGCAGCCCCAAATAGCCCGCGTAGGGTTCCGGTGTGATGTAGGTAATCGTCACCTGATCCCGCAGGCCGCGTTTGCGCAATTCCTCATCGGCCAGCAGTGCAAACTCATAACCCGGCCCCAAGCAACCGGTTTTCGGCGCGGCTCCCACCACCAAATCCGTCGGATTTTCCAGAAAAGCTTCCCAGGCCTCCCGGGCGATCAGCGCATGAGCGGGATTGCAAACAGACTGGGTATACCCCCCGTGGGGCCCCAAACCGGGGATTTCATCAAAAGCCAATGAAGGGCCGCTGGCAATGACTAAGTAGTCGTAGGAAAGCACCTGATCATTGGCGAGCTGCACCGTTTGTCGATCGGGATCCACCCGCACCACCGCACTGTCCACCCACTCCAACCCATGGCGCTGGCAGAGGGAAGCCACATCAAGCTGCACATGCTCCAGGGGAATTTTGCCCAAGGCCACCTGAATCAGGCCCGGAATGAAGGTGAACTGGGGACGGTCAGACACCAAGGTAATTTGATGCCCGCCCTTGAGCCAATGTCGCAGTTCATAGGCCGTGGGCAAACCGCCTAATCCTGCACCGATCACGATTACCTGTGCCATTGCCGGGTGCTCCCTTGTTTCGTACTTGCTTATTTAGTTATATAGTTTATTATACAGAAAGCAGCAAGTCCCGATCGCAATTCCTCCGAATCCCCAAATCTCCGGCTGGCAAGATTTCCAGGGGTTGATTGTCTTGCCTGCGATCGCCCCGTCTTTTCCCATCTGCTGGGTTTTTGCCCTGGGGCTGACGGAATTGCCCCAAACCACCTCTATTACCCATTGCGGAGTTTTTTCAGATGTATCACCTCAGCAAAGTTCTGAATCTGCCCTTTGATGAAGCCATTACCCACACCAAAGAAGCCCTCAAACAGCAAGGCTTTGGGGTGCTGACGGAAATTGATGCCAAAGCGGCCTTTAAACAAAAACTCGATGCGGAATTCCGGCGCTACACCATCCTGGGAGCCTGCCATCCACGCATTGCCTACGGCATCTTGCAAGCGGAAGACAAAGCCGGCGTTTTCTATCCCTGCAATGTGGTGGTGCAAGAACAGGCGGGCGGAACTGTGGAAGTGTCTGCGATCGACCCCACAGTCATGTTTGCAGCCCTTGAAAACCCAGAGGCCAAGGGTCTTGCTCTGGAAGCCAAAACCTTGATGGACAAGGTGATGGAACAGCTATAGCTCCTGCCCGATCGCCCGCTGAGTGAACCGCCCGCGTGAGTCGGCCCGCAACCCGCATGTCTCACCCCCCGCTCCAAAGTTGCTTGCAGGCAAAACGGTAATCGTGGGGGACGGTGGTCTTGTTGCTGGTTGTCTAGTTTCTTATCTGACTGGAAAGCGTGATCAAGGGCGATCGGGTAAAGCCTAAACCGGTTGAACAATGCTTCAATTCATTTGCCCTGTTAGGTCATTCAAGCATCAAGAATTTGGAGAACAATCAATATGTGGAAATTACTAGCACTGCTGCAAAATCAACTGATTTGGTCAGTGCCAATTTTCATGGCTGCAGGAATTTTATTTGGACTTGTCACTGATCCGGGGGGACTCAAGGATCTAATTGTTCCCCTCACCTTTCTCATGGTTTATCCAATGATGATCAACTTGCAATTTGGCAAGTTGGTGGCTGGGGGAAACTGG
The DNA here is from genome assembly GCF_059138625.1 of Limnothrix sp. HT2024. Lineage (NCBI taxonomy): Bacteria > Bacillati > Cyanobacteriota > Cyanophyceae > Pseudanabaenales > Pseudanabaenaceae > Limnothrix > Limnothrix sp. HT2024. The sequence goes on from NZ_CM181121.1 coordinate 2,889,509, forward strand.
AAACTGCAAGGGGTTGCCCAGTTTATTAACTTTGGACTTGTGCCATTTTTGGCTTATGGTATTGGCTGGCTTTTCTTCCGCGATCAACCGCTGATTTGGCTGGGGTTGTTGTTAACGGGATTGCTTCCCACCAGCGGCATGACCATTTCTTGGACAGGTTTTGCGAAGGGAAACCTGACAGCCGCAATTCAAATGACTGTGATTGGCTTGATTTTAGGTTCTCTGGCCACGCCCCTCTATGCCCAAGCTTTGCTAGGACGAGCCATTGAAATTCCCTTGATGGAAACCTTTAAGCAAATTGCGATCGTGGTGTTTTTGCCCATGATTTTGGGTTTGGTCACGAAAAAAGTGCTGATTTCAACGGTTGGAAAACAAAAGTATGAGGGAAACCTGAAGAAAAAGTTTCCAGTCTTTTCAACCCTAGGCGTGTTGGGAATTGTGTTTGTGGCAATGGCGCTGAAAGCGAAGGCGATTGTGGCTTCACCGCTCGTGTTTCTGGGCTATTTCGGGCCGTTGATGCTGATTTACCTGATCAACTTTGTGTTGAGTACGGTGGTGGGCAAAATTTGGTTTTCCCGCGAAGATGCGATCGCTCTGGTCTATGGCACGGTGATGCGTAATTTGTCGATCGCCCTGGCTATTGCAATGACGGTATTTGGGGCTAAGGCGGGCGCTGAAATTGCCCTAATTATTTCTATGAGCTACATCATCCAGGTACAGGCGGCGGCTTGGTACGTGAAGCTAAGCGATCGCTGGTTTGGTAAACCTGTTGTGGAAGGTCTGTAGCGGCTGGGCTGCTCTGAGGTGATCGGAAGGGCGATCAGTTTGGATCGCCCTGAAAAGTTTTCGGAAAAGGTTTTAGGGAGTCGATCGGGGAAGGGGCGGCAAAGAGCGCGGCGGGCCGCCACCGTTGAACATATTGAACGGCGAAGCGGCGCGGCTTTGGATGAGGGCCTTGAGGCGATCGATCTCCGTCACCAGGCTGAAGGGCCGGAAATCATTCAAAGAAGCCACCTGATCGAGATGAATCAGCGACACATGAATCGGCGTGCTGCCATTGACGGCGGCCGGTTCCGTAATGCTGCCGGGCATGACACGGTAGGCAACCAAAAAGCGCTCGCCGCCCACCTCCGCAATCTCGCCCTTGGTGTAATAGTCGCTGGGCGATGCGCCAAAAATTGCCGCCGTTAGGGACAGCATGTTGCTGGTTTCAATTTGCCCCGTGACACTGAACACGCGCCACTGATCGTCCAATTCCTGAAGCGTGAGGCTGAGGGGAGTCGATCCTTGAAAAAAGCTGGGCGCAATGGTCTCCGCTTGGGCCGGCAGCCCGATCGCCCCGATCATCACCACGGGACTCACGAGGCCAAGCAACCATCGCCGCAGATTCGGGTGAATCTTCTGCATAGAATTTTGTTAGAACCGGAGAAAGCGGGACGATTCAGGATAGATTCCGGTCGCGCTTCAGTCATAGCCTAGAAAAAAGCCATCGCTTGTGGCTGCTCAATGGTTCTCAATCAATGTTTGCTGCGGGTGCTTTGCTGTGGGTGCTTTGCTGGGGGTGGCGATTCCTTGGGCTGCCGGTGCGTCGGTTGTCGGGGCGATGATTGGTCTTCAGTGCGGTTGAAAGTTTCAGCGTTGGGTTCCTTGCTATCGTTTGGATGGCGATGGTTGGGGCCCGCCAGCGTTCAATATGTTTTTTCTCCGGCAGGAGGTGCAAGTCATGCCAGCCCTTGTGCAATGTGCCCTCAGTGATGCCAATTTGGATGCCAAGTTGGCCCGTAACCAGCGGCAACTGGCGATTTCGGTGGCGGCCCAGGCCGGCCATGGGCGGGTGCGATCGAACCTGTGCTTGATTCTCGATCGCAGCGGTTCCATGCGCGGCCGACCGATGGAGATGGTGAAAGCGGCGGCGCGTCAGCTGGTGGGTCAGTTGGCCCTGGGCGATCGCCTGTCGTTGGTGGCCTTTGACCACGAGGCCCAAGTGATTTTGCCTTGTCAGGAAGTGGCCCCGGAGCCGCTGTCAATTTTGCAGGCGATCGAGGGTTTAGCGGCCGGCGGCGGCACTTGCATTGATGAAGGTTTGAAGCTGGGCATTGAAGAACTGGCGCGATCGCGTAAGGAATCGGGTTTGTTGGGCAACATCAAAGCCGATCCAGGCGGAATCTTGCCCACTGCGCCCTCGGTGTCGCAAATTTTCCTGCTAACCGATGGGGAAAACGAGCATGGCAACGATCCCCGCTGTTTAAAGATGGCGGAATTGGCCGCGAGCTACGGCATTTCAGTCCATTGCCTCGGATTCGGCAGCCATTGGAACCAAGACACCCTGGAACAGATTGCCGACGCGGGGGCCGGGGCCCTTTGCTACATCGAACAGCCGGAAGATGCACCCGCCGCCTTTGAAACGCTCTTGGCTCGGGTGCAGTCGGTGCAGTTAACCAATGCGCGGTTGTTGTTGGCGTTGGAGTCACCTGTGCGCTTGGCGGAGCTGAAGCCGATCGCTCAGGTGGCCCCGGAAACGGTGGAACTGACGGCCCTGGAGTTGCCCGATGGTCGGCTGGAGGTGCGGTTGGGCGATTTGATGGTGGATGGGCCGCGGGTGGTGTTGGTGAATGCCTATGTGGCTCAGTTGCCGCCGGGGGATCATCGGTTGGTTCAGGTGCAGGTTTGTTATGACGATCCGGCCACGGGTCAGGTGGATGTGCTGTCGGAGCCGATCGCGGTGATGGGGCGATCGCTCGAACTCTTTCACCCGGCTCCCAATGCCCCAGTACAGGCTCACATCGGCGCATTGGCCAAATATCGCCAAACCCAAATTGCTGAAACCAAGCTGCAAACGGGCGATCGCCAAGGGGCGGTGACCATGCTGCAAGCGGCGGCCCAAACGGCTTTGCAAATGGGCGATCGCAACGCGGCGACGGTGCTGCAAACCCAGGCCACCAAACTCCAGGCGGGCGATGACCTGTCGGAGGCTGATCGCAAAAAGACCCGCATTGCCTCAAAAACCACCCTTCGCTAGGGGGGCGATCCCGCCCGATCGCGCCGGGCAACCTCACCCCCGATCGGCTTGGGTTGGCCACCCCTGCGGCCCATACTGGAAATGGGGTATTTTCTGCATTCCAGACGGCTCAGCGCTGAACATGGCATTGCTGCACCTTGGGATTATTGTTGGGGCTAATTAACAGTTAAATAACAAATTCTGAGAAACCCCGATCGCCCCTATTGTTTCGCTGAGAGGCTGACCCGATCGTGAACCGTTTTAATTGGAAATCAACCCAAGCTTGGCCCATTCTGATCGCGGCCCTGGGGCCCTGGTTGCTGATTTTAGGGGCGATCGGGCTGCTGAATGCGATCGGTTTAGGGGTGGTGGTGCAGGCGATCGGTTGGTTGCTGTTGCTGGTGATTTTGACCCCGATCGTGCTCAGTGTGGTTGGTTTATGGTGGCTGCGGCGCAACTTGGTGGCCGGCCCCTGCCCCGCCTGTGGCTATCCCGTCACCACCCTGCGCGGCTTCAGCAGCAACTGTCCCAACTGCGGCACGACCCTGAGTGGGTTGGGGCAAACGGTGCAGCGCCAATCGGCTCCCGGCACGATCGATGTGCAAGCGGTGGAGGTGGGCAAACGAGAGCTACGGGATGCCACCCCACCCGACCAACGCTATTGAACGCTCATGCAGTTTTCGATCCCTAATCTTGAGCACTAGGCAATTAATTAGTGGAAATCGAGAGTTGATAGGGTTGGCGGCTGCTGGGGTTGCGATCGCCCACAAAAATCTCATAGTTGCCCGCGCTCCAATAGCCCGGCATTTCCGCCACCCCATTAGCCGCCGGAATGCAAAATTGACCGCTCGGCCCCACCACCAACAGCGTTAACCCATCACCCCCCTGCACCTTCACCCGCAGAGAGCCAAAATCCTGACCCACTGCCAAGCGATGGTTGGGCGCACCGGCCACAAAGCCACAACTGGTGCTGGTGCTGCCGCCGGCCGTGCCCGATCGAAGAATCGGTTCACTCATGCCCGGCCCCAGGGCAATCAAATCGGCCCGGGCCGGCGCTGCCCAAGGCACGATCGTGACGATCGCCAGGCTGGCGGTCAAAATCGAGAAAAATCGGTTGGTTTTCATGGCAGCATCTCCTGATGGTGAGCAGCCGGGCCTCCAAAACTTGGCAGAACGCCGGATCGCGAATAAATCCAGTATGCGGCCCATGCTCTACCCGATCGCGGGGGCACTTCCTGTTTATGAACTGGCCGCCCTCAGGGAACCCACTCTCCACAAATTCCGCGCGATCTCATGCTGCTAGACTTCACTAGCGAGCAGATACAGCCTTTACCTCAAACGATTGGTACGTCAGATCGCAGATGATACGAAGCTGTTAGTCGATGGGCATTGCTCACCCTACAGTCTGCTGTACTTATTAAGCGAGGTAAGGGCTGTAGTTGGGTAATGTGTAACCTGAGTTTGATCAAGTTAGGGGCGAAAGACCCGAATGAAAGGCTCTTTGCGGTAGCGACGATACACATCGAAATCCTTATCTAAAGTTGCAATTTCTGCAATTCGTAATCGTTCTGAAATAGCTACCAATGCTAAATCTGCAAAGTCTCCAGGTAAATCTGAGTATTGTTCATTGAGTTCTACAATTCTTTGAAAATCATGACGATTTAATGACTCACAGCAATAAATATTCTGTGCTAAATGGTTCAGAAAAATATTTTGAACTTGCCAACTTTTATTCAATAACCAAAGTACTTCCGTGACACAAGCCAAAGTTGTAATCAGTTCACTTCGACAAGCGCCAAAGAAATCAACAACTCGACTGTGGTATCGATCCTCAGCATTATAAAAAGCAATTAAAACGCCTGAGTCCACTAGCACTTTTGCTGGCTTCATGATTGATCTGTAGTGGATTGATGGAGTCGATCGGCCAAGGCTACTCGCCTTAAATCTCGATCAGCCAAGTCACCATCATGCAGCCAATGCTCTGGTAATCCACCCATGCGCTCAAGGATCGTCGGTGGCATTTCCTGTTGTTTGAAACTGAAGAGTGATCGAATGACAGTCCAAAGAAGTAACCACCGATCTCGCCATGGCAAGGCTAAGGTTGCCTCACGAAGCTCCAATAAAGTCATGCTTGTGTCTTTTCAGTTAATGTTATTTGGGGTTCTGAGCAAATCATATCTTACACTTCAAATACAATTCCTTTCGGCCTGGCCTGGTGCTGCCCAAGGCACGATCGTGACGATCGCCAGGCTGGCGGTCAAAATCGAGAAAAATCGGTTGGTTTTCATGGCAGCATCTCCTGATGGTGAGCAGCCGGGCCTCCAAAACTTGGCAGAACGCCGGATCGCGAATAAATCCAGTATGCGGCCCATGCTCTACCCGATCGCGGGGGTACTTCCTGTTTATGAACTGGCCGCCCTCAGGGAACCCATTCTCCACAAATTCCGCGCGATCGAGCTAGCGGAGTATTTTGACAACTGAGGTTGAAGAGATTACTGGAACAATCGTTAAATATTGGTGAATCAAAGTTAGTAGGGCTGTATCTGTGCAGCAATCTGCGAGCAACGCTCACAGTCATTAAATCATTGCAAGAAAGTTAAAGCAGTTGATCGTAATTTGGCACACTTACTGATGCAATCTAGAGCATCTTTGCGATCAACCTCCAGCCCTGGATATCGCGCCGCAACAGCATATTGAGTCAAAAAGGCTAAGTCCTGGGTGTTAATTTGCCAGTTTGGATAACTGGAACTGAGCATTCGATCGAGTGTCGATAAGTCATGGCTGTAGGGCGGCACAACTTCAGCTTGAATTAAGAGTGCTTTCATCAACTTTTCAATACATTGTTGTGCATGAAAGCAAATTGATCCGTAGCTATCTAAATCTGACTGAATGAGAAGGTTTACAATTTGCCAATCTTCTTCAGATCGCTTTAGCCACTCTTGAAGAACTTGCGTCATAAAGAACCTTGCCTTGATCAATTGCCACTCGTACTAGCGGATCAAACTGTTGATATCGCCATCGAATTTCATAAGAGGTTTTGACAATAAAATCTACTGGAAATTCTGGCTTTGTTGCTTGCCAAAGCTCCACTGCTAAATCGATCGCCCGTTCCTCAAAGTCCATGATGATTAATAAGTCTAGATCACTCCACTCGTGGGGCTGACCGTAGGCATAGGAACCAAACAAGATAATTTTTTCAGGTTGAAACTGCTCAACAATAGTCTGGCAAATTTCTGAAATCTGTTGATCGGTAATCAGACGAATCGATGAATTAATCATTCAACACTCCTGGTAAAAATAGAGTGATTGATTGTCTTGCTCTCAGGCTTTGTTACAAGGGACTTAAGCCCCTTACCCTCATGACTTCGTGTCGGTGGACTTTGACTATTCTTCAAACATAATTCCTTCATAGAATTCCTCGATCGCCACGGTTAGCCCAATACTTTGCAGTTCAACCTGATCGCCCGATCGATAGCTCAAAATCACCCAATTTCCCGCACTATTCTTGTGGTAGATATCAACCGCCACCTCTTCGGAACTAACTAACACGTAGTCAATCAAATTTGGATTGCGGCGATATTTTTCAAACTTTTTCCAGCGATCGTAGGACTCAGTACTGGGGGAGAGAACTTCAACAATCAAGCAAGGATAAGTACTGTGAAGGGGAGTTTTCTGGTCTCGATCATCGCAAGTCACGCTGAGATCTGGATAGGTATAGTTAGATGTATTAAGAATGTTGATCTTTACATCAGAATTAAAAACTCGGCATTGACCACCTCGTAAATGAGGCTTGATGATCATGAGAATGTTGCTAGCGATCTCGCTGTGGTTTTTTGTGCCGCCAGTCATGGCGTAGACATGCCCATCGATTAGCTCATGCCGTTCGAGCTGTTGGGCTTCCCACTCAAAATAGGCTTCCGGTGTGAAATGGGGCTGATTCTCTCTGGCGGCAACCATTCTTTTTCCTCTGGTATTTTCGAGCTAATTCTATTGTGCTTCAGGTCGATGAGAAAAACATCAGTCAAGCGGCTAACTAGCTTCTGAAGAGGCGGCTGTATTGGGTTTCGTGCGTCATGCTGGCGATCGAGAGGCCCCAACCACAAGCAAACCAATCATCATCCGTATCAGCGGTGGCGAGTTGCTGAATTTCAGTGATGGCGGCGGTTAAATCGGGCCATAAATTGAGTAATGTTTGCTGACCTTGGGTTTGACCGATCGGGATGGAACGAACCCCAGCGCTCACCAAATTGCTGGCCCAAGATTGTAGATAGGCGGTCAACATTTCCGCGTGGCTCAGTTGCCAATGGGCAGCCAAACTGGCAAAGGCGATCGCATAGTTCACCGGTTGCAGATTCAGCGTCACTAAGGTGGTATCGGCTGGGTTGAGATCCTTGGCCAAGGTGACCAACGATCGCCCCATTTGCCAACTTTGTAACCGCAATTCTTCCGTTTCTCGCAAGGCCGAAATCCATTGATTCCAGTGGTGAATAGAGTCTCGATCGCCCTGATCGATCGCCTGTCGCGCCTTCAGCAGGACCGCCGCTTCCAGGCGAATGCTGCCCACCCGTAACTCCTGTCGCAACCAGTCGGTCAAATCGGCAGCCGATCGCACTTGGCCCTTGTCCACCAAGGTTTCGATCGCCTCGGAATAGCTAAAGGCTCCCACGGGCAAGGCCGGGCTAGCCAATTGCAACAGGGCAAGCGATCGGGACAGTGGCTCACTCATGGTGGTGGGAATGGGCGTGGTCGTGATGATGGTTGTGGGCGTGATGGGTGCGATCGACCGTTGAATAGGCTCCCGGATCCGGCACAAAGGGGGCGATTTCCTCAATCACTTGGAGGCCGCGTCGTTCCAGCAAATCCTTCAGGGTTGGATCCGGCGCGAGCCGCAAATAATCGATCGTGATTTCCAGGGGCGCATGGCGGTTGCCCAAATGATAGGCCGCTTGCAACAGGGACAGCCGATCGGGCGATCGCACCGTCAGCACCGGTTCCGGTTGCGCCACCACCCGGCAACAGTCTCCCTGGGCGGTGCGCAGTCGATCGCCCGGCCGCAGCACTGTGCCCCGGGCCAGTTGCAACCAAGCCACCGTCCCATCATCAAGGGTGACCTGTCGGCGCACCTTCACCCGATCCTCGGCCACCAAGGCCAACTGGCGCAGGCCATGATCGGCAGCGGCGGCATCAAGGGCGGCGGCATCCTGGGTTTGGGTCTCGGGCTGTTCCGGGCGATCGACCTGAGTGAACACCCAGTGAGGCGGAATGGTGGACTCGGTTGGGTAATTGGGTTGTTGGGTCAAATTTCCCGAAGTCACAGGGCTGCTCCATCAAAACTGGCTGCTTTATTCTCATTGTCTTACTCGATCGGGTTTCTCCTTGACTCTGTAGCTTACTAGAGAGAATAGAGTTGAATTATTAGTCAAACTTGCCATCGAAACGAGACGCACTCGTTAACCAGCTTGCACGCCTCTATCTGCATCTCCTGAAGTGGCACTATCAAGCTCACAGGCGATCGCGCTCATGGTCAATTTCGATCAAAAATGCACGGATCGAGATTGAAGACCTGCTAACCGATAATCCCAGCCTGCAAGCTCGACTCTCGGAGTTCGTTGATAAAGCCTATGCGAAGGCTCGCAGGCAGGCAGAAGCTGAAACCGATCTGCCGATCGACCAGTTCCCAACCGCCCCAGTCTTGAACTTTGAACAGGCTATGACTGTAGATTTTGCGGAATGGAGCGATCGCCCATAATCGCCCATAACGTTAATTTCTGAATTGATTCCTGGTATGAGTAGATCATCCCTAGGGGGTGTCGTCAAATTAGCTGAAACCTGGATTCCATCGGGACGAGATCATGGGGGGGCAAGGGGCTTAAGCCCCTTGTCTGGGGTGGTTAGGGTATGGAAGATCAACTATTTTTACTGGATCCCAGGAAATGACGACAGGCCCTAAGGTTTCAGTCATCATTCCGGCCTATAACGCGGCGGCCACTTTGCCCGAAACCCTCGCCGCCTTGCGATCGCAGACTTGGACAGATTGGGAAGCGATCGTGGTGGATGATGGCTCCACGGATCAGACGGGGGAGATTGCCCTGCAAACGGCTGATCCGCGAATTCGGGTGTTGCGACAGACCAACGGGGGTCAGGCGATCGCCCGAAATTGCGGCTTGGCGGCGGCTCGGGGATCCCTGATTGCCTTTTTGGATGCGGATGATTGGTGGACTCCAACGGCCTTGGCCGATCGGGTGGCTGCCTTGGCGGACAACCCGGCCGCTGTGTTGGCCTACAGTTGGACGGACTATGTGGATGATGACAATCAACTGCGTCACCCGGGCTTTCGCGATCGCCATCAGGGCCAGGTGTTCACCGCCCTGTTGCTGAATAATTTCATTGAAAATGGCTCCAATCCCCTGATTCGTCGATCGGCCCTGGAGCAGGTGGGGGGCTTCCAAACGGAACTCATTCCGGCGGAAGACTGGGATTTGTGGTTGCGCCTGGCTGGGTTGGGTGAATTTGTGCTGATTCCCGAGGCCCAAGTGCGCTACCGGGTTTCGGATCGATCGTCCTCGGCCAATTTGCGGCGGCTAGAGCGGGCTTGTAATGCGGTGTTAGAGTGCCATTTGGCCAAGGCGGGGCCAAGGTCTCAGGCTTTGGGGCGATCGGCGCGATCGCGGTTTTACAAAGGATTAGCCTGCAAAGCCCTGACGGCGGGGCCGCGCGATCGGGGGCGTGGGTGGCGATCGGCTCGGTTGCTGTTGCTGGCCCTGTGGTTTGGGCCGCACCTGTGGCGAGAATGGCGATTTTTGGCAATCCTCAGCGGCAAGATTGGCCTCACGATCCTCTTGGGGCCAACGCGGTTCGATCGCCTGTGGTCGCGATCGGGTTTGTCCAGATTCAGCTAACTCAAATCCGCAAGACCCAACAACCTTCTTCTCCTAGGGTGTGTCGTCAAATCGCCTGAAACCCTGATTCCGCCGTTAGTAGATCGTGGGGGACAAGATGCTCAAGCCCCTTGTTACAACGACTGGGACATGGAAAATCAACTGTTTCCGTCTGATCCTAGGAAATGACGACAAGCCCTAAGAGGATGTCTGAAAAGCCAAAATCGATACTCTGCACGCCCCATCGATCGACGAAGACAAGGGGCTTAAGCCCCTTGCCCCCACGACTATTGGTGCATTGCCCGTGCCAAAAGACACTTTTCAGACATCCTCTAAGCACTTAAGGACGTGGCGCGAGTTTCAATGGCCGCCAGTCGATCGAGCAGCGAAATCGACACATCGTAGGCCGCGCGATAGTCGGTTTGGCGGCTGGCCTGTTGGGAAATGGACTGATCGGGCAGTAATTCATCAATCAGCTCACTGGCCAAAATCTCCAGCATTTCCGCCAACTGTTTCACCTGTGGATAAACCGCGCGGGAAATGGAGGTTTGCGCCTCATCGCGATCGCCCTTTTTGCCCGATCGGGGTTTGAACTCCAGCCCCCCGGTGGCATCCTCCAACAACTCCAGCGTGGCCAGCAACTGCATGGTGGCTCGATAGGCCTCCTTCAGGGACTCGTATTCCTCCTGGGGCGACTCCACCAACCCATCCGCCAACAGCGCCAACGTGCCAATCACCGCATTCAACCGCAACCGTCCCTCATAGGACAACCGCTCCACCAATACCGCCGATCGCATCCGAATTTGTTCAATCAGGGGATGTCGCTCATCCTCCCAATGGGATTGCTGGACTTGTTCGATCGCCTCCGCCACCCGATCGCTGACTGTCGATCGCCACACATCTTCCGCCACGTAGCGCTGAAACGCAGCCCCCTCTTGGGTGGCCGCATAGAGCGATGGCAATCGGTTCAGGGCCCAAGCCATCACACTGCCCGGATCGAAGGCAATCTTGATCCCCTCTGCTTCCAATGCGCCCAACTGGGAAATGGTTTCCTCCATCACCAGTTTTTCCATGGCGTTTTCGCAGCGGACGGGGGTTTTCGTGGCGCTTTCGGAAAACTGCACCGCGTAAAGGCGAGCATAGTAACCCCGCTTGCTCAGCAACTCCGCATGGGTTCCTACCTCCACCACTTGCCCCTTATCGAGCACGGCGATTTGGTCGGCATTTTGCACCGTGGACAGGCGGTGAGCAATCACGATCGTGGTGCGATCGCGGCTTAATTCGTTAATGGCCTGTTGCACCTGGCGCTCCGAGACCGTATCCAGGGCGCTGGTGGCCTCATCCAAAATCAAAATGTCGGGGTTGCGCAACAGGGCCCGGGCGATCGCAATTCGCTGCTGTTGGCCCCCAGACAGGCGCACCCCCCGATCGCCCAGCATGGTTTCAAACTGCTCCGGCAAATCCATGATGAAGTCATAGGCATTGGCCCGCCTGGCCGCCTCCATCACCGCCTTGTCTGTTAACTCCTCGCAGCCATAGGCAATATTGGCCCGCACCGTGTCGTTAAACAAAAAGGTGTCTTGGCTAACGATGCCCATGGACTGGTGCAAACTGCGGAGGGAAAACGTGCGCAAATCCTGGCCATCGATCGTGATCCGGCCGCCCGTGGGGTCATAAAACCGAATCATCAAATCCGCCAGGGTGGACTTGCCGGCCCCTGAGGAACCAACCAGGGCCAGGGTTGTCCCCCGAGGAATGCGCAAACTGACCCGATCGAGCACCCGGCTTTTGTCGCGGCTGGGGTAAGCAAAGGACACATTTTCAAATCGAATTTCTTGCCGCAGACCGGGAAAGGGCACTGCCCCATCGGGCACAAAATGTTTGCCTTGGCGGCTTAAAAAACGCACCATGGCATCCACGGCCGCCGAGCAAAGGGCTAAGTTATTGAGCGCCTTCCCAAGGGTGGTGACAAAGGCAAAAACTCGCGAAATTAAGAATAGGTAAGTTAATAGAATGGCCGCATAGGCTTCGAGGGATCCGGGAAACACAAATCGTCCAATCCAGACGATCGAGAGCAACGAAGCCACTACTAAAAATTCATTCACCGAAGCCACAAAAGAGCTGAAGGTTTGGGAATGTAAATCCACCCGTTGCCGCTTCAGCAACGTGCCCGTTAAGCGGTTATATTCCAAATCCTCGCTGCTGGTGGCCTTGATTAACCGAATCCCCCCGATCGCCTCCAGAAGTTGACTGGTGTAAAGCCGACTGAGCTGCACCCCCCGTTTGCCATATTCCTTGAGTTTTTTGGCAAATCGTTGGTTACTCAGTACCACCAACAGGGCAAAAATACTAGAAATAATCGTGAGCTGCCAGGAAATGGCCACCAATAAACCAATGAAGGTGAGCAAGGTGACCATCGTGGCCACAATTTGCACCACGGTGTTGATTGTGCCCACGGCTCCGCTCATTTCCGAGCCAAGGCGTTGAATTAAATCGCCAGCTTTGGTGCGGCTATAAAAATCCAAACCCACCCCGAGGAGCATCCGAATTCCTTGAAATGTGCCGTCATTGACCAGGGCCCGGGACAAGTGCCCCCCAACGGCAGTGCTCAAAAAAGCCAGGACGTTTTTAATCAGAATGGCTCCCACAATGGTGGCCACCATGGCAGCACCCCGCTGCTCTTCGGGCAATGCATCAAAGGTGGAAAGGAGGTTACGCACCAGTTCTGGGGCATCGGCTCCGAGGTCAATTTTGCGACCCAAAAAAGCCAGGATGCCCGGAACCAAAAGGGCAATGCTGACACCGTTAAAGATGCCGCTCCAGAAACTTAGAATCACAGTCCCAAGAATCCAAAGCCAATTGCGAAGGGCAATGGCAAATAGTAAACGGTTGCTGGGCGAAAGTTTCATGCCAAGGGGGCCAATCAACAGCGATTGAACAGGAATTGAACAGGGGCTAGACAATGATCAAACAGTGATCAAACAGTGATTACTTTGCTGCGGCTGACTGGCGGTTTCCTCGGGGTACTCTGTTGAAATCGTGACAGAAAAGGCAGGATCTAGGCGGCCCAGTTGGAGGTAAGTATTGTTACAGGGACGGCTTGAGGCAGGGAAACAGAAAAGCGGCGCGATCGAGTCCTGCGATCAAAGTATCGCGAAACGTTCAGGGGCTGTGGCCGACGCGCCAATATCTTTTCGCCAATTCTCGCCAATTTTCGCCAATATTTTCTATTGAATGACAATTGAATGGCGATTGGCGGGCGATCGCCCTGGGAAATCCCGAAGCGGCGTGACCCGTCTTGAAGAGGAGATTACGCTCGTGCTTCTGGACGCTGGCCATGCCCACTTTGCTGCCTATCCTGTCAAGTTTTGCCGATTCCGGTTCGTCCTTGCTGGAGGTGCCGGGGGTTGCTCGGTCTGCCCGTCGATCGAGCCAGAGTTTGACCGATCGCCCTCGGGCCAGACGCTCGATCGCCCGTTCCGCTGCGGCCGGCAGTTGGAACCAAGAGCTATATCAACGGTTGCGGCTGTCCCTGGGATTGGGGTTGCGGCGGCAGGTGTTTTTGGTGGTTTGTGATGATTTGCCCCTGCGCGATCGGCTGGCGGGACGGTTGGCCCAGGAGTTGCCCGCGCCGCAGCTCACCACCTTGCGCCTGGAACCCCATCAACCCACCCTCTCCGGGGCGATCGAGTCCCTTTCCGAAACCACGGTGCAACTGTTGGGGGTGGAACAACTGACCCGGCAGGCGGCCCGACTGCAACGGCAATTTTTAGCGGAATTGGAAGCGTTGGCCAGCAATTGGGCCCATGGGAATTTGAGTTTGTTGTTGTGGGTTCCCCGCCCTTGGCTCTACACAATTCGGGAATCGGCTCCGCAGTTTTGGGCCTGTTGTACGGGCACGTTTGAGTTTGAAGGCCAGCCAGCGGTGTTGCTGAATCCCTTGTCGGGAGCCGATCGGGCTGGATCTTGGATTGGTGGGCGCGATCGGGGACGGCCGACCCTGACGGTGTTGCCCCGACCCCACGAAGGAGCCAAGCCGATTGTGCCGCCCTGTCCGCCTGCGCCGACGGTTTGGGAGCGGTGGGTGATGGAAGCCACGGCGGCCCGCGCCAAAGCTGCGGCCAAGGGGGTGACGGCGGAAGTGGCCCGGGCCAGCTTGGAAACGGCGGCCCAATGCTATCAACGGGCGATCGACTGGGTGCAAACCCACGGAGAGCCGGCCGCCCTGCGATCGCTGTACTACGACCTGGGCGGAGTTTATGGCGATTGGGTGCGCTGGGGCGATCCGGCCGAGGCTTGGGAGCGGGCGGTGTTGGCCTACCGAGCGGCGATCGGGGATGGTTCCGGCGGCGATCGGGCTTGGCGAGTGGCGGCGCGAAATAATTTGGGTACGGCCCTTTGGAGTTGGGCCCGCTATGGCGACTCGGTGACCCGGTTGCAGGGGGCGATCGACAGTTACCGAGCGGCTTTGGCGGAATATGCAGAATCTTTGGGGACTGAACCGGCCGCCGGGCGATCGCATCCCGGTGACGATCGCCTGCAACCCGACCTGCTCTACGGTACGGTGCAGGCGAATTTGGGAACCGCTTACCTAAACTTGGCTCAAGTGGATGTCCAAGAACAGTGGTTGCTGCTGGCCGCCAGCGCCTTTGAAGCGGCCTTGCCCTATCGCAACCCGGCCGATCGCCCCGCCGCCTATGCGGCCACCCAAAACAACCTGGGCACAACCTATTGGCAACTGGGGCGACAACTGCAACCGCTGGATCCTCAGCGGCGGCGAGACTGCTGGCAACGGGCGGCCCAAGCCTATGCCCAAGCTTTGGCTATTGATCCCGCTATTCCTCTTGGGTTCGATCGCGCCGCCGCCGCCAGCCAACTGGCCTGGATTTACCTACAGTTGGGCATCGATTCTTACTTGCCCTTGACGGGGAGCGATCGGGCAGTCCAGCTCGATCGGGCCCTTGCGACCTATGTGCAGATTCTGACCGCCCATGGGGATCAGCCCCCCCTGCGCGATCGGGCCCTCAGCGGGGCGATCGCCACCATTCGCGCCATCTATCAACACCTGGGCCTTGAGGGCCAAAGCCGCGCTCTCTCCAGCATTCCCGGCCAATGGCTACCGGCCGTGATCGATCGCCTCACCCACTAAGCATTTGCCCTGCTGCTCCGAGCACCCCAGCACCAGAGCACCCACCCACCAGAGCACCCCAGCACCAGACAAGGGGTTTAAACCCCTTGCCCCCAAGGATCCTGTGATCCCTGGGGATCTCGCAGTGGATGCGGGATCAGATCGCCCTGGCCAGCCCAAAAAAAATGCGCCAAACCCAGGGGATGCTGTCCCGAAGTTTGGCGCTTCAACCATTCGTTATCAATCAGTTCTGAAGAAGCTCTGGATTAGAGGAGTCGCTTTGAAGTTCAAAACGCAACCCTACCCGATCGGCACATAAACGATTGCTAGACGATGGCGGTGCGAGGAGTGGAAACTAGTTTTGGCACACCAATTTTTAGCACATTGCGGCCCGAGTCTTGCGAAATTGCAGGTCTCCTTTGGGCGCGCGCTCTGTCAAAAACTGGGTGAGTTCAATGCACCCTGAATGACCAGGTAGTTTCAAAATCGGGCGATCGCCCCTTACATTGCGCCCAGATAGGACAAGCCCAAGATTGTCCCTAACCCGAGAATGTGGCCAAAGCTTGTGGTGGCCAGCAGGGCCGGGAAGCCCATCCCACCGAACAAAGCGGGCGAGGGCAGGGCCGGAGCCGCGCTGGGATACTTGATCGAGTATTTGCCGATGGCGATCGCCAGCACATTGCAAGCAATCATCACCGCACCCACCTTCGGACTCCATTCGAGGGTCGTGGGTACAGCCGCCAGCAGGGACAAAGAAACGTTCAACATAGATTCTGAAGGGGTGAAACGCCCGAAACACAGCAAATTTGAGGCTATCTTGAACCGAAACCTTGGGGAACGGTGGAGTTTGTTTGCAAGATTTAACGTTTCTTTGAAGAGTTCCAGCAATCCCTTAAGCGGCCCTGCGAATCTTGTGATCCCCTAGACCGATCGCCCGAGATCGCCCGAGATCGCCCGATCGCCCGCCCCCAGCCGCGCCCCCGACCGGTTTGGCTTCCCGATCCCCACGAAGGACAACCCCGCGTGGCACAATAGCCCCCGGATTCCCCATTCGCTTCAGTTCCCCATTAACAGGCTCAAGGCGCGATCGACCATGCAAGTCGTTAACCAATGGTTCACCCTCGGGCGCAACACCCTGCGCGATCGCCCCAATCTGCGCCATGTTTGCATCGTGGCCGCCCTGTTCGGCGCAGTGACCCTCATCCTGGGTTTGCACCGCTACTTCACACTCTACGCTTCCTACGACCAGGGCATCTTTAACCAAGTTTTTTGGAATAACCTGCACGGGCGCTGGTTTGAAAGTTCCCTGTCCTCCTCCCTCTCCAGCGCCGTCAAACAAGATGGGCAAGCCGCCGAAGTGTTCTATCGCCGTCTGGGGCAACACTTCACCCCCGCCTTGCTCCTGTGGCTGCCGATTTATGCCCTCCATTCCCAGGCGGTCACCCTGGTGTTTTTGCAAGTGGGGCTAATTACCGCTGCTGGTTTTGTGCTGTATGCCCTGGCCCGGCAACACCTCAGTGGCCCCGTTTCCGCTTGGATTGTCACGGGCTACTATGCCGCCAACGCCGTCATTGGCCCCACCTTTTCCAACTTCCACGACCTGTGCCAAATTCCACTCTTTTTCTTCACCATTTTGCTGGCCATGGAAAGGCGGATTTGGTGGTTGTTTTGGCTGGTGGCAGGTCTCAGTTTATTGGTTCGTGAAGATCAAGGAATTGGGTTATTTGGCATCGGGGCTTATATGGTCTTGAGTCGCCGGTTTCCATCCCAAGGATTGGGGCTTTGCACCCTGTCGTTTCTGTATGTGGTGACCTGTACCAATGTATTCATGCCCTTCTTTTCGCCAGATATTTCCAAACGATTCATGATTGAGCGTTTTGGACAATATGTGGGTGAAGAGGAAGCTTCCTCGATCGACATTTTGAAAGCCATGCTGACCCAGCCTTGGCTATTGATTTGGGAGCTGGTGAATCCGCCCTTTGAAACCTTGAAATATTTAGCAGGTCATTGGTTGCCTTTGGCTTTTGTGCCGGCCCTGTCTCCCGCCAGTTGGATTATTTCGGGGTTTGGATTGCTGAAGATTTTCTTGCAGCAAGGGGAATCGGCCCTGTCTATTAACATTCGCTACGCGATCACGATCGTGCCGGGGATGTTTTATGGGGCGATTTTGTGGTGGAAGTCCCATGGCGATCGATTCAAACAACCGAAGTTTCGGCGGTTTTGGGCCGCTTGCATTGCCCTCTCGTTGCTGTTTTCCTTCACGTCTAATCCCCATCGGGTTTTATATTTTCTAATTCCTGATTCGGTGCAGCCTTGGGTTTATGTGTCGCTGCCGGAACAGTGGAACCATGTGGGTCATGTGCGCAAGGTGCTCGCGCAAATTCCTGAAGATGCGAGCGTTGCGGCCACAACTTATTTAGTTCCACCCCTGTCCAGCCGCCGAGCGATTATTCGCCTTCCTTGGACGGAAATTCGTCGTGATAATCAACAGGTTTATTCCGCTGATTATTTGCTGGCCGATACTTGGCATTTAGCCCGCTATCAGGTGGCTTTCAGTAAGGAACGGGGTGAATTGCGGGAGTTTGTGCCCTTAGCCGATCGCGTGCTGGCCCAAGGCTACTATGGGGTGCAAATGGTGGAAGATGGGGTGGTTTTGCTGAAGCTGAATACGGCTTCGGATCCGGCGGCTTTGGCTGCTTGGAATCAACGGCGATCGGAGCTATTGCCGCTGATTCAACCCACCCAATCTTAAAGGATGTCTGAAAGGAAGGATGTCTGAAAAGTGTCTGGAAGCACTGGTCAAATGCCAGTCGTCGCAGGGGCAAGGGAACACCAGCAGTCGGGGAACAAGGGAACACCAGCGGTCGGGGAACAAGAGAACACCAGCGGTCGGGGAACAAGAGAACACCAGCAGTCGGGGAACAAGAGAACACCAGCAGTCGGGGAGCAAGGGGCTTAAGCCCCTTGTCTTGGTTGACTTGTGTTCGTTGCCTTGTCTTCGTTGATTAATTGGGTCAGTTGCGGATCACTTTTGGCGGTTCAGACATTCTCAACGATGGCTGAGTTAGGGATGCAAATACAGGAGGAAAATCGATGGCAATTCGGATTGGTAATGGCTATGACATTCATCGCCTGGGGCCCGATCGGGACTTGATTTTGGGCGGTATCAAAATCGATCATGAACTGGGTTTGGAAGGCCACAGCGATGCGGATGTGCTGACCCACGCAATTATGGATGCGATGTTGGGGGCCCTCAGCCTGGGCGATATTGGTCACTACTTTCCGCCCACGGATCCCCAATGGAAGGGAGCAGACAGCCTGAAGCTTCTGGCTCAGGTCAACCAACTCCTGCGCGATCGGGGTTGGCAAGTCAGCAATATTGATTCCGTGGTGGTGGCGGAACGGCCCAAGCTGAAACCCCACATCAACGCCATGCGATCGCGCCTTGCGGAAGTTTTGGGCATTGAACCCGATCGCGTTGGCGTGAAGGCTACCACCAACGAAAAATTGGGCCCCACGGGACGCGAGGAGGGCATCTGTGCCTATGCCGTGGCTCTCTTGGAAACCGTTGCTTAGGGGATGTCTGAGGCCGGTTGTGATGGCTAGCGGGGATTGGCGGGCGCTGCGTTGGGGCTGGGGTTGGGCTGAATTTGGGGTTGGGCTGGCTGGAACGGTTTTTGCTTGCTGTCCATGATCGGCCGCACCAGGGCAAAGCTAATGCCAAAGGCCGTCATGGCAATCAGGGCGATCGCCAAAATGGGCCAAATGCCAGAGCTGGACTCGCCGGAGCCGCCGTTGGGGGTCGATCGCCCAAAGTTGCCCAAGCCTCCCAGCCGGGTCGGTTGCGGTTCGTTGGCGGCTCCATAAAATTCCGCCATGGGTTCCAAGTCCGGCAAGGCGTTCCAATCACTCACGGCCGCTTGCTGGAACGGATCTCCCGCGATCGGGGCGTTGGGGGCCAAAGCGGGCTGCGGCGGCCTGGCCACCATCGGCGGCGGCGGGGCGATCGGGGCGCTGGGTGCAACACTCAAGGGATTGGGATCTAAGGGGCGTGGGGCATCCTGGGGCGTGGCATTGGCCCGCAGGGTGGCCACGGCTTCCGCCAAGGCATCCAAGTCCGATCGCAGGCGATCGCGCTGCTGGGTCAGTTGGGCATTGTGCTTTTGCACTGCTTCCAACATGGCGCGGGTAGCTTGCAGTTCCGAAGCCAATTGGCGATAAACCGCCACGGGAATTGTGCCTTGGGAACCGCTTGGCCCGGACGACACAAGGGACTTCGGCGAAACGTTGCTATCCATAGCTCAACCCAACCCAACGTTGAATAACGGCAAAGACTCCCGGCCATTATCAACGATCGCCCTTAGGATCGACTCCCCAATCTGGGTTGCGAACTCACGTGATCTGGATTTCCCGATCGGGACTGGCTCGATCGCGCGGCCGATCGCCCGTGGCCTAAATGGGGCTGGTTGGCTGGAGTGAATCCATCAAGTTTTGTAAACTGTTCTCCAGTCTCGCAACCTCACAGAGCCACAGCCATGAGCCAAGCCACCGCCGACACCGCCCACGAACCCGTGAAGTACGGTGAGCGCCAAATCGAAGAAGGACAACTGATCACCTTCCCCAATCCGCGGCCGGGTCGGATCTATCATGTGCAAATTAGCTTGCCGGAATTTACCTGCAAATGCCCCTTTTCCGGCTATCCCGACTTTGCCAAAATTTCGATCGACTATGTGCCCGATCAAAAAATTGTGGAACTGAAGGCGATCAAGCTCTATATCAACAGCTACCGCGATCGCTACATTTCCCACGAAGAATCCATTAACCAAATTTTGGACGACTTTGTGGCAGCCGCCGATCCGTTGGAAGCGACGATCGTGGGTGATTTTAACCCCCGTGGCAATGTCCACACCGTGGTGGAAGTGCGCCACCAAAAACCCGCCCAAGCCTAGCCCCATTTCGGAGTCGATCGCGTGAGCCAACCCTGGCGACAAATTACCCAACAACCCTGGGGATCCATGGCCGGTGCGGCGGCCCTCAGCCTCGCCCTGGCCATGGCGATCGACCAAGGGGTAATTATCTTGGCCGAAGCCTGGCCGCCCCTCGCAGCGGGGTTGATGGGGTTGGGATCCTGGTCAATTTTTTTAATCCTGGCGATCGGGCTGGGCTTGGGAGCCTTGGCGGTGCATTGTGCCGAGCGGCTGTTTCCGCAAGTGCGACTCAATGGGGGCAGCCTGTGGACGTTGGTGGCCTGTGTGGGGGGCGAACTGGGTCTTTTGAGCCTGCTGCCGTTGCCGGTGTTGCTGATTTCCTTCAGCGAGCCGATGGTGATGGCAATTTTAGTCGGTGTGTTTTGGCGGGGCCGTGCCCACTGGCAACGCTTTTAACCGAACTGGCGACCGGCCCTCAGTCTCCACAAATACTAGTGTTTTGCCAGTATCCCAAGTAACCTCTCAGACATCCTCTAAGTTCTTGGATCCGTTTTCCAAAGCACCATAAAAGCACCACTACTATTGGTCAGCTTCACAAGGCTAAAAAAGAAAGTAATGCCACCGGTATTTTTAGCCATAAACAATTTAGAGCTACCGTAGTTGGGATCCATTTCCGTGACTTCAAATCCCAGTTTTTGCGATAGGGTTGGCTCAATGTAGTCCGAGTAGGCGGCACTGGCAGACATTTGAGGAATCGCCAACGAGGCAAAGGCCCCGCGATCGACCAAAATTTGGCCATCGGCTCCCACAAAATCACTATAAATTCCCTCAGGAATGGTTTCAGGAATACTGACCATAAATTCCTGAAGCGTGGCTTCATCATTAGTGCCACTTTCCAGCAATTTAGCCAGAATTTCTTTGCTTAATTCATCCACCAATCCCTTGCCGCTGCCGGTGCTGTCGCCGCCCGCCTGATTCACGGGGGGCGTGTTGACCGGTGGCGTATTGGCTAAGGGATCTTCGCCTTGGGGATCGGGCTTGGGAGTGGGTTCAGGCTTTGCGGTGGGGGTGGGCTTGGCTGGTTCCGTGGGTTTGGGTTTGGGCGGCGTGGCTACCAACGCGGGCGATCGCCTGGGGGGCGTGGCTTTGGGTTTTTGGGGTTTGGGTTTTTGGGGTTTGGGCTTGGCGTTTTTGGGTTTTTGAGGCTTGGGTTTTGGCGGCGCGGCGCTTAATTGGGAAACCTTAATCACTTCCTTGGGGGGCTGTTTTTCGGTTTCAGTGCGATCGGGCGTGGGCAACATCAACACCGCCACATGCAGCCCGATCGCCACAAACAGCAATGGCCGATTGCAAAGGTTCAGCAAATAAGGAATCGATCGCTGAATCTGTTTCCACTGGTTGGCAGCCCAGGGTAGGGAATCAAGTTTAAAGTTCAGCATTGGTGAAGAACCCATGGGAGGCGATCGTCCAAATGAGTAATGGCAACCGGTCTAAATAGCAATCAAAGTCAAAATCAAAATCAACGCTAATTAACCGTTGAGCAATGAATGCTTCGGATCTCAAAACTCTTTAGCCAACACTGCCTGATAAATAAGATTGGGTGAGTGGATCTTGTGGTTCAGCAAACAGCTTTGTCGTTCTTTGAAATTCCACAAGTTTTCCCAAATACATGAAAGCGGCATAGTCTGAAAATCGTGCTGCCTGTTGCAAGCTGTGGGTCACAATCAAAATCGTGACTTGGGCCTTCAGTTGCCGCATTAATTCTTCAATATGGGCTGTGGACATGGGATCCAACGCAGAGGTTGGCTCGTCGAATAACACTAAATCGGGGTTAGTTACGAGGGCACGAGCAATACAAAGTCGCTGTTGTTGGCCACCGGAAAGATTAAACGCTGGTTCTTTTAGGCGATCTTTCACCTCATGCCAGAGGGCGGCTGACTTGAGGGCCGCTTCCACCTTTTCATCCAAGTCCGATCGCTGAGTGCGACCCTGAACCCGTAAACCGTAGGCTACATTTTCATAAACCGATTTTGGGAAAGGATTTGGTTTTTGAAAAACCATCCCAATTCGCATCCGCACCTCGATCGGGTCAATGGTGGGACTGAGAATATTGTGTCGTTGATCTAAGAGAATTTCACCCCGATAGCGATTGTTAGGATATAGGTCATGCATTCGGTTAAAACACCGCAATAAGGTTGTTTTACCGCACCCAGATGGCCCCATGAGGGCCGTAATTTGCCGATCGGGAATCGCAAGGTTGATATCGTTCAGCACCTGGGACTGACCGTAGTAAAAATCAAGCGATCGTACTTCGGCTTTAATGGGAAATTGGCTATCAAGTCGCTGCATAGTCTCTGAGCTGCTGGTTACCATTTGATTCCTTGACGCAGACGATAGCGGAGATAAATTGCAAAGCCATTCATCAGCAAAGTCATGGTCATTAACACTGTGCCTGCCGCTGCTGCGTTGATCTGAAATTCAGGATTGGGCCGAGAAACCCAATTGAACATTTGGATTGGCATCACGGTGAAGGGAGAATTCAACCATTCCCAGGACACAAAAGGTGGTTTGCCTTGAAAAGGAGACTCGGGCAAAAAGGCAATAAAGGTTAAAGCACCAATCGTAATCAAGCTGGAGGTTTCACCAATTGCCCGCGACAAACCAATGATGGTTCCCGTCAAAATGCCCCCGATCGAGTAGGGCAAAACATGATGCCAAATGACTTGCCATTGGGTGGCTCCCACCGCATAGGCGGCCTCACGAATCATTTGCGGAATCGATCGCAAGGACTCTCGCGTGGTCACAATTACGATCGGCAAAATCAACAGCGCCAGCGTGCAACCAGCCGTTAAGACACTACGCCCAAACTTGAACTCATAAACAAACACACCCAAGGCCAAAAGTCCATAAATAATGGAAGGAACTCCAGCCAAGTTGGTGACGTTGATCTCAATCAATTCTGAAAGCCAATTCTTGTGAGCATATTCTTCCAAATAAATACCCGCGGCCACCCCGATCGGCACTGCAACAATGGCAGTAACCGAAATCACCAACAAACTGCCAACCCAAGCGGCTAAAATACCGGCGCGTTCTGGGCGACGGCTGGCAAAAGCCGTGAAAAACTCCCAGGTACTGAGTCTTGGCCAGCCACTCATGGCCATATGAATAATCAAGGCTGCCAGGGTGAACAATGCCACCAAAATTGCCACCAAGCCCATCACCATAAAGCCCAAATTCAGCAGCTTACGTTGATGGAGTTGGTGACCCAGTTGGGGTGTAATGAGGTCTGAAAACTTGGCAGCTAACATCAGTAACGCTCGCGATAACGTTTTGTCAGTAAGTGACCAATAATGTTCAGGACAAGGGTTAAAAGAACCAGCGTTAATCCTGCGGCAAAAATGGTTTGATATTGCAAAGTGCCGTGGGGCAAATCGCCCATGCTGACCTGCACAATGTAGGCCGTGATCGTGGCAGCTTGCTCAAAGGGATTGAAGGTGAGGGTGGGTTGCAAACCAGCCGCGATCGTCACGATCATGGTTTCCCCCAAGGCGCGGGATGTGCCCAAAATATAGGCGGACATAATCCCAGAAATGGCCGACGGAAACACCACTTTCAACGCCGTTTGGAGCTTGGTTGCCCCCATGGCATAGGATCCCTCGCGCAGGGTATTGGGCACGGCTTGCATGGCATCTTCACTGATGGAACTAACCAACGGAATAATGGCTAATCCCATGACTGCGCCTGCGCTGATCATGTTGAAGCCGGGGAGCCAAGGAAGCACCTGTTGCAATAGGGGCGTGACCACCAACAGGGCAAAGTAGCCATAAACAACGCTGGGCACACCGGCTAACAATTCCAGCAGCGGTTTCAGAATTTCGCGCACCATGGTGGGTGCAAATTCACTGGAATAAATGGCGATCGCAGTGCCAAAGGGAATGGCAATCAGCAAAGCCACAAAGGTGGTTGTTAAGGTTCCAGATAGCAGCGGCCAAATGCCATATTTGGGATCGCCAAACAGCGGTGTCCAGCGGGTTCCAGTAATGAATTCCCAAAGGGAAACTTGCTGAAAAAATTGTAGGGATTCACCCACCAAAACGTAAAGAATGCCGAGCAGGGTGGCGATCGAAGAGAGGGCCGCCAGCAACAGCAACAGTTCGATCGCCCGTTCAGTCCAGCGCTGTCGATCGCGCGATCGCCGCCAAGGGTTGAGGGGAGTTGAATCTCGCAAAGCCATAGGTCTTGATATCAAAGGAGCAAGCGATCGACCCCATTGGCAGACCGCTTGCCCCAGTTCACTCAGTTTGATTAGCTCAGGCGCTGGGCCACCGTCGCGATCGACCCATGATCCCCAGTGGGGTTCGATCGATCCACAGTTGCCCAGTGCCGCTTGCTATCTCAGCGATTGGGCCTACAGGCCCGCCCGCAGCGGCTTGCGGCCCACTTCCCGTTGGCTCAAGCGCTGGGTCGCCGCTCGGTAGTCCGCATCCGGCAGCGGCACGTAGTCCACTTCCCGCACCAGACGAGTTGCATTCTTCAGGTAAAACTCCGAAAACTCGCGCACCTCAGCGCGATCGAGCGCCGACTTCTTCACGTAAATGTAGATAGGGCGCGACAGCGGCGTATAGGTTCCATCATTCACCGTTGCGACGGCCGGCATCACAGCACCCTTGCCCGAGTCAATGGCCACCGCCTTCACGCGGCTCTTGTTCAGGTCATAGTAGGCGAAGCCGAAATAGCCCAAGGCGTTTTGATCGCGCGAAACGCCCTGCACCAACACGTTGTCATCTTCGCTGGGCGTGTAGTCCGTGCGGCTCTTGTTGTCCTTGCCCAAAATCACTTCATTGAAATAGTCAAACGTGCCCGAATCTGCACCGGGGCCAAACAGCGTGAACTTCACATCCGGCCAGCCGGGACGAACTTGGCTCCACTTCGTAATTTTTCCTTCGGCAGCCCCTTCCCACATGGCCTTCAATTCTGCGGTGGTCATGCTGGCGGCCCAAGTGTTGCGGGGGTTCACCACCACTGTCAGCGCATCGTAGGCAACAGGCAGCTCCACGTACTCAATTCCCTTAGCGGCGCAAGCCTGTTGCTCGCTTTCCTTAATTGGCCGCGATGCGTTGCTGATATCCAATTCACCGTTGCAGAACTTCTTGAAACCGCCGCCGGTTCCCGAGATCCCAACCGTCACCCGCACAGCTCCCCGCTTGGAAGCTTGGAACTCTTCGGCCACTGCTTCCGTAATGGGGAACACCGTGCTCGACCCATCAATGGCGATCGTGTTGTTCTGGGACTGAGCGGCTTGGGTGCCCCAGTTCGTAACAAATGCCAGCGCTGCCACTGCTCCGGCCAAAATCGCGCTCCGACGACGCAACTTCGTAGAGATCATAAACACTTCACTCCAGCACAAAGATTGATGACGAACACCAGCAACCCATCCCAAGACCCGGCCCGCAGCCGTCAGTCAATGTTCAAGCTCTGGCCCAATAGCGAAACCTTAAAACCATTGCCGATTGAAACTGCTGGCCCAGATCTTGGCCGCACTCAATTGGTGCGGAATCGATTCAGTATTTTGTGTGATGCCAACAGAGCATCGACATTGCCTTGGATTGGCTTGCGATTCATTGAAAATTTGCTGGCAGTTGGATCACCGACTCAACACTTGTCTGTCTGAAGCGGGTGATCAGAGGCAAGCAAACTTCAAGAAGTTGTTAAAAAATTCCAACTTAGCAGCCTCATTATTTCGGAAATCGGTTATTAGAAGTCTGCTATTGAATTAAGAATGGGTTAAAGAAAATTTAAATCATTCTGATTCGTTGTGAACCCCTAACAAAATGACTAAAGCTACGCAATTTTGCGTCTTATTCAAAAATTTAATTGCATTTAAACTTTTCTTAATTTAAACAAGATTGACTTTAGGCAGGAGCAATCAAAAACAGCTCTAAACGTCTAAATAAATAGCTCTGAACGTCTAAATCAATTGATCAAAGTGCTTAATTAGCTCTCAACATTCACATTTCAAGTTAAAAATCTGCAAGACAGAATAGGATCGCCTAAGTTAAGAGCATTTCACGGGCAACTATCAAAGCAGATTCGAGAGCTTCTTCCAAGACTTTTCCAAGCCAGAGCACTTCTAAAGCTTTCATACGATTCTTAGAAGGCACTTCAGAAAATATTTTAAGAGGTATTCTAGAGAGCATTTTTTCAAAAATCTCTCTTCTAAGAATTGCCAAAAAATTGCAAACTAGTTTAAGAAGTCAATTTATTTAAGAAGTCCATTTAACAGTGCTGGTAAAATTCGGATCAATTTCAATTATTTTTTATTTTATTTTCTGATTTTTCTCGCATTCATTTCTTGATTTTCCTTGCATTGGTTGATGAGTTGATCAGTGAATTGATTGATCTGTGAATCAACGACATGAATGAACTGATGAAGGATTGATGTTTTCTGATATTTTGTGATTGATTACGGACTCTGCCATCGTGCTGAACTGATCAAGCGATGGTCTTGAGTTAAGGGTGCGATCGAACCTTGCAGCTACCCAGGGATCGGTTAGGGCATCGATCGACTAACCAATGGGATGCTTGGGGCTGGTGGGGGAGATCGAGCGGGATCAATGGGAATCGGCAACGCTAAGTATCACAACGCTTTTGGGTTTTAGGGCGGCCATGTCTCAGGTTTTTGATTTGCTGGTGAAAGGGGGGCCGGTCATGTGGCCCCTGCTGGGAATGTCGATCGCGACGGTGGCCGTGACCCTGGAGCGGACGGTGTTTTGGGTGCGGTTAATGGCCCAGGAAGATCGGATTGTCCATGACGTATTGGCGGCGGCGAAGTATAGCCTAGAGGATGCGGCGATCACGGCTCGCGAGGCCCAAACCCTCCCGATCGGGCGATTTTTGTTGGCTCCCTTGATGTTGAAACAAGCCACCCCGGAAACGTTTAATTTGGCGCTGGAAACGGCCGCCGAACGGGAATTCGTGAAAATGCGACGGGGCGATAAATTGCTGGAAACGATTGTGGCCGTTGCCCCCCTGCTGGGACTGCTGGGAACGGTGACGGGGCTAATTGCCACCTTCAATAACTTGAATATTGGTGGGGGCGGCGACACCAAGGCCGCCACGGCCGCCGCAGCGGGGATCGGTGAAGCCCTGTTGACCACGGCCTTTGGCATGATTGTGGCGATTATGGCCCTGGTGGTGTTTCGGGTGTTGGTGGTGCTGCAATCTCAGCAAATCGACTATTTCACCGAGGTGGGCAGTCGCTTGGAGCTGATCTATCGCCAGGTTTGGTATGAACCCCTGTTCCCCACGCCGGACTTGCCTAGCGGTGGCGGTCGATCGCCCGGTGGTGAACGGCCAACCCATGGGTTCGACCCTTTACCCTATGCCGATCGCCCGCCGTCGTTGGTGGATTAGGAGTGGATTAGGAGTGGATTAGGAGTGGATTAGGACAGGAAACCAGGCCCCATGCGACCCAAAACCCGATCGGCCAATCAGCTCCCAGATGTCAACCTCGTGCCAATGATGGACGTGTTGATGACGGTGCTCACGTTCTTTATTTTGGTGTCGATGACCCTGACCGGGGCGCAGATGCCCAACGTGCAGTTGCCCAAGTCCAAAACCTCAGCGGCGGCGACGGTTCCCAAGGATCCGCTGCTGGTGGGACTAGACCAAAAAAAACAGATTTTGCTGAATGACAAACCGGTGACCCCGGCGGAACTGGATCAAGCCGTGGCGGACTATTTTGCCAAACAGCCGGATGGGATGGTGGTGTTGAAGGCCGATCGCACCTTGCCGTTTCGATCGATTGAAGAAGTCTTGACGCTCCTGAAAGCCGTGGGGGGCGATCGGGTCGGTCTCTCCTTCGAGCAGGGTTAGCCGGTTGGTTTTTCCGGCCGCTGCCTGTCGCTTCCGTTGATTAACCCTTGTCCTCGGCACTCTTGCCCCCCTCACCGGAGTGGATTCTCAACCATGCGATCGCGCAATCGACAGACTCACCACAAGCCCCCGGAAGTCAACCTTGTGCCGATGCTGGACGTGTTGATGACGGTGCTTACCTTTTTCATCATTTTGTCCATGGTGTTGGGCAGCCAAAACAGCTTGGAGGTGAACCTGCCCGCCAGCGGTGAGGATGCGCCTGCGGAACCCGACCAGGGGCCGCCGCCACCGCCTTTGTTGATTAAGCTGGATCGCCAGGGGCAAACGGTGGTGCTCGATCGCGCCATTCCCAAGGATCAACTCAAGGCGGATATTCAGAACTACCTCAAGAATCCCAAGGGCGTGGTGCTGATTCAGCCCGATCGCAACTTGCCCTACGAAAAGGTGTTGCAGTTGGTCAGTGAGCTGCGGGCCGCCGGCCCCGATCGGGTCACTCTGGCGATCGGGGAGGAATGGGCAACGCCTGCGGAGAATGCTCCGGAAAGCGAGGCCGCGTCGAATGCGGAAGATGCCGCCCCGGCGGAAGATGCCACCAACGATGCCCCCAACAACGAAGCCGCCGAGGCAGAAACAGCCCCAGCGGCATCGACTCCCGGCCGAGTGCTCTCGGATGTGCCGGACGTAACGAACGATTAGGGAAATCGGCCCCTAACGCCGGGCCCCCAAGAACGAGGGCGTGAGGTTCAGGTTTTCGGGCCCCCAGGTGGGAAACCAATTGGCCAGCAGCCGTTGATAGATCCAAGCGCCCCCCACCCGCATCACGATCGAGGGATGAAACAGGGCTTGGGGCGAGAGGATCATGTGCTGGATTTTCCAGACGATCTCATGGATGTCCTTGTGGGCATCGGTGAGATGCAAGACTCGCTCCAGATAAGCTTGCATCCAGCGCGTGGGGCGATCGGGTCGCGGCCCTTCGGTGGCGGGCCAACGCAGATCTTCCCCCGTGGCCATCAACCAAGGCAACTGAATCACACGGGCCAACTCTTGTCGGAACAGGTGGGTAAATTGTCCCCAATCTAGGCCCAATTCCGATTGGGCCCGATCGAGACAATCACCCAAGGTCACCGCGCCGATCGCGGCTCCGGTCATCCCCTGGCCATAGAGCGGGTTGAAGGTACAAACCGAATCCCCCAACAGGGCCAGCCCGATCGGGAACGTGGCCAACTGTTCGTAATGTCGCCAGCGGTTAGCCGTGCCCCGATAGAGCTTGATGTCTGAAATCGGCTGCGCCGAGGCGATCGCCCGCGCAATGGCCGGATCCCGCAAGCTGCGGACAAAGGCCAAAAACCCTTCCTCATCGGCCGGCGGATAGTCGCCATTAGTTCCCGAAACCGTCACCACCCAGCGGTTACCCTCCACCGGATAGAGCACCCCGGCGCGGGGTTGGTGGGGTGGCTTGGCCCACAGCAAAATTGATTTCCAGGTGTTTTCCGGATCCTGAGCCACCTGGGCCAAATAGTCGGCGGGCATTTGATACCAACGGCTGGCGTAACCCAACTTGGCATCGATCGTCACTTCTGGAACGGAGCCATAGCCCAACTGTTGCAGCCAGCGGGGCATTTGGGAATTGCGCCCCATGGCATCCACCACCAATTGGGCCCCCAAGAGGGTTTCCGTGGCCAAGGTGCTCACCAGGTTTTGGGCAGAGTTCCCTTCTAGGCGCACTCCCGTGACCCGATCGCCCGCCACCACTAACCCTTGAACCGCGACCCCCGACATAAAGATCACGTTGGGAATTGCCTGTAACCGTCGCCGCACCAGGCTTTCCAGGAGAGATCGGCTGCTGGTGCGGGTCACCAAATCCGACGAAACCCTTGGATTCCAACTGCCGAGGCCCATCATGGCGCAGTCTGCTGTCCAGTTAACCTCCACGGCTCCGGATGTGGCCAAGTCATTGGCGAATCCAGGAAAGAGCGATTCCAAAATCTGCTGTCCCCGAGCCAACAGCACATGTACGTGATCAGCCTGGGGCGTGCCAGGGCGACGATTGCACCAGGTTTCGTCCGGGGTTTCCGGTCGTTCCCAGGGGGTGGGCAGGGGATCTCGTTCTAAAACCAAGACGGTTTGGAAGCGGTCGGCCAAAACTCGGGCGGCCAACAGACCCGCCAAACTTCCGCCGAGGACAATGGCGCGATCGGGCTGCGAGTGGGTGGCCGCCGCCTGATCCATCATCGGATTCATCCACAATTGGCTATGGGCTGTAATCGATCGAAGAGTAGACAACAGCATCGGACGCACTCGCAGGGTGTAAAGCAGCGTTGCAATACACTTCGCAAAATCAAGTGCCCAATCCGGAGTTTCTCTGCTGTTCAGCCAATCCACGAACTGGAATGCGCATCTGATCAACTGCGGTATTAAAATCGGCCTAGACCCGCCATGCAAACCATGCAAACCCTGTCTCCTTCGCCTGCCCCGCTCGCTTTTCGATCGAGCCGCCCCGTTGTGGCCGCCATCGACATCGGCACAAACTCCATTCACATGGCGATTGTGCGGGTGGATCCCAGTTTGCCCGCCTTCGACATCATTTCCCGCGAGAAAAGTACGGTGCGGTTAGGTGAGCGCGATCCTAAAACCGGTGACTTGACAGAGGCGGCCATGAACCGGGCGATCGCCGCCCTGCAACGGTGCTATGACCTGGCCCTGAGCCTGCAGGTGGATGAAGTGATTGCCGTGGCCACCAGTGCCGTGCGGGAAGCTCCCAACGGCCGGGACTTTTTGCGACGGGTGGCGCGGGATGTGGGCATGAAGGTGAATGCGATCGCCGGGCCCGAAGAAGCCCGCCGCATTTATCTGGGGGTGTTGTCGGCCATGGAACTGGATGGCAAGCCCCACGCCATCATCGACATTGGCGGTGGCTCCACGGAGTTGATTCTGGGGGATGGGCGCGAACCCCTTTATCTCAGCAGCACCAAGGTGGGGGCCGTGCGGCTCACCACGGAATTTGTCCGCACCGACCCGATCACGGACATGGACTACGAGGCGCTGCGGGCCTATGCCCGGGGCATGTTGGAGCGGGCGGTGGAAGAATTGCATGGGGAACTGGCCAAACATCCCCTCGCGGATCAACTGACCCTGGTGGGCACGTCGGGCACGGCGGAATGCTTGGCGGCCATCCATGCGGCGGACACCACGGGCTATGTTCCCTCCCCGTTGCAGGGCTGTGAGTTGCCGTTGGCGGCCTTGCGAGAATGGGTTGATCGCCTGCGCCGAATGGACATTGAGGAGCGATCGGCCCTGCCGGAAATGAGCGATCGGCGGGCAGAAATTATCCTGGCCGGAGCCGTGGTGTTGCAAGAGGCCATGGATTTGTTGGGGGTCGATCGACTGGTGGTGTGCGAGCGATCGCTCCGGGAAGGCGTAATCGTTGACTGGATGTTGCAGCACCAACTGATTGACGATCGCCTGCGGTTCCAAAGCTCCGTGCGCGAACGCAGCGTTCTGGCATTGGCCAAAAAATATCAGGTGAACCTACCTTCCGCCGAGCATGTGGCCGCCATGGCTCTCACGCTGTTTGACCAAACCCAAGGTCTCTTGCACAACTGGGATGACAATAGCCGCGAGCTGTTGTGGGCCGCCGCTATCCTGCACCAATGCGGCCACCACGTGGGCCACGATGCTCACCACAAACATGCCTATTACCTGATCCGCCACGGGCAACTGCTGGGCTACACGGAAACGGAAATTGAAGTGATTGCCAACCTGGCCCGCTACCACCGCAAGAGCGCTCCCAAAAAACGCCACGAGGGCTATCAGGCCCTGGCCGGCAAGCGCTATCGGCAAATGGTGGACGAGCTGAGCGCCATTTTGCGCCTGGCCGCCGCCCTCGATCGCCGTCAAATTCAAGCGGTGCGCCGGGTGCAATGCCAGTTTCGGCCCCCCAGTCGCGAATTTCGATTGCTGTTGGAACCGGCCGATCGCAACGATGACTGCGCGATCGAGCGGTGGAGTTTGGACTGTGAATGTCCGATCTTCGAGACCCAATTCAGCGTGGATCTGGTGACAATCATGGAACCTAGCGGTTGCTAGCCTTGGGGCCGCCGCAACCCATCCAACCAACCAGCCGAAAAAACCGAAAACAAGAACTTAAAACGCAAATCCCTCGGGATCCGGCAATGGCGGCCCTAAATCATCCTCACTGTCCACCGGGGCATCGTTCTCGCGGGCCCCTTCGCCACTGGCCAGCATTGTTTCCTCCGCCGCCAACTTCTCCGCCAGCGGCACGGATAACGCATCCTTGTAGCGCAAGCTGGAATCCGTTTCCTCTGGAATCGGCATGGCTTGGAGTTGGGCAATCAAATCGGCCGGGGCCGAATTCACCGTTTGGGAGCTATAGCAGATAAAGAAATCAAACGAAAAGCCCCCCAACCGCAGTCGATCGCCATCCCGCAGCCGGTGGCGACCCCGCACCAGCCGACCGTTAATGAAAGAGCCGTTGGTGCTGCCCAGATCCACCAAATAAAAACCCCGGCGCGGAATATATTGAATCACCGCATGACGACGGGAGAGGCGCTGATCGGGAATCGGCAATGCTGCTTGGGGATCGCGCCCCATCATCCAAATCATTTGGTATTGCAGCAGGGATTGGCTTTTGCCGTTAATCAGATTGGAGATCAGATAGGCTTGCTGACCGCGCACCATGCCTTGGACATAACGACTGCTGCGGAGGTGTTCACCCACCTGTTGCTGATCCGCATCAAGCAGCTCATCAAAGAAGTCGCGATGGTTGTTGTAAAGCTTTAGAAACAGCTCATAGGCTTGCTCTCGATGCTCGTCAGCATCGATCGGGGGGCGATCGGGAGTGCGAGGATCGACAGCGCGGGGGTTCATAGGGGCAGGATGTTAAAACGCAATCAACCGCGAAGAGCAGAGGTTGAGGTAGACACTTGACACCCTCCTCAGCTTAGGGGCATGAGGATTCCAACGATACACACAACCACCCCTGAGTTGCCACCTGCACCTTGAGCGACCCGAGTGATTACTGAGTCATGACTGCGTGCTGACTGGGCGATCGCGCAGGTTGGCCACCGGTCTTGATGGCGCGCTGAGGGAAATTGGACTCATCCATTGTGCAACGTTTGCATGGTGCAACGTTTGCAGCGTCCCAGCGTACGGGCCACCAAGCGCGGTTTGCTGTTTTACCTTAGCCCACCAACATCTGGGTTGAAGCGTTTGGAGCCGTTGTGCCCATGACGGGGGATTGGGGAACGGAACGATCGGCCAATGGGGAATTTTCAGAAACCTTCAGCAGCTTGGCCAGTTCCTGGAGCTGCCCGATCGCCTCAGCCCCTTCAATTTTCATGAGTTCGCGATCATCGCGCATCTCCGTCCAGGTAATTCCATAGTCGGACACCAGGAACCGGATCAGGTGATTATCGCCGAGACTAACCATAAACGATGCGCTGTTCATGCGATCGCCACAGGTATAGCACGAGGCCAAATAGCCCCGGCGTTCTAGAACATTGGCCAAAGCCTGCAGGCTCATGACGAGATCCCTGACAAACTGGCGATGTTGCTCGGCAAGTCTGAGAAACACGGCTTACCCTCGATCTTCTGGTTTCATTGTAGAGGCTGATTACGATTTTTATAGTCTCTTAAGAATTTCAGCAAGCAATCAACGGATTGATTGGTTTCGCTGATTCGATTGATGTGATGCTTGGGGCGATCGCCCGGGGCTGCCCCTTAACAATGGAAGACGACAAAGGCCCTAGTCTGCCCCATGCCGGGCTTGGGATGGTTATCCCTAGTGCAAGGGCGGCATCGGTGACCTGTAAACTGCTGGCAAGATCCCACTAATCGGTGTCACCAGTCCGTATGAAAGAACACAGTGCTTCGAGTGGTTTCGGGATCAAACTTTGGTCAGCATTGAGCAGATTTTCCGGAAAAATCACTGAAGAAACGCTCATCAATTCCCAAGGATCCTAGAACTTGGGCCCTTAGAAATTGCCCCTGAAAACCCTGATCCAAACTTTTGTCTACGTTGTTCGGATTGTTACATTGACCGTCCCCGAGGAATGGATGATGGGGATGGCAGGTTAGGGGGGAATGGCAGTGGATGCGAAACTGCCTGAGGGCTTCTTCGCAACGGATTGGCGCGGATCTTGGCACAGATATTTTGAGCCAAGGAAGCGCTCAAAGTCCGGCATGATGGGGACTATTGCGATCTTCCCATGGTTTGATTCGGATCCGGGGGGATAGGAACAACCGTTGAGAATTCTTAGGATTCGATCGCAACAGGTCACAGGGGCCGGCTGCCCAATGGAGCAGAGCAGATGTTTCCCAAAGATTTCCCAAGGGTATCAATAATGGCGCAATGATGACGCGATTCTGGGGCGATCGCCCCCACTGATTTTAGTTAACCTGCCACCAGCCAAAGGCCGGCCCCACAAATCGAATGGTGAGCCAAGCGGCCAACAGCGTACCGATCCCAATCCAAGCCCCGCGACTGGTGATCTTCACGAACCGATCGGCTTGCTGTTTGGTAATTGGCACGTTGGGCAAAATCGTTTCTTGAGCCTTGCCGTAGTCGTCCCCAAGGAGGGATTTGCGGCGTTTGGATTCACCCATTGTTCATCTCCACCCAGTTTTTTTGTAGATAAAGGATATCTGTTAATTAACCCTGAAACGATCGCGAAATGGTTGGGCTGGCCGTTCGATGGGGGAGCAGAGCGATCAAAAATTCGCCCGATCGCCCCCGAGAGAAATGAGCCTGGACGAACATTTCGCAAGAATTCTTCAACTTTGGATTCAGATTTCTAGCCCGTCAGCGTTGCCCTGGAAACTTAAAGCCAACGGGGTTCGAGGTCGTTTATCCGCTCCACGGGATCCAAGGCCGCCAGCACCTGGGAGCCATAGCTGCGGCGCACCACCCGGGTGTCCAGCAGGGCCAACAGCGGGGGCGCATTGGGATCAGGGGTCGATCGCTCCCGCAACGGCGCGATCGACCGTTGCAGATCACTAAGGGCCGAGGGCAACAGATACCAGCGGAACCAGTCCCGCCGCTGGCGCTTGTAGGCGCTGACCCGGGCGGCCACCAGGGGATCTTCAAGGGAGGGAATGGGCAAGGCCGCAATCACCAGCAGGTGGGGAGCGGGCAGCCGATCGCTGTGGTTGCGCCAAAAGTCCCACCCGGTGACCAAAATGCCGTTGTCATCGGGGGCGGTGCGTTCCAGTTGGACGCGGGATCCAAATTCCGCCGCCAATTGAGCCGCCAGCCGGCCCTTGAGGGGCACATCTCCCACTAACACCACGGTGAAGCCGGTGGGCCCCTGCCAAGCCAACAGGGCATAGAGCTGTTGCATGAGGGCCGCTTGGAATTGTGGGGTGTTGGGCAGGGGCAACTGTTCGGGTAAGTAGAAACCGATCGCCTCTTGATGTCGATCGGGCGTGAATTTCAAGCAGGTCAGCCGCTGCTCATCGCCGTTATCCAGCCCCAACCGCGCTTGATATAAGGGAGCCTCCACTTCCAAGTCCAGGAAGCTGCCAATCAGGGCGATCGGCTGGGCTTGCCAGAGGGGGCGCAAAATTTCGGCCACATCGATCGGTTGGCATTGCAGGTGAAATTGCCCCGTTTGTCGATCGGGCTGGGCCAGGATCGGCCATTGCTGGTCTCCGGCCCGGTGCAGCAACGTTCGCCACAGGGGCGGCAGTTGGGCCGCCAATAATCGCAATGTTTGCAGCAAGGTCGCCGCTTCCGGTTCATCCAACAGCCAAGCGCCGTAGGGATTGGGGGGATGTTGCAGCAGTCCATGGGCGATCGCCACTTCCAGGTCATGGATCACCTGGGCGCGATCGGGACAGGCCAAACGCCACCGATGCCAATCGGCCGGGCTAATGTCCAGTCGCAGGGTTTCCTGGGTCCAGCGCTCCAAATCATCGGCCCCATCAATCAGGGTGGGCAGGCCGGCCAAGCGCGATTGCTGGCCCGACAGTTCCAGGCGATCGGTCAGCCATTGGGTGGGGGACAAAATCCAGAGGCCCGGTTGATCGGCCCGCAGGCTGGCGGCCAAGGCCTGCGCGGCTTCCGGGGGCTGATCCACTAGGCAATGCACCGGAGGCAAGGGGCGATCGCTCTGGGCCAGCCACAGCCGCAACCGAGCCAAGTCCACCTCTAAAAGCCGCTGTTGCACCGCCGGAGGAACCACCAACACCACCGCCTGCTCGCAGAGCAGGGCCGGAGCCAGATAACTGAGGCGATGGCGGCCGGCGGCCACGGCTGTGCCCCCTTGGATCAGGGAACTGCGGCCCGATCGCAAGACCCGCGCCACCAACCGCGCCAAGGTTAGGTGATGCAGCCAGGGGCGATCGCCACAGGCCCGCAAAAACGCGCGTAACTGTTGGTGGACTTCAACTTCCAGCATTCTCAGCTCCCACGACCAAGGGCGGGCTTCCTACCCCCCCAAGGGTGAAACTAGGGGGAATTTAATTGAGCTAGGCCAACGAAGGCGATAAAAATGGGGCGATCGAACCGCCCCATGCTCAGTGTATTGAGTGTATCGAAACTTCCCTAAGCGCCTCGATTCAGGGCCGCTTCCACCTGCCGGAACTCAGTTTCCAAACGCTTTTGCAACTTTTCAGGCACGGGGCGGTTGGGATAGGCCGAATAGTGGGCAGCCAGTGAATTCAAAGCCGTGCGCATGGTGGTGTAGGAATTTAGCCCAGCCACGCGGGTATCCCGGCGGTAGTGGGAGGCATAGGAATTGATTTTGGCGCGAGCATCGGCTTGGGCTGCTCGTTTTGCGGGATCGCTATCGGCCAGGGTGATGGCGTTCCGCAGGCTGCCGACCAAGGCGAGGGTATCAGCTTGGTAGTTGCCGCTGATGCCGTTAGCCGAGTCACCCGCCGCACAGCCCGTCAGGCCGATCGACACCACCATCACCAGCGCCAGTAGCCCAGAGAGAAATCGCTTCATAAAACGTTAAAAACCTGCTAGTGCTTTTAATGCCAAGACTTTGAGCCACGGGCTGAATCGATGGTAGCCATTGCCACAGACCGAGCGCTTGACAAACTAAGCCCTATCCTACCGTGCTGGATGGCCAGCCCGATCGCCCCATCGAGGCGATCGCCCCGGAGGGCCAAGGGTGGGCAGCGAATCAACCGTGTACAATTTGGAGTCACCCCTGGCCTGTTTTCCGCCACTCGAGAAGGGCATCGGCCGTCCTGTGCTGATGACCGACTCCGAATATGGATCTGGCGAAATGGATCTGGTGGTGGATGGGGCCGTTGGGAATTCTTTGGGTTTCTTTGTTGGAGGAGTCAGCCGTGGTTCAAGCGCTTCCGTCTTCGGTTCGATCGGCCACCCCTTGGCAGCCGTCTGCTGCGTCTGAGGGTCTCACGGGTGCGGCGCTCGGCCAGTGGTTAGATCAATTGGCCGATCGAGTCATTGCCGGCGAGGCGATCGAGCGAGCCACGGCCCTGATCCTGACCCAAATTGATGATCAGGCAGATATTTTGGCCCTTTGCGCCGCCGCCGATCGCGTGCGCCAAGCCCGTTGCGGCAACGTGGTTGACCTGTGCAGCATCGGCAACGTGAAATCCGGCTCCTGCTCGGAAAATTGCTCCTTCTGTGCCCAGTCGGCTCACCACCCCGGTCAGGATTCCCCGATCTATGGTTTGCGGACTCCCGAAGAAATTTTGGCCCAAGCCAAGGCCGCCGAAGCCGCCGGAGCCAAGCGCTTTTGTCTGGTGAGCCAAGGGCGCGGCCCCAAGTACGGTGGCCGCCAAGAAAGCGAATTTGAACAAATTCTGGAAACGGTGCGGCAAATCATTGCCGAAACCAACATCAAGCCCTGCTGCGCCTTGGGCGAAGTGAACGCGGATCAGGCCCAAGCCCTCAAGGAAGCGGGCGTGACGCGCTATAACCACAACCTGGAAGCGTCGGAGGCCTTTTTCCCGAACGTGGCCACCACCCATAGCTGGCAAGACCGCGTTGCCACCATCAAAACCCTGAAGGCGGCGGGCATCCAGGCCTGCACTGGGGGCATTTTGGGCATGGGCGAAACCTGGGAAGACCGGGTGGATTTGGCCCTGGCGCTGCGGGATTTGGAGGTGGAATCAATTCCGCTGAACCTGTTGAACCCGCGCGAAGGCACGCCGATGGGCGATCGTGATCGCCTGGATCCCTATGAAGCGGCCAAGGCGATCGCCATTTTTCGGATGATTTTGCCCGATCGAATCCTGCGTTATGCGGGCGGCCGAGAAGTGGTGATGGGTGAGCTACAAGCCCTGGGCCTGAAAGCAGGATTGAACGCCATGCTGATTGGCCATTACCTGACCACCATGGGGCAACCGCCCGAGAAGGATCATGAAATGTTGGCGGAATTGGGCCTGGTGGGTGGCGAAGCGCCCGTCGTCGGCGCAACGGCCGCAACGATTTAAATGGGCGATCGGGTTAAGTGAACGATCGGGCGTGCGATCGCTCGGGGGGTGACCCCGGCGGTTGCGCTCCCTTGGGCATTCATGGGGCGTTAATGGGGCGATCGTCATGCGCCTAGAAACCTTGCTTTGGGCGGCCATCGGGGTCTTACTCTCGATCGCCGCCTCCTTTGTGGAAGTTTTTGTGCCCACGGCCCCTTGGGATTGGCTCCAGGAGGGGGTGCGGGTGGTGTCTTTGGGCACGCGCTACCAAGTGGCGGCACTGTTGCTGGTGGCCTGCTTGGGCGGAGGGACGGCAGCAGCCCTCTCGCAAATTGCCTACCTGTTGTTGGGTTTGGCAGGGTTGCCCATCTTTGAAGGGGGCGGCGGTTGGCAATATATCCAAGAACCCAGCTTTGGCTATCTCTTGGGCTTTGTGCCGGCCGGGTGGCTCTGCGGGCGCTGGGCCTTTTTGGGGCCGCCCAAGGTGGAGCAGTTGGCGATCGGTTGTGCGATCGGGTTGGTGGTGCTCCATGGGGTGGGGCTGGTGTATGCCATGGCCCTGCGAGCCAACGAATTTGAGGCGATCGCCACCACCTATTCCCAAGCGGCCTTGCCGGGGCAACTGGTGGCCGCCTGCGCCGCCGCCACGATCGCTTCAGTTTTTCGACATCTCGTGTTCTACTGAAAGTTGGCGATCCTGCGGGAATCCCATCACCCCCAGAGAGCCGCCACCGTTGAATTTTGTGGATAGTCCGGTGCCAGAGTCTCGATCCAAACCGATTCCCGCCTGGGCCAAATCCTGTGGCCGCCTGGTCTCCAAAAATGGCTGGTTTTGGGTGGTGGCCGTTGCCAGCGTCGGGGTCGATCGCATCACCAAAGCCTGGGTGGCCAGCACCTTCGCTCTCACGATTCCGCCCCAGACCATCCCGCTGATCCCCGGTTGGTTTCACTTCACCTACGTAGTCAACTCCGGCGCGGCCTTCAGCCTGTTCCAGGGCAGCGGCTGGCTGCGGTGGCTCTCGTTGGCGGTCAGTGCGGCCCTGATGGCCCTGGCCCTGGGCAGCCCGCGCATGAACCGCTGGGAACAGTGGGGCTACGGGTTTGTGCTGGGGGGCGCGTTGGGCAATGGGATCGATCGCTTTGCCCTGGGCCACGTCATTGACTTTCTGGATTTCCGGCTGATTCGGTTCCCGGTGTTTAATCTGGCGGATGTGTCGATTAATGTGGGCATCATTTGTCTGTTGATTGCTATGTTGCAACGACCCGATCGCCCCAACGCCGCCGACTAAGGAACTGGCCAATGGCCTCCCCTGTCAGTCCTTGCGGGGATAGATGATCGCCCTCAGGTGCTGCTTAGACCACTGATTTGGGGTCACCGTGCCCCTGTCGAGATTTTCGGCCCTCGTTTTTCGGTTCTCTGTTTGTTTTTTAATCGCTCTCAGGATCTTTCATTTAGGCTCAGGCCCATGCTCAAGGCATTCCAGACCCTCCAAACTCTTTTTCAAACCCTGGTCCATTGGTTGTTTCGGGCCTCTTCCCTGCGCTTTTGGGCCGGAGCCGGAGCCTTAGCCCTGTCCACCACCCTCTTCTTGGTGGCCTGCCAGCCGATCGCCCTGTCCGCCGGGGGCAATGTGGATGCGGATTTTGAAGCCAAAGTGCTGGACGTAATCCGCAAAAATCCGCAAGTGATTTTGGAATCCGTGGCGGACTATAACCAACAGCAGTCCCAAAAGCAGCGGGAATTGCGGCAAAATTTCGCCCGTGATGCCAAATCTGACCCAAAAAAGGTGATTGGCAACTCTCCCACCCTTGGCAAAGGTCGAGTGCTGTTAGTGGAGTTCTCCGATTTTCAGTGTCCCTACTGCGGCCGGGCCTTGGCTCCCCTGAAGCAGTTCATGGAGGACTATCAAGATCGGGTGATTCTGACCTTTAAGCATTTCCCCCTCACCAGCATCCATCCCCAGGCGATTCCCGCCGCCCAGGCCGCTTGGGCTGCCCAGCAACAGGGCAAGTTCTGGGAATATCACGATGAACTGTTTGCCAACCAATCGCGTCTGGCCGATGGCTTGTATGGGGAATTGGCGAAGAAGTTGGGATTGGATTTGAGCCGGTTTGAGCGTGATCGCAACAGCGAGGCGGCCAAAAAAGCCGTAACCGCCGATGCAGAGCTGGCGGAAAGCTTGGGTTTGGAAGGGACTCCCACCTTTTTGATGGCCGGTGAGCCGGTGCAGGGTGCGCCCAGCCCTGAGGCGTTCAAGGCCGCCTTTGAGCGGGCCAGCAAGTAAATGAGACCGTGGGAACTGGGGGGCGCTTCCCGGCTGATGGTGGGGGCGATCGCGCCGTTGCTGTGGGCGGGGGTGGCGATCGCCCAACCGGCCCCGAGTTCCCCGGAATTGCGGCTGGTCTATCCGCCCGATGGCCACCAAACTACGAGCGATCGAATTTTTTTCCTGGGCACTGCGCCACCCACCGGCTCGGTCACGATCAATGGCCAAGGGGTGAATCGCAGTGCTTTTGGGCATTTTGCCCCCAGTTTTCCGTTGCAACTGGGCCCCAACCGGTTTGAAATCCGCTGGGCCGATCGCACGGAAATTCGCACCATCAACCGCATCTCCAATCAGCCGTTGTTGAGCACGCCCCTGGCCACCCTGGAGCCGATGGCCGATTGGGGCTGGCCGATCGGGGAGCCAATTTGCCTGCGGGTGACGGGGCGGCCCAACTTGACCATTGATGCGCGGGTGGCAGAACAGACCTTTCGGATGTTGCCCCGGCCATCGGGTGGATCGCCGTTGCCCAACTCTTCGGTACTGACGGGCAGCGATCTCCCGCCGCCTTCGTCCTTGACGACCTATGAGGGCTGCTTCACGCCCGATCGCCCCGACGATTGGGGTCAGGTGCGGTTTTACATCGATGGCGAAATGCCCATGACCCCTCGCGGCCGAATCACCGTTTGGCCGCGCGATCGCCGCGATCGGGCCCGGGTGACGGTTCCTTGGGGCGTGGCCCGCACGGGCCCCAGCACTGACCACAGCCGCCTCACCCCCTTGCCCCAAGGCAGCCAAGCCACGATCACTGGCCGTCGGGGTGATTGGTTGCGCCTCGACTATGGGGCTTGGATCCAGGCCAGCGAAGTGGCGATCGAACCCAGCTCAACCCCCCTACAAGCGGTGGTGCAAGGCATTCGGGCCCAAAATCAGGGAACGGCGGTGGAAGTGCAGTTTCCCCTCAGCGAACCCGTGCCCGTGGAAGTGCGCCAGGAAGGCCAGGATTTGATCTTGACGCTGCATCAGGCGATCGCCCAAACGGACACCCTGTTTTTGCAGCGCAACCCGGCCATTAGTCAACTCACTTGGCAAGTGTTGCCGGGGAATCGCTTGGAATATCGGGCCCGACTGGCCACCGCCCAGGCCTGGGGCTGGACTTTGCGCTATGAAGGCAACGTGCTCCATTGGCGGATCAAGCATCCCCCCTTGCGATCGGGGTCGGCTCCTCTGGCGGGGATCACGATTTTGTTGGATCCGGGCCATGGGGGCCGGGAATCGGGCGCAATTAATGCGGCCGGCATCCCCGAAAAGACCCCGAACTTGGAAACCAGCCTGAAACTCCAAGCCGCCTTGGAGCGACGGGGGGCGCGGGTGGTGCTGACCCGATCGACCGATCAAGATTTACCGATTCCCGATCGCCTGGCCCAAATTGCCGAACTGGAGCCGACGATCGCCCTCTCGGTGCATTACAACGCCCTACCCGATGACGGTAATGCCGAAACCACCCAGGGGATTGGCATGTTTTGGTATCAGCCCCAAGCCCAAGGCCTCGCGCAGTTTTTGCATGACGAGCTGACCCGCCGGCTCGATCGACCCTCCTACGGTGTGTTTTGGGGCAACTTGGCCCTAGCGCGCCCCACGATCGCCCCTGCCGTCTTGATGGAATTGGGCTTTATGAGCCACCCCACCGAGTCGGAGTGGATCAGCAATCCGCAGGAACAGGACAAACTGGCCGAGGCGATCGCTGCTACTATCCAGGCCTGGTTTGAGCGAACCCTGGCCAATTGATCCTTGAGATCCATCCCGATCACCTGGGCGACACCCGGGCGATCAGGATGGATCCCCCCGGGCAACAAGGGGGCGATCGCCCATGGGCCTTGACGAGCCAGGGAGAATTGCGCAAACTCTTGAGTAAGTAAGTGCTTACTTTTTATGCCTCGTCCGCCCAAAATCACTAACGAAGCCATCTTGACCGCCGCTCGTCAGGTGTTTTTAGAGCAGGGCGTGAAGGCTTCGACGGTGGAAATTGCCCGGCGTGCTGGCATTTCCGAAGCCTCGGTGTTTAAGCGGTTTCCCACTAAACAAGCCCTGTTTTTGGCGGCGATGGGGGTGACGGAAACGCCCGACTGGGTGAAGCGCCTGCAAGACCGACAGCCGACCGCCAATATCAAAGCAGAGCTGACGGAAATCTGTGACGAAATGCTGGCGTTCTATCAAGAAGGCTTGCCACGGGTGTTCATGATGATGGCGCAGAAAAAAATGCCTCACCCGCCGCACTCCCCTCACTTGCCACCGCCTCCGGTGCGCGATAGTCGTTTGTTGGCCCTGTTTTTGGAGCGGGCCGTGGCGGGGGGCTGGTTACGGGCGATCGACCCAACGGCTTTGGCGCATCTGCTGGTGGGCAGCATCATCAACTACGTCATTGCCAATGAACTGCGACCCACTTCCCAAGGGCCGCAGCTCGGCCCGTCATCAGATCCAAGACCGAGCCACCGCATCGAACCTTCACAGTTTGTGGCCAGTCTAATCGACATCCTTTGGCCAGGGATCGCGCCAGAGGGTCGGCCGTCGGGCTGAAGTCGGGAAAGCGATCGAGCATGTGGCCGTCCGCGATCGCGTCTGTTTGGTGGAATTTTTTTAGGTAATTAATAAGTAAGTACTAACTTTTTGATCAAAAGACTGGGCGATCGCCCTTGATCGATGTCCGTTGTTGTTCATTCTGTTGTTCGTTCATTGGCGATCGCTCCGTCCAATCGCTGCCAACTCGTGACATTCACCAGGCATTTTTGTGGAGGAAAACACCCATGCCCAATTCCCTTTCCTACCTTTGGTCTCGGCTCTCTGGTGCTTCCCATTCTGGCCAAGCAGGTGTGGTGATGCAGACTCGCGATCTCGGGCGTTGGCTGAAGTGGGGGCTGCCGATCGTGCCGCTGCTGCTCTTTGGTGGCGGGACTGTGGCGGCTCAACTCACGGGGGGCAATCGCTCCACCACGGTGATGTTGACGCAGCCGGTGCGACGGCAAACCGTGACCGTGACGATCGCGGCCAATGGCACGATCGCGGCGGAGCGATCGATTAACCTCGGGCCCAAAACGGCGGGCATCGTCAAATCGCTGCTCGTAAAGGAGGGCGATCGGGTGCGTCAGGGCCAAGTAGTTGCCTTCATGGACGATGCGGATTTACAAGGCCAGCTCATGCAGCGCCAAGGCCAGCTCGCCCAACAGCAGGCCAACTTGGCACGTTTAACGGCGGGTAATCGCCCCCAAGAAATTGCCCGGGCTGAGGCCCAACTGGCGGAAAGTCAAGCTCAGTTACAAATGCTGCGATCGGGCAATCGCCCCCAGGAAATTGCCCAGGCAGTGGCGCGATCGCAGCAAGCCCAGGCCACCCTCAAGCAGCGCGAATCCGACTATCAGCGCTACCAAGAGCTATTCCAGGATGGGGCAATTTCGGCGCAGACCCTCGACCAAAAGCGCACGGACTATGAGGTGGCGCAACGACAGGCGATCGAGGCGGCCCAAGCCCTGGCACTACAACGGGCTGGCAATCGCCCAGAAGACATCGCCCAAGCGATCGCCCGAGTACGTCAGCAGCAACAAGCTGTTGCCCTACTCAAAGCGGGTAGTCGTGTGGAGGATGTTGCCCAAGCCAAGGCCCAAGTGCAGTCGGCGCGCGGCGATTTGCGATCGATTCAAACCCAACTGCAAGACACCAAAATCACCGCTCCCTTTGATGGAATTGTGATTAAAAAATATGCCGATGTGGGTTCATTCGTTAGCCCATCGGTGGCGGGCGGTAGCGAATCGGCTTCTTCTTCTTCAATTTTAATTTTGGCCAGCGATCGCCAAGAAGTCGTCGTGAATTTAGCCGAAGCGCAAATTCGCAATATTCGCCTCAATCAGCCCGTGAGCATTCAAGTAGATGCCTTTCCCAAGCAGCAATTTCGGGGTTATGTTGCTCGAATTGCACCAAAGGCAACGGTCTCGCAAAATGTGACGAGCTTTGAAGTTTATATTGCAATTAATGATGCCCAGTCGAACCAGTTAAAAGCAGGCATGAATGTCGAAGCAGAGTTTGAAATTGGGCAACTTGCCAGTGCTTTGCTCGTGCCTAATGCGGCTGTGGTGCGCCGAGCCGAGGGTGAAGGTGTTTATATTTTGGGAGCCGATCGCAACCCTGTTTTTCGCAAGATTGAAACGGGTTTGACGGTCGAAGGTTCCACCGAAGTGAAGACTGGGTTACAGGGCAATGAGCAAGTCTTAGTCA
Source organism: Limnothrix sp. HT2024 (assembly GCF_059138625.1). Lineage (NCBI taxonomy): Bacteria > Bacillati > Cyanobacteriota > Cyanophyceae > Pseudanabaenales > Pseudanabaenaceae > Limnothrix > Limnothrix sp. HT2024. The sequence goes on from NZ_CM181121.1 coordinate 2,934,259, forward strand.
GTCCGCCCAGCAATTTAGATTCTGGCTCAAAAGGCTTCAGTATTCTGCCCAAAGCACCACCACCTCCCTAGGATCTTTGGCTGCGATTTCGGCTGCTGAAATTCGACAGTTCTCAACCAACCGACAACGACTGATTCTATTCAATGAAATTCGGCCGGTCTCAACTAACCGACAGCGACTGATCCTATCCAATGGCTGGTGAATATTGCCATGACCCAAGCAAAGCCTAACCGCTTAACGATTTCAACGATCGACATTATGGAAATGGCGATCGAATCCCTTTGGAATAACAAACTCCGCAGCGCCTTAACCATGTTGGGGGTGATTATTGGGATTTCATCGGTGATTTCGATTACCTCGATCGGGCAGGGCGTGCAGAAGTCTACGGAAGACAGCATTCGCAGCCTCGGAACTGATGTGTTGCAAGTGATGTCTGGCTCGGCGAAAAGTGGCGGCGTGGTGCAAGCCATGGGGTCTGTGAGCACCCTCACCTGGGAAGATGCCAAGGCGATCGCCCAACAAGCGCCCTCAGCCACCGTGGTTGCCGCCTATTTACAACGACCTGTGCAGGTGGTTTACAACCAAACCAACACCTCCACCACAGCCTATGGTGCTGATTTGAGTTTTCCGGATGCACGCAATACCTATCCGCAAGTGGGACGTTTTTTTCGCCAATCAGAACTCGATGAAACAGCTTCGGTAGTCGTGATTGGCCCCACGGTTCAGAAAAATTTGTTTCCAGCCACCGTCGATCCCATTGGTCAAAAAATTCGCATTCGCGGTGAACTATACAAAGTGATTGGCGTGATGGAAGCCAAGGGTTCCCAGGGGCCACAGGATCGCGATGATGCGGTTTATATTCCCCTAACCACCATGTCAGCCCGCACGATCGGTAGGAACGCCCTCACGGGTATTTCTGTGAATGGCATTTTTATTAAAAGTCAGCACGAATCCCAGTTAGAAACCCTGAAATTTCAAGTCACGAATATTCTGCGATTGCGCCACAAAATCATGTCGCCTACCGATGATGATTTTCGCGTTACCAACCAAGCTGACATCCTCAAAACCTTGACCACGATTTTGGGATTACTGACAACTACGATTGTGGCTGTTGCGGCGATTTCTTTAGTAGTCGGCGGCATTGGCATCGCCAATATTATGTTGGTTTCCGTAGTAGAACGCACCCGCGAAATTGGTGTGCGCAAAGCCGTAGGAGCAACGGATCGTGCCATTCTCAGTCAGTTTTTGGTTGAGTCCGTGGCTATTTCTGTTTTGGGAGGAACCGTCGGCATCATTTTGGGCATTGGCGTGACCGTGGTGGCATCGATGGTCTTTCAATTTGCCTTAGTGATTTCGGGCAGTGCGGTGGTAGTTGGGGTTGGATTATCGACGGCGGTGGGTTTGGCGGCTGGGGTCATTCCTGCGCGCAATGCCGCTCGACTTGACCCGATCGCCGCCCTGCGTAGTGAGTGAGGTGACCTGCCATGATTACCCTGAAAAACATCACCAAAACCTATCAACTGGGCGAAAACACCGTGCCCATTTTGAAGGGGATTGATTTGGATATTCCTGCCAATGACTACTTGGCGATCGTGGGTAGCTCGGGTTCAGGCAAGTCAACCCTGATGAATATTATTGGTTGCCTCGATCGCCCCACAGAAGGAACCTATACTTTTGAAGATCGCAATTTAACTGCTCTGAATCCTGCTGAGCTGGCCTACATTCGCAACCAGCGCATTGGCTTTGTTTTTCAGCAATTTAACCTGTTGCCCCGCGCCACGGCTCTTGAAAATGTGATGCTACCGGCCGTCTATGCGGGCATTCCCAAGGCCGATCGCCGGGCCCGTGCTGAAGCCGCCTTGGTGAGTGTTGGGTTAGGCGATCGACTCCATAACCGGCCTAATCAACTGTCGGGTGGACAACAGCAACGGGTGGCGATCGCCCGAGCGTTGATCAATCAGCCATCGCTGCTGTTAGCGGACGAGCCAACCGGGGCCCTCGACAGCCAAACCACCCAAGAGGTGATGGCTTTATTTGATCAATTGCATGAACAAAACATCGCGATTGTGTTGATTACCCATGACTTAGCGATCGCCGATCGCACCCAGCGCAAAATTCAAGTTCGAGATGGTTTAATTGTGGACTAGCTGATAGCAAGTTTAAGTAAACTCAACGGTTGAAAGATTGAATTGACTTTCTAAAAAGATGTCTGAAAAGCCAAAGTTGATACGCAGCTTACCCCAGCGACTGATAAAGACAAGGGGCTTAAGCCCCTTGTCCCCCACGATCTGATCTGCTAACGCCCCACGATCTGACTGATCTGCTAACGCCCCACGATCTGATCTGCTAACGCCCCACGATCTAATCTGCTAACACCCCCACGATCTGATCTGCTAACACCCCCATGATCTGATCTGCTAACACCCCCATGATCTGATCTGCTAATGCCCTCACGATCTGCTAACGGTGGAATTGGGTTTCGGATCATCTGACAATCAACCTCAGAATCTGGCCGCCTGCCCAGGCCGCAACACACGCCTCAACAAGAGAGGCGGTATGCTGAATTGCGGGCAGAGAAGCCGTTTATACGCCCTAGAGCCAATTTCAGCATTTCGGACTCGGCCGCTGGTGATTCGGTCATTAATATGGATTTTTTTCAGGAATTTTCGCTGCTCCTGCGGGCCCGCTATCCGCTGATTTATATCCCCACCGCCGAAGAGGAGCGGGTGGAAAAGGCGATCGCCCAATGTGCCCAAAGCCAGGGCAATCGCGGGGTTTATGTTTGGGATTTTGTGGAAGGCTACAGCGGCAGTCCCAATGATTTGGGGGCAGGTAAGCGCAATCCGCTGCAAGCCCTGGAGTTTCTAGAAAAATTCCCCGATTCGGCGGCGGGAGTCTTTGTTTTACGGGATTTTCATCGATTTTTGGATGATATTGCGATCGCCCGAAAGTTGCGTAACTTGGCGCGATCGCTCAAGGCCCAACCCAAAAACATCGTGCTCCTTTCCCCGCAGGTGCAAATTCCCGAAGACCTTAGCGAAGTGCTGACGGTGCTGGAATTTCCCCTGCCCGCCGCCGATGAACTGCGCCAGGAGGTGCAACGGCTAGCGACCGCCACGGGCCAAACCCTGGCAGGACGAGACTTAGAAGACTTGGTGCGATCGAGCCAAGGCCTCTCGCTCGATCGGGTACGGCGAGTGTTGGGCCGGGCGATCGCCCAAAACGGCAACCTGCCCCCCGAAACCATGGATCTGATCCTGGAAGAAAAACGCCAATCGATCCGCCAAACCCAAATTTTGGACTTTTGCCCCGCCACGGAACAGATGTCTGATATTGGCGGGCTAGACAACCTGAAAGCCTGGCTCCTGCGGCGCGGCGGCGCATTTTCGGAGCGGGCCCGCCAATACGGCCTGCCCCATCCCCGGGGGCTGCTGTTGGTGGGGATTCAAGGCACTGGCAAATCCCTAACGGCCAAGGCGATCGCCCACCATTGGCACTTGCCCTTGCTGCGGTTGGATGTGGGGCGTTTGTTTGGCGGTTTGGTGGGGGAGTCTGAATCCCGCACGCGCCAAACCATTCAGCTCGCGGAAGCCCTCGCCCCCTGCATTCTGTGGATTGATGAAATTGACAAGGCCTTCGCCGGATTGGGCAGCAAGGGCGACGGCGGCACGGCCTCGCGGGTTTTTGGCACGTTTGTCACCTGGATGGCGGAAAAGCAATCGCCGGTTTTTGTGGTGGCGACGGCGAACGATATCCAGTCCTTGCCGCCAGAACTGTTGCGCAAAGGGCGATTTGACGAAATCTTCTTTGTGGGATTGCCCAGCCAACCAGAGCGCCGCGAAATTTTTGAGGTGCATTTAAGCCGACTGCGCCCCCACAACCTCAAGACCTACGACCTCGATCGCCTGGCCTACGAAACGCCGGACTTTTCCGGAGCCGAAATTGAACAGTCGATCGTGGAAGCGATGCACATTGGCTTCAGCGAAAACCGCGATTTCACCACCGATGACATCGTGGCCGCCGTTAGCCAAATTGTGCCCCTGGCTCGCACGGCCCGCGAGCAAATCGAAGCCCTTCAACAATGGGCGGCTGCGGGCAAAGCGCGGTTAGCGTCCCGATCGACCACCTTGGGCGGCTTGTCTTCTTTCTCGGGCTAATTCTCGGGCTAATTCTCGGGCTAATTCTGGATCGATCGGGCTGAATGGGCTGAACGAGCTGCATTAGCCAAATTTTCGCCCTGACTAGAACAGGTTCTAGGGGAAAATACGGGCTGAATCGCAGGATATCCTGGCTAGATATCTGGCGAAATCTCTGGCTAAATAGGCTGGCTAAATCTCTGGGCTAGATCGGTTAGCAAAATATTTTGGACAGGTTGGTGGTTGATCCTCATCGGGAGTCGCAAACGATCGTGCGTTGGCTGTGGAAACTATTGCGCGGGCTGGTCAGCCTCATTAGTGGCATCGCGATCGCGATCGCCTTTTTGGCTGCCGGAGGGGTGATTGCCGTTCGCTACATCGTCACCCAAATTGCCACGGCCCCGCCGCGCCCCAGCTTTGCCAACGATCCCAAGCCCGGCGCAGTGGTGACCCCGCCCCCACCGCCCAGCAGCGCAGTTTCCCCAGCCCCAGTTTTGCCACCGCCGTCGCCCTTGCCTCCCGGTGCTTATCGGGCCCGGGTAACCCAACCGATCGGGCTGGTGTTGCGATCGACTCCCAATCGATCGGGCGCAAGGCTGGGCAGCGTGGACTACAACGATCGAGTCATTGTCTTGGGAGACAGTCCCGATCGACGTTGGCAGCGGGTGCGCCTGGGCGAAAGCGGCCCCGAGGGCTGGGTTCGCAGCGGCAACACCCGCCGACTAGATTAACGAGCTAGATTAACCCTTCCAATTAACAAGCCCAATTCACCAAGTTTTGGAATGAATTGGGCAAAAACTCAAGCCGATCGTTGGGCGATCGCGATGCCTGGCGCGTAGGCTTCCAGCACCCGAGCCGTGAGCGAGCAGGTCACCATCAAGTAGTCACAAGCATGGCACTGAGTCCGAATCACGTTGCTCGTGCGAATTCGATGACGCTCTGCACGCGAACCACAGTTGGGGCAGTAAATCGTTTCTACGGTCAGCATTGTGGTCACCATCTGGCAAAAATTTGAGGAACTAAACCGAGGCATCGACTGGCTTGTCTAAACGGCGGATGGGCTGAAGGTGCGATCGCCCCCTCAATGCAAGGAGCATTTGCGGCGGGAGCACCGGATCTGGGCGATCGATCCTTCACATCCAGTGATAAAAAAACGCGATCAGAAACGAAAAACAACGAAAAACAACACCGATATGAGCCGAGTCATCCCGTTAACCAAGAAAACTCAAAAAACGACGGAATCCATTTGAGTGCGATATCCATTAGCCCAATTCAATTAGTCCAGTTCAAGCGGTAGGGGACTGAAAGGGCTGTTCTCGAGCATTTCCGTCGTTTTCGACTCCTCACGACCTTGCAGATAGCACTGTCAATAACTTCAACAAATTCAGTGAATAGCCGGCGGCCAACCGACCATAAACCTCAACGGAAGAATGCCTTAAAAAGCAATTTCAGAGGCGATGCGACTGGTTTTGAGAGCAGGGAATAGGGGTGATCAAAACCAATCATGGAATCGAGGGGCTAATTCATTCTCGTTCTTAGCATTATGGAATAGCCGATCGGGGATCGGGGGAATTTAGCAACAATTCCTTTCAATTTAAAGACATCGGTTCCTCCGAATGGCGCGATCCCTAATTGGTTACCTCTGATACCAAGTGAGTCCCACTCAAAACTCAGACGGCATTTCGGCAAACTCTTCCCTGAAGAGAAGTGGCGGCCTGCAACTGTTCAGACGGCAACTATGACTGACTCGATCGGGTCGTCATGGCAAAGGTGCAGCTAAAAATCTGTGATCTGGGTCAATGCAATGTTGAGATCTGATCAAGATTGGGATCGGTGTTCTACTTAATATTGTTTTACCTACTTTTGATGAAACTTCAATTCTGTTTATCTCTGTTAAAAGTTTTGGTTTTCTTAAGCTTTTCTAGGGAATTTCCACCCAAAAGGGTCACGAAGCATTTTGTGAACGAATGATCAGTTTTTGGCAAAAAGTTTGCAACTTGGAATCAGTGAGAGACGGTTGATTTTCCATGCCCGCAGTCGTCACTCACGGTCGTTGTAACAAGGGGCTTAAGCCCCTTGTCCCTCACGAGATTATCGGGTTGAAATCAGGGGTTCAGGCGATTGGACAACAAGTCCTCAGCCCCTTGTCCCTCACGAGATTATCGGGTTGAAATCAGGGGTTCAGGCGATTGGACAACAAGTCCTCAGCCCCTTGTCCCTCACGAGATTATCGGGTTGAAATCAGGGGTTCAGGCGATTGGACAACAAGCCCTCAGCCCCTTGTCCCTCATGGGATTATCGGGTTGAAATCAGGGTTGCAGGCGATTGAACAACAAGCCCTCAGCCCCTTGTCCCTCACGAGATTATCGGGTTGAAATCAGGGTTGCAGACGATTGGACGACAAGCCCTCAGCCCCTTGCCCCACTTCGATTTACGATCGGGTTGCTGGGTTGTAGGTGGTGGGGTTGAGCGGCTGGAACGCCACTGGGTGGGATGTAACTGGTGAATCACATCCCGATCGATCCGCATTGGATTCCGTGACCCCACTGATCAATCACGCCTACTGATCACATCCTCACGTCTATTCCTGTGGGCGGACAGCCTCTAGAATTTGCGAGAAATAGAACTGGGAGCCAATGAACTCCCGCCGATTAACCTCAAACCCATTGGCCCGCAAAATCCGCACCACATCCCGCACCGGGTGCAAATAGGCGCGCGTGGTTTTGCTGGGGCCGGGGAACAGCTCGCCAATTTTTTTCAACAGCACATAAACCGGACTCTTGGGCGCAAAGCTGAGGATGAGCTTCGACTGGGCACGGCCGGCCAAATGCCCAATCATTTTTTCGATGTCTTGGTCGGGATAGTGAATCAACACATCCAAACAAATCACGGTGTCGTAGGAACCCTCGATCGCCTCAAGATCCTTTACCTCAAAACTTAGGCGATCGCCCAAGTTCAGCTTGGCCGCACGCTCCTTGGCCTCACCGATCATCGCCTCGGAAATGTCACTACCCGCAACGATCGCCCCCAACTCCACCAACGGCACACTGAGGGAACCCACACCGCAACCCGCATCACAGATGGTTTGGCCCGCCAGTTTGCTTCCTTGCTTCAGCCAATAGACCACCGTATCCACCGTGCGTTGATGCCCTTCGCGGATGTCGCGTTGCACTTTGTTTACGTCGCCGTCGCCATAGATGCGCCGCCAGCGATCGAACCCGGTGGTGTTGAAATAGTCCTTGACGATGGCTTTGTCGTTGCCCTTGTTGCTGGTGGCGCTGCTCATAGGGGATTGCGTAAATTTTGGGTAGCGTGATCTCAAAAGTTGGATGCTAAGGGCCAGGATGGTCGCCAGGGCCTGGCCATGGGTCGGCGTGGATCCTCACCAGTGGCGCTGGTGGTTACCCATTGGCGCTCATGGGCAAGGCGGCCGGATGGCGACTGTTATGGATTGCCATCATTGACCGCTGCATTGCGCGACGGCTGAACCGAATTCATTGCCGCAAATGAGCAAAATTTATTGCCGCATTTGATTATAGGGAGACCCGCAGCCGCGATCGCTGAAAAAATCCTGGCCACCCCCTAGCCTCGATCTGGCTTCAGCGCGTAGAATCAAGTTTTGTCTTTTGTCGTTTATTCCCAAAAACGACAGTCGTTACACTCGATTCGGTTGCAACAGCCCCCATGGTTAAGATTCGCCTCAAGCGCCTTGGCAAAAAACGCGAAGTCAGCTATCGCATCGTGGTGATGCAAAGTACCTCGCGCCGCGATGGTCGCGCCCTGGAAGAACTGGGTTTCTATAATCCCCGCACGAACGAAACGCGCCTAGAAGTCCCTCGGATCATCGAGCGCCTGAAGTCTGGTGCTCAACCCACCGACACCGTGCGCAGCATCTTTGAAAAGGCCAACATTTTTGAGCAACTGAAGGCCGCTAACGCCTAGTGGGTTGGAGGTGCAGTTTTCTGGTCTGTCGAGATTCCTCTCCCTTCCCGACTGGCCGGCAGCCTGCTCCTGTTGTTTGGCAAGGCTCGGGCGATCGCCCCACTGAATCGCGTTCATCGCCCCGGTGGCTTTGCCCCTAATCATTTTCGAGTAGCCGGAGTTCCGCTTGACAACTTCGACGAATCCCAGCCCCTCGATCGACTACGAGGGGCTTGTGCAATACCTAATTGAACCGTTGCTGGAAGTGCCCGACGCTTTGCGGATTGACTGCGAGCATACGGGCAACAATGTTTGGCTGCGGGTGGCCTTTGACCCGGCCGATCGGGGACGAGTGTTTGGGCGCAGCGGCAAAACTATTCAATCAATTCGCACGGTTTTGGACTTGGCGGCCCACCACGAAGGCCGGGCGGCCTTCCTGGATGTGTATGGCGGCTATAGCTTGGGCGATGGCCCCTCGGAAGAGGGTAACGGTCGAGGCCGGGGCGATCGCGGGGGTGACCGGCGGCGATCGCGACCCGATCGACCCAACCGAGGGCGGTAGCGGTGTCTCCCCTGTCGATCGACCTGGGCAACAGCACCAGCGCCGTCACCCTGGCGGGCCATCGCGAGGAAACCCTCAAGGCCCTGGCCAAACACACGGGCACAACCCTGGTGATGCGCGGCCAAGAACTGGTGATTACCGGGCCCGACAAGGCGATCGCCCTGTGCCAACAAATCGTCAAAGCCTTAGAAATCTATTGGAGTGCCGGTCAGCGGATTGATGAAGCGGATGTGCTGACGGCGAAACGGGCGATTGAAACCGATCGGCTCGGTGAGCTGGCGGATTTGCACCAGGACTCGATCGCCCGCACCCGACGCGGCGACAACATCCGCGCCAAAACCTTTCGCCAACAGCGCTACATCAAAGCCATCCGCAATCACGACCTGATCTTCTGCACCGGCCCGGCGGGCACGGGCAAGACCTTCCTCGCCGCTCTGATCGCTGTGCAAGCGTTGCTGGCGGGCGAATTTGAGCGCCTGATCCTCACCCGTCCCGCCGTGGAAGCCGGTGAGCGGCTGGGGTTCCTGCCCGGCGACCTGCAACAAAAAATTGATCCGTACCTGCGCCCCCTCTACGACGCGCTGTACGAACTGATCGACCCGGAAAAAGTGGCCAACCTGATGGAGCGGGGCATCGTGGAAGTGGCTCCCTTGGCTTATATGCGCGGTCGCACCCTAAACAATGCCTTTGTGATTTTGGATGAGGCCCAAAACACCACGCCGGCCCAAATGAAGATGGTGTTGACGCGGCTGGGGTTTCGATCGCGCATGGTCGTGACTGGCGACATTACCCAAACCGACCTGCCGGATCACCAAACCTCGGGCATGGCGATCGCCCAGCGGATCCTCAAAAATGTTGAGGGCATCGCCTTTTGTGAACTGACCCGCGCCGATGTGGTGCGCCATCCGCTGGTTCAACGGATCGTCACCGCCTACGAACGCCACGAATCCGGCCAGTAGGGCACGCGGGAGCAAGTCACCTTCGCAACCATAATCTCCCGCTCATCTCCCACGCGCCGCAACCGCCACGCGATCGACGATAATCCCCACGAGTTCGTTGGGCCGATGATTTCGTAGGGTGTGTGGGAGCACGCGATCGCATTAACGACAATCCACCGCTCATCTCCCACGCACCGCAACCGCCACGCGATCGACGACCATCCCCACGAGTTCGTTGGGCCGCGACATTGCAGCGGTGCGTAGGGCATGAGGGGAGCATCGGGAATTAAGGGAGCGTTGCCCTACGCACCCTACGATTGATCGAAGAGGCGACGGAGCCAGCGCCGCCAAGCTTGCCACAGCCGTACCCACCAGGGAGATCGGGGCTTTTCGGCGGGGATGGGTGGGGGTGTTTGCAGAGCTTGGGTGACTCGCTGGTAATTTTGCTCGGCTATTTCGGCGTAGTGATGTTGATCGAGTTGGCGAAATAAATCCCGAGCCATTGCAAAGTCTGTTTGGGCTTCTGCTAGGCGATCGAGGCTTTCCAGTGCCACGCCACGGTTATAGATAGATTGAACTTCGCCTGTTTGATCGCCGATCTCGCGTTGGATCTCCAGGGATTGCTCGTAAAAGTTGATCGCCTGCCGGTATTTCCCAAGAGATTAGACCTCTTGCACGAATAAAGCAGTAGTGTAGAAAGTCGTTGTCACCATGATCGGGAGATGCTCTACGAAAGCCTCGCCTCGCTGCCCCCATCACAGTTTCGCCGTGCCTGTGGCTTCAGTCGCTCCACCTTCCAAGCCATGCTGGAAGTCCTCCGCCCCGCCCTAGACCGGAGTGGCAAACGCGGGGGCCAAAATAGTCTGAGTGTTGAGAATCAGCTTCTGCTAACCCTGCAATACTGGCGCGAGTATCGCACCCAATTCCACATCGGTCTCGATTTCGGGGTCTCAGAAGCCACCGTCTGTCGGATCATCAACCGTGTTGAGACCGTCTTGGTCAAAAGTGGTCGGTTTGCCTTGCCCGGCAAACGCCGTCTCTTAGACCCCGAAACCGACGAGTCAGTGGTGGTGATTGATGTGACCGAAGTCGCCATTGAACGCCCAAAAAAAACAGCGAGCTTACTACAGCGGTAAGCAAAAGCGGCATCCGTTGAAAGGGCAATTGGTGATTGATTGGCGCTCCGGTCAATTCCTAGCGGTGGCAATCGGTCGAGGTCGCACCCATGACCTGCGACTTTGGCGTGAGAGCGCGTTTCGCCTAGCCCCAGACCGGCTGTGTCTAGCGGATAGTGGGTATCAAGGGCTAGCTCGTCACCATGAAGCCACGATCCTTCCGAAACGGAAACCACCTCGAAAGTGCCTGCCTGACGAGGAAAAAGCCTGCAATCAGGCGTTAGCGGCGGTGCGCATTCGGATTGAGCATGCCATTCGTCGCTTGAAGCGATTTCGGATCTTCTCAGAACGCTATCGCAATCGTCGTCGCCGTTTTGGCTTGAGGCTCCATCTGTTAGCTGGGTTGCTCAACTACCAAGCGGCACATCCAATTTGATTCGTGCAAGAGGTCTATTGATAGGATCGACCCAAGTCGCTTAGTGAACTAGCCTCCCCTCGCTGATTACCAGTCTTTCGGTCAATTGCTAAGGCTTGCTCATGATAGGTAATTGACTGCTCATGTTTACTCATGGCTTCATAAGCAGCCCCTAAATTACCTAGAGCAATAGCCTTTCCTATGTGGTCGCTGATCTCATCTTTGATTCTCAAAGACAGCTGATAAAAGTTGATCGCCTGCTCATATTGTCCTAGAGAATCATATGCAAGACCGAGACTAATTAAGGAGTCTGACTCTCCTTTCTGATCACCAATTTCGCGCATCATAGATAGACAGCACTGATAAAAGTTGATCGCTCGCTCATGCTCACCAAGAGCATCGTAAGCAGCACCAATACCGGCGAGAGATCTAGCCTCTCCTCGTTGATCACCAGTTTCACGGTCAATCACTAAAGATTTCTTAAAGCAGTTAAGCGCATACTGATATTGACCAAGGGCGTGGTATGCATTGCCCAAATTGCCTAGAGCATTTGCAGTGCCTCGTGCCTCTCCAATTTCATAGGCAATTTCTAAATGTTTCTGGTGAAAGCTGATAGCTGTTTGATATTGACCAAGGGCATGGTACGCATTTCCCAAGTTGCCTAGAGCATTTGCAGTGCCTCGTGCCTCTCCAATTTCATAGGCAATTTCTAAATGTTTCTGGTGAAAGCTGATAGCTGTTTGGTACTGACCAAGTGCGTGGTATGCATTTCCCAGATTACCGAGACAGGCGGCTTCTCCTCCTCGGTCTCCGATTTCGTGATTAATTACCAAGGACTGTTTATGGAAGTTAATTGCTTGCTGGTGGTGTCCCAGAAAATCGTAGCTGATGCCCAAATTACCTAGAGCAGCAGCTTCTCCTCTCCGAAAATCAATTTCGCGAGCGATCTCCCAATATTGTCCGTGAAAGTTAATTGCTCGCTGGACTTGTCCGAGAGAATCATAGGCAACACCTAGATTGCCCAGAGATACAGCTTCTCTTTTTCGATCGCTCGTCAACTTTGCCAGTTCGCCCTCGTGATGCCACTTTTCGATGTAGTTGTCGATATCAGCCTTGGTTTGCCATTTGCCCAAGCCCAGATAATGCTGATCGTGATGGGCGATCGCGAATCGATGGGCCTCAATTAGATCGGGTTGTTGGCGCTGCACAAATTGCTGGACGATCGGTTGCCAACGGTAGACAAATTGGCGCGGCGCATCGGGATCGGTCAGCGGCAAACCGTCTTGAATCAGGAACGATCGCCCCGCCAACGTCTGCAATAGCTGCGGGTCATCCGCTGTTTCAAAGGCAAACGCCACCCGCAACGCACAGAGCCGCCCCAACCAATCCCGCAACTCCGGCGACAACCGCTCAAAACTCCACCGCAACACCGTTTCCAGCGTCGCTTGCGGATCGTCCCGGTGTTGATCCGCGATCGCAAAGAAATCCGCCGGTAGCTTGGACAGGTGCGGATCGTCACCAAACTGCGCCCACAGAAAACCCGCCGCCAACCCCAAAACCAAGGGGTAGCCATGCACCCGCTTGGAAAATGCCTGCAAATCCGCCTCAGCGCCCCGAATTCCCCGCTTTTGCAAGAAATCGGCTCCCTGCTCAGGCGTAAAGCCCTCCGTCAAGTCGAGCCGCCGCGCCGCCATCTCCGTCGGTAAATCGCGACTGGTAAACAACACCCAACCCGCCGCCCCCCGGCACAACGATCGCCACTGCCGCCAAAACGCCTGATAGTCTGCGGGCAGTTCCCGCGCCTCCAGCACCGTTTCCAGGTTGTCTAGCACCCACAGACAGGGGCTTTGCTGCAACGTCACCAACAGCCGCCGCAACAATTCCGACTCCTCCAGCCGTTCCGCCTGCTCCTGGCTGGCCGCGCCAAACTGGACGATCGCCCGCCGCGCCACTTCCCCAAAGCTCGGCCCCCGCCCCAAATCCGTCCAGAGTCGCCCCGCCCATGCTTGAGACTTTTGGGAGCGCTTGAACCATTGAGAAGCCAGGGTACTTTTGCCCGCCCCGCCAGGCCCCACAATCACCGCCCAGCGATCGCCCGACTCTTGCCGCCACCGATCGAGCTGCACCAACTCCGCCGTCCGCTCAATCTCCTCCTCCGATCGCCCCGGCAACAAATCCGACTGGTCAAAGGCTTGCTCGATCGGATTGCCACCAAAAATTGCAGTTTCGATGTCAACCTTTGCAGTGCCGATCGAGCCAATTTGACAGTTTTTGTTGTGGGAGCCGTAGTTATTTTGCGTCATGGGCGATTGGGTTTTGGCGACATCGGCTGCATCCATTGCTTTTTGGATACATTCAATAACTCGATCGCAACGGGTTCCCCACCTTCCCCGTAGCTAACAATCATTCCGCCGGGTTCTGCGATCGAATCAATTGGGGGCAAATCCCGCAAAATCAAAATCAACACATCAGCTTCAGGGTCATAACGAATCTGCATAGAAACTTTCCTCAGTAGGTTGGGTTGAGCTGTGCGAAACCCAACACGATCAATGCGAACTTTGTCGGTGTTGGGTTTCATGCTTCAACCCAACCTACTTGAATGATGAGCTAGGAAAAATTTGCCTCGTTGATTGAGCCGATTTGATAATTTTTGTTGTTGCTGCCGTAGTTGTTTTGAGTCATTTGCGCTTGTTGTTGGATCAGTTGTTGATATTCCTGGGCGATCGCCCGCACTTCCTCAGCAAAGGGCGGATCATTCACCAATTCCGCATCGAGGATCGGCAGCACTTGCGGATCGATCGCCCCCGTTGGTGTTTCCGGCAGGGCAGGCAGCTCCGGGCGACGGGCTAGGCGATCGCGAATTTTGCTCCAGAGGGTTCGCAGCTTGGGCAGGGCCGCTTCGGTCAACTTTCCGGCTCCGGCGGCGATGAAGCCATCCACGATCATGGTCACGAGTTCGGCAGCGGTTAACAGCATAGATTTGTGAGCAGGGCCGATCAACCCTTCCAATTTAACCGGGGAAATCATCTGCCATGGACGCAGAAAAACGATCTCGTGATCCCGAGAGGGGATCGACGGTGCGTGGGAGTACCAAAAAGCCAAATCGTTACCCCGAAAGCGTTCTCCCACAAACCCTACCGCTCCCGAAAATTAACGGGTTTTTCGATTGCCAACAACCCTTTTCCCTTATCTCCCATGCACCGCCATCGATCGATCAAACCAACCCTTTCCCCGATCGGTTGGGTGGTCAAAATTTTCGGTATATGGGAGATAAATCAACCATTTCATAACAATTTAGCCTTACTTCCATTCAACCTACGGGATGATCGATTCAGTTGATAATTGACATTTAAGGATTCATATTTTCTCAGCAGTTTGATGCGATCTTAAGGATCATGCAAACTAATCGCTCAGAACAAAAGTAAGCGCAATGACTGTAGTAGCCGTGTTGGGCATGGGGTTAATGGGTCGGGCCGCGGCCGGGCGGCTGGCGGCCACGGGCGAAGACGTGGTGGCTTGGAACCGATCGCCCGAGGCCCTGGAACTGTTGCAGGGGATCGATCGCCTGAACACCACGACGGATTTGGCGGCGGCGATCGCCCCGGCCGATCGGGTGGTGTTGTGGCTGGCGGATGGGGCCGCCATTCGATCGGTGCTGCTGGAGGGGGCGATCGGGTCGCTGTTGGTGGACAAAACCGTGGTGCAAATGGGCACGATCGCTCCGGAAGAAAGCCGGGCGATCGGCACTGAGTTAACCGCTTGGGGCTGTGACTATTACGAAGCGCCCGTCCTGGGCAGCATTCCCGAACTGAGCGCAGGCAAGTTGTTGTTGATGGTGGGGGCAACGCCGGCCCAGTTTGAGCGCGATCGGGCTTGGTTGCAAACCTTTGGCCCCGAGCCGCTGTTGGTGGGGCCCGTGGGGTCGGCGGCGGCGTTGAAGCTGGCTATGAATCAGTTGATTGGGTCGTTGACCACGGCCTTTGCGGCCAGTTTGGCCCTGGTGCAACGGGAAGGGATTGCCGTGGAGACCTTTTTGCAGATTTTGCGCCCCAGCGCCCTCTATGCGCCGACCTTTGATAAGAAGCTGCAACGGATGCTTGATCGGGACTTCGATCGCCCCAATTTCCCCACGAAGCATCTGCTGAAGGATCTGGACTTGTTTGCCCAGGCGGCGGGGGCCCAAGGAATTGATACGGCTCCGGTGCAGGCGGTGCGGGCAGTGGTGGAACGGGCGATCGCCCTGGGGTTGGGCAACACGGACTATTCGGCGCTGTTTGCGGCGATCGCTCCGGCGACGGAACCGGAACCTTAGGCCGATCGGGCAGCGGCGCGAATGGGCGATCGTTGGGGCGATCGTTTTTAAAATGAGTTTCGGGCTACAGCGGCCGTTGCCAACGGTCATGGTGACCGCTGTTTAGCCCTTGAAGCTTTCATCGATTCATCGTTGAATAGTTATTCTAAATTTATTACACTCGATCGCCCGCCCGATCGACCTGTCTGCTCCCATCCCCTAAACCTCAAGCCGTTGCCATGTCCTCTGTTCTGTTGAATCCTGTCGATCGCACCACCGGGCCCCGCGCCCGTCGTGTCTACATCGTCGGTGCGGGCGTGGCGGGTTTGTTGACCGCTTGGGCCATTCGCCAAGCGGGCCAAACGGAACTGCCCCTGGTGATGGTTGATCGCGCTGCCACGCCGGGGGCTGGTTTGACGGCCGGCAATGGGCGCAGCTTGACGGCCACCGAAGGGCTGGTGGCCGGGGGTCTCACGGCCACGCAATTGGCCCAAGCCTTTGAAACACCCGTGGATCAAGGGGGCTATGCCTATCCGGGGTTTGTGGCCCAAGGGGCCGATCGAACGGCGATCGGGGCATTTTTGGAGCGGGCCCGGGCCCAGGAACCCGCAGCAGCCGATCGGGAGCGGGCGATGCTGCAATTGGGGTTCCGCAATTTGCACCTCTGGCGCGAGCTGGCGGAACAGGATCCCGCTTTGGCGGCTCGCACCGGCTTGCAACTGGGGGCAAAACTGCGGGTTTATCAGGGTTCCCAAGCCGCTGTCAAAGCGAGCCAAGAAGTGGCGCGGCTGCATCGGGCCACGGGCGATCGCGACCTGGCGGCCCTGGTGTCCGTGGCGGAGGCCTTGACCCTGAATCCCGGTTTGGCTCCTTTCTTGGGGGCGGCGGATTTTGCGGGCCAAATCACCCGCCAACCGGGGGGCGCG
Organism: Limnothrix sp. HT2024; assembly: GCF_059138625.1. NCBI lineage: Bacteria > Bacillati > Cyanobacteriota > Cyanophyceae > Pseudanabaenales > Pseudanabaenaceae > Limnothrix > Limnothrix sp. HT2024. Next base: position 2,950,563 of record NZ_CM181121.1, read on the forward strand.
ATCCATGCGGGACGGCTGGTGGCGGAATTGACCGATCGGCTGAATCAAATGGGGCGGATTCAGTGGCAACTAAACACGGACATTACCGGCATCGATCGGGATGCGAGCGGGCAAATCCAGCAATTGCGGGCCCACCAAGGGGGCAAGGCGATCACCCTCGGCCGCGCCACCGATCGGTTTATCTTTGCCACGGGGTTTGATCCGCTGCTGGAGCAAAGCGGCGCGGTGAGCCAACCGCTCTTCCCGATCGCGGGCACATCGATTACCTTTGCCATTCCCCGATCGGCGATCGCCCAGGGCCTGACTTTTCCCCGCCGGGCCTGGAAACAGGACGGCAGCGCCGGGCCGTTGGTGATCAGCCCCACCCTGATTCCGGCGGCGGCTTTTCTCGATTGGTTGGATCAGCAGCGGGCGCTCGATCGCCTGGCGTTGGATATGAGCGGGGAGGCCACCGATTGGCTCGATCGCACCTGGGCCGCGGCCTGGGGCGATCGGCTCATTCCCCTGGATCTTTTGGATCCGCGTCGGCTCGATCGATTCCAGCCGGAAGCCCTGGGAGCCGCCGCTGGAGATTGGGAAATTCGGATCGGCGGCTGCAAGTTCTATCCCGGGGTCGATCGGCCCCTCAATTTGCAACATCCCGGCGCACGGTGGGCCCTGCGATCGCAACTGAGGGCGGCGGCGCAGTTCTTTCCGGAACTGTGGGTGCTCCATGGCTGCCCTGGTTTAGACTCCGAGTCCCTGGATTGGGCGGCGTTGGCGACTCTGCAACCCTGGGTGGGGGCGCGGCCGGTTCATGCCGATGGCCAATCGACGGTGGCTCCCTGTGGCCCCAATGGGTTTGTGATTACGGGAACCGGGTCTTGGGGGTTGGCCAGCGGCCCCAGCAATGGGCAACAGGCGGCCGGCTGGCTGGCGGATTTGCCCGCCGCGATCGACTCCTAAAGATCCAGAAAACCCAAAGATCCAGAAAACCCAAATCCAGAAAATCCAGAAATCAGCGCCCAGAAAAGCGGCCCAAAATTCAATAACCACCCAAAACCAAAAGGCGATGGCCATTGAGACCACCGCCTTTTTGGGCTTAAAAGTTCAGGTTGAAAACCAAGGGCCGGGTCAATTACAGACCGTTCGCAAAGGTTTGGAACACGCCCGACTGCACCACGGAATAGACCGCGTAAGCGAAGGCTGCGCCGCCGATGCCACCGATCGTGAAGCCGCCAGCGAACTCGCTCCAGCCTTCCTTCGTACCCAACTCAGCGGGCACTTCGGACACGGCCACGGAGGCCAAAGGAGCCTTGGTCGTCACGTTGCCATAGACCGACAGGCACAGCGACAGAATCGTCACCAAAATAATTGCTTCAATCAAGCCCACCAAGGTGCCGTAGCTGGTGTTGCGGAATTGGCTCGTGAAGGCAAAGGGCCCAAACAGCAAATAACCATGGGCCATGCCCACTTCCAAACCACGACGAATCGGCGACAGGCCCTTGCGGTAGGCCGGCAGATTTTGAATCAAAGCCTTCGTAAAACCAGAACCGGAGATCGGAGTCACCAGATCGCCGACCTGGGGATCGCCGTTATGAGAAACCACGTCCAAAGCCATAGTTTTCCCTCTAGAGGTTAAGCGTGCAATCAGCGGGACAAAGCATTTTCAAAACTGGTTGTTTGGATCGTGGGCCGGTGTTCTGGCTGCCCTTTGGCAGACCCAACCCAACGCCCAAACCGCGATCGCCCTTTGTTTAGAAGGGCGGCACCAAGTAATCCGGATGGAACCGGTTGAATTCAATCAACAGGCCAGCGGTGAAGGTAACCCAAGCGGCTGCCAACACGGGAGCCGAGGACAAATAGCGCTGCAAGTCTTTCATGGATGGTCTCCGAATCCAGATCTCTAAAAACAGGGGAGTGGGGGTCGATCGGCCATGGCCCAGGCGGGAACGGAAACGGGGCGATCGCTGATAACAGGGAAGCGATCACCGGACCGGTTGGTTGTGCCTCCCAGCCCCAGGCGATCGCTCACAGAATCAGTTGTTTGCCAGCAACGGAGGCTGACCGATCGGGGTCGTCATCCGATTTGTCACCATAAAACCTGTGCCCTTACCGCACCCCGGTAAACCAACCGGGTTTAGCGAGGCGAAACCGTGATTTCGCTTTCTTTGGCCAACAACTTGCCGCTGCCGAATTCAGCCAAGGCCGCTGCGGGCCAAGCCGCACCACCCAAGGAGCACTTCACAGCCAAAGGCACGTTGATGATGATTTCGCTTTCTTCGGGGCTGTCACCCTTCTTGACGGCTTGTAGGTACGAACGACCAGCCCAGCCAATCCAGCCAGCGATGTACAGGAAAGCCAAGCTCGGAATCGTGAATTCTGCCAGGTGAGACAGGTTGCCATCGGTGATCAAGTGAGGCAGACCCTCTTCACCGCACAGCAGGGTGGAATACTTTTCAAAACGAGCTTTCGCCTCGGGCGTGGTGGCTGCTTTGGCGCGCTTCACGAAGGCAGCGTTCTGGCCGCAGGGGGTCAGGTTAGCGTAGTAATCTGCCTTAGCCGGGGCAGCAAACCCAAACCAGAGGCAAACCGCTAGCGCAATTGCAAACAACTGACGCATAGATTGTTTCCTTTCTTTATGAAACAATACGTTTCTGTTACAAATCACGGCAATTTGTCGCGAGAACTTTGCCCGATCGCCCCGTGGGTTTGGATCCCTTTAAGGAGGAACACCAGACCGCGCAAGGCTAGGCAGAGGGCGCGTTTGAAGTCTTCGGCCGAAACCAGTTAGACTTCAACAAATGGCCAATACTGCCCCTCACCATATCAGCCAAATTCCCAACGATGGCGACTGCTTTAGCAATTGAAACAAGTTGTGATGAGACGGCGGTGGCGATCGTAAAGAATCGTCAAGTGCTAGCCAATGTGGTCTCGTCGCAAATTGCCCTCCACCAGCCCTACGGCGGCATTGTGCCGGAGGTGGCTTCCCGGGGCCATGTGGAAACGATTAATTGGACGATCGCCCAAGCGCTCCAGGAATCGGGTCTCGACTGGGGGGCGATCGATGCGGTGGCCGCCACCAGTGCGCCCGGTTTGGTTGGGGCCCTGTTGGTGGGGTTGACGGCGGGCAAAACTCTGGCCATGCTGCACCAAAAACCCTTTTTGGCGGTGCATCACCTGGAAGGTCACATCTGCGCCTCCTATTTAATGGAGCCAACGTTGCAGCCGCCGTTCCTGTGCCTGTTGGTCTCTGGGGGCCACACCAGCTTGATTGCGGTGCGCGACTCGGGTGTCTATGAAACGGTGGGCCAAACCCGGGATGATGCGGCGGGAGAGGCCTTTGACAAGGTGGCGCGGCTGATGGGCTTGGGCTATCCGGGCGGGCCCGTGATCGATCGCCTGGCCGCCGAAGGCAATCCCAAGGCTTTCAAGTTGCCAGAAGGGCGCGTTTCGTTGCCGGACGGGGGCTTTCATCCCTACGATTGCAGCTTCAGCGGCCTGAAAACGGCCATGTTGCGATTGGTGCAAAAACTGCAAGCGGAATCCCCTGAATTGCCTTTGGCGGATTTGGCCGCCAGCTTTCAAACGGCGGTGGTGAATGCCCTCACCAAGCGGGCGATCGCAGCGGCCCAGGATTTGGGGTTTTCAACGATCGCGATCGGGGGTGGGGTGGCGGCCAATCGGGGCTTGCGGGCAACCCTGGCGGCAGCGGCGGAACCCTTGGGGCTACGGGTTTTGTTCCCGCCCATGAAGTTCTGCACAGACAATGCGGCCATGATTGCCTGTGCGGCCGGTGAACATTTCGATCGGGAGCGACAATCACCCCTCAGCACCGCTGCTCAATCGCGTCTGGGCTTGGAGCAAGTGCTAACGCTCTATCCGCAGGTGGAACCCCCGAAGCAATCTCCCTGGGTGTTGGAATCTCTGGAGATCTAGGAAGGTTGGGCAATTCCCGTTGAACAATCTGAGCCAGATCCACAGGGACGATTTTCGGCTAATTGAGCAAGAACGGTGGCCCTCAAGAACAATGGGACTCTACCAACGGGCTGGGCGACAATATCCCCATCGTCACGCCACTTTCCCGAGTCAAGTCAGAGAGTGTTGAGGACAGCGGCAACCGCAAACAGAAACTAGTGCCTTCTCCCAAGGTTGAGTTCACCGTCAGCTCGCCCTGATGTCGATCGACCACAATTTGACGGGCGATCGCCAAGCCCAGCCCCGTGCCACGCCCCACCCCTTTGGTGGTGAAGGCCCAGTCAAAAACTCGCTGCCGCACCGCCTCGCTCATCCCGAAGGCATTATCACGAATCCAAATTTCCACCGATTGTTGATCGGGTGCTAGGAGGGTTTCGATCGTGATGGCGGGCTGCCGAGTTGCCAATTCCACAAAGGATTGTTGATGGGTGGCTTCATCGAAGGCATCGATCGCGTTGGCCAACAAATTCATAAAAACCTGGTTGAGCTGTCCCGGAAAGCAAGGCACTTCCGGCAAGTTCCCATACAGTTTTTGAACCAAAATTTCTGGGCGGTGATCGCTCGCTTTCAGGCGATATTTCAAAATCAACAGCGTACTATCCAAACCCTCGTGGATATCCGCCATCACCTGCGCATCTTCGTTATTACTGTCCGATCGCGAAAAGGTTCGCAAACTGGTGCTAATTTCCGCAATTCGATGACTAGCGGATTTCATAGAATCCAGAATTTTTGGTAAGTCCTCGCGAATCAAGTCCAGCTCAATATCTTCCGCATGATTCAAGATCCTATCGCTCGCCTCCGAGTAGGTTTGTTGATAACAGTCCAAATGCTCCATCAAATCTTCCAAATAGTCTTGAATATGCTCAATGCTGCCGCGTAAAAACCCGATCGGGTTATTAATCTCATGGGCAATTCCGGCCACCAGGTTTCCCAGCGCAGACATTTTTTCGCTTTGAATCAGGTGCAACTGGGAAGCTTGCAGAGCCGCATTTTTTTGATCCAGATCCTGTTCTAATTCTTTGGTCAGCGATCGAATTTGTAGATGGGTTTTGACCCTTGCGAGCACTTCTTGTTCTTGGAAGGGCTTCGTGATGTAATCGGCGGCTCCTAAATCTAAGGCCCTAATTTTGCTATCCGTATCCGAAAGCGCGGTCATAAAAATAATCGGAACCGATCGAGTCAAGGGATCGGCCTTCAAACGCTGGCAAGTTTCAAACCCGTCGATTCCCGGCATCATCACATCCAAAAGAATCAAATCCGGCAGTTCCCGCTGCACCTGTTGCAGCGCCCGTTCACCGCTAGTGGCAATGGCCACCTCAAATCCCGCATCGCTCAACGCTTCACAAACCACATCTAGATTTGTGGGCGTATCATCCACAATCAAAATCAAACCCGATAGCATATTGGTCATGAGAACTCTCCAAAGGTTGATGGCTGACTGGTAATTGCTGACCCAGCAATGGTCAGCTCAGTATGATCTTCGCTGGGCAACGATTGCTCTTAACTGGCCAGTGCCGCCTGCAAAATAGTTTCAATCCGTTCCGCTTGGAAGGTTTTCGCCAAAGATCGCAGTTCACTCAAAAAGGATTGCATTTGCGGATCTTGCGTTTGCAGAAGGTCAATGGCAGCTAAGAGCTGTTTTAAGCGTCCCCGCTGGGCCAGATCTAGCAGGTTTTCTAGGGTTGCGCGATCGGGTAAATGAATTGCTTTTTGTTCGGCAAATTCATTTGTTAAATGGGCTACCTCGGGCTGAGAACCCGCAGCAACATCCTCCGATTCATAGCGCCAAACCACGCCCAAATGGCGCTGCAAACTTTCCAACAAATTGGCCATTAACACGGGCTTGACCAAAAAATCATCACCGCCCGCTTCAATGCTGGTTTGGCGATCGAGTTGCGTCACGGAAGCAGAAGAAACCAAGATCTTTAGGTGACAAAGCAGCGGATCCTGACGAACTTGTTTCAGCATTTCAAAGCCATCCATCACAGGCATAGCTAAATCTGTGATTACCAAGTCCGGAAGCTGATTGGGAAGCCGCGATCGCAAATCATTCAAAGCCACTTTTCCATTTTCCGCTTCGGTCACACCAAATCCCAATGGCTCTAGAAATGCCACCAGAACCGATCGATTCTCAGGGCGATCGTCCACAATCAACAGGTTCAGTTTTGCCCCCTCATAGCCCACCACCAACTGATTGCGGGACTCCAGCAACGGCACTTGCCAGCGATCGGTTGCCGGGAATGATAACTGGAACGAAAAAATACTCCCCACCCCCAAGGTGCTCTGTACCTGAATATTGCCTCCCATCAACTGCACCATTTGCTGGCTGATGGCCAAGCCCAAACCGGTTCCTTCCGCGTTTCTGCGGCGATCGCCCACCTGCTCAAACGCGGTGAACAAGCGCCCCAACTGATCAACACTCATGCCAATGCCCGTGTCTTGCACCACAAACCGCAAGCAAAGCTGTTGGGAGTTGTGGGGTGGCGCAGTGGATTCCGAGGGTCGATCGACCCATTGCACCTGCAACGTCACCGACCCCGCATCGGTGAACTTAATCGCATTTCCCAACAAATTAATCAGTACCTGACGCAGGCGTTTTTCATCCAGCAACAACCCTTCCGGTAAAGGGCGATCGGCTGCATAGATAAAATTGAGTTCCTTTTGTTCAGCACGGATTTTGCAAATTTCGATCACGCTTTGCAAAAAGGCCGGAAAATTCACCGGAGCCGGCAAAATTTCCAGCTTACGTGCTTCGATTTTGGACAGATCTAAAATGTCATTAATCAAATTCAGCAAATGAGAGCCACATTGGTAAATCACTGTTAACCCATGCTTCTCCTTTTCGGTCATGGTGCGCGATCGCAGGAGAATTTGGGCATAGCCTAAAACGCCGTTCAGTGGTGTTCGCAATTCGTGGCTCATATTGGCCAAAAATTCACTCTTGGCCGTGTTGGCCACATCCGCCGCTTCTTTGGCTTTGGCTAAATCCACCGTTTGCTGTTGGGCTTGATTTAGCAAAGCAATATTTTGGGTAAAAATCTGCTCAAATGTCTTTGCCAAAAAGCCAATCTCGTGGTCAGGCATTTGCGGAGGCAAGGTGAAAGTCATGCCCCCCTGGCTGACCCCGATCGCCCGCTGAAGCTGATTCAAAGGCCGCAACACCAAGCGCTGCAACAGCAGAGTTCCCAAACCCAAAATGCCAATGATGCCGGCCCCCCAAGTCACCATGGAAGTCAGAAAACTCTGGCGAATTTCCAAGGCCGTTTGCTCTTGATCAAGCATCACCACGGCCAAACCTCGCTTCCCTTGCACCTGAAAGAGCGTGCTGCTAAAGGGCATCAGGCTTACCAACACCGATCTCCCCTGCAATTGCAGAGGGTAACTGGCTTCGACTCCCGAGGCAGACGCACCTTGAATCGGTTCCGCCAGGGCGGGGTATTTCGCAGCATAGGATTGGTTTTCTAGGAAGCCGGAACTATGGGTTAAAACCGTGCCATCGGGTCGCAAAATAGCAATTTCCAACACCGTTGGCAGGGTGGCATAATTTTGCACCACTCGCCGCAAAATGCTCTCTTGGCTAATTTCCAGCAGTCCTTCCGTGGCAAACTGCAACCCTTGGGTAATAGCAAAGGCCCGCTTGCCTATTTGGTTTTGCAGTTGGGCCGAAATGAGATGATAGTTCACGCCCAAAATGGTCACCCCAATTGCCATCAGGGAAATTCCCAGCTTGCTGAGGAGCTGCCGAGCCAGGCTGCGGGCAGGAGCAACCACTTTGGGAGATTTGGGCAAGGGGCCAATGATGATTGTTCTGGACTTTTGGTCTGGGTTTTGGCTTGAAATTAGGGTTTCCATTGTTCAATTGCAGTCATCATTGGCCCACGATCGAATTCAATATCTTCACGAATAACCTGGCGATGGCGCGGGTCTAACTTCAGCAACTGCACAATTTCATTTTTAGCCGCTTCAAGACGACCCTCAAACATCCGGCGATTCAATTCAACTCCTCCCTTGAGCAGGCCAGAGTAGTCCTTAGCAACGGATTCTGGCGTTTGGCCCAACTGACGCGCAATGCTGGCAAACACGCGATCGGGCTGGGTATCCACCGCATGAATGGCATCCAACCAAGCCAACATGAGTTGGGTTAATTCCGCTTGATGATCCGCTGCAAAGCTAGCCCGCGTGGCCAATCCATCAATCACCAAACTGTCCACATCTTTGGTGGTAAAAATCACTTTGCCTTTAATTTTGGCCGCCGTTTCACTCAGCAACGGTTCCCAAACCACCGCCGCATCCACTTCACCTTTGGACAACAACTGCACGGCAATATCGTTGGAAACATCTTTAATTTTCACGTCCGTTGGCTTCAGTTGCTGAGACTGCAAAGCCTCTAGCAAGATCAGATGGCTGACGGTTCCCAACTTGGCCGCCACGGTTTTGCCCCGCAAATCTTTCACTGAGAGCACGGACGATCTCGCCACAATCCCATCGGAACCATGGGAAATATCCGCCACCATCACATAGGCGGGGCGATCGTTTCCCGGGTCTACCTGCATTGCCTCCCAGAGGGGCACAAAACTGGCATCCAACGAACCGCGAATGGTCGCTCGAATATTATCTTGCTGATTGGTGAAGCGCACTAACTCCACCTGGAGACCGCGCTTTTGGAAGAGGCCCGCTTCTTTGGCGTAAAGAGCAACCATGTAGCCGGGCCAATTATTCATCCCCACTCGCAAGGTCGGCAGCTCGCGATTTCCACCGGCTAAGCAGCCATGGATCACCAAGCTCAGAACGAATGCACAAACCAACAGAAATTGTGGGAACCGTTTGGGTCGAAATTTTTGGAGAGCCATCATTTTGGAGCCATCAGTTTCAGCAGTGAAGAGGAAAAGCGCAGTGAGTGGCAGGCTCACTCTAAGCCGAGGGCCGATCGGTCATTCAGACCGAACCACAACAACAGATGGCAATTCAAGTTTTTTAGGATTATTTTATGTTTTCTCTGATTCATAGCCTTAGGATTTAGCTTTCACAGGCCGCTTTACAAGCAATACCGGAAGAACCAGGATTGATCAATACAGATTTTCTGGTTTAAATTGATACCAACATATCGGGATCAAGGGGGCAAGATCGTGACAGAGACAGGAAATCAGCAAGGGTAGTGCTTCAAAATCCTCGAACTAATTTCCGAGTTTTTCCGGACTTTCAAGGTAGCACGCCCGTTTCTCCATTGCTAGAATCTCATCCCAGCAGTTGACAAAATTTATAACTAAGTTCTCAATTCAGGAATCAACAATCAACATTTGCTCCATGATTCTCAGGCTAGAACTGAATTGACTTAATTGAAATTAATTAACTGATTACGTATTTTTCAATCACAAGCCGGTTAGTGATTAATTCTCGAATTTTCATCAAGAAAAATTGCATGATAAAGATGCAAATCTTGCTTGTTTAAATCTTAGGTTATGCTGCTTTTGGGAATTGGGCTGAGTGCTTTAACCATCTTGTAGTTCACAAAACTTTCGCCTCGAACACTTACAGTCTGCGGAGAGAGCATAACAAAGCCCATCGCTTCAAAAAAAGAGCGCGCTGTGATGCTGGATTCAACTTGCAATTGTTGAAGAGAACGATCGAGTGCTTCGGTTTCTAGGGCCTGGTAAAGCTGCCGACCCAAACCACAGCGTTGATAGTTTTTGTGGCAGTAGAAGCAATCAATATGGCCATCGGGTTCCAATTCACAGAAACCCGCGATCAGGTAGCGATCGGGGGTTGACCGATCTTCCGCCACGATTGTCCAGCGGGTTTGGCTGCGTTCAGCCCAGTTGCAAAACGACAAATCATCCGGGGCCCAAGCTTTCACCTGCCGCAAGCTGTAATCACGACTGTTAATTTCTCGCACCGTATCGTGAAAAAGTCGGGCAATTGCCGCTGCATCGCTGGGCAAGCTGGGGCGAATGACGATCGCCATCGGCCGCGCGGCCATGGGGCGATCGTCCATGGGTTGATCGGCCATGGGTTAATTTGCTTTCGGCTCGGGAACCATCAATTCGGGAAACGGGGTTGGCCGATCGGCTAGGGGCGATCGACTGTTGAGCTTGGGCTTAGTTTTGGCCTAGCTGTTGTCTAAGAGGATGTCTGAAAAGCCAAAATCGATACTCTGCACGCCTCATCGATCGACGAAGACAAGATGCTCAAGCCCCTTGCCCCCACGACTATTGGTGCATTGCCCGTGCCAAAAGACACTTTTCAGACATCCTCTAAGCCTGTTCCGATCGCCGTTTTCTGGCCGCTTCCTTGCGACGGCGCAAATTAGCCGCAATCACGGATTTATCGATCGGGAAGCCCGCCGTGGGAATTTCTTGATATCGTCGCTCTTCTTCGAGGCGTTTCAGTTCCGCAAAGGGAACCCAATGAATGCAGTTCACCGGGCAGGTGTCGATCGCCTCTTGGATTAGCTCCTCGGGGTCGCCGTCTTGGCGAATGGCTCGGGCCCGGCCATATTCCAGCTCAATGTAAAAGGTGTTGCGAGCCACGTGGGCGCAGTTTTTGCAGCCAATGCAAGTAATTTCGTCCACATAGACACCCTTTTGGCGCACCAGACCGCCCAGCTCCGGTTCAAATCCGGTGCGATCGCCCAGGCCGCGCAATGATCCGCCCAGTTCTGGTGCAAACCCTGGGCCCGCGTCATGGTCGGCCCCCGGCTCGGTGGATCCCATTGCGGATCCCATTGCGGATTCCATTGGTGCTTGTGGTTCCTGATCCATGGTTTTTCCTGCCTCTAGTGGCATAGCAAGCCGACAATCGGAAAAAACAAATCGGGGCAAGTTCTGAGTTTGTGGACTCTGAGAACCTGCCCCGATCGCAAGCGAGAAAATCTGGCGAGATCGCCACTGCTTTGGGCAAAGCCAGCGCTAGACAATGGAGACGACGCGGCCGGTTGAGTCGTTGCGTAGAAAGGATCAAAGCCTCTCCCTTAACGAACCTTAACCATTCCAGCGTTGCAACACCAGACGGATCGATCCGTCCTCATTCTTGACCTGTTCGGCCACCTGGAAGCCCTGTTCAGCACCGCTGTTGATCACGGTGTGGAAGGCGTAGCGCTGGGTCACTTGCTTCAGGAACCGATCGACCGAGCCGTTCAGTTGCCAAAATTGCATATCGGTCACCAGGGCATATTCCTGGCCGTTCCAGGCAAAGCCGATGTCGTAGCCGTTGGGCTGTTCGATCGCCACGTCGGCGGTTTCCGTTTGCCCCTGATAACCACGCACGGTGGCGGGGCCTTCTTTCCAATCCATGCCCAGATCCGTGAGGGCGGCTTTCAAGGAAGTCAGGTTGCGAAGTTGCGTTTTGATTTGGCTAAAGTGCGACATGGTGGTTTTCGTTAACAGCGATCTGAACGGGTTGAACGATGCAGACCCCCCGGAGCAAGCGCGGCTGAAATTTTTAAAGCGCCGCTCCCGAATGGCTCGAAAGCTGCGCCTTAGAAATCCCAGAGTGCTACCACTCGCTGAAGGTTGTTTGGGCTTCGATCGAGGCCTCGCGATCCGCTTGGGCCCGAGCAAAGTTTTCGGAAGTTACCTCGCGACTGATGACCCGCCCCAGTTGTGCTTCAATGGCGGCGGTCACTTCGGCACAGGAGGCCCCGATGATACCGGTGACTTTCTCCTGTACCCGACCATCGGGGTAAATGATGAATTCCAGGGTTTCCATGCAGGGTTTCCAGACTAGGCGGCCAACAGGCGGTCTCAAGGCCTTTGCACAAGTCCCCAATCGGGGATAACTCGTACAGATGTTTGAGCACTGACTCGGGCGATCGCTCCGCAACGGAGAACCCAACGGGGGAGTTCCGGGCGGCGGAAAGCGCCAACCGAGCAAACCATGGTCTTTTTAGAATCGGGATTTCACCGAGTTACCGAGGGTCTGAAATGTCGATCGAGGGTCGATCGATGCGGATCGCCCAAAAACGATCCATTTCGAGACGCTTCTTGACAATTGTTTAAATTGGATAGGAGCGCTGACTTTGCCTTTTTGATAGTGTGGCGTAACTTCCGATCGCAGTCAAGGGACGCATTGGCAAGGGTTTGGGGCAATTGATCGGTCACTGAGCACCCAGCATTTATCGCTCGAAAGTATTGTCAGCTACTGGTTTGGGCAACCCACCACCCAAGCAATATCGATCAAAACCCACCGAGTCCGGGCCGGTGACCCGGCGATCGCGATTGCTGAGATTTACCGATCACTGCAATGATTGGGGGTTATCTTTATTCCCGCGTTTTCCCGCGCTGGGAATTGGTTGGAATCTGTTTGTTGGAATTTGTTGGAAGTTGATTGACCCGTTCAGTTTGGGGATTCCGTTATGAGTCATTCGGTTGTGGACTTGGCATCGGCGCAAATGGTGAATTCGGACAAGGCCGGTGCAATTCGGGTTGGGGTGATGGGCTTTGGCGGTTTGGGCCAAGCGGCAGCGCGGGTGCTGGCTCCCAAGCGCGAAATGCTGCTGGTGGCAGCGGTCGATCGCGATGGTTTTGCCTACAACCCCGAAGGGCTAGATCCCGATCGGGCGATCGCCACCTACCGCGATCGGGGTTCCGTGGGCCATCTGCCCGGTGGCTCCCTCAGCCCCACCAGCATCCTGGAGGCGATCGAAGCCGCCAAGGGTAACGTCGATGGCTTCTTCCTGGCCCTGCCCAACCTGCCCAACACCTTCATGGCCGAAGTTGTCGAACAAATCATCGCCTCCGGTTGGCGCGGCGTGTTGGTGGATGCCCTCAAACGCACCAGCGCCATGGAACAGATCCTGGCCCTGGGCGATCGGCTCGCCAACGCCGGCATCACCTACCTCACCGGTTGCGGAGCCACCCCCGGCCTGCTGACCGCCGCCGCCACGATCGCCGCCCAAAGCTACGCGGAAGTTCACAGCGTCAAAATTACCTTCGGAGTCGGCATCGCCAACTGGGAAGCCTACCGCGCCACCATCCGCGAAGACATCGCCCACATGCCCGGTTATGACACCGAGCGGGCCCGGCTGATGACCGATGCGGAAGTCGAAGCTCTCCTCGACACCACCAACGGCATCCTAGCCTTGGAAAACATGGAACATGCCGATGATCTGATGCTGGAGTTGGCGGGCATTTGCAGCCGCGATCGGGTCACCGTCGGTGGTGTGGTGGATACGCGCAACGCCAAAAAACCCCTCAGCACCAACGTGCAAGTCACGGGCCGCACCTTCGAGGGCAAAATCTCCACCCACACCTTCACCCTCGGTGACGAAACCAGCATGGCTGCCAATGTTTGCGGCCCCGCCTTTGGTTACCTGAAGGCCGGCGTTTCCCTGCAACGGCGCGGGCAATTTGGCCTGTTCACCGCCGCCGAAATCATGCCCCAATTTGTTCGTTAAGGCCAAGCGATACCCGCCCAAAACCGCTTGCAAGGCGGGTCTCGCTGGCTACGGGGCGATCGATTCCAACGGCCTATCATCAGTTTGATCAATCATTTGATCCAGCAACCGGATCAACCGCTATTAAACCCATGGGGCGCTACTTCCTCGGACGAATTGGGGTGGCAATTCCAACGCTGCTCGCCATCAGTTTGATTATTTTTGGCATTCTGGCCCTGGCTCCCGGCGACCCCTTGGGTGAATTTGCCGCCAACGGGGCCCTCTCCCCCGAGGTTCGATCGCAAATTCGCGCCTCCCTGGGGCTGGATCAACCCGTTCACATCCGCTATGTCAAGTGGCTGCTGTCTCTGCTGCGGGGCGATTTGGGCTACTCCTTCGTCAGCCGAGTGCCCGTTTTGGAACTGATTGGCCAACGGTTACCCACCACCCTGGCCGTAGTGGGAGTGGCCTACGGATTCAGCGCCCTCATTGCCCTGCCCTTGGGGCTAATTGCCGCCCTCAAGCGCCATGGTTGGGTCGATCGCACGGCCACGCTCATTTCCTTCATTGGCTTTTCCCTGCCGCCCTTTTTCACGGGTTTGCTGGTGATTTTGCTGTTCAGTGTGCAACTGCGCTGGCTGCCCTTTATCTATGACAGCAACCTGCAAGTGGTGGATTTCGCTAGCTTGGGAGAGCAGCTCAAGCAGTCCATTATGCCGATCGGGGTGTTGGCCCTGTTTCAAACGGCTGGCCTGATGCGGTTCACCCGCGCTTCGGTGCTGGAGCAGGTTTATCAGGGCTATGTGCGAACGGCTCGGGCGAAGGGACTGCCGGAATGGATTGTGGTGGGGCGGCATATTTTGCGCAATGCCTTGATTCCCGTGGTGACGCTGGTGGCGCTTGATGTGCCAGCGGTGTTCACGGGGGCGATCGTGACGGAGCAGGTGTTCCGTGTGCCGGGCATTGGTTCCTTGCTGGTGGACTCCATCCAGCGCAACGATACGCCCGTGGTGATGGCGATCGCGTTTATCTATGCGATTTTGATTGTGCTGTTCAATCTGATTGCGGATGGCCTCTATGGGGTTTTGGATCCGAGGGTGCGGCTCGATCGCTAGGCCGCTGTCATCCCAACCCGATTAACGCGCCCAAATTCGCCAACCAACTCGCAGCTCAATTCGCAACTCAACATGGACGGGCAAACAGGTCAGACAATTTTGTATTTGGGCTTAATCGCCATGGCCTTGGTGGGCGTGTTGGGATCCTTCATCCCTGCCATTCCGGGGCCCAGTTTGGTGGTGTTGGCCGTGGTGATTTGGGGAGCCGTCAAGGGCTGGGCCCTGGTGACCACGGCCCTGTGGGTGTCGATCGCTGTGTTGGTCTTGAGCCTGTTAATCGACAACCTGGCGGGCATCATTGGCGCACAAAAGGCCGGAGCCAGCCAGTGGGGGCAAATTGGCTCGATCGTGGGGTTGCTGTTGGGGTTCTTTGGCCTGTTGCCGGCCCTCCCGATCGGAGGGCCCTTGGCAGGCATTCTGTTGGGCCCGGTGTTGGGAGCCGTGGTGGGGGAAATGCTCTACCGGCGCACCATACCGCTCGTGCCCCGCTTCAAAGTTTCCCTAAAAGCAGCCTTGGGCATCCTGTTGGGATCAATTATTGGCAACGTGATTCAAGGACTGTTGGCCCTGATGGCGGCGATCGTGTTTGTGGGCACGACCTGGAATCAGGCGATGTGAGCTGTTGATCAACCCTTTTTTCGCCTGAACTTAGCCAATGGCCGCCGCGATCGCCGATCGATCCAAATCGCGACCAATGATCACCAATTGGGTCGATCGCGCTTCATCGGGCCGCCAGGGCCGATCAAAAAAGGTCTCGAACCGTGGCCCCACCCCCTGCACCACCAACCGCATCGGCTTGCCGGCCACATCGGCAAATCCCTTAATGCGGTAGATTTCCCACTCCTGCACCAGCCGCTCTAGGCGTTGCACCAGGGCGCGAGGCTCCACGGCTCCGAGGGTGAGGGCGATCGCGCTGATGTCGTCGTCATGATCATGATCGTGGTCATGGTCATCGTCATGATCATGATGGTCGTGGTGGTTGGGGCGATCGTCCAGGTTGTCTTCCACGGCCGCATTGAAGCCCAGCAACAGTTCCGGCGCGATCGCCCCCCGTTGGCAACGGACAATTTTCACCCCGGGTCGCAACTCCTGCTTTAGCCAGGTTTCCACCCGCGCCACCTCGATCGGCTCCACCCGATCGCACTTGGTCAACAGCACCAAATCAGCACAGGCAAGCTGGTCTTCAAATAATTCCTCGATCGGGGTTTCGTGCTCCAGGCTGTCATCGGCGGCCCGCTGCTCCAACAGCGCTGCCACATCGCCCACCACGCGACCAGCCGCCAGGGCTTCGCAGTCCACCGTGGCAATCACGCCATCGACCGTGGCCCCCGTGCGAATTTCCGGCCAACGGAAAGCTTGCACCAACGGCTTGGGCAGCGCTAGCCCCGAAGTTTCAATCACAATGCAATCGATATCTTCCCGGCGATCGAGCAACAGTTGCATCGTCGGTAAAAATTCCTCTTGCACCGTGCAGCACAAGCAACCATTGGTTAGCTCAATCACGTTGCTGGGGCCGTTATTGGGGCCAGTCGTCTCCTCTTCGTCACAGACTTGGCACGATCGCAGCAAGTCCCCATCAATCCCCACTTCCCCAAACTCATTCACCAAAACGGCAATCCGGCGGCCTTGGGGATTTTGCAACAAATGGCGCAGCAGGGTGGTTTTGCCCGCGCCCAAAAAGCCGGTAACAACGGTAACGGGAATTTTGTGCATGGTTATTGGTATTGAATCAATTCTGGAACTCCAGTTCTGAGCGGCCCTAAGGGAATGGCTGAACAGCCATCACTGCTCCCTTGCGAGTCTCCTCAACTGACGCAGACAAGGGGCTTAAGCCCCTTGCCCCACGACGACTCGTGCTTTGCAAGTCTCTCAAGTTAGTTCTCAGGTATCCCCTAAGCGCCCAAGGCCGAGGCTAAGAATGCCGCGCCCGCACCCACAATGGCAAAACCGATGTAGCGCAGGGTTTGGGCGATCGAGCCTTCCGCCAACCGTTGCACCACCCCCCGCACCCCCAGGGCGATCGTGAGCTGAATGGCCGTGAATCCAATCAGATAGGCCGTGAGCGGAACCATGCCCGCCCCGACGATCGATTCGCCGTAGGCATAACCATGAAACAGGCCAGCCACCAGGGCGATCGCCCCCAAGGCCACCGTCGGCAGTTGGTGACCCATGGCCAGCAACAACCCAAACAGCACCACCGAACCGGAAACCATCAGCTCCGGGAAGGGTAAATCCCAACTTTGCAGGTGTAGACCCGTGCCGCCCAAGGCCGCGATCGCAAAGATCACAGGCACAATCCAGCCTCGGGCCGCCCCGATCGCCACCAAGCCGGAGGCCACCACAAAGGCCAAGTGATCCAAGCCGATCACCGGGTGAGCCAAACCGGACATGAATCCCTCAAAGCCGTTGCTGGGCACCTGACCACCCATCATGTGGTGCGCCGATGCGGGCAACGCAGCCAACAGCAGGGCTAAACCGGCCACAGCGCCAGCAAAATGACCTTGAACCGATGCCAATGTTTTGGTTTGTCGCATGGGTAATTTCTCCAAGCCCTAGTGGGAGGATGGGATGAATGCACAATTCTAGGGAGTGGGCAACAGCCCCTAGGTGATTGAAACCGTGGTGGGGGGAATGCGGGCCAAAACGCCGTTTTTCAAGGGTTCCGGCCGTTCACCCCAAGCCAAAAGACCATCGGGGCGATCGAGATAGAGATCGGCACAGGCGGCGATCGCCTCCACGGTTTGATCCAGGTGGGCCGGATCGTGGGGCAAATCCCCAAACAGGTAGCTGTGTTTACCGGTTGCCGCAAAGGCCACCACACAGGCATGGCTACAGGCGCTCATGCATTGAGTGGGAGTCAGGGCGATCGCGCCATTGCCCCCATCCGCCAAACGGCTTTGCAGGCGATCGAGCAATTGCTCACCGCCACTGATGCCCACTCGCTGGCCGTTTTGCCAAGTGCTGGCACAGGTTGTGCAAACCAACAGGGCCATGGGAACGGTGGCGGGTTGGTCGGCCGCTTGGGTCAAGGTAACCGAGGTGGCTCCACTGGCTGGCGCTGGGCTAGTTTTCCCGGAGCCAGCTTGGCTGAAAACAACGGATGGGGATGCGGAACTGGCCGCGAGCGTTTCGCCCGTCGGTGACAAAAGTTGTGAGGACTCCACAGTCCGAACCTCGCAGAAGTGGAAGGAATAAACACCGCGCGGCGGGCATCCTGACTCAGGGCGATCGCCCATCACAGTTGCGGGACAGCGCCGGACTTGCACCGGACTTTCCCCGTTACCTCTGGTGGCTGATCTCCACCAGAACCGCAGTTGAATCACGATCGGGTTGCCCAGCGGCTGGCGACGGGATGCCAAATGGCTTGGCTGTGGCCGCCGTCGATCGAGCTGGGCAGATTCATCCCAAGAGCATAATTCAGATCGCAGACATTTCAACAGGGGTCGCTCGCCACTCCTATGCTCAAGGGGCAAGTCGTCTGTGGAGCGTTGCCCACTGAATGATGCATCACTCAACGAATCCGATCCCACCTTGGGAGAGGGGAATCATGACTTGGGGATTGAATGTACCTTGACTAGAGGGTGTTGGGTATTGCCTACCCTACAATTCGTGCTGAATCAACTAATGCTGAATTAGTGCTGAATCAACCGCAAAATTACACATATTCCGAACCCATATTTCGACCTTCCACATTCGCAAGGAGTAACCGTGAAACTGTCGGTATACCAGCCCAATGATGCAGTGGAAATCGAGCAACTGTTCATCCAAACATTCACCAACTCTGAAGGTCAGGCCGAAGGAGCGATCGTTGGGCGACTGGTAAAAGACTTAATCAGTAGCACTGACCCAAGTAATTTCTATGGCTTTGTTGCCACAGAAGCTGACCAAATTATCGGAGGGATTTTTTTCTCACGACTGATCTTTGAGAATGGAGCTAATTCCTTCATTCTGTCTCCTGTTGCTGTTCGGACTGACTTTCAGCGCCAAGGGATTGGCCAACGGTTGATTAGATTTGGCTTAGATACTCTCGCCAAGGATGGAGTAGACCTGGTTGTGACCTACGGTGATCCCAAGTTCTACTCCAAAGTGGGATTCCAAGGGGTAACGGAAGCGGTGATTCCGCCCCCCTTCACGCTACAGCGTCCAGAAGGGTGGTTAGCTCAATCGTTGACGGGGGATCAGATTCGATCGATCAAGGGAAAGTCTTCCTGTGTCCAAGCTCTCAACAACCCCGAGTACTGGTAGATCATCGTTGTTGCGGAATACGACTGTTCAATTGCAGCAAACCAAGGTTTTCAAGTGCCGGGAACCGTCACCCATTGCCCCCGATCGTGGGATTCGTGGGCCAAGTCCATGAGCTGCTGAGACGCAATCCCCTCGCGGAGGGATGGGGCGATCGCCTGGCCTTGATCGATCGCCTGCACCCAGCGATCGACCACCCGCAACACGGCCGCCATCCGCCCATCGGGATAGGTTTGGGGAAACGCCAGCCGATCGGGAATGGGCAATTCCTGCAACGGCTCGCCTGCGGGTGCATACCAGAGCTTGAACCCGTGGATATAGTCCGCTTGGTTGTCGCTGCCCAGAATCAGCGTGCCCCGATCGCCATAGATTTCCACCCAATGACCCCGCCCTTGGTAGGTTGTGGAGCTTAAACAGACCTGAACCGGCGTGCCGTCGGTCAGCTCCAGCAAGATTTGGCAAATATCATCGGAATCCACCGGTTTCAGTTGGCCGCTGCTGGGGTCGGGTCGATCGGGCACGGAGGTAACCAAATGGGCAAATAACCGCCGCACGGGCCCAAATAGCCAATGGATGTAGTCGAAGGTGTGAGACCCGATCGCCCCGAGGGCCCCGCCGCCGCTCGATCGCTGGGCATACCAATTCCAAGGCCGGCTGGCATCGGCCCGACTGGAGGCCATCCAGTCGATTTTGATCAGGCGTTTTTGACCCACGTGATCGTCCGCCAGCAGCTCCGCCAAATATTGCCAAGCCGGAACCATCCGAAACTCAAAATCCACCGCCACGATCGCCCCTGTTTTTGTAGCCAACTGCTCCAGGGCGATCGCCTCTTGCGCCGTCATCGTCACCGGTTTTTCCAACAGCACATGCTTCCCGGCCGCCAGGGCCGTTTGGGCCATGGCGTAGTGCAAAAAAGGCGGCGTAGAAATCATCACCGCTTGCACCTCCGGCAGGGCCACCATTTCCTCAAAGCTATCGAAGGCATAGGGAAGCTGATGCCGTTGGGCGATCGCCTGGGCCGTTTGAACTTGGCGGTGGTACAGGGCGATCGGGCGAGTGCGATGGTGCTGCTGCAACACCGGCAGATGGATTTTTTGGCCAAACCCCGTACCGGCGATCGCCACGCCCAGGATGTTTGTGGAATAGGTCATGATTGCTCGAAACAGTTCAGAACGGTTCAGGTTGCTTCAGGGAACTTCCGCAATATCCATACTAGACAAGGGGCTTCAGCCCCTTGCCCCCACTGTCTCATAGCAACCGGATCCGGATTGTGAAGAACCGCGCCCACCCCCTAGGACTTCATCAGATCGGAGGCCACAATCATGGTTCCGATTCCCGCGTCCGTAAAAATTTCCAGCAACAGGGCGTGGGGAATCCGGCCATCAATAATGTGAGCCGCTCGCACCCCCTGGGCCAGCGATCGGACACAACAGTTCACCTTGGGAATCATGCCGCCGCCGACAACGCCTTGGGAAATTAGCTCCCGGGCCCCTTGAATATCCACCTTGGGGATTAGGGTTGAAGGATCTTTATAGTCCCGCAGCACCCCGGCCGTATCCGTCAGCAGAATCATCTTTTCGGCTCCTAGGGCGGCGGCCAACTCCCCGGCCACCGTGTCCGCATTGATGTTGTAAGCCTGGCCATCCGCATCGGCCGCCACACTGGAAATCACGGGAATGTAGCCATTGTTCAGCATCGGTTCCAACACATCGATGTTGATGCTGTTGACTTCGCCCACAAAGCCAATTTCCTCACGATTGCCCTTTTGGCGAGCGGTCACCAGGTTGCCATCTTTGCCGCACAGCCCGATCGCCATGCCGCCGGCCTGGTTAATCAGCGAGACCAATTCCTTATTCACACGGCCCACCAACACCATTTCCACCACGTCCATGGTGTCGGAGTCGGTCACCCGCAGCCCGTCGCGAAACTGTGGCTCGATGTTGAGTTTGCCCAGCCAGTTGTTAATTTCCGGCCCGCCCCCATGCACCACCACCGGACGTAGCCCCACGCAGGACATGAACACAACATCACGAATCACCTTGTCCTTGAGGCGATCGTCTTTCATGGCTGCGCCGCCATATTTCACCACCACCGTGCGCCCGGCAAACTGCTGAATGTAGGGCAGGGCTTCGCTGAGAACGCGCACCCGGGTGGCTTCGGCTTTGCTGATGTATTCGCTTTCGTGATCCATGGTCAGTCAGTGGCTCTGAGGGTTTGCTGGGGTGAGGTTAGGATTGCCCGGTGAATAGCGGCCGGGTGGAGGAGGGTTGTCAGTGCTGTGCTTAACTCACCTCTCGGCCGTTTTCCGTGGGCCAATCCGATGAGGGGCCCGCTTCGGTTGCATGATACGAGGCAGGCGATCGGATCGTGGTGACCAGACGCACTGAAATTGCTGTGTGGTTTTCTTGAGAACCGAGCGGAGGTCGAGGCGATCGGGCTAAAACTGTAACAGAGGCTACGTAATCGTCTGGGCGCTCGGCGGTTGCTTCCCGATCAATGGGTAAATACGTACATTGGACTTTGGGGCTAATCACCATTCTGGTGGGCGTTGTCCGAGCGACCACCGTTGGCTGGGAAGTCCAGCCTGCTTTGGCCGGTGGTTCCTCCAGCCTGGCCGAGTGGCAATCGTTAATTGAGCAATCTGAGCAATTACGCGAGGAAGTGGCGATCGCGCTGCGGGGCGTGAGTCGGGCCCCGGAGGATGTGTTTTGCGTGGGGGCCCGCATTGGCCACCCGATCGAGTCCTTGAGTGGCTTTCGGATTGCGCCGGTTACCTGTCGGTTCGGCAATTGGATGTTGGAACTAGACGCGGATAATTTGGCTGTGCAGACCGATGGCACAGTAAGACCCGTGGAGCAATTGCTCAATCTCCCAATGGCGGAACGGGCCCGGTTCACAACATTACAGTTTCGGCTCCAGCGCTGGCGTTGGTATCCCGTGGCTCCCGAGTTGGGCCAGGGCGCAAGCGAAAAAACTGGAAATTAAAAAGCTGGAACTTAAAACAGCCGCCAGCGAACCATCGGGATCAGCACCAGCGAATCAGCGCAAACAGGCCCGATCGCGATCGCCCCGTAACGCACCCAAGAGGGTTGACACAAACACGCAACTCCGGCGGCTATCATCCCCCCGATCGCGCAGTTGAAAGGTGACTCGGCCCAGTTGCCCATTCACCCAGCCACTGCCCTGGAATTGCATTCGGTAAACGCCACTGCGCGATCGCAGGGTGCTGTTGTCCCCATCGATCGCTACACCGATCGTGCCCGTGGCCTCCGCCAGCAGAGGTTCCCACCGGGCATTGTTACAAAATCCCGTCCGAGCGGGCTGCACCGCCAACTCAACCGATCGACCCGTATCCCGAAAACATACTTCCCAAATCCGTCGATTGTGGCGGGCCCGGGCCTGGGCAATCCGCATCGTCCGAAAGGCCGCATCCTGGGCTGCGCTGAGGCGTTGGTTATCGGCAAAAGATAGCCAAACGGGCGCAGCGATCGCGCTGAGGATGCCCACCAGCGCCGCCACCATCAACAATTCCAGCAGCGTAAACCCCGCCCCTGAGTGACCCAAAACTGTAGGATCTGTCAATAAACAGCCCGAAATTGAGTGAGAAGGTTCCTGCCTTGGATGACCTGATAGCTCGTCACTCAATGTTACAGCGCCAGAACCCAATCCAGAATCCAGGTCATCACCCAAAACCACGGAGCCAAAACCCAATCCAGAAAACGGATTATTCACGGGCAGCATCTCGGCTGTGCAGGATTGTCGCACAAGCCACCGCCACAAAAAGGAAGAGTTCATGCCCGTATGCAGATTAGCCCATTGGTGATTATTTTGACATTGATGAGGACTATTTTCTTGCTTATGCCAGGTTGCCCATGAACCCCAGACTTGGATCGATCGCCCCTCCCCAGCCCGATCGGTATGGACTGCCGTTTTGAGCTAAATTCAGCAAGGAATTGCACGGCGAGTGACGGCAAGGCACATGATCGGGGTTGGTCAGACAACAAACCAAACGGCGGGGCAACCCTTCACAGCGCCCGATCGGGTTACCGATCCCAACCTTGACCAGGCCCTCAAGCAGTATTTTGGCTATCGCAGCTTTCGGCCCGGCCAGCGGGAAATCGTGGAAGCAGCACTGGCCGGGCGCGATCAACTGGTCGTGATTCCCACGGGTGGCGGCAAATCCCTTTGTTTCCAACTGCCCGCCCTGTTGCAACCCGGCCTGACCGTGGTGGTGTCGCCGCTGATCGCCCTGATGCAAGACCAGGTGGCCGCCCTGCGCGATAACGGCATTTCCGCCACCTTTCTGAACAGCAGTTTGGGCGTAGCCGAGTTGCGATCGCGCGAATTGGAGTTGCTGAATAACGTCTATAGGTTGGTCTACGTTGCGCCTGAACGGTTGATGACCGAAGGGTTTTTGCCCCTAATCGATCGAATCCATCAGACGGTTGGTTTGGCGCAATTTGCGATCGATGAGGCCCATTGCGTTTCCGAGTGGGGCCACGACTTCCGCCCGGAATATCGGCAACTTTGGAGCCTGCGCGATCGCTATCCAAATGTGCCCTTCATGGCCCTGACCGCCACGGCCACCGATCGCGTCCGCCAAGACATCGTGCATCAGTTGCAGTTGCGCGATCCACGCATCCACATTGCCAGCTTCAACCGCCCCAATTTGTATTACGAAGTGCGGCCCAAGGATCGCAACACCTATCCCGAACTGTTGCGGTTGTTGCGCACCACCGATGGCTCCGCGATCGTCTATTGCTTCAGTCGCAAACGGGTGGACGAGCTGACCCGCAAGCTACAGATGGATGGCATCGGAGCCTTGTCCTACCACGCGGGCATGGACAACGAAAGCCGCGCTGACAACCAAACCCGCTTTATTCGTGACGATGTGCGGGTGATGGTGGCGACAATCGCCTTTGGCATGGGCATCAACAAGCCCGATGTGCGGCTGGTGGTGCATTATGACCTGCCCCGCAACCTGGAAGGCTATTACCAAGAATCGGGCCGCGCCGGCCGCGATGGCGACCCCGCCCGCTGCATCCTCTATTTCGGCACGGGCGACATTCGCAGCATTGAATATTTGATCGGCCAAAAGCCCGACCCCAACGAACAGCGGATCGCCCAACAGCAACTGCGCCAGACGATCGACTATGCCGAAAGCACCGTTTGCCGCCGCACGATCCAACTGGGCTATTTTGGCGAAGCCTTTCCCGGCAACTGCAACGGCTGCGACAACTGCCGCGACCCCAAACCCCTAGAGGATTGGACGATTCCGGCCCAAAAATTCCTCTCCTGCGTGGCCCGGGTGCGGGAGCGGTTCGGCACGCAATACATCATCGATGTGTTGCGCGGCTCCAAAAACGAAAAAATTTTGCGTAATAACCACCAAGAACTCTCGACCTACGGCATTGGCAAGGATCGGACGGCGGAACAGTGGCATTTGCTGGCGCGATCGCTCCGGCACGAAGGCTTGGTCGATGAAACCACCGATGGCTATCGGGTTTTGCGGTTAAACGCCCTCAGTTGGGAAGTGTTGCGCAAACAGCGAGAAGTCTGGGTCGCCGTGCCACCCCAACGGCGCGATCGCCCCACCAGCAACACCGAAGACCTGGCCCCCGAAGAGCAACCCCTGTTCGATCGGCTGCGGCAACTGCGCAAACAACTGGCCGACGAGCAAAACGTGCCGCCCTACGTGGTGTTCACCGATGCCAGCCTGCGGGCCATGGCCAAGCTGCGGCCCCTGGATTTGGCGCAATTTGCCGATGTGCCCGGAGTGGGTCGCCGCAAACTGGAGCAATACGGCCAAACCTTCACGGCGGCGATCGGGGCCTTCTGCCAGGAATTCAACCTCGATTCACCGGCCAAGGCGATCGACCAACGAATCAGCGATCGCACCAGCCGCGCCGTCAGCACCACGATCTACAGCACCTGGGAACTCTACCAACAGGGCCACCGCCTGGCCGACATCGCCGAAGCCCGCAACCTACGCACCACCACGATCACCACCCACATCGAAGAGCTGATTCGCAAGGGCTACGCGATCAACATCGATGATTTCGTGGCTCCCGACATCCAGCAAGACATTGTTCGGGCGATCGACCATTGCGGAGCCCAACGCCTCACAGAAATCTACGAATTCTTACAACAGCGCCACACCTACGCCGATATTCGCCTCGTCCGCGCCGCCTGGGCAGCCGAAACCACCGACCAACTCGCCCACTAGCTTTTCTTACTCTGATCCACTTTCTATAATTAGTCGTAATAATCATGCATCAGTAGTGTTACGAACCTATGGAAATTCAGGTTAAAAACTTAGGGCCAATTCAAGATGCAAAATTCACCCTAGGAGACTTCACAATCATTTGTGGATCGAATAATACCGGCAAGACTTATGCAGTTTATGCCCTATTTGGCTTTTTATTAGGGACTTGGGCTCATAATCTAAACTTTGAAATTGAGCCAAGCATTATCAGCGAGCTTTTTTCAAAAGGAACTGTTTCACTGCATATTCCCAGCTATCTTACGCAAGCCCAAGAGATCCTTGAACAGGGCTGCCGACTTTATAGCCAGCAGCTTTATAAAATCTTTGCCGCCCCAGAAAACAAGTTCGGAGATGCTGAATTTAGGATTAAATTAGATTTTTCGCGACTTCAATTTAATCAAAAATTTGAAAATAATATTCAATCTAGAAACGTAGAAATATTTTCCTTGATCAAGCCTCAAAACAGTCTTGAATTAACAATTACACTTTTGATTTCTAATGAAAACAATTTAATTCCCGAGTCAGTTGTTGCAAGTATTATCTCAAATGCACTAAAAGATCTGATCTTCTCGGATTACCTTCCGAATCCCTTCATTGCGAGTGCTGAAAGAACAACAGGTGCGGTTATTTTTCGTAATGAACTGATTTTTGCTCGCAATCGCTTGCTAGAAGAAATGAGACAATCTAATGAAGATTTTGATCCGATGGGACTACTTTTCAAGGTCTATCGAGACTATGCATTACCGGTTAAGCAGAACGTGGATTTCACCCAAAATCTTGAAGTTATTGCGAAAGAGGAAAGCTTCTTAGTTCGTCAGTTTCCCGAAATCTTAGAAGATTTCAGAAAATTAGTGGGTGGTGAATATAGCGTTCGCAACGATGGTATTTACTATAGTCCCAGCCATCGTAAAAGCCTGAGGCTAACGATGGATGAAAGTTCCAGTGCAGTGCGATCGCTCCTCGATATCGGGTTTTATTTAAAGCACGCTGCCCAGCCGGGTGATCTTTTCATCATCGACGAGCCAGAACTAAACTTACACCCAGAAAACCAGCGTCGTATTGCGCGGCTGTTAGCAAAACTGGTGAATGTGGGTATCAAGGTTTGTATTACCACCCATAGTGATTATTTGATTAAGGAAATTAACCACCTAATCATGCTCAATCGCGATCGACCCCATCTTCAGAAAATTCGAGACCAATGGGGATATCAATCCGAAGAGCTATTAACTCCCGAACAAATGAGAGTCTATATTGCTCAACAGGCTTTAATTTCTATTCCTGGGCGCAAAGGCAAAGTCAAACGCCAAACGCTTGCTGCTGCGGATATTAATGCCGAGCAGGGTATCGAAGTAGGCAGCTTCGATCAAACAATTGATCAAATGAATCAAATTCAAGAGGCAATTATTTGGGGTATGGATTAGATGTCGGAGATAGAAATTTTGCGCTCTATGATTCATGAGCACTTACTAGTTCCCTGCCAGCCCCAAGACATCCAGTATGGTCGCCATTGCTATCAAGTAGAACTGACGGAGCGGCAAAAACAGGGAGGAGCTATACACAAGATCTATTCTCTTACTGTGACTAACTGCCCTGAGCAAACGCTGGTGATCCGTGCCGATCAATTTTGGGATCGGCGCAAGCTATTCCAAGGAAGCAGGGGTGAGCAGCGCTGTGCCGACTATACAGCCCTTACCTCGCTTAATAAGTACAGCAGACTGTAGGGTGAGCAATGCCCATCGACTAACAGCTTCGTATCATCTGCGATCTGACGTACCAATCGTTTGAGGTAAAGGCTGTATTTTGATTTGCGACGATGCTGCTATCGGTCAGTGGATTTTATATATTGAATTGAAAAAGTCTGATGCTGATCTAAAGTCCATCAAGCAGCAAATTTTAGGCGCACAATGCATTCTTCATTACTGCACTGCGATCGGTCAACGCTTTTGGAATCAATCAGATTTCCTAAGCCAATATCAACGTAAAAATATTGCGATTACCCAAGTCACCCTAGACAAAAGAAAAATCCGAAATGCCCAAAAGCCTTACTCTCAACTGACTAAACAGACGAAGCCTCCGTACCAGGATACTGACCTTATCAAGCGAATGGCTATTCATGCTAATCAGGTTAGTTTGGGAGAACTCATTGCTTAAATTTTTGAACCCGCCGCAGTATTGCTAGAACGGATTCGAGCCGATCGCGCCCAACAACCCACCCCGCGCAAACGCAAACCCAAAGCCAGCCAATGACCCTTGGGGCGTTCTGGGCAGCGTGAATGGACGCAACCTGAGTTCAACGCCTCAGCAATTTGTGAACCACTGCTCTTTTTAATCGCTAATCACGCATTAAGCGATTTAGTAATTCAGAACTCATTCATTAAGTCTCACGCGATCGCCCAGATCTGCTCTTTCTCAACTGAGGATGGATCCAGGTTGCCAAGTTTTGTTACGGTCTCTCCTGTACCAAAACAACCTGATCGCGCAATGTCACAGATACAAAACTTTTGATTGAAAGGTTTGAGCCTCGTCTTTAAGAGCTGATTTATAAATCAATTATTAAGCATCTAGAGCAGCCAATCTTCTCACCATCAAATGCATTAAGCAGCCATAGATCATCCCTTCACTCGTCTCCGAATACAACTCATAGTCCTTGCTCAATCGCCGAAATCGGTTCAGCCAGCCAAACGTCCGCTCAACGATCCACCGCTTGGGCAACGTCTCAAACCCTTTACTGATTCGGCTGATCACCTCCACGCGCACACTCTCACCACACACATGCTTCACAGCATCCGCAAACTTTTTCCCGGAATACCCCTGATCAACCCAAATAACCTCTAGCCGAGATAGCTTCTCCTTCACTTCCTCTAACACCACAATCCCTCCCAATCGCTCAGAAGCATTCGCTTCAGTCACCAACACGCCCATTAGGAACCCTTGCGAGTCAACGATAATGTGGCGTTTACGTCCCTTAACCTTTTTGCCACCATCGAAGCCGTAGACCACCCCCTTTTTTCCGTGGTTTTCACCGACTGAGAATCACCGATACTGACCCTAGATTGCTCTGAACGACCTAATTTGCTCCGCAGTTGCTCTCGAATTTGGTCATGCATTTGCTGCCAAATTCCTTTTCGTTGCCATTTCTGGAAGTAATGGTAGACCGTACTGTAAGGGGGTAAATCGTGAGGCAGCATTTCCCACTGGCAGCCAGTCCGCTGGACGTAAAAGATGCCATTGAGGATTTCTCGGAAATCAACTTCTATCGGATGTCCAAAGCCTTTAGGAGCGGGCAGCAGCGGCTGGAGGAGCACCCACTCATCGTCGCTCAAATCACTGGGATAGGCTTTGCGGGTAGGATTGGCAATGACCGGGAGACGACTCATGAGCTGGATGATGCTTCGGGTAGGTCTAGCCTAAAACCGGATTTAGAGCTGCCAAGTCGGCTTTAGCTTCTCTTTATAAATTAGCTCTAATTTATGTTCGATTCTTTACAGAAATTCTTTAAAGTAACTGTGTTCAAGTGAACAGTCAAAAATTTTCGGATTAATTGAAGGTGTTAATTTTAACCAAATTTATCTCATAAATTCCTGAGCATCATTAGGATAACCATCAAGATCCCTTGACGCTCAAAACTGCCATCTTTATATAATGAACATGATTCAGCAAGACGGCTGATCATGCACTCAAAACTCCCTACTCCATTAGATTAGGATTTTACTTTATTTTTATGTATGGCTTAATTAACAGCGCCTTGCGGATGATGATGTGCGAGCAATATGGCCAGGAGATCTGGGACGACATCATGGCCCATGCTCAGCTCTCGGAAGAACATTTTTTCGTGATGAAGTCCTATCCTGACGACATCACCCATAACATTGTGCAAGCGGCAACCACGATTTTAGATATTTCTGCAACGGACTTGTTGCGCAAATTTGGCCACTATTGGGTGGGTTACACCAAGACGGCTGGCTATCAGGAAATCATGGATATGTGTGGTGATAACCTGGTGGATTTTTTGGGCAACTTGGATGATTTGCACACGCGACTAGGGGTGCAGTTTCCCTCCTTTCGTCCCCCATCCTTCGACTGTGATCAGGTCGGCCATCAAACGGTGGAATTACACTATCGATCGACCCGCCAAGGATTGGGGCCCATGGTGGAAGGCTTGATTGAAGGACTGGGCGATCGCTTCGATACGGAAGTGGAAATTACCCAAATTGCCGATCGTGCTCAGGGTGATGAATGCGATACGTTCCTCATCCACTACACCACTGACTAGGGCTATGGATCAGTTGCCCTCACCCCAATTCAGTCTTTCAGCGGAGTTGCTGGTGCAGCTCTTTCCGTTTCATCTGGCCCTCAATCATCAACTGCAAATTGTTCAGGTGGGGCAAGCGCTCGATCGAATCTATCCCCACCCGTTGAAGGGGCGGTCTTTTGCAGATCATTTCTCGATTAGCCGTCCTCGGATTTCCATGAGTGTTGAGGCTTTTCTGAGGAAAAAACAATCCCTATTTCTGTTGGAATCTCAGAATATCCCTTTGGTTTTAAAGGGGCAAATGGTGGAATTACTAGAACCAGAAATTATTCTTTTTCTATGTTCACCATCTGCAATCAACGCACAAAAATTGACAGATATAGGAATTAAGCTGAAGGATTTTCCGCTGCATGATGTAACACCAGATTTGGTTTTTCTGCAACAAACGACGCAGATGTCTGTGAAGCAAGTGGAGACTCTCAATCAGCAGTTAATTGCCAGCCAAGAACAATTAAAGGATGCTTTATCGATTCAGGAACATTTGCGATTTAAGGCAGAAAAACAAGCACGCCAGCTTGAACAACAGCTGAAGGAGCTGAAGGAAACACAAATTCAGCTTGTACAGGCCGAAAAAATGTCTACCTTAGGGCAAATGATTTCGGGCATTGTTCATGAAATCAATAACCCTTTACATTTCATTTACGGCAACTTAGATCATTGCCTCAATTATGCTCAAGATTTGCTAGAGGCTTGTCAGGTTTTATTAAAAGCCTCTCCCCGAGCAAGGGAGTGGGATGAGTTATCTCGTGCCAAGTTGTCAGAAAATTGGTTGAGTGAGGCGACGTTCGATCAAAATTCTCAAAGCCTCGATCCTGATGCTGGCGATTCTTTTGATGCTGCTGTGGCTTTGGCAAATTTGGACTTGGAAAACCTTATTTTTGCTTTGGATGATTTTCCGAAGGTGCTTCAGTCCATGCAGATTGGCAGTCAGCGAATTCGTGAAATTGTGGAGGGATTGCGCCAATTTTCGCGCTTGGATGCCAGTGCGCTCGATTGGTTTGATATTCATGAAGGTATTGATAATACATTGATGATTCTCAAGAGCAGACTAAACAAGGCGAAGGTTACTTCAGGTATTGAAATTATTAAAAACTATGGCGATGTACCATTAATTTCCTGCTATGGAGGACAGCTTAATCAGGTTTTTATGAATATTTTGGCGAATGCGATCGATGCCCTTGAGGATCAAAATCAAGCTTGTGAATTACCAGCGCGATCGGGCCCAAAACGGGAACCGCCTAAGATTTGGATTGAAACGGTTTTGATCAGCTCTGGATGGCTGCGGATCTCGATTCGTGACAATGGATGCGGAATGCCAAGGGATATCCAATCGAGGATGTTTGAGCCGTTTTTCACAACCAAGTCTGCTCGCCGGGGTACGGGTTTGGGCATGTCAATTAGCTACAAAATTGTGACGGAGCGCCACGGAGGCCGGTTGCGCTGCATCTCGGAACCTTGCCAGGGCACGGAATTTGTGATTGAACTGCCGATCGAGCCGGCCCAACTGCAAGGCAAGAGCGCGGTTTAGGCACAGTCCCTAGGGCTTGTCGTCACATCGCCCGAAACCCTGATTCCACCGTTGGCGGATCGTGGGGGGCAAGGGGCTTAAGCCCCTTGTCTAGGGGGGTGGCGTAATGATGACAGCCCCTAGGATCCTTGGCGGCGACGCGGGGCGATCGCATGGCGACTGACGGCGTAAAAATCGGCGGCTTGGCTCATGGTGTAGCTCAACCACTGAGGATCGCCGGTTATGAGGGGGCGATCGGGCAAGGTGGGTTCGCCGGGCAGGCACGATCGCACCTGGGCAGCCACGGCCCGCGCCAACAGGGGCGGCACCGAGTTACCAATTTGCCGCATTCCATGCCATTTCGTGCCGTGGAAACAGAACCAGTCGGGGTAGGAGTGAAGGCGGGCCGCTTCGCGCACGGTGATGCAGCGCCCTTGGATGGGGTGAATGGGTCGGGGCGAGGTGAACGCACCGCGATTGCTGGGGGTTCCGGCCCGTAGGGTGTTGCAGATGCCTTCGGGATGCAGTTTTAAAAAGCGACTGATGCGATCGACTTCGCCGGGGAGCGTGGTTTGGAACCGGGCCACTGAGGCGGCGCTGTGGTCGGTGCGCAAACAACCGGACAGGCCCGATCGGCGCGATCGGCGGGAATAGCTAAAGTCAGCGGGATCCCGCAATGCGCCCCGTAACCAGCGGGCATAGTCGCCGGGGGGATCGGCCAGTTGGCCCGAGTCCAACCAATCGCCCGATCGCAGTTCGGGATAGTGATCCACGTCGGGCAAGTCCCCGATCGCCCCGGCCACGGTGGGGCAAATCGGCAAATCGGCCAGGGTTCGATCGCGCTTGGCACTTTTGCAAACCGGCGGGCGACGAGTTTGGGGGGCTGGATAGCTGGGCAGCGGCCAGCCCGATCGGGCCCCCAGCAGAAACAAGCGTTGGCGATCCTGCGGCACGCCGTAATGGGCCGCATTCAAAACCTGATAATTAGCCTCCACTTGGTAGCCAAAATCAGCGAATAAGTCGATTAATTCGCTCAAAAACGCTCGATGTTTGCCCAGGGTCATGCCCCGCACATTTTCAATCACGAAATATTTGGGCCGCAGCTCATTCACCAGCCGCGCAAAGTGAAACATCAAGGCATTACGCGGATCATCAAAGGCCCGCTTTCCCATCATCGAAAATCCCTGGCAAGGCGGCCCCCCAAAGAGCACATCAATTTCCAGTTCTGGTTCTTCTAGCCCTAGTTCGATCGCGGCGGGTTGCAAGCTGGGGCCCTTTGTCGCGATCGGCAGCAGATCGATCGACTGTTGGCATGTTTGGCCCTTTGCGTGATGAGTCAAGGCTGAATCACTGGGGCGATCGGCCCGCAACACCGCCGCCAATTGCTGCCGAATTTCTGCCCCCGTCACCTCCGCCGCGCTCCGACAAAGCACCGCCCCCTGTGGAAAGTTGTACTGATGGGTTAAACAGTGAATCGGGTCAATTTCCACCGCCACCGCCACATCAAACCCCGCCATTTCAAAGCCTAAGGACATCCCTCCGGCTCCGGCAAACAGGTCAACGGCGATCGGGCGGCGGGAAACGGTCACGGCAAAGGGGCTGGCGCTCAGCAACGGCAATCAAGCGACCCATATGGTAGCGGAATTCTGAGCGAGCGGCCTGTCAGAACAAGCCGATCGGCTCCTGCTGGAATGCGCCCGCCTAATGTATCCGCCTAACCATGCGCAAGCTTAACCATGCGCCTCGTAGGGCACTGGATCGGTTAAGCCCAATTCCGCAAAGGCCGCCAGCCGCAGCCGACAGGAATCGCAGCGGCCACAGGAGCGATCGCCCCCCGCATAGCAAGACCAAGTTTCCGCCCAAGGCACACCTAAGCGATTGCCCAGCTCGATAATGTCCGTTTTGCGCAGTTCCACCAAGGGCGCAACGATTTCGATCGGCTGGCCTTCCCGGCCCTGGCGCGTGCCCAACTGAAACACCGATTGCATGGCCGCCAAGTAGTCGGGTCGGCAGTCGGGATAGCCGGAATAGTCCAGGGCATTGACACCGATATAAACCCGTTGCGCGTCGATCGCCTCCGCATAGGCCAGGGCAAAGCTCAAAAAGATCGTGTTGCGGGCCGGCACATAGGTGATCGGAATTTCCGCCGCCATGCCGTCCAGGGGGCGATCGCTGGGTAACTCCAAGTCTGTATCCGTCAGCGCCGAGCCACCCCATTGGGTGAGGTCAAACCGCACCACTTGATGGGCCACCACGCCGGCCGCTTGGGCGATCGCCACAGCCGCTTGCAGTTCCCGACGGTGGCGTTGCTGATAATCAAAAGACAGGGCGTAGCAGTCGCAACCATCGGCCTTGGCTTGATAGAGCACCGTGGATGAGTCCAAACCACCGGAGAGCAACACAACGGCTTTGGGCGGTTGGCGCTGGGGCGATCGGGCAGAGGGCGTTGGGGCGGCTTCCGGAGTTCCAGGCGGTACGACGGTCATGGGTCAAGAATTCTTGCGAAAATCCACCCTATGGTAGGATGTGGCCGGCCGACGCTGGCGGCATCACTCCTCGCCCCATTGCCCCTTCACTGCTGCTGTTAAACGCGCGTGCAATCCCGTAGCGAATCGCTCGATGCTCAAATTCGGCCTGCCCTCGCCCGGCCGAGCCACCATCCCATCCGCGTTGGCGCGATCGGGGTCGGCAACATGGGACAACACCACGCCCGGATCCTGAGCTTGCTTAAGGATGCCGAATTGGTGGGAATTTCAGATCTGAATGTGGAGCGGGGGCTGGAACTGGCCAGCAAATACCGCGTCCGGTTTTTTGAAGATTACAAAGACATGCTGCCGTTGGTGGATGCGGTTTGCATCGCGGTTCCCACCAAGCTGCACTACACCGTGGGCATGGACTGCCTGCGGGCCGGGGTGCATGTGCTCATGGAAAAACCGATCGCCGCCAGCATCATTGAAGCGGAAGCCTTGGTGAATGCGGCGGCTGAACGTCAATGCATTTTGCTGGTGGGACATATCGAACGGTTTAACCCCACGTTTCAAGAATGCTTCAATGTTCTGAAAACGGAGCGGGTGTTAGCGCTCGAAGCCCATCGCATGAGTCCCCACGCCGATCGCGCCAATGATGTGTCGGTGGTGTTGGACTTGATGATCCATGACATTGATCTGATTTTGGAAATTGCCAACTCATCGGTGGTGCGTCTGTCGGCCAGCGGCAGCCGGGCCGCTTCCGGCCAGTTGGACTATGTGACGGCAACCCTGGGTTTTGCCAATGGAATTGTGGCCACCCTGACGGCCAGCAAGGTGACCCACCGCAAAATTCGCCGAATTGCCGCCCATTGCCAAGATTCGTTGGTGGAGGCGGATTTCTTGGCGCGTCAAATTTTGGTTCATCGCAAAACTTCCAGCTATCCGGCGGGCGATCGCGCCGGTCAGGCTTGCTATCGACTGGATGGATCGATCGAGTCGGTGGCGATCGGGAACACGGAGCCGCTCCATGCGGAATTGGAGCACTTTGTGAACTGTGTGCGGGGCGAGATGCAACCCTCGATCGGCGGCGAACAGGCCCTGAAGGCCCTAAAAATTGCCAGCGCGATCGAACAAATGGCCCTGGACGAACCCTTGGGCAAAGGCGACGATCGGTGGGGTTAATCAACCGTTAGACCATCGAGCATCCCCTTCCATAACGGGCCCAGCGGCCCAATTTGCCCATGAAGTCTTGGCGCAATCCGTTGGTTCGGTTCGATCGGTTCGATCGGTTCGATCGGCCCAATCATTTGACCGGCCCAATCAACTGAACCGGCTTGTTAACCGGCGATCGCGACTCACTCGGCGGGCGATCGCCCATCAGCCGGTGGCAGTGGATGCCCTCCGACAACAACTTGGCTCCCGTTTCAAAATTTTCAGGCAGTTCACAGCGGCATCGGTCTCGATTTGTCGTTTCCCAAAAGCCCTCAAGAGCTGGCCCAGCGTCAAGATTAGCCCATTGATCAGTCAACAGAATTGGCAAATTACCTAGCCAGATTGTTATTTTCTGGCTAACCTAGCTACGGTTCCCTGCATTAGATTAGGGTTGATAGTAGAGTTAACCAACGGTTTAGATTAGGTTTGCGACTAAGTTTAAGCAGCGGATTTAGCTAGCCACAATCTTGTTTTCTCGATAAGCTGATTTTTCTGTATCGATCGGGGCGTGGTTTTGTCCCGTTCCAGCCTTCCTTTTGGTGTGTCGTTGGGCCTAGAACCATGTCCGAGCCTTTTGTGGCAGTCCAGCCGTTCTACCAGCGCGATCGATGCACCCTTTACCAGGGCGATTGCCTTGAAATTTTGCCCCTGTTCCCGGCCAATAGTGTGGATCTAATCTTTGCCGATCCGCCCTATAACCTGTCTAATAACGGGTTTACCTGCCATGGCGGCCGGGCTGTCAGTGTCAATAAAGGCGATTGGGATCGCAGCAATGGCATTGAACAGGATTTTGAATTTCACCGCGCTTGGATTCAAGAATGTCGGCGGATCTTGAAACCCAATGGCACAATTTGGATTTCAGGAACCTATCACAATATCTACGCCTGTGGCTTTGCGCTGCAATGTTTGGATTTCCATGTTTTGAATGATATTTGTTGGTACAAACCCAACGCCAGCCCTAATTTATCCTGCCGCTTTTTCACAGCCAGCCATGAAACCCTAATTTGGGCCCGCAAAAGCAAAAAGGGAAAACACGTCTTTAACTACGAAGCCATGAAGCTGGGCGATTTTCCACGCGATCCCCTCAAGCTTTCTGGCCGACAAATGCGGAGTGTTTGGTCAATTCCCACCCCACCGGCTTCGGAGAAATTGCAAGGTAAACACCCCACCCAAAAGCCGTTGGATTTACTCGATCGAATCCTTTCCGCCAGCACCAATCCGGGAGATCTGGTACTCGATCCCTTCAGCGGCAGCGGCACGACGGGCCTTTCGGCCCTACGAGGTGATCGCGCCTTTATTGGCATCGAAAAAGAAGCGGCTTATCTGCAATTGGCGGTCGATCGCTTCACCACCGCACCCCTGCCAGGCTCCGAGATCACCGAAGGCGATCGCGTCTTGGCCAACGGCAAACCCAGCAGTAAAACCCGTAATCAACCCAACCGTAAAACCGCCAATCCACCGACTGGGGCATCAACCCTCGATCCCATCAGCCCCAAACCAAGCCATCCCAGTTCTCCAAGCCAGCCAAACCATTAAGAAACCAGGCGATCGGGATTTGATCAGCTTGATTCGCCAGACCCAGTGCGACAATAAAAGATCGCTTTTCTGGATCGGCTAGAGAGAGCAAAACCCCATGTCCGACAATTTCCGCAGCCAACAGGTCACCAGCGGTGTGCAGCGATCGCCCAACCGCGCCATGCTCCGTGCAGTGGGCTTTGGTGACAATGACTTCAGCAAAC
This sequence comes from Limnothrix sp. HT2024, assembly GCF_059138625.1. Classification (NCBI taxonomy): domain Bacteria; kingdom Bacillati; phylum Cyanobacteriota; class Cyanophyceae; order Pseudanabaenales; family Pseudanabaenaceae; genus Limnothrix; species Limnothrix sp. HT2024. The sequence continues at coordinate 2,986,750 of NZ_CM181121.1, forward strand.
CGATCGTCGGCATCGCCAGCGCCTACAGCACCATCACCCCCTGCAACATGGGCATTGCCACCCTGGCCGACAGCGCCATGGCTGCAGCCCGCGAAGCTGGCGTGATGCCCCAAATTTTCGGCACGATCACGATCAGTGACGGAATTTCCATGGGCACCGAAGGGATGAAATATTCCCTGGTGTCGCGGGACGTAATTGCCGACTCGATCGAAACCGTCTGCAATGGCCAAAGCCTGGATGGCATCCTGGCGATCGGCGGTTGCGATAAGAACATGCCCGGAGCCATGATCGCCATGGCCCGCTTGGATATTCCCGCCATCTTCGTCTATGGCGGCACGATCAAACCCGGCCATTTGCATGGCGAAGATCTCACCGTCGTCAGCGCCTTTGAAGCCGTGGGCCAATTCAGCGCTGGCAAAATTGACGAAGCCCGGCTGATGGCCGTGGAACACAACGCCTGTCCCGGTGCGGGTTCCTGCGGCGGCATGTTCACCGCCAACACCATGTCCAGCGCCTACGAGGCCATGGGCATGAGCCTGCCCTACTCCTCAACCATGGCCGCTGAGGATGACGAGAAGACCGCCAGCGCGGCCGAGTCTGCCCGCGTGTTGGCCGAAGCGATCAAAGCCCGCCGCACGCCCAAGCAAATCTTGACCCGCAAGGCCTTTGAAAACGCCATTTCCGTGATCATGGCCGTGGGTGGTTCCACCAACTCGGTCTTGCACCTGCTGGCGATCGCCAACACGATCGGCGTGCCCCTCACCCTGGACGACTTTGAAGAAATCCGCGCTCGCGTGCCCGTCTTCTGCGACCTGAAGCCCAGCGGCCGCTACGTGGCCACGGACTTGCACAAGGCCGGCGGCATCCCCCAAGTGATGAAAGTTCTGCTGAATCGGGGGCTGCTCCACGGCGACTGCCTGACGATCACCGGCAAGACGATCGCGGAAACCCTGGCAGAGATCCCCGACGAACCGCGCCCCGACCAAGATGTCATCCGTCCCTTCGACAAACCCCTTTATCAACAGGGTCACTTGGCGATCCTGAAGGGCAACCTGGCCAGCGAAGGTTCCGTGGCCAAAATCAGCGGCGTGAAGAATCCCGTGATCACCGGCCCGGCGCGGGTGTTTGAGTCGGAAGAGGATTGCTTAAAGGCGATCTTGGCGAATCAAATCAACCCTGGTGATGTGGTGGTAATTCGCTATGAAGGGCCCAAGGGTGGCCCCGGAATGCGGGAGATGTTGGCTCCGACAGCGGCGATCATCGGTGCGGGTCTGGGCGACTCGGTGGGACTGATCACCGATGGGCGCTTCTCGGGTGGAACCTATGGCATGGTGGTGGGTCACGTGGCTCCCGAGGCGGCCGTGGGTGGCACGATCGCCCTGGTGCAAGAGGGTGACAGCATCACGATCGATGCGCCCAACCGCAAGTTGCAACTGAATCTGTCCGATGAGGAACTGGCGGCCCGCCGGGCCAACTGGCAACCGCCGGAACCGCGCTACAAGCGAGGCACGTTGGCGAAATATGCCAAGTTGGTCTCTTCCAGCAGCCTGGGAGCCGTGACGGATTTGAACTTGCTGTAAGGGTTGGGGGCTGGGTCAATCCGGCCATTCAGCGCGACCCAATCCACCCAGTTATTTCCGATCATTATTCAGATCTGCAAAGCCCCGCTCGATCGCGACTCGATCGACGGGGTTTTGTTAAGGTCTGTCGTCAAATCGTCCGCAACTGCGATTCCTCCGTTAGCAGATCGTGGGAAAAGGCTGAGGGCTTGTTGCCAAATCACCTGAAACCCTGATTTCTCCGTTAGCGGATTGTGGGAGACCAGGGGCTTAAGCCCCTTGTTACGACGATTGGGGCTTGGGAAATTAACCGTTTCCACTGGATCCCCAGCCATAACGACAGGCCCTAACAATATTGCAAATTAATTGCGAGTCGGGCTGCTGGGGGTCACGCTCGCACCGCCTTGGCCGTTTTGTTCCAATCGCTGCTGACGCTGGCGCAAAAATTCATTGGCAGCGTTGTCAATCCGTCCCGATTGTTGTTGATTGAAATCATCCAGGGTTTGCCCCGGAGCCAGCATGATATTGCGAATCAAGTCTTGGGCAGAAACACCAGAGCCTTGAAACACTTCATTGGGGCGCACATCACCGGACGACCCATTAGCATTCGGGTCACCCAGGGCCGAGGATTGAGCGATCGCGGGGTTGCTGCCCAAGGCCAGAATGCTCAAGATGGTGACGATCGAGGATCCCGACAACCAGGCGATCGAGGGAGCGATCAAGGGATGGCTCATGATTCGGCTAACTCCAATTCAGGGATATTAACGGGTTCGTTAGAATGCACCAGCAGATCGGACAGGGGAACCGCAAACAGTGAATCCTGTTGAGGGTTACCGGAAGTGGCGCGAGCAACCATGGGCGATCGGGACTGGTTTTTTTCGTAGCCCACCAACAGCAGAGGTGTGCCCCCCACATCGCCAATCACCCGTCTTTCACTGTGAGGCAAAAAGTCCGCCTTCGGTTCCCAGTGGTTGCGGTTAACAATGTTGTCGCGGTTGTCGCGACGGCCGGAACCCGCCAACCCCGATCGCGATGGATGGGTTGATGCCAATAGGCTAGCGTCTTCGATCGCATCCTGGCTGAGGTCAAGGCCCGGGCGATGGAGTTCCAAGGTCTGTCGCAGCCGGCCGCTGGTTTGGGCCAAGAGGGGCCCCCGCCGCTCCAGCAACAGAGACATGGTTTTGCGATCGGTCTCTAAGGTTCCGGCATCGGTCAAACTTGCAAAAATTTCCGCCGACTCTTGCCCCAATTCCAACAGAAGGAGCAACCAATCCGGCAGATTAGCGATTGCGCCGGCTGCTTCGCAATATTGTTGCAACCACTCCGAGGCGTGGAGGTAATTGTATTCCCCCAGCATCGTGCGTCCATAGGGGGATCCTAAAAAGCAATCCAGCTTGTCTTTTAAATTTTGCTCCATGCCACGTCTAGCCTGCTCCTGCGCTCCAATGCCCTATGCCATCCGCCGTTGCAGCAATGGCCGCACAAGCCCAATCGCCACCAAATCAAAAATGAATAGAACCCCGAGGGCCATACCAAAACTAACCGATCCAAACGGCGCTTGCATGACAATGCTGCTAAAACTCCAGTCCGGATGCAGGTAAAGGTAGCGAATGGGTTCGATCGCGTAGCTCAGGGGATTCAACACCGCCACCCACTGCAGCCAACCGGGCATGAACGACAGGGGAGCCAAGGCCGTGCTGGCAAAGAGCAGGGGCAGGTTGGTGATAAAAATGGCGGCAATTAATTCCACATGGCCCGGCAGCGCAAAAGCCAGACCCAAGCTGAGGGAGGTGACCCCCGCCACCAACAGCAGCACGATCGCCCCGACCACGGCCAGCCCCGCCACCCCCGGCAGCCCAGCCCCCAAAACAGCCGCCGCAATCACGATCGCCACGGTTTGGATCAAGGCCAGCAAGCCGATATACAGGGCCGAGGCGGTGATGATCGAAAAGCGCGACACCAAGGGAGCCACCAACAGCCGATTCAGAAAGCCAAATTCCCGATCGAACATCACCGGCAAGCCCGCATTCAGCGCCCCGCTAAAGGCCGCAAAGGCGATCGTCCCTGCCCCCAAAAACTGCCCATAGCCCACATGATCGCCAAACAAATCGGCCGGGACGTTTTGGAACAGGGCCCCAAACAACACCAACCACATCAGGGGCTGAATCGTGCCGGCCACCAAGGTCACCGGCCGCCGTTGCAGTTGAATCAACAATCGCCGCAGCAGGGCCGCCGTTTCTTGCCAAAATTCCGCCAGGGGTGAGGGTTCCAAGGCGGCCGATCGGGTGGGACTGTCCGTGGGCAAAGTCGTGCTCATGACGGTTGAGGGGGATGGGGGTGAATGTAGGGAACTGGAAACTTGGGGAAGTATGGTCTAGGGTCTAGCGCATATTCTGTTTGCGGGCCAGCTTGGGATCCCGATCGCCCGCTGCCAAATCTGCATCGAGCAATGTCCGGCCCGTCGCAGCCAGATAAACATCATCCAAACTCGGGCGCGATTGGGCAATGCCAAACACCGGCAAACCCGCCTGCTCCAAGGCCTGCTGCACCAGGGTCAACCCCCGATCGAGATCATCCACCACCAAATTCAGCGTATTTCCCTGGCTCCGGTTGATCATCGCATCCTTGACACAGGGCAGCGCCGTTAGCAGGGTTTGGGCCGTCTCCGCCTCGGCAGCGGGGGTAAACTCCCGAATGCGCAGGGAAATTCGATCGCCCCCCAACCGAGCCTTCAACTCCGACGGTGTGCCCAAGGCAATCACCTGGCCTTGATCCAGAATGGCCACGCGATCGGCCAGCGCATCAATCTCTTCCAGGTAATGACTGGTGATCAAAACCGTTGTCCCCCACTGGGGCAACTTCCGCAAAAACTCCCACACGGCCATCCGGCTTTCAATATCCAGCCCCGCCGTGGGTTCATCCAACACCAGCACATCTGGCTCGTGGAGCAGCCCCGTGGCCAAGTCCAAGCGCTTGCGAATGCCGCCGGAATAGGTTCCCGTTTTGCGATCGAGCCAGTCACCCAGCCCCAGCAGATCTGCCATGGCCGCAATTCGCTGCCCGATCGCCTCGCGTCGCAAGTGATAGAGCGCGCCATGCAACTCCAGCATTTCCCGCCCGGTTAACACCTTGTCCAGCGCAGCATCCTGCGCCACATAGCCCAACCGTTTGCGGGCCGATCGGGGTTCGCGCAACACCGACACCCCCGACACAAAAATTTCTCCCCCGTCCGGCTGGGCCAAGGTACAAAGACAGCGAATCGTGGTGGTTTTGCCCGCACCGTTGGGCCCTAACAGGCCAAAAATCTCGCCGGGTTTCACCTCCAGCGATACGTTATCAACGGCGGTAACATCGCCATAGCGTTTTTGTAGGTTCCGAATCGCAATTGCAGGGGTCATAGGCCGCGCGAGAGTCAGGGGCGATCGCCCGGCCCCAGGGTCTGACACCGTTGGATAGCAACCAGAACAGAGACCGGGGCTGGCAGGTAGCTAAAACAGCAGCCGAAAACCGGAGCAAGGCAAGACAAGCGGGATTTTTCAGGAGCAGTTCTCAAAGAAGACTTCTCAAGAAACGCCCAACAAATGCCTTAGATCACCGAAAGGGGCTAGATCCTCCCCACCCAGGCGATCGCACCATCTCGCCATGACTCAACAAATCTTCAAACTGATGCGCAATCCATTCTAAACCGCCGGGCAACGGTCGGGCCAGCCGACCCGCCAACCAACCCATCCTTAACCCAAGGGCCTGTCGTCATGACGCTAACCACCCTAGACAAGGGGCTTAAGCCCCTTGTCCCCCACGATTTCGTCACGGCGAAATCAGGGTTTCAGGCGATTTGACGACACATTCTAAGCCCCTTGCCTCCAAGATCTGCCAACGGCGGAATTAGGGTTTCAAGCGATTTGACGACACATCCTAAGCCCCTTGCCCCTCACGATTTCGTCACGGCGGAATCAGGGTTGCAGGCGATTGAGCCACAAGCCCTAACCCCCCAAGCGCTTCGCCAGCAACTTAGCCTTCAACCCAAACTCGATCGTCTCCAGCAGCTTGGTCATCCCCGTAGTGTTCACCATCTCCGGCGCAATCCCCATTTTCTTGGACGACTGAATCGCCTTTTCCGTCAAAGAATGGCTGGCATAACCGGTCACGATAATCACCAAGTCCGCGCTAGAGATGTGGCTTTCCCCCTGCTGAGCCATGTTCAGACCCGCTTGGGCCGTACACCAAACCAATTCCACCTTCGATTCCCGCAAGCGATTGCGCACCGCCGACTCCAGGCGATCGTGTCCCCCAAAAACCACCACCTTGCCCGCCAGCTCCGAGTAGGGATTGGGGCGGCGCTCAGACGATCGATGCCGCGTTTGGGGCCGCACATCGGGACTGCGCTCCACCCGCGCCCGATTTTGCATCGCCTTTTCATAAATAAACATCAGCGTCTGTTCATCATTGCCCCGACGCTTGGCCACCGGCCCTTCTTCACTGTGTTGGTTAATTTGATCCATCAAGGCTTCCAGCACTTCCGTGAGGGCATCGATCGCCTTCAGGTCATGCATATAACCCCGAATCGCCACGGCTGCGTCCGTTGCGCTATAAAAATCCTGCTGGTCGCGAATCATGTCCAGCAGGTCTTCCTTTAGCTCATAGCGCCACCGATTTGTTTGATCCAGTAAGCGTTCCTCAATCAGTCGTTCTTCTTGCAAAATCAACTGCCGATCGGCCGCTTCTGAAGCCAAGCGCGGCGCATCGGCCAGTTGCTGCAAAATATCCGCTTCCTTTTCTTGGAGTTTGCGGCGGGTTATGCTGTCGCCAAACTCATCGGCCGGCAACTCTTTGAGGGTGGTTTGCACTTGCGCTAACACCGTGTTCAAGCGGGCTTCGATTTCCGCAAGGGCATGTTGATAGTATTCATCTCGCTGCTTTTCTAGGCGTTTCGCTTCTAGCTCGACCTTTGCTGCCGAAATCAGGTCTTGCACGGAACTTTCGAGTTCATTCAATTCTGTGATATCCATGGGAAGACTCCTAACACAAGGGGTTGGGGATTAGGAAATGGGCGGCCATTTTAAACATGACTTAATCCTATCGCTTCCCTTCAACGGTGCGTTACGGGCCACGGATCCAGTCCACCCCAGCAAGCATGGCTGAATTGGCGATCCGGCGCGGCATTCAGCATCGCTGTCTAGCATTGGGTATGGCTGCCTAGCATTGGGTTATTGAACCTTGCCACGCATTCCCTTGCTTCTAAAACAATTCCTCAGATCCCAAAAACCCATGCTTTATCGACGGTTTGGGCGCACAGAGCTATCAATGCCGGTGTTTTCCTGTGGTGGAATGCGCTACCAGCAGGCCTGGCAAGACCTCTCACCCACACAAATTGACGCGGCGGGCCAAGCCAATTTGGCCGCCACGATCGAGCGGGCCCTTGCTGTGGGCATTAACCACATTGAGACGGCCAGGGGCTATGGCAGCTCCGAGATGCAACTGGGTTGGGTGCTGCCGCAATATCCCCGTCAGGATTTGATTGTGCAAACGAAGGTGGGGCCTACTGCCCAGGTGGCCGACTTTGAGCGGGACTTTGAACAGTCCATGGGCTACCTCAAGCTCGACTATGTGGACTTGCTGGGCATTCACGGGATTAATACCCGTGAGCATTTGGACTGGACGTTGCGGCCGGGGGGCTGCCTCGATCGGGCCAGACGCTGGCAGGCGGAGGGGCGAGTGCGGTTCATTGGATTTTCCACCCACGGGCCCTTGGACGTAATCATGGAGACGATTCAGTCCAACCAATTTGATTACGTCAATTTGCATTGGTATTACATCAACCAAACCAATTGGCGGGCGATCGAGGCGGCCACCCAGTTGGATATGGGCGTGTTTATTATCAGTCCAGCCAATAAGGGGGGGCTGCTCTATGAGCCATCGCCCAAATTGGTGGAACTCTGCAAGCCCCTGAGTCCGATGGTGTTTAACAATTTGTTTTGTTTAAGCCATCCGCAGGTGCATACCCTGAGCCTGGGGGCCGCTCGGCCTAGCGATTTTGATGAGCACCTGAAAACCCTGTCCTTTTTGGATCAACCGGGCCAGTTGCTGCCCATGATTACGCGACGGTTGGAGCAAGCGGCGATCGAGGCGTTTGATCGCGAATTTGGCCCCGGGGAAGGGAAGGCTTGGCTGCGCACTTGGGAACAGGGGTTGCCGAAGCCGGAAGAAGTGCCGGGCGAAATCAGTGTGCAGACGATCGTGTGGCTTTGGAATTTGGTGAAGGCCTTTGACATGGTGGCCTATGGCAAAATGCGCTACAACCTGTTGGGCAATGGGGGCCACTGGTTTCCAGGGCAACGGGGCGATCGCTTGTCGGAGCTAGATTTGCGCCCCTGTTTAGCCCGCAGTCCCTATCCCGATCGGGTCTTGAATATTCTGACGGAGGCGCACCAGTTACTGGCGGGCGGGGCGGTGAAGCGACTCTCGCAATCGTCTTAGCTGAAGTTTTTGCTGAAGTCTTGGCTGAGGTTTTTGTTGAGATCTTGGCGGAAGTTTTAGCAGATGCCTGATCAGTATTTTGGGAGACTGACCAAGCACCAAGGCTCACGGGGACAAGGGGCTTAAGCCCCTTGTCTGGGTCAGATCTGAGGAGTAAGTGGCGGATCGTTGCACCAAGGCTCATGGGGACAAGGGGCTTAAGCCCCTTGCCTGGGTCAGATCTGGGGAGCAAGTGGCGGATCGTTGCTGCCGGTCTGCTCCCGATCGAGCCTTAGGATAGGTCAGTTTCTGCGAGCTTTTGAGCCAAGAACTCAATTAGGTCTTGCTTGGAAGCCCCGGCCTGATTGCTGTTCGATTCAATCCGTTTCACCACGTCCGGCGACAGGGCCAACAGCCGCACCAATTCACCATAGGCGGCGGATTCTTCGGCATTAATCACCGCTTCATCGGGCGTGCGGGCGCTGGAGGCGATGGTTTCATAGGCCAATTCCAGGGCCAATTCTTTGTCCGCGTCACTGGTGAGCTTGGGCACAATTTCCGCCAAGGGCAGATTTTGCACCAAATATTCTCGCAAGTCTTGTTTCAGTTCGATCGATTGTTGGCCGTCGCGGGCAAACAGTTGGCTGAAGCGATCGAGCATCACTTCAATTTCTTCGTCGGCCAAATGTCCGTCGGCCCAGGCCATGGCAGCAACCACCCGCAGCAGGTTCATTTGCTTAGGGGCGATCGGGGGAGGTGGTGGCGGTTTTAGCATGGTGGCTCCCTCCGGTTTGGGATCCGGTGATTAGCGCTGAATTCTCTTTTCGATCTAGCCAATGGCCAGGGCGATCGGGGCGTTCTGGATCAATTCGCGATGGAAATTGATGAAAGTCCACAATTGGTCGTCACTGACCGTCACCTTGGGGGGATTGCATCAAGATTTGTGGCAGATCCCAGGGTTTCCAGACCGAATATTTTTCGCATTTTCAGGGCGATCAGGCGGTTTGGGATTTCGCCCCGATCGCGATCTCGATCCCGATCGCCATTCGTGCATCGCCCAACGGAAAAACTCTAAGCTAAGGTCTAAGGAAAATCTAAAAAGTATCTGAACTTCCGTGATTTCCACCTTACCCACCGCTCCAGGAATTGACCTATCGAAGTTACGGTTAGATGTGCGAAATTTGTTGCCGCAATTGGTGTCTTGGCGGCGACAGTTTCATCAATACCCAGAGTTGGGATTTCAAGAGGCCTTGACGGCCGCTTTTGTGAGCGATCGCCTGCGAGAGTGGGGCATTGATTACGAAGCGGGCATCGCCAAAACCGGCATTGTGGCGGTCATTGAAGGCAGCCAACCGGGCCCAACCATTGCCTTGCGGGCTGATATGGATGCCTTGCCCGTGCAAGAGCAAAACGAAGTACCCTATCGATCGCGCCACGAGGGCAAAATGCACGCCTGCGGCCACGATGGCCACACGGCGATCGCTTTGGGCACGGCCTATTATTTGGCCCAGCACCGATCGCAACTGGCCGGAACCATCAAGCTGATTTTTCAGCCGGCCGAAGAAGGGCCCGGCGGCGCAAAACCGATGATCGAAGCCGGGGTGCTGCACAATCCCGATGTGGATGCCATCTTTGGGCTGCATTTGTGGAATAACCTGCCGCTGGGCACAGTGGGCGTGCGGCCGGGGCCGCTGATGGCGGCGGTGGAGTTGTTTGCTTGCACCCTGTTCGGGAAGGGCGGCCATGGAGCCATGCCTCACCAAACGATCGACTCGGTGTTGGTGGGGGCGCAAATTGTCACGGCCCTGCAAACGATTGTGGCTCGCAACATTGACCCGATCGATTCAGCGGTGGTGACCGTGGGCGAGTTTCACGCGGGCACGGCCAAAAACGTGATCGCGGATCAGGCCCGCTTGGCCGGCACGGTGCGCTATTTCAATCCGGCCCTGGAGGGGGTGATTCGAGAGCGGGTGGAGTCGATTATTGCGGGCATTTGCGCCGCCCACGGGGCCCGGTACGAACTGGACTATCGATCGATCTATCCGGCCACGGTCAACGATCCGGCCGCAGCCGATCGGGTGCGACGGGTGGCCGAAACGGTGATTGAAACGCCGATCGGGGTTGTGCCCAACTGCCAAACCATGGGCGGTGAGGATATGTCCTTTTTCCTGAAGGAAGTTCCCGGTTGCTATTTCTTTGTGGGGGCGGCCAATCCCGATCGGGGTTTAGCGTTCCCCCATCACCACCCCCGCTTTGATTTTGATGAAACGGCGCTGGCCATGGGAGTGGAGTTATTTTTGCGAATCATCGAATCCTTCGGCACGCCCTAAGCTCAAATTCCTTAATCCCCGATCTTGCACATCCCGATCGGGGGGCAAGGGGCTGAAGCCCCTTGTCTAGGGTGGTAAGGACGGTCAGGACACAGGAGCCGATCGTTAGAAATCGGGGTCTCGTTCTGCGGCTTCCGGCTCATCCTCCGGCGCGATCGGGTCAGGCTTCGATCGGGGCGCAACCTTGGCGGGCGATGGGGCCGCATCCAGTCCGTCGCCCACAAACCGCTCAATCACTCGGAACCACAGCACCACAGTCAGCAACATCACGGCTGAATAGAGGTCGCCGCCGGTTCCCTCATGCATGAAGTCGAACAGGCCATCCTGACCCGTGCCGTGCAAGTAGGCCAAAATCGTGTTCCGAAACACATTCATCAACACGCTGATGGCCGTGGTTCCCACCAAAAACAGGGCAATGGGCGATCGCCCCCGCACCGTGCCGCACCAGTAGATGGCCATCAGTCCCACATACCAGCAGGTCAGGAGCATTTTCAGGCCCGCACAGTGGGGAGCCACTTCCACCGCCCGATCGCGCACGTAGAGATAAATGCCCTCCACCTGCGCTTCCAGTCCCACTTGGTTCAGCAAAAAACCAGCCATGGCGGCAATGAACCGCTGCAACCCCACCACGTAGGGCGAAATCAGATAGGGAATTTCGTTGGGCGTGGCCAGGGTGGTGAAGATCAAAGGAGCCGCCATCAACCGCCAACCGGCGGCCCCTTTCCAAATGCCACAAAGACCCCAGAGGGCGATCGGGAACGACAGGTTCACCCAATCGGCCACGCCGCTCAGATAAAACGCCACGCTCAACCCCAACAGCCCCCAGCCCACCGGGTGCGATCGATCGGCCAACTGCTGCCAGCGCGATCGCTTTTCCCAAGCCAGGTAAGCCGCAAAGGGCAGCCCAATCAGGCCGTAGCTGAAATATTCATGCTCAATGCTGATGTCTTTGGTGAGCCAACCGCGCACCCAATGCACCAACAGCGGCCCATAGGCCAGGGCCAAGCAGGCCGCCCCCGCTGGCAACAGGGCCTGATCGAGCCAGTCAGAACGATTCGCAACGGGGCGATCGGCAGTCATGAACTTCCACCTCAGCGATCAGCAAATTCCAACGGCCTCTTCCAAAATGCCACAGCCGCCGAACCCTAACCACTGTTGATGCTAGGCGATCGCCCTCAAATCCGGCTCGATCGGCCCAAATTGTCCCAGATCATGCCTGAGCCGTCCCTTAGCAGCCCGCGCAACGCTCGCCTACTGCAACCCGGCCGCCATGGCTCGGATGATGTCGCCCCGAGTCAGAATGCCCACGATCGCCCCCGCATCGTCCACCACGGGCATTCGGTGAATATTGCCTTCCAGCAAATGCCGCGTGGCATCGCGCAGCAATGTATCGGGTTTGGTGGTTTTCACCCGATCGCTCATCACATCGGCCACCGTACTGCCCAGGGCCTTGTGCAATTCCTTTTCAAATTGCAGGGGATTTTTGAGATAAATCACACTGTCCAAGATGGTGATGAACGGCGGCACATCCACGCCGGTCTCTTGCCACATCAGATCGCTTTCCGACACAACCCCAATCAACTGCCCCGCTTCATCCACCACGGGCACGCCGCTAATGCGCTGTTCCGCCAGGAGTTTGATGACCTCAACCAGGGAGGTGTCACGACGGACGACGATCGGATCGCGGCTCATTACATCGGCAACCGTTGCAGCCATTCGCTCGATCCCTAAATGCTTCTGCCCTCATTCTAGGACGGGCGATCGGTTGGAGAGCGCAACTGGTAACGATTTGACACGCTCTGTGGCCCCAGCTCGGAAGCGAAGGACTCGATCGCTGAACGGGGGCTAGGGTTTGGGGGGCGTTTTGGCCTTAGCTGTGCTGGAACTGGCTTTGTTATTAGATTTGCCGTTGGTTTTACCGGGCGATCGGGCAGGGGATTGGGATTTGGCCTGGGTTGTCGTTGCGCCCAGTCCCTTTTGGGGACATAGATCCGCCAACTGGCAGCGATCGCAAGCCGGTTTCCGGGCATCGCAAACGGCCCGCCCGTGATAAATCAGCCGAATCGACCAATTTTCCCAGTCTGGTTGGGGCAACAGCCGCATCAAATCGCGCTCAATCCGCACCGGATCCTGATGCTCAGTCATGCCCAAGCGATAGGCCAGGCGTTTGACGTGGGTGTCCACCGTCACGCCCGCATTGATGCCAAAGGCGTGGGCTAACACCACATTCGCCGTTTTGCGCGCCACCCCCGGCAGCAACAGCAGTTCCTCCATCCGCTTGGGCAGGTTGCCGCCAAATCGTTCCAGGATCATTCGGCAAGCGCCCTGGATATTCTTAGCTTTGTTGCGATAGAAGCCGGTCGATCGCACCAGTTCCTCCAGCTCGGCGAGATCGGCCCCGGCCAGGGCCGCCGCGTCGGGAAACCGCCCAAATAGGGCTGGCGTGACCTTGTTTACCCGCTCATCGGTGCATTGGGCCGACAGAATCGTCGCCACCAACAATTGCACGGGCGTTTCATAGTCCAGGCTGCATGTGGCATCGGGATAGAGCAGTGTCAGGCGATCGAGAATTTCGATCGCCACCTGTTGTTTGGCGGCCCACTTACGAGTGCTTACCGGCATGGTTGGGAATCAATTAAAAGGAGCCTGAACCGATGAAGAAGCCGTCATCCAATCCCCAAGGCTCCGATCCTGCCGTGGCGAGGTCGAGGGACAAGGGGCTTAGGGCCTGTCGTCGTTGAGCACGAAACCCTAGATCTGCCGTTAGCGGATCGTGGGGGACAAGGGGCTTGAGCATCTTGTTGCAACGACTAGGGCATGGAAGATCAACTGTTTCAGCATCACCTCGAAATAATGACGACAGGCCCTAAGCCCCTTGTTGGGGGCAATTGGGCGAGGATAATCAACTATTGCAAAAATCCATCAGATCCGTGATCAAAATTGAATTTGATTACACAGATCACTAGCCCTGGAAATGGGGCCAAATTAGCCGTCCCCTTGGACAATTTGCTTGATGGTGGTTAACATGTCCAGGCCGATCGCCCCGCGTCGGTAGCCCTTTTGATTCGACATGCCCAAAAACACCGAGGCACTGCCCCGGGGATTGCGTTGGAATCGGGGTGAAGCATTGATGTAGGTGGAGGCGCTGTCGAGGCGGGAGGCGAATTGGTGGGCTTCTCGATAGGACTCGGTGGCGATGCAGTCCGCATGGCCGCTGCTTTGGGTGTGAATCACCGCGATCGCCTCTTCCACACTGGCCACCGTGCGAAACGCAACGGTTTTGGTTAAATAGGGCCGATTCCACTCATCATCGGCCGCCAAGGGCAAGTCGGGAAAATCCTGTTGCAGGTGGGCATCGACTCGCACTTCAAACCCGTCCGTTTGCAAGGAGCCAAAGAGCACCCCCAGCATCGATCGATTGTGGCGCTCGTGAACCAGCACCTTTTCGATCGCGTTCACCGCTTCCGGATCGCCCTGGTGGCTGTCAGAAATGGCCCAGCGCACCACGTCTAACTCGCCGGACAGGGCCCAGTAGAGATAACAATTGCCGATCGCGGCCCCCAAAATGGGCACGGTGGCAAACTGACTGGCCTGTTGCACCAGCTTTGGCCGGCCATAGGCCACAATCAGGTTCAAGTAGCGCTCCTGGGCCAGCAGGTCGCGCATGGAAATATCCCGATCGGGCGGAATGGCCGTGACACATTCGGGCGGCAATTCCCCAGCCGTCAGCCCATCGGTGAGGGCCGCCGCGATCGCCGCGTTGGTGTGTTTGGTGTCGCTGCTGCCATACAAAATCATGCTGTTGCCGGTTTTGATGCCCATGCCCGCCGCGATCGCCCCCAGCTCCGGTAGTCCCTCATGCACCAGGGCGATCGTCCCCAGGGGCATCAGTTGGCAATAGCTTTGTAGATATTGAGTTTGGTGGGTGGCGCGAATGGCCTGCCGGGTGGGGTCGGGCAAATCCGCCAGCCGATCGAGCATATCGGCCACCTGTTGCAGTCGATCGGGCGTGAACTTAATCCACAGGGACGGCAAGCCACTGCTGGCCTTTTCGCGGCTGGCTTCCAAATCCAGCGTGTTGGCTTCCAAAATTTCGTTTTGGGCGGCTCGCAAGGCCTTGGCCATCACCTTCAGCGCCCGCGATCGCTCACCACCCCGCATGGCCACCAGGGCCGATCGCCCTCGGGCCGCCGCCGCCAATGCCCCAAATAAATCCAGCGCTCCCGAATTAACCAGGGGATTTCCAACCATAATCTCAGCGCCGGTATGCCAGCCATAACAACAATAGCGGTAGCCCAATCACCAGCAATCCCGGCAGCAGCCAAGCCGCCGTGCCTGCCAGTCCTTTGACAATCAGGGGCAACCAAGCCAACACCAAGACAAATCCAGCCCAAAGGGTAATGGGCAAATAATTTTCACGCAAGGGTGGACGCACGGAGAGCCAGCGCGTTCCGGTCCATCGCCACAGCCGTCGGTAGATTGCCCCAGAAGACACCTGCTCAATTTGGTCACCCGATTCGGTCACCACAAAAATTTGCTGGCAGCGATCGCAACCAAATGCATCCATGAGTGCGATCGGCCGCAGGGTGCCCCGTTGCCGACAGGGACAAGGGTAGGACTCCGTTAGCTCAATCTGAGAAGTCTTCAACGATCGCCCGATCGCCCGGTGGGAATAAACGACTTGGCCAGGGGTTTCTCATGCTCTTAGCTTAACAGGGCCGCTCCAACCGCAAGGAAACACCCCTGATCCAAACCCAAATCACCCATGGATCCCATCCGAATTCCATCCGAATTCCATCCGAATTCCATAGGCGTTCAATACGAATTCCATCTTGAATCAAGATTTAAGATCCAAGATTCAACCGGCTTCGGTTTTGTTTCAAGTTTATTTCAAGGCTATGAAAGGCGGCTCATGTCCGCATTTCACCACAATTCGAGCCGAATACCAACCACCAAAAGGCCACGCGCTGGCAAAGTCGGGCTTGAGCAAATTCTTTGGTTAATATGGAGGCTTGACCTCACCCATGGGGAACATTTCCACAAGGATGAGGTCAGGCATCGAGAGATTGGTAACAGCGGAGGGAAGCGTCACAACGAAGATTCCCTCCGTTCTGCTAAGGAGTTATGGTCAAGGATTTCGGGAGCTGAGTCCTGCGATCGCCATCATCATTCCCTGTGATTCTAGTTAACCTCGCTAGTGATTTTTGCCTAGAGGCCTGATGACATGGGGCGATCGGCGTTTTTGTTCGATCGCCTCCAATTTTTGAGCGCCGTCCTGCCAAAAATTCAGAACCAATTCAGAACAATGCCCACAAAAAACCGGAGATCGAACAGTCGATCTCCGGTTTCAGGTTGGTTAGCCCTTGTGCAAGAGCCATGGAATCGGCCCCATACCTCCCGTCACTAGACTGCTGGAGGAGGTCGGGGCGGGGCCTTTGGGCCCAAGTGACTTAGGTGGCCGCCGCTTCGGCCGCATCGCGGGCCGCCGCCGCTTCGTCGGGGTGGATGCCCAAACGAGTCAGGTTGATCCGGCCGCGATTGTCGATTTCGCGCACCTTGATGATCACCTCATCGCCCACGGCCACCACGTCTTCGACTTTGCCCACGCGCCGATCGGCCAGTTGGGAAATGTGGATCATGCCTTCTTTGCCGGGCAGGAATTCCACAAACGCCCCGATCGGAATCGTGCGGGTGACTTTGCCCACAAACACGCTGCCCACTTCGATCTTGCGGGTCATGTTTTGGACAATTTGGGCCGCGCGCTTGGCCTTTTCGCCATCGTTTGAAGACACGGTGACCAAGCCGCTGTCTTCGATGTCGATTTTCGCGCCGGTTTCTTCAACGATGCCCTTGATCGTTTTACCGCCGGGCCCGATCACCATGCCGATGTCGCTCGGGTCGATGCGGAAGGTCAGCAAGCGGGGGGCAAACTTCGACAGGTCGCTACGCGGTTGGTCGATCGCCGCCATCATCTTTTCCAGGATGTGCAGACGAGCCGGGCGGGCCTGTTCGATCGCCTTGGCGATCGTGCCCATGTCCAACCCGGTGATCTTCATGTCCATTTGCAGGGCGGTGATGCCGCTGTCGGTGCCGGCCACCTTGAAGTCCATGTCACCCAGGAAGTCTTCGAGACCTTGGATGTCCGTCAGAACGCGAATTTCTTCGCCTTCCTTGATCAAGCCCATGGCTGCGCCGCTGACGGGCTTGGCGATCGGCACACCGGCATCCATCAGGGACAGGGTTGAGCCACAGACCGACCCCATGGAGGTGGAACCATCCGAGGACAGCACTTCCGACACCACGCGCAACACGTAGGGGAAGGCTTCCTTGGTCGGCAACACGGGCACTAGGGCCCGCTCTGCCAAGGCCCCGTGACCGATTTCCCGGCGACCGGGCGATCGCATCGGACGGGTTTCACCGACCGAGTAGGGCGGGAAGTTGTAGTGGTGCAAATAGCGCTTTTGCTCATCCGGGTGCAGATCGTCCAGTTCCTGGGCATCGCCGGGCGTTCCCAGTGTCACCACGGACATCACCTGGGTTAAGCCCCGTTGGAACAAACCACTACCATGGACGCGGGAGGGCAACACCCCGGCCCGGCAGGAGACCTGGCGCACTTCATCCAGTTTGCGACCATCGACGCGCACGCCATCTTCGACGATTTGGCGACGCATCAAGGACTTGGTGACCGCCTTAAAGACCTTGGGCAGGGCCTTGGGGTCAGCGGTGGCGGCAATTTTAATCGCGTCATCGTCGGCGCGATCAACAATTTCCTGGGCCACGGTGGCTTGCAGGGCATCCAAGGCCGCGTCGCGCCGGGTTTTGCCCAGCTCAAATTGCGACAAGATGCCTTTGATTTCGTCCGTGGTGCGCGATCGAATGAAGTCTTCGAGGGTGGTGTCGATCGCGGGGGGTTCCGCCGTCACCAGTTCCAGACCCAATTCAGCGATGATGTCCCGTTGCGCTTGGATCAGGTCGCGCACGGCCTCATAGCCAAAGTCGATCGCTTCGATGATGTCCGCTTCGGGCAGTTGGTTGGCCCCCGCTTCCACCATCACCACGCCATCGGGCGATCCGGCAACCACCAGATCCAATTCACCCTTTTCAATTTCCGCATAGGTGGGGTTGATGATGAACTCGTCGCCCACCAAACCCACGCGCACCGCCGCCATCGGCCCCTGGAAGGGAATTTGGGCCAACAAGGTGGCGATCGAAGCACCCGTCACGGCCAGCACATCCGGCGGCACGTCGGGATCGAGGGACACGGTGGTGGCCACCACTTGGATATCGTCGCGCAACCAATTCGGAAACAGCGGGCGCATGGGGCGATCGATCAAACGACCGGTCAAAATCGCCTTTTCCGGCGGGCGACCTTCGCGGCGCTGGAAGCTACCCGGAATGCGGCCAGCGGCATACAGCCGTTCTTCGTAATCAACAGTGAGGGGAAGAAAATCAATGCCCTCGCGCGCTGAGGAACGGGTGGCGGTTACTAACACTGCGGTATCGCCCGACCCAATCAGTACCGATCCACCAGCTTGGGGTGCGAGCAAACCGATCTTCAGCCGAATATCCCTTCCATCAAAGGATATTGACTTGTCAATTTCTTGCATGAATGATGATGATCCTTGGAGATTCTTTCTATTACTGTGGCAATCCTAACACCGTTTGTTAGATACTAGACCGTTTGTTAATTCACGGCCAACTGTTTCGACAAAGGGACGTAAAACAAGACTCCATAAGGATTTAGACCCGATCGCTTCGGTGGCTCATTCAGCCGATCGCCCCCCTTCCGGTTCCACTCACCTACCCGATCGCGGTTCATGATCTCGCCTGCGATCGAAAGGTTGATTCCAAGGGCAATTGCCAACGATCGGGCCCACAACCATGCGGATTTCTAACGCGAAAGCCAATCCTTTAAGGGGCTGGCCGCAGTGGCCCCGATCGCCCATTGATCCCCCGATCCGGCGCTTCATCCAAAACCGGTGCAGGCCGACCGGCGATCGGGGTCAAATTCCAACGTAGCCAGGCATCCTGGGCCAAATCCAGGGCGATCGCGGCGGCTCCATAGCGGTTGATGTGGCTGGGGTCTGCGAAATAGTCATGGCGATCGGGCCAGCGCAGCAACCAATCTTGAACGATTAACCCCTGATCTCGCAGTTGTGCCAAATAGGTCTGGAATTCCCGTTCATAGGTCAATCGGGCCGGATCCAAATAATCCTGACTGAGGGGCAAGTTCACAAAACTCAAGCGGATCCCGCGCGATCGCGCAAAGGCAATCAACTGGCGCACAGCCCGATCTTGAACACCGCCTGCCAACTGAAAACCGCTGTACATATCGTCATAGCGACCCGGCACTTTCGGAAATTGTTGATAGTAGCGATCGGGCGCAAAACGGCGCAAATCAGCCAAAAATCCCAGCCGATCGAGTTCTGGCTCTGGGCGCAGGGGCCAGGGCTGTGGTTGTTGAAGCCCACCGGGCATCAGGCCGGGCATCAGAGCCGCACCGGGATAGGTGCTGCTGTTGAGGGTCAAGGATGGCAACCCACTGACCGATCGCCCCCAAGGCGATTCCCGCCACCGCGACACAGACCAAGGATGACCGCCCCGGGCGCGAGCCATGGCCAGTTGCCGGAAACCTTCGGAAGCGGCAATGCTGGCAAAGGTGCGATCGATCCGACCACTGTTAAAGGCCCGTGAGCCATCGCCCCAAACCACCACCCGAGGCAACCAGTCCGGCGGGAACAAATCCATCAGCAACCAACGCACCACCTGGGCCGTTGCGCCGTTAATGCCAAAGTTAAACACCCGCACGGGCCGCCGCAGGGTTGTTGACAACGAACGGGCCAAAACCGTCGGATCAATGCCCTGGAGCGATCGGGAACTGCCCACAATCAACAAATCCGGCGGCTGGCCATGGGTTGCCAAATATTGCCGATAGAGCCGCAACTGCGATTCCAGCCGAGGACTCCCCCATCGGGCGCGATCGAGCGAAATCGGCGGGCGCGGAGTCAGGGGCCACAGGGGCCGCCGACGCTCCGGGGGCGAGGGCAGTTCCCAGTTTTTCAGCAAGGTATGACGATCCAACGCGGGTTGAGGCGGCTCGATCGGGCGATCGGCCCAGGCTTGCTCGATCCCCAACAACACCAGGGCCGCCCCCGCCAGCGCCCCCGCCCCCATTAACCGGCCCATAGCTTGAGCAACCAACCCAACACCACTCCCAAACTGCCAAACCGCACCGCTTGCCAAAACACTTCCTTTAAGCCGCTGTCCGCAAATAGGCGACTTTCCAAGGCCAAGTCCAATTCTTCCAGCTCCCGCTGCAAGGTCTGGATCGTTTGCGTTAATTCGCTGCGAATTTCTCGATCGCGCGCCCGGGCCAAATCCGCTCGCACCACTTCCACCTGATGACCCAAGCTAGCCCGCCGCTCCCGATCGGCCCGTACCTGCTCCAAGCGCGATCGCACCTGTCCCATGGCGGTTTCCGTCGCCGCTAGCTGATCACTCAATTGGGCTAAAAAAGCCGAAAACTCCGCCTCCTCATGCAAAGGCTTCTGGGGCGAAGACTCCGGGCGATCGGCAGATGATGGGGATGGGCGACGACTCATTGGACAGCTTCGAGACCATTCAGCAGGAGAACTCAACCCAAAGTCTACCTAATCGATCGAACCCCAATCCTGAACACCCAACCAACAAAAAAGTCGCCATCTTGCCAAAAGACAGCGACTCTCTCTCAGGAGTCAGTTCAGCCAACCTCGAAATGATCTTCAACCGTCACTAATTCACTAACAATTGCTGCAATTGACTAGCAAATGCAGCAATCAGGAAGCTTCCTGCTTCATCGCGGCGAAGTCGGCTTCATCCGCTCCACAGACTGACACGACCGGACTGGCCGCCCTTTGCAGATTAATCGCGGCATTCAAATCGCGATCAATCTGCAATCCACAGTGATCGCAATCAAACACCCGCTCTGAAAGCGATAGGGTCTCTTTTTTCTTGCCACAACAGGAACAAGTCTTGCTGGATGGAAACCAACGATCCACGATCACCAGTTCAGAGCCATACAACTTTGTCTTGTAATCCAGTTGCCGCCGAAACTCATAGAACCCCACATCCTGAATCGCCTTGGACAGCTTGTGATTCGCCATCATCCCGGACACATTCAGATCCTCAATGACCACCACGCCGTGGTTCTTGGCGAGGTAGGTTGTGAGCTTATGGAGCGTGTCTTTACGGATGTTGACGATTCGCTGATGCAACTGGGCGATCTTTGATTGAGCCTTTTTCCAGTTCTCAGATCCTCGCTGTTTGTGGCGATTCAGCCATTGCAACCGAGAGAGCCGAGACTCCAGTTGTCTGTAGGCTTTAGCGCCTTCAAACAATTCTCCAGTGCTGAGAGTTGCTAAGGATTTGAGACCCAAGTCAACACCTACAACATTAACCAATTTAGGCGTGATGACGGGTTCGATCTCAATCCGAAACGAGATAAACCAATCATTCGTTTGGCGGCTGATGGTGACTGATTTGGGTTGAACATTTTGAGGTAATGCTTCATAGGTCTTCAGGATGCCAATCTTGGGAACCTGAATTTTAGTCAATCCCTTAATATGAATAGCTCCATCCAGTTCAAAGGAGTCATGGCGACCCTTTTTCTTGAATTTAGGAGCGCCTGAAGTCTTTTTGAAGCATCGATCCCAAGCCGCCCGTAAATGACGTAAAGCATTTTGAGGAGAACTTTTGGAGACCTCGTAGTACCAAGGGTGTTCAGACTTGACCAAGGCTACCAACCACTTGTGCAAATCAATAGCGGATGGAAAATTGATCTTTTCTTCGGGATGTAATTGGTTATGGTCAAGGATTTCCTTGGTCAGTCCCAAACCCCAATTCCAAGCATGACGCGCAACACCGGCATGGCGAGCTAATGCGGTGCGTTGTTGGTTGTTGAGCTTGAGTTGAGTTTTGAATCCGAGTAGCATCTGTTCATTGTATGACAGCCCCTAGGATGGATTCGCATTTTTCAGAGAATGTGAGCTAATGACAGTAAATCAATCACTGTTGATTAACCCTGTCCGGTCGATCGAGAGGCTTTGGCTCATCGGTCGATCGGGTTGGGTTCCTAGGAAGGAGGAGTTCGGGCCACCATTACCCGAGCCTGAGGGCAATCGGAACGGTGGCCACCAGCCGACCAATTCTGGCCAGAGCGCCGAAATTTACGTTAATTACAGGGCGGCGAAGTAGTCCTTCGACTTCACAGGATCCGGATTCATCGTCTTTTCACCCGGTTGCCAACCAGCGGGGCACACTTCATCGGGGTGAGTTTGCACGTATTGAATCGCTTGCAGCACGCGCAAGGTCTCATCCACGCTGCGGCCGAAGGCCAGGTTGTTGATGGTGGCGTGTTGAATCACACCTTCCTTGTCAATAATGAACAGGCCACGCAGGGCAATGCCTTCTTCAGTCAGCACGTTGTAAGCGGTGCTGATTTCCTTCTTAATATCCGAAACCAACGGGTAGCTCAGATCGCCCACACCGCCGGACTTGCGATCGGTTTGGATCCAAGCCAGGTGCGAGAAGGCGCTGTCCACCGAAACGCCCAATACTTCGGCGTTCAGTTGCGAGAACTCAGCGTAGCGATCGCTGAAGGCCGTGATTTCCGTGGGGCAGACAAAAGTGAAGTCCAGGGGATAGAAAAATAGGACTACATACTTGCCACGGTAGTTCGACAGCTTAATTTCTTTGAACTCTTGGTCAGAAACGGCCGTAGCGGTGAAGTCAGGGGCAACTTGGCCCACACGGAGGCAACCTTCGGTCATGGGAGTGAGTCTCCTGTTGCGCTGTTTTGGATGAATTACGAACTGTTACGAGAATATCATAGTCATTACGATTTTGACATGACGGATTGCCATGAGTTTATTTCCGCCGATCGACCCCTATCGCCAAGGGACACTACCCGTTTCCGATCGCCACACCCTTTACTTTGAGGAAAGTGGCAATCCCACCGGCCAGCCGATCGTGATTCTGCATGGTGGGCCCGGCGGTGGCAGCCAACCGAGCTATCGGCAATATTGCGACCCAGCCCAGTGGCGAATTGTGCAATTTGACCAACGCGGCTGTGGCCGCAGCCAGCCCCATGCGGACTTGACCCACAACACCACTTGGGATCTGGTGGCGGATATTGAGCGATTGCGGGAGCATTTGGCGATCGAGCAGTGGGTGGTGTTTGGGGGCAGTTGGGGCAGCACCCTCGCCCTGGCCTATGCAGAAACCCATCCCGATCGCTGTTTGGGATTGATCTTGCGGGGAATTTTCATGCTGCGGCCCCAGGAACTGCGCTGGTTTTATCAAGAGGGAGCCAGCTACTTGTTTCCCGAAGCCTGGGCCCAATACCTAGAGCCAATTCCCCCAGCCGAACGACAGGATCTGATGGGGGCTTACTACCGTCGCCTGACCGATAAGAATCCAGCGGTGCGACGACAAGCGGCCAAAGCCTGGGCCGTGTGGGAAGCCAGCACCAGCAAGCTCATTCCCGACGCGGATTTGCAGGCGGCCTTTGCCGATCCCTTCTTTGCGGAGGCCTTCGCCCGGATTGAGTGCCACTACTTTGTCCATGGGGGCTGGTTTGACCCGGCCGATCAACTGCTGCAACAGGTCGATCGAATCCGACATTTGCCCGCCGTCATTGTTCATGGACGCTATGACGTGGTTTGCCCGGTGGTTTCCGCCTGGGAATTACACCAAGCCTGGCCGGAAGCGGAGCTGCAAATCATCCCCGACGCGGGCCACTCCATGGCGGAACCGGGAATTCTACGGGCTTTGGTGGCGGCAACCCAACGTTTTGCCCAACTGAAAGTCTGATCTCAGCTTTAAAATGGGACAATCTGCATCAACCTAAAAAGGGTTGCTCTCAGTTAACGATTACGTGCGATCGCGCCATTAACTCCTATGCCCGTCAAAAAAGGTTCCTTTGTTCGTGCCATTCGCGAAAAACTAGAAAATAGCGTCGAAGCAACCGCCAGTGATCAGCGCTTTTCTTCCTACCTATTTGAAAGCAAAGGAGAGGTACTCGATCTGCGGGGCGACTATGCCTTGGTGAAGTGGTGTAAAGTGCCAACCCCCAACATTTGGCTCCGCTTGGATCAACTCGAAGAATTTTCAGGTTAATGCTCTAATTTTCTTAAGCTGGTCTTGGCTGATTTCATTTCCAGAAATCCCTAAAGTGCCCTATCAGAAACCCTTTGGCTATCGATAGGGCACTTTTTGTTAATTTTGATTTAAAAATAAATCTGATTTTTATCACGCATTTTTATTGTTCAGTGAATAAGAGATTTTTGATTTCAGGCTTCAATTTTGATCAAAGTTTAGTCAGTATTCTAGAGATTAATTTCTCATGATTCAGGAGTTTTTATGAATCATGCAGAGCATTTTCACAGATCACGAATCAGGTTTCGGTAGGGCCATAATTCAGTCATGATCAGTCCGTAAAAGTTTTGCGGCGTAAGCGATCAGTTACCGAAAATCATCACCTCACCAACACTGCCAGACCAGGGGCTTAAGCCCCTTGCCCCTACCAGTACTCCCCACGAGTACTCGTGCCTTGCCATTCCCCCAAGTTACTTCCCAGACATCCTTTGAAGTCATTCTGCAAACAGATCGGGAATTCGGCGCTGCAAGGCCGCGTTCAACTCCGGCAGGCGATCGCGCAGGGATTGATACCACTCATACCGTTGGCGATAGTGCTGGCACATCAGCCGGTTTTGGGACACCCACTGATAGGCATTTTGGGTCAGGGTTTCGCGTAATTGGGGGTAATCAATCAGGGCGGCTAGTTTTTGCTCAAAATCCGCTGGGCTGTAGTAGAGCAAGCCCGTTTGACCATCCATCAGGGTTTGTTGATAGACCACGGGGCTGGCCAGGGCGGCGGTGCTGTGGGCGGCGCATTCAATGAACTTCAAGTCCGATTTCATGCCGTTGAAGCGGGTGCGTTCCAGGGGCAACAGGGCCACATCGCTTTGGTGCAACAGTTCCGCATATTCCTCGTAGGGACAGAAGGGGCGGAAGGTTTTGTGGGGCGTTTGCAGGGCTTCAAAAAAGCGGCGATCGTGAATCACATGCACCAGGATCCGATCGCCCCGTTGATTCAGCACGCGGTTGATGCCATCAATCAGCGGTTTCCAATCGTTTTCCCGGTTCAAGGCCCCAAAAAAGAGGGTGACCGGTCGTTGTGGATCAATGGCGGCGGGTGGGGGCAATTCCGCCAATTGATTGGGAAATACGGCCACGTAGGGGTTCACTTGGCGCAGGAAGGCGGCCAGGGGTTCCGTGGAGGTTTGGATGGCGTGGACGCTGCGATAGGCGAAAAAGTCAGTTTTTTCGGTGCGGGCCCAGCGGTAGGGGTCGTCATCCACTTCCAAGATGATCAGATAACCCCGGGCCAGGAGTTTGCGTTGCTGCACCAAGTCCTGTTCCCGGTTCAAAATTGCCCGTTGCCAAATGAAAATTGGCTCTTCGTGGGCCTGCACGGCTCCGGCGGTGGCGGTGCGATCCTGGGCGATCGCCCGCATTCCGGGAATGCGATTCAAAAACTCATTCGGTTCGGTCACTCGCACTCGCTTGCAAACCTTGGCTTCCATCACCAGGGTTTGGGCAAAAAAGTGCCGCTGGGGCCGATCGCCCGGCCGCATGGCTCGCACCAGGTATTGCACCGAAGCACTTTGCTGATTAAACCGCTGCCGATCGACTCCCAACCGATCCAGCAGCGGCCCGATCGCCTCTTGGAATTTGTCGCGCATCTCGTCGGGGCGACTGCGACCCCGAATTTCTTCGATTTCTAAGCCCGCCTGCTGAAAAAGCTGGGTAATGGAATCCTTGGTGAAAAATCGCAAATGACCCCGATCGAGAATGCCGTAATCCGCATATTCCCAACGGCCCGACAGCAAATCCACAATCGTTCCCCAATATTGAATATTGGGAATGCAGGCAATCACTTGGCCGCCGGGAGCCAGCCAGCGTGCATGGTGGGTCAGGGTTTGCCAAGGATTAATAAAATGCTCCAGCACATCCCCATAGACCAGGCAATCCATGCTTTCCGGGGGAATTTCTGCCCCCAGTTGGGGATCTTCCGCATTGCCCACATAGACGCGATCGAGCCGACCCGCCGCGATTTGGGCCGCCGCTGGATCTTGTTCTAGTCCGATGTATTGGGCAAAGGGGTTAATCCGTTTGTACGCCTGTCCCAAGGCCCCTGTGAAGCAGCCCACTTCCACAATCGATCGGGCATCTCCGGGCAGCAGTTTCAACAAATCGGCATTGTGAATGTCGCTGTAGGCCAGGGATGCGGCGGGTTCAGAAGTCATCGGAACAGGAAGATGGCGAGCGATTGGGTGAACAGATCACCGCCCTAGGCTATCGCGCCCGATCGCCCGACACAAGCCACAGCCGCCACTTTCCATCAACGGAACCTCCCCCGGCGGCCCTGCGTCCACACCCTTAGTTCGTCCTTGTGATTGAGGTGATCAAATTCATGATCTAAATCTGTCCCCGCGCTCCAATGCATTCTGGCCAAGGCTTTTGTCCCCTCTGTCCTGTCCCCAAGGCATTGAGCACCCGTTGTTCCAACGCAACAACCTATCCGGCTTGATTCCAGGCGCGATGGTATTCTTTGGAAGATTCATGCTCCAACCCATTCAGCCACGATTGAATGAGCGGTTTAACTGACAGGGCAACCCAAACATAAAACTGATGCGCACCCCCAAGTGCCACACAAACCCTGTGATGATTGTCCGATCGCGGCTTATATGGTTAATGGATGACTGGCTAAGTCCATTGGCCGATCGCCCATGAGTCGTCAACGCTTCGTTTATATTTTTCGTTCGTTTTACCTGCAATCGCTGCAAATCAATTCACCATGGCAGGTCTCTTCCAAATTGGTCCGAATGTTATCCAAGCACACGAGATGCTCTCGCTGCTCAGTCGCTATCACCTGATGCCGCAATTCTTGCGTGGGTTGGTGATTGATCGAGCGATCGCCGATGTGGAATTTACCGAAGAAGAACGGCAACAGGCCATCATCAACTTTCGGAAGCAACATCGGATTATTGAAGAAGCAGACATTGCCCGTTGGATGCAGGAAAACAACCTTTCCATCGAAGGGCTTGAAGAACTGGCCATTCGGCCCATGCGGCTGGAAAAGTTCAAAGAGATCCAGTTTGGGCGCAAGGTAGAAAACTATTTTGTCAGTCAAAAGAGCCGCCTAGATAAGGTGGTCTACTCTCTGATTCGCGTGCAGGATGAAGGGCTGGCTCAGGAAATTTATTACCGCATTGAAGAGGGCGAGTCTTCCTTTGCAGACATGGCTCGCACCTATTCCCAAGGCCCAGAAGCCCAAACCAATGGTCTTTTGGGGCCCGTGCCTTTGAATCAACCGCACCCCTTCATTGCCCGCATGTTGGAAGTGAGCCAACCGGGTCAATTGTGGCCCCCGCGCGCCCTGGTGGAATGGTTTATTATTGTGCGGCTGGAACAGTTTTTGCCGTCGCAGCTTGATGAAGCCATGCGCCGACAAATGATCGATGAAATGTTTGAAAACTGGATGCGCGAACAAATTCAAGCCCTCGGTTCGCCCCAGTTACTTTGGGCCGCTTCCGACTCGGGAAGCTGAGGGCGATCGGGGTGAGCCAGGGCGATCGCCCGCTACGGTTAATTGGGTCAACCCATTGGGCCAAGCTTGATTCGGCAAATGATCCATAAAAACGATCCATAATTTGCGAAACCGTTAGCCAGCCGTGAACCCATGCGCTGATTTGGCTCCCAACCCCGATCGCCTCCCAATCCCGATCGCCTCGCCTGACTGCTTTGACCCGTCTTTGCCCGTGCCTGGAGTTATGACTCAAGCTGCTAGCCATCAGCCCATTCAAGTGTTTCTGGCGGAGATCGATCCGTTCAGTCGCCTCAGCTCCGCCAGTTTGGAACGCTTACTCCAGGGGGCCCAGCTACTGCGCTACCGGGTGGGGCAACCCTTGCTCGATCGCCAAACCCTGCCGGCCCAAGTCCTGGTGTTGTTCCAAGGGCAAGTGCGGGTTCTGGGGTTTGACGAGCGATCGCAACGGCCCGTCAGCCTCAAACTAGCCACTCCCGGCGAAATTCTCGGTTGGGCGGGGCTGTTGCGAGGCGTGGCCTGCGAAACGGCGATCGCCTCCACCGAAACCACCTGCATCAGCATTCCTGCCGCCGATTTTCTGACCGTGATGGCCGAAGAGGCTACTTTCCGTCAGGCCTGGGAGTCGCGTTGCAACCTCTGTGAACTCTTCAGTTTGCTCAGCCAGGAGCTTCAGCGCCAAGCCGATCGGCGCGGCAACCTAAAAGACATCACCCTGCGAATGCTCGATGAAGTGCAGGTGATGGGCATCCCCGAAGGGATTGTCGATGAGGCCACCCTTGAGCGGCTGATCGATCCGCAACTTGTCTGGCTCCTGAGTGGTGGCCAAGCGGAAACCGTCAGCGGCAAACTGATCGCGGGCGATCGACTGCAATGGGCCGGCAGCGGCTCCGTTAGCATTACCGGCGGTCATGCGGCCCGCGTCGTGGGGTTCACCCAAGACTGGCTCCGGCAGCGCACCCCCCAAACCGAAGCCGCGATCGCCCCGCCTCCACCCCCCGTTGATATCGTCACCGGCAATGCGGCCCCCGTCACCGAACCAGCACCCGTGGCCGCAGCTCCGGTTCCCGTTCCCGAAATTCCCTTCGCCCCCGAAAAACCGCCCGAACTCCCCCGAGAAGCCCTACTAACCCAGCCCGCCACCTATCCCCATGTGCGGGGGCGGGGGCCCGTCAACGGCACCCTGGCCTGCTTCCAGATGCTGAATGAATTCGTGCCCGGGTTGCAATTCCGCAAAGACCGAATTCGGCGGCTCCTGGAAGATCAACTGCGGGCCACCGGGCAAATTTCCATGCAGGTTTGCGGGGCGATCGCCCAAACCATTGGCTTTCGGCCCCAACTGATCCAAATTTCCGGTGTCCTGATCAATCGGCTGAAAGCACCCGCCCTCACCCCCTGGAAAGATAGCTTCGCCGTCATCTACGACATTTCTGAAACCCGCATCATCCTGGCCACCCCCGAAGAAGGCGTGATGCGCAAGACCCCCCAACAGTTCCTAGAAAGCTGGGGCGAAAGCGGCATGGTGTTGCTTCTCGAAGCCCCCGTCGAAGAACTGCCGGAAAAATTCGGTCTCAGTTGGTTCGTTCCCTGGATCCTGCCCTACAAACGCGCCCTGATCGAAGTCGTCGTCGCGTCCTTCTTCGTTCAAACCTTCGGGTTGGTGCAGCCGATCATCACCCAGGTGATTATCGACAAAGTGTTGGGCCAAGGCAGCATCGAAACCATGGATGCCCTCGGCTTCTTCATGTTGGGCGTGGCCGTCTTTGAAGGGATCCTCAACATCCTGCGGACTTACCTGTTTGTCGATGCCATGAACCGGATCGACATGAACGTCGGTTCCGCCATCATTAGCCACCTGATGCGCTTGCCCCTGGGCTACTTTGACGTGCGCCGGGTGGGTGAACTGGCGGGTCGGGTCAATGAGCGCGACAGCATTCGGAACTTCCTGACCGGTACGGCCCTGACCGTTTTCCTGAACGCCATCTTCTCGGTGATCTACATCGTGGTGATGGTGGTCTACAGTTGGCTGCTTACCTTGGTGGCCTTGGCGGTTGTACCCATCTTGGGCGGGATTATCGTCTTCGCTGCCCCGATCATCCGCCAACTGATTCGTCGCCAAGCGGAACGCCGCGCCGACGTGGACTCCTACATGGTGGAAGTGATTTCCGGGGCCCAAACCGTCAAGGCCCAAAACATCGAAACCAAGGTGCTGTGGCAGTGGCAAGAGCGCTACGCCCGCATGATCCAGGCGAACTTCAAAACGATCATGACCGGCACCACGATCGGGGGGGCCACCTCCTTCCTGAACAGCCTGTCTACCCTAGCCCTGCTTTGGGCGGGGGCCTATTTGGTGATTGGCAACCAAATCACCCTGGGGCAATTGATCGCCTTCAAAATCCTGGCCGGAAACGTCACGGGTTCCCTCCTCAGCCTGGTGGGTGCTTGGCAACAGGTGCAGGAAATTTCAATTTCCGTGGAACGTCTGGCGGATATTGTTGACAGCCAACCGGAGTCCAGCGATGCCGATCGCGACAACATTCCCATGCCGGAATTGGTCGGCTCCGTCAAGTTCTCCGATCTCTCCTTCCGCTTTGCAGAAACGGGCCCCTTGCAGTTGGCCAACGTCAATCTAGACTTTGCCCCGGGCACTTTTGTGGGCATTGTGGGGGAATCCGGTTCCGGGAAATCCACCCTGATGAAACTTCTACAGCGGCTATACGATCCCACCGCTGGCTACATCCAAATTGATGGCTACGACATCAGCAAAGTGGAACTCTACTCCCTGCGCCGACAAATTGGGATGGTGCTACAAGACACCCTCCTGTTTACGGGCACGGTGCAAGAAAACATCATGCTGGCGAACCCGGATGCCACCACCGAGGAAGTAATTCACGCCGCCAAGGTGGCCGCCGCCCACGACTTCATCATGCAGTTGCCCAACGGCTACAACACCGTGGTTGGGGAACGGGGAACCGGTCTTTCTGGGGGACAACGGCAGCGGATTGCGATCGCCCGTACCGTTCTGCAACAACCCAAGCTCCTGATTTTGGACGAAGCCACCAGCGCCCTGGACTACAACTCAGAACGACAGGTTTGTAATAACCTGGCCGTTGAGTTCCGAAACCGCACGGTGTTCTTCATTACCCACCGCTTGAACACGGTTCTGAACGCAGACTCCATCATCCTGATGGATAAGGGGGCAGTGGTTGAACAGGGAACCCACGAGGAATTGATGGCCATGAAGGGTCGCTACTATTGTCTGTTCCAACAACAGGAAGGGTCGTTTAGCTAGCACTTCCCCAGTCCTAACCCCGTTTGTTTGTGACCCGTCAATCCTTTCAGTCTGCAATTTGGTGAAACTCAATGCTAAAGGCCTTTATCGAACGGGAAGAGCAACCGGTCTTGCTACAACGGCCGGCATTGCTCGCCAGTGGATTTATTTGGTTGATTGTGACCTTTGTGGTCGGCGGCATCACTTGGGCCGCAGTGGCCCAGATTGACCAGTCCGTTCCGGCGGCCGGTAAGTTGCAG
The DNA here is from genome assembly GCF_059138625.1 of Limnothrix sp. HT2024. Lineage (NCBI taxonomy): Bacteria > Bacillati > Cyanobacteriota > Cyanophyceae > Pseudanabaenales > Pseudanabaenaceae > Limnothrix > Limnothrix sp. HT2024. Next base: position 3,017,274 of record NZ_CM181121.1, read on the forward strand.
CCTAAGGATTCCACAAAGCCGATCAAAGCACCGGCCGGTGGGGTGGTGCGGGAAATTGTGGTCAAAGACGGCGAACGGGTCGAAAAGGGCCAACTGCTCGCCACCTTTGACCCCACGGGGCAGGCGGCGGATGTGCAATCCCTGAAGGCCAACCAGGACTCCCTCGAACGCCAAAAGCAACTGATTCGAGCGGAGGCCGCTGGCTTGGGCTTAACCCGCGAGGGCCAGGCTAGTATCATTGACCTTCAACGCAATCGAGCTGTGCGGGTGGCGGAAAATATCTACCTGCGGGCGCTGCTGCGGGGCGATCGCGCGGCTCCGGCCGGCCAAGCCGGTCGTTTGGCAGAAAATCGAGCAGCCCAAGCTTCTCGACTGTCACAACTGCAATCACGCGTGTCGGAACTGAACTCGCAAATCAACGAATTACGCAGTGACGTGGCCAACACCCGCGCCCAACGCCGGGCCATCCAAATTCGACTGGGGCAAGCCCAAGAGCGCCTGAATATCAATGAGGGAATCATCGCTGATTTGCAGCCCCTGGTTGAAGAAGGGGCCGTTGCCCGACTGCAATTCAAGAACCAACAGCAGGCCGTGCTGTCGAATGCTGATGCGGTGGCGACCCTGGAGGGGCAAATCGCCAGTTTGAATGAGCAAGAAGCTCGCCTGATGGCTTCCATTCAAACGAAGCAGGCGGAGATTGGGACGCAGTTGGCGGAAATTCGCACCACCCAAACCAGTTGGGCGGCGGATTTGGAAAACCGGATTGCGGACAACGATCGGGCGATCGCCGATATCGACACCCAATTGGCGAAGTCCCGTCTGGATAACCGTCGCCAGGATGCCAGCGTGGTTGGTCAGCTTGCCCAAGTGCAAAGCCAATTGGTGAAAGCAGAGCAAGCGGTACGCTATCAGGAGCTACGCGCCCCGATTGCTGGCACGGTTTTTGATATCAAGGCCAGCGGGCCGGGCTATGTGGCTAGCCCCACGGAACCCATGCTGAGCATCGTGCCCGATGGCGAGTTGGTGGCATCGGTCTATGTGACCAACAAGGACATTGGGTTTGTGGAAGTGGGAATGCCGGTGGAGGTGAGTGTGGACACGTTCCCTTCCCTAGAATTTGGCAGCATTAAGGGGAAACTAGTCTCGATCGGGTCGGATGCTCTGGCACCCACCCAAGAGCGCCCCACCTATACGTTTCCCATTCGGATTGAGCTAGAACGGCAAACCCTGAAAACCAATCGTGGCTTGGAGTTAAAGATTCAAGCCGGGATGTCGGTTTCGGCGCGGATCAAGACCCGCAAGCGATCGGTTTTGGATATCTTCCTGGGTCAATTCAAATCACGTGCCGACAGCTTCGAGACGGTGCGCTAAACTCCATTCTCTTTCAACCACTCAGAACTGCAATAGTTAAGCGGGGCGAAGGCAGGGCAACCTGTGCGCCCCGCTTTTGCATGGGTCTCCCGTTGAATTAATGGGGACTTGCGTCATTCAAGCGATGCTGAATCGATCGCCCTCGGTCTCCAGAGATTGCAGCGCCCTACCAAGCGAGCCAGTGGAATCTCAATCGATTGAATTGAATCGATCGCCCCATTCTTCAATAGCAAAATCCCCCAATCTCAACGAGACCGGGGGATTTTTGCTAGTTACCTAGGAGGCAATCAGATTTAGCCGAACTTGCTCGAAGTTGAGGCGATCAAGAAGGCTGCGTAGGTCACGAAGTAGCCAACGGTGAAGTGGGCCAAACCAACCAAGCGAGCTTGCACGATCGACAGGGCCACCGGCTTGTCCTTCCAACGAACCAGGTTCGCCAGCGGGGTGCGCTCATGCGCCCAAACCAGGGTTTCGATCAATTCTTGCCAGTAACCACGCCAGCTAATCAGGAACATGAAGCCCGTTGCCCAGATCAGGTGACCGAACAGGAACATCCAAGCCCAAACAGCGAGGTTATTCATGCCATAGGGGTTGTAGCCGTTGATCAACTGCGACGAATTTAGCCACAGGTAATCGCGGAACCAGCCCATCAGGTAAGTCGAGGACTCATTGAATTGAGCCACATTGCCTTGCCACACGCACAGGTGCTTCCAGTGCCAGTAGAAGGTGATCCAGCCGATCGTGTTCAGCATCCAGAACATGGCCAGGTAGAACGCATCCCAAGCCGAGATGTCGCAAGTACCGCCACGGCCGGGACCGTCGCAAGGGAAGCTGTAACCAAAGTCCTTCTTGTCGGGCATCAGCTTGGAGCCACGGGCATCCAAAGCACCCTTCACCAGGATCAAGGTGGTGGTGTGCAGACCCAGAGCGATCGCATGGTGAACCAGGAAGTCGCCAGGGCCGATCGTCAGGAACAGCGAGTTAGCGTTGCTGTTGATGGCTTCCAACCAACCGGGCAGCCACACATCGCCATGGTTCGGCCAAGCCGTCGCCGCCAAGCTATCGGGGTTCGACAGCAGCGTATCGAAGCCGTAGAGCAGTTTGCCGTGAGCCGCTTGAATCCATTGAGCGAAAACGGGTTCGATCAGGATTTGCTTCTCAGGCGTACCGAATGCCACAACCACATCGTTGTGAACGTACAGACCCAGGGTGTGGAAACCCAGGAACAGCGAGACCCAGCTCAGGTGCGAGATGATCGCTTCTTTATGCTGGAGCACGCGATCGAGCACGTTGTTCTTGTTCTGGGCGGGATCGTAATCACGCACCAGGAAGATTGCGCCGTGGGCAAACGCACCCACCATCAGGAAGCCAGCAATGTACTCGTGGTGAGTAAACAGGGCAGCCTGGGTCGTAAAGTCCTTCGCAATGAAGGCATACGACGGCATCGAATACATGTGCTGAGCCACCAACGAGGTCACAACACCCAGCGAAGCCAGGGCCAGAGCCAGTTGGAAGTGCAGCGAGTTGTTCAGCGTATCAAACAGACCCTTGTGAGCGTCGCCCAGCTTGCCCGAAGGCGGCTTGTGCGCTTCCAAGATTTCCTTGATGCTGTGCCCGATACCAAAGTTGGTCCGGTACATGTGACCAGCAACGATGAAGATCACCGCGATCGCCAGATGGTGATGGGCAATATCCGTCAGCCACAGGGATTCCGTTTGGGGGTGGAAACCGCCCAGGAAGGTCAAAATTGCGGAGCCAGCCCCTTGAGCCGTGCCAAACACATGGCCAGCCGTATCGGGGTTCTCGGCATAAACGCCCCAGTTACCGGTGAAGAAGGGAGCCAAACCAGCCGGGTGAGGAGCCACCGACAGGAAGTTATCCCAACCCACATGCACGCCGCGCGATTCGGGAATCGCCACGTGCACCAAGTGACCCGTCCAAGCCAGCGACGACACGCCGAACAGACCCGCCAAGTGGTGGTTCAGACGCGATTCTGCGTTCTTAAACCAGGAGAGGCTGGGGCGGAACTTGGGTTGCAAGTGCAGCCATCCGGCAAACAGCATCAAAGCCGCCAACACCAGCAGGAACACAGCGCCTTGGTACAGGTCGCCCACGGTGCGCATCCCGATCGTGTACCACCAGTGGTAAACGCCAGAGAACGCAATGTTCACGGGGCCCGAAGCACCACCTTGGGTGAACGCATCCACAGCCGCTTGGCCGAAGTGCGGATCCCAAATTGCGTGGGCGATCGGACGGACGTTCAGGGGATCTTTCACCCACTGCTCAAAGTTGCCTTGCCAGGCCACATGGAACAGGTTGCCCGAAGTCCACAGGAAGATGATTGCCAGGTGACCGAAGTGCGACGCGAAAATCTTTTGATAAAGATTTTCTTCCGTCATGCCATCGTGGCTTTCAAAGTCGTGGGCTGTGGCAATCCCGTACCAGATCCGCCGCGTCGTGGGATCAGCGGCGAGATCCTGGCTAAATTTTGGGAATTTGGTTGCCATAAGTCCTGTTTTTGTCTTAATCCTCGTTGCCGAAGTCGCGTCTCGACCTCAGATGCAATCCGGGGCTAAAGGGATTAGCCGCTGACCGAAATAATTCGAGCCAGGAAGAACGACCAAGTGGTCACAATGCCGCCAAGCAGGTAGTGAGCAACACCCACCGCACGACCCTGAGTGATGCTCAGAGCACGGGGTTGGATTGCCGGAGCCACCTTCAGCTTGTTGTGCGCCCACACGATCGACTCAATCAGTTCTTGCCAGTAGCCGCGACCGCTGAACAGGAACATCAGGCTGAACGCCCACACAAAGTGAGCACCCAGGAACAGCAGACCATAGGCCGACAAAGCCGAACCGTAGGAGGTGATCACCTGCGAAGCTTGTGCCCACAGGAAGTCACGCAGCCAACCATTAATGGTAATGGCGCTTTGAGCGAAGTTACCCGCCGTGATGTGAGCCACCGACCCATCAGGGTTCACCGTGCCCCACACATCCGACTGCATCTTCCAGGAGAAGTGGAAGATCACGATCGACAGCGAGTTATACATCCAGAACAGACCGAGGAACACGTGATCCCAACCGGACACTTGGCAAGTACCGCCACGACCCGGACCATCGCAAGGGAACCGGAAGCCCAAGTTCGCCTTATCGGGGATCAAGCGAGACGAACGCGCATACAGCACGCCCTTCAGGAGAATCAGCGCCGTCACGTGAATCGTGAAGGCGTGGATATGGTGAACCATGAAGTCCGCCGTACCCAGGGTGATCGGCATCATTGCCACCTTGCCACCCACCGCCACGATGCCGCCGCCAAAAGCGTGGCTGACGATTTCCAAGGCATTAGGAGCCGTGTTACCAGGCGCAAGGGCATGCAGGTTTTGCACCCACTGCGCAAACACTGGCTGCAACTGAATACCGGTATCCGAGAACATGTCTTGGGGGCGACCCAAAGCACGCATCGTGTCGTTGTGGATGTACAGACCGAAGCTGTGGAAGCCCAGGAAAATGCACACCCAGTTCAGGTGCGAGATGATCGCATCGCGGTGACGAATCACGCGATCGAGCAAGTTATCAACGTTCTTCGCCGGATCGTAGTCACGAACCATGAAGATCGCAGCGTGAGCGCCAGCACCCACGATGCAGAACGCGCCAATCCACATGTGGTGGGTGAACAGCGAGATCTGCGTCGGGTAATCCGTCGCAATGTAGGGGTAAGGAGGCATCGCGTACATGTGGTGCGCGATCACGATCGTCAGCGAACCCAACACAGCCAAGTTAACGGCCAGTTGTGCGTGCCACGAGGTATTGAAGATTTCGTAGAGACCCTTGTGGCCTTGGCCGGTGTAAGGGCCCTTGTGGGCTTCCAGGATTTCCTTCATGGAATGACCAATGCCCCAGTTCGTGCGGTACATGTGACCAGCAACGATGAAGAGCACCGCCAAAGCCAAGTGGTGGTGAGCCGTATCCGACAGCCACAGACCACCCGTGACGGGGTTCAGACCGCCCTTGAAGGTGAGGAAATCGGCGTAAGCGCCCCAGTTCAGCGTGAAGAAGGGGGTCAGACCCTGAGCAAAGCTCGGGTAGATCTCCGCCATCAAGTCCTTGTTTTGGATGAATTCATGGGGCAGCGGAATATCCTTCAGCGCCACACCCGAATCCAGCAGGTGGTTGATGGGCAGAGAAACGTGGATTTGGTGACCAGCCCAGCTCAAGCAGCCCAAGCCCAGCAAACCTGCCAGGTGGTGGTTCATTGCCGATTCGACATTTTGGAACCATTCCAGCTTGGGTGCTGCCTTGTGGTAGTGGAACCAGCCAGCAAACAGCATCAGGGCAGCCATCACCAGCCCACCGATCGCGGTCACATAGAGTTGATCGCCATTGGTGAAACCGGCGGCCCGCCACATTTGGAAGAGACCGGAGGTGATTTGAATACCGTGGAATCCACCGCCCACGTCGCCATTGAGGATTTCTTGGCCCACAATCGGCCAAACCACTTGGGCGCTGGGTTTGATATGAGTCGGGTCGCTCAACCAGGCTTCGTAGTTCGAGAAGCGTGCACCATGGAAGTACATGCCGCTCAACCAAACGAAAACCACGGCCAAGTGGCCGAAGTGAGCGCTAAAAATTTTGCGCGAAACGTCTTCTAAGTCGCTGGTATGGCTATCAAAATCGTGAGCGTCAGCGTGGAGGTTCCAGATCCAAGTCGTCGTCTTGGGACCCCGAGCCAAAGTTCGATCAAAGTGACCCGGCTTGCCCCACTTCTCGAAAGAAGTCGGAACCGGATTCTTATCAACCGAGACCTTGACTTTTGCCTCTCGCTCTGGAGGGCTAATCGTCATCGAGATTCTCCTCTCTCAAGACAGGAAACGAGGACTATCCACCCGGCTGGCCTTCGCAGCGCCCCAAGCAGGGGATTACAGCGGGTTAGCGATGGTGTTGATCGCAGCTTGGATGGCAGGGATCAAGACACGCATCACAACCAGATTGCCTGGAATTCCCGTCGCATCTAGCTCGCAGTGAACGACCGGGGTGGCTTCTCTCTTGAAGATTATAGACGTGGGTTTTGAAGGGACTTGAGGGGGTTAACAATATTTCAAAATCCGTAAAGCCTCATCCCATGAGGCATTGGAGCTTTTTTATTCAGTAGTCAGATCCAGAAAGTTAGGTTTATAAACTTTACAAACAGTTTGATTAAGAATTGCAAAGCATCTGAGGTCGAGTTGGGTAGTTCTTTGTGGTAAAGGCTGGAAACCGCGGCCCGGCTATGGTTCTCGGATACACTGGACTCGATTTCAGATTGCCTTCAGATCGCAAATTTCGCAGATTTCGCAAGTTTTCCAAATTCTGCATTGCCTAGGTTTGCTTAGGATCGCCTAGGTCATATCAGTTCCTATACCCATTACTGAAGATTGCAAAGAGGTAACGAGATGAGGTGGCTCGGGGCGCTGGGTCGAGGGCTAGGGCGGCGAATGGCCTGGGGATGCGTGGTGTTGGTCTGGGGATGCCTCCTGTTGCCGATCGGGGGATGCGCCAAGGAGCCACCACCGCTGGCGACGGCCACGCCGCCCAAACCCAATCAGGGCAAAGTAGTGGGGGCCATTGATGAGGTGGCACCACCATCGATCGTGCAGCGATTGAATCGGGAGTTGGATCGCTATCAACCCCAGGTGCAGATCATTGCGCCAAGGCCCGATGAAACCCTGACGCAAACACAGGTGGCGGTGCAGTTGCGGGTGCAAGATTTGCCGCTATTTAAGGATGAAGCGCTGGCTGCCGGGCCACATTTGAAGCTGATGTTGGACGATCGCCCGGTGGCAGAGATTTTTGATGTCACGGATCCGATTACGATTAGCGACCTAACGCCGGGAACCCACACACTCCGGGCCTTTGCGGAACGTCCCTGGCATGAAAGCTTTAAGAATGATGGGGCCTATGCTCAGGTGTCTTTCCATGTGTTTGCAAAAACCCAAACCCATGTTCCCGACTCGGGCCGGCCGCTGCTGACCTATAACCAGCCGATCGGGACGGTGGGCACAGAACCGGTGCTGCTGGACTTTTACTTGACCAATGCCCCGCTACATCTGCTGGCTCGGGAACGGGATGATGATGAGATTGTGGATTGGAAGGTGCGGGTGACGGTCAATGGCGACAGCTTTTTGCTGGATGATTGGCAGTCTATTTATTTGAAGGGATTCCGTCGGGGCAAAAACTGGGTCAAGTTGGAGCTGATCGACGATCGGGGAGAGCTGCTGGAGAATGCGTTTAATGAGTCGGTGGCGCTGGTGGAGTTTGACCCCAACCAGACGAGCGCGATTGACCGACTGCTGAAGGGTGCGTTGCCGGAACCGGAAGCCCGGGCGCTGATTGACCCAACCTATGAGCCACCGGCCCCGGAACCGGTTGCCGCGCCTGAGCCGATCGCACCATTGCCGCAAGCGTTGCCGACTGTAACCGCAGAGCCAGAGACTGTAGAACCGGCGGCAATGACTCCAGAACCAGAACCGGCGGCTCTGCCGGAAGCAACGGCCAGCCCAGAACCAAAGGACACAGCAGATCACGAAGTCAGCATTCCAAGTGGGACTCTGGCCCCAAAACCCAGCGCCGTTGCACCATCGGAGCCTGCCGCCTCAACCCTAGAACCGACAACAGTTTCGGAAACTGTTGAGGATTCCCCCACGGCTAACCCGCCTGTGGCGACGGAACCTGAACCGATGCCGGAACCCAGTGCCGAGCCAGTTAGCCCTGAGTCAGGTAGCCCTGAGCCGCCGGATGTAGCCCTGCCTCAAGCAGAGGCCCGGAGAATCAACAGTTCCCTGAGCGAAGACCGAGCAGAGTCTGCTTCGCCAGCGTTGGTGAGCGAACCAGAACCGGAGACTGCTACGCCAGACGTGATTGCACCAGCGGAGGGAACGAAGCCGGAAGCATCAGCAACGGAGGTTCCCACAACGGAGCCGATCGCCCCGGAAGCTAAACCGGAACCAGCGGTGTCTGAACCAAAGTCAGCGCCCCAAGTTGGATTAAAACCGCCGATTGTGCTTGAGTCGATCGAGCCGGTGATCTCGGAGCCGATCGTTGAGCCAATGCCATCGGGAACGGCAACACCCGATCGGCCCCTCAAGGGCTTGCGCAAACAATTCCTGAAGTGGCTGAAACAAACCCAACAGCAGTTGCCGGATGATTTGAACCTGCCCTTTGACATCAAGCAAGTGCCGATTCCGTCGGGCGATTAGGTGACAATCCAGATCCAGACTGTCCCAAGCTAGGCAGGTCAAATCTAGACAAGGGCCAAGACCAATCTAGACAAGGGGTTTCAACCCCTTGCCCCGTCAAGCGCTTTCTATCGTTGAACCTTGCAGGTTAATCGTCTGGATCAGTGGGCGGTTGGTGGTTCGCAAAGGCACGCCGATCGACCCGGAATAATTGATAGGAACCAGCGGCGGCGATCGGTTGACCCACTTGGTCTAAACCGGTTTCCGCCAATTTTTTGCGATCGCCCAGCAACAGCACCGTGGCAGGTTTGGGGTTGGGATTAATCTTGAGGGCTTCCCGCTCTCCTTCAATTAACGGGGTCGCCCGTTGGGAGAAGTTAACGATTTGCTGGGTGTAGAACACCACACTCGGCTTGGCAAAGCCCACCATCATCAACTCCTCGTCCGGTTGTCGTACCCGAATTACATCCGCCGACAGGATCCGCAGGGGCAATTGACGTTGGGAATCGAGGGCGAAGGTTACCGGCACGATCGTGCCCACAAAAAACAGCACACCACCGACCCACATGAGCAGCCACAGCCAGCGATAGCGCCGCCGGTAAATCACCACCACACTGAGGACAGCGGTGATTGCCCAATCGATCGCCCCTCGCGTAATGGCTCCAGATTCGATCAACACCTCCCGAATGCGCGGCATGGTCGGATCTTTAATCAACGGTAGCCAGAGGTTTTGGGCACTGAGGGCGATCGCCAAAATACCCATCACAATCACGGCGGCGATCGCGCTGCGGTGGAATCCCGGTGAAACCTGATCTTCCGTGGCGATCGGCGGTTCGCTCAACCCCGGCCGGGGCATCGATCGGCGGGAAGCCAGATCACCACTCAGCAAGTCCCGCCACAGCAACGCCACCAGTAGCCCACCGGCCGGCATGAGCGGGACAACGTAGCTGGGCAACTTGGTCACCGCGATCGTGAAAAAGCCAAACACGCCCAAAAACCAAGCGCCCGCAAACAAAGGCAGCCGCTCCGATCGCGATCGCCGCAGCCACCACTTGCGCCGCCAAATTTCCAGCCGGCCCAGGGCGATCGGCAGATAGACAGACCAGGGCGCAAAGCCCCAAGCCACCACAATGAAATAGAAAAACCAGGGAGCCGAATGCTGATTCACCACGCGGGTGAAGCGATCAATATTGTGGTAGCCAAAGAAGGACTCAACGTAGGCATCCCCATTGGCCAAAATCACCAGCACAAACCAGGGAATCGACAGCACCGCCACCAGCAGCAAACCCCACAGCGGCTTCGCTTCCTTCCATAGCTGCTTGAATTCGCCCACATAGAGCGCAAAGGCCAGCACAATCCCGCCCGGCAACACCACGCCCACCGGCCCTTTGGTCAGCACCGCCAAGGCGAGGGCCACATAAAACCCGAGATACCCAAGACGCTTGACCCGAGGGCGATCGCTGGCATAGCCCCAAAAGAAGGCCAGCAGGGCGGTGCTGATGCAGCCGGTGAGCAACATATCGGACACGCCGACCCGACCCCAGATGATCATGTGGGGCGAAAAGGCGATCGTTCCGGCCCCGATCGCCCCCACCAGCCAAGGCCGCCAAGGGGCTTGTTGACGCGCCTCGACAGTGACGGAAAAGCGCCAGAGAGTGGCAAAGGACAGCCCGATCGTCGCCAGGGCCGCCAATCCCGAGGGCAACCGCACAGCCCACTCATTCACACCCAAGATTTTGTAGGCGATCGCCGTTAGCCAATAGATCAGCGGCGGCTTGTCAAAGCGGGTGGCCCCGTTGAAATAGGGCGTGATCCAATCGCCGGTCACGGTCATTTGGCGGGCCGCTTCCGAAAACATCGGCTCCGTTTCGTCCACCAGCCCCACGCTGCCCGAGTGCCAAAACAGGGCGATCGCCCAAACCAACAACACCCAAGCCAGGCCTAGCCAGCCCCGCCCCCGATCGTCCAAAGCCGCCAGCCGCCCCATCCAAGAGCGCAACGGCTCCGGCAGCGATCGAGTTAAGCGCAAGTCCAGCATAGGTTTCCGAAAAAGTGGGCCAAGCAAGTCGAGCTTTACTTTAGCGCCGCGTGGAGCCGTTGCGTGTGGATCGCCAACTTTGCCAAGCATTGGCAACGCCTTGGAGCTTGGCGCGCGATCGGGCGGGATGCTGCGGCCACTGGGCGATCGCGCTAATCACAATCCGCGCCAACCGATAGATCAGCGCCCCACGGCTGCCGTGAATCGCCAGGGCCAACAAATAGCCCCCGATCGACCAGCGCAATTTCCGCTCCGGTTGGCGGCCCGTCACCGTCGAGGTGGCATGGATCACCCGCAGGCTCGGGGCGATCGCCACCGAATAGCCTTGGCGGGCGTAGCGGCGGCAAAGCTCGAAATCTTCGTAATACAAAAAGAAGCGGCGATCGAACCGGGGTGGCTCGCGAAATGCCGCCAGATTGATCAGCAAACTGCAACCACTGACCCAATCCGTGGGCTGAATTTGGGCAGCGGTGGGGGAATCCTGGGCGATCGGCTCGATCAGGCCCGATCGCCGATCGAACCGGCCGCCGCGAAACTCCGGCCGGCCATCGGGTTGATCGATCGCCGTGCCCAAAATCGCCCAATCGGCTTGGCTCAGGAGCGATCGGGCCGCCGCGATCGTTCCCGCCGGTAGCCAAGCATCGGGATTGATTAGCCAAACGATCGCCCCTGGATCGCGATCAGCCACCCAGGCGATCGCCCGATTGCAGGCCCGCCCAAACCCCAAATTCTCGCCGGTTTCTAGGATTGTGCAATGGGCAAATTCAGTGGGAAACGAGTCGAGCGATCGATCCTCCGGTGAATTATTCACGATCAGGATTTGGTAATTCTGGTCGGGGGAATCTTGGGCCAGCAATCGCAATAAGTGGGCGATCGATTCCCCACACCAATAATTCACAACAACGAAATAAAAAATCGGCATTTCGCCCTATCAGAATCAACCCCCAAACCCCCGACCATCCAAGAACCAAAGACAAGGGGCTTAAGCCCCTTGTTTGGGCTGTCAGCGGTTGAGAAAAGGGGCTTAAGCCCCTTGCCCCAGAGGCCGCAATCATCCTAGGTCAATTCGATGTGGGAATCATCACCGATCATGAAACGCAAGGCTTTCGGGCGTTTTGGCCCCACATGGAGCTTCACCCGTTGACCGATCACGCTATCAATAATCCGCTCCGTCACCCCGACAATTTCCGCCCCTTCCAAGACCACGCTGTGATCCAAATCCACATCCACCAAATGGGCGCGATCGCTGATGCTACTGTAGGGGCCAATGTAGCAATTCTCGATCGTGCAATTCTCGCCAATTACCGCCGGGCCGCGCACCGTGGAATTGATCACCTGTGAGCCTTTACCGATTTCCACCCGCCCAATAATTTTGCTCGATTCATCAACCTCGCCGTAGTTCCAAGGCTGCAAATCCGTATCAAGAATAATCCGGTTGGTTTCTAGCAAATCATCCTTTTTACCGGTGTCCAACCACCAACCTTCCAGGGTGCAAGCCTCAACGGTTTTGCCCGTATCAATCAGCTTTTGGATCGCGTCTACAATTTCCAATTCGCCCCGGGCTGAAGGCTGGATTTGGGCGATCGCCTCGTGAATCACCGGCTGAAAGAAATAGATCCCCACCATCGCCAAATTGGAAGGAGGATTTTTCGGTTTTTCCACCAACCGAACCACCCGGCCCGCCGCGTCCACTTCCGCCACCCCAAAGGCACGCGGATCGGGCACTTCTCGCAGAATAATGACCGAATCGACACCGGGCTTTTTAAATTGGTCGATAAACTGCCCCAAATCCGCTTGGATGACGTTATCGCCCAAATACATGATGAATGGCGAGTCACCGAGGAACTCTTGCCCCACGGAAACCGCGTGGGCCAATCCCGACGGATGCTCCTGCAAAATATAGGTAATCTTTGCGCCAAAGCGACTGCCATCGCCGGTTTTTTCGCGCACTTCGTCGCCGGTTTCCGGGCTGATAATAATCCCAATATCGGTGATGCCTGCCGCCACAATTCGCTCGATGCCATACCAAAGAATTGGCTTGTTGGCCACCGGCACGAGCTGTTTTGCACCCGTATAGGTCAGGGGTCGCAGGCGGGTTCCTTTGCCACCCGAAAGAATCAAGGCTTTCATATTATTAACTCGCTGCGATCGCGGTTGAGTAATCGTTGGGGGGCAAGGGGCTTAAGCCCCTTGTCTGGGATTGCCGAGGTGAAGCGGTTGAGTAATCGTTTAATCGTTGGGGAGCAAGGGGCTTAAGCCCCTTGTCTGATGCTGTGGGAGTAACCTAGCGGTTCAGTAGTTCTGGCAGCATTTTGCGGAGGCTGGCCCGCCAATGGGGAGCCGGACTGCCGAGCAAGTCCGCCAACTTACCACCCCACAGCACCGAATAGGACGGGCGCTGGGCCGGGGTTGGATAATCCTCCGTGGCGATCGGGACGATCCGTTCCACCGCAAGTTCCAGCCCCAGAGCGCGGGCCTCTTCGATGATCGCCACGGCAAAGTCATACCAGCTAACGGCCCCGCTGTTGGTGTAGTGGTAAACTCCGGCGGTTTCCGCATCCAGGCGGCTGGCGAGCTGCCCGATCGCCCCGGCCAAGTCCCGCGTCCAGGTGGGCGAACCGATTTGATCCGCCACCACCCGCAGTTCCGGGCGATCGGTCGCCAGCCGAATCATCGTTTTCACAAAGTTGCCGGTTTTGCCTGCGCCATAGACCCAAGCGGTGCGGACAATCGCGCTCTGGCCCGGAGCTGTGGCCAAAATCGCCGTTTCCCCTGCCAACTTCGATCGCCCGTAGCTGCCCAGCGGATCGGTGGGGGCCGTTTCCCGGTAGGGTCGCCCCTGTTGCCCGTTGAAGACGTAATCTGTGGACACATGGATCAGCCGCCCGCCCAAATTCTTGGCCGCCTGGGCCAAAATCCCGGGAGCCTTGCCGTTGACGGCCATCGCCAAGTCAGCTTCGGTTTCCGCCTTGTCCACGGCCGTGTAGGCGGCGGCGTTCACGATCAAATCCGGCTGGAGCGCCATCACTGCGTCGTAGAGCGATTCAGTGTCGGCCAGGTTGACCCGATCGCGCCCGGCCGCCGTCAGCTCCCCGATCGCCCCCAACACCGGTTGCAGGGCCTCGCCCAACTGCCCCTGTGCGCCCGTTAATAAAATCCGCATGGTTCCGCGATCCTAGATTTGCCCGTATTCAAACAGATCCGCTTCTGCCAAGGGTTTGGCCGCCTGGTCTTTGCCCGACAGGATCGGTTCACCATCCAGGTTCCAGGCGATGTTGATTTGCGGATCGTTCCAGAGAATCGATCGATCGCCCGCTGGACAATAGAAATCCGTCGCCTTGTAGAGCAATTCCGCCGTATCGGTCAGGGTGAGGAACCCATGGGCGAATCCCGGCGGAATCCAGAGTTGGCGCTTGTTTTCGGCACTCAGCTCATAGCCCACCCATTGACCAAAGGTGGGCGACCCGTGTCGAATATCCACCGCCACATCAAAAATCGCCCCGGCTCCAGCCCGCACCAATTTGCCCTGGGGCTGTTGCACCTGGTAATGCAGGCCGCGCAGCACGTTTTTCACGGACTTGGAATGGTTGTCCTGCACAAAGGTCACATCGAGGCCAGTTTTGTCCGCAAAGGTGCGACTGTTGAAGCTCTCATAAAAAAAGCCGCGATCGTCTCCAAAGACCCTCGGCTCAATCAGCAAAACATCGGGAATCTCGGTCGGCGTGACGTTCATGGCGCTGGGGATCGCTCAAAACCGGCCTGAGACTACCACAGACCGGCAACAGAACCGATCGCAAATTGCGAGCGATTGATGCTGGGCGGTTAATTCTGAGCAGCGAATTCTGAGCCGCTGATGTTGGGCGGTTAATTCTGGGCGATGGATGCCCAAGTATCAAAGCATCCAGCTTTTGGCATCTGGTTAGCGGGCCCTAGCTCTCCAAGAGATAGCGCTTGCAATAGGTATTGCGCCCTTGCTGTTTGGCTTCGTAGAGGGCCGCATCGGCGGCAGCGATCAGATTTTGGGGAGTATTGCCCATTTTGGGAAACTGACAGGCTAAGCCCAAACTGACTGTGACCCAGGGGCTAGCTTCCGATCGCTCGTGGGGAATTTTTAAATTCTCGATCGCCCGTCGCAGTCGATCGATCACCTCCACGGCCATTGTCAAGTCCGTGTCCGGCAACAGGATCGCGAACTCTTCCCCCCCATAGCGAGCCACCAAATCCGTCGCCCGGCGTGTGCCATCCTGCAAGGTGCGGGCCACTTGAATCAAACAATCATCTCCCGCTTGATGACCGTAATGGTCGTTGAAGCGCTTGAAGTAGTCCACATCACAGAGCACCAACGACATTGGACGATGATCCTGGGCCAGGCGTTGCCACTCGCGATTAATCGTGGTGTCAAAGCAGCGCCGGTTTGCCACCTGCGTCAGGCCGTCGCTGGTGGCCAGGCGCTCCAGTTCCAAATTCACCGTCAGCAGCGTGGCTTCCACTCGCTGCCGCTCTGCCACCTCCCGCTCCAGTTCTTCATTTTTGGCTCGTAACTGCCGAGTTAAGTCCAAAAGCCGCAATTGCAGTTCAATACGGGCTAAGACTTCTTCTTTTTGAAAGGGCTTGATGATGTAGTCCACTGCGCCCAGTTCCAGCCCTTCAAGCTTGCTGGACAAGTCCGAAAGGCCCGTCATGAAGATTACGGGTACATCCCAGTCAGGATAAAGGGTTTGCAAAGCACGATAGGTCTCAAACCCGTTCAGCTTTGGCATCACCACATCCATCAAAATCAGGTCAGGATGATCCTTCGGTGGCACATTTTGCAGATATTCAAGGGCCAGTTGACCGTTTTCAACACTTTGAATGCGAAATTTCTTGAAGCGCATCAGGTAGCGCCGCAACAGATCCACGTTGTCGGGAGTGTCGTCAACGATCAACAGTGAGTAGTGTTTGCGGCTGGACTCCATGTCTGGCGATGCGATCGGGTGGGAGAGAGGACTGGATGAGAGAGATGGGTAACTGGCCGCAACATTGGCATCGGTGCGGGCGGTGATCGAATTGCGCATTCTGACAGGTGATCCTCACTCAGCACGACTGGATTCTGCTGCACTGGAGTGATGCAACTAGGGGGGCGATTCACCCCGCTTCAGCACTCCAGAGCGCTGTTGGTTACCCCCTAACTCAAACTCCTGAATAGCACTATTTTTGGCAATCGATCGCGTTTCGGAAGCGATCGCGGTCAATGGACAGGAATGATATTCACCAAGAGACAACTAGCTCCGATGGGTGATGAGCGCACTGGGATTGGGATCCATGGGCTAAGGACTAGTGGTGATCGATGCTGAAAAATTTCTAACCCCCCAAATTCCTAAGACCTAAAGCACTAGTGGTTGATATCAGTCGGGTTGCAGGTGGAGTTTGTTGAATCTTTCATCCTGCTTCATCGACTTTCAGGTCAAATTTTCCTCAACTAAGTCAGGTTGGCTGGATCAAGCGGCGGCAACAATCGAAACAATAATCGGAAATTGATTGTAAAAAATGGCACAACTAGACCCCGGGAAAGACCTAAAGACATCCTAGGTTTAACCATGACAATTCCAGTTCCCCAATCCAAAATCGAGGACGCACGATCGGGATCAGGGCGATCGGAATTGGGAGATCAGTCAACAGTTAAAACGTGAGCAAGGGATAGGCAGAAACTATCAATTGTTGTTGATCTTGGGTTGGGTTTAGAACTTCTGAAGTTACCCTTGCCCGCCCCAAGTACCTAATGGTTTGCTAACGGCCTTTTGGGATCTAGCTTACCCATTAGAAGTTGAGAGGTTTCAAACTATCCCGAACTCAGGTGAATTCAGCATAGGAGCTTAGACCACATCGGAGTTCTATTGCACCCAATAGCACCCAATGCAGCCCAATGCAGCCGAGACTGAAGTTGAATGTTTTATCTTGCTCATGCTAACGAATACGAGTCAATACTCGCCAACCCTTGCACATCGTGCCCCAATGCGGTCTTTCGGTTGGGGAGGCTACGAATTGGCGAAACACCCCTTGGGCTGTGCCTGGCGCTGGTTCAGGAATGACCAGGGATTAACAGCAAGCTCAGGAATGGCGAGGTTTACCAGGACTTAACTCAGTTGGGCGATCGGGCATTGGTTGAGCAGGGTGCGATCGCTCAGTAAGTCTTCAACGGTGACTCGCAAGGTGCGATCGGCATCCACTTCAAAGGCCACCCGAATTCGGTCAATGCCAGGCATTCCAGGCGGATCCAGTTGAGCCAAACTGCGTGCGCCATCACGATCATTCAGCGGTTGAACTGAGGCTTGGCCGCCGATGGTTTTGGTGACCAATCGATCGCCATCAAAAAAGATTTCAGTGCGTTGTTCTTCGTCGCCTAATTCTCCAATGATTAGTTCAATTTGGGGTTGATTTTCAATAGAGGCTCCCAAGAGCAATTCAACGGGCTTGGCGGTGGGATAAGGCTGACCTTTAGGGATGATGGGATGCCAACTGTGGCGCTTTTCCCGTTGGTTCCAATAGCGAATTCCGTAGCCATGATAGAGAAAATCGCGCACTTCTAAGCCGCTGGCCAGCTTCAAAGCTCCTTGGGCGATCGCTTCAAAGGGGCGATCGGTGGCGACTTTTTCGGTAGGAAAATAGTTACGAATCCAGGATTGAATGGCAGGAATCTGGCTCGTGCCACCTACCAATAACACCGCTTCGATCGACTGGGGTTCTAGTCCCTGGCGAAGGGCTTGCTGAAAAATTTGATCCAAGGCCCGATCGAGCTGTTGAAACAGACCCCGATCGCGCAAAATAGTTTCCAATTCCGTGCGCGAAAGGCTTAGCTCTAGACTATTAAGCGTCACGTCATCAAAATAGACTTCCTGGGCCATTTCCTGATGCGAAAGGGCTATTTTGACTCGCTCCGCTAATCGCAGCAGAATTGGAGTTTTCTGGAAAGAATGACCCGCGAGATTGCCCGAGGAATTACCCAAGGTATTGCCTGGCCAATCCACCGAAGCTCGCTGTTGACTCCAATAGTCCACAATCCAGTTATCCAAATCGGATCCACCCAGGTTTAAGCCTGCTTTGGCCAAAACCCTGGCGGTTTTCACGGTTTGTTGGGAATCCTCAAGGGCGCGGTTCCCCCACTTCAACAGAAATCCCAAGGGCCGGCCGGCGCTGGTGGCACTGGGGCGATCGAGCCGCACCAGGGACAGATCCAACGTGCCGCCGCCAAAGTCCACCACCAACACCAAGTCCCGATCGCCTGCGCCATAGCCCAAAGCCGCCGCCGTTGGCTCGTCCAGCAAACGCACCTGTTCAATTTGCCTCAAGTCCGACTGGGCGATCGCCCGGGTTAACCAATTGCGGTATTGCTCAAAACTGTCCACCGGCACGGTCAAAATCAGTTGTGACCCGGCCCCTGCACCGCCCCAAAACTGCTGCTCTGTTAGGGCGCGGGCAATGGCATCTAAAAACCACTGCCCCGCCTGCTCAAAATCCACCGATCGCCCGTCTAACTCGGGCACAAATCCTTGGACAGCGGTTCCGATCCCCCGCTTAAACCCCCGAAACAAGCGCCCATCGGCCAATTGATCCAGTCCCCGATCGCGCACTGCTTGGCCGGCCACCACCTGACCTTCGGCCGCCTGGGCCACATACAACAGGCTGGGAATTAGCGGCGGGTTGGGGGACTGTCGCACCGAAAGTCCACTGAGATCCAGGGTTTCGGGATTGCCGGTTACGGGGTTGAGATAGGTCACCACCGTGTTGCTGGTTCCAAAGTCGATCGCAATGGTCATGGCAGTGGCAAAGGTGCAATAGGGTGCGTTGGGTCATGAATCAATGGCTCAGCCAACAGCCAGCCAACCAACCGGGAGCAAGCCATGCCGGGGATTCAGAACTCCAATTCGGTATTGTGCCAGTTTCCCAACGGGTTTCCCAATAGCCTTTTGCCGCTGCTTTTCCCACTGCCTTTCCCAAATTTTGGTCTCAAGCATGGCCTCAGATGTTTCCCAAGCCCCGATCGCCCCAATTTCCTGAGCCATTCGCGATCGGGTGCTGTTTTCTTAATCCCTTTAGCTCGATTTTTTTGAGTGCGATTTAATGCCAAAACCTATGAATTAATTACGTAATTTTACGGAGATGTCTTATAAAGCGCCCGATCGCCCGGCAAATCCCGACGAACTCCGGCGAATTGTTCATCCCATCCTGAATTGCACCCCCCTGCTGCAATCTCGCAATCCAGAATTGAGATCTCGCACAGGGCTTGAATGGCACGGCCGATCCATGACTTGCCAATCCCAAGCCTTGCTAAGCCGCTGATTTCGGAACTAAAAACCAACCGATCGCGCCCGCGTGGCAGATGAATCTAGGGCAAATTCGTAGTCAATCCTGAACCAAACCGGAATCTCAACGACAACAGCCGATCGCACGCCGCTTCAAGGCCGCTTCAACATTGCACACCCAGCGATCGACCAAAGATCGCAAGTTTATAAATTCTCATTCCGGCGGAAACGGCTTAGGGTTCTTGAGGTTAAATGATTCCAGCGCACGAATCTGGCCGAATCCTCGTAGAATCAATGGAAGTGTGCTTCCGGATAGACGGCTCTTGGCGAAGTGGCACCCCCTCGCTGAGACCCCCAGCAAACTAGCCGTCTGAGCGCGGCGCAACTGGCTTACCCCCATGCTTATGGAACGTATCGGAAAATACGCCCCCGATTTTGAAATTCCTGGGGCCGATGGCAAAGTACACCACTTTGCGACCTATCTCGGTCAATACAAAGCGGCGGTGGTGATTTTCATGTGCAATCACTGCCCCTACGTGGGGATGTATCTCGATCGGCTGAAGGCTCTGCAAGCGGAATTTGAGCCACAGGGCGTAACGCTGATCGGAATCAATGCCAATGATGCCAATCAGTTCCCCGAAGATAGCTTTGATGCGATGAAGGTCTTTGCTCGGGAGCGGGGGCTGAATTTTCCCTACCTGTGGGATCCCACCCAGGATGTGGCGGACTGCTTCGGGGCCAAGAAAACGCCCCAGGCTTTTTTGGTGGATGCCAACAGCGTCATGCGCTATATCGGCGCGGTGGATGACAGCCCCCAGGATCCATCCGTCGTCACGCAGGCTTATTTGCGGGATGCGATCACCAGTTTTTTGGATGAACAGCCGATCGCGATTGCCTTCACGGAGGCGGTGGGTTGTTCTGTGAAATGGCGGCCCGGTCGATGACCGACAGCGTTGAGCGCACGGAACTTAGCCCCAATATATCCCCGGATCTTGATCAACCTCAATCGCACGATCAAGCGGATCAGCGACCGTTAATTTTGGGAGTTTCGGGGGCTTCGGGCTTGATCTACGCGGTGCGGGCCCTGAAGTGGCTGTTAACAGCGGGCTACGCGATCGAGCTGGTGGCTTCCAAGGCGGCCCACATGGTTTGGCAGTCAGAAAACCAGGTGCAGATGCCCCTGGAACCCTTGACCCAAGAAGCGTTTTGGCGATCGCAGGCCGGCGTACCCACCGGAGGGCGGCTCATCTGCCATCGTTTTGGGAACGTGGGGGCCACCATCGCCAGCGGTTCCTATCGCACCTTGGGCATGGTGGTGATGCCTTGCAGCATGAGCACCGTGGGCAAATTGGCAGCGGGTTTAAGCAGCGATCTCCTGGAGCGGGCCGCCGATGTGCAACTGAAGGAGGGGCGGCCGCTGGTGTTGGTTCCTCGGGAAACCCCTTGGAGCTTGATTCATCTGCGGAACCTGACCCAGTTGGCCGAGGCCGGCGCGGCGATCGTGCCGGCCATTCCCGCTTGGTATCATCAACCGCAATCGATTGAAGACTTGGTGGATTTTGTGGTGGCCAGGGCGCTCGATCGCCTGGCGATCGACTGTGTGCCTCTCCGGCGCTGGCAAGGGGGCAACGAAACGCCCGAAGATTTGCCGGGTTAAACCCACTGGTTGAACTTTTTGCAGCCATTCTCAATTTTCAGGCATTTCCAATTGCAAGCCCAAGTCCAGACCGCTCCTCCTGCCTCCCCTGGCGGAAGCACTCCCATCGGCCCCAATCCGAGCTAGGTTGGTTGAACGGCCAGGTCACGAAACAGCTAAGGTCGTCCGGAAAAGGAGAGAGAGCGGGTAATGGCGCGCCTGTTGGGATTGCTACTGTTGGTGGTGGGGTTACTGTTGGTGGCAGCTCAAAACCCTTTGCCCCTGCTGCCGTTGGTGGTGCTTGGCCGGCCGATGGTGGCTTTGCCGTTGGGGTGGTGGCTGGCTAGTGCGGTGGCTGCGGGGGCCGCAACGATGGGACTGATTGGCCTGTTGGTTCAATTGGGCCGGCCGCCTCGCCGTCCGGTGATCGATCGCCGGCCAGCCCCCGAATCCGAGCAGTCTCGCTCTCCCCGACAGCGTTTGATTAATCAGCCCTTAGGCGATGAGTTGGAGGATGAGTGGGGCAGCGGGGAATCGGCCGCCGAGGGCCAAATGAAAGGCCAACCGGGCAATGCCTCTTGGCGATCGCGCCTGTTTTCCTTGCAAGCGGAGCCGCGCCCTTCTGCCACCGCCGCCGAACTGGAACAGGAATTGGCCGATTGGGCTGTGCCCGATCGCCCGCAGAAGGGTTGGAATCACGATCCGGAGTGGGATGAATGGGCAGAAACGGCTCCCGACAGCAACCGAACCCAGCCGAGTCCACCCCGATCGAACCCATCGTCGCCTCAGGATCGTCCCCGATCGACCAATCGGATCGATCGCCCCTTTGACCCCGATCCGGCCCCGGCCCGACCCCCAACTCCTCAGGCCGCCCCCCCAAAACCAGAACCTAAGCCCCTTGAAGCGCCCGCCCGCCCCGCTGCCACCCGCCGCGAAGGAACCAGCTACTCCATTCGCTATCAACGGGACGAGGACGAGTTAGAAGAACTAGCAGCAGAAGCGCCAAAAGTAGAAGAGCCGGAAAAACCAGCAACGCCACCAAGACCGGCAGCACCGCCCAAGGCCGATCGCGCCGCAACGGCCAAAGGCTCAGAATCTTCAAGGCCAGAATCTTCAAAGCCAGAATCAGAATTGCCGCCGCCCGCCGAGCGATCGCGCTCCGTCACCGATGCGGAATATCGCGTTCTGACTCCGCCCGCCCCCCAATCCACCGCCCCTCAGGTCAACGATTGGGATCGATCGGCCCCCGATGATGACTGGGACGACAATTGGTAAAACTTGAATTGGTAGAACTTGAATTGGTAAAGCTTGCACTCACCATGCAACACCCATTCAACCCAAAGCCAATCAAACTCAATACTCAATACAAAGGGGCCGTCGCGATCGCAACGGCCCCCTCAATTTCATGGCAATTCCTAAACCAACTCAGCCATTCCAGCCCAAAACCGGGGTAGAAGCTGAACCCTCAAGGTTTAGTAGGTTTCCACGTGCCAGCGCTCTTCCTTGCGCATTTGCTTCTGATAATCCGCCCAGTTCACACCAAACTTAGACGCGGCCGCCGACATCCCCTCGTCAATGCCCGGCTCCATACCACGCAGACCGCAGATGTAAACATGGGTATTGGGTTGTTGCACCAACGCCCACAGCTCATCCGCATTTTCCTTAATGCGGTCTTGGATGTACATCTTGCCGCCTTGGGCGTTCTTCTGTTCCCGAGAAATGGCGTAGGTGATCCGGCAATGGTCAGGGTTTTCCGCCTGCATTTTTTCCAGATCGTCCTTGTACAGGACGTTGCCGGTATAAGCCACACCAAAGAACAGCCAAGCAAGACCCTTGAATTGGTAATCCGGGTTGTTTTCCTTAAACATCCGCCACAGGAAGGCGCGGAACGGTGCAATCCCCGTTCCAGTCCCCATCATGATGATGTTGGCGTTCGGATCCACGGGCAACAGCATTTCCTTGCCCACGGGCCCCGTGATCGTCACGTCATCGCCGGGCTTCACGTTGCACAGGAAGGTGGAGCAAACCCCTTCAACCCGCTCGCCCGCTTCGTTGGTGTAAACCAATTGACGAACGCAGAGGGAAACCGTTTTGTCATCGAGCAGGTCACCATGCTGCGTTGAGGCGATCGAGTACAGACGCAGCTTGTTGGGTTTGCCGTTCTTGTCCGTTCCGGGCGGGATAATGCCGATGCTTTGGCCTTCCAGATAGCGCAGGTTGCCGCCGCTCAGGTCAAAGGTGATGTGTTGCACCACCCCTTCGCCCCCTTCGCGCACCAGACCTTCATTAGAAATCACCTTGCCCGTGAAGGGATTTTTGGGCTTGTAGGTGTTGACCGGTACATCCGTGGGGAAAATATGCTCATGGCTGACGGCGGCGGGCGGCTCGGCCGGAGCACTCGGGGTCGGTTCCGGCGCGGCGGCGGCGGCCACCGGAGCGGCTGGGGTCAAGCCATCATGGCCCGAATCCACGGTCACCGCCACAATGTTGACAATTTTGCCCCCGAGCCGAGCGATGCGACGCATGAAATCATTCATGCGGCTGTAGGGCACGTTAAAGAACACGCTGCCACTCTTGCGAATCGCGTAACCGTTTTTATCGGATTCACTGCTTTGACGTAACCCGGTTACTTCGTAACGAAATACGCGGTTTCCGGCAGTTGTGTTGCTGGCGCTCCCGGCTGCACTGGGACTATACATGACTTGCTATGACTCTAATCAACGTTTAGGAGTGGGTTTCGATCTGCAAAGATTTTAGCCCCTCTGATGCAAGGCCTTCGCTGGGATTCGAGAAACGGTTGCGCTTGCGGGGGCAATGGCAGCTCGCTGGCCAGGTAAAGAATGGGGCGATCGGCCAAGCAAGACCCCCATTAACCTAAACTTGCACGAACGATATCAGTCTGATACGCTACTGACGGTTCGCTTAGTAAAAATACTTAACGAACTATTAATTTTAGACAACGTGCTCGTTAAACAACTTGTGCGATTGCAACGTTGCGGTTAACGCTTGCGGAAGTTGCTTGGGGAGTGCTGGTTTTCATCAATCCTTCAGCAACGTGACTCTGATCGTGCTTTGGTGACCGATCACTGTTTCGCAACGGCAACCCAGCGATTGACGAAACGCCCGATCGGCCCCGGCCCTGCACATCGCTGGTCGCAGCGATCGCGACAGGTCAACGGCCGCTTCATTGGGGTCTCGAATCAGCACTTGCTGCCCTCTCCTTTGGAGATCATCAATGGCCGATTCATGTCCCAAAGCAACGGTTCTCGGTGTAATTCATGCCACTGGGGTTCATGCCAAATAGAGCGCAGACCCGATGTAGTGCATGATTTTGATCGAGTCGCTTTGATCGTGCATCAATTGACTGCGATAATTGCAGGGATTTTCTTAGGCGCTGTTCGCTGCCGAGCACGCCACACATCCCAGCCAAAGTGTCTAGTGATATAGAGGAAACTTATGACCAGCAAGCCAGATCGCGTCGTCTTAATTGGTGTGGCCGGCGATTCCGGGTGCGGTAAATCGACCTTTTTGCGTCGCCTAGAAGACTTGTTCGGCGCAGAGTTAATGACCGTGATCTGTCTGGACGATTACCACAGTCTAGACCGCAAGCAACGTAAGGAAGCGGGTGTGACGGCTCTGGATCCGAGAGCCAATAACTTTGATCTGATGTATGAGCAGATCAAAGCCCTTAAGAATGGCGAAACCATCAATAAGCCCATCTACAACCACGAAACCGGCCTGATCGATCCGCCGGAAGTGGTACACCCCAACCACATTGTGGTGATTGAGGGCTTGCACCCGCTCTATGACGAGCGCGTTCGCAGTCTGTTGGACTTTAGCGTCTACCTCGATATCAGCGATGAGGTGAAAATCGCTTGGAAGATCCAACGCGACATGGCTGAGCGGGGTCACACCTATGAGGATGTGCTGACCGCGATCGAGGCCCGTCGTCCGGACTTTGAGGCTTACATTGACCCGCAAAAGACCCACGCTGATGTGGTGCTGCAAATTCTGCCGACGCAGTTGATCGCCAACGACGAAGAGCGCAAGATCCTGCGAGTGCGGATGATGCAACGCACGGGTGTTGAAGGATTCGAGCCGGTGTATCTGTTTGATGAAGGTTCCACGATCTACTGGACTCCCTGCGGCCGCAAGCTGACCTGCTCTTACCCCGGTATGAAGCTGTTCTATGGGCCTGACACCTACTACGGCAACCAAGTTTCGGTGCTGGAAGTGGATGGTCAGTTCGAGAATCTCGAAGAGATGATCTACGTAGAAAGCCACCTGAGCAACACCTCTGCGAAGTACTACGGCGAAATGACGGAGCTGTTGCTGAAACACCGTGACTACCCTGGCTCGAACAATGGTTCGGGTCTGTTCCAAGTGCTGACGGGCCTGAAGATGCGGGCAGCCTATGAGCGTCTGACCCAAAAGACGCTGGTGGGTGTGGGTCTGTAAGCGTCCTGAATCCTGACCTCGAAGCTGGTTCGAGACTCGGTTGAGGCAACAGATAGAAACCCGCTTCAAAGCGAGTTTGGAAACTCAATTTCTGGATCCTTTTCGTTGAAATCCGGGGATCTGAAACAATTTGAAGATAATGGTGGGGATGTTCCATGGGGACATCCTCCTTTTTTGTCGATCGGGGTGGCGATCGAGGTGGTGATATTGGATTGATGATTTTGTTGATTAAGCTAGGACATGAGCGCAGGACAAACTGGACGCAGCGAGGCTGATGGGCTGACCAAAGCCTGATAAAAGGGGTTGGGGCCGAGCGATCGGGTTGCCCAACGGCCACAAAGGAACGAAGCGAATGGGTTTGGTGGGAGGACAGACAGGTGATGGCATCGGCGGTAGCCCAAGGCGGCTGTCGTTGCGTTGGCTGCTGGGGCTGGGGGTGGTGCTGCCGGTGGGGGTGGCGTTGGTCATTAGCCAAGGGATCTATGGCTGGCAGGTGCGTGATTTAAGCGATCGCACGGCCCAGCGATGGCAGCAGGTGTTGGGGGCCCGGGCTAGCGATCGACTGGTGAGCCACTTGCAAGGTGCAATTCAGCTTAATCAATCCTTGGGCGATGGGGCCCGCTGGGGCCAGTGGGCCCAAAGTCCCCAAGACCTGGAGCGTTGGCTGTGGCAACAGTCCCAGCGATCGCGGGCCCTGCGATTTGCGGCTTTTGGCCGGGATAATGGGGCCCTAACGGCGGTGGAACGCACGGAAACGGGATCTTTGCTGCTGTGGGCTGCGCCGCCGAAGCCGAATCAGGGGCTGGCCATTTACAACACCAACAGCCAAGGGGATCGATCGGGTCTGCTGCGCAGCCAGGGCGATTTTGCGATCGAGCGGGAGTCTTGGTTTCGGGCAGCGACCTTGGCGGGCCGGCCCACTTGGTTTCTGTGGCCCCTGAGCGAACAGACGGCAACCCCGATCGCGGCGATTGCGGAGCCGGTGGTGGGGGCCGATGGCCGGCGCTTGGGGGTGTCGGTGTCGGCGGTGTCTTTGCAACCGTTGGGGGTGGAACTGGCCCAGTTGGGGGATGTGGATGTGGCGGTGGTGGATCGATCGGGGCGACTGTTGGCCCTGAGTGAGCGATCGACCCAGGCCGGTCAGCCGCCAGCCCGCGATCGCTGGCCCCTGTTGCTGGAGCGTTGGCAGCAGGCCAGCGGCCCCTTAGAACAGTGGGATGGGGAGCGATCGACCACGATTCGCCTGGGCAACCAAACCTATCGCCTTTGGGCCCAACCCCTGGAAAATCCGAATTTACCCAACTGGGTGGTGTTGGTGGCCGCCCCGATCGATAGCCTCAGCGATCCAGGTAGCAATGCCCTCACCGTTGCTGTTCTCTTTCTTTCGGTGGGCTGTGCCCTGGGTGTGGCCTGGTTGTTGCTGCGGCTGATTGAGCAGCCCTTGGCTCGGTTTGCCCAAACGGCCCAAACCATGGCCAGCGGTCACATTACGGGGCCCATTGAACCCACGGGCCTGCGAGAGCTAGATGAAGCGGCCCGCCAAGTGCGGCTGATGATGCGGGAGTTGCGGGCGGCCATGGCGGCCTTTGAGCGCGATCGGGACACCCTCCAAGAACGCATCCGTGAACGAACCAGCGCCCTCAGCCTCTCCGAAACCAAGTTTTCCAAAATCTTTTACGCCAGCCCCAGCGGCATTTGTCTGATGCAACTGGATAACAGTTGCGTTTTGGACTTCAACGACAGTTTCCTCGACATTTTTGGCTATAGCTTCGAGGAAATGATGGGCTTTGCCAGCATGGAATTCAACATCTGGCTGCGGGCAGAGGATCGCCTGGCCGTGATGCAGACCCTGCAACGGGGCAGCAGCATCCGCAACCAGGAAATTCCGGTTCGCACCAAGGGCCGAGACATTCGCACGGTGTTGCTGTCGGCGGAGTTGCTCTATCTCCACGGGATGGAATGCGCCCTGTTGGTGGTTCATGACATCACGGACTACAAAGGCCTAGAAGAAGACCTGCGCTATTCCCAACAGCGCCTGGAGGAAATGGAGCGGCGGCGGGCCTTGGCGCTGTTGGAGGTGTCCCGCGATGAGTTGCGATCGACCCTGGAGAAGCTGGAAACGGTTCTTGGCTCCGTGCGCGATGCCCTCGTTTGGACAGATCCAGCGGGCAAAGTGCAATGGTGTAATCCTGCCTTTGAGCGGTTAGTCCAGCAGTCCCATGAGCAAGTCATTGGCCAAGATTTAATCGACTGCTTGCCTCTGATCCATCGTGGCAAACAACTGCCCACGTCTCTGCATCCGGTCGCCCGGGCGTTGGAAATCGGTTCGGGCAACACGGCCTACGAATTTCACAACTCAGCGGGCGATCGCTATTCCCTAGAAATTGCTTGGTCTAATGTGACGTTGCCGGATCCCGACGGCGCGCCTAACCACAACCAAACCAGTGCCGTCCTGGCGATTCGAGACATCACCGAGCGCAAGCGACTGATTGCCGAGGTGCTGCGGGCCAAGCGTTTCATTGACGGCATTATTGAGCACATTCCGTTGGCGGTTTATGTCAAGGATGTGCGGCAGGATTTCCGGTTTGTGCTCTGGAATCGAGCCAGCGAAAAGCTCTTTGGTATTCCGCGCGATCGGGCCTTGGGCAAAAACGCCGATGATTTGTTTCCCATTAAGCGAGCCACCACCATCCTGGAACAGGACGTGCAGGCCGTGGAAGAGCGGCGCGAGCTAGAAATTCCCGAAGAGCAGGTGACTGGGCCCAATGAATCCCTAGTGTTGCGCACGGTGAAAGTGCCGCTGTTTGATCCCAACGGAGGCGTAGCCTATCTGCTTTGCATTACGGACAACATCACCCAGCGCAAACAGGCGGAACAGGCCCTCAGTGAAAGCCAAGCCCAATTCCGGATGCTGACGGAACAGGCCAGCGGCGATTTGATGTTGGTGCATGACGTGCATGGGCAAATTTTGGATGCGAACCAACAGGTTTGCACCGTGTTGGGCTACTCCAAGGCGGAACTGCTGCAAATGAATGTGCGGGCGATCGACACCCTCGCTTCCTTGGATCAGCACGATCGAATCTGGGCCATGATGAAGCCAGGGCAGCCCGTGACCGTGGAAGGCATGTATCGCTGCAAGAGCGGCCGCACCTTGCCCGTGGAAACCCGGGTGGGAATGCGCGAATCCCAAGGCCAGAAAATTTTCTTGGCGATGGCCCGGGATGTGACCGATCGCAAGCAAATGGAAGAGGCCCTGCAACGGGCCGAAGAAAACTACCGCAGCATTGTGGAAAATGCGGTGGAAGGGATTTTTCAATGCGCCCCCAATGGTCAGTTTTTGGGGGGGAACCAGTCTTTGGCTAAAATGTTTGGCTTCGACTCGATCGAGGAAATGCTCGGCCCCATGGGCTTAAATCGCACCCGCCGGTTCTATGTGGATCCAGAACGATGGGACAGCTTCCTCACGGTCATTGCCGATCGAGGCACGATCTATAACTTTGAGTCGCAAGTGTTCGATCGCGATGGCGATACCTTTTGGGTTTCCGAAAATGCCCGCACGGTCTTTGATGGGGATGGGCGACTGCTGTATTACGAAGGCACGATCCAAAACATCACCGAGCGCAAACAGGCGGAAGAAGCCCTGGTGATGGAGCAAGAAAAGTCCGATCGCCTGTTGCTGAACATTTTGCCCAAGGCGATCGCCGAACGCCTCAAACAGGGCGAAGGATCCTTGGCGGAGCAATATGCCGAAGCAACCATTCTGTTCGCTGATTTGGTTGGTTTCACGCCCGTTTCCGCCCAAATGCGCCCGATCGAGCTGGTGAACCTCCTCAACCAAATCTTCTCCACCTTTGACCAACTGGCCGAAAACCACGACCTCGAAAAAATCAAAACCGTCGGGGACGAATACATGGCCGTGGGCGGCTTGCCCGTTCCCAAGCCCGACCACGTGCAAGCCGTGGCCCAACTGGCTTTGGACATGCAAGCGGCCATTTCCAAATTCACCACCCCCAGCGGCCAGCCCTTCCAAATTCGGATTGGGATCAATACCGGTTCCGTGGTGGCCGGAGTGATTGGAATCAAGAAATTCGCCTACGACCTGTGGGGCGACACGGTGAACGTGGCCAGCCGCATGGAAACCCAGGGAGAACCCGGCAAAATTCAGGTCACCGAAGCGGTTTACGAAACCCTGCGCCAAGAATTCCTATTAGAGCCGCGTGGTGAACTGGAAGTTAAAGGACGTGGCATGATGACCACCTATTGGCTCCTAGGCCGGAAGCCCCAATCGCGAAGCGAAACGGACGAAGCCGAGGCCATGTCTATTTTCAGCAATTAGCAATTCATAGCAAGCCAGCGAGGCGGTGCTTGGCGGGTGATTGACCCAGGAACCGGCGAATGATCGTGCCATTTGGGCGATCGCGTCACCGTTTACCAATGCCCAAAACCGATCGATAGATCTTGCTTAAGTTTTGCGATTAGGAACGATTTTCTATGAATCTTCCCTTGCCATGTTGCTGTCACGAACCACTCGTAATCATGGTTGCCCGCAAACGGCAATTATTGGCAGTTACGAAGTAATTATGGAAGCTAGGATCAAGCCCTTATAAGTGACAGTTCATGAACTTGAGTCTTCCTTTTTAAGGGATTTGGGTTATGAAGGATAAGGAGCAGTAAGCTGAGTGATAACCGAGGCATTTTCAGTCATCTTAGGTATTGATCAGTACCGATTTTGCTGGGGTGATCACCCCACAGACGATCACCGCCATGGCCCCGATCGCTCCCACTGCTTTCTCTCCCCAGGACATTACTGTTTAGAAGGCTTGCCCATGTCTTGTGTTGCATCTCGTGAATACAAAGTGATTTTGCAGGCGAATCAATTTACCGATCGGGCGGCTGGAGTCGATCGATTTTGGTTAGTTGTTCGCAACCTCGCGGAAGGTTTGGGTCTGAAGGTGACGGGCGAACTCAGCGAATTGGTGAAGCGGGAAGTGGTGTTTTTGGACACACCGGAACATGACTTGCTCAACACCGGCTACATCGTGCGCCGTCGGGTGGAACTGAAGGCCGGCAAACCCGCCCGCACGAAGGTGATGCTGAAGTATCGATCGCCCGATCGCTACATTGCTTGGGGCGCAGATGTTTCCACCCCCACGCTCAAGGGCGAAACCAAATTTGAAGAGGACATTGTTCCCCCCTTCCGCAGTCAGTTTTCCCATTCCACGAGTGCCGTTGTGGAATCGGCAAATTGGACAACGATCGGAGATTTGGCCACCAACTTCCCGGGGGTTGATTCCCTGGAACTGTCGGCCAGCAAACCCTTGACCGTTGTGAATCAGTTTGTTGCCAAAGAGTTTGTGCAACGCGGGGCGATCATTGACTTTGGCAAACAGGACGCAGAAGTGGCCCTCACGGCCTGGTATGTGGATCCCGATCGCCAAGCACAGCCTTCAGTGGTTGAGTTTTCGTTTGCTTACGGCGAAGATGCGGAAAACTTTTCCGCTCGCAGCGCCCTCCGCGCCAAAAAACTGTTCGATGGTCTCCAATCCCTCACTGATTGGTATGACCCAAAGGCGATCACTAAAACGCAGTTTGCCTATCAGTTTTCTGGTTGATGAATTTGGTTGATGAATTTGGTTAATTCATCTGGTTAGTTCATCTGGTCAATCAAGCTAGTGACTTCAGCAGAGGATTAGCCAGTTAATTAACTAGTGAATTGGCGTTTGTGAATGAGTGACCCATGCATTGGTCGCCAATGTGTCAGTGGCCAATGTATTAGTTGCCAAACGCCCCATTTCCCTAATCGCTGACAAGGCCCATGGAAACGCTCGATGCTGGTTTGCAGTTCCTTTATGGTTGGATGCCCATCCTAGCGGCATTGGCAGGCATCTGGATTTGGCAACGCTATGGCCAACTGGGATGGGGCTTGTTTGGCACGATCGCCCTGTTGCAATTCGTTGCTCCCTACGTTTGGCCAGCGGTGGCCCTGAACGCTTCTAACGATCGCGTGAACTGGTTTGCGATCGCCCTGGTGTCGTTTTGGTCTGCTGGCATTTGGCAACAATTCCAAGGGCAACGGGCGAAGAAGCTGGATGTTGAATCTGCTCCCGATCGCCCCACCCTCGATGCATCTAGTCACGCTGATGAGTCTTGATGCCCAAAAGCAATGCTCAGAAGCGATGCTCCAAAGCGATGCTCAAAAGCATTGATCCTTTTTCAACCTCCCTCGCGGTCTCTTGGCTTGACCACCGCCTAACACCATGTCTGCCTCTACCAGTTTCCTTAGCCCCGATAAACGTCAGCGAAAGATTCGGTATATCCTGTGGCTGACGCTGTTGCTGAATCTTGTGGTGTTGGTGATCAAAGCCCTCGTGGGTTGGGCCACCGGATCCTTGAGCCTGTTGGCCGATGCCTTGCACAGTGTGACGGACAGCGCCAGCAACGTGCTGGGGTTGGTTACCAGCCAGCTAGCCGATCCGCGCCCCGATCGGGAACATCCCTACGGTCACCAAAAATATGAAGCCCTGGGAGCCTTGGGGATCGCTGCATTTTTGGGAGTGGCTTGTTTTGAAATTATGCAAGGGGCGATCGAGCGACTAACCGGCCAGGGCGAGCCGGTGAATGTGTCGGGCCCGGCGATCGGGCTGACCGTGCTGGTGTTGGGGATCAATATTTTGGTGGCTGTCTACGAACGCCATTGGGGTCAAAAGCTCCACAGCAACATCCTGATGGCCGACGCTCGCCACACTATGGGTGATGTGTGGATCACGATGACAGTGATTGGGGGGTTATTGGGCGTTTGGTGGGGCCAGCGCTGGCTGGATGTGACCCTGGCGTTCCCCGTGGCCCTGTTGGTGTTCAAGAGTGGCTGGGACGTGTTGCGATCGAACCTGCCTTGGTTGATCGATGCCATGGCCGTTCCCCCCGAAGAAATTCACAGCCTGGTGATGAGCGTGCCGGGTGTGGTCAACTGCCACGACATCGCCTCGCGCGGGGTATTAGGGCGGCAAGTCTTTATGGAAATGCATTTGGTGGTGGAGGCAGAGGACGTGCGCCGGGCCCACGACATCACGGAAGCGGTGGAGTCAGCCCTTTGCGATCACTACCATCCCGTGCGCATGACCATCCACGTGGAACCCAATGGTTATCAGAGTGATCAGTTGACCTACAGCATGGACTCAATCACCCATCAGGAAGTTTAAAGAAAATTTAATAATCGGTTAAAAATCCTGAGTTTTCCACAAGGGCGGCCGAGTTTTCCACAGAAAATGTTTAGTTTTCCACAGGATGACCGTCCCCGCATCAATGAATTGAGCGGGGAAATTGGGGATCGATCGGTTTAATTGGGGAAATTTCGTTAAGCTAGAGGGTTAGCTTTTGGGGGCACTTGGTTCGATCGACCTCAACGAATCTCGATCAAGCTCCGTAAATCGAGGTCAATTGAGATTAATCAAGATCGATCGAGTCCCCCCGCAATTAGCCCTATTCCCATTCGATCGTGCCCGGTGGCTTGGAGGTCACATCATAGACCACCCGGTTGACCCCTTCCACCTCGTTCACAATCCGGTTGGAAATGGTCTCCAGCAAATCGTAGGGAACCCTGGCCCAATCGGCGGTCATGCCGTCTTCGCTGGTCACCATCCGCAGCACGATCGGGTAGGCATAGGTGCGCTTATCGCCCATCACCCCCACACTACGCACGGGCAACAACACCGCAAACGCCTGCCAAACGTCGTTGTAGAGGCCAGCACGGTTAATTTCTTGCCGCACAATCAAATCCGCATCCCGCAGAATATCCAGCCGCTCATCGGTGATTTCGCCCAAAATCCGAATGGCCAAGCCCGGCCCGGGGAAGGGCTGACGCTTCACGATCTCTTCGGGCAAGCCGAGGGCCCGGCCCACCTTGCGCACTTCGTCCTTGAACAGCTTCCGCAGCGGTTCCACCAGCTTGAAGCGCAAGTTGTCTGGCAACCCGCCCACGTTGTGGTGGCTCTTGATTTTGACAGCCACGCGCTCGCCGGTTTTGGGATCCATGTTGGTGTCCGCCGACTCAATCACGTCGGGGTACAGGGTTCCCTGCGCCAGGTAATCGAAGGGGCCCAAGCGGGTGGATTCTTCTTCAAAGACGGCAATGAATTCATGGCCAATGATTTTGCGCTTCTGCTCAGGATCGGAAACTCCATCCACGGCATTGATGAAGCGGCGACGGGCGTTGACATATTCCACGGGAATATGAAATTCCTCTTGGAACAGCTTCAACAGACGCTCTGGCTCGCCTTTGCGCATGAAGCCCTGGTCAATGAACATGCAGGTGAGGTTATCCCCGATCGCCTTGTGCAGCAAAAAGGCCAAGGTGGAAGAATCGACCCCACCCGACAGGGCCAACAGCACCCGCTTATCGCCCACGCGGGCCCGCACTTCGCGCACGGACTCTTCCACAAAGGCTTCCGTGGTCCAGGTGGGGTGGCAATGGCAGATGTGATAAACAAAGTTGCGAATGAGGGCCGCGCCTCCGACGGAATGCACCACTTCCGGGTGGAATTGCACGCCGTAGAGCTTGCGTTGGTGATCGGCGATTGCGGCGCAGGGGGTGTTGTCCGTGTGGGCCAAAACCTCAAACCCGCTGGGCAACTGGGTGCAGGAATCGCCGTGGCTCATCCACATGGTGGAACCGTCTTCCACGTTGGTGAGCAAGTCGGTGGGATCATCCACAAACAGGGCCGCTTTGCCATATTCGCCCCGATCGGCTGCTTCTACGAGGCCGCCCAACTGCTGCACCATCAACTGCATTCCGTAGCAAACGCCCAGCACGGGAACGCCCAGGTTCCACAGTTCCGGGTCGCACAGGGGCGCACCATCGGCATAGACGGAACTGGGGCCGCCAGACAGGATGATGCCCTTGGGGCTAAGTTGCCGCAGTTGCTCGGCGGAGGTGCGATAGGACAGAACTTCGGAATAAACCTGGGTTTCGCGAATCCGACGGGCAATCAGTTCGGAATATTGGGAGCCAAAGTCCAAAATGGCGATGAACTGGCGGTTGACTCGGGAGTCGGGGGGGGTGACGGTGGGCGATAGGGTTTCGGTAGTCACGGGTCGTCAGCGAGAAGGTAGACGGAATAGCATATCGGACAGCCTCGCTGCCAGCGGCCATTTTGATGAAGAAATCAATAGGAGCGATCGGGCTGGGCGAGTCAGTTACCGTGACTGCCAATGCAAAATGCTGCGGCCCGATGCTAGGTCATTAAAAACTGAAAAAAACTGATTAGCGCGAAAAATCTGACTCAAAAATCTATTAATTGCGGCGGCTGGATGGGAGGCACTGAGCTGGCGAGTCGTTGGCGGGCAACGAAAACACCAAGCGCGATCGACCAAACCGAATGAAGCGGGCGGGCGATCGGCGGCGGCTCAGTCCACGGCGAACAGCGCGGGCACAGCCAGCCCTTAAGGGCTAACGAGCCAAAAAAAGTGTACCAACTTAGATGGCCGTTGATATGGATGGCCATTTGAATGCCCCGATGATAACCCATGGAGCGGATGAACCGATTAAGGATAACCCATTAGGTATGAACGAACCCGGCAAGAAAAAGCATGGATTTTGGTCGAGATCCTGAATAATGATTGGCCACATCGCCACGAACAAGTTCGTCAGGAACTGGGTTGGGCACTTATGGCCGCTGAAACGATTGATTATCTGCGCATCAGTTTGATTGACCGCTGCAACTTCCGCTGCCAGTACTGTATGCCCGAGGGAACAGATTTGCAGTTTGCGTTGCAACAGGATTTGCTGACCGATGGGGAGTTGCTGCTGTTGTTGCGGGAAGTGCTGATGCCGGCAGGGTTTCGGCGCTTTCGACTCACGGGGGGAGAACCCCTGTTGCGGCCGGGGGTGGTGGAAATTACCCAGGCGATCGCGCAGTTTCCAGAAACCTTGGACTTGTCCCTCACCACCAATGCCTTTCTGCTGAAGGATTTGGCCCAACCGCTCTACGACGCAGGATTACGACGGATTAATATCAGCTTGGATTCCCTGATTCCAGAAACTTTTGATGTGATTATTGGGAATCGGGGGCGATCGCGCTGGCAACAGGTTTGGGATGGCATCCAAGCGGCTCACCGGGTGGGCTTCGATCCGCTGAAACTGAATGTGGTGGTGATCCCGGGCATCAATGACCAAGAGGTGGAAGCCTTGGCCGCCCTGACGCTCGATCGCCAGTGGCATGTGCGGTTCATTGAGTTCATGCCGATCGGGAATCAAGATCTGTTTGCCGATCGGGGTTGGATTGATTCAGAACAGTTGCGACAACGGATTCGATCGCGCTGGGGCCTGACCACCGGTTGGGTCACCGGCAATGGCCCCGCCGACGTGTTCCAAATTCCGGGAGCCAAGGGCACGATCGGCTTCATTAGCCAAATGTCGGAATGCTTCTGCGATCGCTGCAATCGAATGCGCCTTTCGGCCGATGGCTGGTTGCGCCCCTGTCTGCTGAATGAGTCGAGCCAAATCGACCTCAAAAGCCAACTGCGATCGGGCGTTGACCTCCAGGATTTGCGGGCCCAAGTTAGCCAACTGATCCAAGCCAAACCCGAGATCAACTTCAAAAATCGCGAATCAGGAACCACCGGACGCTACGCCCGTACCATGTCCCAGATTGGTGGCTAGGGGCAAACTGAAAACAGCCAGCTAAGATTGGAATCAGCCATTCAAGATTCCATTTCCATTGCCCAGAAGCGGCGAGATCCAGGGCAGTCAGCCCATTTCAGGGCGTTGGCTCCCGGTTGGTCTCGCCCTTGCCTATCCCGGCATTGGAACTTGTGGCCCCCATTCTCTCGTCCAAAACTCCTATCGCAGGGTGTAATCAACCCGTCAGGCAATGCAGGTGCAAGCCAGTGCAACGCACGCTGGAGAACCAGTCATGAGCAACCTTCAGAAAAAAACGCCCACTCGGAACCACTTGGCGACTCGGAGCGCAGTTGCCATGCTGCTATGCGGTGGCATTGCCCTCTCCCTGGCCCCTGCCCAGGCCGCCTCGATCGCTGGGCCTGCCTTCCCCAACACCGAAAACCGAGGCGGCCCCAACCGCACGATCGGGGGTGGCACTCGCTTTGGGGCACCTCGCTCCGGGCTGCGGTTTCCCCAAACGGAAGATCGGGGCGGCCCCAACCGCACCACTGGCGGTGGCACCCGAGGCGGTGAATGTATTGCGGCCACGGGGCCCAACTTGACCCTGCTGCTACCACAAAACCAGTCAGGTCAAGCCACCAGCGCTAACCCAACAGTATTTGTTTACGTGCCCTCCACGGTGGTCAAAACCGCAGAACTGGTGGTGGCCGACCAAGATGGCAACTTGGTCGATCGCCAAGCCGTGCCGCTCACCGGTCAGGCGGGGATTTTAAAAATGTCCCTCCTCAGCCCTGGCAAGGCGCTGCAAACGGGCAAAACCTACAATTGGGCTTTTTCGATTGTTTGTGACCCCAGCGATCGAGCCAGCGATGTGGCCGCGATCGGGGAAGTGAAACTCGTGGCCCTGCCGGACAGCGTTAACCGCCGCCTCAGTGCAGCCCGCGATCCCTTCCAACGGGCCCAAGTCCTGGCAGAAGCACGCCTCTGGTACGACACCTTGGCCACGGCCATCGCCCTCCAAACCACCCAACCGGATCAATGGCAAAGCCTGTTGGAATCCGTGGGCCTGCAAAACCTCGCCAGCGCCCGACTCCTGAATTAGGTTCCCCATCCCAATTTCCCAATTTCCCAATTAGGTTCTCCGGTTGAGTGGCAGTTATGAAATCCTGGGCCAAGATCCTCAAACGGTGGGTCTGGCAGTGGCGAGGCGTGCTGCTGGCGGTTCCCACAGCCACCGGCTTCGTTTTGGGAATGCGGGAATTGGGTCTGCTGCAAGGGCTGGAATGGTTGGCCTATGACCAAATGCTCCAGGCCCGGCCGGCGGAGGCTCCCGATCGGCGCGTGGCAATTGTGGGGATCACCGATGCCGACTTGCAGCGGTTTGGCACCACAACCCTGCCCGATGGGGTCTATGCCCAGGCGATCGAACGGTTAAAGGCCATGGGCCCCCGGGCGATCGGGTTGGATATTTACCGCGACTTGCCCCAGGAACCCGGCCACGCCAACCTGGTGCGCCTGTTTAACAACACCGATTACCTGGTGGGCATTGCCAAGGTGCGGGGGGAAACCGCCGCCGATCGGGTGGCCGCGCCTCCTGCCCTGGCCGCTAAAGGGCAAGTGGGCACCAATGATTTTGTGGTGGATGCGGATGGCAAAGTGCGGCGGGTTTTAATCGATACCCAAGACGTAGAAGACAACAAAATCTACGGTTTGGGTCTTTACCTGGCCCTGCTGTATCTATACCCAGAAAACGTCGCACCCGAATCCGTGGCCGCCGAACCCGGAGCCTTTCAGCTCAAAAACGCCATTTTTCGGCGGTTTCGGAGCCATGACGGCGGCTACATCCATGCCAACGATGCGGGCAACCAACTGCTGCTGAACTATCGTGGCGGGAGTGGCTCCTTTGAAACCGTTTCCTTGCGGGATTTGGTGGATGGCAAACTCCCCGCCAACTGGGCCCGCGATCGGGTGGTGCTGATTGGCAACATCAGCGAAAGCGGCCGCGATCTCTTCCTCACGCCCTATAGCGGTAAACCCCTAGAGCTGCCCCAAAGAATGGCCGGGGTTGAAATCCACGCCCACTTCACCAGCGAAGTGATTGCCGCCGCCCTCGACAATCGCCCCCTCCTCACCACCTGGCAGGAGCCGATCGAGTGGTTGTGGATTGTGGGCTGGGCCGCCGTTGGTTCCACCTTGGCTTGGCTGTTGCGACTGCCGGACTCGCGCCGTTGGATTGCCATTTGGGGCATTGGAGGTTCCGGCGGCTTGGTGTTGCTGTTGTGGGGAATTTGCCAAGGGGCGATGATCCAAGGCCTGTGGGTTCCCTTTGTGCCGCCCCTGCTGTCTTGGTTGGTGGGAGCGACCATGGTGGCCCTGTACCTGGCCCGCACCGCCGGCCAGATTCGCAACACCTTTGGCCGGTATCTGAACAATGAAGTAGTTGCCAACCTGCTGGAAGATCCCGAAGGCCTAAAAATGGGCGGGGAGCGGCGAAAAATCACCATCTTGACCTCCGATCTACGAGGGTTCACGGCCACCGCCGAACGGTTGCCCCCGGAAAGGGTGATCGAAATCATTAATCTCTACCTGGAAGCCATGGCCGATGCGATCACGGACTTTCAGGGCACGATCGATGAGTTTATGGGGGATGGAATTTTGGTGTTGTTTGGAGCCCCCACCACCCGATCGGACGATGGCAAACGGGCGATCGCCTGCGCGATCGCCATGCAGCAAGCCATGGGCGGTGTGAATGCCAAAATGCGCGAAATGGGCTACCAACCCTTGGAAATGGGCATTGGTATCAACACGGGCGAAGTGGTGGTCGGCAACATTGGTTCCTACAAACGGGCTAAATATGGCGTGGTGGGGGCCCAAGTCAACCTGACCTATCGGATTGAGTCCTACACGATCGGGGGACAAATTCTAATTACCGAATCGGCCCTTGAAGAAGCTGGCGGCTCCGATTACGTCAACATTGCCGCCACCCAACAGGTACAGCCTAAGGGCGTTCCCGAACCAATCACCATTTACGACGTGGGCGGCGTGGGTGCGCCCTATCACCTCACCCTGGAACGAGCACAGGAAACCTACTACCCGATCGCCCCCTTGCAATTCACCGCCCAACCCCTGGATGGCAAACATGTCAGCAGTCAGGCTTGGGCCGTTGCGTTGGTGGAGTTGTCTGCCAAAGGCGGTTGGCTGAAAATCCAAGGGGCAATCGACCCGGACAGCAATGCCCCGGCCCCGAACCCCCAGGCCTTAACCAAGCCCCTAACAAATCTCAAGCTGAACCTGGCGGAAGCCTCGGCCCCGGATACCCTGCCCCCAGGCCCGGAAAACCGCGAAGTTTATGTCAAAGTGCTCCCCAGTCCCGATCGCCCGGATCACGTTTTGGTGCAATTCACGTCCAAGTCTCCGGCCCTGGGTCAATGGCTGCAATCCCTGGGCGATCGGGCCCAGGCCACAGCCTCAGAATCGAACACCACTGCCCCTCCAGCTTAAAAATCACCGGTTCCCGGCTGAAAAATCACATTATTTTTGCTTCAGAATCAATTCCTCACCCGAGCAACTCAACTACAGTAATTCGGCCAAATAACGGCTAGTCTGGCTTGATTTCAGCCTCTAGGTTGCTCACCTCTCCCTAACATGAACTGGTTCAAACCCCTTCAGCAAGGCCTTCTGGATTTGCTGCAAACGCCCCTGTTTCAATTGGGCGAAACGGTTATTTCTCTTGGGTTTTTACTGCAACTGGTGCTCTACAGTGCCTTGGTTTACGGCGGTGCGCAAATCATCAAGGGATTTCTGCAAAACCGCCTGCTTGCCAAACTCCGCATTGATGAGGGCAATCGCGGCCCGATCGCCGGCATTGTTAGTTACGGCATCGGCGTTTTGATTTTCGTTGCGCTCTTACAAAGTGCCGGATTCAATCTCAATTCCCTCGCTGTACCGGCCGGAGCTTTGGGGGTGGGTGTGGGTTTGGGCCTGCAAAACATC
This sequence comes from Limnothrix sp. HT2024, assembly GCF_059138625.1. Classification (NCBI taxonomy): domain Bacteria; kingdom Bacillati; phylum Cyanobacteriota; class Cyanophyceae; order Pseudanabaenales; family Pseudanabaenaceae; genus Limnothrix; species Limnothrix sp. HT2024. The sequence continues at coordinate 3,056,877 of NZ_CM181121.1, forward strand.
ACCAAAAACTTTGTGGGCGGCTTGAATCTGCTCTTGGAGCGCAAGCTTCGGGTGGGGGATTTCATTGAATTCGATGGGCTGGCGGGGCATGTGGTGGAGGTAGCCCTGCGATCGGCTGTGATTCGCACCCTGGACGGGGCCCATGTGATCGTTCCCAACAGCGATCTAGTGGAAAAACGGGTCATCAATTGGCACTACAACGACTTAGCCGCAAGGCTTCATATCAAAGTCAGCACGGCCTACAGCAGTGACCCGCTGGTGGTGACGGAATTGCTGCTGGATGTGGCCTATTCCGAGTCCATGGTGCTGGATGATCCGGCTCCCACGGTGATTTTGCTGGGGTTGGGCGATCATGGGCTGGATTTTGATCTGCGGGTTTGGATTCGGGGCTATGAACGGGAGTTTGATGCTCGCCATGCCCTCAACTGCGCGATCGAATATCGATTCCATCAACAGGGCATTGAAATTCCCTTTCCCCAGCGGGATTTGTGGCTCCGGAACCCGGAAGTGCTCTATCCCCTTGGGCGCGGCAGTGATCCAACGGCCGCTATGCCCCCTGCACCCTTGGCCCAACGCCAAATTTCCAGCGAAACACGATCGAGCCTGCTGACGGAATCCCTGAAACGGGTTCACTACTTTTCGCATCTAAATGATTTGGATCTGCGGCGGGTGATTGAGTGCGGTTACCGTCAGCGCCTCAAGCCAGATGAGCTGCTATTTCGGGAAGGGGATCCGGGCAATAGCTTTTATATTGTGCTGTCGGGATCGGTGAAGGTGTTTGTGGCGGAGTTGGATAAGCACCTGACGGATTTGGAGGCGGGGAGCTTTTTTGGGGAGTTGGCGCTGATGTTGGGCATTCCGCGCACGGCAACGGTGAGCGCCAATGAGGAAACCTTGCTCTTTGCCATTAATCAGCGGGGGTTCACGGAGTTGTTGCGACAGCATCCCCCGATCGCGGAGGTGATTGTGCGGGAACTGTCCGTGCGCCAAGAGGAATTGCGCGATCGACAGGCTCAGCTTCGGGCCTTGGGCTTGATTGCGGCCGATGAGGATGACAGCAACCCGGTGCAGTGGGTGCGCAAGCGGATTGCGCGTCTGTTTGATTTGGGGCTTTAGGGCGGGTCGTCCAATTGCCCAAAACCCTGATTCCACTGTGACGAGTCGTGGGGGCAAGGGCGAATCATGAGAGTCGTGGGGCAAGGGCGAATCGTGGGAGTCGTGGGGGCAAGGGCGAATCGTGGGAGTCGTGGGGGCAAGGGGCTTAAGCCCCTTGTCTGGGGTGGTTAGGGCATGGACAATTAACCGTTTTCGCGTGATCCCAAAACATGACGACTGGCCCTCGTCCTGACCATGGCTTGGCCCTCGGCGCTGAAATAGCTGAAAGAGATGATGCGAAATCTTCCAAAAAAATGTTACGAAAGATGAATAGCGTTAAGCTTGTATGTAGATTGGTTAGTTTCCACTTTGCCTATGTCGGCTCCTACCCCTCCCGATCCCAATCTGCTGAAGACCGTCTTGCAGCCGCTGCTTGAAGATTTTCAATATTGGTTTGGGCGATCGCGCACCTTGCTGGAATCGGAGCGCTTGTCGTTTTTGAGCGATGAGCAACAGGAAAGCTTGCTGGCAAGGGTCAAACAGGCCCAACAGGAAGTGAGCAGCACTCAGTTGCTTTTTGAGGCCATGGGGGCCCAAGTGGGTGTTGAAACGTCAACCCTCATGCCTTGGCACAACCTAGTTCAGGAATGCTGGCATGTGGCAATGCGGTTCCGGGCTGAACAGAATCCTTCGGGTTCGGCGGGGTAATCGCCTTCTCAGATCATGTTAGAGACTATTTATTTAGAGATCATCCGTTAGGGAGACGACGGCCGTGCTACAGGTGTTGTATATCCTGGCCTTTGCAGTGTTGGCATTCTTGGCGATCGGGAATTTAGTCCGCAATCTCTTCACACTGGGAACTGAGGCGGGCCGCACGGCCGATCGAATGGATCATCCAGCGCGGGGGGCGGCTCCGGCTCAACCGCCCATCTCGTTGCACCCGGAAATGCTGGACGATCGGGGACAACCGATCCGTGAACCCCTGTTGGTGATGAAGTCAATCACGGTTGAAGATGCTCGCAGCCGTCTGGATGCGTTGTTTGATGCTTCGCCGGGAGATTCATCTAACCCTTCTTCTAACTCTCAACCGACGGATGAGGCTTAAGGATCCACAACGATCGACTCAACCGGTTCTCGGGCAATTTTCGGGCGATCAGAACGGCCGGCCTGGGTTCGATCGGTCTCAGTCTGATCAGTCTCAGTCTGATCAGTCTCAGTTCGGCTGGAAGCCATTCAACGGACAGGGGCGGCGACTTTGGGGACTTTTGGGGGCGATCGGGCTGCTTGGATTGTTGATCGCGCCGGCCGCTCAGGCCCAAGGGCCATCCCAGCCGCGCCGCCCCCAACCGACCAACCCGACCCGCTCCCGATCGCCCCAACCGGCCCGCAATACGCCACCGGGCCCGGCGCAACCCAAACCAGCCCAGCCGAATGCAGCCCGCAGTCAACAGGCCCAAGCGGCCTATGCCAGAGGAACCACCTTGGCGGCGGCGGGCAAGCTTCAGCAGGCGATCGAGGCTTTTTCAGAATCCCTGCGGTTGAATCCGGCCTTAGTAGAGGCCTATAACGATCGGGCGACGGCCTACGCGGCCCTAGACAATCCCTTGGCAGCGATGGCGGACTATAACCGGGCGATCGAACTAGATCCCCGATACGCCAACGCCTATTTCAATCGCGCTAATTTGCTAGTGCAACAGCAGGCCTATTTCCGGGCCATTGAAGATTACGATCGCGCCCTGGCGATCGCAGCGGACGATGCGGAAGCCTTTCACAATCGGGCGATCGCCCAAGCGGCCGTAGGCAATTTGCAAGAGGCCGTGGATAACTTGCAACAGGCGGCCCGGTTATTCGCCCGTCGGGGCGATCGCGAGGGCTACGAACGGGCCCTCAACACGCTGCGGCTTTTGCAACCGGCCGAAGCGCTGCCCAGCACCAATCCTACGAACGCTAATCCTACGAACACCAATCCTACGAACCCGTAACGTTCAGGCGGCAGAACTCTTCGCCCCCGTCCGGCGCGATCACCAATTTAGCTCGCCAATTTAGCTCGCCAACTTAATTTGCTAATGTAGCTGGCCCATTCGGCAATGCAATTTGCTTGGCTCTATCCACGCCTCTATCCCGTTTTGGCGGCCAGCTTTCCCTTGGGTCTGTGGGCCGGAAATCCCGATCACCGGGAAATTGCTCTCAGCTTTGACGACGGCCCCCACCCGGAATATACGCCAGCCCTGTTGCGCCTGTTGGATCAAGAGCAGGTGACCGCTAGCTTTTTTTGGTTGGGCTGTTGGGTCGATCGGGCCCCTGCCGTTGCCAAACAAGTTTGGGACGCGGGCCATTGGCTTGGCCTCCATGGCTACCATCACCGATCGTTTCCCCGCCTCAGCTCAGACGAACTGCAACGGGATTTAAAACGTACCCAACGGGCGATCTCCCAGGCCTGTCAGCTTGATCCGGCTTGGGTGCAACACCATGTGCGAGATTTGCGGCCACCCAACGGGCTATTTTTGCCGGGGGCCTTGGCTCAGTGGCGCAGTTGGGGATATCGACCAGTCATGTGGAGCGTTGTGCCGGAAGATTGGACGCATCCGGGGCCGGCGGTGGTGCAGCGGCGGGTTTTGGATCAGGTGCAAAACGGTTCGCTGATTGTGTTGCATGATGGGCCCTGTGGCGGGCGCGATGTGGTCAAAACCGTGGCGCAACTGATTCCGGCCCTGCGCGATCGGGGGTGGCGGTTTGTGACGGTCGATCGGCTGTGGGATGTGATCGAGCAAGGCGCGCTCAACCCGGCTTCCCCAAAACCAACGGCTCACGAGATCGATCGGGCGATCGATCAAATGTCCAATGAATGAATAGTCGCTGAATACTGGGTCAATCCTGGATTGATGAATGCGCGATCGACGGACTAATCACCCAATCCACAGAACTGTTATTCACGCCCTGAAGGATTGGCCGATTCAAATCCCAAACATGAAAACCCGAAAAATGAAACCCAAATGAAATCAATAGCCCTGTGATTTAGAAAAGAGCGTGTTACAACAGAGGAAGGCTCAAGAAAACGCGAAAGCATCACCTTGGAGGTCTGTAAATCAGCCCCAATCGAGCCTGTCTAGGGAGACGAAATCGCTGGAAGTATTTCAGCGACAATGGCCGGGGCGATCACGAGGAAAAAAGACCGTTCCTCTGCTGACAACATTTGCCGCTTATCCAGGGAAATATCAATAACTCATAACTTAAACCCTAGCCAAATTGCCCACTTCAGCCGACACAAGATCGGTCATGGGCGGCAAATCAGCGGCCAATCGGTTGTTTCTCGCTTGTTTGTTGTGATTTCCGGAGTTAATTGCCAGCAAATTTTCGATCGTCCCGGCAAAATTTCGTAAGACAGGCTACAGTTTATTGGGACATTTCAAAAATCTGGGGCTAATCTGGATCTCGGCAAAAAATCCAGCCCAGACTGCGGCGTTGCCAGCCCTTCAGTGCCTGTTTCCGCAACCGTCGCAGTTTCCAACTTCCCACCGATCACTGCATATCTACCCTACTTCGTTGAAAGGAGCGAGAGGACTCGGCATGACCCAGGCCAAAACCGTACTCGAAGAAATGAATGTATTGACTGATGCTGTGGATGATGTAGAGGTCGAACTAGAGCTACTCACCACAGAGGACGAAGATGAGGTCGATATTGATGAGTATGATGACCCGTCTGCCGAACTCGACGAGGAAGAGGAAGAGCAGCCTGGCAAAGCGGCCGCATCTCGTCGCCGCACGGCTGCTAAGAAAAAGCACTACACCGAAGATTCAATTCGGCTATATCTTCAAGAAATTGGTCGGATTCGCTTGCTGCGAGCCGACGAAGAAATTGAACTGGCCCGTAAGATTGCTGACCTGCTAGAAATCGAACGGGTCCATGAAAAGCTGCTGGATCAACTCGATCGCGCACCGAACGATCGGGAGTGGGCCGAAGCGTTGAATATGGGCTTGCCGGAATTCCGCAAGCGGCTGTATGTGGGTCGGCGCGCCAAGGACAAAATGGTGCAGTCGAACCTGCGCTTGGTGGTTTCGATCGCCAAGAAATACATGAATCGCGGCCTGTCATTCCAGGATTTGATCCAAGAAGGTAGCTTGGGCTTGATTCGCGCCGCCGAAAAGTTTGACCACGAAAAGGGCTACAAATTCTCCACCTATGCCACTTGGTGGATTCGGCAGGCCATCACCCGGGCGATCGCCGACCAATCTCGGACAATTCGCCTACCGGTGCATCTGTACGAAACCATTTCGCGGATTAAGAAAACCACCAAGTTGCTGTCTCAAGAAATGGGTCGCAAGCCCACGGAAGAAGAGATTGCAACGCGGATGGAAATGACGATCGAAAAGTTGCGGTTCATTGCCAAGTCGGCTCAATTGCCAATTTCGCTGGAAACCCCGATCGGGAAGGAAGAAGATTCGCGCCTGGGCGATTTCATTGAATCCGACGGCGAAACGCCGGAAGATCGCGTTTCCAAGAACCTGCTACGGGAAGATCTAGAAAGCGTGCTCGATACGCTCAGCGCCCGTGAGCGCGATGTGCTGCGGTTGCGCTACGGCTTGGATGACGGTCGGATGAAAACCCTGGAAGAAATTGGGCAAATTTTCAACGTGACCCGCGAGCGAATTCGCCAAATTGAAGCGAAGGCCCTGCGGAAGTTGCGCCACCCGAACCGCAACAGCATCTTGAAGGAATATATCCGCTAGGAAGCTGGGTTCAATTCATCTCGCATGGGGCGATCGTCTGAGGGCGATCGCCCTTTTTGGGGTCTAAAGATTGGGGTTGGGAGACATCTGAAAAGTCAAATGAAGAGGCAAAGCTGATCGCTAATTCATTCCATCAAGAAACAAAGGCAAAGACAAAAATAAAACATAGACACCAGTAAACATAGACAAGGGGCTGTGGGCCTGTCCTCATATTTTGGGATCAAGTGGGAACGGTTGATTTTCATGCTCCAGTCGTCACAGACAAGGGGCTTAAGCCCCTTGTTCCCCACGATCTACCAACGGTGGAATTAGCGTTTTGGGAAGATGATTGGCAGTCCCTATAACTTCAAGAAATTTTGAATCGCTTGATGGGATCAAGCGAGAACGATTGATTTTCATGCTCCAGTCGTCACAGACAAGGGGCTTAAGCCCCTTGTTCCCCACGATCTACCAACGGTGGAATTAGCGTTTTGGGAAGATGATTGGCAGTCCCTATAACTTCAAGAAATTTTGAATCGCTTGAGCTGTGCGATCGGGCTGTTCTAAGTGGGGCACATGGCCGCAATTTTCCACCCAAATAAATTGACTTTTGGGCAGCGCCGTTTGGAACTTTTGGGCCGTGGTCTTGGGTAAAATTTGATCTCGATCGCCCCACAGAATCAAGGTCTCTTGGGGCAGTTGAGCAATGCGATCGCCCGTAATGGTGTAGCCACCGTTGCGCGTGAAGGAAATCAGCGCCTCACTCCATCGAGGCATTCCCAAATGCAATGCGCCGCAACGATAGGCCTCTTCGGTGGCACAACGATCGGGGTCGGCGTAGGCCTTGCGCCCAATGCCCGATCGCACCTTTTTATTCGCCAAAAATTGCGTGGCCCATTGTCCCAAGGGGGGAATCAAAAACCGACTGGCGATCGGTTTGCCCACAAATCCAGCACTATCCAGCAGCACCACTTTCTGCACCGCCTCCGGATAGGTGAGGGCAAAATCCATCACGGCTGCACCCCCCATGGAAGCCCCCACCAACACCACCGGCCGCCCAATGATTTGCTGCCAAAAGCAATATAAATGGGTGCGCATTGCTTCAGCGGTAAATTCCAACTGCTCAGGGCGATCGGTGAACCCAAACCCCAACAAGTCCACGGCCCATGTGGCGTATTGTTGGGCTAATCGTGGGAACAATCGACGATATTCCAGCAGTGAACTGTCAAAGCCATGCACGAGCAAAATAGGTGGCGCATCGGGCAATCGATCGGGCAATTCCGGCGGTTGACCCGTGACGAAACTGGTTTCGATCGGCAATACACGATGGGGATCGGGCCAGGGAGTTTGGATCGTTTGGCGCTGAATTTGACGCACAAAGTCGATCGACTCTGATTCCGTTAAATTGGCTACTGCTTCAGGTAAAAATTCCGGAAATTCATTTATGGCTTCCTGATGAATTCCCTGGCCAGATTCCTGATTGATGTTCTGATTAACTTCCTGATTAGTATTTTGATTAATATCTCCCTGCACAGTCACCACCTCAAATGAAAATTTAGTCCAAACTCAATGCGTCAACCCATGGATCATCCACCTATCCATCATCGTAGGGCAACACCCCAAAAATCAAATCGCCCTCGTTGGTTTTCGTTTTCTGCCATCCATCCCCGTCTAATGATCTGGGCTACAGGCACGATCGCGATATTAGTGGCGCTTACCCTGCCCCAAGCTGCTTGGGCCAATAGCTGGCCACCCATGGCCGTTTCCCTGTTTAACTTGCCTCTTTTCGCCTCATTCATCAGCTTTGGGTGGGGCTTGGTGGCCATCATTGCTATTGAAGCAATCACAATCCTTAAACGCGAAACTTATTCTTCTAAGCGAGTTTGGATTGCAGTAACTGGCGCTAATTTGGTTTCATCAATCACAGGTCTTATCTTTTCATTTGGGTTGGTTGTCATACCGTTTTTAAACTACGGTGATGACTGGAACCGAAGAATTACTTTCGTACTTATTGGCTGCCTAGGTTTAATGGGACTGACAACCCATGATGCTTTGCGGCAGCTAACACCCTGGTCTGTTGGCTGGCGATGGCTGTGGTTGCTGTTTTGGCCTTTTAATTTAGTATTGGCATTGGTCATTATTGGCATTATCAATGCAAAGTTTCCCTTTTGGATTGAGCTTTTCTGTGCCTTTGCCTATTTTATGATTGGCTGGGCGATGAGTTGGGCGATCGAGGGAGCTTGTCTAGCGAAGTGGCTGCCCAACCCTTCAGTTCATCTTGGCCGATCCATTGCCATCGCAAATCTTCGATCCTATGCCTATGTGGTCATTCCCCTCGTGATTGGGCTATATCTGCAAACTAGGGCATTTTTTAACTAAAACGTGATTTGAGATGAAAAACCCTGGCTATCCCCTAGCCGGCCACAAGGCGACCGTTTTAGTGTTGAATTTTTACTGATTATTGTCTTGAAGCAACCTCACCCCGAGTTCCATGACCCGTATAGCCGACGCGATCGCCCCTCACGGCGGCACGCTGATTAACCGCATTGCCAGCCCTGAGCAAAAGGCCGAATTCCTGAGCAAGGCCGACCACCTGCCGCGCATTTCCCTGGACGATCGCGCCGTCTGTGACCTGATCGCGATCGCCATTGGTGCGTTCAGCCCGATCGATGGCTTCATGGGCCAAGCGGACTACAAAACCGTGGTTGACGACATGCGCTTGGCCAACGGGCTGCCCTGGGCCATTCCCGTGACCCTGCCCGTGAGCGATGAGCAGGCCAACACCCTCAGCGAAGGGCAACTGGTGCGCCTAGACGATCCCACCGGCCGCTTCATTGGCGTGCTGGAGCTGACGGAGAAATATCACTACGACAAAACCCGGGAAGCCCTCAACGTCTATCGCACCAACGAAGAGAAACACCCCGGTGTGGCGGTGGTTTACAGCCAAGGGGCGACTTATTTAGCTGGGCCCGTGTGGTTGCTGGAGCGCGAGCCGGATCCTCGCTTCCCGCTCTATCAAATTGACCCGATCGACTCGCGCCACGCTTTCCGCGACAAGGGTTGGAAGTCGATCGTAGCCTTCCAAACCCGCAACCCGATCCACCGCGCCCACGAATACATCATCAAGTGCGCCCTGGAAATCACCGATGGCCTGTTCCTGCATCCCCTGGTGGGGGTGACCAAAAGCGATGACATTGCCGCCGATGTGCGGATGCGTTGCTATGAAATCATGCTGGAGCACTATTTTCCCCGTGGCCGCGTGATTTTGGCGATCAACCCTTGCGCCATGCGCTATGCGGGCCCCCGGGAAGCTATTTTCCATGCCCTCATTCGCAAGAACTATGGCTGCACGCATTTCATCGTGGGTCGTGACCATGCGGGCGTGGGTGACTATTACGGAACCTACGATGCGCAGTACATTTTCGATGAGTTTGCGCCGGGTGAGTTAGGAATCATGCCGCTGAAGTTTGAGCACGCGTTCTACTGCAAACGCACCCAAAGCATGGCCACCACCAAAACCAGCCCCAGCGAACCGGACGAACGGATTCACCTGTCGGGCACGAAGGTGCGCGAAATGTTGCGTCGGGGCGAGTTGCCGCCGCCGGAATTCTCGCGGCCTTTGGTGGCGGCTGAATTGGCCCGGGCGATGCAAATCCCTGAGAGCTACTCAATCTAGAGCTACTCAAGCTCAGGAAACCCGGAGTGAGCTAGGGCCCATAGGCGACGGGGGCATTCAGCACCCCCTTGGGAGAATCTAGGGGCGATCGCTCTGGGGGCCGCCGTCATTTCCTGGGGTCAGCCAAAAACGACTGATTTTCCATGTCCCGATCGTCGTAACAAGGGCATGTCCCGATCGTCGTAACAAGGGCATGTCCTAATCGTCGCGTCGTAACAAGGGCATGTCCCGATCGTCGTAACAAGGGGCTTAAGCCCCTTGTCCCTCACGATTCGCTAACGGTGGAATCAGGGTTCCAGGCGATTTGACGACGTGCCCTGGTCTCTCGCTCTGCCTCAAGCTGGTTTTCAGCGACTGGATTCCATCGATTCAGATCAAGCAGGGCACACCATCGTGCGCCCTTATTTTTAGTGCTATTTTTGGTGCGCCCCTGTTTTTAAAGCCTGATGCTTTTGGAGCACTATCCTCTAGGCATCTGGAAAGCGCTGTTTCAGTGCTTCGATGATGGTGGTGTTGGCCTTGGGGAAGGGAAATTGGTCAATTTCGGCGAGGGTGACCCAACGCACTTCATCACATTCGATCGCCTGGGGTTCCCCTTGCAGATGCTCGCAAAGATGCACGTGCAGCGACACTTTGAAGTGGGTGTAGGCATGATCCACCACAATCAGTTCTTCACCGACAGCAATTTCAATGCCTAATTCTTCTTGAATTTCCCGGTGAATGCAGTCGGCGATCGACTCATTGGGTTCCACTTTGCCGCCCGGAAACTCCCATAGGCCGCCCAATAGCCCTTCGGCGGGCCGACGATCGATCAAGATTTGCCCCTGGGGATTGCGGATCACGGCCACGCCAATCACTTTGTGGGGAATCGGTGCTTTCGGTTCGCTCACGGGAATTTGCTGCTGCTGGTTGGTTTGGTACGCCTGACAGTATGCCATCCAAGGACAAACCAAACAGGCCGGTTTTCGGGCGGTGCAAACCGTGGCCCCCAAATCCATGAGGGCTTGGTTGAGGTCTCGGGGGCGATCGAACGAGACCACCGCCTCAGAGGCGGCCCAGAGGCGATCGAGCGCTTTGGCTGGCGCAATGGGCAGCGCAATCAACCGCGCCAACACCCGCTTCACGTTGCCGTCCAAAATCGGCAAGGGCAAATTAAAGGCAGAACTCAGGATGCCGCCGGCCGTGGTGCGGCCAATGCCGGGCAGGCCGATCGCCTCGGCCAGCGTGCGGGGAAATTGTCCCCCATGCCGTTCCATCACCAACTGGGCAGCCCGGTGCAGATTGCGGGCCCGGCTGTAGTAACCCAGGCCTTCCCAGGCTTTCAGCACTGCTTGTAAATCGGCTTGCGCCAAATCAGCGATCGTGGGGAACCGATCGAACCACCGTTGGTAGTAAGGCAAAACAGTTTTGACCTGGGTTTGTTGCAGGGCAATTTCTGAAACCCAAACCCGGTAAGGATCCAACACGTCCGGGGGGTTTCGCCAAGGCAAGTCGCGGCCGTGGCGATCGTACCAATCCAGGAGCGATCGCTGCAAAACCGCCGCCGAAACCGGCAGCGGTTCTGAGGTTTCAGCAATTGAGGAACGCAAAATCACCCAAGGTTCTTGACATCAACCGAATCGAACCTAATCCGCCGTCGGCGCGTCGCCAGCCAAATCACCCGACCAGTTTTGCAAGGACTTTTCAAAACTCATCCGTTGCTCAGCATTCCGCAAAAAGTAGCCACTCATCATGGCCGAAGCCAACAGCCGCCCCAAATGTTCGCGGTTGGTGGTGATGGACACATCAAACTGTTCGCCGGGCAACACGCCCAGCAGACCCACGATGTTGTGCTCCATCATCCGAATCGTTTCCGGGGAAGCCGGCCGCGACAGGTGGGCGATCGTTTCCGGATTGAGGGATTGGATGTAGCGCATCAACGATTCGCTCGGTTCGCGATCGGTGGTTGGCTCGCTTTTCCAAAAATTAGACATGGGGTTCAGTTCTGGGGCCACGATTCAAACCTCGCGGGTGAACGGTGCGAATGGTCTCCGTTGAACAAGCACAATCTAACAGGCAAATGGGCAACTGGGGGGTGTCAGAACCGAACCGCCTTGGTGCGATCGCCCAACGGTCTTGTGAGCCTTTGGCCCTGAATCTGCTCTGTATCGGCTTTGGCTTGGCTCCGAGCGACTTTGCACGGCTCCGAGCTGGGCCAAATTTGTCCAACCACCTGTTCTCAACCACCTGTTCTCAACCGCGCACCGCCAGCCGTTAAATTCCTTCGGGCGACATCCACCGTTCCAGCCAATCGAACACCCGATCGAGCTGTTGAGTGGTAATTGCTCCGTATTGCCACAAAATCGTTGGTAGATTGTTGCCACTGTCGGGATGCTTGAGGGCCAACGCCAAATCCGCAGCACTCAACTGCAAGTCTTCTTGCAAAAACCGAACCAAACCTTCTAATCCCTGACGTTGCATAGCTTTTTACCTCCTAGCCACCGTCGTCAACGGCTGGATTGGGTTGGCAACCAGTGCCCGATTCTGACCGGTCTCGATCGCGCCTGGGTTTCGGCGGCAATCAACAGGGTTCACACTGCGATCGAGGGGAGTGAATCACCGTCCAGCGGTTTTCTGACTCTCTGTTTCAGGGCCCTGGCTCAGGCTCAGGATCACGTTGTCCAGTTTCTGAGCTGTCCTGTGTTAAGGAATGGAAGCACCGGGCACGCTCAACCCAAGTGCTGGGTCAAGATTGGCGAGAGTACAGGGTTAGAGACTATGAAGCGCTCTAGCCTTCAGTTTCGGCCGCAAACCCGCCAGAGTCTGCGATCGCGATCGCCGGATGGTGCGATCTTGATCCCCGTTGATCGGGTATGGCGTTGGGCGCTGCCGACCAACCGATCGTGATGCAGCCCATTGCGACCGATCAGCACCGAATTGCAACCCATCGATCGAGCAGGTAGCCCCTAATCCTGCTGCTTAGAAAACCGCTGGGCCCCCAAAAACGCTAGCACCGTGGCCACCGCCAGCAAAATCGGGATGCTGTACCAAGGAAATTCGCTCAGGGGAAGGTAAGCAGCCGATCGCAAGCCAATGCTGGTGTAGGTCAAGGGCAAGCAATAGACGATCGGTTTCAGCAGCGGCGGCAACTTGGCCGGGTCAAAAAACGTGGCCCCCAAAAAGGACATGGGCACAATCAGAAAATTGTTGTACAGCCCCACCATTTCCAAAGACTGCACCGAAAGACCCACAATCACCCCTAAGCCCGCAAACACAGCACAGTTGAGCACCAGCAACAGCAAAAAGAGCGGATTTAAAAAGCTCCAAACCTTGCCCGTAAACAACACCGCCACCAAAATCACCGAGCCAGCCGTCAGCAGGCCGCGCACAATGCCCGCCATCATCCGTCCCAGGTGCATGGCCAAGGGATGCACCGGCACGAGCAACATTTCCTCAAAGGTCTTGGTAAACAGGCGATCGCCGCAAATTGAAAATGTTGTGCCCCCAAAGCTAATGGCCATGGAAGACAGGGCCACCATCCCCGGCAAGATAAATTCCAAATAGCTATCGCCTGCGGAAGGCTTGGCCACGGCATCCAGGGAGGTTCCCAACCCCAACCCGAAAGCCAGGATATAAATCAGCGGGGAAACCAGCCCCGAAGCGGCTACCTGCCCAACCCTCACCCGCAGTTTCAGCCAGTCACCCCAAAAAACGGATAGGGCATCGGCCCAAAAGGTTTTGAAAAGGGCGGGCTGGGGTCGATCGCCCTTGGGAGTCATGATGGGGCGATCGCTCGATCGGGCAGTGGCTTCGTACATAGGGTTTTGGCAAAGGATTTAGCAAAAGATTCAGACAGCGCTCAGAAAAAGCCCAACAGGCTCAGGGTTTGCGCAAGCTTGGCTGGGGATCAACTTGGGGATCAGCTTGGGAATCAACTCAAGACCAGCCCCAACTCGCACAAAAAACTCAATTCAGGAAGATTGAACCATCAGCAAGATTGAACCAACAGGAGCGCGGGATTGAGCCAAGACTTCGCAGGCATTTTGCAGAGATTTTGCAGAAATTGGGTAGAAACCTGGCGGCAATGAGCTGGTAATCGCGATCGGGGTGAAATTCCATGGGGGTGAGATCCCATAGAATGATTATTAAGGATTTGTTACAAAAAGCAATCCACCCATCAACGTACCCGGTCAATAAAGTTGCGCTCACTGAGGGTCTGCCCCAGTTCGCCCAAGACTTATGGTGGCGAGAACGCCGGCCCCAAACCATCGATTCCCGCCCCAGCCCTTGTCCAGACGGTGCATGAACTGGCCAGCAGAATCAACCTGGTATTGTTAGCCTCAGAAACCATGAAGAATATCCAACCGGTCGGGGAACTCTAGCTGCCCATGATGCGTCTAAACTCTGCTTCTACTGAGGTTGTGCCGAACGCCCCGACTGTCCAAGGGACATCCAGACCAGCCAGCAGCGCCGTCACCATGGCGGTGGTGACTGATTCGGTGCCAGGGACGGCGCGGGGGACGGTGATGCAGCTAGACGACCCGCTGAATGCGGAACGCAATCCTTCCTGCCATGAGGGCGATCGGGTAGGTTCTCCCGCCGGACAGCAGCCCGCAACACAGGGAACACCGGAGCCAACCAACCCAACCCAGGATCAGCAAACCACGCATCAGCAAACCACGAATCACCAAGCCATGGATCATGTGGTTGATTCTGGGTCGATTCGCTCCTGTGTGTTGCCTTGGCTCGCGCGGGTGCTCTATCCCCTGGCCCGGCGGGTTGTGTTGCCAACCTATTTTGGTTCCGTGACGATCGAGGGCTTGGAAAACCTGCCCCAAAACGCCCGATCGCTCCTATTTGCCCCCACCCATCGATCGCGCTGGGATGCCTTGGTGGTTCCCTGTGCCATTGGCCGGCCCATCTGCCCCGCCGATTTGCACTTCATGGTTTCGGCCAATGAAGCCTCCCGCGGCCTCCAAGGCTGGTTTATTCAGCGCATGGGTGGGTTTCCCGTAGACACCACCAACCCCAGCATTGCCAGCGTTCGCCACGGCATCAAAGTGTTGGAAACGGGCAAGGCCCTGGTGATTTTCCCGGAAGGCGACATTTTCCGCGATGGCCACCTGCACCCCCTCAAGCCCGGTTTGGCGCGGATGGCAATCCAGGCAGAGCGCAGCCATTCGGGTGTGCATATCGTGCCGATTCATGTGGAATATGGTTCGCCGCAGGTGGGTTGGCGCTGTGGCGTGCGGGTGATAGTTGGGCGATCGCTCCCGTTGGCGCAATATCTCGATCGCCCGGCCAAGGTGGCCGCCCCCGCCCTGACCCAAGATTTAGCTGATGCCTTGAATCAACTGGCACAGCCTCCCACGGAGCCACTGAACGGAAGTGATCTGTCCCGCTAGTCTGCCCTCCGAATTAAGGGCGTGACCCTGACCGGCAAAGATCCCCCCGCTCTCTTAAAATCAAAGCTTGAACCAGCAATCCAATCACCCGGATTTTGGCCATGCTCTTGGCCATATCATTGGCGGCCCAAAAGCTGACCAAAGTGTGACAATCGCGACGGGGCCGCATCGGAACAGCCTCTCAAAATCGGAGCAAAGTTCAACCTCGATGCGCCGCCAGTACATGTCAGAACATACATGTCAGAAAATACACGTCAAAATGGGTACTCTTGCACAGCCCAGTTCGATGAGTAAAAGCTTGTCACGCCATATTGAAACCACACCGGGGATTCGGGGCGGTCGTCCGCGGCTGGCCGGAACCCGGATTACCGTGACCGATGTGGCCCTGATGCATCTACGACTTGGCCAATCGATCGAGGAAATCGCTGGGCGCTATCAACTGCCCCTGGCGGCCCTCTATGCGGCCATGGCCTATTACTTTGACCACCGTAGCGAAATGGACTTGGCCATTCACGAAGACCTGGCATTCGTTGCCGGATTTCAGCGAAGCCAAGTCTCCGTCCTTCAAGAGCGCCTCAGTGAGCTACGCGGAGATTAGGGCTGAGTGCGTCCTTAACTGAGCGTTTTTCGATCAAGCGATTGAGCGCCGATCGAGCCGGTAGCCCACCTCATGCTTGAGCGTTGTGGCGATCGCTCCGGAGCGGCCGCGAAAGGGTGCGGAAAGTTTCAGGAAATTGCAATCGATCGCGCTTCAGGCTATATCCAATCCTGAGATGCTCTTGACACCCCTGCAACCCGTGAGCCAACCACGCTTGGGATTTTACCTAGACGACAGCCTTGATCCCGCCGTCAGCGCAGCCCTGCGCGGCTATGGGGTGCGGGCCACCCGGCCCACAGAGGTGAAGCTCCAGAACCAGAGTGATGCCACCCAGCTTTTATTTGCCCATCGCCACCAATTGGTTTTCGTGACAGCGGAAGTGACGCTGGTGAAGTTCGCCGGATCGCAAAAAGATCATGGGGGCGTGGTCTATAGTCCACTGGCACTCCCGATCGGGCGGATAGTGCGTCAATTGTTGTTGCTCTATGAGACTTTTCAGCCTGCGGAATTAGCGGGCAAAATCGAAATTTTGAGCTAATTTTTCAGCAATCTTTGAGCTGCCCCACCCCTGGCTAATTTTTGATCCAGGGTCTATTGTGTTCATTCTTGGTGTTCATTTCTATTCATGCGGCACGATTCACCGATTGCCAGAAATCCAATACAGAAATCCAATATGGGATCAAGGGCGATCGATTCTTCAGTGCAACGCATTTTCTTAATTGCAACCCATTAATTGCAATTCATTAATTGCCAGTTCTTGAAATGCTGATTCAAGGGTCTGTTGGCATTGTTCTAGGTGAGGCTAAAACCGTTAATCTTTCGTGCCCCAACCGTTGTAACAAGGGGCTTTAAGCCCTTTGCCCCCCAACGATCCGCTAAAAGGATGTCTAAAAAGTATCTTTCGGCACGGGCAATGCACCAATAGTCGTGGGGGCAAGGGACTTAAGCCCCTTGTCTTCGTCGGTCGACGGGGCGTGCAGAGTATCGATTTTGGCTTTTCAGACATCCTCTAAGCCGGTTGGCGAAACAGCGTTGATAGATAAACCCGCGACACCCGCCGATCGCTCTCCCCGTTTTGCAACAGAAAAAGCGACAGAGCCGCCGCAAACACCCGGTTCAAATCCCAGTCGGGATGCACTTCCAAATAATCCTTAAGGGCTTCGTGGAGTTCTTCAGGAATTTCCGCCACGATGCTAACTGTGCCACTCATCGGCAAAACCCCAGCCACATTGGTAAGCGGCAACATTGTGCGCCAGGCTCTCGGCGATGTCAATGCTGCGAAATATTGCGATCCAGTTCAAAAACTCAGAATTTTTTCTGGATAGCACATATTTTTACTCATTTAATTTACATAAAGCCATTAAAAAGCACCTTTTATGAGAAGCTGGGCGATCGCCCAAAACAATCCCCAACCGAACGACAAACCGTATCGTTGGCGACATAGCCTGTGGAAAACTCCGCCTTTTCTGTGGAAAACTTGGGGGTTTTCTGTGGAAAACCTGTGGAAAACTTTCTCCCAAGATAAGAATTTCCCCTTTGCAAAATGATTTGCATCCTCAGAAATCCTGACCGGGGGCCTCGGATCGTCAGCCCAGCGCCCAATGCGATAATGGGGGTGTTGAATTCAGCCCAGCTAGTCGTGACCGTAACCCCGCTCCGTTCCGCCACCTTCAATGCCCAAGTGCCCGATGCCCTCGGCCGGTTTGGCCAGTTCGGCGGCAAATACGTTCCCGAAACCCTGATGCCCGCCCTGGCTGAGTTGGAGCGGGCCTACGAGCACTATCGGCACGACCCAGACTTTCAAGCGGAACTTCAAGGGTTGCTGCAAGACTATGTGGGCCGCCCCAGCCCGCTCTACTTTGCCGAGCGGCTGACGCAGCACTATGCCCGGCCCGACGGCAGCGGCCCACAAATTTACCTGAAGCGCGAAGACCTGAACCACACGGGCGCACACAAAATTAACAACGCGATCGCCCAAGCCCTGCTCGCTAAACGGATGGGCAAACAGCGAATCATTGCCGAAACCGGAGCCGGCCAGCACGGCGTAGCGACGGCCACCGTTTGCGCCCGCTTTGGCCTCGATTGCGTGATTTACATGGGCATCCATGACATGGAGCGCCAGGCCCTGAACGTGTTCCGCATGAAGCTGATGGGTGCAGAGGTGCGACCCGTGGAAGCGGGAACCGGCACGCTGAAGGATGCCACCTCGGAAGCGATTCGCGACTGGGTGACCAACGTGGAAACCACCCACTACATCCTCGGTTCCGTGGCTGGCCCCCACCCTTACCCGATGATGGTGCGCGACTTCCACGCCATCATCGGCGAAGAAACCCGCCAACAATGCCAAGCCAAGTGGGGCGGACTGCCAGATATTTTGCTGGCCTGCGTCGGTGGTGGCTCCAATGCCATGGGGCTGTTCCATGAGTTTGTGACGGAACCAACCGTGCGGATGATTGGCGTGGAAGCGGCGGGCGAGGGAGCCGACACCGAAAAGCACGCGGCTACCTTGACCAAGGGTCGGGTGGGCGTGTTGCATGGGGCCATGAGCTATTTGCTGCAAGATGGCGACGGCCAGGTCATTGAGGCCCACTCGATCAGCGCCGGGTTGGACTATCCCGGTGTGGGCCCGGAACACGCCTACTTGAAGGATGCGGGACGCGCGGAATACTACAGCGTGACGGATCAGGAGGCGTTGGATGCCTTCCAACGGGTGTCGCGTCTGGAGGGAATTATCCCGGCGCTGGAAACGGCCCACGCCTTTGCCCATCTGGAAAAACTTTGCCCGACCTTGGACGGCAGCCCGAAGATTGTGATTAATTGTTCGGGCCGGGGCGATAAAGATGTGCAAACGGTAGCCAAGGTGTTGATGCCTTAGGCCTGGTTGGCACTCCCGATCGCGTGGGACGGGAATGGCTGATTTTCTGAGCCACATCCGTAGGGGCGTACCGCTGTACGCCCCTACCCGGATGCTTTCTACTCCCGAGGTTTTGCCCCGAGGTTTTGCCCCGAGATTTTGCAAAGGGCGACGGTCAAATCAGGGGAGCATCGCCACCGCTAAAACCGCACGAGAGCGAGAGTCGCAACAACCATGAAAATTTTGGGCGCGGGCCTCAGCAAAACGGGCACTTCTTCACTTCATGCGGCTTTGCAGATTCTGGGGTTCTATGGGCTGCATTTCGATCGCGATCGCCTCAACGAGATCCTCAGCGGCCAAGTCACCCAACCCAATTTCCGCTGCTATGACGATGTGGACGTGGTGACGGATTTGCCCAGCGCCTATTTTTATCGGGAGTTGGCGGCCGCCTATCCCGACAGCAAAATCATTCTGACCGTGCGCGATCTGGATGCCTGGTGGCGCAGTGTGGAATTTCACATTAATCACCGCTTTCCGGTGTCGCCCAGTGTGGGGATTCGGGCCCAGCTTGCCCAGCGTTGGCAGCTCGATCGCTGGTTGAGCCATGGGCCTTGGCCGACGGATTGGCAAGTGGGCTGGCAAAACTTCTGGCAAGAAAGTGCATCGCAACAGTTTCGCCGCGACCTACGTAATTGTGTTTATGGCTCGGCGATCGCCACTGAGTTTCTTTATAAGAAGAAGTACCTGGAGCATAACGATCGGGTGATGGCAGAAATTCCGCCCGATCGACTGTTGGTGATGAATATTCCCGCCGGGGATGGTTGGGAACAACTCTGCCCTTTTTTAGGGGTGCCAATTCCCGATCAACCCTTTCCCCACACCTACAAAACCGAGCACCAAGCCTACAAACGTTAATCAGCAAAAAGCAAGACTGACCCTGTGTTAGAGTCATTCCGACCCGATCCGGATGGTTTAAACAATTCCCATGGCCAGACTCAGCGGAATCTTGCTGCACCCCACTTCGCTCCCCAGTCGCTACGGAGTGGGTGATCTGGGTGACCAGGCCATTGCCTTTTGCGATTGGTTGCAAGCGGGGGCCCAACGGGTGTGGCAAATGTTGCCTCTGGGGCCCGTGGGTGCTGGCAATTCGCCCTATATGAGTTTTTCTGCGATCGCCGGGGAGCCGTTGTTGATCAGCCCCGATCGCCTGGTGGAATCCGGCTGGTTGCCCGCCGCCGCCCTCGAACAAGGGCCCGATTTCAATCCCCATCGGGTGGACTTTGCGGCGGTGCGGGCCTACAAAGATCGCCTGTTTGTCCAAGCCTGGGCCGGGTTCCAAGTCCATGCCACCGCAGAACAACGCACCGCCTTTGAGCAATTTTGCACCGAGCAGGCCGACTGGCTCGAGGATTTTGCCCTGTTCATGACCCTGAAGGCGGAATTTGGCCAAATTGTTTGGAACCGTTGGGATGTGGGATTTGCCCAGCGAGATCCGGTCGTGTTGGCCGCCGCTCGCCAAACCCTGGCGGAACCGATCGCCCTGCAACGGTTTTTGCAGTTCGTCTTCTTTGAGCAGTGGCAACAGCTCAAAACCGCTGCCAACGAACGGGGCGTGCAACTGGTGGGCGATGTGCCCATCTATGTCTCCTTCGACAGCGCCGACGTTTGGGCGAATCGCGAGCTGTTTGCCCTGGATCCAGACACCCTGGATCCGGCCCAAATGGCCGGCGTACCCCCAGACTATTTCAGCGCCACGGGGCAACTGTGGGGGAACCCGGTTTATGACTGGGAAACCAACGCCCAAACGGGCTATCGCTGGTGGATCAAGCGATTCCGCCACCTGTTCACCATGGTGGATTGGGTACGAATTGACCATTTCCGAGGGTTCGAGTCCTTTTGGGCCGTGCCCCAAGGGGAAGAAACCGCCATCAATGGCGATTGGGTTCCCGGGCCGGGAGCGGCATTTTTTGAAGCGGTGCAGGGGGCCTTGGGCGAGCTGCCGGTGATTGCGGAAGATTTGGGGATTATTACGCCCGAGGTGGAAGCACTGCGCGATCGCTTCCAATTCCCCGGCATGAAGATTCTGCAATTTGCCTTTGACTCCGGCAGCGGTAACCCCTATTTGCCCCACAATTACCGCAGTCCCAACTATGTGGTTTATACGGGAACCCACGATAATGACACCACGGTGGGTTGGTTTAATGGTCGATCGCCCGAGGAGCAACAGCGCGTAATCCGCTACGCTGGCTATGCGGGCCCCGATGGCATTCAGTGGGATCTCACCCGGATGGCCATGGCCTCGGTGGCCGATTGGGCGATCGTCCCGTTGCAAGACTGCTTGGGCTTTGGCAGCGATTGCCGCATGAATGTGCCCGGCCAGGCCGATGGTAATTGGGAGTGGCGCTGTTTAGAGGGATCCTTTGCCCCTTGGATGGCCGATCGACTCCGGGAGTTGGTGGATTTGTATGGCCGCTGGGGCTAGGGGTAACCTTGCCACGGTCGAGCACCTGATAGTCATCATCAGCCAGGCCCCAAAACCGGCCTGAGGACACAAAGGATCAGATCTTGGAGAATAACCCCCACCCGATCGACTCGGGTGCATGAAATCAGGCGATCGCCCCGCATGAGCAGAAACTTTGCCAATCGCCGTCTTGATCTTGCGCGAATCATGCCCGACTCATTCCTTGAAGAATTCGGGCAAAAAGACGCGGGCACAAGACGGTTTTTGCTCAATGCCCTCACCCTATTTGCCGCCATTTCCCCCGAACAGCAACACCAAGCCATCAACGATCTGATTCAGTTTGAAATCATCATTTTGTCCGATCGCTCGCGGGAATTTTTGCGACGACGGGTGCAAGGCTTGCTGAAACGATTTTACTTACAAAAAAATCTGGGCGAAAACGATATTCGTGAATATTACTATCGTTATTACATCCTCACAGGCACAATTCCAGAGCGCCTAACGCCCGATTATTTAAATTTTTTGATGAAGTTCATTGTGGGCATTGAACTGATCATCATGATTTTCTGCATGAGCTTCATGGAGCAACAGCGCTTTTTTGAGCTGCAAGGCAAATATTCCACCCAAGCTCTGTTGTTTTATCACTACATTCGCCCCATCCGAGATAAGTTGGTGCGCGAACGAGTGGTAACGCGGGATCCATCCGGCAATCACTACTATCGGCGGCCCACCCTCGATCATTCTGAGGTGATGGATTTTGTTTTTGATGTGTTCGATCTCGATCGCATCGTTGCCTTGGGCGAATATGCCGAGAAACTGGCCTTTGAGCGGGACTACATCCACAGCGGCCCCGATGAGCTGGAGTCGGACGGATCCTGAGCGCCATCCCCCTGGCGATCGGTGGCTGGCCGCTGGCGTGACCGTTGCCTGAACCTTCCCCAGTTGCCCTAATCATCCTGCATCACCCTAATTGTCCTGAGGAACCGGGCCAGCCCTTGGGAACCTGGTGATACTGGTTACGTCCTTGATTGAGGATCCCTCGAAAAATAGCCCATAGCCAAGATTTACTAAAAAGAATCAAGCTCCTGGGTTTTAATTCCAGTCGCTGTCAAAGCCTGCTTTTAAAATCAATCCAACCACTGAGTTTTGTTTTCAGTAATCCTTAAAATCAAGAAATTGATCGAATCAATTAGATAAAATTGCTAAGCTTCAACCACAAGAAAACTATTAATAGAAAAAATCGATCCAAAGCTTAATCTCTCATTCATAGGCATGAGGCTTGGGGGGATTGCGGTTGACGATCCCTGACCGAATGACGGGAGCGATCGGCCGTGGATCGCCCATGAATCTCCTCAGTCCTTCAGGATCAATCCGCCTGGGATGCCTTCCTTTTGGCTCGATCGCCCCTTAGGCCCCAACCCCACGCGATTGCTATCCCCAAACAACCCGAGCTGATCGCCCTGATGGGATTGGGCGGATTGCGTGATCACTCCACCCAAACTTTGACCAAGGCCCGATCGCCATCTGTCCGATCCTGAAAATCCGGTTCCCAACAGTCGCTCCCCAGACGAACCAGACAGGGCGATCGTTCCCGATCAGTTTCCAGAAAAATCAAGAATTGCGGGAACTTTTTGAAAACTTTTCAGAACATTTTGTTCCCGCAAAATTCCCCAAAAAAATTCTCCCACTTCCGGATTCTTCGATCGCTTCCCGAAGGAATAGGCAGCGAACCACAGTTCACCAACCCGCACAGGGAACGCAACAGCAATTCACTTGCACCTCGATAGCGGTTCCGGTTCCACCGGCCCCTAAGCACCCAAGAATGCAGGACTTGCACCAGCGTTTGGGACTCGAACTCGTGACCGCAATGGTTGCGGCTGTTCGTCCGCGCCTCTTCAACTCAACAGCTCACCTTTTGCAACTCAAGTCCACTGGAGGAGTCAATGGCTGTTATTAACGGAACCAACTTTCCCGATGTCATCCCCATTACTGAAACCCAAGCCGCCCTCGACAGCCTGGCCGGGAATGATGTGATCAGCGGTTTGGATAGCAACGACATCATCCGGGGCTATAACGGAGACGATCGGATCCTGGGCGGCAACGACAACGATCGCCTGTTTGGCAACCAAGGCGTAGACACCCTGGAAGGGGAATCCGGCGACGATGAATTGCTCGGCGGCGCTGGCAATGACCTGTTGTTGGGCGGACTCGGCAACGACCTGCTGTTCGGCAACATGGACAGCGACCAACTGTATGGCGGCAGCGGCGGCGACGAGCTGTATGGCGGCAAAGGCAACGACCTGCTGTTTGGCGAAGACGGCGATGATGTGTTGTCTGGCGACCTGGGCGCAGACACCATGCGCGGCGGCCAAGGCAACGATACCTTTGTGATCGGTCGCCGCAGCGACAGCTTCTCGGCCCAGACCGGTCAAATCTCCACCGGCGGTTCCACCATCCTGGAAGCCGATGTGATTGAAGACTTCAGCCAATTTGGCCAAGACCAAATCCGGCTGATTGGCGGAGTCACGATGTCTGACCTGGAAATCTTTGATGGTTCCGGTCAAACCGCTGGCAGCGCCATCATTCGCGACAAAGGCAACAACCAAATTTTGGCGGTGGTGAAAGGGGTCAGCGCCAACCAACTGATGAACACCCCCGGCACGTTCAGTTCCGATGGTGTGCAGCCGGGATCTGTGCCACCCCAAGGCGCACTGCAATTCTCGGTGGCCAACCTGACCGGCACGGAAGGTTCCCAAGTGGAAGTGACCGTGACGCGGGATGTGAACCAATCGGCGGGCGCGGTTTCCGTGGATGTGGGCGTGTTGGGCGGCACGGCAACGGCCAACGCGGACTACAAAACCTTCAACCAAACCCTGAACTTTGCGCCGGGTCAAATTAGCCAAACCTTCAAGGTGGATCTGATTGACGACGCGCCTTTGGCTGACAGCGGCGAAACGATTCGGATGTTGCTGTCTCGTCCCACGGGCGGCGCAATCTTGGGCAAGCAGGATTCGGCAATCTTGACGATCGTGGACAAGGGCGCAACGGGTGGCGGCGGAACCACTGGCTCTTCCACTTTCCAATTCAGCGGCGCAACCTACACGGCGACGGAAGGCACGGCCACGGTACAAGCGGCCATCAACATCACCCGCACGGGCGACACCTCCCAAGCTGGCTCCGTCACCTTCTCGACCGGTACAGGCGGCACGGCGACGGCTGGCTCGGACTACACGGCAGTGGCGAACCAAGTGGTGAGCTTCGCGGCGGGTGAAACGACCAAGACGGTGAACGTGCCAGTTTTGTCCGATGCGATCACGCCAGAAGCCGATGAAACGGTGAATCTGACTCTGACGGCCCCCACTGGCGGTACGTTGGGCACTCAGGTCACTTCGGTGTTGACGATCAAGGATGTGTCAACTTCAACCACAACCACGCCGCCCGGTAGCTCGGCTGTTGGCAGTACACTACAGTTCAACAATGATCCGAATGCGATCACGGCTGATCAAGGCTTGCTCTCTACCTTCCCCGGCGGGATTAATGGTGGCGGTGGAGACGATCAGTTCACCTACTCAAACACGGCTCCAGCAATCCTTCGCGGTGAAGGCGGTAACGATACCTTTGCGCCTGGGGCAGTTGCGCCGACAGCTCCCATTTCGATCGATGGTGGCGATGGTAACGATGCGATTACGGGTAGCCCGATCGCAGGTGATAAGTTGCTGGGCGGCGCGGGTGATGACGTGATTACGGCGGGCGCTGGTGGTGGCACGATTGTCGGTGGCCCAGGTCTTGATCGAATGACAGGCGCGGCGGGTGTTGATGTGTTTGCGTTCCAAGCTAGTGACTTGACGACCAGCGCGCTGACAGCGGATCAGATCACGACTTTCACCACTGGCGCTGACAAAATTGGTCTTGGCCCTGGCCTGACCAGTGTGGTGATTACGCCGGAAGTGGTGAATGTGGCGGGCGTGGCTGCAACATCAGATTTGGCGCTAACCTACACCGACGCAAGTGGTGTGAAGAAGT
Source organism: Limnothrix sp. HT2024 (assembly GCF_059138625.1). NCBI lineage: Bacteria > Bacillati > Cyanobacteriota > Cyanophyceae > Pseudanabaenales > Pseudanabaenaceae > Limnothrix > Limnothrix sp. HT2024. The sequence continues at coordinate 3,081,675 of NZ_CM181121.1, forward strand.
ACCTGGCAGTATTGGTAGATACGGCGGCTGCGGGTTTTGTGGCAGCAACCGATGTGACCAACGTTGCGGCCAGCACGTTCACAATCTAGAACTGCACGGATTAGAACAGGACGAGAAATTCTGTCCTGTGAAGACTGCCAAAAATTTCACTTCTGTTTGGAGGGGCTGGGTCGATCGACCTGGCCCCTTTCCTTGGTGGCTAGCGTGGGGCCTTTGCCCAGCCGGCCGTGATCGCCTCCGCCTCGGAACAGAACCAGCGTTCCCCGCGCGATAGGTCAATCACCGTGCGCTCGTAGTCCCGCATTCCTGGCAGGTGATATAGCCGTCGCCCGGTGCTTTGGCCATCTGTGGTTTGGGAGATGTTGCCTTTGATCGGGCAGTTGGGATCGGGCGGGGTGGTGGAACGGCTGCTGGGAGCTGATTGGGTGTTGGGTCGCTGTTGGGCCTGGGCCGGTGCGATCGCCGTGGAGCCGATAACCAGGGCGATCGCACCGCATAAAAGCTGATGAAGCATTGAGATCACCAAGCAACTACTGGACTCTATCTAAACACAGAGCCTCAGCTCGATTTGTAATTTGAACAAAAATCTCACAGAAACTTCTTATTTAGATTCTTCGGATTCTTCAGGATAAAATTCAGCATCTAGAATTTGGGCGATCGAGTAATAACAAGCTTCTGGAAAAACGGCTTCAGGTAAATCCGTTTCCCCGATCGCCAAATCTCGCCCGTTCTCATAAGCATCCTGAACGGCTTCTGCTAGATAGGCTTTCAAGCTAGGGCTGTCTTGCAAGAGTCGTTGAATATCGCGCCGCTGCACCCGAATGGTTGCCAACCAACTGCGGCTGCGTTTGTTTTCTTGGTATTGCCACTTCAACAGATGCCCAATCAAAATTGCCAGCCGATTACGTAACTCCTGGCGCTGTTGCTTACCCAAAGCAGCAATTTCCTCAATCAAATGCCAGCGATCTAATTGATCCCATGCTTGACTTTCCAGCAGTTTCACCTGCTCTTGTGTCCAAGCATAAAAATCCGCTTCATAAGTCGATCGATCAGAGGACATCACGTAACCTCATTGTTTTTCAAAAGCAAGCTAGCGTAATCTTTATGACATTAACGTCTAGACTGTTCAGCAATAAATTTTAGAATTTCCATAATATGAAAATCTCTCAAGAATTCATGATTCTGTGAAAAATATTCTGCAATATTAAGAGTCAACTGATCACGAATTACTTTTGAGTCTAAAGGGTAATCATCACCATCTGTAATTTGATTCCAAGCCAAGTCTTTGACCTTTGTGATCACGAGGACAGCTTTCACTAAAAGCGATCGCCCTTCTTCAGAGTCCCAAGAATGTTCATTAGCGCAAGCCTCAAATCGCTGTTTTAGAATTGCTTGAAGTTTGATTGGATCTAGATCTATTAACTCTTCTGGCAATAAATAATTTTGAAGCCGTTGCTTGACAATATCAAAGTGCTCGTTGATTCTTGGATCGTTACCAATACTGTTAATTAACTTTTGATAGATAACCTTGAGGTTGAATGGTTGACCAGAGTGCTGCAATTTTGGGAATCTTTCTAGAAATTCGTTAAAAACCTCTTTCGCTAGCTCTGGCAAAATGAAATAAGCTTCTTTATGAATGAGTCCCGTGGTGTAGATTTGATGATCGTCTAAACTTAGATTTTCAGAATCAGAGTGGTAAATGGCTTTATAAATTGACTCAATATCTGGAAATATGTATTTGTGAACTGGTTGTCTACCAAGATCTAAATCTACCAAGGCAAAAAGCTTATCAGTACTTAAGTGACTATTCGTTGGATCGAGATTATGAATTTCAAGAAGTTGATGAAATACTTTTATGACACTAGCTTGGCTTCCACAATTGAAGAATTGAGGACAGTATTCGCGTTGTAAATATCTGGGTAGGCATTTTCGATAAAATTTGGAATCATCAAAGTCTTCCTGTCGATAATTCCCAGGACTCTTTCTGATTCTTTTGCTATCAGGAATAGGATCAACCTTACCTTCACAAAGGATAACTGCTCGATTTCTAATAGCACGGCATCTGATAATTGAGTTTGCCAAGTTCCAAACTTGATCATCATTTAAACTCATGGTCTTGATTGGGTCAGTCTACTGACTATCCTGGCTATCTTGTCTTTTTGAATTGAGCCTGGGTTCAATTTCATTGACATGGGCAGGCGTAACTGCACTACAAAGATCATAAGAATGAGTCGCTAGAATGAATTGGTTATTATTCGACCATTCTAGTAGCTCATGAATAATTTCATATTGCCAATCAGGATGGAAACCAATTTCCACTTCATCCATCAGCACGATCGCATCTTTGATATTTGTATACTTTAACCAGAGATAGATTCCAAATTTCTTCAATTCACCATGACTCAAATCTTCAGGCAATAGTGCTTGATCAGAGTCTCTTTTCTTAAGTAAGATGGTTGTAAAGTCATTTTCAATTGAAACAGTCTTATCTGTAAAAAATTCATTAATCTCTTTCTTTAGTTTCATCAAAGAAGTGCCATAAGCATCAGAATTTAAGCCAATCTTGGTATCTTCTTTGATACAGCGCTGAAAAATGTCTATCAGCATTTGAACTGGAAAAAATTCATAAGTGTACAAACTCCCCAAATCTTCTTTAACAGACTTCAAGGATTTCATGTAATTCAGATCTCCCTCAATGCTTAAGACTTCTTTCAAGAAATTTCTATCTAGAAAAAGCGCAAACTGTGTCAAAGGAAATGCCAAATAAATATGCTCAGAAATTAAGCTCAAAAAGGACTGGCTGGATGAGGTTTCACAGAATAAGAGATTCTTCTCTGATAATTGAGTGATGTGCTTATATCCAACCTGACCTAGCTGCGCGAGAATATGTTGGACTGACTTGTTGTAACTAATCAACTGACCAATTAATCCGTTGAGATCAAAATTAACATCTTCAAGTTCATTTAATAGCTCATTTAAGAGTTGAGAAATCATTGTTCCATTTTTTGGAGCTGACACATTAAATTGATCTAGCTTATTTGTCAATCTTCTAGCTAAAGATAGTCTATCTGACCAGTTATGTTGATCTAAAAAATTCTGAAGATTTTCAGCAAAATTCTTAATGCGTCGCCATTGATCAATTGTTAGTAAATTTTTAGACTCTTTCAGTCGTTGAATAATTTGTCTGAGTTCCAAAATATGTCCATTAATTATGTTTGGACTAATGTCTGATCCAAAATCACGCTTAAGTGTCTTTTCTATTTCTGTCAATTCATAAAAAACATCTAATGACTGGTCAGAAAGTTGATGAGATGCAACTATGAAGCGAAGATCAATATCTTCATTTTGATGATTGATGACGAACCGGATGAGTTCATACTCCTCGTCTCCTAAATCGAGTTGAAGAATATTTCTAATGTAGTGATGTTTTTGTGGGTCAGCAGAACAGCGAAGAAGAATAAAAATGAGTTGGAGTAACGTGCTTTTGCCGCCACCATTTAAGCTGCCGACGGGGAAAACAGAAGGCGATAAAGATTGATTGAACTCAAGCACTACGTCTTGTAGTCCACGGAAATTTTTAACATGAACTTTCTTGAGAAACATAGTTTTTGAACTGGCTAATAGATCAGTAAAAATAGACTGGCGCTGCGAGCTGCTGGAGAGCTACCCATCGAGGCTAGCACAAAACTCCAGACAGCAAAAAGGCAGGAGAGATCAGTGCCTCTCCTGCCCGATGGGAAAGACGATCGCCCCGGAGCGATCGCCCTAAAACGACTTAGCGCTTAGCGAGCTTTTTTGCCGGGAGCTTCCGCAACCGAATTGATTCGGGAGTCACCTCCACCATTTCATCGGAGCCGATATATTCCAGCGCCCGTTCCAGCGTCATTTGTACCGGCGCTTGCAACTGCACCAATTCATCGCCGCCGGCCGCGCGGTGGTTGGTGAGCTGCTTGGTTTTGCACACGTTCAGGTCAATGTCTTGCGGGCGGTTGTGCTCACCCACAATCATGCCCTTGTAAACCTTCGTGCCCGGTTCAATGAAGAACACACCGCGATCTTCAGCGTTCTTCATGGCGTAGAAAGTGGCCACGCCTTCTTCAAAGGAAATCATCACCCCGTTGCGGCGGGTGTCGATATCTCCCACGATCGGGCGGTAGTCATGGAAGCTGTGGTTCATGATCCCTTCGCCTCGGGTCATGCGCATAAATTCGCCCCGGAACCCGATCAGACCCCGCGCCGGGATGATGAATTCCAGTTGGGTACGGCCGTTTTCGCCCACACGCATGTCCTGCATTTCGGCGCGACGGGTTCCCAGCTTTTCGATGCAACTACCGGATGCATCGTCGGGCACATCCAACACCAACAATTCGTAAGGTTCGCAGGGTTGGCCGTTCACTTCGCGGAAAATCACCTGCGGCTGCGACACTTGGAACTCGTAGCCCTCGCGGCGCATGGTTTCGATCAAAATGCCCAGGTGCAGCTCACCCCGACCAGACACGGCCCAGCGATCGGGCGAGTCCGTTTCTTCCACACGCAAAGCCACGTTGGTTTCCAACTCGCGCATCAGGCGATCGCGCACTTGCCGCGAGGTCACAAACTTGCCCTCACGACCGGCAAAGGGCGAATCGTTCACCACAAAGGTCATTTGCAGCGTTGGCTCATCCACCTTGATTAGCGGCAGCGCTTCGGGGTTTTCGGCGCTGGCCAAAGTTTCCCCAATGTTGGCATCGGCAAAACCGGAAATGGCCACCAGGTTCCCGGCCGAAGCCTGCTCGATTTCCACCCGTTGCAGCCCTTCAAAGCCCAACAGCTTGGTAATCCGACCCTTGGTGATTGACCCGTCTTCCTTAATCAAAGCCGCTTGTTGACCGGCGGTTACCGTCCCGTTATGGATCCGGCCAATCACAATCCGACCCAGATATTCGGAATAGTCCAGGGTGGTCACTTGCAGTTGGAAGGGTTTTTCGGGGTCGCCCACGGGCGCAGGCACATGCTCCAGAATCGCTTCAAACAAGGGTTGCATATCCTTGTTTTCGTCGGCCAAGTCATTCTTGGCAAAGCCAGCCATCCCCGAAGCAAACAGGTAGGGGAAGTCGCACTGGTCGTCATCGGCTCCCAGCTCGATGAACAGATCCAACACCTTGTCCACGGCGGTCATGGGTTCCACGCGCGGGCGATCGATCTTGTTCACCACCACGATCGGGCGTAGACCCTTTTCCAGCGCTTTCTTCAGCACAAAGCGCGTTTGGGGCATCGGCCCTTCGTTGGCATCCACAATCAGCACGCAGCCATCCACCATGCCCAACACCCGCTCCACTTCGCCACCGAAGTCCGCGTGGCCAGGGGTGTCAACGATGTTGATTAGGGTTTCTTTGTAACGAACCGCAGTATTTTTTGACAGAATCGTGATGCCGCGCTCCCGTTCGAGGTCGTTGGAGTCCATCACGCAGGTGGGCACTTCTTCGCCCTCGCGGAAAATGCCAGATTGCTTCAGCAGCGCGTCAACCAGGGTGGTTTTACCGTGGTCAACGTGGGCAATGATGGCAACGTTACGAATCGGGAGGCTCATAGGTTGATTAGCGATGGGTTCACACGGGCCCCACTGGCAGCAAGCGGTCCAGCAGGTTGGGTCTCGGAAAGACGATTTTTGTAAAAATCTGTAATGATTCTAGCCCAGGATTGCCAATTCGCATGGGCAATGTTATTGGCAAGTGTGATTGGCCACTGACTTTTGCGGCCAAATATGCCAAACAGTTTTGCCAAACGGCTATGCCAAACCAGCTTGCCAGCGTCCGGCCACCAAGCGCAAAGGCAAGCCTGAGGAACAGTCTGGGAAGCTGGTTTAGGGCTAGGGCCACATCAAAAACAGTCGATCGCCCGGCTTAACTGGCTTAACTGGTGGGTGGGTCTACCCAACGGCCATCGGCCTTGATCAGTTCAATCAGCGCTGACACACCCTCGGTTTCTGGTACGCGCTTGATTTCGTCGCGTCCCCGGTAGAGGGCGATCGTCCCCGGCGTTTTGCCCACATAGCCGTAGTCCGCATCGGCCATTTCGCCTGGGCCGTTCACAATGCAGCCCATCACAGCAATGTCCAATCCCACCAGGTGCTTAGTCGCTTCCCGCACTTGGTGCAGCACCTCTTCGAGGCTAAAGAGCGTCCGCCCACAGGATGGGCAAGCCACATATTCAACCATGGTTTTCCGCAAGCCCAGCGATTGCAAAATGCTGTAGCAGACGGGGATTTCCTTTTCGGGGGCTTCCGTCAGGGAAACGCGGATCGTGTCGCCGATCCCTTCCGCCAGCAGGGTGGCAATCCCGGCGGTGGACTTGACCCGGCCATAGTCGCCGTCGCCCGCTTCCGTCACACCCAAATGGATCGGGTAGGGCATCCCGGCTTCATCCAGCCGCTTGGCCAGCAACCGATAGGCCGCCAGCATCACGGGCACACGGGAGGCCTTCATGGAGATCACCAGGTTTTGGAATTGCATGTCTTCGCAAATCCGCAGGAATTCCAATGCCGATTCCACCATGCCCAAGGGCGTGTCACCGTAGGTAAACACCATCCGCTCCGCGAGGGAGCCGTGGTTTACGCCAATCCGCATACATTTGTTCTGCTCGCCCAGGGTTTCCACGAGGGGTTGCAGGGTTTCGCGAATTTTCTTGCCGATCGCCTCGAATTCAGCGGCGCTGTAGTCCTGGTCAGCGCGGGGCTTTTCAAACACATACAAGCCCGGATTGATCCGCACCTTATCGACGTGCTTAGCCACTTCCAGGGCGATTTTCATGCCGTTGTGGTGTACGTCGGCCACCAGGGGCACGGGGCGGTAGGTGTCTTCCAGAGTTTTGCGAATGCTTTCCATGGCCTTGGCGTGGGCCAGGCTGGGGACGGTGACGCGCACAATTTCACAGCCAATCTCATGCAGACGACGAATGGCGGCGACCGAACCGGGAATATCGAGGGTATCCTCGTTGATCATCGACTGCACCACGACCGGATGGCCACCCCCGATCGTGATGTCGCCCACTTGCACGGGGCGGGTTTGGCGACGATGGATCGTGGTGTCAAACAGTCGATCGTCTAGGTTGGTGGCGATGCTGCCGTTGGGAACGGGGGGTTTCGGCAGGGTTTGCATGGCTTCGCTCCGATCGCGGATGGCGCGGGGTAGGTCTGAAGGCGCGGATGGTTCAAGGGGTTGCCCAAATAAATGGGTTGCCCAGTTTTTTAGGTTGCCATACTTTGGGCGATCGCTTGGGGTTTGTGGCGGATTTGACGATTTGCGCTGGTGATGGAGTCAGTCAGATCCGGCAATTGGTGCTATTGATCAAAGCAACGTGGGGGGTCGATCGCCCCAGGTGCATTACCCCAAACCTTGACTTCGCCGCGAGCAAGTCGTGGGGGCAAGGGGCTTAAGCCCCTTGTCTGTGTCCTTGTTTGCGGGTGACGTGAGGGATGGTTACTTCAGTAGGTTATTTCGTAGGAGAGGCGCGATCGTGTTTGGACTGGGCTGGCCGGAAGTGCTGTTGATTTTGCTGGTAGCGATCCTGATCTTTGGGCCCAAAAAGTTGCCGCAGTTGGGTGGGGCCTTGGGCAAAACCCTGCGTGGTTTTCGCGATGAGCTGAATCCTGATGAAAAGGAACTCGATCGCCCCGCTGGCCCGCCGGACGTGGACGGAGAAGTGATCAAGGGCGATCGATAGTTATTAGTTACTTGAGACTAGCAGCCTCAATCAGTAGTGCCTGGGTAAGCCAGGCATTGTCCACTCCATTAAAAATATTTCGCATAAAGTTTACGAAGGCAGTTAATTTCTAAGCGACCATAGCTCAACCTTGAAATTTCTGATAAAACATAGACGGGTATTTCAAATATTTCCCTTTTGTTATGCAACTCAAGTCAATCAAATTAAAAAACATTGGATTGTTTTCAGATCAAGAAATTTCTATTGCTCCAACACTTAAGAATCACAGTAACATTACAATTTTTATTGGCAGCAATGGTGCTGGAAAAACGTCAATTCTAAAAGCAATAGCAACTTCTTTGAGTTGGTTCATCTCTCGACTGCGAACCGAAAAAGGAGTGGGTAACTCAATTTTAGAAGAGGAAATTTTAAACAAAGCTAATGCTGGTTTAATCGAAGTAAAAGTAGAGATTGATGAATCTCAAGTTCAGCACCAAAACCATATTAAAGATGAAGGCTTTCAATGGACACTCGCAAAGCTTAGGCGAGGTCGTAATTCATCATTTTCGAGTAATCTCATTGCCTGTACTCGGTTGGCAGAAGTTTACCGAGATTTTTTGACTGATGATGAAACTGCGAGTTTGCCATTAATTGCATTTTACCCCGTCGAACGAATCGTACTTGATATTCCCTTGAAAATTAAGACCAAACATACTTTTTTTCAATTAGATGCCTATGATAATTCCTTAAATCAAGGAGTTGACTTTCGCCGATTTTTTGAATGGTTTCGTGAACGAGAAGATGCAGAAAATGAATCGACTATTTCTGAAGACTTCTTCAGTCAAATACCATTGTTTGACGTTACACCCGAATTTTGGGAAAGACTCAAACAGATCAACGCATCTGCGAAGGATCGGCAGCTCATGGCAGTGCGTACAGCGATTAGCCAGTTTATGCCTCATATGAAAAATTTACGAGTTCGTCGTAAGCCGCGTCTTCACATGACAATTGATAAGCACGGTGAAACACTAAATGTTGCTCAATTATCGCAGGGTGAAAAATCTCTGATGGCGCTTGTAGGCGATATTGCTCGTCGTCTAGCCATGCTGAATCCCGGTCTTGATAACCCTTTGACAGGTAAGGGGATTGTTTTGATTGATGAAATTGATCTACATCTCCATCCTTCTTGGCAGCGAAAAATCTGTGAACACCTTGCTGAAACATTTCCTAATTGTCAATTTGTATTGACTACTCATTCATCATTAGTCATCAGTGATTACAAAGATGTTTTACTCTATGGTTTGAGTGACGGCGAAGTTCACGAGCTTCCCCCCCAGTATGGTCAAGATGTGAATACAGTGTTGCTTGAGATTATGGATACCAGAATCCGTAGTCAAGCTATTGATGAGCGGTTAGGTGATTTACTGGATGCCATCCAGGATGTGAACTTAGAGCTTGCCCGAAGCTTACTGGCACAACTAAGCCAAGAACTGCCTGAGAATCATATTGAACTCATCAAAGCAAAACTACTTTTGCGAAAACAGGAACTTCGTCATGCGAGTCATTAGAAAAAGCACAGAGCCTGCAAGCTTAACGACTTGGAAAAAGAAGCATCCCAAAGGACAATATCAAGATCTAGACCCCAGCGTTCGGATTGATATCCGGCAAAAGAGCTTATCAGAGCAATACTATCTCTGTGCCTATTGCTGTCAGAGAATCAAAGATATTGGTGACTGTCATAATGAACATTTAGAAGCGCAGAGCCTCAATCCGAAGCGAACACTTGATTTTCAAAATATTGTTGCCAGTTGCGATACGCCAGGGCAATGCGGCAGATCGCATCAGTCGCAACCATTACCTTTAACTCCAGTCATGGATGAGTGCGAGACAGAACTATTATTTAAAATTAGTGGTCGCGTAGAGGGACTAACCGAGCGTGCCTGTATAACTATTCAAGTTCTAAATCTAGGTGATCGTAACAAGCCTAACCTAGCTCTGATTGAGAAGCGCAGACAACTCGTTAATTCCTTATTTTGGGAGCATGGCATCAATTCCGATAAAGGGCTAATGCAAGACTTAGAAGAAGATGACTTTCTATATGACTTCTACGAAGAGATACTTCATGATTTACAAAAACCTCAAGGGGAGAAGTTAGATGCCTTTGCTCCGGTGGCTGTTAGCATTATCCGAAGTTGGCTGAGTCGTAAAAATCCAGCTAAGAAAAGCAAGTAATTGCCTTGAAAATATCTCGATGATATGGACTGGAGAGCAATTTGATGAAAGCGATCGCCCTGAGTCAGCCCGGTGGGCCGGAAAATTTGCAGATCCAAGATTTACCCCAGCCGGAGATTACGGCGGGCCAAGTGTTGGTGAAACTCAAAGCGGCGGGCATTAACCCGATCGATACCAAGTTGCGATCGCGCGGCACGTTTTACCCCGAGGCAACGCCCCAGGTGTTGGGGTGTGATGGGGCTGGGATTATTGAAGCGATCGGCTCCGAGGTGACGGGCTGGCAGCCGGGACAGGCGGTTTATTTTTGCTATGGCGGCTTGGGCGGCCCGGCGGGTAACTATGCGGAATGGGCGGCGGTGGATGCCCGTTGCCTAGCCCCCAAGCCCGATCGCCTGAGTTTTGTGGAAGCGGCGGCGGCTCCCTTGGTGTTGATTACCGCTTGGGAGGCCCTGCGCGATCGGGCGCGGCTGACGACGGGGCAAAAGGTGTTGATCCATGCCGGGGCTGGGGGCGTGGGCCATGTGGCGATTCAGCTCGCCAAGCGCTGGGGCGCGGAGGTGGCCGCCACGGTCAGCACGCCCGAGAAGGCGGATTTTGTGGTTGGGTTGGGGTGCGATCGCCCGATTCTCTATGGCCAAGAAGATTTCGTGAGCGCTGTGCAGGGCTGGACGGGCGGCCAAGGCGTGGATATTGCCTTTGACACGGTGGGTGGCGACTTGCTGACGGCTACCTTTCCGGCGGTGAAGCCCTACGGCGACGTGGTGACGATTTTGGAACCTGCGGCCAACACCAACTGGAAGGTTGCCCGCAACAATAACTTGCGAATTGGGCTGGAGTTGATGCTCACGCCGCTGCTGAAGCATTGGGATGCGGGTTTGCGACATCAGGCGGAGATTTTGCGTCAATGCGCGGCCTGGATTGATGCGGGCCAACTCAAAATCCAGTTGCACCAAACCTTCCCGCTCGATCGCGCTGCTGAGGCCCACCAACTGCTGGAGCGGGGCGGTTTGATTGGCAAGCTGGCCCTGGCGATCGACCCCTAATTTCAGGCTGAAAGTTTGCGACTTTGAACGGCTGGGCGATCGCGCGGAATTGTCCCCAAATGGGATCTGAATCCAGTGGCTATGCTGGAGAGAGTTCCTGCGATTTTCCTGCCATGACTGCTTCGATTGCCGCCCAGTTAATTGCTGCCAGCCTCACACCCGACGAGTATCGCGCCCTTGAAGAAAAAAGCGAAACTCGCCATGAATATTGCGATGGAGTATCAATCCCCATGACCGGTGGCAGCTATCGACATAGCCAAATTATTACTAACTTGATAGTGCTGCTGGCTACAGCTTGGGCCGAAACGGAATATACCGTTCATGCCAATGATTTGCGCGTTTGGTTACCGGAATGGCAAACGGGCATATATCCGGATGTGCTGGTCATTACAGGTGAGCCACGCTTCACCGAAAATCGCACTGATGAAGTGTTAAATCCCACGCTAATTATTGAGGTCTTGTCGCCTTCAACGGCGGATTACGATCGCACGAAAAAGTTTAGTAAATATTGCTCAATTCCTGAGTTTCGGGAATATCTGTTGGTGGCTCAGGAAGAACCGGCCATCGATCGATTCTGGTTGGGTGAAGACGGCGACTGGCGTTGGCGAAGAACCGAAGGATTGACAGAAACCTGCTCGATCGCCACCGGCAATTTAGCGTTACCCCTATCCAAAATTTATCGATCGGTTAGCTTTTAAATTCGGTTACCCATCAGCATGGCCCATGAACCCGACTCGATCGAGCGCCTCATCCTGGCAAATCGTCATCCGTTGGGTGGCGATCGGTTGTGTTGTGTTGGGCATCGGCCTTCGTCTTTGAACGGCTGGGCGATCGCGCGGAATCGTCCCCGAATGGGATCTGAATTCAGTGGCTATGCTGGAGAGAGTTCTTGCGATCGTCCTGCCATGACTGCTTCGATTGCCGCCCAGTTAATTGCTGCCAGCCTCACACCCGACGAGTATCGCGCCCTTGAAGAAAAAAGCGAAACTCGCCATGAATATTCCGATGGAGTATCAATCCCCATGACCGGTGGTACTTCAAGTCATAACCAAATTGGTCTGAACCTGATTCGGCTCCTAGATCTAGATCCACCCTTCACGGTTTTTGCATTGGATATGCGTCTTTGGCTGCCGACCTACAATCACGGAACTTATCCTGATTTGATGGTGATTGAAGGTGACCCCAGCTTTTCCGATGGACGGCGAGATGAAGTGTTAAATCCCAAGCTGATTATTGAGGTTTTGTCACCTTCAACGGCGGATTACGATCGCACGAAAAAGTTTAGTAAATATTGCTCAATTCCTGAGTTTCGGGAATATCTGTTGGTGGCTCAGGAAGAACCGGCAATCGATCGATTCTGGTTGGGTGAAGACGGCGACTGGCGTTGGCGAAGAACCGAAGGATTGACAGAAACTTGCTCGATCGCCACCGGCAATTTAACGTTACCCCTGTCCAAAATTTATCGATCGGTTAGCTTTTAAATTCGGTTACCCATCAGCATGGCCCATGAACCCGACTCGATCGAGCGCCTCATCCTGGCAAATCGTCATCCGTTGGGTGGCGATCGGCTGTTTATTGTTGGGCATTGGCCTTCGTCTTTGGGCCATTGATCACAATATCCTTTGGCATGACGAAGTATTGACAGCCGTGAGCGCCGCCGGCCATCGTTTGCCGGTGCTCCAGGCTCGTGAATTTGCCAACAAACTGGTCATGCAGCCGGAATTGGCTGCCTATTTGGGGCCCAAGGGACAGCCTTGGTACACCGTTTTTGCTTCTGTGATTGGCAATCCGGAGCATCCACCGCTCTATTACCTGTTAACGCGGTTTTGGATGGAATGCTTTGGCAGCAGTGCCGCCGCCCTTCGGAGCTTGCCCACGATTTTTGGGCTGGCGGTTTTTCCCGCGCTGTATTGGGTCTGTTGGGAGTTAACCCGATCGCCCCTGGTGGGCTGGGTGGCCATGGCGCTGGTGGCCCTGTCCCCGTTCCATGTGCTTTATGGGCGAGAGGCGCGGGAATATAGCCTGTGGGCGGCGTTGCTGTTGGTGTTGGGGGCGCTGCTGCTGCGTGCTTTGCGGTTAACAGAGCGGGCGGCAACTTGGGGCGATCGGGTGCGGGCCTGGTGGCCCTACAGCTTGGTTTTGGCGCTGGGGCTATACACCTCCCTGTTGACGGTTTATGTATCCGTGGGTCAAGGGTTGTATGTGTTGTGGCTCGATCGGGGACGACTGGGCTGGCGGGTGCGATCGCTCGTCCTGGCCGGCTTGGCCGGTGGGCTGTTGTTCTTGCCCTGGGCGCTGGTGTTGTTGAACCATTGGGAAGCTGCCCGCCAGCTCACCGCCTGGATGACCGCCTATGAAGAGCCGCGCATTCAAGTGCTCCGCCGATTGGTAATTCAAACTTTGCGAGGGTTCACGGATTGGGTTCCTGTGGGCGCTGGTTGGTGGGGGGCGGGGCTGTTTTGCGCGATCGCCCTGGGATCCTTGATTTGGATTCAGCGACGGCTGCCCCGGTGGGTGAGTGGTTGGGTGCTGAGTTTCACGTTGGTCTCCACCAGCCTCTTAGTCATCCCGGATCTGCTCGATGGCGGGCTGCGCTCCATCTCAACGCGCTACTGGACTCCGACCTACCTAGGGCTGCAAATTGCCTTTGCGATTCTGATTGTCCAAGGCCTGACCCATGGGCCAACCCTGCGCCGCAGTCTCGCCGCGATCGGGGCCAGCCTGTTGTTAACCATTAGCCTGAATGGTAGTTGGCAATTAATTACCGCCACCACCAATTGGGCCAAAGGCATTAGTGTTAGCTTGCCTGCTTTTGCGGAACAGATCAACGCCGCCGCTAACCCCTTGGTGATTGCGGATGGATTTGGTTATCGAGCGGGCAACACCATCGCCCTGGCGCTACGTCTGCGGCCCAATGTGCCATTCTATTTGGTCTCAGATTTTCGGCAGGTCAACCCCGGTGATTTGCAATTGTTGAAAACGGCGATCGGGCAAATGACCCCACCAGTCAGTGATCTATACGTCCTGAACCTGATGCCCCCGTTTCGCGAGGCGATCGAGACAGAGTTAAAAGGGCAAATTCAACCCCTTGGTGGCGACAACATGGCCTGGCTCGATCGATTGCAACTTCCTTCCCCGATCGCCGCCCAAAAGCCCATGCCGCTCAATTCAAACCCTGGTCAACTTCAACCTCAACAAAAAAGACAAGGGGTTTAGGGGGTGTCGTGGTTTAGCCCGAAACCCCAGATCTGGCGTTAGCGGATCGATCGTGGGGGACAAGGGGCTTAAGCCCCTTGTTGCGACGATTAGGGCATAGAAGATCAACCGTTTCAGCATCACCTCAAAAAATGACGACAGGGCCTAAACCCCTTGCCTCTGAACGATTGCCATTGACCGCGAATGGCTAGCAATTTCTAGGCCAAATTCACCAGCTTCAGAGTCAAATCCCACATTCTTTGACCCCGTTGCTCATCGCGGGCCTGAGGCGAGACCCGTTGCAGGAAGGCTTCGCGACCCTTCTTCTGGCGGTTGCCCCAGCTAAAGTAGGCCCCCGACTGCTTGAAGTCAGGATCCGCCACCACCTGCGCCACCCGATCGCCCGCCAACTCCTGGGACACATAGCCCCCAGTGATGTTCTTTTGGAACCAAGGGAAGATGGTTTGGAACAGGGGATAGTGATTGCGGAAGAGGGGCGTATCGGCCACGCAACCGGGATAGAGCGAAGAGAACGTAATTCCAGTGGATTCATGGAAGCGACGGTGCAACTCGCGCATGGTCAGCACATTGCAAACCTTGCTTTCCTTGTAGGCCCGCACCGGCTCAAACTTCTTGCCATTGGCCATGCAAATCGGGTTTTTGAAGCCCTGTGCAAAGCCTTCGAGGTTGCCCAAATCGGGCTGAGGCGGAATTTTGCCCCCCAATTCGTCGGGGTTGTGGGTTACCGTGCCCAAAATCACCATCCGTCGATCGGGATAGTTCGAGAGCTTCATGTCATCCAACATCAGATTGCACAACAGGAAGTGGCTCAGATGGTTGGTGGTCATGGTCAGTTCATAGCCCTCAGGACTCCAAAGCGGTTCCTTAATCAAGGGCATATAAATGGCAGCGTTGCAGACCAGTGCATCGAGCGATCGGCCCAGCGATCGAAAGGCGCTGACCAACATCCGCACGCTGGTGAGGTTCCCCAAGTCCACTTGGAGCACCGTATAGCTATCTTGAGGAATGCCCGCTTCGGCCGCCGCCGCGTGGGTTTTTTCCAAATTCCGGCAAGCCATCACCACATACCAGCCACGATTGACGAGGGCCTTAGCGGCGTACAGCCCGACTCCCGAGGAAGTACCGGTGATGAGGACGGTGGGTTTTTGCTGTTCTGCCATTGCTGTTGTGCGGTTTTATCGTGATGGGTTACTAAAAAAGGGGGCAGAGCAACTGGCTCGCGCGATTCATGCTAATCGAAACCGATGGTAGTCGCCTCGATCGCGATCGGGAACGCTTTGCCCTGATGCATGATGCCACCGGGCCCAAACGGGGCCAGGCGATCGCATCCTATCGAGAATCGCCTAATTGCGCGTCGCGAAAGGCGAAAACCTCAACCAATCTTAAAATCTTGGCCGGTTGTTGAGAATTTTGTAGGGCTGCATCCAAATTATTTGGCCAGCACCCTTGCGATTTTTCATCCATGGCGTATAATACATACTCGCGTCAAAAATATTGAGTTTTGTTCCGTTAACTAAACGATCACCACTCAAACAATCTCCGTAACCTAGAGATTTGAAGACGCATCAAGGCTCAGTAGCTCAGAGGTTAGAGCAGGGGACTCATAAGCCCAAGGTCGCAGGTTCAAATCCCGCCTGAGCCATCGCTGAAACGCTTGTTTTGCAAGATTCTTAGATTACTCGCAACAGTATTTAGAACTGTAAAAGTAAGATCCATTTAAGAGGATGCCTGAAAAGTATCTTTCGGCCCGAACTAAGCACCAATAGTCGTGGCAGCAAGGGGCTTAAGCCCCTTGTTTCCGTCGATCGCTGGAGCAAGCATTGTATTAATTTTGGCTTTTCAGACATCCTCTAAGATCATTGGCCATCGAGCTGATTTTCAAATAGTCAGCCTCCCTGTTTGCCGCACTAGCAAGCTTGAAGCGGAGCACTAGGTCAGTAGACTTCTTTCACGAATCAGTTAGAAGCTCTGATCCTTAACCCCTTTTCCCAAAATGGGCTGATCAACGGTCATTTTGTAGGCTGGGTTGAGGCACGTAGCTTGCTTCCCGAAGGGTAACCCAACAACAGTAAGGTTCGTGGTGATTGAGTTGGGTTTCGCAAAGCTCAACCCAACCTACTGGAGAACTGCAAGCGATCGAAATTTAGCTTCCAACAAAAGCGCGATCAACTGTTTAGGTCGATCGCGCTAATGATGTTCAACGAAGGATGGGAACCAGAAAACGCGCTAGGGAAAACCTACAGCGTCAGGGATTGCACATCGCCTTCGATTAGGGCGGCCAAGTCGCGCAGGAAGCCCGCCGAATCGGCACCGTAGATGATCCGGTGGTCGGCGGTCAGGTTCACTTGCATCACCCGCTTCACACCCAACAAACCGTCATCGGTGGCCACCACAGTCGGCTTGGACGCGCCCACAGCCAAGATTGCCCCTTGGCCCGGCGGCAAGATCGCATCAAAGCGATCGACCCCAAACATGCCCAAGTTCGACAGGGTGAAAGTGCCGGTCGTGTACTCATCCGGTTGCAACTGCTTGCTGCGGGCCCGAGTTACCAGGTCTTGCCAGTTGCGCGACAGGGAATAGAGATCCACCTGGTCGGCATTCTTCAGCACGGGGGTGATCAAACCACCATCGGGCATGGCCACGGCCACGGCGATGTTGATGTCGCTGCGGTAGGCGATCGCGTCAGGGGCGTAAGCGGCGTTCACCACCGGGTGCTTGCGCAGGCTGAGGGCCACGGCCTTGGCCAGCAGGGCGGTCATGGTCACGCCCTTGGACTTCACTTGTTTGTAGAGTGCGTCCAGCTTGTCGGTGGTGATTGAGTAGCCCACGCGGAAGGTGGGAACGCTCAGGCTCACCATCATGTTGTTGACCACGGCCTTTTGCAGGGTGGTCATGGCCACGGCTTGACCGGGCATGGGTGGCAATGGGGCAGCCGCAGCAGCCGCAGCCGGAACAGCAGCGGGCACGGCCACGGGCGCGGCGATCGGGGCGGGAGCGGCGGCCGGGGTGCGACCGGCGGCCCGTTCCACGTCTTCGGCCACGATTCGACCGTTAGGGCCAGACCCCTTCAGGCCGCTGAGGTCCACTTTCAATTCTTTGGCCAGCTTCTTGGCGCGGGGCGAGGCGATCGTGCGGTCGCTGGGGCTGGTTGCGGGGGCGCTGGCTCCGTTACTGGGGGCAGCGGCCACGGCCACCGGAGTGGCAACGGGCGCGGCGGCCGGGGCCGGGGCGGCGCTGGCTGCTCCGCCGGATAGGCTGGCTGCTTGGGCCTTGGCGGCTTCGATTTCCGCTTCGGTTTCGGCAATCAGGGCGATCGTGGAACCCACAGGGGCGGAACCACCGGCATCAACCACAATCGCGGCCATGTAGCCCTCGTTAAAGGATTCCACGTCCATGTCTGCCTTGTCGGACTCGACGATCAGGATCGTTTCGCCTTTGGCTACTTTGTCGCCCGGCGCTTTCTCCCACGAGACAATTTTGCCTTCGGTCATCGTGGAGCTAAGGGCAGGCATGAAGACTTCGTGAATCATGGGCCGATCGTACCGGGGAACGCTAGGACTTGAATGGTTGGGCTGCAATTCGCCAAAGTCAGATTTTACCGTCTGTGGGGGACGGTGGTGGCGTTGGTTGGCGATCGAGCCGTCAGAGTCAGGGATCGATCGTGTCACGCCGGGTGCTCACCGGTCGGTGGCCCCGGAAGCGCCCTAGTTGCGGAGGTCAGCAGATTTCAGATATTCCGTGTTCACACCGGATTCACGGGTGAGGGCAATTTTGCCGGTGCGGGCCAGCTCGCGCACGCCAAATTTTTCCAGCAATTGCAGGATCGCCACCATTTTTCCGGGGTCGCCCACCACCTCGATCGTCAGGGAATCGTCAGACACATCCACCACCCTTGCCCGGAAAATTTGCGCCAGTTCGATAATTTCCGATCGGGCACTGCTGGGCGCATTCACCTTCACCAACATCAACTCCCGTTCCACACAGGGCACTTCGGTGATGTCTTGGACTTTGATCACGTTGATCAGCTTGTAGAGCTGCTTGACGATTTGCTCAATGATCCGGTCATCGCCGGACACAATCATCGTGATTCGCGATACGCCCCCTTGCTCGGCGGGGCCGACGGCCAGGCTTTCGATGTTGTATCCCCGGCGGGCAAAGAGACCCGCGATGCGCGTCAAAACGCCGGCTTCGTCCTCGACAAGTACAGAAAGGGTGTGTTTCATGGTTCGGTGAAAGGCTGATGGCCAGGGCGGGCGATCGATCGAGTGCATCCCAAAGGTGAATCGCACCCAATGCTGATCCCAATTCCCAATCGCATTCCAAATCTTGCGACAGCCTTTCAGTTTAGGCGATTTGGCGGTCTTCCGATTGCCCAACTCCAGTAACCAACCGAGGGACGGCAGAAGGCGCGATCGGAGCTAATCAGGGGCTAATCAGGGGCTAATCAGCAGTTATTCAACGGCAATTCATTGGGGCCAAGCCCGATCGCCCAGAGACCGATCGGGCTTGGCCATCCCGGGGGCGACGGGGCCTCAGGGGGGTGTTAGAATTTTTTTGAGAACCATTCTCAAACTAATCTTCGACATCTCCGTGAGTCACTGCCATTGTGCGGCGCTGTTGGGGCGCGGTGGTGGCTGGCGGTTTTGTTGGCTTTCCTACTGGAACCCATCGCCTCCATGTTGCAAGTTCAATCGCTGTGTGTTCGCTATCGCGGACTCTCGGTTCTGGACGATGTTTCGCTTGATCTCGCGCCCGGTGAATTGGTGGGGCTGATTGGCCCCAACGGCGCGGGCAAAAGCACCCTGATCAAGGCTCTGCTGGGCCTTGTGCCGATCGAGTCGGGCCTGATTACCTTTCGGGGCGTGCCCTTGCGGCGACTGCGCCATTGCGTGGCCTACGTGCCCCAACGGTCACAAATCGACTGGGACTATCCCATTACCGTGCAGCAGGTGGTGATGATGGCCTTTGCCAAGGCGGCGGGGTGGTGGCGATCGCCGGGCCCAGCAGCCCGGGCCGCAGCTCGATCGGCCATGGAACAGGTGAATATCTGGGATTTGCGCGATCGCCCGATCGGCTCCCTTTCCGGTGGGCAACAGCAGCGGGTTTTTTTGGCTCGGGCCCTGGCCCAAAAGGCAGAATTTTTTCTGTTAGATGAACCTTTTACCGGTGTGGACAAGCAAACGGAACTGGTGCTGCTGAATTTGTTTGCCGAACTCCGCAGCCGGGGCCATTTGGTGTTGGTTTGCTCCCACGAGTGGGGTAGTGCCCTGGAACGATACGATCGATTGCTATTGCTGAATCGATCGCTCCTGGCGAACGATCGGCCCCAGGCGGTAATGACCCTTGATAATATTCGGCGCGCCTATGGCGAAAATATGCAAACGGTCGATCGCCATGCTCCCTTTGAATCGGTTTTAGCCTGTTAGCAAATCCCGTGAGACTATCCTGATTGGAAATCCGAATCTGATTCACCTGAATGCTGAGGGCTAATTTTGGACTGGCTGCTTGATCCTCTGCAATATGAATTCGTGCGTAATGCGATCGCGATCGGGGTGATCGTGGGCGTAGTTTGTCCCGTGGTGGGCAGTTATCTTATTGTGCTGCGGATGTCTCTGCTGGGTGATGTGATTGCCCATGCGGTAATGCCTGGTTTGGTGATCGCCAATGCGCTGCGTATTGATTTATCGATCGGGGCGTTCATGTCTGGCATGTGCAGCACCTTCGTCATTGCCTGGATTCGACAGCAATCGCGGGTGCGGGTTGATGCGGCCATGACCCTAACTTTTTCCACCTTTTTTGGCTTAGGAATTGCCCTGATTTCACTGCTAAAAACGCAGCTTGATCTGGAAGGATTTCTCTTTGGCGATATTTTGAATGTCACCCAAGGAGACTTGCTTCACGGGGTGATTGTGGCAGTGATTTTATTAGCTTTAATTAAACTGCATTATAAGGAACTACTGTTTTATACCTTTGACCCCTTGGGGGCCGAAGCGGCCGGATTACCCACCACTTGGATTCACTACGGCTTGATGGCGGGAGTGACCTTGGCGATCGTGACGAGCTTGAAGGTGGTGGGGGTGATTATGGCGATCGCGATGTTGGTGGGCCCGGCGATCACGGCCTATTTGTTGGTCAAAGAGCTGCACATGATGATGTTGGTAGGTGCTGGCTTGGGGGTGTTGGCCGCGATCGGGGGCATGTACAGCAGTTTCTATTGGGATTTGCCCTCGGGCGCGGCGATCGCCCTGGTGATTTTTGGGTTGTTTTTGATGGCCCTGTTGTTTAGTCCCAGTCAGGGAATCTTGACCCGTCCCCGCGCCAACTCAACCCGTCCGCGATCGGGCAAGGCTTCGGAGTCGGCAGCCCCCAAACCGACCGCAGACCTGGACTAACAGCCAATCTGAGCTAGCGGATCTCAGTGAATTTCAGTGAACCTCAACTAGCGAATGATCTGCGCGGGTGGCCCTTGGTTGGGAGAGGTGGGGAATTGGGGCGTTGCGGAAGGATTGGGGGTGTTGCGTCTGGGGGCCCAAGCACCACATTCAGCCAGCAGGGCGCTGGGTTGGTCGCTGTAGGCGCTCATGCAGTCGATCGTCATCCTCGATCGATTGGCGGAGTTGTAGCGACTGGCCGGAACACCGGTGCTGGTGGCGGCGGAGCCATTGCCGCGATTGGGGTTGCTGCCGGGGCCGCTGGCGGAATTGGGTTGGCTGGGCGGCGGCCCGCCGGAGTTACCGCTGCCGGGCGAGGGCGTAATTGGTTCTTCGAGGTTGGGAGCCTGGGCGTTGGGGTTGCGGCAACGGGCCAGAGCATAGGGATCATTCCCCGCGCGGCGCATACAGTCCAACAGGCCAGGACTTTGGGCCTGGGCGGTGGGCGTGCCCAAGGTCACGAGGGCCAACAGCCCGATCGCCCCTAAACCCCGGGTGATCACGTTGGTGATCGCAAGTTGCCACTGAGAAACCATCGGTCGATCGAACGCCATTGGCTCAAACCTCCAGGTAGTCGCACAGCCGATCCAGGGTTAAGGATGTTTCCAAAAGGTCGGCCATTCGATCGTACAACTGTTGCCGATGTTGTTGCCAGGATTGGGGGTTGGGGCGATGGGTGGTGATGCCGGCCAAGTGGGTCAGGGTTTGGCGCACCGCCGCCGACTCAAACAGTCCATGGACATAGGTTCCCCAAATGTATCCTTGGGCCGATCGGGCCCCTTCCGGTTCCGGTGGTTGCCCGATCGGCTCCAGGGTCAGCAATCGATCGCAAGGGGCGATCGGGCGGGTTTGTCCCATGTGAATTTCATAGGCTTGCCAGCGATCAACCTGCGGAATGTCATGCGGTGGGGTTGCACCGGCCGGACTGGGCCAATGGGCCGTCACTTGGCGCACGGTTTTTTGTGGAAAATAATCCGTTTCCACCGGCAACAGCCCCAACCCCGCCATCTCGCCCGCAGCCCCCGCAATGCCCGTGCGATCGACCAGCGATCGGCCCAACATTTGATAGCCCCCACAAATGCCCACCACCGGCACACCCTGGGCGGCGGCCCGTTGAATGGCCACTGCCAAGCCCGTTTCCTGGAGCCAAGCCAAATCCCGCAGGGTGTTTTTGCTGCCCGGCAACACGATCGCCCGGGCGGTGGCCAGCTCGGCCGGCCGAGTCACCCAGCGCACCGCCACCCCTTGATCGATCAACCAAGGTTGGCTGTCTTGGGAATTGGACAAAAAGGGAAACCGAATCCAGGCAATCACCGGGTGATCGCATTCCGCTGGGGCCTCTTCCGCCGATCGACAGAGGCTATCTTCACTTTCCGGTTGCAACTCCGCCGCGTAGGGCAAGGTTCCCAAATAGGGCAGGTGGGGCAAATGCTGCTGAAAATAGCGATCGGCATCGGCAAATAGCCGCAAATCACCCCGAAACTTATTCACCACCAAGCCCAATCCCAAGGCCTGAGCCGATCGGGGCATCAGTTGATAAGTCCCCACCGCTTGGGCAAAAATACCGCCTCGTTCAATGTCTCCCACCAACAGCCAGCGGCCTTGGAGATGCTCGATCGGGCGCAAATTCACCAAATCCCGGTGCATCAAGTTCAATTCCACCGGGCTGCCCGCCCCCTCCATCACCAACACATCACAGCGATCGCGCCAGTCCGCCAGGGTTTGCGCCACCACCTCCCACAGGCGATCGATATGTTGGTAATAGTCTGCCGCCGCAATATGCTCCCCGGCCTGGCCCAACAGCACCAACTGCGATCGGCTATTGCCCGACGGCTTTAGCAAAATGGGATTCATCTCCGCCACGGGCCGCAACCCGCAGGCCTCCGCCTGGGCCGCCTGGGCCCGCCCAATTTCGCCCCCTTCCAGGGTCACGAAGGAATTATTGGACATGTTTTGGGCCTTGAACGGCGCAACCCGCAGACCCCGCCGCCGCAACCAAGCACAGAGGGCCGTGGTTACCCAACTTTTGCCCGCGTTGGAGGAGGTTCCTAAAACTGCGATCGACTTCATGAACTTTGCTAGGGCCTGTCGTGATTGCCTGGGATTGAGCGGAAATGGTTAATTTGCCATCCTCCAGTCGTCGGAACAAGATGCTCAAGCCCCTTGCTCCCCACGATCTCGTTACGGCGGAATCAGAGTTTTGGGCGATTTGACGACACCCCCTAAGAGGATGTTTAAAAAGTATTCTTTGGCACGGGCAAGCACCAATCGTCGTGGGGACAAGGGGCTTAAGCCCCTTGTCTAAGTCGATCACTGGGGCTTACAGAGTAGCAATTTTGGCTTTTCAGACACCCCCTAAGCCCCTTGCTCTCCACGATCTCGTTACGGCGGAATCAGAGTTTCGGGCGATTTGACGACACCCCCTAAGCCCCTTGTCCCTAGCGAGATTGTCACGGTGGGATCTAGGGTTTTGGGCGATTAAACAAAATCCTTCGCTTTGGTTGAAAGGGCCGATCCCAAATTGCCCGCCAACACCACCTCGTAGTTGTAGCTGCTGTTGGCCGACAATGCGCCACCGCCCACCCGTTGGGTCATGGAGGTTTTGTCGGGCCGGCGCGGCGCATAGGTGGAGTCGGCCTGAACAGTCACAGTCCCACCCGAAAACCGCAGCCCCTTGACCGTTAAGGAATTGGTGCGATCGTCCGCAACGCTAACCGTGCGCCGATCGTTGCGAGCCGTTAGGTAGGTGGCGTTTTGGATGTTGCCCGTGGCCAGGTCAACCTTGGCCAGAATGCTGACCCGGCTGCCACCGCCACCGCCGGGACTGCCATCCGTGTAGCCGCGCAGCCAACCACTGCCCGTGAATCGGCTGTAGCCATTGCCCGGCTGCGTGCCCGTGGAGGTAAAGACGGCGTAGAGATTGGAGCCATCCCAAGCCAAGCCCGTGCCCGTACCGTCATCGTTGGTGGTTTCGTAGTCCGTGCGCACCCAGCGTCTGACCCCGTTGTTAAAGCTCACCAGGATCGGATCTTTGTTGGCGGAGGTCACTTGGCGATAACCGATATAAACGGTGGTGGTGCCGATCGTGACTTTGGGCCCATTTTTCGCGGCGATCGCGGCTTCCGAGTCGTTGATTCCGAAGGTAACGGCGTTTTTCACCGAAGATTGCACACCGTTGCGAGGCACATTGACCGATCGGGGCAGGTCTGGGGCGATCGCGGCGGTTTCCTCCTGAGGCGCTCCGGTCAAAGGATCCAACGGGCGATCGGGGGCATCAGTTCCCGATCGGCGACCCAGATGATCAAAATCCTGATTGAAATTGCCACCCGTTTCACCGCGCCTCAGGTTGCGATTTTGTCCCCAGGAATTCAACAAGAAATCATCACTGATTTGACCCAAATTGATCTGATCATTCACTCCAGCATTAACCGCAGAATTCCCAGGCAAATCAACCCCAGAAAGAAGCTGCTTTGTGCTGAAAAATTCGGAAACGTGATCAATGCTTTTGATCTCAGAACTTTTGATCTCAGAATCTTGGGTTTCGATCGAGTGCTGAGTGCTGAAACCGCCTCCGGAATTGTGAGCATGGATTGGCGAAAAGTAGGATGCAACCCCACTTGAACCCATCGTCCAACGTGGCTCAATGCCTTGGCCCAGAACAGCCGTTGCCGAATTGGCCAAGCTTCCTCCCCCAAAATCAGTAGATGCCATCAAGAACTCCAGACGATCGTGAGCGGGCCCTGGCATCCTAGGCCTCAAATGAAGTCTTTGGCCCTCGTGGACAGGGCAGATCCCAAATTGGCTGAGAGTACCACTTCGTAGTTGTAGCCCGTGCTGGCGGGCAGTGCACCATTGCCAACATTTTGAGTCATGGCTGTTTTGTCGGGACGGCGCGGCGCGTAGGCCGAATCCGCTTGCACCAACACATTGCCGCCCGTGAAACTGAGACCCCGCACAAACAGGGAGTTGGTGGTGTCGTCACCAAGGGTGGCGGTTCCCTTGTCATTACGTGCCGTCAGGTAAGTGGCGTTTTGGATATTGCCCGTGGTGGGATCAACCTTGGCCAAAATCCCCACTTTGCCGCCGCCGCCACCGCTGGGGCTGCCGTCTGTGTAGCCCGTGAGCCAACCGCTGCCCGTGAAGCGACTGAGGTTATTCCCCGGTTGATTGCCGGTGGAAGTGAAGACAGCATAGAGATTGGAGCCATCCCAAGCTAAGCCCGTGCCTGTTCCATCATCGGCGGTGGTTTCGTAGTCGGTGCGTACCCAGTTGCGCACGCCGTTGGTGAAACTGACCAGGATCGGATCCTGATTGAGGGCCGATACCTGTTGATAGCCGATGTAGATGTTGGTGTTGCCGAGGGTGATCTTCGGGCCATTTTTGGCGGCGATCGCGACTTCCGAATCACCGGGGCTGAAGGCAACGGCACTGGATACGGAGGATTGCACCGGGCCGCCGGTGGGCGTGGTGGTCGCGTTGGGGCCGCTGGCGGTGCTGTCGATGATGCTGATGGTGGCGGTGTTGATGCTGCCCAGTTGCCCGCCCGTGGGGTTGCTGAGGTTGAGTTGGAAGGTTTCCGTTGGCTCGGCCAGGCTGTCAATCAGGATCGGGATCGTGAGGCTGGCGACGCTTTGGCCGGCGGTGAAGGTGAGCTGGCCATTGATGGCGCTGTAGTCGAGACCGGCCAGGGCGGTTCCGTTGCTGGTGGCATAGGTCACCGACAGGGGTTGGGACAGGTCGCCGGTTCGTCGCACGGGGATGGCCAGAGAGCCGCCGGTTTCGTTGATGCTGTAGCTATTGCCATCGAGGGAAACGGCGGGGCCGGTGGGGTTCGTGCTGCTGCTGCCGCCGCTGCCGTCGCGGATGGTGAGGGTGGCGGTTGCCCGATCGAGCTGGGCCCCCACGGGATTAGACAACAGCAGGGCCACGGTTTCATCGGTTTCCGTGAGGCGATCGTCTGTTAGGGGAATGGAGATGGTTTTGCGGGTTTCGCCAGGCGCAAAGGCGATCGCGCTGTTCACGGGGGTGAAGTCTTGGTTGGGGGTGGCCGTGCCGCTGCCGGTGCTGAAGGTGACCTGGGCGGCGGTTTGCAGGTTGCCGGAACGCTCCAGGGTAATCACGGCGCTGCGATCTTGCTCGTTGCCCACAAAACCGCCGTTCAGGAAGCGCAGGATCGTGGTGCTGGCGCTCAGGCTTTCTTGGGAGATCACGTTGCTGGCGCTGAAGCTATTGGGGTTGATGCCCTTGAGAACGGCCATGTAGCGGCCCGTTGCCCGATCGCGGACGATCGTGTCACCGCTGTTAATGCCAGTACCGGCCGTGAAGTCCAAATCTTCAAACCGCTGACCGCTGGGCACTACCAGTCGATCGGCTTCTTCCTGCAAAAAATCCAAAATCACATCGGCCGAGGCGATCGAGCTGCCACCCGTCACCGCACTGATCAAGAACAGATCGGCCCCGGCTCCACCGGTTAGGGTGTCGGCTCCCAAATCTCCCGACAGCACATCATCGCCCAGGTCACCCAGCAGTTGATCATCGCCCGCACCGCCCCAGAGGGTATCGGCTTCCTTGCCGCCGCGCAGTCGATCGTTGCCCCCATTGCCAAACAGCAAGTCGCGGCCGCGGTTGCCAGCCAATTGATCATCGCCCGCTAGCCCCTGGATTTGATCATCGCCACTCCAACCCAACAGCAAATCGCGACCAGTGCTCCCCGTGAGCGAATCGGTTGACTCGCTGCCAAAGTTGAAACGGTTAAACCCGCTGCCCGGTTCGCGCCGTTCCCGAAATCCCGATCGGGCAAAGTGCTCCAGGCCCGAAGTGAGCTGGCCCCGCCCGATCGCCCCTTGCACGTCAGGATTTTGGGCTAAATAATTCGCTTCGTTGTAAAGCGGCAACACCGCTTGCAAAATCTCATAGTCGCCGCTGGGGCTGCGGCCTTCCTTGAAGCCATGCTGTGAAAAATGCGCAAAGCCCGATCGCAGCAAATTACCGCTTACCGCAAGGCTCACATCGGGATTTTGGGCTAAATAATCCGCTTCACGATAGGCAAAACTCGCCACCTCAAAACCGGTGAAATCCATAGATCGGCTCCGTCTAGCAAAACTGATTCGCAGGGAAGGGTAGGAGCTGTCATCGCATTCGCTGAATTCCTGATGCCGGTGCGATCGACCGTGGGCAATGACCGCTGAAACCGGTTGCTCACAAAAGCTCCAGTTCCTTGTTTCTGGCGATCAGATCATGACAGGATGAGGACTGCGAGGATTTGATGACAGACCCTAACGGTTCTTTTCAAAAATTTTCCTGAGAAACCGGAATTGCGCTCCGAAACTGAATTGGGTGGGCATTTTGAACATAAAAGGAGTTTCAACAATAATTCAAAAGGGCATTTGATCAGGATATCTGAAAAGTCAAAGCGGCCATTTTGTGGATTTCATCGATCAACAAAGACAAATGGTTGAGAGAATGTTTGAAAAGTATCTTTTGGCCTGTGCCAAACACCAATAGTTGTGGGGGCAAGATGCTCAAGCCCCTTGTCTACGTCGATCACTGGAGCGGACAGAGTAGCAATTTTGGCTTTTCAGACATTCTCTGAGAGCCTGTCGATTTTTCGAGATACTTTCGAGGCATCGTTGACCAATTTCTGACCCATTTTGGTTGAGCAGAGGCACGCCGATCGACGTGCCCGATCGCTCTGGATTCAAGTGCGAAATTGACGATGGGCAACTACTCGGCCCACTTCAACGCTGCTCAAAGACCATGATCACTAATGGTGAGGGTAGCGGTTGCCAAATCTAGCTCAGCGCCAACGGGATTGGACAGCAGCAGCATTACGGTTTCATTGGGTTCCGTGCGCCGATCGTCCGTTAGCGGAATAGAGATGGTTTTGCGGGTTTCGCCGGCCCCAAAGACGATCGAACCGGTGATGGGGGTGAAATCTTGGTTGGGGGTAGCTGTGCCGCCGCTGGTGCTGAAGCTCACGCTCACATCCGTTGCTGTGTTCACCGATCGCTCTAGGGTAACGGTCGCCTTGCCATCCAGCTCAACGCCCAAAAAATTGCCCTTGCTGAACCGAATCACGGCCGGGGTCGGGGCCAGGCTATCTTGGGACACCACATTGCTGGTGTTGAAATTATTGGGGCTGACCCCCTTTAAAATCGCCAAATTGCGGCCCGTCGCCCGATCGCGCACGATCGTATCGCCACTGTTGTTTCCCGTTCCGGCGATGAAGTCCAAATCTGCAAACCCTTGACCGCTGGGCAGCACCAACTGATCGGCCTCGCTGGTTCGGAAATCCAAAATCAAATCCGCTTGGTCGATCGTGCCCCCATCCATCGCCATCCCAATCAAAAAGCGATCGGCCCCCAAGCCGCCAGTCAACGTATCAATACCCAACTCGCCCGCGAGCCAATCGTCTCCCAAATCCCCCAATAACTGATCGTTGCCGCTGCCGCCCCACAGACTATCTGCCCCTTGTCCCCCTTGGATCCAATCATGGCCATCATTGCCCCATAGCTGATCGCGGCCTCGGTTTCCCAGCAGGCGATCGTCCCCATCCAAGCCGTGTAATTCGTCATCACCGCCCCCGCCTTGAATCCAGTCCCGGCCAATGCCCCCAAGAACCAGATCGGCGTTTTCAGTGGTTAGCTCCACACGATAAAAACCATCATTGGCGCTGCGGCGTTCCCTGGTTTCTGGGGCGATCGGGGTGGTTAATCCAGCACTGGATGGGGTGATGGGCATGGTGTCCGAAATTGCAGAACTCGCGACTAAATTGCTCGCTGCCGAATTGAGCAGAAAATCTGCGGCTGAAACCGTCTCTGAAACCGCGTTGGTACTTCTAAAACTCTGATTTGCGGGGAAACTACTGGATGCCAATTGCCAGAAACCGAATTTTGGGAGATTTTGGCTGGAGGGAAGGCTGATCTCAAAAGTTTGCGCCCAAGGATCCGACTCTCGACAATCAAAATTTGCCACACCAAACTCGCTAAAGTTCATGGGAAAACTCCGTCAGTCGTGGCTGATTTTTAGGGAATATAATTTTTTCTTCAGAAATTCAAAACAAGAACCGGATCTGATAGAGAATTTTCTTTTGTAAAGATCAAGTATTAAATCGAACTCATGAAAATTATTTCTAATAAAAGAGGTCTATATTTTGATGAGTTTTAATTATGCAAAATTCATTGACGACTTATCGAAAAGTGCAGTGGATTCAATTGAATTCAATCAGTCGCTTGGGTTGATCTTGGAACCTTGCAATTAGATCGGACTGCTGGCCTCGATTGGAAATAATTGAATCAATGGTGGCTTGAGCGCAAAGTTGGAGCCTCGCAGCAGCCTTGAGCAATCTTTGGGTCAAAATTTTTACCCACGGTGCGTCAAATAGGTTGCTTTGGCTTACGGAAGGGGTATTGATAGCCGGATAGACAAATGCCAAGGCGCGATCAGTCTTCGGGGCGATCGAACTGATCGACCTGGCCATGAATTGGCCCCTGAAAGCGCGGTACGAGGGTTAAGGTCAAGATCCGATCCTGGATGCGCTGTAGCCCTAATTGCTCGATCGCCCTTTGCCCGATCGCCCCCGGTAGCCCCATCAGCCCCATCTTGAGCACAATTTGCGCTACCAAAGTCCATTGCTTCAACACCCCTCGATGGCAATGCAAGACTTGCCAGGCGAAGCGAGCGGCGGTTTTGGCTCGGCGCAGTTGGGCGGGGCCATCCAACGCCTTAAAGAGTAGATATTTGTAGCGGTTGCCCCAAATGAGGGCCCGGTGGGGAGCAAGTTGGTTGGGCGATCGGGCGATCGCCGTTTGCAGAATTTGCCGACTGACGCGCTCCTGTCGCCACACGTTTTCCGATGAGGAGGTGGGCCGTTGGCGATAGAACACATGGCATTCGGGCACATGGGCCGCTGGAAACTGCCAAGCCAATCGCAACCATAAATCCCAATCTTCTGAGGGAACCAAGTCTGGATTAAAGCCCCCCACTTGGCTCAAGGCCGATCGACTCACCAGCACATTAGACCCGCTGGAGACAAAATCCGTGACCAACAGGGGCCCATAGATCCAACCGCTGAAGGGGCTGATGACCGGTTGCCCGATCGCCCGGCCCGTGTCATCGGTGAGCTGAGTCCAACTGTAAACCCAACCGGCGGCGGGGTTGGCCGCCAGGGCCGCCAGTTGGGCCCGCAACTTGTCGGGATGCCAGCGATCGTCCGCATCGATGAATCCAATCCAGTTCCCCCGCGCCCGAGCGATCCCACGATTCCGGGCGATCGCCTGTCCCCCGTTGGCAAAGGCATAAACCCGAATCCGGCCATCGGCGACCGCCATCGACTCCGCCAAGGCCCGGGAGCGATCGTGGCTGCCATCGTCAATAATCAACAGTTCCCAATTGGGTTCCGTTTGGGCCAAAATCGAGGCCACCGTATCCGACAGGGTGTCTGCCCCATTGAACACCGGCAGCACGATCGACACCTGCGGCTGGTGGCTGTCCTCGGTGCTGTTGTCCTCGGTGTTGTGGGTTGCGGGTTTGGTGGCTCCCTTAGCCATAGAACCTGTCGTCATTTTCTGGAATCAAGGGACAACGGTTAATTTTTCATCCCCTCATCGTCGTAACAAGGGGCTTAAGCCCCTTGTCCCCTAGGATCTCGTCACGATGACATCAGGGTTGCAGACGATTGAGCACAGGGCATAACCTAGGCGCTGCGGAGGGCCACGATCGGATCCAGCTTGGCCGCCTGTTGGGCTGGAATTACACCAAAAAAGAGACCAATCCCACCAGAAACACCCACAGCCACCCCGATCGCGGTGCTAGAGGGGGCCGCTTCCAAGTCCGTGGCCACGCTCACCAAGGCCAAGCCGCCAACCCCAACGGCCGTGCCGATCGCCCCGCCCAAACTGGCCAAAATCGTCGCTTCAATCACAAACTGCATCAAAATATCTCGCTGGGAAGCCCCGATCGCCTTGCGCAGCCCGATTTCTTGGGTGCGTTCCGCCACCGACACCAACATGATATTGGTGATGCCAATGCCACCGACCAGCAGGGAAATACTGGCGATCGCCACCAACATTACCTGCAACGTGCCGGTGATTGCCCCCAGGGTGTTTTGCAAATCCTGCTGGTTACGAACAGTGAAATCATCTTCACCCACAATTTTGTGTCGTCGGCGCAGCAGGTTTTCAATCTGGAATTGGGCGGCTCGCATCACCGTTTCATCCCGCGCCGACAGGGAAATATAACTAACGCTGGTTCCATAGGGCGATCGACGACCCACCAACTGGTTCGCCATGGTGCGCAGCGGCAAAAACACGGTCATGTCCATATCCATGCCGAAGCTGGATCCCTTGGGCTGCATCACCCCAATCACCTCTGCTCGCAGGTTGCGAACGCGCACGGACTGCCCGATCGGGTCTTGGCCGTTGAATAATTGCCGCGCCACCTCAGATCCCAACACCACCACCCGTTGCACCCGTTGGCCATCGAGCTTGGAGATAAACCGGCCCCGATCGACCTGAAAATCGCGCACCTCGGTGTAGTCCGGCGTGGTGCCAATGACGGTGACGCTAGCGTTGCGGCCCCGGTAGCTCACCACTTCGTTCCCGGTCAGCTCCGGAGCCACTGCCACCACGGTGGGCACTTCTGTAGAAATGGCCTCCGCGTCTTCCAGCAC
This sequence comes from Limnothrix sp. HT2024, assembly GCF_059138625.1. Classification (NCBI taxonomy): domain Bacteria; kingdom Bacillati; phylum Cyanobacteriota; class Cyanophyceae; order Pseudanabaenales; family Pseudanabaenaceae; genus Limnothrix; species Limnothrix sp. HT2024. The sequence goes on from NZ_CM181121.1 coordinate 3,112,946, forward strand.
CAGGGTTTGTGGGGGCCAAAGGGGCCGCCGATCGGCCTCCGGGCTGCCAGGGCGAATAAACAACGTATTGGGGCCTAAGGATTGCACCTCAGCGGTCACAAACCGTTGGGCCCCCTCGCCCACCCCGATCGTGGCAATCACCGAAGCATTGCCAATCACAATCCCCAGCATGGTGAGGCTGCTGCGCAATTTGTTGGCGGCCAAGGTGGCGATCGCCATTTTGAGGCTTTCCCAGAGGTTCATCGGTAAGGGCGATCGGGTGGGCGATCAATGAGGGGACTGGAATTTGCTGTCAGAATTAATCCTAGCGAACTCCAAAAACCCTGCGGCGATCGCTGAGCCTAGTAGCACGGCTGTTTTAATTCGATCGGTCAAGTTCAATGACTGTTGCTGCTACCCGATCGTTAGGCAGACAAGATCTTCAGCCCCCTGTCACCACGACTGACTCCGCAACATTGACCCACGTGCTACGAGTTGCGGTCAAAATCCCTTAGATGACGGCATATCCCGCAGTGACAGAAGAACGCCCGTAATACCGGAGTTAGACCGCACATGCTTGATAACACCCTGCGGAGGGGAGTTATTGTGTACATGCGGTCTAATACATAGTGGGGCTTCAGTAATGGAGGTTCGGTGATGGTTAGTGCGTGGAATGAAATCATTGCCCATTTGAAACACGAGCGCCTGTTCGAGTCATGTGAACTCAACGCGGGTGCGACATACTCGGAATTGGCACAACTCGAACAGCACATCGGTCAGTCACTTCCGCAAGAGCTTCATGACTTCTTGTCTGAGCACAACGGACAGAAAGTACATGCCAAGCTCGGTATCTATGTGGGCAGCGAATTGCTATCGACCGAAAGCATTTGTCAGCAGTGGGACGTTTGGCGCTCTATTGATGAGTCCACAATGAATGATGATTGTGCTGACTTCATGTCATCCAAACCGCCGGGTGCAGTAAAGCCGATGTACACCAATCGATGCTGGATTCCTATGACGCACGACTACGGCGGCAATCACGTCGGCTTAGACTTCGACCCAGGCCCAACCGGTGTCGTCGGCCAAGTCATTGCCTACGGACGGGATGAAGATGAGAAACGATTGCTAGCAAACTCATTCAAGGAGTTCCTTCCAATTCTGGTCGCAACGGTGCGAAATGAAGACTGGTCTTTCGCCGATGAACTCCGAGGACAGTAGTAAATCGTCGAAACCAATGACACCCAACCCCTCCGTCAACCGGACCGCCTGCAAGCTGTGCTTGCAAGTTCGCTCCCGCCGGCCGGCGAAGGTGGAAGGCTACGTCCAACGTTCGCCCACTAAATCACGGTCGCAATCAGTCGGTCGCCTGTCAATGATGAATGATGTGAATACCCATGTCGAAACCGAAACGCAACGATATCAGCATCGGAAAAGATAAATGGATCACGTTCGTTGAACTTGATGGCCAACAGACAAACGCGATCGAGTTGGACGAGATTCTGAAACCCATCGAACCATTCTTGAACTCGCTGGAAACTGAATGTGTCGCCGCCTGTTGCGGAGTTGATGCATACGCACTATGGCCGGAAGACATTGCAGGTGCTGCGAAACAATCAGACATTCCCGACCTGTCGCGGTCGATTGAAACCGTACGACAACACATCATTGATTCGGGCGGGGATTCATTCGTGAGCCACCGCATGAACAACTTTTTCCACAGGCAGACTCTGTTACAGTTGATCGACCATATCGCTCAGTGCGTCGGTCATGCAGACGACGTGGGCGAACAAAGCGGTGAACCGGAGCCGCCGATCACGCGGAATTTGAAGTCATAGTTTCTTGGCGGCGGCCCGGTTACCGCAGCCCTTAGCCGTCAAATCCATGAAAGCGATCGAGTACTCAGAAGCGGATAGACAAGGACTCGCACAAGCTCTCACGATTGCGAGATCGGGTGTCCGCTCGCACGTTTCTGAAGGTGATGAAAAACTTCTCGGTTTCTTGCTCAGACACGGAGAATGCGATGTCGTGATTTCCGTCCTGCGTATTGAAGTGAGATTTTCATGGCTACAAAAGCGAAAACCATCAACTTATTTCGGTGCGCTCGCGCCAGGACTTGTCACCCAATTGATGGAACTGGGGGGCATTGAATCCGTAAAGGATGCAATTGAGTTTACTGTTGGTCCTGGTAGCACTGGCTCGGATACCTACAAGTTTTTCTTCACCAAGAAATGGGTGCGGCTCACCTGTTCGGACGAAGCAATTCACATTCAAGTGCGCGATCAACAACACGATCTGACTGCGCCGCTTCGATATGAATAATCCCAGAAGCAAGTGACAACACTGACGCAATAAGACCGAAAGACGGCTAACAAGGCGGCCAACCTGAGCGGTGGATCGGGCGGATTCTGAAATCAAAGGTTCTCGGTCGCCGCTGGGTTACCTTGGTCGTTAGCCTGCAATCTTAGTTTCTGAATTAGCCTGAGAATGTAACTCGTGGCGAGGTTAGCAATATGAGTTTTGATTTCTCCACCGCCTCCGATTCGACAACAGATGCGTTGAGCTATTTTTCTGATCGGGGCGAAGATTACGAAAAGTACCGCCCGATTTATCCCGCTTCTGTGATCGATACAATTTTGTCAGGCTTGGGAAGTCCGACTCAGATTACTGCTGCTGATGTTGGCGCAGGAACAGGGATTGGCGCAAGATTGCTGGCAGATCGAGGGATTCAGGTTGTGGCGATCGAACCCAACGAAGACATGAGAACGGCAGCGACCCCGCATGAAGGCGTAGAGTTTCTGGTCGGAACTGCCGAACAGACCCCTCTCAAGGATGCCTCAGTCGATTTAGTTACTTCGTTTCAAGCATTCCATTGGTTTGATTTTGACAAAAGTCTCCAAGAGTTCCGCCGTATCCTCAAACCCAGTGGACGTTTAGCATTAACATGGAGCTTTTGGGATCAAGATGACCTTGTTTCCAAAGAATACACCCGCTTGGTTTTTGAAGCATCCAAAGATCGAGAGCACCAATCCCGATCCGAAATGCAACTGGAAACATGGTTCAAGAGCATCCGTTATCAACTGTTTTGGCAAGGGTTATGGTTGCCTTGCTTCACAAATTTAAAGCGACATCAGTTTGTGTCTAACCAATACTTAGATTCTCTAGGGCTAGTCGGTTTAGCCCGAAGTCAGGGATTTACAGCGTCTGAAGGAAGAAATTTAGAAAAACTTGTATCAGACTTAGCCGTATTTCATCAACGTTTTTGCGATCACCAAGGTTTGGTAAGATTAATTTATCGCACACACTTGTATACCGCAACTTCCAACTGTCGTTAAAGTACTACTCATTATGGATATAAAACCTTTACAAAAGAAAGCTAAATCACGAGGTATTGCTATTGATGGGCAAGGTGGTTACGAGCGACATATTTTGCTGTGTACTGGATTACGTCAAAGTGGGGACACTTGTTGTCCCGCTGAAGAAGGTGCTAAAACCTGGAAATATTTGGGCAGGCGATTGAAACAACTTGCTCAAGATGGACATAATATTTATCGTACAGAGACAGAATGTTTAATGTTTTGTCGCAGTGGTCCCCTTGCCGTTGTCTACCCCGAAGGAACTTGGTACTGTGAAGTTACTCCAGAGGTTTGTGAACGTATTATTCAAGAACATTTGCTGGAAGGACAACCAGTTGAAGAATTCATTTTTGCTTGTAATCCATTGTTGAAAGACCCGTAAACACACTCCCATACAGGCTAACAACTTCGCTGCGCCGGAACGCCGTAATCTAGTCGGTTGAGTTGCAAAGTTTGTCTGCGTCCGGTGAGCTTGGTCGTTAGACGACAAAAGGCTCTGGGTATTTTTAAGGCAAAATATAATTTTGGTTCGGGTGTTCTTTTGAGAAGCGGTCATCCTAGCGATCGCTGAGCCTAGTAGCGCGGCTGTTTTAATTCGATCGGTCAAGTCCAATGACTGTTGCTGCTACCCGATCGGTAGGGAGCGAAGGTATTAATCTCCTGATCACGACGACTGACTCCGCAACGTTGACCTATGCGCTACGAGTTGCGGTCAAAGTCCCGTAGATGACGGTATATTCCGCAGCAACAGAAGAATGCCCATAATATCAGAATTAGACCGCTAGATTTTGGGCTAGGACATCAAGTATTTCAACTTAAATTATGGAAAGGTTTCAGGATACAGGAGACACAATTCAATCATTTCAAGATCAGGTTCTGGTGCGCTGTCCCCATTGTGAGTCATGTGCTGCTGTGCGTTGCACCACTCCTAAAAATTTCCGATTTTCTCCTCGCAGGTTTTCCTGCAAAGCCTGTGGCTCCTACAAGGATTGGGCTGAAAGCACAATTTCAAGAACTTGGAAAAATGAGCCACCAGTAGATGATTATTTTCATTACCCTTTATGGTTGCAAGCACCTTGTTGTGGCCAGACGCTTTGGGCTTACAATTTTGAACATTTAGATTTTATTGAAGCATTTGTCAGCGCAAGATTGCGAGAAAGCCAACGCGACGAGAATGATCTTTGGTCGAATCGCAGCCTATTTTCACGCTTGCCGCGATGGATTCAATCAGCTAAAAACCGAGAAACTATTTTGAAAGTTATCAGCAAAATTCGTCAATCAAATGAAAGTATTTTGTAGTGATACTTCCTAAGAGGATGTCTGAGAAGTATCTTTCAGTACGGGCCAAGCATCAATTATCGTGGGGGCAAGGGGCTTAATCCCCTTATTTGCGTTGATCGCTGGAGCATATGGAGTAGCAATTTTAGCTTTTCAGACATCCTCTAATAACGATGATTGTTCTAAAATTGTTGACAAAGTGGCATGATCTAAGAATTCTAGTGCGGCAGGCTGTCGAAGATTGACTTGCAACAAACATAACTTATGCTAAACACAAGAAAGCTTACAGTCGCTGACTAGAAACGTTAAATTTCGCAAAGTCAATGGATAAAAAACTATGGCACACTAAAACTATCTTTGAGGAACATTCATGAAAGCAATTGTATGTGCCAAGTATGGATCTCCCGATGCTATGCAGCTTCAAGAAGTAAAAAAACCTACTCCTAAAGCAAACGAGGTGCTAATTAAAATCTATGCAACAACAGTAACATCAGCAGATATCCGCATCCGAAAAGCTGACCCATTCCCCGTAAGATTTTTCTACGGTTTCGCAAGACCTAAAAACAACACGATACTCGGATCGGAGCTAGCCGGAGAGATTGAAGCAGTTGGTGAAAATGTAAAACAATTCAAAGCAGGTGACAGAGTATTTGCTGGTGCAGGAACCAGTTTTGGTGCAAATGCTGAGTATATTTGTCTGCCTGAAGCAGGGGCGGTTGCGATCAAGCCTACCAATATGACCTATGAGGAAGCTGCGGCCATTCCTTTTGGGGCAACAACCGCATTGATCTTCCTGAGAGATAAGGGAAAGATTCAGAGCGGGCAGGAAGTTTTGATCTATGGCGCTTCTGGGGCAGTGGGGATGGCTGCCGTGCAGCTTGCCAAATTTTTTGGCGCACAAGTAACCGGAGTGTGTAGTACAGCGAAATTAGAATTGGTGAAATCTCTCGGATCTGATCACGTTATTGACTATACCAAAGAGGATTTCACTCAAAACGGTAAGACCTACGACATCATTTTTGACACCAGTGGCAAAAGTCCATTTTCAGGCTGTCTCAACTCGCTAAAAAATAATGGCATCTATCTTAGAGCTGTTCATATCAATTTATTGCCGATCCTCCGAGGGCTGTGGACTTCAATGATCAGCAGCAAGAAAGTCATCGGTGGGGTGGCGATCGAGCGTAAAGCAGATCTGATTTTTCTGAAAGAGTTAATCGAAATGGGCAAGATGAAATCGGTCATCGACAGGCGTTATTCACTGGAGCAGACTGCCGAAGCTCATAGGTATGTTGAACAAGGACACAAGAAAGGGAATGTCGTCATTATTGTGGAGCAAAGCAACAAAGTCTAACAACGCTCTGCACCAGAATGTTCAATAACATTCAATAGGGTCTATTGATTTACAAAACCTGCCTGCGCTTGGTGAGCGCGACCGTCAGACTACAAACGGTTCTGAGTATTCTTGAGGGAGAATATAATTTTGGCTTGGGTGTTCTCCTGAGAAGCTGTAATCCTAGCGATCGCCTGCCCTAGTTGCCGCCGCGATCGCACCCGATCGACTGTGCTTGACTCACCGCGCTGACTGCTCGCCCTGTCTACCCCATGACCTTCTTTAATCTGCGCCCCGACTGGCAACTGCGCGATCGCGAAGCAACGGATCCAGCCCTGTTTCTCAATCGCCGCCGCTTTTTGCAATCCCTCGCCGGGTTCAGCATTGCCGGTAGTGTTTCGTCGCTGACGGGTTGCCAAAATACACCACCCGGCGAGCTGGAAGCAGCTCCACCCCCCGGCCCCACCACCATGCGATCGCCCTTTGTTGGGGTGCAGCGCAATTCCCAATTTGCCGATCCGCAGCGAGCCGTCACGCCCCAAGACTTGGCTGGTCGCTACAACAACTTCTATGAGTTTGGCGGCACGAAGGACATTGCCCAGCGGGCCCAACGGTTGCCCACCAATCCCTGGACTGTGGAAGTGTCTGGATTGGTCAAACAGCCTAAAACTTGGGCGATCGAGGATTTAATCAAAGCCTTTGAGATCGAAGAACGCATCTATCGGTTTCGCTGTGTCGAAGCCTGGGCGATGGTTGTGCCCTGGCTCGGGTTTCCGATGCGCAAACTGATCGAAGCGGTTGATCCCTTGCCCGATGCTAAATTCGTCCGCTTCACCTCCTACTACAACAAAGACATCACGATTGGCCCCGGTTGGTCTCTCCGGGAGTTGCCTTGGCCCTACACCGAAGGCTTGCGGATTGAGGAAATGGCCAATGAGCTAGCCTTTTTCGCGGTGGGCAATTACGGCCAGATTTTGCCGAAGCAGCATGGCGCGCCAATTCGGGCCGTCTTGCCTTGGAAGTACGGCTTCAAGGGGGCTAAGTCGATCGTCAAAATTGAATTTTTGCCCCGTCAGCCCCTGACCTTTTGGAACACTCTGGCCCCTGATGAATATGGCTTTGAGGCCAATGTGGATCCCCTTGTGCCTCATCCCCGTTGGTCTCAGGCCACGGAGCGGTTATTGGGGTCGGGCCCGCCGCTGGCCTGGAAAACGGTTCCCACCCGTCCCTACAACGGCTATGGAAAATGGGTTTCTGGTCTTTATGCCTAGGCTAATTATTGCAATGATCATCAAGCTGTAACGATCGCCTCGACCGCTGAATTCTCCGCAAGCCACAATGGCCAAAGTTCAGGACGTACCAGCCAGCGGAGGAGGCGATCCAATGCCGATCGACTTTCAAAGAGCTTTGGTAATGCGGTTTTGGCAGTTGGCTCGATGCCGACCCGTTGCGGGTTATGCCATGTATTTGGATGTGTTGGAAGGGCGATCGGTCTTGGCCATTGATTGTCGGGCCGATAGCGCTGCCCACAAGCTTTGGGAACAGCGGGCCCAACTTAATCAAGCGGCCTGTCAGCTTGGCATTGAGCGTTTGGTGTTGCGGGTGCGGGGCGAAATCTGGCGATCGCCCTGGCAAGCCACTGCCACGGATTCACAGTAATCTTAAGTCCCTTGCCTTCCCACGATCCACCAACAGTAGAATCAGGGTTTCAGGCAATTTGACGATAGAACTGAAGTCCCTTGTCGTCTTCATCCATCAATGATCATAATCGGGGTAATGACAACAGTGATGACAGCATTCGTGGCCGTGGTTGAATCCCAATTGCTCGATCGCCTGGGCTTAGAGTGGGGTGACTTTGCCCTTTGGTTTGGTGTGATCGGCGCGGTGCTGGGTGGCTCTTTGGGAATTATGATTTGGGCCTATCGCGGCCAGGGTAGCCGATCGGTTCTGTTCACGGAGGCGGTTCCCTTGCCCACAGAGAACGGCGATCGAATTCCTAAGGCGATCGCGGCTTTCAATCAGGGACAAACGCTGTTTAACCAAGGAGACTATCGGGCTGCCGGTGAGCGATTTGCAACGGCTCTGGAATTAGCACCCAACTGGCCGGAGGCTTACCATAACTGGGGTCTGGCCTTGGCTAATTTGCTCAATGACAATGAAGCAGTTCCTCGGTTGGTAAAGGCGGGAGATTTATATTTGGAAAGTCAAAATTTGCAAGGTAGCGCTCTGTTGCGACGACATTTATCGGCCATGGTGGAACGCAAAAAGCAACGGAAAGCCCAACAGAAGCTCGTCAATTAATGGTAAAAATTAGCCCATAGGGTGGGCATTGCCCACCTAACTAAGCGCTGTATTGAATTTGCGATATAGCGTACCAATTGTTCTAGGTAAAATCTGTATAAAAAATCGAAGGACTTGAAGAATTTGAATTCTTCGCAGTTTCACAGTGCCAGCCAACTAAATAAAACTTCTGAGGTGAGGGTTAGCTCTCCGACAAATTCTGGAATGGGCAAGGGGCGATCGGGCATTTCTTCTAGATCAAACAACAGTGCCTCTTGACCCGGCCGATAGATCATGACGGCTTTGTTGGCGGGATCAATAATCCAACCAGCGATCGTTCCGTGCTGAAAGCAATGGCGGAGTTTTTTAAATAGTTGGGCATGGCTTTGATCAGGAGACAGAATCTCCACCACCCAATCGGGAGCCAGCAGAAATCGATCGGCAATTTCACCCGATTCATCTTTGGGAATCCGTTCCCAAGAAAAGACAGCAATATCCGGCACGATCGAGCGCCCATCAAAGGTGCAACGCAATTCGGTAAATGCACTGGCTGACTTTAATGGTTCCGTTACTGCATTGATGAATGCAGTCAACTTGCTTTGGATTCGGCTATGTTTTCCTTTGGGCATGGGTTTTTGCAGGATTTGCCCGTCGATATATTCACTCGCTGGTTGGGTTTCCGGCAACTCCAAAAAGTCTGCCAGGGCGATCGGGGCGGTCAGGGTTTCTAGCATGTGAACATCACCGTGCTTGCAACCAATTGATTCATAACCAATTGATTTATTTTGACACCGGAATTTTGAGATGCAGAAAAGAGGGGTCAGAACTGGTCTGAACTGGTCTGAATGATCCGCACGATCAACACTGTTAAACCTGGAGGGTGGCCATTAACCACCCCACATGCTGCTGCAATCAGCACTTGGAGGTATGACCCGATCGCCCGGTTACCCCCGGTTGACCAAGAATGAACCCCTCATAGACAGCCGATAGCTAGGCCGCGATCGGGAGTTGGGTGCTTAACAGCGCCTTCGCCGCCTGTTTGCCCGAGAGGGTTGCGCCCTCCATGCTGTCGATGTAGTCCTGCATGGTGTAGCTGCCGGCCAAGAAGAAGTTTTCGATCGAGGTCTTTTGGTTGGGGCGATAGGGATCCATGCCCGGCCCCTCGCGGTAGAGCGATTGGGCCAGCTTCACCACCCCTGACCACACCAGATTCAGGCTGCGCGACGAGGGGAACAGGTCATGAACTTGCTTGAGGACATGCTGCACTGTTTCCTCGTTGGACTTTTTGATGAACGGGTCGCCGGGAGTCAGCACCAATTGCAGCAAGGAGCCTTGGCCCTCGCGGTAGTAATCCTTGGGACTGGTGAGGGCTAAGTCCGCAAAGCAGGAGAAATCCGCATCGGCGGAATAGAGTAGGTTATCGAGGCCACGCGCCTTAGCCAAATCCTTCATGGCTGCGGGGTCTTGCATTTCCGTGACCCAACCATCAAACCGCAACTGCACCGTGGCCACGGGCACGGCTTCTAGTTTGTAGATGTTGTCGAATTCGGGAATTTTGCGCCAGGCTTCCGGCAACAGGCGATGAATGCCGGGGATGTCGCAGGCGGCCACGTAGGCATCGGCAGTGATCCGCTCGGTGGCTTCCCCATCGACCACATCCAGGCCCGTGACGCGGATTTCGCCGCTGCTGCTTTCGGTGTACTGCACTTCCCGAATCCGGCGACGCAGGTGAATTTTGCCGCCGCGATCGGTGATGTATTTGACGATCGGCTTGTGCAGATATTCATCGGGCGAGCCGGCCAGCATCCGCAACACCGAAGCTTCCGTTTTGGCGGCGAAGAATTGGAAGATGGTGAGCATACAGCGGGCCGAAATATTTTCGGTGTCGATGAAGCCAAGGGCGTAGGCGATCGGGTTCCACATCCGTTTCAAGCTGCCATCGGAGCCGCCGTGGCTGCGGAACCAGTCGGCAAAGCTGACCCGATCCAGCTCACGGATCGTTTTCATTGCGCCATTGAAGTCCACCAATCCCCGGACGATCGGGCTGGTTCCCAGGGCGATCGAGTTAGCCAGCTTGTCGGCAACCGACAGTTGCGAGGTGGTGAAAAAAGCCTTCAAACCGTTGAAAGGGGCCCCGATCGGGAAGCGAAAATCCAGCTCGCCCAAATGGCCGCCCCGATTCACGAAGGTGTGGGTATGCTCCTTCAGCAACAGATTTTCAAAGGCTCCCACCTTTTTCATCAGGCCAAACAGGTTTTCATAGCAGCCAAAGAAGACGTGCAAGCCCATCTCCACATGGTTACCGTCTGCATCAACCCAACTGCCAACCTTGCCGCCAACAAAATTACGGGCCTCAAAGATTTCCACTTCATGGCCCGCATCGACTAGATCCACGGCGGTGGCTAATCCGGCTAATCCGGCTCCCACGATCGCGACTCGCATGGCTGCCTCAAATCCTTCTGTGCATCGGGTGAGTAAGGGCGATCGGGCGGTGGGTTCCTGGAACGGTTCACCCGGCTCGATCACCCAAAATATTAACGAATTGTAACATCGCAGTTGCCCGCTTCCGTCGCCCCTAGGCCTTCCCCCTGGCAATTTGGGCCTGCACTGCCGATCTCATCAAATCTTCCATGCTCAACGCATGGATATCCCACAACCGCATCAGATCCAACGGATCAACCATGCCGCGATTCTTGCCCGTGGCTCCCTTAAACACCGCCACCGAGCAGCAATTTCCCGCCGCCTTGGTTCGTTTGTGCCAGTCTTCAATCAATGCGCGATCGAGCGGGTCATCTTGCCAATAAACATTCACCCCCAGCAGGCGACCTTGCGCCGTGTAAAGCACCAACAAATCGTAAGCCTGATCAAACTGATCATGACTCGACATCAACCCCATCGCGATCGGGCGATCTTGACTCAGCACTTCATCAATCAACGCCTTGGCCTTGGGCTGGGAGGTTTGCAAAGCCAGTAGCGGGAAACTCTTGGGCGATCGCTTCGATGACTGAGCAGCGGTCTTTCCAGCAGCCTTTCCGGAACCAGCTTTTTTCTGCTGGCCTTCCTGCGCCGAACCGCCCTCTATCAAATTATTGGGCGTAAAGGGATAGTCCACCAAGGGCGATCGAAAAGCATTTGGAATCATGTCATGGGTCACCCGAGGCAAATTGGTTTCCAAATTGACCAACGTTCCCTCCGGTAACCAATCCGTCTCAATCTCCTGGGTGTAGTGGCGTGAACCCGATGGCAATTGTTGAGACGACCCCGATTTCAGCGCCCTTGGAGCATAGCCAGAATTCAAGTTAGGGTTGCCCAGTCCCCGAGGAACATCCCGTCCCGATGCGAGGGACAACAATTTTTGGATTTGCTCCAGAGCGGCCATGCCCTCCGCATCCTCATCCAAGTCATCCATAAAATCGGGCATCAGCAAATGAGCCGCCAGGGATTCGGGATCCGCAACCGATTCCAGCAATCGCAGGGTCACATCAGGGCGCGTTTGAATCGTGACAGCGATGTTGTCCTGTTTGCGCTTCTGGCCAGGATTAGGATTCGCTAAGGGATTCAGAATCCGAAATTGGTTGTTGAGGCTTGGGAAATCGTCAGCATCGTAAAGGATTTTGTTATTGCGCTTGATGAACTGATTGAGCGCTTCCAAAATGACGACCATCACCATCAATTCATCATCTGATAGATGATCTCGCATTCCTTCCAGGGGATGAATGCTGCCCAATTCTGGCCAGGCCGATTCGCTAAGAATGGGGCTTTGGGAGGATGGCGCTTCGCCCTCTTCTAGATCATTGAAGGTGAGGAAGAAACAATCTTGATTCAGAAAGATTTCTTCCATTTTGTGCGGTTCCGATCGATGGGGGCTGCTAATGATATCCTTGCGGAATTTCTCCAATGATTCCAGCGATCGATAGAGCAACAATCCCAGCTCCAACCCCTCCATGCCTAAAGTGGATAAATAGAACTGGTATGGCTCATCCAGCTCAAATTTAATCTCCACCACTTCATATTCAGCCAACAACATCCAAGGGGCCGATCGCCAGGTGGCCCGAATTGCTTGAACCAGCCGTTTGGCGTGGGGCGAATCCCAAATATCTCGCACTTCCAATTCTGGGTTATAGGCTTCCAGCGATTGCACCACATCATCAATCAGAGGCAGCTTCGCGCCGTATTCCACCTTGATGTCTAGCCCTTGCAACGCGCCTCGCAGGAAAAATTGCAATTCTCGGTTACAAACCACCAACCGCTGGGGCCGTCCCGGTGGCTGTTGTCCTCGGGGTTGTTCAATGGCCTGCAGCAAAACCCGCACCACCGCTTCAAATCCCGCTTCTTCCGTCACCGGCTCCAAAGAGCGCAACGAGGGTTGACTAACATCCATCCACAGCACACAGAGCCTTTGGGCATCCTGGTTTGCGCGGGTATTGAGGGCACGGCTGTGAACCGGTCTCAGGTCTCCCTGCCAAGTGGTTCGCAACAACGGAAGTTGCTTTAGCCGTTCGATCGTCGCCTTTGGCAAACTTTGCATATCCCAGATCCCCAACAACACAGCGCATTGGAAAGAGCAGTGCGCACTCCATTTTCACGTTCTGACACAGCCTTTCCGGTTCCATTATCGCAATTCTTCCCAACTAGCACTCGCCAAACCCAGCATCCGAGGCAGCCTGGCGAAACGGTGGCTGAACCATACGATAGGTTTTAGGGACGGTTGTGCTGCCTTGGAATTAGGCAGAAACGGTTGATTTTCCATGTCCCGATCATCGCAACAAGGGGCTTAAGGGCCTTGTCCCTCAAGAGCCGTTAGCGGTGGAATCAGGATTTCAGACGATTTGACGACAGACCCTAGGGTGGGGTGATTGTGCCGTGATTTCCTGCGGTGGGCTGATTTTACCGTGGTTATTTTGCCGTGGTTTCAGCCCAGAGGATCCAGGAAGAGGATGATCGTTAAGTTATCGTCACATGGCCAGAACCTATAGCCTCCTGGAATTACTGAAAATTAGCTGGAGGAGTTGCATACAATAGATTCCATCAGACTCCATCGATTTCACAAATTCCGCGAAACTCTGGGGCATTCCTTCAAGGAGCCATCCCCAGGTAGTTGCTAGTCCCAGCCCTTTGAACCCTATGACTACTTCAACCATTCCCGCCAAGCAAGGCATTCAAATTAGCGAGTCGGCCCGCCAACACCTGCTCAACCTGCGCCAGAGCCAAGGCCAAAGCGACCTCTGCTTGCGAGTTGGCGTTCGGGGAGGCGGTTGTTCGGGCTTGTCTTACACGATGGACTTTGAGACGGCAGCGAATATTCGCCCCGATGACGATGTGTTTGATTACGGCGATTTCAAGGTGATTTGTGATCCGAAAAGCCTGCTGTATCTCTATGGTTTGGAGCTGGACTACAGCACGGCTTTGATTGGTGGCGGGTTCCAATTTCGCAACCCGAATGCTACCCAAACCTGCGGCTGTGGGAAGTCTTTTTCGGCCTAGTTAGGCTTGAACCTAAGAGGATGTCTGAGAAGTATCTTTCAGTACGGGCTAAACATTAATTGTCGTGGGAGCAAGGGGCTTAAGCCCCTTGTCTACATCGATCCCTGGGGCGTACAGAGTAGCAATTTTGGCTTTTCAGACATCCTCTAACTGGGTTTTGGTTGAGTGAGCTGATTTAGGTTGAGTTGATTTAGGTTGAGTTGATTTAGCTTGATGATTTAGGTTGAGTTGATTTAGCTTGAGTTGATTTGAACTGGGCCTCCTGTCCTTAACTGGGTTGCATCAGTTTGGTCGGGCCCATTGGGGGGATGATCGATCGCCCCTCTGTCAGCGGCGGCAGTCCTTCGGGATTGCCGTTTCGCGTTTGCTGGTATCGTTAGGATTCGGAATTGTCCCTGCCATTCCGTTTTCGGGGCGATCGCGACTTTGTGCGCGCAACGTAACCCTTCAACAGTGGTCAAAGACCAAGCCTTTGGGCGATCGGTGCTGGCGGGTTGCTCCCCGTTGGCGATCGTTCGTCAGGACTGACCCTCATTCTTTTTCGTGGTTGACCCATGGCCGAAACTCCTGTCGTCACTTCAGAACTTGCGGATGCGGAAACCACTGACTCCGCGACGTTAACCGCCGAAGAACTGTTCTTGCAAGGCATCGATCGCTATCAAGCCGGTGAAGATCCCACTGTGCTGATTCCGCTGTTCAAGTCCGTGTGCGATCGGGCCCCCAAAAGCAGCCCCCCTTGGACTTGCTTGGCATGGCTGTATTTGCTGACTGACCAAGCGGGATTGGCTTTCAAAGCTGCTAAAAAAGCCGTGAAACTCAATCCCCAGGATGCCCAAGCCCGTGTAAATCTGGCCGTTGCCATGATCGAAGACGGCCAAAAAGGGGTGCGCGAACAGGTGGAAATCGCCAGCCAGTTGGTTTTGATTGACCAAGACGCGGCCGAAGAAGTTCAGAAAAATTTGGAAGAGGCGATCGCCCAAAAACCCAACAGCAAAGGCTTTCAGCGGATCAAAGCTTGGATCTTTGACAGTTAGGGATCGTGCTGGGATCGTGTCTTATTGATTTTTTGGCATTGGAGTCAGGTAAAAACTGGCTCCATTTTTAATTGTCAAAAAACTTTACACTTTCTCGAACGATTGTGACCCCAAAAGGCCAAATCTCCGACAGGTCAAACCCTCGAAAAAACAGGGTTCAGCAGCTCTCTGGTTACAGCGTTTACATTTAACAAGGGGTTGCAAGATGTCACAGAACTTTACTGGACAATCAAAAATTGAATGATAGGATTTTGCGATACAAGTTATTAGACTTGCTTTACCCGACCAGTTCAGTTCGTCGTCACACCGTTTCAGGAGTTAGGGAAATGTCTGCGAACAACGTTACTGTTAAGCCGGAAACCCGTAATCATAAGGGCTTTTTTGTCCAAGAAGCCTCCTACAAATTAATGGATATTGATGCATCGGGTTGGGCTTTGATTTGTGTTGATGATGCGGTTTGCCACTATGTGGATCCCGACAATCTTCTAGAGATGCTGTCTGAAGAAGATGCCATTGGCTAATGGTTCCGTTGGCTGAATGGCTGAATCAGCAATTCAGCAACTACCATTCATGAAGTTCGCTAGATTCGCTGAATTGAGATGTTGGGTTGAAGGTTGTTTACTGAAACAATCGCTTCAAAAGAGACTGTCCAGTAGTCTGCAACCGGTTTTTTCCCAATTCGTTTTTCAAGTACGATCAATCCCATCTTGATTCTCAATGATGCCCCTGAGGCTGAGAATACCGGTGCGATCGCCCTTTCTTTTTTTCCCTTCAATTGGTGGCCCAGTGCTTGGCACAATTCACAGCACTCGGAACAGCACTGTTATGGGTTTCTCGATCGGGTATAGGCACTGAGTGAAAGATGGGTGTTGGGGGTGAACTTTCTCCTCTAGTCCGCAATGGGCCTCCTGTGCAGGGGGCTTTTTTGTGGGTGAGCCAATTGCCTGGCCGTTCTGCTGTCAGTTCGGTGATTGAGAGCAGGGCGGGAAAATCCTAATTATTCCCTGCGGCAACGCTGCCCTCATGGGGGATACTTTTAAGGTCTCGATTCCCATCGCGCGCATGACCCAAGAAGATACTGCGTGGGACGTTCCCACCATCACCCTGTCCGATGCCACGGGTCGGACATTGGAGTGTTTTGTTGAGCACTCGATCGAGGTGGAAGGCTCCGAGTATGTGCTCTTACACCCGGTGGATTCCCCGGTTGAGATTGTGACCTGGAAGGGTGACGACGAGGACGAGGAAGCCGTCCCGATCGAGAACGAGCAACAGATCGATCTCCTGTTCAACACGGCGAAGGCGGTGTTGGCAGAGGAGAATTTGAAGTTGAAGCGCACGGCGATCGTGCTGACCGTTGAGGGCGAATTACCCGAAGAACCGGAGGAGGATGAACCCTGGGAAGGGAACGGCTCCGGCGAAGATGTGGATGAATTCCAGTGGTTAGCTAGCTTTTTCCATAATGAAACGGAGTATGCGGTTTATACGCCGTTGGATCCGTTTTTCATTGTGGCCCGCATGAATGAACAGGGACAGCCAGAACTACTGGATCCCGAGGAGCTGGAGCAGATCGAAGATTTGCTACCGTCGATCGAGGAACAACTATTTAATGGGTTGGAGTAGTTCGATCGAGCCATGCAACGATTGGGTCGCGTGATATTTACTCTCCTCGTGCCCACGGCGGCCTTGGTTGGTGCTTGGCAAGGATGGCAATGGTGGAGCTGGGCCAACCGTCCCATGGACTTGGCCCAGGGCGACACCGCCATGAAAGCAGTACAAGTACAAATTGAACGGGGAACCAGCGCCCGGCAAATTGGCCGCGATCTGGAACGGTTAGGGATTATTCGCTCCAGCGCGGCTTGGGAACTGTGGGCCCGGTGGCTGACTTGGAATGACGACAATGGCGGCTTCCAGGCGGGAACCTATGAACTATTGCCCACGGCCCCGATGACGGACGTTGCCCAGCAACTTTGGCAGGGCAAGACCATTCAACAGAGCCTGACGATTCCGGAGGGCTGGACGGTGCGGCAAATGGCCGACTATTTCCAGTCCCAAGGGGTGTTTCGGGCGGAGGAGTTTTTGGCCCTCGCGCAAAAAATCCCACGCGATCGCTATCCTTGGTTGCCCCAGCGAATTACGTCCTTGGAGGGGTTTCTTTTTCCGGATACTTACCAGTTTCCGGGAGATACGATTACCCCACAGGCGGTGATTGATTCGATGCTCGATCGCTTTGAAAAGGTGGCTTTGCCCCTGTGGAACCAAAATCGCGGCCAAACCAAGTTGGATTTGTTGGGGTGGGTGACGCTTTCCAGCATTGTGGAGAAGGAGGCGGTGATTCCCCAGGAGCGATCGGTGATTGCGGGGGTGTTTAGCAATCGGCTGAATCAGGGGCAAAAGCTAGAATCAGATCCAACGGTGGAATATGCCCTGAAAATTCGGCAAACGCCCGATCGCCCTTTGACTTTCACGGATATTCGCCAGCCATCGCCCTACAATACCTATCTCAATCCTGGGTTACCGCCGGGGCCGATCGCCGCACCGGGCAAGGCCAGCCTAGAAGCGACCTTGGCTCCGGCCAAAACAGACTATCTGTTCTTTGTGGCACGGTATGACGGAACC
Organism: Limnothrix sp. HT2024; assembly: GCF_059138625.1. Lineage (NCBI taxonomy): Bacteria > Bacillati > Cyanobacteriota > Cyanophyceae > Pseudanabaenales > Pseudanabaenaceae > Limnothrix > Limnothrix sp. HT2024. The sequence goes on from NZ_CM181121.1 coordinate 3,130,300, forward strand.
CATGTGTTTAGCAAAACCTTGGCGGAACACGAGGCCGCGGTGAAGCGCATTCGGGCCGAGCGGAACGCCAGGACTCGATCGACCCCTCAACCGGCGGCCAGCCCCAGCCCCTAGGTGCAATCGTCCCGATCGCCCGATTTCCACGTTGCTGCTCAGTTTCGCTGCTCAGTTTCGCTGCTCAGTTCGATCGCCACAAGTTTGTGAGGTTCCCGTGACGTTTGGTGTCCTGCTTCAGCCCGACTTAATCCTAGGCGACTCCATCTTGGCCCTCACGCCGGAAGTGATTGTGCAGCACGGTTTGCAGGGCCTGATTCTGGATGTGGATGACACCTTGGTTCCCACCACCACCGACGCGGTTTCACCGGAACTGGTGACTTGGATCCAGGCGGTGCGGCCCCATGTGCAACTGTGGCTGGCCAGCAACAACCTGAGCGAATCGCGCATTGGCAGCATTGCTCGATCGCTCGACTTGCCCTACTTCACCGGAGCCGCCAAACCCTCCCGCCGCAAGTTGCGCCAAGCGCTCCAAGAAATGCAACTGCCGCCGGAACGGGTGGCCATGGTGGGCGATCGCCTATTCACCGATGTGTTGGCCGGTAACCGTCTGGGGCTGTTCACCGTGTTGGTGCAACCGATGGTGAATCCCCTGTCGGCCCATCGGGGCTACCCGATTCACTCCCTCGAAGTGTGGCTCTCAAAACTGATTGGCGCGTCGTTCTATCGCGATCCTTCGCCCCTGCCCACAGCGACCTCCTCGCCCGATCGCCCCGCCAGCTAACTCGTCAACCGTCAACTCGAAGTCATTCTGAGATTGAGTTACAAATGACCGGTGCTCATGGATTTTGACTGGGTGGATCCCACCTGAATAGATGAGCACACAATTAAGCAGTCTTGGCCCCAAACAACCAACACAGCACCATTGACAACTGCCCCCAAAGATTCGGAATCCAATCCGAGGATTTGGGGGCTAACTTTAGGAGCGATTAGTCATGGTTTTTGCCATCATTAATCGTTGCAATTTGCGGTGTAACGCACAGATTCATGGTGAAAATCTAGGGAATAGGGCGCTTAATAATTTTTTGTCAATTCCGATACAGTTTTTATTCAAATCGCCTCGGCTTTCTGGCCTAGGGGGATTTCTCTATCAAGTTGCCGCTATGGCTGAAACATTTTTTAAAGAAAAGACACTGATCTCGTGATATATCGCTTGCTAGAATACAAAATCCGATCATGTTGATTAACTTTTATGAAGAAACAAATATAAAAAAAATATAAGGAAATAAAACGCCATCCCAAAAATCTGCGATTCTAATAACAGTTCAAATGGGGTCAGCCAATAAAGACCCTAACCATAAAACCAACTTTTTTAAACAGTCAAAGTGCTGGGGTCTCCGGATCCCGGCACTTTGTTTTTGCGCTGCGTTTCCCATGGTTTTTGGGATCACTGGGATTGAAATAGCCGTTTCGCCCAGGATCTAGGCCGGGATGGGGGGTGGAGGTCTCGCAGCAATCTCAAGCATTCTGGTTAGGGATCCACACGAAGACGAAGCGATCGCCCAGAATTAGCCCCACGCATTCACCCCACACATCCACCGCCTGATCCCCGTTGGCCAAGATCGCCCCGGGGCCAAAGCCTGGGCCGCTGGGGCCCTTCGCTGGTTTGATAATTGGTTGCCCCTTGCAACCGTCCCGAAAGTGGTGGTTAGTTATGCGCCCGATCGTCTTGAAAATTGGCACCTCTAGCTTGACCCAACCGGACAGCGGCCGGCTGGCCTTGTCCACGATCGCCACGTTGGTGGAAGTGATTTGCGATCTGCGCGATCGGGGCTATCCCGTGGTGCTGGTGTCGTCGGGAGCCGTGGGGGTGGGCTGTGCGCGGTTGGGGCTGACGGAACGGCCCAAGGCGATCGCCCAGAAACAGGCCGTGGCCGCCGTGGGCCAAGGGCGACTGATGCGGGTCTATGACGATCTGTTTAGTCAGTTTGACCAGCCGATCGCCCAAGTGTTGCTGACGCGGGGGGACTTGGCCCAGCGCAGTCGCTACATCAACGCCTACAGCACCTTTCAAGAACTGCTGCGGATGGGGGCTATCCCGATCGTCAATGAAAACGACACGGTGGCCGTGGATGAGTTGAAATTTGGCGATAACGACACCCTTTCGGCCTTGGTGGCCAGCCTGGTGGAAGCGGAGTGGCTGTTTTTGCTCACGGATGTCGATCGGCTCTATTCCGCCGACCCACGCCAAAATCCCGACGCGGAACCGATTCGCCTGGTGGAGCAAATGTCTGATTTGGAGGCGTTGGAACTGGACATTGGCGGCCGTGGCTCCCAGTGGGGAACCGGCGGCATGGCCACCAAAATCACCGCCGCCCAAATTGGTACCAGTGCCGGGGTTCGCGTGGTGATTACGGACGGCAGCCAACCCCGTAACTTGCTGAAAATCTTGGAGGGGGCGGATATTGGCACGCAGTTTGCGCCCCAACCTCAGGCCACCAGCGCCCGCAAGCGGTGGATTGCCCATGGCCTGATTCCAGCGGGCAAGCTTTATCTCGATTCCGGGGCGGTGCGGGCGATCTGCACGGGGGGTGGATCCCTGTTGGCGGCGGGAATTCGGGACTTGGAAGGGGAGTTTCAACCCCAAGATGCGGTGCAGCTCTGTGATCTGGAAGGGCGGGAGGTGGCTCGCGGCCTGGTGAATTTCAGCCATGAGGCGCTGGAGAAAATCTGTGGCAAGCGATCGGACGAAATTGCCGCAATTTTGGGGCACGACGCGCCGGAAACGGTGGTGCATCGGGATAACTTGGTGCTGGCCAGCTAAAGACGCGGGGAATCCCTGCCCTAGGTCGCGTGCTTGATCGACCCAATTGATTGGATCCATCGATCGGCACAGCCCGAGATCAGCTCAGAATTAAACCGTTCGCCTGATTGGGGATATCAAAAATTTTGGGGGCGATCGGGCGGGATTGGGCGATCAAAGCAGCTCGATCGCACGCTATCGTAAGGGCTGGGCATCGCTTGACGGCCCTTGGGGCCCCAAGCCCCGATCCCAACGCCAATCCCAGTCCCTGTCGAGTTCAGGCTAATCCTATGATCCTGCCCGGTTCCGCAGTCCGTGTCATTAACCCCAACGACACCTACTATCAGTTTCAAGGTCAAGTGCAGCGCGTGACCGATGGCAAAGTGGCTGTGCTGTTTGAGGGCGGCAACTGGGATAAATTGGTCACCTTCCGGTTCTCGGAACTGGAGACGGTGGATGCCACGGCTGGTCGCGGCAAAAAGTAACGCATTGGTTTAAGGCCATCCGTCCTCTAACCCTTGCTCCCCTTAGCCCCGTTTGGTTCGGCCATGCGTTTACCCCTGCCGCAATTTGCCCAGCGCGATCGCCCGTCCCATCACCTGGCGGAAGTGATTGAAACGGCCACGACGGAATATTTGGCCCAATGTTTGGAGCCAGAAACCCTTAGTTTTCCGACCATGCCGCCCTTTGGCAGTTGGGTGCGATCGCGCGATGAGGATTCCGGCAATCAGATCTATGGGGTGGTTTATCATGCCACCACCGCCCCGATCGACTCCGTACACCGGGCCCAGGCCTTGGGGCTGTCCTTGGAAGATTTGCGCGAACAACAGCCGCAGATTTTTTCCATGTTGCGCACGGAGTTTCGAGTGGCGATCGTGGGGTTTGTGCCGCTGGAGTCCTTGAATCCCGACGCGATCGGCACAGAAGGCGTGAACCCAGGGGCGATCGCCAGCCTCTTGCAAGCGGGGGCCAAATTGATCAACGGCCCGCTCTATCAACATTTGCCCCCCCGTCCACCCCAAATTCACCAGGCGGTGTATGGGTGCGATCGCCAAGAGGTGGTGGAATTCACCGCCAAAATGGACTTTTTGCGGACTTTGCTGCAAATGAGCGGCACGCCCACCGATGCGCTGATTGCCGCCACCCTGCGGGAGGTTTATCGGCTGCGACAGGGCGATCGTCCCTGGTTGGTGCAGGCGGGCCGCACTCTCAGCGTCCTGCTCAAGGATGATTATGATCGCCTGCGGGCCATCCTCGGCCAAGTTCATCTCAGTCCCTAATCCTTGCAGCCCCTAAATCTCCCGTGCAGCCGGCAGCGGGGCGATCGGGCAACAACAAGGTTCGCGACGGCAGGATTAGCCACGGCCAGATTGCAAACATTGCAACATTGCGAACTGTTACCGTCAGTTGCGAACGATTGCTAAAACAAAATAGTGATTTTTCAGCCTTCTTCTCAGCCGCTTTATAATCCGATCAGGGATACGCAGTTGGTTGCCTGTCCCCGATCGCACGTTTTTCGGAGCCAAAGGCCATGCCGCGCATTCTCGTTATTGACGACGATCCAGCCATTTCCGAACTGGTATCCGTCAACCTAGAAATGGCCGGCTATGACGTGAACCAAACCACCGATGGCATCAAGGGCCAAGCCCTAGCGCTCCAACTCATGCCCGACTTGATTTTGTTGGACATTATGTTGCCCAAGGTTGATGGGTTCACCGTCTGTCAGCGGCTGCGACGCGATGAACGCACCGCCGATATTCCCGTGCTCATGCTGACCGCGCTGGGGCAAACGCAACATAAAGTTGAAGGCTTCAATGCAGGGGCAGACGATTACTTAACCAAGCCCTTTGAAGTCGAAGAAATGTTGGCGCGGGTGCGGGCCCTGCTGCGGCGCACCGATCGCATTCCCCAAGCGGCTAAACATAGCGAAATTCTGAGCTACGGCCCCCTAACCCTGGTTCCTGAACGGTTTGAAGCCATTTGGTTTGACAAAACCGTTAAACTCACTCACCTGGAATTTGAGCTGTTGCACTGCCTGTTGCAACGCCATGGCCAAACCGTGGCCCCCAGCGAAATTCTCAAGGAAGTTTGGGGTTACGATCCCAACGATGACATTGAAACCATTCGGGTTCACGTGCGACATTTGCGCACCAAGTTAGAACCCGATCCCCGCCATCCGCGCTACATCAAAACTGTTTATGGTGCGGGTTACTGCCTTGAATTGCCGGCCCAGGACGATCGCGCCGTGGAAACCGTGCCCGACGCAGCTTCGGTTTAAACGTCAGGTTGGGTGATCGCTTCGGCCCTTTCACCCCGATTCTTGCAGAGGGGCTATGTGGCGAATCTCCTCGATTAACAAAGATAAGGGGCTTAAGCCCCTTGCCCCCCACGACTTCTGCTAGCGGCAGCCCTAGGGTTTCGGGCTAAACGGTGACCGGCCCCCAGGACTGCGCGTGCTGGGCCCAAACCCAAAAATTCTTTTTAGATAGCCTCTTCGGTCTCATCCCAACCCTTCAATTGGGTTCAAGTTCGTTCACCTTGATTCAAGTTTGTTCAAAAGAAGACAAAGCCAAAACAAGGTTCATTCTCGAAAAGCCAATCCCAAACAAGGTAAACGCCATTCATTCGTCTGCAAGGGTTGTTAGGTCTCGCAACACTTGCAGATTTTTGTTTACGTTGCAATGCTTCATGTTTAGCGGGGATCAATTATTCGTCTGCGAGAATCAAACTTGGGCTTAGATTTAGATGCAAATTTAGACCTGATTCAACGTTAATGCGTCGGGCTATTGGGCCCAAGTTGAGCAGCCGATGAAATTAGCCTATTGGATGTATGCCGGGCCGGCCCATATTGGAACGTTGCGGATTGCCAGTTCTTTTAAAAAAGTCCATGCCATCATGCACGCCCCACTGGGGGATGATTATTTCAATGTGATGCGATCGATGTTGGAACGGGAGCGAGACTATACCCCTGTCACCACCAGTGTGGTCGATCGCAATGTTTTGGCCCAAGGCTCCCAAGAAAAAGTTGTTGATAATATTGTTCGCAAAGATCGGGAAGAAGCGCCGGATTTAATTGTGCTGACTCCCACTTGTACCTCCAGCATTTTGCAAGAGGATTTGCAAAATTTTGTGGCGCGGGCCCAGTTGGATGCCAAGGGTGATGTGCTTTTTGCGGATGTGAATCACTACCGCGTGAACGAATTGCAAGCGGCGGATCAAACCCTTCAGCAAATCGTCAAGTTCTACATTGAAAAAGCCCGCAAAGTGGGTGATTTGCAAACCCAAAAGACCGATCGCCCTTCGGTGAATATTTTGGGAATGACCACGCTGGGATTTCATAATCGCCACGATTGCACGGAACTGAAGCGATTGATGGCGAATTTGGGAATTACGGTGAATGCGGTGATTCCCGATGGGGCTTCGGTGGAGGAACTGAAACAGTTGCCTCGGGCTTGGTTTAATTTGGTTCCTTACCGTGAAATTGGCGGGCTGACGGCGCAATATTTGCAAACGGAATTTCAGATGCCGCTTGTGGATATTACGCCGATGGGAATTGTGGAAACGGCCCGCTGCATTCGATCGATCCAATCCGTGCTGAATAGCCAGGGCGAAGCGGTGGACTATGAAGGGTTTATTGATGAACAAACCCGATTTGCTTCGCAAGCCGCTTGGTTCACGCGTTCGATCGACTGTCAAAATCTGACGGGCAAAAAAGCCGTGGTGTTTGGTGACAACACCCACGCGGCGGCCATGACCAAAATCCTGGCCCGGGAAATGGGAATTCAGGTGGTTTTGGCGGGCACTTACTGTCAGTATGATGCCGATTGGTTCCGGGATCAGGTCAGTGAATATTGCGATCGGGTCTTGATTACCGATGACCATACCCAGGTGGCCAACGCGATCGCGGAAATTGAACCGGCCGCCATCTTTGGCACGCAAATGGAGCGCCACGTGGGCAAGCGATTAGATATCCCTTGCGGTGTGATTGCGGCTCCGGTTCATATTCAGAATTTCCCCGTTGGCTACCGGCCCTATTTGGGCTATGAGGGCGCTAATCAGGTGGTGGATTTGGTGTATAACTCCTTCACCTTGGGTATGGAAGATCATTTGCTGGAAATCTTTGGCGGCCACGACACCAAGGAAGTGATTACCAAGTCTGTTTCTACGGATTCGGAGCTGAGTTGGAGTCGCGATGGGCTGACGGAGTTGAACCGTGTGCCGGGTTTTGTGCGGGGCAAGGTGAAGCGCAATACGGAAAAATTTGCGCGCGATCGGGGACTGACGCAAATCACCGCTGAAGTGCTCTATGCCGCCAAGGAAGCCGTCGGCGCATAGCCGTTGATTAACCCCACTAGACACCCATCGTTCCTGGGGAGCAGGAAACGCCTTGGTACAATGCCCAGGGATTGATCGCATCGGTGGGGAACTGGTGATCTATGGTTTTTGCAACGACCGCGCCCCGTTGGGTGCTGGCAACGGATTTGGACGGAACCTTTCTGCACGGCTCCCAGGCCGATCGCGCTGCGTTTTATCAACGGATTGAACAACAGCGCGATCGGCTGATTTTGGTTTTCGTGACCGGTCGCCATTGGGAACTCATTGAGCCGCTGTGGTCGGGCGATTGCCCGGTGCCCCAACCGGATTTTGTGATTGCCGATGTGGGTACAACGGTCTATGACGGTCAGGGCCGCTTGATCGAAACTATCCAAACGGAAATCGCCAATCGTTGGAATTGCGCGAACGATCGGGTGAAGCGCTTGCTGGTGGGGGAGCCGGGTCTCTCGTTGCAGCGCGGGGAATTTGCCTACCGCGTGTCCTATGACTATGACCCGCAATTATTGCGGCAAGCCACGCTAAACCTGATCCAGGCGGCCGGTTTTGATGTGATTATGTCCGCCGATCGCTATCTAGACGTGATGCCCAAGGGCGTTGCCAAAGGATCTACCCTGCAACGACTGGCCAAGCTGGAGCGCTGGCCGGGCGATCGCATCATCACCGCCGGAGACAGCCTCAATGATTTGAACCTGTTGGCGGCGGGTTACCGGGCGATCGCCGTGGGCAACAGTGAACCCAAATTGCTGGCGGCTTTGGGCGATCGACCCACCCTCTACCGCAGTCCCTATCCTGGCCTCTTGGGCATTATGGATGGGTTCCGCCATTGGCAAGTGGACTTGTTTTGACCCAGCGGCTTGCAGCAAGGACTTGCGGAAAGTACCTGCCCAGAAAATATTTGCAAATAATCACAAACCGGCAATCGCTGATCAGTCAACGATCAACTAACGATCAACCGACAACCGACCAGAAACCAATCAGAACTCGAAAGCGAGATCATGGTGCTCGAAACGCCCAGCCCATCAGGAGCCTATCAGGATCAATCGGGATCCAGTGCCCATCCTTCATTGGAAGGCCTAAATTTAACCAAACCCTGATAGATTGAGCGAAACAATCGGCAAGCGCTAGCTCCAAGAAGTTATGAGAGTCCTCGTCATTGGCGGTGATGGTTACTGCGGTTGGGCAACGGCTCTATACCTGTCCGATCGCGGTCATGAAGTTGGCATCCTAGACAGCCTGGTTCGTCGGCACTGGGATCAACAACTGCAAATTGACACCCTGACCCCCATCGCCCCGATCAAGCAGCGCATCCAACGGTGGAAAGACCTGACCGGCAAGCACATTGACCTCTACGTTGGCGACATCACCAACTATGCTTTCCTGGATCAGGCTCTGACCGAGTTTCAGCCTGAGGCGATCGTCCACTTTGGGGAACAGCGATCGGCTCCGTTCTCGATGATCGATCGCGAACATGCCGTGTTGACCCAAACCAACAACGTTGTCGGAACCCTCAACCTGCTCTACATCATCCGTGAGAAGTTCCCCGACTGTCACTTGGTCAAGCTGGGCACCATGGGCGAATATGGCACGCCCAACATTGACATCGAAGAAGGCTACATCACGATCGAGCACAACGGTCGCAAAGATACCCTGCCCTATCCCAAGCAACCCGGCAGTTTCTATCACCTCTCGAAAGTCCACGACTCCCACAACATCCACTTTGCTTGTCGCGTCTGGGGTCTGCGGGCCACCGACCTCAACCAAGGGGTGGTTTACGGCGTGTTGACCGACCAAACCGGCATGGACGAACTGCTGATCAACCGGTTGGACTATGATGGCGTGTTCGGAACGGCGCTCAACCGCTTCTGTATTCAGGCCGCCGTGGGCCATCCGTTGACGGTCTATGGCAAGGGCGGCCAAACCCGCAGTTTCCTGGATATTCGCGATACGGTGCGCTGCGTGGAACTGGCGATCGAAACGCCTGCCAAGCCCGGTGAATTCCGAGTGTTCAACCAATTCACGGAACTGTTCAGCGTTTTGGACTTGGCCAAGAAAGTCCAAGAGGCCAGCGCGGCCCTGGGGCTGAAGGTGGAAATCAACAACATCGAAAACCCCCGCGTCGAAGCCGAAGAACATTACTTCAACGCCAAGAACACCAATCTGCTGGATTTGGGCTTGCAACCGCACTACCTGTCCGATTCGCTGCTGGATTCCCTGTTGAACTTCGCGGTGAAATATAAGGGACGGGTAGACAACTCGGAAATTTTGCCGAAGGTGAAGTGGAAGGGCTAGTGCCTGTCGTCGTTTCCTGGGGGCAAACTGAAACGATTGATTTTCCATACCCCGATCATCGTAACAAGGGGCTTAAGCCCCTTGCTCCCAACGATCTCGTCACGATGGAATCAAGGTTTCATGCGATTTGACGACACGCCCCAGGAACTCTCCTCGAGTTTTCAAAATGCTGATGCCGTTGGTGGGCGACTCAGACCGCTACGACGCTAGCCACTGCGACTCTGAGAGGATGTCTGAAAAGCCAAAATTGCTACTCTGTACGCCCCAGTGATCGACTTAGACAAGGGGCTTAAGCCCCTTCCACGACTATTGGTGCTTGCCCGTGCCAAAGAATACTTTTTAAACATCCTCTAACCACGACGATTCAAACAACAACGGCTAAAACCACTAAGAGGTCAAGAACAAGGGCAAGGGGCTGAAGTTCCTTGCCCCTAATTTTCTGATTTTCTTTGGACTTTTTGACTTTGGCCTGTTTTGGCGCTCGCTGGCTGCACTTAGGGGGTCACCAACAGGGCCGGCTCCACGGCGGCGGCGGGGCCCGTCAAAACCATGTGCGGCGCGGCAAAGTAGCGATCGGCTACCGTTTGAATATCCTGGGCACTCACTTGGGCGATCGCGGTTTGAAAGGTGCGATCGAACTCGCGACCCAAGCCCAACACTTCATACCAACCATAGAGTTGAGCCAACTGGGCATTGGTTTGCTTCCCGAGGGCGTATTGACCCAAGAGCTTATTTTTAGCGGCGGTTAGCTCTGCTTCCTCGATCGGGTGATGAATCAAGCGTTCCACCTCCGATTGCAACCCGGCGATCGCCTCGGGCACGTTCTGAGGGGCAGTGCCCATGTAAACCACAAAGTGCGACGGGCCCAAGCGGGTTGGATAAAGCGCCGAAACTTCATAGGCCAAGCCGCGTTTTTCCCGCAGCTCCACAAACAGGCGGCTCGAAAGACCATTGCCCAAATAGGTGCTAGCCAACTTCAGCGCCGCATAGTCCGGGTGATGTTGTTGCTCGGTTGCGGTTTCGCCCGTTCCCAACACCGATGCGGCCCCATAACCCAACATGACGATCGCCTGTTGCGTTTCCTGGGCGATCGCCCGTTGCTCAATGGTGTTGGGCAAGGGTGGAAACTGCGGCTCCACAATTGCTTGCTCGCTCACCTGCCAATCGCCAAATACAGCCTCGATCGCCTTCAGAGTTTCCTGGGTGCTCAGGCAACCGGACACCGCGATCGTCACCCGATCGGGCTGGAAGTAGGTTTGATGAAACGCCTGCAAATCCGCTGGGGTCAGTTGTCCCGTGGTGGTTTCCGTGCCCAAGGGCGAAAACGCATAGGGATGCTCTGGCCCGTAAAGCACTTGGCGCAGTTGATCAAACCCCAGGGAAAACGGCTGCTCGCGCTGGGAACGAATCCCCTGCAACATCAGCGATCGCTCCAGTTCCACCTCCGACTCCGGAAACGCGGGCAATCGCAATAATTCCCCCGCCAGGGACAGCAAATCCACAAAATCGTGGGACACACTCTTGAGGCTAACCAAAAAGTAATCGGTGCTAGCATCCGTGCCCAGGCTGGCCCCAATCGATTCCACCCGCTCCGCGATTTCCATCGATGACAGGCGTTCCGTGCCCTTGGTCATCACCGCTGCCACCAAGTTGGCTAGCCCCGCTTTCGATCGCGCCTCCCATAGGCTCCCGGCCTTAATGAAGATACGAGCCGCCACAATATCCGCTGCTGGGTTTTCGATCGCAATTGCCGTCAAACCATTGGGAAAAACATGGTGCTGAACTGGGGGCGCAAACGTCATGGCGAAAGAAACGGGAAATTGTTTTGCACAATACATTCTCACCCCTTTTAACCCCTTTGGGGGCGATCGTACTGTTCATCTTGATCGCTTCTGGTCGGGCCTCAGCCCATCCGCTTTCTCAAATCACTCAGCAAAGGAATCCGGTTGGTTGCCCTTGGAATCCGTAAAACTTCAAGAACTGCGATCACTGTGATCACCCAACGCCCATCATTATCATCGATCGCTTAAAATTCCAAAAATAAAAGATAAAGATCAAGATTGTCAGCCTTCTGAAAAAATCGCATAATTGGAATCGTTAAGGGCAAAAGCAGATTCTCAGTTAATTCAATAGCCAATTTTAATCATGTTTAACCTAATTGTTTCAGAATAAGCAAAAATGGAAGATGATTAATATTTCAGACATTTTTAAAAGCAGTCATGGCTATCGATCACTAGGGCTAAGCTCAGGGCATTTTTCTTTAAAACCCGTTGCTCTTCCAAACAACTGATTTCTATGTTGGCCAAGTGGTTTCAAAGACTACACGATCGCCTGCTTGTTCGCTCCATCAGCACTCAGCTTTTCCTTTACGTTTTAGGTGGATCCCTCGTCGCATTGGGAACCATGGCCATTGTTTTCTATCGCTCCATTGAGCGGGAATCCCTTGGCAGAATTCGCGCAGAACTCGATGCACAAGTTGAATTTACCCGGGGGCAACTGTTAGAGTCTCAGCGCTATATTGAGATTCTGACTGCTGCTGTTTTGACCAATCGCGATCGAAATGTTCAAGATCCAGAATTCTATAAGCAATTAACTTTAGAGTTTTTCAAACAACGTCCCAGCTTAGTGTTGGGAGTAGGCTTTGGTCAAAATGCCTTTCAGGTTTTGCGCGATCGTCAGTGGTTTTATCCATATTTTTATGTCGATCAAGGTCAGCCCAATCCGATCGGTGAGCGCTTGCCCCCTCCCCACTCTGATTGGCTTTATTCAGAGCTATATAAAGATGATCAATATCCTGATCGACATTACTGGCGAATTCCTGTGGGTAATCAAAAGGGAATTTGGATAGAACCCTATGAGTGGTCAAATATTGTTATGACCAGCTATTTAGTACCCTTCTATGATAGTCAGGGGCAACTAGTTGGCGTAGCAGGAACCGACTTCAGCGTCACCGAACTCAGCAAACGAGTTGATCGATCTGTCATCAACAATGAAGGCTATTTTGCCATTCTCAGCAAATCCGGTAAATTGCTGGCTTACCCACCGAAGCTCAAGTCTCTTCAAGCCAATTCCAGCTATCGAGATTTGCCACTCTTGCGCGAACTGTGGCCCATCTTGCAGAGCAAAAATTCCGATATTATTTATCACCAAGATCAAATCATTGCCTATGAGCGAATCCCCAGCGCCAACTGGATTGCGATCGCCGTTGTTCCCAGTGATGTGGTGTTAGGGCCCCTTTGGCGCGTTTTAATCATCAGCGTCATCATCGCCGCTATTCTGTTAGCGATCGCCGTATTGGGTTTTGTGCGCCGTCTAAACCGCCAACTCAAGCCGATTCTAGAAAAATGCAATACCTTGGTGGCCACCAAGCAAATCATGCCCATGGTCACCCCAACAACCGCTACTAGCTCAGAGGAGGTTGTCACAGCTCCCAACCGCGATCGGCAGCACATGGATGAGTTGACTTTTTTATGTCATTCCTTTGATCAAATGGCTGCCAAAGTGGAGGCAACCTTGCAATCTTTGGCCGAAACAAATCAAACCCTACAGGCCACTGTTCAAGACCGCAGCGAAGCCCTAAACCAATTGCAACAGACACAATTGCAACTGATCCAAAGTGAAAAAATGTCAGGGTTGGGGCAACTTTTGGCAGGAATTGCCCATGAAATTAATAATCCCGTTAATTTTATTCATGGCAACTTAGATTATGTGCGGGACTACGTTCACGAGTTACTCCAAGCCACAACGCAGGTTTATGCAATCCATGCCGGTCAAGCCAGCCAATCTAACGGTCAAGCCTCGATCGACTTTGAAGAACTAGCGTTTATTCAATCGGACTTGATTAAAATTTTGGATTCGATGACCGTGGGCACCGATCGAATTCGGCAACTAGTTTTATCCCTGCGCACATTTTCCAGAACTGATCAAACTAAAGATTGTGTCACCAATTTGCACCATGGCATTGAAAGCACCTTGCTGTTGCTCAAACATCGTTTGAAAGCGACAGCCGACCATCCATCCATTGAAGTGATCACAAAATATGGCGATTTGCCACCTGTGGAATGCTATCCAGGCCCGCTCAATCAGGTGTTTATGAATTTGCTGGTTAATGCGATCGATGCCTTGGAGCAAAAAACCGCCGGTTGGAGCGAGGCAGAAATTGAGGCTAATCCTAGCCGAATTGAAATTACCACCCAGTTTATCGCTAGTGAAAATGTGGTTGAAATCAGCATCACCGATAATGGCCCAGGCATTCCAGAATCGGTGCAAGCAAGGATTTTCGATCCATTTTTCACCACAAAACCCGTTGGCAAAGGCACAGGCTTGGGACTGTCAATCAGCTATCAAGTTATTACGGAGCGACACCAAGGGAGAATTTTCTGCCGCTCTCAACCCAATCAAGGCACTCAATTTGTTATTCATTTGCCTGCTGGTATCAATCAGCACAATTCACCACTCAATCACGGCATTCAATCATAGGTAAAGGCTGTAACTAACCAAGCATTCACCAACCAAGTATTAACTAACCAAGCATTAACTAGCCGTTAGGAATGCCAATCGTTGCCAGAACCGTAGCGCCAAGCCGATCGCACCGATTCGCGAGCGGGCAAGGCCAGGCGATCGCCCACGTGATATAGCCCCAAGGCGAGATAATGACGCATCCAACCCAGCAAAGCAGGCAAGCCCAGTTGGGGAATGAGCTGAGCCACCAAGGCTGGCTGGGCGATCGCCACACGGGCCAGGGCAATAGAGAGGGCGGGAAATTGCACCACATCTTGCAGGAAGGGCCGCAGTACCCGATCGCCCGCTGCGGCCATTTCCCCAAACACCGCATCCAACAATCGATTGATTCGATCGCTCGGTAACTGTTGCCCCACAGCCACGCGCATGGCCTGCTGAAATAGCCAGGTAACGGAAAGATTCGGTTGATAGGGCAGCAACAGGCTCAGGTGGGCCCGATCGAGCTGGTCGGTTTGCAGGGCGTTGGTGATGCCGTTCAAGAGCCGATCGAGGTGGCGCAACAGGGCCCCAAAGCCCCCAAAACTGAGGGGAGATTGCAAACCGCTGCTATCACCGATAAATAGCAGGCGATCGACCGTTGGTTGCAAAGGGCTTTGGCGAAAGGCAGGGAAAAAACCAAACAGGGCCCGCTGAAATTGCAACCCCTCCAAGGAAGGCAAGTTTTGGTAGGCAGGCAACAGCCGGAAGTAGTCTTCAAACAAATCGTGCAAGCTGGGACGGCTGGGGTGGGCATCCCCATAACAAAACAGATAGGTGGTGCGGCCCGCTTGGGCGGGGAAGGCTTCCCAAAAATATTGGCGATCGTCCTGAATACCGGTGGTGGTGGCAATCAGATCGGCGCTGTCGTTGGCGGGATAGCCAGTGGCGCAAGTGCCCACCACCAAACAAACGCCATCGGGTTTGGCGGGGCCGCGGGTTTGCCGGACGATCGGGGACTGATGGCCCATGGCATCCAACACCAACCGCGCCCCGATCGTGACCGTCGCCTGATTGGTGGTGACCCAATCCCCATAGGCAGCGCTGCCCCCGGCTCCGGTGGCTCCGGTGGGGCCGCCCAGGAGCGATCGCCCTCGCACCCAAACCCGATCGGGCTGCAAGGTCAGGGAAACAAACTGGGTTTGTTCCAACAGGATGCCCCCGGCCGCTAGGAATTTCTGCCGCAATTGCGAAATTAAGATGGCGGGACTGACTCCCAGATTCAGCACATCCCGCACCCATCGCTCCTGGCCGCCCGCAAAGGCAATCCGCACGGGGTTAAATTCCGAGGCGATCGCCCGCTCCAGTTCCGCCGCCGTCAACAGCCCCCGTTCGACCAAAACGGCCAATTCCGATCGGGAAATATTCCATTCCTGATCTCGCCCTTGCAGTTGCCCCCGTTCCATCAACGCCACGCGCCAACCGGCCTGGGCCAGGGCCGTGGCCATCACAATCCCCAAGGTTCCCCCCAGCACTACCAAATCAACCGTGAGGGCATCGGCCGGCGGCGAGTTGTCAGGATCGGCCGTCGGGTTCTGTGAAGATTCGTAAATCACCGGAATGGGGGGTGTAACCCCCTGATCATCCAGTCCCCGGAGTTGTTGCCACAGGCGATCGGCTCGCGCTAAACCCGCCAACGGTTGGCCGGGGATGGTGGAAAGGAGATCGGCGGTTAAACTCATAACGAACAAGAACGAACAATTGGGTGGAACAGGGCGATCGATTCAGGCGGTTGTGAACCCGGTGGCCCAGGCCCGGTGGCCAAAGCTTGGAATCCTCATGACCCCCACCCTCAACCGAGGACAGAACGGCCATGGCTGGTGTGAGGTCGAATGCGGCGGCGATCGTGCAACTGCGCGAGGTGGTGAAAATCTATAACCGCAGTCAGCGCGGCCTGTTGGGGGCTAATTTACGGGTCGATCGCGGTGAATTTTTGATGATTACGGGCCCCTCTGGCGCGGGCAAGTCTACCCTGCTGAAGCTGCTCTATGGCGAAGAACTGGTCGATCGGGGCGAAGTGATCATCGATGGGCAACGGGTTAGCGACCTCAATCGCAATCAACTGGCGCTCCTGCGGCGCAAAATTGGCATTGTTTTTCAAGATTACAAACTCATTCCCCGCCGCACCGTAGCTGAAAATATTGCCTTCGTTTTGTTGGCCCAGGGCTATCCTCAGGCGGAAATTCGCCGTCGTCTCACGCCCGCCCTGCGGTTGGTGGGGCTGCTGCCCAAGGCAGACCACTTCCCCGAACAGCTTTCCGGCGGCGAACAGCAGCGGGCCAGCATTGCCCGGGCCATTGTCAGCACGCCCCCCTTAATTTTGGCCGATGAACCCACCGGTAACCTCGACGGCGACAACTCCCAACAGATCATTGCGATCCTGGAGCGGCTCAACGAATTGGGAGCAACCACGATCGTCACAACCCATGATGAGTTGTGGGTGCGGCGCAGTCATCACCGAGTTTTGCAACTGAATGAGGGCAAGCTTTACGAGGTGCGGCCTGCCGGTCGATCGAGCACTCGGCCCGCACCGGCCGCCTGGTTAGGCTAGCGGCTTGCCAATCTACGATCGGCCAATTTGCGATCGCCCATTGACGCAGGGCGATCGCCCAACACTCAAGGGTTAGAATCCGCCAGGCAGCCCAAGCTCGGCATCTTTCCCAGCAGTCCCGTCATCAGCTTCAAGGCCAGGGACTTCAGGGGTGGAACCCGCTTGAGGGCAGCCAAGCCCAGCCGCCGCACCCAAACCACGGGCCACAGTTGGGTGGAAAAGAGTCGATCGAGCAAATCCGTGAACGCCAGGATCACCCAATTGCCCCAACGCCGCCAGCGATCGTAGCGCCGCAACACGGCCACTTGTCCAAAGTCTTCACCCCGGGCGATCGCCCCTTGGATCACATCCACCAGGGCTGCCGCGTC
Source organism: Limnothrix sp. HT2024 (assembly GCF_059138625.1). Lineage (NCBI taxonomy): Bacteria > Bacillati > Cyanobacteriota > Cyanophyceae > Pseudanabaenales > Pseudanabaenaceae > Limnothrix > Limnothrix sp. HT2024. The sequence continues at coordinate 3,147,137 of NZ_CM181121.1, forward strand.
GCGAATGCCCATGTTCAAACCTTGTCCCCCCACTGGATGGCAACAGTGGGCCGCATCCCCCGCCAGGGCCAACCGATGTCCCACGTAGCGATCGCACTGCATCAACCGCACCGGAAACAGATAGCGACCGCCCACCAATTCCAATTGCCCCATTTGGGGGCCAAACCGTTGGCTCAGGGCCCGCAAAAATGCTGGGTCATCCAACGCCAACATCGCTTGGGCTTCCGCGTGGGGAGCTGTCCACACCAAACGACACACATCCCCCAAGGGCAAAATGGCGAAGGGGCCGCTGGTCTGAAACCGTTCGTAGGCAATGTTTTGGTGATGCTGTTCAGCCTTGACGGCGGCCACAATACAGGATTGCCAATAGGCCCAGCCACGCCTGGGAATGCCGGCCGCTTCTCGCAGGGGCGATCGGGCACCATCTGCCGCCACCACCAACTTGGCCCGCAGTCGCGACGGAACCGTCACCCCCTCGCCATTGGGCGCAATCACCAACTCAGCCCAATCGGCCCCATAGTCCAAAACGGTGGCCGTGGCCGGGCCAATCCAAGTGCAATGGGGCGATCGATTCACTGCCCCTTGCAAGGCCTCCAGCAAGGTATTGTGGGCCGCCACATAGCCCAGTTCCGTCTGCATCCCTGCATCCTGGGGCCAGAATTCCACCACATCGGGCCAATCACAATCGGAAAGCCGAATCCGCCGGAAGGGTTCCAGGCTCGATCGCACCTGATCCCACAGGCCCAATCCCTGGAAGATTTTGGCCGAAGACAGGGAAAAGGCATAGGCCTGGGCTTGTTTTGCTGCCGTGGCCTGGGTTAGGGCTTCAATGATGGCCACTTTCAACCCCGTTTGGCGCAACCCACAGGCCACCACCAACCCCACAATCCCACCCCCAACGATCGCTACGTCATAGGTGGGAATTGTCGCCGCTTTCGCTTCCGCCACCGCCACGTCAGATTCGCTATGCATTTCTGGGCGATCGAGCAACATAAACCTTGAATTCCTCAAATCTTGAATTCCTGCGAATTCCCCGGGAGCCGGCCTCAAACCCAGTACCCATAACCTAATTATCGGGCGATTCAACCGTTCTGGATCTAGCGTGCAACTGCCCGCATAAGTTACGCCAGCTCATCAATAGCAAGAGGGGAGACGATTCAAGATCGTCCCCCCTCCACTGTGTCGCTTAGACTGACTTGCTCAGGCTAGCAGGCACTCACAATCTTCAGGATTAACCGTTGATTGCGGGAGCTTGCAGAGCTACGGGAGCAGCTTCACCAGCAGCCAGATCCAGCGGGAAGTTGTGAGCATTACGCTCGTGCATCACTTCCATACCCAGGTTGGCGCGGTTGATCACATCAGCCCAGGTGCCGATCACGTGACCTTGCGAATCAACAACCGATTGGTTGAAGTTGAAGCCGTTCAGGTTGAATGCCATCGTGCTCACGCCCAGGGCGGTGAACCAGATGCCCACAACCGGCCAAGCACCCAAGAAGAAGTGCAGCGAGCGGCTGTTGTTGAACGAAGCGTATTGGAAGATCAAGCGACCGAAGTAGCCGTGGGCTGCAACGATGTTGTAGGTTTCTTCCTCTTGGCCGAACTTGTAGCCGTAGTTTTGCGACTCAACTTCGGTGGTTTCCTTAACCAGCGAGCTGGTCACCAAGGAACCGTGCATTGCGGAGAACAGCGAGCCACCGAACACACCGGCAACGCCCAACATGTGGAAGGGGTGCATCAGAATGTTGTGCTCAGCTTGGAACACCAACATGAAGTTGAAGGTGCCCGAGATGCCCAAAGGCATACCGTCAGAGAACGAACCTTGACCGATCGGGTAGATCAGGAACACAGCGGTAGCAGCAGCAACAGGAGCGCTGTAAGCCACGCAGATCCAAGGACGCATACCGAGGCGGTAGCTCAGTTCCCACTCACGGCCCATGTAGCAGAACACGCCGATCAGGAAGTGGAACACAACCAGTTGGTAAGGACCACCGTTGTACAGCCACTCATCCAAGGAAGCAGCTTCCCAGATGGGGTAGAAGTGCAAACCGATGGCGTTCGACGAGGGGATCACAGCACCAGAGATGATGTTGTTTCCGTACAGCAGCGAACCAGCCACGGGTTCGCGGATGCCGTCGATGTCAACCGGGGGAGCGCCGATGAAAGCGATAACGTAGCAGATGGTGGCAGCCAGCAGGGTGGGGATCATCAGGACACCGAACCAGCCCACGTATAGGCGGTTGTTGGTGCTGGTTACCCACTCGCAGAACTGATCCCACACGGAAGCGCCTTGGCGCTGTTGCAGGGTTGCAGTCATGGTTGGATGAATTGCTTTGTAGAAGAATGATTTGGCGGGTTTTGTTTCCCACGTGAATATAGATTAACCGCTGTGTTTAGTTTTGTAAAGAGGTTTTGACGATGATTTACACAAATTCCATTTTCTTTAACGTTTGAGGTCAAGGGCCATGGCCGATCGCACAGAGGCGGATTGCCGTACCCATCAGCTTTTGGGGTCTCTGGTCACCTACAGCGCTGCCTACACGCTGGTTCCCACCTATGAATGTTTCAACCGCTGTCAGTACTGTAATTTTCGGGTGGAGCCGGGGGCCGATCGCTGGCTGGGCCTGGCGGAAGCAACGGTTAAGCTTCGATCACTCACCAATCCATTGCGAGATTGTTACAAACCACAATCAGGGCGATTCCCGATCGCCCCGGCCAGCCCCCCAGTCCTCGGGCCGATCGAGATTCTGATTCTGAGTGGGGAGGTGCATCCCCGCAGCCCCCGGCGATCGGCCTGGATTCGGCGCATTGAGTCCCTCTGTCGGTTAGCGCTGCTGGAAGGGTTTTTGCCCCATGCCAACGTGGGGCCGCTCGATCTCGAGGAGATGGCTTATCTGAAAGCCGTGAATGTTTCGATGGGCTTAATGATTGAGCAGGTGAGTTCCGCCCTGGCCCAAACCGTCCATCGCCATGCTCCCAGCAAGGATCCATCCCGACGGTTGGCGCAACTGGCCCAAGCGGGGGAGTTAAAAATTCCCTTCACCACGGGTCTATTAATTGGGATTGGCGAAACTGAGGCCGATCGCCTGGACAGCTTGCGGGCGATCGGGCAGATTCATCGCCAGTACGGCCACATCCAAGAAGTGATCGTGCAACCCCACAGCCCCGGTTTGAATCAAGCCTGGGAAGGCGAGGCCTGCTCGGCGGCCGTGCTGCTGGAAACGGTGGCGATCGCTCGGGAACTGTTGCCGCCGGAGATTGCAATTCAAGTACCACCCAATTTGTTGAAGACAGCGGAATTGCTGCAACGGGCGATCGAGCTAGGGGCAAGCGACCTGGGGGGAATCTGCCCGATCGATGAGGTGAACCCCACCTATGACCACCCGAGCTTGGCCCAACTCACCCATTGGGTAGCCACAGCGGGTGGGCAACTGCGCCCCCGGTTACCGATTTACCCCGCCTTTGACGACTGGTTAAGCGATCCAATGCGATCGCTCGTGCAAAACTGGCGCGATTTTCTCGGTTCCTCACCCAATTTGCTAGATTCTCCTGGGCGATTCGACCCGAAACCAGGGCCTACAATGCAGAAGTTAATCAGCCGGCCCTAAATCCGGTGTTCACGCCCGTTCCCATCGTCTGGTCTTGCTGCTATGTGTGCTTTGGAAATTCGCCCCGTCAATACGCCGGCTGATTTGGAACAGTTTTTAAATGTGCCCGATCGGGTCTATCACCAGGATCCCTATTGGGTTGCCCCCCTTCGCAGCAGCATCGCCCGGCAATTGTCAGCGGAGAATTCATTCCGCACCTATGGCCAATTGCAAGCGTTTGTGGCCTTGAATCCTGAACCGGTGGGGCGGATTGTGGCCACGGTGAATCAACGCTTGGTGGAAAAGGAAGGGGAAGCGATCGGGCTGTTTGGCTATTTTGAAACCATCAATGATTTCAGTGTGGCTCAAGGGTTATTTACGGCTGCCGAAACTTGGTTAAAAGCACAGGGCATGACCAAAGTTCGCGGCCCCATTGATCTATCGACTCACAATAATTGTCTGATGCTGATTGATGGGTTTGATTCCCCACCGATGGTGATGATGCCCTACAACCCTTCCTACTATCCCGAATTGGTGGAGCAAGGAGGATTCAGCAAGGCCAAAGATGCCTATGCCTATGAATATCCACTCGATCGCCCCTTGCCCACGGAATTTGAAAAAGCCTATAAAATTGCCACCAAATCCGGCGTGAGCTTCCGCTCCATTGAAACCAAGGGTGAAGCCTTTGAGCGAGATGCCAGGATTTTATATCGTCTATTCACCGAAGCTTTTTCAGGAAATTGGAGTTCCACCCCGCGCACCGAAGAGGAGTTTTTGGAAGAGGCGCGATCGCTCCAACCATTGGTTGATCCCGATGTGGTTTTGATTGCAGAAGTGGACGGTAAGGCCGTGGGATTTTTTATGGGCTTGCCAGACTACAACATCCCGCTCAAGGAAGTGAAAGGCAAGCTGAATTGGTGGGGAACCTTGAAGTTTCTTTGGTACCGGCGGCAAATCGATCGGGGGCGGGTGGTTGCCATTTGTTCCTTGCCGGAATATCAACGCAAATTGGTTCCCTTGGCCTTAATTTATCTGGGATTGCGAGCCTGTCAACAAAAGGGAAAACCCTATCGCACCTCTGAGTTAGGTTGGGTTTACGAGGACAATTCCCGATCGCGCCGCCTGATCGAAGCGGCCGGCGGCAAAATCTACAAAACCTATCGCATTTATGAAAAGTCCCTATCTTTAGCCTAAGAAGTCTCTGAGCAGTAACTTAGGGTACTTGCAAAGCACCAGTCGTCGGGGCAAGGGGCTTAAGCCCCTTGTTGTGATCGATCAATGAATCCCACAGGCATTGATCAATGAGTCCTACGAGATCGCAATTTTGGCTGCTCAGACATCCTGATGAAAGCCGGGGTTAGAACCTTGGTTAGAACCCTCTAAAAACTTCCCTCGCAATGCCCCAGAAAAGGCGCGATAATAGCACCACTGGCGCTATTTCATGCCTCTTCGCATCGTTCCTATTGAGTTAATGGGCGATTAGCGATCGGGAATAGGCGATTCAGTTGATCGGCCATTTACTAGGCCCTTGATAGGCGATCGGTTTAGGCACTGCAACCATGGTTTTTTCCGCCCCCGCGCCGGATGCTGCACCCAGCAACGGCCCCGCCCAGCCCAGTTCTCACCAGGCGAGTCCTCAACTGTGGCTCTATGACACCACGTTGCGGGATGGGGCCCAGTCGGAAGGTCTCTCATTTTCCATTGAGGACAAGCTACGGATTGCCCGCAAACTCGATCGCCTGCGAATTCCTTTCATTGAAGGGGGTTGGCCCGGGGCGAATCCCAAGGATGTGCAATTTTTTTGGCAACTTCAGGAAGAACCGCTGGAATTTTCCGAGGTGGTGGCCTTTTGCTCCACCCGCCGACCGGGCATGAGCGCCGAGGAAGATCCGCTCCTGAAGCCGATTTTGGCCGCTGGGACACGTTGGGTGGCCCTTTTTGGGAAATCTTGGGACTTGCATGTGACCGAGGGCCTCAAAACCACCCTCGATGAAAACATCGCCATGATCCACGACTCGATCGCCTTTTTGATCAGCCAAGGGCGACAGGTGATCTACGACGCGGAACATTGGTTTGACGGCTATTTGGCGAATCCCGACTATGCGATCGCCACCCTCAAAGCAGCCCACGAGGCCGGGGCCGCTTGGTTGGCCCTCTGCGACACCAATGGCGGCACACTTCCCCACGAGGTGGCTCGGATTGTGGCTGAGGTGCGGGAATGGCTGCCCGCGGCCCCATTGGGAATCCACACCCACAACGATTCCGGCACGGCGGTGGCCAACGCGATCGCCGCAGTCCAAGGGGGCGCAAGGATGGTGCAAGGCACGATCAATGGCTATGGCGAGCGCTGTGGCAACGCCAACCTTTGCACCCTGATTCCTAATTTGCAGTTGAAACTGGGGCTGAACTGCATTCCTGCCGCCCAGTTGGCGGAGTTGACGGCCACCAGTCGCTTTGTCAGTGAAGTGGCGAACTTGGCTCCGGACGATCGCGCACCCTATGTGGGTCTGTCCGCCTTTGCCCACAAGGGCGGGATCCATGTCAGCGCAGTGGAACGCAATCCCCAAACCTATGAACATATCTCGCCCGATCGGGTGGGAAACCAGCGCCGAATCGTCATTTCGGATCAATCGGGTTTGAGCAATGTGTTGGCCAAGGCCCGCTCCTTTGGCTTAGATCTCGACAAACAAGACCCCGCCTGTCGGCAGATTTTACAAACCCTCAAAACCTTGGAAAACCAGGGCTATCAGTTCGAGGCCGCCGAAGCCAGTTTTGACCTCCTGATGCGAACGGCCCTCGGCCAGCGATCGAGCTTTTTTGTCCTAAAAGATTGCCGCGTTCACTACGATTTTGGTGAACCGAGCGATCGGGAATCCTTGGCCACCGTCAAGGTCACCGTGGGCGATCGCACCCTACTGGAAGTGGCGGAAGGTAACGGCCCCGTGGCGGCCATGGATGCGGCCCTGCGGCGAGCGCTGGTGCAGTTTTATCCAGTGGTGGCTCAGTTCCACCTCACCGATTACAAGGTGCGAATTTTGGATGGCGGCGCGGGCACATCCGCCAAAACCAGAGTCCTGGTGGAATCCAGCGACGGCCAGCAGCGTTGGACAACCGTGGGGGTCTCCGGCAACATTTTGGAAGCTTCCTATCAAGCGGTTGTGGAGGCGATCGAATATGGCCTGATTCTTCACGGCATTCAGACTTTGCAACCACTGCCCCTACCTTTGGAGGTCTAAAAAATCACATCTTTGGCAACCCTGTGCCACGGAGGTGTTGTGCCAAAGTGCCATTCTTGAAGCAGGATTTTAGGGCTAAGAAATAGACTTCCCGATCGCAAAAGCAACGGTTAAATTATGAACCTTTGCTAATCTTTAATGTCCCAGATTTCGGCAATCCTACGGATTTTCTCTGAACCTGCGCACCTCTGAGACCGCAGGGGGCCAACCGGAATCGGGGCTGATTTTTCGCTCTGGCCGCCCACTGGGCCTGAGTCGTGGCCGTTCCCATGCCCACCCCCTGGCTGGCCAATCTACCTGGCAGTTTGCTCCCAAAGATATTTACCATTAATTCAAAACCGAGTTAACCCGAAAGAAAATTATCTAAATTGGATCTCAGAGGAAAAAATTTAACAATAATTGAAGTTGCGACCCCTCTATTTGTGATAACTCTGAAGGAAAGATGGAAAAGGATCTTGAGGCAGTTCTGTGCTGAAATCAGCTTCGTCTGAAGGTGAGCAGGTGCGACGCGGCTTTCGGCAGCTCGTGGTGACCATTTTGTTGGTATCAGGGTTGCTTTACACGGGCGTGGCGAGTGTCCTGCTGAACACCATCACCAGCCTCGAACAAAGAACCATCGAAGAACATACCAACCGCTTTACTCGGTTACTTTACCGGCGATCGGCCCAGCTTTTGCCATCGGCCTGTGATTATGGCTATTGGGATGCAACCCATCGGTTTCTAGGGCAGCCCAATGAAGACTTTATTCGCAATAATTTTAGTCCAACCAATTATCAAAGCTTTGATTTAACCATCATGGCCGTGGTGGGTCGCGATGGCAAAATTCGCTATGCCCGAGAGCGCCAAGTCTCAAATCAATCCGGCAGCACCGCCAACGATCGCTATCATGAACCCTCCACAACCCTGGCGTATTTTTTGCAATCCTTGCCGAAAGGATTTCAATCAAACCCAGACCAAAAGCGGTTGGCGGGTGTGGTAGCCATTGACAATGATTTATTAAGCATTGCCATTTGCAGCATTCCCAATCCGCAAAAGCCGGATCAAGTGGATGGTTGGTTTGTGATGGGGCAGCGGCTGGATGCTCGCGTGCTTCAAGATTTAAGCCAATTGGTGCCGGGGGCTTTGGAAATTAAGGTCAGCCGTCATTCCAACAATTTACCCCTCTATGGAACCTTTGATTTTTCGGGTCAAATCCGACGAAATCAGCGCACCGAGGTAACTGATTCATCGCGTAATTTGGTGGGTTATCGCTACTTAGTGGATGTATATGGCAAGCCCAGCGCGATCGCCCGAGTCACCATTACGCGCACCCTACACCAACATAGTTTGTATGGACTCTTGAGCATTGGTGGCATTTTGGTGCTGCTCAGTTTGGGATTCATTAGCCTGGCTTGGCAGGCCCTGCAACAGGCGTTGCAAAACTTAGATGAGCGCGATCGCGCGGAGGCCGCCTTAATTGAATCGGCCACTCAAAATCTCGATCGGGAAACCTATCGCGCTCGCATCATGGAACTGGAGTTAATCCTTCAGGATTTGCGGGCTTCTCAGGCTCAGTTGATTCACAGCGCCAAGATGGAAAGCTTGGGCAAAATGGTGGCGGGCATTGCCCATGAAGTGAATAATCCCGTGAGCTTTATTCAGGGTAATTTGCGACACCTTAAAAAATATCAACAGGATCTTTGCGACCTAGTACGGCTATATCAAAAATACTATCCCGTTGCCTACGATGAAATTTTAGATCGCAGCCGAGAAATGGATTTAGTGTTCATTTTGGAAGATAGCGATCGGGTGATTCAGTCCATCGATCGTGGAGCCGATCGGATCTATCGAATTGTGAATGCCCTGCGCAATTTTTCGCGATTGGATGAATCGGATTTGAAATCGGTGGATCTCCATGCGGGCATTGACAGCACGATCGAACTCTTAGACCACGCCTTAGAAGAACGCTCATTCCGACCAGCGATTGCGATCGAGCGAGTCTATGGCGAATTACCCCTTGTTGAGTGTTATGCACGCCAGCTCAACCAAGTTTTTATGCATTTACTCATGAACTCGATCGACTCCCTCGACGAGACCATGAAAAAACACTATCAACGAGTTCACGGCAAACCGGCAGACTCAGCCCCGAGCGCCTCAACCACTGCTCCCGTCATTTTGGGTGCAGAGCCGGGAACCGAAATTGACCTTAGTAATTCAGAACCCATGGATGGGGAAAGCCATCGTTCACCGGTCTTGAAAACCTCCGCCGGCCCACCTGCGAAAGCCCCCCGAAATTCCAGTCAATCGACGAGCCAACCGAGCCTGGGAAATGCGGGTGTCGGCAACCTGGGTTCTGGAACCGCTAGCACTAGTAATAATACCAACAACGCCAAAAACACCAACAACAATAGGCGAAATCGAGGGGCTTCCTTTGCAGAGCAACTGAGATCAAAATTACAAACCTTTGACACTAATGGCTCAGGCTTTGAGGCCGCTAAGGTTCCATTACAACCCACCATCACAATTCGCACTAAAGTGGATTTAAACCGCTGGGTTTTGATTTCCATTGCCGACAACGGCTTAGGCATTGACAAGCAAGTTCAATCGCGATTATTTGACCCCTTTTTCACAACCAAGCCCGTTGGTCAAGGCGCTGGGCTAGGGTTATTCATTAGCCATCAAATTATTACGCAGCATGGCGGACAACTCCGCTGCATCTCTGAGCCGGATCAGGGTAGTGAATTTATTATTTTGCTGCCCCTGAAGCAGATTCGCGAAACTAAACCCCAGGAGGAGTTGGCGATGAAGTTGCGATTTAATCAGCTTCAGCGGGGCTTGAGTTATGGTCATGATCGATCGCCCCATTTGGCTTCGGCTCCGGCAGTTTCTGCCACCGAGGAAGAAGCGTCCAAAAGTTAACCACGCCACGGGGCAACTCCGTTCCTTGTAGTCCGCCCCTTGTCGCAAGTTGGTACAAGTTGACTCAATTCGCCCTAGCGTAATCGGCCCAGCGCGATCGTTGGGCGATCGTTCTAGCGCGATCGCTCTAGCGCAATCGTTGGGCGATCGGGTCAAAACACAAACGACCAGCCCCCCAGGCCACCACCAGCGCACCAACGGAGACAGCCAGCGCCGCCGCCACCATCACCAATAGCTGCACCGACACGGCCGTCAAGGGATCCATGCCTCCCAGCAGGGCCCCACTCACCAAACCAGGCAACGTGAATAGCCCCGCACTGGTGAACCCGTTCAAGGTTGGCACAAGGGCCGATCGCAGGGCCGCGCGACGATGGGGGGCGATCGCCTGTTGGGTCGTGGCTCCCAAGCTCAATCGCTGTTCAATGTCGTTGCGGTGCGATCGGGCTGCCATCATCACCTGTTCCCCCGCGATCGCCGCCCCATGGGCCGCCGCCCCCAACACCACAGCCCAAACGGGAACCCAAACCCGAGGCTCAAACCACTGACCCGGCCGCAGCACCAACAGCACCACCGGCACACTGGCCACCAGTCCGGCCCCCAACAGCCCGCCCAACAGCCAGGGCAAGAGTTGGGGCCATCGTTGCCCCATCTGTTGGTGGGCGGAAACCACCGCCAGCCCCCACAATCCCCCCAGGGCGATCGCCAGGTTGCCCGGAGACGGAGCCGCCCAAACCAAGGCCAACAAACTGCCCACCGCCGTGAGTTGCAACAGGGCCCGCCCGATCGCCCGGCCCCAAGCCTGCGTTAGCCCCAAGCCCTGACTGGCACAGAGGCCCACTGTCCCCAACGCCAATCCTCCCAGCCACAACAAATCCACTGGTTCCATGAAAGAACCCAACTCAAAAAGACCTCAACGCCATCCTAAATTACGCATTAATTACGTATTTCTCCACAATTTCTCCACAACTTCTCCCCAATTCCTCCGCCATTACCACGTTGCTACCCTGTTGGGGCTGCGTCGTTGATCTGAAATTAATCTGAAATTAATCTGAAATTGATATGCAATTAATACGCCATCAATGCATCATTTACCGATTCTGATGCACCATTGCTACGAAATAAATCTGCAATTATCATGTCGTTAACCTGAGATTAATTGAGCTTCTGAGTTAGATTTTCTTGAAAAACTGATCACAGGTATTGATTGCGGTGATTAATTGTAATGTTTTGTTTCGTTTCAAAAAGTTTTGAACCTTTCTTTTGTTGAAAACTACATGAATAACCTTGTGGATCTTGAGAATAATCTTGAAATTTAGTTGGAAAACCTCAAAAAAGTCACACTGATTGCCCATTTCTTGAATAAAATTTTTGTCATGATTTCAGAATCTTTCATTCCTTAAGTGATCCGGATTGAATTTGGAAGAGCCTGATTCAATGACAGAATTAGAATCCAGAAACTTTTTAGATTAATTTCCTCGTAAATTGACTATCTTAGAATTACTCAAATAGAGAATATTGATTCGGGATGGCTCCATCCGCCATTGGGCTTCGTGATCGTTGCTACTGGTCAAAGAGGCGACTACAGGGCATTTCTCATCTTTTTGGCGATTCTCTCTTGATGTTTTTGTCAATGCCCTTGGCCCTATTTCGTGTTGGCTACCAGGAAAAAAGGTATTTTTCGGCGGCTTTGGGTTGAGTGAGTGATTTCAAAACAATTCTCATTCCCTAGCCCCATTGAGAAAACCTCTAGTTAGGACGAGTTAGCGCACTGTTTCACTTTGACCCCGTATCTGCCGGAATCAAGTTCTGGATCAGTTGGCTGCCATTAAGCTTTCACTGCCGGGACGATCCCAGTTGTCAACGCCTCAAACAACGGTCAAATGTGTCATGACAATCTGAATGGTGTGGCTGAATTTGGTGATTGAGGTTGAACCGTTTATCCGTTACAGGCTGCCTGAATTTACGCAAATCTACGTTGAATTTGGGAGTTTCTGCCATCCCCTAGAACGCTGTCTGCCAGCGTACCGATCATGAGTGGCTCGTTTGCGCAATCACTGCAATGGACCTTGACGGCGGAGGGCTGTCAACAGGTGCGATCGCTGCTCTGGCAGTCAACGTTGGATTGTCTCCAGGAATTAGGCAATTTGCCGGAATCCGGGGCGATCGCTACAGAAGGGGACGCGACGATCGGGAAGCGACAACAGCCCGCTTTTGCCCTGGTGACGGGGCCGGGACTGGCTTGGTTGTTGACCATGGAGCGATCGAGCGAGGGCGAGGATCCAACCGGGATGGCAACAGAAGCGCCGGAATTATCGATGCGCCGGGGGCGGGGCCGCGGCCACAAAGCCAGCGGCCGCGGACCGATCGAGGATCCAGCAATCACCACTCACCAAACCCTACGCCAGGGCTTAGATCAAACCACGCTCCATCCGGGGATCTATCACCTGCGGCTGACGGACGATCGCCGGGCCATTCAAGCCCTGATGAAGGAACGGGGATTGCTGAAAATCCCCCAGGGCTGGCATAAGGCCAATGCGTCGCTCCAGTCGGCCGTATTGGTGCGATGGCTGGCCACTTGGACGCAGGCCCTAACCGCTCCTTTGTTAACCAATGCCCCTGCGCCTCGGGTTGGGGAGGGCGATCGCCACCTGATTGATTTGCTGGTGGGGATTGTTCAGGAACAGGAATTGCCCGTGGTGATTGACCGCGCCTTGCAAACCCTCTGTCAGGGCTTACGGGTCGATCGAGCGTTGATCTATCAATTTCAGGCGCGGTTACAGTCCATTCGGCTCTGGCGACAGGCGGATCAGGCGGCGGGGATGCCTTCCCCTTGGGAGGATCCCAACTGGCAAATGACTCGCGATTGCGTGACCTATGAAGCGCGTTTGGACGACCAGGTGGCTTCGGTGCTCTATGAGGGGGCCGATCGCTGCTTTGTGGATGACTTTGAACCCCAATGGCGATCGCAGGAACAGGAAACCTGGATTGTGAACGATGGGGGGCGCGATCGGGCGGCGCGGGCCCAACTGGCCGTGCCGATTTTGGCTCCCATGCGTGGCTCGGTGGGGTTATGGGGATTTTTGGTGCTCCATCAGTGCGATCGGGCCCGGCTTTGGACTCCCGAAGAAGTGAGCCTAGCCCAACAAATCGCCCAGGGGTTGGCCGTGGCCGTGCGGGCTGCCCATCTGGATGCCACCTTGCAGCAGCAACAACAAACCCTCGGTCAGCAAATCAACACCCAAACGCGGGTTTTGCAGGAAGCCCTGCTGGCGGCCAAGTCGGCCGCTCGGGCTAAGAGTGAATTTTTAGCCACCATCAGCCACGAGCTGCGCACCCCCCTAACCTGTGTGATTGGTCTGTCGGCTACCCTGTTGCGCTGGTCTTTTGGGCAACTGAACCAAAAACAGCGCGACTATTTGCAAACCATCCATGACAGCGGCGAGCATTTGCTGAAGCTAATTGAAGACTTGCTGGAAATGTCGCAGGTGGAAGCCGGGCGCACCGTGTTGAGTGTCAGCGATTTTTCAATTACCCAATTGGTTTACTCGGTGGTGAATGGCGAGCGGCCCCATGCCATTGAGCGCGGTGTTGAACTGCTGCTGGAAGTGCAAATTTTGGCGAAGGACGATCGCTTTTCGGCCGATTGTCATCGTGTGCGGCAAATTCTTGGGAATCTGTTGGGCAATGCAATCAAGTTCACACCCGAGGGTGGCCAGGCGATCGTGCGGGTTTGGCGAGAACAAGACCTGTTGATGTTGCAAGTGGAAGACACGGGCATCGGCATTCCTGAGGATTGGATTCCGCAACTCTTTGAGATGTTTCATCAGTTCGATCCGTCCTACGGGCGGGTCTACGACGGCTTGGGGTTGGGCTTGGCCCTGACCAAGCAGTTAGTGGATCTGCACAAGGGTTGGATTGAGGTGGATTCTTTGCCCGATCGGGGATCGACTTTCACGGTGGGAATTCCCTCCCAAGCCCCCACCATCGAGCAACCCGTCGTCCCCCATGTGGAAGAACCGGTAGATTGGCGGCCGTCAGGCTCGGTGATCCTCATTGATGCTCAGGAGGAGCGGGCGATCGCCGTTTGTGAGTTGCTGATGGCGGCTGGGTATCAAGTGGTTTGGACTCCAGACGGGGCGATCGCCTTGTCCCAATTGGATGTGTTGCAACCCCAGGTGGTGATCGTCAGTTTGCGGCTGCCGGGCATGGATGGTTGGGAAGTGGTGGCCGGATTGCGCCGCCAAGCGCCCCGAGTGCAAGTGCTGCTGTTGGGCGATCGCGCCGAGGCCTCACCGATTTTGGTCGATCATCCCAATCTGACAGTGGATGTGGTGCTGGGAGAAAAGTTCGACCCGGAGCGCCTTTTGCACGAGGTGAACACCCTGTCCCAAGCCGCTGCCCGGGCCGTGCGCATGAACAGCCAAGCCACGGGCGTGATGACCCGTGCCCGATCGCCCCTCGCCGATCGCTCAAACGATCGATAGGGGTTAATCAACGGTTCTGGATTCAACAGACCTGGGGAAAGGGGTGGTTTGATCGATCGATTGCGGTGCAGGGGAGATGAGGCAAAAGGGTTGGTTTGCGCCAAGCGTTCTCCCATGCACTACGGCTTCCTGAAATGTGATACAAAAAATCAGGATCTTTGCGGGTGGGATGTCCGCATTTTGGCTGGGAGATTGGGATATGTCGCGCTTGCTCATCGATCGCTACTATGCGGATTTGGCCGAGCGCAAGCAATATGGCGGGCAGAGTAATGAAGGCAATTTGCGACAATCCTTTGCCAATTTGCTGGATAGTTATTGCCGGCCGCGTAACTATCGATTGGTGGAAGAAATTGCGACTCGCACAGCCCGAGGCAACATCATCAAGTTTGATGGGGTGGTGAAAAATGCCCTGCGGTTCGATTTGGGCTACTGGGAAGCGAAGGACACCAAGGATGATTTAGATCGGGAAATTGCGGCCAAATTTGAAAAGGGCTATCCCGACGACAATATTTTATTTGAAAATACCGAAAAGGCGGTTCTCATTCAAAGCGGTGAGGAAGCCTTTCGGATTGAATTAGCGGATGCGGCGGCGTTGGATCGTTGCCTGAATCAGTTTTTGGATTATGAGCGGCCGGAGGTGAAGGGATTCCGGCAGGCGATCGAGAAGTTTCGGGAGGATTTGCCGCAAATTGTGGAGGTGTTGCGGGAGACGATCGCCCAAGAAGAAACCAGCAATCAGCGATTTTTGGAGTTACGCGATCGGTTTTGGGAAACCTGTAAAACCTCAATTAATCCACAAATTACGCTATTTGATATTCAGGAAATTTTGATTCAGCATATTTTGTCTGAGGATATTTTCCTGAATGTGTTTAATGACGCGCAATTTCACCGGGATAACAACATTGCGCGGCAAGTGCAATCGGTGGTGGACACGTTTTTTACGGGTGGGTTGCGGCGAAATGTGCTGAAGTCGATCGACCACTATTACGGAATCATTCGGCAGCGATCGGCGGCGATCTCGGATCATCACGAGAAGCAAGAGTTTCTGAAGTCGGTTTACGAGAATTTCTATAAGGCCTATAACCCGAAGGCGGCCGATCGGCTGGGGATTGTCTACACGCCGTCGGAGATTGTGAAGTTCATGATCGAGGGAACGGATCACCTACTAGAGAAACACTTCAATCGGTATTTGTCAGAGCTAGGGGTGAAGATTCTCGATCCGGCGACGGGGACGGGGACGTT
This sequence comes from Limnothrix sp. HT2024, assembly GCF_059138625.1. NCBI lineage: Bacteria > Bacillati > Cyanobacteriota > Cyanophyceae > Pseudanabaenales > Pseudanabaenaceae > Limnothrix > Limnothrix sp. HT2024. Next base: position 3,162,581 of record NZ_CM181121.1, read on the forward strand.
TATTACGGAGTTGATTGAATATTTATCGCCACCAACGCTGGAGCAAAAATATCGCGAGGATTTGTTTTGCAATGAGGTGGCGATTTTGCCGTACTACATTGCAAACCTGAATATTGAATATTGCTATCAGCAGAAAACGGGAAACTACGAGGAATTTAACAATATTTGTTTTTTGGATACGTTGGATCATGCGGGGCTGAAGGAGGAGCAAAAGGATCTGTTTTCGATTTCGGTGGAAAACACGGAACGGATTCGGCGGCAAAATGCGGAAGATTTGACGGTGATTATTGGCAATCCGCCCTATAACGCTTGGCAGGAAAATTTTAATCTCCGTAATCCGAATCGTCCTTACAAGGAAATTGATCAACGAGTTAAGGAAACCTACATCAAAAAAGGGACAGCACAACTACAAACTGCTGTTTACGATATGTATGTGCGGTTTTATCGCTGGGCAGTAGACCGTCTGCGCGGGCAGGGAATTATTGCATTTATTACGAATCGATCGTTTATTAACTCTCGGGCTTTTGATGGGTTTCGGAAGTGTTGTTCAGAAGAGTTTGATTATATTTATTTGATTGATTTGGGTGGTGATGTTCGGGAAAATCCGAAGCTTTCGGGCACGACACACAATGTTTTTGGGATTCAAGCGGGTGTGGCGATCTCCTTTTGTGTGAAACTTCCTAACTCGGGGGCAAGGGGCTTAAGCTCCTTATCTGATCCGGTACGCAGTCGTGAGGGGGCAAGGGGCTTAAGCCCCTTGTCTGAGGTGACGGGATGCAAAATCTTTTATGTTGATCAACCGGAGATGGCGACGGCTAAGGAAAAGTTGCGGTTTTTGGCTGAAAGCTCACTGGAGTTGCTGGCCAAGTCCGAGATGGTGCGGATTAAGCCCGATGCGAAACAAAACTGGATTAATCAGACGGATAACGATTTTGATCAGTTGTTGCCGTTGGTGGATAAGGAAGTGAAGGCCGGTCGGGGCGATCAAGCGATCTTTCGTCTATTTTCACGAGGTGTTGCAACCCAGCGAGATGAGTGGGTTTATGATTTCTCGCGTGAACATCTTGAGCAGAAAGTCAAATATATGATCGCTGCTTATCAAGAGCGCCTAAAAACTGGCAAACGCCGCGAATCTCTTGATATGAAATGGGATCGTGAAACCGAAAAATACTTGTCTGCTGGCATCGTCAAGAAATTTGCAAAAGATTCTGTTCGCATCGGTGCTTGGCGTTCTTTCTCTAAAAAATATTTTTACTTTGATAAACATTTTAATGGAATGATTTATCAAGTATTTAACTTATATCCAAGTGTGAATTCTGAAAATAAGATTATCAGCGCAACTGATGCTGGGACTCAATCTCCTTTCATGGTCACATCAACTGATTCTGTACCTGATTTGCACTTGGTAGGAACTGCGGCTCAATGTCTACCGCTTTACACCTACGATCGCGACGGCAATCGCAGCGAAAACATCACCGATTGGGCGCTGCAACAATTCCGCGATCACTACCAATCCCAGCCCACCCAGACAAGGGGCTTAAGCCCCTTGCCCCCCAACGACAGCGCATCGGAGCAGGTCAGACCCAGTAGCAGCGCACTCACCCAGACAAGGGGCTTAAGCCCCTTGCCCCCCAACGATGGCGCACCGAAACAGACAAGGGGTTTAAACCCCTTGCCCCATGATGTTGATCAGGTCACTGATAGTGGTGAATTGTATTACTGGCTTGTGACTTTCGTAACCCACAATGCACGACTTTCAGAGCGAATGGTTGCCTATCACGTCAAGCGTGGCGAACCATTCATTTTCGATGCGGCTGATCGAGTCTTGATTGCTCAGAAAATCATTGAGGCTGCTCAACGCTACTCATTAGCAGTTCAAACTTTCAACGTTCTGCCTGATCATGTCCACTTGGTCATGTCAGCACCCGATGAAAAAACATTGAATGAATCAGTTCGCAAACTGAAGGGATACACTTCGTCTGAATTTAAAAAAGCTCGCCAACTAGAGCCAGGGGTGGGTATTTGGGCACAGAAATTTAATCGCGAAAACCTTGTATCTGAAGCAGATATTCAAGGAGCGATCGAATACATCCAAAACAACGCCTATAAACATAGCGATCGTTGGGGACAGTCCTTAATTGATGCATGGGAAAAGGGACAGGAACCCGATTACCTTTCCCTCAAGAGCATGATTGCAACCTTACCCCAACCCACCCAGACAAGGGGCTTAAGCCCCTTGCCCCCCAACGACGGCGTACCGGAACAGACAAGGGGTTTAAACCCCTTGCCCCAGAAGCATGGGGGCGATCGACTGATTCAAAAGGAAGATATTTTTCATTACACCTACGCCGTTTTGCACCATCCCGCCTATCGGCAAAAATACGAAATTAACCTCAAACGCGACTTTCCCCGACTGCCCCTTTACGAAGACTTTTGGCAATGGGCAAACTGGGGCCGCGACCTGATGGATTGGCACATCAACTACGAAACGATCGAACCCTACCCGCTCGATCGCGCCGACCTGCCCCCCGACGACAAAACCAACCCACCCAAACTAAAAGCCGACAAAGCAAAGGGAACCATTCAAATCGATCGGCTCACCACCCTCAGCAACATTCCCCCGATCGCTTGGGACTACAAACTCGGCAACCGCAGCGCGATCGAATGGGTCTTGGATCAACACAAAGAAAAAACGCCCAAAGATCCCACCATTCGCGAATTGTTCAACACCTATCGCTTTGCCGACTACAAAGAACGGGCGATCGATTTGATCCAGCGCGTTTGCACCGTTAGCATCAAAACCATGGCAATCGTGCAACAAATGCCCGCCGAATCGGTGCATCAACCGCGAATTTCCTGAGGCTCCACCCAACCCGAATCGACACAATGGGAGCCACGGCCCAAACCGCAACCGCAACACCCGCGAGGCCCACCCGATGATTGCTCAACTGGATCCGCAAGCTTCCCCAGCGGTGATCTATCCCGACAGCGACGGCCAACCGATCGCAGATAACACCCAACAATTTCGCTGGATTTCCGTCATTCAAGGCAATCTGGATTGGATTTTTGCCCAGAATGATCAAGTGTTTGTGGCCGGCGACTTGCTTTGGTATCCCGTGGAAGGCGACAACAAAACCCGCCAAGCGCCCGATGTGATGGTCGTCTTTGGGGTGGCCAAGGGCGATCGGGGTTCCTATATGCAGTGGCGCGAAGGAAACATCGCCCCGCAGGTGGTTTTTGAGATTTTGTCGCCCGGCAATCGACTCGCAGAAATGCTGAAAAAACAGACGTTTTACGATCGCCACGGAGTCGAGGAATATTACATTTATGACCCCGATCGCCATGAACTCAGTGGGTTTTTGCGCGGGGAAGCGCCGACACCCTGGCTGACCCCGATCGAGTCCATGGAAAATTGGGTGAGTCCACGCTTGGGCATCCGTTTTGAATTCACCGAAACCAGCCTGAATCTGTTTCAGCCCAACGGCCAGCCCTTTTTGACCTATGCGGAATTGGGCGAGCAACTGTTGAACGAGCGATCGCGTGCCGAAGCCGCCACCCAACGGGCTGAGGAAGAACGCCAACGGGCTGAACAGGAACGCCAACGAGCCGATCGCCTCGCGGAACAGTTACGCGCCCTGGGCATCGATCCCGATCGACCAGCGGACGGGTAAGGCACTTCAGAACAGAATTGGGCAATTTTGGAGGGTGGATGGGCCTCTGCCTTTACCATTTGGTTGAAAGAATCGCGGCTTCGATCGCGATCGCCCTTGCTCCTGTCTCGTCCTATGTTTGAGTTTGTCGCCGTCGATGCCCCCGCTGCCACCGAGTTCGATCGGGCAATGATGCGCCGTTGTTTGGAGTTGGCCCGTCAGGCCCTGGGGCGCACGGCCCCAAACCCAATGGTGGGTAGCGTGATTGTGCAGGGTACGGAAGTGGTGGGCGAAGGGTTCCACCCCGGCGCGGGCCAGCCCCATGCGGAGGTGTTTGCCTTGCGGGCCGCGGGCGATCGGGCGCGGGGAGCCACGGTGTATGTCAGCCTTGAACCCTGCAATCACTACGGCCGCACGCCGCCCTGTTCCAAGGCGCTGGTGGAAGCGGGCGTGGCTAAGGTGGTGATTGGGACGGTGGATCCGAACCCCCAGGTGGCGGGCCAAGGCATTGCCACGTTGAATGCGGCGGGCATTGAAACCCTGGTGGGGGTGGAACGGGCCGCGTGCGATCGGCTGAATGAGCCGTTTTTTTATCGCATTCAGCAGGGTCGGCCCCTGGGCATTTTGAAATATGCCATGACCCTCGATGGCAAAATCGCCACCACCCACGGCCACAGCGCTTGGGTGACCGATGAGCAGGCCCGGGCGGAGGTGCATCGTTTGCGGGCCGGTTGTGATGCGGTGATTGTGGGGGGCAACACGGTGCGGCGCGATAACCCCAAACTCACTAGCCACGGCCTAGACAGTCACGATCCGCTGCGGGTGGTGATGACCCGGCGGCTGGAGTTGCCCCAAACTACGGCCGATGGTCGAATTTTGCACCTGTGGGAGCCGTCGGAAGCGCCAACTTTGGTGCTAACTTTGCCGGGCGCAAATCCGGAAATGCAGGCTTGGTTGCGCGATCGGGGCGTGGAAGTGCAAGAAGTGCCGGATCTGTCGCCGGCCCGGGCGATCGAGGTGCTGAATCAGCGGCAATTTCTATCGGTGTTGTGGGAATGTGGCGGGGCCCTGTCGGCCCAGGCGATCGCCGATGGATCGGTGCAAAAAATCCTGGCGTTTATCGCGCCCAAAATTGTTGGCGGGGTGGCGGCTCCGTCCCCGGTGGGCGATTTGGGGCTAACGCAAATGGGCGACGCGATCGCCCTGGAGCGGATCACCTGGCGATCGGTGGGCCAAGACTTCGCGATCGAGGGCTACTTACGCCCTGTCAAGAGAACCGATTAGGGGTGCATTCCTGCTGCTGCGGCCCAACCCAACAGTTCCGCCTCATCCTCGATCGCCACTTCCACATAGGCCTTCAACTGTCCCAAGTTGCTACCCGCCAGGGTCAACGCCGCCATCAACACTTGCTCCGTGTGGGCTGTGGCGGCCGGGTCTTGGGGATAGTTCACCAAAATTCCCAGCACGGTTTCTTGCTGCTCGATCGGGAACTGGGCTTTGACGTAATCGCGAATGGCTTGGGGCAATAACATCGCAAGGCTCCCGATCAACAAAAGCGACTGATTAGATGTTACTAACCAGCCGCTCTCGAAGCTTTTTCGGTCTTAAAAAAAGCGGGTGACGCGATTCGAACGCGCGACATTCACCTTGGCAAGGTGACGCTCTACCACTGAGCTACACCCGCTTGCGTTTGACGCTTTAGTAGAATGCCAAGAGTTTTTTGATTTGTCAAGGGTTTCAGAAAAAATTTTCTAGGAATTGTCTAGAAAGTGTTCAAAACGATTCTGGGGCTGTTCTGGGGGGCGTTGCTATGGGCTGCCTTCTTCGGGCGATCGCTCCGTCAAGATCCGGACGATTGGGCCGGCTGCCGGGGGGATGGGGGATAGAGCAGCAGGCTGAGGCCAACGCCCCGAATTAACCCCACGATCGCCCCACTCAGGAGACCATTCAGCAGGGTGTAGCTCGCAGGGACAATTGCGCCCTCCAGCCAGTCCAGGCTCATGGCCCCAAAAACCAACATGGGGAAAAGGTTCACGAACCAGGCCAGGGCACAGATCAAAATCCAGCGGTTGGGATGCTGGACGCGCGATCGCAGGACGGGCGCTTGGAAAGCTCCTTGGATGGCGGCGGCGATCGGGAAGGCCGCTAGCAGAATTGAGAAATTGCCCGATGGCGACCGCTGCGCCAACCAGATCATCAGGCCACCCACCGACAGACCCACCCAGAGGCCGATCGCGCTGGCCTTGGCCCAAGCCTTGCCCCGGCGCAGGTGCGATCGCAGCACAAAACCTTGGGCCAGCCCCACAAAGGGCGCACCCAGCAAGGGCCCCAACCAGGGCAGCCAAGGAAACTGGGGCCAGGAGGCCAGGTGATGTTGTTCAAAGCCAACGGTTCCGGCCACGAGGCTGCTAACGATCGTCCATTCCAGCCAGAGGGGGAGGGCGCGAGGCCGAGACGGGGGTTCAGGGAGTTCCATGGGGCACGGAGCCAGGGGGAGGATGGGGCGATCGCGTGAGGCGGCAACTTCAAAGCAGGCTGATTCAAAGCAGGCCCATGGCCCGTTGGGTGGTCAGATCAGCAATGCCGGTGGGGCTGAGTCGTCGCGATCGCTGGAAGTTGATGACGGCCTGGGCGGTGAGGTTGTCGTAAACCCCATTCACCCGATCGAACCCCAGGAGACCGAGGGCGGCCAGGCGCTGTTGCAGGGCCGTGACCCGCACCCCTCGATCGCCCGGCATCAGCCACCGATCATCGTTGCGGGCACTGGGCGATCGCTGGGCCCGGGGGCTGCTGTTGGGAACGGCTCGCGGGGCAGCGGTGGGCCGAGGGGACTGGAAGGCAGGGACGGCGCGGGCTGGCGTTGCCGAGTTGGGGCTAGGGCTGGGTTGGCTGCCGTTGGAGACCCCAAACAGGGCCCGCAGGGTGGCGGGGCTGGCTTGGCCCGTGGCAGGTAATTGGCGCGATCGCTGGAAGGCGGTGACGGCCGCTTGGGTGATGTCGCCGTAGAATCCGGTGCTGCGGGCTTTGAGGAATCCCAAGGCTCGCAACTGATCTTGAAGAGCCGTGACCCGATCGCCGCTGTCACCGGGCTTCAAGGCTTGGTAATCGGGATTGAGGGGCCGAATGGGCGGCCGATCGGGCGGGTTGACCGGGGTGGCCGGTTGGGCTGGGGTGGGCTGGGTTGATCGCGGGCTGACTGCTTGGCGATCGGTGGGTGGCGTGTTGGTCGATCGGGCATTGGTCGATCGGGGATTTGCCGGTTGGGCCGCCAGCCGGGTTTCGATCGCCCGTAGGGTTTCCGGCGTTGCCCGGCCCGTGGCGGTCAACCCCGCCGCCTGTTGGAATGCTCGCACCGCCCGGCTAGTGATTGGCCCATAGAACCCCGTGGGCGTGGTTTTGAAAAAGCCCAACTGGCGCAAGCGAGTTTGCAGTTGCCGAACGGCGGCGCTCCGCTGGCCGGGCCCCAGACCATTGCTGGCTATGGCCGGTTGGCTGGTGGTCGGGCGGTTGGGCCGGGCCGGGGTTCCTTGGCCACTGTCGGTGCCTGCCCGATCGCGCAGGGCCTGCATGGTGGCCAAGTCCACATGACCCGTGCTTGACAGGTTCAGGGATTGCTGAAACCGTTCCAGGGCTTGGCGAGTGGGGCTGTCAAAATACCCAGTGGGTTCGGCGGCCAAAAAGCCCAACCGATTCAGGAGCCGTTGCAGTTCTGTGGTGCTGGGGCCCCGATCGCCCGGTTGCAAATTCGCCACCAAGGTTAAATCAGCCCCCGTGGCTTCCAGGAGCGATCGCTTCGTCACAATGTCCACTGCCCCCTTGGTATAGAGACCCCGCGATCGCTGGAAAGCTTCTAGGGCGGCGGCCGTGGTGTTATCAAACTGGCCATTGAGGGGGCCGCCATAATTACCCAGGGTTTTCAGTTGTCGTTGCAAGCGCACCACGCTGGGGCCCGCATCGCCCGATCGCTGGCTGGCCGACAGGGCCCAAGCGGGCGCACCGCCCAAGACCACAACCCCGATCGCTGTTGCCACACAACTTCGCTCGATCGCCCGGCCCATGGTGGTTTCCTCCTGCTTGCTGATAGTTGAGAGCTGGTCGTTGAATCGTGGTCTTGAACAGTCATCTTGAACCGTTGCTTGATGCCGGAGGCTGAGTCCAAGGGCTGGTTCAAGAGCTGGTTCAAGAGCTGGTTCAACGGAGCCAAGCTTGTCCTGGCCATGCTAGCTCAGGCGATCGATCGGTTCGCAGGGCCGGTTTCAACCGGTGCGCTGGGCGGGCTGAAGCCCCCACGACCAACCGTTGCCCGATACTATGAAAGACTCCGAAAGACTCCTTTGGCCATATGAGTGCCTCTGCCACGCCGCGCGAGATTCCCAATGCTGACTATCGGCCGCTGAACCGCGATCAGCTCACGCCGATGATGCAGCACTATGTCTCGGTCAAAGAACAACATCCCCAAGCCCTGTTGCTCTATCGGGTGGGCGACTTTTTCGAGACCTTTTTCCAGGATGCCTGCACGATCGCGGAGGTGCTGGAGTTGGTGCTCACCTCCAAGGAGGGCGGCAAAGATATTGGGCGCGTGCCCATGGCCGGTGTGCCGCACCATGCGATCGAGCGCTATGCGGCCCAACTGGTGGAAAAGGGCTATGCGGTGGCCCTCTGTGACCAAACCCAGGATGCGGCCGAAGCTCAGGGGTTGGTGCGACGGGAGGTGACCCGAATTCTCACGCCGGGGACGGTGCTCGAAGAGGGCATGTTGGCGGCCCGCAAAAATAACTTTTTGGCGGCGATCGTGCTGGAGCGTCGCCATTGGGGCTTGGCCTACGCGGACATTTCCACCGGGGAATTTTGGGCCACCCAAGGGGAAGAGCCGGATCCCTTGGTGCAAGAGCTGTTGCGCCTGAGTCCGTCGGAAGTGTTGGTGCCGGTGAATGCGCTGGATCTGGTGGGGCTGTTGCGGCCGGGCGAGAGTCGATCGCACCTGAAGGGGCGGGATTTTCCCGATTGGTTGCCTGGCCAGTTTTGCTATGCCCTGCGGCCCCAATCGCGGTTTGGGCTGGCGGAAGCAAGGCAACGGTTGCTCGATCGCTTCCGGCTGCGATCGCTGGAAGGGGTGGGCTGTGATCGGCGGCCCTTGGCGGCTCGGGCGGCGGGCGGGCTGTTGACCTACCTCACGGAAACCCATCCCAGTTCCGAAGACCAAACCCGGGAAATTCCGCTGCAACTGCTCAAAACTTACGAAATTACAGACTATTTAATTCTGGATTACCAAACCCGCCGGAATTTGGAAATTGTCCAAACCGTGCGCGATGGCACCCTGACTGGATCGCTACTGTGGGCGCTCGATCGCACCGTAACGGCCATGGGCGGTCGGGCTTTGCGTCGTTGGTTGCTGCAACCCTTGCTGGATTTGGATGGAATTCGGGCCCGCCAAGGGGCGATCGGGGAACTGATTGACCAGCCCGACTTGCGCCAGGATCTGCAACGGCTGCTGCGGGAAATGTATGACCTGGAGCGGTTGGCGGGGCGGGCCGGCGCGGGCACGGCCAACGCCCGGGATTTGGTGGCCTTGGCGGATTCCCTGGGCCGGTTGCCGGAGCTGGCCCAGGTGGTGGGCGGGGGCCGATCGCCCTATTTCCGCGTGTTGCAACAGGTGCCGTCGGCCCTGGAGCAACTGGGCGATCGTCTCCGCAGCCATTTGATTGATGAGCCGCCCCTGTCCGTCACCGAAGGCGGCCTCGTTCGGGATGGCGTGAACCATGCCTTGGACACCATGCGCCAACAGTCGGCGGGCGATCGGGACTGGCTGGCCAACCTGGAGGCGATCGAGCGGCAACGCACCGGCATCCACACCCTGAAGGTGGGCTACAACAAAACCTTTGGCTACTTCATTGGTGTGTCCCGGGCCAAGGTGGATCTCGTGCCCGAGGACTATATCCGCAAGCAAACCCTCGTGAACGAAGAGCGCTACATCACCCCAGAGCTGAAGGAACGGGAAGCGCGAATTTTGTCGGCCCGTGAAGATTTGAACCGATTGGAATACGAGATTTTCTGTGAGTTGCGATCGGCCACGGGGGAACTGGCGGATCAAATTCGCAAGGTGGCCCTGGCGGTGGCGGCGATCGATGTGTTGACCAATTTCGCCGAACTGGCGATCGCCCGGGGCTATTGCCGACCCGTGATTGATCAAGGCCGCACGATCGAGATTCAGCAGGGTCGCCACCCGGTGGTTGAACAATCCTTACCGGAAGGGTTCTTTGTGCCCAACTCGACCCAATTGGGGTATGAGCCATCGGGCGATCGGGCGAGGAGCGAGCAAGATGCGCCAGCAATCGCCAACTTGGAGGTATCAATTAATACATTGCCTGAACCGCCGGATCAACCACCGAATCCCGCTCATCGATCGCCCGATTCAGTGCCGCCTCCTTTGCCCGATTTAGTGGTGCTGACGGGGCCCAACGCCAGCGGCAAAAGTTGCTATTTGCGGCAAGTGGGCCTGATTCAGCTCATGGCCCAGGTGGGATCCTACGTGCCAGCCCAGGCGGCCCATTTGGGAATTTGCGATCGGATCTTTACCCGGGTGGGGGCGGTGGATGACTTGGCCACCGGGCAATCGACCTTCATGGTGGAAATGAACGAAACGGCCAATATTCTCAACCACGCCACCGATCGATCCCTAGTCTTACTCGATGAAATTGGCCGCGGAACGGCCACCTTTGATGGCCTGGCGATCGCCTGGTCTGTGGCGGAATATTTGGCCAGCGAACTGCGCGCTCGATCGATCTTTGCCACCCACTACCACGAGCTAAACGAACTGGCCACCCTCCTCGACAACGTGGCTAACTACCAAGTGGCCGTCAAGGAATTGCCCGATCGCATTGTGTTTTTGCATCAGGTGCAACCGGGCGGAGCCGATCGCTCCTACGGCATCGAAGCGGCCCGCCTGGCCGGGTTGCCCCCCAGCACGATCGCCCGGGCCCGCGAAATCATGGCCCAAATTGAAAAACACTCGAAAATCGCCGTAGGTCTGCGCAAAACCGCCCAAACTGGCCCTCGGACTCACTCAAAAACATCTAATGAGCTAAACAGCCCCTCAGAGCCGCCCATTGCCCAATTAGACATTTTTGGCAATGGGAGTTAGTCGTGAGGTTGGTTGATCAGTGCGATTGCTGGGTTAATGACCCAGTTGATTGCTGAGTTCAATTCGGGGCTTTATTGGGAGGCCAATTGGAGATTGAAGATTGGGCTGAGTTTTGAGTTAAGCGTTGGGCTTGACTGGCGGCTCGCTTTTGGGGGGCTAACGGTGGGTGGCTGATTTTTTGGACTGAACCTGGCGCGATCGCGATCCGGTTTCTCCAAGATTTCAACGCGATCTCAGAATCGTTCCCCTCAATTCGGACGAATTCTGTTGCCGCAATCCTGAAAATTTTCGCCAAATCCAGCGCACCCAATCAATACCGAATTAGCATCGATCGGGGTAGGCGAGGGAATCGATCGCCATAACCGACCAAGGAGACAGTTTTGGCTTGTGATCAGGCATTGGCCTACCTCAGATCAACCCCCATGCTCAAAAAGATCACAAGAAATTTGGCAGCCGATCACACAGCGGTATAAACTCCCTTGACAGGATAGAGGGGAACCCCCGTTCATCCTCAAAAGCAATCGACAAATGGCAGATCGATCGGCTAAAGATAAAACAGCATTGCGCCAAGGCTGAAGCCGTCGCCAGCAACGCGAACCTGTTCTACGGTTGCCCATCTACTCTTGCTGAAGGTGTATCTATTTCCTTTGGATCCCATCGGAATGCCTCGCTCCGTGAAGTTTCGGACGCGCCCTTGCGGTTGATCGCTGTTGATTTCGGCAGTTTTCCCAAGATTTCTTGGGTTATCTCCGTACTTTTCCGTACTTTGTCGAATCGGTTGGCTAGGATTTGGACAGGTCTAAACCCCCTGACCCAAAATTGGCTGTGGAATCTGGATCTGCGGCCCACCCACAAAGGGCGGATAGCCTGCTGTTTGGTGTGGGGATAGGGATTAGACTCAATCGCCCCGCTACCGGTCTTGAAGGTGATCAGGGTCTCTAGGTTGGTCTACGTCTCCTAGCTCACTATCTTTGCGGATCCATGACGGAAGCGTTTAATCCCCTTCGCACTAGTTCAATCTTGACTCCGCCACCCCTGCAACTACTGGATCAACTGACTTCGCCCATTTGGGTGATTGATCTGTTCGCTATGCGGCTCCACTGGGCCAATCGATCGGGGAGCGAACTTTGGAGCCGATCGAGCCTGCGGGCCTGGGTGAAACATGCCCAGCATGGCCGCCATGAGCAAGTGCGGATGCGCCTAGAGCGAATTCAGCAAGCCCTCAGCAAGCGGCAGACCTGGACTGAACATTGGACGTTTTATCGCCAAGGGGAGCTGGTGTCGCTGCCCTGTCTTTGTTCGCGGTTGACGTTGCCGGATCACGGGGAACCCCTGCTGCTGATTGAGGGGCTAGACGAACGGTTGGAACCCACCTTGGCCAAGGCCTTGCGCCTGGCGGAACAGGATTTGGAGCAGCGGGATGCGACGGCGCTGGCGGTGGGGGAAGCCATGCGCTGTTTGATGTTGTTGCCCGATGGCGATCGGGCCATTACCCAAACCCTGCAAGTGTTGGGCAGCATGACCCAGGCCGATCGCGCCTATGTGTTTCGGAACCATCCCCACCCCGTGACGGGCGAGCTGCTCACCAGCCAGCGTTGGGAATGGACGCGCGCTGGGCTGACGTTGCAGATGGAGCATTTGGAGCTGCAAAACATTGCCTACAAAGATTTAGACCCCAGTTGGCACGAATACCTCAGCACCGATCGGGTGTTGAATTTCCGGCTGCAAGATTTGCCCGCCAACTATGCCTATCGCAGCTTTTGGCATGGGCAGACAGTTCATGGGGTTTTGATGCTGCCCATGATTTTGCAAGGGGAATTTTGGGGGTTCTTGGGGTTCGATCGCTGCCGAACCGATCGGCTCTGGACGGATGCGGAATGCAACTTGCTGCGGTTGGCGGCTGCGGGCATTGGCTGCACCATCTTGCGCCACCAAAGCGATGTGAAGCTGGCCAGCTTCAACATGCAAATTGAAAGCCTGGTGGAACAGCGCACCCTGAAGTTGCGGGCGGCGGTGCAACAACTGCAACAGGAAATTCAGGAGCGGGAGCGGGCCGAATCGCAATTACGCTACAACGCCCTGCACGATCGACTCACCGGGTTGCCCAACCGCACCTTTTTGATGGAAGAGTTGGCCAAAACCATTCGCGTGATGCAAGTGACCGAACAGGGGGGCTTTGCGATCCTGTTTGTGGATATCGATCGCTTCAAGGTAATTAACGACAGCCTGGGCCATCAAGCGGGGGATGAACTGTTGGTGGCGATCGCCCACCGATTGCGGCGCTGTTTGCGGCCCACCGATTCGATCGCCCGGTTGGATGGCGATGAATTTGCGATTTTGCTGCAAGATGTGACCACCCGGGCCCAAGCGGAACAGGTGGCCGAATCGATCCATCGTTCCTTGGCGCGGCCGGTGACCTTGGGCAGCCAGGAGATTTTCACCAGCGTCAGCATTGGCATTGCTCTGGGATCTCGAGAATATGACTGCGCAGAGCTGCTGTTGCGGGATGCGGATATTTTCATGCGCCGGGCCAAGGCCATGCGATCGCGCCATGAGGTGTTTGATCGGGCCGTTCACCAACAGGTGCTCACCACCCTGCGCCTAGAGCATGACCTGCGCCGGGCGATCGCCCAAATTGAAGACATGGGCATCGATCGGGCTGGTCACCCCGAAGTGCCCATGCCCTTTAGCTTGCGCTATCAACCGATCGCCGAGGCCCGCACGGGCGAAATTCAGTGTTTTGAAGCCCTGTTGCGTTGGCATCACCCGGAGTTGGGGCCCATTGCTCCCGATCGGTTCATTGCGATCGCCGAAGAAACGGGCCTGATCATCACCCTTGGCCTGTGGACGCTCTATCGCGCCTGCTATCAGCTTCGGGAGTGGCAACAGCTTTTCCCAGAATTGGGCCATTTGCAAATGGCCGTCAATCTTTCTGCCAAGCAATTTTCCCGCCTTGACCTGATGGAGCAAATTGATCAGGTCTTGACCCGCACCGGCATCAATCCCGGAACTCTGAAGTTGGAGCTAACGGAAACCACCATCGCCGACAATTCCGATCTGGCAGCGGCCACCATGTATGAGCTGCGATCGCGCCAGATCGTCCTTTGTCTCGATGACTTCGGCACGGGCTACTCCTCCCTCAGCTATCTGCATCGGTTCCCGTTGGATGTGCTCAAAATCGATCAATCCTTCATTTCCCAACTGGGTGGGCGCGACAACACCCAAGCGATCGTCCGCGCCATCATCACCCTGGCGGAACAGTTGGGCATGGACACGATCGCGGAGGGGGTGGAAACCGCTGAGCAACTGGTTTGGCTGGCGAATCTGGGTTGCACCTACATTCAGGGCTATTGGCTGGCCCAGCCGCTCCAGGCCAGCGCCGCCACCCAACTGCTGGAGCAGCACGATCCTCGCCTGATTGCGGATTTGGAATCTAACTTGCAAGAGAGCGATCGCCCGTTGAATCTGTTGGCCCGCTCCTAGGATGGTCGATCGCGCAGCGCGAAGGATCTTGAGTCACCGATGATCGATCGCTAGGCGATCGCCTGGAGGCTGGCATCATACCAATGTTGTTCACCGTTGTCGGTGTAGGACAGTAGCAGGCCTGCGCCTTCGAGGGCTTCGATCGCCTGGGCAATTTGTTGTTTTTTGGCTTTGGTGTTTTTGCCGCTGAATCGGCTGGCGGCGCGATCGATTGTCCATTCGCCCCCTTCGGTGCGGAACAGGTCGCGAACGGCGGCGACGCGCTCTTTGAATCCTTTTGGGAGGGGGCGACTGGTTGGGGGCAAGGGGCTTAAGCCCCTTGTTGGGTCTGGGCTGGGGAGTGCGATCGGGAGGTCGGTTTGTTGGCCGGTGGGGGCGGTTTGGCTGGGGGCTTGGTAGTCGGGCCGCAGCCAGCGGATGTGGCCGTTGCGTTCTTCTTCGGCGCGTTCGGCGTTCAGTTTCACGAGCCGTTCCAAAATCGCTTCATCGAGGCCGTTAGCCGGTTCTGCGTTGGGGGCCGAGGGGCGATCGTCGTTGGGGGGCAAGGGGCTTAAGCCCCTTGTCTGGGTCAGCAGGGGGATCAAATCATCCCAGCCATAGGCGCGAAAGACGGCGCGATCGAGGTCGTCGTGAATTTGTTTGAGGGTGGAAACGAGGGCGCGTTGATTAAATTCGCGGTCTTTGTCGGTGAGGGGTTGACCAGCGCGGATTTTTTCGAGCAGGTTATACATCCCGGTGATGGTGATGTCGGGGTGGTTGGCTTGCACGGTTTTGCGATGGGCATCGAGACGCTCGCCCAGTTCGCGAATGTCTTGTTTTAGGCGATCGTCTGGATCGGGAAATGGAAACGGATCAAAACAAACGGTTTTGTTGTAAACCGGTCGATCTTCAAGGGTTCCACCGGCTGCTAGTGCCCAAGTGACGTGAAGTTTGCTAGACAGCACTCCTAAGAAATAGGCATCTTCTAGGGAAATTACAATCAATCGGTTATCAGGCACTACTTGCTTATCGAGAAAAACAAAAACTCGATGCTTTGCCGTCTCAACTGTTGCAATGTAGCGAGAAATATCTTTTAATGTCGGTCTAAAGTTTGCACGAGGCTCTCCAAAAATCCACCAATTTTTGCGATAAGATTCGCGATTATTATTATCTCTTTCAGGTTTGATCCGCTCCAACAGCCATTGATATGTTTTTGGATATTCTCCTACAAGGTGCTGTTCGTCAGTTCCAAACAAATCAATAACAAATGACTTTCTTGAATTTTGCAAAAGGTCTCTGCCATTGAGATATGGAAAAATAATAGATTGCTCAAGATTTTTCAAATCTTCTTGATTAACAATAAAACCTTTGCCATGTAACTTCATGCCAGGACACGATAGACCTAAGTTGGATTTCAGGCTAATAGCTGATGTGGTGTCTACATCGCCCTGGAGATTGCTAAAGATCTTCAAGTTGTTAACAGTAAACCGAATAGCTTCTGCAAAATCTTCAGGAAGTTCTCGAAATTCTTCAGAAACTACCTTTAAGATTTTTGGTGACTGATAGTGTTTAGAGTTTAAATTTTTGGCTACGGTCATTGCGATCCGAACATTTGCCCCTTTATCTACCCAAGGATGGTCAGGAATTGCAAAAACAAGCTCTACAGGATTTGAGGGCTTGAGGTGAAAATCCATGACCTTTCGTTGAAAGACTTGGCTAATGCTGTTCGTTGTAATTAGTCCGAAGGCCTCCGGTTTACCATTGCGAACTTCTAGAGCGCACTTGTGCCACCAGTACATCACATAATCGACTGTATCGGGTACATCTTTATAGACCTTGCGAATGGTTTCTGCATAACCATCACCCAGTTCTTCTCGAATCCAAGTATTACCAATAAAGGGCGGATTGGAGACAATGTAATCAGCCGCCGGCCATTCGGCAGGACGCGGATTTAGATAGCGATAAATCACCTTTTGATCACTCGGATCGGGAACCGCCTTACCCGTCACCGGATGAACCATCGTGCGCCCACCCCAACGAGTCCGCACCTGCCCCGTTTTCGGGTCAATATCCGGCTCCACCCCGTCATAGGCCAACACCGCATCGCGATTTTCGATGTTGTGATAGGCCCGCAACACCGGCTCGATCGGCGGCACATCCCCAAACCGCCGAAAATGCCATTGCAAATAGCCAATCCACACCACCAAATCCGCGATCGCCGCCGCCCTCGGATTAATTTCAATCCCTAAAAACTGCTTTGGATTAATTTGCTCAAAATCCAATCGCAACTGATCTCGCCCCGACACCTCCGCCAGCCGCGCCAACACCTCCGACTCCAACTCCTTCATCAAATCCATCGTCACATACAAAAAATTTCCCGTACCACAAGCCGGATCAAGAATCTTAATTTCCCGCAATTCCTTCAGGAAATTTTCTAACTCCAAAACTGCGCGATCACGTTGGATTTTTGTTGGTTCGATCGCCCCGATCGCCTCGGGGGCAAGGGGCTTAAGCCCCTTGTCTAATCGACTATTTTCGCCCTTACTTGTTTGGGGTTCTTCACCCATCCCCAACGCCCCATCCACCGCAATTTGCACCAGCCGCCACCGCTCCCGCAACGGCTCCAACACCACCGGCCGCACCAACCGTTCCACATAGGCACGCGGCGTATAATGCGCCCCCAACTTGCTGCGTTCTTTTGTATCTAATGCTCGTTCCAACAACGTCCCAAAAATCGCCGGTTCCACCTTCCGCCAATCCCGTTTCGCCGCCTGCAACAACGTCGCCAACTGCTCCCCATTCAGCGCGATCGCCGACGAATCCTCAAATAAACCCCCATTGAATTGCAGCAACTTGCCATAATCCCAAAACGGTTTTCCCTCATTCATCGCCGCCCACAGGGCCTCGATTCCCGCTTGGAACTTGTGCGGATTGGGTTGCCACCGTTCCTCCAGATTTTCCGTCAAAATGGGTTCTTTTTGTAATAGCCCCACATCCTCCGCAAACATCGTAAAAATGCAGCGCATCAGGAAATCCGCTACCAATTTGGGATCGCGCCCCTCCGCCTCCAACGACTTCGCCAAATCCGCCAAATCCGCCGCCACTTCCCGCGTCACCTGCGCCGCAATTTTCTCCGGGTTGCGCCTTTGCGGATCGGTGAAAATATCCACAAATAATTCAAAAATTTCCGGCTTCGCTAAATCCGCAAATGGAATTTCCTGACGCGCATCATAGCTGCCATAATCCAACTCCGAAGCCGCCCCAAAATCTGACCAAATTTGGAAGCTCTCGCCAATGTCGCAAGTAATCAGAAACGGCGGGCGATTTTTGAACGTTCGTGCATAGGAAACGGCCTGGTTAAAGGCTCCCCGCATTGCCTTGCGATAAGTTTCCGTGCCGCGCTTAGCCGTGCCCACTTTGCCGCCACTCACGCCGCCCTGTTTCGCTTCCAAAATGAAGCAATTTTCTTTGTAGAGATCAATAAATCCCGCGCTCTTTTTGCCGCTGGGGTGATAGATCGTCACATCCCGATCGAAACAATAGGGATCCCCCGCGATCGCCCCCTTCGGATTGGGCCGCGCCACCCCCAACAGATCGCACCATTCACTCAAAAAAAGCTGATAGTTGCCCCGCTCATTGCCGCTTGATGCTTGCCACCGCTGAATGAAAGCGATTAATGAAGAGGCTGGCTCGGGCATGGCGTAATGGACTGGGTAACGAGTCTATCTTGGGTGAGGCTCCTATTGTAAACCTAAGATCTGTGCTCTGCCTTGGCGACCCGAACAAACCCCATGACTAAGAGGATGTTTGGAAAGTATCTTTCGGCCCGTGCCAAGCACCAATAGTTGTGGGGGTAAGGGGCTTAGGGCCTGTCGTCGTTGAGCACGAAACCCTAGATCTGCTGTTAGCGGATCGTGGGGGACAAGGGGCTTGAGCATCTTGTTGCGACGACTAGGGCATGGAAGATCAACTGTTTCAGCATCACCTCGAAATAATGACGACAGGCCCTCAGCCCCTTGTCTACGTCGATCACTGAAGCGGACAGAGTAGCAATTTTGGCTTTTCAGGCATCCTCTAAGTGGGTTGTCCTTCTTGCCTCAGGGGCATCACGATCGTAAATGTTGATCCCTCGCCTGGCACAGAGCTAAACCGAAGCTGGCCCTGGTGTTGCTCCGTCACAATTTGATAGCTAATGGACATGCCCAGGCCCGTGCCCTTGCCAACGGGCTTCGTCGTGAAAAAGGGATTAAAAATCTGTGATTGGATGCTGTCCGGCATCCCCACCCCATTATCGATAATTTGAATTTGTACCCGATCGCCCTGCAAAAGGCGCGTTTGAATTTCAATGCAACCCTTAAATTGATCCGTAACTAATGGGTTAGTTTTTGTAGCCCCAAGCGGACAAGCCTGATATTTTTCAGTAATTGCCTCGATCGCATTGGCAATCAAATTCATAAAGACCTGATTTAAATTGCTGGCATAGCATTCCACCTCTGGCAAATCACCATAATCACACTTCACCTGAATTTCCGGGTGGTCGGGTGCAGCCTTCATCCGATGTTGCAAAATTGCCAAGGTGCTGTCAATGCCTTCGTGAATATTGACCGGTTTATAACAAGCTTCATCCATTCGCGAAAAATTGCGAAGGGAAAGAATAGTTTGGCGAATTCGCTCGGTTCCTAAATTCATAGAAGATAAGATTTTGGGCAAATCTTCCTGAATAAACTCAAAATCCGATTCTTCATCTAAATCAGTAATCATCCGCACCAATTCAGGATGGTTGGAGCAAGAACTAGATTGGGCCCAATCGCGGAGTTTTTCTGTCCAACCTAACAGCAACTCCACGTGACTTTGCACATGCTTCAAGTTGCCATGAATAAAACTCACCGGATTATTAATTTCATGGGCCATACCGGCTACCAACTGGCCCAAAGAAGACATTTTCTCGCTTTGCACCATCCAAAGTTGAGCTTTTTTTAGCTCATCCAAGGTGGCTTCGAGTTCGATCGTCCGTTGGCGCAATTGCTCTTCGGCGCGCTCCCGTTCCTGCATTTCCCGCTGCAAACGGGTCACAACCAATTGCAGATCTTGAGTGCGTTTGGTGACCTGTCGTTCCAGGTCTTCATTCGCCGCTTGCAGGGCTTTTTCGGTTTGGTGTCGTTCGATCGCCACGCGGGCCAAATAGGTTGCCTTAATCAGCAACTTGCGATCGTGGGGATGCGGGCGATGGGGAAAGGGGTTATACATCGCAAAGGTTCCCAACACCCGACCTTCACAGGACAAAATGGGCGTTGACCAGCAAGCCCGCAACCCAAAGCCGATCGCCAAATCCCGAAATTCAGCCCACAGCGGATCGGTCGCAATATCTTCAACAATCACGGAAGCTTTGTGATAGGCCGCCGTGCCGCAGGATCCCACCACCGGCCCGATCGGGATGCCATCAATGCATTGGTTATAGTCGGGCGGCAGGCTAGGCGCAGCACCGTGGCGCAATCGCTGGGTTTCCGCGTCTAGTAATAGAAAAGCGCAAAAAGTTTGGCAGGACGTGTGGGCTTCAATGAGTAAAGCCAATTCTGTCAGAACGGTTTCTAAGGGTTGGCCTTGGGCGATCAGCTCCAAAATATGATTTTGACCATCCGCCAGGGCAACCAAATTTTGGTGATAGATCAGGGGGATGGTTTTATTTTGCCCCGAGTCACTGACTGGGTATAGGTCTGCCACTTGCAGAGGAGAGGATTGCATAGTAATCACAATTAATATTGACTGGGTGTTTTAGGGGTTTAGGGTTGATCGTCAAAGCACCTGAAACCCTGATACTGCTGTTAGCAAGTTGTCCGGCAGTAAGAAGCTTCAGTCCCTTGTTGCGACGATTGTTACGACGATCGAGGAGCAATTTTGGAAGCAAAGAGCTTGCAAATCTTGTCTGCGATGGTTTGAACTAGAAAATTAGCGATTGGTTTGCCCACGAGAGGCAAGGCACACCCTACGATAGATTTGGCGGTACCTTTGGTTAAAGATTCGGTTAAGAACTGGGCTGGAGTCTTAACGAAAGCTGAGTTATGAACCGCAGCTTAACCAATGGTTTCGCCAGAGGTTTCATCAATGGCTCAACAATGGCTCAATAGAGTCACCAGTGAGAAAACCGACGAGTTTAGATATAGCGGTCAGGGGTGAAAATCTGGTGAAAGCTGGTCTGGGTTTGATGGCAAATCCGCCCCGATCGGGTAGCGCATGAGTAGCGTTAGATACCTAGACACGACAAAACAGCGCTGATCCTGAACGCGAGTTTCAGCCACAAATGGCAGATTTTGATTTCTCTCTAGTTTTGACCAAAATTCCGCTGTTTTGGAGAAATTTTGGCTTTTCTGCTGAATCAGAGCACAAAAGTGCCACCTAAGCGGCAGCGGATACCGAAGGGGGCCAGCGATCGGGGCGGAATCCCAGGGCGGCCAATTGCTGCTGTGCTGTGTGGGCGGCTTGCTCCCAAGTCCAGAGGCTGGCGGCTTCGGCCCGGGCGATCGCCCCGCGTCGTTGGGCCGCTTCCCGATCGTGATAAACCTGTCGCATCAGGGCCACCAGAGCATCCAAGTCCGGTTCGGCCCAATGGCCCCAGTCCAAGTTGGGGTCAAAAAACTGCGGATCATTGACGGGAACGAGGTTTTTAACCGGAATCAAATAAGCATTGCCTGGGTGGGCATAGGCCCGCAGTCCGCTCCAGTCCGTGACGATGCAGGGCAGTCCACAGGCCATGGCTTCCAAAATGGGCAATCCCCAAGCCTCGCCCCGGGTGGGCAACACAAAGGCATCGGCTTTTTGCAGGACTTGCACGAGGCCTGATCGACCGGCCGGATAGCTGGGCAAAATGCGATGGGACTCGGCCCCCAGCAGCTTTGCGGCATAGTCGATCGATGCCTTGAGGTCAAAGTGGGGAATGTAGCCGTTGTGGGCGTGCAACACCAGTTCTACGGGGTCTTGGGGTTCAAAGGCCTTGGCAAAGGCTTGAATCAACAGATCGATCCCCTTGCGTCGTTCCCATTTGCCCACACAAAGGAACCGGAAAGGCCGCTGCCGCAAATCGCGCTTGAGGGGTGAGGGGCGGTTGGGGTGAGGCTGAAAGACTTGAGGGTCAACCCCCTCCGGCACAACGGCCAGGCGCTGGGGGGCAAGCCCGGACTCGATCGCCACCTGTCGTTGCCAAAGGGACGGCATCCACAGGTAATCGAACCGATCGAGCAATTGCTGAAATTTTTGATGAATGTGGGTGGTTTCCCACACAAACAGCCCAATTTGGCAGCAACCGGGAAAGGGCGGCATCGGCAACCCAGACACAATGACCAAGGTGGGCGCATCGGCCGCCGGTTGCAGCCCAGCCGCCAACAGTTCCGGCACGCCCCGTTCCCAGTCGGCTAGGGGTTGGGGAGGTTGCCAATCACAAAGGGCGATCGGCTCGATCGGGTGCAATGCTCCCGCGAGCGATCGGGCATGGGTTCCCCAGCCACCGGGGGCAAAAAAATAGCTCGCAAAATTCAACACAAGCGATCGCAGCAATGGTTGAGGACAAAAGACGCAGCTTGCTGTCTCGATCGGTTGGAATCAACTGAAATTAACAAACCTCAGAGGATGTCTGAGAAGTAACTTGGGGCAATGGTTAAGCACCAACAGTTGTGGGAGTCAGGGGCTTGAGCATCTTGTCTTCGTCGGTTGATGAAACCCACCAGCAAGGTAGCCATTGCGGCTTGTCAGACATCCTCTCAGGTTATTTCAGGTGCATTCGCTCGATCGCCTCAATCCTATGGGGGTTTTCAACTGAACTCCATCAATTTTGTGCCAGTCTGTAACTGTCTATGCCAATTTTGATTGGCTGGAAATGAGGCTGATTTTAACAACTCATTGCAATAAATTCGTGAGATAAAAGGAGAGCTATTGATGAATGTGACGAAAGCAAATTAGGTAAAGCAGGTTTAAAATCGCCCCTAATTCCATCACTCATTCCAGATCAGCTATTTCGCTTCCATCCAGTTTTGACCCGCATGAACTTCCACCGCCAAGGGCACACTCAAGGTGACTGCTGACTCCATGGTTTCCTGAATGATTGCTCGCACAAAGTCCCACTCTTCCGGAGGCACTTCAAAGATCAATTCATCATGCACCTGCAACAGTAACGCCGCCTGGGTAGATTGCAACCGTTGATGAAGTTGAATCATGGCGATTTTGATGATGTCAGCGCTGGAACCCTGAATCGGTGCGTTGGCCGCCGCCCGTAGCAATTGGGCATCATTTTGACCATTGACCCGCAACCGATCGAGGTCGATCGCTTGGGGATCGGAGCCGCGCAATTGATTCAATGAGGGACTCATGAATTGAAAATAGCGCCGTCGGCCCAGCAACGTATGCACATAGCCCAGGGCGATCGCCTCGCGCTGCATTTGTTGCAAATACTCAAAGACTTGGGGATAGCGCTGATTAAAGCGATCAATAAATTCCTTGGCTTCCATGCGCGACACGCCCGCTTCCCGCGCAAATCGTTGCGCCCCCATGCCGTAAATCACCCCAAAGTTGATGATTTTGCCCAGTCGCCGTTCTTCGGGGGTAATGTCGGGGCGATCGAGCAATAATTGCGCGGTCAAAGCATGGACATCTCGCCCCGTTTGATAGGCTTCAATCAAGACCGGTTCTTGACTCAAATGGGCCAAAATTCTTAGCTCAATTTGGGAATAGTCCGCTGCGGCCAACAGCCAGCCCGCTTTGGGTAAAAAAGCCCGCCGAATTTGCCGACTAAAGGCCGTCCGAATCGGGATATTTTGCAAGTTGGGATTGGACGAAGAGAGGCGACCTGTCGCCGTCACCGTTTGATTAAAGTCCGTATGGACGCGATCGGTTTGGGGCGAAACCAACTGCGGCAGCGCGTCCACATAGGTAGACTTCAGTTTGGCTAGGGTGCGATGCTCCACGATCGCTTCCACCACGGGATGATCATCTTTTAACTTTTCCAAGGTAGCGGCATCCGTGGAATAGCCAGTTTTGGTTTTGCGAGACTTTTTGGGATCAAGACCCAATTTGCCAAATAACAATTCACTGAGCTGCTTGGGTGAACCTAAATTAAAAGTCTCCCCAGCCGCTGCGTAGGCCCGCTGTTCGATCGCCAATAGGTCTGTTTCTAATTGCTTAGAAAATTCCGCCAAATAGGCCGTGTCAATCCGAATACCTCGCCCTTCCATGGCCGCTAAAACCGGCTCAAGGGGCAGCTCCACCTGCTCAAACAGTGGCAACAAATCCTGTTCGCTAGACAGTTGCGATCGCAGGATATTAACTAAATGAAATGCACTATAAACATCCGTGCCGCAATAGTTGGCAACGGCAGCAATACTCACCGCTGCAATGGTTTGCCCCTTTGGCACAAGATCCTGATAGCTGGTGGCGCTGATCCCTAAATAGCGCAATCCCAAATCGGTTAGGTTATGGCTGGCTTCTGGATTCAGCACATAACTGGCAAGCATTGGGTCAAAAATCACCCCGGCTAGTTGAATTCCTTGGCTGCGCAAAATTGCCCGATCGAACTTGGCATTTTGCAGCACCTTGGGATGGTTTTCGCTTTCCAAAATCGGTTTCAGCGCTTGCAAAACTAGTGCTTGATCGAGCTGTTTTCCCGTACTGTGTCCCACGGGAATATAGGCCACCGTGAATTGTTCCGCATTTCCATAGCAAACCCCAATTCCTACCAGTGCGGCCTTGCGAGGATCAAGATCGGTGGTTTCTGTGTCCCAAGCGGTGGGATAGTCACGGTTTTGGCAGCGTAACAGGGCGGCAACTAGCGCCTCTAATTGATCAGGTGTAGTAATAATTTCTGGGGTGAATTCGGCCGGTAGCGGTGGATTTTCCTTGAGTGCATCGGTCTCTTCGGCACTGAAAAACCAAGTATCTTCCGCTTCCAAGGTCGAAGCCTGGGAACCCCTGGATAATTGGGGCGATCGGCCCGCAGAACCCGTTTCATTGCCTGTCCCTGGTTCTGCTCCCAGCGTTAACTGACCATTGCCGAATCGAGCTTCCAAGCGCTCAATTTGCTTTAGAAACTGATTCAGTTCTAATTTTTCCAGTAGAGGGGTGAGGGCGGCGCGATCGAACCCACTTAATTCACAGTCGGCTAAGGCCAAATCCAAGGGCACATCACATTTAATCTGCGCCAAAAATTGAGAATGGTAAGCAGCTTCTCGATCGGCTTCTAATTTGCTTTTAACGGATTTTTTTAGGGAATCTAATGCCTGATAAATCCCATCCAAGGACTCATGCTCTTGCAGAAGCTGGGCGGCGGTTTTTTCGCCAATGCCTTTCACCCCCGGAATATTATCGGACTTATCACCACAAAGGGCTTTGAAATCCACCACCTGATCCGGACGTACGCCCCATTTTTCCACCACTTGGGCCGCACGATATTCGCTGTAGCGAGAAGACTTCACATCGCGCCCACCCAGGTGCAAAACGCTGATACCTTGCTGGTCATTAATCAGTTGAAATAAGTCCCGATCGCCACTCAAAATTTTGACTCGATAGCCCGCCGCGATGCCCTGTTGGGTGATTGTCCCGATCGCGTCATCCGCTTCAAAACCTGGCGTTTTGACAATGGTTAAATTCAGCGCCGCCAACAGGGTTTCGAGGTGCTGAATATCTTCAATAAACTCCACGGGAGTTTCCGGCCGCCCATCCTTGTAGGTCGCATCGGCTTCGTGGCGAAAGGTGGGCTGGCGAGTATCAAAAGCTAGGGCGATCGCTTGGGGTTTTTCAAGGGCGATCGTGTCCAATAGGGCCTTAATAAATCCGTAGCAAATGCTGGTGGGAATGCCGGTGGAAGTGCGCAGGCCGCCATCTCGTCCATTTACGAAGGCATAGAATGCTCGGAAAGCCAAGGAATGGCCATCTACCAAAAGCAAGGTCTTTGCGGAGTCGGTCATGGGGCGATTGCAGAATGCTCGCCCTCAGCATAGCAGTCCCTTTGCGCACCGATCCGGGCGATCGGGTGGCTGGCCCGCTGCTTGGCCCCATTGGCGATAATAGAACTGATCAACCGTTTCAGGAGTTGTGAGCAATGATTGCGATCGCCCCGCTGGCTCCCACCCAACTCATCGGCGAAAAACGTGTGACGCTGTGTGGCCTAACTTGGCAAACTTACCAACAGGTTCTCCATGCCCTGCCGTTCCGTCGTTCTGCTCGCTTGACCTATGATCATGGAGTTTTAGAAATCACTATGCCCTTGGAAGATCATGAATTTTCGATTCGTCTCATTGAGCGCTTTATCATCATCATGATCTTTGAGATGGGTCTGAAAATTAAAACAATGGGATCTACTCGGATTGAGCGTGAAGAGCTTGATCGCAGCTCAGAACCTGATTGTGCTTACTACATTCAAAATCAGGCACGGGTTGCAGGTCGAAGAGTTGATTTTGCGACTGATCCTCCGCCGGATCTGGTGGTTGAAGTGGATATCACCCACACGGATATTGACAAAAATCGGCTCTATGCCGCGATGGGCGTTCCAGAACTGTGGCGATATAACGGCCGTGATTGGCGCATTTTTATTTTGGAAAATGGGGATTATCAAGAATCGGAATTTAGCCCCATTTTTCCTTGGGTAGAAAAAGCGTATTTGTATCAATTTTTGGCAGAGGCTCAGCAAGATGAAATTGCTGCTGAACAAGCATTGCGCCAGTTGGTGCGCGATCACTTAGCTCAGTAAGCAATTTGGGCTGGAATTCCTTGGACAATTCTGGAAATCTCATTCCTGAGGAATCAAGATTTATGAGTCGCCGCCCCTGAAAAAGAGCGGTACGATCGAACTGGGGGCTTCTGGCGAAGTTAACCGGATTGGGTTCCCGATTCGCAGAACAATACCCTAGAGATTTGCGTCCATATCCCTAGCTCGCTTCGACGATGAAGCTGGATTGCACTGGGATCATTCCATCGACGACGGGGCTGCATCTCTGAAGCCAGCAACTGGGCTGGCAATTCCCCCAACGTCAATTTTGGGAGGTCAGAATCATGACTCAGCGAACTTTTCCTGACCGGTTTCATTCTTGGGACGATGCGATCGACCTGAGGAAAATTGTGGTTGACAAGCGATCGCGGAAACGCTCGAATGCTGCCAAATCCCGCCGCCGCAATCGGCGATCGGAAAATGGATTATTGAGCAGCCAATTGCGCCACAGTTGGGAATCCATGGCCGACTGGGTGTAGGGGCAATTCATTACAATTGCTCAAGAATTGTTCAAAATAATTGCTCAAAATTGCCACTGACCAGTTCCACCGGTCAACTTGATAAGGGCATACGGCCGTATGCCCTTATCTTGACTTGGACTATTTCTGTTGAGGGAATGGAACTTGCCTCAATCGAATTGACCTAGTTGATTGAGCTATTGATCCTTAGTTTGTTGATCTAGTTCGTTGTTGATCTAGTTGGTTGATTTTTATTGATCAAGGGCGGCTCGCAAATCCCGGCAGAACGCTTCAACGGCGGCTAAGCCCTCTTCCGGTGTGCCGTCGGCCAGCCGCTTCACAAAGGCACTGCCCACGATCGCCGCATCAGCCCCCCAAGTCCGCACCTGCACCGCTTGCTCCGGCGAGGAAATGCCAAAGCCCACCCCGATCGGCTTATCGGTAACCTGGCGCATGGCGGCCAAAATTTCGGAAACGCGCCCGTGCATTTCGCTGCGCATCCCCGTTACCCCAGTCACACTGACTAGATAGATAAACCCTTGGGACTGCTGGGCAATGGCTTCAATCCGATCCTTGGAACTCGTCGGGGCCACCAACAGCGTGACTTCCAAACCCGCCGCCGCCGCTGGCTTCAGCAGTCCGTCTGCTTCTTCAAGGGGCAAGTCTGGCACAACCAGGCCCGCCGCCCCGGCCGCTTTCACGTCTTGAATGAATTGCTCAATTCCTCGATTCAGAATTGGGTTGTAGTAGGTGAACAGGACGATCGGGGCGGACAGTTCCGGCGAAACCCGCTGCACCAGTGCCAACACATCATCAAGGCGAGTGCCGTTGGCCAAGGCCCGAGTGGCGGCCGCTTGAATGGTGGGGCCGTCCGCTAGGGGGTCGGAGTAGGGCACGCCCAGTTCAATTAGGTCGGCTCCTGCCCGATCGAGTCGCCGCAGGGCCGCCTCCGTTGTTGCCAAATTCGGATCCCCGGCGGTGAGGAAAGGGATCAGGGCACAGCGTTCTGCTTGGCGCAGGGTGGCAAAACGTTCAGAAACAGAGACGGTCATGGTGGCAGGCGATCGATCAACTCGATAGTCAGGACATCAAAAACGGCCAGCAACTTCGCCCAAGCGCTGGATTCAGGGCGAACCCGCGTTGGGGGCTGAGGATGCTGGCTTTGAATTGGGGGAACGGGCGGCGCGTTGGTGACGAAGAACGCGGATTAGGGTGACGGATGGGTCGGGTTCGATCGATCCGTTTCCGCCGCTTCCGCTTCCAAGCGAGCTTGCAACGCGGCCAGCTCTTCTGGTGACAACGCTTCCAACTGCTTTTGCAAAACTGCGTCTTTGTAGTCTTGCAACTGCTGGGAGTAGGTCATCTTTTGGGTCAGGGCCCGCACCAGATAGGTCAGCAACCAGCCCATCAATCCTACTACCAACGCGGCCTGAGTCCAGATGCCCGCATTGGTGGCATCAATGCCCACCAGTTGCAGGAGACCATAGACCAGTCCCCCACCCAAAAAGACACCTAACCCGATCAGAATCGCGTCAATTCGCCGCATGTTTGCTCGATCGCCCCTGTCAATTGCTCACGATTGCTCACCATCATCCAACCCCTCACCCTGGTTCGATCGCCCAAGCGGGACAAGCTAGGCATCAAATGGCCCGACGCTGGGGACGCAGATTCAAAAACGGCGACAACAACAGCAGCCCGGGGAAGAACAAAAACACCGCAAAGTAGGCCAAGAGCCGCTCGATCGAGCTAGCCACATACCACCGTTTTTGTAGATAAACATAGAGACCCAGTGGCAACACCACCAGGTAAGCCCCCGCCAGCGCCACATACAAAATCAGCGCGATCGGCAAATCCGTCAAAGCCATAAACCAGACCCTCGCCTGAACGTCATCCTTCAGCCCGCACGGACAACCGCAGCCCCTTGCAACCCATTAGCAGCCAGCGATCGGCCCCTAATTTCCGGTTGCGATCCTCAGTGCTGCGTCATTATCCGTAACCAGACCACAACCAGACCACATTTTATCGTTCCCCTTCCCCTTCCAAGGGCGATCGTCCCCTCAAAAAATACAATCGCAACCATTAGTCGATCGCCAGATGCCTAGCGATTGGGCAATGGCGTTAGTCAATGGCGTTTTGAGTGTGCCATTCGTCACTTGAAGCAATTTCGGATCTGCTCAGAACACTATCGCAATCGTCGTCGCTGTTTTGGCTTGAGGCTTCATCTGCTGGTTGGGTTGCTCAACGACCAGGCAACACATCCAATTCGGCTTGTGCAAGAGGATGAAATGGGGGCGATCCGCTGGGTGACCCGATCGCGGTAGGGTAAAGGGCGATCGCCGCAATCACGACCTCAAAGATCAGAAAGCAATTAGAAAATTATTGGTGTTAGAAACCACCCCGATCGACCCCGCAGAGTTCAGTACCGCCGTGTTGCGCGAAACGGCGCGGCTCGGTGTTCGGTTACCCAAGTTGCAGGTGCTAGCGGAGACTGGCTCCACCAATCAGGTGGCCTGGGAACTGGCCCAAGCGGGGGCCCAACCAGGGACGATCGTGATTGCGCTGCAACAGTCGGCCGGGCGGGGGCAGTGGGGCCGCCAATGGTTGTCGCCCTTGGGCGGGTTGTATCTATCGCGCTATTTTGCCCCCCAGTTGTTACCGGAGGATGGGGCCCAACTGACCTTGGCGGCCGCTTGGGGTTTGGGGCAAACCCTGCGCGATCGGGGTGTGCCGGTGGCGCTGAAGTGGCCCAACGATTTGGTCGTTCGGGGACGCAAGTGGGGCGGGTTGCTGACGGAAACCCGGCTGGTGGGTGGCAAGATTGCCCGCGCGGTCACGGGATTGGGGTTGAATTGGGCTAATCCGGTTCCTGAGACGGGGATCAATGCCACGGAGCTGTTTCCAGGGCTGGCGTTTCCAGAACGATTGCATGATCAAAAAGATCAATCAAATCAATTAGTAGATCGTCTGCATGATCAAAAAGATCAATCAAATCAATTAGTAGATCGTCAATTAGTAGATCGCCTAGATCCTTTAGATCTTTCGGGTCATTGGGCCGATCGCTCATCGGACTCGTCCAATGTCTCTGATGGCTCTCATCCGTTGAATGGGGCCGGTGCGTTGGCGAACAAGGCGAATCAACTGAGCGCCCCGTCCCTGTTGCCGTCTGCCGATTTCCCCTTGGAGGGTGGGCCACCGATTCGATCGCTCGCGGAGTTGGCAGCCCTGGCGATCGCGGGTCTAGACCGGGGCGATCGACAACTCCAAACGGGCGGCATCGAAAGTTTTTTGGCGGATTATTTGGAATTGCTGGAAACCTGCGGGCGATCGGTGCAAGTGGGCGATCGCACCGGGATCGCCGTGGGCATTACCCCACGCGGAGAACTGCGGGTCAAATTTTCCGATCAACTTGCTGCGGAATTGCATCTCCCCCCCGGCGCGGTGCGGTTAGGCTATGCGCGATCGCCCCAAATGCCTGAACCCCCCGGCCCAGACGGTGGCGAGGTTACGGATTGTTTAAAGAATCCTTGAATAGTCTTTTCGATTTCCGCAGGGTTGTGTTAAGCGCTTTTGCTTTTTCCCTTGCTATCATGACTGAGGACTGAGCCAAACCCCCCTGACCCAAACCTGACTCAAGGTTGTCATGCCTGAAAAGAGCAGTAGCGTCCCGAGGTTTTGGCAACCATCCTGTCTGACTCTCCTGGCTTCTAAGCCCCGGTCAAAGGGTGCAACCGCCGTTTCTGGCTGTGATTGAAGGCCGTGGCTAAACATTTTCTGAACATTTTGGGCGATCGCGCCGTCTAAGGCTTGGTAACGCTTTCCCTAGCGGTTCGCTGCCCGAAGCCAACTACGCTTCCCCTGGAACCCGGTTTTTAACGCTGTTTGTGCTGTCCCCGTCCCATTACGCCATGCATTGCGCTCCCAACCGCGCCATGAATCACCGCCCCAACTTCCCCACTCGTCTCCAACGCCGTCGCCGTCGCATTTTGCAAGGTCTCGGGTGGGTTGGCGCAATGACCAGCTTGCTCGGCGGACTGGCAACCCCGATCCAGGCGATCGACGCGGCCCCCGGCGGTAGTTCCGCAGACTTGGCCCCGGAAGCACCCGCTGCACCTCCGGAACCGAAGCCCGCCGCCAATCCCGATCGCCCAGCCCGAATCGAACGGCCCGCGCCGGCCGTGGAGCGGACTCCCCAACGGGAACTGCCGAACGTGCCTCGCTTGGCCCCTTCCCCGGCAGAACGCCCCACCAGCCGCGGCCCGATCGACCAGTCCAACGATTTCAATTTGGGAGCCACCCAACGCCAGGCCCCGCCCAGCGAAATTCAGTTCACAGAGCGCTCCACCGGTTGTGCCAGCGTGGGCGGCCGCCTCAGCGCCGGTTGCACCGTGACCCGATCGCCTGGGCAACCCGGCCAAGCTGGCCACCCCGGAATTGTGGCCATTCCCACGGGCGATCGGGGTTCCCACCTGCAAATGGGCAGCCCCATGCGCCTTGGTTCCGTGGGCAGCGCCCTGCCGGCCCAATCGCCCATTTCCGTCAAAATCGGCCCCCTAACCGTGGGCTTAAACGGCGTGAACTTCGATGCCAACAGCTACTATTTCCGCAGCAGTCGCCCCAAGGGCCTGTTGGGTAATGGCAACCTGAAAATGCTGTTCCCGCTCACCAGCCTGGCTCCAATTTCCTCCCCCTTTGGCTGGCGGGTGCATCCGATCTTGGGCTACAGCCGGTTTCATGCGGGCACTGACCTTTCGGCTCCCTTGGGTACGCCCGTGGTAGCGGTGTTGGACGGCAAGGTCTCGATCGGGGGCTTTTTGGGGGGCTATGGGCTAACGGTGGTGTTGGATCACGGCGACACGCAAAAGACTCTTTACGGTCACCTATCGGAAATTTTTGTGAAGCCGGGAGCCATGGTTAAGCAAGGGGAAGTGATTGGGCGTGTGGGCAGCACGGGCATGTCCACGGGGCCACACTTGCACTTTGAAGTTCGTCAGCTCACGGCCCAAGGTTGGGTGGTGACGGATCCGGCGAAGTTCTTGGCGGGCGCAAGCAGCCCGATCGCCGCTGCTGACAAACCCAAAGATCCCTTTGAAGCGCTGATGGCCGCCACGATCGAGGCGGTGAAGTCTTCCTATAAAGTCCAATACGCCGTGATCGACAATTCTAAGCCACAGTAACAATTAGTGTTAGAGACAGCCTGCTTAGGTTTGTCTCTAAAGTTTAGGCTTTATTCTTGTGGCAGATACCACACTTCTTCAACTGGTGTGCTTCATAGTTATCTAGAATAGCCTGATGCTCCTTTAAACCCACACCCCGAATCGTTACGTCTGAAGCTTCTCCGCGTCGAACTCGAATAATTTGTCCCATCAGCAACCATTTCAGCTTATCAAGATGAAAGCAGCTATCGTTCCAGTGATAAGTTGTTGTATTCGGGTCTATGAGTCCACAGTACTGACTAATTTCAGCGTATAAATGATAATCTTCCTTTTGGGTTTGGAAGAATTTTTCACAAAGTAAAAGTTCAACCTTTTTGAGTAAAGATATCTCTACCCAGGATAGTGTTACTAGATTTTCAGTGATAAAGTCATTAACCTTAAGCTGCACCAACTCAGTCCATTGTTTCTCATGAATAGAAGAATCAACCTCTCTAAGGCTATATAACTGTTGCAGTATATCGTTCAACTTTGAAAATTGAACTACTTCTGGCTGTAGACCCAAGCCCGACAGATTGGAGAGCAGTTTTTGTTTTGATTTTCTAAAAATTTCTTTTCTATCCCAGAACACCAGTTTCTTGGATACTATCGGAACCAAATCAGTCTCTGAATCAAGATTTTGGTTGAGGAAATCATACCTCTGTCGCGACGTATCTAGAATGTCTAGTATCCTTCCATAAGAATCAGTTCTTTTACAAGAAAAATTGGCTATGAAATTTGTAATGAGCATATAAGTTTGTATTTCAATACTTAAATCTTCAAAATCTTGTCTTCTCCCAAAGTTTCGTCGAAACTTATCGTCGAGTTCACTGAGAACATTATTAATTTCTTCAGAGATTTTATGGATCGAGTGAGAACAAGAAATCAAACGAATAGCAACTCTATGAGGTAGTTGATAATCACTATATTGATTCCAAACAATCATTTTAGACAACATATAGTGAGAAAAAGCATTAATTCCCAAAAAATAAATCATTGGTAGTCTTTTTGAAATTTTTTTGTTTAAGTTAATATCAGCAGGCCGAATCTTAGGAAACTCGAACCAGATTTTTTGTTGACGTTTTGCTATTTTATTGATTTCAAGGATATAAGGCACATATTTCACGAGAGTTGACACTGCCAACCCTCTTGCGCCTCCAAATTGTCTTGATAGCTGAACTATCCCACAAACACGATCTACATGTTTACGATAAAGGGGGGATCCACTCATGCCCGGCTGAATATCTGAGTCTTTTAATTTGTATGCTGTATTTCCCCACTCTTTTTCATAATATGGCCCCTCATAAATCAAAAAACTAGCTTCACCTTCATTGGGTTGACTATAGTCTGCTGACGGATATCCAAACGTGTAAATTTTGTCGCCTGGCTCGGGGTCATCGAGTTCTAAATCTATAGAAGGAGGCGGAGTGTTTAAGGACTTTTGAAAATCGATTTCTAAAATTGCTATGTCTAGCCAGCTCAGTGTTTCATCATCATCGCGATCATGAAATTCTTTAATAGAACATTGCCAATTTCTCCTCTCACCTCTCCAGGTAAACGATATATCATCCAACGATGATGCAACGACGTGGCCACATGTCAGAATATGATTAGAGCCTATAAAAAAGCCAGTTCCCGTTGAATTATTAGTCTCTATCTTGACTGTGGATAGCTGCAGTTTATCAAGTGACATCGGATTAGCTTAAGAAGTTCTTTGTTTGGTTACCGCTCAAGATTCCATTTCATGGTTACTTTAAAGTTCGCTTTGCTACCACCTTGTACAAGAATTGCTGACAACTTTCCTGTTTCCAAGGATGCTTCAAGTCCCATTTCAATACTGATTTCATCAGGGCAGGCAACATCTGATATTTGCTTTACGCTATCTCCTAAATCTTTAGCCAGAGACTCAAGCTTTTGCATTACACCTTTGATAGAAGCCTTGGACGAAGAGACAGGCTGATCTCCAATAGTCTCAACTTCCACATAGATTATTGTCTTGTCTGAAAGCTCAACAGGGATTCGACGCAGGCTTTGACTGTTATGAAATCCACTCATATCCGTTGATTGAATGACTAGCTTTAGCTGATGAAGCTACAGGTTGCAGTTCTAGTTTTTCCAAGATAGCACAAAACAGAATTCACTTTTCAAAGGAATTCAAAGACGTGGCTCGTTATGAAAAGCTCAAAGGGCACAACCCAGCCTTGGTCAATATCATAATGATTGGGGCTAGGTATTGCAGTAGTCCAGTTAGCCGACGCAGAGTCACACCTACGAAGCTTGTTAATCCATTAGCCGCAAACAGTAAAAGCAAGGTTTTGGATGTCAGCTCACCTGATTTAAATCATTTTAAAGGCGTAATACATCAGAAAAATTGGAAATCCTTAGATTCATATATAAGCCATGTCAATTTTCAGCATCACGACTGCAAACGATCGCCCCGCCCGATCGCCCAGTATTTCTGTATCCCTTGTGTCAAGATAGGTAAAACAACTTAACAAATCCCCCATCCAGATCGGTCAAGCCCAGGAGGTGCGAGCATGGTTGTCGCCACAGAACGTCCGCAAACCGAGAAGCGGTTGACGATTCAAACCGCCGAGATTGCCGCCCAAACCCTGACGATTCGATCGCTGGACTGGGATCGCGATCGCTTTGATATTGAATTTGGCCTGCAAAACGGCACAACCTATAACTCCTTCCTGATTCGTGGGGACAAAGTGGCCCTGGTGGACACCTCCCACGCCAAATTTCGCCAACTTTATCTGGATACCCTGAAGGGCGCGATCGACCCGACCCAGATTGATTACCTGGTGGTGAGCCACACGGAACCGGATCACAGCGGCTTAGTGGCGGATTTGCTGGCCCTGAATCCTCAGATCACTGTGGTGGCTTCCAAGGTGGCGATTCAGTTTCTGGAAAATCTGATTCACCAGCCCTTCAGCAAACTGCTGGTGAAAAGTGGTGAGAGTCTGGATTTGGGCCAAGGGCATGTGCTGGAGTTTTTGAATGCACCCAATCTCCATTGGCCAGACACGATTTTTACCTATGACCACGGGACGCAGACCCTCTACACCTGTGATGCCTTTGGGATGCACTATTGCAGCGATGACCTGTTTGATGCGGATTTGGGGGCGATCGAACCGGATTTTCGGTTCTATTACGAATGCCTGATGGCCCCCAATGCTCGATCGGTCTTGGGAGCCATGAAGCGGATGGATGCCCTCCCCGGGTACCACACGATCGCCACCGGTCACGGCCCCCTGTTGCGCCACAACGTGGTTGAACTCACCGGTCGCTATCGCCACTGGAGCCAAACCAAGGCCGAAGCGGAAACCACCGCCGCCGTGTTCTATGTGTCTGACTATGGCTACAGCGATCGGTTGTCCCAGTCGATCGCCAAGGGGATCACCAAAACCGGCGTGGCTGTGGAAATGATGGATCTGAAGGCGGCCGATCCCCAGGAGTTGCGGGAATTGGTGGAGCGATCGGTGGCACTGGTTTTGGCCGCGCCGCCCCAAGGAGAATGCGAAGCGGCGATCGGCACAATCCTGACCGTGGCCAACAACAAGCAGCGGATTGGTGTGTTTGAGTCCGGCGGCGGCCAAGACGAGCCGAGCTATCCCCTGTTTAACCGCTTCCGGGATTTGGGTCTGAAGCCGGCCTTCGATGTGATTCGGATTAGCACCAAGCCCCAAGCTTTCACCTATCAACTCTGCGAAGAAGCGGGCACGGACTTGGGCCAGGCGTTGATGGTCAAAGAAACCGTCAAGCAAATGAAGTCCCTGGATTCCGATTTGGATAAGGCCTTGGGCCGCTTGAGCGGTGGGCTTTACATCATCACCGCTAAGAAAGGCGATGTGGCCAGCGCCATGTTGGCCTCTTGGGTGGTGCAGGCCAGCTTCCAGCCCCTGGGAATCACGATCGCGGTGGCTAAAGATCGGGCGATCGAGTCGCTAATGCAAGTGGGCGATCGCTTCGTGCTGAACATCTTGGAAGAGGGCAACTATGGCCATCTAATGCGGCATTTCCTGAAGCGGTTTGGCCCCGGTGAAGACCGTTTTGCCGGTGTGGAAACCCAGCAGGCCACCAACGGCTCCCCCATCCTCAGCGACGCGCTGGCCTATCTGGAATGCCAGGTCAGCAGCCGGATGGATTGCGGGGATCACTGGCTGGTCTACAGCACCGTGGATAACGGTCGGGTCTCAAAAGAAGATGCCCTCACGGCCGTCCACCATCGCAAAGTAGGCAACCACTACTAACCACCACGACTCCGGGGCGCGATCGGGCAGGAGCGCAACGGGAATGGAGCTAGTCAGCCTATTGGGTGGGCAATGCCCACTTGGCTCGCAGACCACTGGCTCAATAATTCTCCCTAAACCGTGTTGCCCGTGCGATAGGGTGACGAATCGACCCGGCGCACCATGCCGATCACGCCCGGTTCGCCGGAAAAGTGAATCCGCTCGCCGTACAAGTCGAGGCCAATCAACCGCCCCGATCGATGCAGGCCCGGCAACAGGCAACTTAAGGGCCGTTGGTTGTCGCGAATGCAGTCTTCCAGCTTGTGAACCAGCATGGCTTGATAGTCCACGGGAATTAAGTCCAGAATGGATTCAACCCGGGCCAATTCGCGCCGCCGATAGCCAAAAATTTGGGCAAAGCAGCGGTTGACGTAACGCAATCGTCCTTCGGCGGTGGTGATGTAAAGGCCGGTTTCTTCGAGGCCGCGGGCTTCGCTGGCGTTGACGGCGCTTTGGATGCTGCTGGGGAGAATGTTGGAACTGGCGATCGAGTCTTCAAAGGGATTAGCCAAGGAGGGCAAGGCGTTGGACTCGCCCCCAAAGGACGGCGCTTCGTGACTGAGGGGATCGTCTTTGGCCTCGTTTAGGGTGCTGGTGAGCTGGTCATAGAGCAAGGCGTTTTCCAAGTTGAGGGCGATCGCGTCGGCGGCAAATTGGGCCTGCTCCACACGCAAGGGGGTGAAGTGGTGCGGTTGGCTATGCATGAGGGTGGCCAGTGCCAACAGCCGTTTTCCGCGCTGGATGGGGATGCAAAGGGCCGATCGCACCGTGTAGGGTTGGTTGGGCAGTTGCAACCACCGCTCATCGGTCATGGTGTCCATCACGATCGCGATTTGTCGGTGCTGAATCGTCCAGGCCGCCAGCCCTTCTTTCAGAATTTGGTTAACGATTTCTCGCTTTTGCTCCCGAATGGTGGATCCTCGGGCCAACAAACATTCCGTGGCTTGCAGGTGCTCATCGAGAAGAAAAATACTGCCCTGTTCTGCCTGGCACAGGGATTGTAGGGCTTCCAAGATCTGTTGAGTCAGGGCCCGCAACACCAAACCGGTGGCGGTGGTCATTCGGGCTGTCACGATCCAACTGCCCAACAGTTCCTGCTGAAGACGAAGGGCAGCGTTGTGGGCATTGAGGCGATCGATTTCAGCATTGAGTCTGGAAACCTCGGGACTGGCCAAGATGCCGGACCCATCGCGATCGCTCATAACCTTGCTCTCCCAACTCGCCGCCGTGAATGCCAACTCTAGCCAAGGTATCACTCATCCCGAATTGCGGGGCCCCAATCGCGGAACTGGCCGCTTTTCGCCACTGGGCATCGCCGCCAGCGGCTGCCAAGGCACGATCGGGCAGCGGATTGGGCGGGGTGCGCGGGGGTTGGCGGATGCTGGAGATGAGCCGATCGGGAAATGCCAAGCTTGGAAACGGCAAACTAACCTGGTCGTGCTCTGGCTGAGAATCTAGCGCTTGAGAGTCTAGCACCTGAGAGTCTCGCCGCTGAGGGGCTAATTTGCTGACTGATCGCGATCCTGGGCGGGGGCGATCGTGTTTTCCATTCCCATTCTGGGTGAATTCTGGCAAAGGTGCTTGAACTTTTTCAGCATCTTTGGCAATATAAACAAGCTTGACCCACAAGCAACCGGGGTGACTGGCGCAACGGCAGCGCATCGGACTCTTAATCCGCTGGTTCTGGGTTCGAATCCCAGGTCACCCATTTTCTGGAGCAACATCCTGAGTCGCGTCTTGAATCGCTCATTCTGTTGCGTTATTTAAACTAAAGGCCGATGGCGGCCCAGAGTCGATCGAGATTGATATTGACCGCCACATCGTCGGCCAGTGAATCCAGCAACATATCCCGGTGTTCCCGGTAGTCGGGAATTCCCGTGGGCAAGGAAGACAGACCCCGTTGGTGGCGCAAACGATTGAGCCAAGCCCGTCGCCAGGGACTGCTATCAAAAATGTCCGTCAGATAGGTTCCCCAAACCAGTTGGCTGCTGGACACTACGCCCAGCTTGGAATCGTCAAAGAGAGATTGCACGCTTTGGTTGTCCAAAATTTGGGTGTAGCTTTGGCGAAATTCACGGCTGGTGACCGGTAAGCCCGCTTGGGGATAGTTGGAGGTGGCCTGGCGTTCCCGATCGATCCAGTCGCCTGTGGTGATGCTGGAGATGGGCAACAGATCCAGCCCCATCAGCTCTTGGGAAGCGGTGTCTAGCCCTTGCAGTTGCACCACTTGGCGACCCAGCATCTGGAATCCTTCGCCAATGCCCAAAATAGTGCCGCCCGCGATCGCGTATTGCTGGAGATCTTCCGCAAAGCCCGATTGGTGCAGGGCCTGGAGATCTTCGGCTAGGTTGTTCGATCGCGGCAAAACCACCGCGTCGGGATAGCCCAATTCTTGACCCAAATCAATGTAGCGAAGGGAAACCGTTGGCTCGGCCGACAGCGGATCCAGATCGCTGAAGCTGGCGATGTGGGGCAAGCGGACGGCGGCGATCGTGGTTTCAATATCCGATTGACGACGACGGCGAGCAAACAGGTCGATCGACTCGGGCGAGGGGAAGAGGTTCTGGAGCCAAGGCATGACTCCCACCACGGGAATTCCGGTGCGCTGCTCCAACCAATCGCGACCGGGTTTGAGCCGATCGGGATTGCCCCGATATTTGTTGATGATGATCGCCCGTACCAGTGCTTTTTCGGTTGGATCCATCAGTTCCAACGTCCCGATCGCGCTGGCCAACCAGCCCCCCCGATCGGCATCCACCACCAACACCACAGGCGCATTCAGGGTTTGCGCCAAGTGCAAGTTACAAACATCCTGCCCCGTCAAATACGCATCGGCCGGGCTGCCCACCCCATCGGCCACCAACACATCAAAGGACTGAGTTAACCGCTCAAGGGCCTGTTTGAGCACCGCCCAAACCCGTTCTGGAGACTGATCACCGGGACAACGGGGATTAAAATCCGCTTGGGGTTCCGTGCGGGCCGCCCAGGCTTGCACCGCCTGAAAATAGGCGATTTGTTCCCCTTGGTTGGTGGTGTAGAGCATCGAGGAGGTGCTTTGGGCTTGGAAGGGAGCCACCTTCAGACCCCGTCGATACAGCAGCCGACCGAGCGCCGAAGCCAACAGCGACTTCCCGGCCGCGTTACCTGTGCCGATCAGCAAAATTGCTTTGAGAGCCTGTGTGTCCATAAACTTCAACTTCGGAACCGATAAACGATCGGTTATCCCAATACTGCGATTACTGAAATGTTTTAAGGGGCAAGAGCCTTCACCACGGCGGGGAAGGATTCGTGCCGAAGTTCGCGTCGAAATCCGGGCCGAAGCCGGGCGACAGAACTGGAAGCTGAAACTGAGCAATGATCACGAGAAGACGAAGCTTAGAGGGGCCATCGTCCCCAGCGCCACAGACCATTCCGCAGGCGATCGCCCCATCGGCCCTGAGTCCAGGCGGCGGGGTTCGTTTGCCACCGATCGAGCAACAAAAACCCCAGGGGTGTGAGCCGGAATCGATCGGTCAAACCTTGACCATCAACCTCCCGTCGTAACATCCCCACCTGAATTAGCCACATCAGTTCGTTTTCTGCGGTCAATTCGCTCAAGGGCGATCGGGTCATGGATTGTTTCACCGCCGCCACACCCACCAACTCCGCGATCGCCACACTGCGACTGCGCATGGACTCGTAGAACTTCACCCCAAACGGCGCACAGCGGACAGCACGCGCGGCTCGATGCACCGTTTTCTCAGGATAGGTGATTTGGATTGGGTTCACCTGCTGATTTGCTTGCTCCGCTGTTTCCACGCCAATACCTCAATCCTTGCCTAGCTGTTGGTTAACCCTTGTGTTGGAAATACTAAATCCTGGAAATGCTGAATCCTGGGAGTTTTCAATGCTGAAGAATGTTGGAAATGCTGAAGGTGGGAAATGTTGGCGATGGGAATGGTTGAATTTGGGCAATTTCGACCGCTAATGAACCCCTGCTGATTGCTATCTCCAAAGTACAGCGTCGTTGGATCTTGAGAATGGGAAATTCCGTCATTCAGGAAAGCCTCATTAGGGATTGGTCGATCGCGTCAGTGGCCGATCGAATCCCGCAGTTTTTAGGCATCCCGGTCAATGATAGATGGGAAAAGGGATCGGCAAAGGAACTGAAGCTATGACTTTCCTCACCTCCGGGCGATCGCGCCGCTGGATTTACGGTTTGCTGGCCCTTTGTGCGGCCGTGATCACCACCCTCAGCACACCACCGAGCGTCCAAGCGGTCGATTGGTTAGACTTGCTCCGACGCGGCTTTGAAGTGTATCAACTCTCGAACCTTTCCGATGCCCAAGAAGTGGATTTAGGGCGACAGATCGATCGGGAACTGAGCCGCCAATTGCGATTCGTGAATAACAGTCCCCTCAATCGGCTGGTGGACTCGATCGGGCAGCGCCTCGCCGCCGTTAGCAGCCGCCCCAACATTCCCTACACCTTTCGGGTGGTCAACAGCCGCGATATCAACGCCTTTGCCACCATGGGCGGTTTTGTATATGTCAATTTGGGACTGATGGTTGCGGCCGAAAATGAAGCGGAACTCGCTGGCGTAATGGCCCACGAAATTGGCCACATCACCGAGCGCCATGTGGTTAAAAACCTGCGCAGCCGGGCCCTGTCGGATGGAATTTTGAGCGCCACGGGTCTCGATCGCCGCCGGGCCACCAGTCTGGGTGTGGAGTTGGCGTTAAATTTGCCCCGCAGTCGCCAAGCGGAGTTCGAGTCGGATCAGGTGGGAGTGACCCTGCTGCAACGGGCCCAATATGCCCCGATCGGGTTGCCCAGCTTTTTACAAAAACTTCGTAGTCGGCGGGAGCCGCCTGCCATCCTCAGCACCCACCCCAACAGCGATGAACGGGTGGCGCGATTGCTGCAACTGATTGGCCCCAACGGCAGCAATGGCATGGGGCTGGACAATGCGGAATATCAAGGATTTGTGCAATCGGCCCTGCGCTAGCGGCAAGGCACTGAACAAGGGCACTGAACAAGGGCACTGAACAAGGGCACTGAACAAGGGCGATCGCCCCTAGAATCGACCCACCACGGCCTCTGGCATGATCGAAATCGTCGCTTCCGCCAGGGGTCGAATTCGGGTTTCACTGCGATAGATATTGACCTGATAGACCATTTGCTGAGTGAGGTCAACACCCGTCAACCAACCACTGCGGGGGTGATAGGCTCCGGTGTCAATGTCCAGCCAGCCGGGCCCCCGAGCCAATTGCCCCGGCTCAATCCCCGGGAGTGTGAAGGTGATGGTGTGGCCCGTCACGATCGTTTTGTCGTTGAAGTAGGGCTGAGGGAAGCTGTGGAACGAGTCACGGATCCAACAAAACTGCTGAATGCCTTGCACATCTAAGGGCAAAGTGGGATCCACCCCCGCATGAACGATCCAATAGTCACCCCAATCAACGTAAAGGGGGAGCGATCGCATCCAGTCAAAGTGCGCGTGGGGAATTCCCGGCTCGCCATAAAAATCTTGGTAGCTCACCAGGGTCATTTGTCCGCCGCTGAAGAGCCAGGCTTGCAGCGGCTGTTGCAGCACTTGACCCTCGTGCAAAATGTCCAGCAACATGCGTTCGTGATTCCCCAGCAAGCATTGGTAGGGGCTATGCATCACGAAATCCACCACCTGGGCACTTTTGGGGCCGCGATCGATTAAATCACCCACAAAGCAGAGCTGATCATCCTGGCCAGGTGCAATCAAGCCCAACAAGTGCATTAAGCCATCGTATTGTCCGTGGACATCACCAATGACAATTTTTCGAGTCGCTGAAGTCGCATCCATACCTATTATCTTGACGTGCGATCGCCCCAACATGCCAGTTCACGATCGCGATCTGATGGGGGGGTTCCTCGCAGACCGCCGTTAATTCGACTTACAGCTTAGCGCCATCGGGTTTTGACCGCTTAATACCTGATCCACGATCGCCCGTGAGAATCGTCACAAGTTACGGTGACGACTGTAGCCGATCGACCCGATCCAGCCGATCGCGCTGCCGTTGTTCGATCGTGGGGGGCAGCCCGATCGCAGGGGCAAGGGGTTTAAACCCCTTGTCTGGGTGGGTTGGGGTTAGAACAATTAGCCATCGCAGCCGAACTCGATCAACCCGATCCAGCCGATCGCGCTGCCGTTGTTCGATCGTGGGGACAAGGGGTTTAAACCCCTTGTTTGGATGGGTTGGAGTTAGAACAATTAGCCATCGCAGCCGGACTCGATCGACCCGATCCAGCCGATCGCGCTGCCGTTGTTCGATCGTGGGGGCAAGGGGTTTAAACCCCTTGTCTGGGTGGGTTGGGGTTCGCAAAATTAGCCATCGCAGCCGGACTCGATCGACCCGATGGCTTGTGTTCAAACCCGCTTCCCGCTTCCCCTCGTCTTCAGTCCGTTGATTAACCCAATGGCAGAAGCCCTAACTGCGGAAGGTCTAGTTGCTGAGGGCCTTCAGGAAGTTTTGCAATTGCCCCAGGAAGCCTTGGCGCTGGGCCGCCGCGTTCACGGCCGCGTTGGGGCTGTTGGTGTCCTGGCCGCCAGTGGCTTGCAGCAAGATCTCATCCAGGGCCTCGCCAGCGGGCCGTTGGGGACGGGTGGCCACCAATTGATAATCAGCGTCGTCGTCCGTGGGTTCCAACCACACTTCCCACTGGCCCGGGAAAGCCCGCCGCACGGCTGCTCCTTCGATCGGGCGCAAATAATAGGCCGTGACAATTCGGTTTAAGAATCGATCGCGCAGTTGCCGGCCCGCGTAGCCAATGCCAATGATCGCCAGGTCTTCCATCCGAGGATTCAGGAAAATCACGGGTCGATCGCCCGCCGCTTGGCACAGTTGCTCCACCTGAGTCACTTCCACGGCCGACGGTTCAATGAACAGAAAGATGCCATCCTCCGGTTGCACCTTGCCGGTCATGGGAGTGCGCCCCGACCCCACATCGGTGATCCGAAAGGGGCGATCGCCCCAATCTCGCCGGGCCAAGGCGGCTGCCCCCGCGTCGGGGAAGAAGATTTTGAGCCGATCGCCCCAGGGTTCCAAGGCCGCGAGGAAACTTTCCGCCACGGGCATCACTTTCAGCTCCGGCAAAACCAATTCCACCTGAATGAGCGTTAGTCCCTCATCCAAAGCGGCAAGGGTGGCGGTGCGGGCTTGGGCGATCGCCTCGGCTAAATCCTGGGGAATTCCGCTCATGATAGGGGTTTCTATGAAAAAACTATTAAGCTACAAATACTGTTCTTTATACCGTTTTTGGCCGCTTTGCCACCGCCGCTATGGGAAACATCACGCTCAATCTGGTTGCGATCGGGGTGTTTGTGGTCACCTTGTCTAGCCTGTTTGGCCCCTTGATTGCGCTCCCGGCGGAAGTGCCAGCCCTGTTCACCGCTGGTTTTTTGGGATTGGCGGCGGTCGATCGCTTTGGGTGGCAAGGTCGGGGCGGCACCTTGCTGGTGGACTGGTTTGCCCATCGCTCGGCTGCCCACCGCGATCGGATTTTGCACCACGAGGCGGGCCATTTTCTGGTGGCCCACTTGTTGGAAATTCCCGTTTCTGGCTATGCCCTCAATGCCTGGGAAGCTTTCCAGCAGGGCTATCCCGGTTCCGGTGGGGTGCAATTTGCCGATCAGGAGCTGGCCCAATGGCTCGATCGCGGTGAAGTGCCGGCCCGCATTCTCAGTCACTACGCCACCGTTTGGATGGCGGGCATTGCTGCTGAACAGTTGGTGTATGGCAACGCAGAAGGCGGCGGCGATGATCGCCAAAAGCTCCTGAGCCTTTGGGCCCAACTCAGCACCCAGGGCCAAGGCAACCGCCCCAATGCCACCGCCCAAATGAATTTGTCGATTTTGCGAGCTAAGACGCTGCTGCAACAGAATGAGCGAGCCTATGGTGCTTTGGTGGCTCAACTGCGCGATCGGGGTTCGATTGACCAATGCAAGGCCGCGATCGACCAACACAAAGTCTCCCCGATCGATCAACCCTCCCAAGCGGCCTAAGACCTATCGTTTCAATCGTCTGAAACCCTGATTCCACCGTTAGCGGATCGTGAGGGACAAGGGGCTTAGGGATTGTTGTCAAATCGTCTGAAACCCTGATTTCGCCTTGTCAGATCGTGGGAGGCAAGGGGCTTAAGCCCCTTGTCTAGGGTGGTTAGGGTATGGAAGATCAACCATTTTCACTTGATCCCAGGAAATGACGACAGACTCGAAGCAGGTCGATCGCCGTGATTAGTCTGGGCCGATCGGGAAGGCCCGCAATCGGGGGCTAGTAATTTTGAGATGCACCCGATCGCCCGGTTCCAGCTTGCACCGCCAGTCCGTGACAATTTGCAACCGCTCGCCGCTGGGCAATTGC
Source organism: Limnothrix sp. HT2024 (assembly GCF_059138625.1). Taxonomy (NCBI): domain Bacteria; kingdom Bacillati; phylum Cyanobacteriota; class Cyanophyceae; order Pseudanabaenales; family Pseudanabaenaceae; genus Limnothrix; species Limnothrix sp. HT2024. The sequence continues at coordinate 3,206,894 of NZ_CM181121.1, forward strand.
ACCAGGTAAATATATTCCCGCCCGAGGAATTGTCGCTCCAGCAGTTGGCCGTTGCCTTGGGGATTGGCTTCCAGGGTCACATCCGTTTGGCGAATGGCCAGCTCCACCCGATCGCCCGGGGGATCGTTGCCCAGTTGTTCCGGCAAAATGATTCCCAATTCCGTTTGCCAACCTTGGGCCGATCGAGTGGCGATCAAAAAGTTGGTTTCTGCCACAAACCCGGCCACAAACCGAGAATCTGGCTCCCAATAGAGACCCTCGGGGCTGTCGATTTGCTCAATTTGGCCCCGACGCATCACGGCCACCCGATCGGCGATCGCCATGGCCTCTTCCCGATCGTGGGTGACAAAAACGGCGGCGGCTCCGGCCCGCTTCAAAATGGCCCGCACTTCCTGGCGCAATCGTTGGCGCACCCGGGCATCCAAATTACTCAGCGGTTCATCCAGCAAAATCAGGGACGGTTGCGGGGCGATCGATCGGGCCAGGGCCACCCGTTGCTGTTGACCGCCCGACAGTTCGTGGGGATAGCGCTTTTCCAGGCCTTCTAAGCCCACCAGGGCGATCGCCTCGGCCACCCGATCGCGCATTTGCTGGGGGGCCTGTTTCCGCAACCGATCCAGCCCAAAGCCCACATTTTGAGCCACGGTCAGGTGGGGAAACAGGGCGTAATCCTGAAAAACCATTCCCAGTTGGCGGCGCTCCGGTGGAACCCAGCCGCCCGGCCCGGCCACGGGTCGCCCCGACAGCACGATCGCTCCTTCGTTCGGCACTTCCAACCCGGCAATCAGTCGCAGCAGGGTGGTTTTGCCGCAGCCGGAGGGGCCCAACAATGCCAAAAGTTCGCCCTGCATTAGGGTCAGCGTTACCCGATCAACCGCCGCCGGCCCGGTTTGATAGCGACGGGTCACACAGTCCAAATGCAAAATGGCCAAATCCAAAATGGCGGCAGAGTCGGTCATGGTCGGGCAATCCACAAGGCAAAGGGCAAGGTCAGCCACAGGTCATCCTATGACGTTCGCTTGCTTCTTGCCAATCACTTGCAAGTATGGGTGCAAGACATGAAGCGCATGGATCCCCTGAATCCTAGAGGTGATCGAGTGGATCCAGCTCCTCCAAAATTCGGAATCGCACATGGTTGAGCGCCAAATCGCCCACCTTCAGCTCCGACAACTCCGCCAAGGGTCGCCCACCCACCTGGATTCCTTGGAATCGCGATCCCTTGGCAATTTCCACATGGTTCCAAGGCAAGGCCATGAAATAGCGAGTGGGATAGGGGCCGCCCTCTTGGATATCGTCGGGGTTGGACTCCATGGGCACCCAACCGAAACCGGGAATGAAGAACTCTAGCCAAACGTGGTTGTAGTCGGGATAGAGCGCCACTTGGGTTCGATCGGCCGGTTGTGGGCACTTGTAGCGGCCCACGGTGCGGGTGGCGATGCCATTCAGCCGAGACAGGGCCAGCAACACGCCCACGTATTCGCCGCAACAGCCATAGCCGCGATCGAGCACCGCATCGGGCGGCTCAATGCTGCGGCGAATCCGATAACCCAGGCGATCGTACACATAGTTCCGAATAGCCAACATTTGCCGCAGCAAATTGGTTTCCGTGCCGATCGCCTCGCGGGCCGCCGCCCGCACCGAGGGCTGATCCATCGCCAGGTTGTCGTTATCGACCAAATATTTTTCGGTGTAGTCTGCGGACAATTCACAGTCCGCGAGGGAGGGCAACCGTTCCACGTCCGGCGGTGTGAGTTGGTAGCGAATGCCCCGCACATCAATGATGGCTTTCCAGCCAAACAGCCGCCCTTCCCCTCGCTCGATCGAGCCAAATTTGAAAACTGCCACCTGCTGACCGTCGGGCAACGCTTCAATTTCAAAGGGCATCCCCACGGGTTCCACACTCTGCACCGTTTGCCGATCGGTGTTGGACGGTAGGGAAATGCGCCATTCCACATCCTTCAGCAGGCTGAAATCCACCCCTTCCAAGGGGGACAGTTCTTCCACATAGAACATCTCAATTCTGTAGCCGTTGGAAAGGGCGTAGCCCCGATCGGGATAGAACCCATAGTCTAGGGAGCCGATCGTTACCCGATCGCGGAACGCCACTTGCAGGGGTTCCGGATCGTTGGGGTTGTCGCGGATGTAGGGTTCTTCGCCCGAATAGGCCACCCAAAGGGTTCCCGCCTGATCAAAAGCCAAAGCCGTGGGCGATTCGTAGGGGGTGAGAACGCTGAAATTCACCAGCCCCGTTGCCCGATCGAGACAATAAACCGTTTGCTCCAGGCGATCGCACACCCAAAGTTCTTCGCCCTGTGCCACCAGATTCTCTACCCCAATTCCGGGGGCATAAAACCGGGTAATTTCGCGCCCCTTGTTCAAATCCAGCACATAGATGCAGCCCGCTCGTTGGGACGACACATACAGGGTCGATCGATAAATCGCCACCCCTTCCACCCACTCGGGCAGGGTGTACATGGGTTTGGGTTCCCACTGGCCCCAACTACAGGCAAGCACTTCCCGATCGCGCGTGAACCACACCGAGGGCACATCAGCCCCGGCCAACGGCGGCCCAATGGCCAGCCCGATCGCATCCAAAAAATCCCCAACCTGGTAAGCATTCAGAACTTCAGTGCAGTCGGTTGCCAAGTCCACCAACAGCAGATGGCCCCGAGCTGCATCCAAGGCCAGCACCTGATCCTGATGAATCGCCAGACCGCGCAAGGCATAGGTTGCCAAGGGACGACAAAGGCGATGGAGGGGATCGGGCGGGGCCGGGGAGTCGGTGGCCTCGGCGTTGGGGCGATCGGTGTCACGGGGTGATCGAAAGGGCGACTGACGAGATTTCGCAAACACGGTTTTTAGGGGGCAGCCTCAACGGCGGCGGCGCGATTAAGTTGTACGATAACCCGTTCTCGGAGACTGTATCAATTGCACCGGATTGGAAACCTTCCAATACTGACAGATAGGCTTGGGGTTTGCCATCGACCGCTCCCAAAAACACCCCAGAATCTTCAGCAGACTTTTCAGAAAACCTTCAGAATCAATCGCAATCAATTGCTCCCCGATGTTTACCATTGCGTGGCTTATGTCATGCCTTTGCTGACCTTTTGGGGTGAGCGAATCTTGAGCTTTGACCCAGAGCCTGTGTTGGAATTTAACTGGAAAGTTTTGCTTGGCAATTTTGCTGAAAAATCTTGGGTTAATGGAAATTTTGTATCAAAAAGATCAAAAAACTAAAAATTAGCCAGAAAAAACTAGCTCCCACGGCTTTTTAAAAAATGCGTTAGACTAACCGCCAGCGCCATTGTGATCGATCGCTCAAATGCTCTTGAGGTATAGATCATGGGACTTTCTCAAACAATCCAAGTGAAGCGGCTCGACTCCATGAAGTCGGGAATGGCAGAGTTTTACACGCCCCAATCCTGCCATGAAACAATGTTGGTGCAAGTGCCGGCCATGGCGCGGGATGATTTATTTGTGCATCGGTTTCAGACCGATCAATTGTTGGTGGTGCGGGGCAATTTTGTGATGGTGGTGTTGCAAAACCGTCGCTATCAATACATTCCTTTGAGCGATCGTGTGCCGGTGGTTTTAACCATTCCGCCCGGTGTGCCCCATGGTGCTTTGAACTTCAGTCAAGATCCCTGTTTGGTGGTGAATGCTGTGGTGCGTCACGGAGCCGCCCATCGCCTTGACTATCGACCCATGAAACCACCCTTTCCCTACGATTTGGCAGTGGCGGAACAGTCCTTGGCGGCGCTGTTGAACTGTGTGGAAGCGGCGGCTTAATCGCCCGCTCGATCGGTCGTTGGCTTGATCACTCCATCAAGACTGATGCAACAGATAGATCACTTAGATCACTAATTTCAACGGGGTTCGGCTTCCAATTCCTGCAGCCTGGCTGCAATTCGTTCTCCAAAATCGGGATCGTTGTTCGCCAAGCTCAGGAGTTGCACATATTCCTGGGGTTTCAATCCCGCCTGCTCGATCGCCTCGAACGCCTCCAGCTCAATTTCCTGCTCCAAGCGGTTGGCTTCCGGTTCAGTTTCCGCTTGGCGCAGCTCTCCTTCCCGCCGCTCCAACAGAGCCAGCACTTGCAAATAGGCCCGCACGAATTGGGTCACCTTTTCGGCCGGCACGGCGCTGGCATCGGGTGAAATTGGGGCGGCTTCCAAGGGTGCGGCTAGTGGAATCGGTTCCGTGGCGGCCCATGCGGGAATCAAGGTGCTGCCCCAAAGCCCGCTGATTAAGCAGCCGATTAACCCGATCGAAAGGAGAATTTTGCCCACCGATCGCCCAACTTGACGGAGGCGATCGCCCCAAGGGAGGCGCGAAAACTGGCTCGATCGATTGGCCATGGGTCTGCCTACGGTTGTGCTGATGGGCTGAAGCTGCTGATGGGCCCTGGCGATCACCCTATCGATCGACCGGATGTTGGCCATAGTGCGGCAACACCTGCGACCAATGGGGCCGAACGTCCTTTGCCCAATCCTGTTGGGCCAGTTGCAGGAGGGCGATCGCGTCTTGGCCCAAATCTGCCTCCGCCGTCACGATCACACAGGGGGCCGGTTGCTGGGCGATTGTGGTTTCCCACTGCTCCGGAGCCAAGACCCGATCGCTCACATGGGTCACCAAGCCCGCCGCCGTAACCTCATAGATGCCCCCATGCCATTCTCCCCGGCGGGCCGGCATTTGCACCGCCAACCATTCGCCCGGTTGGGCCCGTTGGCGCTGTCGCCAGGCCGCCGCCGCCAGGGTGGAATAGCCAAACAGCGGGAGATCCAACTGTTGCGCAAGGGTGCGGGCCGCCACCACGCCAATGCGGGTGCTGGTGAAACCGCCGGGGCCGATCGCCACCGCCAAGAGCCGCACCGCCGACCAAGGCAAGGGATACACAAACTCCGACAGTCGATCGTGGAAATCGCTGGAGAGTTTTGTGCCCAGTTCCCAAACCCGCCCCACGATGTCACGGGGCGAGTCTCCCTTGGCCAACCCCAACTGGGCGCTGGCGGTGTGGATGGCGATGCCCCAACGGTTCCCCTCAGTCATGCTGCGATCTGGTGCTCTTGAAATGCTGTTGAAATGCTGATGAAGTTCTAATCTTGCCAGCTTCCGGCAAAGATGCTGCCTGCGGCCCGCGCGATCCGCCCCAAGTCTTCATCCAACAGCGGCGGCCAGCTCACCCCCTGTCGATCGCCCTGTTCGTAGGCCTCGCGACTTTCGACCGCAATCCGATAGAGCGGCCCGGCCAGTTCCCGGCTGAGGCTGGGGGTTCCTTCCAAAGCGTTGTAGACCATCTTCAGGGCCAACAGAATGGAGGTAACCTGTCCGGGAATTGGGGGTTTGCCTGCCTTCAGCCGATTCAAAAATGCATCGGCATTTTCAGAACTCGCGTTGCCTTGGCCAATCAAAAAGGCGCGGGCGGTTTCGTAATCCATAGACAGGGTTAGGTTGAATCAACGGACAGCGTTCACGCCAACAGGGCCAACGGTGAATTAACCCCAGGCAACGAGAAATGGGCCGGGGCGATCGAGCAAGGGTAAACCAGCCGATAGAATGGTTGCACCTCAAGATATTACTGAAAACAGCCCCCATCGATCGTGCTAGACCTGAAGCTACTGCGTGCGAATCCTGATGATGTGCAAGCACGCCTGAACCACCGTGGCCAATACGATATTGCTCCGATTTTGGAACTTGATCGGGCAGTGCGTGACTTGGAACAGCGGCGCAATGATCTCCAGGCCCGCAGCAACGAAATTGGCAAACTGGTGGGCCAAAAGATGAAGCAAGGGGCCGATCCCCAGGGGGCGGAAGTGGCGGCCCTGAAGGAAGAAGGCAACCAACTGAAGGCCCAATTGGCAGCGCTGGAACCCCAAGAACGGGACTTGAAAGCGCAAATTGAAAGCGCCCTGATGACCATTCCCAACTTGCCCGACCCCACCACCCCGATCGGGAAGGATGAGGACGACAACGTGGAAATTCGGCGGTGGGGCGAGGCTTTGATCCCCACGCGATCGGACATTTTGCCCCACTACGAAATCGGCGAAAAGCTGGGTTGGTTGAACTTTGAACGGGCCACCCGCATTGCCCAAAGCCGGTTTGTGGCGCTAATTGGCGAAGGGGCCGCCCTGGAGCGAGCGTTGATTAGCTTCATGCTCGATCGCCACATTGCCGCCGGATATCAGGAAGTGTTGCCCCCCATTCTGATTAACTCCGCCTCGTTAACCGCCTCGGGCCAGTTGCCCAAGTTTGCCGAAGAAAGTTTCAAGTGCGATCGCGACGATCTGTGGCTCGCGCCCACCGCTGAAGTGCCGGTCACCAGCCTTTACCGCGATGAAATCTTGACCGATGATCAGTTGCCGATTTACCACTGCGCCTACACGCCCTGTTTCCGGCGCGAGGCCGGCAGTTATGGGCGCGACACGCGCGGACTCATTCGGTTGCACCAGTTCAACAAAGTGGAGTTGTTTAAGTTTGTGTCGCCGGAAACTTCGGAGGCAGAACACCAACAATTGCTCCAGGATGCAGAGGGCGTGTTGCAGGCCCTGAAGCTGCCCTATCGGGTGTTGCAACTTTGCACGGGAGACATGGGGTTCTCGGCCCAAAAGTGCTACGACTTGGAAGTTTGGTTGCCCTCCCAAAACAAATATCGAGAAATTTCCAGTTGCTCGAACTGTGGCGATTTCCAAGCCCGTCGGGGAAATTTGCGGTTTAAGGAGGCGGGCAAAAAGGGAACTCAATTCCTGCATACCCTCAATGGTTCCGGGCTGGCTGTGGGCCGAACGATGGCGGCAATTTTGGAAAACTACCAACAACCGGATGGGGCGATCGCCGTGCCGGAAGCCCTGCAACCCTATCTGGGCGGCAAAACGGTGCTGGGAGCGGCAACCCGTTAACCGCTAAACACAGCACCACCGCAGCGCCACCGCAGCAAAGGCGGAGAGGCCATCACAGTACAATCAGGAAACCGGTCAAACCGGAATCTTGGTTAGCGGTTATTGACCCTGATTCAGCATTGGGTTCATCAACTATGGCAGGCGATCGAACGGCACAGTCTGGCTCTCTTGATCCCAAAATGACCTACTACGACCTTTTGGGGCTGCATCCCTCGGCGGATGTGATTGAAATTCGGCGGCAATATCGCGAACTGAGCAAGGCCTATCACCCGGACACAACCGAGTTGCCGCTTCCGATCGCCACGGTCAAATTTCAAGAGTTGAACCAGGCCTATGCGGTGTTGAGTAATCCCGATCGCCGGGAGCAATATGACCTCTCGATCGGCTATTCCCGCTGGACGGTGGTGCAGCCCTGGCAAAATTTGCAGCCCCCCAGTTCCTTCGAGTCTTCCAATTTGTACTTGGATCCGACCGATCGCCCCCTGTCCGGCGGGGAACTGTTTGCCCTGTTTACCCTGGGTCTGTCCTTTGTGGGTTGTCTGGCGTTGGTGTTGGTGGTGGGAATTTTGCGGGGCGAAATTTCCCTGACCCAGATTGCTGGATTGTAGGTTTGGTCAAGTTCCCAACACCAACCCAGCCCGGGGACTTGCTACGATGATCGGCACGGCATCTCCCGGCGGCCCGATTTGACTGGATGAATCGATCGCCCATCGAGCTGGTGACGGCCCGAGCTGGGTTGAGAGGGGTGGGTTTCCTGCCCGATCGACCCGCAGCCACGGCCAACCCCAGCCCCCGATCGCTGGTTTATTCAGCGGAGATCCGATTGCTGATTTCAGACTTCCCTATGGATAGTGACGGTAGTAGTCGTCCGCTCGAACCGCTTCTGCATTCTGCCTTCCCCCTTTCCCATCCAATCGCAGACCAAAAAGGATCTCCCGTCCTAAAATCGCCCCAAAATTTGGCCTCAGCCTCTGTCCTAAAATCGGCCTCAAAATCTAACGATCCTCCGTCCCCCGTTCTGTTGTCGCGTCCGGCGATGTTGACGGAACCCCCCTCGGCGGTTTGGGCCCGCTGTTTGGGAACGACGATCGCCCTTTTAACCCTGACCTTGCCTTGGATGGCGGTGGTTTATTCCAATTGGGATGCGATGCCCTCCACTGCCCTGCCAACGCCAGCGGTTTTCCGTGCGGAACAGCCGATGCCCTAATCGCTCAAGCTAGTTTTGGGCCTTGGATAGATTCACCAAATAGATTCGCAGTGCTCAGGATCCTGAGTGTTGATCGTTCTGAGCGACCAATTCCCCAGCCCGATCGCTGGTTGCTACCCCTGGGGTCGCGCTCCATGCAATTATTGGAGGGCCAAAAGGGGCGCTCCGATCGCGCCCGGTGTCTGTCAGGATCGATGCCCAACCCTCGATCGCCTGGGGGTTAAGAAGCTGGGTTCCCATCCAGCCATTGCAGGGAGTCAATGATGATGGATGATCGGGCGCGATCGATTGGAGTTTGCTCTGGCGCAAGCAAGTATTCAAGCAAGCTTTTAGGATCGAGACCATGGATCTGTCGCGCATTCCTGCCCAACCGAAGCCCGGAATTGTGAACGTGCTGGTGGAAATTCCCGGTGGCAGCAAGAACAAATACGAGTTCGATAAGGATATGCAAGCCTTCGCCCTCGATCGGGTGTTGTATGCCTCGGTGCGCTATCCGTTTGACTATGGTTTCATTCCCAACACCTTGGCGGATGATGGCGATCCCCTCGATGGGATGGTGATTATGGATGAGCCGACTTTCCCCGGTTGCGTGATTGCCGCACGCCCGATCGGCTTCTTGGAAATGGTGGATGGGGGCGATCGGGACGAAAAGATCCTTTGCGTTCCCGCTGCGGATCCCCGCTATGCCGGTGTGAACTCCCTGAAGGACATTCACCCCCACCGCTTGGAAGAAATTGCTGAGTTCTTCCGCACCTACAAGAATCTGGAAAAGAAGGTGACGGAAATCCTCGGTTGGCAGGAGGCAGACAAGGTGGCGGCGCTGGTTGAAAAGTGCGTGGCCGCTTACCAGTAATTGCGCAGTTAACCTGGCCTAATTCAAGTGGGCTGAATTCAAGTGGGCTGCATTTGGCTCAACTCATGCGGCTCAACTTGGGCTGAACGGGTTACTCAACAGCTCAACAGTTGCTGTGGACTAGTTGCCATTCAACGGGCGATCGGGGTGATGGAAACGAACGGATGGGCGATCGGGCGGTTGAAATCCTGGGGGGGTCTTTGGACGTTTAGCCTTTTGGGTGCGATCGCCCTCTGGGGTTGCGGGTCTGCGGGCCCCCGGTTCCAGGGGGGATCCTTGCCGCCGGCCGCTGAATCCAACAACTCAGCCGGTTCCGCCGAAAGTCGTCCTTCCCCGATCGCCCAACCGGGCCCCGTGCGGGCATTTTTTAATCACAATCTTGCTAGTCAATATCGCGATCCCTACCGGGGCATTGAGCGATCGGGCGATGACCTCGAAGGGCGCATGGTGCAGTTGGTCGAAAGCGCCCGATCAACCGTGGTGGTGGCCGTGCAGGAATTGCGCTTGCCTCGGTTGGCCCAAGCCTTGGTCGATCGCCATCGAGCCGGCCTGCAAGTACGGGTGATTTTGGAAAACAGCGCCAGCCGTCCCTGGAGCAGCTACAGCCCGGAGGAGTTGGCGCAACTGAGCGATCGGGAGCGATCGCGCATTGAAGATTATTTCCGACTGGGCGATCGCAACGGCGACGGAACCGTCAGTGAGGCAGAGGTGCTGGCAACCGATGCCATGGTGATGTTGGCTCAGGGCGGCGTGCCCACCCTAGACGACACCGCCGACGGATCCAAGGGATCGGGCTTGATGCACCACAAGTTCATCGTGGTGGACGGCAATCGATCGATCATCACCTCCGCGAACTTCACCCTCAGCGATGTCCATGGCGACATGGGCCGGCCCGCCAGTCGCGGCAATCCCAATAACCTGTTAGAAATTGATAGCCCCGTCGTGGCCGGTTGGTTGCTGGAGGAATTTGCGCTGATGTGGGGCGATGGGCCGGGCGGCCAGCCCGACAGCCGCTTTGGCACGAATAAGCCCCTGCGCCCTCTGCGATCGACCCAAGTGGGTGATGCCACCATTGGCATTCAGTTTTCGCCCATGAAAACCGCCGTTCCCTTTCCTGAACGCACCAATGGGGTGATTGCGGCCAATGTGGGCCAGGCCACCCGCTCGATCGATCTGGCCCTGTTTGTCTTTTCTGAGCAGGCGATCGCGGATGCCATGGAAACCGCCCACCGCCGAGGATCCAAAGTGCGTGTGCTGGTGGATCCGAGCTTCCTGGCCCGGGACTATAGCGAAGCCCTGGATCTGTTGGGGGTGACCCTGCGCCGCAGAACCTGCGAACTGGAACCCAATCAGCGACCTTGGAACCCACCGATCACCACCGTGGGTTCCCCGGAGTTGCCCATGGGTGACCTGCTGCACCACAAATTTGGCTTGGTGGATGGGCAAACGGTGCTGACCGGTTCTCACAACTGGTCTGCGGCGGCCGATCGCCTCAATGATGAAACCCTGTTGGTGGTCAAGCACCCGATCGTGGCGACCCTGTTTCAGCGGGAGTTCGACCGCCTCTGGAGCAACGCCACCACCGGCATCACCCCGAAGCTGAAGGAGCGCCTCGCAGCCGATCGGGCCCGCTGTGGTTCCTAGGGGTTACCTCAGCCCATTCAACGAGTTCAGCGCATCCCGAGCTTATTCAGTGCTTGACCCAGCCCGTTGCGGTTTTTGCGGCTTCCGCCATGCCCCGATCGGGGCCCATCGAAAACCCGATCGAAAACAATCAAGAATTGCGTTTTAGGCGGATTGGGCCAATTCTGCGCGAATTTCAGAAATGGGGAAGCCAATGAAAGCTACCAGCAGCCCCAAGCCGGAGGCTATGCTCAAGGCACGATTTCTTCCTGGTTTTGTTGATTTCTGATGGCCCCACCCATGAACGCCGTCCCCACTGCATCGATTATTATTCCCGCCTATAACGGGGCAAAAACCATTGCTGAAACGATCGAATCCGTCCTGAATCAGACTTTGCGGGACATCGAAGTGATCGTTGTCAACGATGGTTCCACCGACAACACCTCCAACGTGGTGCGGCAATTCACAGATCCCCGCCTGAAGCTGATTGAACAGGAAAATGCCGGTGTGGCCGCTGCTCGCAATCATGGGGCCATGGTGTCCCGAGGGCGATATCTCACCTTTATTGACGCGGATGATCTGTGGACATCGGACAAGGTTGAAGATCAGGTGAATGCCCTTGAAGCCAACCCAGAAGCCGGAGCCGTCTACAGTTGGATTGATTGGGTTGATGAAGAGGGAAATTATATTCGTGACGGGGGCTTTATTGACACGGAATATAACACCTACTTACAGATTTTATTGATTGACATTGTGCAATCAGGATCGAACACGATGATCCGGCGCGATGCCTATTTTGAATTGGGGGGCTATGAAGGATCGCTGCACCCGGCGGAAGATTGGGATTTTTGGTTGCGCCTGGCGGAATCCTATGAATTTATTTGTGTGCCGAAATTACAGGTGCATTATCGCCAGGTGAGGGGTTCCGCCTCCACCAACGCGATCAAGATGGAGCAGGTGAGCTTGGCAATTATTAACCGAGAGCGCCAACGCCTCAGTCAAAATCCAGCCGATCGCAAGCGCTTTGGCAAGCTGGTGCAAATGACCCTGAATAATCGCTATAAATTCCTGCTCTATAAGGCGATGGATGGGGGAATTCACCGCAACCGTGCTTTTTTGGCCCTGCGCTATTTAGCCTATTGGATTTGGCGCGATAATTGGGAATTTGTGCGAGAGAATCGTGATTGCACAATCAAGATTTTGACCAAAATTCTGGTCTTTATCTTGTTGCCCAATCGGTTAGCTTGGAAATTTGTTTATCGCTACCGATCGCACCTGGAAATTGAAAAGGCCGTGCTCTGGACAATTAAGGTCAAACTGCCCGAGTTCTATGAAAAATTGCCGCCGGAAGATGTGCCGATTCGAGTCAGCCAAAAGCGCTTGGCCCGATCGCGATCGACCGCCATGGACTCTTCTCGACGGTAGGGAGAAGGGGGCATGGTGCGGATGATGTTGTCTAGATCCGCCAGCACTTCCAGGGCGCTTTGGTAGCGATCGGCAACGGCCGGTTGCAAGAGTCGATCGAGCACCAAGCCCAACCCTTCGCTCACCGAGTCAGACACTGGCAAGTGCTTCCGTTGGGATGCATCTAGCGAATCTTCATTGCCCGACAGCTCATCCCGCCATTGGGCCAACTGTTCTCGCCAAGGCCACTGGCCCGTCAGGGGGTTGTATAGCTCCTCCGGTTCCACACCGGTCAGCAGAAACACGCAGATCGCTCCCACGCTGTAGAGATCGCTGGCGGGATAGGCCTGGCCGCCGCGCAATTGCTCATCGGGCGCATAGCCCGCCGTGCCAATTTTCGTGCCGGGGCGGCTTTGGGTGTTGGCTTCCAGCACTTTGGCCACGCCGAAATCGATCGGGACAATTCGCTGATCCCGTTGACGACGAATCAGGTTTAAGGGCTTCAGATCCCGGTGAATCGTGCTGCGATCGTGCACAAATTGCAACACGGGCAACAAATCCCGCAGGAAAGCCAGCAGCTTGGCTTCGCTGAATGGGCCCGATCGTTGCAGTTCCCGATCGATGGTTTCCCCGGCGATGTATTCCTGCACCAGGTAGAGGTAGCCCCCTTCCTCAAAAAAACCCAACAGGGCGGGAATTTGCGGATTGTCGCCCAAGTCTCGCAGCCGCAGGGCCTCGCGGGTGAACAGTTCAATCGCCTTGTCGCGGCCAGCGGGGGTTTTGGCGCTGGGCAAAAATTGCTTAATGGCGCAGGGGGTATCGAGCCGATCGCGATCAATGCCCAAGTAAGTGCGTGCAAATCCGCCACGGCCCAGGGGGCGAATGGCGCGGTAGTGCCCCCGCAACAGCAAGGGAGCACCGCAATTGAGGCAGAAGTTTCCCTGATCGGGATTGTGCGGGCGATCGCACTGGGGGTTTAGGCAAAAACTCACAGCCAGGGATTCAAGCAAGGAGAGATACGAAAATGATTGATTTGATCAAACTCGATGACTTTGGTGCTTGTCATGATTCTTAACCATAACGTTCAGAAAATCCCGCTAATCTAACGATCGAGTCACCCAGCGATCGAGACAGGATTTTGCTTTGGCCGTCTTTCGCCGTGGTTAAGTGCTGCCCTGTGTCGGCAACCGTCGCAACCTAACTGTTTTAGGGGCCCGCGTTCGGTAGGGGGTGTGGATTTCTCCCCCGCTGCCTTTGCCCAGGAATCGCACAAAATTGGCAAACTGGTATTCGCAGACTTCTCAACTTCTTTAACATGAGCGTCAATTTAGCAACCAAACTACGCGAAGGCACGAAAAAATCACACAGCATGGCAGAGAATGTCGGCTTCGTGAAGTGCTTTCTGAAAGGCGTAGTCGAAAAAAGCTCCTATCGCAAACTGGTGGGCAACCTCTACTTTGTCTATACGGCAATGGAAGAGGAAATGACCAAGCACAAAGATCACCCAGTTGTTGCGCCGATCAACTTCCAAGAGTTGTATCGCAAGAGCAGCCTGGAGCGTGATTTGGCTTACTATTACGGCTCCAATTGGCGTGAAGAAGTGAAGCCTTCGACCGCCGCCCAAGACTACATTGCTCGGGTGCGGGAAGTGTCGGCCACGGCTCCCGAATTGTTGGTGGCCCATTCCTACACGCGCTATTTGGGTGACTTGTCCGGTGGGCAAATTCTCAAGAACATTGCCGTGAATGCCATGAACTTGACCGATGGCCAAGGAACGGCTTTCTATGAGTTTGAAACCATCTCGGATGAGAAGGCTTTCAAGAACCAATATCGGGCAGCGCTGAACGAATTACCGATCGATGAAGCCACCGCCGATCGCATTGTGGATGAAGCCAATGATGCGTTTGGCAAGAACATGAAAATGTTCATGGAATTGGAAGGCAATTTGATCAAGGCGATCGGGCAAATGTTGTTTAACACCCTGACCCGCCGCCGCAGCCGGGGCAGCACGGAAGAGCTGGCCACTGCTGAATAGGCTAAATCAATTGGCTTGGATGGGTAACGGGTACTGAGTCCAATCTGCTCAGGAAACCGTAACCAATGCTCAGGGGACGATCGCCCGATCGTCCCCTGAATTATTTGAGCGCTTGGCGTGGTGAAGAAGGTGGAGACCAGTGGTTATTCCACTCAATCGTTGTGGGGGCAAGGGGCTTAGGGGGTGTCGTCATTGTTCGAGGTGATGCTGAAACGATTGATCTTCCATGCCCTAGTCGCCGTAACAAGGGGCTTAAGCCCCTTGTCCCCCACGATCCTTAGGATCCTTAGATACGCTCCTAGGTCGGTCGATTTGGCCGTTGCCAGCGCCTTGCTTTCAAGGGGCTTGACATTGCCTTAAAACAATTGCCTCAAAACGGCTTGCGTTTGGGCTGCGGTTTTGGCCCAACTGAACTGACTGGCGCGGCCCTAGTCGCCGTAACAAGGGGCTTAAGCCCCTTGTCCCCCACGATCCATATGCTCCTAGGTCGGTCGATTTGGCCGTTGCCAGCGCCTTGCTTTCAAGGGGCCTGACATTGCCTTAAAACAATTGCCTCAAAACGGCTTGCGTTTGGGCTGCGGTTTTGGCCCAACTGAACTGACTGGCGCGATCGAGGCTGCGTTGGTGTAGCTCCTGCCAAAGTCGGTCATCGGTGGCCACCTGCACCATGGCATCAGCAATGGCTCGGGGTTGCTCCGGGTCAATCAACAACGCCGCATCGCCCGTTACCTCCGGCAACGAAGCCAGATTGGAGGTGATCACGGGCGTACCGCAGGCCATCGCTTCCAGGGCCGGAATCCCAAAGCCTTCCCAACGAGTGGGAAAAACCAACGCGATCGCCTGGTTCAGCAATACCGGTAATTGCTCGATCGGCACATATCCTAAAAAGCGCACCCGATCGGCCAAACCCAGTTCCGCAATTTGGGCCGCCAGGGCCGGTTGATAGCGCGGGTTCATGGGCCCAGCAATCCAAAATTGCCAATCATTAGCCGGAGCCATCCGCAAAAATTGGGCAAAGGCCGCGATCGCCCCCGGTAAATTTTTGTAAGGATCGTTGCGTCCCACATAGAAGAAATAAGGGCGGCGCGGCAGGTTTAAAAATCGGTAGCGATCGGCATTGTGCGCTAACGGGGTGACGGTAATTTTCTGGGCAGGAATTTGGAAAAAATGGACTAAATCATCGGCCGTGGCCTGGGAATTACAGAGCAAATGGGTGGCCTGTTCGGCCACTCGGCGCACATAATATTTGCTGTAAAGATGTAGGCGCGATCGGGGCGGAAAAAACCGCAGCGGAATCAAATCATGTACCATCACCAGGGTGCGCAGGGCCCGAGTGCCAAACTGAATTGGAGCCTCGGGAACCGGACAAAACAGCAGCTCAACACCCGATCGACGGCACAGTTGCGGCAAGCGAAATTGCGTCCAAAACAGTCGCCGTAGATGACCCTTTGCGCCTAAATCTGAGGTCATGTTGGCGGGCACGCGCTGGTTACGAAACCCCGCCATTTCCCAGGGGCTAAATAGCAAAGGATCGCGCGATCGCAAGTAGGGCAACAGTTCGATCGCGTAGGTTGCCAAGCCCGTTGGTTCGGGAATCGTAAAACTCAAATTAATCCCAAGGGTCATGATGCAAAAACGGGCAGGCGGGAAAATTGACCCCCAAGTTCACTGGGGCCAGAAACCAAAAGCACGCCCCAGAATCGGAGCGTGCTTTTGGTTATACAGCAGTTTGTGGAATTAAAAGGGTGATCGCTAAAAAAGGCGCGATCGGGCATTCAAGAAAGGAATTGAAAAAGCAATTAAAAGGAAAGAAAAAACAAACAACTGAGTTTTGATTGCGCTTTAAAAACCACTCCGAAGAGCGTTTTTATTCAGATTGTTATGGTTTGTCGGTGACGAATCACCAAGCCCCTTGATCAAGATGTCTTGACCAAAGCATCTTAGCCCAATTGCCGCGATAGCATTTTCTCGACGGTTTCTTGGGTTTCTCGCAGCAAGCGATCACGGTTTTCTTCCGCTTGGCCCGATGAAGGAACCAGGTTTCGCGCTTGCAAACTCATGTGCAATTGCAATTCGGCTACATAATCGCTGAAGCTTTCACGAACCGGTGCATCGCTTTTGTGGGTCAACATCGCTACTGCCAGAGAAGTAAAACGGCGTGATTCAAGCAGGTTAGAAAGCGGAGCCACTGTCCTCAAGATCTCACCAATTTCTAATTGATGTGGTCAACCAATTCGATCATTAATTTAAGATCAATAGTTCACCGATCAACTGGCATTACCCATCAGCTTTGAGAACCGTTCATGATTAATCTGCGATTAAATTGCGATTATCTTGAACTGATCTTCCGAAGTTAATTTCAGCAAGCGAATTGACCGAAATTAAGGTTCCGAATGGGTGGGGAGATATTGATGGCGGTTGGCGCTTTGCTAACCGAGAAGAAAGTTATCACGGTGCGTTTCGGGCGGCCTCGTTCATGCAAGAAACCTTAACTTTAGAGTTAACATTTCGTTGACAACGCTGCTCAAACGCCGCTGGCCAGGGGGCGAAAACTCCCGGCCGTAGCACAATAGCCGTAAACCACTACTCATCCCCGATCGACCAAGGTGGAGCCATCTCAAGACATCAGCCCCAACAACACCGGCCCTAACGACACCAGCGGCGAAGTAATCAATCATGCAGAGGCTAACCACACGGAGACCAACCACACGGAGACCAACCACGCAGAGACCAACCACACAGAGACCAACCACGCAGAGACCAACCCGATGACCCCGACGCTGGCCGCGACGGACGGGCCCAATTTGCCTCCTTGGTTGGAGCAGGCGGCGGCCCAGTTGCTAACCACCCTGGGGCCCCAGGCGGATTCACTCGATCGCCAGCCGGAAGCCCTGACTGCGGCCCTCCAATGGCTGGGGCAACAGGGTTGGTTAGCCCTGAAAGTGCCCGTCGAGTGGGGCGGCAAAGCCCTGAACGAAGAGGAATATGGTTGGTTTCGGGAGCAACTGGCTCGCTGTTCCGGTGCTTTGGCCTTTTTGCAAGCCCAGCACCAAACCGCAGCGGCGCTGATTGCCTCCGGGGACAATGACGACCTCAAAACCCAATATTTACCGGCGATCGCGCGGGGCGATCGACAATTGGGCATCGCCTTTTCCCATCTGCGGCGGGCGGATGATCCCCCGATCGAGGGGCGCGCCGTGGCCGGTGGCTGGGAAGTTACGGGCACGGCTCCTTGGGTGACCGGGGTGGGGCACTTTCCCGAAGCGGTGTTAGCTGTGCCAACGGCGGCCGGGGTGCTGTTTGGCATTGTGCCGTTGACGGCGGTGCAATCGGGCGATCGCAACATTCAGCCGGAGCCGCCCATGGTGTTGGGAGCCATGAACGCCACCCAAACGGCGGCAGTCACATTTGATCGCTGGCTAATTCCCGAAGCGGCCGTGATTGGCCTCAAGCCGATCGACTGGATTCAGCAACTCGATCGCCGGAACGCTCTGCAAGGGGTCTACTTCGCCCTCGGTTGTACCCAAGCGGCCCTCGATCGGCTAACGGTGCTGTTCCAGGAAAAACGCCTGCTGACGATCGCCGTTGCCCACGACACCCTGCGCCGGGAGTTTGACCAATTGCGGCAACAGGTCTATGGCCGCCCGATCGACAAACCCTATGCCCAAAAACTGCAACTGCGGGCCCAGGCGATCGCTCTGATGGGCCGAGCCACCCAAGCCGCCCTCGTGGCCCAAGGGGGGCGAGGCATTCTGGCCACCAACCCCGCCTACCGCTTGCAGGGCGAGGCGAGTATCTTTGCCACCAGCGGCCAAACGCCCGATATTTTGGTGGCAACGCTGGGGGCGATCGTGGGTAAATCGCCAACGGCCCTTGATTGATGGGTTAATCAACAGTCTACTAATTAACTAATGAGTTGATTAACTGATTAACCACCTGTTAAGGCGTGGCTTCGTACCAATGGCAATCGGCACAGGGGCCACTGGGATTCACGGCACAGCGCAACTGGGGCGATCGGGCATTGAACCGACAGCTCAGATTGCCGATGACATAGCCCGCCCCTGGAATATGGGTCAGTTCCGGGGGCTGAGGCCCCGGGAAGGACGACCGGGGCGATCGGGTCGTCAGGCGGGCCCGGGCAACCGTGGTTTGCACCAGGACTTCATAGCGGCGAACGGCCCGCAGGGACAGCAACGGTGGCAGCAGGGCGATCGAGAACAGGATCAATAGCGCCAAAGCAGTAACCATCGATAACGAAGCAAGGAGTGGCACATCATCCGATCGATAGCACGCTTTTGGGAACTTGTCCGGTGCTTGGTTCCTGGCCCTGGCCTTGATCGCGCCAGTCTCGATCGCACTGGCGATCAGGCGCTGACGATCAAGCGCGTTTTTTTGCCAGTTGGCTCTGGCTAGGGTGCGCGCCAAATGCGCAGCAGTTCATTGCCACCCCGCTGAAATTCGTAGGTGGTGGGCAAAACTTCCACCCGCAAACCCCGATCGACCAAGTGATCGATCGTCAGTTGCACATGGGGCGATCGGGTCACCTGATAATTTTCCAGCAGCGGAAACACCCGCACTTCCTGCGCCACCCGGGCTAATTCCCCGATCGATTGCTGATGAAATTCCAGGGAAAATTGAGCGGAATAGGTAAAGAGCAAATGGGAGCAGAGCGCCAACTCAAACTCCCCATCCCCAAAGGGCAACTCCGGCAAACAGCATGGTTGGTAGCGCTGTTCTGGCAATCCGGCAGGAAAATCCGCCAAAAATTCCCCCATTGCTTGCAACCGATAGTCCGCCAACGCTTCCGGCGTGGGCAATTCCGCAGACCACACAAACCAATCGTGGTTTTCGTGCAATCCCGCCACGATTTTGGGACAGGTTTCCGCAATCCGTTGGGCAATTTCCGCCGCTGAAAACTGATAAATCGGGTCGCAGGAAATTACCCGTTTTCCCAACCGATGCATCGTCGCGTTAAAGCTGGCCGGCCCACCGGCACAGTCGAGGATCGATCGCTCCAAATCCTCCTCCGTGAGGGAAAACATTTGCCGATAGTCCTCAAACGATCGCCCCCAAGGCACTACCTGTGTCAGTTGAAAGGTCATATTCTGTTCACCTTTGGCTCACCCTTTCGATCAGCATTTGCATCATTTCAACGGCCGTGATTCAATTTTCAGCACCCAGCTTTTGATAGGTTCGTCGTCGCCGCGTTCGGGCCTGTCAGGTTAAACTGTTTGGGTAATCTGCAAGCACGTTGGAGTTGTAGACGCTCTGTGACCGCTCGTTTACCCGTCGTCGAATCCGCCCCAATTGTTGATCCTCGCACGGCCAGTACGGCACAGGTTCCAGCGCCCCCGGGAGGCTGGCGCGGCCTGATCGAAACCTATCGCCGCTATCTTCCCGTTACCGACTCCACGCCCGTTGTCACCCTACACGAGGGTAATACACCGTTAATTCCCGTCCCGTCCGTGGCCGATCGGATTGGGCGCGGCGTGAAAGTTTACGTGAAATATGACGGTTTGAATCCCACCGGCAGCTTCAAAGACCGGGGGATGACCATGGCCGTGACCAAAGCCAAGGAAGCCGGAGCCAAGGCGGTGATTTGCGCCAGCACCGGCAACACCTCCGCCGCTGCTGCTGCCTATGCCCGCCGGGGTGGCCTCAAGGCTTTTGTCTTGATTCCCGATGGCTATGTGGCCCTGGGCAAGCTTGCCCAAGCCCTGCTCTACGGCGCTGAGGTGCTGGCGATTCGGGGCAACTTCGATCGGGCGTTGGAGTTGGTGCGCCAAATGGCCAACGACTATCCGATCACCCTGGTGAACTCCGTGAACCCCTATCGACTTCAGGGGCAAAAAACCGCCGCCTTTGAGGTGGTGGATGCCCTGGGCGATGCGCCGGACTGGCTCTGCGTGCCCGTGGGGAATGCCGGGAACATCACCGCCTATTGGATGGGCTTCTGTGAATATCACCAGGAGCAACGGTGCCAGCGGTTGCCCCGGATGATGGGTTTCCAAGCGGCCGGATCTGCGCCGTTGGTGGTGGGTCGTCCGGTGTTGGATCCACACACGATCGCGACGGCCATTCGCATCGGCAAGCCCGCCAGTTGGGATAAGGCTCTGGCGGTGCGGGATGCCAGCCAAGGCGGCTTTGAGGCGGTCACCGATGAAGAAATTCTGGAGGCCTACCAACTGCTCGCGGGTGAAGAAGGCGTGTTCTGTGAACCGGCTAGCGCGGCTTCCGTGGCGGGGCTGCTGAAGGTGCGCGACCAAGTGCCCGCCGGGGCCACGGTGGTTTGTGTGCTGACGGGGAATGGTTTGAAGGATCCGGATACGGCCCTGAAAACCTCCCAAAATCAGTACCACCAAGGGATTGAACCGGAATTGGAGGCAGTGGCCCAGGCGATGGGTTTCTAGGACGGGTTTCTAGGGCAAGTCGATCGCCCGGCTTGATTCCTTCGTCAGTCGTTAGTCTGGCGGGGGGAATTGGCCGGGGGCCATATCTCGCGAATCAACTATTTTCGGGGCGTTGGTCATGGGGCCAGCGCCCTTTGCACTTGGGCAAAAACCGCCGCCCAATCGCCAATCTTCGGTTGGCGAAAGAGTCTGGCTGTGGGATACCAGGGGGTGCGATCGGTGTTCAGCAGCCAGCGCCAGTCGGGCACGGCCGGCAACAGAATCCAAACCGGTTTGCCGATCGCCCCGGCCAGGTGGGCTGTGGCGGTGTCTACGGTGATCACCCCATCCAGTTGGGCGATCGCTTGGGCCGTGTCCGCAAAATCCGTGAGCCGATCGCCCAAGGCGGGAATGCCCCGATCGGCGAGCCAGGCCCGCTCCTCGGGGCTGGTTTCCGTTTGCAAACTCCAAAACTGATAGCCCGGCGATCGCAGCAGGGCCGCCCATTGGGCCAAAGCGGTCGATCGCT
The DNA here is from genome assembly GCF_059138625.1 of Limnothrix sp. HT2024. Taxonomy (NCBI): domain Bacteria; kingdom Bacillati; phylum Cyanobacteriota; class Cyanophyceae; order Pseudanabaenales; family Pseudanabaenaceae; genus Limnothrix; species Limnothrix sp. HT2024. Next base: position 3,227,830 of record NZ_CM181121.1, read on the forward strand.
TGCGGGCGGTGGCTCCTGTTTTGCCCGAAGCCCAAACAAATCCCCACCGTTGACCCGCTGGCGAGGCGATTGGTAAAGGTTCCGGCTCGATCGCCCCCTGAGCTGACGGTGGAAACCCTGGAAACAACGGCAGCGATTGAAGGGGCTGAAAATAGGGAATATTCGCTGGAATGGTGGCTGGCGTGGTTCCCAAGGCGGCCGGCAAACTCATCAACGGCGACCAATAATCAAACGGCGGTGGCGCTTCCCCTCGGATCACCACCTGCGCCACGCCCGCCACCGTGCCAAACAGCCGAGCCAGGGGCCTTGGACATTCCACCAGCACCCGCGCTCCCCGGGCCGCCAACAGGGGAGCATAGCGCACAAAGTTCAGCGCATCCCCAAAGCCCATATCTGAGTAGAGCAGAATGGTTTTGCCCGCCAGCGGTTGCGCTCCCGTCCAAACCGGTTGGGGAAAGGGAACCGGCGGCAGCCCCCGCGCCGTTTCCACACAAAACCAACGGTGCTCATAGTCCGCTAGGCCCTGTTCCCATTGGCCGAGGGTCATTTGCACCATACCCCGATTGGCGATCGCCTCATGGAAATCCGGCTCGATCGCCAAGGCCTGGTTATATTGGGCGATCGCGTCTTCATAGCGACCCTGTTCCCAAAGGATATTGCCCAAGCTGTGGCAGGCTTTGGCGCATTGGGGCAGCGCTGCCACCACCTGCCGGATATGAACTTCGGCGGGAATCAGGTCGCCCAGCTTTTCCAGGGCATTGGCCAGGTTGCGATGGGCATCCCAATGATCAGGATCCAGGGCGATCGCCCGTTTATATTCCGCCACGGCCGCCGGGAGCTGTTGGGCCTGTTTGAGGGCCGCTCCCAGATTGACTCGCAAGCCCGGATCCGTTGGCCGCAGGGCGATCGCCCGTTGATAGCAGTCGATCGACTGGAGCCAATGCCCCGATCGATAATAGGCAATCCCTAAATTCTTCCAAATGGCCCCATCATGGGGGGCCGCCGCCGCCATTTGTTGCCATAGGGCGATCGCCCCCGGCCAATCCCCCTGGCGAGCCAAACTCAACGCCTGATCGTGCATCATCGCCCCATGATCAGGAACGCATTGCCATCACCGGCCACCCACAGGCCACTCACCGCCATGTCCCGATCGCCACCCAAACCTTGCAACCGTCTCGCAAAAGCCTAGAACCGGCCCATTGCTTGCTAATTAGTAATCGTATTCCACGAAATCCGCCGTCCCCGGTTCCCGGCGCACCGCCTGATCCTGGCGGGCCCGAGGTAAATAGGTAGGAACCACTCGGATGGGGTGGAAGGGTTGCGGGCTGTGGGGCGGCGCGCCATAGCTCCCTCGGTTTTGCCGGGCCATGGTGGAAATCACCCCCGCCATCACAATGCTGCTGACCGTCAGCACCATGCCCCCCAGGGCCCAAAGGATGCCGTTGCCCCATTGGCCCGGGGGCTGCTGTTCGCCCCGGTTAGCCGCAATTTGCGCCAACTTGTCATCCAAGGCCATGGAAGTGAGGTTCTTTTCCTGGCCCTGTACGGCGGTGCTCAGTTTATCCACCGCCGCAGTCAGGCGCTCCCGGTCTTTGCGGTCTTCTCGCAAGTCCGCTTGAATTTCCTTCAGTTGGTCTTCGCTTTTCCGCAGCCGTTCCTCCAACTTGGCGATCGTGCTGTCGCCCGTGGGAGGGGTGGCCGCCGCATCAGCAGCACCGTTCGCGGCGGCACTGGGGCGGGCGGCGGGTGCGGTCACAGCAGTGGGCGGCGGCGAGGGCAGCATGGTCACCGTGGGGGCCGGGGGCAGTTGGCCACCCCCTTCGAGCAGGGGAACCCCGTTGGGATTTTCCGACAGCCCGGGAACCGAGGACGGAGGCGCGCCCACCGCAATCCATCCCTTCGCGACCGCAAATGCCAGCGATCCCGTAATGGCGCAGCCTGCTAAAAACGCTACTCGACCCTCGGCCATACTGATGCCTGTCTAAAACTTCTCGCCAATGCTAACTGACAATCCTGCAAAAGGGTAGACGGTCTTTTGCAGACCTGATGGGAATTTCCTGGATGGTCGATCGGGAAATTCCCGCAGCCAAGTTGACCTCGGGGGCTGGCTCGATCGGGTCTCGATCCCGATCACCTGGCTCACTCCAACTGCAACAACTCCGCAATCGCCTGGCCTTCCTCCGTGGGTGTAGCAGGCATCACCTGTCTGGCATCCGTAATCAGCCAATCGAGGGCCGCCGCCTGCACATCGATCGTCGCGCCCGTCTTATCCACACAATAGCGACCGAACACCAACTTATCCACCAGCCGCACCCCCGGGCCCAAGCGGGAATATTCAAAAATCACGCTGTTTTCCACCGTGGCCCCGCTGCAAATGTGGCAGTTTTGCCCGATCGCCGTGGGGCCAATAATCTTTGCCCCATCATCAATCCGGCTCATGCCCCCGATATACACCGGCCCTTGGATCTCCACCTTGTCCCAGTTGACCGCCACATTCAGCCCCGTATAAACCCCCGGGCGCACCTGTCGTCCAGGAATGGCCACGTTTTGCACTTCCCCTAACAGCACACTGCGAATGGCCCGCCAGTAGTCCGGCACTTTGCCAATATCAACCCACTGAAAATCCATGGTGATGCCATAGAACGGCGCACCCATTTCCACCAGTTTGGGAAACAGGTCGCCCCCGATGTCATACTCACAGCCCGGGGGAATGTAGTTGAAAATTTCCGGCTCAAAGATATAAATCCCGGTGTTGATGCTGGTGCTGAGGGCTTCTTCCACGGCGGGTTTTTCCTGGAATGCCTTGATTCGGCCGTCCGGATCCGTCAGCACCACCCCATAGCTAGACACCTCATCCCGGGGTACGGATTTCATGACGATCGTGGCTAGGGAGCCTTTGGCCTTGTGGAATTTGACGGCGGCGGTCAAGTCCAAATCAATCAGCGCATCGCCGCAAAGCACCACAAAAGTGTCATCAAAGAAGGGGGAGAAGTCTTGGATTTTGCGCAGGCCACCCGCAGATCCGAGAGCTTTGCCAATCAGCTCGCCGTCTTCGACAAATCCTTCAAAGGAATAGGCAATTTCGACCCCAAACCGTTGGCCGTCACGAAAATAGTCTTCAATTTCCTTGGCCAGGTGGCTGACGTTCACCACCACTTGATCAAAGCCGTGTTGGCGCAAAAGCTCGATCAGGAATTCCATCACTGGCTTTTGCAGGATGGGGATCATCGGCTTGGGCACGGTGAAGGTGATTGGCCGAACACGCGTGCCTTTGCCTGCCGCAAGGATCATGGCTTTCATGGTTTAGCTGGCTTCTCCCCGGGAATGCTTCACGTTTTATTTAACGGTGCGATCGTGGAATCAGCAAGCCAAGGGAAATGGGCGAGGCTTGCCGGATTCCGGCGTGGTTTATTTGGTTTTCGACACTGTAGCGCTTGCCATGGGGTTCGCGAAAGAGAGCATGTGACCGATCGAATCGGGATTACTGAGGTCTTTGGCGGAAACTGCGGCCGGTTTTGGGGCTGTGGGGATGCGTTTGATGGAAAGGGGGCGAGTTTTTGTGGAATCTTGGCTCGAAACTCAACCGAATTGAATCTGCATTGGATCTGAAACTAAATCTGAATTGAACCTGGGATTGGATCTGAGATTGGAGCTGAATGGGAACTGTTGGGCAAAGGCAGGGATAGGGAATGGCGTTGGATGCAGTTGTGTTGGGGAAGTTATACGCCACCTTGGCCGGTGGGGTGGGCTTGGGGGTGCTGTTGGGCCGCTGGCTACCGGCGCGGGTGTCCGGGGCGATTGGGCAAGGGCTGTTTTGGGTAGGGGTGCCCCTGAGCTGCGTGGCCTTTTTGCGCCAAACGGATCTGAGCGGCCAAGCCTGGTTGGCTCCCTTGGTGGCTTGGGGGGCGATCGCCCTGGCCGGTTGCCTGGCTTGGGGATGGTTGCACTGGCAAGGGGTGACCGCTCCCCAACGGCGAGCCAGCTTTTGGCTGGGGAGCATGTTTGGCAACACGGGCTATTTGGGCTTCCCGATCGCCTTGGCCCTGGTGGGGAGTGGGCAATTTGCCTGGGCCCTGTTTTTTGATGTGGCGGGCACAACCCTGGGGGCCTATGGGGTGGGTTCGGCCCTGGCGGCCCGGCTGGGGGGACAATCCAGCGACGGTTGGGGCATGGTGCGGGCGGGGTTGGTGAATCCGACGGTCTGGGGGGCCCTGGCGGGCTTGGGGTCGCGATCGATCGCCCTGCCCCAGGTGATCGATCGGGGACTGACGGCCATTGCTTGGACTGTGGTGGCCCTGGCCTTGGTGTTGATTGGAATGCGGCTCAGTCAGTTGCGTTGGGGCAATGCCACGGCCCCGGCGATCGCCCTGTTGGTGATCAAAATGGCGATCGTGCCCCTGGTGGTGGGGTTGGCCCTGCGGGGTTGGGGATGGCAGGGGCCGACCCTCTTGGTTTTGGTGTTGCAGATGGCCATGCCCCCGGCCTTTGCCTGTTTGGTCATTGCCGAAGCCTACGACCTCGATCGGGACTTGGCCGTGTCCAGTGTGGCCCTGGGAACCCTGGCCTTGCCCTTCACCTTGCCCCTTTGGCTTTGGCTGTTTGGGGCTTAGGGGTCGTGGGGGCAAGGGCCTGAAGCCCCTTGTCTTCGTTGATTGCTGGGGCTTACGGAGTGGACATTCTGGCTGATCAGGCATCCTCTCAGGGGATGGCTAGGGGCGGTGACCCGTCACGATATAGGAGGCCCGTTGGGCAATATTGGTGGCATGGTCGGCCATGCGCTCAATGTGGCGAATGGTCAGCACCATCAGCAACACCGGCTCGATCGGCCCCGGCACATCCCGCTGCGTGGCCAACAGGCTATAGAGGCGATCGTAGGCCTCATCCACCACATTGTCCGCCGCCTGGAGCCGGGCCCCCGCCTCCGGATCTGGTTCTACCAACGCCGCCAAACTCATGCCCAACATGGTTAGGGTTTGGCGAGCCATGGCTTCCACCTCCTCCAAATGGGGATGGGGCCCATAGGGAAACAGGCGCACCGCAATGTCCGCCAAATCCTGGGAATAATCGCCAATGCGTTCCAAGTCCCGCACCAACTGCATCAGGGCACTCAGCCAGCGGCAATTTTCCGCCACCGGAGCGTTCAGGGTCATGGTGACCACGCAGTCGAGTTCAATTTGGCGATAGAACGCATCGATGCGGTCTTCGAGGGCATTAATCCGCTCGATCGTGGATAGGTCGCGGGCAAACAGGGCTTGCTGAGTGAGGCGAAACGAATCCTCAACCAGCGCTCCCATCCGCAGCACATCTTGGCAAACTCGCTTGATTTTGCGCTCGATCGCCGTCGGTTTGGTGGCCGCACCCGAAGCAGTGGAAAACAAAGATCGTTTCACGTCTACAGCAATCATGGAACCTTCATAAACAACGGAATGAATCAACAGCTCGCCCCAACCCTACTTTGGAAACCGTGATGATTGGCTCAGAATGATTTCCTTTTGAATTTAGGCGTTGCTCAGCAATGAAACCACCAACCCAGTTCTATTGAGAACATCTACTTCAGGAAATCAAGACACCAACCCCCAAGAAGCCTTAGAGCCGCATTGATCGATGAAAGAAGGTGTTGAAAAATAGATAAATCACTGATGGCGCAACTTGAAAAAAGTAAAGACTCAAAACCAGGAATTGCACCATGGATTCTTGATGAATTGCTGGTTCTTAGTTGGAGGGCTGGCAAAGAAAGATGAGTGCGGCTTAGAGGATGTTTAAAAAGTATTCTTTGGCACGGGCAAGCACCAATAGTCGTGGAAACAAGGGGCTTAAGCCCCTTGTCTAAGTCGATCACTGGGGCGTACAGAGTAGCAATTTTGGCTTTTCAGACATCCTCTTAGGGGCTTGGCGCTTGGCTATGAATATTTTGGGCAGAAATTCGGGCAGAAATTTTGAACAAAGCCGATCGCGCCGAGAGTTTGATGACTAGGGAAAGGCTGATCCAAAAGTACTGGAAAAATTTCCGGGAAGTTTCTGGGAAGCTGCTAGGCAACGGACAGAAATAGAATTAGGGATTGCTGGGTCAAACTCCAATCAATCTTGATGGATTTGACAATTTTTGAGCGATCGGGAAGATCGCAAGGAATGATGACGAAACATCGACTGGGGTGATTAATGATTCATACTTAATGACTCATGCTGTTGTCTGATCAAAGGTTCATGAAAGGACAATCTGCGAAAGATCAATCTAGGATTAATCAAGGCTGCCATTGGACTAATTGGCGATTGTCTGATGGATAAGGATTGGAATAAAAATGCCTCGGTAAAAAGGGGAATGGAAATGAGAAATTAATGGATGCATGTCAAAAGATTGCCTTTCCTTTATATCTTATATTTTCTTAAGATGGGGGTTCCAGCTCAGAAGTTTAGTGGGAATTTAACCAAACTTTAGTGGGCTGATCTGCCGCAATCCCGGGAAGAGTCGCCCCTGAGATGATTGTTCAAAATTTCTGCACTGGTTGGGGTGCTGTTGGCTACCAAACAACTCGATCGCCCCGGTTGTTGGTGTTTTTGGGGATTGCGCCCGATCGTCAAGCGCTACAGATCATCCAGGGGTTGACGGATGGCCCGAATCGGCAGGGCCACCCGCAGCCTTGCGCCGCCGGTTTTGGGGTCGTTGCTGCCGGTAATTTGTCCCCCATGGGCGATCGCAATTTGCCGGGCGATCGCCAACCCCAGGCCGCTGCCGGTGCTGGGTAACTGGGGCGCAATCATGGCATCGGTTTCGCGGGTGCGGGAAGCGTCGCCGCGATAGAGCCGCTCGAAAATGTGAGGTAAATCCGTGGGCGAAAATCCGGGCCCCATATCGATCACGTCGGCATAGGCCCAGGTGGCGATCGGGTCATTGTCTGGGTCGGGGGAGTCGCTGGCCGCTTGGGGGTTGGGCTGGGGCGCTCCGGCGGCCCAGTGCGGGTCAGACTCCGAGGCGCGATCGCCCGACTGGCTCGCCAAACCCAGTTCCTCCGCCAATTCCTCCGCTAACTCCTTGGGCGGTTGGGGCAAGGTCAAGGCCGGCGCATCTTGGGAAATGTGCAGCCAAATTTGCCCACCTTCCGGGCTGTACTTAATCGCATTGTCCAGCAGATTTAACAGCAGCCGATGGAGCTTGGCCCGATCGCCCTGGAGCCAAAGATGATCTAACCCATCCCGATCGAGCACCAGGGCCACCGATTTTCGTTCCGCCAAGGGTTCCACCGACTGCCAAGCCGCCTGGGCCACCTCCACCAAGTCCAACACCTCCAGGCGCAAAATTTGCCCCGGATTCTGTTCCATTTGGCTCAAATCCAGCCAATCTTGCACAAAGCGCACCAGCCGTTTCACTTCCGGCATCGCCCGATCGACCCAATGACTCAAGGGCGGTTCCAGTTGCTTTTGCAGGGTTTCAAACACCAATTGAATGGACGTGAGGGGCGTGCGCAACTCATGGGCCAAGTCATTGATCCACCGGTTGCGACTGCGGGCCAAATCCACCATCTGTTGGCAATTTTCCACAAAAATCGCCACATGACCATGGGGCAGCGGAATTCCCCACCCCCGCAGGGCCAGCCCCACCCCCTTGGTGGCGGTTCCCGGCCCCGGCAATGGCGGATCGATCGTCCCGTGGTCGCTGAACTCCGGGCCCTCCGTCGGTTCCGTGGGTTCCGGCCGTGGATCCCCATAAAAAGTCCAGTCCCGTTGGCAAGTGAGCCGGCCCCGCCGGGTTTGTTGCACCAACTGATCCAAATCGTAGGAGCGCACCACCTCAATCAAGAGCCGGTCTTGGCTGGGTTGCCACTGACGGATGGCGAACAATTCCCGGGCCCGATCATTGCACCACCGCAGGCCATCATCGCGATCGACCCACAGAAAGGCGATCGGAGCCGCCGCCAGGGCCTTCTCCCAGATTTCGAGCTGAGACTCCAGGGCCACTTCCCGATCGAGCGCCGCCACCACCCCGCGCCGCACTAAGGACTCCAGCCCCAACGGAATCGCCACCTCATCGGCCAAAATGGGCGCAAAAAGCTGCATCAGGCGAGAACGCAGCCGCGCCTGTTGCCACACCCCAACCCCTAGCCCCAGTCCTAAACCGACTAGGACACTAACCAAATCGATAGCCAAAGCCGCGAATGGTGACGATGTATTCAGGCGTGCTGGGATCTAGCTCAATCTTTTCTCGCAGCCAGCGGATATGCACATCAACGGTTTTGCTGTCGCCAATGAAGTCAATGCCCCAAATGCGCTCCAGCAATTGCTCCCGAGACCAAACCCGCCGGGGATGTTGCACAAACAATTCCAGCAGTCGAAATTCCTTCGGTGACAGGTTCACCTCCTGAGTGCGCACCACCACCCGGCATTCCTGGGGATACAGTTCAATATCCCGATAGCGCAGCACTTCCGGCTGGGCCGCGCTCACGATCCGATTGCGCCGCAGCAGGGCCCGACAACGAGCCACCAACTCCCGCATACTGAAGGGCTTCGTGAGGTAGTCATCGGCCCCCACTTCCAGCCCCAACACCCGGTCGGTCTCGCTGCCCTTAGCACTCAGCATCAAAATCGGCACGGGATCTTGGCGCTGGCGCAACAGCCGACACAGATCCAGCCCATTCACCCGGGGCAACATCAAATCCAGAACAATCAAGTCGGGCGGGCGGTTCATGTCGCCGGGATTGTTCAGATTCAACAGGTTCAAGGCCGCAGCCCCATCGGCCGCCACTAATACTTCATAGCCCTCGTCGCGCAGGGCCGCGGCAACCATATCGCGAATCAGTTCTTCGTCTTCAACAATCAGGATGCGGCTGGGTTGCCCCGCATCCAGGGGATTAAATTTCAGGGCGCGATCGCTGGCCAGCATACGGTGAAATTCTTGAGGAACAGATTCGGCGGTGATGAATCGATCGAGCAGTGAGGTGGCGTGAGCGAACCCTCGCAAAGCACCAGAACAGCGCCAAACTAGCGCTAAAACGGCGCAAATATAACGTTAGGAAATAGGGTCTGTCGTCATTTCCTAGGATCAGGCAGAAACGATTGATTTTACATGTCTCAGTCGTCGTAACAAGGGGCTTGAGCCTCTTGTCTTCCACGATCTGCCAACGGTGGAATCAGGGTTTCAGGCGATTTGACGACACACCCTAAGCTTCCTGATTTATTTCGTATTGCGGTATACGATTTATATCTCCACGATACCAAGGTTCCCGCCGGCCGGCGATCGCCCCCCTGTGGAATTTGTAAAAATTTCCTGACGGTTTTTCTGGCTCAGAAGTTTTTTGGCTCAGAAAATGTCCCCGGGGCGTTGGGTTGTCCAAATTGTCCCAGAAAGTGCCAGGGCCATTTCCTCAGAAAATTCGTTGAAGTTGTGGCTAATGGCTGCTTGTTCCTTAGCCATTTCTTTAAGAATCAACCGTAATCAACCAAAATCGATGGGCGATCGGGATGGTGATCCCATGCCATTCCCGATGAATGCTGGCGGCCGGCCCTATACGGCCCCTGCTGGACTATTGACCCAGACTAATCATGGTGGCGAATCACCACGGTGCAAACCCGATGGCGAATACAACGAAGCCTAAGGCTGTTTCCCATGGTTCATATTCCCGTGGTTCATGCCGTGGTGCATTAACCCGTTGCCCGTGGAATCCGTCGCCGTTGATCGCCCACATTGGCCACCGTTCGGGAACCAAGTCCCCAACCAGGTTTGCATCTGATCAATCTCCTGGCTTTGGGTGCGAATCACATCCTGAGCCATCGACTGCACGGGCGGATGTTTCACCAACTTGCCTTGAATCAGGCTTTGGGCCATCATCACCGCCCCTTGATGGTGCATCACCATATCTTGCAAGAACTGCTGATCCAGCGCATCCCCTTGCAAAGGTTCCAGAGGGCGCATCATGGGCTGGTAGGCCTGGGTGCTGGTTTGGTTGGGATACCAGGTTTGCAGCCATGTTTTCATTTGGCTCACCTCCCGGCTTTGGGCATCAATAATCGCTTGGGTAAATTGCCGCATTTCCAGCCGTTGGGTGCGATCGCGCACGAGCTTGGCCGTGTCGATCGCCTCCTGGTGGTGCGGAATCATGTGGCTGATGAATTCAAACTCGCTGCTCACCTGCATCGAGTGCATATGATGCGCCATGCCGCCGGCCGCGTCCCCGCCGGGAGGACAAAGGGCGGGGCTGGCCTGGGCGATGGGGTTGGAACCTTGGGCCGATGCGGCGGGTTGTTGGCCCCGCCATTGGCTAAATCCCCAACCCCCGATCGCGGCGGTGCTGGCGATCGCGAGGGACAGGCCCGCGAGCCATGGGCCTTGTTTGCCAGTCCATTTCATCGAATCTTGCTCCTAATTGATCAAAAACCATCAAAACCAAGACCGATCGGTTCAGTAATGCCCGCTCGATCAGGGGTTTCATTTCAGCATAGGAGTTGGAATCTGAATTGCGGGCAAGGGAACGGCGTGGTGAAGAAAAGCTAAGGAAAGCCCACAGCGACCCGGTTTGGAGTCTAGAACGGAGCCGTATTCTGCAATTTTGGGATATACCCCCCATGTCGGACGATTTGTTTAGCTTTACGGTCACCAACAACACCGATCAAACCATCCTGGAAATTTGGGTTTCGCCCGATGATGAGGAGTGGTCGCAGTTCGATTTGCCAGAAGAGGGAATTGCTTCTGGGGAGGGGGCAACAGTCACCTGGGCGGAGCATACGAATGATTCGCCCTGTGAGTGGTACATCAGCTTTGTGTTTGAGGATGAGTCGGAAAGCGAAACGGTGTTGGTGAATTTCTGCGAGGAGCCGAATATCACGGTCGGCTAGTCAACAATGAGCCGATCCACAACCTGGGGCGATCGACTGAAACCCGCATTGTTTCGCGGAGGTTGTGGATCGGTTGATCGGGCAAACCGACTATTTCCGATTACTTGGGCCGCCATCATTGCTCTACACGATCGCGTGCTGTGGCTCCTTTGTGTCACACCGCTATGGCCATGCCCATTCCCGATCGGCAATCCTGAGGTTTTGTTCTTTGACCCGATCATGCAAACCATGCGATCGCTGCTCCTGAGCCTGGCCTTGCTCTGCCTTGGCACGCCCGCCCTGGCCACCACCTGCGAAGAAAGCTTCGACAAAAAAGGCGACTTCTTCAACGGTTCCGCCTACTTCGCCCGCGTCCAAGTCCAAGGCCTATCCGTCGAAAGAGCCTTCTTTCAACTGCGGGTGATCTTGGCCCGCGAAGGCATTCGCACCCTCAGCACCGACGTAGCCAACGGTACGATGCGCGCCGAAAACCCCGCCACCGCCTTTCAACGGGCCTTGCCCATTGATGTATTTGCCTTAGCAGAAAACAACCAAACCACCGTCGAGATGGTGTTTACCCTGCCCAGCGGCGTGACCGCCAGCCGCGAAACCGTCAAGCGATATATCTGTGGAGCCCTCAATCAGCTAGAACCGCCTGCCCCAACCCCATAGGCCTGGGCCAGGGCGATCGCCCCCGATGCCATGGCGGTGTCTGGGGGAGTTCCGCCTGTTGCACCTTGCTATGGAAGGGCGCACACCAACCAGACCAGTCGGTGGCGAAAGGCTGAATTGATTAGTTTCGTGGGCCCTAGTAGGGTTGCCACAGGCGACGAAACCAACGACGAAAGGCCCGCCAAAGGCGTTGCCACCAGGGTGGGCCGGACGGACGCGGCGGGCGGGGTTGGTCGAACCGTTCCAACTCCCAAGGTTCCGGCTGGCGAGGTTCCTGCAATCTTGCCAAGTCCACCGAACCAAACGGCTCGACCACTTACAGTAGAGTTCGTAGGCGATCATTCACGTCATGAACACGGTACTGTAGCCCCAATTCTTGATAAATTTGCCGCGCCGCTTCGTAGTATTGTTTGGCTTCCCATTTTTTGCCCAACTTGGCTAAGTAAGTCCCTTTGTTTGCCAACGAATTTGCTTCTCCTTGCCGATAGCCGATTGCCCATTTAATTGCTAGGGACTGCTCGTGAAAGTCGATCGCCCGCTGATGCTCACCCAGGGAATTGTAAGCATTGCCCAAATTGTTTAATGAATTTGCTTCTCCTCGGCGATCGCCGATCGTACGAAAGATTGCTAGGGATTGCTCGTAAAAGTCGATCGCCCGCTGATACTCACCCAGGGAATAGTAAGCATTGCCCAAATTGCCTAGAGAAGCGGCTTCACCGTGGCGATTGTCGATCGCCCGTTTGATTGCTAAGGATTGCTCGTGAAAGTCGATCGCCCGCTGATATTCACCAAGGAACAAGTAAGCATTGCCTAGACCATTTAAGGCATATGCTTCACCGTAGTGATCGCCGATCGTACGAAAGATTGCTAGGGATTGCTCGTAAAAGTCGATGGACCGCTGATACTCACCAAGAGACTTGTAAGTATTGCCCAAGTTGTTTAAGGCATATGCTTCACCGTAGCGATCACTGATCGTACGAAAGATTGCCAGGGATTGCTCGTAAAAGTCGATGGACTGCTGATACTCACCAAGAGACTTGTAAGTATTGCCCAAATTGCCTAGGGAACCTGCTTCTCCTTTGTGATCGCTGATCGCACGTCTGATTTCTAGGGATTGCTCGTGAAAGTCGATGGCCTGCTGATACTCACCAAGGGAATTGTAAGCATTGCCCAGCCAGTTCAGTGCATAGGCCTTCTCATACTGATCGTCCAATTCACGAGCAATTTGCAGCGCTTGTTCACAAGCCACAATCGACTCGGGATAGTTGTTGTAATCCCGCTGATATCGCCTACCTAACTGATTCCAGAGGCGGGCTAGGCGGGGACGATTATTGGTGTTGGCCGTGATTGCGGCCTGCAAGTCTTCGAGGGAAAGAATGCTGTCGTCATCAGAATCATCGGAAAGAATGCTGTCGTCATCAGAATCATCACGGGCGATCTGGCCAAGGAAATCTGGGGAGCGAACCGGCCCCGTTTCCACAGGAGTTCGCTGGCGAAACTGAAATGTGCCCCGTCGCCAACTCCAAAAATCGGGAGCACGCTTGGCCATTTGCTTGTAGAGGCGCGGCGTGAGCCACAGGACGATCGGATAGGGAATTTGCCCGATCGCTTCCCGCGTCCATTGCAAATACCCAAAAAAGCGATCGATTTCCGTGGGGCTGTCGTCCTCGGCCTGCAAGTTCAACCCCGACAGGCCCCCCGCCCCGCGCACCATCAGCACGCTCGGCCGCCCCGCGCGGACGTGGGGGGCTGTGGTCAAGGCCCGTTCGATCGCCGCCCGCATACTAGGGTCGCGCCGCGCCAACTGCACCTCCACCGTGTGGATGCCCTCTTGTTGCAACAGCTCCACCTCACAGCGCCGGACGATTGTTTCCTCCTGGAACGGGTCATCACTCACCGCCACCAACAGGGCAGACATTCCCTTGCTGGCGGCAATGGTTTCAATTAACCGCTCAAAGGTCAGCTCATCTTGCAGCGCTGCATCATTCTGGGGACTGGTCATCGCTGTTGGTCAATCCTCGCCGCTTCAACAAATCCACCACCAACGGATTCACATCAAACCAATCATCCGCATTGCGATATTCCAACACATACAGCCACTGCAACAGATCCAAGAAGGTTTGGCGCTCTTGGTCGTCTTGGGCATCGTAGATATAGTGATGATAGATCTCCAGCAAAATTCGATAATTATTTTGGGTTAAGGGCGCAGCAATATCATTGCGTAATTCGTTAATCGCAAGCTGCAAGATTTCCTCATTGATTTTGAGATCCGCCAGGGTGCGATCGCGCCGCAATTTCAACAGAGCTTGCTGACAGCACTCATTGGCAATTCGGACTAATTCCCGCAGCACACCACCGCTCGTTACGGCGATTTTCCCGGCAATCCCTGGCTCCATCAAGTCCTGATCAATCCGCCGGTAGAGCGCTTCCGTCAGCTCTTCTATCACTTGAGGATTCGGGGGCACATCAGCTTTTCGACTGTCACCCCGCTTATAAAGCTTCGAGACTCGCATGAAGTGCATTTGGTTGTCTGAAGCAGTCTTCACGCTATTCAGCAATGTAATATCTCGTACTGCCCCGATCGGTACCGTGTACAAAATCCGAAAGCTAGGAGCAAAGAGAGCATTGACATTTTCATAATAGAGATTTCGAGCAACGGGCAAATCTAATTTATCTAGATCATCAATAATGACCAACAGCTCCTGCTGAGTTGCCAACTCAATCACAGAAGCGATGCCATCCAGTTGTTGAATTAAATCAAAAACACTACGCTCAAATTTCTTTTTAATTTCATCTCGCACTGATGAATCGGTTTTCATCTTGCCCTTAAAGAACACAAAATCAAACCCGGCTTCCACTTCGGCACTAATGGGCGTTTCGGTGACGGTTCGGGTGTGCTCGGCAAACCAATTTTCGATCCGCTTTCGTTGCTCTTGAGAAAGATCTACTTGCGCATCAACCGCCCGTTCCATAATTTGCAAGGCGATTGAAAACAGCAGATTCACATGGTTCACGTCCGACTGTTCCACCACATCGGCGATCGAGAACCGCACAATAAAAAAACGCTGTTCTGGGTCGGCATTCAGCCGCCGCTCCAAAGTGGCCAACAGGGTCGATTTTCCACATCCCCGGTGGCCTGCAAAGATGATTTTGTTGTGGGGTGCTTCGGCTAAGTCGATCAGATTTTCGAGTTCCGCGATCGACTCTTCGCCATACTCAATGCCAAATTGGGCGATCGCTTTTTCATCCAGCAGCGGTTGCAAGTTCAAGTTGCGATAGGCCTGACGAAAGCGGTCGCGCAGCAACGAGTTCGACATTGTTTTGATCCCAACAGTCCCAACCCAGCCAGTCTACGGCCAAAAACTAGTGGATGGATGATTGCCCCGCCGCTGCAAATTAAGCCAGGGTTAATCAACCGTTTGCGAGCTACGATCGCCCTAAGGACACATCCACCCCCAGCGATCGAGCGAGGAAAAGCCATGGGTAGTTACCGGCAAACGGCGATCGGGATTTTGGGCATCGGCATGGCCCTTATGGCCAGCCCCGTCCATGCCGAACCGGCGATCGTTCCCGCCAACGATGGCCTGGGCACCACCGTCCAACAACAGGGCAACCAATACAACATCGGCGGCGGCATCCGATCGGGCGATAACCTGTTCCATAGCTTTCAGCGGCTGGGCCTCAGTTCCCAAGAAATCGCTAACTTTTTGGCCACACCGGACTTGCGGGCGATCGTCGGGCGCGTCACTGGGGGTGAACCGTCCGTGATTGAAGGGCTGATTCGGGTCTCCGGCGGCCAGGCAAATTTATATCTCATGAATCCTGCGGGGATCCTGTTTGGGGCTGGGGCCCGGTTGGATGTGCCCGCTTCGTTTATGGCCACCACGGCCGATCGGCTGGGTTTCAGCGATGGCGGTTGGTTTCCTGCCCAAGGGCCCGTAGACTTTCGCGGCTTGAGTGGCTCCTTGCAATGGCTGGATTTTGTGAGCGATCGCCCTGGTCATCTGTTGAACTGGGGTTCCCTGGCCGTGGGCGAAGGACAAAATCTGTGGCTGTTGGGCGGTGGTTCCGTGGTGTCCACGGGCCGGCTGCAAGCTCCCGGAGGCAACGTGACCGTGGCCGCGATTCCCGGCACGAATCGGGTCAGGATTGCGCCCGATGGATCCACCTTGACCTTGGAAGTGGCCTTGCCGGAACCGGGGGCGATCGGGGGGCGATCACTGGCGGAATTGTTGGCCGGCAGCCCCACCGCCGCCGCGTCCCAGTTGGTGATCAATCCCGATGGCTCGGTGCTGTTGCAATCGGTTGCGTCGGGGCCCGTGGCCTTGCCCGATCGGGGTGTGGCGGTGGCCGGAAATGTGGACACCGCCCGCTCCACCGGCTCCGGCGGCAGCATCACGATCGGGGGCGATCGGGTGGGTTTGGTGGGGGCTAATTTGGAAGCCAGCGGCCCTCAGGGGGGCGGTCGGGTGCAAATTGGCGGCAGCGAACGGGGCAGCGGGAATCTGTTCAGCGCTTGGGCCACTTGGGTCGATCGGGCCAGCCAAATTCAGGCCAACGCCACCGATCGAGGGGCCGGCGGTCAGGTGATTGTTTGGGCCGATGGTTTGACTTGGTATAGCGGGGCGATCGCGGCCCGGGGCGGCCCCAACGGTGGCCCGGGTGGTTTTGTGGAGCTGTCGGCTAAAGGGGAATTGGCCGTGCGGGGAACGGTGGATCTGACGGCTCCCTTGGGTTCCTTGGGCACTCTGCTGCTGGATCCCCAGGATATTCGGATTGTGCCCGGTTTAGTGGGCATTGATGATTCACAACTGAGCGGTAATGTGCCCTCTGGCCAGCCAGAAAATCAGATCCTGCGAACCGATCAAGGCTTTTTTACGGGGCCACCCACTCCAGTGGACTTCACGATCAGTGAGGGGCGCTTGGAGCGGTTGTTGGGCACCGCTAACCTGATCCTGGAGGCGGAACGGGATATTTTCCTAGAAAATTTGCTCGATAATCGCCTCAGTCTCCAGATGGCCAATGGGGGATCCGTGCGGTTTACGGCGGGGCGCGATGTGCGGTTTTTGGATTCCGCCGATGTGTTGAGCACCTTGGGCGCACCGATCACCATTCAAGCGGGCGAGGCGATCTCGATCGGGGCGCTGGAAACCCAGGGCGGGGCGATCGACCTCTCGGCCGGCTCCAGCATCACCACTGGCTCCTTGCGCACCACCGGTAGCGCAGGTGGCCCGATCACCCTCAATAGCAGCAGCGGCTCCATCACCACGGGCGACATTAACACCATCGGCGGGGCGATTAACCTGTCTGCGCCGGGTAACCTGACCACCGGAGCCATCACCAGCCAGGGCCCGATCGGGGGGCAAGTGACATTGCGAACCTCGGGCGGGGCGATCGCCACGGGAGCCATCACCAGCAGCGGCAGTCAGTCCGGGGGAGCAGTCACGCTCAATGGCAGCACGGGGGTGACGGTGGGGGGCAATCTCCAGGCGATCGGCAACAATGGCAGCGGCGGCGGCGTAACGATCGACAGCAACGGCCCGATCGCCCTCAGTGGCGACCTGTCCACCAGTGCTCCGGTGATTGGCGTGGCCGGCAATGTGGCGATCGCCAGCAGCAACAACAGCGCCGCGATCGCCGGTTTGATCACGGCGGCGGGCAACGGCGGCGGCAACATCACCCTCACCGCCCAGCGGGCCCTCAGCTTTGGCAGCCTCAGCACCCAGGGACAAAACGCCGCCGGTAGCATCACGCTGATCAGCGCCACCGACCAGATCAGTGGGGGCAACCTGAACGCCAGCGGCAACAGCCAAGGCGGCAATCTTCAGGCCCGCGCCAGCACCGGCATCAGTTTGGGAACCCTGAATCTCAGCGCCATTGGCGGCAACGGTGGCAACGCCAACCTCACCCTCACGGGCCCGGGCGATGTGCAAATCACCAGCCTGAACGCCCAAGGGGGGAGTGATGGTCGGGGTGGCAGCGTGGATATTGTGAGCACGCGCTTTTTCCGGGCCCTGGGGGCTTTTATTGATCGATCGGGCGTTTTGACCAGCATTGCCACGGGCGGCAGCCAGGGAGGGAATGCCGTGCGCATCACCCATGGCGGCGGTTCCCAAACACCTGTTGTGCCTTTGGTGGTGGGCGAAACGCCCAGCAGCGGTGGCAATGGCTTGGCGGGCGGCGTATCCACCGGCAGCAGCACCATCAGCACCGGTTCCTTTCCGGGCCCCTTCACCCAGGGCAACATCGAATTCATCACCACGGGCGAGCCAGTGCCCACCCCTAGTCCCAGTCCTAGCCCCAGCCCCAGTCCTGATCCAAGCCCTACGCCTAGCCCAAGTCCCAGTCCTTCCCCCAGTCCCACGCCAAGTCCCACGCCGAGTCCCACGCCGAGTCCCAGCCCCACGCCCACACCTTCCCCGAGTCCCACACCTTCCCCGAGTCCCACGCCTTCTCCGAGTCCCACGCCGACTCCCGGTGGGGAGCCAGAAGCGAAGGGCGATCGCGCTGACCCGGAAGCGGTGCGCAGCGTGCAGCAACGGGCCATGGGCAACGGGGCGCAATCGGAAGACAATTTGACGGACGTTGAACAGGTGGCCCGTCGTCAAATCATTGACCACCTAAAAGACGGTGCTTCGGACAAGGCAGCGGTGGAAATCGATCGGCTCTATACCACCCTCACCAACGGCCATCTGGGTCGGGCCCTGAGCAACGATGTGCAAAGTTTTCCCGACCTTCAGGGCACATTGCGCCGTTTGGAGTCCAAAACGGGCCTGAAACCGGCGATTTTGTATACCTTCGCTCGCCCTGAGCAGTTGGATGTGATTTTGGTGATTCCCGATGCGCCACCGATCTATCGAGTGGTGCGCGAGGCCCAGCGCGATCGGGTTTTGAAGGCGGTGAATGATTTGCGAGCCGCCATCACCACCCCCGTAGCCCGCATCAGCAACACCTACCGCCCCCCGGCCGAACAGCTATACCGCTGGATTGTGGGGCCCGTGGCCGAAGATTTGGTGCGCCATCAGGTGGACACGATCGCCTTTTCGATGGATCGCGGGATGCGATCGCTGCCCGTGTCCGTGTTGCACGATGGCCAGCAGTTTTTGATTGAAAAATACAGCGTTGGGTTAATTCCCAGCATTAACCTGACCGATACGCAGTTTGAACCCATTCGATCGGCCCCGGTGCTCAGTTTTGGGGCCTCGGAGTTCACGGATTTGCCACCGTTGCCCGCTGTGCCGGTGGAACTGGCCACGATTCAGCGGCTCATTCCCCGGGACAAAACCTTTCTAAATGAAGAGTTCAACTTAGAAAACCTGAAGCGTCAGCGGCGATCGAACCCGTTCCCGATTTTGCATTTGGCCACCCATGCGGATTTTCGGCCCGGCTCTCCCCAGGATTCCTTTGTGCGGTTATGGGATCGACGGCTCGCGGTTAGTGATTTGCGCTACTTGGGGTTGGGCAGTCCGCCCGTGGAATTGTTGGTGCTGAGTGCTTGTCGCACGGCGATCGGGGATGAGTCGGCGGAGTTGGGATTTGCGGGCTTTGCGGTGGATGCGGGGGTGAAATCCGTGGTGGCTAGCCTCTGGTATGTGAGTGATGAGGGAACCTTGGGGCTGATGGCGGGGTTCTATGATGCCCTGCGATCGGCTCCCATCAAAGCGGAAGCCCTGCGCCGGGCCCAAATTGCCATGTTGCGGGGGCAAACTCGGGCCGAAGATGGGCGCTTGGTGTTTCCCGGTGGCGTTGTAGATTTGCCGCCGGAGTCGAGCAAGTTAGCGACTTTTTCCCTAGCGCACCCCTACTATTGGGCCAGCTTCACCACAATTGGCAGTCCTTGGTAATTTGCGGTCATCTCATCGATTTCAAATCGATCCCGAATCGATCTCCAGACGGGTCGATCGACTCCCCGGGCGATCGCGTTGCCCTTGGCGGCCACCAGTCCCAGCCCGCTATCCTGGCGGGAGGATTTGCCTGCGAATCAGCTAATCGTGGTGCATCTGTTGCTGTTTGGGTTTGTGTTGTCGTTGGTGTTTTGAGCTTTGCTTTGGTTTCAGCTTGGGTTTTAGTTTGATTGCCTTAGTTTGATTTTTGCTCTTGAGCCTGTCCTTGCCCGCCGCTGCTTTTTCCCATGACCGACTCTTCCGCTTCGGACTCGCAACCCACCCCCACTCAAACTTTCTGGGGCCGCCACCGCTCTAAGCTGCTGGCCCTGGGCCTGTTGGGGGCGATCGCCCTGGGATCCTTGCCGGGTTATGTGGCGGGCGGGGCCTGGCGCTGGCAACGGGCCGGCAACCCCAGCCAACTGAAAACCCTGCGGCAATTACCCAAACAGGGCTTAGCCATTCCCGGTTGGCAAACCCAGCAGATCAGCCAGCGCAGTTTGGGTGGTGAACAGTGGCTTTGGCAGCCGATCGAGCGGGTGCGGCCCCAAGGCTCGGGCGCAACCCCCAACGCCGCAGCCCAACGCGATCGCGCCGTGTTGCTGCTGATGCCCATGAAGCGCGGGCGCGATCGGCCCCAAGTGGAATGGACAGCCCTCGACTCCGGCAACTGGTTGGGCGACGGCCTGCAAACAGACTCAGAACAGACCTTGACCCTGACCCCGGCGGGCCTGCCCCCCTTCCGGGCTCGGCTGGTGCGGCTTTGGACCAGTCAGCATCAAACCTATTTCCTGTTGTCTTGGTATGCCTGGCCCCAAGGGGGCGACCCGGCCCCCAGCCAATGGTTTTGGCGTGATCAACTGGCCCAATGGCAACAGGGCCACACCCCTTGGGTTGCGGTTAGTTTGCTGTTGCCTACGGATAAGCCCTTGGATGAGTGGGATCAAAACTATCAAGCCCGCTTAACCGATTTGGCGCAACAGGTGCAGCAAGTCCTGTTGACGGGGCCGCTGAAACCCGCCCCACCCAAGGTCGATCGCTAGCGCCGATCGTGAATGATCGCTAATGGCTGAATCGCTCAATGGGGATTGCATTACTGCTCTTCGCGACTTGGATGCTGCTGATTGGATTCTTTAGAGTCCGCTGATTCTGCCGTTGCTGCCTTTTTCTGTCCTATGGCCCGTTCCTCCCTGCCCGCCCTGACCTTGGCCCTCAGCCGTTGTTTACCGATCGTCCTGCTCAGTAGTCAGGCGATCGCCGTCTTGGCCCAAACGCCTCGCCAGGGAGCGAATGGCTCAGGTTTAGATCGACCTGCCCATCAGCCCGCCAATCCGCTCGATCGCAATCCCGATCCGTCCGCCGCCGAATCCACCGCTGAAGTCGTGTTTCCGGACATTCCCCGATCGGGCCCCGATCGCCCCCAAATTCGATCGATCCAAGCGGCTCCCCAACCCAACCGGCCTCCCGCCACCCCAACAACTCCAGCCCAGCCGGCCCCCGGCCCGGCCCTGGCTCAACCCTCCGACCCCAACGCCGCCCCCGTGCCACCCTTGCAACCGGGGCAACCCATTCCCGACTGGCCCGAATCCTTAACCGCACCGCCCCCGGAGTGGCGGGTCTATCGTCTCTCGTCCTACGACACGATCGCCGTTCAGGTGCAAGGCTTCCCCGAACTCAACACCTCCACCATCGTCAATGTTCAGGGGCAGATTTCCGTCCCCCTACTGGGAATCGTCAATGCGGAAGGGCTAACCACCGCCGAACTGCAAAAGTTTCTGCAACAGGGGTACGAACGCTATCTCGTTAACCCGATCGTCACCGTCGGTGTGCTCACCCCCGTGAACCCTGACATTGTGGTCACCGGCGAAGTGGTCAAACCCGGATTCTATCGAGTGAGTCCCTTTGATACGGTCGTGACCGCCCTGGTGGCCTCCGGCGGAGCCACCGACTGGGCCGACCTACGGGCCATCAAAGTTCGTCGCCAACTGCCCGACGGCTCCACGATCGAGAAAAACGTGAACCTGCTCTCGCTGCTTGTGGAAGGGGCCCCGGAACCCCGGATTTATCTGCAAGATGGCGATGCGATCGTGGTACCTCGGCGCGAATCCGGCATTGATCCGGGCTATGACGCAGACCTGATGGCCCGCAGCAACGTAGCCCGTGCCGCCATTCGGATTCGGATGGTGAACTATGCCGGTCGCGGTGGCCTGGTCACCCTCACCCTGCCCAACGGCAGCACCTTCATTGATGCGCTCAATGGCGTGTCATTGGATACCGCCCGGCTCCGGCGAATTGCCCTCATTCGTTTTGATCCAGAACAGGGCAAACCGGTCACCCGAATTCTGGATGGCAAAGCTGCGTTTATGGGCGATCCAGCGAATAATCCTCCCCTGCGCGATAACGACGTGGTGGTTGTGAATCGCAATCTCATCGCTCGTGTTACCTATGCCTTGAACACCGTGACCCAGCCGTTCCGAGATGTCTTAGGGTTCCTGCTCTTTTTCCAACAACTGGATGAGGCGGCCACGTCCCTTTTTGGCCCCGGCGGTACGTTTGGAAGCCCTGCGACAACGGAAGAAGAAGGTAGCAGTAGCAATAATAATTAGCCAACAAGTAGATGGAGATGAAGTGGCAGTGAGGTACTGAAAAATCGAGATGATTTTCAAATAAATCTGACTTGACAAGTGATTAGCTCAATCATTCATTGATTTGATTAAAAATTGATTGACGATTTGGCA
The DNA here is from genome assembly GCF_059138625.1 of Limnothrix sp. HT2024. Classification (NCBI taxonomy): domain Bacteria; kingdom Bacillati; phylum Cyanobacteriota; class Cyanophyceae; order Pseudanabaenales; family Pseudanabaenaceae; genus Limnothrix; species Limnothrix sp. HT2024. The sequence goes on from NZ_CM181121.1 coordinate 3,249,926, forward strand.
AATGTATTGACAATTCAACTGCCAGATTGATCATCGAATTTTCAATGAAGTTTGTGATCTAATTTTATTGGCAATTATCCAATTAAAAATTTGATCATTTGATTCTTGATTGATGACAATTCATTGGCTAATTAATGAAACTTAACTTACTCCTGATCTAATTTCAGTCTGATTGATGAATAAGTCTTCAGCCTGAAAATCGCCTGAATATGGACTCAGGAACTGTTTTCGGTTAATTTAGGCGATTTTGGGCGTAACACTCTTGTAACACTAAACCCATTCCAGATGATGGGCTGTTAGCATGAGCGGCTAAATCTGGCACGGAGACGTTAGTGATTTTTTGCACGATCGGTTGGAATAATCGTTGCCGCAGCTAAAGTCACTGGCTTAATCTCTCCAGTACTCTTTTGGGGCTTAGCATAGTTTATGAATAGCGATCTTTTTGGATCGATCGATGCAACGCAACGATCGACCGAAGCACTCAGTGGAAATCAGGGTGCAATTGTTCCTAATGGCACATTGGCAGATACCCTAAAGTTTTTGGGTGTCAATCAGGTTGGGAGCTTTTTAGGCGGCATTTCTAGCGATTGGTTCGTGAACTCCACAACCTTGCTCCCAGAGGGAGGCAGTGCAACACTTCCAGAGGGTGTAGATCCCCTGACAGGCGAATCGAGCGAGCGCATCAGGCGAGACAACAAACGCTACGAAGAATTGCTGGCGGCGGCCCTGGCTCGGTTTGGTTACAAGAGCATTCAACCGCAGCCGATCGTGGAGGTGCCTACCACCAGCCTTGACCCCTTGACGGGAACGCGTACCTTGTCCGGTCGCATCAACGATGATCAACCGATTGTCAGCTATGAGCTGGGCATTCGTGAAACCTCAACCCTCTCGGCCACATTGAGTGGCCTGAGTGCCGATTCAGATCTGTCCCTGTGGCAAGACTTAAACAAAAACCGCCTGTTTGAACCAGAAGAAGAATTGATCTTCTCGGAAAACGAAGGCACTGCTGCTGAATCCCTGACGCTGAATCTGTTCCCCGGCCAGTATTTTCTGGACGTGTATCAGTTTGAGGGGAACACAAACTTTAATTTGGCTCTCCAGCAAAAAGCAGTAGCGACTCCGGCTAGCGCGATCGGGCTATCCCTGGGCAATGCCACCAAGATTGGATCCCTGAGTGGTGTTGAGGATCGCACCGGGACTCTAACTTCCAATAAGAATGATCTCTATCAATTCTCACTCGGCAGTAACCGCGAACTCGGACTATTCCTCGACAAAACCAGTGCACCCGCGACGGTAGAGCTGTTTCGCGACCTCAACAACAATAATCGGCTTGATGCTGGCGAGATGCTGCAAACAGCCACTGCCACCGCAGGGCAAACCGGTGAAATTTATTTCCCACAACAGGCGGCTGGAACCTACTTTGCACGTGTCACCTCCACTAACAACACCAGCTATAGCCTGAGTTTGGAGGCTATAGGCAGCAGTTCCACTGGCTCAGAGACAATCGAAACCATCGCCCCTGGCCAGAGCCTTTCCGGTTCTATCACCTCCACTAGCCCTCTTAATCCAACCCGTGCTGGTGGAGCTAGAAGCCAGGACTTCTTGCTGCTTGATGTGGTTGGTAATCAACAAGTCAATGTGGCGGTGACAGGTCAAGGCACTTTTGATGCGGCAGTTCAAATTATTGATGAGGCAACGGGTCAAGTGGTTGCTGAAAACGATAACAGCAGCCCTAGTACCAAAAATGCAGCGATCTCCTTTACGGCCAAAGCTGACACTGACTACACTGTTCGCGTTACCAGCTTTGCCAGCGCAGCGGCGGCCACGGGTGATTTTAGCGTCAACGTCACCGGATCGAATACCGTCAGCGGTTCGATCTCCTTGGGTCAAAGTATTGGCGGTGCTCTGAGCACTGGATCGATTAAAGCAGTCGGTTTCTATCGTGCCGATTACAGTCTGGGTGGTCTCACACCTGGTCAAGCGGTGCAGCTCAATCTCACCTCCAGTGCCTTTGATGCTTACCTTGAAGTGGTAGATGCCTCTTCCGGGTTGGTCATTGCTGATAATGATGACATCAGCTTCCCGAGTAATACCAATGCACAACTGACCTTTACTCCAACGGCCGGTAAGAACTACATCGTGCGGGCCAGCAGTTCGCTTGAAGATCAAACCGGTAGCTTCACCTTGGCCGCAACGCCCGGGCGGCTCAACGAACCGCGCGTACGCCCCAGCTTGCCTACCTACTTAGGCGCTATCAAGAGTGCGCCTGTTCGAGCACAGGTTGAACAGTTAGCCAGTGATGAACAGCTTGATCGCAACGACTACCTAGCGATCTATGAAACGATGGCCAGTGACGGCACGATCGACAATAACGAAGAGGTTGACTTGTCCGTGTTGGCTCGAAAAACCGATGCGTTTAGCGTGTCCGAACCTACCCTCTATCTAGCTGGTAAAGTCGCAGCTCAAGTGTCTGCCTCTACAACCCTGTTGGATAGTGAGGAATTCAACAAGGTTGTGGGTACATGGTTCCGTGGTGCTTTCGGCCCTGCTGCCATCTTCAAGGATGATGATGAGCCAGATACTAAAACCTTTACGTATCAAGGTGTCCAAGGAACTCTCTACGGTGCAAAAGGTCAACCTGTGATTGGGGATCTGGCTCAGGAACCGTTTGGCAATTGCTACTACATCGCAGCTTTGGGATCAACATTTGGCCGTCAACCCCTTGGCCCTTCATCGGCGGAAGAACCCTTCCGGGGAACCGTTACTTCACAGGCTATTTTGAATGCCATCACCGATAATGGTGACAGAACCTACACCGTGCGGTTCTTCAACAGTGATACGGGCCGGGCAGAATACGTGACGGTCAACCAGTCTTTCATCACTGCTGAGGGCAAGATTGCTGGATCCACTAGAACCCAGAATCCGAATGATCCCAACAATGTGCTTTGGCCAGTTGTGATGGAGCGTGCCTACGCACAATGGCTGGGTAGCTACAACAAGATGGGCAATGGTGGCTCGGAGGCTGCGGCTCAAGGTCAGATTTTGGGTGGCAAGGCCCAGCGATACACCAACGATGCTAATGATGATCGTGGATATCCGGCTTACTCCTTCAGTATCATTCGGGATGCCTTGGCATCTGGCCGGTTCACCACCGCCTCAACTCCCAAAAAGGCTTCACTCCTGTACGGTACTCATGCCTATACGGTGACAGATGCCTTTGAAGAGGGTGGTCAGCAGTACGTGGTGCTTTATAACCCTCATGGTCAGGATAATGGCGGTACGGCAGGGGTGAGTGGCAATGCATCTGAAAAAGCAACTACTGAACCGCGTGAGGATGGTTTTGTCCGCTTGACCTATGAGCAGTTTCTGTCTGAAATTGAAGACTTTGCTGTGCTGTAGCGTTATGGTCGATCTGAGGTAGTGGGTGGGAAGACTGCCCGTGTCTCATCGCTACCCGAGGCGACTACAAAATTCCCATACTCAAGGCAGGCGATCGAGCGGATATTCCGACCCGATCGCCTGCCTATTGGTTAGCAGTTGATGAGAGAAACAGGGAAAAGCAATGGAGCAGATTGTGACAATAACGATGGCAATTATTGATAGTTCACAATCCGAGCAAAGCCGATCGGGTCAAGGCTCGCGCCACCAACCAACACACCGTTAATTTCCGGTTGAGCCATGATTTCATCAATCAACTCGGGCTTGACGGAACCGCCGTATTGAATCGGCAAGTCTTCACCATTGAGTTGATCGCGAATCCAGCCAATCACTCGGTTGGCCTCTTTGGATTCGCAGGTGTCCCCGGTGCCGATCGCCCAAATGGGTTCATAGGCAATCACCAAACTGCTCAGGTTCACGCCCACCAACCCCGCCTTCAATTGTTGGGCAATGTGGGTTTGGGTTTCGCCTGCGTCGCGCTGTTGTTTGGTTTCGCCCACACACAAAATCGGGATCAAACCGGCCGCTTGGGCCGCCTTCAATCGGCGGTTGACGGTTTCGTCGGTTTCACCAAAATATTGCCGCCGTTCGCTGTGGCCCACCACCACGTAGCGAACACCCAGTTCGGTCAGCATTTCAGCCGAAATTTCGCCGGTGTAGGCTCCGTTGGCTTCCCAATGGACGTTTTGCGCGCCGATGCGGATGCGGCTGCCGTGAAGAGCATTGGACAGCACGCTGAGATCCGTGAAGGGAACGCACAGCACAATTTCGCGATCGTCCGGGGTTTCGGCGATTTGCTCAACGAAGGGCTTCAAAAACTCCAGGGTTTCGGCCTGGGTTTTATACATTTTCCAGTTGCCTGCAATGACGGTCTTAGCCAAGGTTCGGGGTTGCCTATTGCGCTAGAAATTTCCTCCTAGAACCTTATCGGGTCGGGCGATCGCGGTCAATTCAGAAGCGAAGACCAACCGTCATCGATTGCTGGAACCGTTACGGGGCGGACTTGGGCGCGGGCTGGGTCGGTTGCCAGTGGGGGCGGTGGGGTTGGGCGGGGTCGATCGCGCCGGTTCCATCCGTTGCAGATAGGGGCCAGGATTTTGCGCCACCCAGCCCACGGAGGAGTTGTAGCGAACTTCAAACCACAGGCCACGGCTGCGGCCGTTGGCGGGGCGGCTGGGGATCGTGCCCAGGCGACTGCCCGCGTTGACCCGTTGCCCGCGCTGGACAGAGGTGGCCCCCAGGTTGGCATAGCGGGTTTGGCGGCCGCCCTGATGGTTGACCACCACCAGTTGCCCTGGATAGCCGGAGTTGGGGCCCACAAAGGCGACGGTTCCGGGCCCAACGGCCAGGACGACGGCGCTGGGTCGGGCTTCGAGGGTGATGTAACTGTTAAAGACGGCGGCTCCGGTGGGCCCCACTTGCCAGCCAAAGTCCGTTAGGGGGCGGCTAATTTCCGACAGGGGATAGCGCAGCAGGTCGTTGTCCGGGTCGCTGGCGCTGGGGGGCGCGCCGACTCCAGGGTCGATCGGGGACCAAAGCACACCGGGCACAAAGACCGATCGACCCGGTTGGGTCTGGCAACCATTGACCGTAAACAGGGAGTCGGCCCGAACGCGGTATTGCTGGGCGATCGATTGCCAATTATCGCCCGGTTGGGTTTCCACCCGAATTCCGTTAATGGGAGCAATCAAAATTTCCGTGCCGGGTTTGGGCAGTTGGCCGCCCCGCAGGTTGGGATTCAGGGCCAGCAGGGTGCTGGGCAGCAGGTTATAGCGACTGGCGAGGCTTTCGACGGTTTCTCCGGCGGCCAACCGATGGCGAACCAGTCGATCGAGCACCGCTGGGCCGCAGGGGTTGCTGTGGCCCTCGGGGGTGGGTGGTTCAGCGGCTTGGGCATGGGTGATGGGCATCAGAACGGGCCCCAGGGCGATCGCCCCCCAAAGCAACCAGCGCCAAGGGCCCGATCGCCCCTGAATGATCGATCGCTGAAGGGTCGATCGATCACCCGTTTCCTGGCTCCGGGTCTGGCCCAGCCCACCACCGACCAACGCAAATATCTCAGATACAATGAGGCCCATCTCGCCACCCAATGCCCAAAGCGGATACATCTTCCACGGTACGCATTTCACCATACGCATTCCACCATACGCATTCCAACAGGCTTCAGCAGCAATGACGGTGCAATCCGGCCCCGATCCTTCCGGCTTTCCCTCGGCGGATGAAGCTCGCGAAGAAGGTTTTGATCATTACCGCGATGATTACGATCGCGATGATTACGATACCGATTCCCGTGAGGTGCCCTTGTGGCCCACGCGCCGGATGCCCCGTTCCCCCGCCAGCCGATCGCCCCAAGACTTCACATCGGTGCTACGGGCAGCAGACCCCAGCGCCGGACAATGCGACCTCGCACCACAGCCCGACTTAATCGATTGCGTTGAGTTTTTGCGGAGTTTGCACCGCCCGATCGATCCGGCCGTGGCCGCCTTACCCCCCCTGGACACCGCGCCTTCGGAGCGCCAGGCGATCGAGTGGGAATACAAAATTGTGCGCGCCAAGCGCCCCCTCTTTGCCAATCCTGTCACCTTTGCCCAACTTTGTCGCGAAGAAGCCCTGGCCGGTTGGATTTTGTTGGAAAAGTTTGATGATCGCCGGGTGCGATTTCGCCGGCCGCTGCACTTGCGCGACGAACTGGACTTATCAGCTCTGCCCTTTGATCCCTATCGCACCCAATACCAAGGGCCCGGCTTCCGCAATTGGGGTTGGGGAATTGCCGCCCTGCTCGCGGCGGTCACCATTCCGGCCTATGCGGGCTATGCCTGGGTTTCGGTGCAACTGCTGGGCCCTTGGCGTGATGATTTGCCCCGTCCGGCCCAGCGGGTGGCTCCGGCTCCGCCCCTGAATCCTCCCGCTGAGTCGGTTCATGAATTGCCCGCGTTCCCCAACTCTTCCCGCGACCCTTCTTCATCCAATTCCAATTCCAGTGCCGACCTTTCTTCCCGATCGCCCCTGTCTCGATCGACCTAAGCGAGCAGCTCGCCTTGATTCCATTCATCACGCCCGGCTACCCGATCGCGCCCTGGCCCGTTGGATGACCGGTTCGATCTCCAGCCTCGCGATCGCCTGGGGAGCCGGGACTGGCCCCGCGATCGCGGCGGAAACCATCACCCTGCGCTACGGCCCTTTGGGGGGAGCCTTGCCGGTCACCGATTTGGTGACTTGGGCCGATCGGGGAGAACTCTCGGATGATTTGGAAACCTATTTGATCCTGAGCCAGCAACGACCCGATCGGGTGCGCCAAATTTTGACCCAACGGGTGACCATGCCTGCTGGGTTGCTCGATCGGGCCCTGGCCAGTTCCCAGGGCGCAATCCTGTTGGAGCAGTTGAGCCAAGTGTTGCAGGGGCCCAAACGCACCGACAACCATCAAAATCTCCGCCGGGCCCTGATGGCCGCAGCGGAGAATGACGGTCAAGTTTCCCTGTTGGAGTTACTGCAAAAGTACCCGACCCAAAATGTGGATCTGCGGGTCGATCGACTGGTGAATTTAGCGGAAACTTGGCAACAATGGCGCGATCGGGGTGGTCAGTGGCTAGAGCAGCTCAATCAATGGGGAGACCGACTGCGATCGCGCCTGTTGTTTTGAGAGGGCATCACTCTGGCGATCATTCCCAGGTCTTGCAACCCTAGCGATACAGCAGTCGATTCAGAATGTTGCGACCATTGGGCGAAAACACTTCCACCCGAATCGTGTCCGGATCCGACGGTTGCCAGCTCACTCGATAGCGATGGCCGCTATTGTTCCAGGTGTAGGTGCGGCGGCTGGCATTGCCGCCCACGGAAGCCCCGCTCAAAAACAATGAATCCCCGCTATTTTCATTGCGGCCGTAATAGGTAAGAGCGTTGCCTTGGTAAGCAAGGCGCACCGTCCATTCCCCATCGGAAAATGTGCCGGTGGGCAAGCTTTGGGCCAAAACCACCGACGGAGTGATCGCGCTTTCAATCACTGGAACTGCCAAACCGAGTCCAATGGCCAAGGCGATCGCCGGCAGAGACATCATCGACTGCTTCATAAGTTGGAAAACCTTGAGAAACGGATCAAGAACGGTTGAGGAACTGAGAAAAACAATCGGCAGAGATGTTACACACCCCCGCCGAGAAGATCCAACTCGATTTTTATCTACCGCTTCTGAACCCCAGAATATCGGTGAAATCCTGAGATGGAAAGGAGTTGTGACCGATCGCTCGCAATTTTTAACAGACTGTAGAACTTTGCATTGGTTAGTTACCAAAATGCGAGTTCTCTCGGCAATGCCTCCGTTTTTCCAGGTCTCGCGACGCAAACATCAGGGTTTCAGAAAGAAAACGACAGACCCTAGAGCCTGTCGCTTGTTCCTGGAATCCAGCAGAAATGGTTAATTTTCTATGCCCCAATCGTCGTAACAAGGGGCTGAAGCCCCTTGTCCCCCCCCGATCGGCTAACGGTGGCATCAGGGTTGTGGACTATTTAGCGACAAACCTTCAGCCCCTTGTCCCCCCCGATCGGCTAACGGTGGCATTAGGGTTGTGGACTATTTAGCGACAAGCCTTCAGCCCCTTGTTCTCCCCGATCGGCTAACGGTGGCATCAGGGTTTGAGGAATTGGAGGACAAACCCTAAGACAGTTGCCCGAAGTGGGTTTCAATCAGCTCGGGGATCCGATCGGGCGAGATCCGGGTGTGGCGGGTTTTGTCCGGAAGGGTCACCACCGCCGGGCCGCGGCTACATTCCTTGAGACAGCCCGTGGTTTGTACCTTGACCCGATCGCTCAGTCCCCGATCGGCCAACGCCTGGTTAATGGCCCGGCAAACGCCATCGCTGCCCCGCTTCCGACAACTGGACTTTTGACAAATCAGAATTCTGCCAACGGGGCGGTTGGAAGGGCCCGTGGTGGGGCGATCGGTTGAGCAATCGGTTGAGCGATCGGTTGGGCGCGCAAATGACCGATCGGGTGAGGTGGACTGTGCGGGCGGCGCGAAGGGGGCCCGTTGGGGCATGGGAGCCGCAGCGGGGCGCGTTGGGGGCGCTGCCGGTTGCCGAGTCCAGGGCAAATTGGCCGAACGACTGAAGGGCGATCGCCCCATGGGTTCCATGGGTTGCACCGAAGATCCCGTGAGCGCCTTGGCCTTGAACTTCACCCACCCTTTGTGGGGATGACATTTGGCCGTGCCCGCCAGGGAAACCCAACTGCCCACATGCAAGGTGTGGCCCAGGCGCGATCGCAACGGCTTGGCCAGCTTGATCTGTTCGATGCGTCCGTCGGTTTCGAGTTGAAGCGCCTTGCAGCGGCCGGCCTTGTCCGTGTGGGTGGCACAAATGCGACCGCTCAGTTGGAAAAATTGGCGTTTTTTAAAGGGATAAAAGACCGATTGCAGCCCAAGCCGAGGGGGCGTGGCGGGGTTGAAAGGATTATGGGCGTTATGCAAGGGGCGATCGAACGAAAACGGCTTCACGAAGTCCTCCAACTATCCAGAAAGATTTGCAATAAGGGAGGCTAAACAAAGGGGGCACGTCGATCGCCACCCCCGCTTCAGCCCATCAGGCTTGATTTATTGAGAAAACTACTCAATTAGAGTTTAGGGGATCTTGGCACACTTGCATCAGGGCGATTGAAAGAGTTTGCAAGAGGTTGCCTGAGCACAGTTGGATGGGTTAATGGCGGATTAACGTTTGATTAATGGGGCGATCGGATATGGGTCGCCCCCTAGCCATTTATTACCCTATTCCCTCGCAATGCAAATTTGCGTCGAACGTTTCACGGTCACCAAGCGATCGCCCCTCACCATCAGTCGCGGCACCAACCACGGCAACACCAATCTCTGGCTGCGGATCTTTGCAGAGGGCTACGAAGGGTGGGGCGAGGCTTCCCCGGTGGTGCATGGGGCCCACGCCCAAACCACTGAGGCCTTGGCCAAAGCTCTGGAGTCGATTGGGCCAAAACTGGCCGGCTGCCACCCGCTCGATCGCCAGCAAATTGCCGATCGGGTGCGCTCACTGCCTTCGGCGGCCCGGGCGGCGATCGATCTGGCCCTGTGGGACTGGGTGGGCAAGCGATCGGGGTTGCCCCTGTGGCAACTGTGGGGGGGCGATCGGGAACGGATTCCGCCCATTTCCGTAACGATCGGGATTGGCTCTCCCTCCGCGGCCCGGGAGCGGGTTCAACAGTGGCGATCGGTGATTGCAACCCCTTGGCTGAAGCTGAAGCTCGGTAGCCCTGAGGGGTTGGCGGCCGATCGGGCCCTGGTGGAGGCCGTGTTGGCGGAAGCACCAGCGGCCAAGATTTTGGTGGATGCCAATGGGGGCTGGGACTTGGCCGGGGCGATCGAAATGGCCCGCTGGTTGGCCGATCGGGGCGTGGTGTATCTGGAACAGCCCTTGCCGGTGGGCCAAGAAACCCAACTCGCGGAACTGAAGGCGCGATCGCCCCTGCCGATTTTTGTGGATGAAAGCTGTTTTGATGAGCGAGATATTCCGCAGCTTGCGCCCCACATCCACGGCATTAACATCAAGCTGATGAAATCCGGCGGACTGACGGCGGCCAAAGGGCTGATGGCCACGGCGCGGGCCTGTGGCTTGCAAGTGATGTTTGGCTGCTATTCCGACAGTGCCTTGGCCAACACCGCCGCCCTGCATTTGGGCCCCTGGGCCGACTACTTGGACTTGGATAGTCATCTGAACTTGATGGACGATCCCTTTGTGGGCGCGGCGATCGCGCCCGGTGGTCGATTGTTGCCCCCGATCGAGCCAGGGTTAGGGGTGCAACGGCGCGATCAACCCGCCATTGAAGAACCTTAGGCAGCAGCAGCCCCCGATCGAGGCCCGTGGGGAGATCTAGGCCGTTGGGGCTGGTGAAATCAACGACACAATCACGATCGCACCCTCGCCTTGGGCCACCTCTGCTCGCAAGTTGGGGCCAAAGAAGCGCTCAATCTTGTCTCGCTTGGTCTGCCAGGTTTCAAAGGGCATTTTTGGAGATTCAAACTCCAAGATCAGCCCATAATCTCCCTGCAAATCCACTTCTTCCACACTGACCAACTTGGGCCGTTCAGGATCCGTGGGGGCCAAGCCCAAACGCTCCAACGCCAAGGAAAGATGGGCCTCTTCGCCGTAACGATAGCGGGTTACGTCCTTGCGGACTTGGTTTTGGGTGGGCGTGGCCAGGCGATCGCGCAGGGCGACCACTGCCGGAGACGTGGGAGTTTTGTAGGCGGCTGGTTTCAACTCCGCAGCCTTCAGGGCCAAGCCCCCCAACAGCACCGGCACGCCATAAAAAAAGGTGATCAGATTCAGGGTTGAGTTACCAATGACGTAGGCCACTGCCGCGATCGCCGTTAAGGCTCCACCGGCATAAAGCAAAATTCGAGCAAGGGGAAGGCTGCCAAACACGATCGCGTTCCATTCGTGAACTAATGTAAATTCTGAGATGGAATGGCCCATTCGTCCAGCGGATGGGGCGATCCCCAACTCCGCACCAATAGGACTGGACAGCCGGCCCGAAACCTTTTGCCCCAACCCTTTAGAACGCCCCAGTAAAGCTGAGGATGACTCTGCCATGGATGTGCAAGTGCTGAAAGATCAGGTGCGATCGATTGTGGCCAAACGGGATTATCTATTGTCTCTGCTCGATCGAGCCGATTTGGGCCCGATTCGGATTGATGTGAACCAGGCCTTGGAAGAATTGGATGATTTGATTGCGGAATATGAGGAAGCGTTTCCCGGCGAGGCGATTCCCCAGATTTAATTTCCCAGGTCTAATTCCCCAAACCTAGGGGGCGCGATCGATTCAAACCCCGATCGACGGCAGGGACTTAAACCAGCGAGGCCCTAAAAACAATGGGCTAGCAGGTCTTGGGCGGCGGATAGTCCCGATCGCAGGGCCGCTTCCAGGGATTGCCCCGGGGGATGAGCAACACACCAGTCCCCCGCCACCGCCAGGGCCCGATCGGGATCAATCCAGCACCCCTCAGCCAATGGGTTACGGGCGATCGCGTAGCGCCAGCGGTGTACCTGAATCCATTCGGGCTGTTGCAGATCCAAGCCCAAATCAGCCCCGGCCCGATCGAGCAGCGCTTGCCCCACGGCCTCCAGGGTGGGCACATCCCACAGCCGCTCGGCCACCGCGGCCGAACTTTGCAACAGCAACACCGGTTGCCCCATGGCCCAGATCCCGTCGGCCTTGCTGTCTTCGCGGGCTAACCAGCGCCAATCGGTGGGAATTTGGGCCCGAATTCCCTGCCAAGCTTTCCCTCCGGGCAACTGCAATTCCCGATCGGGGGGATAGGCGGCCGTGACGCTGAAGCAGGGATCGAAGGTCACTTGGCGGGCCCGCTTGGCCCAGTCGGGAGCCACCGACTCCAGCAAGTCTGCCGCCTGGGGAGCTGGAATGGCCAGCACGATCGCCCCAGCAGTCCAAAATTCCTGCTGTTCCTCCGGTTCGATCGCCGCCGGAAAATCACACTGAATCGTCCAAGGCTGTCCCGGGTTTGCCGGAGCCGTCAGGGCAATGGCCCGGTGGCCACGGGCGATTGTTAACCCAGTGGCCAACTGCTTGGCCGCGCTGCTCAAGCCAGTGGGCATGGCCCAGCGTTGATCCCCTGGGATGGTCTGCAAGCCCTCGGCGGTCAGGTGATGGAGCGGTTGGGGCCAAGGTTGCAGGTCGCAGGTGCTTTGCAGTTCCTGAATCCAAGCATCGGTTAAGGGCCCCTGGGGTTCCAGGTAGGGCACACCCCGATCGGCCCGACTGTCCAAATGGCGACGGGTATTTAGCCGCCCACCCAGACCCCGGGACTTTTCCAGCACCACGACCGATCGCCCGGCCGCCTGAAGATGGTGAGCTGCCGTGAGTCCCGCCAAACCTGCGCCAATCACCACGACAGAATTAGAGGGAGTTAAAGCCGGGGGGAGCGTTGTCATAGGGGCTTGATATCGGGGCGATCGGGCCAGGAATTTTACGGAGACTTTGCGTTATTTTTGGGGCAACCCAGCATCACTGGCCAAACGGTCAAGCCAACTGTCAGGGTTAACTGAACTTCAGATACCAAAGACGGAATGCAAAGAAAATCTAAAGATTGTAGCGAGATTTTGCGCCAAGGTCATGGGCGTTTTCCCATCCCTTTGTACAATGGGGCTGACCCCAAGGCGAAGCAAATTTAGGCGTTGAGTTGTCATTCCTGCGCCCTTGTGTAACACCCTTGGGAACGATTGGCGCTGACTCACCCAAGCCATAGAAACCAAGCCATAAACAGGCTATTAGCGAGCCATTCATTGGCGATTCAAACGCTATTTAAACGCTGGCAATCACGCTGAAAATGATGCGGAGTGGGGGCTGTGGACGAACTGCGAGCAGCATTGGAATTAGCAACTAATGATGAGTTACGCGAACTGACGGAGATGCTGTTCGCGCGGAAGTTTAACCCCTTGGACTACGTTGCCACGCCCGATCCCCTGTCGGTACAGAGCCGCGATCGGGATGCTTGGTTAGATGCGATCGACCGTCGATTTCGCTACTTGGCCGCCGACGGGTTAACGGTGTTGCGGGGGCGGTTCCATGAGGTGACCTACCGCGATGTGTTGGTCAGGGTTTGCCAACATCTGCGATTGCCCTACGGTGAAACCTGGACAGCCACGGAACTGGAGGCGGAAGTTTTTCTACACTTGCTCGATCGGGCCTGGAAGCGATTGCCCAAGCGCCAACGGGCCGCCCTGACCAAGGATTTGCAACGGTCGATCGCCACGATTCCCGGTGTAGATGCCATTCCCGCAGCCCTGCGGCGCGATCCGGTGCGGCTGCTGTTGGAAGGGGGCGGCGCGATCGCCCTGGATGCGGTGGTGCGGCCCCTGGTGTTGCGGCAAATTGCCCAACAGTTTGTGACCCACATGGTGCGATATCAGTCGGCCCAGGTGGCGATCGCGGCTTCCGGCGGTGCGGCGGCGGCCCTGGAAACCCAAGTGGCGGCCAAGATGGCCCAGCGGGGGATGATGATGACGGCCGCTCGCTATGGCGCTGCGCAAACGGTGTTGGCAGTGATGGGGCCCCTGATGTGGGGCTGGTTTTTTGCAGATTTGGGTTGGCGAACGATCGCCACCAACTACGGGCGGATTGTGCCGGCGGTGTTTGCCCTGGCCCAAATTCGGATGACGCGCGGCGATGACGCGATCGCCTACGGATTTGCCTAGGGAGCGAGCCTAGGCCATGGAGAAGTTGGCCGCGCTGGAGCGAGTTTGGCTGGGGCCCACGCGCTCGATTGTGATTGACCCGGCCCTGTTGGGGCCTTGGGCGGGGCTTTGGTGGGGGCTGTTGGTTTTGCCCCTGAGTCCGGCCTTGGGGGCGGTGGCGATCGGGTTGGGGATCATTGCCACCTACTGGCAACGCTGGGATGCGATCCGGTGCGATCGGCTGGTTTGGGCCTGGGGGGCGATCGGCCTGGTGATGTTGCTGTCCTTGCCCGGTTCGCCCAACCTGGAGCGGGCGGCGTTGGGGCTGGCGAATTTTTTGCCGTTTTTTTGGGCCTTTGGGGCCTTCAGCCAACTGATCACCCATCGATCGCACCTGCGGCCCTTGGCTCAGGCGATCGTGTGGGGTTGTCTGCCCGCTGTGGGGTTGGGGTTGGGGCAATTGTTTGGGGGATGGCGCGGCCCGGTGCGCATCGTGCCGGTGATTGACTGGATTTTGGCTGCGGGCGGCAATCCGCCAGGGCGGCTGTCTTCGGCTTTTGAATATGCCAACGTAACCGCCAGCTACTTTGGGGTGGCGCTGGTGCTGGCCCTGGGGTTGTTGGTGATGGATGGGGAGCGGTGGCGACGGGCGCAAACCCACCGATCGACCCATGCTGCCCTCGGTTGGGGGGTGATCCTGGGCAATGGATTATCGGTGCTGTTGCTGCTGGGGGCGATCGGGCTGACGGACTCGCGCAGTGGTTGGGCCCTGGCCGCGATCGACCTGTTGGCGGCGGGGTTATACGTGGGTTGGTTTTGGTTGTTGGCCCTGGCGGGCGGGGCGATCGCCTTGGTGCTGGGAGCGGCCTTTGGCCCCGAACCGGCCGCCGGGCCCCTGAGGTCGATCGTCCCGAAGGCCATTTGGGGCCGGCTGAATGATGCCCTGTATCCCGATCGCCCCGAAGCCACCCTGCGCCGGAGTCAGTGGGACTTCGCTTGGAACTTGGCCGCCCAGCGGCCTTGGACGGGTTGGGGTTTGGGCAACTTCACGGGACTGTATGAACGGGCCACAGGCAATTGGCTGGGCCATCCCCACAACTTGGCCCTGATGTTGGCCATGGAAACGGGCTGGCCAGCGGCTTTGGGGCTGATCTGCCTCTGTGGCTGGATCATGGCCCAGTTCACCCGGGCGATCGGCCGTTGGGGCGATCGGGACTCCCAAACCCGTTTGGCCGCTTGGGGGTTAGGATTCGCCAATCTCGCCGCTTACCATCTCTTGGATGTCACCCTATTTGATTTGCGGGTGAATTTATTGGGCTGGGTGTTATTGGCGGGAATGCATGGATTGCTCAAGACCTAGGCCGGTTGTGGCAGCCATGGACTGACAGGGGCTGGGATCGGTCGCCAAAGTGGATGGCTCCGAAACCCAGCCCGCCTAATACCTAACGCCTAAACTGCAACGCCTAAACTGCAACGCCTAAACTGCCAGTTCGTAGGGGCTTTCCAGCTTATCCAACTGCCGCATCAGCAGGCTCAGGAACAGACCCACATCGGTCACCACGCCCACGGACTCCAGGGAGCCGCGATCGGCCAGTTTGGTCACCACCGCCGGGTTGATGTCCACGCAAACCAGCTTCACGCCTGCCGGGGTCATGTTGCCCACCCCGATCGAGTGGAGCATCGAAGACAGCATGATGATGGTGTCTGCCCCTTCCAGCAGCTTGGCGTAGGCCTGCTGGGCTTCCACCATGTCCGTCACCGTATCCGGCAAGGGGCCATCATCCCGGATGGATCCCGCCAGCACAAAGGGCACATCCTGCTTGACGCACTCGTACATGATCCCGTTGGTCAACACACCCTGTTCAACGGCCTTGGCAATGTTGCCGCAACGGCGAATGGTGTTGATCGTCTTCAGGTGGTGGCGGTGGCCGCCGCGCACGGCGATTCCTTGCTTCATGTCCACCCCCAAGGAAGTGCCCATCAGGGCTTGTTCCATGTCGTGAACGGCGATCGCGTTGCCGCCCAGCAATGCATGGACATAGCCTTCGCGGATCAGCCGCGAAAGGTGTTCACCGCCGCCCGTGTGGATCACCACCGGCCCGGCCACCACAACGGTTTTGCCGCGCCGTTCCCGCACCTGGCGCAGTTCCCAAGCAATTTGTTCCACCACCAGCTCCACGCGGCGCTCGCTGGAAACGCCGGATCCCATGAAGGTAAATTCCTGGGATTCGCGGGCCGTGCGATCGCCCCGGGCCTCTGCCTTGCGCACCGTGCGGATCCCGTCAATGCCGGTCACTACATATTCACCCAACTCCAGATCCCGCAGCAGTTTGCAGCGAGCCACCGGTTGCCCTTCGTTCAGGCCCGCAATCGCGATCGCCCCGTCCATCCGTTGATTTTGCAGGCGAATCCACCGGCCTTGAACGCGCACTTCCGTGGGGTAAATGGTGGTGACGTAAAAGTCATCGGGAGCTACGCCGGGCAGCTCAATGGGTTCCAACTGCGCGTCGCGCTCGGAGCGATCGTCCGGAGCCACGGCCCCCAGATCGATCAACTGGGCCATCAACTCTTCCATCACCTCATGGGATGGCGCGGAAACCTTGATCCGAGCGGCGGAGGTGCTTTGGCGCTGCTCACCCAACCGAAAATCCAACACTTGGAAGCTGCCGCCCCCTTCCACAATCAAGTCCAGGGCGCGGTTAATTAGCCCCGAGTCCAGCAAGTGCCCTTGCATTTGGATCACACGGGTTTCAACGCCGGCCACCGCATGGCGATCTTCCATCACCGGCTCATTCACCCGCAGGGTCAGGCATTTGGCCGCGCCGCCCGCTTTCAGGAATTCCGTGAGGGGCGTTTCCACCACCTCAAACCCGGCCCGCGCCAGGGCTGATTTCAGGCTGTTGCTGGCCTTGTTCATGACCACCACTTGGCCCAGGTTGACGGAGTTGCAGGCAAAGTTCACCGCGTCGGCTTCCTCGATCGCAATCCGCTTGGCCGCCGGAACCCGTCGCTCAATCAGTTGGTTGGAGTAGGCATCGAATGCACCGGGATAGTAGAGCAAGTAGCCGCCTTCGAGGGGGCAGAAGCAGGTATCCAGGTGATAGAACCGCTCATCAACCAAATGCAGGGACAACACCTCAATATCCAGCCATTGGGCCAGGTAGGGATGCGAGTCCAATTCGGAGCGGAAGCCATAGCCCGCCCAGAGCCAACGCCCTTCGCGATCGAACAGGGCATCGCCAGCCCCTTCAAAGGGCAAATCCTTGGGCAGTTCGTAAACCGTGAAGCCGTTTTGCTCAAACCAGGCTTTGAAGTAGGGTTCTTCGCCCTGCCGTTCCTTGTGATAGAAGCGACTGAGGACGGCCTTGTCTCCCAGCACCAGGCCGGCGTTGGCGGTGAACACCATATCGGGCCAACCTTTGGCCGGTTCCACCAAATCGACGATCGCCCGGGCCTTGAGCACTTTGTAGAGTTTTTGCCACTGCTCCACTGCCCGATCGCGCGAGGACTTGTGGACATTGCCCTCCATCCAGGGATTAATCACATAATCCACATCGTAGTGGTCAGGCGAGCACATCAGAATGCGAAGCTGGGCGGTCATAACAGTGTCAGGTTGTGTGTAGGCCGAGGTTGAGCAAACAAGCCGTGGTCTAAACCCCGATCCAAGCCTGGATCCGGGAGTGATTGGGGCGCGGGTTCTGTGGAGGTTATTCTAAAAAATGCCCCCGATCCGCAAGGTTCACAGGCGACAGTTTTCAGAGTCATTTTCAGGGCCGAGGTTGGGGCGATCGGGTTCCGATGGGCACGGAAACGGCTCAGTGGGCAGGGGTGGAATCGGTTGGGTTGGGGGTTTCGGCGGCTTCCGTTTTTGAGAGAGAACTGGTCGGGATCGGTCGCCAACGCCACCACCCGATCGCCCCGAATAACCCAATCATCAGGCCGCCAATGCCCACCCAACTGGGAACCCAAAACACCGCTTCGATCGTGGTGACCGTGCCCGGTTCCAGAGTCCAAGCCCAGCGGCCCTGTTGCCGTTGGGGGCTGGGGCGGTTGGGCTGGATCGGGCCCGGTTGTCCTGCTTGGGGGTTCCAGTCGGGTTCCGGGTGGGGCGGTTGGATAGTGCCTTGGCCCCAATGGGGCACTCGCAAGCCAAATTGCCAACGCAAGAGCCGGCTCGTGTCCACCAGGGCCAACTGCTCGCCGCCCAGGGCCGCCAGCGATCGCAAGTCCACCTCGTAGCGAAGTTGGTTTCGGACAGCGACCAACCAATTTTGCTGTTGCAATTGGAACTGGCTGGGAAAGGCCAAGGGATCGAGCAAAGCCGGATCCGGCAGCGAATCCCCATTCACCTTTGGCGTTTGATCGGCTAACCGATCGCCCCCTCTGGCAAGGGATCTCGTTTGGGCGGCGGTGGTCTGGTGGCCGGAGCGATCGCCAGACTTCGCCGCCTCTTGATCGACGATTCCCAGGGTTTGGCTGAATGTCTGAAAGGTGGATTGTAAATCTTGCCCGTTCTGGAAGGGAATGGCGATCGTCAGGGTTCGATCGCTTTGTTCCAACACTTGACCCCCGATCGTCTTGGCTTGGGCGGCCCAGCGATCGAGCCAGGCCTTGGCCGTGGCCTCGCCCCACACCTGCCACCCTTCACTCAGCCGCACCGTTTGTACCAATGCGCCATGGTTGGCATCCGGAAACCGCACCTCCGTATCCAAATCCACACAGCCCCCCAGCAGCACCAGCCAAACCATCACCAACAACACCCGCAACGGGCGCAACCCCCACGCTCTTCTCGATCGCTTCCGACTTTGCCCACTGTTTGACCGCCTCCCGGTTCCCGTTAGTCCAGCGGGGCGAGGGTGAACGGTGGGGGCTGGGGTTGAGAGAGGCGATCGCTGCGGCATGATCCTCATGAAGGCCTGGGCAAGGGTTAATCAACAGGTTAATCAACTGCTTCTAAATCAACTGCTTTTAACAGAGGGATGCACTCGTTAACAGAGATTCATTTTTTGTCACAAGCAGCCTAGAAGTGGCTTGTTATGCTGGATTCAGAGGACAGACCCCATTGAACTGGGCTAAAAACCCTCGGTCTTCGGAAGACCCTGCCGATTGCCGATGGGAGTGGCAACATCCGCTGAATTGAATTGGCTGAATTGAAATCAAATTTGCTGAATTGCCTTCGTGACTGGCGGGAACACCATGGGGCGGTGATCTACGGCTGAATAACCACGAGTAACCGTCTAATCAATCAACCGTCCAATAAGTCCAATAACTAGATAGATCGGCATTGGCCGATCGAATCCAGCTTAACCGAGGAGAGATCATGACGACTGCGCGCGTCTCCTCCCCGCAAGTCCTTTGCGTGGGTGAATTGCTTTGGGACTGTCTGGCTGATCAACCCGGCCGATCGATCGAAGCGGTGGAGTCTTGGACAACCTACCCCGGTGGTGCGCCGGCCAATGTGGCTTGTGCCCTCAGCCGGTTGGGGGTGTCGGCTGGGTTTGTGGGCTGTGTGGGCAGTGAGCAGTCGGCCGATCGCCTGCTGGGGGAACTGCAAAGTTTGGGGGTGAATTTGGACGGAGTGCAACGTCATCCCACCGCCCCCACCCGTGAAGTTTGCGTCTTGCGGGACGATCGGGGCGATCGCCAGTTTGCCGCCTTTCGCAGCGGTGGATACATTGGCCACGACACCCGAGAATTTGCCGATACCCGGCTGCAAGCTTCCTTGCTGTTGGCGCGGCAGTTCCAAGCGGCCGATTGCTTGGTGTTGGGCACTTTGGCCTTGGCCTATCCCGACAGTAGCGCCGCCATCCGCCGGGCCTTGGACTTGGCCGATGAGCACTATCTCAAAATTGTGTTGGATGTGAACTGGCGATCGGTCTTTTGGCCCGACCCAGGCATTGCACCGGGATCGATGATGCCGTTGCTGGAGCGGGTGGATTTTCTGAAGTTGGCACGGGAGGAGGCCGATTGGCTGTTCCATACCCACGATCCCATGATGATCGCGGACAAGTTGGATCACCTAGAAGCCGTGCTGGTCACGGACGGGGAGCGCGGTTGTCATTACTGGATCAGTGGCCATGGGGGAGTGATGCCCGCTTTCAATGTGCCTGTGGTGGACACAACCGGTGCGGGCGATGCCTTCACGGCGGGGTTTGTGGCGCAACTGTTGGAACGGGGGCTGGCGGCCTTGGCCGATCCGGCCGTTGCTCGATCGGTCGTGGCCTTTGCCAGCGCGGCCGGAGCCTTGACCACCACCAAACCGGGGGCGATCGATGCCTTGCCCCTGCGATCGTCCATTGAAGATCTCTTGCGATCGCAGGGATGATCGGGGTGGTCAGGTTTGGGCTGACCACTCAACCCTGAGGCGATGATTGCGATCGACCATGCGGCTACCAGGGTGGATCAACATGGATCAACAGGGCTGATCCATGGGGCTAATCAACGGTCAAAAAATGCCCATTTCCGTCGATTTGGCAAGCACCTGAGAAACAAAGTTGCACGATCAACAAGTAT
This sequence comes from Limnothrix sp. HT2024, assembly GCF_059138625.1. NCBI lineage: Bacteria > Bacillati > Cyanobacteriota > Cyanophyceae > Pseudanabaenales > Pseudanabaenaceae > Limnothrix > Limnothrix sp. HT2024. The sequence continues at coordinate 3,270,068 of NZ_CM181121.1, forward strand.
TTGTTACATTATTTTACAAATAGGAGTTGGTCGATGAAAACCAACAGTCGCACAGCCCATCCGTGGGGCTTCACCGCCACCGCCGAAGTTTGGAATGGTCGCTTGGCAATGCTCGGCATCCTCGCGGCCATGGTCACAGAATTGCTTTCCCGACAAGGGGTCATGCACTTTTGGGGACTGCGCTAACGGCAGCACGAAGGCAGATAGCGACTGTCGTGATTCGGATACCAGTCTCTCTAGTCTCTAAGGTCTCTAAAGTCAGGTGAGTGGGAGTTTTAAACGGCTCCCATTTTTTTATGGATATTTTTCTGATGAGTATGTTTGATCAGTTTTGATCTGCCCGTAGTGGCGTGTCAAGCTTATTTTGATAGGTCAAATCAAATGACTGTTGCCGTCACCAGATCGTTAGGCAGCAAGGGGCTTAAGCCCCTTGTTACTACGACTAACTTCGCGACTTTTTTGATCTGCCCGTAGTGGCGTGTCAAGCTTATTTTGATAGGTCAAATCAAATGACTGTTGCCGTCACCAGATCGTTAGGCAGCAAGGGGCTTAAGCCCCTTGTCACTACGACTGACTTCGCGACTTTAACCCCGTAAATTAAGGCAGCCGCGCCAGTAGGGTGGGCAATGTCCACCGAATCGTTGCTTAATGGCATTTGCGATCTGGCGTGCCAATTATTTTAGGTAAAGGCTGTATTGTTGCTCGATTTTGAGCAGTGTTGATGGATTTTGACGGGCGTTTTTGATGGGCGTTTTGGATGGGTATTGCGGCGCTCCGCCTGAGCATTAGCCTGCAAATTGCGGCGCTAAACCCGCAAGCCCCGCAAACAACGAGCTAGCACGGCTCGCACTTCGGCCGATCGCACCCAAAGCACTGGGCTGGCGTTGCCTGGGGGTGCGGGTTCCGCAGGGATCGATCGCCCCTGAAGTCCTGCCAGTTGTACCAAGGGTTGATAGGTGCGGGAGCCAACTTCCAGGATGATCGTGTCCGCTGGGCAAAGGGGCAACAGGGCTAGGGCTGGATGACTGGGAGAGACGATCGCCTCTGCCGTTTGAAAGATTGCTATTAATTCCGCCAACGAGCAGGCGGCCGGATCTAGCAAGCTGAACCCCCAACGGGTCAAGTCTTGGGCCACGGCGGGGCCGTTTAACCAAGGGCGATCGCGCCCATCACTGGCACAAAGCACCCAACGACGGCAGCTTGGCAAACTGCGCCGAAACCCAACCAGGGCCGATCGCTCAAAACTTTCTCCCAATTCCCGCAGCGCCGCTACCCCATAGCTGGAAGGGCCGTTAAAGCGGCGCGGCACAATCAGGCTGTCGGCTTGGATTTGCAGGTGTTGATCGAGTTCCAGCAGTCGATCGGGGGGAATGCCCAGGCGATCGAGGGTTTCCCGTTGCCAAGGATGGGCCAAACGATCGACCACGATCGCCGCGAAGGGTTCCCAAAAGGCTCCCCCCTCCGATTCCAAGCTTTGCAAAACCTGCAGCCGGGGCAACAGTTCTTGAAACCAACGGTCGATCGCATCCCCTGCACCGCTGGCCACCACCGCCACCCGACCCGCCACCTGCACGGTTGGCATGGGCCTGGGCGGCTGCGTCTGCAACCAATGGGGCAAGGCCCCATCGGAGAGTTCCAAAATTAACCGTTGCTGGGCATCAAACACCCCCACCATTCCTCGCCAATGCCAGAGGGATCCATTCTCCACCTGGGCCGCAAAGGGGCGATCGTCCAAGGGGGTCGGGGTTTCCAGACGGGTGAGCTGTTCTTGATGGCCCAACCGATCGGCCAGGGCCCAAAGCCAGTGATCCGCCAGTCGCCCCCGCCAGCTATCGATGAGCTGAAAGGGGGAATGGGCCAGGCGATCGAGCTGGGCTAACCAACGGCGAGCTTCCGGGCGATCGGGATTCGCCAACCAGGCCCGCAATGCCAAATCTTCCGCCAGGGCCGGTTCTCCTTGGGCCGCTTGGGCTTGGCTGGCCGTCAGCAGCAGGGGCCCGGCGCTGGGCCATTGGGGCAACAGGGGTTCCAAAACGGCCCAGGCCGCAGCGGGTCGATCGCGCCGTAGTTCCACCCGTGCCAACGCCAACGCCGCTAACCCATCTCCCGGGTAGGCTGCTAAGGCTTGACCATAGGCGATCGCCGCACCGTCCCAATCGCCCGATCGCGCCAAGTCATGGCCCCAAGTCAGTTGCCAGGGATTGGCCAGCGGCGCGAGGGCCGTAACAGGTTCCTGCACCGGGACAGGAGACGGTGGGGCAGACTCGGGCGGCAGGGCAGGGGGCGAGACCGGCGGCAGGCGAGAAGCAAACCCCGATCGGCGCGATCGAAACGACGATTTCGCCATGGATTAAGAGGATGTCTGAAAAGCATCTAGTCGTGGGGGCAAGGGGCTTAGGGGGGTCGTCATTTCCTAGGATCAGGTGAAAACGATTGATTTTCCATGTCCCAGTTGTTGTAACAAGATGCTCAAGCCCCTTGTCCCTCACGATCTGCCAACGGTGGAATCAGGGTTTCAGGCGATTTGACGACACGCCCTAGGGGGGTCGTCATGTTTCGAGGTGATGCTGAAACGGTTGATCTTCCCTGCCCTAATCGTCGTAACAAGGGGCTTAAGCCCCTTGCCCCCCACGAGATCCGCTAACGGCAGATCTAGGGTTTCGGGTTAAACGACGTGAGGCCCTAAGCCCCTTGTCTTTGTCGATCGATGAGACCCGCAAGGTGGCAGTTTTGGCTTTTCAGGCCCCCTCTAAGAGTCATGGGCTAAGAGTTATGGAACAGGGCGATCGGTTTGGATCCCCATTTGGGAGCATCGGTTAGCACCAGCGCACAAGATTCGCCCAAGCCGCTTAAAACTTCGCTTGAATATCCGTTGCCAGTTTACCAGCAGCCTCTTCGACGGCCTTGCTTAACAGGGCGTTGCCATCGGCGCTGCTACTGCTGCCACCAACGCCAAATACCGAGCCGCCACCGCTGCGGGAACTGGCCTCCGCTTCACCCCGCGCCGTGCCCAAAATGTCGCCCGTGGCCGTGTCCACAATGCGGGCCGACAACTTCACCCGGGCGATCGTCTCTTCCGAGTTGCCGCCAATGCCAAAAGCGCCCCCACTGGCCCGCCGACTTTCCACCGTGAATTGCGTCACCGTACCAATGATCACCGCATCCACCCCGTTGACCTTGCCAATTTCCACCGCCTGCGCCGTGCTCACTTCTCCGTTCGTGCGGGCCACCTGGCTGCGATCGGCCACCCGATATTTACCCCCATCCACCAGTGCATTGGTCACCAACTCGCTCACCCCCGTGCCCGCAGCGCCGCCTCGGTAGCTTGACCAATAGCCCGTGTCACCCGTGTTGCCGTAATAAAAATCCAGCACCACAATCCGCTTCTTTTGGGTTTGTTTGTCGGTCTGCGTGGCAGTTGCCCTGTGGGCTGTGGCCACCGGCAACGCCACCGCCGGCAGGGCGACCCCCGTTGTCAGCAGGGTGACAACCAATGTTTTCGCAAAACCCAGTCCAATCATTGATTTCATAAAAATGTCCTTGTTGCTCGATCGAGGACTTCCGTGAACAATCCATCGGCATTCGGTCAACGTTTCGTTAATTCGTTAACCAGAATGCAGCGCTGGATGCTGTATAAACGCAACGCCTATCTTAGGCTGGTGATCTTGGGATCGACAATGGGTAAAAATAGGTGAAATTCTTAAGGATTGTCATTTCTTTCGTGCTTTTTCCAAGGTGGGTCAACGCTACGCGATCGCGTATTCTCAAGGCTCTTAAAATTGTGTTCATCAGATCAGATTTTTGAATCAAATTTATGAAAAGATCTATTTGATCAAAAAACAATCTTTCCATTGATTTTTTTGGATTTATGATCATTAATCTATAAGACAAAAGTTGTAAACTTAAAATATTGCAAATCTGTTATATGCATTGGCATGTATATAAACATCAAGAGACCCATGAAACGATGAGAAAATTTTGGCAACGAATTCTCAATGAGATTGATTCTGATCGCCAGCATCTTTCTGGACAAGACTCTCTCAAGGTTGTTAGCGCTAACCTAGCGATCGCCGTTGTTTACTCTATCTTGGCAGCCATTAGCTTAGAATTTATCTCCTTGCCGGGTAAGGTTGCTTCAGTTTGGTTACCCTCGGGATTTACCTTCGCAATTTTTTACTATTACCGATTTAAAGCAATTCCTGGAATTATTTGTGGATCGATGTTTGGCTTGATTCCGCTATTATTTGATTGGAAATTTCCTTTCGCTAGTTTTATTCTTTTAAACTTAGTTTGCACTCTAGCTAACTGTTTTCAACCCTTAATTAGCACCTGGGTTTTTCAGAAAAAAGCCATGCGCGATCGCGCCTTGAATCGAGTCCAATCTGCGTCATTTTTTGTGATGGCTGCGGCTGCCGGGCCCTTTGTTTCTGCCACCATGGGCATCACCATTTCCTATTGGATTGGCACGATCACTTGGAAAGACTACGGGGTTTGCTGGTTGTCCTGGTGGCTGGCGAGTACCTTGGCCCACCTCATCTTTACTCCTCCCATTTTATTGTTAAAAGAATTGGGATGGCAACAGATTTTTGCAAGCTTGAAGCGGGCAATGGGCTGGACTTTTGAAAGTAGTGCCATTGTGGTTTTCACCGCAGCCATTGTTTGGATTGACTTTTTTTATGGCTATCCTTTGGCTTACGTTCTCTTTGCGATTTTGATTTGGAGTGTTTTTCGCTTGGGAGAACTGGTTTCAGCGTTGGGAGTAGCGATCATTTCCTTGGCAGCAATTATCGCCACTTCCCAAGGAACAGGATCCTTCTCCGATCGCACGCCCAATGAATCCATTATTCTGTTGCAATCCTTTATCGGGATTCTTTCGATTACGGGGCTAATTTTGTCGGCAACGGTTCAAGAGCGCCAAGCCATTCGGTCAGATTTGGTGCAAATGCTGGAGACGCTGGAAATCAGGATTGAAGAGCGCACCGCTGACTTGCGGTTGAGTGAAGCGCAACTGGATGCGTTTTTTTCAGCAGCCCCTTGGGGGATGGGAATTATTGATCATCATTACCGCTATGTGCGGGTGAATCAGGTGCTGGCGAAAATCAATGGCTTACCGGAATCGGGACATTTGGGGCGTTCAATCTGGGATGTGGTTCCTGGGTTGCGATCAAATCTGGAGCCACTGTTTCAAGCGGTCTTCACAACGGGTGATTCGATTTTGAATCAGGAAATTAGTGCCCGGTCGCCTGCTCAATCCTGCATCGAAAATACCTGGTTGGTGTCCTATTTTCCAATTTTTGATATGCATGATCAGCCCTATCGTGTTGGGTTTTTGGTGATGGATATTACCGATCGCAAGCGGCTGGAATTGCAGTTGGCTCACCAAGCTCGCATTGATGGCTTAACGCAAATTGCCAATCGTCGCCACTTTGATGAAGTGCTGCGATCGGAGTGGAATCGATGTTTGCGATCGACCCAACCCTTGTCTTTGATGCTCTGTGATGCGGATTATTTTAAAAAATATAATGATACCTATGGTCACCTCATGGGCGATCAATGCTTGGTGGCGATCGCGCAAGTGCTTCGGGAACATGCCCGCCGCAGTAGTGATTTGGCGGCACGCTATGGGGGCGAAGAATTTGCGATTTTGCTGCCAAATACAACGCTAGTGGAAGCGGTGCAATTAGCGCATCAAATTCGCGGTCAAATTCATCAGTTGGCGATTCCCCACAGGGGTTCTCAGGTCAGTAGCCATGTGACTTTAAGCATTGGGATCATGAGCCATATTCCCCAGTCGGGAGATGAAATTTCTGATTTGATTACTGGGGCCGATCGCTCCCTATACGAAGCCAAACAGCAAGGGCGCGATCGAATTGTGGCGCTGCCCTATGAGGCAATCCGGCAACCATCTTCCTTGGCGGGGGATGTGCCACGCGATCGCCCCAGTTCTCGGTAATGGCCTAGGTTGAAATGTCCCGTAGAGCCGCATCGCAGGTGTCTTGGTAAGGACAAAACCGACAGGCGGGGCCCGGCGTGGGGTCAAATTGCCCCGATCGAATTCGTTGGGCTACTTCAATCGCTTGGGCTTGCAGGGGTTGTAGTTGGGATTGAGTGAACCATTCGATTGGGCGATCGGGATGGCGCAAATACACCAGCGCAGCCCGATCAACTCCCAGGGCATGGGCATAGGCCCACAGTTGCAGTCGGTGCTCACTGGGCACGCGATCGCGATCGGTCTTGAAGTCCAAAACTCCGGCGGTTCCCACCCAATCGGCCACCCCATTCAGCCGTAAGGTTTGACCGTGAGGCAGGGCTAAATCAAACCCGATCGGCAATTCTTGCCGGGCTTGGGGATCGTGACTCAGGGGGGCCAAGGCGGGATCTTGCCAAAATCGATCGGCAAGGGTCAGGGCTTCGCTGACCGCTTCGAGATCTAACCCGGGATCTTGGGCTGCTAGGGTGGCAACATCTTGAATGCGCCGTTCGATTGCCCGGTGAACCAACGTGCCAATTCGGCGCGATCGGGCGGGCCCGTCACCACTGGGGGGGCGATCGTCCACCATGCGCCAAGCAAACCGCCGGGGACAGCGTGCATATTCACTGAGGGCCACCACGGGTAATTCATCCAAGCCGGAAGACACCCAACCCCACAGGAGCTGACCATTTTCCGAGCAAGGATCGGTGGTAATTTGGGGGCGATCGACGGGGGCAGGTGGATGGTTTGGATTCTGGGGATCGGCTTGACTGAGGCGATCAGCTTGATTGGGTTGATCGGGAAAATCTGGCGAGCCTTCGGGGATCATCACACAGTCGATCGACCAGCCTTGGGCCTGGGCCACCCCTTGCACCCAATCCCAAGGCCGGAAGCGATCGCCCGTTTCGTCCTCGCTAGCTTCGGATTTGCCGGATTTTTCTTCCTGCCAAGGCAAATTGGCGCTCAGGAGCAACCGATCGCGGGCCCGGGTCAAGGCAACGTACAACAATCGGCGGGTTTCTGCCTGGGCCGCTTCCCGATCGGCCGCTGCCAGCAATTGCCACAGGGCTGGAATTTGCCAATCTCCCTGGGGTTGGTCACGCCACTGGAACACGAATCCCAATTCCGCACTCATTCGCCAAGAAGTTGACTGTTGGAAATCTCGCTGGGGATTCAGATCCGGCAACACCACCACCGGCCATTCCAACCCCTTGGACGCATGGATGGTCATCAGGTCAATGGCGTTCCCGGCTTCCAGGGGCGATCGGGCAAAGAGGGTTTTCAGGTCACCAGAATTCAGCCGCCGCACGGTTTCAATGCGTCGCAACCGCCGCACCACGCCAAAGGTGTCGCCCACCCCTTCCTCCAATTGGGCGATCCAGTCGGCAAAGTCGCGCCAATCCCGCAGGCGGCGGGCCCCGTCCGGTAGGTTGGCGATCGTGGCACTGTAGCCCGTGGCCCGATCGGCTCGGTGCAGCAACTGGGAGGGCAGTTCCCGCCGCCGATCGCCCCGCCAGCGCCGCAACTGCGCCACTGCCCGTTTTAGGGCCTGTTGATCGCCCTCGTCTAACTGATTGAAAGTTGCTGAATCGGTGAGCAAATCTTGCAGAGCGGCCCACCAATTGGGCGATCGGCGCGGGGCGGGGGATCCATCAGGGGCAGTGGGTTCCGGCGCTGGAAACTGGCGACTGACCGCAAACAGGGCCCGATCGCTGACCGCAAACCAAGGACTGCGCAAAATCGTGACCAGGGCCACGCTATCTTGCGAATCCGCCAAAAACCGGAGCAAAGCGGTTCCATCCTGGGCCTCACGGGTATCCAGCAAATCACCGGAGCAGAGATTTACCGGCAATCCTGCTGCTGTCAGGGTTTGGGCAATGATGCTCAGTTGCCGATGGGTGCGCCCCAAAATGGCAATGTCGCGAAATTCCAGCGGGCGTGTGGTTCCCAAGCCTTTATCGAAAATTAGGACTCCCTGATCAACCCAATCGCGCAATCGTTGGCCGATCGCTTGGGCCTCGGCCACCCGCCGGGTCGCAACCTTCTGCGCTTTGGTGGTGGCCTGCAATGCCAACAGGGTCACGGGCCGATCGAGCGGTGGTTCCGCCCGATCGCCCCGCAAGGGTTGGTGCAACTCGTTCAACAACGGCTCACAAAGCGCATTCCCAGCGGCCACCAAATCCCGATGGGTGCGGAAGCTCTGGGACAAGCTGACCCGATCGCCCTCGGCAGACCGGGCCAGGCGATCGCACCAATCTTGAAATAGCCCCACTTCTGCCCGGCGAAATCGATAGATTGATTGCTTGCTGTCGCCCACAATCGTCACCTTTGCCCGATCGTGTTGCAGGCGATCGAGCAAGGCACTTTGCACCGGATTCGTATCTTGGAATTCATCCACCAAAAATGCTTGCCAGCGCTGATGATAGTAGGCTTGAACTTCTGGCATCTCCAACGCCTTGAGGGCATACCATTCCAGATCGCTAAAATCCATGAGCCGGGCTTGCTTTTTCGCCACTTCCAAGCGAGAACGCACCCAAACATAGACTTGACGAATGGTTTTCAGTTTCTCCTCAAAGCGATCGTCAACTTCTCCTAATTTGCAAAGAATGGCTCCTTCTTTTAAGGCCTGGTTAATTTGACCTCTCACAGCCTTCATCGCTGCTTTGACGGATTCTAAAAGCTCCGCAGAATCCCAATTTTTCTTGCTGCCTCGTCCTTTACTAAAATCAATCGCCTTTGTCCAAGCGGCCCATTGATCGGAATCGCGATCTTGGGCGATCGCATCCATTAATTCCAAAATTCGCTGCCGATTTTCCTCGGCTCCGTCTCCGGGCTTCCCAGCATATTGGGATAAAAACTGTTGTGCCGATTGCCAACCGGGAGCATTCACCAGCCGATCGAGCGCTGCTTGTCGCCAAATTTTGACCTGTGTTTCCCAATCGGTGCGATCGCGCTTTAAGGCCTGTTCCGCCGTGTAGCGATCGGCTAATAATCCTTCCAAAATTGGCCGCAACGTGGAATAGGGCACAGCGGTGTAATGAACCTCTGGCAGTTCATCCAACGCCAAATCTAGCTGTTCCTTTTGCCAAAGACTCGTTTCCCAAGGCTCTTGAATCGTGAAGTTGGGCGCTAATTCTAAATGGTGTGCTTGTTCTCGGCAAATTTGTCCCGCCACGGCATGAAACGTATTAACCGCTGCTGCTTCCAAATCCGCCAATAGGTCACAGCCCGGCCAGCGATCATAGAGCCTAGTCAGAGCTGATGGATGGCCACTGGCCAGGGCCGCGGCTTCGGTAGCTAAAAGCTGTTGTAAATCCTGCCGAATGCGCGATCGCAACTCCTCCGCCGCTTTGCGGGTGAAGGTGACCGCCACAACCTCGATCGGGGAGTAGCCAAACGCCGTCACATGGTACAGGTAGCGCGCCGCCAGCATGTGGGTTTTGCCCGTGCCGGCCCCCGCCAACACCGCCACGCTCTGGGGTGCTCCCGCTGCCCGCCGCTGATCAGGAGTGAGCATCAATGATCCCGCCGTTGCTGAATGGGTGGACGATCGCAACTGATCCTATCAAATCAGAAAAACAAGACCAAAAAAGCCACCCTTGAGAGGCGGCTTCTGTACTCATTTTTGAGGTTTTGGAAAAATCAGCTATCCGTGAGGTTGCTGGCTGAGCTTAGGCTGAATCCCGATCGCCCGCCGCCCTGGGCAATGAGGGGGCGATCGGGACTATTTCGGGACTATCACGGTCTACTGATCGATGCCGCAACCAGCACCCACAGTGGCCACCGTTTGCAGGGACTCAACGATCGAGCGAACAGCAGCCACCATGGCGATTTCGTTGTCCAGCTTGTTGATGGCCGAACCCACGCCCACGCCCGCAGCACCCGCCGCGATCGCCAGGGGAGCCGTCACCGCCGAAATGCCCGACGCGCAAAGCACCGGCACGGACACGGCGCGGCTGATTTCGTAGGCAGCCGCCAGGGTGGGAGCGGCCTTTTCGATCAAGCCCAGGCTACCGGCGTGGGCGGGTTGGCTGCTGGTGCCGCCTTCGGTTTGGATGATGTCTGCGCCAGCGGCCACCAAAGCTTCCGCCAAAGCCACTTGCTCATCGAGGGCCAAAATGTGGGGAACCGTCACCGACAGCAGCACATCGGGCAGCAGGCGGCGGGTTTCTTGGGTCATGGCCAACACTTCAGCCGCTTCAAAGCGAATGCCTTGGGCATAGAAGCTGTCGAAGTTCCCGATTTCGATCAGGTCAGCGCCGGCCGCCACGCAGTCCACAAACTTGGCGGGTTCCACAGCTGACACGCAAACGGGCAGGCTGGTGATTGCCTTGATCCGTTGCACCAAGGCGGGGTCGGCGGCAATGTCCACGAAGGTTGCACCGCCCAGCTCGGCTGCTTTGACGATCGCTTCGACCCGATCGCCGTCGAAATTGTTCAAACCAGCGATCGCTTTCAGCGCTTGGCCGCGATCGAGGGCGGATTGCAGTTGGGACATTGCACTCATAGGTTCACCTGATTGGCGTGATTTGCAGATGTCGGCAATTGTATCAAGCACGGCCGGCGGTAGGGGCAGGATGGAAACCTGCCCTCACCCGTAATTTCAGCGAACAAGCCCTGCTCGCGGCTACAGCAACTCGCGCACGTCGGTAACCGTGCCGGTCACAGCGGCGGCGGCCACCATGGCCGGACTCATCAGCAACGTGCGGCCGCTGGCGGAACCCTGGCGGCCCTTGAAGTTGCGGTTCGAGGACGAGGCGCTGATTTGGCTGCCCTGCAACTTGTCCGGGTTCATGGCCAAACACATGGAGCAACCGGCTTCCCGCCACTCAAACCCAGCCGCCTTGAAGATTTCGTGCAGGCCTTCCGCTTCGGCCGCTTGCTTCACGGATTCGGAACCGGGCACCACAAAGGCGGTGATCCCTTCGACCACCTGGCGACCCTGGGCGACTTTGGCGGCTTCGCGCAAATCGCTGATCCGGCCATTGGTGCAACTGCCGATGAAGCACACATCGATTTTGGTTCCGGCGATCGCCTGGCCCGGTGCGAGTTGCATGTAGTCGTAGGCTTCCTTGGCGATCGAGCGATCGCCCTCGTCCAGCTCCTCCACGGTCGGGATCGTTTCCGTCACGCCGATGCCTTGGCCGGGCGTGATGCCCCAAGTAACGGTCGGTTCAATCTCCGCCGCATCGAACACCACCACATCGTCGTATTGAGCATCCGCGTCGCTGCGAACGCTTGTCCACCAAGCCACCGCCGCATCCCAATCGGCTCCCTTGGGGGCAAACTCGCGCCCTCGCAAATAATCAAACGTAATTGGGTCGGGGTTCACATAGCCGCAGCGCGCGCCGCCTTCGATGCTCATGTTGCAAACGGTCATCCGTTCTTCCATGCTCATCGCTTCAAAGGTCGTGCCCGCGTATTCGTAGGCATAGCCCACGCCGCCTTTCACGCCCAGCTTACGGATGATGTGCAACACCACGTCTTTGGCGTAGACCCCGGGGCGCAGGTTGCCGTTCACTTCCACGCGGCGCACTTTCGGCTTAGTCATGGCCAGGGTTTGGGAAGCCAGCACGTCGCGCACTTGGCTGGTGCCGATGCCAAAGGAAATGGCTCCGAATGCGCCGTGGGTGGAGGTGTGGCTGTCACCACAGGCGATCGTCATGCCCGGTTGGGTCAAGCCCTGTTCGGGGGCGATCACATGGACAATGCCTTGCTTGCCGGAGCCGATGTTATAGAACCGAATCCCGAATTCTTGGCAACTTTGCTCAAGGGCCACGATCATGTCCTCGGCCAGGGAATCCACGAAGGGCCGCTGGCGTTGTTGCAGTTGGGTGGGGACAATGTGATCAACGGTGGCCACGGTGCGTTGGGGGAAGGGAACCTGTAGCCCACGTTCGCGCAGCATCGCGAAGGCTTGGGGGCTGGTTACTTCGTGGATCAGATGCAGGCCAACGAACAGTTGGGTTTGGCCCGAGGGCAATGTGGCGACGGTGTGCAAATCCCAAACTTTGTCGAAGAGGGTTCCTTGGCTCATGACGGTCGATCGCTCTGTGGTGGGTGTATCTCTCAGATTGAGGACTAGCGCGATAGTCTACTCAGACAAGGGGCTTAAGCCCCTTGTCCCAGTGTTGCTGGGGGTGCGTCAGTCCGATGGGGTAAACGGGCGATCGGCGGGCAACTTGCCGGGCCGATTCAGAGGTCTTATTCTATCGCGTCACTGGCGATCGCCCGTTGATTGGCGCGGAGGCGATTGAAGGTCACGAATCAACCCCATCAAAATCCTTAGAGGCTCACGGCCGTAAGCCCTGCCGTTGCTTGCGAGTCACAAGCTGAAATGATTAATTTTCCAGGCACCAGTTGTCGTAACAAGGGGCTTAAGCCCCTTGCTGCCTAACGATCTGCTAACGACAGAACCAGGGTTTTGGGCGATTGTAACGACACCCCCTTAGCCAATCAACGCTCCATGAAAACGATGACTCCTGATTCACCCGATCGCGCTGTGACCGCTGTTGACTGGCGCGACTGGCGATCGCCCCTGCGATATCCGGGGGGGAAACAAAAAGACCTGCCGATTTTTACGCCCTATTTTCGATCGGCGAAAGAATACCGGGAGCCGTTTTTGGGGGGCGGCAGTGTGTTGCTCCATGCGATCGGGGCCGGCGTAGCGCAAGCATTTTGGGCCAATGATGCGAACCCGTTGTTGATGGATTTTTGGCAGCAGGTGCAAATCGATGCGATCGCCCTGGCCCGGTTGGTGCGATCGCTGCGGGATGACTACGACGGCGAGCGGCGCAAGTGCGATCAATGGGTGGCATTTCGCGATCACTATCAACAAAAACTGGCGAACTTACCGGGCGATCGGCTCCATAATGCGGCGCGATTTTTTATTTTGAATCGCAGCACCGCCAGCGGCCTCACGGAATCCGGCGGTATGACAGCGGCGGCCTATTGCGGTCGGTTCACCGAGTCCAGCATTCAACGGCTAGAAAATTTGCAGGGTCGGTTAGCGGGCGTGCGCTTGACTCTGGGCGACTATCGGGAGCTGATCCATGCGCCCGGTGAGGATGTGTTTATTTTTCTCGATCCGCCCTATTTTTCAGCGGAACAATCGCGGTTATATGGGCGATCGGGCGATTTACACAAGGGTTTTAATCATCAACAATTAGCCGAGTCCTTGCGCGACTGTCCCCACAATTGGCTAATGACGATCGATAATTGTGAAGCAATTCAGGATCTCTATCCGGCCGATTGGGCGGACTGTTTACCCTGGACTAAGCCCTACAGTATGACCAATACCCAAGGCCGGCGATCGAAGGCGGGTCAGGAATTATTAATCGCCAAAAAAGGTCTGATCCAATGCTGATTTAATGCTGAGTGGATGTCTGAGCAGTCAATATTAAAACCATGCTTGTCCCAGCGATCGCCCCGGTGATCGACGAAAACAAGGGGCTTAGGGGCTATCGTCATTTCCGAGGGTCAGGCGAAAACAGTTGATTATCCTGACCCCAATCGTTGTAACAAGGGGCTTAAGCCCCTTGTCCCCCGCGATCTGTCAACGGCGGAATCAAGGTTTCAGGCGATTTGACGACACCCCCTAAGCTCCTTGTCCCCCGCGATCTGTCAACGGCGGAATAAAGGTTTCAGGCGATTTGGCGACACCCCCTAAGCCCCTTGTCCCCCGCGATCTGTCAACGGCGGAATCAAGGTTTTAGGCGATTTGACGACACCCCCTAAGCCCCTTGCCTTCACGACTATTGTCGCTGGTTTGTAGTCCAAAGATACTTTTCAGACAGTCTCTGACAGGTGTGGCTTAAATCAACTTCTATTCCTAATGGTTATTCCCGATCGCCCATGGCTGCCAATCCGCCAAATTCTGAATTTTCTGAGGCCATGGAAGGGCCGATTGATCGACCCACTGACGCTGATGGGAGTGGCTTGGATCGCGGGGACTTTGAGAGTGATGATTTCGAGGGTGATGATTTTGAGAGCAGCGATCGCCTAGATGAGTGGGATGCGGTCGATCGGGAATTGGACGCGGCGATCGAGTCTTTGGCGGATTTAGATGCGGAGTTGGCCTATCGCCAAGCCCGATCGGCCCTGCGATCGCTGATGGAGCGGTTGGACTTGACCCCCCGGGAGCGATCGGGCCTGGAGCCAGATCTGGAGGGTTTGGCGCAAATGCTGGACAAGCTGGAGGATCAGCGGGTGCAGATTGCCGTGTTTGGGGCCGTCAGTCGCGGCAAGTCTTCCTTGCTCAATGCCCTGTTGGGGCGATCGGTCTTTGAAACGGGCCCCACCCACGGCGTAACCCAATCCAGCCGGAGCATCCATTGGACAGTGCCATCCAGTTTGGGCCAAGTGGAGCTGGTGGACACACCGGGCATTGATGAAGTGAATGGGGCGGCGCGGGCGGCCCTGGCTCGGGAAGTGGGGCAAGCGTCGGATCTGATTCTGTTTGTGGTGGCCGGGGACATGACCCAAGTGGAATGCGAGGCCCTGTCTCAGTTGCGGGAAGCGGGTAAGCCGATTCTGCTGGTGTTGAACAAGATTGATCAGTTTCCCGAGGCTGATCGACAGGCCATTTACGAAAAGATTCGGGACGATCGGGTGCGGGAGTTGCTGTCGCCCGATGAGATTGTGATGGTGGCGGCGGCTCCCCTGGTGGCCCAGGTGGTGCAGCGGCCCGACGGGACGATCGCGGCGGATTTGCAACGGGGCGCGCCCCAGGTGGAAAGTCTGAAGCTGAAAATTTTGGAGGTGTTGGCAAGGGAGGGCAAAGCCCTGGTGGCCCTGAACTCATTGCTCTATGCCCAAGCGGCGGGCGATCGGATCCTGTCGCGCAAGTTGGCCCTGCGGGATCGCTCTGCCGATCGGCTGATTTGGAATGGCACGATTGCCAAAGCGATCGCCGTGGCGGTGAATCCCGTGGTGGTGTTGGACTTGGTGGGGGGCGCGGCGATCGACCTGGCCACCATTTTGGCCCTCTCGCGGCTCTACGGAATTCCCATGGGCCAACGGGGTGCGATCGCCCTGATGAAAACCATCGCGATCGGGCTAGGCGGCCTCAGTGCCGGAGAATGGATCGCCCGATTGGGCCTCAGTGCCCTTAAGGGATTTCTGGGCCTGTCCACCGTCGCCACTGGCGGGATCACCACCGTGCCCTATCTGTCGATCGCCGCCACCCAAGCCGCGATCGCCGGGGTTTCTTCCTATGCGATCGGCCAAGCAACCAAAACCTACCTAGCCAACGACGCTTCCTGGGGCCCCGACGGGCCAAGGGCTGCGATCGGGCGCGTGTTGGCCACCTTGGATGAACAGTCGATCGTCAAACGCATTGAGGCGGAACTGTGGGCCAAGCTGGGCCGGCCAGCGGTTCCCGATCCCTTTGGTTCTCGTTAGGGGCTGCTTTCAACCCCAACAACGATCCAAACAACAGGTTTCCTAGAATTCGCGATCCCTAGGACTCGCGATCGGGCGGGGGTGGCTGGGCCGTGCCTTGGGCCGCTTCCACCGCTCGCACCGCATCAATCAGACCCCGCACTTGGTCGGTTCCCTCGGATTTTTCAAACGTAAGCGGCATTTTGCCCCGAGCCACCATCCGCCAGCCCACCGGAGCCAAACTGACCAACCCCCGCCAATCGCGTCCCGAATTGCCAATGACCCGAATGGCAAACTGACGCTCATCAATCCACCCCCCCTCGCGCACCATCTGCACCAGGGTTTGGCGGTGGCGTAAAGGTCGTTCGATCGCCTCGCCGGCCGTCGCCGCCTGCGCCAACAATACCGATTTAATGCGCGAGATGCGATCAAGCGGGTTCACCTCCATCGGGCAAACCTCATTGCAAGCAAAACAGCGCGTGCAACCCCAAACGCCGCTGCCATCCTCACCCAACTGGCTTAACCGTTCCGCCGTGGCCCGATCGCGCGTATCGTCCACCAACCGTTGCGCCTTTGCCAGGGCTTGGGGCCCCGCAAACTGCGGATTCACCATCACCGCATTGCACTCCGAATAGCAGGCCCCACAAGCGATGCAGTTGCCCGCCTGCTCCAACAGGGCCCGCTGATCCGGCGTTTGGCGCGTTTCCCGCAAAGGTTGATCTAGAGGTTGATCTAAAAATTGACTTGCCTGATTGGCCTGATTGGTTGGGACTGTCTGATTTTGCTGGGGCGATCGCTCCTGGGCCGCCACCGTTTCCGCCGCCGCCAACTGTTCTGCCCGACTCACCGACGGGTGAATCGATTCCAACCGGGCCCAAAACGGTTGCAGATCCACCACCAAATCTCGAATCACCGGTAAATTGCCCATCGGAGCCACAGTAATCACCGGTTCACCGCGCTCATCCGTCCCGATCGCCCGGGTCAACATCTCCGAAACATTTTCTTTACAGGCCAGGCGCGATCGGCCATTAATCCGCATGGCGCAACTTCCGCAAATCGTATTGCGACAATTCTTACGAAAGCCAAGACTGCCATCTTGCTCCCACTTGATACGATTCAGGCAATCCAGAATCGTATTTCCGGGTAAAACATTGTCGAGGCGATAGGACTGAACCCGAGGAGACGATCCGGGTTCCCGACGCATGATTTGGAAAGTGACTTGCACGGCTGGTCGATTCGGCAAATACGGCAGGGATTTGATACTAGTCTAGTCGCAAATTGCTGGGAGACCCGCTCCCCCATCACACAATCTGCAATGTTTTTTGAGGAGGGTTTGAGCACCCCGCGCCCATCGTCCGATCGCCTTGCCCCCTTTCGTAAAAATCATCCGAAAACACCCAATTTGCAGTGCTTCTTCCCTGAAGAGGATACATTTTCTATTTTTTCCGCTCCCCTTGTCTTTGCTTTTGGCCAGCCCCGCTTTAGCCTTAGCGGCAAAGGCCGTCATCCCGAACTGATCAAAGCAATCGAACCCACCCTGGGGGATAGATCAATCTATAGGGAGCCAAGAGCTTTTTTTAATCTAAAAATTTTGAGCAGTCCGATTCAAATTTCTGCCGCTTGGGGCTATAGTCTTAAGGTAGTCAATCTCGATTCCGGTGTTTTTCTGGATTCTGCCCAGGAGCGCATCTAAGCTGCCTCAAAAATTTATCTCCGTGCTTAGTCTCTAGGCGATCAATTTTTATGGGTAAATCCTAGGCTTCAGCCATGATTGGCATTGGCCGGTCTAAATTTAGGCTGCCTGTCAGAGCATGATCAACACCGGTAAAACCTAATTCCGATCGAGAGAGACATCCTCCCTGACCATCCTTCGATGCAAGATTGTGCGGTTTGATCGTTTGTAGAATTACCGCTGGATTTTGCCAGATTATGGCAAATCCCTGATTTTTGAGGGGGCTAATCCAGTCAAATCGAACAATCGATCCAGCCAAGATCGATCGGGGTTTGATCACCCTCCAATGAGTCGAAGAGTCTCTGAGGAGGTGATGTCTGAATTGGGGAAGTTCAGAACAATTGGCCTCGACTAGGGGACGCGCTAGGCTAAGTCGGCGGCGTTCTTGGGTTAAAGGGCAATTGCATCTGAGGAACCCCGCTTCAGCCGAGCTAGGCTTTTTTAACTGAACTGAATGTTTGACAGCAATGAGTGATTCCGCAACTGCTCAACAACCCACACCGCTGAAGGGTAAAGCCCTACTGCAAAAACTGAAGGAACTCTCGAATCTGCCCCGTCGCGAAAAAGCAAAGCGCTGCGGCTACTACAAAGAGACCAAAAGCGGCCAAGTCCAGGTGAACTTGGCTGAGTTTTATGATGCATTGTTGGAAGCAAAAGGCACGCGGATTGATCCGGAAAGTGCCAAGGATGGTCGGGGCCGCGAACCGACCTATCGTGTGACGGTGCATCAAAATGGCCAAATCGTGATTGGTTCGACCTATACCCAAAGCATGGGTCTGAAGCCGGGCGATGAGTTTGAGATCAAGCTGGGCTACAAGCACATTCGCCTGGTGCAAGTGGACGGCAAGGGCGAAGAATAACTTGCAAAATGCCCCTAGTACCAATGGGGGTAGACAAGGGGCTTAAGCTCTCTGTTTTCAATTTTTGAGACAAGGGGCTTAAGCCCCTTGTTTTTCTTGTTTTTGGGATTGTGCGTCGTTGAAGGGTGGGATCGTTACGATTGAATTCCCACAAACTCTGATCAATGGCTGCTGAATTGCTGCGATCGGCCCAAAATTCCTGCCAATGCCGACAAGCTGCTATCGAGCTGGGCGCAGGCGATCGAGTTCCCGTTGCAGGTCTTCAATTTGTTGGCGCAGGCGATCGGCTTCGGTGTTGCCGGTCGATCGGGCCGTGGTGGTTGCATTCGCCGTCACATTCACGGCCCCTTGAGCCACATCCCGTTGGTAGTCCCCGCGCCGAATGGCTTGATATTCCGCCGAAGTGGCCCAATCTTGGAGATAGCTGGCTCGCTCCACGGGGAAGGGATGGCTGCTGTACATGCCCTGGGGCAAGTTGTTGTAAAGAAAGAATTTATAAGCCTGGTTCATGGCATCCGCGTCCAGGGATTGGTAGTCGCGGGCTTGCTTTTTGAATTCCGCAAGGCTCAGTTCTTGCAAATGTTTGGGACTACCGCCGGCCACTTTCACCATGGTCATCAAGACGGTATCGAGATCGTCGGTGGCAATCAGGGCGGCTCGATCGGCCGACAGTTCGGCCTTGCGCTTCCACTCGTAAAACGCCATGACCAATGCGTTGCTAATCAGCATGTTGCTTAAGCCCATGGTCATTTGCCCCACCATGGAAGCCGCATACAGCGTCCAAATGGCCATTTGGGTGAGGGTGCTGTGGCCACATTTCAAATGTCCCAGTTCGTGGGCTAACACCACGCGCAATTCGGCTTCGTTCAGCAATTCCAGCAGGGCGGTGGTGAGCACCAGGGTGGGCTGTTCTTGACCAATGGTGAAGGCGTTGACCTGATAGCTTTGGCTGACGAACAGGGCCGGCTCTGGGAACACATCAAGGTCTCGCAAGCACTCCCGCAGGAGCTGATGCAGGCTGGCGTATTGACGGGGCCCCACTTGGACGCTGTTGCCCATGTGGTAGAGATATTGGGGCCGATCGACCGCCACTTCTAGAAATTTGCGGGCCACCAAGTCAAATCCCGGCAGGCTTCGCAGGGCTTGCTCGGCTTCGCGATCGAGCGGATGACGAAAGGCTTCGCTGGAAATTCCGGGATAGCTAGGCATGGTTGGGAGCAAGGCCCCTCGGAAAGGGCCAAAACGACTGCAAGTTCAGCGTAGCGCGTTCCCCAGAATGGAGCGTTCTAAAGGCAACGATCGCGCCGTAACAGTTGTTGATAGGTCACCGCGCTCAGGCCCAAACCCCCGATCGCCACCCCGCCCAGCACCCACAGATGCAAGGCAATCTCCGCGGCCGTGGCTCCCTCGCTGGCCACCCGCAGCAGGGCCTCATTCATGTGGTAGATCGGGTCAAAACGGGCCAACTGTTGCAACAGGGGCGGAAACAGCCAAGCGGGCACAAAGCTGCCGCCCAAAATCAGCAGGGGCACGCCCAAGGCCGCCACCAACGCATTCACATCCTCCGTGCGCCGGGCAAATTGTCCCCCCAGCACAAAGCCCACCCCCACATAGGCCAACACACTCAGCAGCCCGATCGCCCCGCCCAACCACCAGGCCCCCTGGAATTGGGCCCCCACGGCCGTGGCAATGATCCCCACAATGACCGCCTGGCCTAGGGCGATCGCTCCGTGAGCGAGGCTAATTCCCAAAAAATAAGCCATGCCACCCAGGGGCGACAGGCCCAGCCGCCGAAACGTGCCCGACTCTCGCTCGCCCACCAGGGTTGCCACCGTGCCGCCCAGGCAGCTAAAAAACAGGGCCGCCCCCACCCAGGAAACCGGAGCCGCCCGCTCAAAGGCCGCCGCGATCGGTAGTTGGGCCCGCTCCGCCAAAATCAATCCATTCAGCACCAACACCAGCGCCGGAAACAGCGACCAAAACACCAAACTGCGCTTGCGTCGCCATAACTCCTGCAAAATCCGCCGGGCGATCGCCAGCGCCTGCCGACTCATTAACCGAAGCGCGATCGGGGTCACTGGAGAGAATCGGGTTTTGGAAAGTCTGATCATCCTGCTGATCGTCCTAAAAGATCATCCTAAAAATTCGGTGGAGCCTTTGAAGTCATGATTTTGAGTCAACCATTGCCCTCGATCGCGCCAGGAGAAAGCCCTTCAATCATGCACCAGGGCTGAATCCAGGCTCTCCTGAACCAGCCAGCAAAACTGTGATGGTGCGAATGTTTTGGTAGCTTAAGGTATGACTTGGAGTTTCCAAAACATTGTTGATGCTGAATTCAGCCCTCTACTCTCGGAAAATTTTGCCTTATCCTGTTCTTAGCTTGGTCAATGCATAAGCGTGATGAATGTAACCTTAGGCGAGTTCTACGATTCCCTACCTGATACCCAAGAATACCTAACCTTGGGATTTTCACCGAGTGCGCAAGCTCGCAAAATTCGTTGGCGCAACTATGGACTATCGGCCGATTTTTTGGGCGACTATTTCGCCACCTTTTTCCCGGGCAATAATGAGGACGCGGCCAATAGCTCCAGCACTCAAGAGAATGTTAAGGCTTGTATTAGCTATGTTGCTAATGAACTCATTGAGAATGCAATTAAGTTCAGCAATGAGCAGGTGAACAGCCCGGTCACCATTTCCCTCTATCTTTATGAATCCAGCATCTTGCTGCTGGTTTGCAACAGCACAACGGCCGATCGCGCCATCCGGTTTCAGAAGCACATCCATGATATTTTGACGACTGATCTTGACCTGCTTTATGCTCAGCGACTAGAGCAAATGGGGCGTGAGGAGTCCAATGAATCCTGCCTGGGGCTAATTTCAATCATGGCAGATTACGGAGTGAAAATGGGGTGGCGATTTACACCATCTACTAATGATGACAACTCCGTTGCGATCAGTGTGATGGCCCGACTCACAGTGTAGTGATTGACTATTAAAATGTCGATCGCCCTGGAACTGAGCAAAGAGATCAAGATATTGTCAAACTCTTGCCAGCATTTCGGTGATGGGGGGATCCCGAAACCTTGCATGGCCCAGAGCAAGTTCATGTAAGGATAGTTAAGGCTCGATCGCATGGTGAAACTGCACCAACTGCGATAGCTCATTCGCGTGACTGACTGGATCTAGTGACTGGATCTAGTAACGGGATCTACCAACGGGATCTGAGGATGCGGCCACACCGGTCAAGCATCACCGCAAGATCACGATTCGATCGCGCCTTCTCAGTGGTTCGCCCCCAGCCCTTCCGCCTGACATCATGACCCTATCTTTTCATTAATACCCCTTAGCTCCTGGTTTTCTCCAATGCCCCAGTCCTCCGCAATTTCCCACCACTCATTCGTATGGAACTAAAACAACCGGACTACAGCATTCAGTATGACCCCGCCACGTCAACGATTCTCTGTCGGGGTTCCCTGCGTCTGGACGGCCTTGAGGCTTACCGTCCTGTGCTTGATATTTTGGAAGCGGCGGCGGAAGAGTCCGAGCACATCATTGTTGACCTCAAGGAACTCGAATTCCTCAATAGCTCCGGTATCAGTATGCTGTCTATGTTTGTAGTTCGGTTGCGGCAGCGGGGGACAGCAAAGTTAACTTTTAAAGGATCCGCTAATATTGTTTGGCAAACGCGATCGCTCAAAAATCTCCAGCGCCTCATGCCCAGCATTGAACTAGTGCTAACTTAGCAATCATGAGCTTGGAGATAGTTTCGTGGGTCATGACCGGATGGCTCGCTCAGAAGAGATGACTCAGAATGGCTCACTCAGAAGGGATCGCTCGGAGTAGATCGCTCAACGTCGATCGACCTTGAGTCGTCACCACTGAGTCATCATCATGACAAGCCATCCTTCGGTGGGTAATCCTGCGGTGAGCAATCCTACGGCATCGATCACGCAGCATGGGTTCCCTGAATCGCCCTTGATCCTTCCAGGTCTGTGCAACGCTTGGTTCAACATCCATCGGTTCAATCCCTAGGCTGTGGCGTTGATGTTGATCGCTCCCTCGGCTCTACCCTCTACAAGCGGCCTATACCGCGTCTGTTTGGAGATACTGTGCGCGATCCCCAGTCGCTGCCCGATCCGGCGGCATCGTCTGATCCACAAGCGTTGATTGAAGAAAACAAACGCCTTCGCCAGCAGGTGGCTGCTTTAGAGCAAAGCAACCGCGATCTCCAGATCGCCCTTGAAACCACCGCCATCCATGGTGACTGTATTGAAAACGAACTACAGTCCACCCTGTCGCTGTACCGTCGCCAACAGCAGCGATTGCAGACGATTTTGAAGCAAGTGGCCCAACAGAAGCGAGATCTGGAGTGGGTTTTGCAAACCACGATCGAGCATAGCAGCGTGATTGAAAACGAGCTGTTGAGCGCCAATGAGCGGTTAACCCTCGAGGCCCATCAACACCGGAACGCGGAACAAAAACTGCAATCGCTGTTGGGAACCATTACCCGGGAACGGGA
This sequence comes from Limnothrix sp. HT2024, assembly GCF_059138625.1. Lineage (NCBI taxonomy): Bacteria > Bacillati > Cyanobacteriota > Cyanophyceae > Pseudanabaenales > Pseudanabaenaceae > Limnothrix > Limnothrix sp. HT2024. The sequence goes on from NZ_CM181121.1 coordinate 3,292,531, forward strand.
AGACCTGGAGCATGTGCTGCGGCTGATTATTGAGCATGGGGATGCCATGATTGAGCAGCTCTATGTGCAAGCCACGGAAGCGGGAGCCAAGGCCACGATGGATGCCTTGACGCGCGTGGCCAATCGGCGGCGGTTTGATGAATATTTGGAACAGCAATGGCAGACGCGCGGCAGTCGGTCTGAGTCGTTGGCCTTGGTGATGGTGGATGTGGACTCGTTCAAGGCCTACAACGATTTGCTGGGCCATGTGGCGGGGGATGTTTGTTTGCAGCAGGTGGCAATGGCGATCGCCCAGGTGGCTCGATCGACCTCGGATTTGGTGGCTCGCTATGGGGGCGAAGAGTTTGCGGTCTTGTTGCCCCGCGCCACCTTGCAGCAGGCGGAATTGGTGGGAACCCGCATTCGCCAGGCCGTGTTGGGGTTGAGCCTGCCCCATCCCCGATCGGTTGTTAACCCTTGTGTGACGGTGAGCGTTGGGGTGGCGGCCATCTCGCCCTCCTTGACCACCTCGCCCACCCTGTTGGTGTCCCGGGCCGATCGGGCCCTGTATGCCGCCAAACAACAGGGGCGCGATCGGGTGGTGGTGGCTGACGAACTCAGCAACGAAACGATCGCCCTTCGATCGGCCGTTGAAATGCGAATTCATTAGGGTTGGCTCTGAATGAGCTAGGTTCTACATGGGGTTTTGAACTGCGTTAATCCCAAAGTTGACTGGTCTTGCATAGGGTCAATCTTGGAGCGCAACTGATCACATGGACTAGGATTGGGAGGGTGGACAAACATTTTAAATAACAAATTTTTTTAAGTAACATTTACGTATGAATTTACAAAGACGCTTGCTATTCATGATGGCGGGAGTGGCGGTGGTGGCCGTTTTACCCACCATTGCCATTTTCCACTGGAACACCCATCACGAATTGATTCGGCGCTCCGAAACGGACGGCGTGCGCTTGGCCAACACCCTCAGCCGGGCCCTGTCGGTGTTGCGGGATGTGCCGACCACGGTGGAAAACAAATTGGGCCAGCAAATGGCCGCCACGGCCACGGCCTTAGCCCAACTGGTGGATTTGAGCCAAAAACGCGGCGAACCAACCGCCCAACTCCAACAACGAATTAACAAAATCCTGGCTGATTCGATCATTGATGAAGTTTGGATTTCTGATGCGGATGGATGTGCCCGCTTGCGACCGCCCGGGGAGGCGGTTTTTTGTTTTAATCCCGATCCGAAAAAACAACCCCAAGCCCATGTGTTTTGGCCTCTGTTGACGGGCAAGGCCAAGATGGTGATTCAAGAACCTCGGCGGCGGGAAATTGACGATCGCGTCTTTCAATATGTGGGGGTTCCGGGGATTGATCAGCGCCGCATTGTGCAAGTGGGGAACCATGTGGCCTTTTTGGAATCCCTGCGCCAGGCCCTGGGTCTCGATCGCCTAATTGAGGAATTGCTGCGGGAACCGGACGTGCTGGGCATTTGGGTGATTGACTTGCAAGGCAAGGTGATTGCGGGTCAAGCTCGCCCGGAAAGTGGACTCGGGAAGCAATTGGCCGAGCAGCAATTGTCTCTCTTGCGCAATAGCCTCACCACCCAGGCCACGGCCCGCGTGGTGAATGGCAATCTGCTGCATGTGATTGTGCCGTTGCGCGATCAGTCACAAACCCTGCAAGGATCCGCCCTGGTCACCCTCTCGCTGAAGTCCCTACAGGAGGCCTTGGCCACCCAAACTCGATCGCTCCTGATGGTGTCCAGCATGGTGCTGTTGCTGGTGGTGGTGGTGTCCTATTGGATGGCGGGTCGGTTGGTGGAGCCAATTGTGGCCCTGAATCGGGCTTCCCAGGCGATCGCCCGTGGCCATTGGGATCAACCCTTACCCACCGATCGGGAAGATGAAATCGGCGCATTGGCCACCTCCTTTGCGCGGATGGTCACCCAACTGCAAGTGCATTTGGAAACCTTGGAGCAGCGCGTCACTGAGCGAACCTACGACCTGGCGCGGGCTAATCAAGAAATTGTGACCCTGAACCAACAGCTCGCGGACGAAAATCGCCGAATGGGGGCGGAGTTGTCTGTGGTGCGTCGGTTGCACCAAATGATTCTGCCTAAGGAAGAAGATTTGCTGAATACGGCGGATTTGGAAATTGCCGCCTACATGGAGCCGGCCGATGAGGTGGGCGGCGATTACTACGACGTGCTGCACCGGGATGGTCGGGTGGAAATCAGCATTGGCGACGTGACGGGCCATGGTCTGGAAAGCGGCATGGTGATGCTGATGGTGCAGGCGGCGGTGCGCACCTTGCAAGCGGTGGGCGAAATTGATCAGGTGAAAACGATCAACACCCTCAATCGCTTGGTGTATGACAACACCAGGCGGATGCGATCGTACCGAAACATGACCCTTTCCCTGTTGGTCTATGAACGGGGTTCCCTGCGCCTGAGCGGTCAGCATGAGGAGGCGATCGTGGTGCGGGCGGATGGCGCGATCGATCGGGTCGATACCTTAGATTTGGGCTTTCCCCTCGGGATTGAAGCGGATGTCAGTAGTTTCATTGCCGAGGCGGAGGTCTATCTCCATCCTGGCGATTTGGTGGTGCTGTATACGGACGGCCTGACCGAGGCGGCCGACCACAGCAATCAGCTTTATGGGGCCGATCGCCTCTGTCGGTTGTTGCGAACCGAGCACCATCGCACCCCCCAGGAGATTTGTAAATTGGTTGTGGATGATGTGTATCGCCACATTGGTGAGGCCAAGATTTTTGATGACATCACCCTGATTGTGATTAAACGGCAACAGGAGCCGGCCGATCGCCCGATCGAGTCTGCCACGGCGATCGACTGGCCCAATGTTTGTAGCGTGCCGTCCTTGTCGGCTTAGGTCGCAAATCCACGACTCCTAACCCCCTAAGGCAGGGCTAATCAACGGCAACGGCTCCCTGGGCGATCGCCTGGCCCGCAATCCAACCCGTAGACCAGGCGCTTTGGAAATTAAACCCACCCGTGATGCCGTCAATGTCCAAAATTTCACCGGCAAAGTGCAACCCTGGGCAAGAGCGGCTTTCCAAGGTTTTGAAGTCCACGGATTTCAAATCAATGCCGCCACAGGTCACAAACTCTTCCTTGAAGACCGCCTTGCCGGTGATTTTGAATTCTCCTTGCACCAACTCGCGCACCAACGCCTCGATCGGCCCCTTGGGTAAGTCGGCCCAGCGAAAATCCGCCGCCACGCCCACCGCTTCTACCAATTTTTGCCAAAGCCGTTTCGGTAACTCCGGCGGCCCGGCGGTGGATACGGCCTTGCGTGGGTTTTGTTGCTTCAGAACCCGCAGCCGATCGCGGGCCTCTTCGGCCGAAGCCGTGCCCAGCCAGTTCACCCGCAACAGGGCCCGATAGTGAGCTTCGTGGAGCGATCGCGCCGCCCAGGCCGACAACCGCAACACCGCCGGCCCGCTCAGGCCCCAATGGGTAATCAGCACCGGGCCAATTTGTTCCGAGTCCGGCGGCTTTTTGCCTTTGCTGCCCCGATCGGCCTCCGGCAAAACCAGCCGCACCTGGGCCCGCTCCACGGCCAACCCCGCCAGCGTGTCCAGCCGGGGATCGGGAATGGCCAGGGTGAACAACGAGGGAACCGGCGACACGATCGGATGGCCCAACCCCGCCGCCCAGCGGTAGGCCGTCGGCTGGCTGCCCGTGGCCAGCAACACCCGATCGGCTGTCAAAGTTTCCCCCGATCGCAACTGAACTTGGAATTGTCCCGCCTCGCGGGTAATATTGCTGACCGCCGCCCGCGATCGCAGCCGCACGCCCGCTTTTTCCGCCGCCCGCATCAAGCAATCGGCAATGGTGCTCGATCGATCCGTAATCGGAAACATCCGCCCATCCGGCTCTGTTTTCAGCAACACCCCCTCCCCCACAAACCAAGTCACCGTATCGCGGGGTTGAAACCGGCTAAACACCCCCCGCAGGGCCTTGGCTCCGCGTGGATAGTGCTGCACCAACTGGGATGGCTCAAAGCAAGCGTGGGTCACATTGCAACGGCCGCCCCCAGAAATCAGCACCTTGCTCAGAAATTGGGGCCCCGCCTCCAAAATGGTCACGTCCAAGTCAGGATTCGATCGCGCACAGGCGATCGCCCCAAAAAAGCCCGCGGCCCCGCCGCCCACCACCACCACTCGCCCCGATCGGTTCATGTTCGGGCGATCGTCCAAACTCATCCCCTAACCTCCCGTCACGATCGGCCAAAAATGGGCCCCAATCCGAAACAGACTCAGACCAATAAAACTCAGCAGCGCCACAAAAATGACCGCATTCGCAATTTCCGATAGTTTATTCATGATCATTAGTTCAATAGGCGGTCTGTCAATGACCTGATTAAGATAGCATTCCGAAAATCACGCAATCCCTGAATTGGCGTAAAAATTTAGAATCAGCGTAAGAAATCAAAAAACTTGAGTTGATAATTCTGATTTCAAATTAAATAGCTACTCATCTCAAAAAAATAATAAATACATGAAGAAGATTTTTTCTTAAAATGAATTAGCAATTCATGTTTTTACTACCATCAAGCAGTTAATTGGTGAGCATTGTTCACCCTATAGACCAATGATTGAATGAACAAATTTAAGGATGAATATAATCATAGACTTAACATGAAATTTAATAATAAATTGAATTCACGATCAATTTCGCAAGTTTGGTATTGCAGAGCACAGTAAGCAAATCTTCCTAATTTCTTTATTGACAGTTCTCGGTCTTTAAAACCAAGATTGGGGTATCGATGATCCAATTTTTAGGGATCCGCGATCAATTCCCGTGGCGCAATTTGCTATCCATCAGCAACATTAACGTTTAATTTCATTATTCAACATTAATGTTGCTAAAGGTGCTGAAGTTGCCGCTGTTCTGATCTGAATGATTGGGTCTGAATCATGAGGAATATTGCGTTAGGGTGAATCGCTTCAGGTTCCGCATTTGATGCCGGTATTGTCAGTTAGGCAAGAATGATATGAAACCGTTAACCCATCGCACCAAAATTGTGGCCACGATCGGGCCGGCCAGCGATTCTCCAGAGATGATCCGCAAAATGCTGTTGGCGGGCATGAATGTGGCGCGGTTGAATTTTTCCCATGGTCACTATGATGATCATGCGGAGCGAATTTGGCGACTGCGGCAAGCGTCCGAAGAACTGGATTTGCCTCTGATGTTGCTGCAAGATTTGCAAGGGCCAAAAATCCGCGTGGGTGATTTACCACCCGAAGGCATTCCCCTCATAGAAGGAGAAGTTTTAACCCTCGTCCCGATTGCGGAGTATCAAAATCAACCCAACACCGTCGGCATTGACTATCCCCACTTGGCTGCTGAAGCGGAACCCGGCACGCAAGTGTTGCTGGATGACGGGCTGTTGGAGTTATCTGTGCAACAGATTGATGGTCATGCGGTTCATTGCCAGGTCATCGAAGGTGGCATTCTCAAAAGTCGCAAAGGGGTGAATTTTCCCAGCCTAGATTTGCAGTTACCTTCCATTACCGACAAAGATAAACGGGATTTGGAATTTGGGATTGCGCAGGGGGTTGATCTGATTTCTTTGAGCTTTGTGCGCAAGCCAGAAGATGTGCAGGTTTTGAAGGCATTGTTGGCGGCTCGGGGCGCGGAAATTCCGGTGTTAGCCAAGTTGGAAAAACCGCAGGCGATCGCCAATTTGCAGGCAATTATTGATGAATGTGATGCGGTGATGGTGGCGCGAGGGGACTTGGGAGTGGAAATGCGCCCGGAGAAAGTGCCCCTGATTCAAAAACAGATCATTCGCCTCTGTAATCAAAAGGGAATTCCGGTGATTACGGCAACCCAAATGTTGGACAGCATGATCCATAATCCGCGACCCACGCGGGCGGAGGCCAGTGATGTGGCGAATGCGATTATGGATGGTACGGATGCGGTGATGTTGTCCGGTGAATCGGCGGTGGGCAGCTACCCGATCGAGTCTGTGAAAATGTTGGCGCGGATTGCCACGGAGGTGGAACCCTCGATTCAATTTGTGAACTATCCACCCAATCAAAATGAGGATACGGATGCCATCAGTGAAGCCCTGCACGCGATCGATGAAACGATCGATTTGCAATGCATTGTGGCCTTCACCGAAACGGGATACACCGCCCAACTGGCATCGGCGGAACGTCCTAAAACCGCCATCGTTGCCTATACGCCCGATCCCAAGGTTTATCACCGCTTGAGTTTAAGTTGGGGAGTGAGACCCATTTTGCTGAAGGGATTTAATGGGGAAACGTTGGCCTCTGCGTTGGCGCTGGTGGAGCAAGATTTGTTGGCTCGTCAATATGCAGCGCCGGGGGATAAGGTTTTGGTGATGGGCGGTGTCCCCTTTGGCAAGGCCGGGAGTACCAATTTCCTGAAAATTCACACGATCGCCGCCGATTAGCAAGGGAGACTGAGCGTTTTGAGTGCCTGGGGCCAGGGGCGATCGCCCTAAAATCCCAGCGATCGCACCAAGGCCCTATGGCAGAATTGAGGGCGTTCAACCCGGGCGTTCAACCCGGCTGTTCAAACCCGACGGGTTTCATCTGACAATCTTCTGACGATCTTCTGACGATCTGTTGAGATGATCGATTGATCTGTCAGTTAATCATCTGTCAGTTAATCGGCAACCCGATCGCCCCTCACGCGCACCGACGCTACAAGCACCAAAATTTTTGCCAGCCATGACCAAATTCATCTTCGTAACCGGTGGTGTCGTTTCCAGCATTGGCAAGGGAATCGTCGCCGCCAGTCTCGGTCGGCTGCTCAAGTCTCGGAATTACTCGGTTTCCATTCTCAAGCTCGACCCCTACATCAACGTTGACCCCGGCACGATGAGTCCGTTTCAACACGGCGAAGTCTTCGTGACCGGCGACGGAGCCGAAACCGACCTAGACTTGGGCCACTATGAGCGCTTCACCGATACGGACATGTCGCGGCTCAACAGTGTCACCACCGGCCAAATCTATCAATCGGTGCTGAACAAGGAGCGGCGCGGCGACTACAACGGCGGCACGGTGCAGGTGATTCCCCACATCACGGGGGAAATTCGCGATCGCATCCATCGGGTGGCCCGCAACACCAACTCCGACGTAGTGATTTCGGAAATTGGCGGAACCGTGGGGGATATTGAGTCGCTGCCCTACCTGGAGGCGGTGCGCCAGTTCCGGAAGGATGCGGGGCGCAACAATGTGCTCTATGTCCATGTGACGCTGATTCCTTGGATTCCGGCGGCGGGCGAAACGAAAACCAAGCCCACGCAACATTCGGTGAAGGAGTTACGATCGATCGGGATTCAGCCTGACATCATTGTTTGTCGGTGTTCTCAGCCCTTACCGGCCAACCAACGGGCCAAGCTGTCGGAATTTTGCGATGTGCCCGAAAGCTGCGTGATTCCGGCCATGGACAAGCCCAGCATCTATGATGTGCCCCTGAGTTTGGAAGAGGAGGGCCTCGCCCACCAGGCCCTCAATCTTTTGGGGATGGAGCCTCGCCAGCCGGATCTGAGTCGTTGGCGAAATTTGGTCGATCGCCTGCATAACCCTGTGCGCACCGTGACCGTGGCGATCGTGGGTAAATATGTCAGCCTCAGCGATGCCTATCTGTCCGTGGTGGAAGCCTTGCGCCACAGCGCGATCGACACCCACAGCGAACTCAGCATCCGTTGGGTCAGTTCCGAAGACCTGGAAAACGAGGGCCCCGAAAAATACCTCAGCGACGTGGACGGCATCGTGGTGCCCGGTGGGTTTGGGATTCGAGGCATTGACGGCAAAATCGCCGCCATCCGCTACGCCCGCGAAAACCACATTCCCTTCCTGGGCCTCTGTCTGGGAATGCAATGTTCCATGATTGAGTGGGCCCGCAATGTGGCCGGCCTGCCGGGGGCCAACAGCGCGGAATTTGATTCCCAATGCGAAAATCCCGTGATTGGGCTGTTGCCGGAACAGGAAGACGTGGTGGACTTGGGCGGCACGATGCGCCTGGGGCTATATCCCTGCCAAGTGCAACCCGACAGTTTGGCCCACCGGCTCTATGGCAAGGAGGTGGTGTATGAGCGCCACCGCCATCGCTATGAGTTCAACAATTCCTATCGATCGCAGGTGATTGAAACCGGCTACCGCATTAGCGGCACATCGTTGGATGGTCGGCTGGCGGAAATTGTGGAACTGCCAAGCCATCCGTTCTTTTTGGCCACGCAGTTTCACCCGGAGTTTTTGTCGCGGCCCAACCGGCCCCATCCCCTGTTTTTGGGGTTTGTGCAAGCAGCGATCGCCCGACAAGCGCCCAGCAGCCCAGCCCCGATCGCCCCGCCGGAACCGGCTTTGGCATCCCTAGAGGTGGTGAATGCCATGGAGGATCCGGCAGAAGATCCCCTGTCCACTTTTGCCAGTAATGCAGAGGCGGAACTGGCGAACTTGTAGAGTCTTGTAGAGTAAGGTTGATGTCGTTCGGGCGATCGCGCGGCTGTGGCACATTGGATTCAGTTTTCCTACGAACGCAACGAATATCTCGTGAATTTGGCGAGTATTCGGTTTTTTGCGCGTGACAGCAGCCAGCGGATCTCGTTTTGGCTGCCGGACTCTGCCATGCCCGTTGTCTTGGTTCCCCAGGATCATCCAACGGCCTACCGGCAGGTGATGGAATTTATCGATCGCCTGCCGGATGCCAACGCCGACTGTTACTGGGTGAGTTTGGTTTACGATCGACGGGAATACACCATCAATCTGAAAACGATTCGGGCCTTTTCCCGATCGGCTAATGGGCGGCTGGTGTTTTGGTTGCCGGACAATGGCCAAGACATGGTGTTGCACCCGGAACTCAACGCCGAAGCCTATCACCTAGTGAATGACTACATCACTAAATGCATTACGGGCCCCGGGGCGATCGACCCCCTGATGGGCGATTGACCCTCTGATGGGCGATTGATCGATACCAACATAAGCATCAATCCAAGCATCAACCGTCCTGGGGGCAAGGGGCTTAAGCCCCTTGTCTGGGTTGATCTTGGGGGCGCACAGAGTTGTGATGGTGGCTGTTTAGGCATCCTTTGCGGGGCCAGACGCTACCAAGGATTGCCGATGACGGTGAACGCGGCCCAATAGTAGGGGTGCGATAGCAGTTCCTGACCGGTGGCCGCAATATCCGGCGGCAGAAACACCGTGCCACCCCGGGCCCCGGAGCCGCGTAACTCATTGCCCTCAATGCGCACCTGGCCGCGCAGGAGGGCCAATTGGGCTTGGCGCAGGGCTTCTGACTTGGTGGGGGCCTGGCGCAATTGGCGATAAAACTCGTTCATCAGGGCCAGGGTTCCCCGATCGCTCACGTACCAAAGACTGGCGATCGAGGCTTTGACCCCGGACGCGATCGCCATGCCCGCAAAGCCCAACTCCGCCTCCCGATCGCCCACGGCGGTTCGACAGGCGCTGAGCACCAACAATTCCACCGGCTTGCTGATCCAGTCGATCGCCTGGATTTGTGCCAAGCTCAATCGCTCTTGCCAAAACTGAATAAACGACGCTTCGGGGCGACCGGCTTTGAATTCCGCATGGGTCGCCAAATGCACAATGCCGTAGTCGCTGCGTTGGCGTTCCCGTTGCAATGCGCCCAAGGTGAACTGATTGTTCAAGAAATAACGACCGGGCCACAGACCGGGCCGATCGCCGTTGCCCACAATTGCTTCCAGCTCGATCGGCACGCCGGGCAAGGGACTGAGGTTGGTGGTGTCTTCAAATTGCGAAGCGCCCATGGCCAGCACCCGCGATCGCTGGAGGTTGCCCGCTTGTGGATCAAAGAGACTGAAGCCGGGAATTCGAGCGATCGCGTATTTTTCAATCAAAAAGCGCTGGCCATCGTGCAGGGCTGCCAAGGGAGCCGATCGCAGCCCCTCCCCAGGGCAAAAAATCAGCAGCTCAATCCCTTCCGCCTGGAGCTGTGACTCGATCGGGGCAATTAGCCAATTGTGCAAGCGTCTTGCATAGGGTAAATAGTTCACCCCGTTCCGCTGCACCGGATTGGTGATCGCAACGGTCAGCAGCTTCACCGCTTCATTGACGGTTGCTTGGGACGCGCCGGGAATGATTTCAATTCTGGGTTCGCTGCGGCCGGTGACCAACACCAATTCCACATCGTTGTCCCGGGGCATCATGTACAGCAGCGCCGATCGCTGGCCGGTGCGCCGTTCCATTTCCCGCAACTGCTCCGAGACAATCGCCGCCGAAATGCGTCGGGCGGGTAAGTCGCGGTTGAATTGACGTTCGTATTCCCCCTCCCACAACGCTTCGATTTTGTTGACCACGTTGGCGGGGGTGACGGGTTCGCTGGGCTGGCTGGCCCAACCCGGCGGCGCGATCGTGCTGCCCACCATTACGGCTGCCAGGCTCGCCGTCAACTGTCGAATCATGCGATCGCCCATGGGTAATGAAAACGCTGTTCCTATTCAAACAGGGTAACTGGGCGATCGTCAGGGCGACCTCAGGACGATCGCTGTTGTGGGTCAATCGCATCCCGCAGCCCATCCCCGATGAAATTGGCGCTTAAAACCGTCATAAAAATCGCCAGCCCCGGAAAAATGGCCATATGCGGCGCGGTTTCCAAAAAATTCTGGGCATCGTAGAGCATTCGCCCCCAAGTGGGCACATCGGGCGGAAACCCCAGCCCCAAAAAGTTCAGGGTCGATTCCGTCAAAATGGCCGTGCCCACCGCCAAGGAAGCCGCAACAATGGCCGGGCCGATCGCGTTGGGCAAAATATGCCGCCAAATTAACCACCCCGATCGGGCCCCCAAGGCATAGGCCGCCAACACGAAATTGCGTTCTCGCAGGGTCAGGAAATTAGCCCGAATTAACCGCGCCACGCTCATCCAGTTCAGCCCGCCGATCGCCCCAATCACCAGCAGAAAAATCCCCAATTCTGGCCCCGCGATCGCCCGCAACGGTTCCCGAAACAGATAAATCAGCAGCAACAACAGGGGCAACTGAGGCAAGGCCAAAAACAAATCCGTGAGCCGCATCAACAGCCCATCCACCCAGCCGCCATAGAACCCCGCCACCGCCCCGATCGTCGTGCCCAGGGTGACCGCCACCAGCATCGAGGCAATGCCCACCGTCAGGGACACCCGCCCACCGGACAGCACCCGCGCCAACAAATCCTGCCCCCGATCGTTCGTGCCCAACCAATGGGCCAGGCTGGGGCCTTGGTAGGCACGGCCATAGTCCAAGTCCGTGGGCGAAAGGGGATAGAGCCACGGGCCCACCAGGGCCGCCAACCCGATCGCCCCCAGGCAAATTAGCCCAAACAGGGCCAGCCGATCGCGACAAAATCGTCGCCAAGCCGCCTCCCACAGACTTTCCGAGTGATTCATTGACCTGGTTCGTAGTTTTGTCTAATTTTGTCTAGTTCTGCCTTGCTCTGTCCTGCCCTATCGTGTTCTATAGCAACCGCACGATAGACCGCACCATTTTTTGCCTTGTCCCATGACTGACTTTTCCGATCCACCCAATCCCCAACATCTCGCCACCTTGATTCGGGGCACCAGTCTGTATTTAGTCGGGCTAATGGGGGCAGGAAAAAGCAGCACCGGCCGCCAGTTAGCTGCCGCCCTGGATTATCGCTTTTTTGACACAGATCAGTTGATTGAGCAGGCTGCGGGCCAGTCGATCGCCCAAATTTTTGCTACCGAAGGCGAGGCGGCCTTTCGCCAACTGGAAACTCAGGTTTTGGCGCAACTGTCCGCCTATAAGCGATTGGTGGTGGCAACCGGGGGCGGCATTGTCACCCAACCGGAAAATTGGGGTTATTTGCGCCATGGATTGGTGATTTGGTTAGATCCAGCCCTGGAAACGATCGTGGGCCGCTTGCAGGCGGATCCGGCCGAAATTGCCCAGCGGCCCCTGTTGCAGTCGTCCGACCCGGTGGCGGCCTTGGCGGAATTGCGCGATCGTCGATCGGCCCAATATGCCCAAGCGGACTTGCAAGTGGCGATCGAGCCGGAGCAGTCCCCCGCCCAAGTGGTGGATCAAATTCTGGTGGGCATTCGCGGAGTCTTGCGGCCGGAGGTGACTGGCTCCACCGAAAATTAATCAAGCAAGTTAATCAGTCAAGTTAATCAAGCAAGTTAATCAAGCAAGTTAATCAATCACGGTTGATTACCCCCCAGAGGCCGTCATTGTGACTCAATCCCGTCGTCAGTTTGTTCAAAATCTATTGGCCGGTGGTGTGCTGGCCACGGGGGCGGCGACCTGGCTGCAACGGGCCGATCGCACCTGGGCCCAAAGTCCTCCCAATTTGGAGCAAACGCCCCCGCCCGATCGGGGTGATTTGCGGATCATTGCCATCAGCGATCTGAACAATGGCTATGGCGAAACGGATTACCGCGCGGAGGTTCATCAGGCGATCGCCCTGATTCAGCGCTGGCAGCCGGATTTGGTGGTTTGTGGCGGGGACATGGTGGCGGGCCAAAAGCTGGGCCTCACCCGATCGCAGTTCCAAGCCATGTGGGCCGGGTTCGATCGCACCATCTATCAACCGCTGCGCCAAGGGGGGATTCCCTTTGCGTTCACCTTGGGCAATCACGACGCTTCAAACATCACCTTGCCCGATCGAACTTTTAAATATGCACTCGATCGAAACGAAGCCGCAGCCTATTGGCGAAGGCAGCGATCAACAATGAATTGGGACTGGGTGGATGATGCCTGGTTCCCTTTTTTTTATGCATTTCGGATGGGAAATGCCCTAATTGTCTCCTGGGATGCTTCGGGGCCCGTCATTAGTACGGAACAATTATTACGGGCTGAACAGTTGTTTACCTCAGAAGTCGGCCGAGCAGCCCAGGTGCGATTGTTGTTGGGTCATATGCCACTCCATGCGGTTACTCCCCAACGCAACCAGCCGGGAAATGTGTTGCGAGATACGGCTCCAGTGCAATCGCTCTTGGAACGGGCCCAAGTCACGGCCTACATCACGGGCCATCACCATGCTTACTTTCCGGCGCGCATGGGTACGGTCGATCTATTACACCTGGGATGTTTGGGAGGCGGTGCGCGATCGTGGCTGGGCACCTCTAGCACTCCAATCCGCACTTTGACCGTCATTGATGCACGGTTTGGATCTCCCAATTTGCGGTATAGCAGTTATCAACTCAATCCTTTCCGCTCCCTGCGTGATGATCAGCTACCTCGGGAAATTGTTGGGTTTAACGGTCGGTTGGTGCGGCGCGATCAACGACTGGCCAAAGATCATGCTTTGAAGGTCACAATTTAAATAGAGGACACTAAAAGCTGGGCGCGAAAAATTGAACGCTAATCCCAAACGCCAATCGATTTTTCGCCAATTCTGCAAAGCGTTGGTTGGGTTATTCCCGATCGACCATGGGGTAGACGATCGATGAGCGATGGCTGGCTAGCACTCAAAAACGACGGCCCGGGATTACCAAAACTAGGGCTGATGTCGCTGATAAGTAGGGGCAGGCATGACTCAAGGACGAAATGGTTGGGGTGTAGTGCGCAGTCAACAAAATCACCGATCGAGCTGCCGAATCCGGCGGCCGGGGGGTAAAAGTCGTCCGCAACGATCGGTTCTCCCGTTAGGGTTGGCTGTGGCCTTGGTGGTCTGCTTGGGTTGTGTTGAGGGGGTGGGGCGATCGGCTATGGCGCGATCGCCCCAAGATTTGGGAACCGGCCCAACGCCCACAACCCCTTGGCCCGCAGAATTGCCGCCTCGCAGCCCCTACACGGAATTGTGGGGCCCCCTGGGCTTAACGGGTTTGTCCCTGGTGCTGTGGCTGAGCGATCGCCTCTTGCGCCATCGCCTGCTGAAGGTTTTGGATCCAAGCCTGATGGCGGCGGATTCCTTGGGGGCGGTTCCTGGTTCGTTGGGCCGGTGGCGCTGGCCTCGGGTTCGATCGCCCCAATTTCCCCGATCGCTCCGATTGCCCCGTTTTCTGGCCCATGCCAATCCTGAGGCCTTGGGTGATGGGGTGGTGCAGGGGGGCAACCGTTCCATGGGGCCCATGGGTGGTGCAGCCAGCGCGGAATCTTGCCCTTCCACCGCTGCTGCGGCGGCAGCTTCATCCTTAGCCGAAGCCCAATCCCCGGCCTATGCCGATTTGTGGAACCGGGTTGTGGCCGTGACCAGTGCGGCGGCTGATTTTGACTCCGCTTTGGAAGAAGCGTTGCAAGTGTTGGGCCAAGAAACCGGCTGGGTTGCGGGCGAAGCTTGGGTGCCCAGCCTGGATGGTGCGTCGTTGGTTTGCAGCCCCGCTTGGTTCTGTGCGATCGAGGGGGTGAACTTGTTTCGGCAGGCTAGCTTGGATTTGACCCTGAAACTGGGTTGCCAGCCACCGGGACGAGTTTGGCAAACCAAACGCCCGGAATGGATCAGCAACTACGAGCTGGAGTCGATCGACCATTGCAGCCGCAGCCAAATGGCCCTGGGGGTGGGCTTGCGATCGAGCGTGGTGTTGCCCATTCTGACCGGCGATCAGGTGTTGGCGGTGCTGACTTTGTTTGCCACCAGCCCCCGAGAGCGGGACTTAACCTTGCTGAACCGGTTGGCGATCGTCACCGCCCAACTGGGGCCCATTTTGCAGCACAAACAGGCCGAAGCCCGCTACCGCAACCTATTTGAACGGGCGATCGAGGGAATTTTTCAGGTGTCTCCCGATGGTCGCTATCTCCATGCCAATCCTGCCTTTGCGGCCATTTTGGGCTATGAGTCTCCTGAGGCGGCCCTGCGGGCCCTGAATGCCACCGATCGCCGCCTCTATGTGCGCCCGGCCGATGAAGTGCGCTTTCTGGAGCTGTTGGAACAAAGTCAGGATGCTTGCAACTTTGAATGTCAGGTCTATTGCCAAGACGGCCAACGTATTTGGGTGGATCAACGGGCCCAGGCCGTGCGCGATCGCAACGGACGATTGCTCTATTACGAAGGATGCCTGCTAGACATCACCTCCCGCAAATGGGTAGAAGCCCAATTGCAATACAACTCCTCCCATGATGTGCTGACGGGCCTGTGGAATCGGTCTTGGTTTTTGGAGCGGTTGGTGGAAGCGGTGTCTCGGGGGCGGCGCGATCCGCAGTTTCGCTTTGTGTTGTTGTTCTTGGATATTGACGGCTTCAAACGGATTAACAACAGTCTGGGCTATTGGGTGGGCGATCGGCTGCTGATGATGCTGGCGGGCCGTTTGGAAAAGGCCATTTCCCCCGATTACGTGCTGGCTCGCACGGGGGGTGATGAGTTTGTGGTGTTGGTGGAGTCCGCCGCCACCTCCGACGAGGGGCAGTTGGCAGCCGCCAAGGCCGCCGCCCACCGCCTTCAGGATGTGTTTCGCGATCCCTTTGTGGTGGATGGGCGCGATGTGTTTTTGCAAGCGAGCATGGGCATTGTTTGCCGCCCCGATTCCCACGGAGATTCGCGCCCCGACCAGCCCTATCGGATTTTGCGCGATGCGGATGCGGCCTTGCATCGGGCCAAACAACAGCGAAATGGCAGTTTTGTGATTTTTGATGCGGCCCTGCAATCGGACACGGAACAGCTCTTGCAACTGGAAACGGATTTGCGCTGGGCGATCGAGCGGCGGGAATTTTGTTTGCATTACCAACCGATTGTTTCCCTCGACTCCCGATCGATTGTGGGGTTTGAAAGCCTGATTCGTTGGCAACACCCGCGCCACGGGTTAATGATGCCCGCTTCTTTCATTGGGTTGGCGGAAGATCGCGGGGCGATCGTCCCGATCGGGAATTGGGTGTTGCAGTCCGCTTGCAAGCAAATTGCCATCTGGAAAACCCAAATGCCCGAAGTGTTCCCCATTTGGGTGAATGTCAACCTTTCGGCCCGGCAACTGGTTCCCGAATTGGCCGACCTGATTGAAGTGCTGATGGATGCCTACGATCTGGAAGGCTATGAACTGCGCCTAGAGATCACCGAAACCTCCTTGGCGCTGGATCCCAACGCCAGCCGCGCCTGTCTCGATCGACTGCGGGAACGGCGGATTAAAATTTGCCTCGATGACTTTGGCACGGGCTACTGCTCCCTCAACTATTTGCGGGAATTCCCGATCGACTCGATCAAAATCGAGCGATCGTTCATTCAAGCCATGCTCGAAAATCAGCGCGACGCGGCGATCGTCCGTGCCGTCATCGGTTTAGCCAACGATTTGGGCCTCAGCGTCATTGCCGAGGGCATTGAAACCCAGCCCCAAATTGATCACCTGCGAGACTTGGGCTGCGGCTTTGGCCAGGGCTATTTATTCTCCAGAGCCGTGCCCGCCGAGGAAGCCGGTCTGTTTCTCAATGCCGGATTGCCACCGGCCATTCGTTCCTTGCCCCGTTCCCAATCGGCTCGCCATCCCCTTTGCTAGGTTGCTGATTAACCCTCATGGTCGCGATCGGGTCTGATCGATTCCCGATCGAATGGCGATATCCAAACCTCGATCGGGAATTGGCTCAAGAACGCGATCGAACAGAGCGCGATCGAACCCATGGCTCAGCACCAAAAACAGCACTGAAAGTAGTGCTGAACCTCAAGATCGGGCAATCAAAATCGAACAATCAGGATCGAACAAGGCCGCCACAGCTCCAGGTAGCAAAACCTAGCGCAGAAAAGATTGTTACTGTCATTTGTTTAAATATTGGTTAAACGCATATTATCAACAGACCAAATTTCAATAAAAATTCCCTTAGCCCATTTCCTAAAAATATCCCCAAAAAAGATCATGAAGATCTCTTGAACCGACGATTCAATAATGAACTTGCTGTCACGGCAAAGCCTTGCCCTGAAAACGCTGGGCTGATTGAAATCAGATGCTTTGACAAGATTTTATGGTAGATCTTTTCTGTCTTTCCTGCTGTAAGATGTTAGCCTTGAAAAGGATAGAAGTCGGGAACGCTTACCTGCAACCAAGTAATCTTAAGACCCCGATTCCAAGCGATCGATTCATTAAACTGAATCAATTGACCGAGGCCCTTGGCCAAGGCAATTAGTTGATCAACACTGGATTTTCTTGGGGTTGTATGGGCTATCTAAGGCGATTTCGATCGAGCGTGCCAGCCTGATTCATTTTTCCCCATGAAATCTCGGCCCCGAGATTGGCCCAAAGCCCCCTGTGCAATGCTCTGAGCCTGTTGGCTGCTCGCCCGTCCCTCTGCACCCTCATTTCCTATGCTTGCCACTTCCACTTCAACCATGGCTGCTCCGGCTGTGCTGCCCAATCTTGCTGCCTCGCTGAATTTGGAGTCCACGCTCAATGACCTGTGCCTATCCTGCTTTGCCATGGATTTGTCACAGCCGGGAATTGAGCTGGCCCAAGCCTTGGAGGCGGATCCCCTGCTGCCAGGGGCCGTATTGCTCGATCGAGGAGCCTTTGCGGGGCTGCTGTCGCGGCGGCGTTTTTTTAAGCACCTGAGCCGGCAATACGGCCCGGAGTTATTTCTACATCGGCCCCTGCGCGTAATGTATCAATACGCCCATGTGCCGCTGTTGGTGTTGTCGGGCAGCACGCTCGTGGTGCAGGCGGGGCGGGCGGCCCTGGAGCGATCGCCCGATTTGCTCTATGAACCGTTGGCGGTGGAATCCCAGGAAGGCTGCTATTGTCTGCTGGATATTCACCAGTTGCTGGTGGCTCAATCTCAAATTCACGAGCTAGCCATGCA
Organism: Limnothrix sp. HT2024; assembly: GCF_059138625.1. Classification (NCBI taxonomy): domain Bacteria; kingdom Bacillati; phylum Cyanobacteriota; class Cyanophyceae; order Pseudanabaenales; family Pseudanabaenaceae; genus Limnothrix; species Limnothrix sp. HT2024. Next base: position 3,310,197 of record NZ_CM181121.1, read on the forward strand.
ACGGATTCAAGAACAGACCCGCGCTCAGGTGATTCAAGCGGAGAAGATGGCCAGCCTGGGGCGGATGGTGGCGGGCATTTCCCATGAAATTAAAAATCCGGTGAATTTCATTTCGGGCAATGTGGTTTATCTGACCCAATACGCCCGAGATTTGATTGAGCTGGTGACGGCCTACGAAGCCCTGCTGCCGGAAGTTCCCGAGACCTTGCAACGGTTGCGATCGACCATGGAGTTTGACTTCCTGCGGGAGGACTTGCCCAAACTGATCGATAGCATGGCGATCGGGGCAGACAAACTGAAAAAAACCGTTGCCGGTCTCCAAAGCTTTTCCCATGTGGGGTCGGAAAACTTCAAGGCTGCCGACCTGCACGATTGTATTGAGAGCACTCTGATCGTGCTCAACAACCGCCTGCGAGAAGGGGTGGAAGTGATCCGCACCTATGGAGAATTGCCCCTGGTGGCTTGCCAGTCGGGACACCTGAGCCAAGTGTTTATGAACCTGCTGGCCAATGCGGTGGATGCGCTGCTGGAGGTGCAAAACCAAATTCCGCCACTGGAGCGACAACGCTGGCAGCCGACAATCATGATTCGCACCCAATGCATGAACGAGTTGCCGGCGGATTTGGCGGCGATCGAGCCGGCCTCGATCGCGGCGGTGGAACCCCGCACCATGGATGTGACGGGCTGGGTGATGGTGGAAATTGCCGACAACGGCCCCGGCATTCCCGAAGCCATTCAGACCAAAATCTTTGAGACCTTTTTCACCACCAAGCCGATCGGGAAAGGAACAGGCCTGGGTCTGGCCATCACCCACGAAATCATTGCGCGCCATGGGGGCCACCTCCGATTGCGATCGCCCCGTTGGCCAGAAACCTATCCCGATCGCCCCTTCGATTTACCCGGCACCAGTTTTGAAGTGTGGTTGCCCCTCACCGCCGAATTCTGATCGCCAACCTGGGCCCAGCGCCAGTCGTCCATGGGCGATCGCGATCCAAGCTAGGGCGGGCCAAAGCTAGAGCGAGCCAAACTGGAGTTGCTCCAAGCCCACGGGAGTCGGCGGCGGGATGACTCGATCGATGCGCTGTTGCCAGTCAGCCGCATCCGGCAGCGTCAACACCACCTGAGCGTATTGATGACCCGTCAGCCTCAACGTCAGAAACTCTCCGCCATCATGAGTGGCATACCAAAACTCCCGGCCACGCCTTGTGTAATAGGTTCCTGCTTTGATCACACCCGGCAGAAACGTACCCGGCGCACGCAGTTCTCGCCAGTCGCTGGGCGGTGCTCCCAACTGCACGGCTTGAATTTGCGCGATCGGGACTTCCAAATAAAGGGGCCAATGAAAAGCCCACAGCTTTTCCCAACCCTCCAAGTCAATTCTGAGGGAATCGCCCATCAGGCTTAAACGCATGGGTTTTGCTCCTTGTGCTCGGCGCAGGGTGGCCCATGGAGCACAACTGGAATCATCTCCATTCTGGCGCGGCCAACGCTGATTGGGAGCAACCGCCCAGCCACGCTGCGAACGGGCAGCCGAACCCCTCCCCAGCGATCGAAAGCCAACACCCGATCGCCTGTGATCGCCAGCCCATTGATTAACAACGCCCGGCGCACACCGTTAGTTCACGCCGTCTCCCCGTCTACAGTGGCCAGGGGGTTGTTTGCTGCCCTTCTGCCTGGGATCTCCCGAGACTTCAACCGATCCCAACCGATCCCGACAGATCCCCCCAGATCCCCATAGATCCCGATTGCCCAACATCTGGTCAAATTCACGACCTACCCCCGGTCGCACTTCGCCTTAAAATCTGCTAAAGCTTAAGCCAAGCTTTACGCCGATCCGGCCAGGGCGATCCCACGAGCGATCGCCTCAGCCTTATTAATTGCGCTCTAGGACAATTGCTATGACCCTTGGCTATGTCGCCCTCGTCCTGCACGCTCACCTGCCCTTCGTTCGGCACCCCGAAAGCGACTACGTTCTAGAGGAAGAGTGGCTCTACGAAGCCATCACCGAAACCTACGTCCCCCTGTTACGCGCCTTTGAAGGACTCGAGCGCGATGGCGTAGACTTCAAAATCACCATGAGCATGACCCCGCCCCTGGTGTCCATGCTCCGCGACCCCCTCTTGCAAGACCGCTACGATCAGCACCTCGCTCAGTTGCAAGAACTCGTCGAAAAAGAATACGTCCACAATGAATTCAACGGCCACCTGCGCTACCTGGCCGAGCACTACATCAAAGAATTCCAGGAAGTGCGGGAACTTTGGGAACGGTACGATCGCGATCTCGTCACCGCCTTCAAGAAATTCCAAGACTCCGGCAACATCGACATCATCACCTGCGGGGCCACCCACGGCTATTTGCCCCTGATGAAGATGTATCCCCAAGCCGTGTGGGCCCAACTGAAAGTGGCCGTTGACCACTACGAAGAAAACTTCGGCCGCGCCCCCAAAGGCATTTGGCTGCCCGAATGCGCCTACTACGAAGGCCTGGAACGGATGGTGGCCGATGCCGGCCTGCGCTACTTCCTCACCGATGGCCACGGGATTTTGTACGCTCGGCCCCGCCCTCGCTTCGGTACCTATTCGCCCATTTTCACGGAAGCCGGAGTGGCCGCCTTTGGCCGCGACCACGAATCTTCGCAACAGGTGTGGTCTTCCGAAGTGGGCTATCCCGGCGCGGCCGAATACCGAGAGTTTTACAAAGACATCGGCTGGGAAGCTGACTACGACTACATCAAGCCCTACATCATGCCCAACGGCCAACGAAAAAATGTGGGCATCAAATACCACAAAATCACTAGCCGCACGGCGGGCCTGTCCGATAAGGCGCTCTACGATCCCTACTGGGCGCGGGAAAAGGCGGCGGAACATGCGACCAACTTCATGTTCAACCGCAGCCAACAGGTTTCCTATCTGAATGGGTTGATGCAACGTCCCCCGATCGTGGTGTCGCCCTACGATGCGGAGCTGTTTGGGCACTGGTGGTACGAGGGCCCTTGGTTCCTGGATTTCCTGTTCCGGAAGTCTTGGTTTGACCAAAACACCTTCCAGATGACCCACCTGTCGGATTATTTGCAGAAACAGCCGACCCAGCAAGTTTGTCGCCCGTCCCAATCCAGTTGGGGCTATAAGGGCTTCCATGAATATTGGCTGAACGACACCAACGCTTGGATTTATCCGCACCTGCACAAGGGCGCGGAGCGGATGATTGAGCTATCCAAACTGGAGCCGGCCGATGAGCTGGAGTGGCGGGCGCTGAATCAAGCGGCGCGGGAATTACTGTTGGCGCAGTCATCGGATTGGGCGTTCATTATGCGGACGGGGACAATGGTTCCCTACGCGGTGCGCCGGACGCGATCGCACATGATGCGGTTCACGAAGCTCTACGACGATATTCGCGCGGGCAAGGTGGATTCGGGCTGGCTGCAAAAGGTGGAGGCGATCGACAACATCTTCCCCAACGTGAATTACCGCGTCTATCGCCCGTTGTAATCACCCCGCGCCGGGTAGGGGCGTACCGCCGTACGCCCGCCAACCGGGTCGATCCATGGAAACGAATTGGTTTGTGGAGATCTCGCCGATCGGAGGGCGCACGGCGATGCGCCCCGACGGGAATTGGTCGGTTTTGGCGACGATCAGGGGGCGATCGGGTTCCCCCAGCGAGGGGGTTAACCGATGGCAAATTCGGTGTAGGGGCGCAGGTTGGGGGCGTGAAAAGCCAGGACGATATCGGTTTTGGGGATGCCTTGTTCGAGCAGTTGATGGGCGATGCCGGGTTCGGTGAAGTCGCGGTGAATCCAGATTTTGCCGTTTTCGATCGTCACGTAGGCCACACAGGCAAAGGTGCGATCGCTCCCCTGCCAGCCAAATCGCAGCAGTTGGTAGCGATCGCGTTGTTGGTCATAGATGGCGTGGGTTTCTAGGTCGCTGCTGGTTTGGCTGTGTTGGTGGTGATAGTCGAGGGCCTGTTGCACCAGTTGGGGGTAGTTCATTTTGTCCATGTTCCCGCATCAATGGCCGACGGGTAGGGTGTGTGGGAGAACGCTTACGGGGTAATGGTTTGGCGGGTTTGTCTCCCACGCACCGTCGATCGCCCCTCGGGATCCCGATCCGGTTTTTGGCGGGAAGGGCGATCGGGTAGGGGCGTACCGCTGTACGCCCTCCAACCGGGTCGATCGGTTGCCACGAATGGGTGATCGCAGATCTCGCGTATCGGAGGGCGCATGGCGATGCGCCCCTACGGGTTGGGTGGGTCGATCGGGTAGGGGCGTACCGCCGTACGCCCTCCGCCAGGGTCGATCGCTTGTCACGAATTGGATTACGGAGATCTCGCGTATCGGAGGGCGCATGGCGATGCGCCCCTACGGTTCGGCCGGGGCGATCGGGTAGGGGCGTACCGCTGTACGCCCTCCAACCGGGTCGATCGGTTGCCACGAATGGGTCATCGCAGATCTCGCGTATCGGAGGGCGCATGGCGATGTGCCCCTACGGGTTGGGTGGGGTAGTGAGTTGTTGGAGGATCGATTGGGTGAGGGGGTGGTCGGAGAGGTCGGCGGCGCGTCCCTGGTTCAGGGCTTGCCTGATGAGAAATTGCAAAATTTGAATCGAGCTTTGCGTGTCGGGATGTTCCTCGCCCAACACCTGCGCCCGAATCAGCAGCGCCCGCACCAGTAACCGCTCCGCCTCGCCCCAGCGATCTTGATAGAAATACAGCACCGCCAAATTGTTGAGGCTGGTGGCGGTTAAGGGGTGGTCGGCTCCTAGTTGCCGTTCACAGATCTCTAAGGCGCGTTGGTAGAACGGTTCGGCGCGATCGTATTTCCCTTGCGATCGGTACAATTCCGCCAAATTGTTGAGGCTGATGGCGGTGTTGGGGTGGTCGGCTCCCAGTTGCCGTTCACAGATCTCTAAGGCGCTTTGGTAGAGCGGTTCGGCGCGATCATATTTCCCTTGCGCGTAATAGAATGCCGCCAAATTGTTGAGGCTTTGGGCGGTAGAGGGGTGATCGGCTCCCAGTTGCCGTTCTTGGATGTCTAAGGCGCGTTGCAAGAGCGGTTCGGCGTGATCGTATTTCCCTTGCGATCGGTACAATTCCGCCAAGTTGTTGAGGCTGGTGGCGGTAGAGGGGTGGTCATCTCCCAGTTGCCGTTCTTGGATGTCTAAGGCGCGTTGCAAGAGCGGTTCGGCGTGATCGTATTTCCCTTGTGCGTAATACAAAAGCGCCAAATTGTTGAGGCTGGAGGCAGTTAAGGGGTGGTCGGCTCCCCGTTGCTGTTCTTGAATGTCTAAGGCACGTTGCAGGAGCGGTTCGGCATAATCGTATTTCCCTTGCGCATAATACAATTCCGCCAAATTGTTGAGGCTGGTGGCGGTGTCGGGGTGGTCGGCTCCCAGTTGCCGTTCCCAGATCTCTAAGGCGCGTTGGTAGAGCGGTTCGGCGCGATCGTATTTCCCTTGCGCATAATACAATTCCGCCAAATTGTTGAGGCTGGAGGCAGTTAAGGGGTGGTCGGCTCCCAATTGCCGTTCCCTGATCTCTAAGGCCCCTTGGTAGAGCGGTTCGGCGCGATCGTATTTCCCTTGCAAGTCATACAAAAGCGCCAAATTGTTGAGGCTGGTGGCGGTAGCGGGGTGGTCGGCTCCGAAGCGGGTTTCACTGACCGCGAGGCACTGCTGAGAGCAACGCTCGGCATCCTCGAACAGGCTTTGGGCTGTGTAAAACCGGGCTAAACCAACAAACGGCCAGGCCCATTCGTCATCTTCATCGCTCAGAAGGTTGGTATAGTCCGTCGCAGCTTCCAGATGGGGCATCGCCTCCCGTACCAGGGCTTGCTGTTCCAGCGTCACAGTCTGCTCAATTGTCTTCGCAATCTTCGTCAACGTCACCGCAAACACCGTCCGCCAGGCCGTCGCCTCCGCCCGCGCCGCCAACTTCGCCGCAAAAAACTCCCGAATCAGCGGATGCAACTGGTAGCGCTCCTCGCCAACCCGCTCCAACAAACTCAAGTTCACCAACTCTCGCCGCGCCGGATTCATCACCTGGGGCGTTAGCAAAATATCCCAAGTTTTGACCTCGGGTGCGGGTTGACGCAGCACCCAGCGCCGTAACTTGTCCCGCTTGCGATCGCGCGGTGCGGCTGGCACTTCACAAGACGAAACCACCGCCTCAACCAAATTCCAGGGAATCGGCGCATTATGGGCAAACAATCCCAATACCCCCGCCAACTGACAGGCCGCCGCCGTCAGCCGTTGCCAACTGACATTAAACGCCACCTCCACATTGCTCATCGCCTCATGCTTCAGCTTTTCGGCTCGTAGTTGCCGCAAGATTTCCGCTAGCGACCAGTCCGGCTCCTGCACGAGCAAATTAGCGACTAATTTGATTCCTAAAGGCAAATAGCCCAGCCACTCGCACAAGGTCGCCGCCGTTTCTGCCTCGGTTGCTATCCGTTCCGCCCCAATGATGCTTTGCAACATCGCCAAAGCAGCGGCAGACGTTAAAACCTTGAGGTCGAGGTAATCAATTGCATTGTTTTGGCTATCTTCGATGAACCGTTTCCGCGTTGTGACCAACACCCGAAACCGCGCATCACTCGGCAAAATCGCCTCAACTTGCGCGTGATAGTCCGTCACATCATCAAACACCAACAGCACCGACTCCGGCGGAACCTCAGGAACCGGCCAACGCGACCAAATAAACGTCAACTGTTCGCGTAAATCGCCTAACCGCGCCAAATCTACATCCGGGAAAAACTGCGCTTTTGCAAACCCCAGCAGTTCAATCCCCGATCGTTCCCCCGCCAGCCACACCACACCGCCGCGATAGTCCCCCTCCCGCAGCCGCCACCGGGCATATTGCACCGCCAGCTCGCTCTTGCCCACGCCGCCCATGCCCGCCACACTCGTTACCGCCACCCGATCCGATCGCCCCAACCGATCGTGCAAATCCTGCAATACGTCATCGCGCCCAAAGAAGCGATCGCGATCGACCCCCCGCGACCCCAAATTATTCGGCGGCTCAGAACCGGTGCGATCGGGCGACTGTTGCGGCAGATGGACGTGCTTATCGCCCAAAACCTTATCGCCCGCAACGTTATCGCCCGAGCCACTGTGGTTTTGCTCAGTGCGATCGCCCATCGTCTGTTCAACCTTGTCGATCTCGATCTTGGCTTGATCGTTGGCAATGATGCCTTGTTGGATTTCGGGACGATCGCCCATGGTTTACGCCTGCCCTTGTTGAATCACCAACCCAAACCCGATCGCCCGTAACCAAGCCACCCAGGCATAGATAATTCCCGATCCCGGCGTTGCCAAGCCTTGCTCAAACTGCTGCAATGCTTCCCGCGCCGCTTCAGAACAATGCCCCGCTGCAATTTGCCCTTCCGTCACCGCCACCATTGCTCGCACAAATGCCCGATCGCGCACCGTTGGATCATCTTCAGTTTCTTCTAGCAAAACCGCTAAACAGGCGATCGCTTCCTCAGGGTCTTGGAGCGACTCAACCAATGCCTCAAACCAGCGATCGCTCGTCGATTCATTCGTCGTTAGGGCAACGGCTTTCATAGTCCCTCCAGTAGCTATGAGCCAGCTCAATATCACGCGGTTGGCTGCTTTTATCTCCTGCACAAAGCAGCAAGATAATCACTGATTCTATTTGACCGTAATAGATACGATAGCCTGAGCCAAAGTCTAAGCGCAGTTCCCAAAGCCCTTGCCCCAAAGATTTACAGTCTCCACGGTTTCCCGCTTCTAAACGCAATAATCGATTTTGAATACGTTGGCGGATTTTGCGATCGCGGAAACTATCTAGCCATTCAGCAATGGGAATTCGCCCCTGCTCTGTAATATAGCGACGAACTTCAAACATTTTCTGCGGACTTTTTAGCTATTAGAACCACGATGCCTGCTAGTGCCAATGTTGTGGGTTCCATCGCCTGACCTAATTTGCTGCGGTTTTGCTGTGATTTTGTGGCGATCGAATCCTTCTTAGTTGGGGCAAACAGGGGCGATCGCTCCTCACATCTGCTTTAAGTTTACTCACTCCCCCAGACCCCGCCATGGTATCCGGGGCGATCGACCCCCTCGATCGGCCCGTGCTATCCTTCAGGCGAGTTGCGAACTATGTCGATCGTGCGGATGCAAGATCGATTTGGTGTGGAAAGCAACACAAACCCTTGGTGTGGAGTGAGCGCAATTATGGTTACGTCTCCTGTTCGGTTGGGTCGCGAATCGGGCGAACTTGGGTTGAACCAAAAACCCCAGGATTTGGAGCAACCAAGCTTGAACCTGAATCTGCATGGGTTGTCGCCTCTGGAAATTCCCGAAAGCGTGCCCCTGTTTGGAACCGACGGGATTCGCGGGCGCGTAGGTGAGGTGTTGACCGCCAGCTTGGCGCTGCATGTGGGCTACTGGGCTGGGCGCGTGTTTGCGGCCCGATCGGGCAACGGGGCGATCGTCGTGGGCCAAGATTCCCGCAACTCCAGCGAAATGTTGGCGGCGGCCCTGACGGCGGGGCTGACGGCGGCCGGGCTGGAGGTGTGGAACGTGGGCCTCTGCCCAACTCCTTGCGTGGCCTATTTGGTGGAAGCGACCGGGGCGATCGGGGGCGCGATGATTTCCGCCAGCCACAACCCGCCCGGCGACAACGGCTTGAAGTTCTTCGGCCCCGATGGGCACAAGCTGGCCAAAGAAGCCCAACAACAAATTGAATCGGCCTTGCGCCATCATGTGTTGCCCGGTTTGGAACCCGTGACCGGTTGCGGGCGCGGCTATTTCCGGCCCGAGCTGGTGCGCGGCTATGCGGTGTCCTTGGAACAAACCCTGGAGCAAGAGGGCTGGGGCGATCGCCCATTGGCGGGTTTGAAAGTGGTGTTGGATACGGCTTGGGGCGCGAGCGCCAAGGTGGCCCCGGCGGTGTTTGAGGAGTTGGGCGCAACGGTGATTGTGCTGCACGGGGAACCGGACGGCGATCGAATTAATGTGAATTGCGGCTCCACTCACTTAGAGTCCCTGAAGGCGGCTGTTGTTGAACATCAAGCGGATCTCGGGTTTGCCTTTGATGGGGATGCCGATCGGGTGCTGGCGGTGGATGGCAAGGGGCGCGTGGTCGATGGTGACTACATCCTTTATTTCTGGGGGCAAACCCTCCGATCGAGCGACAAGCTGCCGGAAGCGACGATCGTTTCGACGGTGATGGCGAACCTGGGCTTTGAGCGGGCTTGGCAAAAACAAGGTGGCAACCTGATCCGCACGGCCGTGGGCGATCAGTACGTGCAAAAGGCGATGCTCGATCGCGGTTACATGCTGGGCGGTGAGCAGTCGGGTCACATCCTCTGCCGCCACTACGCCGTCAGTGGGGATGGCACGTTGGTGGCGCTGCACCTGGCGGCCCTGGTGAAACAGTCCGGGCGATCGCTCGCGGCCTGGGTGGATGACAGCTTCCAGAAATACCCGCAACTGCTGGAAAACGTGCGGGTTGAGGATCGCGCGCGCCGGTTAGGCTGGCAAGATTGCGCCCCCGTAGCCGAGGCGATCGCCCAAGCGGAAACCCAAATGGGCGATGCGGGCCGGATTTTGGTGCGGGCCTCGGGAACGGAGCCGGTGATTCGGGTGATGGTGGAAGCGGCCGAAGCGGATTTGGTGCGCCACTGGGCCGATCGCCTGGCGGCCGTGGTGCGATCGCACTTGAGCTAGGTTTCCAACGCCCGATCGGGTGGGTTGATCCGGGCGATCGACCCGCCCATTTCATGTTGGTTTTCTGGGCGGGTTATTGCATCAATCTTAAGGCCGCTGACCTGCCCAACGTACTCCAATTCAGTCCAATTGATCCAATTTTGAAAATTCTTGAGACTCAACAACATTCAACCCAAAATTCAGAAACCAAAGCCTCATCGATACTTAAACCTTTAAAATCAAAAACCTAAAATTTCAGAACCAAAATCATCAGAGATTACAGAAAGAGTCTCTTCATTTTTATTGATTGGATTGACACTTAACAGATCAACATATTTCCTGTGCAATCAGGCAAGTAATGCCTATCTTGATGGGAGTAGTTGTTCTGGATCTGAAAAGATGTTTTCTTGGCTTAAGATTGCGCAACATCGGCCACATCAAACCCAGCACCAAGCTAGTTCCATGAATTGGCAGCGGCTGAGGGAGGTTGTGGGAGTCCGTTGGGCTGTGGGGTTTATGGTGGGCCTGGCGATCGCACTGTTAACGGCAACGGGCCTGTGGGCCGCGCCGCCTCCACCCGACTATTACCCCTTTCCCTTGAATGGTCGTTGGGAATATGCCACGACCAATGCGGCACAGGGCACAACGGGCAACTTGCTAATCAAGGTGATTGGGGCTGATCGCGACGGTTCGCAAATGCGCTACACCACGGAGCAAGACTTGGGGTTTGGGCCGTCTAATTTGCTCTATCTCAAGGGTGAAGGTTGGGTCAGGGAAATCAAGTTTGTGTTGGCTCGCAACGGCATCACCAACGAAACGGTGAATGAGCCGATTAAGCCCATCTTAAAAAATCCACCTAAAGTGGGCGATCAGTGGTCTTGGACTGGTCAACAGGTGGGCGCAGCCACCACGAATGCCTCCGAATCTTACAAAGCAGCGGTAACGGAAGAAGTCACGGTTCCGGCGGGCAAATTTAATACGATTCGGGTGGAAATTACGGGCGAAAAAGCGGGAACGGCCTTCCGCAAGGTGATGTGGTACGCCGATCGGGTCGGGCCGGTGAAGTGGCAAATTTGGGATGCCAGCAATGCGCTGCAAACCACCACGGAATTGAAGCGATACGAGTTTCCCAAAGCTTCCTAGCCTTGCCCCGTCACCCAGGGTAATCGGGGGATTGAATGGTCATTATCCCCCTCGCCGTCAATCATTACGGGTCTGCGATCGCGCCTCAGCCTGTCGCCTATGTTTGTTGCGATCGAGATTCAGGAAGACAACCGTGCTCGATCGCCTGAGGCGGGAAAGCCATGGGATTAATGTTCATGCATGGATTTTTATGGATTTTTACTGATCAGTGACTGGAGAAACTTCTGAAGTTGCAATGAATTTGTAGGACTCTGGCAAAGTACCGCGCCAAAGATATTGAGTTAACATCCGTCCGGCGGCTGGTTCTTGGTCTGCTTGCTTCGGAAAGGGTAATCGCAAAGCCTCGTAGAGCAGGCCACGATAAAGATCAAAACTGGCTTCGATCAAGTCGCCGTAGGTTTTGGTCGCCGCGATCGCCCAGTGATAGGCAAAGCACGCCGAAATAATGGCGATCGGGGCTGCCCACCAAGCCCAAAACGCCCAAACCCAAAATAGCCAACTCCAGATCCACAGCCGAGCCATCGCGTTCAGTTCTGCGCGTGCTGCCTGTAAATCTGCTTTGGCAGACTCGGGTAATAACAACCACAATCGCGGCCAACAAATCACCGCATCTAACCCATATTTGTCGAGCGATCGCAACTCTGCCGCCCGCAAGATATTTCCCAATGGCGTGGGCATAATATCAATATCTTGGGTGGGAAAATCACTGAGTTGGCGATCGAGTTTGATGCGTAATTGGCGATCACGACTGGTGCGTCTTGGGCGGTTATCTAAGTCTTGAAATTGTAATTCAAGTTTTCCCTTAATCTTGATTTGCCGACGAATAAAGTGATCTTTAAACCCGTTAAAAATAGGATACCAGTAGCCCTCAAGTCCGCGTAGTGCCATCAATTGAAACCGTTCGACTACGGCGGCTGAGGCGATCGCTCCACCCAGCACGGCGACCAACAAAGCCAACTGTAATGGCTCCGGCTGTTTGGTGAACCAGTCTGTGAAAGGTTGCCAGCCAAATCGCTGAATAACCGCCACCAAGCCCCCAGCCCAAAAGACAATGGCAGAAGTCAGCAGACTCGAAATCCACTGTTCTGCAACCTTGCCGCCTGCACCTTCAAGTACCTTGGCGGTCATGGGTTCTCCTGGGATGAGCTAGACCGTAACTGCTGAAATTCGGCGATCGGGATTAGGAGAACATCATGGGTTGGACAGCGGGGAATCGGTTGACCAACGCTGCGCCGAGACCAGCGATAGTCGCCGTGGGGACAAATATATTTATCGGTTGCCACGTAACTGGCATTACCGGGAAGAGGTTCAAAACTTTGGCGTTGGTGATTGGATGAATCAATCAAAAAGGATTTTAGCCAAGTCTTTGTGGACTCGTGTGTCTTTAAAGACTCTTCAACTTGAGTGGCGATCGCGCTGATGGTTTCGTAATGCAGATCACGTAAATCTAGGGGCACTTGATTTAGTAGTTTAGCGAGGCGATCGTCTAGGCTTTGTGCGGTTTCGGGAGCCAACAAATCCGGTAATTCGCTGCGAATGGTGCGAGCTGCCTCAAGTAGATCTTCGTCAGTGTAGAGCATGGAGTAGTTTGGAAAGAGGGAGCTTTTAAAGGTGATTTAGATAATTAGATTGATTCCTCTAAATTGTCCGAAAGGACAAATTCCAGCGTAAATGGTGAAGCTTTTGGAAAGACTGAATCCTCTAGGTTAGTATCTTGAATAGCCAGATCTCGCCCATCAAGATATGCTTCGCGGAAGGCTTCATCTAGAAATGGCTGCAAGCTTGGATTATTTTTGAGTAAGCGCTGAATCCGTCGCCGCTGTTCGCGAATTGTACCGATCCAGGAGTTGGTTCGCATATCAGGCTGATAGCGCCATTTCAATAGATGACCAATCAATACGCCTAAACGGTTAACAAGTTGTTCACGTTCTTGGCGACCCATGGCGGCGAGTTCTTCGATTAAGTTGGGGAGGTCGATCGCCCCGAAATCTCGGTTTTGCAGCAGCACAATTTGCTCCTGTGTCCAAGCATAGAAATCGCGATCGTAGGTGGTGTTCATGCTGACAACGGTTGGGCTGCGATCGGTGCAGGACTAGAGTCTAGATAGAGCGTATCTGGGCAAATATCTTGCTCATTTGGCCAAGTAACTGTGCCGTTAAATACCTTGACTTTCCGGAAGTAAGTTTCGTCCCTGAGTTCTTGAAATATGCCAAAATCTAAAAGTGTTGAGCAGTCATAAATTCGCACTTCTTGATTGGTGAACTGGATTTCAAGTTTGTAGTGATCCCGTGCCAGTACGTGGACGACTCTAGGGTTCATACTTATTTCAGAGGATAGGCTTCATACTCCTACAGCGGCCGATTATTCAGCGTCGATGAATTCGCCAAAGGGTAGGTCAATAGAAGCAAATTCTTGTGCATCACTGCATGAGGTTCGATAGGCTAGATCTGCATCTTCCAGCTTTTCTAAAATTGGCAACAGATCGCTATAGGATGAGAAGCCAAGTTGTTCAAGATCTTCGATTGTGATTGTTTCATCAGAGAGTGAACTGCGCTCTTGCAGAAGCTTACGAACACGCTCTTCTTGGAATTTAAGAGCAGCTTGTTCTTGCAGTTTGGGAGCCGCCATGCGTAGCCCTGCTTGGAGAACCTCAAAGGTGATTTTGTCTGCCTTCTGGTTAGCAGCATAGTCGAGAATAATTGTGCCCAGGCGGTTGAATAGGCGGGGTTTGCCTTTGGAAACCTGGCAGAAGTGGCGGGCAGCTTCCGGGGAAAAGGGCAAAACACTATTCGGGTCGTTGGGGTCAGTGCATGGTTTACCAATCCGAACGCTGTTGAGATAGTTCACCAGCATTTGGTAAGTGGTTTCCTGATCTAGTTCTTTCAGTTCAATTCGTAGATCAAATAGGCCGCGTTCAGTGGTGAGCAAATTAGCAGTCATACCAATAGGATGAGCCGTGAGCATAAACCAAGCACGACCTTTGAGAATGCCTTGGGCATCGTGCATCAGTTGGCGAACGCGGGCGGGGTTTTGCTTGTCGAGATCGTCGATCGCAATTACCACCCCTTCGGGATATTTTTTGAGGGCGTGATCGATCAGCGTATCCAGGGCAGCGGTTGGATATTGGAGTTTGCCTTGAGGCGCATTCTTTTCGGTGACTTTTGCGTTCAGTCCCAAGCTACCACCTACTTCTCTGCTGCGTTCTTTAATGGCTTTGGCTGTGGGAATCCCCATTTGATGCAGGGTGTTTTGGGCCCAATCATCGTCGGGTAATTCTTGCGCCAGGGCAATGAGTGCCGCTGTTGCCAAGTCCAATTCAGCCGGTAAAGAGGTGTAGGTAAAGAGCCTTTTGGGCGAGTCTTTTTTTAAGGTTGCGAGGGCTTCGAGCAAGAAAGCGCTTTTGCCAATGCCAATTCGACCGTAGATCAAAATGCGGCGACGATCGAGACCTTGAAAGAGATTAAAAACTTGACTTAGCTCGTTTTCACGGCCAGTGAAGGTGCGATCGAGCTGGGCAGTGTCGTCAAACCCCGTGGGACTTTCGGTGAAGGGAATGGCGGACAATCCCAGGCGGCGAATGTTGTTTTTGGACTGTTGAAGTAGGCTGTCAGCACTGGCCATAGGTCGAGTCTGGGTGAGGTTGTTTGGCGAGGACGCATTCGACGGATTGATAGAGTTTATCAATCTCCGAAACTTTGTCGCTTCGTTCGAGTTTTGCGTAGAGTTCGCGGGCTTGGGCGAGTTCAACCAGGCTTTTGGCGAGGTTTCCTTGGGTGGCCAGGACGTTGCCTAAACCCTCATGGCTTTTGGCCATGCCGGGATCGTTCTTGAGGGATTTGTAGAGGCGGAGGGCATCACGGTAGTAGGTGCGGGCGTTGTCCCAGTCGGTGAGGTGTTCGTGGGCTTTGGCGGTTTGGTAGAGCGCGTTGGCGTGGGCGAGTTTGTCAGTGCTTTGGCTCAGTTGCCGGTTGCTGTCCAGCAGGAGTTGCAGGCCCTGTTGCCACTGGCCATCGCGCACCAGGCGGCTACCCATCACGGATTGGATGGCGGGCAGGGCGTTGCGATACTGTTCGATGTCGTAGTGTTCGGGGCTGATGGCCTCTAGGGCAGCCCGGTAGGCCCGTTCGGCGGCTCGCAGGTCATCGAGATCTTTGCTGCGCTCATGGCGTTGGGTCAGGGCATGGCCCAGGGCGTATTGCGTCGCGATGAACTCTGGACTCTGGGGTGTTGCGACGGTGAGGGC
This sequence comes from Limnothrix sp. HT2024, assembly GCF_059138625.1. NCBI lineage: Bacteria > Bacillati > Cyanobacteriota > Cyanophyceae > Pseudanabaenales > Pseudanabaenaceae > Limnothrix > Limnothrix sp. HT2024. Next base: position 3,325,251 of record NZ_CM181121.1, read on the forward strand.
CGCTTGCAAAAGCTGGATCGCAGTTTCCAAGTCCTCTGGGGCATTGGTCAGTTCAGATTGTTTGATCAGTGCTTGGGCTAAGTTATTTTGGGTTGCTGCCCACCGTTCGGGAAAGGCATCGCGGGTATAGACTTCCAGTGCTCGTTCGCAGGCGGCGATCGCCCGTTCCAGGTTCTCTGTCCGCTCCCCTCGAATACGATCACTGTAAGCAGTTCCCAGATTGTTTTGGGTTATGGCCCAATCTTCGAGAAGCGCCTCGCGGGTTCTGACTTCCAGAGCTTGTTCGTAGGCGGCGATCGCTCGTTCCAGGTTCTCCGCCCGCTCCCCTCGGATGCGATTGCTGTAAGCATTTCCCAGGTTATTTTGGGTCATTGCCCAATCTTGAGGAAACGCCTCGCGGGTTCTGACTTCCAGAGCTTGTTCGTAGGCGGCGATCGCTCGTTCCAGGTTGTCGGCCCGCTCCCCTCGGATGCGATCGTCGTAAGCAGTTCCCAGGTTGTTTTGGGTCATTGCCCATTGTTCGGGAAAGGCATCGCGGGTATAGACTTCCAGAGCTTGTTCGTAGGCGGCGATCGCTCGTTCCAGGTTGTCGGCCCGCTCCCCTCGGATGCGATTGCTGTAAGCAATTCCCAGGTTGTTTTGGGTCATTGCCCAATCTTCGGGAAATGCCTCGCGGGTATAGACTTCCAGAGCTTGTTCGTAGGCGGCGATCGCCCGTTCCAGGTTGTCGGCCCGCTCCCCTCGGATGCGATTGCTGTAAGCAGTTCCCAGGTTGTTTTGGGTTCCTGCCCAATTCTGAGCCGACTTCTGACGTGTAAAAACCTGAAGCGCCAACTGCTGACAGACCCAGAAAATTTCTAAATTAAGCTGCCGATCTCCCACGGGGACTTTGTACAGCGCGATGCCAAAACTCCGAAACAGGGCAGCGATTTTTTCCTGCTCTTGTCGGGATGGATGCTTCGTCAGCTTCTTGAAAACTTTAGGCAGCGCTTCCAGCAACGCTTCATTAATTTCAATTTCTCTTTGTTCAAAAAATCGTTCAACTTTTGTCAGGTCAGATGCTCCCCCAGGAAACTGAGCTTTGAACTTCAAAATCAGCTTCTCCGCAGGCGGACTAGTTGCCTCCTGCGCCTGACCAAATCCTTTCTGAATCATAGCCACTCACCACGTAAAACCCACATCCCCAGACTCAAAAACCCTGGCTGACTTGATAAAAACTTACTGAATTCCAGAAACGTTTCAGCAACACCTATACCGCCTGTCGCCAATTTTCAATTGACAGCCCAGGAACGCGCTCAAACTCCCGCTGATTAGCAGTCACCATAATTAATTGATGTGCAAGCGCCGTCGCCGCAATCAACACATCATAAGCCCCGATTGGTTGACCCTGTGATTTCAAAACAGCCCGAACTTCAGCCGATTTTTCCGCTTCAGCCAGCCCAAATGGCAATATGGTTACAGATGAAAGAATGCCAGAAATTATTGGTTCAACCTTCCTCGCACGTTGTGGATTAATCGCCAAGCCATAACGTAACTCCATCACCGTAATTGCCGAAATTGCAATATCCGTTGGTGGCGTACTCCGAAACCGAACTGTCGTTGCTGCATCACCCTTAACAAAGTCACTGATGACGCAAGTATCCAAAAGATAGCGCATCAAAATAACTCAATTTCTTGGGGATCAATCAATTCGTTGCGATAGGACTCAAACTCAGGGAAATCGGGATCTGGCTCATAACTCAAAACAGCCTCTGGCCACTGAGTCGTAGCAACCGGCGGCATCTGGACTAGCTGCCGAAGAATCTGTAGCACAATCAACGGCAAAGGAAGGTTACTTTGGGCCGCTTGACGCAGCAAATATCCCTCCAAATCTGGCGGCAAAGTAATCGTGATTTGCATCGACAACCTCCTAATCCCCAGCCTCGACAGTGCCAAACCAGTTCCCCATCATTTTAGCCACCCGCCAACCGGGGCCAGCGATCGCCCCACCGCCCCAATTTCAGCAATGCTAAGATCGCCGCAACCCACAGACCAACAGCAATCAGGCGATCGCTCCAAAAAACTATGGGACTACAACTCTCCATTCCCGACTCAATTGTGCAGGCCATTCGCCTGCCAGAACCCCGCATTGAGCGCGAACTCCGGCGCGAACTCGCGATCGCCCTCTATGCCCAAAACCTGCTCGCCTTCGGCAAAGCCCGCGAACTTGCTGAAATGGACAAATACGAATTTGGTCAACTGCTTGCCCAGCGCGAAGTTCTGCGGCATTACAGCCATGAAGAATTAGACGATGACCTCGCCTATGCTAGTCGTTAGCAACACCTCGCCAATCTTAAACTTGGCCATCATTAATCAACTTGTTCTTTTACTCCTTACAACTACTGTTATCGACAGGCATTATATTTAGCTCCCTTTGAACCACATTCAATCGACCCAGCGTGAACCCCCATGGTTGCCAATGCTGACCCGAAAAATCGATGGACAACCGCCGATTTAGCACTCTTCCCCGACACCGGCGATCGCTACGAAATCATCGACGGAGACCTATACGTGACCCGCGCCCCCCACTGGAGACACCAAGACGCTCTAGGAAACCTGCACACGTCTCTTGCGCTCTGGGCAAAGCAGCATCAACAAGGCAAAGTGTTGCAGTCGCCAGGTGTCATCTTGGCCGGGGAAGAAAATGTTATCCCCGACCTTGTGTGGATTAGTGACGAGAAGCTGGCAACCTGTGTTGATGAAGCGGGGCATTTCACGGCAGCTCCCGAGCTAGTCGTTGAGGTGATTTCCCAAGCACCCCAAGACATTGCGCGCGATCGCCAGGTGAAACTCAAGCTCTATTCCCGAGTCGGGGTGCGGGAGTATTGGATCGTGGATTGGCAACAACAAACCGTGGAGATCTATCGGCGATCGCAAGCCCGTTTAGAACTCGTTTTCACCCTCTTCGCCGAAGACGAATTAACCTCGCCCCTATTCGCTGATTTCACCTTGAAAGTCGCCGATATTTTTAGTTAGGATGTTCCCAACAAATCGCCTTGCAATTCCTGAGGAGAAGCTGATCGAAGTTTGTCGGCAATGGAACATTGCTGAACTAGCTCTGTTTGGTTCTGTTTTGCGAGAAGACTTTCGAGAAAATAGCGATATTGATCTGTTGATTTCCTTCGCGCCCGATGCTCCTCAAGGATTATTGACCCTCGTTAGAATCAAGCATCAACTCGAAGATCTGCTCGATCGCCCTGTTGATCTGGTCATCAAAGAGGCGATTCAAGAAGGTAGCAACTGGATTCGTCGCCAGGAAATTTTAAGTACCGCAGTAATTATTTATGAATCGTGATGATGCCCATTTGCTCGATATTTTGAATGCAATTAGACGAATTCAAGCATTCACAAGAGATTTGAGTAAGGATGATTTTCGTAACAACGAAGAAAAGCAATCTGCAATTCTTTATCAGATCATTGTTCTTGGTGAAGCAGCAAAACGGTTATCTCCCGAAATGAGAACAGTAACACCCCACATTCCTTGGAAGGAGATTACAGGAATGCGGGATATTTTGGCTCATCAATATGATCGTATTAATATCAATACTCTGTGGGATGTTGTACAGCGAGATATTATCGAGCTAGAAGCATTGATCATGCCGCTGATCAATGCGAATGGAAATAGACCCTAGGGTTCTGATGGTAGCTGCAAAATGCAGCGGGCATCGAGCAGTTGCAGACGCTTATTTTCGAGAACTGAACAGGGAGCGATCGCCCGTTCCAAAGCTGGGGCTTCACCGCGATCGAGCCGATTACTCACGTCTTGAATGAGCGGCTGAAATTGTTGTAACCAAGTGTTATCCGCCAAGTCAGACTTTGAGAGTGACCAGGGTTCTAATAACCAAAAATTCACTTGATATTTCCGCAAGAAAGCTTTCACCTCTGATAGGTTGCTGGTGTATTGAGCGCGGATGGTATCTTCAATGCGTTGACGCAAAACTCGGTAATAGCCCCAATGGTAAGGCAGGGCAAATTCGCGGCTAGCAAGGATCGATCGCCGGGCAAAGATAGGAATGAAATCCGCTTCCTTGGACAGGGAAACCACTAGGATATCCTTCGGTTGTTTTTGCAGGAATTCATAGACTTCGGCCATGCGTCCTTCCATTTGCAATTGGCTGGACACGGCTAGGTTAGGAACCATGGGCACAACGATCGACAGGCTGAGAACAAGGCTCACCAGGGGCCAGAACCAACGCGGCTTTTGGGGTTGGGTGGCTTGCATTTGCCGATCGAGCCACAGGCCCAGGGCGATCGCCCCTGCCACCGGTAACACCACCCGCAAGGGCACATAGCCATAGCGATTGGGTAAATACAACCGAAACAGCAGGGCATGGGCAGCGAGAAACAGTCCCAAACCACCCCAAACCCAGTCGCCCAGCATGGCGAAGTGAGGCGAAAGGCGACTGGCTAAGGGAAATTGATGGGCGCGGGCGGGCCGGCTCAACCAACGGGGCAAGGCCAAGGCCGCCAGGGCGATCGGGGGCACAAATCCCACCCACAGGAAGCCGCTACGGGGGGCAAACAGCCAAAAAATCAGCGGATTGGGGTGAAAAAAGAACGATCGCCCGTATTCATTACCCACAAAGTTAAATTCCGGCAGAACTGCGGCTTGGGATCGGCTGATCACGGGACCAAACTCGCTGCTGGTAAGCAATTCCGGCAACAGCATCGCAACCGCCATGGCAATGCCCCCGATCGCCAAGCGCCAGTCCAGGGGAGTCAGGGCCTCGGGATGCGATCTCCCTCGACGGGTGGCCCACCAGCGCCGACCCAGATTCACCGCTAAGGCCGCCGCCGCCACCACCGCCACCATCGGATAAAACAGGCCACTGAGGGCGATCGCCCCTAAACAACCCCAGAGCGATCGACTCAGCAGCGCATCCATCACCGCCAACACCAGGGGCGTGGCAAAGGCTCGCGGCGTGGACGAGGCCAAATCATCCTCCATCCACAGGCTTTGATTCACCAAAATGCAACCCAACAGGGCAACCCAAGGCACGGGCAACAGCCGAATCATCACTCGCCAGGTCAGGGCCGTGGTCACCAGACCCAAAATCACCGGCCAATATTTACTGACCGTTAGGGGATCCCAGCCCAGGAGGGCGGCTCCGTGATAGAGCCATTGATAGCCCAGGGGCGCAACGGATTGGTAATAGTCAGCAATCCAGTCACCGGGAAAGAGGCCAGGATCCAGGTAGCGAAAAGCCCAAAACACATGCTGGCGCACATCGTCTTGCACGATATAGGGATTGCGGGTGGCCCACTGCACCGATTGCCAGCCATAAAACAACGCCATGGCTCCACTGAGCACCATGCTCCAGCGTCGATCGCCCGATCGCGCTCCTATCCAAGCCCATGCGTTTTTCATCCAACAAACCTTTCGGGAATCCCGGCAACTGATCAGCCAGAAGCCACCCTAAACCAAGGTTGGGCCGTTTGGGGCGATCGCTGGTGTCGGTTCTCCGTTTGGGTACTGGCGAATTTCAGGGGCGGGCCCCAGCGGCAGAGGGGTGTTAGGGATGGGCGTTGGGGGTAGGCCCTGGCTTCAGGGTTGCCAGACCCGATAGAATGGAAGCAGCAATTGTTACCTAAAAATGAGCCATCGCTCCAAGGCTCGTTCTCGTCTAGGGGTTTCGCTCGCTTCTACCCTGTCTCCGTCCAGCGGCTCTCGCTCAGCCTCCCCAGCCCCGACCCGCTCTCCAACCACTCTCTGATCCTGCTCTGGTGACCCTAACTATGTCCGAGCATCACCATCACTCATCGGGCCATCACCCATCGAGCCATCACCCGGCGGGTCATCACGGCCACAAGGCGCACTCAGGAACCCATGAGCCAGGAACCCATGAGGGTTGGGTGTCGCAACTGCGCGAAACCTTCAGCCTAACGCTGGTCCTCAGAAATCTGCGCTGGTTGGGCGAACCCTTCATCTGGTTGCCGGCCATGGCGATTTCGATGGCAACCTTGGGGGCTTGGGTGTTTTGGAAAAATCCCGATCGCTGGACTAATGCCGAACCTGAGCCGGACAAGGTAGATTGGCTCTCGATTCTGGAGTCTCAGCCCGATGATGATTCGGTGGCGGCTGATATTGACTCGTCTAATGTGTTGGCAACGGAGCTAACCCTGCCCCAAAACCAGCGCCGGAACAATCGCAATAAACGCGATCGCCAGGATGAAGAAAAAACGGCGAACAACGCCAACTCTGAGCTAGCGGATATTTTGCAGTTGCTCAGTGGTGGTTCGGCGGGCCCCGTGGGCAGTCGATCGCGCGGTGGCGAGGGCAGTGGTTTGGCCCCAAGGGCGGTGAATCAATTTTTGAGCAATGACCCTCGGGCCGCCAATGCCAATGGCAGCAGCTACGGTGTGGGAGGCAGCTCGACCATGCTCAATGGCAATGGGACAACCACCGGCCAGCCCGTGAGTCCCCTGCAAGCGGCGCTCGATCGCCTCTACCTGAACAATGGTGATGGCAGCAGCGATTCCAGCGGCACAACCCCCAGCAGCAGCACCAACACCACAACGCCCACGGTTCCCGTCACGGGTTCCAGCGGCACAACTCCCACCATCGGCAGCGGCACAACCAATCCCACACTGCCGAATGTGGCGGTTCCCAATGCTGGGGTTGGCAATGTGAACTATGGCGGCTTTGGCAGTCCCACGGGCTATCCCAGCTATGGCTCCGGCCCGGCAACGGCGGGCAGCACTTTGCCCAAAATCCCAACGGCTCCGATGCCAGGCTATGGCTCCACGGGTTCCGGTGTACCCTTAAACGCCGGTTACAACACGGTTCCCAACAGCCCCGCGATCGCCCCGCCGCCCAGCCAACCGGCCGTGGCTCCGGAACCGGTGACGCAGCCATCCCAATCCAACATCGGCGGGCGACCGGTGCGCACTTTCAGCAATCCTTGGTAGGGACTGAGGGCAAAAGCAAAAGGTTAATCCGCCTTTCAGCAATCATTCAGCCGTTGATTAACCTTTGTGGTGACTAACCCTTGCAGTGATTAGGGCTTGTCGTCAAATCGCCTGAAACCCTGATTCCACCGTTGGCGGATCGTAGGGGCAAGGGGCTTAAGCCCCTTGTCTAGGGTGGTTGGATCGTAAGGGCAAGGGGCTTAAGCCCCTTGTCTAGGGTGGTTAGGGTATGGAAGATCAGCCGTTTTTACTGGATTCCAGGAAGTGACAACAGGCCCTGACCTTTGTGGTCGGCTGGCAAGCCGGTTTGTAAAAAGGCGGCGATGCGATCGACCGAATGCGCCAACTGTTCCGGGGTTTGCACCAGGGCAAAACGCACATAGCCTTCACCGGAAGGGCCAAAGCCCACCCCCGGGGCCACGGCGATGCCCGTGGCAGCCACCAGTTGCTTACAGAATTCGATCGACTGGTTTTCCCAAGGCGGCGGCAACTTAGCCCAGGCGAACATCGTCGCTTGGGGCGTTTCCAGGGGCCAACCAATCCGATTCATGGCGGCCACAAACGCATCCCGGCGATCGCGAAAAATTTCTAACCGTTCCTGCACATCGGCTTGGGGCCCCTGAAGCGCTGCGATCGCCCCCCTGAAAATGCCTTGGTATTGGTTAAAGTCCACGGCGGCCTTGACACTGCGCAGGGCTGCAATCAAGTCGCGGTTACCGATGGCATAGCCCGCCCGAAAGCCGCCCATATTAAAGGCCTTAGACAGGGTGAAAAACTCGATCGAAACCGTCTTGTCTGGATCCGCTTGCAACACCGACGGCGGGCGATCGCCAAAGGCCATCCCGTCGTAGGCAAAATCATGAATCAACACGATGCCGTGCTGCTGACAAAACGCCACCGCCCGCCGGAAAAAGTCCAGGTTAGCTACCGCTGTGGTCGGGTTGTGGGGATAGTTCAGCACCATCAGCCGTGCCCGATCGACCACGGCCGCCGGAATTTGGTCAAACTGGGGCAAATAGCCATGTTGCGCCAACAGCGGCATGGGATAAACCTCACCGCCCGCCAAATGCACGCCACCGTAGTGGGAGGGATAGCCCGGATCGCCCAGCAGGGCCACATCCCCCGGGTTTAAAACCGCCAGGGGTAAGTGAGCGGTTCCTTCCTGGGAGCCAATCAGGGCTAGCACTTCCGTTTCCGGGTCGATCGCCAGGCCAAATTGCCGCTCGTAGCGATCGGCCACCGCCTGTCGAAAGGCCGCCGTATTGCGAAAGAGTTGGTAGCCGTGGGTGCTGGGATCCTGAAGCGCTTCCCCGATCGCCGCCAGCACGTGGGGCGAAGTGGGCAAGTCCACCGATCCCAGCGATAAATCCACAATCTCGTGGGTTTCAGCCGCCGCAGCCTTCGCCCGATCCATTTCCGCAAACACGTTGAATTGCAGCGGTTTCAGTCGATCGGCAAATTGCATGGATTGAAGCCTCAGGATGCTGCTGCGATGTCCCTTAAACCGCGCTGGGCACTGCGCCCACATGCGGCGTGAGGAAGTCCGCCAACTTCTCCTTGGTCAGGGCCCCTTCGCTGGTGTCCAGCAATTGGCCATCCTGAAACAGTCGGAGGGCGGGCACCCCTTCCACCTGGCAATGTTTGACGCTGACGGGGTTGGGGTCCACTTCCAACTTCACGATCTGAAGCCGATCGCCCCAGGTGGTCGCCGCCCATTCCACACTCGGACTCATCAACCGGCAAGGCCCACACCAAGATGCCCAAAAATACGCTAAAACGGGCGTTCCCGAGGCTCCCAGCACGTCGCTTTCAAATTCGGCATCCGAAATGACTCGCACTTGACTCACGATCGTTGTCCTTGCTTCTGAAAATTCGCCTTTTGCATCTTAAATCCACAGGTGTCTTGGCGGTAAGGGCCATATTTCGAGGGGGCGGCCGCCTGCGGGTTAGGTCGCAAAATGCGTTATTGAACCCACTGTATGGGCAATGCATAGGGGCGCACGGCCGCACGCCCCCGCCCGGACTCGATCGCGGTTTTGGTTTGGTGGCTTTGGTGTCCTGCCTACTTGGTGTCGTTGAGCTGACGGCGCAGGGCTTCTAACTCGGCATCGATCGCTGCGTCTTTTGCCTCCGTGGCCGGTGCGGCATTGCTGGCCGGCAGGGCCCCCGCTGGCGTTGGGGAACCGCCCAACATTTGTGCCTTCATGGCCGCCAGTTCATCATCCACATCGCTCCCGGCTTCCAGGGATGCGAATTGTTGCTCCAATGAAGCGCCACTCAATTCCAAAGCTGCCGTGGAACGGGCTTCCATTTCCAGCACTTTTTCTTCCATCCGCTCAAAGGCGGCCATGGCGCTGCCGGTGTTCATGGAGCTAAGGGCCCCTTGCAGTTGCTCGTTGGCCTTGGCAGCTTGGGCCCGGGCCTTGAGCATGTCTTTCTTGGTTTTGGCTTCCGAGATTTTCCCTTCCAGGGCGATCAGATTACGCTTGAGCTGATCCACCATTCCCACTTGCTGATCCAGTTGGGCCTTGAGGGTGGTGGCGGCTTCCTCTTGCACCTTTTTGCGGTTGAGGGCTTCGCGAGCCAAGCTTTCATCGCCTTTTTGGAGAGCCAGTTGGGCGCGCTGTCGCCACAGGTTGGCCTCACTTTGGGCCTGGTTATGTTGCTGCTGAATTTTTTGTTGAGCGGAGATCGCCCGGGCAACGGCCTGGCGCATTTGCACCAGGTCTTCTTGCATGTCGATGATCGATTGCTCAAGGATTTTTTCGGGATCCTCGGCTTTGTTCACAATGTCGTTGACATTGGCCCGAATCAGGCGGCTGACGCGATCGAAAAGGCCCATGACGGTGGCTCTCCTGCTGGTTAAATCGGGGAAGCGATCGGGATTGGGAAGCTTGGCCCCAAGGCCAACTGCTTTATCCAAACTACCAACTCCATCGGTCAACGGCCGCGTGATCAAGACCGGCAGTTGCGATCGTCCTATTAGCCTAGATACCGAAAATCAGCGGCCCATGGCAAGTTCGGTTAGCTCTCCCGCCGCGATCGGCTATTGGGGGGCCGATGGGCCCGGGCCCTGTGCAATTGCCCAAGACCGGGGATTTTGGCGGCTAGGAGGTTTGGGAATCGCCGCTGGGAATTGCTGCCGGGAGTTGCCCTAGGGCGGACTTGTGTTGCTGCTGAATTACCGAAGCTCTGGGGGACGACGGGCTTTCAGTTGTTCTAAGTCCCGCTCTAGGCGCTGGTTAGATTCTAGGGCTTGAAAAGATTGCTCCAGGGGATCGCGACCGGCGGTTTGGGACAACTGGGCACGAGCTTCGAGTTCCATGGTCCAAGACTCCAAACGCTCCAGCGGATTGTTGGGCCGGCTCAGGTAATTCAGAGTGTCGTGCATTCGCTGGGTGGCCATGGCCGATCGGGCGCGGGCCACGTACAAATCGCGCTTGGTGCGAGTTTCCAGCAGTTTGGCTTCCAAATCCCGCAGGGTGCTGCGCAGTTGGGCGATCGTCTCCCGTTGGGTTTCCCACTGTTCCTGAAGGTGGGCGGCTGCGTCTTGCTGACCGTGACTTTGGCTGAGGGCCGATCGCGCCCCCGGTTCATCGCCAACATTCAGTAACTGTTGGGCCCGCCGATACCAATCCTCAGCGGCTTGGGTGGCGGCCTCCCGTTGGCGCTCCGTGCGCTTTTGGGTGGCGATCGCCTGGGCCACCGCTTGGCGCAACTGCACCAAATCATCCTGCATGTCCATCAGGGCCTGATCCAAGGCCTGTTCAGGATCTTCCGCCTGGGCGATCGCCGCGTTCACATTGGCGCGCACCAGCTTCCCAAGTCGCTGCAATAGTCCCACGCTCGATCTCCTTCTGGCTCTTGCCCCGATCCTATCGCTTCGATCGTTCGGTGGGGCCTCTGGGGGGTGATGCCGATACGGTTCGTCAGCATTCGTCAGCAATTGATCAATTACCGATCAACCGATCATCACTTGCTGACTGATGCTGACTTCCTTGCTGGCTGCTGACTTGACCGGCGGATGGCCGGCTGGTTTACGGATTGGTTCGGGGACTGGGCTTCGGGCTGGAGCTGGGTTGGGAACGGTTGCCGGCCGCAGATTGATTGCGATTATTGGGCTGGTTACGATTAGTGGCGTTGCGATTATTGGGTTGGTTGCGATTGGCACTATTCGCATTCGGGCTAGGTTTGGCCCCTGGGCCAGCGGCCGGACTGGGGGCGGCGGGGCGATAGACCGTGGCGGGAATTCCAGCCGCCTTCAGTTGCTGAATGAGCTGGTTGGCCTGTTGTGCATTGTCCAGGGCCCCAAACTGAATTCGCCGCCCGATCGGCAATTCCCGCACATAGGCATCGGCCACCTGTTTACGCGCGGCAATCAGGCTGGCGGGCCCGCTGTAAGGCCCTAATACGTACCAGCGCCCATCGGCACTTGGATTAGCCACTGCTGGGGCTGCTGGGGAATTGGCTGGGGCCCGCTGGGCTTGGGGAAACGGTAAGGGGCTGAGGGCCGGTTGCGGGGCCAAGTTGGCTCCGGCAGGGGCGGCCGCCCCGATCGTTCCCGTGGGCATTGGCGGGCGATCGCCCAAAACCGAAAGGCTCTCCAGGCTCAAATCAGCAAACTCATCCCGCGTCAAATCCACCGTTACCCCAGTGGGAGCCGTGGGCAAAGGGGTAGGTTCCGCCGGGGGTAATTCCGCCAAAACCGGTTCCGGCGATCGAGTGGCCGGTTGATTCAGCCCGATCGCCCGGCCCGTGCGTTCCAAAAATCCGCCCACCTTCAGCCAACTGTCACTGTCGGGATAGTTGCTGTAGTAAGTCCAAATTGTGCCCGACAGCATCACCAAAATCGTTCCGACCCCAATTCCCGTCCAGGTGGGTTCCTGCCTCCGGCGCACCCGCCGTCGATCCCAGCCATTGCCATGGGCCACCGGTTGGGCCCCCTCCAGCAGCATCGCCGCCTGCACCACGGACTTCGCCGCCAAGGATGCATCCTCGCCCAACTCATCTGCCGCCGTCAGCAATCGAGGCGAAGCCGGGCGGCGGGCTTGCTGAACCAAAGCCGCTTGTAAATCGCTAGTATCAGGAACCGGGGGCAAGCTCAGGGCCCCAGAAGCCTCCAGCGCCTCCGCAGAAGCCAACAGCGGCGGTTCTCCGGCCCGTTCCGGTGGCTTCAGGAAGAAGCGGCGAACAATGCCTTGGCGAGGGCCCCGCAGGCGGCGATAGCGCGCGAGTTCCGCGTCTAAGTCCAACTCCATGCATTCCAACGCCAAGGACAGGCGACGGTGTAGGGCTGGCTCGGTCTCCGATCGCGCGGGTTGTTGGCGCGCTGGGCGGAATTTCATAGCGGTTTCGAGGCTCCTCGGTGCAGGGTTAAATAATCACCCAAATGGTTCAGCGTGACCAGGAAAGATGTGACCAGAAAAGATGTGACCCAAAAAGATTAAACGAATGCCTCAGAGGATGTCTGACAAGCCAAAATGGATACACCGCTTTCCCCAGCGATCGATAGCGATCAATAGCGATCAACACAGACAAGGGGCTTAAGCCCCTTGCCCCGACAATGATTGGGGCTTGACTAGGGCTGCAAGATATTTTTCAAACATCCTCTCAGCGGGCTTGCTTCTCGCCTATTTTAGATTTTGCGAAGCGTTTGTCCAGATTAAACGCTGTTTGCTTAGCCCATGAGGCTTTTCCACAGGTTCTGAATCTGAGCCGATGTGATCTGAGCTGATGCAGCCTGGGCAAACTCAATCCGAGTTGGTTCAATCTGATCAAACTGATCGAATTTAACCCGATCGAACTGACCCTGCGCTGCGAATTGTCAGTGGGTTTGCGGAATTGTTGAGCAGGGCCATGGGCTGAATCCGGAGGGCTGACTGGCTCGATCAATCCCGGTTATTTCCCAAATCCCTGCTGATTAACCCCTTTGCTCCCCAGTGCGTTGCCCATGGCCTTTGACCCGATCGATGGACTGCTGAAACGGCTTGACCAACACCCGGCTTGGCAGTCAAACCGATCTTTCCTGCAACTTTGTGCGCAATGGCGAGTCATTGTGGGCGAGGCCTTGGCCGGTCACACCCGCCCCATTTCCGTGCATCAGGGGGTGTTGTGGGTGGCGGTGTCCAATTCCGCTTGGGCCCAAACCCTGATGTTTGAGCGATCGCGCTTGATCACCAAAATCAACCAATCGATTACGCCCCCCTTCAACCCGCCCCTGACCGACGCGCGATTTTCGACGGCCCGCTGGTTTGAAAATCGGTCTCAGTCGATCGTCCTGGGGCCCGCTGCTCGATCGCCCCAAAGATCCCAACAACCCCCCGATCGACCCCGACCCGCCACCGCCACCGAAGCGTTCACCCAATGGGCCGCTTCCGTGCAAAGTCAACTGAAACGCTATGATTGCTGTCCCCATTGCGGGCGATCGACCCCACCAGCGGAATTAGAGCGCTGGGGAGTTTGTAGTTTGTGCATGGTTGAACGCTGGTCTCAATCCCGTTCATCCGGCCCTGGATCTTGATATCAGTCTGAATTTGGAAGCCTGAATTTGGAAGCTGCCCTGCATCTGGACTTGGAACCTAGCCTGAAAAAGGGATTAACGGAAACCGGAAACACAAATCAGAACTATAGAAACCACAACCCCACAATCATATGAGTGTGGGCGGCGGTGGGTGTGGGCGATGGCTTCCGGAAAATATCAGAAACTTGGTGCAGGAATTCCTTGCAGAATTAACTCGCCAAAATCCTGGGCAGGTTCCCTGGAAAATGTCCTGCGAAAGTGACCGAAAAGAACCTTGGCTCAATTGATCCCAATTGCAAACTCATAGCGAATCCAAACACTGCTCGATCTAACAGTATGTCCAAAAAAAATTGATCTTGAATGTGTTACCCTCGCTAGTTTCAAGAGATGTTGCTGAATATTGCGTTTTGTATGATGACATCTCTTGGAAAATGGTATTCCAGGTAACCGTTTACTCCCAGGCTGCCATGACTTACCATTACGAAAAACCTAGATCTCTAGCATCATTGGAGAAATTAACGATGCTTTTTAAAGACTTTTTAAAGCAATTGACAAAAACTCGCCAAAATGATTAATGCCTGATTTTAGACCGTTTTCCTTTGATCCCCTAGCTGATTTTTTAGGAAAATCAATGGGCTGCTGACGAGGATTTCTGAAAAAGCCAAAGCGGAAGCTGAAGATAATCTAAATTTCTAAAAGTGTTTGGGATCGCTGAATCTCAGAGCAGATCTAGGTCTTAAGGACTTTTATAGCTATTCGTCTCAATTCCATAATGAAGTTAGCAAATTCTCAGCGGCGCTCTGCGTTGGCAGTGCAAAATATGAGTGCTACGCCCTTCCAAGTTTCTGCTTGCCGCCATTGTCGCTACTACACCCCAGAAGGCCGACGTGGTGGATATTGCGGTCAGTTTGATGCAGTGGTTCGTGCGGGCTGGAAGGCTTGTCCGCTCGCAATGCCGGCATTCGCTCCATCTTGGGAATCGTTAGAGCGGTTGGTTCACAGCCCCGCAGAAACGGGCGTGGCAATCGTGGCGACGGTGGAGTTTAAAAATGAAGCGGCTCTGGCAACCACCACGCCGGTTTTGCGATCGAATGCTTCTGCTTCCATTGCCTAGGGGATCAGTCATGTCGTTGGCAATCAAGGCCTGATGAATAATGGTTTCAGGGTAGATCATGACCTCAATTCATTGGCGAGCCAACACCATAAGTTTCTGACAGCCATTCCCTAGCGCGTTGCTCCTTTGTCAGAATGAATACTTAAAGATCGCTATACGGGTTGAGCTAGGGACTGAAACAACGGCTGAAATCAATTTTGACCCACCATTGGCGGCTGATTGAGGTCACTGGGTCAACACCCTGTCATCGGTCATTCAAAAGTGGAAAATAAACCAGGAGGACTTGAATCTCCTGGTTTATTTTTTAGGCTGGGATCCTGTGCTGATTTGATTAGGGTAATTTTGAGACCCAAAAACCTGAAAAGGTCTGTCCATTGGGGTTTAGTCCTGTTGTCAAATTACCTAAAACCCTGATCCCACCGTTAGCAGATCGTGGAAGACAAGGGGCTTAAGCCCCTTGTTACGACGATTGGGACATAAAAAGTCAATCGTTTCCGTCTGATCCTAGGAAATGACGATTGGGATATGAAAAGTCAATGGTTTTCGCCTGATCTTAGGAAATGACGATAGACCCTAGGGTCGCCAGGGATAGCGGCGGAAATTGGGCGATCGCTTCTCCAGAAAAGCTTGTTTGCCTTCGCTGCCCTCTTCGGTCATGTAATAGAGCATGGTGGCGTTGCCGGCCAGTTCTTGCAGGCCCGCTTGCCCGTCACAATCGGCATTCAGCGCGGCTTTTAGGCAACGAATCGCGATCGGGCTTTTTTCGAGCACTTCTTGGGCCCAGCGCAGGCCTTCCGCTTCCAGTTCCGCCACGGGCACCACGGTGTTCACAAGGCCCATGTCCAGGGCCTGTTGCGCGTCGTATTGCCGACACAAAAACCAAATTTCGCGGGCTTTTTTCTGGCCCACAATGCGGGCCAAATAGCTAGCCCCAAAGCCACCGTCAAAGCTGCCGACTTTCGGGCCCGTTTGCCCAAAAATCGCGTTATCAGCGGCGATCGTCAGGTCACAGAGCAGGTGCAGCACATGGCCACCCCCGATCGCATAGCCCGCCACCAGGGCGATCGTCACCTTGGGGATCGATCGCATCAGCCGCTGCAAGTCCAACACATTCAGCCGGGGCACGCCGGCCTCATCCACATAGCCCGCTTCCCCGCGAATACTCTGATCCCCACCGGCACAAAAGGCGTATTTCCCATCGGTGTGGGGCCCCGCGCCGGTCAGCAAAATCACGCCCACGGCCGCATCTTCGCGCGCATCACAAAAGGCTTCGTAGAGTTCAAACACCGTTTTGGGGCGGAAGGCGTTGCGCTTGTGGGGGCGGTTGATCGTGATTTTGGCGATGCCGTCGGCTTTGACGTAGAGGATGTCTTCGTAGGGTTTAACGGTTTGCCACTGAATGGTCATGGTTGGCTGGTTTGTTAATCAAAAATTGGATGCTTGAACAGCATAGGGGTTGGCGCGATCGCCCGGATGCTGGCCGGGCCGGGGCTGGGTAATCGGGTCATGGCCTCTGGAAACTGCATCTGTGACGAGGGGCACACCGTGATCTTCGATCGACCCGTTAGCTTAGAGGGGATCCCATACAGATGCACGATCGCCCATGATTTTTGATTTTGGGGCAAAATCCTTAAGGTTTCTGCAACAAAATCGCAACGGGGCGATCGGGCGCATTTAGCCACTTACGACCGCTTCAACAGGAGGTAGTCCCCGTGGAAATCGGTGTTCCCAAGGAAATTAAGGATCTGGAATTTCGGGTGGGTTTGACTCCCCAAGGGGTGCGGGCCTTGGTCGATCGGGGGCATACGGTGCGGGTGGAAACCCAGGCCGGTGCGGGTGCGGGCTTCGGCGATGAGGACTATCGATCGGCTGGGGCGCAGATTGTGCCCGAGGCGGATTTGGCTTGGGACTGCGAGTTGGTGGTGAAGGTCAAAGAGCCGCTGCCCGGTGAATATGGCTTTTTGAAAACCACGCCCCTGCTGTTCACCTATTTGCATTTGGCGGCGGAGCGGGGCTTAACGGAAGCCTTGCTGCGATCGGGGATCAGCGCGATCGCCTATGAAACGGTGGAAACGCCCGATCGCCGCTTGCCCCTGTTGGCCCCCATGAGCGCGATCGCCGGTCGGTTGTCCGTGCAGTTTGGGGCCCGCTACCTGGAAAAACAACAGGGCGGGCGCGGAGTCTTGCTGGGCGGCGTGCCGGGGGTTGCGCCGGGCCGCGTCACGATCCTGGGTGGTGGCGTGGTCGGCACCGAAGCCGCCAAGATGGCCGTGGGCTTGGGAGCCAAGGTGCGGATCTTGGATGTGAATGTCGATCGCCTGAATGATCTGGAAACCCTGTTTGGCTCGCGGGTGGAATTGCTCTACAGCAGCAGCGCCGCGATCGAAGCCGTTGTGCCGGACACGGACTTGCTGATCGGGGCGGTGTTGGTGACCGGGCGGCGGGCCCCAATCTTGGTCGGGCGATCGCTGGTGGAACAGATGCCCACCGGAGCCGTGATCGTTGATGTGGCGGTCGATCAGGGCGGTTGCATCGAAACCCTGCGCCCCACCTCCCACAGCCATCCCACCTACACCGAGTGCGGCGTAGTGCATTACGGTGTGCCGAACATGCCGGGTGCTGTGCCCCGCACTTCTACCCAAGCCCTGGAAAACAGCACCTTGCCCTACGTGTTGGACCTGGCGGATCACGGACTGGCCGCGCTCGATCGCGACCCGGCCCTAGCCAAGGGACTAAACATCAAAGACGGCCGGATCGAACATCCAGCCGTCCAAGCGGTTTTCCCTGATTTGTAATGGCCCATCCAGCCCCAGCGTGCCGAATTCATTTGAGGCAAGTGAGGCTGATTCTTCACCCCAATTACCATAGACAAGGGGCTTAAGCCCCTTGTCCCCCACGATCTCGTCACGCTGGAATTAGGGTTCTAGGCGATTTAACGACAGACTCCCAGCCGCTTTTTCCGCCAACCTGGCAAGGGCGATCGCTCCCGCCACTACAACGGAATATTCGTCACCGGCTCCGCGTCTTGGAACAACGGCGTGCTCAGGTAGCGCTCCCCAAAGCTGGGTTGAATCGCCACAATCAATTTGCCCGCATTTTCTGGGCGGCGGCCCACCTGAATCGCCGCATAAATCGCCGCGCCCGAGGAAATCCCCGACAGCAAGCCCTCTTCCCGGGCCAACCGACGACCATAGGCGATCGCCTCATCATCGGTCACGGTGATCACTTCGTCAATTAAATCCACCTTCAGCACCTCGGGCACAAACCCCGCGCCGATCCCCTGGATCCGGTGCGGCCCCGGCGATCCGCCGGACAGCACCGGACTGTTAGCCGGTTCCACCGCGATCGCCTGAAATTCCGGCTTCCGCTGCTTAATCACTTCCGCCACGCCCGTAATCGTGCCGCCCGTGCCCACACCGGAAATCAAGAAATCAATCTTGCCGTCCGTGTCGGCCCAAATTTCCTCAGCGGTAGTGCGACGGTGAATCTCCGGGTTTGCCGGGTTGCGGAACTGCTGCAACATATAGGCATTGGGAACTGTGTTGGCAATGTCCTGGGCCCGCCGAATGCAACCGCCCATGCCCTCAATCCCTGGAGTCAGCTCCAATTGCGCCCCATAGGCCCGCAGCATGGCCCGCCGCTCGGCGCTCATGGTTTCCGGCATGGTCAGGATTAGTTGATAGCCCTTGGCGGCGGCGGCCATGGCCAGGGCAATCCCCGTGTTCCCGGAGGTGGGTTCCACCAAAACGGTCTTACCCGGAATGATCGTGCCGGCCTGTTCGGCGGCTTCGATCATATTGATGCCGATCCGGTCTTTCACCGAAGCGGAAGGGTTCATGCTTTCCAGCTTGACCAGCACTTCGGCCAGGCAGCCTTCCGCTTGGGGCAGGCGGTTGAGCCGAACTAGGGGAGTGCGGCCAATCAGTTCGGTGATGTTGTTGGCGACGTTCATGGGCATCTGGCTGGAACTCTCTCGTCAGGTCTGAGGGGGTCGATCGCCCCTATGGCATGGGTCGGATCGAACAACGAAGCAGTGAATTAAGCGGTTGAATCATCCAGCAATGAAGCCAGCGATTCAGCAAAAACCAAGCAACCAAAAGTACCCTGAGCCTCCCCAGGATCTTTTGAGTTCTCGTGGGTGCTCCTGGGCAGCCATGATCCCCAGAGCCTAGATGTAATACATCAAGTCGAGTTGCTTGCGGGCATCTCGACGATCCTTGAGATCCTGGAGGGTGTAGCGTTGCAGCACGTCGTTGGCGGCTTGATCCACTTCAACCCAAATCTCGTAAATGATGGCGCTTTCGAGGGGGCGATCACGGCCACCGTCGTTGGTAATGTTGGCATCGGCTCCTTCTAAACACCGCAGCACATCCAACAGCGAGATCGTCCAGGGCGATCGCGCCAGCAGATAGCCGCCTTTGGCTCCGCGTTGGCTTTTGACCAAACCGCCTCGGCGCAGGGTGGCTAAGAGTTGCTCAAGGTAGCGATCGGGAATGTCCTGATCGGCAGCAATTTGGCGGATTTGCAATGGCTCGTCGTCTTGGTAGCGATCGGCAAGTTGCAACAGGGCCAGGAGGGCATATTCGCTTTTGGATGACAGTTCCACGGGTGGAGAACCTAGGAGCGAGGCTAAATCCCCAAGCCTGCGATCGCCCTGTGATCATGGATCTGAATCATGGATCTGAATCGTTGATCTGGGAGTCGATCGAGATAGCTTCGGGGCGATCCTAGTATACCCCGGTTTTCCGCTGGGTTTTGTAGGGTTTCATTCCGGGAAATAGCTGTGCTCTGAAGCTCCGCGATCTGCCCCGAAAACAGTCTGGTAATACAGTCCGGTGATGCAGTCCGGTGACATGGCTAGAGGAATGAAGCGAACCTAGTCAGTGATCAGCTTGACCAGCACAAAGGGCGCAACAATCATGGCCTGAAAGCGAGCATTGCCCGATCGATCCCATTCCGCGAGTTCGGCTTGGGTGGGTTTTGCGATCGCCTGTTCATCAATCCAGCGCTGCACGACGGCGGTGTTGTCGCTGGCCAGGGCTTCGCCCACTTCGGCTAAGTCCAAATCTGGCGTAACTACGATCACGGCATCGCGGCCGATGTGGGGCTTCAGCCAATCCCATTCGGCTAGGTCGATCGATTCCGTGAGGCTCGATCGCAGGTTGCCGCTGGAGGAGTCATCGGCGGGAAAATTAGGGTTGCTGGGTTCACTATCCATGCGCTTGATGGGGGCAGGTGATCTAGGCGGGCCGCACCCGCATCAGAACTTGATCGAATTCGACGGGCTGGGCATTTTCCACCAAAACTTCCACCACTTCGCCGCTGACTTCGGCCTCTAGCTCGTTCATCAGCTTCATGGCTTCGATGATGCAAACCGTTTGCCCCGAGGTGATCCGATCGCCCGGCTGCACAAAGGGCGGCTCGCCAGGGGCCGGGGCCCGGTAGAACGTGCCCACCATCGGAGATTTGATCTCCAGCAGTTTGGGATCGTTGAGGGGCGGTGGCGAGGCGGGCGGCGCTGCTGGCTCCTGGGGCGCTGCCATGGTCACCGGGGCCGCCGCCGGGGCGATCGGGGCCGCTGCCATGGCCACCGGGGAGATCGCCGTGCCTGCTGCTGCGACCGCCACTGCCTTGCGCACCGTCAGCTCATAGTCACCTTGCTTGAGCGTCACTTCGGCAATGTCCGTCTGGTTCAGAACCAGCAGCAGTTCCCGCAATTCGTCAAAGTCCAGCGGCACGGGTCGTCTCGCTCCTAATCGCAGAATGTTAAAGCGTTAAAGGGATTCAAAAAAGAGCCGTCTATGGGGCCTTGGGCCCAGGCTCCGAGTTGAAAAAGAGGCAATCTAAAGCAATGCAAACCAAGGCAATGCAAAATGCAGGATTTAGTCAGGATTTAGTTTAGAGAGCTGCCTGGCCTGAGGACGATCGCTTGCGGATTCCCAAGGGTTGCCCAGACCAGGGGTAGGGGCTGATTCAGTATCGGTTGTAACACTAATTGCCTATAGCCCCTGGCGATCGGTCGTGGTGCTCCAGGGCCCAATCGCCAGGAGCTTTGGAAGGAAATTAATTTTCGCGGCCAAGGTACTTGTCTTCGCGGGTGTCAATCCGCAATTTTTCGCCCACGGAAATGAACAGGGGAACCATGACCGTTGCGCCGGTTTCCAGTTTGGCGGGCTTTTGACCCCCGGTGGCGGTGTCGCCCTTCACGCCGGGATCCGTTTCCACCACTTCCAGAACCACGGTGTTGGGCAAGTCCACTTCAATCACCTTGCCGTTCCAGGTCACCACCTGAGCTTCCATCCCTTCTTTCAGGTATTTGACCCGATCGCCAATTTGGGCGGCGGAAATGTTCATTTCCTCGTAGGTCTTCATGTCCATGAACACATACTGCTCACCGTCCATGTAGGTGTGCTGCATGTCGCTTTTTTCCAGGGTCGCTTGTGGAACCGTTTCCCCTGCGCGGAAGGTGCGCTCAACCACGCTGCCGGTCTGCGCGTTTTTCAGCTTCGTGCGAACAAACGCTGCGCCTTTGCCGGGTTTGACGTGCAAAAACTCGACAACTCGCCAGACACCATTGTCTAGCTCGATCGTGACACCGGGGCGGAAATCGTTACTGGAAATCATCGGAAGCTGGTTTACAAAGCACCGCAGGCGGGCATAGGACGGGATACACTCTACCGCTTTTTGGGGCCGTTGGGTATTGGGGCCAGGAATCTGGAATCGACCGGGCTATGGCAAGATTGGAAGATTGGCAGCCTCTCGATGGGCTAGTGAAAACTGGCGATCAAGCTTAATGCTGTTGCGATGGTTTTCGGGCTGGCGGGCTAGTTTTTAGGGCTGGTTTCCTTGCGAGTCCTGGGGGCTGGCTTGCGGGTTGGCTACCGAAATTGCCGGTTCAGCCAGCGTGGTTCAGCCAGCATGGTTCAGCCAGCAATATTTTTCATTCACTTCGATTGACCTCGATTTATCTTCGATCATGGCTATTCCAAGGCGACTTAAGGCAGGGCAAACCCGCTCCGGGTGGGCGAAGACGATCGAAACCTGGACAGCGGTGGTCGATCGACAACTGCAACGACGGGAGCAAGGAGGGATGGGCGGTTGGGCGATCGCCCTGAGCCTGGTGATGGTGCTGTGGACGATCGGGGTGGCTCCCGCTTGGGCAGCGCTGCCGGCCGGGAATGCGATCACCGACGGTAAGGCCCTGCTGCGCTACTCCTTGCCGATCGACAATGCGCCCATTCGCAAGGTGCAATCGGAGGTGGAATCGATCGCCGGTTCCCTGCGGGCTAAGCGTTGGAGTCCCATGGCCAGCAGCTTGAAAACGGCCGATCGGACGGTGACCTACAAGCGCGACCAAATTTTGGCGGCCGTTCGTCCCGATCGCCAGGAAGCCGCCGCCCAAAAGCTCGGTCAAATTAGCGAGACGATCGCCAAGGCCCAAGCCGCCGTGGAAACCAAAGATAAATCCACGGTTTGGGAACTGCGCCGGGAGATTCTGGACGCAGTGGGGGCGATCGAAGCGGATATGGTGCAGGGTTTCCCCTTTGAAGTGCCCGCCCAATATGCCAACTTGCCCCAACTGAAGGGCCGCGCCACGATCGACCTTGAAACCAGCAAAGGCAGCGTCACCGTGGTGGTGGATGGCTACAGCGCCCCTGTCACGGCCGGCAACTTTGTGGACTTGGTGCAACGGGGGTTCTATGACGGGTTGCCCTTCACCCGCGCCGAAGATTCCTACGTGTTGCAATTTGGCGATCCGGCCGGCCCCGCCGAAGGCTTCATCGATCCCAAAACCAACGAATATCGCGCCATTCCCCTAGAAATTCTGGCCAGCGGCGACAAAGAACCCACCTACGGCATCACGCTTGAAGATGCGGGCCGCTATGGCGATTTGCCCGTGCTGCCCTTCTCGTCCTATGGGGCCCTGGCCATGGCCCGACCGGAGCCGGATCCCGACGGTGGTTCGTCTCAGGTGTTTTTCTTCCTGTTTGAACCGGAACTGACCCCCGCCGGGGCCAACCTGCTGGATGGTCGCTATGCGGTATTTGGTTATTCGATTAGCGATGCCAAGGCGGTGCTGGATAAGATTCGCCCCGGTGACAAGGTGGTGAAGGCAACGGTGGTGGATGGGCTGGAAAATCTGGTGCAGCCCAGTTAGTCAGGACTTACGCAGGATTTGCTAAGACCCTCACCCCTAGCCCCTCTCCCAAAAAGGGCGAGGGGAACTGGAAGAATGCTGACTCCCCTGAAGTTTTGCGTAAGTCCTATGAGTGACAGCAGGTTCTGAGTGATGCCGTTTGCTCGGAACCTGTCTTGCAGCGAACGCCTCCCCGAGGATTGAGTCCCCGCTTGGCCTGGATGCCAAGGGGGACTTTGCTTTGGGCGTTGGGAACCGTTCCGATGGGCTGGGTTGCCTGGGTTGCAGAGTCGTTATGTTTTGGTTGGGTGCGCTTGGAGTGAGTGCGGGAGGTTGTGGACGCGGTGGAATCGTTGCGGTTGGCGGATGTGGGAGAAGCGGGGCTACTGGCGCGGTTGTTTGCCTTTTGCGATCGCTCGGTGGTGGGTGATGACGCGGCCCTGTTGGATTGGCCCGAGGGGCGATCGCTCGTGGTCACGACTGATGTGCTGGTGGACGGGGTGCATTTTAGCGATCGCACCACGCCTCCTAGGTCGATCGGGTGGCGAGCGGTGGCGGCTAATTTGTCCGATTTGGCGGCCATGGGGGCAACGCCTCGGGCAATTACCGTGGGGCTGTCTCTGCCGGGGAATTGTACGATCGACTGGGTGGAGTCCCTCTATGGGGGGATGGCCGATTGTTTAGCGCAGTTTGGCGGGGCGATTGTGGGGGGTGATGTGACGCGATCGACCGTGGCCACGGTGGCCATCACGGCGATCGGGTCGGTTTTGCCCGATCGCTCCCTCCAGCGCCACACAGCCCAACCGGGAGATGCGATCGTGGTGACGGGTGAGCACGGGGCTTCCCGCGCGGGGTTGGCCCTGCTGTGGGCTGATTGGCCCCCGGAGGCTGTGGAACCTTCGGCCGCGGCGCGATCGGCCTGGATTCAGGCCCACCAATACCCAATTCCCCGGTTGGACGCAATTGCTCAGTTGGATCAACTGCTGGATCAACTGCGACCCCTGGTGGCCGATCGCTCCCTGGCTGCCATGGACTCCAGCGATGGGCTGGCCGATGCGGTGGTGCAATTGGCCCAAGCCAGCGGACTGCGGGCGAAACTGTGGGGCGATCGGCTGCCCATTCCGGCGGGATTAGCGGCGGCGGTGGGGCTGGCGCGGGCCCGCCATTGGACGCTTTACGGGGGCGAAGATTTTGAATTGGTGCTGTGTTTACCGCCGGATTTGGCTGCTGCTTTGGTGCAGTCCTTGGGCGGTTCGGCGGCCATTGTGGGAGAGATGGTGGCTCCAGAGGCGGATCCAGAGGCGTTAACGCAGCAGCCGATCGCCTGGGTGGTGGATCCAGGGGCGATCGAGCCGATCGGGCGATCGGCCAGCTTCCAGCACTTCAGCGCATCGGTCACCGCTGGGCCATCTTGAGGCTGTCCCGCTGAGCCGGGCCCAAGGCGGCCATGCCCAATTGGCCCAGGATTGAGCCATCATGATTGAGCAATGCTAGAGGCGCAAAATGCGGAGCTGTTCAACCGCAAAGCCACTGACCTGAGCCACTGACCTGAGCCATTTCCATGGGGTTAATCAACAGGCCATCGGAGCAACCACCCTTGCCCATTGAAGAACCCGCGATCGACCCTATGGGTTTCAATCCCAATCTGGATCCCACCCGATCGGCGGCGGGGGATGTTGGTGATGATCGATCGAGCCTGGCCCCAATCGACCCAGAAGCAGCACCGGATTGGTCGGCAGTGATGGAGCAATTGCAGATTCTTCAGCGATCGCAACTTGACCAGCTTGCCCAAGATCTTGATCGCCTGAGCGCCGAGAAAACCCAATTACTGTTGGATCTCGATCGCCTCGCTCGCTATCGCCAACAACTGCGAGCACAGCCTGCCCCGGGCCAATCCCTGCTGGATCCCACCAGCCAAGCTTGGGCCCAACAGTGGGCAAAACAACTGGCTCAACATATGGGATCCCACCTGAAAAGGGCGATCGACCAACGGTTTCAGGCCTTGGCCCAAGAACTGCGATCGGGGGATGCCGCCACGATCGGCGCGCCCGTGGTGATTCATGGTCGTCTCAGCAGCACTGCGATCGAGCGACAATTGATGGCGCTGGATCAAACCCTGGCCCAAGTTTTCACCCATCTCCATCAAGACTTAGCGGCCTATGAACAGGCGCTGGCCCAACGACTCAGCCGGTTGGCCCGTCGGCAACAGCAGGGGGAATTGTTGTTGAAGCAGTTGATGGCTCGTTGGGAAACCCCGATCGCCCCCGATTCCCTTGGGACTGATCCTGCGGTTCCCAATTCTGCGGTTCCTGAGCCTGGATCAACCGCGCCCGATCGGGCCGCCTCCCCGATCGCCCCCTTGCCCGCTCCGGCTCCCGTTTTGTTCCCTCACCCCCTTGCGGCCGTGAAACCCTCCGTCCCCCATCCTCAGACCCTGCGGCAACCGGGCTGGCTGTTGGCCCTGGTGGCGGCCCTGTTGTTGGCCCTGTTCAATGTCGCCCTGAAGCTGTTGTTTACGGGCAATGCTCCGGAAACCCTATTAGGGGTGGTGACCCTACCCGGCATCATTGCGCCGGGGCTGGGCAATTCCCTGCTGATTTTGCTGTTGCGCACCCTGGCGATCGTGCTGGTGTTTCCGGTGCTGGCCACTTGGCTGTATCCCGCCACTTGGCAGGAAATTCGCCACCTCTGCCAAAGCCGCGATCGTCGGTCTTGGCAAATGATTTTGCTGAACGGCTTTTTCATGTTTGTGTCCCAAGTGCTGCTCTATGTGGCGATCGGGAATTTGCCGACGGGCTTGGCGGTCACCCTCTTTTTTCTCTATCCCGTCTTTACCTTGCCCCTGTCCTGGTGGTTATTGGGCGATCGACCCACGGCCCTGCGCTTGTTTCTCACGGCCCTGATTCTGTTGGGGGGCGGCTTGGCCTTGCCTGAGGGCGGCCCGGCCGCAGGCGATAACTGGGTGGGTCTTTCCAGTGGATTAGCGGCCGGTGCAGCCTTTGCGGGCTATCTGCTCACGGTGCAATGGGGAACCAAAACCTTGCATCCCGTGCCATTCACCCTGGTTTCCTTCCTGTGGGTGTTTGTGCTGGCTTGCTTTGGACTCATTGCACGGCCAGAGGCGGTGACGGTGCAGGTGTTGCCGGGAACTTGGGGCGGACTGCTGTTGGGTGGAGTCATTTTGGGGCTGTTGACCTTGGGGGGCTACCTGCTCAATAACTTGGCGGTGCAGCGGGTGGGGGCCGCTTGGACAGCAATTCTCAGTGCCTCGGGTAATGCCCTAACGGCGCTGGCGGCCTGGATTTTGATCCAAGAATCCCTGGCCGGGGGGCAGTGGCTGGGCATTGGGTTGGTGACCCTTGGGGTGACGCTGCTGAGTGTGGAGCAGTTGAGCAAGCCGCGCCGATCGCCCCGATCGCGCCAATCGCCCCCAAGCTAGGCAAGGTTAATCAACCATCGATGGTCTCGTGGGCCCCTTCTGAGACAATGGGGACGCTTTTGTCCTGATGCTTGTGTGCCGATGAAATCCTATTCGCTGCGATCGCCCGCCAAAATTAATCTCTATTTGGAAATTGTGGGCGATCGTCCCGATGGTTTCCATGAGTTGGCCACCGTGTTCCAGAGCATTGACTTGGCGGATCTCGTCCATGTGCGATCGGGAATGCAGGGCGTGATCCAAGTGGAGTGCGCCGCCGAGGGGGTGCCGAACGATGCCAGCAATTTAGCCTATCGGGCCGCCGCCCTGATGAGCGAGCGGTTCCCCGAAGCCTTCGCCAAATTTGGGGGCGTGGCGATCGAAATTGAAAAGCGAATTCCCGTGGCCGCTGGCTTAGCCGGAGGATCGGGCAATGGGGCGGCGGTGTTGGTGGGGCTGGACTTGGCCTGGGGCCTGGGCCTCACCCAAGGAGAATTGCAGGAGTTGGCGGCTGAGTTGGGATCCGATGTGCCCTTCTGTGTGGGCGGGGGGACAGCTTTGGCCACGGGACGCGGCGAGGTGCTGGATCCCCTCGCGGGGGTGGATCAGGTGTGGTTAGTGCTGGCAAAATATCGCAGTTTGGGCGTTTCCACACCCTGGGCCTATCAAACCTATCGCGCTCAATTTGGGGCGGACTATGCTCGCACCCCGGAGGCCCAAGCGGCCCGGCATACGGCGGCCAAGTCCGGGCCCCTCGTGCGATCGCTCCAGGCCTTGGCTGCGGGCGATCGGGCGGGACTTTCGGGGTTGCGGCCCCTGTTGCGCAATGACCTGGAACGGGTGGTGTTGCCGGCCCATCCCCAAATTGCGCAGTTGCGGGATTTGCTCGATCGCCTGGCTCCGCTGGGAGCGATGATGTCCGGTTCTGGCCCCTCGGTTTTTGCCCTGGCCGAATCCGCTAGCCAAGCTCAGGAAATCCAGGCCGCCGCGCGATCGGCCCTGCCGGATCCGGATTTGGAATTTTGGGTCACCCAATTCAGTGCGGTGGGCATTCGGCCGGTTAACCAGTCGGTTTAGCGGTGGATTCAGCCGCTGACTTAGCTATTCATTCAGCCGTTCATTCAGGGGGTGATTTAGGAGGCGCTGGATTCGTTTCTGCCAGGGGCAACCAAGCCACAACCATCGTTCCCTGGGCGATCGGGGGAAGGAGTCGATCGGGGGTTTCCCGCAACCGCAACCGCGCAGATAGGGCGATCGGGGGGCTAAACAGTTCCAAGCGGCCGCCCATTTGCACCATTAACTGACGGGCGATCGCCAGGCCCAACCCCGTGCCCGGAATCGCGCTAGCGGCCTGAATGCCCCGAAAGCCACGCTGAAACAGCCGTTCCAAGTCCGCTGGCGGGATATTGTGGCCCTGATTGCTGACCACCAGCGCCAGCCCCCAGCCGGCCGCGGGCGCATCCTGCCAAGCAGCGACCCGGGCCAGCACCTGCACCCGACCCCGATCGCAGGCGTATTTAATGGCGTTATCCAGCAAATTGCTAAACACCTCTCGCCAAGCCGTGCCATCGGCCAAAACCGGCGGCAAATCGGCGGGTAACGAAATTTGAAACGATCGCCCGCGCTCGATCGCCACCGCCTCGGCCGCCGCGATCGCATCCATCACCAAGGCATCGACGGGCCAAGGGGCAAGCGTCACCCCCGGCAACAGCAGGGCCGCCCTGTTTTCGGTGGCGGCGGGCAACTCCGACGGCGGGGGCTGTTCGGTGCTGGGGGCCGCTGGGCCCGTCCAATCCGGTGTGTCAATTACTTGGCTAAAGTCCGTCAACATGCCTTGGAGTCGATCGCCCTCCCGCAGCAAGCTCTCCAGATGTGGGCGCGATCGATCCTCGCCGCCCAACCGCTTCAGCACCAACTTGCCAAATGTCCGAATGGCCGTCAGGGGATTCCGAAACTGGTGCAGCCAATTGTGTAGTAATTCCGCCTGGCGCTGTTGCGTGGTCTGTTGTTGGCGATAGGCCGCCTCCAACAATTGATTGCGGCGATCGAGTTCGCAGGCCGCCGCCAAGGTCACCGCCACTCGGCCCGCCTGTTGGCGATCCTTGGGAGTCCAAGGTTTAGGGCGATCGAGCACCAACAACCCCAACATCATCCCCCCTCGGGCCAAGGGCAGCACCAATCGGCCCGGGTGGGGTTGGGGATTGAATAGGGGATTCAGTGCGGGGTCAACGGCCGAATGGTCAAAATCGGTTATTGGGGGCGCGGTGGAACGGGCAGAGGCCGAATGGTCAGCATCCGTGATCTGATTGGCCGCCGGGGGGAATGCTTCCGGCGCGATCGAGAAGTCCACCACGTCCGGCCGATCGCCCCCTTGGTGCGTAACCTCGGCCCCGGGCGCGATCGCAGCAGTAATCTCCGCAGGAGCCATGGCCCAAGGGCCCGACCCCGACAGCAACCGCGATCGGCCCCGACCGCGCGATCGGCCCGTTCCCGCTTCCCCCAAAAGCTGCGTATTGGCCCGAGCCGGATATTCCAACACCGGCATCCAAGCCGGTTCCGCCGTTCCCGACCAATCCTGCGCCAGATAAACCACACCCCGTCCCAGGTGCAGCGTTTCCGCCATCAAGGCTAACTGCGCTTGGCACAGGGCCAAAAAGGTTGAACTCGCCATTGCTCGCCACTCCCCCCTGGGGGCCTCCATCGGGGAACATTCGCGGTTGCCAGGGATTGGGGAGCGGCCGCACCCGGTTTCCCGCATGGGGCGATCGCCGGCTTTGTGAAGAATTACGGCGTTGCTCTCCCCAAGGCTTGAGAACTCCTTAAGCTGGATCTATCTCAAACCGCTTCTATTCAAATTGCTCCATTTAAACTGATTAAAAATCATTAAAAAGCCGCGAGGGATCGCAAGAACCTGGGGCGGCAATTGTGCAAAATCCAGGCAGCCTCTAGGTTTCTGGATGGGCCGGCGCTCAAAATGAAACTGCTAAGAAATCGACAGAATAAACAATTGTAATTGAATCCATGTCGATCAATTAAAACAAGTTGAAATTTTGGCGCAAAGGCGATATACTTTGCACGGCTTTTGTAACCGTCACTACACTTATCTTGGCACGGGAGGTAAGGAGGTTGGCAAGGAGACGCAAGCGCAAGAGCCGTCGGCGGCAAGAAGGGCGACGGATTCTTGAGAATGTGCCACAGTATAGCATCGAATGTGGCGAAGATAAGCCGGTCACGGCCGCTCGCAAATTCATTAAGGCAGAGGGAATTCATCCCCCCGCTTTGGTGTTGGTAAAGCGTAACGAACACACCACGGATCGCTACTTTTGGGCCGAAAAAGGGTTGTTCGGAGCGCAATACGTTGAAGAAAACCACTTCCTGTTCCCGAGTCTTCGGCTCTGGGGCGATCAAGAAGGGGATGTGCCTGCTTTGGGAATGGTGGCCGCTGCGGCTCGCTAAGTCCATGGCAACAAAACTGAAATCCGCGTTGTGTGGAGCCTGAAATCAGACGTTTGAGGTCGTGGCTGCTCTGCAATTCGGGCCCAGTTGAGGTGCAAATCGTCTTGGGGATGGATGCACGGAAACGTGGATTAATTGGTGATTTGTTATTGATTGGTGGGTGATGACTGTTGATTTTCAATTGGCGATCGACTCTCATGTCGCAGCGCCAATGGACGATCGAGTGCATCACAGTTGACACATCAATCTCTCATTAGCAAAAAGCTCAATAGCCGACTGACGACGGGCCTAAGCGCGATCGCTTCTTGCGCGATGGCCTTGTGCGGCCCTGGGTGCTTCCAATTCAAAAAAATCCAGCAACGTCCGCGATCAGGCTGCTGATCAGTGGGCGTTGCTGGTTTTTTATGTGTTTGCAGGGGTGGGGGTTTGGGGTTGTGCTGTGCTCTCGATCTAGGCAACCTGGGACAGCAGGGAGCGAAAAAATAGCTCAGTCAGTGGGTTAATCAGGTCAGTCAACAGTTACCACATGCCGCGAATCGGTTGTGCGGGGCGATCGGGGGTGACGGTAGTTTGTTGAACGGTGGTTTGTTGGCCGCTGCGTTGCACGGTGCGTTGTTGAACGGTGGTGGTTGTGGTCACGCTGGCTTGACTGGTGCTGACGTAGGCGCTGTCAGCATTGGCCAGTTGAATGTAGCCATTGCGAATCACGAGGGCATCGTTTCCCAGGGCCACGGCCTGGGCAAAGAAACGACCATCGACCAAGGCCAAGGTGATTTGATCTCCCGGATCCAAGCCCAGACGGGTGCGATCGAGCTGGGTGATGCCCACCAAGCGCGTGGAACCATCGGTCAGCAACAGTCGCACCCGATCGCCCACCAAATCTTGAATCTCGCCGGTCACAATTTCCACATTCTCAGCGGGCCCCACCATCCACACCACTTCCGGCATTTCTGCCCGGGCGGGCAAGGGGGCCAAGGTGGCGGTGGTGGCCAAAAGGGCGATCGAACCCATCACTGCGCAAGTCCATTTGCAAGCCATAACCAACTTCTCCAACGGAAGACTGTGAGTGCCAACGGAAGGACTCGATCGGGCGATCGAATCCGCCAAATGATTACTTCGCAGCCGTTGGGGGAAAGTCAGGATCGCCAATTGGGCCTCGATCGGGCCCAGAGGAGCGATCGCCAGGGGTTAATCAACAAATAATGAGGATTTTCTGAAGCGAGCGAGCGCTACAACTCTGGGCCAGAGTCGATCACAGCGGCCACCACATCCAAAGCAGCGGTAGTTTTGCGACCCGTGAGCCAATAGGTGCGCATGGGGCCGCGGCCCTTCACGTCAATCTCGCCTCGGGATTCAAACTCATAGCGATCGCGGAGGGCCTGATACACCGTTTCGGTCACCTGAATTCGGCTAGCCAAGCCCTGGGACTCCATGCGGCTGGCAATGTTGACCGTATCGCCCCAAAGGTCATAGATAAACTTGCGAATGCCAATCACACCTGCAATTACGGGCCCGGTGTTCATGCCCACGCGAATTTCCAGCGATCGCCCCAAGGTTTGCTGAAACTCTTCCTGAAAGCTTTGAATCACCCGCTGCATATCTAGGGCCATGTTGGCCATGGCGGCGGTGGGATCTTCCATGGGTAGGGGCAGCCCGGCCGCCACCATGTAGGCATCTCCGAGGGTTTTGATTTTTTCCAGGCGATGGCGTTCTGCCAGGTGGTCAAACTGGGAAAAGATCCGGTTTAGCCAGGTCACTAGGTCGATCGGGGGCAGTTGGGAAGACAGGGGCGTGAAGCCCACGATATCCGCAAATAGAATGCTGACTTCTTCAAAATGTTGGGCGATCGGTTCCGATTCCGTGGATCCATCGGGCTGCACATTTTGCTTCAGGCGATCGGCCACGGTGCGGGGCAGGATGTTCAACAGCAATCGCTCCGATTTTTCCTGTTCCCGGCGCAGGGCTTCTTCGGCCTGTTTGCGTAAGGTGATATCTTCCACCACCCCCAACAACCCAATCACGCGGCGTTGATTGTCGTGAATCGGAATTTTGCTGATATCGAGCCAAATGGTTTCGCCCGTGGCTCCCGGTTTTTGCTTGGGGGCGATCGCGTGCCAAACGGGTCGATCGCTCTCAATCACCCGGCGATCTTGCTCCCGAAAGGCCTCCGCTGCCTCTGGATCTCGCACCAGGTCAAAATCCGTTAGCCCAATCACCGCTTCCGGGTTTTCCAGTCCCGCCGCCTCTGCCCAGTTTTTGTTGCACCCCTGAAAGACCAGATCGGTATCTTTCCAAAACACATGTTGGGGAATGCTGTCGAGAATGAGCCGCAAATATCGTTCCTTTTCTTGCAGCTTGGCTTCCGAAAGGGTGAGGGCGGCTGTTCGCTGTTGCACCTTCAGCTCTAGATTTTGGTTGGCCTCCTCCCAGGCGGCGAAGGCCTGCCGCAACTGAAAAGCCATGCGGTTAAAGGACTCGGCCAGGCGATCGACCTCCAGGATTGGGCTGGCGGCGGCGGTCTGATTCAAGTTGCCCTCAGCGATCGCCTCGGCGGCCCGGCTGATGCGACTAACGGGATCCACAATCCAGCGGGTGGTGGCGATCGCCATTAAGACGGCTAAGCCTAAAGCGCCCAAACAGAGCAGAGCGGTGATGCGGGTATTTTCTTGGATTTGGGATGTGAAATCCCGCTCGGGAACAACCGTCACGGTCACCCAATCGAGTCCATAGTCATTTTCCAGGGGCAACACATCGATAAAGACACGATCGCTCCCCTTCGGTCGCACAATGCCCTGATATCGCTTGCTGACCTGGCGATAGGTGCCAAAGCGCTCTCGCAAAAACTCGCCCGCTGCCCGAATTCGAGGATCGCGGCTCTCCTCCGGCTTCAGCCGCTGGGGTTGGTTTTGGGCATCCCGTAAAAACAGGGGTTCCTCAGATGACGTGGCCACCAGGGCCCCGGTCAACCGTTCCACAATAAACATTTCTCCGGTTCGCCCTACCTTCAAACCCCGTAAAAAGGTGGAAAGCTGTTCCAAGGGAAGGTCGATCGCCAGCACGCCCTTGAGGGTTTCCGTGGTCAGCGGCGTGCCACTGGCGGTCACCGTACTGGAATTGCTGGTGTAAATGGGCAAGGCCGGAGTAATGCCCAAAACCGGTGGCTCCGTGAACACGTAAATGGGCGACCAGGCCAAGCCACCCCGTGCTACGGCGGCTCGATACCAAGGCCGTTTGCGGGGATCGTAGGGACGAGAGCTGACGAAGCGATCGCGCTGACCCTGTTTGTTCAGGGTGTAAATTCTCCAGTTGGGGGCCGTGGCCGTTGTGCGCACGGAAACTGTGGAAGGGTTGCCGCGCTCAACCTGCAAAAAATTACCCTCCGCATTGCCGTAGTAGAGGGCGGAAACCGCTGGTGTGATGTGTACCTGATGCCAAAAATAGCGCTGAAGGGCGGTGAAGTCGTTGAGGTTGAGGTTGCCCGCCGCCACGGATGCGGCATCAATGCGCAAAAACAGCTCGGATGTGCCCAAATACCCCTGCACATGCTGTTCCACCTTGGCCGCAATTTCGCCACTGAGCCTGGCTGCGAGGTCATTCACGGCCCGCTGGCCATTTCGCAGCGAGAGCCATCCCGTGAGTCCAACGGCCCCGGCCACTTGCAGGACGAGCGGCACGACCAACCAGCGCAAGCGTAGTTGTCGGAACCGCTTCGGGATCGACTGGATGGGTTGCACGAGTTTCATAGGGTGTCTAACGGTGCAGGTGGGGCATGGTCAGGATCAGGAATGGAAAACCAGGCCTCGCTTGGGTTTCCATGTTGCAATTTGTTGCGGCTGAAAGAAACCTGCGCAGCAAATTGCAGCAGCCGACGAAAGTGCTCCGATGAAAAACGTGCCGAGACTTGAACGAGTCTGGGTTGCAGCCTTCGCGCAGGCATCAGACTCGTTGAGGACGGTGGTTTGATTCTGGCATTCTCGGGGGAACTTGTGGGGTGATACACCTAGGCGTAGCTTGTGACTTCCTGCGGCGCGGCGGTTGATCATGATCGGCCTGATCGCCCCGCTACGGCCCACCCGAGGATCGTTAAATCCAGTAAGGCAACCAGCGCACACCCTCAATTCCCCAAATCCGCAGTTGCCAGTCAAAGGGGGTGAGAGGCCAGCCCAGATAAACGGGAAGCCAAAACAGAAAAGACAGCCCAATCAAAACCATGGCGGCGATCGAAAGGGGGCGATCGGGGCGGGATTGCCAGAGCCGATCGAGCAGCCAAGCCAAGACCAAGCTCGAAAACACAAACGCGCCCATGTAGTGGTAGAGAAACGTGCAGCGGGAGACCTTGGCCCAGGGCAACCAATTCGCCCCATAGTTCACCAGGCAATAGGTCAACATCAAGACTTCGGGCGATCGCACGGCGGCCCCGATCGCGCCCGATCGCTCCCACATCAGCCGCAATTGCCAGCGGTGGGATCCCAACCGCACCACGGGACTTTCCAAATAATCGGTGCTGACTAGGGGGGGTGCCAAAGCGGCCGGTTGCGCGATCGATCGCCACCAGTGCCGCCCCAACCACCATAGGGCCACAACCAACGCCCCCGCCGTCAGCCACCAAAGCAGTGGATTTCCCAGGGCATGTACGTCATAAACCGTTGGCGTGCCGGCCGGAAGATCTTTGGGGATCGGGTTTTGGTAATCGATCGGGGCGGTGGGGCCGCTGGTGCGGGCATAGAAGTAGGCGATCGGGCGCAACAGCAGGGGCCAAGTGAACCACCGAGAACAGTAGGGATGGGCATCATCACCCCCAACCCGATGGTGGTAGCGCAATAGATCCTGGTTAAACTCCCAAATACTTTTGCCGGGATTCAGTTGAGCATGGGGAATCCATAGCAGCCAATAAATCACCAACGGCAGCAGTCCCAACATCAATCCCATTTGGATCGGGCTGAAGCGCTGGAGGAGTGTCAGGGGATTTGCGACCGATCGCCCCGTGCGGGAACTGGGGCTGTTGGCCATGCTCTCCGGTGGTTCGGCATTCTCGATCGGCTCAGTGATCGGCTCAGTTGATTGCCGGGTCGTGAAACCGGGGCGATCGAGCCAATGCCAAACCCGCCACAGGGCCCAACTGCCCCAAGCCCCCACCAAAAAGGCCAAGCCATTCCACTTCACGCTGGCCGTGCAACCAAACCCCAAGCCCGCCAGCCCTAACCAGGCCCACACCTGCCAGTGATAGCGCGATCGCCCGGCCATGGCCCGCGCCGCCATTAGCCAACCGCAGTGACCCAACAGGCCAAAGGTCACCAGATAAACATTATTCAACCCATAGCGGGATTCCACCAAAAACAGCCCATCCAGGGCGATCGCCCCCGCCGCCACCAGGGCCAACAGCCGCCGCCCGGACATCAACCAAGCCAACCAAGCCACCACCAACGGCATCAAAGATCCCACCAGCGCATTCAGCCAGCGATAGCTGACCGTGGCTAGCAGGGAACCGGTGGCCTGGTTGGTGTTGTCGCGGCCCCACTGAAAATGCTCACTGATGGCAATCCCGATCGCAATCAGATACTTGCTGAGGGGGGGATGGCCATCTTCAACGGGTTTTCCCACCAAGTAATCGCGGGCAAACTGGGCAAAATAAACCTCATCAAACACCAAGGTGTTCAGGTGGCCTAAATTCCAAAACCGCACGATCGCCCCCACCAGCACGATCGCCCCCAGGATCCACCACCAATCAGATTCCCAGTCCCATCGCAACCGGGAGGATTTTGGAAAATCCCCCCGATCGGCTTGAGCTTCCTGGTTTGGTGAGTGGTCTAGGGGCGATCGCACATCAGCCATGACAGAACCCATGGAAAAAAGGCCATTTTAAGGGCCATTGCCGCGGCCGCAATTGCCAGGCCCCGCGAATGGGCGCTTAAGGATTTGCGTTGGAACCCGTGCCTTGCCAGTCGCTGCCGATTTGAATCGTCACGTCAGATCCCAAAATGCCCGAGCTATCCACCCGCACATCACCCCGCCCGATCGCCGCCTTCACCTGTTCCGCCGTATCCGCATCCCCATTTTGGGCAATCACCCGCGTCGTGCTGATCGTTTCCTTCCAGGATCGAGCCACAAACGTTTGGCGATAGCCCATGGCTTCCAATTGCCGCGCCACCGCCCTGGCCGCCTCCGGATTGCCGCTGGCATCTTGCACCGCCACGCGCACCTGCGACATCGATCGACTGTCGCCGGAACCGACCCCATGTTCAAAATGCTTAGCCATCATGTCCCGAATCTGATTCGGGTAAGGCAACCAATAGCTCGTTCCGTAGCGGGCAATATCGCCGTAATCCCCCGGAGTCACCAGCATTTGCACATTTTGGCGATCGACCTGGGTGGCAAAGCCCGCCAGCGCCACAATCTCCTCCATGCTCAGGTTGGTGTCCAAATTCTCCCGAATCACCGACAAAATGTCCGGTAACTTCAGCAGCGTGGTGGGGTTCAGGGCCTGTTCCTTCAGGCTGCGCATGGCCATCTGCTGGCGCTGTACCCGGCCAATGTCTCCATACTCATCGTGGCGGAACCGCAAAAACGCCAGCGCCTGCTCCCCGTTCAGGTGTTGCCGTCCCTGTTTCAAATTGATGTAAAGGTGTTGGCTGTCGTCTTGATACTTCATGTCGCGGGGAACATAGACCGTTAAGCCCCCCAAGGCATCCAGCAGCTTTTCCACCCCTTGGACATTAATCCGCATGTAGCGATCGATCGGCACACCCCCCAGCAGCTCACTCACCGCCTTGGCGCTCAGGGCCGGCCCACCACGACTGTTAGCGGCATTAATTTTGGTCATCCCCAGGCCATCCACCCAAGCCCGCGTATCCCGAGGAATCGACAGCACCGATAGTTTTTTCTGGCTGGGGTCAAACCGCACCAAAAACATCGTGTCCGACAAGCCCTCAAAGGAGTTCACCAGCGCATGGTAGCCATACTTGCGGCTGAGGCTATCATCCACGTCGGAGGTAATGACCTTAATCCCCAGCACCAAAATATTGACCGGCCGGGTCAGTTGCGGCAGTTGCAGACCCAGGCTGGAAATGGGTTGATTGTTCCCAAAAACCGCCTTTTCCTCTTTGCTCAATTCCCGTTGACTGAGGCTGGGGGAACTGAGGGAAACGGCCAGCAACGCCCCCGTGGTTGCGGAGATGGTGGCCACGCCCAAGAGGCTAAACAACAACCAGAACCAGCGGAAGCGATTGGCCCGAGGCTTGGGTTGCGGCGCTTGGGAGCGAGACATATCGGTAGCGTGGGGTTGGGAATGTCGATCGGTCAAGGGTGAGGAGGCGCGGTTGGAATGGCGAGTGGACACGGAGTTCCTCAAAAGGGGGTCAAGGGCGGAGAGTTGATGAGAGAGTAGCGCACTGAATGGGCGATCGGGCAGGGGCACTCGGGTGGCTCTGGCAGGGCAATCTCCACTTGATGAGGCTCTGAGAACCGCTGGAAGTGCGGTGTGGGGTGGCTGCCCAGACACCAATCTGACCGTTCTGACCATGGGAAGCAGAGCACAGCGGCCCGGCCGTATGAGCGGGAAAACCTCTAGGTGCAACTGCTTTAGCGCAATCATCGGGGATGGGTGCGCAAAACTGCCGTCATTTTAGCGGCGTTTTGGTGCGATCGCGGTGGATCATCCGGAGAAGACTGAGCAAAAATTCGCCGGAACTTTTCAGCAGGATTTAACTAGCTTTGACCGAGAGTTCAGCCGAAAATACGATATCCCCAAGCAGTTCTCAATCATCATTCCCAAATCCCATTCCTAGATCTCAGTCCCTTTCGGAACTGCTCAGGATAGGTTTGGCAGCAGTCCAGGATCTGCCCCAGATTCGTCTGGGGTAGGGTTGAGCGAGCTTGTGATTGCCGGCTATGGGCAGCCTCCAATCTGGGAACCTGAATGCTAGCGAGTCCTGATTGAGTCTTGATTGAGTGGCGAGTTGGTGGCAATTCGATGTTAAGGCGCTGTTGGGGCGATATTGGAATGCGATATTGAGATGCGATATTGAATTGAACCGGCGTTAACACTATCTATTGAAGCTGGCGTTGAAATCGTGCAAGATACCAGGCTCAACAACCTCCTAGGCGCGATCGCCCGGGGATTAGGAGGATGGCTCCAAAATCCTTGGCGGCGCACTTCTGTACAGTGTTTGGCGGTGTTGGTGGGGTTCTTTGGGGCTTCCGCATTGATCACCACAGCGGGCCAAGAGGCCGCCTGGGACTTGTCCATGGCGGGCATTTTGGCGGTGTTCTGCGAGGTGGTGAGCATTGTGGTCTATCGCCGCTGGAATGCTCGGGTTACAGATTTGAACGGGCGATCGCCCCTGTGGCTGTCGGTTTTGAATTTACTGAAATTAGGAATGGTTTACGGCCTGTTCTTAGAGGCTTTCAAGCTGGGAAGCTGACCCCAAAAAAGGGAAAAAGCCCGGCCCTGCTGGGGCGGATTTTCTGGCGTTTGGTAGTGCCTGTGAGGTGGTGACTTACGGCGAGCGATCGTTGACGCTGCAAGGCTTTCACAAGCTGATCATGCCTGAATTACGGCACTACCACTTACAGCACTACCCAAACGCCCCCATGCTTCCTAGTCGCGCTCTCACTCACCTTGAGCGACTTGCTAGCCAATCCAGACCAAATTCTCAGCCGCATCTCGAAAATCGTCGGACGCAGACACACCATTACAGGTGGTAATTTCCGGGGACTCCTCACCATCGCGGGGGCGATCGGGTGGGGGCGGCGGTGGTGGAAAGGAAGGCGGCGGCGGTGGTGGTGGAGTTAAGCCCGCCGTGGTTGTTGCGCTGGTGGGGCCGTAATGCTTGCGGTGGCGC
Organism: Limnothrix sp. HT2024; assembly: GCF_059138625.1. Classification (NCBI taxonomy): domain Bacteria; kingdom Bacillati; phylum Cyanobacteriota; class Cyanophyceae; order Pseudanabaenales; family Pseudanabaenaceae; genus Limnothrix; species Limnothrix sp. HT2024. The sequence continues at coordinate 3,363,681 of NZ_CM181121.1, forward strand.
AAACTAGCATCGTCGGTGCGGAAACTGCCCGCCGGATCCGACACAGCAATCGGCATTCGGGCGGATGGGGGAGCCGGGGGCCGCTTGTTAGGTTCCACCGAGGTCGAGGCCGATCGGACAAACCCTTTGCGGTGGGGACTGGCGGGCGCGGCGGCCCGGGCGGCACTGGTGCGCTGGGTTGCCGCAGCCATGGACTGACGGAGCGATCGACGTTCCGGCTCGATCACTTTGTCCATGAAATATTCGATGGTTTGTTCGCGAACCCAACCCCGTTTCGACAAAATTTCCCCAAACCGCAACCCCGTCACACTCTGATCATTCAGAGCAACCGTGACTTGAGCGGGCGCGAGCAAACCCGCCTCCACAAGGTATTGACCCAGGGGCTTAAGGCCGATCGACCGGGGCCAGGCTGCTGGCTGTCCCGAGACCGATCGATCTGTGCTGGGAGACGGTTGATTCTCCATAGCCAACCTCTACTACGACAAGGGATACAAGCGGGAGCGCAATCAGGGCAGGGCAGAATCCAGATGCGTCCCTCCGCAAAAGCCGAATTCGGGAACCACCAGAGAAGGAAAGGAACTGGATTGCAACGGAGCAACGGAACTGACCATCCACGTTATTACAGAGTTAACGGAGGGTTCAGCGGGGTTTCGCCCCCTAGGGGGTTGCCATCGTTGAATCTGACCATGTTCAGAATATTATGGCACTGGATTTGTCATCCGAGTAATTACGGAGAATTTTTGAGATTCTAGGCTCCGCCCCAAGCGTAACATGCCCCAATGGTGCGCCCCGGTCATGCGATCGCCCCATGAATGGTCGTTAACTTTGATTAATCTGCCTCGATCGAGGAAGCAAGCTCAGCCAGTTCCATCACGTCATAGCGCTCAAACGGCTGATGAATCCAGGGATTATGGGGTAAATAGCAATCGTAATAATCCGGGGCGATCGATGAACAGCCCTTGTACCAAATCACGGCCGTGCGCAGGTCGCTGAGATCGTAGCGATCGCGCAGCCACTGGATCGAAGCCTCTAGGGTTGCTCCCGAGTCGGCCAAATCATCCACCACCAACACCCTCGGCCCCAGGCGATCGCCCGTCATGGCCAGGCTTTGGGCAAATTTGAGCTGCCCCCGCTCCCGCCCCAACTCTCCGGCATAGGAACTGGCAAACAGAATGGCTAAAGGCTTGTGAAACAGGCGCGAGAAAATATCACCCACTCGCAGACCCCCACGGGCTAAGCAGACGATTTGGTCAAATGCCCAGCCCGATTGATGTACTGAACAGGCTAACCGTTCGATCGCCCGATGATACTCTTCCCAGGAGATGTATAAATCATTACTTAGATTGTTGTTTTCTATCCGTGATTGCCGCTTGGGTGTTTCAGTCTCGATCGGGGTTCCAGGGGCGATCGGGGATGGGGCTTGGGAATTGCAGGGCAAATCAGAGGGCATGGCAACCATATCCAGGAGGGGTATTGATCGAATCATCAAGCATTGAGTGGATTGAAGAGCGCGATCCGTAACGCGATCGTCAGCAAGGGCCAGTGCGGGCGATCGGGAAACCGGGAACCCAAACCCACAACAAAGAGCGGCCACCAACTCATCTCCAGCCCGATCGCGTAGATCTGGTATGGAGAATGGGTCGATCGCCGCTGTAATTTCAGACTTGGGCAGTGATTGCGAGCCGGGCTGTTGAAACCTGTTGATTGTTTTTGATCGGATAGGCCCATCGAAAGCGGTCTATTAGATCCAACTATTAGATCCAACTCCAGTAGATCCAGCTAGTAGATCCAACTCCAGTAGATCCAATAGGCTTTTTCAACAGCTCCTAGTAGCACGGCTACCTTAATTCGCTGGGTCAAATTACATGACTGTTACCGTCACCCAATCGTTAAGCAGCAAGATGCTCAAGCCCCTTGTTACCACGACTGGCTCCGCAACTTTGACCCAATGCCTTAAGCCTGTCACGCTACTAGCCAACTCTCAAGCCCTACAGCTTGGCCCCGCAATGGGAACAGAACTGGTGGCTCGGGTGATTATCCGTCTGGCAGTTGGCGCAGGTTTGGTGGCTAACGGGGGTTTCCCGCTTCACTTCCGGCAGACCCAACATTTGGGCATTGCTCTTGCCCGGAGCCACCATCGGATAACAGTTTTCATCGCGCCGCACCCGCACATCCAACAGCACCGGGCCATCGTAGGCCAGCATTTCCGCCACGGCTGGCGCAAGCTGGCTGCGCTCCGTCACCAAAATGCCCTTGATCCCAAAGGCTTCGGCCAACTTGCCAAAGTCCGGCATCCCCACTTCCATGTTGGACGAGGAGTAGCGCTCACCATAGAAGGCTTCCTGCCATTGGCGCACCATCCCTTGCCAGCCGTTGTTCACAATCACGGTCTTGGCATTGATTCCAAACTGGGCCAGGGTTCCCAGCTCTTGGATATTCATTTGCACACTGGCATCGCCAGCCACACAAATCACCTGGTGATCCGGAAGCGCCACCTTTGCGCCCATGGCTGCCGGAATCCCGAAGCCCATGGTTCCCAAGCCAGCGCTGGAAATCCAACGACGGGGGCCGTTCTTCAGGAATTGAGCTGCCCACATTTGGTGCTGACCCACATCGGTGGTGTAGTAAGCATCGGGGGCTTGGCGACCCAATTCCACAATCACCTCTTGGGGGGCGATTTCGTTGTCGTAGCTGGGCACCACCAAGGGATAGTCGGTTTTCCATTGGTTGATGCGGGTGTGCCAAGCGGCCGTTTGGGCCGGATCGCTGGCGATTTCCAGCTCCCGCACCCGATCGAGCAGTTCAATCAGCACCTGCTTCACATCCCCGACGATCGGCACATCCGGTACACGGGTTTTGCCCACCTCGGCCGGATCGATGTCGATGTGAATCACCTTGGCGCGACTGGCGAACTCATCGAGCTTGCCGGTGACGCGATCGTCAAACCGTGCCCCCACGGCGATCAACAAATCGCACTCGGTAACGGCAAAGTTGGCGTAGGCCGTGCCGTGCATCCCCAACATGCCCAAGGCCAAGGGGTGATGCTCATCAAAGGCCCCCTTACCCATCAGGGTGGTGGTGGTGGGCAGGCGGAAATGGTCAGCCAAACGGGCAATTTCCGCATGGGCCCCGGCCGCGATCGCCCCGCCACCCACATAGAGCAAGGGACGCTGGCTATGGCGAATCAGTTCGATCGCCTGGGTGATTTGGCGCGGGTTGCCCTTCACGGTCGGCTTGTAGCCCGCCGGCCGAATCGATCCCGGCTCCACTGGCACATAGTCAAATTCTTCGAGGCCCACATCCTTGGGCACATCAATCAGCACCGGGCCCGGACGACCCGACGAGGCAATATAGAACGCTTCCGCCACGATCGCCGCCATATCGGCCGGATCGCGCACCACGTAGGAATGCTTAACGATCGGCAGCGTAATGCCCCAAATGTCCGTTTCTTGGAACGCATCGGTTCCGATCGCCGTGCGGGGAACCTGCCCGGTGATGACCACCAAGGGAATCGAATCCATGTGGGCCGTGGCAATCCCCGTCACCAGGTTGGTGGCTCCGGGGCCGGAAGTTCCGAAGCAAACCCCCACCTGACCGGTGGCGCGGGCATAGCCATCCGCCGCGTGGGCCGCGCCCTGTTCATGGCGCACCAAAATATGTTTCAGTTGGCCCGATACTTCAAAGCCGTAGAGTTCGTCATAGATCGGCAGGATCGCGCCGCCGGGATAGCCGAAAATATGCTTCACACCATGACGGCACAGGCTATCGAGCAGAGCATAAGCGCCCGTGCGCCGCGTCACAGGCACGATCGAAGAGTCAATTTGGGAAGCGTTTCGCGATCGCACGAGCAGGAACCTCTACAGGCGAAGAGTAAACGGTGGGCAGCATGACCGCATCGAAAGAAAGCTCTACCACAACCTGACTTCGATCGGTGCGATCGTAACCTAGTTTACCGATTGATCGGGATTGGAAGCTAGGTCTCTGTCAAGGTTTTCTGGCCCCGATCGCGAGTTGGGGCATGGAGGCAATTCGGTTGTGATTGGGATGCTGTGGTGATCCCCCGCTCAGGATCAAAGAGTGATGTAGATCACAAATTTCTGATCCGCTTAAGGTTTCTGATCCGCTTTAGGTTGGCGATCCAGCTTATGGCTGAGGGCTGATTCACCTTGAGAGTTGGGCTTAGTCGCTAAAAAGTGCTGATATTGGCGCAAAATCATGCGCTGAACCGCAATAATTGCCGGGTTGATTTCCACATACCGCCGCTGTGGATCGCGATCGATCGCCCGTTGTTCGCTTTCCATCATTTCAATGTCTTGATTCAGAAAGCGCATAAAGATTTTTTGCTCAATCAGCTTAGCGGCCCAGGGTCGCACCGCCTGCACCAGCCAACCGGGTAGCCCCAACCGCAAAAAGAAAATCGCAAACGATCGGCTCTCTCGCAGCCCCACCGGCAGGCGCATCAAGTACAAACTAGACACCCCTTCCAGGCGACTGAAAAAGTGCGGGTAGCGATATTGCACCGTCACGGTCTTGGTGGTGACTTGATCGGCCGAGTCCGTAAAGCCCAAAAACTTGGCCATTTGCCCTTTATAGGACACTTGGTAATCAGCCACGATCGCGTTGCCTTCGTCCTTGAGCTTCAGCAACACCGGATCAAACCAACCCTGTAATTCCTCATGCAAAAACCCGTGGAACACATCCATCGAGTTTTCATTACAAACGGAAAAATGGGCCCGAAACTGCCCCGTCACCGGCACAGCCAGCCATTGGGGATCATCGAATTCAGGGATTTCTGGCAGCGGCACTTGATTCGCTAGGCTCTGGTCGCCGGGAAACACCCAAATGATCCCGTAGCGATCGACCGCGCGATAGCTCTGGGCCTGGGCACAGGGCAGCTTCTGACTCGGCGGCAAGTAGGGAATCTTGCGGCATTGGCCCGCCCCGTCAAATTCCCAGCCATGGTAACGACAGGCGAGATGGTCGCCCATTACCTTGCCCCGGCTCAGTTCTACGCCGCGATGGGGGCAGGCATCTTCGAGGGCTTGCACCGCTCCCGATCGATCTCGATAGAGGGCGATTTTCTGCTGCCACACTTCCACGCCCAACACTTGCCCCGCTGCCAACTGATTAGACCAAGCCACCGCATACCAGAAGTTGGGGTTAATGCCCGCCTGGCGCACGCTGTTTTGCACCTCGTGCTGATCGAGGGAAACGGTGCTCGGTGCAGATGACTCTGACTCGAGCGGCGAGGCATTAGCAGCTTGATTGGACGGAGTGGAAGTCACCATAACAATCGCCTAGTACCACCCAGCGGAACGATAGAAGCCCCCCGATCGCCAGCCAGTGGGGGCGATCAAGATCGCTTTTCAAAGTAGCTCGTTTGAGCCACTTTCGCAGCGCTTGGGTTGGGCCATCGATCGCCACAGTCCGCCGGCCCAAGCCAGTGGTTAGCCCCGTGCGCTGATTGGTCGGGACTCCCTCGCCCTTGAGGGAACTGAGCTTGAGCGATCTTAAAAAACGGAGAGAGAGGGATTCGAACCCTCGTTAGAGTTACCCCTAAACAGCATTTCCAGTGCTGCGCCTTCAACCGCTCGGCCATCTCTCCAGATGACAGGACGTTATCTTATCAGGCTCATGCCGGTTATGGGAAGAGAACGGTAAAATCTAGCTTCAGCGCGGCGGCAATCCCTGGGATCCGATCGCGCTGTACTGGTTGGCCCCTAGATGCCCAAATCCCCCATGACCTACAGTGCTGAAGATCGATCGACCGCCGCCCAAACCTATCGGGTGCGGATTCATAACCGCCAACGGGGCACGGTTCATGAAGTGCAAGTGCCCGGCGATCGCTACATTTTGCAGTCCTCAGAAAATCAAGGGGCAACGCTGCCCTTCTCCTGTCGCAACGGGGCTTGCACGGCCTGTGCGGTGCGCGTGTTGGAAGGCAAACTGAGCCAGCCGGAGGCCATGGGCCTGTCACCAGCTTTGCGCGATCGGGGCTATGCCTTGCTTTGTGTTAGCTATGCCGAATCGGATCTGGTGGTGGAAACCCAGGACGAAGACGAAGTATATGAACTGCAATTTGGCCGCTATTTTGGCAAGGGCAAAGTCCGCCGCGGCCTGCCCCTGGATGAAGATTAAGCCACTGGATCGGGGTCAACCGTTGCCCCAAGGCCGATCGAGCACCCCATCAACCAGCCCATTCGCGACCCCATCAGCAATCCCAAACATCAAGACAGCCACCAGCCCCAAACAGCTTGCCAAAACGCCCACTCAACCCCGCACCGGGCCACTCCCCCAAGTCATTCGCAGCCAGCCTTGGCCAAGGGCGATCGCCCTTGGCCTGATCTTGGGGTTGCTTACCGGTTGTGGCAACTCGCCCCTCACCGGGGTGCAGGTGGTGGTGAACCGCGTGCCCAGCGGCAACACCCTGGAGGTGCGCGGCACGGGGGCCGATGCCAAACGACTGGAAACCGTCCGCCTTTTGGGCATTGATGCTCCGGACTTGCGCCAACAGCCCTGGGGGATTAAGGCCCAACAAACCCTGATGGAACTGGTGGCGGGGCAAACGGTTTGGTTGGAATTTGAGTCCGGGGAAGCGCGCGATCGCCTCGGCCGGCTTTTGGCGTATGTTTGGCGGGATGGGCAGCTTGTGAATGAGCAACTGACCAAGGCGGGCTATGCGGTTCCCGCCAGTCGATCGGGACTGCTGAAGTACGATCGCCGCATTTTCTACGCCCAGGAATATGCTCGGATTTTGGAGTTAGGTGTTTGGAATCCCCGATCGCCCATGCGGTTGCGGCCCAGCGAATTCCGCCGCCAAAATCCTTCCTAGCTGGCATCGTGAAGCTGACAAGACTTCTGCAAGTTTGCAAGATGCATAGTTTGCAAGATGCACATTTTAGAGAGTGTGGAATTGAAGCATGAGTCAGTTACCAGATCAGGCAACGTTGCAACGACTGCTGGAGATTGCCACGGAAGCGGCCCTGGCCGGAGCGGCAGTGGTGCGATCGTTTCTCGGCAAAATTGAGGCCGAGGAAAAGGGGCGATCGGGCGACCTGGTGACCGCAGCCGATCGCGCCTCGGAAACCGCCACCATTGAGGTACTGAGTCGCCACTGTCCGCAAATTCCCATTTTGGCGGAAGAGTCCGGGGCGATCGGGGGAACCCAAACCAGTGACTATCTTTGGGCGATCGATCCCCTGGATGGAACCACCAATTTTGCTCACCAATACCCGTTTTTTGCCGTTTCGATCGGGCTACTCTTTCAGGGGCAACCGATCGTTGGGGTCGTGGCCGATCCCGATCGCGGGGAACTGTTTCGAGCGGCCAAAGGACTCGGGGCCACGCGCGATCGGATCCCGATGCGGGTGTCGCGCACCGAGCAACTGAGCCGTAGCCTGTTGGTGACCGGGTTTGCCTACGATCGCCGCGACACCAACGACACCAACTATCCTGAATTCTGCTACCTCACCCATTTAACCCAAGGGGTACGGCGCGGCGGATCAGCCTCGATCGACCTGGCCTATGTGGCCTGTGGGCGGTTGGATGGCTATTGGGAACGGGGCCTCTCCCTCTGGGACATTGCCGCCGGCATCGTGTTGGTGCAAGAGGCCGGCGGCCAAGTCAGTGCCTATGATGGCAGCCCCGTCAATCCCAGCAGCGGCCGACTCGTGGCCACCAACGGCCACCTACATGATCAACTCTGTGCGGCTCTGGCAACGGTTCCCAAGCTTGACCTGTGGCACCAGCCCCCCGCCACCTGGCCCAAAGTCGGTCAATAGGGCCCAGTGGGGGTTCAACAACCGTCAGATTCCTCAGTTCGCACCCGCAACAAAGATCACCATGACCACCCCAGGAACCCGATACACTACTAAATAGCGATTAACCAAATAGCAATTCAACGGCGATCTTTCAGATTGCTCCTCAGGCTGCATCTATCCCAACGGCATTCAGCCCGGCTCTATCCGGCCAGGCTCTGCCCCTGTCTCGTCTACTTCCCCTGCTCCCATCCCCCTTTAGCGACTCACAGCACCGGCGGCGCGCTATGTCATTCGAGATTCAACGAGGGCTTTTTGGTCACGATGTGACGGATCACTATGCCATCCTGGGCATTCCGTTGGGGACAGATCCCAAAACCGTGCGCAAGCGGTTTTTACAAATTGCCCCCCGGCTGCATCCCGACACCTGCTCCGCCGCCAATGCTCAGGGCAAGGCCTATGCCCAGCAACTGATGTCGCGGCTGGTGAACCCCGCCTATGCGACCCTCTCCAACGATGCCAAGCGGGCAGATTACGAGGCCGTGTTGCGCACGTTGCATAGCCGCTTGCCCCAACAGGCCAACAAAGTGGCCATCCAAGGGGCCCTGGCCCGCGAGCTAAGTCAGGCCGCCAATGTACAGGGCGCGTATCTCAAGGCGTTACAAACCCTCACCGCCAGCCAATATGACGATTTGGAACAGGTGCTGAACCGGATTGCTGAAATCAGCGAACTGAATTTGGTTTACCTGCTCAAAACCACATCGGGCAGCGCCAGCCCAGCGCGTCCGGCCGCTGCTCCACCCCCACCGCCGCCGGCCCAGCGACCAGCATCCACCCCCAGCAGTGGCGGGGAAACCACGGGGGCCCGAGAAGGGGCCGCCAGCAATACGCAGTTTGTGCTGCGGGCTTTGCACCGGGCGGAGGAATTAACCGCGAAGGGCCAATTTGCGATGGCGATGCAGGAGCTGAAGGATGCGCTGAAGATTGATGGGAACAATGCCGATTGCCACGCTTGGTTGGGCAAGGTGTATTTGGCCCAAAAGCAAGGAACCTTGGCCAAGGTGCATTTGACGCGGGCATTGGCCATTGATCCGCGCAATGCGATCGCCCTGGCCGCCAAGCAGGAACTTGATCGCGCCACGGGCGGCCAAACCACGGGTCAAGCCACGGGCCAAACCGCCAAAACCACCAAACCACAGCCTAAAACGATCGGGGGTGGCAAAGATAAACCCGGCGGTGGGTTGTTTGGGGGCCTGTTTGGCCGTAAGAAGTAGGGGGCCGATGTTCACTGCCCGATCGATTTCGTTTCCCCCCTGACACCATGGCAATTCACCAACCCCCGACCGGCGCGCGCGATCTGTTGCCCCTTGATGTGGCCCAGAAGCATTGGATCGAAACCAAGCTGCAAGACGTGTTTCAGCGCTGGGGCTATCAGTGGATTGTCACATCCACCCTGGAACGGGTCGATGCGTTGGTGGCGGGCGGTTCGGTGCGCCGAGACAAGGTGATCCAAATCTACGACAGCGAAAGTGAGGATCTGGGGCTGCGGCCGGAGCTGACGGCTTCGATCGCCCGGGCCGCCGTCACCCGCATGGCCGGCGTGACTCACCCCCAGCGCCTTTGCTACAGCGCCAATGTGTTTCGCAAGCCCCCCAAGGGCAGTGCCAGCCGCCAGCAGGAATTTTTCCAATCGGGGGTGGAGCTGTTGGGGGTTGGGGGTGTGGCGGCTGATGTGGAGGTGCTGTTGCTGCTGACGGATTGCCTGGAGCGATCGGGCGTGGCCGATTGGCACTTGCTTTTGAGTGAGGCGGGCTTGACCCGATCGCTCTTGGAACCCTTCCCGCAACCCTGGCGCGATCGGGTGCGTTCGGCCATGGCGCGGCTCGATCGCCTGGCCATCGAAGCCATGCCCCTTGACCCCGCCCTGCGCGATCGGGCTTTGATTTTGTTTGATCTGCGCGGCCGCCCCATGGACGTGATTCAACAGGTGGGCCAACTGGACTTAACCCCCGACCAGCAAGCCATGCTCGATCGGCTCAAAACCACCGTTGACCTGCTGCAAGATTACGGTCGAGCCACCGAACAAACCCTGCTGATCGTCCTGGATCTGAGCCTCATTCAAACCTTTGACTACTACACCGGCATTGTCTTTGAAGCGATCAGCAGCGCCGACACCGGCCACGAAATCCTCGGCCAAGGGGGGCGCTACGATCAACTACTGGGCCTATACGACCCCGACGGCAACAGCTATCCCGGCATTGGCTTTTGCTTAAACCTGGAACCCTTGCACCGCGTTCTTTCCAGCGGAGAGCGCCTGCCCAATCAACTGCCCGCCAGTGACTGGTTAGTGGTTCCGGCGGGGCCCCGCGCCCGAGCCGCAGCCTTTGTCTATGCCCGTCGTCTGCGCACGGAAGCCCCCAGCCTGATTCGGGTGGAACTGGACTTGCAACCCACCGTGACTCGGGAGTCGGCCCGCGATCGCGCCCGGGCCCGCCGCATTGGGCGGCTCGCTTGGGTGCAAGAGGACGGCACGATCGAAACGGAAACGATCACCAAACGCAAAGGGCCTGAAGCCCCCTAGCGATCGGGCCCATCGGCAATCAGCGAATCCGCGAGCACCGGATCCGTTTCCAACAAATCCCCCGTGGACGGCAATTGAGCATGGGGAGCCATTTGCAAAAACAGCCGATAGCGATCTAGCTGGGCCGATCGCAGGCTGCGGCGTAACTCATTGTCGTACAACCCTTCAAGCACCACCCGATCTCCCCTGGGGGTGGTTTCCAAGGCCGAGGGCGATGGCTCCGGCCCATCGATCGAAACCAGGTTGTACTGGACATTTTCCGTATAAATCGCAAACGTCACATTGAAAATGTCAAAGAAATAAATGGCCCAGCGACATTTCTCCTCATCAAACTGTTCGTAATATTTCACCAACCGCGCAATACACAAATCCAAGTGTGATCGAGTACTGGGGGCAATCAAAACCAACTTCAGCAGGAAAATGGTCAGCGTTAAGGCACTGCCATTCGACAAAATGAGCAAAAAAAGCCGCGAGGGATTATGCAAGTCCTCCGTCGTCAGAAATTGAATTAAATGGCGACAGGTTTCCGCTTGCAAATCCTCCGTAATCACCTGATCATGGTCTTCCGCTAACAGGCTTGCCAACTTGTCTTGCAACTTTCGGCGAACCACCTTTGTCATGTGATCTTGGGTACTTTCCAAGCTGATGTATTTCAGCAGGCTTTTCTTATAGCCGTGATACCTCAGCCCTTCCGTTTGTTGCAAAAACAAATTGGCCAAACTGGAGTAGCTATATTTTCCCGTTCGCAAAACAATTGACTTCACGATTTTGAGCACCTGATCACCCAAATTGGTTGGATTTTTCAGACGCTCCCGATCGCTCCGGCTTGATTGCGATTTGGCCATATACATCGCCAAATCAAACTTAAAGCGCTCCCGCCACTGTCGCGCATAGACCGCCGCCGCTTCCCGTTGTTCCAAGGGATTGTTGGGATCCACCGATTGAGCCACCAACAGTTGTCCCACATAGCGACTGCTCCAATGCTGCTCCTCGGGTGTAATGGCTGTTTCCGTAATCTGATCGGACTGCCATCGAGTGCGCGTGGCCGTCATTTCCGACTGACTTTGGTCAGAAGCTTGGGAGTGATCCAGTTCGTGACGCGCAATGAACAGTTTCAGCTCGTCATAGTCATTACTACTAATGAAATCCGCAACCCACTTGCGCACCCGATTCAACGACAAGGACGCGCTATCACTATGTTCATGGGAATGCTCAAACATCGCAATCAGGCGATAAATAAAAGCCTCATTCCGACGGCTGGCCCAGTTATTGATCAAAATATAACAGGATCGTTTAAGGGTCGTTTGAAAAGCCTCTTGATTATTTAGAAAAACCAGTTGATATAAAGCATTTAAAGGCTTGCTATCGGTTGTGTCACAGCAGTGAATAAACAAGCAGCAAAATTCGTGCAGCACTTCCTCCGGTGAAAGATTCTGCACCGATCGAATCAGATGTTGAAAAATAATGTCTTGAATTTGCGGAACTGTTAAACGGCTTGGAAGTTCACCCTTGGACGCAGGCGAAGCTCCTAGCCCCGGAGAATCGGACTGGTGGCGGCTGGCAGATCGATCGCTCATGGCAGAAAGAGGAGAGGAGGGCAGGAGAGCGTCCATGGTGGAGTGATGCCAAAAACCCATCGGTTATAGATGCAATGAACCAGAAGCAATACGTTAAATGGGGTTGAATAGGTTGGAAATTGCTCATTCCAAACTGATTACCAACCTGCCGCATTAGCCCGGAACCTTTACTCATTGAGATCGCAGCCATCAGGCCTAGTGATAGCTGCTTGATAGCTGCTTGATGATTACAGTTGAGCAACTTGATCAACATTGATTCAGCAGGGATTCGCATTGGCCAGCGCCAATTCCTGCCGAGTTTTGCCAATTCTGGCTCATCAGTCGCGAAGGTTTGTGATGGCAATCAAGAGGTAAGCACTAGCGAAAGCAAGTTGGTGTAAAAAAAGGCACTTAATAACACTTAAGTATGAACGTATCCCGAGTCTAGCAAATTCAGATTCACTATCGGTAGAGTGTCGTCAGCCCTACCCCCCCAAATACTTCACCATTGGCCACTAACAGTTCAACAATCAAGCTTTGTTGGCTGTCATGGGTTTGGGGAAAATTCCCTAGCTCTACGTGGGGACACGGGAATTTTTGTCAGGCTGAGTTCAAGGGTTTGGATCGCTCAACAAAAACCCCCTGAACCGAACCAGTTCAGGGGGTGATGAATTGACCGGCAATTCAACAGGTCGTTCAACCGTCAATTCAGTTATTAACGGGTGATGCCCGAGAGCACCACAAAGCAAAAGATTACTAGCCCGTGATGCCCGACAGCACCACGAAGCCCAAGACCGCCGCGAACACGATCAGCGCGTAGAACTGGGCGCGACCGTTCTCGAAGTACTTCAGACCTTCGCCGGAAATCAGGGTTACAAAACCGGTCAGGTTCACCGCACCATCGACGATCCGGAAGTCCACTTCCATCACCTGGCGGGCCAGGCGACGGCTGCCTTGGACAAACAGCCGATCGTAGATTTCATCGAAGTACCACTTGTTCAGCGACAGTTGGTAGAAGAAGGGAATCTTTTGGGCGATCGCGGCGGGGTCGATCGACTTCTTGAAATACATCAAGGAAGCCAAGGTAATCCCGATCAGCGCGATGCCCACGGAGTTACCGCCCATCACCAAAAATTCGGTGAGGTTAAAGGCGTGCTCCGCCTGCTCGGCGGCGTGGGGCGACTCCAGGAAATGCTCAAACAGGTTGTTCCAGGGCACACCCAGCAACCCAATCAGCATCGACGGAATGGCCAACACCACCAAGGGCAACACCATCGTGGTGGGCGACTCATGCGGCTCGTGGGCGTGGTGATCGTCGTGGTCGTGGCTCAGTTCCTTGGGATCCATCGCGCCGGGGCCGAAGTTGGGCACGGTTTCCACGGGCACGGGCACAGCGGCCGCCGCCAGCAGTTGCGATTGGATGTCCTTGTCGTTGCCCCGGAATTCGCCTTCAAAGGTGTTGAAGTACATCCGGAACATGTAGAACGCGGTTACACCAGCCGTCACCCAGGCGATCGCCCAGAGGGCCGGGTTGGCCTCAAAGGTCAGACCCAAAATTTCATCCTTCGACCAGAACCCGGCAAAGGGCGGAATCCCGCAAATGGCCAGCGTTCCAATAAAGAACGTGCCCGCCGTGATCGGCATATATTTCCGTAAGCCGCCCATCAAGCGCATATCCTGCGCCAACACGGCGTTGTGGCCCACCACCGCTTCCATCCCGTGGATCACGGAACCGGAACCGAGGAACAGCATCGCCTTGAAGTAGGCGTGGGTCATCAGGTGGAACATGCCGGCACTGGATGCGCCCACGCCCATGGCCATCACCATGTAGCCCAACTGGGACATGGTGGAGTAGGCGAGGCCTTTTTTGATGTCGTTTTGGGTGATGGCGATCGAAGCGCCCAGCAGGGCCGTGAAGCCACCCGTCCAGGCAATGATGTTCATCACGTCGGGCAGCCCTTCAAACACCGGAATCATCCGGGCAATCAGGAACACGCCCGCCGCCACCATCGTTGCCGCGTGGATCAGGGCCGAAATCGGCGTGGGGCCTTCCATTGCGTCCGGCAGCCAGACATGCAAGGGGAATTGGGCAGACTTGGCGACGGGGCCGAGGAATACGAGGATGCAAAACAGGCTAGCCACGCCCGCGCTCAGGGAACCGGAAGAGACCAGCTCTTGCAGGCGATCGCCCATCACGGTGAAGTCAAAGCTGCCAGTACACCAGTAGAGCGCCAACAGCCCCAGCAATAGGCCAAAGTCGCCGACCCGGTTGGTCACGAAGGCCTTTTGGCAGGCTTCAGCAGCGGGTTTGCGCTCGAACCAAAAGCCGATCAGCAAATAGGAGCACATCCCCACCAGTTCCCAGAACACATAGATCTGAACCAGGTTGGGGCTGATCACCAGGCCCAGCATCGATGAGCTGAACAGGCTGAGGTAGGCATAGAACCGCACGTAGCTCGGATCATGGGCCATGTAGCCGTCGGTGTAGATCATCACCAAGAACGCCACGGTGGTGACAATCACCAACATCAGGGCGCTCAGGTGGTCGATCGTGTAGCCCATCGTGATGTGGAAGTCTCCGGCGGCCGCCCATTCAATGCTGCGGGCGAAGGCTTCGTGGCCGTTGAGTTGGCTCCAAAACAGGGCAAAGGCCATGGTCATGGCCCCACCGATCGTGGTGAGGATGACGATCGCGTTAATTTGCCGCAGCTTGTTGGTGAATTGGTTAAAAGAAATCAGACCCAGGCCGACCAGCGCTGCACCAAGCAACGGCAAGACCGGCACGAGCCACGCATACTCGTAAAGCGGTTCCATCGCACAAGCCTGTGTTACAAGACAGGACGTTCAAAAGTTGTTTAGCCGGGCGATCGGGCTGGGGCTGGTGGCGGGGAATGCAGCCAGTGACGGATGCAGCCAACAAACGGCCCCAGAGTAATCGTCACGATCCGGCAAAACCAGTGACTATTGTGGCACGGGTGGCCAAGGGCGATCGGGCAGTTTTGCGTTGGTGTTTGGGATCACGGGGCGATCGGGCAGCCCCCGAGTTAAAAACAAGTTACAAACCTCTTTACATTTCTTAAAAAGGAGTTACAATTGTTTACAACATCCCAAACAAGAGCAATCACCATGACGCAACGCGGCTACACCACGGAAGAACTGGGTCGTCTGAACAACTTTGCTGTTGAACCCAAGGTCTATGTAGACGACGTGCAGCGTGTGGGCTTCACCCAATACGCCGAACAACTGAACGGTCGCCTGGCGATGATTGGCTTCCTGTCTGCCCTGGCTGTGGAATTAGTCACCGGCCATGGCGTTGTGACTTGGCTCACCAACCTGTAATTGACCCGCCACCCGAGACCCACGGATTCTCATTTTTCAAGGAATCCGTTCTCAGAAAGTCTTCTTTTGGTCAATCAACATTAAGTTTCCCTTCGATCTCTAAAGAATCCATCACCTAAGGAATCATCCAGGGCTGCCTAGGCAGTCCTTTTTTATTTTTTACTACTCTATTTTTGTTGCTCTATTTTCGATTTTTGAATTCTTCATTGGATTTATCCCTTTTCCGATCGATTCCTTGCTGGTTACGGCGCTGGTGGCGATTGATTGGGGTTGCCTAACCCAGCGAAATCAGCCCCCTCAAAAGACCAGATTGGCTGGCAGGGGGCCAGCAGCCCCCCAAATGTCGTCGCCAGCAAGAGACTTCTAGATCTTTAGCCTAGAGACCTCAGAGGATGTTTAAAAAGTATTCTTTGGCACGGGCAAGCACCAATAGTCGGGGAGACAAGGGGCTTGAGCATCTTGTCTAAGTCGATCACTGGGGCGTACAGAGTAGCAATTTTGGCTTTTCAGACATCCTCTCAGCCTAGAGACCCAGGCCTAGAAATCTAAAGCCTAGAGATCTAGGCGCGGAATCCTCGTTGGTGCATCACCAAATCCATGAACTCCTGGCGGGTTTTCGGATCTTCCGCAAAAACTCCACGCACTGCGCTGGTCACAGTCCAGGATCCTGGCTTTTGCACCCCACGCATCACCATGCACATGTGGGTTGCTTCCACCACCACGGCCACCCCTTGGGGCATTAGCAACCCTTGAATCGCATCGGCAATTTGGGCCGTCAACCGCTCTTGCACTTGGAGCCGTCGGGCATACATTTCGCAAATCCGAGCGATTTTAGACAGGCCAATCACTCGGCCATCGGGAATGTAGGCCACGTGGGCCCGGCCAATAATCGGCAGGATGTGGTGTTCGCAGGAGCTAAACAGGTCAATATCGCGCACCAAGACCATCTCATTGGCGTTTTCGTGAAAAACAGCACCATTGAGCAGTTCATCGAGGGATTGTCGATAGCCCGAAGTCAGAAACTGCAAGGCTTTGACCACTCGCTTGGGGGTGTCGCGCAGGCCTTCGCGATCGGGATCTTCCCCCAATCCAATTAACAGCGTCCGCACAGCTTGCTCCATCTCGGCCTGGCTGACGGGGGGTTTGGCCGCCGTGGTGATCAGGTTGGGCCGAGGTGACTCGATCGAAAGGGTCATAGGGATTGAGATCGCGGTGAATTGGAGTGGATTGGGAAACGCCCACCCAGCCCGATCGGGTAGGTGAGCGTGCAGGTTGAAGAGATTCAGAGTTTGGGCGGCGCAACCCATTCAGCCCTAGAAACCAGCGTTGGCTCCATGACTGGGGTTGGCATCAGACCAGTTATTTGGAGCAACTGGCTTGAATTTCCCTCTAGAAATTATAATGATAATCATTCTCATGCGATCGCTTTAGCATCAAATCACTGATGCAGATCGATGCAGATCGCTGATGCCGGTTGACGCGCGAGGCTTACCCATCGATCGCGCCAACGCGTGATCGCGCCAACGCGTGATCGCGCCAACGCGTGATCGCGCCATCTGGATCGCACTGGCTTTTGAAAACGGCTTTTGAAAATCGGAGTGTTTTAATGACCGTCACCCCCATTTCGCCAACCACCGATGCGACAGCCAACGCTCCCATGGAACTGGAGCCAGCTACGGCGGGGCAATTAACAGGGCTATCCACAGCGCGATCGGACTCAAACACAGCCACCCACACCACAGACCCGATCGCCCCGGAATCCACGCTGGAACCAACAGCGGAGTTGATCGCGCGGCCACGCCGATTGCGCCGATCGGCCACCCTGCGGCGAATGGTGGCGGAAACGGTGTTGACGGCCCAAGACTTGATCTATCCGGTGTTTGTGATGGAAGGAACGGGGCTGGTGGAGCCAATTCCTTCAATGCCCGGTTGCGATCGGCGATCGCTCGATCGGTTGTTGGAAAAGTTGCAGATGGTGCAAGGGGTGGGCATTGGGGCGATCGCCCTGTTTCCCGTGATTCCGCCCGCCCAAAAGGACGCGATCGGCTCCGAAAGCCACAACCCCAACGGCCTTGTGCCCCGGGCCGTCAAAGCCATCAAAGCCGCCTTTCCCGATCTATTGGTCTTCACCGATGTGGCCCTCGATCCCTACACGACCCACGGCCACGATGGAATTGTGGATGAGGCGGGACGGATTTTGAATGATGAAACCGTAGCGGTCTTGACCCAACAGGCGTTGGCACAAGCTGAAGCAGGGGCGGATTTTGTGGCTCCGTCCGACATGATGGACGGCCGAGTGGGGGCCATTCGCCAAGCCTTGGATGCGGCTGGATTTTGGCAAACGGGCATCCTGGCCTATAGCGCCAAATATGCCTCGGCCTATTACGGCCCCTTTCGAGATGCCCTGGATTCGGCCCCGCAGTTTGGGGATAAGAAAACCTACCAAATGGATCCGGCCAATCGACGGGAAGCCCTCAAGGAGGCGCTGTTGGATTTGGCAGAAGGGGCGGATGTGTTGATGGTGAAACCGGCTTTGGCCTATTTGGACATCATTTGGCAACTGAAGGCCCAAACCCAACTGCCGGTGGCGGCCTACAACGTGTCTGGGGAATACGCCATGGTGAAGGCTGCCGCCGAACAGGGGTGGATTGATGAACGGGCGATCGTGCTGGAAACCCTGTTGGGCATGAAGCGGGCCGGGGCCGATTGGATTTTGACCTATCACGCGGTGGATGCGGCCCGCTGGTTAAGGGAGCGGCCCTAGCGGGTGGCTAGCTCGATCGCCCCCACAACCCGATCGAGCTGCTCCAGGGTCAGACCCGGGAACAGGGGCAACGAGAGAATTTCGTTGGCTAACTGTTCCGTCACCGGGAAGGATCCAACTCCGTAGCCCAAGGATTGCAAGGCCGGTTGCAGATGACAGGGAATGGGGTAGTGAATGCCCGCAAAGATCTGTTGCTGTTGCAGGGCCGCCAGTAGTTGATCGCGATCGAGCCGACAGGTGGGCCGCACCCGCACCACGTAGAGGTGATACACATGGCCCGGCCCCGATTGGTTGGCGATCGGGACAATGCCCCGATCGGCCAGGGCCGCCAACCGTGCATCGTAGGCCGCCGCCAACTGGGCCCGGTCTCGATTCCAGCGGGGCAAGTGGGGCAACTTCACGGACAACACCGCCGCCTGCAAGGTGTCGAGCCGCGAATTCATGCCCAGTTCTTCATGGAAGTATTTGCGCGGTGCGCCGTAATTGCGCAACATCCGCACCTTCGCCGCCACGGCCGAATCGTTGGTAACCACGGCTCCCCCATCCCCGATCGACCCCAAATTTTTGCCCGGATAGAAACTAAAGGCCGCCGCTCGCCCCAAGGAACCGGCCAACCGGCCGCCTCGCTGCGCCAAGTGGGCCTGGGCCGCGTCCTCAAAAATCAAAAGCCCGGTGCGATCGGCCAAGGCCAGCAGGGCCGCAGGATCCACCATTTGCCCATAGAGGTGAACCGGAATCAGGGCCTTGGTTTTGGGGCCGATCGCCCGTTCCGCCGCCGCCAAATCGATCAGCGCCGTGTCCGGATCGCAATCCACCAGCACCGGTTGGGCCCCCGATCGCAACACCCCCAGCACCGTGGCAATGAACGTGTTGGCTGGCACAATTACCTGATCTCCCGGCCCCACACCACAGGCCGTTAGCCCCAGGGCCAACGCATCGGTTCCCGTGCCCACGCCGACACAATGTTCGACTCCACAGGCCGCCGCAAAAGCCGCCTCAAAGGTGGCCAAGGCCTGGCCGAGCACAAAATCGCCCCGATCGAGCGTGCTGGCAATGGCGCGATCGAGTTCGGCCCGCAAGCTCTCGTGCTGAATCGACAAATCCACCAGGGGAATCGGCATTGCCATTGGCGTAATCGGCGCGGCCACCGTGCGGCCATCAGTTCGGTCATCCGTCAGCGAAACATCGGTCATAAGTTAATTGCTCAATCCAAAAAGTAGCGGGAAGATCGTTCAGTCCCTTGACTTGGGGGGCTGCCCGAACATGATGAATCGACAGCGTTGAATTAATAAACTGCCGGTGAGAATGCACCAGGTGTGAATTGCTCCTGTACCATGCGTTCAGTGTCCCTTGCGCTGGTTTCTGGGCATTGCTGGCCCTTGATCTTCAATTTGCCAGCATTTTTAACCCAGTGCAGGAAACACCGTCCGGAACCCCAAAAGCCACATAGGCCCATTGTTCCCATTCCTCTTTTCCACCCATGCTGTTGGGGGTTAATCAACAGAACTTTTGGAGAACGTTGTTCATGGCCCCACTGAGTCAAAATTCAGCCGATTGCCCCAAGCCCAGCCCCTTGCCCGATCGCCCATCCGGTTGGCAGCGGTGGCGGGAAAGCGTGCAAATTATCGGCATTGCCCTGGTGCTGGCCCTGTTGATTCGCACCTTTGTGGCAGAACCGCGCGTCATTCCCTCTGAGTCGATGTACCCCACTTTGGCCGTGGGCGATCGGCTAGTGGTGGAAAAAATTTCCCACTGGTTTCGGCCCCTGCAACGGGGCGACATTGTGGTTTTTGCGCCGCCGCCCCAACTGCAAGCCCTTGGCTACCCCCGCGATCAAGCGTTTATTAAGCGGGTGATTGGGTTTCCGGGCCAAACCATCGCCGTCAAAAACGGCCAGGTTTATGTGGATGACCAACCCCTCACGGAGCCTTACACCCTGGAACCACCCACCTATGAGCTAACGCCCGTCACCGTTCCTGCACAAATGTTGTTTGTCATGGGTGATAACCGCAACAATAGCAATGACTCCCATGTGTGGGGCTTTTTGCCGATCGAGAACGCGATCGGGCGGGCCTGGTGGCGGTTTTGGCCGCTCGATCGGTTCGGTCTCGCCAGCCGCTAGCCCCAACCACTGGCCGGAAGCACGACCCAACCCACCGCTTAAATCCAAGATGACTCCGTGCAAGTTTTCTTGAATTGAAGATGATTTCGCTCAAGTGCAACTTAAATTCAACCGTTTTAATCGTTTTTGATCGTTTTGAATTGTCAATTCAACTGTTGCAGCCGTTTCAATCCTATTGACTCGATTTCTGAAGACTTTTTCCACTCAATAGCCATTTTTCAATAGACTTTTCATCATCCGTTGGCAACCTTTCCAGCCATCCAGGTAGCTTCCTGACCCCGATTGCTCCATGACCGTTGCCGACTCATTTTCCTGGTATTTTGACCCCTCTTCTAGGCCTATCAATCCCCCTATGGATGATTGGGATTTGTCGCCTCCGCCGCCCTCTGAAATGGGGGATCGCGAGGTGCTGTTGGATGGGATGCATCTGGCCGGCCGGCGCATTGCCCTCCTCGTTTGTGGCAGCATTGCCGCCTATCGATCGCCTGATGTGGCCCGGGCCCTGCGTCGCCAAGGAGCGGATGTGGTGGCCTTTGTGTCAAAGGAAGCCCGCCGCTACGTCACGTTGGAGGCCCTGGAATGGAGCACCACAAACCCCGTTGTCACCAAGCTTACGGCGGCGGCCGAACACCTGAGCGATGCTCACCCCTTCGCGGCTTACTTAGTGGCTCCCGCCACCTACGACACGATTAATAAGATGCGGCTGGGGATTGCTGATGGCGTAGTGACGGCGACCCTGGCTTCGGCCATTGGGCGCATGGAGGCAGGCCGCACGGAGGTTTTGGTGGCTCCGACAATGCATGGCACGATGCACAACTCCCTCCTGACGGATTCGTTGCAGGCCCTGCGATCGATTGGGGTACGGATGATTCAACCCCGCCGCGCCTATGGCAAGAACAACTTGCCCGATCTGCAAACCATTGTGGTGAATGTTTGCCGACTGCTGAGCCGATCGCCCCTGCGCGGTGTGCCGATGATCGTGACCGGTGGGCCAACGCCGGTTCCCTTGGATGCCATTCGCCGAATTACCAACTGCTTCACGGGGCAATTGGGGATTGAAATTGCCAAAGAACTTTATCTCCGAGGCTCCCAGGTGCATCTAGTGCATGGGGCAGGAACCACCACGCCACCGGACTGGATCCCCCACACCATTACACCGACCTATCAGGACTACCGCGATCGGGTGTTGTCCCTGTTGCAGGAGCGGGATTATCGGTTTGGGATTTTCTCGGCGGCTGTGGCGGACTATCAACCCGTTCAGATTCACCCGGGCAAAATTCCCAGCGGCGGCCAGTGGAAGACCATCCAACTGCAACCCACGGAAAAGGTGATTGACCTGGTGAGCGAGTTGGCTCCCCAGTTAGGCCTGATCAGCTTCAAATATCAAGAGGGGGTGACTCACGAAGCCCTGATGCAAATTGCCCACGATCGGCTCCAGCGGGGTCACTTGGCCGTGGTGGCCAATCGGGGGAATGAGACGGGGCCCCGGGGGGAACAGGTGGCCTATTTGGTCACGCGGGATCGATCGCCCCTGCGGATGTTAGACAAGCCGGGAATTGCCATGGGCATTGCGGATTGGCTAGAAAGCTTGTTCTAGGTTTTGGCTGGGGGCATGTTGTCAAGTTGCCTGAAACCTTGCCTGAAACCCTGATTCCACCGTTAGCAGATCATGGAGGATAAGGGGCTTAATCCCCTTGTTACGACGATTGGGGCGTGGAAAAGCAACCGTTGTCATCAAATCGCCTGAAACCCTGATTCCACCGTTAGCAGACCATGGAAGACAAGATGCTCAAGCCCCTTGTTACGACGATTGGGGCATGGAAAATCAACCATTGTTGTCTGATCGCAAAGCCGTGGGGCCGGGCGCGGGTTAGCCGATTTGGAGCGATCGGTGCGATGCTATAGGCGCTCGCAATCGCCCCAGGGGACGGCCCCAAAAACATGCAACCTGCGCGCATATCGTTTAAAACCGATTGAGATTGAGATTGCGATCCTGCTGAAATACGGTTGAGAGACTGCTCAAACAAACCTACCCAAACAAGTTTGATGCGGGTAAGTTTTTAGATCACGACTGGATAGCAGCACTGTGCAAACAGTTCCTGCAATTCTTACAGTTTCAGCAGTGCCAGTAATCCAAGTAATTCAAGCGGTTCAGGCAACTAAGTGGGTTCATCGCCAGCGATCGCCCCGGTTGATCAATTCCCCGATCGCCCAGGGCCCGATCGCGTGATGTTGAGGAGTTAGAACACAATGGTTTATGCGGCTGGGGTTAGTGGTTCGGGAAGCATCGGGTTGACGTGGGATGCGGGCACGTTGGCGAGTTGGTTCGATCGCTACCTGGCTCCCCATGGCATCCGCACCAAGGTTTCGGCGCAAATGAGCGGCCAGATTGATGTGTGGGTGGAGTGCCAACAAGAACCGGAGCGCGATCGGTTGGTGCGGTTCATCTGCCACCGACTCCATAGCTTGAATTTGGCGGCGGTGGAAGGGGTGCGGATCATGGCCCGGCGCGTGGGCCAACCGGAATTGCTGTGGCAGCAGTCGGTGCAGTTGGAGCAGCGGCCGGGCCTGAGTTCCACGGCCTATTATCAGCAAGCGTTACCCCGATCGCCCGAGCAGCGGGTGATGCAACGCTTGGCCCATAGCTGGTTGGTGGCGCGGGATGGTTGGTCAGCGCTGGCGACGGCCACGCGCGATCGCTGGAAGTCGCCCGCTGGCATGGATCTGGGCACTATTTCCCAATGGCTACAGCCGGTGGGGCAAAGCTTGGGGGCTGGGCTAACGGTCGATCGGCTCAATGGTCGCTGCTTGGTGGTGGAGGTGCAGTTGCCACCGGAGGCCGCAATGGCAGCAACGGCCGCCGAAGTCACCTCCAGTGATGGGGAAAGTCTGGCGACCTCAAACGCTTCAGGCAGCCCTTCAGACAGCGCTTCAGAATCCCTGAGTCAACCCTATATTGTCCAAACCATTTGCCGACGACTGTGGCAATTCAATGCCTCAGAACAAGGCCAAGTCAGCGGCGTGCGAATTCGGGCCACAGTCACGGGGCAGGCAGATCCCCTCTGGCAACAAACGATTCGGATTGCGGCTCCGGCGGGTCGGCGGGAGTTAGGGCTAGCGGGGCTAACCCAATGGGCTACGGATCCGGCCCTGGAACCCATTTGGCGATCGGTGTTGTTGGGCGGGGCAACGATCGTACCCTTCGTGTTGGCCCTGTGGTTGGCCAGTTCGTCGCCCGATGCCACCCGATCGCGCCCCCAGCAACCCGTGGCCAATCCTCGCAGCGGCAACCCCACGGAACAGGTCTTGCCCCTGCGCACGGCGATCGCCCCCGTGGCCAATCGGGTGCGCCAAGTGCGGCCGCCCGTGGTGCAGGGCGCTTTGGAGCTGCTGCCGGTGGTGAATCACCCACCCGCTAACCCCACGGATCCGGCGGTGACGTTGATGTTTGGGGGGGATGTGACCCTGAGTGATCGGGTGAAGCGACGGTTAGGCGGGGATTGGTCGGCGGCGTTGGCCCAGTTTCCCGAGTCCCGATCGGTCGATGTGGCCATGGTGAATTTGGAAAACCCAATTACGGATGCTGACCGTAAGCGATCGGGCAAGCGGTTCAATTTCCGCGCCGAGCCGGAATCGGTGGCCGCCCTGGAAGCGGGGGGCATTGATCTGGTGACCCTGGCCAACAACCACACAATGGACTATAACCGGCCGGGTCTGTTGGACACCTTGGCAGCCTTGGATCAAAGCGACATCCACGCGATCGGGGCCGGAGAAAACATCACCGAAGCCCGTCGCCCCAAAATTTTGGAGGTGAAGGGTCAACGGATTGCCTACTTTGGCTATTACAACGCCCATTGGCACGCGGCCACGGAAACCAGCGCGGGCACTAACCCACGCGAAAACGAGGCCTTGGCGGCAGATATCCAAGCCGTGCGCGATCAGGTGGATTGGGTGGTGGTGAATTTCCACTGGGGCGAAGAACTAGCACGCTATCCCGCTCCCTATCAACGGTCGATCGCCCGACGGGCTATTGATGCGGGGGCGGATTTGGTGGTGGGTCACCATCCCCATGTGCTGCAAGGCGCTGAGGTTTACAAGGATCGGGCGATTGTCTATTCCTTGGGTAATTTCATTTTTGGTGGCCACTCGCGCAGCACCTACGATACGGCGGTGTTGAGGGTGGCCCTGCGCGATCGCCAAATGAAGGTGGACTTTGTGCCGGTGCGGGTGCAAAACTACCAACCCCGGGTGGCTAAGGGCGATCGGGCGAAGGAGATTTTGCAGGAGCTAACCTACATTTCCCGCCGGTTTGACCAACCCCTGACCCAATCCATGGTGTTGACGGCTCGATCGGCTCCCAATCTGGCTCCCAACTCTGGCTTGGGTGATTCTGCCTCAAGCAATCCCGGTTTTGGTAATCCTGGTTCCAGTGCCCTCCCAATGACGATCGCCCCAACGGCTCCACTCACGGCCACCGGAGATCGCCCCCAACCCCAACTGCCGAGCTTTACCCGATCGGCCGCAACCGCCAACGGGCAATTGCCGATCGTGGTTGCCCCCTTGTCCAGCCCCGCAGCGGCTCTGATGCCCAGCAGCTCGCCCGCCGTGGCCAGTGCCCCGATCGCCCCTCAAAACCCCTCCCAAGTTGAGGCGAACCCCATCAGTCCCTCTGACGGCAGCGCGATCAGCCAGCGAATTCAAGCCAGTGGTCAATCGGCACGTGATCGGCTGGCGCAACTGATGACTGCCGTAGAACTGAGCGAACTGGTGCGCAATGCGGAAGCCCCCACGGATGAAGCGTTGGGGTCTGGCAACCGTTCCGTGGCGGCCGGCGCGGCTGGGGCGGAAAGCCCATCAGCAACACCTAGCCCCATGGGCAGCAACCCGCGCCGATCGATTTCCTTTGAAATTGGCCCAGAGGCAACCAGCCCAGAGCCGGCCACCGGGCGATCGACCACCAGCCCTCAACTGCCCTTTACGGCCCCTACCCAATCGGGAGCCGCGCAGAACAACGGGTTCACGGCCGCACCGTCTTCGATGCCTGCCAACTACAGCAGCCTCAGCTTGCCTGCGTTGGTGAAGTCAGCGGCCGATCGGGCCCAGGCCATCCTGGAGCCATAGCCAGTGATTAGCCCCCATGGCTCCAGGTTCAGGCTTGGGGCGACCGGGGCTGGCATTGAGGGCAAACATGGCTCGATCGGCCCGCAATCCGCAACCGCTCGATCGCCGTGCCACAAACGCGGCAGGGTTGCCCTTTGCGGTTATAGACCCAAGCTTCCCCGCCGTAGTTACCGTTTACCCCTTCCAAGTTCACAAAATCGCTAAAGGTTGTGCCGCCCGCCGCCAAGCTGGCTTCCAGCACTTGCCGAATTTGCCGATGGAGCTTGCCAACTTGTTCCCAGCTCAGGTCTGCGGCCCTTGTTTCTGGCCAAATTCCCGCCAAAAAAAGGGATTCATCGGCGTAGATGTTGCCCAAACCGGCCACTAGATCTTGATCCAGCAGGGTGGCTTTGATGGTTTTGTGGCGTTTTCGCAGCCGCTCCGCAAAATAATCGATCGAAAAAGCCGGGTCAAAGGGTTCCGGCCCCAACTTAGCCAAACCGGTAATCACCTGCTCGATCGGGCGATCGGGTGACACCCACCACAAATGCCCAAAGGTGCGCTGATCCACAAATCGCAATTCTCGCTCGATCGCGTTGGATCGCAATCGCAATTGGATCCGCGTATGCTGATGCACCGGAGTCGCCGGATCCACCCACAAAAACTGGCCCGTCATTCGCAGGTGGGCCCCCAACCAGCCGGCCGGCCGTTGCGCTCGCTGCAACTCGCCCAACAAATACTTGCCCCGTCGTTTCCAACTCACCAGGCAACAGCCCTGCAAGCCCGCTAAAAACGCCTCGGGTTCCGGGGCCGCCACCGCCCGATCGAGCAGCACCTCACCCCCCACAATCAGCCAGCCGGGAGTTGCTGTGGCCAACCCCCGCCGGACGGTTTCTACCTCTGGCAGCTCTGGCACAACATCCCCCGGCCTTGCAAAGAACCAACCCACGAATCAGACCAAGGCCAACGGCCTTGGCTTGCGAAACGCTGCCACCATCCCCAACGGGCGATCGCAGCGATGATTCGCCTATTTTTTCGCAGCAGCCTTCGGTGCTTCCACCACTTCCAGCTCTTCGGGCGCGAAGTTGTTGGTGTTAATGTTCGAGTAATTGACCTTATCAAAACGGACAATTACCGAGTATTTGATGCCGCTTTGGTCGATCGAAGCAACCGTGCCCACATCCCGATACCAGTACGACTCGGGGCGCAGAACCCGCACCTTAGCACCGCGTTGAACCGCCATAGGTTTATCTTCCTTTGGTTTATTTTTCTCTCTTTTGACCCAATCCCCAGGTCTAAGACTCAGGAATTTCGGCCCTAAATTAAACAGTCGAAACTGTTTAATTCGTCCATGGGTTGACGCTACATTGATCGCCCCCAGAAATCTGGAGAAACCCGATCGGCGCGTCGATGTTGAGTCTCGGACTGACTGCCCGTGACAATCGCATCCACATCGGAAGGACAGCCCAGAAGGCCAGTCCCATTCAGGGTGAAGTGGCTGCTCTCTAGGCTACTATCGCCTAGCCAGCGACTAAAGGGGTGAGGTTTTAAGTTTTATTACTCGCTAAACCAAGGACAGCCGATCAGTCCGTCGATCGAGTCATTGGCATAGAACCCTGAAGCGGATCGTTATCATCAATCTCGTTGATTAGTTGTCGCCGATGTTGGGCCAAACACAGTCCCCCGCCCATTCCCGCTTGAAGCCCAGGCGCGATCGATTGGGAACCGTCAAAATCACAGGGTTTGTTTGCTCATCGACCAAGTTGTAAGCCTGGAGGTGTTGCTGAGTGGTGATGTTGCAGTAATACCGGCGGCTGCCCACGGTGTAGAGAAGCTGCCAAATATTACGCCAGTTGCTTTCGCGATAGATGCCATCGGGCCAGGGGCAAATCCCCGTATCCGTCCGGCCCCGATCGAATGTGGAGCGATCGCCCACCACTCGCACCACACCATCGCCCCCAAAAGCCGTCAACTGATCGCGATTCATCACGCGGCACATGCGACCATCACCCGCAACCCAACGGATAGTGGAATCGCTCATTCGCCGATAAAAACCCGGCGGCCAACTTTGCTGGGCGTTGCTCGGTAACGAGTTACCGACCATGACCACCGCTGTAGTGGCCGCCATGCAAGTTGTGGCCAAAACGGCCCGAATCCACGTTGTTCGCGTTAAACCAGCCATGTCCTCACTCCTTTCTGGTTCACTTCTTCCTCGCTCGGATGCGTGGCTCAACCATCGCTGAACCGCTCTTAACCTTAAGCACCCGAGGACTCTCTCCACAGCCTTTAACCATGAAGAGTCGGGAACTGCGGATACCCAAAACCATCAGCAGCCACCAGTCACCCAAACGACAACATCAGGGTTTTAGAAATTTGATAACAGACCGTCAGGCAAATTTGGTTCAGCAAACTTGGTTAAGCAATTTTGGCTGAATAATTCTGGTTGGGCAATTCTGTCCGGGTAATTCTGGCTGAGCAAATCGGGTTCGGGAACTTTGGCTGAGCAAATCGGGTTCGGCAATTGCTTGAACGATTTTGCTGAAGCAATCCCTAACGCATGGCGATCGGTTGGGCACTGTCACCCACATTTTTCGCCACTTCTTGGCCATATTGCTCAAAAATCACCACCGGATCCAGAGTCTTGCTCAGTTCCACCCGCTTCACCAAAACCTGGCCATTGGCAATTCGATCGCCCACATTCACGTAGCGCTCGGAGTTCTCACCGGGAATTTGCACAATGATCTGGAATCGATCGCCCACTTGCACCACACCGGTCACCCGCAAACTGAGGGCATCCGTGGGCGAAGGGGGCGCGGGCGGCTGGCTGGGAACCGTCACAGGCGGCACTTGCGGCCGCGCGGCCACCGGAGAGCGAGCAGGCGTGGGACGACGCACCGCCGGCCGCGGCTTGGGCGGATCAACCAGCGTTGGCGGGGGATAGCCTCGGAAATCGCGGCCTTCCACATCGGTTTCCGGCTCTTGCCAAGTGGGGGATGGAATGGCGATCGGTCGGGGGGATTGGGTCACGCTGGGTCCCACAGGGCTGCCATCCGGCAACTTGGCCAGGGGCTGCACTTGCAGCGGAATCGCAAAGGGATCGCGCCGACTGTTTTTGCTATTTTGCTGAATTTCGGTTTGGGTTTGCTTGGCCCTTGCGTCGATGTTGGTGGGCTGAATAAACCGCTGGATGGTGGGTACGGCCGTCTTGGGGCGACCGGCAACCATGGGCGATTTGAAGTCAGCCTTGGGCACGGTGGCGGCGGGCGCATCCGTACCGCTGGCGGGGGACGCAGTTGGGCTGGCCTCGTCAGTGGTTGCAGTGTCTGTGGGGCCACCACAACTGGTGGCTGCCACCAGCAGGGCTACGGCTGCCCCAAACCGTACCAGGCTGGGCATAGGTGAATTCTCCGATGGTTGAGTCCGCGGGATGGTTGAGTCCAAGGGACTGAGCTGCCCAGCATTGTAACCAATGGCTAGGCGATCGTCTCGTTTTCTGGGCCCTGATCTCCGATTGGCTTCGGGTTTGGCAATGCTGCCTCGGAAGCGACTTCAATCGGGCTGAGAACTGGCCTCTGGAGCTTGAGGAGATCAACTCCTAAGCGATCAGAACGGGGCTATGTGATTACCCAAAGGTTCAACCTGAACCGCTGAGTGGTCAAGGTTTAGTCATCAACGCTGAATCATCAACGCTTAATCATCAATGGTTAATCATTAACTAATCGTCAACGGGTTCCATCATGTCCTTCAAGGACTCGAGACCCTTGCGCACCCGACGGGAAACGGTCACAGCGCTGATTCCCATCCGATCGGCCACTTCTTTTTGGGTCAAGTCATGGAGGAAAACAAATTCCAGAATCTGGCGGGTGCGCTCTTCTAGTTTGACCAAGGCTTGGTTCAAACGCAGGCGGTCTTCTTCGGCCAGTTGGAAGCTGCGATATTTACGATCGGGGAGCGTGTCCCCCAAGGATGACGGTTCCTCTTCGTCGCTGCGTACCGGCGCATCCAGGCTGAGGGGCGATCGATTTTGACGAGCCAGCTCCACATGCTGCCACTCGCTCAGCTCAATCCCGAGGGCCTCCGCAATTTCCCAATCATTGGGCTGACGGCCCAGGGATTCCCGCAAGTTGCGGGTGATGGCGGCCGATTGCTGCTGGAGTTCCAACCAGCGGCGAGGAATCCGAATTGAACTACTGCGATCGCGGAGGTAATGCTGAATTTCGCCCCGAATGTAGGGAAGGGCGAAGGAGCTAAAGGCGTTGCCCTTGCTAGCATCAAACCGCTCGATCGCCCGAATGAGGCCAATGCTGCCAATTTGGAGCAGATCTTCGTAGCTTTCCTGGCATTGGGCAACCCAGTGGGCCGCTTCTTTCTTCACCAGGCCAAAGTTCAGCTCAACCAAGCGATTGCGCAGTTCCGTTGAGGGACAGGCCCGATAGGCATTCAGCAACTCCAAACTGCGGGCGCGCAGATCGTTGGGCGCAATACAAGCAGGACGAGCAGCCATGGTTACTAGCAGGGTAGTGCGTTGACTTTAGGGGGTCTGACACCCTGTTTCCTAGTGTATGGCCATTACTACCCGATCGCTGTGATTCGTAGCACAGCAAAACTGCATTGTGGGTTTCTCGCTACTCTGCCTGGGATCACCGATCCATCAGACTTCGGCCCCAGTCGCTTCAAGCCTCCGCTTCCAAAGACTGGAACACCAACCCCAAACTTTTGAGCTGATTCACCGCCCGTTGGTGTTCTTGTTCCACAGCGGGTAACCATCGCTGCGCGAGGGCCAAGTCTCCCTGTTTGGCGGCAGTTTCAATGTGCTGGCTGGTTTGATAGACCAACAGGGCCCCCATGGTTCCGCTGGTGGACTTGAGGGAATGGGCCGCATCTTTCAGGTGGGCTGTGTTGCCATTGCTCAGGGCCGATCGCACCTTTTCCAACAGCATTGGAGAATCGCGCAAGTAGAGTTCGATCGCCTCATCTAGCACCTCCACCTCCCGCAGGCTGCTCAGGATTTGCTCATCCAAAATGGGTTCCTGATGGGCTGTCCACCCCGGAGGCAACGGCGGCCCGGCTGGTTCCGAGGCCGTTCGGTCACCCGCTCGATCAACGTCCGGCCCGACTCCGTTCCGCTCCCCAGGGCTGGTATGGGTCACCGCCTCGGTCACAACCGCTTCCGAGTCGGCGCTCACAAGGGCCGTCACCAATTGCGGCAAGGCGATCGCCACGGCTCCCGCACCGTTCTCCGCCACCGCAGGCAACACCGAATCGGACAAGGTTGGCGGTTCCGGCGCAGTTTCGCCGGTTCCCCCTTGGACAAACCCCCGAGAGGGACAGCGCCCCAAAGCCTCCGCCAGCTTCTGAATCCGGATCGGCTTGCTGATGTAATCATCCATCCCTGCTCGAATACAAGCCTCCCGATCGCCCTGCATCGCGTTAGCGGTCATGGCAATGATGTAGGGCCCCTGCTCTGTCACCCATTCCTGTCGGATTCGCTCCGTGGCTTCCAGCCCGTCCATCTCCGGCATCTGCATATCCATCAACACCACGTCATAGGGTTGACGGCGCAGAGCCTCCAGCACCTCAATCCCATTACCCGCCACATCAGCCCGATACCCCATGCGCTGCAAAATCTGCAACGCCACCTTTTGGTTCACCGCATGGTCTTCCGCCAACAGAATCCGCAGCGGGTGGAACTCGGCCATGTGGGGATCCACATCGGCCGTGACCGATCGCGCGGCCACCGTTTCCGCCGTGCGCCCGCCCAACACCGTCACGATCGCGTTGTAGAGCTGAGATTGCTTGATGGGTTTGTTCACCACTGTCGCAAAAACCGGCGAGGCACTGCGCTCCTGATAGCCCATTGGAGCCATGGCAATCATCCGCAATGGCGTTGTTTTGGGCAATGCCAAATCCTGCAACCGCTGGGCCAACTGCAAGCCGTCCATCTGCGGCATTTGCAAATCCAGCAGCGCCAAATCAAAGGATTGTCCTTGCATCATCCAGGTGATCGCTTCCTGGGGTGAAGCGGTGCTGTGGGTCACCGTGCCCCAGGCCTCCACCTGCCGCACCAAAATATCCCGATGGGTAGCGTTGTCATCCACAATCAACACCCGCTTCCCTTGCAGATAGGGCTGGACTTCATAGAAATCCACCAGGGACGCATAGGGAGCCGCCGCCGCCACGATCGTGAAGTGAAAAACGGAACCTTTGCCCAGTTCGCTTTCTACCCACATCCGCCCGCCCATCATTTCCGAGAGCCGCTTGCTGATCGCTAGCCCCAGCCCTGTGCCGCCGTATTGGCGAGTGGTGGAAGAATCCACCTGGCTGAAGGATTTGAACAGGCGGTTCATGCGATCGCTCGGAATGCCAATGCCCGTATCCCGCACCGCAAAGTGAATGTCGTACAGCGGTGCGTTGTAGTCGTGGGAACGGGTTGGGGGAAGGGTGCTGTCGCTTTGCAGCAAGGCATTTGATTCGTCGCTGGTGGTGTGGGGCTTGGCCTCGACCTGAATCACCACTTCCCCACGGGCCGTGAACTTGACCGCATTGCCCACCAAGTTCACAAAAATTTGGCGCAGGCGGGTAATGTCCCCCACGATTAGGTTAGGGACGGCTGATCCCATCCAGTAGGCTAAATCCAAGCCCTTGTCGCTGGCCTTGGCGGCTAATAAATCCAGGGACTCTTCAATACAACTGCGCAAATCGAAGGGCTGCGATTCCAAATCCAGCTTGCCGGATTCGATCTTGGAGAAGTCCAGGATGTCGTTAATGATCGCCAGCAGGGCATCGCCGCTACTGCGAACGGTTTCCACAAAGTCCCGCTGCTGACTGGTTAGTTCCGTGTCCAACAGCAACCCGGTCATGCCGATGACGGCGTTCATGGGGGTGCGGATTTCGTGGCTCATGGTGGCCAAAAATTCGCTCTTGGCCCGGGTGGCCTCTAAGGCTTGGTCGCGGGCCCGGGCCAGATCGTCGGCGGCCTGTTTGCGTTCCAGTTCGCCGCCGATCCATTGCCCCATCAGCTCCAACAGACCAATATCAACGGCTTTGAAGGGCTGGTTGCGGGTTTGATTGCTCCAAAAACAGAGGGTGCCGTAGCCCCGACGGCCGACGGTGATTGGCGTGCCGAGGTAGGCTTCGATTTCCAGGGCCGCATCGACGGCGGTGGGGCCAAGCTGGGCCAGGGATTTGGACTCGAAATACAGTGGCTCTTCGCGGGCAACGGCAATCTGAAAGATGGTGTTGCGCAGGGGGAACCGATCGCCCGCTTGCCAGTCCCAGGTGCTGGGCATTTGGGCGCGATCGCCCGTGTGAAAGATGCCCACCACGCGACATTGCAGATCGCCCACGGCGGCCATGCCACCGTTGTAGTCCGCAGGGTCTGGATCCGGGAGGGTGGCAAATCGATCGTCAATTTCCACCAGCAGCCCCAGTTCCAAGCCAAATTGCTCGCAACCCATTTGCAGCAACCGTTGCAATCGATCGTCAAAGGTCAGTTGGCGAGCGGCAGCAATTTGATAGAGGCGACGAATGGAACTTTCGCTGTCGCGCAGATCTTGCTCCACCTGTTTGCGGGGGGTGATGTCCCGCGAAACGGACAACGTGCCCTGAAATTCGCCGCTGTGGGAGTCGTAGATGGCGCGGCTGGTGGTTTCAAACCAGATGTAGAACCCATCGTGGCGACGAATTCGATATTGGGTGGTGTAGGTGGCTTTGCGATCGCGGGCGTGCTGGTCTTCTTCGATGAGGCGAGCGCGATCGGCCGGATGGATAAAGTCCCAACGTTGTTGCCCCACCATTTCTTCCGGGTGATAGCCCAACAGGGCCATGCAGGCGGGGGAGGCATAGATATAAACATTGTCGGCCGTTTGCCGGGAGATCAAGTCGGTGGAGTTCTCCGCCATGATCCGGTAGCGCTCTTCGACACTCGATCGCTCCCGTTGGAATCGATCGAGCGCCTCCAGCATCTCATCGATATTGTTGGATAGAAGACCCAGCTCGTCACTGCCAGGCATTTCTAAGCGAGTGGCCAGGTTGCCGCTCTGGCCAATGGTGGCCACCGCAGTGCTGAGGCGAGTTAACCGGGCAAGCACCAATTTCTCGATCGACAGCAGGGCCACGCCCCCAAAGAGCACCCCACAAAACACCGTGGCGGCTCCCAGATAGCGGATCGCCCGTTGGCTGCGGTGATAAATTTCCCGAGGCAGGGTCACTTCCAAAATCAGGGCCGGTTCCCCTTCCAGGTTCCGCAGCAGAATTTCCGCCCGCAGCAGATCCAGGGATTCCAGGGCCGTGATGGAGATTGGGCTGCGGGCCAAACCGGGCCGGCTCACCTCCAGGGTCATGGGCTGGCCGAGGGTTCCAGAGTCCGCAGCCTGAAATTGCTCTAGGCTGACCGCCGGCCGCAGAGAAAGCTGTAATTCTACCCCCTCCGCCAGGCGATCGATTTCCACTTGATCCAACCAGCGGCCCACCACCAACGCGCCGCGAATGGGGCCGGCTCCTTGGCTGGTGACGATCGGGCGGGCCGCCACCATCAACACCCCTTCCGGCAGGGACACCAACCCCGAAATTACGCGATCGGGCTGATCCTGTTGTAAAAGCGTCGTTTGGCCCGGCCCAGCCAAATAGTTCAACAGGGATCGATCGGCCGGTTGCAACCGCCCCCGCGTCGCATCAAATCCTTGGCTGTAAAGCACTTGCTTCTGGCGATTCACAATCGCGATCGCATTCAGCCGCAAAGCCGTAAACGTGCGATCGATCAGATTGGATTGGATATAGGCAGGGTTGCGCGTTTCGATGAATTCATAGGTATCGTCCCACTCTGCATATTCCTGAGCCGCCACCGCCAGACTGTCAAAATCCGCCGAGAGGGCATCCATGGCCCGTTGAGCATCTTGGCGCGCATATTGCACCTCCAGGGCCCGAAAGTCCCCAGAGACCAACACCGACAGCGCAATGCAGAGCGTCACGATCGACACCACCGCCGCCATCCCCACAATCGCCAAGGTTTTTCGGCGTAAGTTCACGCGATCACCCTCCTGGCCCCCTGATAGTTCCACCACATCAGCCCTTGGCCAATAGATTCGGGCCAACATCGCTGACCTGACCTGACCCATGGTTGACCACAGGGTTGATCGATCCACTGCCCCCGATCGGCTGGAGACCCCTGGGTCTCGGCCGGTGGTTTCGGTCGAACCTGACTTGGAAGCTGCCATGGCGACTGCACAACGATTTGCAACAGCAACGGCAAATGCACCTGAATAAATTCGCGATCGATCAATTGGAGACTTAATTGGCGACCAATCAATTCGCGACAATGGTTCGGAGCGCACTCCCACGCCCAACTTAACCCTAGTGTCATTCCGTAGGGTTCTAACTCAAGCATAGGAGGGGTGAAACCCCTAGCTTCAAATTGCCCTAGTCGCGAGCAATTACTAACCATTCACTCGTCCAACAAGAATTACTCAGGCAGGTGTTTGCGTTGCTACTCCTCAATTGCCACAGCAGCGAGGCAATGGTCGGGATAATGCCTCAATCGATTCGCACAGAGTCGCATAGAGAGCCGCGTAGATTGTTGCAGCCTTGCATCAACTTGCGCTGTGACCCCCAACATCAGACATCCAACCCCAAGGCTGAACCCAGCCGTAGACTCTTGCGGGATTGTGGACTCAGCGGCCCCCAACAGCAATGATCGCTCTATTCGACCCCGATTTTGCCGAATTCTCCGAACCGATTTGCCTCCCAAACGGTTTTGTTGCATCACTTTCAACCAGCCCCCATCCCATTGAAGTTGAATAGGCTCCCCGTTGTCCCCGGCGCGGACTCCCCCGATCAATCGCCATGGGGGGTGAGACCCATCATTGAGATCTAGAAATCGATTCTAACGGTTCCCAGAGCAAGACTCCGTAGAATTTCGAGTTAGACCTCAATTCCCCCCTCTCGAACTTCGTGAACACGCAAGGCCCATTCATTAGCCGAAATTTAACGCGCTGGATGGGGAAGCTTGGGCCCGTTTTGGGGGGCTGTTGGAGGCAGGGCTAAGAGCGGCTGACCGTTGGTGGCTGCAAATTGCTGACCAAGGGCTGACAAGAAATTGACAACCGTTGCAATCCCCTTGAGCCAATTTTACGGCGATCGCCTGGCTAGCCAGGGAGATTCCGATCACAACTGCCCCCACTCCTTGGGCGGATGTTCCCGATCGCCCCGGCACAGCTTGTGGCTCCTGGGTCTCCCTCAAGGGTCAGGCCACCGAATCATGGGCAATTCATTCACCAACGACGAAGCCTGAGTTTAGAAGCCTGAATCCAGAGGCCGGAATCCAGAAGCCTGAACCTAGAGCATTAACCAAGGCTTTTATAAAGGCTTCAGCGTTGCCGCGATCCAGGAAAATAAACCGTCTATAGTGTCTTTAAGTCCCTGCCGTAGCCTATGACCGCCTCTCAGTCCCGTCGCGATCGCCTGGAGTATTTCGATCGGCTGATTTCCCAGGTCATTTTGAACCGCCAACACCCCATCAGCGGCCTGATGCCTGCCAGCACCGCCGTTAATATCCATGGGGACTACACCGATGCTTGGGTGCGCGATAACGTCTACAGCATCTTGGCAGCCTGGGGGCTGGCGCTGGCCTATCGCAAGGCGGGACTCGAAGCGGGACGCGGCTACGAAATTCAGCAGAGCGTGGTGAAGCTGATGCGGGGGCTGTTGTCATCGATGATGCGGCAAGCCCACAAGGTGGAGCGCTTTAAGCACACCCAAGATCCGTTAGATGCGCTCCATGCCAAGTACGACACGAGCACGGGTAACACGGTGGTGGCCGATGACGGCTGGGGCCATCTACAAATTGATGCCACTTCGGTATTTTTGTTGATCTTGGCGCAAATGACGGCTTCGGGTTTGGAGGTGATTTACACCACCGACGAGGTGAATTTTGTCCAAAATCTGGTCTATTACATCGGGCGTGCCTACCGCACGGCCGATTACGGCATTTGGGAACGGGGCAACAAGATTAATCACGGCAACCCGGAGCTAAACGCCAGCTCGATCGGGATGGCGAAGGCGGCGTTGGAAGCGCTGAATGGGTTTGATCTGTTTGGGGCAAGGGGATCGCAATTATCCGTGCTGCATGTGCTGGAGGATGAAATTGCCCGATCGCGGGCCACGCTGGAATCCCTGTTGCCGCGCGAGTCGGCTTCTAAGGAGGTGGATGGGGCCCTGTTGAGCATCATTGGCTTCCCGGCGTTCGCGGTGGATGATGCGAATTTGGTCGATCGCACGCGGCGGCAAATTGTCGAAAAACTGGAGGGGCGCTACGGCTGCAAGCGGTTCCTGCGGGATGGTCACCAAACCGTTCTGGAAGACACCAGCCGTCTGCATTACGAACCCTATGAACTCAAGCGCTTTGAGCATATTGAGTGCGAGTGGCCGCTGTTTTGGACCTATTTGATGTTGGATGCCCTGTTTCGGGGCGATCGGGACAGGGCCTTGGACTATCACCAGCGATTGCAAGGGGTGGCCGTGGAGCGGGAGGGATTCGCCCTGTTGCCGGAGGTCTATTACGTACCGGAGGAGGCGATCGCCGCCGAACAGGCCAACCCCGGTTCCCAAACCCGCTTGCCCAACGACAACGTACCCCTGGTTTGGGCCCAATCCCTGTGGCTGCTGGGTCAGTTGGTGTTGGAAGAATTGATCGATGTGGCGGATTTGGATCCCCTCGGCCGGCGATCGCGCCCGGGAGCCGTGCGGGAACCGTTGGTGCAAATGGTGTTGTTGGCGGAAGATGCGGCCCTGCAACATCAACTGGCAATCTACGGAATTGAAACCCAAACGCCGGATCAAGTGGCCCCGATCGAGGTGCGGCCCGCGCGGGATCTCTCGGCGGCCTATGCCCAAATCGGCCGCAACGAAGCCCTGGGCCTCACGGGGCGGCCCCTGCGGCGGCTGCGCACCCTCACCACGTCGCGAATTTTCTCGATTTGCGGCAAAACCATGGTGTTTCTGCCCTCCTTTTTAGATCAAGAGCAGTTCTATTCGGGGGCAGATCCGGAGTTTTTGACCTCCCAAATTCGCAGCGAACTGGCTTACATTGCCCGCCAGTGGCGACAGTTGGGGCGACCCACCATGACCCTGTTGCTGACCCGGGAAATGTTGGGATCCACAGAAGCCGACCTCGACACCCGATCGCCCCTGCTCTCCCTGATTGCGGATTTCAAATCTGGCAAATGCAACAATGTGCCGATCCGCCTGGGACGACTGCAATCCTTTGTGCTCACCGCCGG
This sequence comes from Limnothrix sp. HT2024, assembly GCF_059138625.1. Taxonomy (NCBI): domain Bacteria; kingdom Bacillati; phylum Cyanobacteriota; class Cyanophyceae; order Pseudanabaenales; family Pseudanabaenaceae; genus Limnothrix; species Limnothrix sp. HT2024. The sequence continues at coordinate 3,401,175 of NZ_CM181121.1, forward strand.
GAGCGAGCGGATTGACTTTCTCCACGGCTACGAGTTCGAGCAATCTGCGACCAGTGGTGGGCCCTTGCCCCTGTCCCAATATCTGGCCTTTTCGGCGGCGGACACCAAACCCCTCAGCAGTCGCCAGGAATTTCAACTGGAGTCGGAAACCAATCCCAAGAGCTTGCTCACCCGGCTGCGGGCTACGGTGAATCTCTATGAACAAATTGAGCTAATTCAAGATCTGTGGCGACTGGTGGGCCCGGATTTTGAGACGGGCTTTGCCGGGGACGATCGCGCCGTGCCCCTCAACCTGCTGGTGGAAGAAATCTATAACCGGGCCCTTCAGGGCTACAGCGTTGTGGAATCTGACGGAATTGCTCGCTGTCGGCCCTATTGGGCAATTGTGCGGCGGGCGGCGGGCCTGTTGAACAAGGCAGACATTAACCTTTCGGACGCGGTGACCGATTTGCTGGTGCGGCAAAAGTTTATTGCCGTCGGCCGGGCCTACAGCGAGGGATCCTTGATCGATCGCCCCATGCCCCACGACGAGATCATGGCCAAGATTGACGAATTTTGCGGAGAAGACATCCGCGATCGGGTCTTGAGCCAGGAAATTTTGGTGGCCTTGGGCGTTTTGATTAAGTCCAACCCCGCCCTGTTCAAAGGCTTTTTGACCCTTCGCACCAGCTATTTTCTGCTGCTGTTGGTGAGCGAATTGGGTCGCGAAATGCTCGTCACGCCCGATGAGGCCTACGAGCAACTGATGGAACTCAGTCCCTACGAGGTGCAATTGCGCTTGCGCCACGTGCTGGAAGGCTATCAGGGCGCAACTTTGGCCTTGCAACAGCAGGAATCGTTGCATCTGCGGGCCACGGGCCGGGCGATCGAGTGGACGATTGTGCCACAGCGGGAAGAGGGTCTGCCCCCCGCCGGGAGTTGGGCCCGCCAGCGGGAACTGGACGGCGCGTTAAATCGCGTGCCCAAGGATTTTTATCCCCAGGTTTGGAACCTGTTGGGCCATTGCAAGGGCCTGGTGATTGGGGACAAGCTGGAACGCCGCAATCGGCTCGACAGTGCCTTGGTGTTGGCGGAAATGACCCCCGGTGAAAAAAACTTCGCCCTGCAAGTGGAACACCTGCTGAACAAGATTGGTGCGCCGCTTTACCGACAGGTTTGCATGGAAGCGTTGGCGGAGTTGGCGGCCCTGACCGATCGCAACCCTGAGTTGCAAATTGATGATTACCTGGTGTTGGATGTGTTGGTGGGCCATGCGGTGCGGTTGGCCTGGCTCGATCGCCATCCCGAGGATGAACCCATTTACAACGAGCGCAAGGGTCAGGCCTGGCAACAGTTCTATGAAACGTCGCCCTACAATTGCGCCACCTTCATGGTGAAGGCCTTCCAGTTCCTGATCGCAATGGCGGAACAGTCGGCCCGCGATCGCGCTGAACAGGCGATCGATGAGTCCCTGGAGCCGGTGGGGTAATGGCTTAGTCCCGCCCGTCCGCTTCAACCATCCATCCTGAGGGCGATCGCCCAACCCGATCGCCCCGGCTGCAATCGGCCCTTACCACTTCGTCCCCATGCTGCTTCATCATTGGAAACTCCTGCGGTTGTTTGTCACTACCGCGATCGCGGCCGAAATGGAATATCGCGGCAACTTTCTCTTAGCCAGCATCTCTTCCATTGGCGGGGGAATTGCCAGCGGCTTTGGGCTTTTTTTGTTTTATCGAACAGGCTATACCTTCCAGGACTGGAACTGGTATGAAGCACTTTTGGTCTTGGGTCTTTTTCTGTTTTTGCAAGGCTTTTCCAACACCTTTTTAGCTCCCAACCTGAACAGCATCGTGCGCCAGGTGGAGCTAGGAACCCTGGATTTTGTTTTACTGAAACCCATTAGCAGCCAATTTTGGCTATCCACCCGCGCCGTTTCCCTCTGGGGCTTTCCTGACATTGCCCTCGGTTTGGGGTTGATTTTCTATGCCGGGATCAACCTACAACTTCCCTGGTGGCAATATGGCTGGGCAATGTTGCCGCTTGGCTTTGGATTACTAATTTTATATAGCCTCTGGTTTGTGTTAGGGGCCACCAGCATTTGGTTCACCAAAATCTATAACATCACGGAAGTGTTGCGGGGGCTTTTGGAAGCTGGTCGCTATCCCCTCACGGCCTATCCGGCGGCGTTTCGCTTCTTTTTCACGTTCATTGTGCCGGTGTTGTTTATGACAACCGTACCGGCACAAATTGCCTTGGGCCGCGATGCTTGGTTTTTGGTAGGCGTTTCAGGGTTGCTGGCGATCGGGCTGTTGTATTTGTCCAATCAATTTTGGCGTTTTGCCCTCCGGTTCTACACCAGCGCTTCTAGTTAAATTGCCGGTGAATCACGCGCAGCTCCGACCAGAAGAACTGACCGGAGCTTTGGATCGGAAATGGGTTTATGGGTTTAAAGATGGGGGCAGAGGGGCTCGAACCCTCACGACCGTTTAGGGTCAACGGATTTTCATCTTCCTGTGGCTTTCGCCCCTGCACAATTCGGCTCGTGAGTCAGCAAAGCTGCTCGATCGACCGTTTGGCGTTGAAGATTGGACTCTCCCTTTACCCTCGGCTGGTTACGTTAGGGTAGCTCCCGTCGAGTCTCTGCACCTTCCGAAGGAAAAGCCCGCGAGCTTTTTGCACCTTCGGCTTGGCTCAGGATTGCCGTAGCGATCGGGGTGATCTGCGAACAACGTCCCAGAATTGGTTCCGTGCCTTAGGTTTCCCTGAGTTTGAGAGCTGCCACTCGATCGATTTCTCAACCGAGGCTCAATTGTCTTAAGTCCGTAGCGTCTACCATTCCGCCATGCCCCCTTAGTGGAGCCAATTGATCAATTAAACCGATCAATTAAGCTGACTCGCCCCTAAGGACAACTCAAGTTAACGGGTAACGTTGAGCCGTCCCATCATACCCCGCAAAGGGGGACGAGAGGCAAGAGTTGAGCAACTCTTCAGTCTTGGCGGGATCTCTGGGCTGGATCTTTGAAAAGCCCCAATGGCTGTTCTGTACCCGCAAACTTTGGGTTCGGTTACCATTCCACCTATCATGCCAACTCAGAATGCTTGGGAGGCTCGATCGTGACTGGCTGGCATTGGCGCAACTGGCAAGGACTGCCCTATCTCACCTGCTCCCTGTTGGAGCCAATTCCCCACGGTTTTTTTACCCGGCACTTTGCACCCCGCCCGCCGGCTGAGCTGGCTTTGGTGCTGGATGACGCGGCCCAAACCTTCCGAGTCAAGCAGGTGCATGGCGATCGGGTGGTGGCTCCAGCAGAAATTGCAGAAATTACAGCAGGGGCCGTGCTCCAGGAGGCAACGGCCACCGCCAGCGAGCAATCTACCTATCCCCAAGCCGATGGACTGTTGAGCGATCGCCCGGGGCAGGTGATGTGGGTTTGCAGCGCCGATTGCACCCCGGCCTTGATTGCGGATTTAAAAACCGGTCAGGTGGCGGCGGTGCATTCCGGTTGGCGGGGAACGGCGGCGGCCATTGTGCCCAAGGCGATCGAACGGATGCGCCAACAGGGCAGCCAACTGGCGGATTTGCGGGTGGCGCTGGGCCCGGCCATTTCCGGTGCGGTTTATCAAGTGACGGAAGCGGTGGCTGAAGAGGTGGTGGCCTCGCTGGCAGTGCCCCTGAAGGAGGCCCAAGGCTGGGAACAACCGCCCGTGTTGCCGGATCCGGAACCGGGAAAGGCGCGGTTGGATGTGCGCCAAACGATCGTCCAGCAGGTGTTGAATTTGGGTCTCGATCGGGAGCAGGTCACCATCGCGCCCCACTGCACCTATTGCGAGGGCGATCGGTTCTTTTCCTATCGCCGCGACGGTACGAAAACCGTGCAATGGTCAGGAATTGTCAGCACTTGATTGCGCAGGTTTCATTCATGTTTTACTGCTTTGCGCTAGCCCGACTCTGCTAATCAATTCCGGCTAGCTTCAGCAGGGCTTTGAGGCGATCGAGGTTGATCGTAATGTTCTGTTGCACGGCGGTGGCCTGTTCCGCGCCGGGTGCTAGATCCGCCGTGAGGTGATAGTGTTCCAAGCCACCCAAGTTGCTTAGGAGCCAATAGGTATTTTGGCGGTGACTGGGTTGAAAAATTTCAACTACCTTCGTGCCAGGCTGGGCAAATACCAGGTTCGTTAGCCCGGCCCCATGCACCGCCACAATCACCTTGGCCGCCGCGAAGGCCGCCGCCTGATCAACCAGCGGCAGGCGGGCCGGATCGATCGCCCGAAAGCCGAACTGTTCCAAGGTTTCAATCACCTCCCGATCGTTCAGCACTTGGCGGTAGGCGGCGCTGCGGCGGGTGATGTAGAGGCGATCGGGAAAGCGGGAAATGCGGGCCGACTCCAAAAAGGTATTGCGCAAAAACTGATGGGCCCAGCGCGATCCCCGATAGATCCGCAACTCGGGAATCGCTGGCACCAACAGCCGATCGGCCGTTAGATGGGGGATTCGCCCCTGAACCGGATCCACGGAACCAAACCATTCCGTATGGCAGCAGGCCACTACTTTTTCCAGGGGAATTTGCAACCGCTCAAAGCTTTGGTGCTGGAAGGGCAATTCATATAGATTGACCACAAAGCGATCAATCGAGTCCCACTCAAAGCCCGATCGCCGCAACACCTCCAACCGAGGCAACAGATCAAACATCCAGTGAAAATAGGTGACCTTGCCCCAGCGCGTGGCCAAAAAAGCCACCGTTCCGGCGAAATGTTGGGGCGGCGGCAGGTGCGGCGAACTGGCAACAATGGCGCTGTAACCCGTTGAACAGTCGCGAATCACCTGATTGTGGGCATTGAACACCACGCTGCAAAGGTTATCGCCCCAGGCTCGCCCTTGGGGAATCGCAACGGTGTAGGCGGCCGGCGCATCCAAGGTAGGCTCGATCGCCTGTAATTCCGGCAGGGGATCGCCCAAGCCTTGGGAATCGCGCAGGGGATGGGTTTCCGGTTCAAAGGCGGGAAAACAGTCCGTTCCCGGCAGCTCGGCCGCGACACCTTGCCAATCGGTAGCTAGGAGGCTGGTGGCTTCTGCCAGACCATCAGGCAGTTGGCAAAACAGGCTCGGGGAAGTGGGCGATGGATCGGCCGGGGGCAATCCGGCGGCCGCCAGTACCGCTTGGATGCCGTCATAGGCGGGCCAAAATTCCGGCTGATAGCGTAGGGCAGCCATGAAATGGTCGATCGCCCGTTGCCATTGCCCCTGTGATTGGGCCCGGCGAGCCAGGGCCGCTTGGCGTTCCGCTTGGAACCAAACACTATCGGGGGCGAGCAGACTGGCTTGATCCCAAAACCAGCAGGCCAGCCGCCACCAACCCAATTGTTGCAACAGGGTTCCCCCTTGTCGAAAGGGAATATCCAAACGTCGGCCGGCTAGCAGAATGGCCCGGCCATGGGCGGCCAACGCGGCGATCGGGCGGTTGGCCGCTTCCAGGGTTTGGCCGTAGTTGTCATACATCCGGGGATCAGTGGGGTTGGCTTGAATCGCTCGCCGCCACAGGGCCAAGCGATCGGGCAATGATGACCGGGGCTGGGATTCGGCATAGGCATAATAAACTCCGCCCTGATTGGCTCCGGCGGTTAAGGCCCGTTGCCAAGCCAGGCTGGCCAGGTGGTCTTGTCCCGATCGCGCACAGAGATCCGCCAAGGCACACCAATCATCAGGCGGGGCCAACGGATCCAAGGCCATGGCCCGATCGAGGGCGGCCATGGCCGCTGGCCAATCCCCCGCTTGGCTGGCCAGTTGCGACCAGCGGCGATAATCGGCGGCCGTTTCGGGAACGGCCAAACCCGGCGCACTCTGCAACATTTGCCAAGCCCGTTGCCATTCTGGGCGATCGGCACATTCACCGACCTGGGGGAACCAACTCCAGGGATCCTTAGCTCCCACTTGCCAGGCCCGCCGCAAACAGCGGTTACCCGTGGGGCGATCGCCCCGTTCCCGGTGCGCTTGGGCCAACCGATGCCAAGTCACCGCCCGATCGCCCCCCAGGGCCAGGGCCGTTTCTCCGGCCTTGATGGCCCCGTCAAAATCGCGATCGCTCAGCAGCACAAAACAGAGTGCCTCGTGCCAATCGGGTCGATCGCTCGGTTCCCAGGCGATCGCCGTCCACCAAGCTCCCTTGGCCCGCGTCCAATCCTGACGACTGGCCCAAAAGCGGGCGGCCCGCTCCTCTAGATAGGTGGACTGATACTGATTTTGTTTGGCCTCATCGTAGGCGTGCATGGCTTCCGACCATTCGCCCATCGCCCAATACAAGTCCCCCAAAGCGGCCCAAGCCCGCCCGGCCACCCGGGGCCGCACGGCCACCAACCGCTGTACCGGTCGCCAGGCCGCCCGTCGATAGCCCGCTTGGCCATAGGTATCCAGCAGTTGCCGTACTAATTTGAACGAGCCGGGACGCTGGATCACCGCCGCTTCCAGGGCCGCTAAGACCGCCTCCAGTTCGCCCGCTGCGGCCCAAGCCTGGGCCCAACGCCACCAGCGCCCCACAGGGATTCGCTCTTGGACCCAGCGCGATCGGGCAAAGGTGCAAAATGCTGCCACAGACCAAAACTTCAGCACGATGAATCCTCAAATCCTTGCGGACAGTGCCCCTACCCCCAGGCGATCGCCCCCCTTGACTCCCCTGTGGGCAACCCCTGAACTATCCCTTTCATCACTCACTCCATCGTCTTGGTGATCGGTACAGTTCGGCAGAGTTCAGCGCAGTTCGGCCAAATGGCGCGGGATCACCCCTGGGCCGATCGCCCCCCCAGCACCACCAGCACCACCCCCAGCAATACAATCACGCCCCCCAACAGCACGCCCATTCCCGGTTGTTCCCCAAACACCACCCACCCCAAACTACTGGCTCCCACCGGCTCAAACAAAATAGCCAGGGTCACCCACAGGGGCGGCATTTGGGTCACCAGCCAATTAAAACTGGTGTGGCCAATCAGTTGCGGAACCAAGGCCGACAGGGCGATCGCCAGCACCGTTGTGGGGGTGATGGTTTGCCAACCGCCACCCCACAGGGCCACCAACGGACTCAGCAACAGGGCCGCACTGCCATAGGCCAAAGCCGCGTAGGAACCAATGGCTAGCCCCCGTTGCTGGGCAACCCGCCCAAGGAGTAGATAGCCCGCTGCGGCCAAGGCTCCTGCCAAGGCTAACCCATTCCCTAACCGAGGATCGCTGCCGATCGTTCCGGCATCTTGGCTGAGGGCAATCACGGCGCTGCCCCCCAAGGCGATCGCCAAACCAGCCCAGGCAATCCAACCGGCGAATTTTTGGGTGATGACACCGGTAATCAGGGCCACCCAAACCGGCGTGGTGGTTACCAGCACAGTGGAAGCGGCGATCGAGGTGTAGCCCAACGAACTGAGCCAACAGACGAAGTGCAGCGCCAAGCAAGCCCCCGCCCCCACTGCCCAAGGCCAGGCTGATCGGGGCGATCGCCCGGTTTGGGGCCAAGCCGGAGCCACCGCCAGCGCCGCCAACGTCACCCGCCCCGCCGCCAACCACAGGCCAAACCCCCAGTCCGATCGCCCCGCCGACTGCATCGCCCAGCGGGCAAAAATCGCCCCCGTTGAAATGGCCGCCATCCCCGCCAACAGCACTCCCCACCGGAGCGATCGGGCCCGGTGCCCAGCATGGGGATTCACAGCGGCGTGAGTTGGGGGTTTCAAGTGCCGACCTTTTGAATCCTGATTTTTGGAGCGCTGCTCTTGGGGATGCCGATCTTTATAAATCCCGACCCTTGGCCAAGTGCAATCCATCCCGTCCTACAATCGCCATCAATTCTCTAGTGTTTTTCCATGTTTTGCCATGAGCACAACCACTACTATTCAGCTCGAATCGCACCCCACCCCCGATCGACTCGCGGCCTTGGACGTGTACAACTGGCCCATTTGGACCAAACAGGTTTCGGAATTTCCATGGACCTATGATGAAGCGGAAACTTGCTACATCCTTGAAGGCGAAGTGACCGTCACTCCTGATGGCGGCGAACCCATCACCATTCGCAAAGGCGATTTAGTCACCTTCTCTGCCGGTTTGGCTTGCACATGGAACATCACCCAAACCATCCGCAAGCACTATAAGTTTGGCTAGGAAATTTGGCTAGGAAATTTGGCTCAAGATTGACCCAAACCAGAATCTGATTCAACGCATCTGATCAGAAAAACCCCGGGTTCCCATCATTAGGGAACCCCGGGGTTTTTTGATCAACTTCGACTCAGTTCAATTCCTGCGAAATCCTGACGAATGATTCAGCCTTCAGAACCCAGAGAGTTCAACAACCCTAGCTCAACTCCTGCTATCCGCAGGTTTTGCAGTGCTTAGGATGCGGTATCAGACTTGCGCGAACGACGCTTCGCCGACCCAGCCAGACCCAGACCCACTAGGCCCAGACCCATCATGACCGTCGGTTCCGGCGTGGCCACCCCTGCAATTTCACGGTTGTTCTTGCGGCCGAAGTCGATCACGAACACCGTGTCGTTGAAGTCTTGGTCACCACCGCCCCACAGATCTTCAAAAGCCAGCACCAGCAAATCTTCGTAGAAGTAGGACATGGCATGTTGCTTGCCATCGGGATTGTCCTTGGCATTAGCCCGGAACTGACCCGGAACCGTCTTGCCAGTGCGCACATCCTTGCCGGAAATGCCGCCGTTAATCCAGTTGGAAACCAGGCTGAAATCAAAAATCGTGCCAGCCTTGAACTTGCCCAGGCTCACCCAGTCACCCACGTTCAGGGGACTGTCTTGAACCGATCGCCCTGCTACGGCAGCGTTCGGATTTTGGCAAAAGCCGCTGAAGTTCACCAAGGTCTTGCTTTGGCTGGGGCTGCAAGAGGTGTCCCCAAAGATCTTCGTCTGCGCTGTAACCGTTGTTCCGGTGGTGGCAAAGTCCAGACGGTTGCGATAGCCGCCAGCCGTTTCACCGAGGAAGTAAACCTTCACATCGTGGTCATGCTTCAGTTGCAGCAGCGACTCATCCAAGGTGCGGAAGTTAATCTCGTTGGGGTCTAACTTCCGAGCTTCCTTGCCTACAAAGGGAGCCATGGAGGGCAACACTTCTTGGAAGTAATCCGGTGCTGTGCTACGGGGATTGATGTCAAATGCTTGGGCCGATCCGGCTGCAACACTCAGGGTTGCCACGGAGGCGGTGACGGTTGCTTTGAGCAGGAAGGAAGGAATGTGGTTACGCATGAGTAGAGAAGACTTCAGAGAGTGGAATAGTTGCACAGTTAGAGAGCGGTTTTGCCTGAGTCGTTGCAGGTATAAAAAATTACTTTGACTTGCAATTGAAGCTTTGACTCAGATGGCTAGAAACCGAAGACACACCCAAAGGACTTAATACTTTCTTCCCTGATCGTAGGGGCAGTTCCTGAGTTTTTTGATGAATTTTTGGTCAAGTAAATGGCCGATTAACGGGCAAATATGAAGTGAAGGGGGGAAAGGGTTGATTGCCATGGCTCACAGTCCCGCGATACGATCGCGCCCGGGCCATGGTCTCTGGCCGATGCAAGAACAGTGAGACCGATGATCAACACCCAGTACACCTCAAGCGTGCAAACTCCCATGGATACGACTTCAGCGGGCCTGTGGCTCAAGCGCCCCGTGATTGTGAAGGCCGTTGTTACGCCGCGCTGGAAGGAAGATGCGCAGGTTGAATTGCAGCGGCAAATTGACCAGCTCGATCGCCAGTTACAGCAACTGGAAACCCAAGGTCAGCGGGCGATCGCGGAAATTCAGCGCCAAAGCATTCAACCGCCCGGCCCGGAAGTGACTCGCCAAATCGAAAATATTCAGGCCCAGGTGAACGACCAGAAATCCCAAATGCTGGAGCAAAAAAACCAAGTGTTGCAACAGCTCAACCGGGTTCACTCCTTGGAACTGGACAATGAAGTGATTCAAACGCAAATGGAAAGCCTGTTTCAGGTGCAACAGGGCGACAATTTGATTGACAAAATGCAGGTTGAAATTCTGCTACGGGATGGCATCGTGGAAGAAATTCGTGGCGAACTGTAACTAAGTTGCGTTTTTGGGGGGTGTGAAGTTTGCACCCCACGATTTGGTCATCATCTATGGGATGAAGTAAATCTAAATTCTTAAAATCAAACCAATCAATTCAATCAACCAATTCAATCAAGCAATTCAGGAAAAACTTAACTAATCAAAACTAATCAAGTTAATCAAGAAGTTAATCAAAAAACATCCAAGAAGTTAACTAACTAGCCAGCTCAAGTCAATTCATAGGCTAAATCAAGCCGATCGAGTGAATTACGATTAGGGGGAATGCAACTACTCATCATTCGAGGACGATCGTGTTTCAGACAACGCGGCGACGGCTGGCCCTTTGGTACGCGACCGTAACAGCGGTGTTGGTGCTGGTGGCTGCGATCACCTTTTATGGTTATGCGAGGGCCACGCTGGTCGATCGGGTGGATGACACGATCGAACATGCGATCGAACTGGTTGCTCGATCGCTGGTGATTGAATCGGTGCAGGTGCGCGACCTGGCCGCCATCGATCCACAGCAGATGATTACTCGGGCCCGGGTGAACCTGGAAGCCAGCTTTCGGGACAACACGGGTACGGTTTGGAATGATGTGGAAGACGATCGCATCGATTTGGAGTGGTTTAGCCCCACGGGCCAGCAGCTTTGGACCAGTTTTGCGGAACCTTTGACCATTCCCCTGCATCCCACGCGCAAAAGCGAAACGGTGAAAGTGCTGCGTGATGGGGCAGGAAAGCCAGTTGAGGGGCGGGGCCCGGTGGAACCGCCATTGGTGTTGCGGCAACGTACCCAGTCCATCGCGCTGGGTGGGCAACCCTTGGGCTATTTGCGAGTCAGTCACCCTTGGTTTGAGGTCACCAAACCGGCCCAGCAGTTGGCGATCGACCTGAGCTTGGGGGTGGTGGCGTTGATTGGGGCTGTCGGGGCGATCGGGTGGTGGCTGTCGGGGTTGGCCATGGAACCGGTGCGCGAGTCTTACCAACGCCTGCGGCAGTTCACGGCCGACGCATCCCACGAACTGCGCAACCCGATCGCCACCATTCAAACCAATGTGCAGGTGGCGCTGGCGGAAACTGATCCCCAAATGGAGCGATCGCAGTTGGAGGCGATCGAGCGGTTAACTCGCCGCCTGGGAAAATTGGTGGACGATCTGTTGTTTTTGGCCCGCCAAGATAGCGGCATTGTGCAACCCCAGTGGGGAACGGTGGATTTGGCGGAATTGCTGCTGGAGGCGATCGAGGAGCAAATGGCCCTGGCCACCCGCCAAGAATTGGAATTGATTCCCGAACTCAGCGAAATTCCCGATCCGCGAGCCTGGATGGTGCGGGGCGATCGAGATCAGTTGGCGCGGTTGCTCACCAATCTGATTGGCAACGCCATTCAATACACGCCATCGGGTGGGCGGGTTTGGGTGCGGCTCGATCGGGACTTGCGCAAACCCACCTTAAAGCTCGAAGTCCAGGACACCGGCATTGGCATTGCACCGGAAGCGCTGCCCCATCTGTTCGATCGCTTCTACCGTGCCGATGTGGCTCGATCGCGCCATCGCACTGGTCAATCTGCCGGGTCGGGGTTGGGGCTGGCTATTGTCCAGGCGATCGTGCAAGTCCACCAGGGCCAGATCCGCTTGGATAGTCAGCTCGATCGAGGAACAACCGTCACCATCACCCTACCCAGCTTGGTTGAACCCCCGCTGGAGGTCGGTCACTATCAGAACAGTTAGGCGATTACGTGCCATAGGGACGCGCCATTGGCACATTTGGGTTATCTCTAACTGACCTGAATTCGCAATTTTAATGAAGAGAGATTTATAAATCTTCAGCAAATTGTCTCAGGGAATACTAAAACCAAGGGACAACTCAGTTGAGCATGTTTAATCGCTGTGAATGTGGCCAACTTTGAGACAATCGAGCAACACTTTAGAAGCGGCCGAAGAACAATTGATATCATAGATATGATTAATAAATAATCAATAATTCTGTTGCCAAGAATCAGCCCGATCGTCAGTCTTTGGAGCGCGCTAGGGTAGAACCATGGGCTAGTTGTGATGCAGCAGTCTTTTCGATCATTCATTTGATCATTCACTCGTGCATTAATGCCGGGTACTGATGCCAAGCCTTGACGCGATCGCCCATTTAATTGGGTGTAACCCGGCTTTAGCCATAAATCCATGGAATTCATGGTTATTCATAATTGCCGCCCATGGCCGCGATCGCCCAGTTTCGGCAACCAACGCAATCGATTGATTTCCCGCTCAAGGGGATTCAAATCGTCTCCGTATATTAATTGCTCCATTCTGTCATCTTTTTGACCTGCTATGACGACCCCGTATATTCCCCGCAAAAAGGTTGTGCAGAAGCGTCGAGAGTACAACGCTTGGGTAGCCACCGAGACGATCGAGGACTATTCCCTTCGCTATGCACCCCAGTCTTTTCGGAAGTGGTCGGAGTTTTTAGTTGCCAATACGGCCTTAGGAGGAATTTCCTTTCTGGCCCTTGAAGCCATCGGCGGATCCTTAGTGATTAGCTATGGATTCAGCAATTCTTTTTGGGCAATTTTGGTGGTGGGGCTGCTGATTGGCCTAGCCGGAATTCCGATTTCCTATTACGCCGCCAAATACAATGTCGATATTGACTTGCTCACCAGAGGCGCAGGCTTTGGTTATATTGGCTCAACCATTACCTCGCTGATTTACGCCTCTTTTACGTTCATTTTCTTTGCGCTGGAAGCGGCGATCCTGGCCCAAGCCCTAGAGCTTTATTGGCACCTTCCCCTATGGCTGGGCTATATCCTTTGCTCTTTGGTGGTGTTGCCGATTGTGTTTTATGGCATCACGGCGATCGAGCGGTTGCAGTTTTGGACCCAACCGATTTGGCTGATTTTGATGGGGTTGCCCTTCGTGTTTGTGGGCCTCAAGGAACCGGCCGCCCTCGATCGCTGGCTGCACTTTGCCGGAAACTCCCCCAGCGGAGCCGCCTTTGATCCCTTGCTGTTTGGCGCGGCGGCCACCGTTTCCTTTTCTCTGATTGCCCAGTTGGGCGAACAGGTAGACTATCTCCGTTTTTTGCCGGAATGTGGCCCCAACAATCGGATTCGCTGGTGGTTAGCGGTGTTGGCGGCGGGGCCCGGTTGGATTGTGCTGGGGGCGGCCAAGCAGTTGGGCGGGGCCTTTTTGGCCACTTTGGCGATCGAGCATGGGGCTTCCTTTGCCAAGGCCAAGGAGCCAATTCAAATGTACTTGGCCGGATTTGCCACCGTTTTTGACGATCCCCAAGTGGTGCTGACGGTGGGGGTGTTTTTCGTAATCATCTCCCAAATCAAAATCAACGTCACGAATGCCTACGCGGGATCCCTGGCCTGGTCAAATTTCTTTTCGCGGCTCACCCATTCCCACCCCGGGCGAGTGGTGTGGTTGGTGTTCAATGTGTCGATCGCCCTGCTGTTGATGGAGTTGGGGGTGTTTGAAACCCTAGAGGCCGTGTTGGGTCTCTATTCCAACGTGGCGATCGCTTGGATTGGGGCGATCGTGGCGGACTTGGTGATTAACAAACCGCTCAAACTCAGTCCGTCCTACATTGAGTTCAAACGCGCCTACCTTTACAACTTCAACCCTGTGGGATTTGGCTCAATGGCGGTGGCTTCGGTCATTGCCATGGTGGCCTTTGTGGGGCTTTTGGGGGAAACACTGCGGGCCTATGCGCCGTTCTTGGCCCTGGGGATTGCCTTCGGTCTGTCGCCCTTGATCGCCTGGGCAACCCAAGGCCGCTACTACATCGCCCGCCCCAATGAAGTGCGCTTGAATTTTCCGGCCGCCACCCTGGTTAGTTGCTGCGTTTGTGACAACGAGTATGAGCCATCGGATTTGGCCTTTTGTCCCGTTTACGACGGCCATATCTGCTCCCTCTGTTGCAGTCTGGATGCCCATTGTCACGATTCCTGCAAGCCCTCCGCAGGCGAGCAGGTGCGCTTGGCTCCCATTGTGGCGCGGGCGATTTTTGGCGATCGCCTGTCTTTGCGGTTGGGCAAGCGGATGGTGCGTTTTGTGGGGTTGTTTGCGGCCATGGCGGCCCTGCTGGGGGCAATTTTTGCGCTGGTTTACACCCTCGGGCCGATCGCCGAGTTGCCCCTCGCGCAACCCGATGCCGAATCGATGCCGCTGCTGGAAACCTTTGGGGTTTTGTATGCGATGTTGCTGGTTTTGTCGGGGATTGCGGTCTGGTGGTGGGTGCTGACCGATGAGAGCCGCGAACTCGCTGAGGAGGAGTTGGACAACCAAAACCTGCAACTTCAGCAGGAAGTGCGCGATCGCGAGGCCGCCGAAGCCGCCCTGCAAGACTTGGCCAAGGATCTGGAGCAGCGGGTGAAACAACGCACTGCCCAATTATCGGAAGCCCTGACGGTGTTGAAAAAAGCCCAAACACAACTGGTTCAAACGGAAAAAATGTCCAGTTTGGGGCAAATGGTGGCGGGGGTGGCCCACGAAATTAATAATCCGGTGAATTTCATTCACGGCAACCTCGAACATGCCTGCAACTATGTGCAAGATGTGTTGGCGCTGTTGGTTGCCTATCAATTGGCCTTTCCCAAAGCCACGCCGGAAATTTTGGAGCTGGCGGACGAAATTGATGTGACGTTTGTGCAGGAAGATTTACCCAAATTGTTGAAATCAATGCGGGTGGGAACCGATCGCATTCGCGAAATTGTCCTGTCCTTGCGCACCTTTTCGCGGCTGGACGAAGCGGAGGTGAAAAGCGTAGACATTCACGCGGGGTTGGATAGCACGCTGATGATTTTGAGCAACCGACTGAAGGCCACGGATCAACGCCCAGCGATTCAGATTCAGAAGCACTATGGCGATTTACCTCCCGTTGAGTGTTACGCGGGGCAAATGAACCAGGTGTTTATGAATTTGCTGACCAATGCGATCGACGCGATCGATGAGGACAAGCGGGGCGATCGGGAACCGCCACAAATCGCCATCACCACCACCTTGGCCGATCCCGAAACGGTGCAGATTGTGATTACGGACAACGGGCCCGGAATTGCACCCGAGGTGCAACGAAACTTGTTTGATGCTTTTTTCACCACCAAAGATGTGGGCAAGGGAACTGGCTTGGGTTTGTCCATTGCCCAACAGATTGTGGTGGAGCGACATGGCGGCCGGTTAACTTGTCGATCGGAACTGAATCATTCAACTAGCTTTTTGATTGAAATTCCAATGCGGCAATTTGTAGAGGATTAGGCGATCGCCTCGCAGATCCAAATCCACACCCCGATCGCCCTGGGCCAGAACGGTCAGCCCCTTGCCCTCAAGATTTGGCAACGGAAACATCAAGACCCCAGGGCTTCAATTGAAACCCTGATTCCGCCGTTGGCAGATCGTGGGGGACAAGATGCTCAAGCCCCTTGTTACAACGACTGGGACAAGGAAAATCAATCGGTTCCGCCTGATCCTAGGAAATGACGATAAGCCCTAAACCCCTGTTGCCGATCGCCCCTGTTTGCCCAACCGAAACACCACAAAATAGGCCAAATAAATGACATAAATTGCCAAGCCTAAAACCCCCAACACACCCAAGAAACTGGGATTGGTGTTGTTGTGGAAATATTCCCGATAGAGCCAGGTGGGTTCCAACCAAACACGGCAAGCCGCATCCTTCACCAGCACTTCGGTGGGTTTCAGGGCACAGGGCAAGGTCAACACCTGCGCCACCGTCCCGATCGCGCAGTAAATCGTCATGGCCCAGCGCCAGGCCTTAAACGCAAACTTCAATCGGCCTTGGGGTTGGTCGTCAATTTCTTCATTTAAATCGACCCAGAACCACAGCCCCAGCGGAATCAGCACCCGCGCCCCCAGCGCCGCCACAAAGCTCACGGGCAAAGAGCCAATCATCAAATACACGGTGATGGCCAGCAGGCTCGAAACCCGCCAATAGATCACCATCAGCTTTTGCAGCGCGTCGGCCTTGGTCACGAGCGCCCACAGCAACAGCCCTAGCGGTATCAAAACGGTAAACAAAACCGCCACGCGGTAGTCCGTCCAAACCAAGGATTCCAACCAGTTTTCAGCCATAGGAAGGGGCGATCGAGCCGACAGATTTTGAGGTTTTGGGTGTGCATTGTGTCGCACACTTTGGCGCACTCTATGCTACCGCGCTGTTTCCCCTTATGGGCCGTGCTGTGGGTGGCGATCGCCCCGACAATGCCCAACCGGTTTGGCTGAATCCCCACAAGTGGCTGCAAGTACCCACAATTCAATATGTACTCGTTATGATTATGACTAAATAATGATGACTAACTCCCAAACGTCATGGCTGATTCTGCCCAGGTTGCCCCACCCAAACGCCGCCTCAACAATGCCTTCCAAAATTTGATGTCCTTGCATTGGTGGATGGCGCTGGCCTATCTCGTTTTGTTTGTGGGAGGAACCTTCATGGCCCAACTGCCGCGCGAGGTTTCCTTTCGCCCCGGTTTCTATGATTTCCACAAGTCGATCGGGATTTTAACCATTGGTTTGTTGTTGGGACGGGTGCTGTTGTTGTTCCGAGTTTGGTGGCGCAAATATTCCCGTCGGCTGCCCAAACTGTCCGCCCATTGGTGGCGTGTATTTCTGCTGCATAGCAGCCTCTATGGCTTCATGATTGTGGTTCCGGTCACGGGTGTTTTTCTGTCTAATTCCGTTAGACCTAATAATGTCAAATTCTTTGGCATTGTTGTGCCGGAACTGTTTCCCCAAAATTCTGAAATGGTGGATTTGGGACGCGGCTTGCACTTTTGGTTTTCCTATAGCTTCTTGGTGTTTGTGATTGCCCACGCGATCGATCAGTGGAAAGTTGTTCGTGCTCTTTGGCGGCGTTGGACAGGCTTTTGGAAAAGGTCATCCCCCAGCAATTCCAAAACGGCCCTCAAGTAATTTCAGGTAATCATCAGTTACTTCTAATGATCTGATAATTATCTGAGGAAAGCCGATTCCCCACAGCGAGAAAACCCCGGAGGATGGATACCACCCCACCTTCCGGGGTTTTGTCATTTGTCTCACTTGCCTTGAAAGCCTAGGGCGATCGCGCTAGGGTATCGAAAGCGCTGCCGTTGACCGAGCAGCACCGATTGCGCATCATTTTGACCAGATCAGCCCCCCTCGATCGCCCTGTGAACCATGGCCCAAACCGCAACCACCGAACAAATTGCCTACGAACTTTCTTGGGTTAGTCGGATGGCGGATCTGAGTCCGCAGGAGTGGGATGCATTAGCCAACCCCCTAAAAACTCCCTTTTTGGAATGGGCTTGGTTGAATAATTTGGAAACATCGGGCAGCGCAATCCCTCAAGAAGGCTGGTTGCCATCCCACTTGGTTGTGCGCCGATCGGGAAAGTTGGTGGCGGCGGCTCCCCTGTATCTCAAGGGACACAGTTATGGCGAATTTGTGTTTGACCAGCAGTGGGCAGATTTGTCCTATCGCCTAGGGGTTGATTACTATCCTAAGCTGTTAGGAATGACCCCTTTTACGCCAGCGGAAGGCTATCGATTCTTAATTGATCCCGCTGAAGATGAACGGGCAATCACTGAAATGATGCTAGGAGAAATTGATCATTTTTGTAGCCGACATCATGTGTCGGGCTGTCATTTTCTATTTGTGGATCCCCAATGGCAACAACTCATTGAATCCTTAGGCGATTTCATTACTTGGAAACATCACAGCTACATTTGGACAAGCCATAACTACCAAACGTTTGAAGATTATCTAGCCAGCTTCAACGCCAATCAGCGCCGCAATATTAAACGCGAGCGCAAATCGATGGTGAATAGTGGCTTGGAGTTCAAAACCTGGCAGGGTTCGCAAATTCCCCATGGTTATTTTTCCAAGGTTTATGATTTTTACAGCAGCACTTGCGAGAAGTTTTGGGGCGGCAGTAAGTATTTAACACGCAAGTTTTTTGTGGATTTGGCCGATCAATTAGCCGATCGCGTGGTGTTGTTTACGGCCCATGCCCACGGTGACGATCGCCACCCGATCGCCCTCTCCTTTTGCATCACCAAGGGCGATCGGCTCTACGGTCGCTATTGGGGTTGCACGCGGGAAATTGACCATCTGCACTTCAATGCCTGTTATTACGAGCCGATCGACTGGGCGATCGCCCACGGAATTCAACTCTTTGACCCCGGCGCGGGGGGACAACACAAACGGCGGCGCGGATTCCCGGCAACCCCTAACCACAGCCTGCACCGGCTTTATCACCCCCGGCTCGATCGCATTTTGCGAACCTATATCGATGAAATTAATCAATGTGAACAACAACAAATTGATGCCATTAACGCTGAGTTGCCATTTAGCCAGACTCAGCCAGAACTAAAACTCTAAAACAAGATTTCTACAGATTTTTTAAGCAAGGTTTTAAGCAAGTCTTTAAGCCGTTTTGCAGCAGAACCTTCATGCAGTTGTTAAACTGGCCTTCTACCTGAAGCGATCGTCCTGTTGCAGGGCATATTCAACAGTAAGGCTGTAGCAGTGGTGTTGCAGGGATTGGGCAGCAGTGCCAGGCTGAGCGATCCTGCGATTCAACGCTGAGCGCCACAACCCATGAACATCGCAGCACAATCACCCCGATCGGCTGGTGTTGTTGAGTGAATCCAATTTCTGGCTACGATCCGCTGGAGCGCCCGTTTTTATGAAGCGTCTGATTCAAATCGCGAGCATGGTTCTGTTGGGGGCGATCGCGGTGGCCACCGTTGAAGATGTGGCCTCCGCCAGATCTGGAAACCTGGCCGGGCGCTGGTTCAACCAAATGGCCAGCCATTGGCAAGCGGGCAAACAACAATTGAGCCAAGTGGGCCAGGGCGATCGCCTCAGTTGCGATCTGGTTTCCGTGGGCCCCAAGCGCCAAATTACCCGACTTTGCGCAGCCCAAAGCCACCTGTGATCTGTGATCAAATCTGCGATCAAAGCTGTAATCAATCAACCAAGCGTTCGATCGCCCAGGATTCGATCTCGCGCTTGGGTTAATTGACGCTGGTGATGAGCGATGATCCGGCGATCGCAATTCGACCAGCATCAGACCAGAATTAGATCCATTTCTTTACGATCGCCGCACATTAATACAGCACCATTCCTGACGCTTCCACAACGTGGCCACAATCCAACCACTTTGCTCCAACGTGTCAGAAATTGCCTTGGCTTGATCTAACAAAATGCCACTCAAAACGCCCCAAGTCTTTTGATGGCTAATTTGCTCTAATTGCGGAATCAAATCCACAATCACTTCCGCCAAAATGTTGCAGAAAAAGCCATCCACTTTGCGATCGCCCAACATCTCTTGTAGCTTCTCAAAAGATCCCTGCTCCAGATGCACCCGATCGGGCTGAATCTGATTCAGTGAAATATTCTCTTGGGTTGCCCGCAAACATAAGGGATCAATATCCACCGCGTAGGCAGTTTTGGCCCCCACCAACAACGCCCCGATCGCCAAAATTCCCGACCCACAACCAATGTCCGCAATGATCTGCTCCGTGGGCTTGCCGTCAAAGCGCATCTCCATCGACTCCATGCAGAGCTGAGTGGTGGGATGGGCCCCCGTGCCAAAGGCAACCCCCGGATCCAAACGCACCACTACCCGCTTACCTGCTTCCGGCACATCCAACCAAGCCGGACAAATCAAGAACTGATCGCCCACTTCCTGCGGTTGCCAATGTTCTTTCCAACTGCTCGACCAATCCTCTTCATCAATCAAATTCCATTTGACCGTTGGCTCAGGCAAATTGGCCAAAATGGCATCTTGGCGTAACCAAAGCGCCAGGGCAGAAAGATCTAAGAGTTGCGCCTGCTCTTGGGGCAAATAGGCGGAAATCAAACAATTCTTGCCTTTATATTGGCTAGAGGTGCCTCGGCAACCAAAATCTTGAGTTCGCCAATAAACGGTGTCTTCGAGTAATGGGTGGCAGCGAATGTTGATTTCCCACCAACTATTAGCCATGGATCAAGTCCTGAAGGGGCGCTTTTGAATTTCTGTCGCTTCATTGTCCCATGGCCCTTGCGATTCCTCAGGCATCAGGCATCAAACATTAACCAGAATTGAGCAGAATCAAGATCCAGCAGGATGAATCAGGATGAATCAGAATTAAGCGAGATGGATTAAGACCCATTACCGATGAGGAGTCCAAAGAGGAGTCCAGCGGGGTGATGATGGGCAACTCAACCGCAATTGCCATCGTATTGCCATGACCGAATTTCCATGACCGACAACCGCGATTATGGGCGATCAAACAAAAAACAATCGATCGCTCCCCACTGATCCGCCAGTCCGCCGCAATTTCGGTTGATAATGGCAAGCGGTGTTCTATCGCCATCCACCGGTCGTGCGCCCAGCCACCGACTTGATTCAACGCGGCGATCGCCCACACGCGATGCCCAGTGCAACCACCAACGGAGACCGATCGATCCTATGACCCGGATTGAAACCAAAACCGAACCGATGGTCGTGAACATGGGCCCCCATCACCCGTCCATGCACGGCGTGTTGCGGCTCATCGTCACCCTCGACGGCGAAAACGTCCTCGACTGCGAACCCGTCATTGGCTATCTCCATCGCGGCATGGAGAAAATCGCCGAAAACCGCACCAACATCATGTTTGTGCCCTACGTCAGTCGGTGGGACTACGCCGCCGGGATGTTCAACGAAGCGATCACGGTTAACGCTCCTGAAAAGCTCGCCGGCATTGAAGTGCCCCGCCGCGCCAGCTACATCCGCATGATCATGCTGGAGCTGAACCGAATCGCCAACCACCTGCTGTGGCTTGGCCCCTTCCTGGCTGATGTGGGTGCGCAAACCCCCTTCTTCTACATCTTCCGCGAACGGGAGATGATCTATGACCTGTGGGAAGCGGCCACGGGCGCACGACTGATTAACAACAACTATTTCCGCATGGGCGGCGTGGCTGCCGACCTACCCTACGGCTGGATCGACAAGTGCCGCGACTTCTGCAACTACTTCGCGCCCAAAATCGACGAATACGAAAAGCTAATCACCAATAACCCAATCTTCCGCCGCCGCGTGGAAGGTATTGGCACAATCAGCCGCGAAGAAGCAATCAACTGGGGTCTATCGGGCCCGATGCTGCGCGGTTCGGGCGTGAAGTGGGATCTGCGGAAAGTCGATCACTACGAGTGCTACGACGAACTGGATTGGGATGTGCAGTGGGAAACCGGCGGCGACTGCTTCGCTCGCTACCTGGTGCGGGTGCGGGAAATGCGCGAGTCGAACAAGATGCTCTTGCAAGCGCTGGATCAGATCCCTGGCGGCCCCTACGAAAACCTGGAAGCCCAACGGATGCTGAGTGGGCCAAAGTCCGAATGGAACGGCTTTGACTACCAATTCATTGGCAAGAAGTTGGCTCCCACGTTCAAGATTCCCAAGGGCGAGCATTATGTGCGCCTGGAAAGCGGTAAGGGCGAACTGGGCGTGTTCATCGTGGGCGATGACAATGTGTTCCCCTGGCGCTTCAAGATCAAGGCTCCGGACTTCACCAACTTGCAAATTCTGCCGCACTTGCTGAAGGGCGTGAAGGTGGCGGACATCATGGCCATCCTGGGCAGCATTGACGTGATTATGGGATCGGTCGATCGCTAAATTTGCCAACCAATCAATCTGCCAACCAATCAATCTGCAAACCGATCTGAATCAAAAGCGAGGTCTTCCTTTGAGGGGATCTCGCTTTTGACTGAGCGCTACCAGAGTCCAGGAATCGGCTCAGAGGAATTTTGATCGAGGTTTACTAGCGATCGAACCTCCAATTCGTATCGGGTGCGATCGGCCCCGGGGCCGGTATTGCGCCGCAAGATTCCCACGGCACTGTAAGACCGATCGAGGCTCCAGGCTTGATCCTCCAGTTGGGCACTTTCCCAACGAATGGCGCGATCGACCTGACCACCCAGGCGCAAAGTCAGTTGCTCAACGCCCGTACACCGCAAATTGCTGAGGGCTAACCATTGAGACCCCGCTTGTAACCCGGCGGGCCCTTGGCAGCGATTGCAATCTCGCTGGTCACCGGGTTGGGCGGTGCTGGGAAAAGGACAGGCCATACGGGTGCAGCCGATCGCCCCCTGTGGATCCGGGCTGGGTTGCAAACGGCCCCGCACTTCAATGAGTCGATCGACCCACCGTTGCGGATTGGCTAACAGATCCGCGATCGAAACCAGTTCCATGCGCCGTTCTTGAACCGAAATCGGCTGTTCCCTTGCAACCGGCATCCCTGGGCGATCGCCCGCCCGGGCCGCGCCGCCAGCGCAGAGCAGCACGGAGAGCAAGGCGGCCCGCCCAAGGAACTGTTTGAACAAGGCTGGATCCTGGAACATCATTGCAACTGGGTTTCTCAAACCTATTTCAGGGGCGATCAAAGCCTAAGAGGATGTTTAAAAAGTATTCTTTGGCACGGGCAAGCACCAATAGTCGTAGGGACAAGGGGCTTAAGCCCCTTGTCTGATTTCAGGGGCGATCAAAGCCTAAGAGGATGTTTAAAAAGTATTCTTTGGCACGGGCAAGCACCAATAGTCGTAGGGACAAGGGGCTTAAGCCCCTTGTCTGAGTCGATCACTGGGGCGTACAGAGTAGCAATTTGGGCTTTTCAGACATCCTCTAAAGGAGTGGCCAAGGGCCAAAGCTGCGATCGCCCTAGGGGGCTAGCTGGCAAACATGGTGGCAATCAGGTCAGCAAACCGCTCAAACACCACGTTTCGCCGCACTTTCATCGTTTGGGTTAACAGACCGTTTTCGATCGACAGGGGTTCCGCCAAAAAACGGAAGATGCTAATGCGTTCTTCGGCTTTGTAACCGGGGCGATTTTTCACTTCCCGCGCCAACTCATCTCGAATCAAGGCCTGTACCCGATCGCTTTGGAGATCCACCGGATCAAGCCCCTGCTCTGTGGCCCAAGCGGCGATCGCCTCCTGGTTGGGCACAATCAAAGCCCCGAGCGTCTTTTGGTCTTGACCCACCAACACAATTTGGCTGATGTAGGGACTGCGAATACAGGCATCCTCGATCGGCTGGGGTTCAATATTTTCCCCATTGGTCAGGACGATCGTGTCCTTGGCTCGACCGGTGATGGTGATGTCCCTGAGCGGCGACAGCCAACCCAAATCTCCCGTATCAAACCAGCCTTCCGGGTCGATCGCCTTTGCCGTTGCCTCCGGTTTGCCAAAGTAGCCCGCCATGATTTGTGGGCCCCGGGCCAGAATCAGGCCCTTTTCGCCCGCTGGCAGCGGCTGGCGGGTTTCCAAATCAACCGATCGCAACTCCGTGGCCGGCAGCGGCAGCCCAGAAGTCCCCCGCAAATTTCGCCAATTACGTCGCACCGTCAGCACCGGGGAAGTCTCCGTCAGACCATAGCCCACCAGCACATTCACCCCCACAATCTCAAAGAACATTTCCAGGTGGGCCGCCAAGGAACCGCCGCCACTGATGGCATACCGCAGCTCGCCCCCGGTGGCTTGCCGAATTTTTTGATACACCAGTCGATCGCCCAATCGGTGCAGCGGCCAATGGGCGATCGCCCCTGCCCCCGCCAGCAATTTTTCCAAACCCGCCGCCGGTTTCGATCGCAACTCCAGCCCCTGCCAACGGCGCTTGGCCCGCACGTAACGCTCACTGAACCCCAAAAAGGTTTGGGCAATTTTTTGGGTACCGGCCGGTTGGGATTGGAATTGCTTTTGCACCCCTTCATAAATCGACTCCCACAGGCGCGGCACAGCCATCATGTATTGGGGGCGATGGGTCTTCAAATCCGCCTTGAGCTGGCGAATGTTGGTGTAAACCAAAACGCAACCTTGACAGAGCAAGTAATAGTCCCCAATGCGGCCAAAGGAGTGCCAGGTGGGCAACAGCGTCAACACCCGATCGCCCGGTTGGGGAGCCACCACCGTTCGGAACGCACTGAGCTGATAGAGATAGTTCCCGTGGGACAACATCACCCCCTTCGGTTGCCCCGTGGTTCCGGAGGTATAGATCAGCGTGGCTAGGGTGTTTGGATCCTGTTGGGGCGGCTGCCAAGGGTGAGTTTTCAGGCGATCGCGCCCCCGCTCCAGCAACGCCAAAAAATTCAAAAGCAACACATCATCCCCGATCGCACCCGATCGCACCGGCTCCTCATCCGACAACAGCACGATCGCCACCAAAGGCAAATCTCCCAGGCGATCGGCCAACCGATTCAGAGTCTTTTGATTCTCAACAATCAAGAGTCGCGCCCCACTGTCCGCCAGGATGTAGCGCAACTCCTCCGTTTCTGCCAAAGAACTTCGCACCGCATTGGCAAACCCCGCCGCCATCGTGCCCTGATCCGCCACAAACCACCGAGCACTGTTGTCCGCAAACAGCGCCACCCGAGGCGGCACAGCCAATCCGGCCTCCTCCCGCGCACTGGCATCCTCAGGACTCAGCAGCGTTTGCAGTCCCGCCGCAAACGTTTGCAGGTATTCCAGCAGTTCCGCAAAATTCAGCTCCAGCGCTGGTGACGAGTGGCAATCGCGCAGGGCCGGCAACGTGCCAAAGCGTTGGGCCGCCCGCACCCACACCTGAGTCAAATTTTGTGCGCCCGAATAATCCACGGCACGGCCCATCTGGGCCCGATCCTGGGGAAATAGCTCCGATTCGGCAAAGGCAGAAGCAATCATGGCAAAGGGGTGCTAGAACAGGCGATCAACAAAGCAACACAACCCTATCGGGTCATTTGCCGCTTCAGCAACTCCCTCTGGGCGATCGGATAAATGTCCCCCTTGCCCACAACCAACTCAACCATTGCTTCAGGCCAGCGATTCAAAATGCCATCCAAGGCCAACCCCGAAAACGCCATTTTCTGACCGAGAACACTCTATTTAGGTAGACTTTGAGCTAGACAAATGATTTAACCTAAAATTCATCAAAAACAACTTTAAGTGATATACACTGAGCGTGATGCTTGATGGGTAAAAAATTCAGTATTTTCCTCCTCAGGTTATCCAGTCAACCCATTATCGCTGAATTTAAATCCTCCATGGAATACAGTCTCAGCCAATTTACAGATACAGTTCCTGACTCCGATCGTCCGCTACTAGACCGCTCAAGCCCACCCGCCCACATGACTCCCGACCAGGAGTACTGGCGCAAATATGGCTATCTTGTTGTCGAAAATCTTATTCCACATGATCTAATAGATCGCTACTGTGAGAGATTCGTTCAAGACACTCTAAGTGTTGGAAAGATTGGCTACCTTAGCCCAACCCCCTATCTGGAAGTGGATGAAATTAAGAATCTTTGTCTTTATCCACCACTTTTAGAAAAAATGCGGGAACTCATTGGTCATGAAATGGCCATGCATCTGAACTTGACCAACTGGAAATCTACTCAGCGTAATTGGCATCAGGATGATTACCTAAACCCAATGGGGGTGAATGCCCACTATGCAGGTGTTTGGTTTGCTTTGGACTATATCCATCCCGATGCGGGGCCGTTTGAATTTGTCCCCGGCTCCCATCGATGGGATGTATGTCGCATGGAAAAGGTACTCTCCGCATTGCCACCGGAAGTTCGTCACGACCCAGATTGGCCATGGCACGCAGAAAAGATTCTCAATCCCCTTTACGATGAAGAGATTGCCCGTAAGGGTGCAAGACCAGTGACCTGGTGTGGCAAAAAGGGAGATGTACTCATCTGGCACGCTTGGCTGCTGCATCGTGGCAGTTTCCCGAAAGATCCGGAAATTTTGCGCCCTACGATCATCACGCATTATTCCAGTGTGAATCATCGACCGGACATGCCCATCATTGCGGAATATTCCTCCTATAATCCGCCCGCAAAATATTTTGTTTTTGACCGTCCCTCGGAAGCAGAGCTGACAAACGCGCAGGGAGCACCTTCCAATTCCGATTCTGAATTGCTGGTGTCTGAACCATCAATCACAAACTCCACTCAAAACTCAAATTCAATGGTTCTCTTCTAAAGGTTTCGTCATGCTTCTTCAGAGTGATGACTCAGATTCGCTTATTCCTACCAGTCATCAGGCTGCTGTTTTTGACAAAACTTCAAGTCATTCGGATGTTAACCCAGTCAAGACTTGTTGAAATCAAGAGTCCAACTCAAGAGTTGCCAAAATGGTTCTAACTCCTGATACTGTGAAGCATCGGCCTATAGCTGGCTATGATTGAGCGTGCGATGGGTTTGGAGATAGGGTGAGCATACAGCCTTTACCTCACTGCATAGGCAAAGTGATCTGCAAAGTAGGCATTACCTATCTACTGACTGCTTCAGGTCATCTGCAATATGACGAACCAATTGTTGTAGGTAAAGGCTGTATCTTAGTCACAACTGCCCAGAGATTAGGCTGTTATCATTTTTAGCTGGTTTCATTTATCTATGAAGATCCATCCTAATTCTGTTCTTAAGAAAGCACCGTTCTTTAAAATTGACCTCGGCTGTGGTGGATGCAAACGAGAAGGAACGATTGGCATCGATAATTTTCCGCAGCCAGGTGTTGATTATGTCTTAAATCTAACGTCTGACCCTATTCCTCTGCCCGATCAAAGTGTTGACAAGGTTTACTCATCCCACTTTCTAGAGCATGTCCAAGACAATGATTGGACGGGGCACATTTTTCCGGAAATTAGTCGCGTCTGCGTTTCTGGGGCGGAGTTAGAGCTTTGGACTCCCTACAATTGGTCGAATTCTGCATTTATCATGGGGCATCGGAAATACATTAATGAAGATGATTATTTTCATTTATGTGTTTGGCATTATCAAGTTTGGGAAGCAACGCTAAAGGCTCGTTGGTTGTTGCGGGAAATTTGCTATGTGATTCCAACCGATGTGCTGGTTGATTTGCATCGTCATGGTGTGTCTTTAGATTTTGCCTTGCGCTATTTCAAAGGCATTGTTCAGGAAATCGGGGTTTTTATCGAAGTGCAACATGACTATGATGGGCCGCCGGTTGAGCCAAAGCGGACTTTTGCCATCACCCGCGATTCTGAGCACTACCCTGTGAAACCCGATCGGAGCCCAGCGGAGTGGTCGGATGTGGAAGCGGCAATTCGTGCTTTTCGGGGCTAGGTGGTTGATTGAACCCTGACGGAATGGAATCCCCCTAATTCAATCCTGTGCTGACTGTTGCGATTCCGACCTATAACGGGGCCGATCGCCTGCCGATCGTTCTGGAGGCGTTGTTGGCCCAGGTGGAAACCCAGGCGATCGACTGGGACATTTGGGTGATTGACAACAATAGTGACGATCGCACCCGGGAGGTGGTGGCCGCCTTCCAAGCTCGATCGGCCCGAATTCATTGGGATCAAGAGCCACAACAGGGCGCGGCCTTTGCCCGGCAACGGGCGATCGTGCGATCGGGTGCGGATTGGGTGGCTTTTCTGGACGATGACACCGTGCCGGATCCCGATTGGGTAGCCCAGGCGTGGCAGTTTGCCCAGAGCGATTGGGTCGATCGAAACCTGGTGGGGGCTTTTGGGGGGCGCATCCTGCCGGTTTTGGAGGGGCCGGAACCGGTGGGGTTTGCACGGATTCGATCGCTCTTTGCGATTGTCGATCGGGGCGATCGGCCGTTTGTCTATGAGCCAGGGCGCGGCCTGTTGCCGCCGTCTGCGGGGTTGGTGGTGCGTCGGGCCGCTTGGCTGGCGGCCGTGCCACCTCGGTTAATTTTGGGCGGGCGAACGGGAAACACCTGGCTCACTTCCGAAGATTTGGAAGCATTGGTTTATCTTCAGCGAACGGGCTACCGGGTAGCCTACTGCCCCACATTGCGAATGAGTCACCGGCTCCCGGCAACCCGCTTCACGGCGGATTATCTCCGTTCCTTTGCTCAGGGCATTGGCTGGAGTCGCTATGTGGTGCGGCTGTTGCGGGTGGATCGATCGCGCCGATTCCTCATCCCGTGGTTCTATGGTCTGTCCGATTTGCGTCGGTTGTTGGGCTGGTGGCTGCAACATCCAGGGGGGTGGCGATCGTCAGATCCGGTCTTGGTTTGCGAGCGATCGCTCCTGATCAGCACCCTGACGAGTCCTTGGGTGATGGGTCGCTGGTTTCGCGATCAAGAGCACCGGGGCGATCGCCAAGCCATTGCCCGTGCAGCTCAACTGGCGGCCAGCTCGTCGCAGCCATGGACTCCCCAAATTGCGATCACGATTCCGATTTACAACGGAGCCGATCGACTGCCTGCCCTGTTCGATCGGCTCCAAGCGTTGGAAATGCCGCCCGATTTGCGGTGGGAAATTTGGGCGATCGACAACAACAGCAACGACGGCACGATCGCCCAACTGCGCCAAATTCAACAAACTTGGAACCGCTGCCCTTTACACATCAGCCAAGAACCACGCCAGGGAGCTGCCTTTGCCCGACAACGGGCCGTGCGGTTGACGGCCGCCCCTTGGGTGGCCTTTTTGGACGATGACAACTGGCCGGAACCGGACTGGCTACGGGAGGCGATCGCCTTTGCGGAGGCCCATCCCCAGGTTGGGGCCTTTGGGGGCAAGGTTTTGGGAGCCTACGCGATCGACCCGCCGCCTGCCCTGCGTGACTTGGAAGGCTATTTAGCCATTCGCAGCTATCCTGAGTTTGCCGATCGCCCCGGCCCCTTCCTGGCCCAGCAGTTACGCCTCCCGCCCGCTGCGGCGTTGATTGTCAATCGTGCCGCTTGGTTAGCCACCGTGCCCCCGGAACCCCAATTAAGCGGGAAATTAGCCGGTCGATTCGTGCAGGGGGATGATTATGAACCCTTGCTGTACCTGGCGCGTGCGGGCTGGGAAATTTGGTTTGCACCCCGCCTAAAAACCCATCACCAAATTCCCGCTTGGCGGCTCGATCGCGCCTATCTGATTCGTCTGGCCCGGGCCTGTGGGTTGGCTACGTTTGCCCTCAAACGGATCATTACCCCCCCGATCGCCTGGCCCGGGTTGGCGCTGCGAATCATGGTTGCCAATGGCTACAAAGCCCTGAAATTAGGACAATTGCGCCAAAGTTCTGACCCCTCGATCGCCCTCACGGCCACGGTGCGCCAATCCTTTTTCTGGGGTTGCGCCCTCAGTCCCTTGGTGCAACTCCGATTGCCTGGGGGTCGGAAGCCCAAGACCTAGGCGATCGACTAGGAGCGATCGATTAGAGAGCGGGGAGAGGGCTGCGAGTTATTAGGCTGCGAGTTATTAGAATCCTGGCTTTCGCGATCTTGCTGATCCACCGCATCGGGACGCGACTCGATCGGGGAGTCTACCTCATCAGACTCAGAGGACGAATTGGGGCGATCGGTTGAAGTTGGCGTAGATTCAGGAACTTCAGCTCCAGCAGGGCTGCTTCCCGATCGTTCAACCCCTTGCTGACGAGCCTTATAGAAGGTTTCCAGACTGTGGCGATCGCCCACAAAGCGCCAATGCCAAGGTTCATAGGACACGCCTTGACGATTGCCCTCTGGAAACGACAACTCGAAATTAAACCGAGCCGCATGATCCGCCAGCCAGCGAAAAGCCCTCGTTTGTTCAAAGTTTTGATTCAAATTGGTTGAAGGCGCATTGGCATCCCCAATATCCACCGCATAGCCCGTGTGGTGTTCGCTATAGCCAGGGGGCGCACTCACTTCAGCCCGTTTGGTGGCCGCTTGGTTACGGGCAGCCTTGATGTTAAAAAACACGGACTGTTGCTGTTCCACGGAGCGAAACGCCGACAGCACCACCAAATTCACCCCATCCGCCCGCGCCGCAGCGGCCATGGAGCGATAGGCCCGAGCCGCCGATCGCCGCAATCGCATTTGGCCATCGTTGCCAATGGGGCTAAGTTCCGATTGGGGTGCTTCTTCGTAGGGTAAATGGCCCAATAGGGAGTTGGGATCTGGCGTAGGGCTGGCGGGAGCCGTGGGGCTGGGGGTGCTACCGATCATTTGGTCTAAGCGAGCCTGCCAGGCATTGGGCAACTGCCGCGCTGACCAAAGGTAGGCAAAACCGCCCGCCGCGATCGCTCCGAGGCCCAACAATCCCCCCAAAAGACCGAGCCAGGGCCGCCCCTGGGGCCGCGCTGGCCCATTCACCGCCTGTTGATTCGCATCGCGCACCGCTTCCGGCACTTCGGCGCTCCCCACCACTGTCAGCAAGCCAGCTTCCAACTCGGAAGCGCGATCGGGGCGCGTGCGTTTTGACACTTTGGGGCCCGCTCCCGCCGCCGAGGAAGGCTTGGCAGTTTGGTTCGATTCAGCCTTCTTAGCCCTATCCGAAGCATCCATACTGAACCACTGGGGCGCGTGCTAGACGATTGCAGCAAAAACTACGCCCCCATTCTAGGGATATTCATCCGCGCCATGGGCCCAAGGCCAAAAAATCAGCCCCTTGGCCAGAAGTTGACTCGCAACTCAAGGGCCTGATTGTTCAGGATCGCAGCGCGAGCACCGGGGTTTTGGAATTTGGATCAGGTTATTTCTGGGTGTTTGCTCTCTGTGCTAGCTTGAGGCGCTTAGAGGATGTTTGAAAAGTATCTTTTGGCCTGTGCCAAACACCAATAGTTGTGGGGGCAAGATGCTCAAGCCCCTTGTCTAAGTCGAGCACTGGAGCGGACAGAGTAGCAATTTTGGCTTTTCAGACATCCTCTTATGGGTGGATGAGCAGGCTATTTCTTTAGATTGAGTTAATTCTGCTAATTGAATAATGTTAATTTGCGAATTGCCCATTGGGTTAATGCTAATTTGGGGATTGCCAATTTTGTGAATTTCGAGTTGGCGAGTACCAAGCTGACTAGTGCGAATTGAGTGCCCTCCTGGGTTGATCATGGCCCACCTAATCACTGATTCATGGCATCTGTGATGGAACGTAACCATGGTTTCAGGAAAAGGCTGCAATTGGGTTAATGTCCAATAAATCGGGTTAGTGCCAGTTCAATTAATGCTGATTTGAGTAACACTCATTTAGTCCGTGATTCTTGAGGAAAATGCTAGAAAATTTTCAGGTTTTTGAACAAGACTTATCAGCGGAGTCTCTCGCTGACTATTGCCAAGCCTCTGCCCTGGCGATCGATACGGAAACCATGGGCCTTAAACCCTGGCGCGATCGCCTCTGTTTGGTACAGATTTGTAATCCGGCGGGGCAAGTGGCCGTGGTGCGAATTGCCCGAGGACAGACTGCCGCACCCAACCTGAAGCAGCTTTTGGAAAATGAGGCGATCGAGAAGGTTTTCCACTTTGCCCGCTTTGATGTGGCTATGTTGCAATACCACCTGGACATTGCCACGAACCCCATTTTCTGCACCAAAATTGCTAGCAAATTAGCCCGTACCTACAGCCCTAAACATGGTCTCAAAGACCTGATTAATGAACTGGAGGGGGTGGAGTTGGATAAACGCCAACAGAGTTCCGATTGGGGAAATGCGGTGAATTTATCGGTGGCGCAATTGGAATATGCTTCCAATGATGTGCGCTATTTGCTCAATGCCCAACAGAAATTAGTGGCAATGTTGCAGCGTGAAGAACGTTGGGAATTGGCCCAACAATGCTTTGTGGCTCTCCAGACGATCGTGCAACTCGATTTGCTGCAATATGACAATATTTTTGAGCATTAAAGGCTGCGGTTGTTGCCCATAATGCCTGCAAGCTAGGAGCGCTTAAATCAGGTTCAAAATTTCCTGGGCCGCCCGATCGGTTGCGCCGTCGCCCCCGAGCCGATCGCGCATGGCTTGGTAGTCCTGCTGAAGCTGGGCGGCCCGATCGGGTTGCAGCAGGGCGATCGCCTCTTGGGCAATTCGATCGGGGCTGGCCTGTTCTTGCATCAGCTCCGGGACGATCGCCTGTTCGGCCACCAAATTGGGCGGCGACATGAATGTAATTGAAAACTTCAGCAGGTGACGGGCAATCCAAGCGGTGATCGGACTGACTTTGTAAATCACCACCTGCGGCACTTTCAACAGCGCCAACTCCAGATTCACTGTGCCGGATTTGGTTAGGGCTAAGTCGGCGGCGGCCATGGCCAGCAAGCTATCACCGACAATTTCCGCCTGGAGACCAAATTCAGCGATCGCCTGTTCAATGGCGGGTCGGTAGGCGGGCAGAGAAACCGGAATCAAGAACCGAGCCTTGGGGTGATGATCCTGTACTTGGCGAGCGGCCGCAAAAAGGCTGGGCATCAAGAGTTTCAGCTCTTGGCGACGAGAAGCCGGCAGTAACACCACTGCCAATTCATCGGCGCTCAGTCCCCAATGTTGGCGTGCGGCGGCCCGATCGGGGGCTTGGGCCAGGCGATCGATCAACGGATGCCCAATCCACTTCACGGCGGCTCCATAACGCTGATAGTAGGTGGCTTCCTGGGGAAAAATCGCCAGAATCACATCCGTCAGCCCCACCACCTGCGTGGTGTTGCGATCGCCCAAGGACCACACCCACTCTTGGGGGGCAATGTAGTAAGCGGTGGGCACTTGGGGCAATTGGCGCTTAAAGAAATGGCCCATGGTCAAATTGGGGCCAATGTAGTCAATAAAAACGGCCACATCGGGCGGCTGCTGGCGGAGGGTGGCCTTGGTTTGCCATTGGAGCTTCAGGGTCGGAATCACGAAGGGCAGAGCTTCCCAAAGGCCGATCGAGCCGATCGCACTTGTATCAAAAATTAGCCGGGCCCCCGCCGCCGCCATGCGTGGCCCCCCGAGCGCCGTAATTTCCAAAACCTGACCCCGAGCTGCTGCCGCCCGTTGCAAGGCCTGGATCAGCAGGGCCCCCTGCAAGTCCCCAGACACTTCCCCTGTGCTCAGAAAAATCCGCAAGGGTCGATCGGGCGTGCCCAGGTTAGTCATGGCTGCTGCGGGGTGGTTTGCGGCCGGTCATCGGGCCCCGCCGTCCCGCCTTAGACTGCTGCAAAAACTGAATTAAGTGTTGCAGTGCTTCGCAGGAGGGCAGCAACATTAGCTCCTCAAGGGCTTGCTCCAGCGTGGCTTCAGAACGATACAAAATCCGAAAGGCCTTGTTTAGGGTTTGGGTGGTCAGGCCGTTGTCTAGCTCGTCATAGCCGGCCCGCTTTAGCCCCACGCGGTTCAAGGTGCGCACCCGGCCGGGACTGCCCTCCACCAACATAAACGGCGGCACATCCCGATCGATCCGGCTCATGCCGCCGACCATGGCCAACCGGCCAATTCTGACAAATTGATGAACTCCCAACACGCCGCCAATGGTGGCCCGCGACTCGATCGTCACATGGCCCGCCAAGGCCACCCCATTGGCAATCACCACCCCATCTTCAATCAGGCAGTTGTGGGCCACGTGGCTGTAGGCCATCAACAGGTTCCCGTCCCCTACTTGGGTCACTTCCCCTTCGTGGGTGGCGCGGTTGATGGTCACGTACTCGCGAATTTTGTTGTCGTTGCCAATGATGGTTTGGCTGAGGGCCCCTTGATATTTGCGATCTTGAGGCTCTGTGCCGATCGCGGCTCCTGCAAAAATTTGGTTTCGTTCCCCCAAGATGGTGTAACCGTCAAGGATCACATGGGGGCCAATCTGAGTTTCGGCCCCGATCGAAACGGCGGGGCCAATGACGGCATAGGGGCCGACTGTCACCGTGGGATGGAGTTCTGCGTCGGGATGAACGATCGCCGTCGGATGAATCGCTGCTTTCATGGGATCGGTGCGATCGCGCTGCCCTGACACACTAATACGTTTAGCCAATGCTGAAAAGTCTAGTTCGTCAACTAGTCCGCTAGTCCACCAGGGAGAACATCAACTCGCCTTCACAGGCCAGTTGCCCTTCCACTTCCGCCCGGCCGTGCATTTTGCCGAAGCGTTTTTGCTTCACCCAAAGCAGTTCGACGGTCATGATCAGTTGATCACCGGGAACCACGGGCCGACGGAAGCGCACCTTGTCAATGCCCCCAAACATGAACAATCCTTGACCGGGGTTGTCTTGCATTTGGGTGAGCACCACGCCGCCCACCTGGGCCATGGCTTCCACAATCAGCACCCCTGGCATGATCGGGCGATTGGGAAAGTGGCCTTGGAAGTGGGGTTCATTGAAGGTGACATTTTTTAGCCCCACGGCCCGCTTACCGGGAACATAGTCGATGATTCGATCGACCAAGGCGAAGGGGTAGCGGTGGGGCAGCAGCCGATGAATGTCTTCAACGGTGAAGGTGGTGGGCCCAGCGGGGCGATCGGTCTGATCCGTTGTGGTTGTGTCCTGGGTCTGGGCGGTGACAACGGGTTCTGGAGCAGAAACAGTGGACATAGGACTTTACAACCTAAACAACGGGCCAGTGGGCGATCGAGCGGGCAAAACCACGGATGGTCACGAACTCCTGCGAGGGATGGGCGTGCCTATCCGCTGCTGGGCAATTGGATGGGTGTTGACTGAGCAATGGCGGGACCCTGGGTTGGCGCTGATTGTCGAGGACTCATTGCCGATCGGGTTCCGATCAAGGTTCGATCGATGACTGATCGACTTTTGATCAATCAATTTTTGATCAATCAATTGCCGACCGACTTTCGATCGATGACCCATTGCCGATCACTGCCGCCAGTTTGGTCACCAGTTGCCCATGAAGACGATGGCTGGCTTTGTAGGCCAAGTAATGGGCGCGCGGAATGGCTCCGAGCAAGGCCAAGTCGCCAACTAAGTCTAAGATTTTATGACGCGCTGGCTCATTTTCATACCGCAAGGGCGGATTCAGCCAGCCCGCTTCGCCACAGACCAAGGCATTATCCAGGCTGCCGCCTCGGATCAGATTGGCGGCCCGCAGTTGTTCAATTTGGTGGGCTAGGCCAAAGGTGCGGGCGGGGGCAATGTCGTGGGCAAAAGAGCCGGGTTGGGGTTCCGGCTCGATCGGGCAGAAGGTTTCCCCGGGTGACCAACTGTGCCATTGGTTGCCGATCGCCGGTAGGGCAAAGTCAATCCCATAGCTAAATCGCAGTTCTGTGGCGGGCAAGGCGGCCACAAAAGCATCGCCCTCATGGATCCAAAGGGGTTCGGCAATGGTTTCCGGATCGGTTGCTGGCGTGCGGGTGCTTGGTAATGCCCGCAGACCGGCCAGGGCGATCGCCCGACACCATTCAATGGCCGAACCGTCCAACAGGGGCACTTCGGGCCCATTAATTTCCACTTGGGCTGCCCCCACGCCACAGGCCACCAAGGCGGCCATCAGGTGTTCGATCGTGCGGACGGTGGCTTGTGGATCTTGGGGCGACCGCACCTCGGTGGACAGTTGCGTCTGGGAAACCAAATCCCAACGCGCGGGAATGACCGGGCGATCGGGCAAATCCGTGCGCACAAACCGAATGCCCGGTTCCAAGCTGGGCTGCACCCACAGGGTCACAGGCAATCCGGAGTGCAGCCCCACGCCCGATCGACTAAAGGCCTGGCCTAGGGTGCGCAGGGGGGCGATCGGGCACTGGATCTCCGGCGCGATCGCCATGGCCTCCGAGGACGGCCCAACCATTGCGGGTTCCGGTTGGGGTTCCGCTTGCAGTTCTGGTTCTAATGCTGTTGGTAATTCCCTTTGCATCGCCCCTAGAACCGCTCACCGATACCAAAGTGCAGTCGATTGCCGCCCTCGCTGTTCCAGCCATAATCCAGCCGGATGGGGCCAAACGGGGTGCGGGCCCGCAGCCCAACCCCATAGCCCACACCCCAACCGGGCTTTTCACGCACAACGGCCGGTTGCCCGGGCACATCTTCCCCGGAGCCAAGGTCGGTGGCAAAGTCCAGGAACAGCACGCCGCCCACGGGAATTTGTTCCGTCACCTTCAACAGCGGGAAGCGATATTCCACCGAAGATTGGAAGAAGTAGCGACCGCTGCCCACCTCGCCTTCATCAAACCCGCGCACGGAGTTGGTGCCGCCCAGGGGGAAAGCTTCATAGGGAGGCAAGTCCCCAAACACGCCGCCCGCTTGCAGGTTCACGGCGATCGTTTCGGGGCCGTTGGTGAACTTGGTGAATTCCACCGGGAAATAGCGGCTGTAGTTGGCCCGCAGTCGGGTGAAGAAAATACCGGTAATGGGAATGGCTTGATCCAGACCCACGCGGAAGAAGGAGCCTTGGGTGGGGGTGACTCGATCGTTTCGGCGATCGTTGGTCAGGGCCAGTTGCAGGGTGAAGATGTCGTCCTTGCCATCCTCGTTGAAGGCCAGTTGGTTGCCGTCTTCGTCTTCGGGGCTGAGGTCGCCATCGCGATCGACAATGCGCACATGCTGGAACTCTGCCCCCAAGGAGCCGCTCCAGGTGCTGGACAGGGGCCGGCTAAAGACCACGCGCCCCCCGGTGCGATCGACCCGAGGCAGATCGCCGTTGTCCAACTCCACTTCTCGCTCACCCCCATCAAAAATCAGCGAGATCGATCGCCGCTTGTAAAGGTTCACCGTGTAGGACGTTCGGTTGGGGTCACCTGCAATCCAAGGATCCGTGAAGCTGAGGTCAAAGCCCAAACCCCGCTCCGACAGTTGCACTTCTGCGCCCAGCTTTTGGTTATTGCCCCCCAGGTTTTGTTCCTGGAAGCTGACGGAACCAAAAATGCCGCTGGTGGAGCTGAAGCCCACTTCCGTTCCCAAAACGGCGGTGTTTTTCTCCTGAAGATTCACCGACACATCCACCTTGCGCGGATCCGTGCCGGGATTGAGGGTCAACTGCACATCTTCAAAAATGCCCAGCCCAAAGACGCGCCGCAAATCCTTCTGAATTTGATCGCGGTTAAACACTGCGCCCGGTTTGGTGTCCATTTCGCGGAACACAATGAAATCGCGGGTGCGGCCGGTGACCGTTGTGCCGTCTTCGTTGGTGGGTTTGCCCTCGTCGTTCAGGAAGGTGATGTTGATGTCTTCAATTTGCCCTTCCGCCACTTCCAGGGTCACGTTGCCATCTCGACCCACGCGCGGCGACCCCACCACTTGGGCCAGCACATAGCCATTGGACTGATACCACTGGGTGAGCTGTTTGATCGACTCTTGCAGCTTGTTCAGGTTCAGGGTGGAGCCATACAGGGGGCTGAAGATGCGATCGATTTCCGTGGCTGGCAGCACCGTGGATCCTTCGATCTGCACTGCCTGTAAAACCGGGTTGGGGGTGACCTCAAAGGTGACCCGTACCCCCAAGGGGGTGTCGTCCGGTACGGCACGCACGTTGGCGAATAGCCCCGTGGCAAAAATGCGGTTAATGTCCTCTTGCAGTTGGCTGCGGGTGGCCGTTTGGCCCGGCCGGGTGCGAATGACTTTGTAAACCTCCTCTTGCAAGGCGGCTTCTGCGCCGGCCACAACCACTTCCGCAACCAGAACTCTGGCTTCGGTTGGGGTTTGCTCAGGGGCGGCGGGTTCTTCGGTGGCTGGGCTGGGGGCGGGTTCCGCTTGGGCGATCGACCCGGGTTGGCGCTGGGTGCTGGGGGGTTCAGTCCCGGTGGCGATCGGGCCGTTGACCGGGTTGGCCGTTGGGGTTGGTGCTGTCGGGCCGGCGGCCACCGCGATCGGGGCGGGTGGCACAGGATGGGCCGTGACCGTTGGGGAAACCGGCGACAACTCCGGAGTCATGGCCACGGATTCCGCCGCTGGCTCCGCCGTTGACTGGGTGGCCAAGGCCGAGTCCGTGGTTGGCTTCGTTGCCGATTCCGCCGTTGATGCTGCTGCCGATTCCGTTGCCGTGGGTGGTTCTGTCGCCCGGGCTGCTGGACTGGTCACCGAGACGATCGCGGCACTTGCAGCCAGCACTGGCCACAGGATCATCAAACGCAAAACACGCATACACTCCTCACCTTAGGACGCAGCCAACTTTCGATGTGGCGGTGGAAACAACGGGTTAGCGTCCAATTTAGCCATTGAGATGGGTTTGAGGCTCGCTGTTGCGCCGTTGCTCCGAATTTAGGGGTCGGACATCGATCGAGGATTGCAATCGACCACGCGCCACCGGGAGCCATCTCACTCCATCTGAATTCGGTTCGCTAACCGACAACCCAACCAACAACCAAAACAGTGCAATCCTACCGCAGGAGTTCGTCGCTTGAGAGTGACCAGGGGATCTCTAATTCGCCAAAACCTTTTCCAGGACTCGCTGATAAGCCCCTTCCACATTCCCTAAATCCTGGCGGAAGCGATCCTTATCCAACACTCGGGCGATCGGGTCGGTCTCCTTGGCATCCCATAGGCGACAGGTATCCGGGCTAATCTCATCCCCCAATACAATTCGCCCACCGGAGTCGATGCCGAACTCGATCTTGAAGTCCACCAAGATAATGTCGCACTGCTGGAAAAAGTCGCGCAGAATTTCGTTAATCCGTTGGGTCAGCTCCGTAATTTCTCGCACCTGAGCCGGCGTGGCCAACTTCATGGCGTAGATCCGGCCCTCCGTCACCAACGGATCCCCAAATTCATCATTCTTGTAGCAGAACTCAATCAACGGGGGTTCCAGTGGCGTGCCCAGGGCAATGCCCGTTTGCTTGCAAAGACTGCCAGCGGCAAAGTTCCGCACAATCACTTCCAGGGGCACGATGGTCAGGGCCCGCACATGCATCTCGTTGGGAGCGGGGCAGTCCACAAAGTGGGTCGGCACGCCTGCCGCTTCCAGCTTGCGAAAAAGGTGTTCCGACATGGTGCAGTTAATGCGCCCTTTGCCTGCGATCGTCCCGCGTTTTTGGGCATTGAACGCCGTGGCATCGTCCTTGTAACAGGCCAGCAGAAGGGTGGGATCCTCCGTGGCGTACAAGATTTTGGCTTTGCCTTCGTAAAGCTTTTGTAGAGCGGTCATGGATTTCTGAAGCGCAATAATTCCTGAAGCGCAATAAATTTCGACCCATCCAGCTTAGGGCCTGTCGTCCATGGACATTCGCTTGGGGATGAGTGCTGGTTTGATTGATGCTGGTTCGTGGAGTCCTAGTTCGATTAAATTTCCACTAAATCCCCACCCGATCGCGATCGGGGTTCAGCCATTGCCACAGGAAATCGTAGTGATGGATATAGCCGGGTTCCTCGGCCACGCGGGCGGCTGCCAACAGGGGCGACACCAGCGCCTTAATCGTGAGGGCAATCAGGAACGGAATTCCCACCAGGGCGCTGCAAAGGGCGGCCGCTACCAAAACGTTGAGGTGAAAATTCACGGCCGATCGGGCGTTGGCCTGGGCGTGGGGGTCAGGAGCCGCCACCATAATTGCGATCGCCAAGCCGCAGCAGGCCAACTCTAACAACACTGCTCGATCGACCCCGATCGGGGCCAGGGTCACCATGCCCAAACCGCAGCCCAGGAACACTGACCAGTGGGCCAGGGTTGCCAACCAATCGGATTGATCCGGCTGGGGCGGATTGGTGCGCCAAGGCTCAAACTGCCATTGCCCAAGTTGCCATCGCATAAACACCTCCTGACCGGTCGATGCGGGCGACGATGCGCGGCGGCCGTCTCAACCGAGTTTCAATTACAGGGTCAATCAACTTGTATTAGCAACTACGCCACAACAAAACCATCAGGAAACCAAAACAAGGTCAAAACAGGGCCACAAGAAAACCGCGATGACTGCGATTGTTTAGATGGGCAGTTGATGGGCGGTTCCATAGGCAGCCTTGACGTGATTGGTATCGGGTTACTGCTGCTGGCTACTTCCCGATCGCTGGTCGATCGATATCCAATGGCAACTCGATCGATACCTTAGTTCTATCGGCTTTTGGGGACAGCATCCTCAGGTCTCGACGGCTTGTAATGTTTATTTGCACTCATTTTCGACGATTAGTGCCACTGGGTTCCCCCGCTGATCCAGGGGGCGATCGGGGAGGGCAAGCTGCCCAAAACTAATCTCGAGCAAATCCCGAGCAAATCCCGGGCAAATCCTGAACAAATTTTTCCTGATCAAACTTTACGTATCTTTACGCCCTCATCTCCATTGCCCCCTCAGGCTTTACGCTAAAAACGCCGATCGGCCTCCCTGTTTTTGAGACTCAATCCTTTAACACCCTATGTTCCCCACCCATCGCCCTCGTCGTTTGCGGACTAGCGAAACCCTGCGCCGCATGGTTGCGGAAACCGTCGTCACCACCAACGATTTGATCTACCCGTTGTTTGCTGTGCCGGGTGAAGGGGTGGCGAACGAAGTGAAGTCGATGCCGGGTGTTTATCAACTCTCGATCGATAAAATTGTTGAAGAAGCCAAACAGGTTTATGACCTGGGAATTCCCGCCATCATTCTGTTTGGAATTCCCGCCGACAAAGACACCGATGCAACCGGTGCTTGGCATGATTGCGGCATTGTCCAAAAGGCAACGGAAGCCGTTAAAAAAGCCGTGCCCGATTTGGTGGTGGCGGTGGATACTTGCCTATGCGAATACACCAGCCATGGGCACTGTGGTTATTTGGAAACGGGCGATCTCAGTGGGCGAGTGTTGAATGATCCCACCTTGGAATTGTTGAAGAAAACCGCTATTTCCCAAGCCAATGCCGGAGCCGACATCATTGCACCTTCGGGGATGATGGATGGATTTGTGAAATCCATTCGGGAAGCCTTGGATGCGGCCAAGTTTCAAGATATTCCGATCCTTTCCTACGCGGCCAAATATGCCTCGGCCTACTATGGGCCGTTCCGGGATGCGGCTGAATCAACCCCACAATTTGGCGATCGCCGCACCTATCAAATGGATCCGGCCAATGGTCGGGAAGCCATCAAGGAAATTGCCCTGGACATGGCTGAAGGGGCGGACATGTTGATGGTGAAGCCGGCCCTGGCTTACATGGACATCATTTGGCGCGTGAAGGAGGCTAGCAATTTGCCTGTGGCGGCCTATAACGTTTCCGGTGAATATTCGATGGTGAAGGCAGCGGCCCTCAACGGTTGGATTGATGAGCAGCGGGTGGTGATGGAAACCATGACCAGTTTTAAGCGATCGGGCGCAGATTTGATTCTGACTTACCACGCCAAGGATGTGGCTCGCTGGCTGAAGGGCTAAGCGAATTTCTGAAACGTATTTCCAGGCACTTACCAAGCACCAGTGACTCTGGGGCAAGGGGCTTAAGCCCCTTGTCTTGGTTGATTGATAAAGCTTTTTGTCTTTGTTGATTTGGGATTGGTTGAGCAATGAGATGACTGAGCACCAGTTGTTATGGGGCAAGGGGCTTAAGTCCCTTGTCTTGGTTGATTGATAAAGCTTTTTGTCTTTGTTGATCTCTGATGTTGAGCAATGAGATGACTGAGCACCAGTTGTTATGGGGCAAGGGGCTTAAGCCCCTTGTCTTGGTTGATTGATAAAGCTTTTTGTCTTTGTTGATTTGGGATTGGTTGAGCAATGAGATGACTGAGGAACTGGTTTTGGAGAAATCGGTTTGGGCTTTTTAGATTTGGCTTTTTAGATTCGGTTTTTCAAATCCAGGGTGCTTATGAGGTAAGTGGCACAGGGGGCGGCACTCGAATTCAGGAAGTTGCGTCTGCTAAAACAGGCCTCATTAAGTCTCTCCCGGAAATCTATGACACTCGTTACCTCCCTGGCCGATAGC
The DNA here is from genome assembly GCF_059138625.1 of Limnothrix sp. HT2024. Lineage (NCBI taxonomy): Bacteria > Bacillati > Cyanobacteriota > Cyanophyceae > Pseudanabaenales > Pseudanabaenaceae > Limnothrix > Limnothrix sp. HT2024. The sequence goes on from NZ_CM181121.1 coordinate 3,442,611, forward strand.
GGCCCCGGCTCCTTGCGTGCGGCCCTGGCAGCGGCCCCCAATGGCGACACCATCACCTTCGCCCCCAATTTGGCCAACCAAACCATTCGCCTCACTGGTGGCCAACTGTTGGTCGATCGAGACATCATCATCGATGGAGCCAATGCGCCAGGGTTGGTGATTAGCGGCAATGAAAGTAGCCGGGTGTTTTATGTCAGTAAGCAGGGCGGTTCCGCCACGTTTCGCAACCTGACCGTGGCCGATGGGCGCACCCGAGGAGCCACCAACGTCAGCACTTCCGGTGCGGGGATTGGCACTGACATTCGCGTCAACCTGACGATCGATAACGTCACCTTCCGCAACAACGAGGCGGAGAATTTCTCCGGCGGTGCGGTGTCCTTGGAGTTTCAAGGCAAGGGCACAATCACCAACAGCCGCTTTGACAACAACCGGGCCAGCCAAAAAAATAGCGGCTCGATCGTGGAGTTTGGGGCCGGTGCAGTACAAAGCTGGGCCGAAACAACGCTGGTGGTGCGCAACAGCGAATTCACCAACAACAAAGGAACCAACGGCGGGGCGATCGGGACAATCCAAACCGAACTGCTGGTGGAAAACAGCCGGTTTGTGGGCAACGATTCCAGCAAAGGCGGCGCGGCCTTTTGGGGCCAAGGTGGGGCCATCTACGCTGACGCGGCCAGCAAATTTGGCGACGGGGTGGGCGGTCAGATGATCATTCGGAGCAGCTACTTTTCGGCGAACCGAGCTGCTGCCCAAGGGGGGGCGCTGTCGCTCTATCCCTACCGACCAGACAAGGCGCTGATTGAGAATTCAATCATTGTTGACAACACCGTGGTGGCCGATCCAGGTGGAAATGGACTGGGGGGCGGTGTGCGCTTGGCCGTGGGCGATTCGATCATTCGCAACAGCACGATCGCCAATAACAATGCTGAAACCCAAGGCGGCGGGGTTTGGATTGCCGAAGATGCTTCGGTGCAAATCATCAACACCACGATCGGGAATAACAAAGCGGTGAATCCCGATCCGCTGCGGGGGATTGGCGGCGGCATTTTCTTTGCCAACAATCAGGCGAACAAGCTAATTAATGTCACCTTGGCCAACAACACCGCCAGCGGCTTTGGCGGCGGCATTTTCAAAAACGATGCGTCTTCCGTGGAAGTCACGAACAGTTTGTTTGTGAACAATCGGGCCGGCAACAGTTTTAGCGAATCGTTCCAAACCAACCGCACCCTGACCGATGGGGGCAATAACCTGCAATTTCCGGCCTCGTTGCCCGGGGGCAAAGATCCACAAATCACCGGCAGCGCGATCGTGGTCGATCCCAAGTTGGGGCCCCTGCAAGACATTGGCGGTGGGCAATTGGGCTATTTACTGCAAGCGGGCAGCCCGGCCATTAATGCCGGAAAAGCCGTGGCCGGCGTGACGACGGATCAGCGCAGTGTGCCGCGCGATGGGGCGATCGACATTGGCTCCACGGAATTTGGCGGGGGTGGCGGTGGTACAACTCCACCCCCAGCCGGTCAGTTCACCGCTGGCAATGATGACGTGAACTTGACGGATAATGCCGATTCTGCCGATGCCCTGGCCGGGAACGATCGGGTGGTGGCCCTCAGCGGGAGTGACAATATTTTCGGGAATGCGGGCAATGACAGCCTGTTTGGGAACGCGGGTGATGACAGCCTGTTGGGCGGTGATGGCGCGGATTTCCTGTTTGGCGGGCGCGATCGCGATCGACTCTTCGGCAACCTGGGCAACGACCAGCTTTTTGGCAACATCGGTGACGACGAGCTGTATGGTGGCCGTGATGCGGATAGCCTGTTTGGCGGCCAAAACAACGACAGCCTCTTTGGCAACATCGGCGCAGACTTGCTCTCGGGCGATTTGGGCGATGATTCCCTCTTTGGGGGGCAAGACAATGACACCCTGGTGGGTGGTGACGGGGCCGATTTGCTCTCGGGCGATTTGGGCAACGATCTCCTCACGGGGGGCGCAGGATCCGATCGATTCATCATTGGTTCCGGCAAGGGCACGGAAACGATTACTGATTACCAAGACGGCACGGACAGAATTTTGCTGGCGGCTCCCTTGGCCTTTGGGGGCCTGAGTTTTGCCACGGTCAGCGGCGGGGCAGAAATTCGCTTTGGCAGTGAGGTGTTGGCCTTTGTGCAGGGTGTGAGTCCGGCGGTGTTTGACCCGGCGGATTTCGGAACCATTTAGCACCATCCAAGGGGCGATCGCGGGCCATTCCGACCCGGCCGATCGCCCCTTGCCATAATGGGAGCAATTGCGATCGTGAGGAACCACCGATGATTGCCCAAACCCCCAGCGCACCGGGAATAATCCAGCCGAAACCGATCGACTATCCCGACAGCGACGGCCAACCCATGGCAGACAACACCAAACAGTTCCTTTGGATTCAAACGATCCACAGCAACCTTGCCGCCCTCTTTGCCAACGACCCCCAAATATTTGTAGCGGGCGACTTGCTCTGGTATCCCGTCGAGGGCGACAACAAAACTCGCCAAGCGCCCGATGTGATGGTGGTGTTTGGCGCACCCAAGGGCGATCGGGGTTCCTATATGCAATGGCGCGAAAACAACATCGCCCCGCAAGTGGTGTTTGAAATTTTGTCGCCGGGGAATCGCCTAACCGAAATGATGAAAAAGCAGATGTTCTATCACCGCTACGGCGTGGAGGAATATTACATCTATGACCCCGATCGCAACGACCTGAGCATCTTGATGCGGGGGGCGGAGGGGAGTTTTGAGCCAGTTGACGATCCCCATGATTGGGTCAGTCCCCGGCTGGGCATTCGCTTCCAGTGGGATGAGGAAACCCTGACGCTGTTGTGGCCCGATGGCCAGCCGTTTTCAACCCTGTTGGAAGAACGCCAACGGGCTGAACAAGCCGAGCAACAAGCCGCACAGGAGCGCCAACGGGCCGAGCAAGCCCAGCAGCAGGCCGAACAGGAACGGGAGCGAGCCGATCGCCTGGCGGCCCGACTGCGGGAATTGGGGCTAGATCCCCAAACGATCGACCCCTAAAGCACAGGAGAGGGAGCAAACATCTATGCTGCGATCGATCAAAATCAGCCTAGCGGGGTGGGGACTGTGGCTAGGGATGACGGCCCCTGGCCAGCCGATCGCCCGGGCCATGCCTTCGCCAACGCTCGAACCACCGGTTTTGCCCGTTTTGATTGATTGCCAAAACCTGCAACCGGCTCCCGATCGCAGCAAAACCCTCCCTCCCGAAGCCGCCGAAAATCTGGGTGATTGGCAGCTTTGCACCCAGCATCCTGAAACCGCGATCGAGTGGTATCAAACGGCCTTGGCGGGTTACCGCGCCTTGGGAGAAAGTGCCGAGGTGTCCGTCACAATCGCCCTGTTCAAACTCGCCCGGGCCCACCTGACGGCTGAACAGCCCGCCGCCGCCTTGGATTACTACCACCAAGCGATCGAGCGAGATCCGATCTATGGCTTCTTGGATTTATTCCTGGAACGGCAGGTTTCGCCCCTCGGGGAACCGGTCACAGATTCTGGATTGCGGGGCAATGGCTACAGCGGCCCCACCCGAGCGGAACCCTCGATCGCAGCCAGTGCCCAGTTTGAGCTAGCCTACGACTCCTATCGCCTTGGGCAAATGACCGCCGCCCTCCAGGCCTATCGCACCGCCCTGCAACTGCGGCCCAACTTTGCCCAAGCCCACCTGGGGCTAGGCATGGTTCTGGAGCGACAGATGGACTATGAAGGTGCAATCCGAGCCTATCAAACCGCCCTAAAATTAGAGCCGGACTTGGTTTGGGGTCATTATCGCCTAGGCGCGTTGCTCACCATTCGCTATCAACCAACGGTGGCCCGGGCCGCCCTGCGGCAGGTGGTGGATGCCCACACGGGTCTCGATTCCTGGGGAGAAGCGGACAAAGCGGCAATCGTCGAAGACCTGATGGGGGATTTATACCAATCCCGAGGAGACTCGGCCGAGGCCGATCGCGCCTATCAACGGGCCCTGGCCCTCGCTCCCCAGGGGCCGGGTTTTTACCTGAAGCTGGGGAAAAATTATCTCACTTGGGGACAACAGCAACGGGCGATCGACTCCTTCCGCGCTGCCCTGGCCCAACTGCCGCCCGACCATCCCGATCGGGAACGGGCTGAAGTGGGCATTGCCGAAGCCCTGGTTTGGTCAGATCGTTGGGCCGAGGCCAGGGCCCAGCTAGACATCGTTCTTCAGCGCTGGCCCAACTCTGCTGATGCCCAGAAATTAAGGGAATATGTCAACAGTCGGCCCCGCTAGCGTCGGTTATCCTATCCCATGGTTCAAAAATCATTTCCTAGGGATGTTTCGAGATGGCTCGACAACTGATTAGCTCCGGCTCGTCCTTTGAAGCAGAAATCGGCTATAGCCGCGCCGTGCGCCAGGATCCCTGGGTCTTCGTGTCGGGCACGACGGGCTTCAACTATGACACCATGACGATTTCCGACAGCGTGGCCGAGCAAACCGAGCAGTGCCTCAAAAACATCGAAGCCGCTCTCCAACAAGCCGAATCCTCGCTGAAGGATGTGGTGCGCGTCACCTATATCCTGCCGGATGCGGCGGATTTTCCCCAATGCTGGCCGGTGCTGAAGCAGTATTTCGGGGAAGTGCGCCCCGCTTGCACGATGATCTCGGCGGGGTTGGCTGACCCGGCTATGAAAATTGAAATCCAAGTGACCGCCCTCAAGCAGTCCTAGGCGATCGATCTTGGTTGCTGGCTGGGGCTGGAGTGGACCAGGGCCGATCGCAGGCCATCGGCGCGATCGGCCCATCCCCAAAATTTCCGTGGCATCATGCCCACAGGCCCGATTCAAGGGTTTTGGGACGTTTAGAGTTTGGGGAAATCTATGAAAGTTGCCGTTTTCAGCACGGAACCCTACGATCGCCAATTTTTGGATGCCGCCAACGCCAACGCCGGTCATCCCCACGAACTGGTTTACTTTGATACTCGCCTCGAAGCCCACACCGCCGCCCTCGCCGCTGGATTTCCCGCCGCCTGCATTTTCGTGAATGATGACGGAGGGCCCGAAACCCTCAAACTTCTGGCCGACAACGGCACACAACTGATCACCCTTCGCTGCACGGGCTACAACAACGTTGATCTGCGTGCCGCCCAAGACTGTGGCCTCACCGTTGCTCGTGTCGCGGTCTATTCTCCCTACTCCGTGGCTGAGCATGTGGTGGGCTTAATCCAAGCGCTCAACCGCAAGCTACACCGAGCCTATAACCGTGTGCGGGACGATAATTTTTCCCTCAATGGCCTGTTGGGCTTTGATCTTCATGGCCGAACGGTCGGGATTGTGGGAACCGGGAAAATTGGCGTGATTTTGGCTCAGATCATGACCGGATTTGGCTGCAAAGTGCTGGGCTATGATGTCTACCCCAACACCCACTTTGAAACGATCGGGACAGCCCGCTATGTCTCCTTACCGGAACTGTTTTCCCAATCAGATATCATTTCCCTCCATTGCCCTCTGACCCACGACACACACCATCTGATTAGCAAACAGGCGATCAATCAGATGAAGCCCGGCGTAATGCTAATCAACACCAGTCGCGGCCAACTAGTGGACACCAAAGCCGCGATCGAAGGCATCAAATCGGGTCAAATTGGCTATCTGGGCATTGATGTTTATGAACAAGAGGCCGAACTCTTCTTTCGTGACCTGTCCGACACCGTGATTCAGGACGATACCTTCCAGTTGCTGCAATCGTTCCCAAACGTGATCATCACCGCTCACCAAGCCTTCTTTACCCGCGAAGCCTTGGGGGACATTGCTCGCACCACCATTGAAAACCTCACCGCCTTTGAGCAACACCAACCGATCGCCAATGAGGTGCGCCTTCCCGATTAGGAAAATGTAAGATCACGGCTTATCGATCACGACTCGGGTTCTTTTCTGCCCTTCTCAGTCAATGCCTTCAGTGTTAATTGATCAGGGGCGTGCGGTTGCGCGTCCTCTGCGCCCTCATGGATTTGGCCCATGATGAGCAATCGGATCAATCAGCATCGCTCTGCACCGGTTGGCCAGAACTTGCCGGACTTTGCAGGCTTGAAAGACAAGACTTTAGAGAAATACAACAATTGGTTAAAAAGGATTGCGGGTTGTTGCCGTATCATTCTTAGAAGTATTTTTAACAAACCATAACGTTTCTCAGCCAAGGAGCGACCATGACGATCGCGGTGGCCCCCGAGCAGCCCACGACCGCAGTGCAGCACGTTCCGCGAGAATATCTCGACCCACCCCAGGAACTGTTTAATCCCACGCTGCTAATGATGGTGGCCGCCACCGCGATTGTGGTGCTCTCCGTCTGTGGCTATTGGCTATGGCACTGGCCGGACTGGATTTGTTTTTGTGCCAATGTGCTGGCGATGCACCTGTCGGGAACCGTCATTCATGACGCATCCCACAACGCCGCCCACAAATACCCGATCGTCAACGCCATCTTGGGCCACAGCAGCGCCCTGATGTTGGGGTTTGCCTTTCCCGTGTTCACGCGGGTTCACCTGCAACATCACGCCAACGTCAACGACCCCAAAAATGACCCCGATCATTTCGTTTCCACCTGCGGGCCCCTGTGGTTGATTGCGCCCCGGTTTTTCTATCACGAAATTTTCTTCTTCCAACGCAAGCTCTGGCGTAAGTATGAGTTGCTGGAGTGGTTTCTGAGTCGGATGGTGCTGGTGGGCATTGTGTGGGCCGGCATCCATTGGGATTTCATTGGCTATGTGATGAATTTCTGGTTCTCGCCCGCGTTGGTGGTGGGGTTGGCCCTGGGGCTGTTTTTTGACTATTTGCCGCATCGGCCGTTTGAGGAGCGCAATCGCTGGAAAAATGCGCGGGTCTATCCGAGTGCTCTGCTGAATTGGTTGATTTTGGGGCAAAACTATCACCTGATTCACCACCTTTGGCCCTCAATTCCCTGGTATCACTACAAAACGGTTTATGAACGGGTGAAGCCGTTGTTGGATCAGAAAGGATCGCCGCAAACCTTGGGCATTCTGGGAGATCAAAAAAATTTTTGGAATTTCATGTATGACGTGTTTTTGGGCATTCGTTTCCATCGCCACTGAGCGATATTGAGCAATATTGAGCAATATTTGGGCGGTACTGAGCGATCGGGAAGCTGAAATGAGGCACAACCCATGATGATTTGTCAGGGAACCCGGGTATTGATCGCTAATTTGCCGATTTGATCCCGATGAATTCCCGATCGATTGCTGACGAATTCCCGATCGATTGCTCAATCTAAGTTGCTAATCAATCCCCTGCCTGGTGGTCGTCAATACCAGGCAGGGGTTGCTTTTTGGCCCGATCGTTCCCGGCGGCTGACTCAGGGGCCGAGCTGTTGGGTGGATGGGTTGGTGTAACCCATCAGTTTCTGGCTCCGTGCTCTTTGTTGGCCACAAGCATTTTGCCTCGGAAAAATTCGCTACACCATTAGCACTTCCCCGATCGCCCCCTGTGATCGGGTTGTGGCCTTGGGTTGCGGATGCAGCACCCTGCTGCCTTGCCCTCGTCTCCCGAAGCCGTTTTCAGACCTGCGCGATCGATGATTTCAATCGGGAAAAATGGAACCAATCGCTCCAACATCGCGCGGTTACAGGCTTTGGCTTCCTGCTAGGGCGATCGGGAAAAAGTGTCCAGTCATCCGGATTGCTATCAACCGTGATGGGAACCATGAGGAAATGCAATCAGTCTTTAGGTGAAACTGTATGCATTTTGTCAAACACTCGTTACAAGATGTCATAATCTAAAAAGCAGATAGGTCATTCAACCTTGACTTTGCCCCACCCACGGGGATCAAGACCGAAACCAACGACCATCTGCGGTGCGATCGAGCCGAATCCCTACGACGACACAACAACTCGGCGATCGCGCGGGACTTCGCAACCGCTACACCCAGTGAGGTGACTACCATGGATCATTCATTTGAATTGAGCCTCGAACAGCAGTTCAACATCCGCTCCTTCGAAAGTCAGGTAGCCCACATGAGCCTTGAGCAGGCCCAGCAATTCTTGGTTGAGCTGTATCGCCAAATGATCGTCAAAGAAACCATGTACAAGGAGTTTCTGAAGCACGAGTGGGGTCTCGGTGAGCGTTTCCAAGCGCCCTAAGCCAGCGCCCTAAGCAGCGGTTCCCATCCGTTTCAACTTCAACCCGATCGACTCGGTGTGAGCTGCCTCCATCTCCCGCTTTGTTCCTGTGGTGAACCGAACTGGGGGTGTTGGGGTAACGCTCTCCCACCCAAGTCCAAAGGGTTGCCGCTGTTCTGAGAATTGAATTGCTGAGCTTGGCTGCTGACTCTGTGCGCCGACTTGCCCATAGCCCTCTGGTTCAAACGCTCCCGAACACCACCCCCCCAATGTCATGTTGAATGGTTTGCCTCCTAAGAACACCGGGCCCGGCACCCGAAAGTTATTCCGAAAGTCCATAAAGAACGCTAGCTTGGAGGGGATACGATTTCGATCGAATCCCCTCTTGGCTTAGGGGGTGTCGTCATTTGATCTTCCATCCCCTCATCGTCGTAACAAGGGGCTTAAGCCCCTTGTCCCCAGTCCCTTGTCTCCCGCGATCCGCTAACGACAGATCTAGGGTTTCGTGCTCAACGACGACAGGCCCTAAGGGGCTAAGGGGCGATGGTAACTGTTCTCGATCGCTACGTTGATCACTATCGCTACGTTGATCACTGTCGATGAGCACGATCACTGTAGCGGTGGCGATCCATTCAGTCGAAAGTTGGTTGGTTTTGAGGTTTGGTGCGAGGATTTTGACCCATGGCGTGGGGCGACCAAATTTATGTGATGCGATCTCTGGCCGGGTTGCAAAGTGCCTATGAGCATCACGGGATTGATTGTGGTGATGGAACCGTGATCCATTACTCCAAGCGCGGTGAAGTACCCAAGGTGACGCGCACATCCCTGCTGGAATTTGCCAGCACTCAGCCGGTCACCGTGAAGCGCTATGCCACTTGCTATTTGCCCGATGCGACAATCCAGCGCGCGGCCAGTCGGTTAGGGGAAACAAAATATAGTCTGCTGCTGAATAATTGCGAGCATTTCGCCACCTGGTGCAAAACGGGCCGGGCGGTGAGTCATCAAGTACAAGATTTTTTACCTTTCCTGGAAAAAGCCGATCCTGATTGGGTGGATCAGGTGCTGCATCAGCCTACGGAGTCGGGAGATGAGCAGGCCCAGGTGCAGGCAATTCTCGATCGCGCCTTGGCGGATATCAAGCCGGTTTGGAACAACCTACAACCGCAATACAACCGGGCTGTGGATGAGCTGCGGGATTGGCACGAGGTGGCGTTGTTAGCCATGCAGCAAGGGAAGGAGCCGGTCGCGCGGCGGGCGATCGCTCGGAAGTTGGCGGCCAAAGAGCGGGCCCAAGCCCTCAAGGTGGATCTCGATCGGTTGGCAGAAATGACCGAAACGTTGCTACGGAACGCTAAAAAGATTTCATAACCCCGTGCGTGCCCCCGTTCAATTTTTGGGTGTTGGGGCCTTGAGCATTGAAGCCTAAAGCGGTTGATCGCTGGGGGTGCTGTCTAGGGCGGCCCGCCAACCTTGATGGGCCGTCCAGGTGATCGCTCCGTCTTCGCCGGTTTGGTAGAGTTGCGCCCGTTGTGATCGCAAGAGGGGCGTAACGGTGGGGGCCAGTTCACGGGTGGAGGCGATCGCCCAGCGGGGTTGCAAAGCGGCCACCAGTTCCGGGGCGAGGTCTTGACCTGGCCACCAAAGACCCGTGACCGATCGCAACTGTCCCGTTTGGGCGAGCAATTTTTGTTGAGCGACGGAACAATTGCCCAGGAGAAACCAGCGCTCTTTCCCCAACTCCAAGGTTAAGGCGGGGGCGATCGGGTCAATGACCGTGAGGTTGGCGCGGCCCATGCGAAAGGTTTGACCGGCTGTCAGGTTGCTGTAGCGACCGTTGCGAACTCGGGCAGCACTGACCATGGCTCGATCGACGTTGGAGGCGGCTGTTTGTAGCGGTTGATCGTATAGGTTGGCGATCGGTTGTTGCTCCAAAATTCGCAACCATCCCCGCCGTCGATCGGGGCGATCGCTCATCACCACCCCAACTTCAATGCGGTTAAGGCCCTGTTGGCGCAAAAAGGGCAACACCGTGAACTGGGCCATGGGCAAGTCTCCGGCCCCCGCCAGCAACAAGCGTCCCCCATCCCGCACGGCCAACATTGGCTGGCTGCCTGCATCCAGTACGGTGGCTGTGAGTTCCCCGCTGCGAGCCAACCAGCCGGGCCCGATCGCCACCACTAAAGCCCCGATCGCCACTAGGCCCCAACGATTGGCTCGCTGGAACCAGGGCAGTTGCCAAACGGCCACCAGCAGGAGATATAACGCCAACAACTGCCCGATCGAAATGGCTCCCACGGCGATCGCACTGCCTGGCCAGCCTGCAATCCATTCTCCAAAAGTCAACAATCCCCGCACGGGATAAACTAAGCCGCTGGCTAACCAGTTTCCCAGGGGTGGCAACAGGCCAATCGCCACCGCTGCGATCAACCCCGCCACGGTTAACACCGATACCCAAAGACTGGTCAAGGCTGAGGCGATCGGCCCATAGACAGAAATCTGATAAAAAGCCCATAGCTGCACTGGAATCGTCCAAATTGTTGCCGCTAGGGCCGAGGCGATCGGTTCCGACGCAAACTCCGGCAGCCAGCTTAACCGCTGGGCGATCGCCGTTGCCGACACCACCAGCCCCAAAGTGGCCAGCACACTAAACTGAAACCCCAAGTCCCAAATCCAGAGCGGGTTCCAGCACAACATCACCACCACCACCGCCAGCAATGCGCCTAAGGAATTGACCTGGCGCTGTTGAGTCATCCCCCATAAAACCGCTATACCCATTAATCCTGCCCGCAGCACGGAGGGGCTGGCCCCCGCCAGCCAAACATAGATTCCAAGCAAAATGCCACCCCCGATCGCCACCACCAGGGGCAAAGGACGCGCCCGAATCAACCCTAAAAAGACCCCCAAAATCACCACAATCTGAAAACCAGATGCAGCCAACACATGGGACAGGCCAGCCCGCACAAAATTCGTCTGTAGATCTGCGGGCAAGTCCACTGCCTGCCGACCTAAGATCAAGGCCCCCAGAAATGCCCCCTCTGGAAATCCCATTACCTTGACCAGGGATTGCACCAGGCGCTTACGTACCATTTGGGGATTGAAGGCACTGAGGCTCCACCAGGAATCCGGTTGCACCGCCCCATCAATGGTCTGAACCGTTTGTCCGGCCACCCCCGCAAAACTACCTTCCCGCTGCAAATACCAAGCAAAGTCAAACCCGCCGGGGTTGGTGGGCCGTTGCGGTCGATATAACCGTCCCGTCACTTCCACCATCTGACCCGGTTTCAGCCCCGTTGCCTGGAGCAGAGGCACCGTTGCATAGACTCGGCCCGTGACACTCTGGGCCAAATTTTGAGGGGGTGGGTTGGTGGCGGGGCCGGTGGCCGTTGGCAGTTGTAGTAATTGCGTGGATTGCAGCCAAAATCTGGCCTTACCGGATTGGGTGATCTGATAATCCGAGTCCACCTGACCCCGAACGGTGGCCAGCTCGATCGCCTGGCCAGTCTGTTCCAAACGGGCGATCGCGCGGCTAATGTCATCCGTGCCCGGCTGTGGCAGCCGCCATTGCAAATACAGCGTGGCCATCAATCCCACACAACCCGCCACCACCCAAAATAAGGGCTTCAAGCTCGGGTCAAGCCAGGGCAACCGCCGGGCGATCGCACTCGATCGCACCCCCGCCATCACCAGCCCCAAACCCAGTAGCCACAACCCGCCACCCGGCAGTCCCCAAGCCAGCAATCCTGCCACAAATGCCAACCCCAAAATTGCCGGCCCCGTCATCGTTGCTTCAACTCCTCGTTGTGAAATTCTCGTTTTGAAACCAGGAAGCGATTAAAAAGGGCGATCGAGTAGACATCCTGCCACCCGATCGCCCCAATTCTTTACTCGGCCAAGCGCCAGTCTGTAACGCGCCAACACCCTGCACCCGCGCTCAGACTAGCCATCGAACCCACTCCCGATCGCCAATGGCTTACAGCGACAGGCCCAACCGCAAGCCGAAAATTGCATGGAGCACCATCACACCAAACGCCAACGACCCCAAATAAGCATGGGCCGTCCGCAATGCCGGTTGACCGCCCCCAAACTTCGACATGGAAATCGCACCGTTGGCACCCAATAATCCCAGCACCAGCGTCCCCGTCCAGAAATGGGGGCTTTCCAGAATCGGTTTCTGCTGCATGATCAGCGACAGCAAACCGCCCGAGTAACCCATCGCCATAAACGTCGTCATCCAAAGTGCCAAACGCTTATGGCTTGTCAGCATC
>NZ_CM181121.1:3462500-4536413 GCF_059138625.1 Limnothrix sp. HT2024
GGGCGTTGGGTTTATCGTCGGTTGCGCCCAGGGTTTGCGGATGTGCTTTAGGAGATGCGGGATCCGACCGGGTGAATGCATCAATGCTGAGTAGTTTCTGCTAAGGTGTTTGGAACCTGCAAATTCGCGGTTTACCGGATCTGTGTCACGGTGCGAAGATCTGGTGATTATCCTTGGTTGGAGTCTGACCGTCCTTAGCCCTAATGAACGATATTGTTATTTCGCTCCAGAGTGTTTCCAAGTCGTTTCAGCGGTATGCGAAGCCGGTCGATCGCCTGAAGGAGTTGCTGTTACCGAATCATCAGCAAGCGGATGTGTTTTGGGCGGTTAAAGATCTCAACCTTGAGGTTCCCCGAGGACAAACCTTAGGCATTGTGGGCCGAAACGGCTCTGGGAAAAGTACAACATTGCAGATGGTTGTGGGAACGTTGCAACCCTCCAGTGGTTCCGTACAAGTTCAAGGGCGAATTTCTGCACTTTTGGAGTTAGGAAGCGGCTTTAACCCGGAATTTACGGGTCGGCAAAATGTATTTTTTAATGCCCAAATGTTGGGTCTGTCACGCCGAGAAGTAGAGGCAAAGTTTGATCAAATCGCTGCATTTGCGGATATTGGCGAATTTTTAGATGAGCCAGTCAAGACTTACTCGAGTGGCATGTTTGTACGGTTAGCATTTGCCGTTGCCATTCATTCGGAGCCTGATATTTTGGTGGTTGACGAAGCTCTCTCTGTAGGGGATGAAGCTTTTCAGCGAAAGTGTTTTGCGAAGATTCATGCGGTTCGAGATGCAGGAGGAACGATTCTTTTTGTTTCTCATGGAGCATCAACAATTATCGAACTGTGCGATCGCGCTATCTTGCTGGATCGTGGTGAGCTGTTATTAGATGGTAATCCTAAATTAGTTGTTGATAAGTATCAAAAACTTAGCTACGCTCCACCCAACAAAGCTCAGGAACTACGAGAAGAAATTCGGCGCTTAAATGGCTCAGAAGCTAATATTTTTAGCCACAAGGAACTAACCATTATTGAAAGCATGGCAGCTTCAGCGGATCTGCTGCAACCGGTTGCGCCCCGGACTCCGCAGAAGCACCTGGGAACAACCCGGCTTAAGGCCTACTTTGATGCTCAGATGCAGCCGCCACAGACGATCGCCTATATTTCTCGGGGCGCAAAGATTCAGGATCCGAAAATTACAACTTTAAATGGCGAGGTGGTGAACTATCTTGTTGGTCGGGATGAGTATCTGTACACTTACACCGTGAAATTTGAGCAAGATGTGACGCAGGTTCGCTTCGGAATGCTCATTAAAACCGTGAGCGGCTTGGAGTTAGGTGGCGCATCGTTGGTGGGGCGTAATTTTGCGATCGAGCAGGTGAAAGCTGGGTCGGTTGCAAAGATCAAGTTTCGATTTAAGTGTCTGTTAAATGCAGGCGCTTACTTTATGAATGCTGGAGTTTCTGGAACCATCGATGGGCATTTTGGCTATTTAGATCGCTGGATTGATGCGGCTATGTTTAAGGTACAGGTGGAAGATTTTTCCCATGCCAGTGGCATTATCGATTGGGTAGTGGATCCTGATGTAACGGTTTATGCGGGGCCTACATCTGCCATGACATTGCCGCTCAATGCTTCAGAATCGTGAGGATTTTGCAGGTTTAATTGGTTTTAAGGATTGACATTTTTTCTGAATCATCTAACCTATGGGGCGATTTGCATCCTACTTGAAGCATTGCCATAGTTTTTTTGATTCATCTGTTGATTTATTTGTTAATGGTTATGGCTCATTCGGTATCTGAAAATTTACTGCCCAGTAACATGCCGCTGATTGTGGCAGGAATGCATCGATCGGGCACTTCTTTGATGACGGCGGTGGTGGGAGCGCTTGGTGTAGATTTGGGCAATCGCCTGCTAGATGGCGATATTCATAATGCCAAGGGATATTTTGAAGATGTCGATTTTCTAGAATTTCAACGCCGAATTTTGCAGGAGCGATCGCCTGCAAATGATTTGGGTTGGCCAGACTGGGGCTGGACGGAAAGCGAGCAGCTAAATTTACAAAATCTGGATGCTTATCTGCCGGATGCTAAAGCTTTAATTGCCAGTCGATCGAGCCAAGGATTGTGGGGATGGAAAGACCCAAGAACAACTCTACTCTTAAACTTTTGGGCTGATTTACTGCCCAATGCTCGCTATCTACTAGTTTATCGATTTCCTTGGGATGTGGCTGATTCAGTGTTGCGAGTCAATCATCCAACATTTGTGGCAAACCCCGATTATGCGCTACGCAGTTGGTATGTTTATAATCGATCGCTCCTCAGGTTCTATGAGAAACATCAAGATCAGAGTTTACTAATCAATGTCAATACTTTTTTAGAGCAACCGGAAACCGGCTTGAAGCTATTACAAAGCAAGCTGAACTTAACAATTCAGGAGAACCATGCTGAGCCGGAAGTTCTGTCTAAGATTTTTGACCCTAAACTTTTTGCAACCTTGGGTTGGGATTACCCACTAGTTCGATCGCTCTATACAATTGCGCCGCGATACTTTTCACTCTTAAAAGCATTGGATCAAGTGGCAGATTTATCCAGTTCTATGCCGGATTGGGTCACTGTCGCGCCCAGCATTGATGGAAATCCACCAGTTTATGATGGTGTGCCGCCAGAACGTGCTGTGTTGTCTCTGCATGGTTGCTTGATTCAGAATAATTTTCGCCATCAACAGGAAATGCATCAACTATCTCAACAGTTTGCAGAAAAACTAGATCAGACGCAGGCGCAGCTCAAAATGGTTGAGCAATCTAAAGGTTGGCGGATACAGCAAGCTTTGAAACGTCTGAAAGCCAAGTTTGTGTAGGGCGATTGATCATGAACTCAGGTATGCCCCAACAGGAATTTGTGATTCCTACGGTTGCTGAAGAACCGGTGCTGTTATCTGTGGTGATTCCCTGCTATAACCATGGTGAATTTCTGAATGAGGCGATCGCCAGTGTGGAAAGCTGTGGCGGGAGTCATTGGGAAATTATTATTGTGAATGATGGCTCAACGGATCCACTGACTCTTGAACAACTCTCAGTTCTTAAAGCTCAAGGCTATCAAGTTATTGATCAGGAAAATCAGGGGCTATCGGCTGCCAGAAACCGTGGAATTCAAGCAGCAAAAGGTTGTTATATTTTGCCCTTGGATGCGGATAATTGTGTAAAGCTTCCATACCTGACTCGGGCGATCGAGCTGTTAGAGCAAAATCCAGAAGTAGGTGTCGTTTATGGCAACTTAGAGCGATTTGGAGCCGAGTCTGGGTTGGTGCAAGTGCCTCGATTTTCGGTCGATCTGTTGCTGCGAGGTAATGCGATCGATGCCTGTGCCGTGTTTCGGCGCTCAATCTGGTCAGAAGTTGGCGGCTATGACTCCAAAATTCCTGACCAACTGGGCTATGAAGATTGGGATTTTTGGCTCAGTATTGTTGAACGGGGCTGGCAGTTTCTACACTTGGAAGCGGTGGGGTTTGCCTATCGTTGTCGCCCGGCTTCGATGGTCAGTGGTTGCAATATTCCTGAGCAACGATCGCGCCTGTTTGAATATATTTGCGCCAAACATGCCAAGCTTTATGCAGCGCATTTTCCAGCAGTCTTTGCGGGTAAGGAGGCGGAAAGACTAGCAGCGGTGATTGAGTGTGAGCGGCTGCAAAATGATTTGCTGGATGCTCAAGAGACGTTAACCCTGGAGCGCGATCGCTTGCAACAGTTGCGCGATCGCCAAGTGAATCAACTAGCCGAGTTAGCTGAGTTACGACAATCGCAATCGTTTCTAAAAGCAGAACTCGATCGCCTGCTTGTACATTGTGCGGCTCAGTCAGAGCAAATTCAAGCGCAACAAATGCAACTTCAGCAAATGTCTACCACCCTCGAATCAACCCGAATAACGGCACAAATGCCCTGGTGGCGACGGCTCAAAAGACGGCTTAAACGTGGTCTAATGTTTAACTAGTTTTGGGTCGGTTTTTGATCAATTTTTGACCAATCAATTCTTTGATTAGTCTATTCATCAACTCAAAGCTGGTTGCCAAGTTTAAATCAAAAAATTCTAATTCATCGATCATTTCAGTCACAAGTAGTTTCAAGAAACTAGTTTAGAGTATGAAGCCTAGCTTTCTAATTATTGGTGTGCAAAAGGGAGGAACCACTTCTCTTTATCAATATTTGCTGCAACATCCTCAAATTCAGTCGGCAGCAACTAAAGAAGTCCATTTCTTTGATTTGCAGTGGAACCAGGGAATTGATTGGTATCTGCAACAGTTTCCTGCTAACTCAGAGCCTCATGAAATGACTGGTGAAGCCAGTCCCTACTATATTTTTCATCCTCTGGTGGCTCAACGGGCTTGGGAATTTGATCCAAACTTAAAAATTATTGTTCTATTACGAAATCCAGTCGATCGCGCCTTGTCTCACTACTACCATGAAGTGCGGTGGCAGTTTGAATCTTTGGACTTGGAAGCGGCTTTGAATGCGGAATCGGAGCGTTTGGCCGGCGAAGCCGATCGTTTTCGATCGGATCCAGCCTATCAAAGCTATGCCTACCAGCATTACAGCTATGTGGCTCGGGGACGCTACGCCGAACAGCTCGAACCTTGGCGATCGCGCTTCGGGTCTGATCAACTGCTGATTCTGAACAGTGAAAAATTCTACCAGCATCCCCAAGGAACCCTGGCGCGAGTTGTGCAATTTTTAGGATTACCAGCCCATGAATTTTCAGGATTTACTAAATATAATGCCGGTGATTATCCTACTCCGAACTCTGTGATTTATGAGCGCCTTAAATCACGATTTCTTGAAGCTAACCAAGATCTCAAAAATTACCTAAAACAGTATTTTCCAGAAGCTTGGCAAGCTGAGTTTGCTAATCAATCAGATTGGTTAATTGAATAAGATTCATTGAAAATTAAATCACCAGCTCAAAAATTTAGGCTCTAGCGTAATCTTGCTGCCAAGCGTGATTTTCAGGACTATTGCAGGCAAAATAGAAAGGTTGTCTTGCGATTTTCCCTGAGCGAACCGCAATGTCTAGCGCCTCTCCCTCTGACCAGACCAAAACGCCCAAAATTATTGTTTTGGACGATGACCCAACGGGTTCCCAAACGGTTCATAGTTGCTTGCTGCTGATGCGCTGGGACGTGGAAACCCTTTGTTTGGGGTTGGAGGATGCGTCGCCAATTGTGTTTGTGCTGACTAACACGCGGGCTTTGACGGCGGAGGCGGCCGACGCGGTGACGCGGGAGGTTTGTCGCAATCTGAAGCAGGCGATCGCCCAAGTGGGGCTGACGGATTGGCTGGTGGTGAGCCGATCGGACTCAACCCTGCGCGGCCACTACCCCGTGGAGACCGACGCGATCGCGGAGGAGTTGGGGCCCTTTGATGCTCATTTTCTGGTGCCGGCCTTTTTTGAAGGGGGGCGCGTCACCCGCGACAGTGTGCATTACCTGAAGGTGAATGGCGTGGATACCCCCGTCCACGAAACGGAATTTGCCCGCGATTCGGTGTTTGGTTATCGCTACAGCTACTTGCCGGACTATGTGGCGGAAAAAACGGCGGGGCGAATTCCCGCCGACCGGGTGGAGCGGTTTCAATTGGCCGATTTGCGCGGCGATCGACTGACCCTGGAGCAACGACTGCAAGCCCTAACCGGTAATCAATGCTGCGTGGTGGATGGGGAAGTGCAGGCAGATTTAAATCAATTTGCAGCAGCCCTGTTGTCTCAGGCAAGCCAGGGGAAGCGATTCCTGTTCCGATCGGCCGCCAGCATTCTGACGGCCTTGGCAGCCCTGCCGCCCCAGCCGGTGGCCGCCGAAGCCATGGCCCAGTATGTCCGAGACGGGCGATCGGGGGTGGCGATTGTGGGTTCCCACGTGCGCAAAACCACCGAACAGCTTCAGCAATTGCTGGCGGAGCCGGGAGTGGTGGGCATTGAAGTACCTGTGGCAGAACTGCAAGGGATCGATCGCGCTGCCATTGCCGCTAGCCTGTGCGATCGTGTGTTGGCAGAGGTGCAGCGGGTGCGCGCCGATGGTAAAACACCTGTGATCTACACCAGCCGCCAGGAGTTGACCTTTGAGACGGTGGACATTCGCTTGGGATTTGGGCAAGCGGTCTCAGCCCTGCTGATGGCGATCGAGCGGGGGTTGCCGGAGGATATTGGTTACCTCATCAGCAAAGGGGGCATTACCTCCAATGACACCCTCAGCGACGGTTTAGCCCTGCGATCGGCCCGACTGCTAGGCCAGATCTTGCCCGGTGTGTCCGTCGTCAAAACCGCCGACCATCATCCGCAATTTCCAAACTTGCCCGTGGTTTTATTTCCGGGCAATGTGGGCGATGCCAATGCGCTGGCATTGGTCTATCGCCGCCTCAGCCAGATTTAGTGCAATTTCCTGCCCTAAGCGATTGCTGCTTCATCTGTTCAGTTACTGTTCAACTTCTGTGCGATCGGTTGAGTTTGCCTATGAGTTTGCCTAGATCTCCTAGCCCAGTGCGGAGGGTTGAAGGGGCCCGACCCACCAACAACCAACTGCAGAACTGAAGTACAACAGACAGAAGGAGCATCGGAAGGCTCGAACTTGCCCCAAAACCCTTGCCATGGGGTCTCTCTGGGCGTAAGGGTAAAAACAAAGATAGGATCCTCAAGGCCAGCGGTAAATATCCGCCAAAATCGGTGACGATCAGCTAGAACGGCTGACGAGCATCCAGACTCTCTCCTGTTCGCGCTCGATCGAATCCACGCCTTGAATGTGGCTTTTGAAATCCCCCGATACCATCCCTTTGCAACTGCCATCGACGATGATCCGACTGAGGAGGACACCTTGACTGATAATCCACGGCTTGCCCTGATTGAACGGATCGCCACCGCAAGGCGCGAGTGGCGCTGGGCTAATTCTGAGCTGGTGCATCTGGAAAAAGGGGTGAACGCTTGGAACCACTGGCGCTCTCGTCAGTCGGAGGCGAAACCCGACCTCAGTGGCATTGATCTGCGCGGTGTGGATCTCAAGGGGGTGAACCTGAGCCAGGCCAAGTTAATTCGAGCGGATCTCTCGGGGGCAGATTTAACCGGGGCTAATCTAACGGGGGCAGACCTAGGCCAAGCAAACCTGACCCGGGCTAATTTGCAGGGAGCCATCTTGGTCGATACGGATTTGATCTGGGCCAAGTTGGTGGAAACCAATTTGCGCAAGGCTGATTTACGGCGATCGAAGCCGATCGAAGCGGAATTTATCGGAGCTGACCTCAGCGAAGCGAGCTTGGCCGATGCCAAACTCAGCCGCGCCAGTTTTATGGATGCGGTACTTTGTCGGACGGATTTCAGTCGATCAAAGTTGCTGGAAGCCAACTTTAGCGATGCCATTTTGGCCCAGTGCAGTTTTGCCGATGCCATTTTGATTGGGGCGGATCTGTGGCGTGCCCAGTTAACCGGCGCGAATCTGACCAGTGCGACCCTAACGGGAGCCAAGCTGAATAAGGCTGATTTCACCCGGGCGAATCTGTCTTCGGCGGATTTGACGGAGGTGGAAGCAAGGGGAGCCAGGTTCATGGGAGCCGTGCTGACGGGGGCTTGCATCCAAGGCTGGGAAATTGATTCTGAAACGTCCCTCAGTGACGCGGTTTGCGATTATCTGTACCTGACGAGGGGCGATCGGCTACCGGAAGGAACCCGATCGTTCATGCCCGGCGAGTTTGAGCAAACGGTTCGCAACGAGCTGATGGCGATCGAGTGGACTTTCCCCCAGGGAATTGATTGGTCTGCTTTTGTGAGTGCTTGTCAGTCCGTGAGTGCAGTGAATCCCGATTTACAGTTGGGCTTGCAGTCCTTTGAGCAGCGGGCCAGCGGAGAGCTGGTTGTGCGACTGGATGCCACGGGGGCGCGCGATCGGGCGGCGGTGTTCCAGCAACTGCGCACGGCCTATCAGGCGGCCCTGCCTTCTCCCAAGCCTTCCGCCAAGGGAGCGCCCCCGGAACAGGAACCCAGTTGCCATAGCCTCTGGGCGATCGCTCAAACCCTGTCGCGGGTGCAGCATCTGCCCATGGCTCCCTAGGGAAGATGGGGGCGATCGATCCCTGGTTGCCCACCTCACGGGGGCCGAAATGGAGAAACCACCCTCAGAACCGCCTTTGGGGCCAGGGGGTTCAACAATGGTTTGGTATCCTAGAGACGGCCATCTGTGCAGTCGTCCTATTTTTTCCATCGATTATTGTCAGAATGTTGCCCAGCAGATCTTGTTAACGTCCTCGTCAGATCTGGTTTATGGCGCAATTGATGACCCGAATTGATGCGATTGGGATCTGTGCCGCTTGCCTAGTCCATCCGAAAGCCTGAGAATTTTGCAGCCTTTCTACGCATCCTGAAGCATTCCCAATGGCATCCATCCGCGAGCTACACCAACAACTCGTTCGCAAAGAGCGCTCGGCCGTCGAGATCGCCCGCGAAGCGCTTGACCACATTGCCCAAACCGAGCCACGGGTGAAGAGTTTCTTGACCCTGACGGCTGATTTGGCCCTGGAGCAAGCCCAGCGTGTGGATGCCAAAATTGCAGCGGGCGAGTCGATCGGCCCCCTAGCTGGCATCCCGATCGCCATCAAAGACAACATGTGTACGCGCGGCATTCGCACCACCTGCGCGTCCAAAATGTTGGATAACTTTGTGCCGCCCTACGAATCCACCGTGACCCAAAAGCTCTTCGATGCGGGAGCGGTGATGGTCGGCAAGACCAACCTGGACGAGTTTGCCATGGGCAGCTCCACGGAAAACTCTGCTTTCCAAGTGACGGCGAATCCCTGGGACTTGGAGCGCGTGCCCGGTGGTTCCTCCGGTGGGTCGGCGGCGGCCGTCGCGGCCGGTCAGTGCCTGGTCTCGATCGGTTCCGATACCGGTGGCTCTATCCGTCAGCCCGCTGCCTTCTGTGGCGTGGTTGGCCTGAAACCCACCTATGGCCTCGTGTCTCGCTATGGGCTGGTGGCCTTTGCCTCTTCGCTGGATCAAGTCGGGCCCTTTGGGCGATCGGTGGAAGATACGGCCCTGCTTCTGGGGACGATCGCGGGGTATGACCCCAAAGATTCCACCAGTTTGAATGTGCCGATTCCCAACTATGCCAAGAGTCTGCTTCCGGATTTCCGCCCCAAGAGCAAGCTAAAGGTAGGGGTGATTCAAGAAACCTTCGGTGCTGGCCTGGACGCGGAAGTGGAAAAGGCCGTTGAAGATGCCCTGAAGGTGCTTCAGGAGCTGGGTGCTGAAATTGAGGTGGTCTCCTGCCCTCGATTCCGCTACGGGTTGCCAACCTACTACATCATTGCGCCGTCAGAAGCTTCAGCGAACCTGGCGCGTTACGACGGGGTGAAGTATGGTTTCCGGGCCCCCGGCGAGAACCTACTCGAGATGTATGAAAAAACCCGCGCCGCAGGGTTTGGCTCTGAAGTTAAACGGCGGATTGCGATCGGGACCTATGCCCTGTCGGCTGGTTACTACGATGCCTATTACCTGCGGGCCCAAAAGGTGCGCACCCTGATTAAGCAAGACTTTGAGCGAGCTTTTGCGCGGGTGGATGTGCTGATTTCGCCCACGGCCCCCACCACGGCCTTCAAGGCGGGTGAAAAGACTGATGATCCGGTGTCTATGTACCTGTCGGATTTGATGACGATTCCGGTGAACTTGGCCGGCTTGCCTGCCCTGAGCTTGCCCTGTGGTTTTGATCGCAACGGAATGCCGATCGGGATGCAAATCATTGGCGATGTGCTGCGGGAAGATTTGGTGCTGGAAGTGGCCCATGCCTATGAACAGGCAACTCACTGGCATGTGAAACGACCGGAGATCGCCCCCGACTAATTACGCTTCGTTTAGCGGTTTTCGACAGACTCCATGGGCTATCCCCGATCGATTAACGATCCTTCGCGACCGGTTTTGCGTGCTGTGGTGTTAGTGGCCCATGGCAGTCGCGATCATCGTCCCCGTCAAGCGGTGGAGTTGTTGGCGAGTCGGCTTTCGGCAATGCTGGCGGCGGCCAACGTGCGATCAATTGTGGCCGTTGCCCAGTTGGAGGGAGCCAGCACGCCGCTGCATCAGCAGCTCGTGGGGTTCGCCCAACGCGCGCGATCGGCTGGGGCGGTGCGGGTGGAAATTATTCCCCTCTTTTTGTCGATGGGGGTTCATGCCACGGTGGATGTCCCCGAGGAAGTGGCCCTGGCCACCCAAAGCATGGGGCCCCAATGGGACGATCGATGGCAGCTCTATCCCCCCCTGGGTGTATGGCCTGGGTTGGATCGGGTCATGACAGAGGAGTGGCGCAAGGTGGCGGTGGAGTTGCCGCGCCGGGTTTGGGTGCTGGTGACCCATGGCAGCCGAAACCCGCTGGGCAATCAGTTGGTGGAGCAGTTGGCGGAGCAGTTGGGCATCACGCTCGCTTACTGGTCGATCGCCCCAACGCTGCTCGATCGGCTCACGGAGTTTGCGGCTGCGGGCCACCGGGCGATCGGCATCTTTCCCTATTTCCTGTTTGCCGGTAGTCTCACCGATGCCTTATTTGAGCAGGTATATAGCTGGCAGCGCGATCACACCGATGTGGATGTGCAATGGCTGGAGCCGATCGGCCCGGCGGCCTCCTTGGTTCGGCTCATGGCCAGTCAGTTGCTCGACGACCTCAACGACTGAACACTTTCCTTGGGCAGCCAATTCCTTGACGAACAAAGTCCAAGCAACCAAAAACAAGACCAAAACGCGAAAAACAAAATCGGGCTAGCCACAAGGACTAACCCGATTGTTGGTTCAAAAATAAATTGTCGAACGAGATTCAGTGGTTTGCCGGGTCACAAGGGGCCGTGACCCCCTGCAACCGAACATCCAAGCTGAGCGTTGGTGCGGGGATTAGCCGAGCAGGGCCTTAGCCTTATCCAACACGTTCTCGACGGTGAAGCCGAACTTCTCCATCAACACGCCACCGGGAGCCGAAGCGCCGAAGGTGTCCGTCCCGATCGAAGCGCCGGCCGAACCCACGTAGCGGGCCCAACCGAAGGTCGTGCCAGCTTCCACCGACAACCGCTTGGTGACAGCAGCGGGCAGCACCGATTCCTTGTATTCAGCGCTTTGCTCGTCGAACAGTTCCATGCAGGGCATCGACACCACGCGCACCTTGTGGCCGGCAGCGGTCAGTTGCTCGGCAGCGGCGACGCAGAGGCTGACTTCCGAACCGGTACCGATCAGGATCAGTTCGGGCGTGCCTTCGCAATCGACGATCACGTAAGCACCTTGGGCCACCTTATCCGCGCTGGAACCAGCCAAGTTAGGCAGGTTTTGGCGGGTCAGGGCCAGGGCGCTGGGGCGCTTGCGGTTGGCCACGGCCACCTTGTAAGCACCGGAGGTTTCCGTGCCGTCGGCGGGGCGCAGGGTCAACAGGTTGGGGATGATCCGCAACGAGGCGATCGTTTCCACGGGTTGGTGGGTCGGGCCATCTTCACCCAGGGCGATCGAATCGTGGGTCAACACGTAGATCACACCGGCTTCTGCCAGGGCCGACAGGCGCATTGCACCGCGCATGTAGTCTGCGAACACCAGGAAGGTGGCGCAGTAGGGAATCAGACCCGAGTTGTGCAGGGCGATGCCGTTGCAGATGGCGGCCATGCCGTGCTCGCGCACCCCAAAGCGGACGTTACGGTTTTCGTAAGCACCCTTTTGGAAGTCGCCGGAGCACTTCAGCTCAGTCAAGTTGGAGTGGGTCAAGTCCGCCGAACCGCCGATCAACTCGGGCAGTTTGGGGGCGATCGCATTCAGGCAAATTTCCGAATGCTTCCGGGTTGCCACCGCTTTGTCAGCGGGGGTGTAGGTGGGCAGATCCGCATCCCAACCTTGGGGCAGTTCACCACGCAGCAACCGCTCAAATTCAGCGGCATCGGCGGCGTACTGGGTCTTGTATTGGGCGAAGATGCTGTTCCACTCGGCTTCCAAGCTGGCACCGGTTTCGATCGCCTGCTTCGTCCAGCCCTCGGTGACTTCGGCGGGCACTTCAAATTCGCCATAGCTCCAACCCAGGCTTTCGCGGGTCAGCTTCACTTCATCGGGGCCCAACGCCGCACCGTGTACGCCAGCGGTGTTGGCCTTGTTTGGCGAACCATAGCCGATCGTGGTGGTGACCTTGATCAGGGTCGGCTTGTCAGTGACGGCCTTGGCTTCTTCGATCGCCTTCGCGATCGCGGCCAAATCCGTGTTGCCGTTGGTCACGTGGATCGTGTGCCAACCGTAAGCTTCAAACCGCTTGCTGACATCTTCGGTAAAGGAAATATCCGTGTTACCGTCGATCGAAATGTGGTTGTCGTCGTACAGCGCGATCAGCTTGCCCAAGCCCCAGTGGCCAGCCAAGGAACAAGCTTCACCGGACACGCCTTCCATGTTGCAGCCATCGCCCAGGATCACGTAGGTGTAGTGATCGACGATCTTGGCATCGGGCTTGTTGAATTTGGCGGCCAAATGGGCTTCCGCGGCGGCCAAGCCCACAGCATTACAAATCCCCTGACCCAGAGGGCCCGTGGTAACTTCCACGCCGGGGGTTTCAAAGTTCTCGGGGTGGCCGGGCGTGCGCGATCCCCACTGACGGAAATTCTTGATGTCTTCAATGGTCACGCTGTCGTAGCCCGTCAGATGTAGCAGCGCATACTGCAACATACAGCCGTGGCCAGCCGACAATACGAAGCGATCACGGTTAAACCAGTTCGGATTCTTGGGATTGAAACGGAGGAACTGATTCCATAGCACATAGGCCATGGGAGCCGCGCCCATCGGCAGACCGGGGTGACCCGAGTTCGCCTTCTGAACGGCATCGATCGCCAAAAAGCGAATGGCATTAATAGACAGTTCGTCGAGGGATTGGGTAGCGACAGCCATACTTGCTCGAACTCGTTCGACTGGAGAAGGTGAGTGGGGGACAGCGATCGGCGCGCGCCGCGATCTCAAGAAACAGCTAAATCCCGGGGTGTAGAGCGCGCGTCGCAGTAGGCAGATAGACTACGACCGCCCGAGTTAGCCCCTACACTATCTCACCAGAGGGGAATGGGAGCAAGCAGACGGTGGAATTGCTGCATGGGGAAGTCTTTGAGAGCCTGAGCGGGGCCACGGAGGGCTTAAAAAAGGTTTGATGACGGGGCGATCGGGACGGAAATTGACCCAGACAGCGGGCGATCGACCACTCCATGAACCCGCTCCACGAACCCGCTAATTTTCATTAATTTTCATCGGTTAACCGGTGCTTAAGCTGCGCCGTGCCTAAGCCGCCTTGGGAAAGTACTCAAGAATGCCTTCATTGGAATGGCTTCATTGCCGATCGCGTCAGGCCGTGAGTTGATGGATCGGGATGAGAGCTGATGGATTTGACATGGATTTTGACGTTGAGGAGTAGGGTGGCGGGCCATGATTTTTGATGCAGCGAGATGATTCTTAATTGACCTGTAACCTTTGTTGTCATTTTGAGTTGCTGTTTTGAGTTGCGATCGGGCTAGTTAATTTGCATCCCGTAGTGGGGGATACAACTTTTGGGTTAGCTTTTGCCTAGGGTATGTTTGAGGGTAGGCTAAACATACATGGCTTCTAGGGTTCCGGCAGCTTCAAGGTCATTCCAAAAGAATTCCAAAGTGCTGTGACTGGTCCGAGAGAAGCAAGCTGATGGCTCAGTGGCATGACCAGTGGATTTATCCCCAATTCTCTGGCCTTGAAAACCAGCTTTGAGCATCAGTTACACGGCGGGATAAAAGCCCGGGAGGTCAAAGGCACATCGCGTGGATTGCCTGGAACCACCGGGCTTTGTCGTTCGGATTTTCGGGCAATTCGCGCAGGTGACCTCAGCCGAATGGAGCGATCGATTCGGCCCCATTTCCGTAGTCATTTGCAAACCCAAACCCCCATCGCGATCGATGAGCATTTTTGAACGTCCCAACTATCAGGGTGGCGAATCCGAAGCCAAACGTGCCTTGGATTTAGAAGCTCGGCTGCCCATGACCGGCTGGCAGCAGGAAGTAGATCAGGCGCTGCGGTTCGGATTGGAAGCCGCCGACAGCATTAAAGATCGAACGATTTCTACCTTTTCCCGGGGAGAACTGCCACACTATGCCGGGATTAATACCTTCATGAAAGCGCCCTACCTGGAAGATGTGAACCAGGTGGGAAATTACGACGTGGCTATTGTGGGTGTGCCCCATGATTCCGGCACAACCTACCGCCCTGGAACGCGGTTTGGCCCCCAAGGAATCCGGCGCATTTCGGCTCTGTACACGCCCTATAACTTTGAGCTGGGCATTGATTTGCGGGAACAAATTACCCTCTGCGATGTGGGGGATATTTTCACAATTCCCGCGAATAATGAGAAGTCTTTTGACCAGATTTCTAAGGGAATTGCCCACATTTTTGCATCGGGTGCGTTCCCGATTATTTTGGGCGGTGACCACTCGATCGGCTATCCCACGGTGCGGGGTGTTTGTCGCCATTTGGGGGACAAAAAAGTGGGTATTATCCACTTCGATCGCCATGTGGATACCCAAGAAACCGACCTCGATGAGCGGATGCACACCTGCCCTTGGTTCCACGCCACCAACATCAAAAATGCGCCCGCCAAGAACCTGGTGCAGTTGGGCATTGGCGGTTGGCAAGTGCCGCGCCAAGGCGTGAAGGTTTGCCGAGAACGGGCCACCAACATTTTGACCGTGACGGATATCACGGAAATTGGGCTAGACGCGGCGGTGGATTTTGCCTTGGAACGCGCCCTAGACGGCACCGACTGCGTTTATATCAGCTTTGATATCGATTGCATTGATGCGGGGTTTGTGCCGGGGACGGGCTGGCCGGAGCCGGGCGGGTTGCTGCCTCGGGAGGCGTTGTATCTGCTGTCGCGGATTATTCGCCAAGCGCCGATCTGTGGCTTGGAGGTGGTGGAGGTGTCGCCGCCCTACGACATCAGCGACATGACTTCCCTGATGGCCACGCGGGTGATTTGCGATGCGATGGCGAATTTGGTGCTGTCGGGACAGTTGCCGCGCCGGGAAAAGCCGTCCTATATCCACGAGGAAGCACAGATTTTTGAGGATGGCTGGTCTTAGTTGCCCTGACGTTTTTGGGGACTGGTCATGAAACTCAGATATCTCGCCCAGTATCCGATCTCTCAACCCAGTGCCAGACCTCTAACCCAGTTAAGGAATAGGTGCGCCCATGCATGAAGTCGATATGACCCGATCGCTCGTGTTGACGTTGCGGGATTGGTGGGAGTCCCAGCCCGATCGCCCGCAAATTTCGCGGGTACATCTGCGGGTGGGGGATTTCACCTGCGTGGAACCGGCGGGGCTAGTGTTTGCCTTCGATGCCTATCGGGAAGGGACATTTCTGGCGGCGGCGGAGTTGGTGGTTGAGTCGGTGCCGTTGGTGGCCTTTTGCCATACCTGCCAAGCGGACTATCGGCCGGAGATGGGTTTGCATTATGCCTGCCCCACCTGTGGCGCACCGATGGAGGACATTCGATCGGGTCGGGAGCTGAAAATTTCCCACATTGAATATCAGAATGCTCACCGGGAAACCCAAACCGATCGCTGGGCTGCGGCCTAGTGGCGCTGCTGCGGGGCGCGTTGTCTTGGCGGCAGCCGATCCCCTCCTAAGGGACGGCATTGAAACGGCTGATCCCAATTTGGTTTAGCGCAAATCCACCCTGAACGGCTGTTGCTGACTGTTCCTGGCTATCTCGAATTCTGGCTATCCCGAATTCTGGCTATTTCTGAACGATCGGGTTTTCGACCCTGATTTTTGGTTTTCCTTCTCATTGCCTGATTTTCTGTTGTTTTGCTGTTGCTTGCCTTAGGAGACGATCGCCATGCACCAAACCTTTGATGCGGCCTTGGAAATGAATCTGCTGCACGCTAACCAGGCGGGAGCAGACCACAATCGCGAGCATTTTGATGAGTGGGGGATCACTTGCCTGAATCTGATGAGCAGCCCTGGGGCGGGGAAAACCTCCCTGCTGGAGGCGACCCTGAGCGCGTTGCAATCGGAATTGGCGATCGCGGTCATTGAAGGGGACATGACCACGGAGCTGGATGCCGATCGCCTGCGGCGGTGTGGCGTGCCGGTGGTGGCGATCAACACAGGGCGATCGTGCCATCTGGATGCGCGGATGGTCTCTGGGGGCATCCATCAGCTCAAGGCGTTGGTGGATCCCCAAACGATCGATTTGGTCGTGGTGGAAAACGTTGGAAATTTGGTTTGTCCCGCTGAATTTGAGGTGGGTGAACATGCCAAGGTGGCGCTCCTGAGCGTCACGGAAGGGGAAGACAAGCCCCTGAAATATCCGGTGATGTTTCGGGAGGCCGATTGCTTGCTGATCACCAAAACGGATTTGGCCCCCTATTTGGAAGTGGATCTCGATCGGATCATGGCCAACGTGCGGCAAATCAACCCGGAGGTGGCGATTTTCCCGGTCAGTGCCAAAACTGGTGAAGGGTTAGCCGATTGGTTGAACTGGGTGCGCCAGGCCACAGGGCGATCGATCCAGCCGGCCACGACTCAACCGGGCGATCGGGTCGCCACCTTGGCCAGCGTCTAAAACCTTGCAGGGCAGTTCTTCGGAATTGCCCTGTGTTGTTTGGAGGGGGTGATTGAGTTAATCCTGTTTGCTCAATTCCGATCCCTGGCTCCCTGGGTTTTGAATTCCCTGGTTTTGAATTGCTAATCTTCCCGTCCATTCACTGAACCCTGCATAAAAGCCCCTGAAAGCCTATGAATGCCCTTAAGCTGAACGCCCTGAAACGCCGTCGATTGCTCAGTTGGTTGGGCTGTTTTTTGGCCGCCCTGTTTCTTTCCATTAGTTGTGCGCCCGCGCCCGACTCCGGTGGCGGCCCCAACGCCACCCCCGGCAGTTCCACCGCCCCGATCGTCCGGATGGGTTTTAGCGTTTGGCCCGGTTGGGTGCCTTGGCAGGTGACCCAAGAAGCCAAAATCTTTGCCCAAAACCAAGTGAATGTGGATTTGAAATGGTTTGACGGCTATTTAGATTCAATTAACGCCCTGAATGCGGGGCAGTTGGATGCCAATGCCCAAACCCTGAACGACACGATTAGTTCTTTGGCCGCTGGGGCCGATCAGGTAATTGTTTTAACCAATGACAACTCCACGGGCAATGACAAAATCATTGTCAGTGCTGAGATTAAAACAATTGCTGATTTGAAAGGAAAACGGGTGGCTGTTGAAGAAGGAACCGTTGACCATTTCCTATTGCTCTTGGGCTTGAAAAAGGCTGGCTTGGCTCCGGAGGATATTCAAATTCAGCCGTTGGAAACTGGCGCGGCGGCGGCGGCTTTTGTGGCCGGCCAGGTGGATGCGGTGGGCGTTTTTGCACCCTTCACCACGAAGGCCTTGGAGCGCCCCGGCAGCCGTGAACTCTTCAGTTCTCGGGACTTTCCGGGAGCCGTTTCCGATCACTTGGCAGTCAGCCGCAAGCTGGTGGATGAGCAACCGGCGGCCGTGCAAGCTTTGGTGGATAGTTGGTTTGCCACGCTGGATTACATTAAGCAAAATCCCGAAAAATCCTACAGCATCATGGCCCAACGGGCGGGGGTTTCCGTTGAGGAATATCGGGAATATGAGGCAGGAACCAAGATCTTCACCCTTGAGGATAATTTGAAGGCCTTTCAGCCGGGAAATGATCGCTCTTCGTTGGTGTTTGCTGCCCAAGAAATTTCGGACTTTTTAACCAGTTCTGGATTGGCAAAGTCGAAGCCAAATCTGAACAAACTCTTTGACGATCGCTTCGTGAAGGCCCACGCCGCCAAACGTCAACCGGCAACCTAGTAGCGCGGCAGGCTGACTGTGATCGGTCAAGTCAAATGCTGGTTATCGTGACCCGATCGTTAGGCAGCAAGGGGCTTAAGCCCCTTGTTACAACGACTGACTCCGCAGCTTTAACCCAATCGATTAAGGTAGCCGCGCTACTAGGGCGAGCCTCCAGTCTGCTGCCCGATCGCCCCTTTCATGGCCCTGCAAACTCACCCCCTTTCCCCAGACCATGACTTCCCATGTGCCCATTCCCCATAATCCGCCCCTAGTGCGCGACCCGGGGCCCGCTCGGATGCTGCGCCCCAGCACCTTTTGGACGATCGCCGATTCGATTCCGTCCCGGCTCAGTTGGCTGTTGATGGGGTTGTCGATCGGGGTGCCCTTGGTGCTGTGGTGGCTGCTGGCCAGCACGGGCTGGGTGCGGCCCCTGTTTTTGCCCTCGCCGGCCCAAGTGGTGGGGGCGATCGGGCAGCTTTGGAACAGCGGCGCATTGCCCAAGGATATTCAATTCAGTTTGATGCGGATTTTGGGTGGGTTTGCCCTGGCCACGGTGATTGCCATTCCCCTGGGCACTTTGATGGGCACATTCGCCAGCATTCGATCGCTCCTGGAGCCGATCGTGGGCATTGTGCGCTACATGCCCGCCACTGCCTTCATTCCGTTGTTGATTTTGTATTTCGGCCTCGGAGAAGTGCCCAAAATTCTCTTGGTTTTTATTGGCACACTCTTTTTCAACACCTTGATGGTGATGGACTCGGTGAAGTTTGTCCCCAAGGAAATGATCGAAGCCACCTATACCCTGGGTGGCAATCGATTACAGGTGCTCTTTCAGGTCATCTTTCCTTACATCACTCCCGGAATAATCGACACTTGCCGGGTGAACATGGCGGCGGCTTGGAACCTGGTGATTGTGTCGGAACTGGTGGCGGCTACGGAGGGCTTGGGGCGGCGAATTAGTGTGGCTCAACGCTTTCTGA
Organism: Limnothrix sp. HT2024; assembly: GCF_059138625.1. Lineage (NCBI taxonomy): Bacteria > Bacillati > Cyanobacteriota > Cyanophyceae > Pseudanabaenales > Pseudanabaenaceae > Limnothrix > Limnothrix sp. HT2024. Next base: position 3,481,301 of record NZ_CM181121.1, read on the forward strand.
AAACCGATGAGATTTTCGCGGGACTGATTGTGATTGGTTTAATTGGCTTGGCAATCGATATTTTGTTTCGGATGTTTTTGCGCTTTTCCTGTCGATGGGCGGTGAAATAATCCCCAGAACAAAAAATAGCAATTATTCGATCAAACTAATTTGAACTGGGCGCAGAGTCAATGGGAACAGTAATCGCGCGATCGAATTGATTGGAACTGAGCGCGGAATTCATGAGCACGGGATCAATGAGTACGGAATGAATGAACAATGCATCTAGAAGTCAAGCATTTGTATAAGCAATTTGTCACCCGCCGTGGCCCGGTGGTGGCCCTCAAAGACATTAATTTGCATGTGGAAACGGGTGAATTTGTCTGTGCGGTGGGTGCATCCGGATCGGGAAAATCCACCATGCTGCGAATTGTGGCGGGGCTGGAGCAGCCCACGGCGGGGGATGTGTTGGTGGATGGGCAGCCGGTGACGGGGCCGGGAGCCGATCGGGGCATGGTGTTCCAGAGCTACACGCTCTACCCCTGGATGACCGTTGAGGAAAATATTAGCTTTGGGTTGAAGTTGCAGGGAGCCTCGATCGCCGATCGCTACGAACAGTCCCGCTACTACATGGATGTGGTGGGATTGTTGCCCTTCGCCAAGGCCCTGCCGAAGGAGTTGTCCGGTGGCATGAAACAGCGGGTGGCGATCGCCCGGGCCCTGGCTTCCCAGCCAAAAATTCTGTTGATGGATGAACCCTTTGGGGCGCTGGATGTGCAAACCCGTGAATCGATGCAGGGTTTTCTGCTGGAGCTGTGGCGCAATACGGGCACTACCATTTTGACCATCACCCACGACGTGGAAGAGGCGGTGTTTCTGTCGCAGCGGGTCTATGTGATGAGCGCGCGGCCGGGCACGATTCGCCGGGAATTATCGATCGAGCTACCGGCGGAACGGGATGAGGCCCTGCGGCGATCGGCCGCTTTTCAGGACTATCGCTACCAAATTTTGGATCTGTTGCGGCAGACAGAATCCACCGCTCCAGAGTTGACGACCTCGCCGCAGTCGGCCTAGGTTCTCGGTGATGGAGTTTGCCGGGGGCGATCGCCCTGCCAACCTGAGTCGCTACACCTGGATCAAGACTCATCCACAATCCGAAAGCCCAGGATGCCCATGCCCAAAACCCCGACAAAATAGACCATGACCGCCAGCACCGGACTCAGCTCCCACAGAAAATGCGTCAAGGCATAAAGCAGCGGAGTGAGCAGCAGCAGCGCCAGGAAAATTTCGGGAAGCTTCAAATAATCCATAGACCAGATCGTTACCTCTTATCGCAACGCCGCTCGACCAGCCTAATGCAACTCTGTGGCGAATCAGAATTTCCCCACGGGTTTTGTTCAATTGTGCCAGTGGCTCCCTGGGTCTTGAGCGGGCTGGCGGTGAACTGATGGGTTAAATAACTGATGAGTTAAATGATTTTGAACATTTGGTGCGATGAATATTTAGCGCGATGAATATCTGGTGTGATTAATGCTTGGCGCGACAATCGCCAAACCAGCGACGTTTCCAGCGCGATGTGGGTTCAAGGGGCGATCGCGCCTGTTCCTGGTTCTTGCGATCGAGGATCGTTGCCGCATCGTCGGTCAAGTGGGGATCGCGGTAGGGCACGGCGGCCTTGGTTTGCAAATGTTCTTGTTCTTGGGCTGAAAGGGGCGGCAAATCTAAGGGCACAAAGGCCGCCACGGTTCCGGGCCAGCGTCGGCCAAAGGGAACCGTGGCCCCTAATTGCAACCCTGCCGCCAACAGGGCCGATCGCACCGCCGCTGCGCAGGAATAGGTGGCCAAGCGGCCGTCGGGAGCCAAACAACGGCTCACCATCCCCAAAAATTCCACCGTCCACAGTTGCGGACAGCGGGGCGGTGAAAAGGGATCCAAAAAAACCGCATCGGCCCGAAAGCCCCGATCGAGGATGGGCCGCAAGGTTTGCCGCGCATCCCCCCAGAGCAGTTGCCCGCGAAATTGGGGGTTTGGCGATGGGCCGGTGATTAATTCCGGGGTGATTAATTCCCGGGTGACAGAGGCCGGAGCCGGCCCAGCAGCTTGCCCCTGTTCCGCCAGATCGGTCAACAATTGGGCGATCGCCCCGAGGATGGGTTCCGCCAATCCCAACGCTGCCCCAGCCGATCGCGCCGTGGCCAACAGGTAAGGCAAGGCCGCCCTTGTGGCCACCGGATCCAATTCCAGACCGACCCACTCCACCGCGCAGGCTGGATTCAGGGCCCAAAGGGTGGTGAGGGCGGCCGCCGTGTTGTAGCCCAAGCCATAGCAGACATCCAGGATCCGAATTACCGGTTGACTGGTTGCCCGTTGGGGTAAATGGGTGGGTTCCACAAACTTACTCAGGGCCTCTTGCCAGGCCCCTTGGCGGCTGTGGAAGGTTTCGCCAAACCGTTCTGAGCGAAAGGTCACAGACCCGTCCGCTGTGGGTTCGATCGACAAATTTCCATTTTCCGCCGAAACCCAATCGATCGCCCCTTCAACCACCCTGGAATTCATCCTGCTCGATCATTCATGCCTCTAATCAACGCAATCCGCTAAGGCACAAAGCGCCGCACCGTTTGCATCAGCTCATCTGGATCAACTGGCTTTCGTAAGTAGGCATTGGCCCCCAACATCGTGCCCCAGGTTTTGTCTACGTCCGTTCCCTTCGTGGAACAAATCACAACGGGAATGCTTTTTGTGGCTTCGCTTTGCTTCAGTTGCCGACAAATTTCAAAGCCACTTTGGCCGGGCAAAATCACATCGAGAACAATCAAGGCGGGCTTTTGGGTGTCCAAAACCTTCTGGGCTTCTTCCCCGCTGCCCACGGCCACCACCGTCAAACCAGCGTCTTGCAGATATCGAATCATCACGCCGCGATCGGTCGGGCTATCTTCAACAACCAAAATCGTTTGCATAGGGAAAAGGCTGAGAGGAGGAGTTTGAAAGAACTGTACTGCGTCAACTCTGAGTCAATTTTCGGTCAATGCTGAGTCGAAAAACAGAGCCAATCCAACAGAGCAAACAGCGGTGAACAGAATAGATAGACTAAGCAGAAAAGAATCAGCCAAGCAGCAAATTTGAATTGCTAACGCTTGAATGGCGATCGGCCCCATGATGATCGGCCCTCATCCCAATTGGAGAGCAAATCTCCATCGTGCATTCTAAGCGTTTACTGCGAGGGGTCAAGGGATTGATTCACGATGGAAACCTGAGTCATTTCATGGCCCAGAATGGGGCGGAAACCGCGAACCTTCTGCCTTTTCAGGCATCGAAAATTGCTTGGCGGTGGAGTCAGCATGGGACATGGGGAGCGAAACAACAGCAAAAATCGAGGGGGGATGGGGGCGAGACCGTGCCAAATTGGTTCAAAAAATTCAAAAAACAGAGATTGCAGGTATTAATCAGCCGAAAGTGCTGAAAAGTGAGCTTTTTAGCTCCGAATGAGCAATTTTCAGCCCGCTTTGGGGTTCAAGCTGGCGGCGGTTGCTCCAGCGGGACTATTCACCGGAGCGGCGGTAGCGCTCAGATATTTTTGAATCAGGGTCAAGATTTTTTCGGTTTCAACGGGCTTGCTGACAAAATCCGTGGCTCCTACCACTTTGGCCCTGACGCGATCGATAATGCCGTCACTGCCGGTCAAGATGGCGATCGGGATATCCCGAAACAGGGCCACCCGCCGAATTTGGGCGCAAATTTCGTAGCCATTGGCCACGGGCATAATCAAATCCAGGAAGATCAGTTTGGGCTTGCGCTCCAGCAGCACCGTGAGCGCCTGGGTGGAATCCTGGATGCAAAGGGGAACATAGCCTGCCTGTTCAATGATTTGGCTCATGGCTGCACAAACCTGGGGGCTGTCGTCAATGCAGGCGATGGTAGCGGTGGCGTTGGTGGTGGCCGCGGCGGGGGTGGGGACTGTTTGGCGGCGATCGCTCGATCGACCGTTGCCCTCTGCCCCCGGTGTGGGAAGTACCACCAAGGATGGCAAATCCTCGATCGGGTGCAGATCAATAATGTTGCGGCGAATATAGGGAACCAGCGATCGGGTAATGGTGGGCAAGTCCTTCCGCATCAGCACCGCCAGATCGCGGACGGTGCGTTGGCCATCGATCGCCAAGGCCAGTTTTTGATAAACCTCCGGGGCCAGCCGTTCCCGTAGCTGATCCGTGCTGCGAATGGCCAAGGCCCAGTCGGGATGAAAATCCCCCAGTTGGGCTTCCTGCCAAGCGGCCCAGGCCTGGGCCGCTTCCGTAATTGCCGCATGGCTTTTTACCGTCACCGAAGCCATCTTCAGCACGTCCAGGGGGTCGTAGGGCACTTCAGTTCCCACTTGCACCGCGCCGCCGGTTTGCCAAAGCAGGTCAAACACCGCCTCGACAATCACCCCATTCACCACCTGGCAAAACAGTTCCTGGGACAGAACACGGCGGTGCAACAACACCATCAACAGACTGTAGTTTTGGGCCGCAAAAGCATCCCCTTCCCGCAGTGCAAAGCGCTTTTGTTTGATGCTGGGACAAACGGCCTGCAACAGGCGCAGGGTGCGGCGGTTATCGCTTTTGCCGTCATCGACCCAAAACAAACGACCGAGACAGAAAAAGAATGACCAACGCTGTTGATTGCCTTGGGTGGGAACTAGGGTGATTTGACCGGTGAACTGTTGCTGTCGGTATCGATCGAGCGATTCATTCAGGGTGTTGGGGGTCGCATCGTCTGGAGTCATGGTCAAAGTTGGGGTTGGCGGGCCAAGCGCACAGGGGCGATGTTATGGAAGCGTCATGCGGTTATGGTTGGTCTCATGCACCCGATCGAAATTGACGATCAGAATCGAAATTATAAAAATTATCGAAAATTAACGATTCAGAGGATCGAAATTGACGATCACGATTGATTCCACGATCGAGCAATGAATTGAGCTGGCGTTTGCCGGCCTGTTTTGCTGATGTCTCAACTGGCTGAGCCTGGGGAGCCGGAAGCGGTTGTGCCCATGACGGTGTTGGCTTGGTCGAGGGCCTGGGGCAGGCTGAGCAAGAAGAGGGTGCGTGGGGTGGTGTCTGGAGACAGCACGACGGCACATTGGGCCAAGTGAGCCAGGGGCGATCGCTCAAAGCGGGCCGGCAACGGCAGCACCTGATCGCGCGGCAGGTCGATCGAGTCCGGCGGCGAATCCGTGGGCAGTCCACAGAGCGCATTGCCCGATCGAGCAATCACGAGAAATTGGCCCATGCCCTTGGGCGATCGCTCCGAACCATCCAGCAGCAGCGCCAAGTCCAGCACCTGAATGAGCTGACTGTCGATGTAAACCAAGCCCGATCGACTCCAATCACCATTGTCCAGTGGTGGACAGTGCGTCACCTTCAGCACCACCGCCATCGGCAGCGCGAATTCATACCCACCGGAGCGAAAGCAAATGGCGCGAATGGTGGGTAACTCTCGGGCACGGGAGCGGCCGAAAGCCGCCGTGGGCCCCGTCAAATTAGTTGACAGCATTGTTCCGTTCTTCTCCGTTGCGCCATCGCCTTGGGGTCTAAAGACTTGATCGCCCGGTGGTCAACCCTCATCACCCGTCGCCCGATCGAGATTCCAAAGGACTCATGATCAATTGCGGCTGGGGCGATTGGTTGGATTGATCACGATTTTTACCAACGATGAGGAAATCCACCGCTAGCCCTCTCAAGTCAGGCAATCTTGAGTTAACCAATCCGGTCAGCGTTGCTTAACTATTCACCCTACTTTTACCCTACCCAAAACAGCAATCAATTGAATCGCCTTTTGAGATAGAAATTTGCCAGTCCCTAGCCCTTCCTGGGCAGCTTGGGTTAAACCGGGAATCGCTCGCATTTGACCGGAATTTTGGCGTGAATAGGTTGACTGGCGAGCGTTTGGGATGGGTCAGACTCCTACCCCGAACTGTTGAGAAAAGTCTGCGTAGTTTGATGTATGCAATGATGCCAACCTGACAATAACTCACCGAAAAATCAAGAAAGGCACGTACAAAACCAGACCTAAATGCTCAAAGGTAAAGTTTTGAAAATTGCAATGTACCCCCAAGCAAAATCGGCAGTAATGAATTACTGTGGCTGGTTTTTTGGGCTGATCTCCTTGGAGTTTTCCGCAACCATTTCCCCTCACTTTCGTAGTTGATTTGAACCGGTCAACATCAACTGGGAGTAGCTTGGGGCGATTTGGGTTGATTTTTGCCTGATTCGGGTGAGTTTGTCAGAGAAAGCGATGAGCCTTTAAGTCCATTCTAGGCAGATTCTCGATCGAGATACAAGCGCCGAGAACCGCAACAGAATCATGAAAAAATCTCAAAAAACCGTTGAAGATTGCACAAAATCGGCCAATAGCAACCGTATGGCTCCCTGAACCTCTGGGGAAAGACCAGGGCAACGCAGGATGAGGCGGGCGGTGCTGCCTCGCGATCGACTCCAGCGCGATCGAGTGGGGCTGGGCTGGTCATCTCCGGGATCATTGCTAAATTTTAAGTATTAAAAATAACGTTAAGTTTCTCCGGGCTGAGTTGCGTGAGGCAGGCGATCGACTGAGGCCGCCCAGGCGATTAGTAGAGCTAGCTGAGGCGATCGACCCAGGGAGTTAACCGAGGCGATCGGTTGAGGCAGTTCATCCGCGATGAGTCCAAGGGGCTGCACCCCAACCGATCGACCTCAGGATTTCATGTCCTAAGCATCGGGGCCCAAAATGCTGACCAACAGAGCCTTTTGCACATGCAGCCGATTCTCAGCCTGATCCCAAACCCGTGATTGAGATCCCTCGATCGCCCCATCGGTGATTTCCTCTCCCCGGTGTGCGGGCAAACAATGGAGCACGATCGCCTCCGGATCTGCCTTGGCCAGCAGATCTTCATTGAGCTGATAGGGAGCAAATAGGCTCTTGCGGGCTTCCGCTTCGTCTTCTTGGCCCATGCTGGCCCACACATCGGTGTAGAGCATTTGGGCCCCGGCCGCCGCCGCGATCGGATCCGTGGTGACCACAACACTGGCGCGATCGCCCGCCAACTCGATCGCCCGCTGAACCATTTGCCCATTGGGTTCATAACCCGGCGGCGTGGCAATCCGCACATTCACCCCCGCCATGGCACAGGCCATCATCAAGGAATGGGCCACGTTGTTGCCATCACCCACATAGGTCACCGTCAGACCCGCCAAAGTGCCAAAGGCCTCCTGCACCGTCAGCAAATCCGCCAAGGCCTGGCAAGGGTGGGCCAAATCGCTGAGGGCATTAATAACCGGTACGCCGGAATAATCCCGGAAGGTTTCCAAGTCCGCTTGGTCAAAGGTGCGAATGGCCATCACATCCAAATAGCGCCCCAGCACCCGTGCCGTATCCTCCAGGGGTTCCCCTCGGCTCACTTGGGTCACCATTGGGTTCAGGTCAATCACCTGGCCACCCAGTTGATACATCGCCACCGTGAAGCTAACGCGGGTGCGGGTTGAAGCTTTGGAAAACAGCAGACCAAGCACTTTGTTGCAGATGGGCGTGATCGTCCCAGCCTTAAGCTGCGCTGCCAGAGACAGCAACGCTTGTAGTTCATCGCGATCGATATCCGCCAGACTCAGGAAACTGCGCCCTTTAAGTTGTGCTGGGATGGCATCCATAAAACGATATTTCCAAGAAATTTGGAGTTGGGTGATGGGGCTTGGTACGGGGCTGTTGTGATGGGGCGATCGGGCCAGGGCAAGCAGCCAACAGCCTGGGAGCCACGGCTAACCCAAGGGGCTGGCTCCCGCTGTGCCGTCGCCAACGGCAAGTCTCCCGATCGAGCCGCGCCCCGGAAAGCTCCAATCCTACTACTAGGCGTTGGTGGAAACAGCGTCGAAATGCACTGCTTTTCGGGGCTGTGATCTGACTATTGACCGCGATCGCCTGTTTTGCGATTGCCGGTTTAAAGAAAACTCCATTCGCCAAAGAGATTGTGGGTTGTGTTTTGGATCTCCGCTTGGTGACCATAAAAGTCCACAACCTTTTGGGTCATGTGGGCGGCCCGTTCGGCAATGGTGGAAGCCAAGTGGAGGGTCACGATGGCACAGGCCGCATCGCCGCCATAGAGCCGGGCCCGCAACGTGTTGAACCCAATGGCGATCGCGGAAACGTCCGTGGCCGTGGTCACATTGGCGGAACTCAGCTCGCCACTGAAAAAACTAATTTCGCCCAAAATTGTGGGAGCCGACAGCACATTCAATTCCCGTTCACCCAAGTCAGTGTTTAAGGTGATGCGAACCTGACCGCTGGACAGGAAGAAGATGTGGCTGCCGGGTTTTCCCTGGTGAATGATGGTGCGATCGGCTGGGATGGTGCCCGACTGGCAGGAGGAGAGAAATCGCTGAAATTGCTCAGCGGTCAGGTCTCGAAATGCAGGAAAATCGCGAAAATTCATCTTCGCTCACTCGGCGGCCCCTGAAGATTTCCCATAGTCTATCCCGGGGGCCAAAGGGGCAAGGCTACGGTTGCGACCGTTCAATTGAGTGGTTTTTGACCCGCAGCCTGTGGATGGGCCAATGAGCTTGTGGGTTGCGGGTCGTTAACTGGCTAGTTAACTCATGGATGGTTAACGAGTCGTGATTAACAGGGTGCTAACGAAACGATCGCGTGCTGGGTCAGCCCTTGGCCGCCAACTGCTCGATCGCCCATTGGGCCCGCAGCCGCACCACTAGATCCGTATCAGCAGTCGCCCGATCGCGTAACAAACCTAACACGCGATCGCCCAGCGCCGGTTGCGATTGCGCCAGCCCCTCCAGCCCCGCGATCGCCGCGTAGCGCACCACCCATTCCAAATCCGTTGCATTCACCGTCAAGACCGCCAACACCCGATCGCGCGCCATCGGCACTTGCTCCGCCGCCATTCGTGTCCAACGCAACGCCCCCAACCCTTGGGCCGCTGCCCGCCGCACACTGGGCGCAAAATCCGTTTCGGCCGCCGCCAACAACAGTTCCAAAGCCCGAGGGTCGGCAATTTGGGCCAGCGCCCGCAAGGCCCAAGCCCGCGCCGTGTAGTTGTAGCCATCCACCTGGGCCAAAATTGGCTCCACCGCCGCTTCCCCCAGGGCCACCAGCCCTTCCACCGCTGCCACCGCTGCCCCGGGGTTGTTGTATCCCAACACGGCCATCAGGGTAGGAATCGCCGCCGGATCCTGAGCCGCCGCGAGCGATCGCACCGCGCCAACCATTTTGGCCACTGAGTCCGCCTCATCCACCGCCCGGATCAGTTGCGACAGATCAGGAGACAAATCGGAGGACAGCTCAGGAGAAGGGGCGATCGACATGGGTATAGCTCCGTTGGGATTGATTAACTGTTTTTTGGAGTAGTTGTTTTTTAGGAGGGGGATTTTTGAAGATCAACTTTGAAATTCAGCTTTGAAATAGACAGTCCCTTTCAGAGGATGTTTGAAAAGTATCTTCTGGCTTGTGCCAAACACCAATAGTTGTGGGGGCAAGATGCTCAAGCCCCTTGTCTACGTCGAGCGCTGGAGCAGACAGAGTAGCAATTTTGGCTTTTCAGACATCCTCTCAGGGCGATCGCTTCAATCGCCACCGGATCCAGCCTTGCTGATGCGATCGATCAACCAAAGATTGGCCGTCAAATTGCAAAAATGGGCAAACATTCCGTGGGTATTCCCCAACACCACAAACACATCCAACGCTTGAATAAAGCGACTCGGATCCACAAAGCCCAAATTAAACGGACTGCTTTGCATCAATAGCTTATTCGTGAGCTGGCCCGTCACGGCCTCCGCCCCCACCAGTGCCAACCCCAAACCAAACAGATTAATCAAAACCCCCAGCCGGAGCCGTTTTAGGGTATCGGCCTTGGACGGTCGGGCGTTTTTCGGAGCCTGGAGCCGCCGTGCATGTTGCGTGTTGGTGAAGGTGTAATAAATGCTAGCCAGCAAAGTCAGCATCGCCACCACGGCCACCGCTAACCCCCCGATCGAACCCGGGCCCGGCCCCACCGGAACTGCCCCGGGCGTGGGGCTGGTGCGTGCAAACAGCATGGGCGTGGTCAGCAACAGCAGAATACTGCCGATCACCCCAAGAAAAATTTGGATCCAAAAGCTGATGGTGCTGGTGCGACCCATCAGGCGGGCAATACGTTCAACTTGGCTAACCACGGTGGGCTGGGAGCGGACACGACTGATCACCTTAACATGCTCGATCGCGCGGCCCCGAGTCCGATATGCTGATGGGAGCTGAGTTTGTAACTAATTGTTTCAGTAGCCTCAGGGAACACCACCAGCCCAGCGCCTCCCTTCACCACCATTGCCCCACCTCCCGTTACTCGCCATGTCCAACGATGTCGTTGTCTCGTCCACGCTGTTCTTGACGGTGTTGATGTTAATCGGCTTGGTCTTCTTCATCCGCGCTTCTGCCAAAGACCGCACGGAACTGGCTTGCTACGTCCCCGAAACCATCCCGGAAACCGAACTGCGCGATCGGCTCCGAGGCTACTTCTCAGGGCGATCGTATCGCTTGGTGAATCGGGATGCAGACAACGATCGCGTCACCTTTGAAGGGTTGGTGGCCGCCAGCCCCACCTTGGCCATCTTCCTCAGCATCCTCGCGGCCGGTGGGTTGCTTTGTCTGGGACTCGTTTTGTCCATGACCATTCCCCAAATCCAGAATGCTGGATTAGCCCTCGTCCTCTTGGCCCCGGCCGCCGGTTGGTTCTATCAACGCAAAGCCCAGCGCACCGAACAAGTGCAATTGCAGCTCGAAACCAACGATCAAGGGGCGATCGCCCGGCTCTGGGTCAAGGCCCACCGCGACGAACTCATCGCCCTCGAAGCGTCCCTTGGCCTCGAACCCACCCGACCCACCAGCCACTAACCCAATCATGCAAAGCTGGGCTGGTTGCTGGGCAGAACCAACGAAACGTTTGGGCAACACTCAAAAATAGAAGGGTGCAATCAATAACCGACTGAAACCCAGTCTAAAAGTCGGCTAACTGACTAATCAGATCACCCCTCCGAAAGGTTGCAGACAATTGCTGTAAAGAGAGGGCAGAAGCTGAATAAAGACGGTGAATCGCATCCTCGATATCTTTGACACCCCGATCAAAATATTCGGATCCCTGATTCTGAATCAGTTCCTGCACCCTTAAAAAGTGCTGATGATTCAAATCATCGACTCGCTGTAATTTCAAATCCCGTAAAAGGTATTTCCCCATTTGCATGGCGATAAAATAAGAAGCGTAACGGACAAAATCTGGGTCACTGTTGGCTGGTTGGCGATGACGGCTATCCGCAATTCTGGACAGTAAAGTGGCACTGATGATCTGTGTGCCATTTAAGTTGCTCGTAAAAATTCGATTATAAAGTTTTCCAAAATGCTCACGAGTGGAAGATTTCGCTTGATGAGGGGCTTTTCTCCAAACAGCTAAAACGGCTGCGGCTGCTTCCGATGAAGTAATATCCTGCTGAGTTGGACGCTCTGAGCTGCGTTTTCTTAAATAACGATAACCCAGTTGCGCAATATCCAGTTCTAGTTGCGCTTGACGCTCATCATTTGCCTTCAGATCTCGCAGATCAACCGGATTTTGGTTATTGGTAGCGAAGGTAATTTTCTGAACCAAATCGGTGTTGAAACTGGATAATTGATAAAGACGAATCAAAATATAGGCATTCGCTGAGTGAGCCTGATCGATTGGTAGTTGTTGCTGTGCATTGACCCATGTTTTATAAATGGTCATGCAAGTTTGTCCGCCATTGATGATTTGCAGGTTTTGGATCCGCACCTGATGATCGCTGCCTTGTAGAGTGTTGTATTCAAACTTGTCACAAATCAGCGTTAAACCATTGTTATAGAAATAGAGATAGTTGGCGTTGGTTTCAATTGTTTGACGAATGCCATCATTGACTCGATTATTTTGAAGCCCCAAATATCGGCGAATATTGCGCTCAAATAATCGCTCTCCATGCCGATCGACCAAAGTGGCAATCTCGCTAATGGCGACTCGCCCCACTAAGATTCGGTTAAATTCAATATCCTCAACTAGAATTTTCCCCGAAAGCTGGAGGGTGTCATTAACAGGCTTCTTCGATTGCTGTAATTTAATCAGGCGATCGGGGTTGAGGTGTTCCCACTCCACTTGATCACCGAATCCCGCAATTTGAATTAGGCGATCGGTCTGTTCATTCCAGCGCAACCCGTTATTACAGGCGATCGCCCGTACTTGGGGAATATAGCCATCTCGAATCAGACTTCTAATTTCTTCGACTTTGGCTTGGAGTCGGCGATTCAGGCTCTGATTTAAATTAATGCTTGGATCAAATAAATACCGAATGGCATTCATTAAACCCTTAATTCCTTCTTCGGGAAAATGGCTGGTTCCATCCAGTTTCTGTTTATATTTTCCCTGAAACAGATAAACCGTGAATTCGCCATCCTGCTCTTCGGAAGCATAGATCGCATCTACGCCAAAATCTTGCCCTCCATCCACAATGCAATCAAGCGTGGCTAGGTCGTCAAGATCCAGGATCGATCGAACACATAAATAGATAAAAGCTAAGGATTTCAGCCGTCCGCGATCGCCCTGCAAGTTAAGACCGAGTTGTGCCTGTAACTCAGGCTTTAGGCGTTCTGCTAGGCTCTCGACCTGCTGATCAATAATCGAAGCCTTAATATCCATTGATCTTGACAAGACTGTGGATCAAACAAAGATTGGATTGAGCCATCGGGTCAACCCAATCTCTATTCAAACTCAAGCGACTAGGCGATCGCTACACCACAAAATTCACCAGTTTGCCGGGGACGACGATCGCCTTTTTCACCTCCTGGCCGGCAATGTGCTTTTGGGCCACATCGCTGTTGAGGGCGAGCTGTTCTAGGGTGTCCTTGTCCGTGCCGGCCGGAACTTGGATCGTGCCGCGTGTTTTGCCCTTGATTTGAATCACGATCGTCACCTCATCGGCCACCAACGCGGATTCATCCAAGGCCGGCCAAGTGGCGGTATGCACCGAGCCAGACTGCCCGATCGCCCCCCACAATTCCTCGGTTAAATGGGGCGCAAAGGGAGCTAGCAACAACACCAGGGTTTGAATCCCCTCCGCGAAAATCGGCGAGGTTTTGTTGGTGTAATCGTTCAGGGCATTGCTGAGTTTCATCAACTCAGAAATGGCCGTGTTCAATTGATAGTCTTCGGCCAAATCTTCCGAGACTTCTTTGATGGCGATGTGGATGGCGCGGCGCAGGTCTTTTTCGGCTTTCGGATCGGGGGCGATCGCCTCGCCAACTTGGGCTTCCAGGTAGTTGCTCACCAACCGCCAAACCCGATTTAGGAAGCGGAATTGCCCTTCCACGTCCGCATCGTCCCACTCCAAATCCTTCTCCGGCGGCGCTTTGAACAGCACAAACATCCGCGAAGTGTCCGCGCCATATTTGGCCAGCACACCCTCGGGATCAACGCCGTTGTATTTGGACTTGGACATTTTTTCGTAGACCGACACCAACGAATCACCCGTGGTCGGGTCTTTCGGCTGGCTGGGATCGCTGAAGTCCACATCGGCCGGGGCGATGTACTTGCCCGTGGTCGGGTTTTTATAGGCCATGGCTTGCACCATGCCTTGGGTCAGCAGGCGGCTGAAGGGTTCATCGAAGTTCAGCAAGCCGCGATCGCGCAGCACCTTCGTGAAAAAGCGTGAGTAGAGCAGGTGCAAAATTGCGTGCTCAATGCCGCCCACGTATTGATCAACGGGGGCCCAAGCGTTGGTCTTGACCGAGTCGAAGGCCGCGGACTCGTTGCGCGCATCGGGATAGCGCAGGAAATACCAGGAGGAATCGATGAAGGTGTCCATGGTGTCCGTTTCCCGCTTGGCCGGCGTGCCACAGGTGGGGCAAGGCACGTTCACCCAGTCGTCCAGCTTGGCCAGGGGCGAGGGGCCGCGCCCGGAAAACTGCACATTGCTGGGCAGTTCCACCGGTAACTGATCGTCAGGTACGGGCACTGCGCCGCAGTTGGGGCAATGGACGATCGGGATCGGCACACCCCAATAGCGCTGGCGGGAAATCAGCCAATCCCGCAGCCGGTATTGCACCTTCGCTTTGCCCCAGCCTTGGGCCTCGGCAAATTCGGTGATTTTGGCTTTGGCTTCGGGGGAAGGCGTGCCGTCGAATTGACCCGAGTTCACCAGCAAGCCCGTTTCGGTATAGGCCGCCGTCAGGGCCGCCGCATCGGCCGACGCGCCCGCTTCCGGCACGATCACCACTTTCAGGGGCAAACCGTTGTTTTTGGCGAATTGGAAGTCCCGCTGATCGTGGGTGGGTACGCCCATCACCGCGCCCGTGCCGTATTCGTAGAGCACGTAATCGGCAATCCAAATCGGGATTTCTTCCCCGGTAAAGGGATTCAGCGCCGTGCCACCCGTGGGAATCCCGCGCTTGGGTTTGTCGTCGGCGGTGCGATCGATTTCGCTTTGGGCGGAAATTTCCTGCACAAACGCTTCCACGGCTTCCCGGCGATCGGCCGTCGTCACTTGCGCCACGAGGGGATGCTCAGGAGCCAACACCACGTAAGTCACGCCATAGACCGTATCGGGGCGGGTGGTGAAGACGGTGATTTTTTCGCCGGCCAGGGCATCGTTACCGACGATCGGGAAGTCCAGCAAGGCTCCGGTGGATTTGCCGATCCAGTTGGCCTGCATGGTTTTTACCCGTTCGGGCCAGCCGGTCAGCTTGTCCAAATCCGTCAGCAATTGTTCGGCGTAATCGGTGATTTTGAAGAACCACTGACGCAGCAGCCGTTTTTCGACCAACGCACCCGATCGCCAGGATTTACCCTCGCTGTCTACCTGTTCGTTGGCCAAAACGGTTTGGTCGATCGGGTCCCAATTCACCGTGGCTTCCTTTTGGTAGGCCAAACCGGCGGCGAAAAATTGCAGGAAAATCCACTGAGTCCAGCGGTAATAGTCCGGGCGGCAGGTGGCCACTTCCCGTTCCCAATCGTAGGAAAGACCTAAGCGCTGGAGCTGGCCCTTCATTTGGGCGATGTTTTGCTCCGTCCAAACGGCGGGATGCACCCCCCGATCGATCGCCGCATTCTCAGCAGGCAACCCAAAGGCATCCCAGCCCATCGGGTGCAACACCTGGTAGCCCTGCATCCGTCGCACCCGGGCGATCGCATCGGTGATCGTGTAGTTGCGGACATGGCCCATGTGCAAATTCCCCGAGGGGTAGGGGAACATCGACAGGGCGTAAAACTTTTTGGGCGTTGGGGTGCGATCGTCTAGATCAGGCGTGCGATCGGCGTTTTGCTCGGCCCAAACGGCTTGCCACTTTGCTTCGATTTCGTTGGGGTTATAGCGAGCGTCCACGGCGATCGATC
Organism: Limnothrix sp. HT2024; assembly: GCF_059138625.1. Lineage (NCBI taxonomy): Bacteria > Bacillati > Cyanobacteriota > Cyanophyceae > Pseudanabaenales > Pseudanabaenaceae > Limnothrix > Limnothrix sp. HT2024. The sequence continues at coordinate 3,496,656 of NZ_CM181121.1, forward strand.
CTCCTGGGGGCAACGGTTGGCGGTTTTATAATGTATCGCATCGATATCGCATTGATTGTCCCACAAGGCTTCCCGACCTGATGGACTCGCAGGATCGTTGCAGTGATACGGACAAGTTGGGCGCAAAAGATAGCTATCGAGCGATCGTGCTGAGTGCGGCTTTGTTTACGGTGGTGGCGGCTCAAAAGTTGGGCGCGTTGTTTGATTCCAGCACCGCCTTCAAGATGAAGAATGGCAACAAGCGATCGCCTGATATTTCTTTCTTTGCCAAGGAACGGCTTCAGGGATTGGATGACTTACCGATCGGGTTCTTGGAAGGTGCGCCGGATCTGGTGATTGAAATTCTCTCGCCGACCAATACGATCGAGGAAATTGACGAAAAACTCATTGAATATTTTGAAAATGGTACTCGGTTGATCTGGGTGATTAATCCGCGTCAGAATTATGTGTTGGTGTATCGATCGGCAACGGAACCCGATCGCCTCTTGAAATTGACCGATCAATTAGACGGCGAAGAAATTATTCCTGGGTTTTCGTTGCCCGTTTCCCAGCTTTTTCAGTCCCGTTCTTTTTAGAGCTGATGACTATTTTGGTGGCTGATGATTTACCCACTCTGCCTCAGTCTGGACGATCGGATCAGCGGTTGCTGATGCCGGGAATCAGTTGGCAGCGCTATGGCTGTTGGCTCGATCATGTGGGAGATGAGTCGGGTTTGCGGCTGTTGTATTTCGATGGGGTTCTAGAAATTTTTATGCCATCGCCGGAGCATGAATTAATCAAAAAGGCGATCGCTCGATTGCTCGAACGCTATGCAGAAGAAGTGGAGATTGCACTTCATGCCTATGGCTCCACAACGTTTCGGCAATCATCGAAAGCGGCAGGATTGGAACCCGATGAGTGCTACTGCATTGGCACCTTAAAGCCGCAACCAGATTTAGCGGTGGAAGTGAACCTAACCAGCGGTGGATTGGATAAGTTGGCAATTTATCGAGCGATCGGGGTGCCAGAGGTGTTGATTTGGCAAGACCAACAACTCACGCTCTATAACCTGCGGGGGGATGAGATCCAAATTGCCGATCGCAGCGAATTTTTTCCCGCTTTGGAAATTGCACAGTTAGCACAGTTTATTCAGCCCCAAAATCAACCAACGGCGATGAAGGCCTTTGTGAATTGGGTGCGATCGGGAGCCGAGCACCCAGGGGCAAATTAGCGCAAGGGGCTGAATAGGATTGGGACTTTAAACCAAGCCTAGGTCGGCCGCCACGCGGTGCGCACAGGCGAACCCGGAGAATGCCACCGCGTTGAGGCCTTGGCCGGGAAAAGTGCTGTCGCCCACGCAATAGAGATTTTTAACGGCGGTGCGGTTAAAGGGCATGGTGAGCAAACCGGGAAGCTTGCGCCGGGGGATGGGCCCATAGGAACCATCCACTCGGCCCAGGAAACGGCGATGGGTGCGCGGAGTGCCAATTTCGATGTAGTCGATCGCCGCGTCTAACTGGGGCACGATCGGGGCGAGGCGATCGCACAGTTCTTGGGCTTTCTGTTCCTTTTGAGCTTGGTAGTCTTCGGGGCTGAGATTGAGCCAATCGCTGATCCAGCAAGGGGTAAACACATGCAGGATGTGGTGATCGGGCGGGGCCAAGTCTGGATCGAGCAGGGTGGGAATTGACACAAACACCGTGCCGTAGGCGGCTTCCATCTGTTCCCAATCCTTGACTAGGATGTGGTGGCAGTCTGTGCCAGCGGGCAGGGCATCGGCGCGCACACCCATGTGGACACTGAGGAAGCTGGGGGATTTTTGATAGCGTTCTTGCCAACGATCTTCGTCTAGGGGTTGATCCCGATCGAGCAGTTGGCCAAAGGTATCCCAGCGGGTGGCGTTGGAAATTACCCGTTTGGCCCGCAACAGTTCGCCCGAAGCGAGCTTCACACCCACGGCGCGGCCCCCTTCCGTCACAATTTGGGTCACCCGCGCTTTGTATTGAATTCGGCCGCCGTGGGTTTCCAGCCCATCCACCAGCTTTTGGGCAATTTGACCCACGCCGCCTTTGGGATAGTTAATGCCGCCGTAGTGGCGATCGCTGAAAACCATACCTGCGTTGATGGCTGGGGTGAGATCCGCCGGAACCACTGACCAGCAGTAGCATTCGATGTCAATGAACTTCAGTAGTTCCGGATCGCTGATGTAGCGCCGGGCGATCGCCCCGACATTTTGGGGTAAATATTTCACCAAGCCCAAACAGGCCAACGGGTTTTGGAAAAAGACCCGCATGAGATAGCGCAATTCTTCCAGCGATAGCAGCTCCATCGCATTCAGACAGTTAAAGATGGTCCAGCATTCGTCGTAAAACTGGCGAATGCCTTGGCGTTCGTGGGGGAATCGATCGCCCAACTCCTGCAAAAACTGTTCGTAGTCCCGATGCACTTTCACTTCCAGTTGGTTAGGAAGGTGGTAGTGAATTTGCACGGGGTCAGGAATGGTTTCGATCGTTTGGCCCACCGCTGCCAGAGCGCGGGTTAGCAAGTTGGTTGTGCCCTGTTGCCCAAAGCCAAAAATCATCGATGCGCCCACGTCAAAGCGGTAGCCCGCGCGCTCAAAATAGCCAGCGCTGCCGCCAGGGATCAGGTAGCGCTCTAACACCAACACCTTGGCTCCCTTGGCGGCCAATTGGGTGGCCGTGACCAATCCGCCAATGCCGGAACCAATGACGATCGCATCCCAATCACGGGGTAATGGGTCGGTTTGCAGGGCGGTGGCGGTCGGGGCGATCGAGGGCTTATCCACGGCGGTCATGGCGACGGAAAGGGCGAAACAGCAACGGCAAGGCCCAGGGGCGCGGCCATGTTTGAGTGTAGCGTTCTCGTTGCGCGGCTCCAACCCGATCGCCCAGAGATGCCGCTGCTGCTGGCTTTCCCGAGTCGATCGAGCAATTAGGTTCAAAGCAATCACCCAAAGCGACCCATTACCCAAAGTGATTAATCACCCGATCCATTACCCAAACTGATCAATCACCCAAAGCGAATGCTCTGCGTGATCGCTGGGCGTTCGATGATCCTGGCCATTCAACACCGGAGGCCGATCGCGCGGTTGCCTCTGGGGCATTTTGGAGCCGATCGCGGTTGGGGTGTGCCAACGGCTTTTCGGCATTTATTGCAAGAGTTTATCGATCAAGGTGGAACCTGAATCGCCGGGCTGGGCTGAAGTGGTTGGGGCGATCGGGTCTTGGTCTTAACCGGAAAATAACCAAAAAAAAAGGACTAATCCGCAATTGCAGACTAGCCCCACCCGCCGTTTACTAGAGAGAAGAACACGCTCAATACAATAGCGGCTACTAGGAATCTTTGTCAACTCTCTTGCAAGATATTCTCATTAGAATTCTCCTCCACCCACAGACACGCCCCGATCGCCCCACAATTCCCCCGCCCCTGATCCTTGCTGTGCATTGCGTACACAGATTCTGTGCGATCAAGCCTTGCGCGATCGAGGTTGGCGCAATCTAGCCAGCGGTCAGCCCGTCCCAACAACCGGGTAAAATCAACCTGAATCTGCCCGTAACCCTCAAATTTGAATTCGCTGAATTGCGGTTCTGGGCCGCTGTCGGCGGTTTTGGGCCGGGTTGATGGATCCTTAAACCTTTCCCTTCGCTCTTCCCATGCCGTTGCAACTTCGCGTTTACGTGCCACCCCATGCCCTCATTCAGCATTGGTTGGGTGTGGTGCGCGATGCCCAAACGCCGCCGACTTTGTTTCGCAGTGCGCTGACGGAATTGGGGCGTTGGCTGGCCTATGAGGCGGTGCGTGAATGGTTGCCCATGGAAACGGCAGAGGTGGAAACGCCTTTGGGCACTTGCCCGGCAACGTTTATTTCGCCCGCAACCCCCATGGCTGTGGTGCCCATTTTGCGAGCGGGGTTGGCGTTGATGGAAGGGATTTTGCCAGTAGTGCCCCTGGCCAGTGTTTATCACTTGGGTTTGGTGCGCAATGAGGAAACCCTGGAGCCATCCTGCTATCTCAATCGATTACCGGCACAGTTTCCGGCGGAGGCGCGGGTGCTGATCTCAGAGCCGATGTTGGCAACGGGGGGATCGATCGAGGCGGCCATGAAGGAGTTGACCCAACGGGGCCTCACGCCGGAGCAAATTCGGATTATTTCGATCGTGGCGGCCCCTCCGGCCCTGCAACGCCTGAATCAGCAATTCCCCGGTTTGGTGATTTACACGGCGGCGATCGATGAGTCCGTGAATGATCAGGGCTGGATTGTGCCGGGTTTGGGAGATGCGGGCGATCGCGCCTTTGGAACCTTCTAGGGGTGTTTGCTCAGGGCTTTCCGTCTCTTCAGTTCTGGTCTCTTCAGTGCCGCATTGATACCCCATTGATCGCTCTGATTGGCCCGCCGATCGCAAGTAACATCCCAAGTAACATTGTTTCCAGCAATTTCATCGCAGGGCGAGTTATGGCAAACCGAGAGGGTTTTGGTAGTGGATTTTTTTGGGGGGCCCTGTTGGGGGGCGCTGTGGGGGGCCTGGTGGGGGCTGCCCTGGCCTCGCGCAACTCCGATGAGGGACTAGAAGAACTGACGGAGAAGGGCGATCGGGACGGGGCCGAACTGCCGCCGCGTCCCCGCCGTCGCCCTCGTTTGGCCGCCAGCGAAAGCAGTGAAGCCCGGATGGAAACGGCGCGCCAAGGACTGGAGGACAAGATTGCTCAGTTGAATGACGCGATCGACGATGTGCGCCGTCAATTGGGTAGCCGGAATGGTCGTCCAGGGCCAGATGGGCGGGAAAAGCCCCTGAAACCCGAAGAATCCTAGGGCATGTCGTCCGATCGCCTGAAACTCTGATGATCTCGTTCTCCCAACCGATCAGTCGTAGGGGCGGGGTCTCCTCGCCCAGTTCCCGTGATCTTGGGTGTTCCCAGGGGTGAACAGGGTTGTAGCGATCGCCCGGATTAGGGTTGGGAGACCCAACCCCTACGGCGATGGAAATGACGACATCCTCTAAGCCCCTTGTTAAGACGATCGGGGTATGGGCAATCGATCATTTCTGAGGACGCGCCGGCCCGGACTGGCCAGCTCGATTGACCCCCCTTGGCCACTTTGGACACAGAAATTTAACCCGGGCCCTTGGCAAATCAAATAAACATGCTATAGTAACTGGGCTATCGGGGCGTAGCGCAGCTTGGTAGCGCACCACTTTGGGGTAGTGGGGGTCGTGGGTTCGAATCCCGCCGCTCCGATTTGCAAACAGTTTCCATGAAAACTCTTCAGCATGAACTGTTTGGCGAAAGTCCGAAAACCCCGATCTGAGAGCCATTCCACTCCCAGATGACTAACAGTCCACAAGGTAAAAGGTAGCGATCTTCGCTGCCTTTTTTGTTGGGCACTTGGTGTTGGGGCCAGGTCAAGATTGAGCATGTTTTGACTGGGTGGATATGGGCCGGGTGGATTCCGGCTTGATGATTTTTTGACCCATTCGGTTGGTTTTCGTCGCTCGTTTTTGCTTTTGTTGAAAGCGCCCTGTTTTCAGGTGCTGGTGTCACCCAGTTATCGCTAACCAGTGATCGCCAATTTATCGCCAATGGATGTGCCCTTGTCTGCCTGTGCTTTGACCCCTTGGATTTTGCGCGATCGCCCTTGGACTTGGGGCGATCGCACCTATTTGATGGGGGTGCTGAATGTCACGCCCGACAGTTTTAGCGATGGGGGGCAATTTGACCAACTGGAACCGGCGATCGCCCAGGCCCACCAACTGGCGGCGGACGGGGCCGATTGGTTAGACATTGGCGGAGAATCGACGCGCCCCGATGCCCAGCCGGTTTCTGCCCAGGAAGAGATCGATCGGGTTGTGCCGGTGATTGCGGCCCTGCGGCAGGGGTGGCGGGATTTTGCGCCGTTGGATTTGCCCATTTCGATCGACACAACCAAAGCGATCGTGGCCCGCGCGGCGATCGAGGCGGGAGCCGATGTGGTGAATGATGTGTCTGGGGGCTTGTATGACCCGGACTTGCTACCCACGGTGGCAACCTTGGGTGTGCCGGTGATTTTGATGCATTTGCGCGGCACACCCCAAACCATGCAGCAGCTTACGGATTACAGTGATTTTGCGGGCCAGGTTGGGGCGGGTGATTTGCCTGGTCAACAGTTGCCCGATGTGGTGATTGCTGTGCGATCGAGCTTGGCGGAACGGGTGGCGGCGGCGATCGAGGCGGGAATTTCGGCGGCCCAAATTGCGATCGATCCGGGCATTGGCTTTGCCAAAACCGCCGAACAAAACCTCGCCCTCCTGCGACATTTGCCCAGCTTGCGATCGCTGGGCCATCCCCTTTTGGTGGGCCCCTCCCGCAAGAGCTTCATTGGCAAAATTCTGGAGCAACCGGATCCGAAACAGCGGGTTTGGGGAACCGGAGCGGCCTGTGCGGCCTGTGTGGCCGGCGGGGCTGACTGGGTGCGGGTGCATGATATTCAGCAAATGCGCGATGTGGTGCGGGTGGCAGACGCGATATGGCGTGGGTGGCAATCGGGCGAAACATAGGATTTCAGCAACGGTTCAAGGGCTGGCGGATCTGGGGGCTGGGGATCTGCTGGGCTTTGGCGATCGGGTGTGGGTGGCTGTGGGCGGCCAGTCCTGTGCAGGCGGCTCCGGTCGATCGCCCGGCCCTGACCCTAGAGTCCTTGCGCGATCGCCTGGAACATCCCCAACTGTTGGATGGCAAGCCCGCGATCGACCTCAGCCAGAGTGCGATCGACCTGCGCAGCGACAATGGCAACTTTCGGGAAGCCTTTTATCAACAGGTCGCCAGCAAATTGCAACAGGAACGCCTAGGCCTCGACTTGCGCGGATCCAGCATCCAAGGCGATTTGGATTTGGCTCGGTTGGGCCTGCGCGCGCCACTCTATGGCAAGGCCCTGTCGCCCTTGCTGACCCCCACGGAACAGGAACAACTGGGGCGCGATCGACTGCGGCTGTTGCACCTCAGCCGATTGTCCCGATCGCTGTTGCTCGATGAAGGCAGCCCCCTGGATTGGCAGATTTCCGTCTTTCGCGGCCCGATCGTCCTTGAAGGTTTGCAAATTAGCGGTTCCCTACGCCTAGCCAACACCTATTTTTTGGAACCGGTGGAAGCCAGGGGCCTGAGCCTGGGCGGAGCCTTGGTGGGTTCCCTCAGCCGCTTCAGCCAAGGGGCCCGCTTTTCCGGCTTAGTGACCCAAAGTGCCCAGTTTCGGAACAGCCTATTCACGGGCGAAGCGCGGTTCGATGGGGCTAAGTTTGCCGGAAATGCTAGCTTCCAGTCCAGCACCTTTGAGCGGGGAGCCAATTTTTATCGATCGCAATTTCAGGCGATCGCCAACTTCAGCAAAAGCCATTGGAATGGCAGCGCCGACCTCACCCAAGCCGACTGGCAAGGCGAAGTGCGGTTTGATGGGGCCAGTTTTGCCAGTTCCTTTTATGCGATCGACAGCCTATTTCATGGCGAAAGCTCCTTTCGGAATGCTCGGTTTGCCAAACCCCTGAACCTGCGCGGGGCCACCATTCTGGACGAAGCCGACTTCACCAGCGCTAGTTTTGCCCCCGGAGCCTATATCAACGTGTCCGGGCTGGACTTTGACAGCGACCAAGCAAAATTAATCGGCTCCCCCGGGGAAATTGGGCGCATTTTGTCGGTGCCGGTTTTGCAGGGCAATGAAACGGTTTTGCGAACCCTGGTGCGGAATTTTCGGCGGGTAGAACAGATTGCGGATGCCAACCAGGTGGATTACACCCTGTTTAAATTGCGGCTCAAGACCCTGCAACAGCGGCTCACGGGGGTGAACCTGAACGCGGCCAAGCCAGCGGTGTTGGTGTCGATCGGGTTTTCGCCCACCCAGGCCCAGGCGATCGCCCAAGCCCGCGATCGGCAACCCCTGCGCACCGTGGCGGAAATGCTGTCGATCGAAGGCGTTGACCTGGCAACCTATGTGAAAGTGCGCGATCGGGTCACGGCCGATCGCACCAGCACGCCCCTCTCCTGGGGCACGATCGCCCTGCAATGGCTGGGAACCAACCTGTTGATTTTGCTGAGCCGGGCCGGCACCAGCGCCGGCCTCGTGTTGGGGGTGGGGTTGGTGGCCATGACCTTTTTTGCCCTTTGGTTTTGGTTGGTCGATCGGCTCCGCAAGTTGCGCCCCCAACCGATCGTGCCCACCTGGCCCGAAACCCTCTGGATGGGCAGCAGCGCCGGACTGTTGTTCAGCTTGGGTTTAGCGACCATTTTCCAAACCAGCGATCGCCCTTGGTGGACGTTGGCCAGCGTTGCCATCTCGATCGGCCCCGTCCCGATCGCCCTGCTGATCAAGCTCTATTGGCGCGGCCGGTTCCATGACCTGATGGATGTGAGCTACTTTGTGGAAAATGGTGAAATTCGGCAAGTGCAACTCCCGATCGCCCGTTTACCCCTCATGCCCCGCTATCACTTCTTTCGGGAACGATTCATGCCGCTTCTGTGGAACCGGCGTTGGGCCTGGTTGAATTATTACGACCTCAGCGCCATCAATCTTTTTCGGATTGGGTTTAGCGATGTGCGGATGCGGGATGAACATTTACCCGCCGAAATTTCCTTGGTGGTTTGGTATCAATGGACGTTGGGTTTAATGTATATCGGCCTGCTTTTGTGGACGCTTTCCCGAACTATTCCAGGTCTGAATTTACTCATTTATTTTGGTTAGTTGATATTGGCTGACCTTGAATGATTTTGTTTGATTTTTATTGATTGAATTAGATGAATATTTGGGCTAATTGAATTGGATTAATTGAATTCAATTGATGGCGACTTGATAGCGACTTGATGGCGATCGGGTTCATGGGGTTGCATTGTTTCGCAATGACCTTTGAATGAATTTCAAGGTGCTTTAAAATAAAAAATGCTTTAAGTGATATAATTCATGCGTTAATTATAGCCCCTTCAATTGTGGATATTCGAGAACTCAGCTTTCAATCGCGTAATCCCCTTGGATCTGTACCCGCCCGGCGCGATCGACTGCGAATCATCGGCAGTGCCACCCCGATCGACACCCTCTACTCCCTCGCAAGATTTTGCAAATTTCGGCTCAATCAGTGGGTTACCAACGATCAGTCCAGCCTCGCCCTGATCTCCGAAGACCGGGGACAGGCAGCGAACTTATTAGCCTGTTTGCGGCAGTTTTGCGAAACTTCCTCAGAACCTTTGGAAATTGAGATCCTCAAGAGCGAGGCGATCGACCTGAGCGAACCCAGATATCAAACCTGGCTGTTTCAACTCTGTAATTATCGGTTGTGCAGCATTTTCAAAACCATTAATCCCCATAGTGCCAAGAAAGTCCAAGAAAATCGCAAACGCATTTATTCCAACGAACCACCGATTCAAATTCGAGATGCCCAAGGCCGAATCATTGCCGAAGCGAGACGATACTTAACCTTTGATTTTTGGCAAAACTCGACGGGATTTCTCTTCCTATCCTTGCACTTTCGGAATGAATATCAATCCATCGGCACGATCGACCAATTTAATTGGCAGCAGTTTCCGCCCAAACAGCGCCTGATTCATACTTACGATGGCAAAAGTTGCCAATTTCTAGGCGTTGCGCCGATTACTATCGGTCAGCCCCTTGCGGAATTAGGCAATCAAAGCCTATTGGATTATCACCGCGATCGCCAAAACCTGGCCCCAGAATTGGTCGCACAACTGGATCCCAATCAACCCGCCGTTGCGGTGGGTTATGCTCCCCGCTACCAACTGTTGCATCATCTACCGCAACTATTGAAACGAATCTATGCCCGTGAAGACCTACCCAGCAAATCGCTGAACCATTGCATTTTGCCACTGGCTAAGCGTCAGGAATTAATGCAAAGAACCATCGACCTTTTAAACAAACGAGGATTTATTTGTGGCGATCGGATTGAATTTGATCCCAACCCTTGGCAGCCCGATCGCCTCACCCAATTGACCGCTGGTTCCATGGCCAGAAACCTATCCTTCGGAGCAGATCCACAACAGCCCGATCGACCGCTTTTAGTAGACGAAGCTTGGCGTGGTTGGAAACAACGTGCCCTTCACCAAAAACCGGCAGAAATTCGGACGCAAGTGCTGTATCCCCAAGCTTGGGAAGCAGAGGTGAAAAAGTATATGGTAGCCCTAAAAAGTCGGTTCCAAGAATTTGGAATTACACTCACAAGGGCTGGCGATTTACGTCCCTATGATCCGCAAAATTCCCTTTCCCTGCGTCAGGTTTGCCAGAACTTGCCTGTGAATGTTAATGACCTAATTTTTGCCTTTGTGCCCAACGGACAAGACCCAATTTACAACGCTCAAGTTAATCCCTACTTCACCTTAAAAAGAATCCTCAATCAACAAAGTTACTGTTCGCAAATGGTGACGCGCGAAACCATGCGCGTGGTTAACAAGGAGAACTATAACCAAAAGCTGCATGAGGGGTGCGATCAAAACGTGGTGTTCGGCATTCTGGCAAAACTCGGCTATGCTCCCTGGCAGTTGCACCAAATGCCCGGCGCTGCCCAAGCCTTTGTGGGGCTAGATTTGGGCCGCAAAGAGGAACGGACGATCGGGGCTTCTGCCTTTGTGGTGAACCGCCAAGGCCAGGCGATCGGCTGGTCAAGCGCCTCCATGCAGCGGGGCGAAACCTTCAGCGAAGTCAGCCTGCGCAATATTTTGCTCGATTTATTTGGTGCATTTACTGAGCAAAGCGGTGAACCCCCGCGCCATGTGGTGATTCATCGCGATGGAACCATCAAAAACAGCGAACTAGCCACCCTGCAAGCCCTGGAAGCCGAATTGCGGCCCCATGGGTTAGAGCAATTGGAGGTGGTGGAAGTGGTGAAGGATGTGTTGGCGCGGGCGGCGGTGCGGGCGATCGACCCCAACACCAACCAGGAACAGTGGCAAAATCCCGATCGAGGCTGGGCTTGGGTTCACAACGATCATGAGGCGATCGTCCTCACAACCGGTGCTAAACAGGCCAAAGTTGCCCCCAACGCCAGCCCCCAGCCCCTTTTGGTGCGTCGCCGCCACGGCCAAACGGACATCCTGACGATCGCCGCCCAAATCTACTGGCTCAGCGAAATGCACATCGGCAGCACCCAAGTGATTCGCCTGCCGATCACCACTTACTACGCCGATCGGATCGCCGAGGTCGCCCTCAAGGATTGCCTGCCCGCCGATGTGCGCTGCGAACGCCGCCTCTATTTTGTTTAGAGGATGTTTAAAAAGTATTCTTGGGCACGGGCAAGCACCAATAGTCGGGGGGACAAGGGGCTTAAGCCCCTTGTTTAAGTCGATCACTGGGGCGTACAGAGTAGCAATTTCGGCTTTTCAGACATCCTCTTTAGGTTTGTTTTTCGTTTAGGTTTGTTTAGGGAATATCAACCCATTCACAGTCATTGGAGCCTGACCCAAACTAACGCTAATCCAAGCCTCGATAGAGTTGCTCAAGGGGGAAGGTTAAATTAATACTTTGAAGCGTAATCTGATCCCCTGCTCCATAGATCACCGTTGTCCAAGTGTTGTCCGGTTGGCGGCGGCGGCATTCCATCCAGCGCTGATCCTGATCGATGAGAACGTATTCCTCTAGGTCTGGGATTTGCCGATAATCCTCGAATTTTTGACCCAGATCAAAGACCCGCGTGCTTTGGGATAGGACTTCGACGATCAATTTTGGGTGGCGTTTGATGTAGTGATCGGCGCGATCGCGGGGATCGCAGGTCACGAAGGCATCGGGGTAGTAGTAAAACTCATCTGCGTAGCTGACTTTGACATCGCCGTTGTAGAGACGGCAGGCTGTGCCTCGAAGGTGAAGGTTAATCAAACTGAGGAGATTAATGGCAATTCGGGCGTGACTGTCGCTGCCGCCTGCCACGGCGTAGACGAGGCCGCGACGGTATTCGTGGCGGGTGAGGCTATCGCGCTCGATGATCAGGTATTCATCAGGGTTGATGTAGTTTGGAATAGCGATCATGGCAGCCTGTAGAGTCGTTGTGGTGTTCGGCGTGGGCGATCGGGTGGTGTTTGAAAGTATTGGGACGGAGAGATCAATCAGGAATTTGTGCCGAGGAAAAAATAGTTGAAATTGGCAATCACAGTCTCAATTAAAGGCTGAGAGCTAATTTATAAAGAGAAGCTAAAGCCGACTTGGCAGCTCTAAATTCGGTTTTAGGCTAGACCTACCCGAAGCATCACCCAGCTCATGAGTCGTCTCCCGGTCATTGCCAATCCTACCCGCAAAGCCTATCCCAGTGATTTGAGCGACGATGAGTGGGTGCTCCTCCAGCCGCTGCTGCCCGCTCCTAAAGGCTTTGGACATCCGATAGAAGTTGATTTCCGAGAAATCCTCAATGGCATCTTTTACGTCCAGCGGACTGGCTGCCAGTGGGAAATGCTGCCTCACGATTTACCCCCTTACAGTACGGTCTACCATTACTTCCAGAAATGGCAACGAAAAGGAATTTGGCAGCAAATGCATGACCAAATTCGAGAGCAACTGCGGAGCAAATTAGGTCGTTCAGAGCAATCTAGGGTCAGTATCGGTGATTCTCAGTCGGTGAAAACCACGGAAAAAAGGGGGTGGTCTACGGCTTCGATGGTGGCAAAAAGGTTAAGGGACGTAAACGCCACATTATCGTTGACTCGCAAGGGTTCCTAATGGGCGTGTTGGTGACTGAAGCGAATGCTTCTGAGCGATTGGGAGGGATTGTGGTGTTAGAGGAAGTGAAGGAGAAGCTATCTCGGCTAGAGGTTATTTGGGTTGATCAGGGGTATTCCGGGAAAAAGTTTGCGGATGCTGTGAAGCATGTGTGTGGTGAGAGTGTGCGCGTGGAGGTGATCAGCCGAGTCAGTAAAGGGTTTGAGACGTTGCCCAAGCGATGGATTGTCGAGCGGACGTTTGGCTGGCTGAACCGATTTCGGCGATTGAGTAAGGACTATGAGTTGTATTCGGAGACGAGTGAAGGGATGATCTATGGCTGCTTAATGCATTTGATGGTGAGAAGATTGGCTGCTCTAGATGCTTAATAATTGATTTATAAATCAGCTCTGATGCTATTTTGATTCTGACTGATCAAAAACCAAAAGCACGTCGATCGGGTGGATCGGCGTGCTTTTGTGGAAACGGAATGGACTTCGACAAGAAGCCCCAAAACGGTGCGGTAATGGTGCTGCTGATGCTGGCCAGTTCGTTGCTTACCAGCTCGACTTGACCACACCGGGCAACAAGCCTTGGTGAGCCATTTCGCGCAGAGCATTCCGGCACAGACCAAAATCGCGGTAGTAGCCACGGGGACGGCCAGTTAACCAGCAGCGGTTTTGGTGGCGGTTCCGGGCGCTGTTGCGGGGCAGGCGCTGAATTTGGCGATGCAGGGCCAGCTTTTCCATCGGATCCTGGGCGGATTCAAACTGCGCCTTCAGATCGGCACGCTTGGCGGCATATTTAGCAATCAGGCGATCGCGCTTCTTTTCGCGCTCGACCATGGACTTTTTAGCCATTGCGGTGTTTCTGCTTGGTGACTAAGGGTTGGACTGTCGAAACTCGACAGGGGCTAATGCTTGAGACCGCTGGACTGCACAGCCCTAAACAGATGCTGGGTCTTGGCGGCAAAAAAGGGTATAAGCAAGCATCCTATTGTAAGGCAAGGCGACCGATCGCGATCAACGGGTTGCAATCAACCGGTTGCGATCAACTGGCGGGCGGGATGAACCCGATCGGGGGCCGGTGGCTTTGGGTGGCGGCCGGCTCCAGGGACTGACCGATCCGCAACTCAGCGATCGCCCGGCCCAGTTCCCAGCGTTGGGCATGGGCAACGGCTTTTAGGTAATGGAATTCGGGCACTCGGGGAGCCAATGCTAAGGCTTGTTGGATGGCGGGCCAGGCGGCATCGGTTTGAAATTCATACAGCCGCACCACGGCCAAGTAAGCCTGGGCCCAAGGGTTGCGTGGTTCTGCTTGGGTGATTTGCTCAAAGGTGGCGATCGCGCCGCTGGTGTTTTGATCCAACACTTGGGCCAAACCGAGGGCATAGCGCCAACCGAGCCGATCGGGTTGTTGACTGAGGCGATAACGGAGGGTCAGTTCCGCTTGGGCCACGTAGGGTTGATTGGGGTTGTATTGGTTAATTCGGCCAATGGTGTTGAACACGGACTCCAAGCCCGATCGCCCCGATCGTAATTGCAATCCCAGCAGCCGCAGTTGGGCCAAGCCGTCCAGTTCGGGGGCCGGTTGGGCCGGGGCGGCCGGGTCAATCACCACGGTGGCTTCGGTGGGAATTGCGATCGGCTGGGCCCGATCGCCCCCTTGAGGATCGTTGGGCAACAGACTCGCCCAAAGACGATACCGACCCGGGGCCAAGTCCGGCGGCAAAACCATGGCCGATCGATCCCAAACCTCCCAGGTCTGGCCGGTGGATGGGGGAAGAGGAGCCATTAAGCGACCGCGACCAATGGCCCGATCGTCAATCCAACCGGTGCGACCCGCCGGGCGATCGGGCGTGGGTTCCCGCTGCCAGGTCAACAGGGCCAAGCCCCCTTGCAGTTGGGCCGCCGGGCCCTGCCAACGGTAGGTGACCGACGCAACTTGGCCCGGGGGCAGCCGCTCCGGCAGTTGGGCCACGAGCTTCAAGGGAGCCGGATTGGCCAAGGGAGCGACCGTCACCGATGGGGATCGCCGCTGCCAAAGTTGCCATTCGGAATCCACCGCCACGGGCCAACGCTCCACCAACTGCAAATCGGGACTTTGGCGCAGGGTTTGGCTGGTGGCTGCTTGGGCTTCTCGCCGCCGCCGGCCGCGCATCGATCCCTGGTCACCGGTTTTCAGCAAATACCAATCGAGCGATCGGGCATCTTGGGCCACGGCTTGCGGATCAGTCCCCACTTGCCGGCCGTAAACCTGAAAATTTCGGGCGGCTCCAAAGAAGTTGAGGTTGTGTTGATTCAGTTCGGCGGTGGAGGGCAACACGCCAACGGTGGATTGCAAATGGGGCGCACGATCGATCACGGCCTGCACCACCTGGGCATGGGGCAAGGCGGGCCCCCATTGCACCACCCGCATCGGCCCGGGAACCAAGGGAGCCACCCCGGCGGCCGTGGGCGGCAACCAACTGAGCGCCGACAGCAACGCCGTCAGCCCCAACAGGCTCCACCGCACCCGCGCTCCCCAAACCAGCCAGCCTCGGGCTAAAACGATCGCCCCCACGGGCCAATAGGGCAAAACGTAACGCCAGTCTTTGTTCACCAACAAGGAGCACAGCACATATGCTCCAAGCCAAAAGCCCAGTGTCCAGAGCCATCCCCGACGATCGCCCTTGGGGATCGGTGAGCTGGGCCAGGGGCGATCGGGCCAGGCCAGTTGTCGTTGATATTTCAGAAAAGCCAAACAGCCCCCCGCGATCGCCAAACCCAACAGGGGCCAAGACAGGTGTTGCGGAAAAAGCTTCAGGTAATAAATCCAAGCATCAAGGGTGTTGAGGGCCGGGTCACCTTCCACGATCGCGGAATCCACCGTGGCCCGTTTGCCACCACTAAGCACAAAGAGCCAATTCGCCTGATACCAAGGAGCCGCCACAATCCAGGCGATCCCCAAAGCCAACAGACCTTGGGTGACCCGTTCCCAGCGCGATCGCCAGAGCGCAATGGCCAACACCCCCGCCCAGGGCAATCCCAAGAAAAAAACCACCGGTTGCTTAGTCAGCAGCCCAGCCCCCAGCAACAGCCCCAACCCGATCGCCCACAACCAATGGGCCAACCGCCCGCGCCAGGGGCCAAACTGCCCCCCCGTTGCCCAAAACACCAGGGCCGCAAAGGCCACCGTTACCACAGTCACCAGGGGGAATTCGGTGAGATAGTCCAGCCGCACGCGCCACAGGCCGGGCATCACGCTACACAACAGGGCGGCCCACCAGCCCGTGGTGCGATCGAACAATCGCCGCCCGATCGCATAAACCGACCCCAGCAACACCAGCGAACAGGCCGAATTCAACGCCGTTGCGGCATCGGCCGTGGGGCCAAACAGCCATAGAAACGGCACGGTGATGATCGCCACCAGGGGCGGCACTTTGGGAGAGAGTCGCCAAAAATCCACCCACCAGGAACCAGACAACCACTGGGGATCCCGCAGGGCATCGGCATAGGTCAGGGCCGCCGTCAGATATTCCGCTTGATCCCAGGCGGGGGCCGATTGGTCGATCGCGAACCAAGCCCGATCGACCAGCAACACCAACAGCCACAGACCCAGCAGCTTGGCTCGATCGGTCTGCCACCCACGCTGCCACCAGCTTTGCCAATGGTCTGGATTGAGCCAGTGGTTAAACCTGTGAATTCTGAACCCGTGAACCTTGAACCCGTTGCCTAGCCGGCCGGCGCGATCGCCCAAATCTTGACCCATTCTCAAAATGCTCCCCCAAAACCAAAGGCAGGGGATGATGAGCCGATCCCCTGCCCCCATCGGCGGGCCCAACGCAATACCCGATGGACTTTCTCTGTCCCATGTTCGATCGTCGTTGGTTGACCCGCCACGCCTCTTGCTCAGTTTTAGATCCTTGCTCGATTACCCTTCCGGCATCGGATTATATTCATCACTCGGCTCAGTGGCCCCGATCGCCCCTTGATCTTGGTTAATGCAACCTCCCCGATCGGCTACAAACTTACAAACTCGGCTCCAAAGACGCGCCCTCGTGCCTGGGCTGCCATAGGAAAACAGCACTCGATCACCCAGCGGATTCATCTCAATCCGCACACCGCAAGTCGAGCAAGTCTGCACATTAGCCATAGGGGATCTCCTCGCGCCAAAATCTGGCATAGGGCGGCACTCGTGAACCGATCCCCAAGGCAATTGTCGGGGATCGGCACAAGTTCCATACACCATAGCGCGCCTATTTAATTTGGCAATTGGCTTTAGGGTCTGTCGTCATTTCCTCAGATCAAGTGCAAGTGATTGATCGTCTATACCCTAACCACCCCACCCTAACCACCCCAGACAAGGGGCTTAAACCTAACCACCCCAGACAAGGGGCTTAAGCCCCTTGCCCCCCACGATCCGCTGGGGCTTAAGCCCCTTGCCCCCCACGATCCGCTAACGGTGGAATCAGGGTTTCAGGCGAAGTGACTACAGGCTCTAGCATTGAGCCTTGCCCACCCAACTACAGCGGTAGATCCATGGTGGAATTGGGGGCACTCATGGGAGCGTTGACCGCCGGGTCGATCGCCCCGGCGGTCGGGTTCGCCGGTTGCGTTGCGGCTGCGGTTGGTTGAGGTTTTGCCGTGGCGCGGGTGGTGGCGGAGCGGCCGGCTTGGGCCCGCAGTTGCAAGAGTTCCGGCATGGTGACGAAGCGGTAACCCTGGGCTTTCAGTTGCCGAATGATGATGGGCAAGGCCGCCACCGTGTTGTGTCGATCGCCCCCGCCATCATGCATCAGCACAATATCGCCCGGGTGCATGGTACGCATCACCCGATCGACAATGGTGGCCGCCGGAGGTCTGCGCCAATCGCCCGTATCCGTGCCCCACAGAACCGTGGCGTATCCATGACCTTGGGCGTAGGTATCCATCCCATTGTTCAAAACGCCACCCGGCGGCCGATAGAGGCGAGCCACCTGGCCGGTTTTGGCTTGGATAATGGCGGCGGTTTGGTCAATTTCCCGGGCCGCCGCCGCCGGAGCATGGCGATGGTAACCATGGGACCAGGTGTGATTGGCGAGCACGTGACCTTCCCGGGCCACGCGCTGCCCGATCGTCGGGAAGGCCTGGAACATGCGACCAATCACAAAGAACGTGGCCTTCACGTCTTCCTGTTTCAAAATGTCCAGCACCTGATCGGTGTAACGGGGGGCTGGTCCATCGTCAAAGGTCAAGGCCACCACCTTCTCACCACTGGCCAGGCGTTGATCCCGCACCAGTTTGCCCACAAACGATTGGGGCAAATTCCCCAGGGCCATCAAAATTTCCTGCTCTTGGCTGGTCACTTGCTGGCGAAAGTTACCAATGCTGCGATCGAGCGCTTCACCCAGGGAAAGGGGCGGAGCCGACTGAGAGGCCACGGCGGAATTGTCCAAGGCAGTTTTGAGCGAAGCATTGTTGGTCGTCCAGGCATAGCTGCCGCCCAACACCGCCGCACAGGTCACCAACGCCAACAGCCACCATCGCCAAGAAAACCACGATCGCTGATTGAAGTTTTGCCCCACCTTACTGGAACGATAGCCACGGGCGGCTTGGGATCGCGAAGAACCAGATCGTTTAGAAAACAGCCGAGTCATAGGGGCAACAGGAAGAGCCGGAAGGGTAGGAATAGCGGTTGAGAAAACATCGTGGGGCAACGGAATTAACCGGCAGACTCACGATGAACGAGGCAAGTTGAGGGTCGATGCGGTCAGGGGACGTGAGCAATGGATATCGGTGGTTATCAGTTGCTGAAAATTAAGGGTTCTAAATCCATAGAATTGAATTATGAATAGAGCGAAATTTCGTTTATTTCAAAAAAGGCTTTTGAAAATGAAACTGCAATGACGTGAAAGATGAGATGACATGAAAAAAACAAAATTCAGGCGAAATTAGAAATTCAATCAACTCCAAAGTATTTTGCATGAATTATTTGGAAGCAAATTATTTAGGGTGCATGAGAAGGCTGTTTTGCCCTAAATGATGCTTTAACTCGATCCACTGGGCTACGCAGAAACAGTTGAAAAACCTGCTCCATCAGTCTGACGCTCCCGCCTCAGTCTGACGCTCCCGCCATTGAGCCATCATTCATGCCTTGAGATTCATATCTTGATCGATGGGGATCGATTCATGGCAGATGAATGGCGACCGGTGAAGAATCAGTTGTGGTAGATCACCCGCGTTTTCCAGCAAACTCCCCATCAGTTTTACCCGATCGCGCCGGTTATGCCACCTTGATTGCATAACCCGATCGCTCGGTGCTGAAAACCGGATTGTTCACAGAGATTTTGAACAACGGCTTTGAATAGCCGGGGGGGTGGGGTGAGCGATGGTTGTGGCCTTGGCACGATACAGCGCAAGGTAGCAGAAATTTTGGAAATTGAGGGGGAAATTCTGCCCTTAGCGCAAAATACCGTGGCCGGTCGCCATGGATTGGCTAGATTTTTGACTCCAGACCTGCTGGTTAACGGGCGCGTTTTAGCGGGGGTGACCCCTCTCAGGATATGACCTGAATCCGTTGAGGAGCCTTTAGGCAAGGGTTCCAGCGTTGCGGCGAATCTGTTCGATCGCCCCAATTAACCGGGTCGCGACTCGATCGATCGTGGCGAAGTCATGGAATCGACCCAACCCAAACCGCAGCGTTGTGGTCAGGGGGCCGGCCGATTGCCCGAGCGCCTTGAGCACATGGGATTGGCGGCCGGTTTCCGATTGGCAAGCGGAGCCAGAAGACACGGCGGCGATCGACTGGATGGCTTTCAAAACGGCCCCGTTGGGCAAGCCCTCAATCGTGACGTTCAAGTTACCTGGCAAGCGAAGGCTGGGGTGGCCATTGAGTTCCAGGTCTAAACCCGGCGCGGTGGCAAAGTAGGTTTGCAATCGCTCCCAAAGCCGATCGCGCAGCATTTGCAGTTTTTCCGCTTCAGTGGCCAGGTGCCCCATGGCCAGCTCGATCGCCCGACCAAACCCAACAATTTGCGACACGGGTAAGGTTCCCGCCCGCAGTCCCCGTTCCTGGCCGCCGCCGTGCAATTGGGGAGCTAAGGCCACGCGGGAGTTGCCCCGCCGCACGTACAGGGCCCCAATCCCCTTGGGCCCATAAACCTTGTGGGCCGTCAGGGACATGAGATCGATCGACTGGGTTTGCACATCAAGGGGCACTTTCCCGATCGCCTGGGCCGCATCCGTGTGAAACAGCACGCCCCGATCGCGACAGAGGGCCCCAATTTGCTCGATCGGCTGCAAAACACCGATCTCATTGTTCGCCACCATCACCGACACCAGCACCGTTTCCGGCCGCATGGCCTGGGCCAGTTCCTCCAGATCCAATAAACCCAGGCGATCAACCGGCAAAACCGTCACCTCAAACCCCAGGGATTGCAAATAGCGACAGGGATCCAGCACCGCCGAATGCTCCGTGGCCACCGTAATCAAGTGCCGCCCTTTGTTGAGATAGGCCTCGGCCACGCCCTTGATGGCCAGATTGTTGGCTTCCGTTGCACCGCTGGTGAACAAAATTTCCTCAGGGCTGGCATTGATCGCCGCGGCCAAGGTGGCCCGAGATTGATCGACCGCGGCCGCCGCAGCCCAACCATAGGCGTGGTTGCTGCCGGCGTTGCCAAAATAGTCCGTTAAAAAAGGCCACATGGCCTCCGCTACCCGGGGATCGATCGGGGTGGTGGCATGACAATCTAAATAAACCAAATTCGCCATCTTGGGCCAGGCGGCTTTGGCAAGTGGGAGCTGCTGTAGTTTAGTCATCGTCCATAATTGCGTTCATATCAAAATTGCGAGTTAAACGCCGCTCCACCCCATTCAAGCGCAAGACTAGGAAAGCCATCAGGGCCCCGAGGGTGGCCAACCCTAACAAGCCGCAGCCCGCCGCGAACCCCAATCCGGCCGAGACCCAAACGGCCGCTGCTGAGGTCAATCCCTTCACCTTCTCTTCGCTGCGTTTGGTGCGTAAAATTTCCCCCGCGCCCAAGAAACCCACTCCGGTGGCCACGCCTTGGGCCGATCGACTGATGGCATCGAGACCCGCCCCCATTTCCGCCGGAATGATAGCAAACAGGGCAGCTCCCAAACTCACCAGCATATGAGTGCGCATTCCGGCGGGCTTGTGTCGCAACTGGCGATCGATCCCAATGGTTCCCCCCACAAACAGAGCTAGCCCTAAACGAATCAACAAATGGAACCAGGAGGGATCGGGGGGAAGATTCATCAGAAGTTGAGGAGAAGTTCAGAATCGGCGGTATTTTAAGGAGCGGTTTGGCGGTGACCGTTTGGCAACGGCACGGGGCGGGAGCCGTAGGGCTAATCAAGGGCTAATGAACAGGCAGCGAATGACGGAAACGATGGCGCAATTCACGGGCGATCGGGCAGCGGACGATGAAACAACACCGACAACATCACCGACCGCAACACCCACAACAACACCCACGACAACACCACTAACAGCGCCAGTAACGGCAAAAATAACGCCGCAGATGGAGCCTTTGCCTTGCCCTCAGAGCAATGATTCGACTCCGGGGCAGAATTTGGCGGATTCCATGAATGTGGCACAGAGGGAGCCAACGCATTCAATACCCAAGTATTCAGTATCCTGTGCGATCCCCTGTGCGATCGCCCTGGGGGGCAACTTGGGCGACGTGGCCGCCACCTTTGAGCGTGCTCTGGCGGCTTTGGATGCCACACCGGGAATTCAGGTCACGGGTCGATCGCGCTGGTATCGCAACCCGCCGATGGGCCCGCCCCAGCCGGACTTTCTGAATGGTTGTGCCCTGTTGAAGGTCGCCCTCAGCCCAAAGGCCTTGCTCGATCGGCTGCAAGCTCTGGAAAACGAGGCGGGACGAGTGCGGACGGTACATTGGGGGCCGCGCACCTTGGACTTGGATTTGTTGCTTTATGGCGATCGGGTGGTGCAAACGCCTCGGCTACAGGTGCCCCATCCAGGATTGGGCGATCGGGCATTTTTTGTGGTTCCCCTGGCGGAAATTGCCCCCGACTGGGTGGAACCGCTCACGGGCCGGGCGATCGCGCAAATCGCCCAAACGCTAGACTGTTCAGCAGTCATTCCCCTAGCCTAACTCACGATTCATCCGTCCTATGCCCCTTGGAACCGAACTCGCCCACAAACTCCGCGATCGCCTCACCTATCGCGGTCGTAAGTTTGCCTTTGAGGTTGCCCAATTGCGGTTACCCAACGGCGCAGAGGGAGAATGGGAATGTATTCGCCATCCCGGCGGGGCCTTGGCCGTGCCGGTCACCCACGATGGGCAACTGGTGTTGGTGCGGCAATATCGCTTCGCCATGCAAGGGCGCTTGTTAGAGTTTCCGGCTGGAACCGTGGAATTGGGTGAAGATCCGGCGGAAACCATTCGGCGGGAAATTGAAGAAGAAACGGGCTATGCGGCCGCCACTTGGCATTGTTTGGGAGATTTCCCGATCGCCCCGGGCTATTCCGATGAGCTAATTTATGCCTTCTTGGCTACGAATTTAACCAAGCTAGAAAAACCACCACTGCAAGACGACGACGAAGATATTGAAGTGGTGTTGATGACTCCTGAAGTGTTTGAAGAAACGGTGCGATCGGGCGTGATGGTTGATGCCAAAACCGTCACCAGCTACTTTCTAGCCAAGCCTTTTTTAAGCAGTCTCTAGCTCAGCAGTTCCTCACTCAGAGACTATCTGAGCAGTCATTTGGAGATCTTGCAAAGTACCCATAGTCGTCGAAATAAGAAGCTCAAGCCTCTGATCTTTGTCGATTAATGAGGCTTACAGGGTCATAGCTCTGGTTTTTTAGGTATCTTCTTTTTCAGGTATCTTCTAAGGCGCGATCGGTAGCTTAATTATAAATGTTGTGCTTTGGCCAGGACAGGAGCTGACCTCAATTACGCCATGATGCATATCTGTGATGATTTGGTAACTAACGGCTAACCCGAGACCCGTTCCTTTTCCGATGAGTTTAGTTGTGAAAAATGGGTCAAAAATTTTGGCTCGAACGTCCTCTGGAATACCCGAACCATTGTCGGATATCGAAATTTGGATTTGATGTTCTGAAATCAAAGATGTTTGAATCCAAATATCACGAGAATGATGGTTAACAGAGTCGGTTTCTAAGTTGGAGCACTGTTGTTGATCTAGCTCTTCCAAAGCATCGATGGCGTTATTCAAAAGATTTAAAAAGACCTGATTGAGTTGTGCAGGAGAGCAATAGATACGAGGTAAATTTCCATAGGTTTTGTGGATGGTGATTTTTGATGCCAAGCTCTCAGCTTGTAATCGCCCCTGCACAATAACTAAAACAGACTCCAAGCTTTCATGAATATCCACAAACTTGAAAGTTGATTCATCCAGTCGTGAAAATGTTCGATAGGACTTCACAATGTCGCCAATCCGCTGGGAACCTTGCCGCATGGATTGAAAGAGTTGGTAGATATCCGTTTTCAAAAAGTCAAGGTCGATCGCTGCCATTTTGTCTTGGATGGCTTGGCTCGGCTGAGTATGTTCTTGTTGATAGAGCTGAAGCAGTTCCAGTAATTCATCAAAATATTGACGGGCATGGGCTAAGTTTCCATGGATGAAGCTAATGGGATTATTGATTTCATGGGCAATGCCAGCAACCATATTTCCTAGGCTTGACATCTTTTCTGCATGAATGAGCTGCATTTGGGTTTGCTTTAACTGATTCAGCGTAGCTTCTAAACGCAGATTTTGTTGTTTTAGCTCTCGTTCGGCGAGCTGGCGCTCAATTTCTGCCGCTGAACGAGCCGCAAAAATTTTGAGAATGGCTGCCTGTTCCTCATAACTTCGGGTTAAGGGCTGAACATGCAAACCGGCAATGTGACCGATTGTTTTTCCTTGAATATTACAAATTGGAATTCCTAGATAGCTCTCTGCCCCCATGGTCACGAGGTCAATATCTTCAGGGAACTTTTTCTGAATTTTACAATCATAAATTTGCAGCCCCTTGTTCACCACAACTCCACAGGGTGTTCCCTCCAAAACATAATCAAAATTCATGCCAAAATCATCACCAACCCAAAAGGCTAGGGTTTTTGCTTTAGGAGGTTCACCATCGATGAATTCAGCAATTAATGCATAGCGAATTTGTAGAAGCTCTGCCAGATACCGAACGCAGGCTCGAAAAAACTCTTCGCCAATTTGAGAAGCAATCCCTTCAACAATCAGTTTTAAATCTGATTCCCAATGTCGATGTTCGTCCGCATTAGCAGTCGCTGACTGGTGGGTGAGCGCAGCGTCAGATGAATGAGACTGAGGTGGCATAGTTGTTTGATGAATTGGGGTTTGATGGGAGATTGATCGAGAATGGCAACTAGGTCAGCCATCGGATTATAAAACTCGTTCGATCGTCACCCTGAACGCTGCTCACGATCGCACCCGGTTGCTTTATGCTTGGATTAGAAAAAATCTGATGAGTAATCCTACATGCTTAAACGCTCATTTCCTAAGATACTGATTGAAAGCGACACAATACTAAAGCATGTTATTTTTGATACATAGAAGGACGATTGAAAACAACCAATTTGACACTATTTGCCCCAGCCTGAGTCAATGATCTGCAATCAAGATACAAAACATCACATTCTTCTGAATTTCGTACAATGACAACCCATTCTGCCAAAGTCTGCCAAAGATTGCCGTAGCGAATAGCGGATCACGAACAGGCATTGTGTGGAAATCCGGTAGATCCTTTGTGTCACCTATGTTTGATTTGCTTTTGTTCTGGCATCGAAAAGACCTGCGAATTTCCGATAATTTAGGTCTAGCCCAAGCCGTTGCCCGATCGCCCAAAGTGGTTGGTGTTTTCTGTCTTGATCCTGGGATTCTCGATCGGGATGATGTGGCTCCTGCGCGAGTGGCCTATCTGATTGGTTGTTTGGCAGAATTGCAGCAAGCCTATCAAGAACGGGGCGGAGATTTCCTGATTCTCAAAGGAGATCCCAGGGTGGAAATTCCTAACTTGGCCGATCGCCTGGGAGCCGTGGCCGTGGCCTGGAATTGGGACGTGGAACCCTACGCCTTGGAGCGCGATCGGGCCCTGTTGGTGGCCCTAAAAGAGCGGGGCATTGCCGCCCAAACCCAATGGGATCAACTGCTCCATGTGCCGGACGAAATTCGCACCGGCTCCGGCACGCCCTACACGGTCTATGGGCCCTTTTGGAAAAACTGGCAGTCCCGATCGAAAGTGGCCCCCGCCCCCCCGCCCGATCGCCTCTTGCCCCTCACCGAAGCTGAACGGGCCCAAACCCAGGCGATCCCGCTGCCCACCGCGCGCCAACTGGGCTATCCCTGGGATGGGCCTTGGATTTTGGAACCGGGAACCGCCGCCGCCCGATCGCGCCTAGAAACCTTTTGCCAGCGGGCCATTGAA
The DNA here is from genome assembly GCF_059138625.1 of Limnothrix sp. HT2024. Taxonomy (NCBI): domain Bacteria; kingdom Bacillati; phylum Cyanobacteriota; class Cyanophyceae; order Pseudanabaenales; family Pseudanabaenaceae; genus Limnothrix; species Limnothrix sp. HT2024. Next base: position 3,521,713 of record NZ_CM181121.1, read on the forward strand.
GCCTACGATCCCGATCGCAACTTCCCCGCCTTGGAGGGCACATCGGGCCTGAGCGCCGCTTTGAAATTTGGGGCGATCGGGATTCGGGAAATTTGGCAAGCCAGCGCCAGCGCCCTCGACAACGCCCGCAGCGAAGAAGCCATCAACAGTATTCGCACCTGGCAACAGGAATTGGCCTGGCGCGAGTTTTATCAGCATGTGATGTATCACTTTCCCGAACTTGCAGAAGGAGCCTATCGCGCCCCCCTCAAAACTTTTCCTTGGGACAACAACGAGGCCTTATTTGAGGCTTGGTGCAATGGCCAAACGGGTTATCCGATCGTTGATGCGGCGATGCGTCAACTGAATGAAACTGGCTGGATGCACAACCGCTGTCGCATGATTGTGGCCAGTTTTTTAACCAAAGATTTGATCATCGATTGGCGTTGGGGTGAAAAATACTTCATGCAAAATCTGGTGGATGGCGATCTTTCTGCGAACAATGGTGGTTGGCAGTGGAGCGCTTCCAGTGGGATGGATCCAAAGCCGTTACGCATTTTTAATCCCGCTAGCCAAGCCCAAAAATTTGATCCAGAAGGTGACTATATTCGCCAATGGGTTCCTGAGTTACGCCGGTTGGATACGGGATCATTACTCACGGGAAAAATTACCCCGATCGAGCGGCGATCATTGGGTTATCCCGCCCCGATCGTTGATCACAAAATTCAGCAGGAGCGCTTTAAGCAACTCTACAAAGCCCAAAAAGCCTAATCATCTCGATCCAAAGCTGAAGAGTCGATCGCGGGCGAAGGTTAGCAAATTAACCAATCAACCAATTCTCCAATCGTAATCCTTGGACTCGTGTGAGATCGGAATCATTGGAAATTAAGACCCAATTTTGGGCGATCGCCGTGGCTGCAATCAAAATATCCGCATCTTGAATCAGGCAACCGCGCGATCGCAGATCCGCATAAATCTCGCTGGCAATATTAACAATTTCGGGATGCGTCACCGGCAAAATATCGACCAATTGGCAAAAATCAGTAAAGGCTTGGATTTTCTTCTGTGACTTGTTCGCCAATAATCCACGCCGACATTCAAAGTAGGTAATAGCGCTAATAGCGATTGGCATCACCACAATCATCTCAAGAAACTTAGCTTTTACTGAGGTGTTGCCCTGCATGATGGCACTCACAATATTCGTATCCAGCAGATAGCCAACCAACATTATTTCCCCTCAATGATGGCTACGAATTCCGCTTTCTCTGCGTCGGATTCTTCGGCTGTAATCTGACTAAATGTTTCCATGACTAGCCATAGGCTCACACGCTTCAGAAGCGTTTCTTCTGGTGCAGCTAAGATGGCTCGCCAACGATCGGGCGATTGCGAAAGGGAAGATGACACCCGATCGAGCACTGGCCGTTTCAAGCCAGGATCCCAGTCGGGATGTGTTGCCAAGGCCTGGTCAATTAGTTTTTCAATCCGGGCGATCGCCTGCTCTAGGGTGGGTTCTGTGGGCGCGGCCGGCTCGATCGCCCCATCCCACCCCAGGAGCGATCGCACCAAGTCCCAAATTAGCCGCAACCGATCGCCCACCGATAACCGCAGTGCGGCCGATCGCAATTCTCCTGGGTTCATCGCTTGATCCTTCACTCGATCGCCTATTGCGATCTTGACACAAGCACTTTGACAACGGGCGATCGCCCGTTTCCCACCAACAAAAACCCCAGTCGATCGCTCTGCATGAGTAACCAACTGGGGATACGTGGCAGCTCACCAACTGCTAATGGGCGTGGATCATGGGCAAGGGTTCGATTGGGGCGGTGATCGGAACCCACTGACAGAAGCAAACGGCGATCGCCTCAAACGCGCTGCCCATCTCCCGGGGTTCATAAACCTCAACCCGCGTGACTTGCCAATTGCTGAGACGGCTGTGAGTGCTAGCGGCGGGAAATTGGGGATCGATCGCTGACTCAACCCGTACATAGTCGCGCAATCGATAGCCGGGTTGCGGCAACGGGCGCTGAGACGCATCGTAATACTCGGCCAAAATATCCGTCAGGCTACCACCGGGCATCAATTGCCGATCGTCCCACCCTTCCGCGTCGGCCGTCTCCGTTTTGAAAATGATGTAACGTCCCATGGTCTGCCTCAGTCTTCAGGGGTGTAGTTGGGAAACTCAGTTTCACCGGCAAAAACACAATTCACCTTCAAAATGCGATCGCCAGTTTTCTCAACTCTGAGCAATGTCCAATCGTATTTCTCTGCCATGTTGCGACATTTTTGTGGATCAGTGGCGGCATGTCGCGACTCTGGCATTTCCTCCGCTTCTGTGGATGTTGATGGATCAACCATGTTGGCAAAACTACGGGAAGGATAAGTTCTGTTATTTAAAGGATAACCCCAGTCGATCGCCCTGCATGAGCAACCAACTGGGGTCAGAGAATCGGGCAGCAATTAGCCACCCGATCGCCCTAGAACATCAAACCTAAACCGTAGCAGCCACCTTTTCCTCGGCGGGGTTGGCGCTGGCTTCCGGCGTGTTCGCTTCCGACGGCGGAACCACCTGCCAGAACTTGGGCAAGCTGTTCGCCCAATCGGCTAGGATTGCCTTCGCCTTCGGGCTGCCGGTCTTTTCGGCGTGAGCTTCGATCAGCGTCTTCAGTTGCTCCTCGCCCGCCGGGGTGCAAACCCGCTGGATCTTGACGATTTCGCCGTTCACCTTGCCGGGGAAGCTGCCGTCCTCGTCGTAGCAGTAGGCCAAACCGCCGGTCATGCCCGCGCCCACGTTGCGCCCCGTGGAACCGAGCACCACGATCGTGCCGCCGGTCATGTATTCGCAGCAGTGGTCGCCTGCACCCTCAATCACCGCTTGACCCTTGGAGTTGCGCACGCCGAACCGCTCACCGGCCCGACCGCTGGCGTAGAGCACGCCGCCGGTTGAACCATAGAGGCAGGTGTTGCCGACGATCGCATTGTGTTCCGGCGCGAAGGTGGCTTCGGCGGGCGGCCGGACGATGATTTCGCCGCCGTTCATGCCCTTGCCCACGTAGTCGTTGGACTCACCAACCAACTCCAGGGTCATGCCGTTGATGTTGAAGGCTCCGAAGCTTTGGCCGGCGCTGCCGATAAAGGTGAGGTGCAGATGCCCTTCAAAGCCCTTGTCGCCGTAGCGCTTGGCAATATTGCCGGAAACCCGCGTGCCCACGGAGCGATCGGTGTTGATGATCTTGATCGTTTTGGCGACCGAGCCTTGGTAGCGGATCGCCCGTTGGATGTCCTCATCGCCCAGGAGCGCGTTGTCCAGCACCACATCGTTGCTGTGGGGGCGGGGGCTGTGGTTCAGCCAGGTGCGATCGCTCCGGGTGTCGGGCAGGTTGGTCAAAATCGACAGGTCGATCGCCTGGGTCTTGGTCAGGCTGGCATCTTCGCGGCGCTTCAGCAGATCGGCGCGGCCGATCACCTCATCCAGGCGACGGAAGCCCAACCGGGCCAGCAATAGTCGCACTTCTTGGGCCACGAAGTAGAAGAAGTTGACCACGTGATCGGGAATGCCGGGGAACCGCTTGCGCAGGTGCTCCTGTTGGCTGGTGACACCCACGGGGCAGGTGTTCATGTGGCAAACGCGGGCCATGATGCAGCCCTCGGCGATCATCGCGATCGTGCCGAAGCCGAATTCTTCACCACCCATCAGGGCCGCCATCAACACATCCCAGCCGGTCTTGAAGCCGCCATCGACCCGCAGGACGACCCGATCGCGCAGGCCGTTTTCCATCAGGGACTTGTGGACTTCCGCCAGTCCCAATTCCCAGGGACTACCGGCGTGCTTAATCGAGCTGAGGGGCGAAGCGCCCGTGCCGCCGTCGTGGCCGGAAATTTGGATCACGTCGGCGTTGGCCTTGGCCACCCCGGCGGCCACCGTGCCGATGCCCACTTCGGCCACCAGCTTCACGGACACCTTGGCGCGGGGGTTGATTTGGTGCAAATCAAAGATCAGTTGGGCCAAATCCTCGATCGAGTAGATGTCGTGGTGGGGCGGCGGCGAAATCAGAGTCACACCGGGCTTCGATCGCCGCAGCATGGCGATGTAGGGGCTGACTTTTTTGCCGGGGAGCTGACCGCCCTCACCGGGTTTCGCGCCTTGGGCCACCTTGATTTCGATTTGCTCGGCGCTCATCAGGTATTCCGGGGTCACGCCAAAGCGTCCCGAAGCCACCTGTTTGATCGCGGAGCTGGCCGTGTCGCCGTTCCGCAGTCCCTTCAGGTGCGGGAAGGTGGCGGACAAGCCGTTTTCGTCCACATCGTTCAGGGTGGTGTAGCGGCGCGGATCTTCGCCACCTTCGCCGGAGTTGGACTTGCCGCCAATCCGGTTCATGGCGATCGCCAGCACCTCGTGGGCCTCCGGCGACAGAGCACCCAGGGACATGCCGCCCGTGCAGAACCGCTTCAGAATCGATTCGATCGACTCCACCTCATCCACGGAAATCGGCGCGCGGCTGGTGTCGAAGTCCAGCAAGTCCCGCAATGCCGTGGGCGTGCGCTGCTGCAAATAGCGCTTGTAGACGCTGTAGTGATCGTAGGCTTCGGTGCTGAGGGCTTGGGCACCGGGCATCCATTCACCCTCGGGTGTTTGGGCCTTGAAGGCATCCACGGCCTTGTGCAGGGCCTTGGCCATTTCCGGCGAGTTCATATGGTATTCGCCGCCCTTGCGGTACTGGACGAAGCCCATGTTTTCCAGCTTTTTGGCCGTCAGCTCGGGGAAAGCGGCCGCATGGAAGGTCATCACCTCTTGGGCCAGTTCCGCCACACCCAAACCGCCGACGCGGGAGGGCGTACCGACAAAGGCCAGATCGATTAGCTCGCGGCCAATCCCGATCGCCTCGAAAATTTGCGCCCCATGGTAGCTAGCCAGCAGCGAGATCCCCATCTTCGAGAGGATCTTCAGCAACCCGGCTTCCACGGCGGCCCGGTAGTTGGCCTGGGCCTGCTCGATCGAGCAGGCCGGCAACTTACCGCTGCCCATCAGGTTTTGGGTGCGATCGCTGTTCCACCAATGGCGGATGCTCTCCAGCGCCAAGTAAGGGCAAACGGCACTGGCCCCAAAGCCCACCGCACAGGCAAAGTGATGGGTGCTCCAGCATTGGGCCGTGTCCGCCACGATCGACACCTGCATCCGCATCCCTTGGCGGATCAAGTGGTGGTGGACTGAGCCGATCGCCACCAGCGGCGGAATATAGGTGGTGTCCGGCGACAGACTATCGGTGCGATCGCTCAGGATCAGGATTTCTGCGCCGCCTTGCACCGCTGCCACGGCCTGCTCTTGCAGAGCTGTAATCGCCGCCCGCAGACCCGCCGGGCCATCGGCGGTGCTGTACAGGGTCGAGAGCGTAACCACTTGCATCCCGGACTCGGACAGCTTGCCCAGCTCCGTTTCATTCAGCACGGGCGAGCTGATCTTGACCAAGCGGGCCGCTTCCGGAGCCGGAGTCAGCAGGTTGCCGCGCCGCCCCAGGTGCATTTCCAGGGACATCACCAACTTTTCGCGCAGGGGATCGATCGGGGGATTCGTGACCTGGGCAAACCGCTGCTTGAAGTAGTCGTAGAGCAAGTGCGGCCGGGTTGAGAGCACCGCCAAGGGGATGTCATCGCCCATGCAGTAGGTCGGCTCCTTGCCGTTGGCCGCCATGTCCACAATCACCAGATCCAGATCCTCGGCGGTGTAGCCAAAGGCCGTTTGGTGTTGTAGCAGGCTGGCTTCTTCTAGGCTCTTGTCCGTGGCGAACGGTTGGGCCGTCAATTGCTGTTGATGGTCGCGTACCCAGTCGCCGTAGGGATGCTGGCGAGCGACCTTCAGCTTCAGATCCCAATTCTTCAGGACTTCGCCGGCTTCCAGATCCACGGCGATCGCCTGGCCGGGGCCGAGCCGACCCTTTTCGAGGATGTTCTCGATCGGGATATCCACCACCCCGGCTTCCGAACCCACAATGATGTAGTCGTCGCGGGTGATGCAGTAGCGAGCGGGCCGCAGACCGTTGCGATCGAGCGTTGCGCCCACAATCTTGCCATCGCCGAACACCAGCAACGCCGGGCCATCCCAGGGTTCTTGCACCCCGCGATAGTAGTTGTAGTAATCCACGATTTCCGGGTAATCGGCCAAGTCCGGCTGATTTTCGTAGGCTTCCGGCACGAGCAGGGTAACGGCTTCCAGGATGCTGCGGCCCGATCGCACCAGCAGTTCCAACGAGTTATCCAAGTTGGCCGAGTCGCTGTTTTCGTAGCTGACGATCGGCTTCAGGGCGTTCAGCTCCTCAGTGGTCCAATTTTCATGGGCCAAATCCGCTTGCTTGGCCAACATCCAATTCAGGTTGCCCAGCAGGGTGTTAATTTCTCCGTTGTGGCCCAGCATCCGCATCGGTTGCGCCAGGGGCCAGCGGGGCATGGTGTTGGTGCTGAAGCGTCGGTGGTAGACCGCCCAGGCGCTGGTGTAGTCGGGATTGGTCAAGTCCTGGTAGAAGCGACCCAAGACCTCCGATCGCACCATTCCCTTGTAAATAATCGTGTGGTTCGACAGGGAGCAAGCGTAGAATCCTACGGACTGGGATGTAACTTTTGTATCATCCTCACCCAGTGCCTTCACCACCGCATTTCCGAACCGACGGCGCAGTTGGTAGAGTTGCCGTTCCAGGGCATCGCCGGTTAGGGTGGACTCAATAATTACCTGCTCGATCGTCGGCAGGTTTTCGCGGGCTTGGATGCCCAACACCTCGGGGCGGGTGGGCACAACACGCCAGCCCAACAGGGTTAGACCCACTTCCGCGATCGTGGCATCAATGGCGGCTTTGGTCTTTGCCAGCTTGTCCGCATCCAAGGGTAGGAAGATCATCCCCACCGCCGTGCGCGATCGATCAATGGTCTTGCCTTCGGTGGTGGCCCATTGCTCAATCAGGGTCCAAGGAATCGCCGTCATCACCCCTGCGCCATCGCCCGAGTCGCGATCGGCACTGCAACCGCCCCGGTGCTCCATGCAGCCCAAGGCAATCAGGGCTTTTTCCACCAAGTCGTGACTGGCTTGGGCCTGGCGCTGGGCGATGAAGCCTACGCCACAGGCATCGCGCTCCTCGGTTAGGTAGCGCAACCCGGATTCCGGCATTACCGGCAACGGATTGCTGGAAAACACAGGGGCTTGGGTAGTGCGGTCACTCATAGGGGGATCGGGTGGACTAGGCGATCGGGGTGAATAAAAAAACGGACGGCGAGGGCGATCGAGCCACAGCGGCAATCAGGTAGCCGCTGCTGAGATCGATCAAGCTAGAGTCGATCGGATGCGATCGAAACTACAGAGTTTGCGTTATGACTGGGTTAAAAGACCGTCTGTTGAGCTTGGTCTTGAGTCCCCGGCAAAACGACCGGAATACATAGCCAGAGGGCCTTACTGATTGTCCGGTGAACGCGGTTGCACTGGTTGTATTGGCAACTACTGATTAGCACTGATCAGTAACGATCGTGTCAATCGCTGGCGGAACCGGCATCGGGAGCACGGGATGAGCAAGCGGGCGATCGACTTTAATCCCATGACCCAGTTCAATCCCATGGCCAAGGGCCAAAACTGCCGGAAGCAGAGCCAGTTAACCGCGATTGGGTTGGTCGGATCGGAAGATTGGTGCGCACATCCGCCAGCACAAATCGTCATTCATCGAGTCGTACAGATGACTGGGGAGTGAGGGGGTGCACCAAAATGATTCGAGCCTTCAGGATAGTCAGCAAACCCAATTCTAAAGAAACTGTAGCGCTTTAATCTAGATCGGCCCTTGGCGTTTATGCAACTGATCGGCCAACGATTGTCGATCGAATGTTGATTGGAATCGATTCGAGTTACTGACCCGGTTGTCAAAACTGCCCGTTGAATGGTTCAACCTCGCTGCCATTTCCCCGCGAGCGAAGAGACCCGGATGGGTTCCCCAGCCCCAATCCTGCTGTTGTTCAGATCCCTGGCGGCGATTCGACCCGATCGCGCTACACTTTTGCCAGGGTTGGCTTAGCCGCCCAGCGACCCGCGCCCTTCATTTTCGCGTCCCTGCTGTCCCATGCCCATTGCCGTTGGAACGATCGAAACCCTTGGCTTTCCCTCCATCCTGGCCGCCGCCGATGCCATGGTGAAAGGCGGGCGCGTCACCCTGGTGTTTTTTGACAAGGCCGAAAAGGGCAACTTTTTCATCACCATTCGCGGCCCCGTCTCCGAAGTGGAACGGGCCATGGAAGAAGGAATCAAAGCGGCGAAAGCGGTTTATGGCGGCCAGGTAATGAGCCACTACATCATCCCCCACCCCTACGAGAACACGGAGGGCGTGATGCCGATCGACTACACCCCCGAAAGCGAACCCCACCGCGTCACCTAAACTTTCAATTATTTTTCTATTCAAGCGAAAACGGGAATTGGATCGAGAGATCTGAGATAGCAACTGAGAGGATGTCTGAGAAGCATCTTTCAGTACGGGCCAAGCATCAATTATCGTGGGAGCAAGGGGCTTAAGCCCCTTGTTTGCGTTGATCGCTGGAGCATACAGAGTAGCAATTTTGGCTTTTCAGACATCCTCTGAGATAGCAACGCTGAAATGATCAAGGTGGAGCTGCATCGTGATTGCTCAAATTCAGCTTCCATTTCCGTCTCAATTCATGACCGTTGCGGAGTATTTGGCTTGGGAATCTGAGCAGCCCATTAAGCATGAATATATCCATGGGCAGGTGTATGCCATGGCTGTCGGAACCTTGCCCCATAACGATATTGCGGTGAACTTAACCAGCGCCCTGCGGGGATTTTTGCGGGAAACAGGCTGCAAAGTGCGAATGGCTGATGCCAAGGTGCGGGTTAGCGCTGCCGGGCCATATTTTTACCCCGATTTAGTTGTGAGTTGCGACGATCGCGATCAACGGGCGATCGAGGCCATCAGTTACCCCAAATGCATTGTTGAAGTGCTATCCCCCAGTACTGCCGGGTTCGATCGCGGTGACAAATTTCGCTACTATCGCCGCATTCCAACCTTGGAAGAATACGTGCTAATTGATGCGGAAAAGGTGGGAGTTGATTGCTACCGCAAAACGAGTGCTGGGAAGTGGGAATTAACTGCATATCCTGACGATGCAGCCGATCCAAATCAGCCGATTCTTGAGCTGATGAGCCTCAATTTTGCTTGTCCGTTGTCGTTGGTTTACGAAGAGGTGGAACTGAGCCAAGCGATCGATCCAAATTCCATAGATTCTGCTCGATCGGCTGAATCGTGATCGCCCGTCTCTGTTCAGCGCGGGTGCGCTCGATCGCCCTATATGCTGCCGCCACTGATGCAAGATAGGCGACTTTCGCTCCCTATGGATGAATTGCTGGGAGAAACGACCTTGTGACTTCGAGGAGCAGTCAATCTTCAGGTTTCAAAACTCCCGCTTCCAATTGATCAAGATAGATAAATTCTGGTGCTTTCACACCGGCTTGTTTACGAATTTCTACCAACTCCGGCGACTCAAAAAACGCCCTAGCGTTTTGAATCGAAGTCCAATGGGAGAAGTGAACAATTTTGTTGGGATTGCATTCATCCCGCAACACCTGATAGGAGCGCTCGCCTGCCTGTTGGCGAATGTTGGCAGCGCCGTCAAAAATCGCTTTCCAAGTGGCGTAATCTTCCACTTCATGAATGATCAACACATGGGCCATGATGCAATCAACCTCTTGCACGAATATTAGGTGAAAAATCCCCAAGAGCACCTAGGAGATGGCGCGATCGCCCATGGGCGCTTGGTGTTGCAGGAGGTGAACTACGGCTTGGGTTCGATCGCGCACGCCCAGTTTTTGCAAAATCGCGTGGACATGCACCCGCACCGTACCCGGAGCAATATGCAGAGTTTGGGCGATGTCTTGGTTGCTTTGGCCCTGGGCGATTAGGTTCAGGATTTCCTGCTCCCGGTGGGTGAGGTCTTCGATCGCCCCGCTGTCCAGGCGATCGCTCCGATGCGTCACGGGTTGGGCGGCGGTTGCATCGCCCGATTGGGCCATGGCCGCTTGGATTTGGCTGGTGGCCAGATCGTCCCACCAGGAGGCCCCGGCGGCGATCGATCGCATGGCCAAAATCAGGGTGTCGGCGCTGATCCCCTTGCGACAATAGCCGCGTGCTCCGGCGGCCACCAACCGGGCGATCGCGTCGGGTTCGGCACGGGAGGTGAGCACCAAAACCGGCAAATCGGGTTGAATCTGCATCAGTTGCCGACAGGTTTCCACGCCGCCCAGCCCCGGCAACCCAATATCCAGCAGCGCCACCGCAAAACATTGTTGGCGCGCCAGCTCGATCGCCTGTTCCCCATCGGCCGCCGCCGCCACCTGCCAATCGGCTTCCTGCTGGAGCCGAATGGTCAACCCCAGGCGAAATAGCTCGTCATCTTCAATCAACAGAATTTGCATGGGACTGGGGGGCAATCGGCGGCGGGCAAGCGGCCAGCTCTACCAAAAAGGTTGCGCCTTGGGGCGATCGGTTCTCTGCCCAGATTCTACCGCCGTGGGCTTCGATGATTTGGCGGCTGAGATAAAGACCCAAGCCGGAGCCGGTGAGCTGCCGATCGCTGCCCGCTTGATAGAACCGATCGAACAGCTTGGGCAGCGCCGCCAGGGGAATGCCGGGGCCCGAGTCCGAAACCTCCAGCCGGTGGCAAGACCCGAGCGATCGCAACTGCACCAAAATTTGCGAGTCGCGCGGCGCATGGTTCAGGGCGTTCAGCAACAAGTTATCGATCGCCCGTTCCAACTGCAAGGCATCGGCCGCCACCCAAAAGCTGGCCCAAAAGCCCGAGTCGCCGCGCTCTAGGCGAATCGTGACCCGCCGACCCGCCGCCAACACCCGCAACGGCGCGATCGCCCGTTCCGCCAGTTCCCCCAACTCCCAAGGCTGGCGATCGAGCAAGACCCCTTCCGCGTCGTTGCGATAGATTTCCAAAACACTTTCCAGCAGGCGCAAGCTGTTGCGGTGGCTGCGTAACATCACCGCTAACACCTGTTGTTGTTGGTCGCTGGTGGGGCCCAGTTGCTGGGCTTGGAAGGCTTCCAGGGTGGCGATCGCCCCGAGCAATGGCGTTTTTAGGTCGTGGGTGAGGGTGGCGGCAAAGTCTTCGCGCAGTTGAGCAAGCTGGCTTTGGGCGGCCAGTTGGGCCTGTTGTTGGGCTAGGCGGGTGCGATCTCGCCGGGCCCGATCGCTCAACAGGGCCGTGACCAACAGGGCCAGCGCCACCAGCAACCGATTGGTAATGGCGGCGGGGGAGCCGATCGACCCGACCGGGATCCACAAATTCAGCAACACCAGCCCGATCGCCCCCAGGGTGACGATCGCCGTGGTCCGCGGCCGACCATAGCCCCCCACCAAGCCAACGGGCAGCACGTACAAATAGCCCAACACGTAATCGGTGGGCGTGGAAAATTCAGCGGCGATCGCCAGCACGGTCCAGAACACTGTGGCGCTTGCGATCCAAACCCGTTGCCGGGCGAAAGGGGCTGATGAGGGCGATCGCCGGGTCATGGTAGTAGCTCTAAGCTGATGGACAAGAATGATCAAAACAAAGGGCTGAAAGGTTGTTATCACTCCCTACAACAGGGCTAGGAGCTAACTTGTTAAGAGGGTTTAAAGCTATCTAGGTAAGTTTAAATCTGACTTTGGAGTTAATTAATATTAACTTGGTAAATCAGTTCTAAGAGTAATCAACAGATCAGCTTAGAAAATGACGGATGTGTTTAGCTTAATGTTGGTATTTTATGAGTGAAGTCTTTAAGATTTTTAACCAATCCTCAGGGCTTGAATGCAAAGATTGATAAATGCATTAAATAAAGATTGGTAAATGAACTAAATACTTACTTGTCAATTTTTAGATCCATTTCATAAAATTGAATTGAAGCACACCAAGCAAGATAATCAAAATTTGAATTTAAAAACCAAAATCAAAATCGCACATATAAATATTGTTTTTCAAGTAAATGAAAAATAATACTTTTCTTTGGCTCAACTCTGATTTTGAAATCAATTCTGCTAACGAGGTAAAAGCAATGTCTTTTTCTTGGTCTGATTATGTTCACGCCATCGCTACTACTGAGCAGATTCCGACTCGATATCGTAAGTTGCGACTGGTTCAATTAGCTCAGGCAATCGTTGAATCCGGTCGAGGAACTAGCCAACTATTTCAGCAAGCAGGAAATCCTGGAGGTCTGAAATGGCGAGATACCATTGATGAGAACTACGCAGAAAAAATCACGGGAAAAATATGGCTAGAAACTGCTACGGAGCCACAGGGGTGTGATTGGTGTCATTGGCAAACGGCAGAACACGCCGTCATGGGCTACTGGCGATTTATTGATCGCCCAAACTCTCCCTACCAAGGCTGGGAAGCCTATCATGACGATCCAGATGGCTATTTGCAGCACCTCAAGGATAGGGGCTATGCCGAAGATTCAAGCTACGTCAGCAAGGTTAAAAATGTATTTCCGGAGGCTCAGAGCTTACTGAATCCAGATCCACGCCCACAACCTCAGAAATTCAAGATTGCCATCATGCCTGGTCATGGTGGAGGGGATTCTGGTGCTGTCAACAACGCATTGAAATTGTACGAGAAGGACTATAACTGGCAAGAAGCAGTTGGCATTAAGTCTGCTTTAGAAGTCACGGGGAATTATGAAGTAATTCTTTGTCGGGAAAAGGAAGAAAAAGCTTCCCTCAGTACAATGCAGCAACGTGCCAACGATAGTCATGCAGATGTGTGCTTATGTCTGCATCACAATGCTGCCAATGGAAGTGCACGGGGTTGGTGGCTGTTTTATGTCAACCATGATCCCAAGTGTGAGCAGTTTATTCAGATCATGAATAAACATTTCAAAACTTTACCCCTACCTGCGCGGAATTCTCTCTACGCTGGTCAACCTTTTGAACAGGATTGGCATCGGCGAGTTTGGTCTTGCATTCATCAATGCACAATGCCAACAATTTTGTTTGAAAGCTGTTTCATTGACAACAATGCTGATGCGACGTGGTTAAGGGATGGCGGATACAATCAAGTTGTTGAGAAAATTTGTGCAGGAGTCAAAGAATTTCTCAACGATCAAGCAGTTCCTACAACTCCAGATCAGCCACCCTCGCCAATCCAACAGAATATTCAAGCCACATCAGACACCTGGTTGAAGAAGGATTGCAGCAAAGAAGCTAGTGAATTGGATGACATAGGCAGGGCTTTTGTCCCGAAGGGAAAAACCTATCCAATTGAGCAGTTTCAAGAGTTCAGTTTGGAGAGCGAATCAGGAGGCTATGCTCTAGTTGAGTTGGGTTATGGAGCTGGAAAATGGTATATCTTCCTAGCACATTGGAAATTATCCTGGACTCAATGTTCGCAGCCATCAAACGCCTCCACTCTTCCAGAGGTTAATGACATCAATTGGCATGATTGGTCATCTCCTGTTAGCCGTTATTTCAATGTTGGAGAAGTGACTTTATGCCAGTCCCGGCGCATTCCTACCGACTCAACTCATCGTCAAAACGTGGTTAACATTGCTCGAGAGTTGGATAAGGTTCGTGAGTGGTGGGGATCAGCCTTGTTAGTCAACTCTTGGTATCGACCGCCTGAAGTAGAGCGAGAAGTTGGCGGTACTGGTGCGAATCATCCATATGGTTTTGCGGTCGATGTACGTCCAGCACAAGGCTCTGTCTGGGACTTACAAACACGGTTTGAGCGAGAGTGGTACGACACTGGCAAATGGCAAGGGGGATTTGGCCGTGGTGCCGATATTGGGTTTATTCACCTGGATTTAAACCCCCGACGGACTTGGGACTATAGCCACAAATAGAGGTAACAAGACACAACAAGAGTGCTGTTTCTTGCAGCTTGGGATCACGCTGACAATTGACTGCTGCTCTTGTTCTTGAACATAGTCCTGCGTCAGTTGTTTAGGATGGGTCTTCTGATCAATTCATGACTTGTCAAGAAAGATCGATCAACCTTGTGTGTTGTCGATCTTTCTTATCCTAATTTCTTGTCGAATTGGGTAGAAGGGGCTGAGGAATTCAACTCTCAAAATATAGTCAGGAAATTCGGGTGATCTCCTGTAGTACCCCCAGATCTAACCGGCTGGGATTAGGCCATTGCTCGGCTGAGTTGCGTTCTAAACGATTGGTATAGATCGACGATCGCCTAGGCCCAATGTTTAGACCGATTGATAGATGGTGAACTCAGGGCGATCGCCCGACGATTAAAGGGATCTCCCAGCGCCCGTGATGGGGCGGATGGGGGTTTGGTCTTTCGTCCGATCGAGCGATCGGGTCTTTATGCTACTGGGCTGGCTGCAAATTGCCCTGACATTGTTGATCGTCGGGGCGATCGCCCCGTTTTTAGGGCGCTATATAGCGCGGGCATTCCAGGGGCCGGACTGGCTGCCCGAGCGCTGGCTATACCGGCAAATTCGCCACCGCACCGATGAGCCAATGACCGGTGGGCAATACCTACGGGCGGTGCTGGCCAGTAACTTGGCGATCGGGCTGGTGGGGTTTGGCGGGTTTTGGTTGCAAGACCGCTTGCCCCTGAATCCCACCGGGTTGGGTGCGCCCAGTTGGGACTTGGCGGTGCATACGATCGTCTCCTTTTTAACCAACACCGACCAGCAACATTATTCGGGTGAAACGGCGATTACCTACGGTTCCCAAGTGGGAATTTTGGGCTATTTGCTGTTCTTCTCAGCGGCCACAGGGCTGGCGGTGGGGATCGCATTTATTCGCGGACTGAGTGGGCAACCCTTGGGCAATTTCTATCGGGATTTGACCCGATCGATCACGCGGGTGTTGTTGCCCATGTCGCTGCCGATCGCCCTGTTGCTGTTGCTGAATGGTGTGCCGGAAACCCTGGCTGGGCCGGCGCTAGCCAGCACCTTGGACGGAGCCACCCAGGCGATCTCCCGTGGCCCCGTGGCCCACTTTGAAGCGATTAAGCAGCTCGGGGAAAATGGCGGCGGATTCTTTGCGATTAACTCCGCCCATCCCTTTGAAAATCCCAACAATGTCACCAACACGTTAGAAATTGTGGCGATGTTGGCGATTCCCACCAGTTTGATTTTCACCTATGGGGAAATCAGCCAAAATCGTCGGCAAGCTTGGTGGTTATTTGGCCTCGTCGGCAGCATTTTTGTGGGGTTAATTGCCCTCAGCGCGATCGCGGAATGGCAAGGCAACCCGACCCTGGCTGCTGGCCCCAACCTGGAAGGCAAAGAACAGCGCTTTGGTTGGGCCCAAACGGCCCTCTGGGCAGTGACCACCACGGCCACCATGTGCGGCGCAGTGAACGGAATGCATGATTCCCTGATGCCCGGCAGCGGTTTGGCCACCTTGCTGGGATTGTTTTTGCAGATGGTTTGGGGTGGTCAAGGCACCGGCACAGCCTATCTGTATGTGTTCCTGATTTTGACGGTGTTTTTAACGGGGTTGATGGTGGGTCGCACGCCGGAATTCCTCGGCCGAAAAATTGAAAAACGGGAAATTATTTTGGCCAGTGCGATCCTGCTGGTGCACCCGGTGTTTGTGTTGATTCCGGGGGCGATCGCCCTGGCCTTTCCCGAGCAATTGGCGGGCATTTCGAACCCGGGATTCCACGGAGTTTCCCAGGTGATTTATGAATACGCCTCGGCGGCGGCCAACAACGGCTCGGGCTTTGAGGGCTTGGGCGACGGGACGCTGTGGTGGAACCTGTCGGCGACGGTCAGCATTTTGGCGGGGCGCTACCTGCCGATCGCGGCGTTGCTGTTACTGGCCGACGGCATGGCCCAAAAGCAACCGGCTCCGGTCACCTCGGGCACGCTGCGCACGGACACGTTCCTGTTCACAACGGTGACGGGCGTAACGATTTTGATTTTGGGCTTGTTGACCTTTTTCCCGGTGTTGGCCCTGGGGCCGATCGCCGAAGGATTTGCCCTGCGTTAGGTCGCTTCGTAATTTCCCAAAACCCTGATGCCACCATCGAAGCCGTTGGAGACAAGGGGCTTAAGCCCCTTGCCCCGGGCGGTGGGGCGGTTGATCAATCCAGCGCTGTGGTTAGGAACCGTCTGTTTTATGAATAGTCTTGCGAATAAGATGCGGCGCACACCGGGTGGCCCCCGATCGCAACGTCGCCACACGCCCAAAGTCAGTCATCAGGGCTTGTATGGCCGCGCTGTCCAGCAGGCCTTTTGGAAGCTGGATCCGCGCCAGGCGGTGCATAACCCGGTGATGTTCGTGGTCTGGCTGGGCACGGTGGTGACCCTGCTGCTGACGATCGCCCCGAATTTGTTTGGCCCCTTGGCCGATCCGAATGCCCGGACGGTGAACGGCGCGATCGCCCTGATTTTGTTGGCAACGGTTTGGTTTGCCAACTTGGCCGAGGCGATCGCCGAAGGGCGCGGCAAGGCCCAAGCCGATGCCCTGCGGGCCACGAAGGCCGACACGATCGCCCGGCGGCTGTTGCCTGATGGCAGCGAAGAAGCTGTGGCCGCCTCCCAACTGCAACGGGGCGATCGGGTAAGGGTGAGCGCCGGAGACATGATCCCCGCCGATGGGGAAGTGTTGGCCGGAGTGGCTTCGGTGGATGAGTCGGCGATTACCGGCGAATCGGCTCCGGTGCTGAAGGAACCGGGATCGGACACGGCCAGCAGCGTCACGGGCGGCACGCGGATTGTGTCCGATGAGCTAACGATTCGCGTCACGGCGGATCCGGGGCAAGGGTTTATCGATCGGATGATTGCCCTGGTGGAAGGGGCTGAGCGCCGCAAAACCCCCAATGAAATTGCGTTGACCGTGTTGTTGGCGGTGCTGACCCAGGTGTTTTTGTTGGCGATCGCCACCCTGCCGCCCGTGGCTGCCTATGTGCAAAGTCCCGCCAGCATTGCGATTCTGATTGCCCTGTTGGTGGCGCTGATCCCCACGACGATCGGGGGGCTGTTGAGCGCGATCGGGATTGCCGGGATGGATCGGGTGGCCCAGTTCAACGTAATTGCCACCTCGGGCCGGGCCGTGGAAGCCTGCGGCGACATCAACACCTTGTTGCTGGACAAAACCGGCACGATCACCCTGGGCAACCGCTTGGCGGAACAGTTCATCCCCGTGGGCGGCCACCCGATCGACACCGTGGCCCGTGTGGCCTGGGCCGCCAGTTGGTTTGACCAAACCCCCGAGGGCAAGTCGATCGTCCGGCTGGCGGAAAAACTGAGCGATCGCCCCTATCCCACCCCGGAAGCAGCCACGGGCCTGGACTTTTCCGCCCGTACTCGGATGAGCGGCACGGATTTGCCCGATGGCACGGAATTTCGCAAGGGAGCCGTGGACGCGATTAAGGGATTTGCCCGATCGCGCGGTGGCTCGATTCCCGCCGATTTGGATGCGGCCTTCGAGCAGGTGTCGCGGCTGGGCGGCACACCCTTGGCGGTTTGCGAAAATGACCAAATCTACGGCGTGATCTATCTGAAGGACATGATCAAACCCGGCATCCGCGAGCGGTTTGACCAACTGCGGCGGATGGGGATTCGTACCGTCATGCTCACGGGCGACAACCGAATCACCGCCGAAGTGATTGCCCGGGAAGCGGGGGTGGATGACTTCATCGCAGAAGCCACGCCCGAGGACAAAATCGCCGCCATCCAACGGGAGCAAGCCCAAGGCAAGCTGGTGGCCATGACCGGCGACGGCACGAACGACGCGCCCGCCCTGGCCCAAGCCAACGTCGGGGTCGCCATGAACTCGGGCACCCAGGCGGCCAAAGAAGCGGCGAACATGGTCGATCTCGACTCCGACCCCACGAAGCTGATCGACATCGTGACGATCGGGAAGCAACTGCTGATGACTCGGGGAGCCTTGACCACCTTCTCGATCGCCAACGACGTGGCCAAATACTTCGCGATTATCCCGGCGCTGTTCGCCTCGATCGGCCTGGGGCCCCTGAACGTGATGGGCCTAACGAGTCCCAACTCGGCGGTACTGTCCGCCTTGATCTACAACGCCCTGATCATCCCGGCGCTCGTGCCCCTGGCCCTGCGGGGGGTGGAGTTCCGGCCCCTGTCCGCCGATCGGCTCTTGCAGCGCAACATTCTGGTTTACGGCCTGGGCGGCACGATCGCCCCGTTCATTGCGATCAAGGCGATCGATCTGGCGATCGGCCATCTCGTCGGTTGAGCCAATCCCGTAGGTTGGGTTGAGCCACGCAAAACCCAACACCAGCCAATGTTCTAGCCTTAGCCACCACCCACCCGGAGATCCATTTCGATGAAAACCACCTTGAACCAGCCCGCACCGGATCGATCGCCCAATCGCCGCCTCACACGTTGGGGGCGCTGGAGCCTGCGTGCGAGTCTGGCTTGGCTCGCCGCCCTCGCCGCGATCGCCCCAGCCACGGCTACCACGGGGCAACCCGCTTTGGATAGCGGCCAACTGGGGGCAACTGTCCTGTTGGGACTGGCCACCATTTCCCTGTCGATTTATTTGTTCGTGGCGATTTTTCAACCGGAGCGGTTTTAGATCATGGACTTCCTACGCGAAATGGGGCGATCGCTGCGACTGTCGGCGGCCCTGTGGTTGTTGACGGCGGTGATTTACCCGGTGATTTTGTTGCTGGCGGGGGCGGCCCTGCCGTTCCAGGCCAATGGCAGCCTGCTGACGAACGACCAAGGCCAGGTGATCGGGTCAGCCCTGATTGGTCAGCCCTTTGCAAGCGATCGCTACTTTTGGCCCCGTCCCAGCGCGATCGCCTACAGCACCGATCCTCAGGTGGCCAAAACCGGCATTTCCGGCGCAAGCAACCTGGCTCCCACCAATCCCGCCCTCGCGGAACGGATCGCCACCGAAAAACAGCGCATCCAACAAACTGGCATCGAACCCCCGGGTGATTTGCTCTATAGTTCCGGCTCGGGTCTCGATCCACACATCAGCCCGGCCAGCGCGATCGCCCAGCTCGATCGGGTGGCCCGCGCCCGCCAACTGGCCCCCGACCAACTGCGGAGCCTGATTGACCAAGCCACCGATCGCCCCTTCTTGAACCTGATGGGTGAACCGGGGGTGAATGTGCTGAAGCTGAATCTCGCCCTCGATCGGCTCAATCGTTAGGAGACCGGCAGAGGAGCCACCGCTTCCCAACTTGTAATAGCGATTTTTTAAGATTGAGGTGCGGGGCGGGCCCTGCACCTCGTTCTGTGCGTTGATAGCAGGATTCATTGGCCTGATTTCGTTTTCATTACTCCCCTATTTCGCTCAAAAAACTCATGTTCGCTCGCTTCTCTGAACGCACCTTTCATCAGGTTCGTTGGGTGCTGACGATCGGGTGGCTCCTCGCGATCGCCTCTTTGTTTTATGACCCCTTTTCCTCAGTTTTGACCCGCTGGGAGCAAACCTGGAGTCCGTTTCGGGTTGACCCCAGCCGATGTGTGATGGTGCAAGGCAACTGCTTGCCCGAACAGCCCTACCCGATCGGCACTTCCCTGTTTTGGGGAATTGTTGTCCCGGCGGGGATTTTGATTTTGTTGGTGTTTGGCCATGAGCTGTGGCGGCGGATTTGTCCCCTGTCGTTTCTGTCGCAAATTCCCCGGGCCCTGGGCTGGCAACGGCAACGCACCAAAACCGACCCGAAAACCGGCAAGGTGAAATCAGAACTGGCCAAGGTGAAACCCAATTCCTGGCTGGGTCGCAACTATCCCTATCTGCAATTTGGCTGGCTATTTTTGGGCCTGTGCTTGCGGATTTTGGTGATTAATTCCGATCGCCTGGCCCTGGGTATTTGGCTGTTGGGGACGATCGCGATCGCGATTGCCGTCGGCTATTTCTACGGTGGCAAGTCCTGGTGTCAGTATTTTTGCCCCATGGCCCCGGTACAGCGGATCTATGGGGAACCGGGCGGCCTGTTTGCCAGCAAGGCCCACACCAGCGAAACACCGATCACCCAGTCCATGTGCCGGACGATCGACCCGGAAGGCAAGGAACGCAGCGCCTGCGTCGCCTGCCAAAATCCCTGCATTGATATTGATTCCGAGCGATCGTACTGGGATGACATCACCGATCGCACCACCCGCTGGCTCTATTACGGCTATGTGGGTTTGGTGGTGGGCTACTTTGGCTACTACTACCTCTACGCTGGCAACTGGAATTACTACATGTCCGGCTATTGGGCGCGCCAAACCGACGCGATCGGCCAATGGCTGAAACCCGGATTTTATCTGGCGGGCCAGGCGATCTCGATTCCCAAGTTGCTGGCCGTGCCCCTAACTTTGGGGCTGTTTACCCTGTTGGGGGTGGCGATCGGGCTGGCGGCGGAGCGGGCAATTCGGCAACTATGGGCCGGCAGCGCCAAACTGCCCCGCGAGGTGCTGCAACACCGGATTTTCACGATTTGCACCTTTGCGGTGTTCAACTTCTTCTTTATCTTTGGCGGCCGACCGATCATCACCCAACTGCCCTACAAGGTGCAGTGGTTGTGGGATGTGTCCCTTGTGCTGCTCAGTGCCTTTTGGTTGCAACGGGCTTGGTCTCGTAGCCCTCGGCTCTACTCCCTGGAGAACTTGGCCAACCGCTTCCGCAAGCAACTGGTGAAAATGCGGTTGGATGTGGCGCAGTACTTTGAGGGCCGGTCGATCGATGACCTCAACCCCCACGAGCTGTATGTGCTAGCCAAGGTGCTGCCCGGTTTCACCCAAAACCAACGGCGGGAAGCCTACAAAGGCGTGTTGCGCGAATCCTTGGAAGAAGGCTTCACGGACACGGCCAGTAGCTTGGAAGTGTTGCGGCAACTGCGCCAAGAGTTGGATATTTCCGATGATGATCACCGGGAAGTGTTGGTGCAATTGGGTGTGGAAGATCCGGCCCTGCTGGATCCGAACCGCCAACGCAGCTTGGAAAACCTGGTGCGTCTGACGGGCTATCGGCGGGCCCTGGAACGGACGATCGCCCTGCAAGGCAACCGAGGTGGCCCGCGCCAAAGTGCCTTGGAATCCTTGGCGGTTAACCCCGAGGAGTTGGCGGCCCTGCGCTTGGAATATGGGATTAGTGACAGCGATGAAGAACGGGCGATCGCTCAGCTCGATCGGGTTCAGGCGGCGGAACAGCGGGGCGATCGATTGATCGCGCGGCTGACCGTGGAGGTCGATCGCTTCCGTCGCTTGCACCAACCACAACTGCTGGCCCAGCCGGCCCTGTCGTCACTATTAACAGTGTTGCGATCGACCGTGCGCCACCAGCAGGAGTTGGTGATTCGCGGCCTGCTGGAAATTCTGGAGCGGTTGGGCAGCGATCCGGTGGCCGATCGGTTTGCCCAAACCCTCAGCAACTTGGCCGCCGTCACCCTGCCGGATGTGCTGGCCGATCCAGACGATCGCTGGCGCGATCGCCTAGCGCCCGAGATTTGGCAGCAGCTCAACACCCCGGGCGGCGGCGCTTGTGCGATCGACCTGCCCGCTTCGGACATTGCCGAAGATCTGGCCCATTTGGTGGGCGAAGTGGAAATGCCGCCCACGGCCCAAGCGGTGGCCCTGTTTGGGTTGGCACGGATCGATCGCCCCCGAGCAGTCAGCATGGCCCGCGACTGGTTGGCGGCCCCTGACCCGATCGTGGCGGACACGGCCCAACGGGTGGTGAACGCTGACCCCGATCGGCCCCTGCTGTTGGTGGATTGTCCGACCCTGGAAAAACTGGCAGCCTTGGCCAATACCGATTTCTTCGCGGATTTGAACGGGCAACTGCTGTTGGAAGTGGCGGCGCGATCGGAAGTGCGCAGCTACCGGGCCGGGGCGGAAATCGTCGAAGCGGGCGACACCTGCCGCGAACTGCTGGTGTTGATCGAAGGGGACGCGCAAATCACCCGACCGGGCGAACCGGAACCGACCGCCTTCCATCCGGGGCAAGTGCTCGATGAGCTGGAGGTGCTGGCCCATTCGGAACAAACGGGCACGGTGGTGGCCCTGTCGGAGCCGACGCGGATTTTGGCGATGCCGGTCGATCGCTTCGATGATCTGCTGGATCACGATCGCGAGCTGTCCCGCCGGGTGCTGGAGCTGGAAAGCCGCCGCCTGCAACAGGTCTTGAGCCTGCGATCGACCCTGACGACCGCCGGGGCTGTGGGCTAACTGTTCCGATCGCTGGGGCTGCATAGCCAGACAGCATCAGCCCAATAAGCTGAATGGTCGAAAGTGGGGGCGCATTTCGGTGCGCCCTTGCTTTTGGAAGCGATCGCTGGAAGCTGGCCCGTTAGCCTTCCTGTCCGTTATCCGGCCAGAATGCTGCCGATCGCCTAATCGCCCGATCGCCCCGTAATCGACAGGCCATCCACCACGATCGAGGGTGTATAGCAAGAGCCGTTCCACTCCGCATCTCCCCCCAGAGCCACCACCTGTTTCAAGGCTGCATAAACATTGCCCGCCACCATGGTGTCCTTGACTCGGCCGACAATTTGCCCCTGTTCCACCCAAAAGCCCAGGTCAATATTGACGGAGAAATCTCCAGAAATGCCTGCGCCGCCGCCCAACATTTGGTCAATGATCAGGCCCGAGGGCAAATTGGCAATCAGTTGCTCCAAACTGTCTTGGCCGGGGGTAATCACCATGTTGAACAGGCCGGGAGCCGGATAGCTGCCCAAGCCGGGCCGGAAACCGTTGC
The DNA here is from genome assembly GCF_059138625.1 of Limnothrix sp. HT2024. Classification (NCBI taxonomy): domain Bacteria; kingdom Bacillati; phylum Cyanobacteriota; class Cyanophyceae; order Pseudanabaenales; family Pseudanabaenaceae; genus Limnothrix; species Limnothrix sp. HT2024. The sequence continues at coordinate 3,544,347 of NZ_CM181121.1, forward strand.
CGGTGGTGCCCATGCCCAGACGGCGGCCGGTTTTGCGATCGGCGTAGAAACTTTGCAGCACCCCGTCTTTCACAAAATCAATGGCCCGGGTGGCCGTGCCTTCGTCATCAAAGGGGCAACTGTAGGGCCCCTCGTCGGGCTGCTGAGACAGGGTTACTCCCCCATCCAAGACCCGATCGCCCAGGCGGCTGCCTTCGAGCTTGCCCGTTTGCCCACCCCAAGGCGAGGCTCCTTCGAGGGCTTGCTTGCCATTGAGGGCGGCTTGGATCGTTCCCCAAAGCATGTCGGCGGCTTTGGCCGTGAACAGGACGGGCAACCGGCCGGTGAGGGTGGCGGCGTTTTGTCGCGACCAGTCGAGCCGCTGCACCACCTGTTGGGCGATCGCGATCGGGTCGAGTCGATCGCGCTGGGTTTGCCCATCGGCTACATATAAAAAGTCATCGCCCCGCACCCACTCGGCGGATAGGTAACAGCCCAAGGTGGTGTCGCTGTAGCCACAATCGAGGCCGCGGGAGTTCACCAATCGGGTGGTTTCCACATCCGCTTCCCACTCCGCAGAACAGAGCACATCGGGATGGCGATCGCGAATATGGGCGATCGCGCTTTTGCCCCACTCAATTAACTGTTCCACGGCGATCGCCTGGCCCAAGTCTGGGTAGTGGTCGGCGGCGGCGCTCTCAGCCAGTTCAATTTCTTCCGGGTCGTTCAGCGCACTGAGGGCGATCGCCCGTTCCACCAAGGCCTGGGCATCCACGGGCCCATAGGCCACCGCCAGGCCGGGCCGACCATTTTTCCAAAGCCGCAAGGCCGTGCCCGCGGCCTGGGCGCTTTCAATTTGCTTCAGGCGGTTTGCTTCAAAGGAAACCGGCCGCGATAGGGACTGAGATTGATAAACTTCAGCGGCTTCGGCACCGGCCCGCTGGGCTAAATCGAGTAATTGCTCCGGTTCGATCGCACCTGTGGCGATTCCGTTGGTTGCAGAAACTTCCGGCCACTCAGCAGCACCCATAGGGCAATTCACAGGGGCAATTGACAACATCACTGCGGCTTTTGTGATTAGCACAGGGTCGGCCAGGGGCCGGCCAACACCAAGGGAGCCACGCGGGCAAACCCTTATTTCACCAGCGATCGTGCGCCAGCAAAACCGCGCCAGACCGCAACGCTGCCCCAAATTGTACCGTTGTGGGGGCCGCGCAACCCGCCCATTCCCGGCCCAGTCCTCCGAAAGCCAAGGGGGCGATCGCGAATCGATCGCCCAAGATTCTAGAAGCGATCGCGCCGTCTGCTAGATTTGATACCCTAGCTGGAATACATTTCGCCAACCCGCTCAATCACCCCCCGAATTCGCTCTGCAAAACGAATTCTCGGGTTGTCTATATGAGCGATCGCAAACCTCGATTCGAGCCAAGGAGCAAGCAAGCGCAGTGGACATTCAATTGGGACGAGGCAAAACCGCTCGCCGGGCCTACGGTATTGATGAAATCGCTCTGGTGCCGGGGGGCCGCACCGTTGATCCAAACGTCACCGATACCCGCTGGACGATCGGCGGCATCGAACGCACGATCCCGATTATTGCCAGCGCCATGGACGGCGTGGTGGATGTCCAAACCGCCATCAAGCTGGCCCAGTTGGGGGCATTAGGCGTGTTGAACCTGGAAGGGATCCAAACCCGCTACGACGATCCCGAACCGATCCTCGATCGGATTGCCTCCGTCGGCAAAGATGAATTCGTGCCCTTGATGCAAGAACTCTACGCCGAACCGGTCAAAGAAGCCTTGATTGCTAAGCGAATTCAGGAAATGAAGGCCGGCGGCGGCATTGCGGCCGTCAGCGCCACCCCGATCGCCGCCCAAAAATTTGGCAGCGTGATCGCCGAAGCCGGAGCCGACATCCTCTTTATCCAAGCCACCGTCGTTTCCACCAACCACGTTTCCCCCGAAGGCGTGACCCCGCTGGACTTGGCCAAGTTCTGCAAAGAAATGCCGATGCCCGTAGCCTTGGGCAACTGTGTTACCTATGAAGTGACCCTGCAACTGCTGGAAGCCGGAGCCGCCGCCGTGTTGGTGGGCATTGGCCCCGGTGCGGCTTGCACCTCGCGCGGTGTGTTGGGCATTGGCGTGCCCCAAGCCACCGCCGTGGCCGATTGCGTGGCTGCCCGCGACGAGTTCCACGCTAAAACCGGCAAATACGTGCCGATCATCGCCGATGGCGGTCTGGTGACCGGCGGCGACATCTGTAAATGCATTGCCTGCGGAGCCGATGCGGTGATGATCGGTTCGCCCTTTGCCCGGGCGGCCGGTGCGCCGGGTCGTGGCTTCCACTGGGGTATGGCGACTCCCAGCCCCGTGCTGCCCCGGGGGACTCGGATTAAGGTGGGCACAACGGGAACCCTGGAAGAAATCCTGATTGGCCCCGCGAAGTTGGACGACGGCACCCACAACCTACTGGGTGCGCTGAAGACCAGCATGGGCACTTTGGGAGCCAGCACCCTGAAGGAAATGCAGCAGGTGGAGGTGGCCGTTGCACCGTCGCTGCTGACCGAGGGCAAGGTGTACCAGAAGGCGCAGCAGTTGGGCATGGGCAAGTAGGCGATCGCCCGCTGAGGTTGTCGATTCGTCTCGATTTATAGGGCGATCGGCCACAATCCTTATCGAGAGGCAAACGCAGCGTATAGAATAGAGGTATAGCGGAGACGCATGTTTCCGTTCACTCCTCACACCACACTCCGCTCGAACAAGCTTCGGGCGGTTTTTTAATGCTTTTGAATATTGGGCGATCGCTTTTGAGTTCCTTGGGCGCTGGATTTTGGGAAGTCGAAAAATCTACAATAGACTGAGAAGCGATCATAAAGTTGACTAAAGCAGAGGGGAACTCAAGCCATGATTAGCTGCCTCGACGCTGCCCAATACTTCATTGCCCGAGCCTATGAAGATGGCTTGGAAATAGACATGACCAACATGAAGCTGCAAAAGCTGCTCTATTACGCGCAGAGTTTGCACTTGGCTTTCTATGATCAGCCACTTTTTGCCGAAGAAATTCAAGCATGGCGATATGGGCCAGTTTGCCCGCCTGCCTATCGATTTTATAGTGACTTTGAAGCCAAACAACTTCCATTTTTGGATCGAAAAAAGTTAGACCCTCTTGCAATGGAAACCCAGGCAGTTCTTGATGAAGTTTGGGAGTACTTCGGCAACTACCATGCATACCGTTTGAGTGATATGAGTCATGGTGAGTTTCCTTGGCAGAAAGCTCGTCGAGGACTATCTACAGAAGCTAGTTCAACGCAGCCAATTTTATTAGATGACCTCAAGATCTTAGGGCATCAAAAGCTAGAGCAAATTGAGCGATCATCTCCGGTTTATGAGGCGGCAATTACTCAGGTTCTACAGGAGGCCGTCACTAACCAACCTACTGTTTTTATCGAAAAAGGAGCAGTGAATGACTGGATTGACTCCCTTTTCAATTGAGCATTCCAACCAGTTCCAGCGATCTGTTGATAAGCTAAAAAAAGCATTGAATCAAGCGACGGTTGATCAACTGCAGCTGATACTGAAGCACACTGTAAGTCAATTGATGGATAATCCTTATCTGCCTAATTCTCGCCGAGAGCCATTGCCTAGTCGTTTCCTATTGCCTAATTACTGGACGTTTCACAAACTGGAGTTGAAAGTAGGGCGTGGGGCCTCCGGCCAGGTTCGCTTAATGTATTTAGTTAACGCTGAAGCGCGAACTATTAGGTTGGTGTGGCTCTATAGCCATGAGCAGTTTGCTAAACGTCCATCAGATCCTGACTTGAGAAATGTTTTAAAAGCCGTTATTGATTGATTTCGTCTTCCTAGATTGTCTCTTGACTTCTAAATTGATATAGCCTTTACCTAAAATAATTGGCACGATATATCGTAGATGCCATGAAGCAACGATTTGGTGGGCAATGCCCACCTACGGGCTGAGGTTAGGCGTGGTGACATTGTTAATCGTTATGAACTATGCTGAGCGTCATCTGTGCTCTACCTAATTTCGCGAGGTAATCATGACTACAATCCTTACTGCCAATGATTTGCGTCCGGGTTGTCTCATTCATTGTGAGGAAGCGATCTGTCAAGTCATGACTTCTACTGTGGTTAGACAAGAGCGTGGAATCTTTACGGTTAAGTTAATGCTCAAGAATATTCAAAATGGTTCTCAGAAAACATTGTCTGTAAATCCAGACTTAAAATTCCGCATAGCTGATATTTTTGAGTCTAATTTTGAATATATGTATGACGATGGAGACAGAATTTATGCTGTTTCTGGTGAAGATTTCCCTATTTCTAAAGTTTCCGGCAACATTCTAGAGCTGATTTCGCAAGGGGGACTGTTCAGGGTCGTTTACCTCAACGAGGACATTTATAAAATTACACTTCCTAAAAAAGCCAAGGTCAAAATTGAAAATACAGAACCATCTTTGAAAGGACAAACGGCAAAATCTTCATATAAACCAGCAACTTTATGCAACGGTTGGATCATCCAGGTTCCATCTTTTGTGTCAGAGGAAGATGAAATTGTGATTGATACAACAGACCCAGAAAATCCAACCTATGACTCTAGACTAGCGTAATGATCAAAAAGTAGTAGTTTGCCCTCAGCGTAAGTATATCCAGGACAAAGAGCCACAGCCTTAAAGTCAATTTAAAAAAATCCCCGATCGCCCTTAAAGAGCAATCGGGGAGTGGCAATTTGCTGAGGAGAAAACTGAGAAAATTGTCGTGCCTATTCGTCGTCGTGGGCGTAGCGATTGAATAGGTAATCGAGGGCGTAGTTCCGCAAATCGTAATAGCGCGGATCTTCCATGATCAGATCCCGATCGCGCGGGCGATCGAACGGAATATCCATCACTTCCCCGATTTTTGCCGAAGGGCCATTGGTCATCATCACCAACTTATCGGCCAAGAAAAGTGCCTCATCAATGTCGTGAGTGATCATCAACACCGTGCAGCGGCGACCACTCCAAATTTTCAGCAATTCTTCTTGGAGTTCTTCCTTGGTAATCGCATCCAGCGCACCAAAGGGTTCATCGAGAATCAACACTTCCGGTTGAATGGAAAGGGCGCGGGCGATCGAAACCCGCTGCTTCATACCCCCGGAAATTTGCGGTGGCTTCTTTTCCATGGCTTCGCTGAGACCCACCATGGCCAGGTTGTCGCGAGCCATAGCACGCTTTTCCCGTTCAGGTTTTTCGGGAAACACCGCATCGATCGCTAGATAGACATTTTCAAACACCGTCAACCAGGGCAGCAGGGCGTAGTTTTGGAACACCACCATCCGATCGGGGCCGGGCTTTTTGATGTCTTGACCCTTGAGGCGGACAGTGCCGTGGGTGGGCTGGGCAAACCCAGAAACCATGCTCAACAGGGTCGATTTCCCGCAACCGGAGTGACCGATCACACAGATAAACTCACCTTCATTAACGGTCAGGTTCACCCCATCCAAAACGACGTAAGGGCCTTTGCCAGTGGGGTAGGTTTTGTTAACCCCTTTGAACTCTAGAAAGGGCGTGCCGGAAGACTGGAGCGGCGCAACTTTTTGAGCGCTGTTTGTGGCGATCGACATCCTAAAAACCTCCGACAAATCGGTTAATTCGGATTGCAAAACAAAGCAATGATGGTCAGTAGGGGCGCACCGCCGTGCGCCCTTTTCGGGATTTACGCCACCAACACTCGCGGCGGATCGAGGTGAACTTCCGCGATCGAGATGTTGGCCTTAATTGCCAGGCTGTTCAGGTAGCTGATCGGGTCTTCCGCGTCGAAGGCCGAACCATCAAACAGTTCGATCGCCCCGCGCCGGAACTTCTCATCCAGCAAGCCCAACTCCCGAGCCGCGATGCTGTAGGTAGTCGGACGCACCACCCGCTCCAAAACTTCCAGCCAGTTGCGCGGGAACGGCACATCGCCCCAACGCGCCATCTGTGCCATCATCCACAGGTGTTCCGTGCGGCTGGGACGGTTGGATCCTTCGCCGTAGAACCAATGGTGGGCATACTCGATCGGGTTGCCCAGGTCGCAGGTCAGCTCCTTCGGATCACCCAAGTGGATGTATTCCTCGCGCGTGCCCACATAGGCGCGATCGCTCAGAATCTTGCGCACCTCCAAATGGTTTGCCGGATCGGAGCAGTAGCGACAAGCATCCAGCAGCGCCTTCACGAGGGCCACGTGGGTGTTGGGGTAAGCGTTGGCCCAGTCCTCGCGCACGCCCAGGACTTTGCCGGGGTGACCTTGCCAGATTTCCAGGTCAGTGGCGATCGTTACGCCCACGCCTTCCATCGCCGCCCGCAGATTCCAGGGTGAACCGACGCAATAGCCGTCAATGCTGCCCGCTTTCAAATCCACCACCATTTGAGCCGGTGGAATGGTTTCCAAATGCACATCATGATCGGGATCAATGTCATTTGCCGCTAGCCAATAGCGCAACAGCAAATTGTGCATCGAAGAGGGGTGAACCATGCCCAAAATGTGGGACTTCCCGGGGGTTTCCCGCAGCAGCTTTTTGAAGTCGGCGGCGGTTTGGATACCCGCATCAAACAGTTTTTTGGAAAGGGTGACGGCGTTCCCATTCCGGCTCATGGTCAAGGAGGTGACTGTGGGCAAGGGGCGATCTTCATGGCCGCCAACGGTTAACCAAACGGGCATTCCCGAGGGCATTTGGGCCGCATCGATGTAGCCACCAGCAATCCCATCCACGATGCCGCGCCAACTGGTTTCCCGCACCAGGTTGACTTCATCCAAACCGTACTTTTCAAAGAAGCCCTTTTCTTTGGCAACGGCCAGGGGGGCGCAGGCGGTGAGGGGCACAAAGCCAATTTCCAAATTGACTTTTTCCAAGCCATGTTTGGAGATCACTTCCACCTTGCGGGCGCGGATTTTCTTCACCCGTTTCTGTTGGTTCAGGAAGTAGATCATTTCCGATCGCAGCTTGTAGTAGCTGGGATGCTCCACCACTTCCATTCGCTTGCGAGGGCGGGGAATATCCACTTCCAAAATTTGCCCAATCTTGGAGCCGGGACCGTTGGTGAGCATCACGATGCGATCGCTCAGCAACACCGCCTCATCCACATCGTGGGTCACCATCACGGCGGTGACTTGGTTTTCCTCGCAAATTTGCATCAGCTTTTCTTGCAAATTGCCGCGAGTCAACGCATCAAGCGCGCCGAAGGGTTCATCCAACAGCAATAGCTTCGGTTTGAGGGCTAATGCTCGAGCGATCGCCACCCGTTGTTTCATCCCCCCCGATAGTTGACCGGGGCGCTTTTCGGCGGCTTGTTTCAAACCCACCATGTCGATGTGGGTTTGCACCATGGCATCGCGATCAGCCTTGGGCAAATCACCCATCACTTCATCGACGGCTAGGGCAATATTTTCGCGAGCCGTTAGCCAGGGCAGCAGCGAATAGTTTTGGAACACCACCATCCGATCAGGCCCGGGTTTTTTAATCCGTTGCCCTTCCAGGGTGACGAGGCCATCGGTGGGAAAGTCCAACCCAGAAATCATATTCAGCAGGGTAGATTTTCCGCAACCGGAGTGACCAATTAGGGAAACAAACTCACCCTTTTTAATGGTTAAATCAATGCCTTTAAGGGCAAGATATTCGCCTTGGTTGAGGGGAAAGACTTTTTCGAGATTCTCGATCGCAACGAATGCACTCATGGGGCAATCCTCTAAAAACCAGCGGAGGGAATAAGTAGGGGCGCAATGCTTGCGCCCTCTGAAACTGGCGATTTACCGAGTTATTCCGGCAGGATCAGGGTTTGGATGTAGGCAACGGCGCGATCGAGAATCAAACCCACGGCCCCGATGTAAACCACGCCCAGAATGATTTCGCTGACGTAGTTTTGCTGATAGGCATCCCAGATAAAGAAGCCAATACCCAAAGTGCCACCAATCACGATTTCAGCCGCAATAATTGCCAACCAAGACAGACCGATCGCAATCCGCAAGCCTGTGAAGATGTAAGGCAGCGCCGAGGGGAACAGAATCTTGAAGAAGAAGGTTTTTTGCTTGAGTTGCAACACCTGTTTGACGTTGATGTAGTCCTGGGGAATTTGCTTCACACCCACCGTGGTGTTAATCAAAATCGGCCAAACAGCGGTCACAAAAATCACGAAGATTGCGGAAATTTCCGGTTGCTGGAACGTCACCAGGGCGATCGGAACCCACGCCAACGGGGCAATCATCCGCAGGAACTGGAAAACCGGATCCAGCGCCTTATCAATGGCTGGTGAAAGGCCCACTAAAATCCCCAAGGAAATGCCGACCACCGAGGCGATTAAATAGCCCTGAGCCACCCGACCGAGGCTCGCCAGGGTTTGCCAAAACAGCCCCTTATCCAACCCGCCGCGATCGTAGAAGGGGAAGAGCAGCAGGGTGCGGGTGCGATCGTCGGTGAACACGCTCAGGGGGCCGGGCAACCGGGTCACACCCGACCAAGCAATCAGTTGCCAAATGGCCAAAAATCCTAAAATCCCGATCGCCGGTAATAGAATCGTGCTGCCATTTTTCTTCAGCCATTGCTCAAAGGCAGAGGGCTTGGAAACGCCATTCGATCGAGATACGGAAGGTGCCATGGTGATGTTCTCTCGAAAGTCGAAAAAAGAAGTTGAATGAAGCGAAATTCAACTAATTGGGTGTGTGAGCCATCCTGAAGGAATCAGTTCCTTGAGGGCGAACTCCTAAGCTTTAATGGCCAAGCTCTTGAGGTAGTCCTCAGGCTTTTCAGGATCAAACTTGATGCCGTCGAAGAAGGTTTCTACTCCACGGGAAGGGCTACTGGGTACATCAGTGATGCCAGCTTCCTTGGCAGCTTCCAGCCAAATGCTGTCGCGATTGACCCGCTCAACCAAATCCTTAGCCTTAGCAACCGTGAAACCATAGTCCTTGTGGAAGCCCCAACGAATGGTTTCCGTGAGGAACCAAAGATCATGGCTCTTGTAGGGATAGGAAACACTCCCGATCGGGTCTTTCCAATAGAGCGGGCCCTTGTTGAAATCGTTGATGTCGGGCTTGCCATCTCCCATGGTGTATTTACCCGAGAAAGGCGGCTCTAGAATGTTGACGGGAATGTTGAAATAGTTTCGACCGGAGACAATTTTCACCAATTCTGCGCGGTTTTCCGGCTTGTCGCACCATTGCTGGGCTTCCATGATGCCCTTCAGCAATGCCTTGGTTGCCTTGGGGTTGGCATCGACCCAATCTGCCCGCATTGCGAAATATTCTTCGGGATGGTAAGGCCACATTTCCGTGACCAAGCAGGACATAAACCCAATCTTGTCGTTCACAATCCGATAAGGCCAAGGGTCACCGGTACTAAAGGCATCCATGGTCCCGATCCGCATCCCTTGCACGGTTTCTGGCGGGGGAACGGCGAGCAGGTCGATGTCTTTGTTGGGGTCAATCCCACCCGCTGCAAACCAGTAACGAATCCAGAAATCTTGGTTGACGTTGGGGAAAGTGTGGGCTGCTTTGAATTTGCGGCCGTTGGCCTTGGCATAGTCCTTGATATAGGCTTGAGCACCCTTTAGGTCTAAGCCCAATCCTTTACCGGCATTTTTGCCAGAAACGGCGATGCCATTGGCGTTGGTCACCAGTTGGGCCAACACGTACATGGGGACTTTTTTGCCGTTGGTGATGATGCCTTCAGTAATCAGGTGGGGCATGGGCATTTGCCACTGTCCCCCATCAACCCCACCCGCTTGGGAACCGATCACCACGTTATCGCGAGCGGCGGCCCAGTTGGCTTGCTTGGACACCTCCACTTCGGTCATGCCGTACTTGGCAAAAAAGCCTTTTTCCTTGGCAATGATCAGCGGGGCAGATTCGGCGATCGGGATGTAACTGAGCTTGGCTTTGGTGACTTCCGGGGTGGTTTCCGGGGTCAGGGCTGCGGGACTGGCGGCGCTGCTGGCGGGCGATCCTCCGGCGGGACTCGCGGCAGTGCCACTGGGTTCTGGGGGATTTCCCAAACATCCTTTTAAAAGAATGGAGCCTGCGGCGGAGGCTCCAGCGGTCAATAAAAAGCGACGACGCGAAAATCCGAACTCATCAGACATGGCGCTAGCAACCTTAAGTGAAAGTTGAGCACGACAAACCGAGCGATCAGGGGGTCGCTAAATTTGTCATGAGTTGTGAAAAAGCCGATCGCTAAGAGCCAAGGAAATTGAAATCGGAGCTTGAGGCTGGGGGCTGAATCCCGTTTGTCAAGCGCCTTCCCGCTTTAGCAACTTCAGCCATGCTAAAGGTTCTTTCATAAAAAGTCTAGATGCTTGACCAGATCGAAAATAACAAAAACTAAATTATCTTCATAAGCTTGTCTTTATGATTTTTTCATTGAAAACAAGTTTTGATTATCTTGATTGATTCTCACAATCTAAGGTTTCACGGATTTCACAATTTAGCTAATCGATCGAGTCAGGCTGCGTTATGAATACTCTGGCTGATGCCTGGGCCGCCTCGATCGATCAGCCGCTCCACAAGGACGGGGCTTTAAACCCATTTTTTTGGTAAAGTCTGGGCAAGCTCCATGACTAAGGTGGCCGATTGCGGGGCACTGGTTGTTTGGGGCGATCGCCGCTGGCAACCAAGCTGCCTTGGAACGAATGTTGATGAGTGGGTTGATGGGTAGTTTGCTGCGGCAGCAGTTGTTGTTGTTATAAGGATCCCGGGCCGATGCCGAGAACACCTGATGAGTTTGCGGTGCATATCCTGTTGGCGGGCGGTCACCGCGAGGAAGTTCGCTTCCGCACGATTCAAGACTTCCAAAAGTGGTACAGCACGGACTTGGTTCCGAAGCAGGACTCTTCGGCCTTCATTAGCGTGCCGATCCAAAATCTCCAGGGTGAATATATGGTGGTGCGGCCATCGCAGGTGTTAGGTATCCGGGTGGAACCGGTGTTTAACTCCAGCATTGATCGATCGTTTTAGGGCTTCTTGAGCAGTCGCTTCAGGGGCGATCGGGGTTGAACGGCGGTCGGCCATTGGTCTCAAAACTGGTGTGGCGATGTAGTGGGGCGATCGAGGAAGCAATTCCCCGATCGGGGCTTGCGCGATCACCCGCCAGTCTGATAGCAATAGTCCGTCGATCCCCAATCCGATCGCCTCTGAGCCGATCGCTGTCGCTCCATGCTGATCGGGGATCGCGATTGCTCCTCACCGCTTCACCCCAACCACCCCCATGAGTCTGAAAGATTCCCTGAAAGATGTCCTGTGCCATCGCTTTCGCCATCGCTCCGATCAATCCGATCAATCTGAGCTAAGGGCTAAGTTCGATGACCTGGCCACCAATCGCCGTTCTGGCCATGATGCCGCTCCCAAGTTGGGTTACTGGGGGGCGGTTTTTAGTCTGGGTTCTCTTTTGGGTTCTCTGGCGTTGGGCGGTTCAACCTTCAGTGGTTCCACGGCCCTGGCTCAGTCCACCACTCGGCCCACCCCGCCCCCCCTGCACCAGGGAGAAACTCCCCTGTCGCCAGCGGAACAGCGGATTCCCCTGCGGCCGGTACAGGCGCGATCGATTGCGGGTCTGTTGGGCTTAGATGAGCAACTGTTCGGCCGATCGGGCGATCGCCGAAACCTGTTGCAATCGATCGACTACAGCTTGCGCTATTTGCAATCGCCAGCGGCCGCCACGGCTTACCAAAACTATCCCGTGGCAGGCATCACACGCGATCGGGTGTTGCAAAGTGTGCGGCGGTTTCGGCAACTGGTGACCCAGGCGAGATCGGCCCGCGAGTTGGCCACCTTGGTCGATCGGGAATTTACGCTTTACCAATCGATCGGGCGGGATGGCAACGGTGATGTGTTCTTCACGGGCTATTACGAACCGATTTATCGCGCCAGCCGCACCCCCTCCGCCACCTATCGCTATCCGATTTATCGGGAACCGGCGGACTTGGCCAGTTGGCGCACCCCCATGCCCACCCGCGAAGTCCTGGAAGGGAAAGACGGCCAAGGGACCAACAGCCCCCTACGCGGTCAGGAAATTGCTTGGTTAAGCGATCGCCTGGAGGCCTTTTTGGTGCATATCCAAGGTTCGGCCCGGCTGCAATTGCCCGATGGCAACGTGATCACCGTCGGCTATGCCAACCACAACGGCTATGGCTACACCAGCGTGGGCCGCGAGCTGGCCAAAGATGGCAAGCTGCCCTTTGAAGGGTTGACCCTGCCGGTGATGATTCGCTATTTCCGCCAAAATCCCCAGGAATTGGATAACTACTTGCCCCGCAACACGCGGTTTATCTTCTTCCGGGAAACCTTTGGCGCGCCGGCCACGGGAACCTTGGGAGTACCCGTTACGCCTGATCGCTCGATCGCCACCGATCGCTCCCTGATGCCCCCCGGAGCCTTGGCCTTGGTCAACACAACGCTGCCCTATGCCAGCGCGGACGGACGGGTGGTGAATCGCAATGTCAGCCGGTTTGTGTTGGATCAAGACACCGGCAGCGCCATGATTGGCCCCGGCCGAGCCGACTACTTCATGGGCACGGGCCCGATCGCCGGGAATCGCGCCGGGGTCACCGGGTCGCGCGGCCGGCTCTACTACCTGTTGCTGAAAAATTAGTTGCTGAAAAATTAGTTGCTAAAAAATTAATTGCTGAACAATTAGCAATGGTCCGCGAGCAGTTGGCAACCATTCGGAGATCGGCCATGAGCAACCAAGGGCTGAATGGGGCGGAGTCCCTGTCCCACGAACAGGTCACCCAATGGATTGGGGAAATTCAAGCCCTCAAACAACAGGTGACCGACCTGAAACGCGATCGAGATGCGGCCTACCAGGCCGCCGACGCTTGGCAAGCCCGTTACACCACGGAAGCTCAGCAGCGCCGAGCCGATCGGGAACAGTTTCAGCAACAACAGACCCGGCTGCAAGGGGAAGTCGATCGGCTGCGGGGCAATCCCGATGCGGTGCTGGATGGGTGGGAACCGCTGGGAGATGCTGCCAGCGCCGGGGCCGCCCTGCCCGCCAGCACCCCGGCCACCTTGGCCGAGGCTCAAATTGAATGTCGGCAACTGCGCGAGCAACTGGCACAACTGGTACGGCAGCTCCAGGCGGAACGGGAAGCCCACGATCGCACCCGACGGGATTTGACCACGGCCTTGGGCGATGCGATCGATGCCTTGGAACGGGAACGACAGCGCTAAGAGTTGTGGGGGCAAGGGGCTTAAGCCCCTTGTCTGTGTCGATCGCCGGGGCGCAAAGCGGAGCAATGTTGGCTTTTCACACAGCCTCTAAAAAGAGCCTGATTTCAAAAACAGCAGTTCAGAAACAAAACGGGAGTGTTGAGCGTGCAAACGGCTTGGATTGTGGGATTGGGTAAATCCGGGGTGGCGGCGGCGCAACTGTTGGCGGCCCAAGGCTGGCAGGTGACCGTGAGCGATCGGGGAACGGGCGATCGCCTGGCCCCGATCGAAGCCATGCTCACCCAGTTGGGCATCCAAGTCCGATTGGGCGACACCTTCAACCCCGACCCGATCGAGCCGCGGCCGGATTTAGTGGTGGTCAGTCCCGGTGTGCCTTGGGATAGTCCCGGTGTGGCCCGGGCCCGGGCGCTCGGCATCGACACGATCGGGGAAATGGAGTTGGCTTGGCGCAACCTGCAACAAACCCCTTGGGTGGCCATCACCGGCACCAACGGCAAAACCACCACCACCGCCCTCACGGCTGCCATCTTCCAAGCGGCCGGCTTGCAAGCGCCCGCCTGTGGCAACATCGGAGCCGCCGCCTGTGGTTTGGCCCTGCCGGAAGCCGACCCGATCGATTGGGTGATTGCCGAAGTCAGCAGCTACCAAATTGAGTCCTCCCAAAGCCTGGCCCCCAAAATTGGCATTTGGACCACCTTCACCCCCGACCATCTGGCTCGCCACTACAGCCTAGACAACTACTTCAACATCAAAGCCAGCCTGCTCGATCGAGCGGCCCTGCAAATTTTGAACGGTGACGATCCGGCCCTGAGGGCCCAGGCGATCGCCCCCTATCCCAACGCGATTTGGACGAGTGTGGCCGGGCGCGACCAGTTGCCCGCCAACCCCGATCGGGGGGCTTGGGTCGAAGACGGTTGGGCTGTGGTGGCTGGCCAAGCGATCGTGCCCGTGAGCGCCCTGGCCATGACCGGCCGCCACAACCAACAAAACCTGCTGATGGCCGTGGCTGCGGCCCACTATGCTGGCATTGCCCCGGAAACCATTGCCCAGGCGGTGCGCGACTTTCCCGGTGTGCCCCATCGTCTGGAGCGGGTGGGCAGTTGGCAAGGCATCGATTTCATCAACGACAGCAAAGCGACCAATTACGACGCGGCTGAAGTGGGGCTGAAGGCGGTGGCCCAACCGGCGATCCTGATTGCGGGTGGCGAGGCCAAGGAAGGGGACGATCGCGCCTGGATTTCGGCCATTCAGTCCCGAGCCGCTGCCGTTTTGCTCATTGGCAGCGCGGCCGAAACCTTCCAAGCCAATCTGCAAGCGGCTGGCTATGGGGCTACGGAAATTGTGGAAACGCTCGATCGGGCAGTGCCTCGGGCTGCTGAGTTGGCCCAAGCACACCAAGCCCCGATCGTGTTGTTGTCGCCTGCCTGTGCCAGCTTTGACCAGTTCCCGAATTTTGAAGTTCGGGGCGATCATTTCCGCCAATGTTGTCTCGATTGGATTGCCCAACAAAGCTAAGAGACGGTTTGGCTTTGATTGCTAATTCGACCGATCGCCTGGGGGCCGATCGAGCGCCCAGGGCCCGACGATCGCTTCGCCTTGTTGTTCTTTTTCTGCCAATTCCAGATTCAGCGCCAACAGTTTTTCTAGAATGTCGTCGCTGGCTTTGAATCCGTAGGCTTTCAGGACGGCTTTATCAAGTTTGGTGTGGAGTTTGGCGAGGCCGCTGGCGGGTTCGTGGAAATAGCCGTTATAGAGTTGGGTGATTCCCCATTGGCGTTGTTCCATGATTTGGGTGCGGTAATCGTGCAAGTCCTGGGCGATTTGTCGAATGTCGTTGATGATTTTTGGGCTGGGGTTTTGGGGAAAGGGAAAGGTTTCAAAGCAAGTGTTATGGGTATAGGCTGTGTCAGCTTTGAGAGTTGAAGCTTGCACAGAAACCCAAGCGCGATGAGTAGAAGAAAGCAAAATCCCTAAAACATAAAAATCATCAGAGGCTACAGGCTTTGACTTATTTCCCGCTAGCCAATCCTTTGCACAAGGAATAAAGATAGCCCATTTAGAGACCTCTGGAACAGCGAAGTAAAAAGGTAGAGGATTGATTGCATTCCTCATCGCTGCATGAGTTCTTTTAAATCGCCACCACTTTTCTCTTAAGATCTGTTCCCTGTTATCCAGTCTCTCAGGCTTTACATAAAGTTCAACATGTTTTAGTGGTTCTGGATATTGATTTAACTCTTCAACTGATCGGTTTTCAAAGTCAATGATCCATCGATCTGGCTTCCCATGAGGATGTTTAGCCAAGTTTGATCCCATAGAGAACAGTTTTAAAACTTCTTTGTTTTTGGAATTCTTCCTGATCCATTCCAGTGCAAGATCTTCAGAGATAAGAAATCCCTTTCCAACAGGCTTTACGCCTTCAAAGCAAAAGTTCTGATTTGCCTGAAGACGAATAGCAGATGACACATCCGAGCTTGATTTGAGTTGACTATTGATAGATTTAACTTGGCTATTGTCCAGGTAGAAAATTAAATCAGAAATTTCTTGTGATTTGATCCAATTAACAATGCTCACATGAACCTTTGCTTCCCCTGACCATGGCTGTGTCGAAATTGCATTATAGATAATTCCATTTTTCGACGTAATGTAATCTAGAGCTGCAATACGAGCAAGCCCTTGAGAAATAGAATTTGTCGCGACCAATCCTGCACGACCATTTTCAAGTAAGTGATCATGAGATAGTCGAAACCAATAGCTACAAAAATCAACTTGTCCTTTAATGTCAGGAAACTTATTAAATACTCGATCTACATATTTGTCTCCTAATTCTTTTCGCATTCGATTGCCACCTAAAAAGGGTGGATTGCCGATGATGGCATCCGCTTGGGGCCAAGGGTCAAAAAGTGCATCTTGTTGCACAATATTTTGGTTTAACGTATCCAAAGGCAGCGCTTCTTCTGCGCTTTGGAGCCGATCGATTGCTACCTTTCGGGCGATCGTCATCGTCACCTGCGCCAACTGAACCGCAAACGAATTAATATCCATCCCAAAAAATTGCAGCGGACTCACCGACCTCAGCGGCATTTGCACCGACTGTTTGAGATCACAGATCCGATCGAGAATCACCTTCTCCAGATCCTTCATTTCCTGATAGGCCACATAGAGAAAATTTCCCGACCCACAAGCCGGATCCAAAACTCGATAATCCGTTAGCTCCTGGTGTAGCCGCTCAAAATCGCTCACCGTTTTGGCCGCCTCAATCTTCGCTTCCCAATAGTGCGAAATCGTCGGCCGCACGATTTTCATGATGTCAATTTCCGAAGTGAAATGCATTCCATGGGCCCGTCGCTCATCGCCATTCGCCGTGCCCTCAAAAATGCTGCCAAAAATAGCCGGTCGAATCTGGCTCCAATCCTCTTGGGCCGCAACCTTCAGAATTTCTAGCTCCTTCGAGTTCAGCTCGATCGGCAACACCTTGGCAAACAAACCACCATTGAAATAGCCCACCCCCTGAAACCGACCCGCAGGAGCGATATGGTTTCGGTTCATTTCATCAAACAGCGCACCGAGAATCTGATAAGAACTCTCACCCTCTAAACAGTCCAAAACGCAGCGCGTAAACAAATCCGACGGCAACAGCCCCCGATCTTCCGCGAACATGGCCAAAACGCACTGCAACACAAACCGCTGAATATCAATCGGCTTAAAATTGCCTAGCTTCGTGCAAAGTCGCTTCTCTAAATCCTGATAAAGCTGCCCCATCCGCATGGCAGCTTCTTGGGTAATTTCCTGTTGATTGTTGTTAAAAACCGGCTTTGTTTCACCCGGCTTCATGAACGCAAACGCACTCGATCGCTGGCTTAAATCTGCCAAAGCAATGCGATCGACCGGCTCATCAATTTGCGTGTCGAAATCGTAAATCCAAAACCAATCGAAATTGCACAACACCACGTAGCGCGGCCGGTTTGGAACCAGGCGCTCCCAATAGGTGAAGGCTTGGCGACGGTGTTTTTCCAGGGGTTCGCCGCGTTTTTTCATTTCAAACAGCACCCCCGGCCGGGGCGGTTTGTCGCTCGATCGCCACACCAAATCCGCAAAGCCCGTGTGGCCGCTGGCGCTGCCCTTGGCCACTCGCGTTTCAAACACCGCCCCCGCCGCGATCGCGTCCGCATAGCCAAAGGCCGCAAAAAAGCGATTCAAAAAGGTTTGGGCCTCGCCTTTTTCATCGCCTTGAAAAACTTTTGCTGCTTCCGAAAAGGCCAACAACGGAGCCGGATCAATCAAAGCCATAGGGGCAAAGCCATGGGAAATGTGCGATCGAACTGCTCCCTATTGTCGGGCCAAATGCTGAGTTCAAGGCCTCGTTCAAGATCGAAGCCGCCGCAGTTAATGCCAAGCCCGAATTCGATCGCCCGTTAATTCCGTAACCGACGACAGCACGAAATCCGCGCCGTTGGCTTTCAAGGTGTCGGTGTAGCGATCTCGCGTGGCCGCATCCACCAGGGCATGGGGCGGCAAAATGCCCACCGCAATCCAACGGCGATCGGGGGCAACTTTACGCGCATTCAGCACCGTTTGCATGTCCGCCGCCGTGTCGCCTGCGTAAATCACCGGCAGTTGCAACCCGGCCGGTTCCAGGCGATCGACCACCATTTGCAAACCCGTGGGGTCGGGTTTTTCCGGCGCGTCGTTCATGGCCACCAACAGCGGATCGCTTAGCCCCACCCGCTGGGTCAACACGAAATTTGCCGAAGCCGGTGTTGCACCGCTGAAAAATCCCCAGCCAATTTGGGACGCGGTGAGCTGTTCAAAATAGGCGCGATCGACCAGCAGCGGCTCATCGCAGATGTAGCCCGTCCAACTGCTGGGATCTTCGGGGTTGTGGCCGCGATAGCGCCGTTGGAAAAACAAAACTAATTCGTCATAGTTCAGGGCCAATTCCCCGCGCGATCGCCCCTGATTTTCCCAAAATCGATAGACAAATTCCTGAGAGGCCAGCCAATCGTTATTCCAAGATCCCTCGGCTTTAATCGCATCGATATCCGCCATCGTTGGGCGAAATTGACCGTCGGTAAAGGCTTCCACCGTGTCCGCCAAAGCGCGGCGGTAGGACTGGCCCACATCCCGAATTACGCCATCAATGTCAAAAACCGCGATCGCCTGGAGGGAATTGGAAGTCATGGCAAGGAAGTAATCTGCAATCCTGCTGCAACAGCCGCAACCATATCATGGCAACCTTGGGGCCCTGTCACGCTCACCCGATCGCCACCAATTGCGGAAAGGCGATCGTCAACCGCCCCCTTGCGGTACGATAGACTGCTGTGCTGTCGTCAGTTGCGATCGCCCTGGACGAATTGAAGACCCGCTGGAGTCGCGTAAATTTCGTCTGAAGATCCCGACTGGCCGAACCCTTGCCAAATACCCGTAGCAGTCGATCTTGGAGGCATCAGCTTGTCGAAGTTTATTTTAAAGGTTCTCTGGCTTGAAGAAAACGTCGCTTTGGCGGTGGATCAAGTTGTGGGCAAAGGAACCAGCCCGCTGACGGCCTATTTCTTCTGGCCGCGGAACGATGCGTGGGAGCAACTGAAGTTGGAGCTGGAATCCAAGCATTGGATTTCGGAGTCCGATCGAGTGGAATTGTTGAACCGCGCCACGGAAATTATCAACTACTGGCAAGAAGAAGGGCGCAAGCGTCCTTTGGCCGAAGCCCAAGACAAATTTCCCGATTTGGTGTTCACGGGCAGCAACTAGCGAGCAATGGGGGGCGATCGGGCTGCAAAGCTGTCGATCAATCCCCATTGAATTGCACTTTCGATCGGCGCGGTGGCCTTAGGGCGATCGCGCTTGATTTTTGGCTGAATTGGGTTTGGATGCAGTTTGAATTCTGTCGAGCTTAACCGGCTGTTCACCTCGATCGGCTAGGGTAAGTGCAGCATTCATTTCCCAATTGACCGCCCTCGTTCCTACGATAATTTCTGCAATTTTCGGCATTTTCCATGTATTTCCCTCCTGAATGGCACGAACATGCGGCGGTTTGGTTGGCTTGGCCCAGCCATCCCGATTTATGGCTGGATGCCTATCGCAATGTGCAGTCGGAGGTGTTGGGTCTGGCCCGGGCGATCGCCGATTGCGACCCTGCCACCGGCCAGCCACGCGGGGAAGCGCTGCATGTTCTGGCTTGCGGTTCAGCCCAGGTCGCGGAAGCCCAAGCCGCCCTGGAACCTTTGGGTGCCACGGTTTACGACGAACCCTTTGGGGACATTTGGTTGCGGGATACGGGGCCGCTGTTTTTGCGCGACAGCTTGGGGGAACCGGTGGCGATCGGGTTTCGGTTCAATGGTTGGGGCGGCAAATATCTGCTCGACCATGACGACTCGGTGGCGGAACGGATCGCCCTGCAATCGGGCGTGGACTTTTTGCCGCACCCTTGGACTCTCGAAGGCGGGGCGATCGATCACGACGGCGAAGGCACGCTGCTGACCACCAGCCAATGCTTGCTGAACCCCAACCGCAACCCTGAGTTATCCCAAGCCGACATCGAAGCCAAACTGAAGTCCCACCTCGGCATCGAGCAGATCATTTGGCTGGGCGACGGGCTGCAAAACGACCACACCGATGGCCATGTGGACAATTTGGCGCGGTTTGTGGCTCCGGGAACGGTGGTGTGCATGGAGCCCAGCAGCCCCGATGATCCCAACCGGGAGGCGCTCCTAGAGGCGATCGCCACCCTCAAGGCGGCACGAGATGCGAAGGGCCGGGCGATCGAGGTGCTGACCATCCCATCACCGGGTCGCGTGGAAGACGAGGACGGCGAGCTGATGGCCGCCAGCTATGTCAATTTCTATATCAGTAATACGCGGGTGATTGTGCCCCAATACGGTTCGCCCTTTGATGGGGCAGCGGTGGCGGCTTTGCAGGCGATCGCCCGGGATTTGCGCGAGGTGTGGGGCGATCGGAACGTGATCGGTTTACCCGCCAAAAATATCCTGCAAGGGGGCGGCTCGTTTCACTGCATTTCCCAACAGCAACCCCGCTAGCGATCGAGGGCAGCTAGTCTTGGGGGCAAGGGGCTTAAGCCCCTTGTCTTTATCGATCAGCCCCTTGTCTTTATCGATCAGCCCCTTGTCTTTATCGATCAGCCCCTTGTCTTTATCGATCAGCCCCTTGTCTTTATCGATCAGCCCCTTGTCTTTGTCGATCAGCCAGGCAAGTGACGTATCGATTTTAGCTTTTTAAGCATCCTCTTAGGAGCAAGGTTTATGGCCTATGGTGACTTTTCGTTAGCGGTTGTCTTGGACTCGTTTGAGTTAGTCGATCGCTATGATTCCCTGTTCCCAACCTTGCAACCGATCGAACCGAGTTCTTGGTTATTGGAAACCCTGAATCTGGGGCGATCGCTCGCATTGCCTGGGGGAAGTGAAAAGGCGCGATCGGAGTTTTTAATTGCGCCTTTGCTGTTGGAATTGGAACGGCAATATGGCGATCAATTAGCAATTTATTCAGGGCGAAATTTTGAGGTCGATCGCGATCGGGGACTAACCGGCGAATGTGATTTTATTTTGGGCAAAGGGAAAACAGCGCTGCTGGTGCGATCGCCGATTTTTTGTTTAGTGGAAGCCAAGCGAGATGACGTGGAAGCGGGGATTGGTCAATGCGCCGCCCAAATGGTGGGGGCTGAAGCATTTAATCGATCGCAAGGAGAATCACTACCGCAAATTTTTGGCTGTGTCACTACGGGGGAAGTTTGGCAGTTTTTGCGACTCCACCAACAGCAATTAACGGTCGATCGCGATCGGTATTACCTCAATCCCTTGAACCTAGTCTTGGGTTGTTTGCATCACATCATCGCTACACAACTCCAAGAATCTGCCCCTAATTCCTAACTTCTTTCAACCCATGACAAACCATCGCACCGTCACCGTTGCTGCCTTGCAAGATGCCTTTGAAACCTGGAATTTGCAGGACAATATCGATCGCGTTGTGGCCGCTGCTCGTCAAGCGGCTAGTCAAGGGGCGCAAGTGATTTTGCCGCCGGAATTATTTCAAGGGCCCTATTTTTGCAAAGAAGAACGGGCGGAATTTTTCGCCTCGGCTTACCCCGCCACGGAACATCCGGCGGTGGTGGCTATGCAACAGGTGGCGCGGGAAACGGGCACGGTGATTCCCACCTCAATTTTTGAGCGGGACGGCCAGCACTACTACAACAGCTTGGTGACGATCGACGCGGATGGTTCGATCCTCGGTCTCTACCGCAAAAGCCACATTCCCGACGGCCCCGGCTACGAAGAAAAGTTCTATTTCCGAGCGGGCAACACGGGTTTTAAGGTTTGGCACACCCGGTTTGGTTGCTTGGGGGTGGGTATTTGCTGGGATCAATGGTTCCCGGAATGCGCCCGATCGATGGTGTTGATGGGGGCGGAGGTGCTGCTCTATCCCACGGCGATCGGCTCGGAACCCCAGGAACCGAATTTGGATACGCGGCCGATGTGGATGCGGGCCATGTTGGGCCATGCGGTCTGTAACGTTGTGCCCGTGGTGGCGGCCAACCGGATCGGCAATGAGGATGGGCAAAAGTTCTACGGCACGAGTTTTATTTGCGATCACCGGGGCGAGTTACTGACCCAAGGGGCGATCGATCAACCCGAAATCCTGATGGCTCAGTTGGATTTGACTCAGACAGCGCTCGATCGGGCCAGCTTTGGCTTCTTTCGCGATCGCCGGCCCGAGTTTTATGGGGCGCTGACGGAATCCGCCTAAAGCAACCATCCGCACGGCCGCCTGGGTCGCCGGTTCGTGGCAGGCCCAAGGCGGATCGCAATCTCGATCGAAACTGATCGATCGAAACCCGGTTGGGACGCATCCGATCGCGGATCTTTGGGCTGCGGGGAGAACTGCGGAAAGCAGCCCCAATACAAAGCTGCCCAGGTGTTTCGACCCAGGCAGCTTTGATGTGACGACTTTTCCTTGGCAGATCAGACGGGCGGGAACTTGCGACAACGCAGAACCCAAGCGCCGATCGGCAAGCGATTCTGAACAAATTGAATCAGCTCTTAATTGACGGATTGACGGTTATTTCAGGTACTCAGCTTCGGCTTCGAGGCTACGAACCAAGTCGTTGTCACCCTTAGCGCGAGCCACTTCAATGCGGTGTTCCAGCAGCTTGCGCAGATTTTCGCGGTGAACTTGCGCAACTTGGGCGGGGTTGGGGCGATTGCGGCGGATTCCAAACATGGCTAGGAAACGATCGACGAAAGGTGGATAGGGGTTGAGAGTGCCTGGGACGATCGTTGAAGTGACCAACCAGACGACAGAAGGCGCGAATACTGCGATGATTCAGCTTGCAGAAGTGAATCATGAAGCTTCGGCTGGCGACACTAGCCACTCCTGAGAGGGCCTTCTATCGCTAAGATAGCGTAATTTTGATTCAGAAAGTATCAGCTATTACAGAAAATTTATCTTTTTTCAGAATCGATTCAAGTAACTGATGTTCAAATGGTGTTCAAAGGCCCCATATTCCAGTAACCCATGGATTTTTTCCCAACAGCTCCCCTCACCGCTTGGTTAGCGCCGCCTCGGCCGATCGCCCTGTTGACGGACTTTGGCACGGCCGATGGCTATGCGGGGGTGCTGAAGGGGGTGATTGCCCAGGTCAATCCCGCCATTCCTACCATTGATCTGACCCATGAAATTCCCCCTCAGGATTTGTGGGCGGCGCGGTTTGTGTTGGCCAACTCGGCGGCGGCGTTTCCGTTGGGGACGGTGTTCTTGGCGGTGGTGGATCCGGGCGTGGGGGGTGAACGGCGACCGATCGCGATCGCCTTCGATCGGGGCTGGTTGGTGGGCCCAGACAACGGCCTTTGGAGTGGCCTGTTGGCGCAATTTCCGGCGGAGTCGGCCGTGGTGCTGACCCAGCGCAACTTTTGGCGATTGCCGAACCCGAGCCACACGTTCCATGGCCGCGATATTTTTGCGGCGGTGGCGGCCCACTTGGCCAATGGGGTTCCGTTGGCGGATTTGGGCAACCCGATCGACCCGGCCAGTTTGGTGCATTTGCCGCTGCCGGACTTGGTGTCCCATCCGGCGGCCGGGGCCAATCCGGCCAGTTTGGAGGGGGTGGTGCAGCATGTGGATCACTTTGGCAATCTAATTTCCACCATTCCGGCTCAACGGGTGAGCGATCGCCCTTGGCGGGTACGCATTGGCGAGCAACTGATTCCCTCGCAACTCACCTACAGCAGCCGATCGCTCCATGATTTTGTGGCGCTTGTGGGTAGCCACGATTGGGTGGAGGTGGCCTGTGCGGGGGGGAATGCGGCCCAACGGTTGAATTTGAATCGGGGCGATCGAATTGTGGTGGAGTTCCTAAATTAACCGAAAGGGCAACTCCCAGGCCATCCATTGCCGACAGTCGAGGGTATAGCTATCGGGGCTGGGCGATCGGCCGGGGGGCGCAGCATGATTCACGCTGATTTGCTGGAGGTCTTCCAGCAGTTGGCGGGCCAGGGCCAGTGGTTGGGCCAGGGGCCACAGGCGATCGCCCTCGCCGGTTTGCAGGCTGGGCAAGCTGGCCTGCACCCGCTCCAGGGGATCTCGACTGAGCCACACTAACAGAGACCCCAAGCCCCGACTGGGGGCAGCGGGCCAACTGAGGGTTTGGCGACTGTTGGGGGCCAACAGGGTTTGGCCTGGCTCCGTGTCTTGCCCCAGGTTTTGCACTAGGGTGGTTCGTCCCAGGGAATCCAGTTGCAATACCAAGGCCCACAGGGGAACGGTTCCGGCATTTTCCAGGGTGAGTTGGGGCCGGCTACTGCTGGTGAAGGTGGCCGGCGCGATCGAACCGTTGGGGCCGATCGCACCGCCAGCATTGGGCAGAGTGCTCCATTGCAGAAGGGGGCGATCGGGCGTTTCCAAAGCCGCCAGGGTGATGCGCACGGGCCATTCGGCTCCCTGATTTAGCGTGGCCCGCCAAAGCTTGCGCGCCAACAGGCTATGTAATTGTGGCCCTAAGCGCTGCACGGCGGTTTTGAGCGCTTCGCCACTTTCGCCCACCGTGTTGGGCCAGAGGGTTTGGCCCGGTCGCCAGAGGCCATAGGCGGTTTTGGCTTCGTCCCCATTGGGGTCAGGATTGGCGGTGGGGCGGGCAGCCCGGGCAAACCAAGCATCGATCGCCCGGTTTTCGGGATTCACCACCGTCACATGGGACAAGGCATCAAAGGCGCTGGTGGCATCAATCCGCTCAATGCGCTCAAAGTTTGGATCCAGAGCCACCTGTAGCTCCAGGTTGCGGGTCAAAATGCGCCACCGTTCCCGCAAGCGTTGCCCCGGTTGCCAGGTGAAGGCCTCAACCGGCTGATCGCGACTGTCTTCGGTCACGGGTTGCCCGATCGCCCGCCAACCATTGCGGCCGGTGATGCGCAGCCCCCCAACCGAGGCAGTGGCATCCGATGGAGCCGGGGCTGCGGGTTCGAGGATCAGGCCCTGGGCGGCTCCCGCCAGGGCCACAGGAGCCAAACCGGCCAAGCTCACCGTCACCATGCGATTCATCGAATCCGTGGCCAAGACTGTGCCCGCGCTGGGCCCCGCTGCCGTGGCCAACCATTGCCCCAAGTTTTCGCCAATGTTTTCGCCAATGTTTTCGCCAATATTCTCCCGAATCGCGGCGGCCCCCAGCCGTTGGGCGATCGGTTGTTGCTGGCCCCCTTGATCCGCAACCCGGGCGGCGGTTTGGGCCAGGTCAAACCATAGGGTACTGGCGGGGAGACTGTTCCAAAGTTGCTGCACCAAGGCCCAGGTGAAGGCCCCGGCCACAAACCCCGCTTGGGGCAATTCCAGGGCGGGGCGATCGGGCTGGCTGGCTCGCAACCACCACCCACTGGCGGCGCTCGATCGCCCCGATCGGGCGCGGCGTAACTGTTGCTGCCAAGCCAGTTCTTCTGGATCCAGAACACTAGGGGTGAGCACCGGGCGCGATCGATGGCGAACCCAGGTTGGGGCCGGAGCAGGGGCAAATCCCGCATCCACAACGCCCAACACCCGTTCCGTGGGCAGCGATCGCAGCCAGTCTTGAATCGTAATTTCGCTCCAATCGCGCAGGGGGCCGGTCGCCTCCACAGAAGCCACCGCCTCACGGGCAAGGGTGGGCAAGCGACCATCCGCCGGAACCAACAGGCCCGTTCCGTCGGCCAACAGGCCCCCATAGCCGCTGAATTGCCAGACCACCGCATCGCCGGCCCGGAGTCCCGCCGCGCAGTCCTCCAATGCCGCTTGCCATTGGGCCCGCCCCGCCGCCCGATCGGTCAGGGTCACCACATCCGCCGCCTGAAACCCCAACCGCGAAGTTAGGAGTTCTTGCCAGAGGGCCACATCATTTAGGCAACCTTCCAAGGCCACCGAGGCCGCGTTGGGGGCGATCGCCGCCGGTTCGTATTGATTAATGCCAATTAACAGGGCCTTGCGCCGGCCGGTTGGTTCCGCCAACACTTGCGCCACCCGTTGGGCTGCGATCGCCTCTGCCAGCCCCCATCCGGCCAGCGCCGCTCCCGATCGCCCCAAAAAGTCTCGTCGCGAAAGTGCCATAGCTTTCAACTCGCCGCCGTCCGCCTCATCCTAGCGCGGTGATTCCCCGGCTCAACCAGCAATTTTCTGTACCCTAGTATTGATTGCTCATTTCTATCGCTTTTCTGCCCGATCATGATGCTGCTCCGTCCCGACGATCGCACCAAACTCGATGACAGCAACGACAACTTTTTTTACCAAGACCCACGGTTGGTAACCCATGTGGATGAGGGGTTTATTGATCGGCTGACTCAGCTCTATGCCCAAAAACTGCAACCCAACACCAAGATTCTGGATTTGATGAGCAGTTGGGTTTCCCATTTACCGGAAAATTTAACCTTTGCGGAAGTGGTGGGCCATGGAATGAATGGGTTGGAATTGGCCAAAAACCCCCGGCTCGATCGCTACATCGTCCAGAACTTAAATGTGGATTTAAAACTTCCCTTTGAGGATGCTTATTTTGATGCGGTTTTGAATACGGTTTCCGTGCAATATTTGCAATATCCAGAAGCAATTTTTAGCGAAATTCATCGCATTCTGAAACCCGGCGGCATTGCCATTGTCAGTTTTTCCAATCGGATGTTTTATCAAAAGGCGATCGCGGCCTGGCGCGATCGCTCCGAAACCGATCGGGTGGCCCTGGTTTGTGAATATTTCAACCATGTGCCCGGCTTTGGCAAACCGAAATACATGATCGAGCGATCGAGCGGGCCCGCCTTCCTAAAAATGTTGGGGCTAGGCGGTGGTGATCCGTTCTATGCTGTCATTGCCCAACGGGAACCGGTTGCCTAGATCGCTGGATTTGGGATCACTGAATTTGGGATCACTGAATTTGGGATCAATTTCTGAGGATTAACTCACGAGACCGCAATCCTTGGGGTTAATCCACAGGGGTGGGATCAGGGCGATCGGGCGAATTAGGCGGTTCAGTGGGGGCAGGATCGATCGGGCGGAAGGATTGGAAAAAAGCCCGAGATTCTGGCCAGCCCATGGATGATTCCGCCGCCGTTGTGCCAAAAACCAGCACAAATAATTGGCTGTAAGTGGGGCGAAAAATGGCGCGGGCTTCGTATTGAATGCCGCGCTTATTTTGAAAGGAAAATTTGAGGGTTGGCCATTGGCTCGATCGCACCCATTCCGATCGCTGAACCCGTTCGGCCCCAAACTGCAACGCCACCCCCGTGGCCACATGCTGAAGGTAATGTGGCAACGAGCTGGAATTGGCTGAGTCAATGGCTGGCCCCGCCTGATCACCCCTGGCGTAATAGAACCTTGTGCCGCCGTCGTAGTGCGCGGAAACCCAGGGATCCGTTGAGCTGTCGGGTATGGCCGGAAACCAAATTTGAAAACTGCGATTGGGCGCTTGGTACTGATACCCCGCCTTGCCCGTTGGGGTGGGGCGGGCGGTCTCCGTGGCCGTCAGCTCCGCCGTGGGCCCGGGGGTCGCCTCCGGAACCGAAGTGCTCGGGGTCGATCGACCACAGGCCCCCAGGCCCCCACCGAGGCCCACCGCCAGCACCACTGGCATCAGGGTAACCCGTCGCACCAATAGCCTAGGGATCATGACTCATGCCGGAGGGGAGATACACCGGCGATCGCGCGTAAGCGTTGACAGCGAAGCAATTCCAAAAATTCCATTCCCGGTCGCCGCTCCAATTGGGCCACCGCTTCGATGCCTTCGAGCAACAGCCGGGCCGCTTCCGGCTCTTCGTAGCCCCGACGCACCGCCACTGCGATCGCATCGAGATCCACTTCCAATTCCCGCTCGGTTCGCTGGTTGTTGCGCCAAATTTGCCAGCCAGCCAAGCCCGCCAGCCCACCGGAAGCCACCGCCCCCAAGGCATCTCCCTGGCTAATTTGCCAAGCGGCGCTGGCCAAGCCCACCAAGGTCGCCCCTTGATACCAGTTGGGTTCAACCCAGCGCACCCCCATCAGCCAACAGGATTGGCGCAACATCAACAAATCTCGCTGGGGCCGGGGAATTCGCCGCCACAGTTCAAAATTCACATAGATTGGGCGCTCGCGCTGCCAGGGCAACGGCAAGGAACTCGACAACACTTGAGGTTGCTCTGAACGACCCACAATCTTGATTGTCATCCGTGCCGAAGCCGGCAACAGATCCAGTAAGCGCAATATTTCTGGCTCAGGATTCGGCATCGATCGCCCCACAACCCACCTATCCCATCAAACTCAATACCGTAGTCGAAAAAGGGGCAGTCTGGATCTGTTGTGGCCAAGTCTGTGCCACTCTCGCCCCCATCACGAATAGCACCAGTTTGCCGAATTCGATCGTGCATCCCAAATTCGATGATCCACCCTAGCGCGGTGCGGGGGCTGGAGTTGCGGGTGGGGGGCTGGGTTTCACCAAGGTTGGCGTGGCCGGCGCGAGCTTGGTGGGCGGCATGGGTGTGCCCAAAATATGGGGGCTGCCATCGTCATAAAAACCCGCCACACAGGCAATCATTAGGGAAGCCAACGTGCCCACAAACAGGGCCCGCCAGCCCAAGTTCAGCACATCCCGCCGCCGTTGGGGAATTAGGGCGCTCAGCCCCCCCACAAAAATGCCCAAGGCCGGCAGGTGGGCAAAGCTGGAGAGCGCATAACTCACAATCAATAGGGTGCGATCGCTGATTGCGTCGTTCCGTCGCAGTTCCGCCAGGGTTTGATAGGGCGGAATGGCGGTTTCCAAAAGCCGCCGACCAATGACCACCGCCGACTCCCAAGCATCATCCCAGGCCACCCCCGTCAGCAGCGTGAGCGGAAAGAAACAAATTCCCTCCAAGTTGGCCAGGGTAACCACTTGAAAGAGATCCCCGATCGGCCCGGGAATCAGCCCTAGAGCAACAAAGAACCGATCGACCAGCGACACCAACCCCACAATCAACACCAGAGCCGCCACAATCCATCCACAAATGCGCAACCCTTCCAGGGCCCCTGCCATGGCGATCGCCCAGGGGCTGCCATCCGGCTCGATCGCCCCGTCGGCCATGTCTCGATCGGCCAAGGAATTTTCAGCCGCATTAAAGGGATTGAGGGGATGATGATCGGGCGTTTTTGGGCTAGCGGGATTCAGAGGATTTTGCGATATATTCGCGATCATTACCCCCGACAGGCGATCGCGCGTTAGGGGCACTTGGGTTTCCGGAACCAAAATTTTGGACAGCACAAAGCAAGCCGGAATACCAATCATGGCTGCCGAAATTAAATGACCTAAAATGTTTGAAAAAACCGGCTGTAAAAAGTCCACATAAATTGCCAATGTGGAAGAGGAAGCCGTTCCAAAACAGCAAGCCAAAATAGCGCATAGCTCACTGCGCGTCATTCGCGACAAAAATGGCCGCACCACAATCAACGCTTCAACCCCCGTCACCACATTCACCAGGCCGCTCAGGGCTTCCGCTCCACTCAGTCGGGTGGTTCGATAAAACAACCGCGAAAACCCATTCACAACCGTTTGCATGACCCCCAAGCCATAGAGCAGGGCCATCAGTCCCGCAAAAAAGACCACCGTGGGCAAAGCGCGAACAGCAAAGATATAGCCCAAAGGTGGGTTTTCGCCAAAGTTTTTAGAAACAAACTGGGAACCAAAAATGAATTCTGACCCCGCTTCAGCAGCGGCAAAAATCCCATTGAGAGCACTATTTAAAACATCAAAAATATCGCGAGTGATAGGCAGTCTAAACACCAAAAAACCCAACACAAGCTGCAGGCTCAGCCCCCAAATTAACGTAGCCCAAGGAATTAATTTTCGATTTTCCGAAAAGAGCCAAGCCACACCGCAAAGCCCAAAGATGCCCAAGAAGGAAACGAGATTGAGATAACTCATGAGCAGGACAAGGAAATGGATTAGTCCCACGCCGCTAATGCTTAGAGGATGTTTAAAAAGTATTTTTTGGCACGGGCAAGCACCAATAGTCGTGGAGACAAGGGGCTTGAGCATCTTGTCTAAGTCGATCACTGGAGCGTACAGAGTAGCAATTTTGGCTTTTCAGACATCCTCTTAGCCTATTTTGGGCGGCTTTTGGGCGGCGCTATTTTGAGCGATCGAGTTCAGGAGCGCTCCCCCAAATTAAAATGCAAGGAGGGGTTTAATAACAGTCATTGCCACTCGATTCATTGCCACTCGATCGCCCTCCAACACCCCTTGGCGGAATTCTGGTCAGCCCACCTCTGAGAAACCTATGGATGCCTTTGCACCGGAAGCACCCGACTGGACAGACTCCGCCGTTCACGCCCTGGAGTTCTGTTGCCCCACCTGTGGCGCATCGGTTGTAGAAGCGGAGCGCGTGTGGATCAATCGGCGATCGCCCGTGCTCACGGAAACCTACCGCCGCAAGTGGCAGGAGTTCTATGGGTGTCATTGCGGCTGTGTGTGGTGGGCTTGGAGTGATGAGCGCCCCCCGTCTGATTTGGTGGCCACGGAGCCGCCAGTGCCCCCCGAGAGTCGAGGAGAGGATTGGTTTTGAAACGAGTTGCGCTCTCGGAAGTCCCGATCGAGCGGGTTTCCCACAACCCCGCGATCGCCAAGCAAGTGCTGTTGCGACAAGGCGACCTTCCCCACCTCACCAACTTTTCCCAAGCCCGCTTCGCGCCCGGCCAGGTTTCGCCCGGCCATGCCCACTCGGATATGCATGAAGTTTTCTTCATTGAAGCCGGCCAGGGGACAATGATCATTGATGGCCAGCGCTTTGATCTAGTCCCGGGTGTTTGCCTGGCGATCGCTCCCCATGAGGTGCATGAAATTGCCAACACGGGCCCCGAAGAATTGGTGATTACCTACTTTGGCCTACGGGCGATCGGGAATTGAGCAATTCCACAAATCTCAGTTATCTTTGAGAATGATTCTCATTCGGTCTACAACACCCAACACCATTCCCCAGTCCCTACCGGCTTAGGGCTCACTCGCTCACGGCCCCTTCACATCCCACTTCATTTCCTTTCATCAATCCCTGTCCCATGGCCACCAGTCAAGATCTAACCACCCCCAGCCCAGTCATGGTTGCCCCTAAGTTGGGCTTGCCAGTCACCATCATCACGGGCTTTTTAGGAAGCGGCAAAACCACCCTGCTTAATCATATTCTGAGCAATCAACAGGGTCTGAAGACGGCTGTTTTGGTCAATGAGTTTGGTGAAATTGGCATTGATCAAGAACTGATCGTTGAAGTCTCAGATGATGACAGCGTGATTGAACTTGCCAACGGTTGCATTTGCTGCAACATCAATAATGACTTGGTGGATGCGGTCTATCGCGTTTTGGAACGAGAAGAACGGATTGACTATCTGGTGGTTGAAACTACGGGATTGGCGGATCCTTTGCCCGTTGCGCTGACTTTCCTGGGCACTGAACTGCGGGATATGACGCGGCTTGATTCAATCATTACCCTGGTGGATTGCGAAAACTTCAGCCTCGATTTGTTCAACAGTGAAGCCGCCTATAGCCAAATTGCCTACGGCGACATTATTTTGCTGAATAAAACCGATCTCGTTGCGCCCGAAAAGGTGGAAGCGCTTGAAGAGCGAGTCCGGGAAATCAAGCAAGGTGCTCGCATTCTGCGCACTCAAAGTTCTCAAGTGCCGTTGCCTTTGATTTTGAGTGTTGGCCTGTTTGAGTCGGATCAGTACTACCATCCCGAAGAAAGTGCTACCGGCCATGTTCATGACCATGATCATGCTGACCATGATCATGAACATGCGCACAATCATGACAATCACGAAGCCTGTGATCATGACCACGGCCATTGTGTCCATGACCACGATCATGACCACGATCATGACCACGGGCATCATCACGATCATGATCACCATCACCATTCTCACCATCTGGAAAATGATGGGTTTGTGTCCGTTTCCTTCGAGAGAGACCGCCCCTTTGCTATCCGCAAGTTCCAAAGCTTTTTGGATGATCAAATGCCGGAAGCAGTCTTTCGGGCTAAGGGAATTTTGTGGTTCCAAGAAAGCGAAAACCGCCACATTTTTCACTTGTCTGGCAAGCGTTTCACCTTGGAAGATGACCTTTGGAAGGGGCAACCTAAAAACCAGCTTGTGTTGATTGGGCAAAACCTGGATCAGGCCACGTTGCTGGCCCAGTTGGAGGATTGCTTGGCCTAGGTTGAGGCGATCGACTGCGGCGGGCGATCGCGCTGTTTCCCTCGCTGGTTCAGAATTTTGAGCCTGGGGGGTTGCCCAAATGCAAAACTGATGGCAGAATGGCATCTGCCGAACAGAACGGCGCAAGGCGGCATGGCCAAGTGGTAAGGCAGAGGACTGCAAATCCTTTACCCCCAGTTCGAATCTGGGTGCCGCCTTCATCTAAAACCTAATAGCAGCAAGCGCGACAGCCTTTGACTAAATCGAAGGCTGTCGCGCTTTTTAAGGTGCAAATTAAGGTGGGAAATTAAGGCTTAAGGTTTGGGGTTTTGCCAGGCCCGATCGAGGTCGTCTTCTGTCAACCATTTCTGATAGATGCTGCAGTGAACTTTGGGGCTGTGTCCCATCGATCGCGCCATTGCGTCTATCGATTTACGGCCGATGCCCCTGACTGCGTAGGCGTGGCGTAGGGAGTACGGCGGAAATGGGACTTTCAGCCGTTTAAAGGCTTTTGTTACCCGTTGCCCGAAGGCGGCGCGGCTTATGCCGGAACAGTTGGGCCGGCGGACGTTCCGCAATCCGAGCCGATCGGGCCAGTCGGGATGAAGGGGGTAGGCCAGGCGCGGGCCGGTTTTGCCTTCCAAAACCCTGAGCCGGGGGTAGGGGTCGAACTTGCAAAATTTCAGCTCACCGGGGCGTAGTCCGTAAGTGGCGAGCATTCCGAAAACCCAGCGCCAGTCCTCTGGATTGATGCGCTCCCAGATCGCCAGGATTTCCGCATCGGAAGGGATGCGGCGCTCTTTCACCGTCTCCGGGCCGTAGTTGCCCCGGTAGGGTTTGAGGTCGATCGCCAGTCCGGCGAATCGGGCCAGGGCCTGGTAGGCCAGGCAGACACGGCGACGGGTGCGGGTGTCGGGGCTGGTGGTTTTAACTGCCTCCAAAATCGCGGTGGTGGTTAGTGGCTCGTAGGGGTGGAGCCGGTTAAAAGGCCCGGCATAATCCACCTTCCAGGTGACCTCTGTACTGGGGTTTTTGGGGCGGCGGGCCCAATAATCCGCCTCAAACTTTTCGATCCAATCGGCGCTCAGAAGGGCTTGATCGGTGGAGGCTGATCGCCACAGTGCCCAGTCAAATTCGCCGGTTTGGAGCTGCTGGCCCAATTCCCGCGCCCGCCGTTCGGCCACCTTGAGGGCTTCGGGGTTGGCGGGCAGTTTGAGGGACAGCTTTTGTTGATGCGGTTCCGCCTTTTTGCTGCCGGGGGCGGGGGGGAGTGTGGCCTGGAGGTAGAGGCGATCGCGCACCAGGACGATCGCCACTCTGTAACCGTCTCGCTTCAGCCGCCCGTTGCTCTGCGAAATTGCTCCTTTGATGCTGATGCTGCTCATCAATCAATCCTTAGGCTGGGCGGTAGGTCGGCGGCGGCGCGGTCAACTTCTGCCCAATGGGCTAGCCAATCTTTGACCCATTGTTCAAATCCCTGGGCCATGTTGCGTGTTCGTTCTACGAGTTCGCGGGTGACGGGGCGGGACTCGTCGCCCCAGTGGTCTCGGACGGCGACGGCTTCGGTTTGCAGGTGTCGCAATTGTTGATGTAGCTGTTGGGCGGTCATGACTGGATGAGGTCGAGTAGGTTTAGCTGGCCCTGGCGTTCCAGGGCGATCGCGCGTTTGGCGGCCATCGCGCCGGGGCGAATGTCCATGCGGCAATGGCAGACCGTGCATAGTGCCCGAAGGTTTTCGGGGCGGCAATCTTCGGGGCGGTGGTTGAGGTGGGCCACTGTGAGGACAAAGCGCCCGACCTTGGGGACTGCAACCGGCCCAATCCCTTTACCCTGAACGAAGTCGTAAAGGCTTTCGCGCCAGTGCGGATCGTCGTAAATGCGAAGGACTAAGGCTTCCTCGCTTTCGCCAGGGCGGCGGCAGGGGCGGCCGCAGTCCTGGCATGTCCAGTTCGCGGACTCTTTGATTTCTCGGGCGATCGCTTCCCAGTCTTTGGGGTAAAGATGGCGTTGCATCGGCATGGCTCACACCAGGGTTAGTTGGTTGGCGACTGTGCGGCGGTAGTTGCTAACCCAGATTTCGGGCTTGCGGGACTTGGATAAGCCATAGAACTTGGTGCAATCGGTGATGCAGTAGCCAGCACCGAATAGCTGGCGATTTTCGGGGCAATCGTCCAAGGTGGCGAGCACGTTGTGCTTGCACAGGCCGATCGCTTGGCGGAACCGGGCCCAGTCAAACTGCTGATGGTCGAGGTAGAGCTTTTTATCAGCGGCTTGACGGTAGGGCGGATCACAAAAGATGGCGACGGGGCGCTTTTGGTCGAGCTGTGGAAATGCGAGCAGGTGGCTGTAGTCAACACTGGTGATCATCCAGCGCTGGACGAGCGGGATTGTGGCGCGTAGTTTGGCGATCGAACTCGCGGTGAATCGCCCACGGTTGGGGCTGATGCCGCCAAAGTCACCCAGTCCGCCGAAGGTGGAGCGGTTGAGCACGAACCAGCCGATCGCTCTCAGGGTGGGATCTTCGGAGGCTCGGAGTTGCCCAATTTCTCTGAACAGGGCATGAGTGTCTTGTGCCAGAGGAAGCAGTTGCTCGGCTCCGTCGGCCAGGGGATCGCCGTTGACCTTGAGTTGTTGCCAAAAATTCGCCACGTCTGGGTTTAGGTCGTTGACCCAGACGAACATGGATGGGCGGAGAGCGCTAAGCCTCAGGGCGACGGAACCACCGCCAACAAAAGGCTCACGGTATTCCGCCACATTTTTGCTGAGATGAAGGGCTGCGGCGATCGCCTCGGACTGATTGGATTTGCCACCGGGATAGGTCAGGGGGGACAGGGACATTAGGCGACCTCCTGGGCTTGGACGGGATAGCGGTAGCTGAGGACGTGCAGGCAGCGGGTGGGCACGATGTGGTGTGTGCCGTCGCTGTCGCGGATGGTGCTGAGTCGGCCGCCTTTGGGCTGGTTCAGCAGGTCAAAACTTTGGAATTGCCAGCGGGCATCGATCGCCTCTTGCCAGTGTTTGACGGCGCGCCAGGCCTCCCACTGCTCGGGGGTGCGATCGCCCTCCGTACCGGCTTCGGCTTCGGCAGTTCGCAGTTGGGCGAGACAATGGGCCTGCCATCGGCTGGTGTTTAAGATTGCCCGATCGCCCGGCAGTGGGAAAAATTCCCACCCCACAAGCAAGTCATCAAAGGGAGCTGCGGCGGGGTCGGTGGTGCTCGCCAGGGTGACCCGGAATCGATCGGCCTCATCAATCCAGCGATCGAGTACCAGATGCGGGGCAAATCGCCCAAGGGTGGGCGCAAAAAGTAGGTCGTCAACCCGTGGGTGGGTTGCGGGGTCGTTGAGCTGAAACATCAGTAGCTACGGCGCTGGCCGTTGGCGGTGGTGTTGATTTCTGGGGCAGGTTGGGGCGTGGGTTCCTGGGGCGCTGGGTCGATCGCGTCCTTGAAGGCCAGGCCGGAGAGGAAATAGCCGGAGCTGTCGCGGCCCTTTGCGACCCGGGGAAAAAGCTGTTGCAGCCGCGCGGGGAGCTGGTTTGGGGCTTTGACGTTCTTATCGCGGGGGTTGGGCTGGTCAAACCACTGGCGATCGGTCTTGCCGCTCACGCTGGTCTCAATCACCAGGGTTCCGTTGGCCACATACCAGTCCTGTAGACGGCTCCAAACTTCGGTGAGATAGGTTTGGTGGCCGGGAGCTTCGACCAGCCCCGCATCATTACAAAAGGCGTATAGGTGTTCGGTGCGTTCCCTCGTTTCCTCCATGGCCCGTTCAGTGCTGCTGAAGTCGATGCCGTCGCGCATCAGGTCAGATAAAGCCTGTAACACGCGGTTGAGGTAAGCCGGTAACACGCTGGAAATGACCCATTCGGGGTCATATTTGAAGCGCGGTTCGGCCTTCAGTTGCCCCATGGCGGGGATAGCGCGATCGCCGAAGGTTTTCTCAAACCGGATGATGCTGTAGCGGGTTTTGATGGCTTCCAATGCCCCGCTGATTTGCGGCGGGTCGTTGATGTTGAACAGGAAAATGGCTTGCGATATCCCTTCCTTTTCGTCCTTGCCCTTGCCTTCAAAGCTGAGGGTGTCGCCGGTGATGGCTTGCTTCAGCGCCTGGAGCTGGTCGAGTTTGGTGCTGCTGTAGTTTTCGGGCGACCAACTGATCCGCGCGCCTTCCAGCTTGGCGATCGGGAATTTGCGCCCACTGTCGTATTGCATCCAATCCGCAAAACTCGTGCTGGCCATGCCGGTGCGGCCGTAGAGTTCGGCGGTGACTTCGCGCAGGGTGTCTTTACCGTTGCTGCCTGTACCCTGCAACAGCAGGGCGCGAATGGTGCGGCCCAAGTAGCGGCGGACGGTGGCCAGGTCGAGGGAAGCGGCGATCGAGCGAAGGAAAATTTCGCGGGCGGCGGGGTCGAGGCAGGCGAGCATCCGATCGCAGGACGTGGGGTCGGCGTTGGGCCGATATTCCGCACGGCTGCAAAAGGTAAAAAGCCGCTTTGGGCTATGGGGTTTCAGTTGCCATCGTGGGGTGCGATCGGTCCAGGTGATTTCCAGGTAGCCGTTGGCTAGGTTCAGTCCGCCTGCGGGGTTGATGTTTCGCAGGTCGCATGAGGTTTTGCTCTTGGCCCAGGCCAGCACTTGGTTGGCATAGTAGGGCGTGGCGTATTTGGTGGTGGGAATTTCGTCGCCGCTTTCCTTGTCTTTGACGTAAACCACATGGTTTTCGAGAAAGCGGGCGATTTTGGCGATCTCGACTTCTTCGGGCGATCGCTCGTAGTATTTGCCATTCCAGCGGTGCAGGTCGCCGTTGATGCAAATCCAGGGGCCGGTGGGGGCGTATAGCGCCTCAAAGGCTTCCTGTACAAAGGTTTTTTGGGTTCCGTCCGGCAGTGCTGGGAGTCCTGTGGATAGGTCGTAAGTTCCTAGGAGTTTCAGCCCGGCCTGTTGTTGCTCTTTTTGGTTTTTGATGCGTTGCCAGCCGTCTTTGCGCCAAATTTCAAAAGGCGCGGCTTGCCCCATAAGGTTTTCGAGGGCTACTTGGCGATCGCCCTGTAGGCTGGCCAGCCAATCATCAATCCCCTTGGGGGCGTTGGGGTGATCGGAGTACCAGTCGAGGATCGAGACAACGCAGCCAGCCTTAGAGAGGTAGCGACCCAGCCGATCGAGCGCATAGAACACGCCCGGTTTTTGCACCACGTCGCCGTCAAAGGCGAGGTAAACATGCCGCCCAACGCCGAAAAACGGCGCTAATTCGATCTTCCAATCGCAAGTATCCTTTTTATGGGCTGTCCAGACTCCGGGAATGCTGATGGCGGCCTGTCCCTGAGACAGGAGTGAGCCTGCTTTTTTGGCCCCTTCGGTTAGGATTAAGGGGTGGAGAGCGTCCTGCTGGATTTTTGGCCAGTAGTCAGGATTGCCCAAGTCCAGGAAAAGCGGGCTAGATTCCGAGCCTTCGGAGTTAACGTACTTGCGGGGCTTGGTTCCCGGCTCTGCCCTCTTGGGGAGATAAGGCGTGTCCGGTTTAAACTGTGCGCCGGCCGGGGTGGGAAGCCCGGTTGCAGGGTCAACGCCTGAAACGGCCCAGCCTGGCCCGCCGTCCCAGGTTTTCCAGCGGCGCTGGGCCTCGTAATTCAGGAGCTTTTTGATCTCGCCGGGATCGTCAAGGCTGCGAACGTTGAGGCGTGTGATCGTCTCGCTAACCCCTGACGCTGCCCACTCGGCCAAGTGCTGAGGATCCAGCTTTGGCGGCGCGTAAGCGTAAGTTGCAGGCATGTTTTTTTTTCGGAGAGGGCGGAAATTGCTACATTGCTACACAAAAACGCCCGAAACTCTCTCTAGATAAGCGCTTTAGCGATCCGAAACTGCTACACAACTGCTACACAACTGCTTCACTGCTACACAACTGCTTCACCGGGCGATGTAGCAATGTAGCAATCATGTAGCAGTCAAAAAACTGCTACATTCCCGAAAAGCCTTGAGGGGTAAGGGTTTGGCTATTGGGAATGTAGCAATGTAGCAATTTCGAGGTTCTGCAAAAAAAAAAGAGATTTTCGGGCGGTGAACTTAGAAGGGGATTTGGTTGAGGTCGATCGGGTAACAGTAATCAACCGGGTAGGATTCCTGCCAACCTGCTTGATCGATCGGGTGGTGGATCTCCGGCTTTTGCCAGTAGTCGATCGTGATGTCCACATGCCCGGGCCAGAAATCGACCCGGAAGCGGAGCAGTTGCAGGTCTACGATCCGGTAACTCCAAAAATCGGGGTCGTGAACAGCCGTCCGAATCCAATCCCAACACCAGCACCAGAGCAGGTTGAGCCAAGATTTAGCGTCCATGGTGAAGTCCCAATAGGTGGTATTTCCCTGTCCGGCGGATCTTGCGGCGGCGGCGTGGGGGTTGGGTGGGCCGATCGAGCGGCTCCCCAAAGTCGGAAAAATTGAAAATCGGAATCAGCCTCAAACCCGAGTCGATCGCCAAAACGGCGGTGTTGGCCGTCCTGGAAATCACCAACAACGTGGCCAGGCACTGGGTCAGCAGAATTCGCTGATGGCGGTTGGGCGCGGGGCAGAGTCGGGGCAGTGCGTCTCGGATGTCGGCCGACATCCGCCCAATCAGCTCTAACGTTTGCCGGATTGGGTCGATCGGGTGACTAGCAGGGCGCATACCGCCTCCGATCGATTGCAAAGTTTGGGTAGCCCTTTTCCCGCACGATCGATTCCAGTTGATCGAGCTGGGCTGGACTGAGGGCGGTTTCGTTGGTGATCACGTCCAGGTGGGAGGCAATCCGCCACAATGCGTCGGCGGCTAGGACTGTCCTGCCCTGGGCGAGGCTGAAAACGTAGGCCGCGACCTGACGTTGGACAAAGGGATCGGCGTGGTGATTGCGGCGACTCAGGTTAGTCATGCTGTTCACCCCACGCGCGATCGACTACCGGGAGGTTGCGCTCCCAGTCGGTCAAGGGGTTTTTAGTCCAGGTCAGCGGCTCCCGATGCCTACGGGTGTAGCCGTGCGTGGGGGTTTCCCACAGACGTTTTGCGCCTAGTTCGTCGGCGGCTTGGCGTAGGAAGTTGGCGGCGAGGGTGTGTTGCCCTCGGTTCTTGGACTCATGGGCACGGAGGTAGCTATTCATCTTGCCAGCCCTCCAGTGCCGATAACTGGGCGAGCAGCCCGGCCGAAGCTTCGGGAAGAAGGGCATCGATTTGGCTGATCAGAAGCTCGGGGGAAACCGAGCTAGCCCGATCGATCAAAGCGGCCCTCAGCAGCCCGCGGTCATGCTGAATCTGTAACTGTTGCTGCCTGACAATCCGCAGCAACCGAATCGAAAAATCACTGAGCTGTTCAACTCGCAGCTCCAGGCGGCCGATCCTGGTATCTTGCCCCCCTTCCGACGCGGTTTCGGGAGGGGCTTGTAAACTTTGATGCATCGCAAAGAGCCTGAAAGAAAGGTCTTTCGTTGCCGGTCAGCGCGATACCCTTACAATCTTCAGTAGATACACGCAACGGTTGCAAAGCGAGTCTACGGATTCGTGGGTATCTAATGCACTGGATGGGTGTCCGCCCACCCAGTGCAACTAGGTTGTTGACCATCGACAACCGTTACAGTCAAAAGCTACGGGTAGCCGTTACAGGTAACTGTTACGGTTTTTAGTGTATCATGGCTACATCCACTGTCAAACCAAAACTAGCCGTGTGTGACCTCCGCGCAAGAACCGGGCTAACTCAGGCCCAGTTTGCAGTTGCAATTGATGTTGGTGTTAAAACCGTAGGAAACTGGGAGAGCGGAAAATTCGCTAGTCAGCGTTTCACTCTGAATCAGATCAAAAAACTCATGGATCTAACCGGTGCAACGTTTGACGAAATTTTTGCGGCCTTCAACCCGTCAGAGCAGCCGGAATAAACCACAACATCTAGCCAACAGAACCTACCCAATCTCCTGGGTAGGTTCTGTTTTTGTGACCTCGATCGCCGCCTACGATCCCCTAACTCGGTAGAGTCCTGTGAGTGTTGGGATGCAGCATGAAAACCGCCCTCGCCTTTTTGCTCACTGCATTGATTACCGGCTGTGGATCTGACGGCCCCGTCGTTTGCACCGGCAGCAACTGCGATCGCCGTCAGGCAGACTTCAGTAACCGCAAGATGGCAGGCTCAAACCTCAGCCAGGGTTACTTCGAGAAGTCGAACTTTTCAGGAGCTGACCTCACCGGCTCCAATCTCGCCGGTGGCGACTTTCGGGACTCCAACTTCACCGGAGCCAACCTCACCGGAGCCAATCTCAGCGGTGAAGCCTACCTGAAAGGCGCAAACCTCAGTGGGGCAAACCTCAGCGGCGCAGATCTCACCAATGCTCGCCTAGACGAAACCGATCTCACCGGGGCTAACCTCAATGGGGCCAACCTCGCCGGAGCCATGCTGAACGATGCCACCGGCGTAGATTTGGCCGGGGCGAAACTCTGCAAAACGCGCCTCCCCGACAACTCAGAATCAGGCTGCCCCTAGGAATCTTTTATGCAAGTCGCTGCATTCTTGCTCTGGTCTCTCCTGGGGTTGGCAGTGGGCTGGGCGGGAGCCGTGGCCAAAGCCGCCCTACTCGCCAACGATCCGGGATGGGCCGACCTGTTTTACCTGATCACCCTCGCGACTTGGGTCGTGGGTCTGTTCCTGGGCGCACTGCTCCTGGGGG
The DNA here is from genome assembly GCF_059138625.1 of Limnothrix sp. HT2024. Taxonomy (NCBI): domain Bacteria; kingdom Bacillati; phylum Cyanobacteriota; class Cyanophyceae; order Pseudanabaenales; family Pseudanabaenaceae; genus Limnothrix; species Limnothrix sp. HT2024. Next base: position 3,584,826 of record NZ_CM181121.1, read on the forward strand.
CACTGCTGCGAGTCGGCCGCCTGTGGCTTCCGCGATCCGTTTTGGGTTGGGCGGGGGCCCTGTCCGTGCTGTTTTGCGTCGCCGCCGACTTAACCGGCGACTATCTGCGCTGGCGGCCCCAACCCGGCCAACCGTCCGGGATTACCGGATGGTTGGGGGACTACGCCACCCGTGAAACCCAGGTCTATAGCCGCCGTGCCGGTGGCCATGCCCCCCTGCCGCAAATCGCAGTGGTCTTGATTCAGGGGCTGCTCACCGGGGCGATCGTCATACCCACCAGCGCCAAACAGGGCCACGGACATGGGAACGATCGCTAAGATGTGGCCGCGCTTGCGCTTGTCAACACAACACAGACGAAACCGCGATCAACCCTGTGGGGCGATCGCGGTTTTTTTGTGGAAGCTGGTAAGGATTACTTGCTAGTTGCGCCCACGCTCACGGGCGATTGGAGCGCCTCAACTTTGGCGATCAACTCCTCAATCGCCTGCTTGATAACCTGCTCCTGGGCAAAGATCCCCGCCTGGTTCAGGCGAGCCTGGAGGCTCATCTGAGCAAGGGTCTTGGTTACTTGATCTTCCGTGGCCGCAATCCCCGCCGCAGCCCTCAACAGCAGCAAGATCCCGTCACCGTCAAAATACGAATAGACCCCCTCAACCGCCCAGCCCAGCCCTACCGCTTCGTGGCGAGCGTCTCCGTCCTCTTCCGCCAGTAGGTCAGCAAGACGATTTTTTAGCCCAGATTCCTCCAGGAGGGACGCGACGGCCTGAGCGAGGGTTGGATTGTCTTCGCAGTTGACCACCACAGCGTCCAGCAGCACGGCGATCGCATCGATCGGTGTAAGAGTCCCAAGGCTAACCGCGTTGTAGACAGCGGCCTCAATTGCCCAGTTAGCGAAATCTGTTGCAGTAGCCATAGTTTTTATCCTGTTCTAGTTCTGATTCAGAAATTCCAGTAACTCGGCGCGGTTGGCGTTGCGAGCCGTTTTCAGCCCCCGATCGCGGGCTAACTGTCGAAGCTGGGCCACGTTGTAGCCCGCCCAATTCGTAGCCTGTACAGACTCGCCCTCGATGGCGGTTTCCTGTGCCGGTCGCAGCGATTGTAGCCAGGCGATCGGGTCGGGCTGCTGGTCAGCCCGACGGGCGATTTCCGTCAGCGCCTGATGGAACGCCTTTGGGAGTCGAATCGTTGCCGATGGGGTGTTTTTCCACTTGGCGGCCCATGTCGTTGAGGTTTTGCCGCCAAACCCCTCGGGGCGATCGGCTCCCTGTGCCCACCAGCGCCGATCTTCCTTATCTTGTTCTTCAGTCATAGCCCGTAACACGCTTCAGTTGCTCTCGATACTAAGCCTGTCACTGGCAAATGTCAAGCCAGTGACAGGCTTATTTCTAAATCAGGCTCAATTGCTGGACTTGTGGCTTGGGAGCGAGCGAGCGAACGCTTGTCACTCTCCCAAACAAATCTCGCTGAATCGCTACCGACCTGGGAGTAGTGATCGGCTCAATCGGGCCGTCAAACTCCCACAGCCCCAGTGAACCGCGACAGGGAACCGGTTTAGACCACGGACGCGGATCGGTTAGCTTCCATCCGATCGGGCCGATCCACCACGGCGAATCAGCAGACTCTACGCAATCCCGCAAAGTAACCGACCCCAACACCATGCCCATCTGAGATTGCAGTTCAGCAAAGCTGGGAACCTCAATCCCAAGCGATCGGATAAATTCCACCGATTGTTTAAACTCAGTCCGGCTCACGGTTTTCGAGGAATGGATCAAAAGCGGGCCGCGAAAATCTGTAGCCCAGGATCGATTCTCGATATCCTTACCAGCCCACAGAATTGCCCATGCCCACGGCTGCTTCACTGTCAGAACTTTCATGGCTTGAAACGGATAAATTGCGCTGGCAAAATCCCAGCCAATAGGAGCCGTAGCCCCTATTGGTGGGAATTAACCAATCAGAGTTAGGCGAGCGAAGCAGGCAGCAGCTAGGGTGATTTGCCCTAGACGGGAACCACAAATCACAAGATCACCAATCACTGAGGTTGCCTTGATTTCCAGCCCATGGAATAGCCACTGGCTGCCCTCAATAACTGGGAAATTTGCACCATTCACACCGTCAACAATCTGGACAATGCCTTGCTCAATTCCGTCAGCAGGGATCACCTTGAAGCACGTCTCTTCTTCTAGCGCCACCGTCCAGCTTTCTTGCTCAACCGATTGCACAACCGCGTAATAGCAATCGCTGGAAGTTGTCACCTTGATTCGCTTGCCAGTTAAGTCTTGCATTGCCTGTTACACGCTTTAGAATGCTCTTAGCCTATAGCCTGTTACGGGCAAGTGTCAACCCCTAGCGCCAAAAAATATTTAGCCTGTTACAGGCTTGACAATAGCCCGTAACAGGCTTTATCTTTAAAAGCGAGCAATAGCTAACGCGGTTCGGCATTAAGGACACGGGCTAAATAGCCTGTGAACGGGTTTAAGAACCTATTGCCAGCGTTGATAGACAGATATCAATGAAGCAGCGAATCAAGAGTACCGGCCGTATCTCTTGAGACTAAGCAGATTTGCTGTTGGGTAGTGCCTAGGAGCTAACCCGCTAACGCTCGGAAAATAAGCAAACAAAACAAACAAACCACTAAACAAAATGAGCAAGCGTAAGAGTCAAGGCAAGCGAAAACGAAAACAGGTTAGAGACTTCAAAAACTACGATCTAAACGGTCGCGAGTTAGCAGTTATTTCGCTCAACGATCTACACGTTGACCCGGAACGATTCCAATACAAACTAAGAGCCGGTCGCGACGGTAGCGTTAACAGCTTGGCTGGGGTTTCTGCATGGTCGTTTGCAGCGGAAAGCGTCCTAGATGTGTGGCGAGATTTTGACGGCAAAATTTACGTGGTCAACGGCCACAACCGGCTAGCCCGTGCCAAACAATTAGGCGTGAAGAATTTGCCCTGTAAATTTCTGAACGCGGTTTTCTGGCAACAAGCTAGGGAACTGGGGGCGATCGCCAACATTGCGGCCGGTTGTGGCACGGCCCTGGATGCGGCACGGTTTTTTCGGGATGGGCATTGGGACAGAAACCGGCTTAAGCGCTATGGGATCCGCCTATCGCAGTCCGTTGCGGCCGATGGATGGGCGATCGCTCGCCTCTGTCCTGAACTGTTCGATCGGGCCCTATCCGGCTCAATTTCTGAGAAACGCGCGGCGATCATCGGATCGGCCGGCCTAACCGCGTCGCAGCAAATCGCCCTAGCCACGGCGATCGATCAACGTGAATCAGCCGGTAAATTTTGCACCGATGACACGGTTCGAGAGCTTGCAGCATTGGCCAAAGTTTCGGCCACCGAAACGGTAGAACAAACCACCCTGTTTGGTTTTGAGTGTTTCGAGCGCTCCCTAATTTTTGAAACGGCTGAAGTCCAGTCCGCGATCCGGGCCCAACTGTCAGGCGATCGCCGTCTCTACCGGGCCGCCGTCCGAGGCGCAGACACCTTGGAATCAGCCAGCGTGGCCACGGTGGACAGATCGATCGGTGAATCATTGGCCGATCGGGCCAAAACCGCTCTAGAACAGTTCAACGCTGAAAAGCTGTTGGCTGGCCCCATTGCCCAAGCTGTCCAGCAAGCCGCCGAACAAATCGCAGCGGGCCAGCCCAAAAACAGTGCGATCGCCCAAGCCTATGAGACCGTGTTGGAATTGCTGGCATAAAAAAAGAGCCGATCGGTATATGACCCGATCGGCCCTCGACAAACTTTCACCCTCTCTCGATACAGCGCTTCAGGGCTAATTCAAAGGCTTGCCGCGCTTCTAAATCAGCCGGGTTCAAAAACCACGCCTGCAAGGCCAAGGAAACCTGTCTAACAGCCTCGTCTGTAGTTTCCTTCATATCGTCAGTACGATATCTAGCCGATTGCTGTTCTAATTCTAGTATCCTATTACGTTTTTCGTCTATCAACCGCTCGACTACGCCGCCAAAACCTTCATCGCCCTGAATCTGAGAGTTAATCCAGTCAATGAATTCAGGCGTGTAGGTGGCGGTCTTGCTGATGCGGCCTTTTGCTTTTCGTCCCATCTCTATATCCAATCACGATTCCCAATAACTCGACAAGTATTAAGGTTTTTGCATGATGATATTGCATATCTCATGACGATTGCGCTATAGTCTCAGTGCGATCCACACCGAGATCGCACCGAAAACGCACCAACTTTGCACCAACCCAAAAACCCATGGCTAAAGGATTTGGGATCGATCCTCCGGCTGATTCGCAGCCTGATCGCACTGAACCCACACCAACTTCGCACCACGTCCGCATCACTTTCGCACCATCCAGCACCGAGACCACACCAACTTCGCACCAGCCTGCATCACAGCCCCCCTACACCGGGACAGAGCTAGCCAAGTTGCTGGGATGGCCGGACTCCACAGTCCGAAAACGGTTTAAGACCGTGTTGCTGCTGGTCACCAAAGGCGCTTTGACCGAAGACGAACTGATCCAAGACGATCGCTACACCGAACGGGCCCGCCACTTGCTCGAAAGCCTGGGCGCTGCCCTCAGCGAAGATCGCATGGCTGGCCCCCGCTGGGTCAAGCAGCAATCGGAAGCCCTGAAAACCTTTGTCACCATGGCTCAGGCGGTTCCGGTGGAAGTCATCCAGGATGAGGCTGGTTATTCCGGAGCGATCGAGCTTTACCAAAAGCAAAACGCACAGCTCTCGACTGAAATCGGAGACCTCACCGAAGCGGTGCTAACCGACGTACAGGCCTTACGCGCCCAGTTTGTGCAATTCCGCCAGCAACGGCGACAGGCGATCGCACAGCAAGCCGCTCAGGATGCGGTTGAAGACTTTAAGGTCTACGAAGCCACCTATGCCGCCACTGCCGGAAGCCTTACGGTGGCGGCGGGAAACGCCTCAGTCGCCTAACCGCTTGGTGGCGACGAATTTGGAAACGATGAGAGCCGGGGGGATGGCACTCCCACACCGGCTCGGTAAATCCCTCTACAGGATCCCCTACTATGTTCGGTCTTTTTAAACGCATTGACGAGCCTCGCGCCCAAAGTTACGAGGAAATCCGAAAGATTCACCGCAGGGTGATGCGACACCACACAGACGATCAGAAGCTGATCGATCGCGCAGCCACCGCCAAAGCCCGCGAAGCCAAGGGCTATCAATTGTTTGAAAGCGATCGCCGCGCCCTGGCCGAGTTCGATCGGGAATCTCGTAAGGATGCCCCGCATCCTCCGCAGATGCACGCTGATGATGATTCGGCTTGGCGGTGGTGGTGATGATCACGACTTTGGTACTCTGCCTTGCCTGCAATCCCCCTCAAGTGCCCCAGGTCTTGGATTGGGTGAGGGGCACGGGCCGACGTGGGTGGATTGACCGAATCGATTACCGGCGCTGCGATTACCGGCGCGATTACTGGTGTGGAGGCGATCGGTGATGCAGACCAGACCCACACCCCACCCGGAAGCCCCAGACAATCGCGGCTGGACTCACGTATCGATCCGTCAGTCCCCGCCACCGCCACCGCCACCGCCACCGCCACCGCCGTCCTACTATCCTCCGCCTAAATCCCCGATCGCCTACTGGGTTCCACGCCTCTTGCTGGTGCTGCTTGGCTACGCCCTTGCAATGGGGTACAGGGACTGGGAAATCCTCCAAGCCCAAAACCGCGAAGCCCTGGCCCGCCAGCAGGCGCAACAGCTCCAGGAAGCCAAAGCAGCCTACTGCAAAAGCCCATGACCGTCCCCCAGCAAAACGCCCTAGTTGCCGCCGCCCTGGCGGCCGCCTGTTTGATCGGTGGGGTCGCACAGGGCAGCGGTCACGCAATTGCGGCCGGGTTCGGATTTATCGCGGTGATTCCCACAACTCTAAACCCCCCGCCCGATAACCCACCATGAAGCAACCAAGCCTTAGACCCCACGCGATCGTCACCGGGTTAATCGTTGCCGGGTCAGTCGCCACGATCGCCCTTCACCAACAGGGGCAAATCGACCAAGCCAAGCAATCAGCAGCCGTTACGGTCGTGATTGCTGGTGTTGCTCTCGTATTCAGTCGCAATCAATAACCCACGCCCCCAATCAACCCCTAGCCACCCCGCCCCGCGCGGGGTTTGGAGACACAAAATGTTCGGTTCAGCAAAGCCCCCCGAAGGCTTGACCCCAGCAGAGTTGCGACAGCGCCTCGTTGACAAGCACCCCGATCCGATTTCGCGACTTGAAGCCCTAGAGATCGCATACGCCCACCTTGAGGCATCCGATCAACCGGAAGACCTCAAGGCGGCTGACGTTATCGATGAAATGATCGACGAAATAATTGCTGCTGACTCGCCAACCTCAGCCCGCCCCCCCAAGTAAACCCTAGTCACCCCGCCCCGCGCGGGGTTTGGAGATTTCAAATGGGCATTCGCAAAGCTCTAAAGCGTCTGTTTTCAGTCGAGGGCATCGCCACAGCAGTAGAGCGCAAGATTGCCAGCGACATGGCCCGCGATCCATCGAACCCTCGCAACGTGGTGGGCGGGACGCTAATCGGAGCCGTCCAGTCCGTCCGAGAGCAAGCCGTTGCGCGTCGTGAGCTTGAGGGCATGGTGCGCGACCACAACACACGGGCCGAGCAACTTGCAGCAGATGTCAAAGCCTTTAACAGTCAGACACCCGAGTGGCGAGCCGCCCATCCCGAGATTCGTTCGTACCTTGAGGCTCGATACGCAGCCCTAACCAAGGACGGTGAACAGATCAAGGAATTGAGCGGCCGCGTCATGGGGGCTGAATTGCAGCCTAAGCAAATCTATTGCAGCCCGAAGTAAACACATCCAACTACGCAAACCCTAGCCACCCCGCCCCGCGCGGGGTTTGGAGTTTTTATGACCCGCCTTGAAGTTGTTGGATTTCTCACCCTTTCGTTCCTAGCCGGTTCTGTGGTCTGCGAACAAATTGGCGCTAAACAAGAGGCCAGAGACTTTGGCATCGCCGCACTGATTGTCCCCACCACCGTAATCGCCGTCGAAGTCCTTCGCGATAAGTAACCATGCAACCCGTCAACATCGACATCGACCTAAACGGCCGCCAGCCCACCGAGCTACGCAATCCCCGCGCCAAGCTGCTGACCCTGGCCGCCTTCCCCAGCCTGCAGCCCGCCAGCGTAGAGGATGCGATCGCCCGCCTACTGGTGGCGATCGGCTCCGGTTTTGGATTGGTGGGAGCCGTCAGCCTGCTACCTCCCTCGCCCCCCGTCTGGGCGCTCCTGGCGTTGGTCAGTGCGATCGCCCTCGCCGTCGTGCTGTTGGTGGTCAAATTCGGCCACTGTTCCGAACAAGCCGCCCTGGCCGTCTACGGCGCAATGGGCGCGGTTTCCGCCTTGATTGCCGTCTTTGTGGGGTAAATCGCCGTGATTTTCCAGCATCTACAGGACAAACACCAAGCCGCCACTGCTCTAAGCCGCGCCACCTGGAGCGCGATCGCCGTGGGTAGCCTCTCAGTGGTGGCCGCCCCCTTGATCCGACACCCCATTGCTCACCTGCTGTTCGGCGGCAACGCGGCCACCATGGGCGGGTTGGCCATCGCGCTCGATCGGCAAAAGCGTAAGCTCGAAACCGTGCTCAAGACCGCCGAGACTGAAGGGGCGATCGCCACGATTGCCGCCCTCCGCCGCGAGCTGGCCCCCGCCCGCATTGAGCAAGCCCTGGCGCTGCCCACCAACACCGACCCGCTGCCCATGGCCCAATGGTGGCCGCAAGTGCTCCGCGCCCGTTTTGTTCAAATCGTTGGGCCCCAAGGCAGCGGTAAGACCACGCTGGTGTTGCGCCTGCTCCAGGAGCGGGCCGCCCAAGGCCACCGGGTCACGGTCTTAGACCCTCACGCTCGTTTTGACCAATGGCAGCCGTGGGAGGTGTGCGGCGCGGGGATGGACTGGCGATCGATCCGTGAGGCGATCGAGGCCTTTTGCAACGAAATTCGCGATCACTACCAGGCGATCGCTCGTGGCCCAGCCCCAGAACCTACCCCCCACACCGTGCTGGCTGAAGAGGTCACGAAATGGGCCGACAACGTGGCCAACGCCGATCGGCTAATCAAGACCAGTTGCGGCGACATTCGCAAGGCTAATCGGTTTCTGGTGATGGCTTCCCACGGCTCAACGCTCGACACCACAGGCGGGGCGAAAGGCTTCGCCAAGGTAATCGAGCAAGCGGCCCTCCGGCTGCTGTTGGACGAATCCCCCGAGGAAATCGGAGCCGCCCAGGGTTGGCTCTACCGTCCCGGCAACCCGGAACCTGTCCGAGTTGCGATCGAACGTTGGGCCCCCACCCCTGCGATCGCAGCAGCCGTCACCGCCTCCGCAATCCCAGGTATTAACGCCGCCCATTTTGCCCTGGAATGGGACTTGAGAGAAGCGATTGAATTACCGCATGAAACTATCGCCAGGGCGGAGGTAAAACAAGAGATTTTAGACTTAGTGCTCGAAGCATTGGCGGGTAGAACCGATTGGCTATCCGTCGCGCAAATCAAGCAACTGCGGCGACCTTTGCAGCGCCTCGACAATGCGGATCTAAAAAGTGTCTTAGACGCTGCCGTGACGATGGGAGACCTCGAAATCGACCAGTCCGGCGCTGTCCCCAAGTACCGTCTAAGAAACGTCTAAGTTTCCCTTGCCACGGTGCTTAGACGCACTTAGACACCCCCGTCTAAGCAGCGTCTAAGACCGTCTAAGCGTCTAAAGACCGTCTAAGCTGGATAAATAAATTTTGCTCACCAATGTCCCCGGCAACTTTCTATTAGTAAAACCTTCTATTTTAGCAAATTTGACTATTAATTATTTGTCTACTAAAAGCCTTGCCAAAAAGTAATTAATTGTGGTTACAATAATCAAGTAAAGATGCAATAATCGCCACGGTTTTAGCTCCTTGGATCGTGGCTTTTTGACCCAAATGCAGCTCAATGAGATCTTTCCGGGCGCGACTCAAACAGAAACGGCGATCGTCATCCCAAAGGCCACGCTCCCAACCCTCACGGCAACCGCTACTAACGGCGGCGATGCGCTGGTGGTGGGGCTTCTTTTAGCCCTGTCGCAGGTTTACGACTCCCGCGTCTTGGGGGCCACCGCGCCGGTCTTGGCCGAGCCGTTGCTGCCGATCCTGGACTGGTGGACGGTTCCGCCAACCAAGGTTTGGACGCTTGCCTTTCTTCTTCGCCAAGTAACGGGGGCTGAAGAGTGGCAGGGCGCGGCCCAAATGCCCGAGCCGTTGAGCGCCGATCCTCCACTTGGCGGCCGTGGTGGTGGTGATGTTGCACCGGTCTTAGCGCCGATCGCACCACTTGGCGGCCGTGGTGGTGGGGCAGTTGCGCCGGTCTTAGAGCCGATCGCAGAACTTGGCGGCCGTGGTGGTGGTGATGTTGCGCTGCTATTGCAGATCGGTGCTGGGGAAGATCGCACCTGGCTGATCGAAGTGGCCGGGGATTGGTCGATCGATCCAGCGGGCGGCCTGGCTGAAATTTTGCTCCTGGAGGTCTAAGGTCTGATGCCAATCACAAGGGGCACGTTTAAGAGTTGGGCCCGATCGCGCCTGGAGCGAGAGATCGCCTATTGCAATTCTTTGTGGGCGATCGCAGGCACCGGCACGATCACTGAAGATTCGACACTGGCCCAGGTGGTGGCCGGGGAGCTGTCGGCGGCGAACTATCAGCGGATCAGCGTCAAGCCCGCAACGACTCCGCCGATCGAATGGTCGGAGTCGTTGCGGCAATGGCAAACCCCTCAAGCCTCCTACGCCGCGCCGATTGCCGGTGGTGCGGTTCTGCTCCCGCGCTGGGTCGTTGTGCTGGCCAACGCAACGGGCTGGGCTTCCGTACCGATCGCCTCGATCACTTCCGGCACGCTCTCCTTTCCCGCCCCCGCAGGGGTCACCCTGGCCACAGGCGATCGGGTGCTGATTTCCGCCGACTCCGGCACATTGCCGGCCGAAATCAGCGCCAGCCAGGTTTACACCCTGCAATCCGTCGCCACCGCCAGCGGAACCACCACCGCTCAGTTACGGGCCGTGGGCGCAACCGCAAACCTCACAATCAGCGGATCGCCGACGGGGCTAAGGCTCCGAAACGCCAGCGGCGAAATCCGCAGTTTTTGGGATCTCGGGGAGCCTTACCCCGCCACAACAGAGTGGCGAGTGCTAACCAACTTCACGGAGAGCTTATTGTGATCCACCCGCGCCTCCTCTCAGTTCCGTCCTTCGCCAAAGCCACCCTCACCACGGCGGTCACTGCCCGCGACGGCACGGGATCTACGCTGCTGTATACGGTTCCCACTACCTACGACTTTGCTGCACCGCCCGCTTTTTCGGCCACCAGTGGGTGGGTTGTCAGCAACTCCACAACCCAAGCCCGGGTTCAAGGGGCACGGATTAATCGGATTCGGGCGATCGCCCGAGGGGCCAGCGCCGAGGGACAGCTCCTAATTTTCCACGGCAGCGATCTGGTTGACCAGGTTTGGCTCCAGGCGGTTAGCACCGTCACCGCCGTGACCGCCACAGCCCAAGCCGAGCTGGCGTTTGCTGAGGGCTGGTTGTTGCCGCCAGGGGCTGAAATCCGCGTCGGGGCCACAGCAGTCACCACCCCGATCACCGTGACCTTGGAGGGATTGCTGGGATGAGGCGCGGCGCACTGATTTCGGTTCCATCGTTGCCGGTCGAGTTTATCGAAGGGGGCAGCGCGACCCTCTCGCCGGGTAAGGAGTATTGGGTCACGGCCGCGGCCAAGCTGACCCTGGCCAAGTCGGCCCGGCTGGGCGATCGGCTGAAGGTGGTCAACAGCGCCGATTTGGCCCTCACGATTTCCGGCAGCGCGATCGGCGGCGTGGACAACACGGGCAACCGCTACGCGGATCAGTCCTCTGTCCGACTGCCGGCCGGCGGCGAAGCGGATTTTGTTCGATCGCGCCGGGGCTGGCGGGCCCGAGGGTGCGATCGCGCGGCCTTGCGATTTGTCTATAACGGCGTTCCGTTGGCGCTAAATGACGGCAATCCCGGGAAAGCCAGTGACCTAATCCACTACTTGGGGGGCGTGTCGAGCTTTGTCAACCCCGCAACTAACGGGGTGATCACAGTTGCAGCAAGTAGCGTAGTTGCTGGCGCTGGACAGCCAACCGTCCTAACTGATCGCGTTGCCACGCCAACCTCGACTGTCCTCAATTGGCAGCCCAATAACCAAGCCAATAGCTGGATCGCCTGGCAATTTCCCACTAATTTTTCGCCGACGGGATTTCTGCTCCAGACAACCACGTACACAAACAACTATCACCCTAGATCTTTCCAGGTCTACTCTTCCAATGATCTGGTTACAGCCTTAACCAGTGCCAGCCCCGTATCGACTTGGACGCAAGGGCCTGGCTGGACAAACCAAGCCCAGATTACGGGCGCGGGGACTTGGCACTTTTTCCCATTTTCGGGGGCTGGGTCTAACCCAGTGGCTCGATTGCCAATCTTGCGGCGGCTGGCAATCCTTTTCAACGGGCCAAGCTCTGACGGTGCGAACTGGTCAACGGTTTGCGAGGTTTGCTGGTTTGGAGATAGCGAGGTTTAAATGCGATTCACCCACGGCGGCTACGACTACGAAATCTCAGTGCCCCCAGGTACTGACCCCGCCGATGCGATCGAGGCGCATCTCTGTGCGATCGATCCGGACTATCGCTGGCTCGCTTTTCGCAGGGCACTCCTAAACGCGCCGGAATATCTGCAAGCCCTGGCCCTTTCCCAGACTTCGGTAGCGGCACTCTCGGCTTTTTCCAACCTGTCCCAGGCGATCGACTTCTGCTGTCATGGGGGCGCTGATCCGCCTGAGATCGCCGCGTTCCAAGCGGCCCTGGCCAATTACCTCGCCGGGCTACCGGACACCGAAGACGGCCAGGCGATCGCCTCTCAACTGCAAACCCTGACCACCAAATACGGAGTTAATCAAGATGGCGGAATCGACTCTTGAGCAAATCTTCCCCGGGGCAACCCAGGACAGCACCGAGATTGTGATACCTAAGGCGGCCTTGAGCATGACCGCGATGGCGGAAAACAGGGCTGACACGATTGTGGCCGCGATCCTTAAGCGGTTTGCCACAGTGCTCACCCAAGAGTCTAGAGACGCGGATCTTGATCGCAGCGTCGTGGTGCAGGAGGGACGATCCTCCCTGGTGCAAACGTTTTCGAGCACTGGCGCTTCGACCGATTGGATTGTTCGGAGTTACGAGGCGAGCCTTTATAAGCTGGCCGACATCGCCCCGGTCAACGCCGACGATTACTAATGGTTGTCCCCTTCCGCCCGCCCAGTGCGTCCGTCCTCCTGGACGGGCAACCCGTCAAAACCTTCCACAGCCCCGACGGGTGGGCGCTGGTCGGGCTGACTCTTTTCTACGGGTCGGTTCAGACCGGCCAAATACAGGTCGGGTTCAATTCCAACGCCTGCCCAAACGGGGGTACTTACTTCCCCTTTCTTTACGATCCGGCGCGGGGCTATGTGGGGCGGTGGGCCCGGGCGGAGGGCTGCTGGTCGGGGAACTGGTTCCCCACAGCGTCTTCGGTCGATTCGGCCTGGGGGAGTTGGTACGCGCCGCCCTCGCCCGTGGGGCCGATTTATGCGCCGGTTTACTCGTTTTACCTGCGCTATGTTCCGAGCGCGATCGCCGCAAATGGCAGCGACGTGAGCGGGCCCCTGGGCGTGGAACCCTACGAAGTCCTATATAGCTCCATGAGCGCCCGAGACGCGGCGATCAACCGGCACACCACGACGATGGTGGGGTTGCTGGTTTGCGACCCTGACACCCAGATCCGGTGCGGGCCGTCGCTCAAGACCAGTACCACCACCTGCTGTTTGGACTGTGCGACGGTGGCCGCTCAATTCGGCGGGCTGGCGGCGGCCCTGCAAAGTGCAGCCGGATTCACCCGCTTAAAAGCCGATGACCTGATTGCCCAAGCGGCGGAAAACCGCAAAAACAACCCATGAGCACTACTTGCGACGGAATTGAGGCCCAACTGGCTGCTGTGCGTGGTTCCCTGGCTGCTCTTACTGCCCAGGTGGCTCGGTTGCGCTTGGAAGGTGGAGGGGGGGGCGGAACCGTGGATCAGGTGGCCAGAAATATGGCCAAACAAGCTTTAGTGGAGGCGATCCGGGCTGATGCCCATGCTTACCGGGCGGAGGCGCGGGCATACGATGCGATCGCCCAAGCCAATGAGGCCAAGGCGATGGCCGCGACGGCTTTGGCGGGATTGGCCGCGATCGGGGTGGCGGCCCTCTGGTCTGCGATCAAGTCGGCTATTTCGCTTGGTTCCAAGGCATTGAATATCGGCGGACAAGGGCTGGCCAAGGCTGGGCAGGCAGCAAGTGCGGCCTCGGACGCGCACGATTTGGCCAATCTGGGTTGTGACCTGGCCGAAAACGCCCGCAAGGTTGGGGTCAAAGCCGATGGCCGGGCCGGGCGGGCCCTGCTCGAAGGCAAAAAAGCTCAAGCCACCGCAGATTACGCCGGCCGACAGTCCGAAGTTGCCCGCAAAGTCGGGGACGAGGCAAACGGCCGATCGAAGATCGGGTTAGCCCGAGCCGAAAAAGCCTTAGATTACGCCGGTACAGCCTTTGACCTGGCCAGCGCGGCCCAAGGGATCGCTGAGGCGGCCCAGGAAATCGCCACGATCGCTTTCAGCACCTCAAACAGCGCTCTCAGCAGCTCCGAAAAGGCTAAGCAAATTGCCCAAGCCGCACTGGGCGGGGTCGAATCGGCCGTAGACCTGGCCTCCAATTCAATGGATATCGCCCGCCGAGCGGAGGCGCGGGCTTTAAAGGGTGGGCCCCCAGGGCCGGCCGGGCCACGGGGGCCAAAGGGCGATTCCGGGGCTGCTGGCCCCGCTGGCCCTGCGGGGAAAGCAGGCAGCAATGGTGCTGACGGCCGGGCCGGCAAAGACGGCAAAAACGGCACTGATGGCACTGACGGTCGAGCCGGTAAGGACGGAAGCAATGGTGCTGACGGCCGGGCCGGCAAAGACGGCAAAAACGGCACTGATGGCACTGATGGTCGAGCCGGTAAGGACGGAAGCAATGGTGCTGACGGCCGGGCCGGCAAAGACGGCAAAAACGGCACTGATGGCACTGATGGTCGAGCCGGTAAGGACGGAAGCAATGGTGCTGACGGCCGGGCCGGCAAAGACGGCAAAAACGGCACTGATGGCACTGATGGTCGAGCCGGTAAGGACGGAAGCAACGGCAAAAACGGTAAGTCTGGAACCAATGGCAAGGCTGGAGCCAATGGTGCAGCGGGGGCTGCGGGGGCTGCGGGTAAGGCTGGGGCCAATGGTGCAGCGGGTAAGGCTGGGGCTGACGGAAAGTCGGGGCGCGACGGTAAGGCTGGGGCTGACGGAAAATCGGGGGCTGCTGGCAAGGACGGCTCCCCCGGGAAGGACGGTGCTGCTGGCAAGGACGGCTCCCCCGGTAGGGATGGGGCTGCTGGCCGCAACGGCACCGATGGGACTGACGGAACCGACGGGACTGATGGCCGCGACGGCCGCGACGGTAAGGCCGGGCGTGATGGGCGTGATGGCCGCGCCGGTCGCGATGGGCGGAATGGGCGCGACGGTAAGGATGCGACAAAGGACAGCGGCAGCGACGGCAGCGATGGAAATGAAGGAGGCGACGACGTGGACACCGCAAGGATTTTGCGCGAGATCGAAAAAGTTCAGAAGGCTGTAGGGGTAACTGAATTCCCGATCACCGTCCCTGAAAACTTGCACAACGATCCAAAGGGATCGGAGCAGATCAAAAACCTGCCTGAGCTAGTGGTTTGGTTGACCAAATCGATCGATGCTTTGGCGGGCTACTGGCCAATTGAGGTGGAATACGAGGACGAAAAAGGCAAAAAGGAGAAAGTCGAGCTGAAAAACATGGCCCACGCGATCGAAGAGTTATTTATGGCCTCGGTCAAAATTGCCCAAGACGCTGATGCCTCCGTGCAGTGTGCCAGCCGCTCTCTGGTGATGTCGATCAAATCCACGATCGCCTCACTTCAAGCCGCCGAAAACTCAGCCGCCAACGCCAAATTCTTGGGCTACGCCGGACAGGCCAAAAAGCGCGAGCTTAAAATCCCTTGCACCCCTGCCGCTGTTGGCACAAATGGCAAATTAGACAACCAAGAAATCGGCGATTTTCTGCGAACTTCCGAGCAAAACTATGTCGGTTGGGAAAACGTTGACGAAGAGACTCTATTGCCAATCGTTAAGCGCACCTTAGAAGATGGCGAAATTGCTCGCAAAGCACTAATGCACCCTCTGGGTGCGACAGCCGCTAAATCCTTTTTGCCGGGCGATTCAATCCGAGAAGGTCGTAAGAATTCAAAGGCTCAGGAGAAGGATTGGGAGAAATTTATTGCTCAAATGAAAGCCCTGGGCATTGATGCAACATCGGTGACCCCACCCAAGACCCCTCCTGTCAATCCTCCGAAGAAGTAACTGTTATGCCGCTAATCCTAATGCGAGCAACGTTGCAGTCAAAAATCGTAAAAACGAAGATTGACCTACAACGCAACGCAGCAAAAGCAGCTCAAAAAGGCGGAAAACTAATTAAGTCCCTGTCTCGTTTTGCGGGATTTGGATTTTCTTCGCTGCTAAAACTACTGCCGCCCTTGGACTTCAGCACGATTTGGGATAGCGTCGTTAACGCTTATTTCACTCTCAAGTATTTCGATTGGAACGCCACGGATCAGGCGTTGCAAGCTCAAATCGACGCAAACAACAAAGCGATTGTTACAGCCGCCGCCTCAGCTCTGGGGACAACTTTGGGGTGGTCAGTCGTGAGACTGGCGAACCTTTGGATCGGTCGTTTTGGCGGAAAATCAAAAGCAGCGGCGGCGCGATCAATCAAAGTTCCGGTGCTGAGTGCCCGCGTAGGATTAGCTCTTGCAGAAGAGGGTAATGAAGAGATTCGGGCGGGGGTTTACCAGTTTTTGACCACCGCCCGCCAAGCGATGATTTCTAACACAATGATCGCGGCTGTTTTGACTGCGCGGCGTAACGAATGGTTCGGCATGTCCTCGATTACCACGGCGATGGCCGACGGATCGATCAACGCAAAAATTGAGGAACAAATTGAAAAGCTTCCAGAATTTTGGCGACAGCCGGTCGAGGAGTTTATCGAATCATTTGAGGAGGCGATCATTGATGCGGGGTATGTGGTCAGCTTTCAGATCGATGATCACATTGCCGCAGTCAAAGCAGCACAGGCAGAACAGCCAATCCGCACGGTTGAAGTTGAGTTTAAGGACTCTGACGAAAAGCTGACGTTTTCGGGCCCGCAGGAACTGGTTAAGCAGTCCGTTATTAACGCCTTGGCCACCCGCGAAGTGTTAGCCGATCGCGACGTGGGACAGGTCTTGGGCTATCCGATCACTGAACAGGAGTGGAATCCAAAGTTGCAACTCCGCCAACTCAAAATCACTTACAGCAGTCGCCCCAAGGCTCCCTGGTGGGTTGAGCCAAAGAAGCGATCGAGCAATTATCAGACCGGCAACAGCGCCACCGGCAAAAAAGAGACTCAGAAGCGGGCCCGCCGTGCCGACATTACGATCCCAGATGTGCGGCCAGGGCTGACCTGGCAGGAGATCAAGACCGCGGCCGGTACCTACCGGCGTGGAAACTTTTTGGTGTCGATGATGCTGGAAAGTGGGCGTGATATGCAACTTTGGGCCGCCACACCGGCCGAGGGCCGCCAAACCCTCCTACGCCTGGCGAAGCTCTCTCAGTTCGAGCCGATCGAAGGAACCCTCCGCGCCGAGGAAGTGTTGGATCTGAACCCTGCTCGCAAAAAGCCGATCGACAAAATGCACCCGGTGTTTTTTGTGCTGCTGTGGCGGAAACAGTCAGTCAAACCAGACGGCAAAATCTCTTGGGACGGACAGACCTACAACGAAAAAATCCAGAAGATTGACCTGTGGCCGGCTGAAGCTCCCAAGGAATACGAACCGGCTCGTTAGCTCTGTGATCAATAAACTGGCTTTATGTGCCCTGAGATAGGAATTTCGTGCTCGTGTTTCTGGACGTTTTCATTTCGGCTTAGGCGGAAATGAAAACGCCTGCCAGTGCTCCATGCTAAAACCCCCTTCGGGATTCCATAAGCTATCTTTATACTCCCAGTGGGTGCAGAAAATCTTAATAATTGCCTGAAACCCTTATTCCGAGCCTAAGAGACGGAAGCCAAATTTTCTTTTAAGGACGGCTTGCAACTCGATCAGAGCGGTGTCAAGGTCAAGGGGTAATCGCTATAGGCAACAGCCATGACTGTTTTTGCTCCCGGCTCTGGCGGCTCGTTAAAGTCAACCACCGTTGAAGCGGCTTTCCTCGAATTGGTTGTTCGGGCTGCCAACGCACCTCGACTGACGACCGCGCCTGAAGACGCATCAATTACCTATCAGCTCGATTCCACGACGGGGCTGATCCAGGGCGCTATGGTGATCCCGATCGAAACCTCCTTGACGGGTGGCTTGATCACCACCAATCCTGTCCCCTTTGTTGATGAAACGGGCTACACGACTGGATCGGGCGGCGACCTGGCATCTAGTGGGCTGATCGACAACCTGGTTGAACTGGCCTACAAGGTCAACGAAATCCCGGCAATCAACGCTGAAAACCCCGGTGGGCTGGATCTTTCGGCCGACCTGGACGCGAAGCGCGTAACGGCCTCGTTTACTTGCCCGGTGACGATCTCGGTAGACTCCGCAGGCAAGCCGATCCTTACCGCCGTTGATTACTTGGTTTAGGTTTCGATCACTTGGTATCAACCAAGGCTTAGACCGTAGTAGGTAACAACATCATGGCTAGCAGAAATACGGGAAATCCCCCGCAATCAGATCAGGTTCAACTGTCCCTTGAAAATGCCACGCCTGATACGTCCGATACAGCGGCACGGGCGGCAGACTCCGACAAAGCGCAGAAATACCTTCCCGTGATTTTCCCTTTGCGGGGAGGAAGGTTTTTGGGGGGGTATGTCAAGTCTGACTTCATCAAAGTCTTCAATATTGACACCAACGCAAGCACGACATCCGCCAGCCAACCGGGATCCGTCGAGGTCAACGTTGGTAAGCGAGATGAAACGGCTTCCGCTGGCGACAACTCCCCTTCCTCTTCGCAGGTTAGCAAGACCCTCAAAGGCAAGGGGACACGCGCCGAACTGCCGCGCGGGAAAACAGTCCGAGTGGCTCTGGGTACGCTCACCAGTAAAAGGAATATGCGTTACGCGCATATTCGTGTGCCTAGCTCGATGTCTTCAATCGAGATCGCAAACTGGATCAAAACTTGCTTCCGCACCAACATGCCGCAAAATTTCCAGGTTGGCCGCACTCGCTATGTCACAGAGGCACTGGCCAAGGAAATTGGCAAGTTGCCTTTGACCAAGGCGATGAAGGGTGGTGAGTAATCCCCAATTCAGATTGAGGGGTAAAACGCCCTTAGTTGCCCAAGTGGACAAAGCGGGGCGGTTTTCACCCCTCACTCCTAGCCGGGTGGGGGGTGGATTCCAGGCCCGCCAACTGGCTGTGGCGGTCACCAGCAAATCAGCTCAACCCTGGTGGCAACAAGCCGGCCGCCTGGATGTGCTGACAAAGTTTGTGCGATCGGGGGGTAGTCCTCTCGAGGTTGTGCTCAAGTCGGTCTCCGTGCCCCTTGGAGCTGTGCCGTTATTAGTGGATCTGGGTGCAGAGCCGGTGCAAGTGTCGCGATTGATTTTCGCGCCGCATCGCTGGCTTGCCGCCGTCAGCGTCGAAGTCTGGTCTCTCTAGGGGCAGGGTAGGAAAAATGCTGGATCAAATAGTCCTGGACTTGCGGGAGCGGCTGGGCCGCGTGGAAGTGACCCTCTATGGTTCCGGCGATTCGATCGCTCGCCTGGTTGCCACAAACCAGGCCCAAATGGAGCAGTTATCGAAACTGCCAGAACAAATCAATGACTTAGAAAACCGCACGATCCTGCTCGAAAACCGAGTCGGGTCGCTTGAGGAGCGGGTCAAACGGGCCCGCACTAACCTCCACCTGCGAGAGCTTATTGCCTTGGTCGATCGAGTGCCAGGCGGCTGGCGCACGATCCTAATCGCCTGGGGCGGGGCGACGGCCGCGATCGATATCGGTCTCGACTTGGTAGGGATTTCCCGGATCCTTAAAAACTTCCTTGGGCTTTAAGGATCGATTTAAGGATCTGGCGATCGCACCATCAAACGGGCACTTTTCGGGGCGATCGCCCCGGGGAATCCCCCCACGATCTAAGGCGCGTTTTAAGGTTGCTTGGCAGTCCAAAATCTGGATCCCTTGCTACCGGTGAGATTTGGAAAAGGTGTCGGGGTCTGCAAATCCTTTACCCCCAGTTCGAATCTGGGTGCCGCCTTTTAAAGGAATTCAATCAATTTCGGCAATTGGTTAACCCCGGTAACCGGCCCAAGGCCTTGTGCTGCACCCGCTGCTCAGCAATTCCCGAACAGCGGGTGCAAATCGCTCTGGAAGCGTGCAACTGCGCTCGGTAATCCTCAAATCAGGCGATCGCCTGCTGCTGACGCGGGTTGAGCCTCCGAGTCAATCGATCAGTCTGCAAGGATCTCGGAGTCTTCAAAATAATTGGCTAGATAACTCAACATTAATTTTTTCGCTTCCTGAACTAAGCGGGTTTGTGCCAAGTCCGTCTGCCCGAAAGTAAACCATAGCAATGTGCCAATTCCCTTGACGATCACAAAGGCGATCGCCTCATAGGTTTCTGTCGTTTGACCGGGATAGCGATCTTGAAAATATTCAATGTAACCCTTGATCAGGCGCTCGTCATTTTCTGCATCAATTTCGGCCAGTTCAGGCAGTCCTTGCAGGGGCATGAGAATGGCTAAATAGCCCGGGTGGGTTTTCAGAAATTGATCGAAAGAATCAACAATCCGATCAACATAATCCTTAAGGGATAGATTGTTAGCCTCTGAGGCATGAAGTTGGAGAAATAACGCATACATCTGATCGTTATAGCGCTCTGCCAAGGCTCCGACGATGGCGTTTTTGTCGGGAAAAAACTGATAAAGCGACCCGATCGGGACTTCTGCTTGGGCCGCGATCGCCTGGGTGGTGGTGGCGTTGTAGCCTTCGGTAATCAAAAGTTTTTCAGCCACATCCAAAATTCGATTCACGCGGGCTTGGCTGCGGGCCTGGCGCGGTTTCTTGCGGGCGGCTGGTTTGGGAGGGGCTTTGGTTCCGGGAGTCATCATGCGTTGCACTGTGGCCAGTAGGGGGCTTGACAAAAAACGAGGATCGCTCATATCTTGAATATGAGCAAATTTCATATTTATCTTTCCACTTCAAGGTTCCTATGTCTAGTTCCCCACGCTGAAGCCATTTTTGATTGGGCTTAATTAAGCTTGATTGGATTTTCTGGAGCTTTTTCTCGGACTTTCATCGCTGAATACGACGTTTCACCGGCTCAACCGTGTGTTTAACGTGGCGTTTTTATATCGAGCATTTGAAATAAAAAGTGCCCCCTCAGTCCTCAATCCCTTGAAACCTATGCTGCGGACGATTTCAAAACTCACGCTAACTCCAGCATCTGCCCCTGCTGAATCGGAGCCTGCTAGCAACCGGACTCGCTGGCCCTGGGCACGTTTCTGGCGCTGGGGTCGCTTGCGACTTGCTCCTTGGATCTTGCTGCTAACGGCCGGGTGGAACCGCATTTCCGCTTGGGGAGATCAAGACCACCACGAGCGATCGCGCTGGTTGGTGGCCCTCAGTCGCATCAATTTTGTGGCGGTGTATGGATTGCTGAGTGAACTGCTGTGGTGAACGGTTTGAGTCGGTGATTGCAATCAGTGTGAGGTGCATCCCATGTTGAATTTAAAACGATTGCGATCGAGACCGGCCCGACAGTTTGTGTATCTGTGGGCGGGTCAGACCCTAATTTTCTGTGCTGCACAAATTTGGTTGGTGGCCCTGACTTGGTTGGTGTTGCAAGAAACCCAATCCGGTTGGGCGGCGGGGTCGGTGTTGATGGCGGCGGCGATTCCTCGGGGGCTGTTGATGTTGCTGGGGGGAGCCATGAGCGATCGCCTGCCCACCAATCGGGTGGCGGCGCTGGCGGGGGCGATCGCGGCCCTGGCGATCATGGGCGTGGTGGGGATGCTGCTGGCCGATCGCTTCTCTTTGGAGGGGATGATTGCCATTGCGGCCCTCTTTGGTTCCCTGGAGGCCT
This sequence comes from Limnothrix sp. HT2024, assembly GCF_059138625.1. Lineage (NCBI taxonomy): Bacteria > Bacillati > Cyanobacteriota > Cyanophyceae > Pseudanabaenales > Pseudanabaenaceae > Limnothrix > Limnothrix sp. HT2024. The sequence goes on from NZ_CM181121.1 coordinate 3,606,035, forward strand.
TTCTGTATCCCGCCGTTTTGGCCCTGTTGCCGAAACTGGTTCCCGCCGATCGCCTGTCTCAGGCCAATGCTTGGATGCAAGGCAGCGAACAGATTACGAATGTGGTGGGGCCGGCGGCGGCGGGCTTGGCGATCGGGGCTGTGGGGTTGACGGCAACTTTTACCCTCAATGCCCTGTTGCTGTTGCTCGGCAGTCTTTGCATTTTCCTGGTGCAACCCAAGGCTCCCGGGCGATTGCTCCAGGCCGCTCAGGCAGCGCCCAAACAAGCCCTGGCCGCCGAAATTGGCGAAGGGTTGCGCTACGCCTGGCAGCGATCGGACATTCGGATCGGGTTGCTGCTGATTGCGGCCATTAACTTTGCCATTCTGGGGCCGATCGTGATTGGTGTGGCCCAACTGGTGACCGTGCGCCTCCAGGGCAACGCCACCACCTTTGGATCGCTTCAGGCCGCCTATGGCGTGGGGGCCTTGCTGGGCGTGGTGATTGCGGGGCAGCTCAGCGCGATCGCCAACCTCAAAACGCCCCTGGCTTGGTTGGCGGGGGCCTTGGGATTGGGGTTAATTGCCCTGGGCTTTGTTCACAGCACGGCCCTCGCCGCGATCGCGCTCGGGGGGATGGGGATCGGTGGCGGCATTGTGGGTGTGCTGGCCATGACTTGGCTGCAACAGCAAACCGCCTTCCACATGCAGGGGCGCATGATGAGTCTGATTATGTTCGCGGCGGTGGCCTTGGATCCCTTTTCGCAAGCGGCCTCGGGTGCGTTGTTGGAAATCAGCCTTACCGGGCTGTTTGTGGCGGCGGGGATCATCATGTTGTTGACGGCAATGGGCGCGGCGATCGGGCCGGAAACTTCCCGATCGGCCTGAAATCCCAAACCCTCAATAACCGTTGATTAAACCGTTGATTAACCCCAACGTATATCCCGAAAGCATTCACCCAAAATCCACAAGCCTGCATCCAACCAAAACAATCGCCCGCAGAGGCCCCAACCTCCACGGGCGATGTTTCGCTGGACTTGCCCATCGGGCAAAATCCTAGATGTCCGACTCGCTCAGTTCGCGGGTCATGTAATCAAACGGTGCATCCACCACGCTGGCATCCACACCGGCCGCCGTCACCAGCGACTTCACAATATCCTTCATAATTTGGATGCCGCGCACCGTCGGAGCCGGGGGCACACCCAACGAGTTGTAGGTTTCGCGCAGGCCGTTCAGCACACGCTCATCCAACACATCCGCATCCGCCGCCACGATCGCATAGCTGGCATAGCGCAGGTAGTAGTCCATATCCCGCAGACAAGCCGCATAGCGCCGAGTGGTGTAAGCATTGCCACCCGGACGAATCAGCTCGGGCACTTCCTCAAACAAAGCCAAGCCCGCTTGCTTGACAATATCCGCCGCATTGGCATTAATCACCGATGCCGCCTTGATCCGAGCTTCACCCGACGCGAAGTAGGCCTTCAGGTCGTCCATTGCGTCGCGATCGAGGTAGCGACCCGTAATGTCATAGTTTCTGATTAAAGTCGTCACAGCATCGCGCATCATGAGCGATTCTCCCAACAGTCTTTATCGAAGAGAAATATTGACAGTAGCCTACATTAAGGAAGCTGCTTGTCTTAAACTCGTCCCGGGACTCGGCTGAAATCGCTACACATCAGACGGTGTAACGGATTTCTGCGGCGACGCTCGGGCCCCCTCAATCATCGCACACCGCAGCGCCTAGCCCAAAGTCTCAGCACTAAGTTTTGTATCTCCCCTCAGCAGAGAAATCGTAGTTTCTGATACAAAAACCGCCCTAGCCTCTCTTTAGGATGTGACGAATGTAGCGCTACCCCGAGTAAGCGTCATTCATTAGGTTTTGCTCTAAGCGCAACCGTGACAGAGGGGCAGTGCCTCGCATCTATTCCAAAGAGCGACTAAACAAACAGGTTCAAGGAGTTCGTTCATGACGACTGCCCAAGATGTCTTGAAAATGATTCAAGACCAAAATATCGAGATGATCGACCTGAAGTTTGTCGATCTCTTCGGGATCTGGCAGCACTGCACCTTCCATCGCAGCCTTATCGACGAAGAAGCCTTCACCGAGGGCGTGGCCTTTGATGGTTCCAGCATTCGCGGTTGGAAGGGCATCCAAGCTTCCGATATGTCCATGGTGGCTGATCCCAACACCGCCTGGATGGATCCGTTCATGGAAGTGCCCACCCTGAGCATGGTCTGCTCAATCAAAGAACCCCGTACCGGCGAGTGGTACGATCGCGACCCCCGTTCGATCGCGGCTCGCGTGTTGGGCTACCTGCAAAGCACCGGCATCGGCGACACCGTATATTGCGGTCCCGAACCGGAATTTTTCATCTTCGACGACGTTCGCTACGGCCAAAACGAGCACGAATCCTACTACCACGTGGACTCGATCGAAGCCCAGTGGAACTCGGGCCGCATGGAAGCGGGCGGCAACCTGGGTAACAAAATCGGCTACAAGCGCGGCTACTTTCCCGTGGCCCCCAGCGACACCCTGCAAGACATCCGCACGGAAATGCTGCTGACCATGGGCAATTGCGGCGTGCCCATTGAAAAGCATCACCACGAAGTGGCAACCGCCGGCCAGTGCGAGCTGGGCATGAAGTTCAGCGACCTGATCAGCGCCGCTGACAACGTACTGACCTACAAGTACGTGATCAAGAACGTGGCCAAGAAGTACGGCAAAACCGTCACCTTCATGCCCAAGCCGCTGTTTAACGACAACGGTTCGGGGATGCACACCCACATGTCCATTTGGAAGGACGGCCAGCCCCTGTTCTTCAGCCCCGATGGCTATGCCAATTTGAGCAAGATGGCGTTGAACTTCATCGGTGGTCTACTGAAGCACGCACCCGCTGTGTTGGCCTTCACCAACCCCACCCTCAACTCCTACAAGCGCTTGGTGCCGGGCTTTGAAGCGCCGGTGAACTTGGCCTACTCGGCCGGTAACCGTTCGGCTTCGATTCGGATTCCGCTGACCGGCTCGAACCCCAAGGCCAAGCGCCTGGAGTTCCGTTGCCCCGACGCAACCTCCAACCCCTACCTGGCCTTCTCGGCCATGCTGTTGGCGGGTCTCGACGGGATCAAGAACGAAATCGATCCGGGCGAACCGCTGGATGTGGACATCTACGACCTCAGCCCCGAAGAACTGAGCAAGGTTCCTTCGACTCCCGGTTCGCTGGAAGGCGCGCTGGAAGCCCTGGATCAAGATCGCAGCTTCTTGACCGATTCGGGTGTGTTCACCGATGACTTCATCGACAACTGGATCACCTACAAGCTGGATGCGGAAGTGAACCCGATGCGTCTGCGTCCGCACCCCTACGAGTACGCGCTGTACTACGATGCCTAATTCCCAACGGGGTTAGGGGGCTGAGTTGCGCTGGGGCCGATCGCCCCGGCCAGCCCAACTAGTAATTCTGAAATTGAAGAAGCGATCGAGCCGTTTGCTGTGTTGGCAAGCCCGGCTCGATCGCTTCTCGTTGTTTGGGGTTGGACTGTTCGGGGCGATCGGGTGGAGTCAGGACTGAAATCACGCAGATCATGATGGTTGATGACAGTTGCCAGCGAAGGACAGTGAACGGGCCAGTCATCGTGCTTGAGATTTCAGACTGCTCTCGGCTGTCGATCTGGATTAAAAATGAAATTTACTCATATTTTGCTTGACAAGACAAAAATGCTGCTGATATTCTAAAAACATGAGAGATACTCATTTTATGAGTTGACTCACCCCTGAAAGCACTGTCCCGCCAGGGTGTGAGTTAACGAATGAAAGTGCTAGCTTTCTCCCGACTATTCAGCAACTTCATCTTCTTTTGAGAGGTGGTTGGGTTCACTTTGCAGTTCCCTGGAGCTACTGTCTATGCAACCGCTTAATTCAGCAACATTGAACGACTCTTTGACCAGTTCCATGCAACCACCGGCATCAAATCCCCTGTTTCAGGGTGTGAAGTCGTTGTTTTCAAAGATTCTGATTTTTAAGTCATTCACTGCAATGCTCCTTGGCAGCAATAGCTTAAAAACAGTGGGCGAATTAGTGGATGGCTTGCTGGAAACGCCCGCCTACGCTTTGGCAGCACAATACCTCAGTCAGAATCCAGCTTGTGCCGCCTTAATCCGTGAGCGCTATCTGCCACCCGCTCATGATTTAGAAACCCTCCTGACCCTGCCTCCTGATTCGCTGGGGTATATCTATGCAGCAGAAATGAAAGAAAAGGGCTTTGATCCCAATTTACATGCTGGAATGGCTGCCCAATCTGATGCTGAGTATGTTGAAATGCGCCTGAGCCAAACCCATGATCTTTGGCATATTGTGACTGGATTTGCTCCCTCTGAAATTGGTGAAATTGGTTTACAGGCATTTCATCTGCCACAGTTTCCCTACCCACTGGCTAGCATGGTAGTGGCTAGCAGTTTAATAACCAGCACGCTGATGGCACCAACAGCATTGCCACTCTTGCTAGAGGCAATTGCTCAAGGATTTCAGATGGGTAAGGCCGCTCAACCCCTGTTTGCTCAAAAGTGGGAAGAGGGATGGGAAAAGCCCCTGAGCCAATGGCAGGCAGAGCTGAATATTCAGCCCATTCAGTATTCATCATGAATTTCATGCAGCCGTTTCAGTTAAATCTGAGCTGATGAATTAGTCGTAACTTCAGAGGCGATCGAGTCGTTTGCTGTGTTGGCAAGCCCGGCTCGATCGCTTCTCGTTGTTTGGGCGATCGGGCTAGGCTGGGGCTAAATGGGAGGCCCGAAACCACGATGGCGAGTAAGTTAATCGAGTTGGACGATGATGTGTTGGTGGAGGTGGAAGCAAAGGAGGACGAGGCGCAGCAGATTCCGAAATTCAAAGGTAATGCAAGGGCAGTTGACGAGGTGAGATTGGGTTGATAGGGTGATTTTGTAAGGCTTAAATCAACTGAGTGAGGAGCTAAACTCTGCCAAAATCACCTTGATTTTTTCTAAATCTACTCTTAAGTCGTACCAAGCTGGTTCACCTTGAAACAATTCATCTGATCGTTGAATTGCTTCTCCAATCACATAGTGATAATTCAGTCCCACAAACTCGCTAATGACTTTATAGCAAACTGGTCGATAGGAAATTGATAACAATTCAAGAACCCAGGTTCCAGGCGAGGCAAAGACCAAGTTGGTTAACCCCGCCCCATGCGGCGCAACCACCACCGCCGCATTGGCAAATATGGCTACTTGTTTCAACAATGGCAGCGCTTCCAGTTCAATAATCTCAAACCCATCGGCTATGAGAAACTCCATCACTTCGGCCTCATTGAGTAACCGCCGGTAATTCGCGTTACTTCGTGTGATATAGATTTTTCTAGCTGGCTTGTCGGTCTCTAACGGATGAGTAGATAAGCTGCTGGGTTCCCCAGACAGACGGCTTTCTGCGTGTTGAGTATCTTGCCTCCTGCTTTTTGCCTGTAATCCTACATCGCTGGCGATCTCTGTCAATTCCTGACGCTGTAAAACTTGGCTCAAGAACGTCTTGCGCAAAAAGTTACAGGCATAGCGTGTGATGCCGTTCATATAGGATGGCACCAAGACAAACTCAAACGCTAAAATCGCTTGGTTGCCTGTTTCTATGACTTTACTGGGGTCAATTCCAAGTAAATCTAAGGATTCTTGATGAAACGGTCGGTTAATTCTGTCAAAAACAAAATAGTCAATTTTATCGAAAGCATCTTCATCCTGATAAAACTTGGCTTTGTATTTACCAAGCCTGGGTAAAACATCAAACATCCAGTGATAGTAATTTTCTCCGCATAAAATAGATAAAATTAATGCTTTTCCGGTCTGAATTCTAGGCCAATTAGGTATGATATTCTTGCATACCAATGTTGATAATTGACCAGTACAAGCTTCTGCCAGAAATTTGGTTTCGTGATTTAAAATTGCAACAGTTTGTGAATTGATCCAAACCATCGCTTCTCTCAGTTCAAAAAAATGATCCGATTGGAAATTAGATGCCGCTTTTTTCTCGCTTTGATCGAATAAATGTGCAGGCAATTCTATTGACCAAACCAATTTGTCATCACAGTTCGTTATCTGACTGAAGCGACGGAGAAGAGTGGGAGTTAAATCATGCTGGGAGCAAAAATCAAACCAATCTTGGCGCTGATGGTTAATCCCCAGGCGTTTGATCTCCTGATAGGCTACCTCTGAGCCAGGATTGATCGCTAGCAGATGCAAATAGCCCTCGATCGCCGCCGCCAGGTGCCCTTGTTGTTCTAAGCACTGCGATCGAAGTTGCCATAAATCGCCTGACCCAGGAGAAGCCCTCAAACCGCGATCACAAACGGCGATCGCGTCCTCTAGTTGTAGCAAGTGTCTATAAAGCCGAGCTAGGCACAGATAGCTGTGATGCCAGGTGGGATCTATAGAAATTGCCCGCTCATAGGCCCGCAAGGCAGCAGCAGAATTACTTTGGATTAGCAGTAAGGTTGCCAGATTGACGTAGAGTGTGGCTTGTTCTGGCAAAGCTTGGATGGCCTGCTGATAGACGATAATCGCCTCCGGCAAAGCTTCTTGTTCAATGAGTAGTTTGGCCAAAAAGTTGTAGCCATCCAACCAGTTAGGTAAGGTGTCTAGTCTTTGGCGATAGTGGGCAATCGCGGTGGAAATCTCTCCTTGGGTAGCTAAGGCTTTCTCTTCAGGAGTTGCTTCAATTAATCTATTAGTCTGCATAATACAGCCCTTACCGCAATTACTAGGTACAATAACAACATTTAGTAAACCAGTTTTTCAGGCACTGTAAATCCACCAGTCGGGCTGCCAATCTAGTTAATTGTTCCAACACTTCTATGGTTTCTGTTCTAAATTTCCACAAAAAGATTTTTAACTGCGACCACATCATTTCTATAGGGTTAAAGTCTGGTGAATACACTGGCAGATATTCTACTGTTGCTCCTACTGCTTCTATCATTTCTTTCACTTCTGGACGATGATGAGAGTTTAAGTTGTCCATGATAACCACATCACCCGCTTTTAACTGCGATGCCAAGTTTACTTTAACAAACTCTAGAAAATCTTCCTTTTTCATTGAGCCTTTCAATCCTTTTATTGTGACAACTCCTGATCGCCTGATCGCACTAATGACTGTCATCTTTTTACCGTAATAGGGCTTCTGGGTTTCATAAGCCTTCATTCCTTTTTTAGCTCTGGCCATGGGGCGATTCATCCCAACCCAAAAACCGCTTTCGTCAATGAAGACAAGCTTTTCAGCTTCCACTTTCAAAATTCTCTGCCAGTAGCTCACGCGCTCGGCTTGTACTTCCGCCGTGATTACTTTTTCGCTCCTGTATGTTTTTTTTGAGGCTGATGTCATGTTGCTTTAAAAATCGATCCATCATGCTTGTGTTAGAACTGACACCCAATTTTTCTTGCACTGCTTCGCAATACTCTCGCAATGTAAAATCAGGATTGGTCTCTACAATTTCTAAGATGGCTTCTTCATGCTGAGATAAGATGCTCACTCGCTTCGTGCCACACTTCTTAGGTACTAAGCTTCCAGTTGAACGATATAGGTTTAGAAGCCGCCTGACGGTATCTGGACTAATCGAAAACTGTTTTGCCACTTTCCGAATTGAAGTGTCTCCCTTTTCGTAAGCTTCTACAATCTTTCGGCGCAAGTCCAGAGAATAACGACCCATGAGTTTTCCTGACGATAACTCAACTACACTTATAATTATGTCGTACCAATCGTTCTAGGTAAAGGCTGTATTGCTCTAGCCGTCAGTTGGGTTGTAGTGCCGGAGGCCGTTAGGATACAATACATTCAGGCTTGACGTTTGATCATCGCACTCACTTTAAATTGACTAATTTCTCCGACTTTATTATTCCACGCCTAAGTATCTTGTCCAATCCAGGCTAAAAGATCGAACCTTAAAGCTGTTGATTCAAACAAATCACAGAAAATTTCATTATTAATGCAAATCGGCATAGAGTGAGCGAGGGAACGCCACCTTTGTAACAACAAGCTCCCGGTCATCTCCCACGCACCCCCACTCACCACGACGAAACGACCATTCCCGATCGGTTGGGCCGCCCCATGGCAGCGGTGCGTAGGGCACAAACCCCACCTCGGGAACCTGCGAACCGTTGCCCTACGCACCCTACGGCAGACCGGTGCGATCGCCCTCAACACCCTAGAAACTGCTCGATCGCGGCGTGCCCAAAGAAGACTTGGTACTGGGCTACCATCACCCCAGCATCCGCTCCTTCACCGAATTTGCCCTAGGTTAGAGGTTGATGGATTGCTGCATTTTTGGAGGAACCCATGCCAGAAACCCTCGCGATCGCCCAATCCCTCCTCACCCTGCGCCAGGTCGAAACGCGCTTTCAGCTCAGCCCCAACGCTGACCCCGCTTTTTTTGCCGAAGCAACCGCCGCCCAGACTGCCCAAATCACCCTCAGCCCAGCAGAACGCCAAACCCTCGATCGCATTCGTGCCAGCTATCGCTACAGCAGCGCCGAAGGTGATCTGACCGAAGCAACGGTGAATCTATTGTTGGTTTCGCCGTTGCTTTATCTTGCAGGATTTTGCGATCCGCCCTTTCGGCTCCAAGCCGAAGCCAGCGTCGAAATTGTGGTGGACGATCGCCATGAACGTTACACCGGGCGGATTGATACGTTGGTGATTTGCCGGGAATTGTGGGTGGCGATCGTCGAGTCAAAACGCACCCGATTTGCCGCTTCGACAGGCATTCCCCAGGCCTTAGCCTATGCCTGTGCCAACCCCGATCGCGATCGTCCCCTGTTTGCATTAGTTACCAATGGCGATAACTTTTTATTTTTGAAAATCCAAGGCAATCACTACGCGATTTCCAGTGATTTTTCAATCTATTCCCAACCAGAAAATGGACTTTATGGCGTACTCAGGCTCTTAAAGTCCATTGCCGCGCAGGTCAATGAGATTCGCGCCTAACCACCCTGCCAAAACCCAACAGTGCCACAACGTCCAAATTGCGATCGATTGCCCTCAGCACCCTAAAGATCGGTTGTTTGGTTGGATCGATGCTGGGAGGAAACCGCGCCAGAAGGCTGCCTCGCTGCCCGATCGCCCGATTGATCGTAAAGTTTTCGTTACAATAGACCCTCAAGACCGCCCCCAATTGCCATCGGGGTTTGGTTTTCGCCGGGGAATTGCCCCTTAATAATCCAAGTGATCGACGCATTCCCGGTCTCGGGTCGATCGCCCTTCAAAATTTCCCATTGCCATGACTGCCACCACCGATCGCCGCCCACAGCAACCTTTTCCGCTGCCGAGTCCGAATGACCTGCTGAAGCTGGCCTATCAGACCTTCCAGCAGAGCAAGGGGGCTTTTAGCTTGGCCCACAAGCAAATGAACAGGCGGGTTTTGAATGCGATCAAACCCCTGCCCCAACGAAATCAAAACCTGCCGCCGGAGGTGTTCCAGTTGTTGCAGCGCCGGATGCAAACGCTGCTGGAAACCGACTGGCAGGATGTGGAACAGGGGGTTTATGGGCCCGAGTTGGTGTTTGAAAATGCTTGGGATGAGTTCCTGAAGTGTTACCCGTTGGTGATTTGGGATGGGTTCCAAACTTGGATGCGCCTGTCGGAACAGCGTTTTCAGGAGTTTTCGCCCTCGATCGACACCAACGGTTATCCGAAGTATTACCTGCAAAATTTCCACTACCAAACCGATGGCTATCTGAGCGATTGGTCTGCGAATTTGTACGATTTGCAGGTGGAATTGCTGTTTAACGGAACGGCGGATGCGATGCGGCGGCGAGTATTGGCCCCGATCGCCCAGGGGGCACGCGCTTTCCCAGAAGTGACGGGGCGCGATTTGCGGGTGTTGGATGTGGCCTGCGGGACGGGGCGCACCCTGCGGTTCATTCGATCGGTGCTGCCCAAGGCGGCGCTGTTTGGGCTGGATCTGTCGCCGGCCTACCTGCGCAAGGCAAATCAGGTGTTGTCGCAACAGCCCGGCGAGCTGCCCCAACTGGCTCAGGGCCAAGGAGAGGCGCTGCCCTACGTGGATAATTATTTCCACATCACCACCAGCACGTTCCTGTTCCATGAGTTGCCGGGGCCGGTGCGCTCCCAAGTGATCCAAGAGCTGTTCCGGGTGACGAAGCCGGGGGGCACGGTGGTGCTGTGCGATTCGATTCAGTCAGCGGATGTGCCGGAACTGGAGCCGGTGTTGGCGGGGTTCCCGGCGGCGTTCCATGAACCGTTCTATCGCCACTACATCACGGATGATCTGGTGGCCTATTTGGAAAAGGCGGGGTTTGAGCGGGTGGAAACTGCGGCCCATTTCCTGAGCAAATATTGGGTGGCCCGGAAGCCGAGCGATCGCCCTGAACGTTAAGCATCAGTTGCATCGATCGAGCGTTGCGACCACACTGGATGGGGTGGGCATGGGGGCGATCGGGTGGCTGGCCTGTGGCCAGTGGATCGGCATCATGCGGCGCTAAACCCCCTCCAGCCCGCGAACTTGACTTAATCCTTGACTTAGACCTATGACAACGGCGGCGGAAGAAGCTTTGTTGGATATGGCAGAAGAACCCACCAGCGCGATCGAGACGATCGAAACGGTGATCTCCAGCTTGGCGACGGAAAACAGCGCCATGGTGAATCGCAGCGGCGGATCGTCCCTTTGGCGGTTTCAATACGGCTCGGTGGAGGTCTATGTGCAACTGACGGGCGAAACGGACGATGACACGTTGACGGTTTGGTCATCGGTGTTGAATTTGCCGGTGAAGGACGAGGCCGGGTTGCTGAAAAAACTGATGGCGGCCAATTGGTTAAGCACCTTTGAGGCCCGCTATGCGATCGCGGAAAATTCCGTGGTGGTGACCACAACCCGCACGGTGGCGGAACTGTCGCCGGGGGAAATTTCCCGATCGATTACGTTGGTAGCTTCGATCGCCGATGACAATGACGAAGCACTGCAAGCGGAATTTGGTTAGGGCGGCTTGTCCTGGCGAGTCGTGGGGCCGCGATTGATATATTCACAAATTGAGGCTATGGGCGATCGCTGGCGACTGATCCCAACCTTGAACGAATCCGGCGCGGTGCAAATGGCGATCGATCGCTGGTTGTTTGAGCAGCATGTTCAAGCAGCGGGCCCGCCGGTTTTGCGGTTTTATACCTGGTCGGAACCCACGATTTCCCTGGGGTTCCATCAACGGCGTTACCCGGCCGCTTGGGAACGGTTGCAATGGGCCGATCGCCCGGTTCCCCTGGTGCGGCGGCCCACGGGGGGCCGGGCCGTGCTCCATGGGAATGACCTCACCTATGCGGTCATTGGCTCCCAGTTCGGCAGCCGTCGGGATGCCTATTGCCGCATTTGTCAATTTTTGATTGCGGGTTGGCAGGCTCTGGGGGTGGAGTTGCGGTTTGGCGAGGGGCGATCGGTCGGTTTGCGTAACCAAGCCAACTGTTTTGCGCTGGCCACCGATGCGGATTTGGTGCTGGCTGACGGCGGCGAAAAGTTAATCGGCAGCGCTCAATATCTGCGAGGGGCGGCGGTGTTGCAGCATGGTTCGATCGCCCTGCATCCCAACCGATCGCTCCATGGCCAGATCTTTGGCACGGAGCCGCCGGAACCCCGGTTGCCGCCCCTGTCCCGATCGCACCTGGTGGCGACCCTGACCCAGGCGGCTCGGGACACGTTCGCGATCGAGCTGGAGGAAGAACCCTTGAGCGATCGGGAATGGACAGCCATTCGGGCCCTGGCCCAAGAGCAGGAGTTTCCCGATCATCTTCCGGTCGATCGCTGTTAACAATTCCCTCAACCCAGTTGCCTGCCTCCCGCCCAGCGTTATCGTGGACTTAGCAGAGAGATTGCAACGCCAGTCGTTGTCCTCGCGATGGTTTCCTCCACCCGCCTTCCGGATCTGAAGCCTGAATACGATCGCCTCTGGGAAACTTGCCAAATTCGCTCCAATTGGCAAGCCAGGGCCAAACAAGCAGCCGATCGAGCCTTGAAGTTCCGATCGCGCTATGGGGCCATTGAAACTGCGATTCAAGTGCCCTGGTGGTTTGTGGCGGCGATTCATAACCTAGAGTCCAACTGTGACTTTCGCTGCCATTTACACAACGGGCAACCCCTCAGCCAGCGCACCACGATCGAGCCGATCGGGCGGGGCCCCTTCAAAACTTGGGAAGACAGCGCGATCGATGCCCTCACCCTCAAGGAGTTTGACGGCCCGCGCGTGAAGGATCGCTCCTTGGGGGCTTGGCTGTGGCGAGCCGAGCGGTTCAACGGTTTTGGCTATCGGCTCTATCGCCCCACGGTGCTCACGCCCTATCTGTGGAGCGGGAGCAATCACTATCAAACGGGAAAGTACGTGGCTGATGGCAAGTTTGATCCCCAAGCGGTGTCGGAACAAGTGGGGGTAGCAGTGTTGTGGAAAGCCCTTGAGGCCATGGGGGCGATCGACCTACCTTGAGAGGCGGTTAGACCCGATCGTCATTGCTCGATGTGAGGCTGAAATGGTTCATGTTCCGTGCCCCAATCGTCGTAACAAGGGGCTTAAGCCCCTCGTCTCCCACGATCCGCTAACGGTGGAATCGGGGTTTCAGGCAATTTGACGATCGGCCCTTTGTCGGGTTCGTTAACGATCGTGGCAATCAGGAATTTCGCCGCAGGGCCGCGTTGTTGGTTATGGTTCCACCAGGAATCGCGAGAAATTGCCTAGAGTTGCTGCCATGACTGTTTCGGCCCCATCCCCCTTGCCTGACCTTGATCGCCTGACCCTGCGCCAACAGATTGCTCAAATGGTTGTTGTGCGGGCTTCGGGTTTTCTGTTCGATGCCCAAATTCGCTATCCCGCTTGGGAGCCGATCGCCTCGGTGCTGGAATCTTGGATCCAGGAGTGGGGCGTGGGGGGCGTGATTTTGCTAGGTGGGGGCGCGGCGGAAGTGGCGCTGCGAACCCATGAGTTTCAACGGTGGGCCCCCGTGCCTCTGCTGATTGCGGCGGACATTGAAGAGGGCGTGGGGCAGCGGTTTGGGGGAGCCACCCAAGGGCCGCCCCTGATGGCCCTCGGCGCGTTGGCCCAGCAGGATTGCCCCCAAGCGTTGGCCCTGGCTCGCGATTTGGGAGCCATGACGGCAGCGGAAGCCCAAGCGATCGGGCTGAATTGGTTGTTGGGGCCGGTGGTGGATGTGAATAACAACCCGGCTAACCCGGTGATTAACGTGCGATCGTTTGGGGACGATCCGCAATTGGTCGGGCAACTGGCCGCGGCCTTCATTGCCGGGGCCCATCAATTCCCGATTTTGACGGCGGCCAAGCATTTTCCGGGCCATGGCGACACGGCGATCGATTCCCATTTGTCTCTGCCGGTGATTCCCCACGATCGCCCACGATTGAACGCGATCGAGTTGCCCCCCTTTGTGGCGGCGATCGAGGCCGGTGTGGATGCGGTGATGAGCGCCCATTTGCAAATTCCCGCCCTCGATGCCCAACGGCCCGCCACCCTGTCGCGACCGATTTTGACCCAGTTGCTGCGGCAAGACTTGGGCTTTGGGGGGCTGATTGTGACCGATGCGCTGGTGATGGGGGCGATCGCCCGCCACTACGGGGCCAACGAAGCACCCGTGATGGCCGTGGAAGCGGGGGCCGATATTTTGTTGATGCCGGTGGATCCCCCGGGGGCGATCGCGGCCGTGGCGCGGGCCGTGGAGGCGGGACGCATTTCCCCGGAACGAATTCGGGAATCGGTGGCGCGGATTTGGCAAGCCAAGGGCAAGGTTTTTCAGGGGGCCGATCGACAGGCGGCCGATGTTCCCCCCAGCGCGATCGACCTGCGGGGACAATTGGGCCAGCCCCAGCACCAGGCCACCGTGACGGCCATTTTGGAGGGCAGCTTAGGCGGTGGCAATGGGGTGTTGGTTCTGCCCCGATCGCCCGAGACACCCGAAACGCCCGATCGCACCTTGGCCCAAGAAGCCTTGGAAAATTTGGGCACGCTGGCGGAGCTGACCCCCGCAGCGGCGATCGGCTCCCCGGCCGATACTCCAACCCAGCGCCCGATCGCCCGCAATTTGATCGTGGTGGATGACGCGATCGCCAGCGACTTTCTGGGGCAATTTGTCCCGGCGATTGCCTGGCCGCGCCAGTGGGGCATCGGGCAACTACAAATTGTAGACAGCTACAGCCCGGTGGATTTCGAGGCGATCGGTTCCCTGGCGGCCCAACAACCCACCCTTTTGCAAATTTTTGCCCGGGGCAATCCCTTCCGAGGCAGCGCCAACCTCACCCAAGGGGCGATCGCTTGGCTGAAAGCCCTTCAGGAATCCCAGCAATTGGCGGGCGTGATTTTATACGGCAGTCCTTACCTGCTCGAAACCATGCGGCCGCTGTTGGGGTCAAAAACTCCCTATCGGTTCAGCTATGGCCAAATGCCCCGGGCCCAAGCGATCGCCCTGGGCAGCCTGTTCAATCAAGTGATGTCCTAATTTCCTTGCCAATCGCCATCGACCCGGCAAAACACTATGATGAGAATGAGACGCGCGAATGATGAACTAGAGCCTTATGCCGATCGCGAATAGCAAGCTCGTTTTAGGTGCGGCGGCCACAACGGTGGCTGCTGTGACTCTGACAGGCGCGGGCATTCACCTTTCGCAAGGTCATGCTTTCTTCCAAGAAAACCCGAAGGAAGTGATTGACGAGGTTTGGCAAATTGTCGATCGGCTCTATGTGGATGGCACCTTCAACCAGGTGGACTGGCAAGCGGTGCGCCAAGATTACTTGAACCGCGACTATACCCAACCCGAAGCAGCCTACAAAGCGATTCGGGAAATGTTGGAAAAACTCGGCGATCCTTACACCCGCTTCATGGATCCCGATGAGTTCCGCAACATGCAAATCGACACCTCCGGCGAACTGACGGGGGTGGGGTTGCAGTTGGGCGAAGACAAGAAAACCAAGGAATTGGTCGTTGTTTCCCCGATCGATGGCTCCCCGGCGGCCAAGGCGGGCATTTTGTCGAAGGATAAAATCCTGACCATTGACGGCAAATCCACCAAGGGGATGGATATTAACCAAGCCGTGAAGCTGATTCGCGGCCCGGTGGGAACCACGGTGGTGTTGACCCTGCAACGGGGCGATCGCACCATGACTTACACGATCGAGCGGGCCCGGATTGAGCTGCATCCGGTGAGCTTCAGCGAGCGGCCCAAGGACGGCACAGCCCCGATCGGCTATATTCGCCTGACCCAGTTCAGCGCCAACGCGGCCACGGAAATGCGCGAAGCCATCCAAAAGCTAGAATCCCAAAATGTTTCTGGCTATGTGTTGGATTTACGCTCCAATCCCGGTGGCTTGCTGTATGCCAGCATTGACATTGCGCGGATGTGGATGAATGAGGGGGCGATCGTGTCCACGGTCGATCGCAACGGCGAGACCGATCGCCAACAGGCCAACCGCACCGCCCTCACAGGCAAACCCCTCGTGGTTTTGGTGGATGGAGGATCGGCCAGTGCCAGTGAAATTCTGTCTGGAGCGTTGCAGGACAATAAGCGCGCTGTTTTGATTGGTACGAAAACCTTTGGGAAAGGGTTGGTGCAGTCGGTGCGCAACCTGGGCGATGGTTCCGGGATGGCGGTGACGGTGGCTAAATATTTGACTCCCAGCGGTCGCGACATCAACAAACACGGGATCGATCCCGATATCAAGGTGGAATTGACCGATCAACAACGGGAGTTCCTGAGTGAAAATCGCGACAAAATTGGCACGCTAGAAGATGCCCAATACGCCAAGGCTTTGGAAGTGTTGCAAGGGGAAATTGCCAACCTGAAGGATGGCGAAAATGGCGGGGCCAGTGCCGCCACTGCTCCCCGATAGCTGATTGATCCTTGGGGGAGTAAGCTGCTGTTCATCAACCGGCGATCGGCTCATTGATTGATTGATTAATTGGTTGATTGATTAATTGATCGGCTGATCGGTAATTTCGACAACTAGGGTTAATCAACAGATTGAAGGCGTTGATGGAAGTCCCGGAATTCTATATTGTGCGCTGTGCAGACGATCGCTGCGAAATTGTGCCGAGCGATCGGCTGGCGGATTTGCCCAATCCCCATCCAGCGGGCGATCGGTGGGGCCCCTATGGAAATTTGGCGGAGGCGATCGCCAAGCGTGTGGGGTTGATCCGGGCGGGTAAATGCAAACCCCAATAGGCACGATTGGGCAACTTGGGTGGTTCATGGCCCAAAAATTGCTCCCCCAAATATTTCCCAGGCATCCTCTAAGATCATTTCTCGAACGTTTCGGTAGTTCTCATTCATGACCGACTTTGCGACTCCCCAGCCGATCGGGAAGGTTTATTTGGTGGGGGCGGGCCCTGGCGATCCGGGCTTGCTGACCCTGAAGGGAAAGACATTGCTCGAATTGGCCGATGTGGTGGTTTACGATGCGTTGGTGAGTGCCCCGATTCTAGCCATGATTAATCCCCAGGCGGAACGAATTGACGCGGGAAAACGCCGGGGCCGTCACTCAAAGTTGCAAGCAGAAACCACCCAATTACTGATTGAAAAAGCCCAGACAGCGGCGATTGTGGTGCGGCTGAAAGGGGGCGATCCCTTTGTGTTTGGCCGAGGGGGCGAAGAAATGCAGGATCTGCTGCGATCGGGTGTGCCGGTGGAGGTGGTGCCGGGCGTGACGGCGGGCATCGCTGCGCCGGCCTATGCGGGCATTCCCTTAACCCATCGCGACTACAGCTCATCGGTGGTGTTTGTGACGGGGCACGAGTCGGCGGGGAAATATCGTCCCCAGGTGAACTGGTCAGCGATCGCCCAAAGCGCTGAGACGATTGTGATTTATATGGGTGTGCATAACCTCAACCAGATTGTGCCCGCCTTGATTTCAGCGGGGCGATCGCCCACCGATCCCGTGGCGTTGATTCGGTGGGGAACCCGTCCTGAACAGGCGGAATTGGTGGCCACCCTGGAAACGGTGTGCGATCGAGTGACCGAAACGGGATTTTCTGCCCCGGCGATCGCCATCATCGGCCCCGTGGTGCAGTTCCGGGCAGATTTGGCCGCGATCGCAGCCCCGCAGCAGTTTCAAATTCCGCTGACCGGGTGGGAAATCTCAGAATCAGGGGTCGATTTTGCGCCGACAGCGGTAAAATAACAGGGCTTACCGGGAGAGGTGGCAGAGTGGTCGAATGCGCTCGACTTGAAATCGAGTGAGCCGCAAGGTTCCGTGGGTTCGAATCCCACCCTCTCCGTTGATTTCCATTGTGCTTGCAACCCCAATTTCCCCGTTGATCGATCGGGTGGGAAGGGGCTTGAGCATCTTGTTACGACGGTTGTGCATGGAAAATCAACTGATTCTAGGAGATGACGACAGGCCCTAGCCCCATGGCCCTTCCAAGTGGCGGCTGGGGGCTGGGCATCAAAGTGCGTCTGGGTACAGCACTTCCACCTCTTCGCTCAGGTCATCGCCCCGATCGACCGCTGCCAGAATTTCAATTTCTTCGAGGGTTTGCCAGCCCGCTGCCCACAGATTTCGGTTTTTGAGATTGCGTGCATCAATCCAAAACCGCGCGTTGGGATCGCAGGAGGCCACCAATTCCGCATAGACCCGATCGCCCTCATTTTTGCGATTGTTCACCTGGAAATGTCGCCAACCAAAGGTGCGCTGGCGGGCTGTCCACTTGGAACCCAAGAGATGCGGAAATTTTTGCTTTTTAGCCATGGTTGCTCATGGGTGCTGAATCATTCAATTGGGCAACCAACTCAATCGGGCAACCAACCGCAGAGGATTTCCACGACTCGATCGCCCCGTAGGCGCAAGGTCAAAAAAGCCCCGTCATCGGTCAGGTAGCCCCAGCGATCGGAATCGCGCCAATTGGGTTCTCCGTAAATGGCCAGGATGCGGCTGGAGCGATCGCCCACCCGTACCCCTTCAGCTGTTCCCCAGTTGGGTTGCGTCGTTGTGATCATGGCCAACGCTCCATCACCAAAGCCCAAAATCAGGTTGGGGTAATACCAAGATTCGTAGCGGCCATAGTTGCCAGGGGGCTGGTTTTGGGTGCGTTGGGGCCGGCCGAGCCGAGCGCGCACCCGCTGGGGATTGTCGCCCAAGCGCAGGCCATTGAACCCCAGCCGATCGCTCCGGATTTCTGCCGGTTGCTGCGGGGTGGCTTGGGTGAGTGGGCTAGGAGGCAAACCCGCGATCGCCGCCGGGGCGATCGCCCACTCTAGGCAAAGGGCCAAGACCAGGGCGATCGGGATCATAGGTGCTATGCGTCCGACTCAGGAGCGCGGCTAGGTTTCGGTTTCAAGTCCACCAGTCGGATCGGAGCCTTGGGCGCAGGGGCCGGTTCTGGCTTGGTGGCGGGTTCCGGTGCTGCCGGGTTGTCTGGTGTTTCCGGGGCGATCGCCTCGGGGTTGGCCTGGGCTGCGGTCGATTCGGTTGATTCGGTTGAGTCAGTCGGTGCGATCGAGTCTGTGGCTTCCGGGGCAGTGGGCTGCTTGGTCGGCTCCGGGTTGGACTCCGCGATCGGCTCCGGTTCTGCGTCCCAGTGGGGATAAAGCTGGGCATGACGGGCGATCGCCTCGGTCATCACCGTGGTCTTGTTTTCCAGCATTTCGCCCCGATGATTTTCCAGCACCGCCGTCGAAAGGGCGATCCGTCCCTTCCACTCATCAATTTCCATAATCACGGCGCGGATCCTTTCGCCCTGGCTGAACAGATCCTCGATCGAGGCCACATGGGCTTGGCTCATTTGCTTGACATGCAGCAGCCCGGTGTTGCCCTCAAAGCTCACAAACACACCAAAGGGGCGAATCCCGGTGATTTTACCTTCAATCAGTTGGTTGACCTTCAGACGTGCCATCAGGCCCACCTTGGCCGCTTCCCGGTTCGAGAGCACCAATTTTTTAGCATTGCGGTTCACCTCGATCGGCACGACGGTCAAGGTTTGGCCCACCAACGAGTCCAAATCCTCCCGTTCCACCAGGTGCGATCGGGGAATGAACCCCCGCAAGCCCATCACGGCCGCCGTCACACCGCCTTTGTTGACCCCATTCACACGGGCGGCGATCGCCTGTTTTTCCTCTTGGGCCTTGGCCAACTCCTTCCAGGCCTGATCCAACACCATCTGTCGAATCGAAATGGTCACCTGACCATCGGCGTTGGCTTCCTTGAGCACAATGAACTCGCGCTCCACATTGGGCGGCAACAGGTTTTGCAGTTCCTCAGCGCCCGAGGGTTCGCGCATGGCGGCTTCGCGCACCGGCAAAAACGCAGCGGATTTGCCGCCAATGTCTACATAAACCCCGTCGTTGGCGTACTCAAAAGGTTTGCCCTTGACCCGTTGCCCCGCCTCAAAAGAGACGGTTTTTTCGTCGAGGGCAGCCATGAAGTCCTCCATGGAAAAGGAGGGAGCAGCGGGTTTTGCGGCCATGATGGGTTTAATCAGCAAATAACAAGTCAAAAATTCGAGCCGGACGGGCGATCGCGCCGTGATTGGCTCCATCCCCTCACTATAGCTGAGGGGCGATCGCCCGGGGTCAGGGGACATCTCCGATCAAGACATGGATCAAGACATGCGGGTTGATCCATGACGCTCCCGATTAGGCTCCCGATTAGGCTCCGGTCACCTGCTGCCGATCGCGCTTGGAAGGGTTGGGCGATCGCAACCTGCGGCCAAGTCATTAGATGGCCGAAGATGGCCGATCGCGCTGCCAATTGACCGGATCGGTTAGCCGATCGAACGCCTAAGGGCCCATCGCGGTAAGCTGGAAAGCCGAAGCGCCGATCGCGATCGCAGCCGTTTGAACTTGACCTCCCCGAATGCAAAACTTCCGCAACTACTACGCAATTCTCGGTGTTGCCAAAGAGGCCAGCGGCGACGAAATTAAACGGGCCTTCCGGCGACTGGCTCGGCAATATCACCCCGACCTGAACCCCGGAAACAAGGAAGCCGAAGAGCGATTCAAGGACATTGGCGAAGCCTACGAGGTGCTGTCGGACACAACCAAGCGGGCCCAGTACGACGAATACAGCAAATTTTGGAAACAGAAAGGATTCCAAAATGCCCGCCGGGCGGCGGCAGGACGCACCTGGGGCGATCGCTCCGAGCCCCGGGTGGCGGACAACCTGGACTACAGCGAGTTTATTGACTTCAATAGCTTTGTCGATCGGCTGTTGAATCGACGCGGCGAACCGACGGCCCCACCCCAACCGGGCAATCGAGATTACTACCGGCCTGGCACAACCCGCACGGCCTATACCGTGAAACCACCGGTTGCCCGGGACGCGGAAGCACGGTTAACCATTCCCCTAGAAAAGGCCTTTAGCGGTGGTCGGGAACGAATTCGGCTAGAAGACGGCCGATCGCTGGAGGTGAACATGCCGCCAGGGTTGGTGACGGGCCAGCGAATCCGCCTCAAAAATCAGGGGATTAATGGGGGTGATTTGTTCCTGAAAATCACCGTCGCCCCCCACGACTTTTTCCGGTTGGAGGGGGTCGATCTCTATTGCGAAGTGCCCGTCACTCCCAGCGAGGCGGTGTTGGGCAGCGCGATCGAGGTACCGACCTTGGATGGGATGGTGAAGATGAACCTGCCGCGCGGGGTGCGCCACGGCCAGCGGCTGCGTCTGTCGAATAAGGGCTATCCGATCAACCGCGATCGCCGGGGCGATCAGATTGTGGAAATTCAAATTGCTACGCCAACCCAGTTAAGTACCGATGAGTTGGCGTTGTATGAGCAATTACGGGCGATCGAGTCGTTCGACCCCAGGGCCAACCTGCCCATTTAAGAGCAAGGTTTGAGCGGCCTGTGGGATGGGCATTGCCCACCTGTTAATCGCTTCATGGCATCTGTTTCATGACGTGCCGATCGTTTTAGATCAAGGCTTGAGGTCAAGGTGATCAGGCCATATCGAGAGTTTGGCCTAGATATCACCAAATTCCTGGCCGCTGCCCGTCCAGTTGAAATCTGTGATGCGCAGTTGCAGGGAGCCGGATTGGCGCTCTGGATCAACGCGCAACAGCAGACCGTAGGTGCGGCGGCTATATTCCAAGGTGTAGTTACTGTCGATCCGTTCGCCCGTATCGACGTTGTAGACCTGTTGGAAGCCAACCCGGAAGGGGCCATAAATTTGCTGAGTGAGGCCAACGACCACCACCCGCGCATCACCGACGCGATCGAACAGGAAGGGCGAGGAACCATGTCGCCAGTTTTCGATGTAGCCCAAGGTGAAGGCTGTGTAGTCTAGCCAAGGACGGGAAAAATGGCCCAACTGTCCCTGGAGGACGATCGAGCCGGTGAGCACGTTTTGATAGTCGCCGCTGCTGTAGTTTTGCCAAACCATCTGCAAGCGGGGAACCAGCACAATGCTCGGCCGCAGGGCCACGGGACTGTAGCGCAGGCCGGCTTCGGGCGTGGCCGGCAAGGCTTCGCCACGCCACAGGACGATCGGGCGGGCCACTGCAATCGCCATTTGGGTGCGATCGAGGGTGATTCGATCGTCCGTGTTGCGGCTGGGTTCATCAATCAGATCACCAAAGTCCGATTGGGCATTGATGTTTTGGTAGCCCAATTGGTAGTTGGCAATGAAGCCGGTGTTGCCGATCCGGATTTGGGGCGAGGCAAAGACGGCCCCGATGCTGCGCTGCACGGTGCGGAACCCAAAGGAGCCGTTAAACAGCCGATCGCGATAGCTATATTCCAGGGTGAGGGAATGGGGGCCCCAACCGGTGGGGATGATTTGATTGAGCCGAACGCTGCCCCGGAAGTCATCTTCAAAGCGATCGGGATCGAGGGTCACGGCCCGCACCACACCCAGCAGAGAAGTGGTGGGGGACAATTGCGCCGTTAGTCGGGCTTGCAAACCCAACACATCTAGCCCGATCGGCCCGTTGGCTTCTTCGTCAAATAGGGCCCGCTGGATCAGGTATTGAGGCGTGACCCGCAGACGAACTCGGGGTGTGCGAATTACGTCGAACTGCCGTTGAATGTATAGCCCGCCTCGATCTTCACCGTCGTAGCGAATTTCAAAGGGCTGGGGCGGCTGTTCCCGGCGATCGATCACCGTTCGACGCACCAACAGGGGCAGGGTAAAGCGATTGTCAAACACCACCCGGGGCCGATCGGCGATTAGCTCATCCCGCAAGGGCGACAAGCGCCGCAGCCGGGCCCGATCGGCCCGAATTTCCGTTTCCGGGGGCGAGAAGGGATCGTTGGTAATCCGCACGTTTTGGGCGACCCAGCCATTGGGGTCAAAATCCACCCGATCGGCCTGGAAGCGGAAGTTTTGCACCTCGCCCACCTGGCCCGGCGGCGGATCCAATAGCCCAAAATTGCCCGTGCCCACTTGCAGCCCAAATTGCCCCGTTTGGCGCACCTCCCGCAGCGGCTCGTTGGCGGAAATGCGATCGCTCAAGGGCCGATCGAGGGCGGGATTATAGGGCCCAGCGGTGATCACCTCGGCCGGGGCAAAGTCTTCGCCAGTGGTGGGCTGGAAAATTTCGCCGTAGCTCTCAAACAGGGAACCATCCCCCTGCACCAGGTTGTATTCCATCCTTGCGCCTCGAATCACCTGCTGGCCGCGGGTGAGGGCTACGTTGCCTTCTGCGAGGGCAATCCGATTATCAAGGCTGACCTGGAGCCGATCGGCATTGATCACGGCTCCTTGGTAACGCATGGTGACGTTGCCGATCGCGATGAAAATTTGCCGAACCGAGTCGAATTCCTGTTGATCGGCCGTTACCTCAATCGCCCCGATCGCGCCGGGCGGCAAGTTAGGCAATTCCGGCCGCGGGGGCCGGCCGCCCCCGGGTCGATCGGTTCGGGTCGGTGAATTATTGGGGTCGCCCGCATTCACCGGTTGGGGCGGTCGATCGGGGTCGATCGGTCGCTCCGTCGGTTGCGGATCCGTGGGGGATGGCGGTTGATCGCTCGATCGCGGCGGGAATGGTGGATCGCCCGTTGTGGGGGTTGGAGGGGGTGCTTCTTGCCCCTCGGTTCCGTTGGGCGGTTCGGTCACCGGCCCTGGCCCTTCCCGAGGAAACAGGGGCGGCACATTCCGCAGGGGATCCTCATCAAAACTATCTGCCCGGAGCCGTTGCCCAGCGCCTTGAGCATTGGGTGGATTCGTTGAATCCTGGGCGGCGTAGACCGTGGATCCGGCTGCTGTGGATCCGGCTGCTGTGGATCCCCCGAGTTGGCCAGGGTTGGTGGCTGACGGTTGATCGGTGGACTGGGTTAATTGGGGGGGCGTTGTTTGATCGCGAGTGGGTCTTGCCCAGCGACGCAGTGGCGGCAATCCAGCCGGCGGGTTTTTCCCGTTGCTGGTGGCGGTTGGCCGCTCGTCGGTTTGCGGGCGGGGCGGGTTTTGTCGGCTGGGCGGATCAATTTGCCGATCGATGTGAATCAAGGCCCGATCCGGCCCCAATTGGTCGGCGGCCCGCCGGTCTTGGCGGTACTGTTGCCGAAAATCTCGCAAGGAGCCGGGCCGCAAGCTGCGAACCGGCCGAGGTGGCAGAGATCCCAACCGGCGCAATGGAACCAATGCAGGGGCAGTTGAATTTGGCTCAGGGGGGCGATCGCCCTCGGCGGCCGTCGGCTCAGTTTCCCGCGTTACAGCCACGTCCTGGACTAGCGGCGGCATCTCGGGCGGTAGCACCGGATAGGGCATAAATCAGTCGTCCAATGAGCAAAAAATCACGACAATCAACCACACCATCGAGCCGGATCTCGATCGCAAGTAAACCATCCAGCCGGCCACCACTCAGCCCTAAGCGATCCGCTGGGTGAGCGTGCTTGCGTGGTCATTGTACTGGGGATATGGCAGGAGATGCCGCCATTCGGATCCTTGCTGCCACACACAAAAACTCAGCGTAGCAAACTGGTCGCTATCGCTGAGTTTCATCATCAACACAAGGAACCGGATTGAGTTTGGAATTGCGATCGCGCTGATGGGCAACCCATCGATGGCCCGCGATGGCATTCCAAAATCCAGCCCAGGTTTATTCAAAATCGCGACGGTTGGGGTTCCGGGCCGGGTCGTTGGACAGAAAACCAAACACAAACAGGCCAATGAAGAACGAGACAACAACGTATACAGTGATTTTAAGCGCCAGCATTTGTATTGCTCCGAACGAGGAAAGAGGCTTGGGCAGTCAAGTTATGGGGCGAGCCTGGGCCAGGGCCAACGCGGCAGCAAAAGTTGCAACGGTGGCTTAGTTCTGGCGGGGCCCACAAGGGCACTGTCGAATCGCGATCGAACGACTGGCTAAGGCAGTCCCGATCGAACACGACGCGATAGCCCCCCTATGATACCAATCGGTTGATACCAAATCCGTTCACTGTTAATTAGCCCTATTAATTAGCGCTGTGGACGATTGTGGCCGATCATGTGGCTGATCGGTAGATGATTCGGTGGATCATGATTCGCACGATTGTGTTGATCTGGTGTGTTGATCTGGCCTGATCTCGTGATCGCGGAATGGATCGTGGAGGCAATCACAATCACCGATTGGAACGCGGACTGGCTATCCAGAATTTTCAGATGAGTTTCAGGGATTTTCGGTTTTGAATCTGTCCCGATCGCACCCCACTGCACCCCCCACGGAGCGAGCCGCCTGGTTGGCCTGGTCGCAGATTTCGGATGTGGGCCCCGTGCTCTTGCAGCGGCTCCAGCGGGCCTTTGGTTCCTTGGCCACCGCTTGGCAAGCGGATCCGGCGGACTTAGCCCCCATCGAAGGTATCGGCCCCCAGCGGCTGGCAAAAATCCTGGACGGGCGATCGGCGATCGATCCTGAGCGCCTCTTGGCCGATTGGACTCAAAAAAATCCCCAGTTTTGGACTCCCGCCGATCCAGACTATCCCCAACTTTTGCGAGAGTTGCCGGATTTCCCGCCCCTGTTGTATTACCGAGGCCAGCCCCACCCGGCGGAACTCCAGGGAACTCAACCCCTGGTAGCGATCGTGGGCACGCGCCAACCGTCGGACTATGGCCAGCGATGGACCAATCGGCTCACCACCTGTCTCACCCAAGCGGGGTTTGGCATTGTTTCTGGCTTGGCGGAGGGGGTGGACGCGGAAAGCCATCGTGCTTGTTTGGCGGCGGGTGGGCGCACCATTGCCGTCCTGGGAACCGGGGTCGATCGGGTCTATCCCACGGGTAACCGCGATCTCTATGGTCGAATTGTGGGCGCGTTTGACTATCCCGGCTCCGGGTTTGCCCTCAGTGAATATCCCAGCGGCACGGGGCCCGATCGCGCGCACTTTCCGCGTCGTAACCGAATTGTGGCGGGGCTGGCGCGGGCAACCATCGTGATTGAAGGCGGTGAGCGATCGGGAGCGTTGATCACCGCCAATCAAGCGGCCGACTATGGCCGGGATGTTTATGTGTTGCCCGGGTCATTGGACATGCCCCTTTCGGCCGGTTGCCTGAAGCTGATTAACAGCGGGGCGCAGGTCATTTTGAGTGAAAACCATCTGTTGGATTGCTTGGGGGCCCTGCCCCAGCTCGATCGGGTAGCGTCCACCACCGTCACCACAACTGACCGATCGCCCGTTCCGGGGCCCGCTGCCCCTGGGCCAATCCCAACGGCCAAGCCGGCCGTCGCCCCAACGCCACCACCACCAAACCTGGCTCCGGCTCCGACCGCAGTTTTGCGGGCGATCGATCCAACCCCCACGGCCTTTGATGCGATCGTGGCGGCCAGTGGCCTCAGTCCCGGGAATGTGATGGCAGCCCTCACGGAGTTGGAATTATTGGGACTGGTGGAAAACTTGCCGGGAATGCGCTACCGCCGAGCCTAAATCCGAGTGGAGGTTCAGTGGCTCAAGGGGCGGCTCAAGGGGCGATCCGTAACCATCGCAGGATGGGGAATCGAAACTGGAAATCAGTAGCCGATCGGTCTGGGTTCGGTGGGTTGTTGCCCTTCACCTGTGGCCGGGGGCAGCGCTGCGGGCATATTGGGCGATCGGCCGTTGGCTTCCGTCGCGTTGGCCGGCTTCAGAAAAATCAGTTGCTTCGGTGGGGGGGGTTGCAAGGTGGAGTCGGCCGCCGCTGCTTGGCGGGCCACCTTGTCTTTCAACACCTCCAGGGCCACGCGCAAGTCTCGTTCTTGGCGCTGAAGACTTTGGAGCTTGCGATAGTCCATTGTCCAAGCCTGTTGCAACTGCACCGTTTGGGCATAAACCAACACGGCCAGGGCGATTGAAACCATTGCCGCAATGGCCGACCAACGCTGAATTCGCTTCAGGCGCTGAATGGGCCGCGGTAGTGGCGGCTTGGGAGGTAGAGGAGAGACCTTGCGACTGCGGGCGGCCCGCCGCGATTGCCACAACGACAGCAGGGTCACCCGCGATCGAGAGGATCGAGGCGATCGAGCGGAGCGATCGGGGCGGGCCCGGCGAGCAGTCGGCATAGGGGTGGGGATGGGGTTGATCGGGTTCGATCGGGGGTTCGTTGTGGGTTCGATCGAGCGTGACTCAGCCTTCAACAGCTCGATCGAACCACGCTCTTAAACCCTAGTCGATCGAGATAGTCGTGGGCCCGGCATTGCTGCTGGGGTTGGCACTGGCCACACCGGTCAAGGGCGTGCGAAAGTCACGGTAGAACTGATCGCGCCAGTCAAAGAAGCGAGCATAGGCCGGATTGTCAGCAATGCCCGGAATGCCGCGCCCGCGCAGCCCGATCGGCACATCAAAGTAGGGCGTGCTGGGAATTTTCACCAACACACTCACCGCTGCCACCGCCACATCGGCCAGGGTGGGTTGACTGCCAGTTAGGTAGGGATTTGCTTCCAAAAGGCTGCATAGACTTTCGATCGCACGGCTAAGGTTGTCCTTAGCCTTTTTCAGCACCTCCGGCGTGAGACCCACACCAGCTCCCATCACTCCAAAAACCTCGCCGGGAATGAAGCCCACCAGGGTTTTCAACGGATCCGGCGTTTCATCCGGCAACAGGGCCGTGCGGTAGCCCGGATCTTGCCCCAGGGTGGCCAGAAAAACCTTGCGGGCATCGGCATAGAACGAATCATCGGCCCAAGCTTCCAGCACCGTCGCCAAGGCCCGCTCGGCAGGATTGGTGGGCAAAAGCGGGCGATCGGGATAGGCGCGATCGAGATAGTTCAAAATCGCGGTTGAGTCGGCAATTACCTCGTTGCCATCCTTCAGCAGGGGCACTTGGCGCTGGCCCGACAACCGAAAAACATCAATTTGCCCGACTCCGGGAGTCACTTCAACTTTGCGGTAGTCCAGGCTCTTGTAATCCAGCGCAAGGCGCACCTTCTCGCAGTAAGCCGACAACTCAAATTGGTACAGTTCCAGCATGGTAGTTTGCGGCGTGGGTTCAAAGAGCCGATCGAATCGTTGCTCCCGTTAGCTCTTGGGCGATCGGGGAGCGTTTGATCGCAGTATAAGGCAAGGGTTTCGCCCTTTGGGGATTTGTCCTTGGTTTGCAGTGGGCGAAATGACCCGTTGAGTTTGGTGTTTTGGTCTTAATGAACCCGGCGCAATTTGGGTGCAATTTTTGGTGCAACTTTAAGGATCATCGGTGGCTTGGGCCAGATCCTGCACTTGTTCGATCGACAACCCCGTCACCCGGCTGACCGTTTCCGGATCCAGTGTTTTCAGCAGCTCGCGGGCAATTTCCAGTTCTCGCTGCTTCGCCCCTAAGGTAATCCCCTCCGCACGCCCTGCTGCCAGCCCTTCAGCTAGCCCCTCAGCCAGCCCTTCGGCTAGTCCTTCCGCAAGACCCTCGTCCCGAGCGCTGAAAATTTGCCCTTGCATGACGCGCAGTCGATCGAGTTCCGCCTCAAAAAAGCGCAACTCCGCCGGAGACAGTTGACTTTCGTTGGCAATGTCCAGGGCTGACTGTAAATCATGATCGCTGGTCAATTCCGGAGGAGCTTGTTGCAACTCCCCGGCCCGTTGCAAGAAAAATAACCAGCGATCGACCAGTCCTTCTAAGTCCGCCAAATCCTTACCAAATTTCGGTAATTCTACAAAAATCCAGCGCAATTGCGAGGTGCAAAGGGCGTGGGTTTCTTCATTTAGAATGCTGAACCGGGAAATGGGCAAGGCCTGATCCACCTCTGGATCATCAAATAAGATAAAGTCCGTGATGGTGACGGCAATCACGGGCCTCAAATCCCAATAATACTTACCCCGTCCCAGTTGGCTGGCATAGGCTTTGGTGGTGTTATACAAAATTCGCTGGATAAAGGCTTCCACCTTGGCCACCTGCATTTCAATAATCACGGTGGAGCCATCATCAAGCTGAGCTTTCACATCCAAAATGCTCAACTTGAAATCGGGAATTTCCGGCTGCTGGTAGGGATCTAAAATTTCCAGATCTTGAATCCGCAGTTGCCCATCATAAATTAGGGCGTTGAGTAGGCTTTTCAAGATGGGTCTGCTGTTAGGAGAAGCGAAGATTCGCTGAAAGCCAAAATCCGTTTTTGGGTCAATGAAGCCCATGGTTCACAAGGTGTTTTGCGATCGCTCATTACCAGCCTAAACCAGATGTCTGGGATCTGAATGGCCGTTGGGGCAGTGGTGCTAGGGGGAAACGAAGGATCCCGAGGGGGCGATCGCCTGGCAAGATGGGCTAATCAACAGAGCCATCAGCACAAAACCCTTCGTTTCGTTGCACTGAAGTTGGCGCTAGGGTTGCTCTCGGTTGTTGTTGATGAACCCATGGTTGATGAACCCATGACTGATGGCGATCGACATTCGGTTCAACACCCTGGCCCCTTTTTCCAAACCCCCATGATGTCTGCGATCGCCCGGCTTCGACAGCTTTTGATTGACCCCGAGCCAGCCCGTTGGGTCGATCGGCTCTGGTGGATTGCCAGTATTCTGTTCGGCTTGGGCTATGGCTTGGCCATCTTGCCGGAAGCCTTTGCGGATCCCTATGTGGTGGCCGATGACGGTCGGCAACATTTGTTCTGGATGTTGCGGTTAAGTCATCCGGATGCGTTTCCGGGCGATTGGATTGCGGATTATTTTGAATCCGTTGCCCCCTGGGGATTTCGAGCCATCTACTGGTTCCCGGAAGTGATGGATTGGGGGGCAGTGACGGCGGCCAAGGGGTGGCCATTCATTCTCAGTGGTGCGATCGGGGGATTGGCTTGGGCCGTGACGCGAGCCATTTTGCCGGTTCCCTTTGCTGGTTTTGTGGCGGCGCTGCTGTTTCTCCAAAACCTTTGGCTGAAAGACGATTTGGCTTCGGGCACGGCGCGGGCTTTTTTGAATCCGCTGTTTTTGATGGTGTTGTGGGCTTGGGTGAAGCGATCGCCCTGGGGGCTGTGTTTGGCGATCGGGCTGTTGGGGGGTTTTTATCCCCACTATGTGTTGGTGACGGCGGCCATGTTGACCCTGCGTCTAGCGATCGGGGTTTGGCGGCGGGGGGCCCATTGGCGTATTTGGGCGATCGGGCTGGGGGTTTGTGTGGCGGTGTTGCTGCCCTTTGCGGCCAATGCGTCTGCCTTTGGCCCCACCATTACCGTTGACCAGGCGCGCCAGTTACCGGAATTTTTACCCAATGGGCGATCGCGCTTTTTCTATGAAGATTTTGGGCGTTTTTGGCTGTCGGCGGGTCGTAGCGGCATTCAACCGCCTCTGGAGCCGCCCTTACTGGTCTTAGGATTGGGCTTGCCCCTGATTTGGCGCTGGCGCGATCGGTTTCCCCTTTGGTCTCAAGTGCGATCGGGCATTGAAGTTCTGCCATTGTTGACCCTGGCCAGTTTCGGTTGCTTTGGGTTAGCCCATCTGTTGCTGTTTCGGTTGCACTTGCCCAGTCGCTACACCCAGCACGGTCTGCGGGCAGTCCTGGCGATCAGCACAGGAATTGTGGTGGTGTTACTGCTCGATCGGCTTTGGACTTGGGCCCAAGGCCAGCGGCGACTTTTGGCTTGGGGTCTCACGCTTGGGGCGATCGGGCTGTTAGTTGCCTATCCGTTGGCCGTGCGCGGGTTCCCGAAAGCGAATTACGTGATCGGTCAGGCACCGGATCTCTATGAAATCTTGGCCGACTATCCAAACAACACGCGCATTGCCACCCTTGCCGGCGAAGCCAGCAACATCCCCACCTTCGCCGGTAAATCCGTTTTGGTGGGAGCTGAATTTGCAATTCCCTACCACTGGGGCTATTACCGGGAGTTTCGATCGCGCGTGGAAACCTTGCTGCGGGCCCAATACAGCCCTGATCTCAGCCTGTTGCGAGCCGCGATCGCCCAATATCAACCCACTCACTGGTTACTGGATCCGGGCGCGTTCGATCGCGACTATTTGGAAAATAATGACTGGTTACGGCAATACCAACCCGCCTACGGAGAAGCCCGGCGTTGGCTAGCCAGTGGCCGGCGATCGGCGCTGTCTCAACGGGTCGATCGCTGCTTGGCAGCTCAATCCCAAGAGGGACTCTTGCTCTTAGATGCCAACTGCTTGACCCAAACGCTCCCCCCCACAGCCCCAGAAGTCGCCCCGCCAGAGTAATAGGCCTCTGACAGACAAGGGGCTTAAGCCCCTTGTCCATCACAATCTCGCAACAGCAGGATCAGGCGATTGAGGATCTGATCACAGCTCTTCAGTGCCCTGCCTTAAAACCTAGAACGACGGCTGATGCCGAATCAGGTTCAAAAACTCTTCGCGGGTTTTTTGATCTTCTTGGAACACACCCACCATGGCACTGGTCACCGTCCAGGAACCCGGCTTTTGTACCCCACGCATCGACATGCACATGTGGGTTCCCTCCATCACCACAGCCACCCCCCGAGGCTCCAGGACTTCTTGGATCGCTTCCGCCACTTGACGGGTTAGGCGTTCTTGCACCTGCAAACGACGGGCATACATTTCCACGATCCGAGCCAACTTGCTCAAGCCCACCACCTTTTGGTTGGGAATGTAAGCCACATGGGCCCGGCCCATGAAGGGCAGCATGTGGTGTTCGCAAAGGCTGAAGAAGTTGATGTCGCGAACGAGAACCATTTCATTGTGGCCCTCATCAAAAATGGCCCCATTGACCAATGTTTCCAACGACATGTCATAGCCGCTGGTGAGGAAACGCATAGCCTCCGCCACCCGGTGCGGGGTTTTCAGCAGCCCTTCGCGCTCGGGATCTTCACCAACCCCTAACAGAATCGTCCGTACCGCGTCCATCATGTCATCCTTGCTGACTGCTGGAGGCTGGTGCACTTGCGCAGGTTGTCCGTCATGGGTGTTGCGATCGGGACGGGTTAAAAGCCCTTTGCCCTCGTCTTCCGTGGCTGAACTACTGGGATTAACCATCCCATTTGAGATCGCATTAGAGGCGGCGATAGTCATGATTGAAATAATGAGGGAAATCCTTCCAAGAAGAACGTGCAGTGCTCCAAACACTGAGTCTCTGTTAAAAAATGGTAATACTTTTTGGCGGCTGGCGGCAAAACCTGGCCGATTGACGATCCCCGGCATTTGGATAGCTCAAGACGATCGATCTGCACGAGTGGGGCGATCGTCTTGATGGATCTCTGGATCAGTGGGGCCTGATGAAATCTATAAAAAAAATCTATCAATCCTGTCGATGGATCCAGAGCGGGGAATGGGGAGCCTTCGGCTAGGGATTGCGCAAAATCATGGCCAGCAATGTATCGATCACGCGCTGGGGATCCATGGGAATCAAGTGCTTACCGCCCAACATTTCTTGCGTAATGTTGAAGTGAGCTAGAGCACCAATGAAAATGCGGGCGGTGGCTTCTGGATCGTCAATATTTAGTTCCGGATGGGCTGCCAAGTAGCTGGTGAGGGCTTCGCACCCGCGCTGGCAAAAATTCCGAATGAACAGTTCGGATAACTCCGGAAACCGCTCCGACTCCGCCATGATCAGGCGAATGAAGGCCACATGTCCCTCGTCCTGGCCCACCTTGAAGATGAAGAGATTGGCCAAATGCCGCAAAAAGTGGTGTGGGTCAGCCCTCATCAGGGTTTCATCAAACATTTCCGGAAACTTGCTGCGGGCCAGCTCTTCCACCAGCGCCCCAAAAAGACTTTCCTTGCTTTGGAAGTGGCTGTAAACCGTTGCTTTGGAAACGCCTGCGGTGGCCGCCACGCGATCCATGCTCGTGCCTGCATAACCTTTGGCCAGGAAGGTTTTCATGGCTCCGTCCAGGATCTGGCGTTTTTTGCTGAGGGGGGCGATCGGGTGCGCAGCCGGAACGAACATGGTCATTACCTACAAAATAGCAACGGAGTTGAGCCAGGGGGGCTGGGCTGCCCTGATCTCTGCCCAGGATCTTTCTGCCCAGAATCGACAGGATTAGTGATTGATAGCGTGGATGCGGTGTAACGGTTGATTCACAGTTGATGCGCGCTGACCTCTGGTTGATTCCAAACCATGACATTTCTACAAGGTTTTAGGGCCTGCCGCCATTTCCTCGGATCAGACGGAAATGATTGACTTTCCATGTCCCAATCGTCGTAACAAGGGGCTTAAGCCCCTTGTCCCCCCCGATCTGCTAACAGTGGAATCAGGGTTGCAGGCAACTTGGCGATAAGCCCTAACCTTAACGTTCTCCTGGGCAGTCATTAAAGATTAATGGGCGATCGCCTTGGATTGCATCAGGTGACCTTGAGCAGCGAAAGACCGCTGTGGTTAAGGGTTTGGAGGGTTTGAGTCAGAAAATTTCACCTGGGGATGAATTTCTCATTAATTCCTATTGTACTAAACGGTTTAGTCTAGCTATACTCAAAATTGAACTAGACAGTTTAGTTTGATTACCTGCTATACCTCTCTCACTCCACAGCTCGCTGCACAAGATTCGGAGGGCGACATCGTGACCAGTCCGGTTCCTTGGAAATTGCTCAATCCCCGTCAATGGACTCAAGCGACGATTCCGATCGCTTTGGGAGCGGTGGTCTTGGTGGGTGGGGGCACGGTGCTGTTGCGCAGCCGAGCGGCGGAAACTCCGGCTCCAGTGGTTACGCCGCTGCCGTCGCCCACGGTGGTGACGGCTCTGGGGCAACTGGAGCCAGCGGGGGAGGTGATTACGCTGGCGGCTCCGCCCTCGAGCACTGATTCGCGAATTGCCCGTCTGTTGGTGGAGGAGGGCGATCGGGTGCGGGCGGGCCAGGTGGTGGCGATTTTGGATGAGGCGGAACGGTTGGCGGCGGCGGTGGAACGGGCTGATCGCCAGGTGGATTCGGCCCAAGCGGCGCTTGATCGGGTGCGAGCCGGGGCCAAACGAGGCGAACTGAATGCTCAGTCGGCAGAGATCAATCGGGTACGGGCCCAGCGGGATGGCGATTGGCGTTCCCAACGGGCCACGCTTGATCGACTGATGGCGGAACGGGATACCCAACTGGCCGCCCAACGGGCCACGATCGCCCGTTTGGAAGCGGAGCTAGCCAACGCCCAGGTGGAAGCCGATCGCTACGCCAGCCTCTATGGCACGGGGGCGATTTCCGCCTCGCAACGGGACAGCAAAACCACCACCCTGGATACGGCCCGTGCTCGGTTGGTAGAAGCGCGGGCTAATTTGGCCCAAATCGACGCTTCCTATCGAGAAAAAGTGGTGGAAGCCCAGGCCAGCCTCGATCGCATCCGAACCACGGGCGTGGCTCAGCTCACCGCCGCTCGGGCCACCCTCGATCAACTTGCAGAGGTGCGCCCCACGGATTTACGAGTGGCCGAAGCCGATCTGGCCGCCGCGATCGCTGCCGCCAAGCAGGCTCGGGCGGATCTCAACCGTGCCATTATTCGCGCCCCCCGAGATAGTCAGGTACTGAAAATTTACGCTCGGCCCGGCGAATTGGTGGGTAGCCAGGGGATTGCCGATTTGGGCCAAACCCAATTAATGGAAGTGGTGGCGGAAGTGTATGACACCGATGCACCCAAGGTTCGCATGGGGCAAACGGCCACCATCACGAGCGATGCATTCTCCGGTGAACTGCGGGGACGGGTGGTGCGATCGGGGTTGCAGGTGCGCAAACAAACCACCCGCGATGTCGATCCCTCCGCCAACTTGGATGAGCGAGTGGTGGAGGTGCGAATTCGGCTGGAGCCAACCGATGGCCAGCGGGTGGCCAATCTGACCAATTTGCAAGTAAAAGCCACCATCGACCTGAAATCTCTGCCCCAGCCCTAGCCCCAGTCTTGGCCCAAGCCTTCATCGATCGGGCTGTCTAGCACGCCCTGATTCTCAATTTCTGCTCACCGGTGGCAGCCGGATTTCCCCCATCACTGCCCGTGCTGCCTGAGAACCCTTCGGGATGGATGCCCATCATGCTCGATCGCCTCACTCGCCCTGCCACCTCAGCCCCCGAATCCCTAGCTCCCGGCCCGGCTGATTTGGAAGCCGCGCCGAAATCCCTCCCAACGCCCGAACCCCAAACGACACCCCCTTGGGTTGCGGCCCTGCAACGTCGCATTCCCCTGGGCTGGTTACAGCTTCGGCACGATCGGGGACGGCTGTTGACGGCCTTGGCGGGCATTGCCTTTGCGGACTTGGCTATTTTCATGCAACTGGGGTTCCAAAATGCCCTTTACGACAGCAACACCCGACTGAACCGAGCAATTACCGCCGACGTGGTGTTGATCAGCGCCCAGGCTCGAAATTTGATTGGCCTATCCAGCTTTGCCCGTCGTCGGCTGTTTCAAGCGGAAGCGATCCCCGGCGTGGCCAATGCGGATCCCCTCTATGCCACGATTAGCAACTGGAAAAATCCCGAAACCCGCAAGGAAAAACAAATCCTGATTTTGGGAACCAATCCCGATCGCCCGGCCTTTGACTTCCCTGAAATCCAACAGCATCAAAATGAGCTGAAGCTGCAAGATCGCTATCTTTTCGATCGAGCAGCCCGGGGGGAATATCAAAAAACCATTGCCCAGCTCGATCGGGGCAAACCCGTGCAAACCGACCTCGATCGCAAACGAATTGAGGTCATTGGTACTTACAAAGTGGGCGCGTCCTTCGCCGCTGATGGCAGCATTCTTACGAGCGATCGCAACTTTCTGCGGGCCTTTCCCCGGCGAGACCCTGGCAGCGTCAGCATCGGCCTGATTTACCTGAAACCGGGAGCCGATCCCGTCACCGTGCGCACCCAACTGCAAGCCGCCTTGCCGAGCGATGTGAACGTGCTGACCAAGGCGGAATTTGTGCAATTTGAAAAAGACTACTGGGCTAAAAACACCGCCATTGGGTTCATCTTCAGCTTTGGTGTGGCCCTGGGGTTTGGCATTGGCGTAATCATCGTCTACCAAGTGCTTTCCACCGATGTCAACGACCACATTCGGGAATATGCCACCCTCAAGGCCATGGGCTATCGCCACCGCTATTTCATTGGCGTGATTTTGGAAGAAGCGCTGATCTTGGCCATTGTTGGGTTTGTGCCCAGCTTGGCCGTGTCCGCTGGCTTATATGCCCTGACCCGTAATGCCACCAACTTGCCCATGTTTATGACCTTGGGGCGGGCGCTGTTGGTGTTGATGGTCACCTTCGTAATGTGCTGTTTTTCGGGGGCGATCGCTTCGCGGCGTTTGCAATCGGCGGATCCGGCAGACATGTTCTAAGTGCAGCAACTAGTGCGGCAACTAGTGCGGCAACCCGTGTGGCAATTTCAGATAGGCAGACCAACCACCATGACTCACCCCATCCTCAACCAAGCCGCCACGGGACAGCCAAACGGGGCGATCGACGCGATTAACACAGCGATCGATAGCACGCCTGAATCCGCCTGGGCCATTGAAATTGCCAATCTCAATCACTGGTTTGGTCACGGAGACCTGAAAAAACAAGTTCTCTTTGAGATTAATTTGCAAATTCGGCGCGGGGAAATTGTGTTGGTGACGGGCCCTTCCGGTTCCGGCAAAACCACGCTGCTAACGCTGATTGGCGGTTTGCGCTCCGTCCAGGAAGGACACCTGAGTGTGTTGGGGCGAGAACTCCACGGGGCCAGCCCCGAAGAATTGGTCTTGGCGCGACGATACAATGGCTATATCTTCCAAGCACACAACTTGCACCGCAGTCTAACCGCTGCCCAAAACGTGCAAATGAGTCTGTCCCTGCATGTGGGTTGGACTGTTCAGGAGATGCGATCGCGCGCGATCGAGATGCTAGAACTTGTGGGTTTGGGTCATCGCACGGATTACTATCCCGACGATTTATCCGGTGGGCAAAAGCAACGGGTGGCGATCGCCCGCGCCCTTGCCAGCCATCCCAAAATCGTGTTGGCCGACGAGCCAACCGCCGCCCTCGACAGTCAATCTGGCCGGGAAGTGGTTAACCTCATGCAAGGCCTCGCCAAGCAGCAGGGTTGCACAATTTTGATGGTGACCCATGACAATCGCATTCTTGATATTGCCGATCGCCTCGTTTCCGTTGAAGATGGACGGCTTGTTTCCACGCCCCGATCTGCCTAGCTCGATCCAAACTAGCCTGCCCTGACTTAGCTCGATCCGAACTAGCCCGATCTCCATGAGCCTGATTGGCACGAGCCTGATCGATTCGCCCAGCCGTTATATACCCTCGCCAGCCAGTCGCTCCGATTGCCAGTCGCTTCGATCAGTGGAATCGATGATCTCGATCGTTGCACCCAAGTTGGTTTGATGCAACTATCACCCAACCATCGTCTGAACCATCTTCTATGGTCAAAGTTGGCCAAACTTCGTGACCCATCTGCTGTGCTGCGAGTCAACCGGGTTTCAAACCCCTCCAAAGCTCGCCAACTCGGCATTACTGAGGCTGTTTCCGCCTAGGCGCAAAATTGGTGGCTTAAAGTCCGGCTTTTGCGGATTTTGAGCGAAAAAGCAATTATTCAGCCCGTGACCCCTCGGATCGGGTCGGCCAATTAAGCCTACGATCACGGATACCAATTCACCAGTAACCGATTCACCAGTAACCGACCACCGATCGCTAACAACTGGTCGCAGGCCCACCGAGCAAGCGCCAGTGATCGCTGACAATCGCTAACAACTGATCACAGACAACCGATCGCCCGCAGTGATCGATTTATGCTTGGGGTAAGTCAAAGACCGAGGGCGATCGTCACCCATCTGAATCAGCCACTGACAATTATTGAGGGTACGAGGATACGCAGAGTTGATGTTGAGGCAAACATCAGGGATTTCTAGACTGAGGGCGTTGCTGACAACGATCAATGCCAAGCAGCTCTCGGGTGTTCTGTCGCTTACCGACACCAAGCACACCTGGTTGCTCCCGTTTTACCGTGGCAAACTCGGTTATCCCACCTGCGAAATTCACCGCGTGCGTCGCTGGAGCCGCGCCATCAAACGTAGTTGCCCGCAATTTCGCCCCAGCCGAATTCGGATTGAATTTGCCAGCCCTTCAGAATTGCGTTTTTGGGAACAGCTCACCCTGGCCCGTGGCCTGAAAGCCGAAGAAATTAACCCAGAGCAGGCTCGCGATATTGTCTGCACGGCGGCCAAGGAAATGCTCTTTACGGCGGCCAGCATGATGGAGCCGCAATTTAATTGGCAGCCCTTTCCCTTGCTGGATCATGACACCGGATCCCAGGTGACTTTGGAGCAATGCGAAGTCCAGTCTTTGATGCAGGTGGCGGAGCAGCTTTGGCAGCGCTGGCAATTGCTGGGTCTGGATTTGGACTACAGCAATCGCGCACCAATGTTGAAAGATTCGTCGGCTTTGAATACCAAAATTCAAGAACAAACGGAAAGCACATCTTTTTATAGTTTGCAGCCGCTGTTTAATGGTCAGCGAACCTTTTGGGATATTGACGTTAAGCTGCAACAATCTTCGATGGTGGCCATTCGCATTTTGCGCTATTTCTTGCAACAAAATGCGGTGGAATTTCGGAGCTTGCCAGATTTACCCAATCCCCTTTCGGGCTTGCTGGAACCAACGGCGGGGGCGCTGGTGGCCTGCATTGATGACAGTATGGTAATTTGTCGGTCTTTAGAGAATATTGTGACCCATGCGGGTTATCGGTTTGTGTCAACTCAGGATCCGGTGCAGGCGATTCCGTTGTTGCGCAAACATCGACCGGATTTCATCTTTTTGGATTTGAATATGCCGGTGGTGAATGGGTATGAGATTTGTACTCAGATTCGCCGCTTGGAAGGATTTCGCGATACGCCGGTCACGATTTTGACGGGGCAAGATGGGTTAGTCGATCGCGTGCGGGCCAAGCTGGTTGGTTCTACGGACTTTTTGCCCAAGCCGCCTCGCAAGGAAAAGATTGTGGCGCTGTTGGAAAAATATTTGGGCGATCGCGGTGGAGCGGGAACTGCGAAGTCCCCGTCTCCATTGAGAAACTGAGCTACTCAGTGCTGAGAGGCAAATCGACGGCGATTGATCGCGATCGACTGTGACGATAGGCAATCAAAGCGAGACCGCCCAGGCTATTGGGTAGGAATTCCCAAGCATTCGCGAACGGTGGCCACGGGCATATCCAGCAGGTATTCAGCGGGCCAGTTGTCAGGATCGAAGGTGTCGGCGGCGGCTTGGCCGCGACGATAGGCGGCCTGGACTCGATCGCGCCATGGGCCGGTGAGTTGTCCCGATCGCCCCAATCGCCGTAACAGGCCGGCCACAATCGGCAAATGGAGATGGCGAAATTTGCAGCCCAACAGAAAAACTTGCACTTCCAACTCTCCCCAATCATCGGTGCCATAACCGGTCAGCACATGGATCGCATCATGCAATTGCTTGCGACGGGGGCCGCTGGTGAGCAAGGGATAGCCATTGCGGGTGACTAACTCAATCCATTCCCGGCCGAGGCTCTGGGGCGGGCAGGCTTGCAACTGTTCGCGGGTGACCACAGGTGGCTGGCTCAACCCGAGACGATCGGACAGGCGATCGACCCACTGAAACAGGGTTTCCGCCGAAAACAGTTGACCCGAAAACTGGAGAGAAGGGAGTTTCTGCATGGTGTTGAAGCGCTAAAGGGTGTTGAGGGGCTGAACTCCTTTAAGATGGCAACTCCGTTTGACAATGCTGTGGCGATCGGCTGGCGTTGGCTTGGCGAATGGGTTAATCAACAGCTACGAATGCACGGCGAATGATCTGCGAACCGCCCAAAAAGACCACAGCTTTTCTACACTGAAGGGGTTGGGGGCTGTGGATGGCCCGGCTCGATCGGCCCAAGGGCGCGATCGATTGTTTGCTTTCAAGTTCTATTTCTCGCCAGCCTATGACCGCTCACAGCACTAGCCCACGGATTGTGATTTTGGGAGGGGGCTTTGGGGGTTTGTATGCGGCCCTCCGCCTTGATCGCTTGGATTGGGGAGATCATCGCCCGGAAATTCTGTTGGTTGATCGGGGCGATCGATTCGTGTTTTTGCCCTTGCTGTATGAGTTGATGACCGGTGAGCTGCAATCCTGGGAGGTGGCCCCGCCCTTTGCGGAGTTGCTGGCCGGAACCCAAGTGCGGTTTGTGCAAGGAACCGTGGAGGCGATCGACCTCCAGCAACGGCAGGTGAGTCTCAGCCCCGTCACCGGCCAACCGCAAACCTTGACCTACGATCGGTTGGTGTTGGCCCTGGGCTGCGAAACGCCGATGGACTGGATTCCCGGCGCGGCGGAACATGCCCTACCCTTCCGGTCGATCGCCGATGCCTATCGGTTGGAAGATCGGCTGCGGGCCCTGGAAGCGACCGATCGCGACAAAATCCGAGTGGCGGTCGTGGGTGGCGGCTACAGCGGTGTGGAACTGGCTTGCAAGCTTGCCGATCGACTTCAGGATCGCGGGCGGTTGCGGCTAATTGAACAAAGTGATCAAATTCTGCGCAATTCGCCCAACTTTAATCGCCAAGCGGCTGACAAGGCCTTAGAACAGCGTGGTATTTGGATTGATTGGGAAACCAGCGTGCGCGACATTGGCCCCGATCGCATCATGCTCGACTATCGCGGCCGCCTAGAAGATATTCCCGTGGAACTGACCATTTGGACGGTGGGGAACCGAGTGCCTGAGCTGGTTCGAGGTTTGCCCCTGCCCAAAAATGGTCGCGATCAACTGTTGGTGGAACCCACCCTCCAGGCGATCGACCATCCCGAGGTTTTTGCCCTCGGGGACATTGCCGAAATGCGCGATGCCAATGACCCCCAAGGCAGTCCCGTGCCCAGCACCGGCCAAGCGGCCTTGCAAGCGGGAGACTATGTGGGCTGGAATCTTTGGGCTTCTCTGTGCGATCGGCCCCTGCTGCCGTTCCGATATCAGCATTTGGGCGAAATGTTAGCCCTCGGCAACACCAGCGCCACCCTCACTGGCCTGGGGGTGCAATTGGATGGGCCCCTAGCCTATGCCCTGCGGCGACTGGTGTATCTGTACCGAATGCCCACCCTGGAACATCAAATTAAGGTGGGCTTGAATTGGATGGCCAAGCCCCTGCTCGATCGCCTGGCCGATCTCAATCTCGATCGGCGTTGAGGAACCACCGACCAAAAGAAACGAGGAAATTGCAAGGAGAGCGGTGGCCCAAGCCAGCCACTCTCCAAACTAGCTACCCAAGAAAGTTGTGCTGACCAACACATCACTAGCATCCAGATTAGCCCCCTCCACGATCGCCATCAGGTCAGCCCCACCCGTCAGAAACGGAGACCGGGCATAAACATAAACACCATCCGGGGCGCTGACAAATTCAGTGCCTGACGCATTAAAGCCAGGATCTCCCTGCTTAGTTCCCAAAATCAAGCGATCCTTGCCCGGTTCAAAATTCTGAATGCGCACAAAATCTGAATTTCCAGCAGCGGTGTAAAAGGGGCTGTAGTTGATGCCCAGTCGGGTGGTGAGTTGGCGGCCCACTTCAAAGGAATCCACACCGGGCCCGCCCGTCAATGTATCCAGTTCATTGGCTCCCAAGGAGAGATATTCTCGGCATTGTCCGCCGGTTAACGTGCCGCCCACAAAACATCGTCCCGCATCCATTTCCACCCCTGTGAGCGTATCGAGGGCCCCATTCCCAACCACCAAATCATTGCCTTTGATTCCCGAAAATGTGGCCACTCGCCCTTCAATGCGGCCCGATTG
Source organism: Limnothrix sp. HT2024 (assembly GCF_059138625.1). Lineage (NCBI taxonomy): Bacteria > Bacillati > Cyanobacteriota > Cyanophyceae > Pseudanabaenales > Pseudanabaenaceae > Limnothrix > Limnothrix sp. HT2024. Next base: position 3,646,994 of record NZ_CM181121.1, read on the forward strand.
ATTGAAGTGATCCCAACCCGATAAAAATGCTGCACCGTTGTCCCTGGCCGCTTTCACGTCGGGATAGGCTTGGAAATAGTCGAAGTCAAAGAAGGTTGAGGGGGCACGCTGTTCGCTACGCCCAAATCGCACGTAATGCTCTAATCCAGAAGTAAAGGTTTTTTGGGCGATCGCATTGTTCACATCCGAGAACCGTTTGCGATACCACTGCTCATCAAACGCGCGGGGAAACAGGCTGCGGCCTTCCGATTCTCCTGACTGAAAATAGTGCTGCAAACCGGAGGCTAAACCGCCCGATCGAATGGCAGCATCCACGTCGGGATAGGCTTGGCGATAGGCTAGCTCCCGATCGGGTTGGCTATAGAACCGGCTAATGGCTGTGCGTCCTTCCCGCATCCCTGAATTTAGGAAATGTTGCAAACCGCTGGCCTGTTGGCGATTGCGAACGGCCGCTGCCACATCGGGATAGGCTGCTAAATAAAAGGATTCATCAAACAGGCTATTCAAAGCTGTCATAGGGTTGAGTCCTGACTAGGGTTCAAGGGCAAGCAAAATTCGCTCCGAGCCAATTGGGGGAGCAGTCTCAAGTCTCAGAAAACGAACCAATGGACTGCGCTGGTGAATGACGCAATCTCTTGAATATGCAAAATAAAGTCCACGAGTTTTTATTTACAAACAAGATCGAGAGATGCTGTATGTAAATAAAAACCGGTTGTGAACAATGGCTAGAAATTCGTGGTTCGATCTTTCATTTAGAAAGATTTTGCCCCAAAAAGTTTCTCTATTCAGATGTCCAAAGGAACTCTTTTCTAGCATCTGCCATAGAGTCAATCCTTGTTTTGACCGAATCTCTTAATTTATTTTGATTCGGTAAACATTGTGATTGAATTCATCACTCCCTGACTGGAATGGGGGTTGTAGAAGTTCCATGATCGCGACAAGATTTGAGCTTGGCGCTAGAATGTTTACATAAATTTATAATTCCCCCTCCATTCGCCCCATGACCGCTGTGAATCTCCCGATCGCCGCCAATCTCGATCGCCGTGCTCAATTGGCGGCGGCCGATGCGCCCCCCAGTCAGTTTTGGCAGTGGCGCGATCAAGCGATTCACTACGTGCGATCGGGAACGGCCCATCCCCAGCAACCGCCCATTCTGTTGGTGCATGGGTTTGGAGCTTCGACGGATCATTGGCGCAAAAACCTCGCGGATCTTCAGCAAGACTTTGAAGTCTGGGCGATCGACCTGTTGGGCTTTGGGCGATCGGCCAAGCCCGATTGGGTCTACAGCGGTCAACTGTGGCAAGAACAGCTCCAGGAATTTATTCAGCAGGTGATTGGTAAACCGGTGGTGATCGCCGGGAATTCCTTGGGGGGCTATGCGTCCCTTTGTGTGGCTGCCAATCATCCCGAATCGGTTTGTGGGGTTGCCCTGCTCAACAGTGCGGGCCCTTTCACGGAAACCACAACCCAAACCCAGCCCAATGGGTTCCAAAAACTGGTTCGATCGCTGGTTCGGAATGTGCTGTTGCAGCCGTTGCCCAGCTATTTACTGTTTCAAAATGCCAGACGCAAATCCACCATTCGCAAAACACTGCAAAAGGTGTATTTAGATCAAACCGCCGTGACCGATCGCCTGGTGGAAGAAATTTATCGCCCTTCTTGCGATCCGGGAGCCGTGAAAGTGTTCGCTTCGGTGTTTAAATCCCCTCGGGGCGAAAACGTCGATCAACTCCTGGGCAAGTTGCAATCTCCCTTGCTGTTGCTGTGGGGCGAAGGAGATCCTTGGATGCAAACCAGGGCGCGATCGGCTCAGTTTCATCAACACTTCGATCGAATCACGGAGCACTTTTTAAATGCGGGCCACTGTCCCCATGATGAAGTGCCGGATCTAGTGGATGATTATTTGCGCAATTGGATTCAATCCCAAATTCAAAAACGAGAATAGCACCCAGGCGATAGACTGCTTCTGTTCTCCTCTCATACGTTGATCCTTAGCGGATTCGGTCTCAACACTGCCATGATTCACACAGGATTCATGAAGGTTGAAAATTGCTTTCTAGCAACTTAAACCGAAATTCCCTGGATAATTAAGTTGGGGAGAAATGAGCGTCTCAGCAGGGTGCTATTGCTCGATTTTGAACAAAAAACAGCGTTTTGCAATCAAACTATTTGCAATTGACTCTTCAACAGGAGTCTTTAGGAGGCTGTTTCGGAGCTGAAGCTCTCTTGCTTCATGTTGTTAATCTACCATCGAATTTTTGAGGATAGTCTCTGTTGCAATCAATGTTTACTCATTCGTTGAGTAATGACCGTTGAATATAACAGCCTTGTATTAGAAATGCGGCGAGCTGCTATTTCAGGTAACGGCTCTTGAATTTATGTTTTAAATTTATGCAACCACTTGCCCGGGGATCTGTCAGTATGTTTGAGAAATGGCGATCCCAACAGCGATCCCAACGCTGAAAGTCCTGCACAATTCTTGGGTGGGGATCGCAGGGCCGTGAAGCGCCTCCGGTTTTTCCGTATAGTTGCTGGAAGCGCCACCCCACCTTTGGGCCCAAGGGCGATCGCCTGTTTCGCCCATTGCCTGGCCAGAATTGGGGTCGGGTTGATGGCTTGTTAATGGTTGATTGAATTCATCTCCGTTTGACTACGCTTTATTTAATGACGCTGTTATGACTGCCACCCCTGACCAAATTCGTGAGCTGCTGCATTCTGAGAATTTGAGCGATCGCCTGCGGGCGGTGAATGACATTCGTGCCCTACCGCCGGATCAAGGATTTGCGCTGATTCAACTGGCGATCGGGGATGCCAACACCCGAGTTCGCTATGCGGCGGTGAGCCAGTTTGACAGTTTGGGCGGGCAAGATCCCGATCGATCGCTGGAACTGTTGCGGGGGTTGCTGTCGGATCCGGAACCGGACGTGCAGGCGGCGGCGGCCGACTGCCTCGGTGGCTTGAAGCTGACGGCGGCCTACGAAGACTTGGTGGCCTTATATCAATCCAGCGGGGAATGGTTGGTGCGCTTCAGCATCCTTTCGGCCCTGGGGGAATTGGGCGACCTCCGGGCGGTGGATGTGCTGTTGTCGGCCTTGGCTTCCGATAATGAGTTGGAGCGACTGGGGGCGATTGGGGCCCTGGGCGAGTTGGCGGACGATCGCGCTTTGCCCCATCTGTTACCGTTTATGGACAGCAGCGATTGGCAGGTGCGCCACCGGTTGGCCCTCACCTTGGGGCAATTCAACGCACCCGAGGCCCGGGCCGCGCTGGAGATCCTCAGCCAAGATTCGATCGCCCAAGTATCCGAGGCAGCGGCAGCTCAACTGGGTTGATGGACGGCTAATTCAGGGGGGCTGGGCCGCTAATTGGCGGCTAGTTGGCGGTTGATTCTAGGTCAGTTCGTTAACATCGATACGGTACAATCGCCCCGTAGCATCGCCGGTCGATGAGGCCCTGGGCCTCGTTGGTTTCCGACAGTGAGCTTGGAGATTTGAATGCCGCTCGATCGCGCTTTCAACGCTGGTTTTACGCTGTTCCTGAGCCTAATTGTGGAGGCACTGCCCTTCCTGCTCATGGGAGTGGTGTTTTCGAGCGCGCTGTTATTGTTCATTGACGAAGGGCGCTTAATTTCCCTGCTGCCGCGCCATCCCGTTTTGGGGGCCTTGGCGGGCAGCGTGATGGGGTTCTGCTTTCCGGTCTGTGAATGTGGCAATGTGCCTGTGGCGCGGCGGCTGTTGTTGCAGGGAATTCCGGCCCCGGTGGCGGTGGGGTTCTTGCTGGCTGCGCCCACGGCCAATCCGGTGGCCATTTGGGCCACCTGGACCGCCTTTCGCGATCGCCCCGAATTGGTGGTGTTTCGGGTTTTGGCAGCCTTGCTGATTGCGGTGATTGTGGGCTGTGTATTTGGGGCCCAAAAGGATTTACGGCCTTTTCTGAATCCGGGCTTGGCCCGTTCCATGCTGCGATCTCGCGAACTAACGGGCATTGAGCGAGTGGCCCAAGAGCGGGGCTTGCTCACCTCGGGAACCTACTGGCCAGGGGTGACCACGGGCAAACCGCTGGAGTCTTCGTTGGCCACGATGCAGTCCTTGGCGGTGGATCGATCTCGCGAGCGCATGAGCGGAGCCGAGCGCTGGCGATTGTTTTTGGAAAACGTGGTGCGAGAGCTGCGGGAACTGGGCGGCGTGTTGATTTTGGGCAGCGCGATCGCGGCGGTGGTGCAGGTGGCCGTGCCGCGCGAGGTGGTGCTCAGTTTGGGACAAGGGCCCGTCACTTCAATCATTGCCATGATGGTGTTGGCGGCGGTGATTTCCATTTGTTCCACAGTGGATTCCTTCTTTGCCCTGTCCTTTTCGGGCGCGTTCACCAGCGGTTCTCTGCTGTCCTTTTTGGTGTTTGGCCCCATCATTGACCTGAAGGCGATCGGGCTGCTGCTGTCGATTTTCCGGCCCCGGGCGGTGCTGTATATGTTTTTGCTGGCGGCCCAGTTGGCGTTTTTTGTGGGGCTGTTTATGAATTTCCAAACAGGGTGGTAGTGGGGTGACGCGGCGATCGAAACGGTCGGAGATCCCGACGTTCAACCGCTGGTTAGCCCTGGGAGTCGCCCTCTGCTGGGGGGTAATCGCTTGGCTGGGTTGGCCCGCTGTGGCCCAAGCGGGCCCCCTGCTCGATCGGGTCAACGCCTTTCCCTATTGGGTCACCAAGCCCCCCACCAAACCCGCCGCCGGAGACTTGATCTATCCCCCGTGGATGGCGGGTGACTGGCAGGTCACCAGCACGTTGCTGGAGTTGTCGGCTCCGTTTGCGCCGGAAATTGTTACCCCCGGTTTTGAGAGTAATCGATCGCTCCTGGGCCAGCCCGTGAGCTTTGCGGTGCGATTTGGCCCCCAAACCATTGCGCCGGCCCTGAGTGCTTTTCCCCTGCGGAAATATCAACCGCCCGATCGGGCCCCAATTGTGGCCGATCGTGCCTTTAACGGGTTGAACATTGCCGCTGCCTACCTGGGACGAAGGGCCATTGCTGGGGTGGTGGCGGATCCAGGCAATCCCAACGAGCAGATTTTGAAGTTGGCCAATCAGCGGGCCTTGGTCTCCACCGTGACCGATCGAGCCAGCGAAACCCCGAGTGATCGGCGTTTTTTGGCCACGGAAGTGATCGTGCAGTCCTTTCAAAACGAGGGGACTCAACAGGGGCGATCGGTCTATGCCAACGCGGTGGAAACCACCACGGACTATCGCCGCATGGCCCCGGACGCGATTGAAGCCGATCAGTTCACGGCCGTTTATCTGGCCCCGCGCGATCGCTATGCCTCCGTGACCCGCAACCGCCCCGTGGCCCTCTACCATTACCGCTTGACCCTCCAGGCGATCGCCCCTGAGGCCAATCCACCACCGTAACCGTTGCCGTCTTAACCGAAGCAACGCAAAAAATTCGCCTATAATCGGTCTGAAATTTGGATTTGGGGCTGTGGCTCAGATGGATAGAGCAAGCGCCTCCTAAGCGCTAGGTCGCGGGTTCGAATCCCGCCAGTCCCGTGTTTGTGGGGCCCCGTGGGGCCCGTTGCCCCTTGAGTCGCCCATTGCCATGACCCCTTCCACCAGCGATCGGCCCCAAATGACCGAAACCCTGCCTGCTCGGCCCCTGCTGCAAGCCAAGCAACTTTGCAAAAGCTTTGGGGGCCTGAAAGCCGTGAAGGGAGCCAACATTGAGGTGCGATCGGGCAGTATTACCGGCCTGATTGGCCCGAACGGAGCAGGCAAAACCACCCTCTTTAACCTGCTTTCTAACTTCATTCCCTCCGATAGCGGTGAAGTGTTTTTGGATGGGCAACCCATTCACAACCTGTCGCCCCACCAAATTGCCCGCCGGGGGATGGTGCGAACCTTTCAGGTGGCGCGGGTGCTCTCCCGGCTATCGGTTTTAGAGAACATGATCTTGGCAGCCCAAGATCAACGGGGCGAAAAATTTTGGGAAGTTTGGACCCAAAGCAGCCGCATCCGTTGCCAGCAGCGGGAATTGGAATTGCGAGCCATGGAGCTGCTGGAGGCGATCGGCCTGGCCCACATGGCGCGGGAATATGCCGGTTCTTTGTCCGGTGGGCAGCGCAAATTGCTGGAAATGGGGCGGGCCCTGATGGTGCAACCCAAGTTGGTGTTGCTCGATGAGCCAGCAGCCGGTGTGAACCCAGCCCTGATTGAGCAAATCTGCGATCGAATCCAAACCTGGAATCGGGAAGGACTGACCTTCCTGATTGTGGAACACAACATGGATGTGATTATGTCCCTGTGCGATCGGGTGTGGGTTTTGGCGGATGGTCAAAATTTAGCGGATGGATCCCCGGACATGATCCAAGCGGATCCAAGGGTTTTGGAAGCCTATCTGGGGCAAGCCGCATGAACCGAGCAACAGGCTGGATGAGCGTTGGCTTGGGGGCGATCGGGCTGGGGTTTGGCCTGGCCTGGCCTTCGGGGGCCCACCAGGTGAAGGTGGGAGCCGATGTGGCGGCCCTGTTTCACTTGGAACCCGACCACAATCCCCGATCGGGCGAACCGGCCACCATTTGGTTTAGCCTCACGCGCAAAGGCGGCGCAACGATCCCCCTCGATCGCTGCAACTGCCAACTGACCATCAGCCCCCGCTTGCAGAGTCCGACAGCCCCCCAACCCTGGCAACCGCCCCTCACACCCAAGGCCGCCGAAGGGTTTCAAAACATGCCCGGCGCAACCACCATGTTCCCGGCAGCGGGGGCCTATGATTTGGTGCTGAAAGGCCAGCCGAAACAACCGGGCGACTTCCAACCTTTTGAGTTTCGATACGAAACCACCGTGCTGGCCGGCGCAGCCCCCGCCGCTAGTTCGACTCCCTCGCCCGTGTCCGCTGCGATCGCCTCACCAGTGGCCGCTGCTGAAACGACCACCGAGACCCCATGGCATTCTGGGGAACTGGTTTGGTTGGGTGTGGGCGGCGTGGGTTTGGGATTTTTGGGACTTTGGGCAGTCACCCGATCGCGTCGTTAACCGAGTTAACCCAGTTAGCCGAATTAACTGAGTTAACAAGAAAAAATCTGGTCGAAAGTTGATTCGTTCAACTGGCTTACTATTACCTTTAGTATCGCTTTGATTATTGCTTCGTAAAGTTAGCAAGCTGAGAGGTTGCAAAGCATTGCAATTCGCTACAAGTCAGTGATGTTTGATCGGCTTTTTCAAGTTACGCCAGGGGATCGAGTTAGGCTGGCCTTAAGCAAGCACCGTTAGGACTCGACGAACATTATGAGCGAATTTCTAGACTTCCTGAAGCATCAATATGCCTACGTGGCGATCGGGGAATTTCGGCCGGGCAAATTTGCCGAGGCTCAACAACTGTTTGAAGCGGCAGTTTCCACCTACAAACAGGGTTTTGAAGGGGCTTATTTGCTGCAAGAGACCAACAGCGATCGCGGCATTGCGGTGATCTTTTGGGACAACATTGATGATATGGATGCCAATCGCAATGAAGCTTGCGAGGCAATTTTTGCCAAAATGGCTCACCTTTTCCTGAAGCCGCCGGTCACGAATTTCTACGAGGTGTGCAGCAAAGTTGATCCCCAACCGGCCGATCGCCCCCTGGCTTCGGTTTAGGCCATTGACGAACGGCGCGGCATTCGGGGCAGAGGCGCGATCGGGATGGATGAGTGGCAACGGGCGCGATCGCTCTTTCAAACCCTGTGGGGCTACGACGGATTTCGCGGCCCCCAGGGCGACATTATTCAAACCATTTTGCAAGGGCGGGATCTGTGGGCCCTGTTGCCCACGGGAACTGGTAAATCTTTGTGCTTTCAATTGCCGGCCCTGTTGCGATCAGGCTTGACTGTGGTGGTGTCGCCCTTGGTGTCGCTGATGGATCGGCAAGTAGCAGACCTGCGGGCCAAGGGATTGCCGGCCGCCACCCTGCATAGCGAAGTGCCTCGATCGGAACAAAAAGCGGTGCTCGATCGCTTGGAGCGGGGCCAATTGCGATTGCTGTATCTGTCGCCCGAAACCCTTTTCAGCCAGCGAGTTTGGTCACGGTTGTTGCGGTTGGCTCCCCAAATTCAGGGCCTGGCGATCGATGAGGCCCATTGCTTGGCCCAGTGGGGCGAAACCTTTCGGCCCGCCTATCGCCGGTTAGGGATTGCCCGCCAGACCCTGGAAGCAGCGGCCCAAAAGCCAATCCCGATCGCCGCGTTCACGGCCACTGCCACCCCCACCGATCGCGCCATCATTGCCCAAGTTTTGGGGTTGCGGAACCCAGCCCGGTTTGAGCAATCCCCCTATCGGGCCAACCTGCGATTACAGGTGCAGCGCTGTTGGGTTCCTGCCCAGCGTCAGTGGCACTTGCAGCGTTGGTTGCGCGATCGCCCCGGCCAAGGGGGCCTGGTTTTTGCCCGCAGCCGCCAAACTTGCGAAGATCTGGCCCAGGATTTGCGCGATCGGGGCCACCAGACAGCCGCCTATCATGCCGGGTTGCCACCGCCCGATCGCCGCCGCCTGGAAGCCCAGTGGGTCAAGGGTGAGTTGCCCTTTTTGGTCTGCACCAGCGCCTTTGGCATGGGGATCGATCGCCCCGATGTGCGCTGGATTGTGCATTGGCATCGGCCGCTGATTCCGGCGGAATATGTGCAGGAAATTGGTCGCGCCGGCCGAGATGGGCAGCCGGCCGATATTTTGCTATTGATTAGTGAACCCACCGGCTGGCTGGACAGCACCGATCGGCGGCTCGATCGCTACTTTCAGCAGCAAACCCGCCAACAAATCCAAAATTTGAGTCTTGTGGCCCGGCATTTGCCCCAGGAAGGCGCGATCGCTGAAATTGCCGATCGATTTGCTGAAGGGGCGATCGCCCTCAGTTGGCTCCATGCCCTCGGTCAACTGGACTGGCGCGATCCGTTCCACTACCAATGGTCGGGGCAGTGGTCAGCGGCGATCGCCCACCAAGCCCGCACGGGGCGATCGGTTGACCTGCCTATGCGGCGCTACGGGAGCGATCGGGGTTGTCGGTGGCGCTTTTTGTTGCAAGCGTTGGGGTTATCGCCCAAGTCGGCTAACTGGCGCTGTGGTCAGTGCGATCGATGCCGCCACATTGATAAGCGGTGATCCCTGAGTGTATTCAGCCAATCAGCATCCAGAACTGGCCCCAGCCAATGCCAGCAAAAACCGTAAAAGGGCGACCCGTTGAGGCCACCCTTTCACAAATAAGCACTAGTGCATCCCCATCAAGGGCTGGAACTGAGCTGAACTAAACCTGATCGCGATCGAGCCGATCGCGTTTCGTGTTTTGGTTCCGCTTGGTTCAGAGTTACTCGGCCCCTTGACCCACCAGCTCGCGGGTTTCAGCGGGCGGCGCACCGGCCGTCACGTCCACCTTCACGTTGCGGTCTTCGTCCAGGTCGATCGTCGCTGTGTCGCCATCCTTGATCCGGCCGGAGAGGATTTCCTCCGCCAGCACATCTTCCAGCAGGCGCATAATTGCCCGACGCAGTGGCCGCGCCCCGTAGCTGGGGTTGAAGCCCTCTTCGATTAGGCGTTCGCGGAATTTGTCGGTTACCGCCAGGGTGATGCCGCGCTCGGTCAAGCGGGCAAACACTTCCTTGAGCAGGATTTCGGCGATTTCCTTCACCTCGTCCTTGCTCAGTTGGCGGAAGACGATGATCTCGTCGAGACGGTTCAGGAACTCGGGGCGGAAGTAGTTCTTCAGCTCCTCATTCACCAAGGACTTGATCCGGTTGTACTGAGACTCGGCTTGGTCTTCGCCAAACTCGAAGCCCAGACCGCCGCCACCCTTTTCGATCACCTTAGAACCGATGTTCGAGGTGAGGATGATCAGGGTGTTCTTGAAGTCCACCGTGCGGCCCTTGGCATCGGTCAGGCGACCATCTTCCAAGATTTGCAGCAGCATGTTGAACACATCGGGGTGGGCCTTTTCGATTTCGTCGAACAGCACCACGGTGTAAGGGCGACGACGCACGGCTTCGGTCAGTTGGCCGCCTTCGTTGTAGCCCACGTAGCCCGGAGGCGAACCGATCAGTTTCGAGACCGTGTGCCGCTCCATGTATTCCGACATGTCGAGGCGGATCATCGCTTCTTCGGAGCCGAAGAAATAGGCCGCCAAGGCCTTGGTCAGCTCGGTTTTCCCAACCCCGGTGGGGCCAGAGAAGATGAAGCTGGCGATCGGGCGGTTGGGGTTCTTCAGACCGACGCGGGCCCGACGAATGGCACGGGACACGGCTTTCACCGCTTCGTCTTGGCCGATCAGCCGCTGGTGCAACACGTCTTCCATGTGCAGCAGCTTTTCGGATTCGGACTCGGTGAGCTTGTTCACCGGCACACCCGTCCAAGAAGCGACGATGTGGGCGATGTCTTCCTCGTCAACGATCGGCTGCAAGGGGTCGTCGGTGCGCTCTTCCGACTTCTTGGTTTGGGCGATGTTGCGGATTTGCTGCTTGATTTCCATTTCCTTGTCGCGCAGCTCGCCGGCCTTGTCAAAGTCCTGCGATCGCACGGCTTCGTCCTTTTGCTTGAGGACTTCCCGCAGCTCCTTATCTAATTCCTTGGCGGCCGGGGGCAGTTGGGAATTCAGCAAGCGCACCCGCGATCCGGCTTCGTCGATCAAGTCGATCGCCTTGTCGGGCAAGTAGCGATCGCTGATGTAGCGATCGGACAGCTTAGCCGCCGCATCCAGGGCCGCATCGGAGATCTTCAGCTTGTGGTGTTGCTCATAGCGTTCCCGCAAACCGCGCAGGATCTCGATCGTTTCGTCCACGGTCGGCTCGCCCACCATCACCGGCTGGAAGCGCCGCTCCAGGGCCGCATCCCGCTCGATGTGTTTGCGGTACTCATCCAAGGTCGTTGCGCCAATGCACTGCAATTCGCCCCGTGCGAGGGCTGGCTTCAGTATGTTGGCGGCATCGATCGCCCCTTCGGCGGCCCCAGCCCCAATCAGGGTATGGACTTCATCGATCACCAGGATCACGTTTCCGGCCTGGCGAATCTCATCCATGATCTTCTTCAGCCGCTCTTCAAACTCCCCGCGATACTTGGTACCGGCCACCAACAGACCGATATCCAGCGTCACGACCCGTTTGTCTTCCAGGATGTCCGGCACATCGCCATTGGCAATCCGTTGGGCCAATCCTTCGGCGATCGCGGTTTTACCCACGCCCGGCTCCCCGATCAGCACCGGGTTGTTTTTGGTGCGGCGACCCAAAATCTGAATCACCCGCTCAATTTCCTTCTGGCGACCCACCACCGGATCCAACTTGCCTTCAGCGGCCTGTTGGGTCAGGTTGGCCCCAAACTCATCCAGCGTCGGGGTCTTGGTGCGGCCTTGGGAGCCGCCAGCGGTCACTTCCGCCGTTTCGCCCAACATCCGAATCACTTGGGTGCGCACCTTCGACAGGTCAACGCCCAGATTTTCCAGCACTCGGGCCGCGACCCCCTCTCCTTCGCGGATCAGGCCCAGCAGCAGGTGCTCTGTGCCGATGTAGTTGTGGCCCAGTTGGCGGGCCTCTTCGAGCGACAGTTCCAGAACCCGCTTGGCACGGGGCGTGAAGGGAATTTCCACAGCCACGAAACCGGAGCCGCGACCGATAATTTTTTCGACCTCAATCCGAGCGTCCTTGAGGTTGACACCCATGGATTTCAGGACTTTGGCGGCTACACCAGTGCCTTCGCCAATGAGTCCGAGAAGGATTTGCTCGGTGCCCACGAAGTTATGACCCAGGCGGCGGGCCTCTTCTTGGGCGAGCATGATCACCTTAATGGCTTTCTCAGTGAAGCGTTCAAACATTGGCGGTTCCCTATCACCTGCGAAGTGCTGGCAAATCTGATTTTAACACGCGCGGTTTGGGCAGTTTGGGGCTGACCTGGCCGGCAATTGGGGGGCGATCGGGCGGTTTCCCCAACTCGATCGCCTTCCCCTTGGCAAGCTCAAGAACTCGAGAAATTGCCATTAGCTTTCGGGGGATTTTGTCCCCTGATGGGGTAAGGGGGGATCAAGCCTTTTGGGCGATCCTGGGGGATGGATGGATGAATGCTTTGAGGATTTTTAAAGAACGTTTGGGTTGAAAATCGGGTCTTGGGATTGCTGATGGCAAGGGCCAGCGGCAAAACGGCCCGATCGGGAGTGAAACATGGGTCAGCTCAAGCGCTAGCCAGAATTTGGCAGACCCCCATTGAGCCAGCGGACTGGGGTGAATCCCAAAAATTGGGTGAACCTGTTGGGCAGGATTGAAAGATAGGTTTTTAATCTAGCGCATGGCTTGGGGGGCTGCCGACCCCGGCGGCTGGGGGCACAATCTCTCCCCACCACTGCCATTGATGTTGCGCCAGTCGATCGCTCAGGTCAGCAGCGGTGCGATCGAGCTGTTGGGTAAACTGGGGCCAATCCAACCTGCCTAACCACAGGATCGCCGCATCTTCGCCATCGGCGTAGTAGCGTTTGCGACGGCCGGCCTCTTGGAAGCCAAATTTTCCGTAAAGCGACAGGGCCGCTCGGTTGCTCGGCCGCACTTCCAGGGTGGCGCGTTTCATTTCCCGTTGCCGCGCCAAGCTCAACAGACCCCACAGCAAGGTCTGGCCCAAGCCCTGCCGCTGAAATTCCGGTCGCAGGGCGATCGCCGTGATGTGGCACTCGTCAACAATGGCCCAAGCACAACCAAACCCGATCAGTTGTCCCTGCGGATCGATCGCCCCGAGCAAATCACTATTGGGGCTGTCGAGTTCGCGGGCATAGGTATCGGCGCTCCACAGGCCGCCCAGGGCGAGCTGGTCGATCGCTACCAACTGATCGAGATGGTCATGATTCAGCAGTTGTAAACAGAGCGATCGCATAGATCCAAAACCTTATAATCCAGCAAGGATAAATGGCTTCTGTTTGGTGATAGACAAATGATTCGTTATCAACTTATACAGGCAAATGGTCAGTGGTGCTTTGTCAATGAATCTGAATTGGAAAATTTTGTTTGGGAAAACCTTCAGACAGCCCTAGGGCTGACACCCATCAAGCGGCAGTTTTCCTTGGGAGAACAATTTATTGACATCCTAGCCGTGGATGAAGAACAAAATCTGGCTATTGTTGAGCTTAAAAATATAGAAGATCGACATGTTGTTCAACAATTAACTCGCTATTTTGATTTGGTTGTCAACTCCAATGATTCGCTTTCTGAATTCTCGAAGTTCAAAAAGGTTCGATTGATTGGCATCTTACCCAGTGTTCACCCATTTAATGAATTAGATTGCAAATATCACAGATTGCAATTTGAGTTACTCGAATTTTCTGTTCTTTTAGAAAATGAAACTTTTTATTGGAATCTAAAAGCATTGGATAAGAAAATTCCGATTGCAGCTTGGACTAAAAAGGGAGAATTAACTATTGAACCGCCTTCAAAAGCACTAATTAAATTGATGAATAAAAATTGTCCGGAAAATAGTATTGCAAATTTGCTTTACATCAGAGAATTCTTACTTTTATCTGATCCTAGAATGAAAGAAATTCAAGAAAGGGGTGTCTTGATGTATGGTAACACCAAGTCAAAAATATGTGCTGAATTACATATTAAATCCAAAAGAGGCTCTGGAGGCTTATTGCTTCTTAAACTCCCAGACAAGAACTGTTTTTCAAAGGACAGATTGAGATTGTTTCTGGTTTTTCTCGATGAAGACAAAACAAAATTTACGAATATATACTGGGTAGGAACGATGAATTTCAATGGAGGACTGTCTTTCGAGCAAATGGTTCAATGGATTGGAAGTATTGCAGAATCAGGAGATGTAGAAGCTCAAATTGCCTATAGTCGCTATCAAGAAGTGATTGCTGCTGGACAAACCTTGAAATCCTTAATTCAGGTAGCGATTACCTACTGGCAAGAACGCTTATGAAATGAATGATGGTTCAATAACCTTAAAACGCTGTGATGATGAGGACTAGAGATAATGCTTTAAGCCCAACTGTTAGAGGTTCAGGATTATTCCAGTTTGTACCGGCTGATCCTGCAACCTGGCAAAACGATCGCCCCGATCGCCTTTCCCGATCGAATGATTGCCGTTGAGCAATGTTTCGCAGCCTGATCTAGCCTTTAATCGGCAGTTGAATCAAAAATTCAGTTCCTTGTCCTAATTCTGACTGAACTGTCAAACTGCCGCCATGTTTTTTCTCGACAATTTGGCGGGCGATCGTTAGCCCTAACCCCGTACCTTTACCCACCCCTTTCGTGGTGAACAAATGGTCAAAAATTTTGGCTTGCACCTCCTCGCTGATGCCCTTGCCGTTATCCCGAATGGAAATCCGCACTTGATCATCAACAACCGTTGTACTGATCGTGATGATTTGGGGATGCGCTTCCAATTCCTTAAACGATCGATCTTGCACCATTTCATCAAACACATCGATCGCATTGGCCAGGATATTCATAAACACCTGGTTAATCTGTCCGGGAAAACACTCCACTTCCGGGATGTTTCCATAATGCGTCTTGATCTCGATCGCCGGACGAAACGGATTTGCCTTGAGTCGGTATTTCAAAATCAGCACCGTGCTGTCAATGCCCTCATGCAGATTTGCACTCACCTTATATTCCGTATCGGCACGAGAGAAAATGCGAAGGCTGGTGCTAATCGATTTAATTCGATCGGTTGCCCCTTGCATTGACTTGAGCAACTGAGGTAGATCTTCGCAAATATATTCCAAGTCGATATCTTCAGCATGATCCTGAATTGGAACAGCGGGATTGGGATAATGCTGCTGATACAGGGACAAATGTTCTAGTAGGTCTTTGACGTGATCCTTTCCATTGTTAATGCTGCCATTGAGGAAGCCGATCGGGTTGTTAACTTCATGGGCCACCCCCGCTACTAGGTTTCCGAGAGAAGCCATTTTCTCGCTCTGCACCATTTGCAATTGGGACTGTTCCAACTGTTGAGCATAGGTTTGAGCCTGTTGATAAAGCCGAGCATTTTCCAGGGAAATAGCGGCTTGGCTGCAAAGAAACTTCAGAATAGTGATCCGATCGCTGGTAAACACGCCACTAGTTGATCGATTTTCCAGGTATAAAATAGCCCGCAGATTACCCTGATTGAGAATCGGCAAACACAAGGCACTCTTGGGCTGATAGCAGTTTAGATAATCACCAATTACAGGTAAATCGGTATCAAGGTCATTGATCACAACCGTCATCGCCAAGTTCTTCACATATTGAATGAGCCTGATCGGAATGTTGGGATTATCGTCTAAGGGTGTTGATTGAAGTGTCACCTGCTCTGGATTGGCCATCACTCTCACTTGCCATCGATCGTCCTCCCAAAGGATTAAGGCGCATCGATCGGCTCCCGAGTTTTTCAACATCGTCTGAGCTAGGGTTTGTAGCAATTCATCCAGGGCGATCGTGCTGACCAGATTTTGAGAGACCTGTAGCAGGGCAGTAAAATCAAGCATTTGGTTAATGCTGCCGCTAGAACTTCCATGCGGAGTGGCGCGTGGTGAATCAGCAGGATTTGCGATCGTCGCTAGGGTTTCTAAAAGGGCGAAGGGTTGATTAGCCGCTTGCAGAATCGGTTGCAGTAATTGGGCGTAGCGCTGCTCTAAATCAATAACTTTGGCCTTTGCCCCCCAGCGAGCATAGCCATAGTAGGCTTCCTGCATATAACTGGCGGCGATTTTTTCCTTACCCCAATCGAGATAGAATTTAGCTGCCAATTCGTTGGCTAAAGCTTCTTCTTGCATGAAGCCATTGGCTTTAGCACCCGCAATGGCCTGCTCATAGCTGTTAATAGCCTCCAAGACATTGCCCAAAAACCGATGTTTTTCTGCTGCCAGGAGATCCAGCTTATGCTGGTAATTCATTGGAGCATTGTCTGCCCAAGCAGATAGGCTAGCGTAGTGCTGTTCCGCCAAAGCAAGTAGTTCTAATTGCTCATCTTCAGGCTTACCGGCAGCCACCGCTAGATACGTTAATCCCCCATAGAAATGAATGGCGGGAATATGCAGCATTCCGACGATGTTATCTAAATATTTCTTAACTTCATTGAGGTATTCAAAAGCAAGGCTATGGTCACCAAACAAGTAGGCCAAGATCAGCTTGTAGGCGTAAGCAATTCCAAGATCTGTCAATTGCTGATTTTGAAGATGCCGTGGAAAAACCTTCGTCTCGTCGTAACTATCGCCAATCAAGAGAGTAGGCTGGTGGTGTGTTACGAGCAAGCGATCAAAGAATTCATTCGTCATTTGCAAGTATGCCAGGGCACTATCTTGCTTGAGGGAAGCAATAGCAGAACGAAATTGATTAACTTCTGTTTGGAGGGCAGTTAGTTCTTTCCCCGCATAGAAATGAGCGTAAAAATAGTGGGCTAGACAATAGCCTACATACAAAAAATCACCCGCTTCCACTCCGGCTAAATATCCCTGCTTGAGCAGATCAGCCATGGCAGTCATTGACTCTTTCTGATGCTGGACACAGGCAGAAAAGAAAAGAATGGCCAGGCACTTATATGCTTTTGTATTGAGCCGATCGATTAAAGCTAAGGCCATTTTCCCCAGGCGATAACCCCGATCGACCTGACCCAATCCCGTGGCTAAAACCAAGCCGTAGGTGGCATAGCCAACACTTGAAACAGGCGCATTGCCAAACTGGAGCGACAGACTCACAATTTTGGCGCAAACAAAGGGCAGCAATGTGGGGTTGGCAAGAAATACCGCTGGCATGATCATTCCCAACAATTCCATGGCAGCAATGATGGTTGGGTCGTCCATGACGGGCAAGTTGATCAAATTCTCAATCACTTTCCCTTCTAACTCGATCTCTGCCCTTTGCACAGCTTGGGCGCTGATGTTTGATGTGATCTCTGAGGGAAACTCGACCCCTAATTGAGTGACGGCTTGGGCCGCAACGGCGAGCGTCTCTGCTAACCGATCCTGAGCCGTCAAAACCCTGATTTTCACCATGTAAACGGGCACTTTATCCAAGACCGTCTGGGCCTGATCTAAAACCTGTTGAACTTGGGTGATTGCTTCCTCAAAATCGGTCTTTAAACAGGCCACATCAGCAGCCATCTGATGAAGTCTTAAGCTCAACTCATACTGGTTTTGCCACGGTTCTTCTGAAAGTAATTCCAGCCCGATCGTTACGAGATCTTGAGCCACACCGTAAGCGGTTGCCTTTTTAGCCTTTTCGATTGCGGCAAGATTGAGGCGAATCAAAGACTCCCGCTCATGTTGCTGACTTAATAATCGATGCCCTAGGTTCAAATGGCCGACAATATCAAACAGTTTTTCCTCGCGCTCGGCTGCCGACAAACGGCTTTGGAGTAACTGACCCATCTTCAGGTGAGTGACCTGTTTTTGATCTTCAGGAATCAGTGAGTAGGCGGCCTGTTGCACCCGATCATGAAAAAAGCGGTACTGAATTTGCCCAGAAATCTCTTCACCCCAAGATTGATCGACCTGGGATGAATCGCGATCCGCATAGAACTTATAAATTTTGCCCTCCGGCAAAATCAACCCCTCTTGCAGCGCTGACCATAGGGCTGAAGCCGCTTGAATTTCGCTCTGTTCTGACACAATTGCCAAGGTTTTGAGGTCAAATCTGGCCCCGACACAGGCTGCAAATTTAAGCTGCTCTTGTGTAGCTCTGGGTAATTTCTGCAATTGCAAGGCCATGAACTCCACCACATCATCGGTTAGGGCCGCATCTTGTACCTGCACTAAGTCGCATTGCCAGTGACCCGCTTCCCGATCGAAGGTAATGAGATGATCTTGGTGTAGCGCTTTGAGGAATTGGGTCGCAAAGAATGGATTGCCCTGGGTCTTTTGCATAACCAGATGGGTTAAGGGCTGTACTTTGCTGCTGGTGGCTCGGAAAGTATCAGCAATTAACTGGTTTAGGCTCTCCGCACTCAAGGGGCCGAGAATGAGGGTTTCCAGGGGAATATGGGCACTTTCTAAGGCCTTAACAGTGATTAAAAAGGGATGACCAGGAAGCACTTCATTATCTCGATAGGCTCCCAAAACCAAAAGACACTGAGCATGAGAGCAAGCTTCCGTCAACAAGTTTTGCATCACACTCAAAGAAGTGGAGTCAGCCCATTGCAGGTCATCGATAAAAATGACAAGGGGATGCTCTGGCTTAGCAAAAACTCGAATGAAGTTTTGAAATAGACGGTTAAAGCGATTTTGGGCGGCTTCGCCAGAAAGCTCGGGGGCAGGGGGTTGCAATCCAATGATCTGTTCCAGCTCAGGAATTAAATCAATCAGAACTTGACCATTGTTACCGACTGCTTCGAGAATCTTGATCTTCCATTGGGCCAATTGCGCATCGGATTCTGATAAAAGCTGCCCCATCAAGTCGCGTAAGGCTTGTACAAATGCCAGCAGGGGAATATTACGATTGAATTGGTCAAATTTTCCCTTAATGAAATAGCCCTTTTGCTGGGTAATTGGCTTGTGAACTTCGTTCACTACAGCAGTTTTGCCAATTCCAGAAAATCCAGCCACCAGCATGAGTTCTGAGGTGCCCTGAGAAACGCGATCGAAGGCATTCAGCAATGCTTGAACCTCGGTTTCGCGGCCATAGAGTTTTTCGGGAATCAGGAAGCGATCGCTCAAATCCCGCTGACCCAATTCAAAATCAGTGACAGCACCTGTTTCCTGCCATTGGGTTAAACATTGTTGCAAATCATGTTTTAGGCCTAGGGCACTTTGATAGCGATCTTCCGCATTTTTGGCCATTAACTTAGCAACAATCGCCCCTACGGTCTTTGGAATCGCTGGATTGATTTGTTCAACGGGCACAGGTACTTTAGCGATATGGCAATGCACCAACTCCATTGGATCATCGGATTCAAATGGTAGTTGGCCACTGAGGAGTTGATACAACGTCACGCCCAAGGCGTAGAAGTCGGCGCGGTAGTCGATGCCTCGATTCATCCGCCCAGTTTGCTCTGGTGCCAGATAAGCAAGGGTTCCTTCGAGGACGTTTGGATTCTGGATTTCTTGTGTCTCTTTGGGTAGTAAAGAGGCGATGCTAAAGTCAATTAATTTGATTTCTTTCGATTGGGGATGAATAAGAATATTGGCAGGTTTAACATCTTTATGAATAACTCGTTGTTGGTGCAGCTCTTGAAGGATGGTAGTCATTTTCAGAGCAATTGTTAGCACATCAATCAGCTTGAGTCGTTGTTGCCGACAATATTGCTGGAGAGAGATGCTACCACAGTCTTCCATGACCAGGGTATAGCTATTGCCAATGGGCTTTAGGCCCAGGGGTTTCACAATTCCTGAAACGTCAAGATTTTGAGTGATTGTGTATTGATTTTGAAACTGAATTAATTCACCAAAGGTGGGATAGTTTGAATGTAGGACTTTTAAGATAACGATTTGCTGATTGCTGTGCTGCACGGCGCGATAAACGGATGTGCGTGACCCATGATGAATCTGCTCAATGATTCCATATCCAGGAATTTCAGGAGAAGAATTCGTTGAAGAGGTTTTCAGTGCGGGCATATGAGTTGATCCGTTATTTAGCCGTAATTAGGCGTTTTGGGGTTCCTAATTGATTGAATCGTCAAGCAATCAAGGCATCTAGCTTAGCAATTTCTCTCTGTGAGATGCCAATCTCAATATTTTTAGGGCTATGACGATCTCCTGATCTTGCTGTTTGGTCAACCGATCGCCCCGATCGCTTTTCCCGATCGAACAATTAACGATTGCCGTGGGGTGATAATTTCGTAGCCCTTTCTCACTAATGATAAAAAAGCTTGGTCGATCGCCCCTGGTGGTTTCTAGAATGGGAGCCGTAGCCTTGGGAGTTGGCGGCAATGGTGCGACTGGCGCGGTGGCAGTGGGTGGTGTTGGCGCTGCCGTTGGTGGTGATGGTGGGAGTGGTGCTGTGGGCGGCCGGCTCCCAGTTGCACGCTTGGGGCTTAAGTTGGATTTGGGGGCTGTTTACGCTGGTGCTGGTGGGCTGGCGCTGGTTGCTGGTGCACTGGACAAAATCCATGGTGGGACAAGTGGAAGCGGCGATCGCCTCGGCGGGGTTGGCGGATTGGGAACAGCGGGGCGATCGGGCTGCTGTGCCGGTGAATGAAGGTGCGTTGGCGCGGGCGGAAGTGGCCTTGACGGAACTGTTGCAAGCTTCCCAAAACGACCCGGCCCCTTGGGAAAATTGGGATCAGTTTTGGCAGCGCTGTTTGAGCTTAACAACGGCGGTGGCTCGGGCCTATTACCCGGAGTCCAGCTATCCCTTGCTCAGTATCTATGTGCCCCAAGCCTATCGGTTGATGCGGGGGACGGTGGATGATTTGGATCGCTGGATGCAGCAACTGGAGCCGGTTTTGGGCCAGGTGACCGTGGGCCAAGCCTATGAGACCTATACGCTGTATCAAAAGCTGGAGCCTTCCATGCGCAAGGCGTTTCGGGCTTGGCAGTGGGCCCAGTGGTTTTTGAATCCGGTGGCGGCGGTGGCTCGAACGATCACCCAAGGCTCCAGCACTCGGGCCGATCGCGCCCTGTTGGCGAATTTGGGGCAAGTGTTGCGGGAAGCGGCGTTGCGGAATTTGGCGCGCCAGGCGATCGCCCTGTACGGCGGGGCCGGGTTGCCGCCGGAGAATTTCGCCCCGATCGCCTCACCCATTCCCCAGGCCCAAACCGAAACTCTGCAAGCCTTGATTGCCCAAGCGGAACCGGAAGAGGCGATCGCCACCGCCGTGGTGAATGTGTTGCTGTTGGGGCGAACGGGAGCTGGCAAAAGTAGTTTGGTGAATGGGCTGTTTGCGGCGGAGTTGGCGGAAACGGATGTGCTACCCAACACCGATCGGGTGGTGAGCTATGAGTGGGTGGCCGCTACGGGCGATCAGTTGCGGCTATGGGACTCACCGGGCTACGAACAGGCGGGCAACCCAACGGCCGGAGAGCAGGCCCGGGCGGCCGCTCGGGCCGCAGACTTGATCTTGCTGGTGACTCCAGCGCTGGATCCGGCGCTACAAATGGATTTGGACTGTTTGCGGGATTTGCAGGCCGCTGGGGTAACAGCCCCGGTGATTGGGGTCATTTCCCAGGTGGATCGCTTGCGGCCCCTGCGAGAGTGGCAACCGCCCTACGACTGGCTGGGAGGCGATCGACCCAAGGAGCAGTCGATTCGAGAAGCTGTGCAATATCGCGCTGAGTTACTGGGGGCCCATTGCGATCAATTCTTGCCCGTGGTGTTGGGGGAACGGGGGCCCTGGGGGCTGGAAACCCTCTCCCTCGCTTTGCTAGAGGCGATCGGCCCAGCCCAGGAACTGCGCCTGGCCCGCTTTCTGCGCGATCGGGAGGCCCGCGCCACGGCCGCCGCTTGCATCATTGATAAATATGTGTTCCAAATGTCCACCGCCCAAGGGCTGGCCCTGTTTCTCAAAAGCCCTGTTCTGCAACTGATTTCGCGGGTGATGACCGGCTCTCCAACCTTGGCCTATCTGCTGGCCGAGCGCATCCCGATCGAGCAATTGCCCTTGGTGGTTGGCAAACTGCAACTGGCCTACGACCTGTTTAGCCTGTTGCAACCAACAGCCAGCTTGGACGGCGAAGCGCGATCGCACAATTTAGATTGGCTGTCCCTGTGGCCGTTAGTGACCGACAACGAACAACCGCCGGAGCAGGAAGCCTGGGCCTTGGGCCATGCTTTGGTGGAACATTGGAGCCAAGAAACCCCGGCCAACACCCTGCGCGATCGGGTGCAGTTCTATCGCCAATCGCGATCGGTCTAGGCAAAATCGGTTTAGGGGGGTCGTCGTTGAGCACGAAACCCACGATCTGCCGTTAACCGATCGTGGGGAGTAAGGGGCTTAAGCCCCTTGTTTAGGGCGGTTAGGGTATGCAAGATCAACCGTTTTTACTAGGTTCCAGGAAATGACGACAGGCCCTAGAACCGCTGGAACGGGCGATCGCCTTAGATGAATCTTCATGGCGAATGAATGCGCCCTGACCCGAATGAAGTCGAGATTGCGTGCTAATCGCATCCCTGCTGATTTTTGGCGAAAAATTGAGCAAAATTAATTCAGAACTTTAACGCACCACTGATCGGCAGCTAAGGCAGGGGATTAATTTGTGATGATGCATTATCGAAACTTTAACTACAAACATCACAAATTTACGGCGGCCATTCAGATCATCCGTTAACATTGAAGAAGACTTGGCGCTATTTGCACATTTTGCAGCTCAAATTTAAATTTCTAATCTTTTGGCGCTCCTCATAAATATCCAATCCGATGCAGATATTCATAATTGTGGTCTGCCCTAGGCTGATTGTTTGATGTTTAGTGTTTGGGTAGCTTGCTAAGAGGATGTCTGAAAAGCCAAAATTGCTACTCTGTCCGCTCCAGTGATCGACGTAGACAAGGGGCTTAAGCCCCTTGCTCCCACAACCATTGGTGTTTGGCACAGGCCAAAAGATACTTTTCAAACATCCTCTAAGAGTTATCCCTAAGTAGATGTCTGAAAAGCCATAGCTACTCCTTTCAGGTGTCATCGCAAACAAGGGGCTTAAGCCCCTTGCCTTCGTGATGATTGGTGCTTGGCAAAGAATCCAAGATGCTTTTCAGACATCCACTAAGCGAGATTGCTAATTGTCTTTCCATTCAACAACTGACTGTCATGTCAAACCAGTTTCTTGGAATCACTGAAAAACTCAGTTTCCTGATTCAGCAAACTCCTTTAGCGCTGATTGAATGGAACCAAGATTTCTGTGTGATCAGTTGGAACCCGGCTGCTGAAGAAATTTTTGGCTACGCTGCGGAAGAAATTTACCTGCAACCGGTTAGCCGCATCGTGTCGCCAGCCGTACAAATAGAAATTAAACCGCTGATGGAGGCCCTTTTACAGGAACGAAAAACGATCGTTTGTCAGAACGAAAATATTTGCAAAAACGGCAGTGTCATTATCTGTGAATGGATTAACACACCGGTTTTTGACGACGAAGGCCGGATGTTATCCATTTATTCGATCGCCCAAGATGTGACCGATCGAGTGATGGCCGAACGACGCTTGCAAGAATCCGAAGCTCAGCTTTTAGAAAAGTCCACGACCCTCGAACAGGTGGTAAAACAGCTTCAGCAGGCCCAAATTCAACTGGTGCAAAGTGAAAAAATGTCGGCCCTGGGGAATTTGGTCGCCGGGGTGGCCCATGAAATTAATAATCCTTTGGGGTTTTTAAAGGGCAATATTCGCCCTGCATTGGAGCATCTGGAGGATCTGTTTGCCCTGTTGAATGCCTATGCGGAACATCATCCCGATCCCCATCAGCAGGTGCAACAACTCATTGAAGAGGTGGATTTAGAATTTATTCGCCAGGACTTGCCCAAGCTTTTGGAGTCGATGAATCAGGGAATTGATCGCATTAAAACGATTAGTGATAGCCTAAGAACCTTCTCGCGATTGGATAGTGAATATCCCGTTAGTTTTGATTTGCAAGATGGACTGGACAGCACTATTTTATTGCTTAAACATCGCTTGAAATCCCATGATCATCGGCCGGCCATTCAGGTGGTTAAAAATTATGGTGATGTGCCCGAAGTAGAATGTTTTGCCGGTCAATTGAATCAGGTATTTATGAATTTGCTGGCGAACGCGATCGATGAACTGGATGAAGCTTGTCAAGATCATAACTTTCAAGAACTCAGCGAACATCCGCCCCAAATCACCATCACCACTGCTCTCTCGGCGGATCAAAAATCGGTTCGTCTAGCCATTCAAGACAATGGACGCGGCATTGCTGAGGAGCTACAAAGCCAGATTTTTGAGCATTTATTTACGACCAAATTGGTGGGCAAAGGAACCGGCTTGGGCTTAACCCTGGCTCGACAAGTAATTGAAGAAAAGCATGGCGGTCGATTGTGGTTGGAGTCCCAGTTGGGGGTGGGCACAACCTTTATGATTGAGTTGCCGCTGGTTTGTGTAGACAGGAGTTAGGATTGAGCGTCACTGGTCAGGAAGTTGCAGCGCTGCAACTGGAAGTGCAACTGGAATCGATGCGGATGGCATCGATCGCCCTGTCGGTGGCGGGTAGTCGGCATCGGCGGGCGGCGGAACCTTGCCAAGATGCCAGCGGTTGGGCCTTGGGCGATCGGGCAGGATTTGCGGTGGTGGCTGATGGGGCCGGATCGGCCAGTGCCTCCGATTTGGGGGCCCAGGTGGCGGTAGAAACGGTTTTAACGCTGTTGCCCCGTTGGCAGCGGCGGCGATCGCCCCGATCGGTGGCGGATTGGTTGCCGTTGTTGCGGGCGGTGGTGCGGGCGGCGCGGTGGGCGGTCGATCGGGCGGCGCGCGATCGGGATTTAGCCCTGCGAGAGCTAGCTTGTACGTTGGTGGTGGCGGTGGCCCTACCCACGGGATTGGCGATCGCCCAAATCGGTGATGGGGCGGTGGTGATTCAAGATGCCCAGGGTAATTGGCAAACCCTCACGCAGCCGGAACAGGGAGAATTTGCCAACGAAACTCGATTTTTGCAGGAACCAGGGGCCGCCCGATCGCCTCAGTTGGTCACTTGGCTTGGTGATTGGCAGTCTCTCGCGCTATTTTCCGATGGTTTGCAGCGTCTGGCCTTACAGGAACCCGATCAATCGCCTTTTCAGCCGTTTTTTCAGCCTCTGTTTCGGTTTTTAGCCCAAAGCGAAGACCTGGCCGTCGTGATCGATCGGCTGCGGGCGTTTTTGGAGTCCGATCGAATTGCCCAGCGCACCGATGATGATGTCACACTGATTCTGGTTCAACGTTTGGTTGATTAAACCCGTGGTTGATTAAACCCGTGGTTGATTGAACCCGTGGTTGATTGAACCCGTGGTTGATTGAACCTGAAAAATAATTCCGAAAGTAATCTCAAAACGGACTATGCAACCGGATTTGCCCCCCAACTCCCCCCCTTCAACGGCCCCCCGATCGCCTGATCGGCTCCTGCAAGCGACCCAGTGGGTGGTGCTGGGGGCGATCGCCCTGGCTTGGGTGGGCCCAGCCTTCAGCCCCAGCGCTGAACCCGCCCCCGAACCCCCTAAACCGGCGATTGAGCAGGGGCGTTAGGGCGTGTTTGGTCGCAAAACCGGGGGGCAAGGCACGGATTTTTTGAGTCGTTGGGTCAGCGGCGTTGCACCCACTGCCGGCGAGCCAGGGCCAAGGCGATCGCTATGGAGTCGTTGGCAGCGATCGGCCCTGGCCTTGGGAGCTGGGGTGGCGATGGGGCTGGGGCCGGAACCGGTGGGCTGGTGGCCGCTCCCCTGGGTGGCGATCGCTCCGCTGTGGTGGTTGCTGGCTAACCCAACGCTCAATTGGCGCGATCGACTTGGTTTGGGCTGGCTTTGGGGTTTGGGCTACAACCTCGTGGCGGTGTTTTGGCTCACGGGCCTACATCCCATGATGTGGTTGGGAGTGTCCTGGGCCACCAGCCTCACGATCGCTCTAGTGTGCTGGTTGGTGGCGGCCGGTTGGGCCGGATCGCAGGTCGCCTGCTGGGCAGTGGGGTTTGGGCTGCTACACCGCAGATTGGCGGGGCGATCGGCTGGCGGACGCTGGGCGCTGGGCCTGGCCCTGTGGTTGGTGACGGAATGGCTCTGGAACCAATCTCCCTTGGCTTGGACGGGATTGGGCCTGACCCAAGCGCCTCACAACTTGGCGATTTTGCACTTGGGCCAACTGTCGGGCCCCGCCTTGGTAACGGCGGTGATTGTGGGGGTGAATGGAGCTTGGGCAGAAGGTTGGTTGACCCATCGGCGGCGTTGGTGGGCCGGAGCGATCGCACTATTGCTGTTGGGCCATGGCTTGGGGGCCGCTTTGGCTGCCCAACCCCTAGCCGATCGCCCCGCTGCGGCCCTGACGATCGGGGTGATCCAAGGCAACATTCCCAACGATCTGAAATTTGGCTCCGAAGGTTGGCGCAGGGCCCTCACGGGCTATCAACGGGGCTATGAAACCCTGGCGGCGGCGGGCGTTGACGGCGTGCTAATTCCCGAAACGGCCTTGCCAATGGTCTGGACGGCGGAAGCCACCCGCGATCGGCGCAATGAATTCCTGTCGGCAGTGCTCGATCGGGCTGTGCCCGTGTGGTTGGGTTTATTTGCGCCCGATCTCCAACAACCCGATCGCCTCACTAACAGCCTCATTTCCCTCGATCGCACCGGAAAAGCCGTAGGTCGCTATGACAAAGTGCGCCTCGTGCCCCTGGGGGAATATATTCCCTTCGAGTCTGTGATCGGCGGCTTCATCGATCGCCTATCGCCGTTAGACACCAAGTTGGCCCTCGGCCAGCCCAACCAGCGCCTCAACACTCCCTTTGGCCAGGCGATCGCCCTAATTTGCTATGACTCAGCCCATGCGGAATTGGCGCGATCGCAGGCGGCCAGCGGTGGGCAATTCATCCTTTCGGCAGCCAACAACGCCCATTACCGGCCCACGATGTTTGCCCAACACCACGCCCAGGATGTGATGCGGGCGATCGAAACCGATCGATGGGTGGCCCGCGCCGCCAACACCGGTTATTCCGCCTTCATCGATCCCCATGGAGTCACCCACTGGCGATCGCGCCCCAACACCTACGAACTGCACACCACCGAAATCTATCGCCGCACCCGGCAAACGCCCTACGTCCGTTGGGGCGACTGGATCACACCCCTTTCTATTCCTTTGGCCCTGGCGGTGAGCTGGGGATTGCGGCACGCCAGTTCGTCCTTGCCCGATCGCTAGGAAAAATTTGCCCAGCGGAGCCAGCAATCTCTCCTGTACTAACTTTCCTGTCCCAACCCCGCAATTAGCAGGTCTATTTAGCAGGTCTATTTGGATCGGCTAAAAATTTGCCACATGATGAATAGCGTGAATCCCACATAGCCAATCACCGTGGCCCAATCCATCCAATGGTCGCCCATGGTTGACTCCGAAACAGGTTAGGAAGGTGGTCAGCAATTCAGGGGTTAGGATTAGGGCGTGTCGTCAAATCGCCTGAAACCCTAATTCCACTGTTGGCAGATCGTGGGGGACAAGATGCTCAAGCCCCTTGTTACGACGATTGGGGCATGGAAAATCAACCGTTGTTGTCTGATCTCAGGAAATGACGACAGGCCCTAGCGCTTGATTAGCGCTTTTTATTTTTGCTCATCCACTCTTCAACAAAATTGGTATAAACTTCGCCACCAATAAATTCTGGCGATTCCATAATTTTTTGGTGAAAACCGATCGTGGTGTTCACCCCGGTGATGGCACATTCGCGCAGGGCCCGCTTCATCCGGGCGATCGCACTGGAGCGATCGGGGCCCCAAACAATCAATTTGCCAATCAAAGAATCGTAGTAGGCCGGAATTTCATAATCGGGATAAACGTGGGAATCGATCCGCACCCCCGGGCCACCCGGCGGCAAATAGGCTCCAATTCGACCGGGACA
This sequence comes from Limnothrix sp. HT2024, assembly GCF_059138625.1. NCBI lineage: Bacteria > Bacillati > Cyanobacteriota > Cyanophyceae > Pseudanabaenales > Pseudanabaenaceae > Limnothrix > Limnothrix sp. HT2024. The sequence goes on from NZ_CM181121.1 coordinate 3,674,392, forward strand.
AGGGCGGAAATTTTGATCGGGATCTTCCGCATTAATTCGACATTCGATCGCATGGCCGCGCAACTGCACCTGATCTTGGGTGAGGCGTAGCTTCTCCCCTTGGGCAATCCGCAATTGTTCAGCGATCAAATCCAGGCCGCAAACCATTTCCGTGACTGGATGTTCAACCTGAATGCGGGTGTTCATTTCCATAAAATAGAAATTGCCCGATCGATCCACCAGAAACTCCACCGTTCCTGCGCCCACATAGTCGATCGACTTGGCCGCCGCCACGGCCGCGCTGCCCATTTTTTCCCGTAATTCCGGATTCAACACAGGGCTAGGCGCTTCTTCCAGGAGCTTTTGGTGGCGGCGCTGAATTGAACAATCCCGCTCACCCAGGTGGATCACGTTGCCATGGCTGTCGGCCAAAATTTGGAACTCAATATGCCGCGGCCGTTCAATGAATTTCTCAATGTAGAGGCCCGGATTGCCAAAGGCCGCTTCCGCTTCCCCTTGGGCCGCTTGGAACAGCTTGGGCAACTCTTCGGCGCTGCGCACCAAACGCATTCCGCGACCGCCACCGCCCGCCGTGGCCTTAATCATCACGGGATAGCCAATCTCATTGGCCAGCTCCAGGGCCGCTTCTTCGTTTTGCACCAGTCCTTCGCTGCCGGGAACCGTGGGCACGCCGGCCCGTTGCATGGTTTCCTTGGCGGTGGACTTGTCACCCATGGCCCGAATGGCGGCCGGCGAGGGGCCAATGAAGGCAATTTGGTGATCGTTACAAATCTCGACAAATTTTGCGTTTTCTGCCAAAAAACCGTAGCCCGGGTGAATGGCCGTGGCGTTGTGGGTCAGAGCGGCGGCGATGATGTTGGGAATGTTCAGATAGCTTTTGCTGCTGGCTGCGTCGCCGATGCAAACGGCTTCATCGGCAAGCTGCACGTGCAGGGCTTGTCGATCGGCAGTGGAGTGAACAGCCACGGTGGAAATTCCCAGTTCTTCGCAGGCTCGGATTACCCGAACGGCGATTTCTCCACGGTTGGCAATCAGGACTTTTGAAAAGCGCATTGTCGTACGATCGCAGGTGGGGCGCGGTAGCCAATCCTATCATCGTGGGTGGCCTGCGGGCGATCGGGCGGCGGAGTCTGGGGAAATCGGGCCGATCGCGGTGATCCTCTTAAATCTCGTTTAATACCTGCTCAGGCCTTGGCTGAATCTTCGATCCTGGCTAGCGCACCCTCTCAAGTCGCATCCCAATGTGCATTTCCGATGTGCATTAATCCTGAGACAAGGCTCAACAAAACGATCGAAGAATGCTATACTGCTACGGCTGGTTTGACGGGTAACGATTATTTGCCCCCAACATCCTCGGTTGGGTTCAGCAATACCCCCAAAAACTCACACCAGCATCATCAGTGAATCACCTGCGGATGTGGCGGAATTGGTATACGCGCACGTTTGAGGGGCGTGTGGCTTTGCCTTGCGGGTTCGAGTCCCGCCATCCGCATTGAATTCCAGATTGGACTTCATCCAGAGCATTTTGAAACCTGGCTTGAGCGTCCTCAGCTCATAACCTGTGACCGGATCATTGATTTTCAGTGATCCGGTTTTTCATAGTCCTAGGGTCAGAGTGGTGGCTCAAGATTGCGACTCAAGGATTACGACTCAGGCTCTCGACAGGATGCACGGGACTCTCAAATCGATCGAGACCCGCCGCGTTCTTAAATTCCAGGGGGAATGCTGAAAGCCGCATCACGAGGGTGATGCTCCAGTCCCTTTTCTTGGGGTGAGTGTTAGGATCGAGAAAAGTTAAGAAATGCAAAGACCTTGACTGCTAGCGTTACTGATCGACAAGCGGATTTATCTGCACCTCAACCCCCCGTCGATCGCCCCTCGATCGAGCTGGGATCCCATGGGGATTGGCATCGGCTGAAACCCACCTGGCAAGGGGATGAAACCGTTGTGCAGCAGGGCTTACCTCACCATTTTTTGGCTCCCCCTTGGCAAATGTTGTTGTTGGGAGATGGGTCACCCACTCGCCACCTGCAATTGCTGACGGGAGAACCAACCGAGGTGGATGTGATTGATATGTCGGTGGTGGGGCCGGCGGGGGATGGGGCCCCGGAGGCGATCGAAATGGTTCCGGGGCCGCGGTTGCGTCGCCAGGTTTGGTTACGGACGGCTTCCGGCCAGCGGTTGGCCTATGCCACGTCTTGGTGGGAAGCCAGCCATGTGGATGAGTATTTGCAAAACCGATCGCTGCCCATTTGGGCCAGTCTGGCTCGGTTGCGCACGGAGCTGTACCGCGATGTGCGGGGAATTTGTTATGGGCGATCGGCGGCCCTAGAGGCCGCATTTGGAGAGTCGGGGCCGCTTTGGGGGCGACATTACCTGTTTTGGCATCGAAATCAGCCCCTCACGCTGATTTTTGAGGTCTTTTCCCCTTATCTCCAGCGCTACTTGGGGCCGATCGCCCGCCAGTAGTGGCAATGATTGCAGTTTAACGATCGCTAATGGTCGATGGTGTTGGCCAGCTCGCGCGTAATGAAGGGCAGGTCGATCGCGTCGGTGGGGCAATGGTCAATCATGACGCTTAAGCCTGCGCCGCCCACTTTGGTGCGCAAATAGCCCAGCCCGATCGCCCCGTTTTCGGTGGCCACACAACTGGTGAGGGTTCCCACTTTTTGATCCGCTTGCAAAATCGGACAGGGGGTTTCGATCACCCGAGGCAATCGAAATCCCCAAAGGTTCAACTTCACGCCGTTGTAGGTGTTCAGGCGGGCGATCGTTTCCTGGCCGATGTAGCAGCCTTTGTTAAAGGATATGGCTGTCCATAGCCCTGCTTCCAGGGGGTTGTAGTCTTCCGTCAACTCATGGCCCACCGCCGGCCGCCCTTCGGTGATCCGCAACTGTTCCCAGGCCTGTTCGCCCAGGGGAACGGCTCCCGCTTGGGCGATCGCCTGCCACAGGTCACCGGCTCGATCGTTGGTTACCCAAAGGGTATAGCCATCGGTGGCCAGACCGCTGCCCCGTTGCACCCGCACAGTCACATCCTGAGCCAGGATCATGGTCTGGTGGGCAAAGGGTTCCAGGGCTGAAAGTTCCTCAAGGGCTGCCCCCAACTGTTGCAAACAAAGGGCGCTTTGGGGCCCCACAAGGCTGAAAATCGCGAATTGACCGCTGATATCCGCGAGGGCGACCCGATCGGCGGGAAAGATGTAGCGATCGAGCCAGCGAAACAGGGTCGGCCCCATCCCCGGCGACACCAATAAATCCAGTGCTTCCGCCGTCACGGCCACTGTGGCCAAGTCCAGGGTGCGGGCGGTGGAGGTCACCAAGACGGTTTGGCAACCCTGACCCGGTTGCAGAGTTTTGATATTGGCGGTGCTTTGGTTGTGCAAAAACAAGGATCGATCGTCCCCCGTTAATTGCAACAGGGCCCAGTGCGATCGATCCACCAGGGCCACTCCCGCAGTGACCGCCGCGATCGCCGCTGAATCGTTGCCGAAATGGGCGGGCACTTGCCCCTCGGCCACGGCGGGATCCAATACTGCTCCCATCTGCTGTTGTGCGTCTTGCAGGGTTACCATCGTTCAGAACTGCTCTTGCTACTGCTCAACTAGGATTGCCCAACGGTGTTTGTGCAATGGATACATTCCCTGTTCAGTGTGCCTGGTTTGGGCCAGGCCTGCATCGGGAGATTTGCCTTGGAGTGTCCGATCGCGCCGCTCCAAACCCTAACGCAAAGCCGCTAACCCGCGTCCATGCCCCACCGTCCTAGTCATGGGCAGTATGGCTGAAACCTTGACCAGGAGATAATCAGGAGTCGATCGATTGCCAACCGTTCCAAACCATGGCCTCCAGCGATTCCATTTGAAAGACAGTTAGATAGAGACAGTTAAGCTGAGAGTCAGTTCGCTGCTCAAGACTCAATCCAAATATTTCAATCTAGATACTTCAATTCAGAAACGGTTGGCTATGCCATTGAATCACCATCAAGCGCAGGAGTTGGGGCAACTGCCCGGTCAACCGCTCGATCAGGTGCTGGAGCCAGTGATCGATCCAGCGTTAAATCAGGCGCTGGCGACTTTGGCGGATGGGGATTTTTATGAACGTTGGCAGGCGATCGGGCAGCTCAAAGCCATTGGCAAGCCTGCGATTCCGGCCCTGGTGGCGTTGCTGACCGATGAAGCGCTGGACTTAGAGCAATGCTGGTTTGTGGCCAGGGCCTTGGGAGAGTTTGACGACCCAGCAGCGGTGCAATCGCTGGTGAATCTGCTGTCGATCTCGTCGGATCCCTCCGTGCAGGCAGCGGCGATCGAGGCCTTGGGCAAATTGGCAGAGCGATCGCCCCCATTGCGAACGGTGGCCCTGGATTGTCTGAACCCTTACCTCATGGATCCGAATTGGGGGCCCTTGGTGATCAAGGCGATCGCCCAAATTGACCACCCCGAGGCGATCAAAGGTCTTCTGATTGGGATATCGGCCCCTCAACCATCCCTGCGCCGGGCGGCCCTGGAAGCCCTGGGCAGCTTGCCCCATCCCGCCTTGTTACCCCACCTGCTGAAAGGCACTCAAGACTCGGAAGCCGACGTGCGATTGGTGGCGGTGACGGCTTTGGGGGCCAAGCGTTGGGGCCACAATCAGGTGGCCCAAGACACCATCGCCCAAACCCTCACCCAACTGTTGAGCGATCCGGTGGACTCGGTGGCGGAGGCGGCCGCCTTGGCCCTCAGCCACTGGGGCCATGAACCGGCGCGGGCGGCCTTGGTGGCGGCCTGGGAGCGGCGACAGTTGCCACCGGAGTTGGTGGTGCGGCTGTTGGCTCAGATGGGGTTGCCCTCGGCCTTGGCGGCCTTGGGAAAGCGGTTGCCCCAAGGTGAAACAGATCTGTTGTTGGGGGGGATTGTGGCGATCGCCCAGCATCACAGTTCCGATCAAACCTATCAACGCCGGGTGGCTAATCTGCTGCTCGATTGGCTCGATCGGCCCCTGGCTCCCTTCACCGACTGGGCAGTTCAGGGGGCCTTAATTGAAGCCCTGGGTAATTTGCGAGTGGCGGCCGCGTTCGATCGCTTGCTGCCTCGGCTGTGCGATCGGCCGAACCAGTCCCCGACCCTAGCCTTGCAAGTGCTGGCGGCGCTGCGGCAAATCGATCCCCAACAGGGAGTCGATCGGCTCGCGGCCTGGATTGATCAGGTGGCTGCCCAGCAGGCAACCGTCACCGCCCGCCAAGGTCTTCAGGAATGGCAGGCGATCGCCCAAGCGGCCCAGGACGGAGCAACCATGCCGTTTGCCTAAAGCGCCGTTGGCTGAAGGCTACTTGCTGAGGGAAGCAACAATTTGCTGCATCTGCCCGATCGTCGCCTGTTGGGCTTGGGTGGTGTCCGTCGCCTGGGTGAGGTTGGTCAATAGGGCTTCCAGGTGTTGCCGCAGTCCAGAAACCTGCTCAGACATGGGCTGAGTCAGGGTATCGCCCCCTTGGCTGCCCTGGGTGATGGCCTCAATTTGCTTGCTTTGCAATTCGCGTTCCCGATCTTGCAGAACTTGCAGTTGAGCTTGCACATCTCCTTGGCGCTGGTTCACCGTCATTTCCGCCTCTTGCACCGTGGATTCCAACGTGGAAACCCGATCGCGCAATTGGGACTGCAATCCTTCCAGGGCTTGAATGTCTTGCGTTACCCGATCGAGCAGCGGCGACAGATCTACGCTGCCATCCGTGCGGGGCGTTGCCAACCCTTGGCGCTTGTTCAGCACCGTTTTGTGGGCATGGAGCACCTCTTCCCGCTCTTGCAGGTTGCGCCGTTGGCCCACCAGGGTTTCTTCCAGCATCTGGCAACCGTCGCGCTCATCGGCCAGGTTGGCTTCTAGCTGAATGCGATCGTACTCATTGGCGCTGTTGATTTGGCCTTGCAGTTCCTCGATCGCCTGGCGCTTGGCACTCAGCTCCTCTTCCTCGTCACTCACCAGCCGCGATAGCTTTTCCAAGTCCCGCTGCAACTGGGCCGTCAGCTCTTGCAACTCCCCGATCGGCATGGCCTCCAAGGCTGCCCGATCGACCCGTTGGGCTGCATCGCTGTGGCCATCCCCATTGGCCGCTTGCTCCAACAGGGTCTGCAAACTGCGTTGGGTGGCCAGTTGCCCTTCAACGGCCGAAAGCTGCTGTTGATGAAGTTCGAGCGCCGTTTGTTGGGCCCGCCACTCGGCCCGGGCCCGATCCAGATCATCCCGCTGGGCATACCAATCCTGCCAAGCCGCCGCCAGGGTCTGGGTTTCCGACGTAATCCAATCCCGCACCTCCGGGGAAAGGGTTGGTTCCGCCGTTGGGGCGTGGCTGAGCAGGCTCTCCTGGGCCGCCGTAATTTGCAGGCAAGTTTCCACCGCCGACTGCAAATAGTCCATGGCCACCACCGAAGAAGCCGCCTGTTGCAGCAAATGTTGCAATTGAGCCGCCTGTTGGGCATCGAGACCCGCCGACTGCGCTAACTGCTGCTGCATCGTCAGGCGCTCTTGGTTGAGTTGCTCCTGCTGGGCCCGCAGGGCATGTTGAGCCTGCTCAATTTCCTGGCGCTTGTGTTGCACTTCCTGATTGAGCCGATCGGCCGATTCTCGGGCCTGTTGCACCTCTTGGCGCTGGCGATCGAGCTGCCGCAACTCCTGTTCCAGTTGCTCCAGTTTTTCGCGCCGCTCATCGAGTTCCTGTTCCCGCCGGTTCAGCTCCTGGCTTTGGTAAGTCAGGGACTCCATCCATTGCTGAATTTCTTCTTCCTGGCTCTTGTTCTTTTCCTGTTGACGGGAATAGCTTTGCAGCAGGCTGACAATCTGCCGGGCCCCTTCTTGAATATTCTTGACTTTACGATCGGCCCCTGACCCGATCGCATCCACCAGCACTAATGCCCCGTCTTTGTAATTGCTGGCATCGTCTGAAGCGATGGGATCCTCATTGGTAATTGCGCTCCACTGCTCTCCCTTTTGACAGGCCAGCAGCTTCAATTCTGACTTTGATCCCATCAAGCCGCGTTTTTGGACGACTTCTGCAAGATACAGCACGCTGCCCTTCCCCTCGTTCGTTCAGTGAGATCTTCGCGCTACGGATGATGGCGTTGGCCACCGTCTTTCAAGATGCAGCTTTTTTAAGGACGCAACTTATGAAGACGTGACTTGGTTGCCACTGTGAGATTGACACTTTTCCCTGCCCAGGGGCAAGGGGATTTTGGCCCCAGCCGAGCAACCCTATTTGCTCGATTAGACCACGGGTTGACGCTGCGTTGACCGTAACCAGCCATTGACCGTGACCGGCCAAGAAACTGGGGTGATCGGCACGTCAGCTTGACCCGTTGGATTTCAAATCACCGATTCGCGATCGCGAGCCGGGCGTTTTACTCTCCGGTGCTGCAAAAGGGGCCTGTTTTTCGGTCAGACTGCCCATTGATTGCTGATTTTTCCCGCTCTTGGCCTTCAGACTCGGTTTCACAGCGCTAGGGCTGAGAGATCGCTGCAAGATGAGCAGAGAGGTTAAACCATGCTGATTTTATCAAACGCAGCCAGAAGCCACCTGAGAGGGACAATCTTCTATTTTCCGGCCAGCAGCCCGCTGGGGGTGAAGTTCTGCCAGCTCCCTGCGGTTGCTTAGGGTGGGTTGGCTGGCGTTGTTGAGATTCAAAACTAGCTCGGGGTTGAATCGCTGCTGGATTGAATCGCTGCTGGAGTAGATGCGCCGGGTTGCTTGGGCAACCGCCCTACTATACAAAATGTATTAGACAAAATGTATTTAAAAATCGAGCTTGAAAAAGTTGCGATCGAGCCATTCGGGATTGATCGATCGCGATAGCATGGAGCCAGGACTGGGCAACCCCACTCCCCCCTATCCCCGTGCCAGGACAGCCCTATGCAAGGACAGCTCAGCGAGATTGATATCCGCAGCCTCCTGCACCTGATTGAGTTAGGCCAGCGCACGGGCGAATTGTATTTGGAAGTTGAAGGCACTCACCCGAGCGATCGCCGCAGTTGGTTTGTCTTCTTTCGCCAAGGGGCGATCGTTTACTGCACCTCCGGGGAAGGGGGCACAACCCGCCTTCGGGATTATCTCCATCGCTACGCCTTGGAAACGGCCATTGATGAGCTGTCGGTTTCCAAAATGGCTTCCATCAGCGAGCCGGAATATGGATATCTTTGGGCATTGCTGGAAACCCACCAACTGGAACCGGTGCAGGGCCGCAACATCCTCCAGGCAATGGTGCATGAGGCCCTGTTTGATTTGCTGACGGTGCATGAGGGGCGGTTCATTTTTAATATGGGTGAGGCGATCGCGCCCCACTTAACCAGCTTGGCCGTTAGCCCGCTGATTTCCCAAGTGGCCCAGGAATTGCAGGACTGGAAACAACTCTATCCCTACGTCCAATCGCCAGATCTATGCCCCGTGTTGACGGATGTTCAGCGATTGCGAGAAGTGTTGCCGGCCCAAACCCTCCAAACCTTTAGCGAGTGGGCCACCGGGTCAATCACCCTGCGCCAAATTGCTCGCTATCGCCAGCGGCCGCTCCTGGCCGTGGCCCAGGCGCTTTATCCCTACATCCAGGAGGGGTTGGTGCAACTGATTGAGCCGCCCTTGGAGCATTCGGCCGCCCGATCGCGCTGGCATCAGGTCATGACCGTTCAGGATCCCAACCCGCGAGCACCGAGAATTGTTTGCATTGAAGACAGCCCAGCCGTTTGCCGCGCGATCGAGCAAGGGTTGCAGTTGCTGGGCTATGACGTGGTGGGCTTTCTCAGTGCCCTAGAAGCGATTAGCCAGGTGTTTGAGCTGCGACCAGATTTGATCCTCTGCGATATTGCCATGCCCCATCTGGATGGCTATGAGCTATGCGCCATGTTGCGACAGACTCGCTTGTTTCGGCATGTGCCCATCATCATGATCACGGGACGGGAAGGGTTTCTCGATCGCACCCAAGCCCGCTTGGCTGGCGCAACTGACTACCTGACCAAGCCCTTCAAACGCCAGGAATTAAAAGCCTTAATTGAGCGATATATCGGCTCTGGTCGTCTGGAGCCAGTCCCTGAGGAAGAAATAAGCGATCTAGCACTGCCTACGGCGGAATCTCTCCCCGTACCCTAACAAAAGCGCCCAATTCGACTTAAATTAGCGCCGGGCTAGGGCCTTTCTCGGGGAAACCTAAACGGGCGATCGCCCAGCTCCAACGGGATGTCAAATGGCCAGAGCGTTGCCTAAAGATTGCCCAAAGATTGCCGGAAAAGTTGAAAAACAACCCAACCATCGTTTACGCTTGCGCAACCGGGTTAGCCCCAACTCGGGTCGAGAATCGGGTGCGCGAGCTGTCAGTTCCTGCTAGCATTCAGGCGCAGGTCTGCGATTTCCGTGGGTGACAACCACCCGCAAAAAGACGTGGCCCGCCCATCACGACGCTATAATCATTGCCAGCCATCGCACTTGCATAGCGGCATTTTGCCAGGGTCTGAGTGTTCTTAGTCAACACCAGCCGTGATTGCTTGACATGGGTGAGGTTTATGCCCGCCCATACGCCAGCACCACAGCTCTATCAGCCGATCTTGTCAACGGCAATCCTGCCGAAAACAGAGCAATTGCCCCCAAGCCATTGATCGCCGGTAATAACCTGATTGCTGGTTCGCACCCACTCCCTATCTCCTAGTCGTTAAATTCTCGCGTGCCTCAATTCACCGGTAGCCATGTCCGTTGGCTGCCAGGGATTTGGGAACCCTAAAGCTGGCAGGATCAGGATGGTTCAAGTAAGAGCAGCGCCGATCGCGTCTGGGATAAATCATTGCCCGTTCCGATGACCGGTAATGCAAGAGTTTGGGTGACGAGCCACCGCTGCGTCATGAACCCCATGCGCCCCGATTGACCCCCTTGGCAGGCAGAGTGAAACGAGAAAGATAGCCATGAGTGTAGTGTTAGTTGTCGAAGACAGCGTCGCCCAGCGAGAGATGATCGGCGAGCTCTTGCAGGGCAGTGGGCTGACCGTCAACATGGCATCCGATGGTGTTGAGGCGCTGGAAAGTTTGCAAAAGCAGCGTCCAGATCTGGTCGTTTTGGATATTGTGATGCCCCGCATGAATGGCTACGAAGTTTGTCGTCGCTTGAAATCGGATCCCACAACGCAGGACGTGCCAGTGGTGATGTGTTCCTCGAAAGGGGAAGAGTTCGATCGCTACTGGGGCCTGAGACAAGGCGCAGATGCCTACATTGCTAAGCCCTTTCAGCCTCAAGAGTTGGTGGGAACAGTGAAGCAATTATTACGCGGCTGATTAGCAAAGGTTTAGCAAAGGTTGGGATTTGGTGATCTGGGTTCAGTGATCTGAATTTGGTGATCTGAATTTGATGATCTGGAATTGAGAAAATTGGCTTCTAATTGAGGAAATTTGCGCCGATCTGGCAGGATAGGCGTGGTTTCGCGAAATTAGCGACAATTGAACGGTGATTTGACGGCAATTGCGCAGTTGGGCTAGATCAAAATCTGGCTCTTTGCCCCCAGCGGGGTGATGACTGCCTGAAAGATCGGGTGCGATCGTGAATGCATGGCGTAACGTAATTGTGGGGTAGCAGTTGCCCTTCAGTCTGTTACGGAGCCAGAGGAAAGCGCTGTGGTCGGAAGTCCAGATTTTTTGGCCGGCGGAGGTGTGGATGATCAGTCGCCGGAACTTCAGGAGCTAGAAAATCCTGAAGGTGAGATGCACCTGCGGTTTTACCTACCTTCGGGCCGGGAATTGGCATTGCCAGCGGTCATTATTCGCGAGGTGAGTGAACCTTCTCCCGATCGAATCACGCCTGTGCCGAACGTGTCTCCCCTGCTGTTAGGAACCTTGAATATTCGGGGGCAGGTGATTTGGGTGGTGGATCTGGGGCAGTTTTTGGGGGAAACCATCCCGCTGAATACCGATCGGGCGGAGGTGCCGGTGATTGCGATCGAGGAAGGGGATATGATGCTTGGCTTGGCGGTGGCCCGAGTGGCGGGTATGTATTGGCTCAAGCCGGACAATGTGGAAGCCTTGAGTAGCGTGAATGATCCGATCGGGGAATTTTTGCGCGGAGAGTGGCGATTGAGTAACAATCGAATTCTGCAACTACTGGATCATGTGGCCATTTTGCGGTCTAACCGCCTGGGTCAATCCGCAGGATAGGAGTAGCATCGAAGTACGATGGGCGGCTATGCTCGTACCTGACTTGCCCAATTGTTTGCCCAATTGTTACAAGCGGCCCCACGCGCCCCAAGCCGCAATTTTCTAAACGCGCCAGAGTTCGATCGTCCCGGAGAAGGTCAATGGCATCCAGCACGGATTACAACCAGGATTACCAGCGGGCCAATGATGCCTACACCAGCGGTAATTACCCCGAAGCTGCCGCCGCGATCGATCGGCTTGCCCAGGCCTATCCCGATGATCCCAGCGTTCGCTTACTCCGAGGCCACATCTACTGCTATGGCCTAAACCAATACGACACGGCCCAGGTGGAATACCAGTCCGTGCTCAGCCTGACCAGCGACCCCACCTTTGTGGAATACGCCCATTCAGGGTTAGCCGCCACCAACCAGGCCCTGAGCGCCGGTCATGGTTATGACGAAACTCCTAACTTTGACCAATTCGACTTCGGCGATCAGGAAACCACCACCAATAGCGGCAACACCCATCTAGCCGATCAACCGTTGATTGATGATGGGGACTTCAATTTTGATGAATTGATGAGTGACCCCCAGGGCACGGAAACGGGTCTGCTGGCCGGCAACAGCACCATGGCCGAAGCCCTGGGTGATCTGGAAAGTGACGCGGACTTTGCCAATGCTGATCTAGAGAGCGGTGATTTTGGCAGCGCGGAGTTTGGTAGTGCAGACTTCGGGAGTGTCAACTTTGAAGATGCGGATTTTGGGAGCGCCGATTTAGGCAACTTGGGCGCGCTGGATCTCGGGGATGGATCCACGGGCAGCGATTCCAATGACCTCAACAGTTTTGATAACTTTGACTTTGGCACGGACTCAGGAATGGACTTGAGCGCAGACCCCGGGGCGATCGCCCTAGGCGCTGACCTAGGAGGGAGCGATGATCCCTTTGCTGCGTTGGGTTCTCCGGAACCAGCCACCCCCTCAGATCCGGCAGCGGATCCCTTCCTGATCGATCCCTTTGGGGGGAGCGAAGGATCCACACCCTCGCCAACACCAGATTTGGGGCTGCCCGATCGCTTCGAGGCGGATCCCTTTGCCGCATCGGCATCGCCCACCAGCGATGATGCTTTTGGGGCCAGCATGGATTTTGGTGATCAGTCCTTTGACTTAGCTCAGGCTGACTTTGGGGCAACCAGTGGGGCGGATCCCCTGGCCGCATCAGCCTTTGGGGCCGATGACTTCGCGAGCGATTTGCCCGGCGACACGGCTGATGGCGATCAGTTTGGAGCAGATCAATTTGGATCCGCGTTGGCTGACCTCGACTTCGGCGAGTCGGCCGGCTTTGATGAGTCGGCGGGCTTTGGAGAGGCTGGCTCAGAAGACTTTGCCGCATCCCCCTCTGAAGCTCCGGTTTTTGGGGACTTGGATGCTGATCCCATTGAGGATTTTGGTGATTTTGGGGCAGCATCTCCCGCAGCGCCCTTTGAAGCCAGCTTTGAGCCGCCTAATTTTGCCGATTCGACGGAGACCAATGACTTGGCGGTCGATGGCTTCGGTGACTTTGAGGGCTTTGACCTCGAAACCCCGGCCGCTCCGGCTGCGGCGGCCTTTGCAGAAGACTGGGCAGCACCGGCAGCCTCTGAATCATCCGCCCCTGAAGATTTTGGATTTGGCGTGTTTGATGCGGATGGGCTAGCGAGTCAACCCATGGCCGCTGGGGCTGACTTTGATTTTGGTGGCACTGATTTTGGTGGCGCTGAGGTTGCCGCAGGGGCCGAAAATCCCTTTGGCTCCGAGGCATTTGGGGACGGCTTTGGCGATTTCTCAGAGCCAGCCGCTCCGGCCGTTGCTGGGCCGCTGGCGGGCGCGAATGCTTTTGATGAACCCTTTGGCGTGTTTGTGGGGGACAGTGCCGACGACGATCGCACACTCTTCATGCCCCCGCCGGCCGGAACGCAGGAACCAGCAGCGGTTAAGGAACCAGCGGCCAGAATTGAGTTGCCTTTTGCTGCCCCGATCGAGGGATCCTTCTCGATCGATGATGAGGTGGAAGAGACCCTGTTTATGATGGCGGGGCCCAGTACCCTTCAGGGAGCCACAGCCCAAGACTTGGCTGAATTTGGTAGTGGGAACTTCAACGGGGCAGAGTTCAACCCGGATGAGTTCAATGAGTTCAACCCTGGAGACTTGAGTGCCACAGCCTTTGGGGGCGGCTCCTGGGATGCACCGTCAGAGCCAGCCTTGGGGGCGATCGAGCCGGAAGACAACGAGGCAGGCGATTTTGGCATCTTCAATGAACCGCCGGTCATGGAGCCGGAGTCCGATGATGATGCGTTCCCCCTCGACATGATCAACGGGGCCCCGGGCATGGCTTTCACCAGCCCTGCTCGATCGGTGGATGATCCGGCCTCCGGGGCCCTGTCCGCGATCGCGGACGACGGAGCCGCCGCCGCCAGCGACTTCATGGATGACTTCGATGAATTCGACGACCTCGGCAGCCTACCGGACTTCAGCTTGACCAACACCTCCTCAGAATTCGTGCCGCGATCGGACGGTGGCGACGAATTTTCCCTTGGGGAACCCTCCTTGGGCGTGATGGGAGAACCCCTCTCCAACTTTGTCGGGGGGGATAACGAAGTCTTCAACATCGCCACCAGTTCCAACAACGAAGAACTGCTGAGTTTTGACCAGCCCGAAAGCCGCGCCGCCGAACCGGTCACCCCATCCGAAGATGGTTGGCTGGCTTCCTTCGACAATGCCCGCCTGACAACCAAACAAACCGTTACGGCGGTGATGGCTGGGATTGTGTCATTCCTGGCCGTGGCGGGCACCACGCACTTAACCATGACCCATGTGCGCGATCGGGGCATCAGTCCGCAACTGATGGGCGACATTCGCACCATCGGCCTGGTTTCCTCCCTGTTGGCGGGAGCCACCGGAGGCGGGGTGGCCCTGTTCCTGGGCCGTCGCACGGCCCAGCATGTGGAGCGAGCCACGGGCGATTTGCAAGCCCAGTTGGATTCCGTTTGCCAAGGCAGTCTCCATGCCACGGCTCGGGTTTTTGGGGACGATGAATTTGGGGAACTGGCCAACTCCTTTAACCAAATGACCCGGGTGATTTTGAGCACCATGGGCGAGGCCCAGCGCAAAGCCCAAGAGCAGGAGCAGGCTCGCGAAGATCTCCAGCGGCAAGTGATTCGGCTGCTGGACGACGTGGAAGGGGCTGCCCGAGGCGACCTAACCGTACAGGCGGAAGTGACCGCCGACGTGTTGGGTGCCGTGGCCGACTCGTTCAACCTGACCATTCAAAACCTGCGAGAAATTGTGCAGCAGGTGAAAACGGCCGCTTTGCAGGTGAACAAGCGCTCCTCGGAAAACGAGTCCTTTGCCCGATCACTTTCTTCCGATGCGCTGCGGCAGGCGGAAGAGTTGGCCGTGACCCTCAACTCTGTGCAGGTGATGACCGACTCGATTCAGCGGGTGGCCGAAAGTGCTCGCGAAGCCGAGGAAGTGGCCCGTTCCGCCTCCGCAACCGCTTTGAAGGGGGGCGAAGCGGTGGAACGCACCGTGGCCGGGATTTTGCAAATTCGAGAAACGGTGGCCGAAACCGCTCGCAAGGTGAAACGACTGGCGGAATCTACCCAGGAAATTTCCAAGATTGTGGCCTTGATTGCCACGATCGCCTCCCGTACCAACCTGCTCGCCCTCAACGCCAGTATCGAAGCGGCCAGGGCTGGCGAAGCGGGCAAGGGCTTTGCCATCGTGGCGGATGAAGTGCGACAGTTGGCCGATCGCGCCGCCAAAGCCTCCAAGGAAATTGAAAAGATCGTGATGCAAATCCAAAGTGAAACCAACTTGGTGATGCGAGCGATGGAAGACGGCACACAACAGGTGTTGGAAGGAACGAAGCTGGCGGAACAGGCCAAGCGCGCACTCGATGACATCATTCAAGTGTCGAACCGGATTGATGTGCTGGTGCGATCGATTACGGCGGACACCGTGGAGCAAACGGACACCTCCCGCTCCGTGGCCCAAGTGGTTCGATCGGTTGAAAAGACCGCCCAAGACACCTCCCAGGAATCGCAGCGGGTGTCCGAGTCCCTGCAAATTCTGGTGCGAGTGGCGGGCGATCTGCTCTCCTCCGTGGAGCGTTTCCGGGTTGACAGCAGCAATCAGTAGCCAGCAGGGTTAACCCAGCAGAAGCTGATCTGAAATGGATCGAGTACAGTAGATTCCAAGCTGGAGATTCCATGCTGAATTCTGAAGTCATTGTTACGGCTTGACAGATTCAGCGGCTCGCCCCACGGGCGAGGTTGAATCGCAAGCAACCCTTTGTCGATCCATCTTTTGATTCGCCCCAAATCCGCATCGAGTTGGCTGGCAGTGCCCTTGATCATGCGGGCAAACGCTTCGGAGGCTATGTTCCATGCAAGATCAACAGCAACGCATCGTCGGTTATTTCATTGAGGAAGCCAAGGACTACCTCACAACCATCGAGCAAGGCCTCATGAACTTGCAGGGGACGATCGAAGACCCGGAGCTAATGGATGAGGTCTTTCGGGCGGCCCACTCGATCAAGGGGGGCGCGGGCATGTTGGAGTTCGAGAGCATCCAACAGGCCGCCCACCGCATTGAAGACTTTTTTAAAGTCCTGAAAGAGCATCCGATCCATATCGATCGGGAGTTAGAAAGCCTGTTCCTGCGGGCCTTTGACACCCTGGTGGAACTGCTCGATCATCTCCAGGGCCCCTTTGGCCTGACCACCGAAGTGGGCAACCGCGTGCTTCAGGATTCGGAGCCGGCGTTTAACGCCTTGGCAGAGCGTTTGGGCCTTGCTGTCCATGAAGTGGACATGCCCAGCGTGCTGCATCGTACCCTCTCATCCCAAAGTGAGGATGCCTGGGCGGCCGATCGCACCCATCAGGTTTTTCAGCAACAGGTGCCCCAACTGTTGCGGGAAATGTTGGATCTGTTTCGCCAAGGGGACAGTCCTCAGCAGCGCGCGCAGCTCCAATGGATGTGTCAGCGCTTGTCTGACTTAGGCAAAAGCAGCCGCATTACTGGCTGGGTGGAGCTACTGGATGCGGCCAGCCAGGCGATCGGTTGCCCCACCAACTCCTACAAAACCCTAGCGCCCACGATCATTCGCGACCTGAAGCAGGCTCAAGATTTGGTTCTGGACGATCGCAGTCAGGAAATCTGCTTGGGCAGTGAGTTACGGGCTTTGGTTCCCCAGCCGGTTGCCCCCAGCCCCAGCAGCCTAGATGCAGATCTGTTTGACTTCGACGACTTACTCAACGACGAATTAGCGCCCGAAATTACCGACATCACCCACAGCCAGGGCGATGATTTTGAGCAAGATTGGTTTACGGAAACCAGCAACACCGTCGTAACCCGGATGGATGAGCTGGATTTAAGCCCCACCCCATCACCCACCCAAACCAGTCGGGTGGAACGGCCCAGGGCAGAACCGGGCACGGGGCCGGAAGTGGGCGTGGCCGAATTGGACGTGTTGGCGGACTTGTTTCGCCAAAGCTCCCAGGATTTGGAAGCTGATCTACCGGGACAAAGTGCGGAGTCGGCGGTTGGTTTGCCCCTGAACCCGGCCGCAGACTATGACCTGTCGGACTTGATGTTTACCCATGAGGAATCGTCAGCGGATGCTGATGCCTTGACCAGTTCCCTGGATGCACTGGGCTACGATCTGCTGGATGAAATTGACACCACCGATTCGATGGCGGAGATGGGGTTAGAGTCCATCGATGACCTGTTGTCCTTTGGGGACGAGCCATCGACCGGCAATGGACTGATGGTGAATGCGGGTCAAGGCGAGGGGGCGATCGATCTCATTGGTGATGATGATCTGGATGCGCTGCTGGATGCGGTGGAAACGGCCACGGAAGTCAACCCGATCGCCTCGGATGACCTGTTTGATCTGGGCTTGGATGCGGAAGAGGAACCCACTGACCTGCGGGTGGTGCCCAGCAGTGACCTGACCTTCTCCACGGAGCTGATCAGCAATCCCACGGCGATCGAACCGATTCCCCATGAACTCCAAAAATTGGGAGATGATGACCCGGATTTGACGACGGTGATTGATTCGGCGCTGGGGAATCTGGATGATCTCGGTGGCAATTTCGGCTCAGACCTGGGGTTAGATCTGATCGATGGTCTGACGGGTGAGATTGCGCCTCCAGAACTGACCCTCGATCCGTTACCGGAGATCGGGGCGATCGATGACATGGCTGATCTGGACGCTTGGGCAGCAGATTTGGCCAACGTAGACCTGGCCCATCCAGACCTAGACCTTGGCAATGCAGGCCTGGCCGATCTCGATGTGGCAGCCGCAGCGGCCCCAGAAGCAACCACAGATCGTTGGGGGGATGGGTTGGATCTCGGGGATATGTCGCCAGGGGAGTTGCCCGACTTGGCCGCGATCGACCTGGACGATCATTGGTCGGACTCCGCCCCTGATTTGGACTTCAACGATTTCAATAATCTGAGCGACTTCAGCGCCGTTGATCTGACCGATGATTTCAATAATCTGAGCGACTTCAGCGCCGTTGATCTGACCGATGAGGATCTCGCACCGACCACCGCCATGCCGGCCCTGGTGGATCCTTCCCTGGACGACTTGCCCGCCCTCGATCCCTTCGATTTGGATGGCATCTTGAATGCCAATCCCTTGGAGGAGGTGGATCCCTTTGCGGATCTGTTGGTGGAGTCGCCGGATGTGATGTTGCCGGATGCGGAAACCTCAACCGCCGAGAACTTTATCCAAGACATTGATACCCTGCTGGACGAGCCGCTCTCTGCGGAGCCGGCCGAGCCGGTGTATGAGGCGGCTGACCTCAGCTACGACGTGAATGGAGCCAAAGCCATTCGGATCGATCGATCCACCCTCAGCTCCGAAGGCTTGGAAGATCTATTCTCCGATCGGCGCGCAACGGATCTGAGCGGCCTGGAAGAAGATCTAGACCTGGCCGAGGCCGAAGCAGATCTGGCAGGGGCCAACGACGATGCCGCCGCCCTCTGGACTCCGGAAAACTTCACCGAGCCACCCATTCTCTCGGATTTAGATGCCCTGCTGGCCCCCGCTGGCGCGTCGGCCCCTGCTCCTGCGCTGGATGACGATTGGGCGGCCTTGGACGATTTGGACTTTGGGGAAGCGACAAGCCTGGAAACCATCGCTGATGGCGAAGCCCCTGACTTCTTGATGGGAACGGCCGACTGGAGCAGTCCCTTGGATCTTGGTGAGCCGCAGGAGATGGCCAGTGCCGATCGCGCGGATGACTTTGACTTCGGGAGCCTGGGTGATCTAAACGACTTGAGTGGCTTAGGAGACTTGGGGACTTTGGGTGATTTTGGTAATTTGGGTGACTTAGGATTACCCGTTGATGCGGTTGATCCGCTGGCCGGTTCGGATTTAGAAGATTTGGATGCGCTCTTGGGTGCGCCCCCCACCAGTGAGCCGATGATGGACGGTCTCAGCGGTTTGGGTGATTTGGGCGATCTGGATCAACTGCTGAATCAGGAGCTGGGATCTGTGCCGGCCGGTGACAGCACCCTCGATGACCTGCTCAATGCCCTAGAGGGTTCCGCTGCGCCGGCCCCGGCGAGCCGAGCGGCCAGCGATGCAGATGAGCTGGATAATCTGCTGAAGACTCTGAATCGGTCAACGACGGCCGCCACCAACAGCCCCGATCGCTTTGAGGATCTATTTGGCGATGCTGCGGCCCCAGCCACAACCCCCGCGCCCGCGGGCAGTACCGGCGGCCTGGATCTAGACTTTGACGCTTTGGTGGAGATACTGGAAGCCCCGGCCAAGGCTGCCCCAGCAACTAGCCCCAGCCCTGCGGTGTCGCCCGCTCGATCGGCACCAACTCCCGTGGCGAACGGTCAGCGCGAAATGGAAGCGGCCGCCAGCCGCAATTTACGGGCCGAGCAAATCATCAAAGTGCCGGTGCGGAACTTGGACAACCTCAACAACCTGGTTGGGGAAATGGTGGTGAACCGCAACAGCATGGAACAGGGCCAAGAGCGCCTGCGCCAGTCCTTGGAAAACTTGACCCAACGGGTGCAGCAGTTGGGCGATGTGGGGCAACGGATGCAGGACTTTTACGAGCGATCGCTCCTGGAAATGTCCCTGTTGTCCGGGCGGCGCGGCGGCAGTGGCGGCGGGCATTCCGACACCCATCACAGCGGTGAGTCTGACACCCATGGCGGCCGGATGGGCCTGGGAGAACTGGAGCTGGATCGCTTCACCCCTTTCCACACCCAATCTCAGGAAATCATTGAGTTGATTGTGCGGGTGCGGGAGTCTGCCTCAGACATTGACTTCGTGGTGGAACAAACCGATCAATTGGTGCGGAACCTGCGGCAAATCACCACCCAGATTCAAGAGAACTTGAATAAGTCGCGCATGGTGACCTTTGCGCGCACGGTGGAACGGTTGCCCCGGGCAGTGCGATCGGTGTCTGAGCGCTGTGGCAAGGATGTGGATCTGATCATTGAGGGCAAAGAAACGGCGATCGATGAGTTCCTCTCCCAGGAGCTATCGAGTCCAATTACCCACATGATTAATAACGCCCTGGTGCATGGCATTGAAACGCCTGAAGCACGGGTGGCGGCAGGTAAACCCCCCACTGGCAAGCTGACCATTCGGGCCTTTTATCAAGGTAACCAAACGGTGATTTCCCTGTCCGATGATGGGGCGGGGATTAATACGGAGCGGGTGAAACAAAAGGCGATCGAGAAGGGCTTGATTGACCCCAACCAGGCTCGCAATATGGTGCGTCAGGAAATCTATGAAATGCTGTTCCTGCCCGGCTTCAGCACCAAAGACCAGGCCGATGAGTTTGGCGGTCGTGGCGTGGGTATGGATGTGGTGATGCGCAAGATTCAGGAATTGCGCGGCAGCATCAGCATTGATTCAGAATTGGGACGGGGAACGACCTTCACCATTCGCTTGCCCCTGAACCTGAGTATTTGTAAGGCGCTGCGGTGTTTGAGCGATCACGCCACGATCGCGTTTCCGATGGATGGGGTGGAAGACACGCCGCCCGATATTCACCCGGAGGATGTGCAGACCGATAAGGAAGGCCGCCGCTGCATTGCCTGGCGCGATCGAATTTTGACGCTGCATCCCCTCACGGAGTTGCTGAAATACAACCGCCACCTGAGTCGCGGCAACATCTACGGCGGCAACCAGGAGGATGATTCCCTGGCGATTGTGGTGTTGCGCAGTGCCGGTGAGTTCATCGCGATCGAGGTCGATCGGGTACTGGGCGAGCAAGAAATCGTAATTAAGCAACCGGAAGGCCCCGTGCCCAAGCCCTTGGGCATTGCTGGGATGACCGTGTTGGGTGATGGGCGCGTCATGCCGATCGCCGACGTGCTGGAGCTAATTGACCTGGCGAAGGGTCGCATCCGGCGCGATACGGTCAGTGGCCGTTGGGAATCGGACAACATCCACATCGTGGAGCCACCGACGGAACAGAAGGATCCGATGGTGTTGATTGTGGACGACTCGATCACGGTGCGCGAGCTGCTGAAGATGACCTTCCAAAAAGCGGGTTATCAGGTGGAGCAGGCCCGCGACGGTCAAGAAGCCTGGGAAAAACTGCGATCCGGTTTGCCCTGCGATCTGGTGTTCTGCGATATCGAAATGCCGCGCATGGACGGTTTGCAGCTCTTACAGCGATTGCAAACGGAAGAAACCCTCTGTGAGTTGCCCGTGGCGATGCTCACCTCTCGGGGAGCCGACAAGCACCGGAAAATGGCCGTTGACCTGGGTGCAAAGGGTTACTTTACCAAGCCCTACTTGGAGGAAGCCCTCCTGGATGCGGCGCGACGAATGCTGCGGGGTGAAGTGCTGATTACGACCAGTGCCTAGCTAGTGGTAGAGGGACTGGAGTTCGGCCACGGGTTCGATCGCCAAGCGATGTACCCGGTGGCCATCCAGCACCGCATGGAAGGGAATCACCTCCACTACGCTGTTGGAATAGGCGATCGCCTCGCATCCTTCCACCCAATCGGCGGTCCAAGGCTGGTCAACGCCGACCGGTTGCCCATGGCGTTGAAGCTGGCGAATCAGGTGCGATCGAGCAATGCCCGGTAAGCAATCCCCCAGGGGCGGAGTCCACCAACGTCCATCGCGAAATCCCCAGAGATTGCCCGTGCTGGTTTCCAGCCAGCGTTCATCTTCATCAATCAAAATCGCTTCGGCCGCCGCTTCGGGGCCCAGAAACTGCTGCTGGGCCGTCTGCAACGCCAGCCAACAGGGAAAATAATTACCCGTTTTGTGAATCGTGATCGAACGGCGGTAGTGGGCTGCTTGGGCTACCCAAGCCACAATTCCTTGCGTTTGCTTTTGGGTCAAATGGGGTGGCAATTCTCGCCCTAAAATCCACTCCCGCCCATCGGGAAAAAGAGTGACCCGCACCACCGGATATTCAGCCGCCAGCAGGGTTGCGCCCTGCTCTACCTGTTCCCAATCCGGTTGGGGCAGTCCCAATTGGCTACGGGTGTTGGAGAGCCGATCGCGGTGAGCCAGCCATTGGGTCATGGGCCCATGGAGATTGCGATCGTAAATGCGCAAGGTTGTGAAGGTTGTGGCCCCAAACATCAACCCCGGATCCGTGACATCCAGAGTAATGGTGCGCTGATCGAGGGGTTGACCGTGATACCACTGGGCAGGCATGAAACCAATTACGGGTAAGCTCAAAAATACTGACGGGATCATTCCCCGCTTTTTTAACGTAATCGCTGTGCTGAATTTTGTCTTCTTGCTGGAACCTTGATTGGGTTAACCAACCGTTTGCACCGATCGAGTTGAGTGCCAATCAGGGTTGAGCTAATCCAGTTGATTTAATCTGGTTGGGCTAATCAGCATGATGGCGATCGAGTTCAGGACTCAACCAAAACAGCGCCATTGCGGAGAACTTCCTCAGGTTTTCGGTTGCCAGGAGCGATCGACCGGAGGGAATTGGGGAATCACAGGAAAACGGGA
Source organism: Limnothrix sp. HT2024 (assembly GCF_059138625.1). Classification (NCBI taxonomy): domain Bacteria; kingdom Bacillati; phylum Cyanobacteriota; class Cyanophyceae; order Pseudanabaenales; family Pseudanabaenaceae; genus Limnothrix; species Limnothrix sp. HT2024. Next base: position 3,696,520 of record NZ_CM181121.1, read on the forward strand.
TCTGGGGAGATGCTTGACTGGGGCTTGATTTGGGCGCTGGGTTTTTTGGGTAGCTTTGGCCACTGTGCGGGTATGTGTGGCCCCTTGGCGGTGGCCTTTGCCCTGTCGGGAGAGTCTCGGTCTTTGCCACCAGCGGGCGCAAAAACTTGGTGGCAGTTGGGCCGGTTCCATCTGTTGCTGAACTTGGGGCGGATTCTCAGCTACGCGATCGCGGGTGGGGCGATCGGGAGTTTGGGATCTCTGTTGGTGGCGGGCGGACAACTGACGGGGATTGATAGCCCCCTGCGCCAAAGCCTGAGCGTCCTGACGGGGTTGATGTTGATTTGGTTTGGCCTTGCCCAAGTGCGACCCCAATGGTTGCCCCGCTTGCCTCTTTGGCATCCCTTGGCCCGGGGCCCCCAGCGCGATCACCTCGAAAAAACCATGCTCACCATTGCTGGCCAAACCCGTTGGTGGATGCCGTTGGCCGTGGGGCTGGTTTGGGGGCTAATTCCCTGTGGATTTTTGTATGCGGCCCAAATTAAGGCGGCGGAAACCGGCAGCGCGATCGGGGGCAGCTTGACCATGCTGATTTTTGGGCTGGGAACCTTGCCCACCATGGTTTTAACGGGCGCTTGGGCTGGCTCCATTGGCCAAGATCGACGCAGCCAACTTTTTCGGATGGCCGGTTGGGTGACGATCGCGATCGGGCTGTTAACCCTGGGCCGCACCAGCGCCATGCAGGATCTGACGGGCTATGGTTCCTTGGTGCTGCTGAGTTTGTCCCTGATCGCCCGGCCCATCAGTCGGTTGTGGGCGGCCCCCCTGCGCTATCGCCGGGCGATTGGGGTGGGTGCTTGGCTGTTGGCCCTGGCGCATACGGGCCATATGTTCGATCACTCCCTGGATTGGGATTGGGCGGCGGTGGGCTTTTTGCACCCTCGCCAGCAGGTGGGGATCTGGGCCGGTGTGGGGGCGATCGGGCTGCTAACGTTGTTGGCCCTCACCAGTTTCGATCGAGCCATGCGTTGGTTAGGCTCCCACTGGCGCACCCTACACCTGGCGGCGATTCCGGCCCTGGTGGCGATCGGAATGCACATGACCTTGGCCGGTGGGCCAACCACTCTTGGCGATTTGGGATCCGTTTGGCAGCGATCGATTGGGGTGAGCTTGGGGCTAGCCCTGGTTTTGTTGGTGCGCGTGCGTTGGTTTTGGCAACTGTGGGGCCTGGGTGCGCTCTATCACGGCGTGGCCGGTGCGTCGGTGTCCCTGTCTGCCGCCCCATCCCAAGATTTCACCAGTTCCAGCGATCGGGTCTGATAGCCCAAGGATTGATAAAGGGCGATCGCTGCTTGGTTACTGGCTCCCACTTGTAGACCCAGGCGATCGCAGCCGGCCTGTTTGGCCTGCTGTTCCGCTTGATGCAGCAGGGCCCGAGCCAAGCCGCGCCGCCGTTCCGTCGGTTGCACATAGAGCCAGAGCAGTTGGGCCCGTCGCTGGCCGGTTTCCGGGTCGATCGCCCAGCCCAACCACAGACCCGCAACCCAAGATTGACCGTTAGATTGACCGTCGCTGGCTTGAGCCATGGCCGCTTCCACCCACCACAGTTGCCCATCGGCCGTCCAGAGTCGATCGACCAACAGGGCGATCGCCGTTGGATCTGGACTCAGGGGCATTAGCTCCCGGTAGGTGGCCGCTAACCCCGCCAACAATTGGGGGCGATCGGCCCGGCTACCCCGCCGTAATCGATAGCCTGTGGGTAACTGATTGGATTGTTGCCCCATCCCAGGCTCCGGCCCTGGGTCGGATGGCTGATTCATGGCGGCATTAGTCCGCAGACTCCAACCCGCAGGCTACAAACTGGCAGAGAGATCCAAATCGGGCGCAGACCCTTGCACCAACGCAGACAGGGAAGGCGGCAACGGTGCAGAGGACGTGGTTTGTTGAGCAATGGGGGAAGGGAAATCGATCGCCCCGATCGGTGCGGGTGCGGCCAAATCATTGGGCAAGAAGATCCGCGCACTGACGGCGATCAATGCCACCGCGAAGATCAACACCACCAGAAAGGGAGCCACATACTGCCGAAAAAACGCCATCACCGACCCTCTCTAATTTTGATAACGTTCTGTAATATTTCTTGGCACTTATTTTGACAGAAAACCCGCCCAATCCCGCATTGGGTTTCTCAGAATTTCTCGCGGAAATTTTTCGTCGGCATTTCCCATGAACATTTCCCGCAAATATTCCTACCAGCGACCTCATCTATGGGCTAGACCTGGGCTGAATGCCGCTGCAACGGCATAGACCATCCAAAACCGACGATCCAAAACCAACGATCCAAAACTGACCATCCAAAACCGACGATCCAACCCAATTGCTATGGATGCAGCCACCCCTCGATCGCCCCTGTTAGCTTGCCAAGGCGCAACCCAAGGCGGTCGATCGCCCTTGGGACCCATTACGGGGGCGATTGAACCCGGAGAGCGACTGTTGATTGTGGGAGCGCAGGCCCCAGAGATTTTGCGCTGGTGGGTGCGGCTGTCGGAACCAGCGGTTGGCGATGTGCTGGTTCAGGGGCAGCGGGTGCAAACGCTGGATCCCGTGGCCCTGCGGCGGCGGGTGGCTTGGGTGGCTCCTCGATCGACCTTGCTGGCTCCGACGGTGGCGGCAACCTTGGCCTATCCCCTGGCGTTGTTGGGGCAAGACTCTCGGGCGATCGAAACGGCCATTCAGGAAACCTGCGATCGCTTTGAAATTCCCACCAGTTGGTTAACCCGCCAAGCCTTTCAACTGACCGCTGCCGAGCAACATTGGGTGGCGATCGCGCGGGCTAGTTTGTTGCAACCGTTGGTGCTGCTGTTGGGCGATGGGTTTGAGGGCTTAACCACGGAACAGAGCGATCGCCTGCAAAACCTATTGCAAAATCAAGCGTTCAGCTCCCAAACCGCCGCAGTTGTTTGCACCGCCACCACGGCGGCCGGTCTGAGGGCGGCCCCGATCGCCACCCGCTGTTGGGTGCTCACTCAGGGCCAGCTCACGGCCGATCGGCCGGCTTCCGAAATGGACTGGGCTGCTCTGGAAAAACAATTCCCCTCGGTTCATCATTCCGGCCTTAATTCCGGCATAGATCCCGATCCCGATCCCGAAGCCGATTGGTTTTGAAGGGAACTAGCTGTGTTCCTGTGGCAAGACGACACGCGGAGCCAATAACGGCCCCGCCTCTCCCGTCGTTAGGGCCCCAACTCCCAACAACCGACCCGACTGATCCAAGACACGGGCGATCGGGTCGGTTTGCTCCTGCTTGAGGGATTCGCCGCCAGGCGGTGTTGGCGGCCATTCCGAGAGGGCGATCGCCTGGCCAAAAAACCAGCGCTTCACGGCCGCTTCCGCCAAAGTCACCGTGGGCAAATGGGCCAAACCCAAGGCCGGGTCGATCGGTTGCCACCCTTGCCCGATCGCCCCTTCCAATTGCTCCAGCGTCAGGCTGTCTTCTAAGGTGAAGCCGCCGCTGGCCGTTCGTTTCAAATGGGCCAACGTGCCCCCCACGCCCAAGGCCGCGCCCAAATCTCGGGCGATCGAGCGGATATAGGTTCCGGGGCCACAGTCGATCGTTAAGTCCAACTCTGGCTCGGTTCCTGGTCGCCAAGCCTCGATCGAGATCCGATCGACCTGCACTTGTCGCTCCGGCACTTCCACAGTTTTGCCTTGCCGAGCCAAATCGTAGAGCCGCTGACCATCCACCTGAATAGCGCTGTATTGGGGCGGAATTTGTCGAATTTGGCCAATAAATTGCGATATTTGGCTGGAAATGGCTTCCAGGGTCAGGCTGGTTAAGACCTCGGGTGATTGTGCCGTCAACACTTCCCCCTCCAGGTCATCGGTGGTGGTGGTGATGCCAAGGCGCACCGTGGCTGCGTAGGATTTCGCCCCCGGCAAAAATTGCAACAGGCGCGTGGCGGGCCCCAGGGCGATCGGCAACACCCCGATCGCGGCCGGATCCAACGTGCCCCCATGGCCCGTCCGTTTGCACCGCGTCAGCCGCCGCACTTTAGCCACGCAATCGTGGGACGTGAAGCCCGCCGGTTTGCACAAGTTCAAAAATCCACAAACCATCGCCTAATTGCACCTACTAGAGCGCCTGCTTTAATTCGCGGGGCTAATCGTCGTAACAAGGGGCTTAAGCCCCTTGCTGCCTAACGATTTGGTGGCGGTAAAAGTCATTTGATTTAGCCCACTAAAATCAGCCTGTCACGCCACTACAGGGGGCAAATACCTGATTTCTAATGTCTGAATTCTTGATTCTAATTCTTGCTCAAGCCGGATTGCTGCTAGCGTTCTGTTTGGTCAGATGTGGGCCGAGAGCAGCCGTTTCAGCCAGCCTCAGACACGCAAAGGGGTAGAGATGCAGCCCACATCTCCACCCCCTGTGATTGCAGCCTGCGCCCACCGCGATCGCCCGAAAACGACCTTGAACGCAAACCAAATTTCATGGGTTTTTGGTCTCTGAAGGAACGGCCCTAGGCCGCCATGCCCTGAATGATGTAGTCGAAGTAAGGCTCGGCAGCCGCAGCATCTTCGGTGCTCAGAAGGCCCAAAGTGGCTTCCTTGAGACAACGCACGGCTTCCACCATCCCCGGCAGCGGGACACCCAAGGAGTTGTACATTTCGCGTGCGCCCACCAAACCAATGGTTTCGATCGGTTCCTTGTCGCCCGCCAACACGCCGTAGGTCACCAGTCGCAGATACCAGCCATAGTCCCGAAGGCACTGGTTCCGCTCCCGTTGGCCATAGGCATTGCCGCCAGGAGCAATAAAGTCCGGGCGACGTTGCCACAGCTTGCGGCTGGCTTCTTGCACAATCTTTTTCTCACTGTCGGCCAGCGTTTGGGCAATCCGAATACGCTGCTCGCCGGTTTTTAAAAATTCCGAGATGCTCTTAAGCTCGCCACTGCTAGGGTAGCGAAGCTCGTCGTCGGCTTTCAGAATGACTTGGCTAACTACGCTCATAATATCGAGAGTATCGGAATATCGTTTCCACTCTACCAAAGTTTTTTCGCGGCAAAACCTTCGGGCTAATTGACTCCTGATTGGGGCGATCGCCCGGGGCTGGGATGGGCCGAGACCCCTGAGCAAAAATGGGGTCAAACCATGGCCCAGTCGGTTTTCGTCGATCGGGAAATCGTTGGCTTGGGTTTACTTAGGGGCGATCGATTCAGAGGGCGGTTGCTGATCCCAGATCCTCCGCAAAAGGCCTTGGCCGGGGGATCAATCGGTGGCGGTTTTGGTGAAGATTTGTAACAGATACCCCGAGACTTGTCTCAGGGTTGGCGACAACCGCCAGGGACTTGGCCAGGAGTAGCCAGGATCAGAAAGATTCAGATTAGACCAGATAGGAATGAGCAAAAGGGGCAGGAGGAAATTTTGCTGGAATTGCATTGTCATACGACATTTTCCGATGGCACGCTGACTCCGACACAGTTGGTGGCGGCGGCGATCGAGGCGGGGGTGCGGGCCTTGGCCATTACGGATCACGACACCTGCGCTGGTTGGGATGAGGCGATCGAGGCGGCGGGCGATCGGCTCGAAATTGTGCCGGGGTTGGAACTGAGTGTGGTTCACAATGGGCGATCGCTCCATATTTTGGGGTTTTATCCCGATCGCGATCGAATTCATGAACCGCTGGCGGTGCGCTTGGCCGGCCGTCGCCAGCGGGCCCAACGGATGGCGGAAAAGTTGGCGGAGTTGGGCTACCCGATCGAGCTGCCGGAATTGCCTGGAAACATGGCTCCTGGCCGACCGCACATCGCCCAAGCGCTGGTGGCGGCGGGCCATGTCACGTCGGCCCAGGAGGCGTTTACCCGATTTTTGGGGGACGATCGCCCGGCCCATGTGCAATACGACAAATTTTCGATCGTGGAAGGCATGAACCTGCTCCGATCGGCCGGGGCCGTGCCCGTTTGGGCCCATCCTTACCTGTTTCGTGGGGGCAATGTGGAAGACACCTTGCCGGAACTGGTGGCGGCGGGGCTGTTGGGCTTGGAGGTTTATCACCCCAACCACAGCCTGACGGAGCAAAAGCGCCTTTTGGAACTGTGTGATCGCTATGGATTGTTGGCCACGGGCGGCAGTGACTACCATGGCCCCGCCCCCAGCACCAAGGCTGAACGCCGCGACAGCTTAAATCAATTTCAATTGCCCCTGGCCTTGCTCGATCGCCTAAAACAGGCCAAGGTCACCCTAGAAATCAACTATTGATTGGGCAACCACCCCAACCCGATCGACCCCAAAATCGCCACCCCAAAGATCAACCGATAGATCACAAAAATCCAAGTGTTTTGGGTTTGCAAAAACTTCAGCAACCAAGCGATCGCCGCATAGGACGACACCGCCGACACCACAACGCCCACCGTTAGCGACAACCCCGCGCCGGCCGGCAACCCTTCTTTCAAAACACCCACCAGTTCCACCAATCCCGCCAGGGTAATGGCGGGGATGCCCAGCAGAAAGGAGAAACGCGCCGCCGCTGCCCGATCGATGCCAGACAACAGGCCCGCCGTCAGGGTTGATCCCGATCGCGAGACCCCGGGAATCAGGGCCAGGGCTTGGGCCGCCCCTAAAATCAACCCATCGTTCAGGCCCAGGGCGTTGTAGTGGCGGTGGCGGCTGCCGGTCACTTCCGCCAAACCCAGCAGCAGGGCCATGACAATCGAGGCGATCGCGATCGCCCCCAAGCTCCGCAGCGGGGAATGATCAAAATCGGGGATGAATTTCTTAATCGCTAAGCCGCCCACCACAATGGGCAACGTTCCCAGGCCAATGCCAAGGGCAATCCGAAACTGCCGATCGCCCCAATCCTTGCGGGAAATGGCTTGGGCTGACCCGATCGCCAGGGCCGTTAAATCGGCCCAAAAATAAGTCAGTACCGCCGCGATGCTCCCCAGTTGGATCACCGCCGTGTAGGCCACGCCTGGATCGCCCCAACCGAGCGCCACGGGTACAACCTTCAGGTGGGCCGTGCTACTGATGGGTAAAAACTCCGTCAGCCCTTGCACCAGCCCCAGGCCGATCGCCTCCAGCCAGCTCACCCCATCACTCACCGGAACCGTTGGGTCAGCCGCTTGGGCCGCAGCCCCCAAGCCCACCAGCCAAACCCCCAGCCCCATCCCGGCCCACCAGCGGTAAACCCGCTTGGTTTGACTCTGCCCTTTGCTGCTCGATCGCCCTTGCTGTGAATTAACCATCGTTAAACCTGATTGGCCCCAACCATGCCTGAAAATGCTCAGCACCTTCAACCACTGTTCTGAATTTCTTCTGAATTTCTAAGGACTGAATACGTTGTCCTTGATTCGCAATCCGCCTTCCTTGCCATGCTACCCAACGGACTTCCTCCGCCATCATCCCGATCGCGGCTGATATTGTGGCTGATTTTGCCGCATCCCGAAAACCAATCGCCATTGGTGATCCACTATGGGGGCTATGGTATGTTAAGAAAACTAAAGATAAAAATTAATAAACCTAACCAAGGTCGCAGGTTTTCTCATTTTGGTTGCCTATCCTTCCTCAGCCAGCGCCATCACGCCGTTTCGTCGATCGGCTGGCCCCGGTCGTTTGATGTCCGCGAATCTGGCGGCGGATGCCTCGGCTGGCGATCGCCCTGATGAGACAACCGTAATTTCCCCTGCCCCGCCGCTAGCGGCCCGATCGCCCGTGGCCTTGGGTTGGATGTTTGTGGCGGGGTTGTTCCTGGTGTCGGGGCCCGTGTTTGTGGAAGCCCCCTTGGTGCGATCGTTTCCGATCCTCTGCACCGCCCTCACCCTGGTCTGGAGCCTGTTGGGGGCCCGGTGGCTGGAATTGCCCAAGTGGCGGGTTTGGGGCGATTTGTTAGTCGGGTTTAGCTGGAGTTGGCTGGCGGGTTCGCTCTATTGGGGCTGGTTGCGTTGGGAACCCACGGTTCACCTGCCTATGGAGGCGATCGCCCTGCCTTTGGCGCTAATCGCCGTGCGATCAAGCTGGGGACGAATTGGCAGCCTGTTCTATCTCGGTTCTTTGTTGGGAACCGCTATTACCGATAGCTACTTCTATTGCGTGGACTTGATGCCCGCCTGGCGCGAGGCGATCGCCGCCGAAAGCGCTGATCTTCACACCGTTGCGCCCATCCTGCATGGAGCCTTAGCCAAAATGCACACCCCCTTTGGGCTGGGCCTGGCTGCGTTGTTGGCAGGTACGTTGCTATTTGCCGGAATTGGCGCAGGCTGGTGGGCCAAGCGATCTCAAGATGCTGGCTGGATGGTGTTTAGCGCGGCCCTGTTGGGCACTCTCTTTGTGGATGGTCTATTCTGGCTGAGTGCCCTGTTTGCCTAATCGGCCCCGTCGGCCCCAACCGTGGTGTAGCCCAAAATTTGCACAGGCTGTACGGAGGAGCTGTCAATGGCGGTGTATATTGTGCCGGACTAAAACAACACCGAGTCCTCCAGGACTTTCACTTGTGCGCGCGTGGTTACGCTCCAGCCTTGTCCGCATTTAATTCTGAGAACCGAATCCGGCAGCCGGTACTTGCCCCTTGTCGGTAGCGCTTGCTGGACGATCGGTCGTAGCCCAGACAATGACTTTGTGCTGGGCGATCCTTGGATCTCGCGCAACCATGCCATGCTCCAGTGCATGGAAGATGGCGCGTTCTATCTGATTGATCTAGGAAGTCGCAATGGTTCCTTCGTGAATGGCCGCCGGGTGAGCATTCCCGTCACCTTGCAAAGTGGCGATCGCCTGACCTTTGGCCAAACGGAACTGGATTTTTACGCGCCCGCCCACGATCGGGACTACAGCACCAGCGATAGCTTTGAATTTTCCGTGACCGCAACGCTCCATGTGCGACGGCTGATCACAATTTTGGTGGCTGATATTCGGAATTTCACGGGGCTAACCCGACAAACCGATGAAAAAGTCCTCTCGGAGGCGATCGGGACTTGGTTTCGCCAAGCGGGCAACATCATCCGTGAATCCGGCAGTTGGGTGGACAAATATATCGGCGATGCTGTGATGGCCGTATGGATTCATGGGGAACAGGAAGTGAGTCCCCGGGAAGTGTTGCAAATTTTTGAAGCGGTCAACGCGCTGCAAAAAATGACCCGGGATTTGCATCTACACTATCCCCTCCCCTTCCCGTTGCGAATTGGCACCGGAGCCAACACGGGCTATGCCATGGTCGGCAACACCGGCAGCAACGATCGCCCCGATTACACCGCCCTGGGCGACACGGTGAACGCTGCCTTTCGGTTAGAGTCTTGCACCAAGGAATTGCAACTGGATGTGGCGATCGGGAAAACCACCTACCAATATCTCTGTGCCTTGAATAGTTCTGCCTGTGAGGTTTTCCAGGAATATCGCGTGAACCTCAAGGGCTATGACACCGAAAGCGTCACCTACGCCGCCACCTACGACAATCTCGATCGGTTTTTGACCAACCATCATCGATCCTTGGAACTGGATTTTTAAAATCCAAATTGATTAAAGTCCAAATTAAAATCCAATCAATTGCCTCCCTTGACCCAAGTTTGGTCTAAGAGGATGTCTGAGAAGTATCTTTCAGTACGGGCTAAAGATTAATTGTCGTAGAAGGGGCTTGAGCATCTTGTCTACATCGATCCCTGGGGCGTACAGAGTAGCAATTTGGGCTTTTCAGACATCCTCTAACTGGCGAATTGAGATGAAGACCAGGGCTTGTGGAAAATCCTGGGGACGATCGTCGGTCAATTGTGCTCGATCGAGATTCAAAACTTTGACCAATCACCACCAACGCCTAGGGATGGAATGTCGGTGCAATCCTATGGGCGTAAACGGTATTACTCAACACGACCCTAACCATGATTTTGGGCTTCTGTTGCTATAGTGGAATGAAATTTTGTTGGGTTTTGCATCCAAGCAATGGGACAAAGAATCGACTACTGGCAACTTTTACTGGCTTGAGTCACTGACTTCTTTCAAACAGCGATCCAAAAAAACAACCATAAGGAATGATCATTCCTGGAGTTTTTGATGAATGTCCTGCTGCTATATCCTCTTTTTCCGAAAAGCTTTTGGTCTTTTGAGAAAACCCTAGCCTTGCTCGATCGCAAGGCCATGCTCCCGCCCTTGGGATTGGTGACGGTGGCGGCGCTTTTGCCCCAAAGTTGGAATTTCAAGTTGGTGGATTGTAATGTCCGTGACATCACTGAAGCGGAGTGGGATTGGGCCGATTTGGTGATTTTGTCGGCCATGATTGTGCAAAAAGATGATTTGCTCGATCGAATCAGAGCCGCAAAACAACGGGGAAAACGGGTTGCCGTGGGTGGCCCCTATGCCACCGCCCTGCCGCAAGAAGTGAGCGATGTGGGGGCCGATTATCTGATTTTGGACGAAGGGGAAATTACCCTGCCCCTGTTTGTGGAGGCGATCGAACGAGGCGAGTCAGCGGGCACTTTCCGTGCCAATGGGGTGAAGCCCGACGTAACCGAAACCCCGATTCCGCGCTTCGACCTGCTGGAATTTGATGCTTACGCGGAAATGTCGGTGCAATTTTCGCGGGGCTGTCCGTTCCAGTGCGAATTCTGCGACATTATTGTGCTCTATGGTCGCAAGCCCCGCACCAAAACACCTCAGCAGCTCCTACAGGAATTGGACTACCTGTATGAGTTGGGATGGAGACGCAGCATCTTCATGGTGGATGACAACTTCATTGGCAATAAACGCAATGTGAAGCTGTTTCTAAAAGAGTTGTTGCCCTGGATGGTGGAGCATCAATATCCTTTCTCCTTTGCCACGGAAGCTTCGGTGGACTTGGCTCAGGATCAAGAACTAATGGATATGATGGTGCAGTGTAATTTTGGGGCCGTGTTTTTGGGCATTGAAACGCCCGATGAAGAGAGCCTAACGCTGACCCAAAAACATCAAAACACCCGAGATTCCTTGAGTGAGGCGGTGCTGGCCATTGCCCGATCGGGTCTGCGGGTGATGGCCGGTTTTATCATCGGTTTTGATGGTGAAAAAGCTGGTGCGGGCGCAAGAATTGTGCAATTTGTGGAAAAAACCGCAATTCCCACCGCCCTGTTTAGTATGTTGCAAGCCTTGCCGGATACGGCCCTTTGGCATCGATTGGAGCGGGAGGGGCGGCTGCGTAGCAAATCGGCCAACATCAACCAAACCACGTTGATGAACTTTGTACCCACGCGCCCCCTTGAAGACATTGCGCGGGAATATGTGGCGGCTTTCTATGAACTCTACGATCCGGAGCGATTTTTGGATCGGGTTTATCGCCACTTCCGTTTGCTGGGGGAAGCGACCTATCCCAAGAAGGGCAAGGGATCGCGCAAGCCGATTAACTGGGTCACGGTTCGGGCGTTGCTGACCATTTGTTGGCGGCAGGGGGTACTGCGCAAAACGCGCTGGCAGTTCTGGCGCAATCTTTGGAATATGTGGCGGCATAACCCCGGTGGCATCAGCAGCTATCTATCGGTTTGCGCTCAAATTGAACATTTCATGGAATATCGCGAAATTGTGCGATCGGAAATTGAAGAGCAGGTGCAGCAGTTCTTGGCGGAAGAATTGCGCCTGAAGAATAGCCAACGGGCGGAAGCGATGGTCTGAGGATCAAGAGCCTGTCGGGCCTAAGGGTGGCAGCGGAGAATGGGCGATCGTGTGCCCAAAATCTATGCAACAATTAGCTCTCGACTGGCTCTCGCCCGTTTGTCTGTTTGCGAGCAATGGCGAAAACGGTTGGTGGAGCTTCCATCAGCCCGGTTGCAGGTGGCTCGAAACTTGAGATACTGGTGATATTATTCGACTTTTTCACCAGCGAAGGCCGTTGCTCAGCCTTGTTACCCATGGGTAATTGAGGGCGAAGCGCGATCGCGTTGGTGGTTCCGCCATGATTTGCTGTGTCTTGTAAGGAGGTACCGGTTCTCATGAAACGGTTTGTTCGCCTGGTATTTGCGATCGCCCTGGTCGCGCTCACGTGGATTGGCGCGGGCTATCCTCAGGCTGCATGGGCTGAAGCATCTTTAAACAATGCCGATGCCAAGTTGGCGACGGAATTTGGCAAAAAAATTGATTTGAACAATACCAATATCAGCAACTTCAGGGCTTACCGGGGTCTATACCCGACGTTGGCGCAAAAGATTATTGCGAATGCGCCCTACAATGCGCCGGAAGATGTGCTGAAAATTGGCGGCCTGAGCGATCGGCAACAGAGCCTTTTACAGGATTACTTGAATGCGGGCACCTTCACGGTGACGGAACAGGATCCGATCTTCAATGAAGGGGATCACCGCATTAACGATGGCGTTTACAAATAACGTTAGGTTGCGCTTGATTGGTTTCAAGGGCTAATCGAGGGTTCCGGTAATCACAAGATTGCCACTGGAACCGAGGATCGTGATTTACCCTGCCCGATGATCGGCTTTGCCGGTTTGATTGCTCCATCGGGTCTGGGGCCCCACATTCGGAATTCCCGTATCCGGAATCCGTGAACTAGATTATTAAAGGCGATTGCGCAGCGGCAGTTTAGCTCCCAGCGCGATCGCCTTTTGCTTAAATCTGGTTGAATCTCGTTAGGTCTCGGGCAGTGATCCGAGAAATGCAGCGTCTGTTGCGGTTTGGCGGCGGTGATCGCTGGCTGTGGCGCTTTTGCTTGGCAACCCCACGATTTTTAGCTTTCTGTACGCAATGATGAGTGACCCTTTGCCGGCTGTGGAAATTGAGCGCCCAACGGTCGATCGCTTTGATGTGATCGTGGTGGGTTGTGGGGCGGCGGGGTTATATTCAGCCCTTTGTTTACCGGCTGAGCTGTCGGTGGCGGTGGTGACCAAGGCCACGGTGTCGCGATCGGCGAGTGATTGGGCCCAAGGGGGGCTGGCGGCGGTGACGGCTCCCGATGATTCGGTGGCGTTGCATGTGGCCGACACGCTGGCGGCGGGGGCGGGTCTGTGCGATCGGGCGGCGGTGGAATTTTTGGTGGCGGAAGCGCCGGCCTGCGTGACGCAGTTGGTGGAACTGGGGGTGGCGTTCGATCGCGATCAGGGACAGTTGGCCGTCACCCTGGAGGCGGCTCACTCCCGACGGCGGGTGCTCCATGCGGCGGATGCGACGGGGCGAGCGGTGGTGAGTGCCTTGGTGGCGCGGGTGCTGGAGCGATCGAACATTACGGTGTTGTCGGAAACCCTGGTGATTGACCTGTGGCTGACCCCCGATCGGCAAAGTTGCCAAGGAATTGCCTGTTTGCAGGAAGGGCAACTGCGGTGGTTGGCGGCCGGAGCCACAATTCTGGCCACGGGCGGCGGCGGCCAGGTTTTTGCCCACACCACCAATCCCAGCGTCAGCACGGGCGACGGTGTGGCCATGGCCTATCGGGCTGGGGCCGTGCTGCGCGATTTGGAATTTGTGCAATTTCACCCCACGGCCTTGGATATTCCCGGCGCACCGCACTTTCTAATCAGCGAGGCGGTGCGGGGCGAGGGGGCCCATTTGGTGGATGCCCAAGGGCGACGGTTTGCCTTTGATTTCCATGAAGCAGGTGAGCTGGCCCCGCGTGATGCGGTCAGTCGGGCCGTCTATTCCCACCTGCAACGACATGGGGGCGATCGGGTTTGGTTGGACTTACAACCCATTCCCGAAGCGCAAATTTTGCACCGGTTTCCCAATATCTTGAAGGCCTGTCGTGATTGGGGCATCGATCCGCTGCGGGAACCGATTCCCGTTTCGCCCGCGGCCCACTATTGGATGGGGGGCATTGCGACCGATCGAGCCAATTGCACCTCCTTAGGGGGGTTATACGCCGTGGGCGAAACCGCCAGCACCGGGGTGCATGGGGCCAATCGCTTAGCCAGTAATTCCTTGCTGGAATGCATTGTGTTTGGGGCCCAGTTCCGAAACTTGACCGTGGCCCAAGGATCGGTGCTGCCGATCGAGCGGTGCTTGTCGCTGCCGACCATTGCCTTTGAGCCATCACCGGACTTGGCGCACTGGCGAAATTATTTGCCCAAGCTGGTTTGGAGTGCGGCGGGCATTTGCCGCAAATCATCCACCCTGATCGACGCGATCGCCCAATTGCAAGCGGCCCAATCCACCCTGCGCAACTTGCCGATTCAACAACTGTTAACCCAATTGCGACCGGGCGAAACCTGCCAAATGTTGGACGATCGCGCAATCTCGGCGGTACACCAGTGGGTGGAAACACGCAACTTGCTGGATGTGGCCACCTCATTGCTGGAGAGTGCCCTGTTCCGAACAGAAAGTCGCGGCGGCCACTATCGAGTGGATCACCCCAACACAGATCCCGCTTGGGCTTGTCACACGCTGTTGCAGGGGAACAAGCGCTGGATTTCCCAATCGGGTTTGGGCGATCGCACCAGTCCCCCTTGGGTTTGACCGCTCGATCGCCTTGGGGCCGATCGTCATTTCCTGAGATCAAGGGAAAACAGTAGATCTGCCATCCCCGAACCACCCCAGACAAGGGGCTTAAGCCCCTTGTCCCCCACGATCCGCCGACTGTGGGATCAGGGTTTTGTGCTCAACGACGACAGGCCCCTTGTCCCCCAGGAGATTGGCGAACGATCCATTTGGCAGCACGCCCCAACCCCCGATCAGTCTGGATGGCAACTTAGCTCAGGAGTTGGGCGATCGCCTGGCGATACTCACTCTTTTGCTTCACGCCGCGAAACTCCACTGCCTTGGCCTTGTTGTGGAAAATCATCACCGTTGGCGTTCCGGTTACCCCCGCCCCTTCGGCAATTTGCGGCTCATCCTTCACATCCACCTCCACAAAGTGGATTTGCCCCTCAAATTCATCCACCACCTTATCCAGCATGGGTTTCAGGATGTGGCAGGGGCCGCAATCGGGGGCAACGAACTTCACCACCAACGGGCGATCGGTCTCGTGGTAAAGCTTGCGAACCGCGTAGCCGCCAAAGTGGCGTGTGGCTTGTGGATTGAAGGTTTCTTCCGTATCCGCCACGATCGGCTTGTCTTCGGTCACGGAGGCCGCCGTTGGCTCGGTGCTGTCGCGCTTCACTTCCTGGGCTAAGCCCTGAGCCGAAAGCCACCGTTCCGCCAACAGGGCCGCCGCGCAACCGGTTCCGGCCGCCGTGATCGCTTGTCGATATTCATGATCCTGCACATCGCCGGCCGCAAACACCCCTTCCACGCTGGTTTCCACACTGTGGGGACGGGTTTTGATATAGCCCACCTCGTCTAGGTCAAGCTGCCCCACAAACAGATCGGTGTTGGGTTTGTGCCCGATCGCGTAGAACAAACCACGGGCGGCGATCGTCGATTCTTCGCCCGTTTGCTGGTGCTTGACCCGTAGGCCAGTCATGCCCGTTTCGTCCCCCACCACATCGATCGCGGTGGTGTGCCAATGAACTGTGATCTTGGCATTGGCCAACACCCGGTCTTGCATGGCTTTGCTGGCCCGCATTTTGTCCGATCGCACCAACAAATGCACCCGCGAGCCATATTTCGTCAGGTACATCGCCTCTTCGGCGGCCGAGTCGCCCCCACCAATCACCACCAGCTCGGCGTTTTGGAACATGGGCATGGCTCCATCACAAATGGCGCAGGCGGAAATGCCCCGGTTCCAAAATTCCGTTTCGCTGGGCAGCCCCAACCGCTTGGCCGTGGCTCCGGTGGCGATGATGACGCTGTGGGCCCGCAATTCCCGATCGGTCGATCGCACCACAAAGGGCCGCTGGCTCAAGTCCACAAAGGTGACATCTTCCGTTACTACCTCCGTGCCCCACCGTTCCGCCTGGGCGCGCATCCGATCCATCAATTGCGGGCCCGTGATGCCTTCCGGAAAACCGGGGAAATTTTCCACTTCCGTGGTGGTCATCAGTTGACCACCGGGCAGGCCGCCCGCTTGGAAGCCCGCAAACATAAAAGGTTTCAAGTTGGCACGAGCGGCATAGATGGCAGCCGTGTAACCGGCGGGGCCGGAACCGATGATCACGACATTTTCAACGGTGTTGGGTGCAGAAGCGGCGCTGGTCATGGATGCTTTATCTAAACTCATACCGACTATGAATAAAATAACATAATCGGGATGCCATCGCCATCCCAGCAATGGATTCAGCGATGAATTCAGCAAGGGTATTGAAGGATGAGAATGCCCGATCGACAACCGTTGCTTAGCCCACCCAGAAACCCCTTGGCCAATTCCAGCTCGATCGGGTCTTGACCAGTTCCCCAAGGGGCTGTGGGATCAGTCCTGAATCAATCCTGAATGGGTTATTGAGTTGATCGTTAGGGTGCTCCCGAGATGACCCAACGATTCATCAAGGATTGAATAAGGATCAAGTAAGGGTTCAACGCTTAACCATCTCTTCAGTCATTGCATTGATTGGCCCTTGCCCCGTTGCTTCAAGACAGGAAGGATGTCACCCTAAAATCAATGTGATGGTGTGGTGTGCGTGGTGAGTAACGTTCCTGCGTTTAATCTAACGGAGCAATTTCCGCAAATTCGCGACGAAGTGAATGCGGCGGTCTTGGAAGTTTTGGCTTCTGGTAAATACATTGGCGGCGCGGCGATCGAGTCCTTTGAGCAGGATTTTGCCCGCTATGTGGGTACGGAATTCTGCGTGGCCTGTAATTCCGGAACCGATGCTTTGTATTTGGCGTTGCGGGCCTTGGGTGTTGGCCCGGGGGATGAGGTGATTGTGCCGCCTTTCACCTTCATTGCCACCACGGAAACCGTGAGCGCAGTGGGCGCGGTTCCGGTGTTTGTGGATGTGGATGCGGAAACCTTTAACCTGGATCTGGATGCGGTGGAACGGGCGATCGGGCCGCGCACCAAAGCGATTATTCCCGTACACCTGTTTGGCCAGCCGGTGAATATGGATCGGCTAATGACGATCGCCCGGGCCAGCAATCTGTGGGTGATTGAAGATTGCGCCCAGGCCACGGGGGCCAAATGGGGCGATCGACGGGTGGGCAGCATGGGCCACGTGGGTTGCTTTAGTTTCTATCCCACCAAAAACTTGGGCGCTTGCGGTGATGGCGGGGCCATGACGGTGAACGATGCTCAACTGGCGGCGGATTTGCGGATGTTGCGGGAACATGGCCAGCGCCAACGCTACTACCACGAGGCGATCGGGGTGAATAGTCGCCTTGATGCCATTCAGGCGGTGATTCTGCAAATTAAGTTGCGATCGCTCGATCGGTGGAACCAACAGCGCACCGCGATCGCCCATCGCTATCAACAGGGTCTAGCCGGTTTACCGGGCCTGCGTTTGCCCCAGGCGATCGCTGGCGGAACCAGCGTTTGGAATCAATACACGATCCAAGTGGGCGAGGGCAGTGCCGGCCCAGAACCGCGCGATCAACTGCGGCAATCCCTGCAAGATCGCGGCGTGGGGACGGCGGTTTACTATCCCCTGCCACTGCACCTACAGGCGGTCTATGCCAACTTAGGCTATCAGCCGGGATCTCTGCCCGTTTCCGAGCAATTGGGCCACTGTGTCTTGTCCTTGCCGATGTTCCCAGAGCTGACCCCGGAGCAACAGGATCGTGTCATCAGTGGCATTCGAGAGGTGTTGGCCGCTGCACTTTTGCCCACGAACTGTGTTGGGGTTTAGGGAAAGTGATTGGCAAATACATCGATGAATGGGTGAGTGAATAATCGATGAATTAATGACTGTGAACGAGTTGTGAACGAGTCGCGAATTAATGATTGGCGGATTGATTTTGGGCACGGCGAAGGGCCCAGCGGCGCATTGCCCAAATGCCCAGCCCAAACAGCAACCAATAGGGGGTGTAGGCCAACAACCACAGGGTGATTTGCAAGAGGCCGATCGTGGCCTTGCCCACGGATTGCGTCGCCTTACCCCAGGTTTCCGCCAACTGAGCCGTAACCGGGTTGGCATCGGCCAAACCAGCCACGCTCTGTTCGATCGTTAAGTTCACGGTGGAGTAGGCCACACGGGTGCGCAGATTTTTCAGTTGGGCTTCAATTTGCTCAATCTGTTGGCGAGTTTGGCTCACCTGTTGATTCACCGCCAAGATGTCGCGCACGGAGCCGGATTTTTGCAGCAAGGCGAGCAAGCTGTCTTCGGTGCGGCGCAGGTTGCGTAACCGAGCATCGGCATCCACCAGTTGATCGGTCACGTCTTCCGCTTGCATGGCTCGGTTTTGCAGGTAACCCAATTGGGTGACGGCGGCCACGGCGCGATCGAGTTGGTTGGCGGGAACCCGAAACTGTAATTCTGCGATTCGGCTGGTGTCGGTGCGGCGATCGTTGAGGCTAATCACATCGCCCTGATTTTCCTTGACGATCGCTTGGGTGGCTTCCAGGGCTTTGGTGACCGAATCTGCCTTCAGGGCCAGGGTGACGGTTTTGATCAGTTGCGGTTGGGCGATCGAACTAGGGGGCGACTGCGCATTGGCCGCCAAATCGCTATCGTTGGGAGCTAATGCCTGGCGCTCTTGGCCGCCCGCTGCGGGAGCCATGGCCTCGGGCATGGGTGCTGCGGCTTTGTTGGCCATGCTGCCCCCGCCACAGCCGGTTAGCGCAATGCCCAACAGGAGGGCCCAAAGGGGCGATCGACTGTTACGGGTCACTTGGGAAGGATTCACCAGCACCAACGATCGAGCCATGGAAGTTGCCTGCTCTGCGTGTTTCAGACTTTGGAGTTCAAACTTGTTGTGCTTCCGACGGTTTCAGCGATTAATCAACCAGTTACAGATTAACCAGTGACGAATCAAGCAGTGACAGATCAACCCATCAATCAACAAATTTGGGAAGTGGATTTTTATCGTCGGCCCATGACCGACACCGCAGGGCAACCCCTTTGGGAATTGGTGGTGTGCGATCGGGCCCGAACCTTTGTGTTTCGAGATGTTTGCCCCCAAAGCTCGATCGACACCCATTGGTTAACGGAGCGGCTGGTGGCGGCGATGGGTGACAATGCTACCCCGCCCGATCGGCTCTGTGTGTTTCGGCCCCAATCCCTGAGTTTGGTGGAAGCGGCGGCCTCGCGGTTGGGTTGGCCCGTGACCGCCACACGCCGCACCCAAGCGCTGAAGGATTGGTTGCAAAAACGGGCGATCGAATCCCCCCTGCGCGACCCGGCCACCGGTCAGCCCTACGATCCCTTGGCGATCGACTCGCCACCGCCTTTGCCCCTGGCGGACTCGCTATGGGGCGATTCTTGGGGGTTTGCCAGTTTGTCGGCGGAGGTGTTGGCTCGGCAGTTAGCCCAGCGACCAATCCCCTACGGCGATCGCCCTTCGGAACTGCTGCCCGATCGCCTGGGATTGTCTGCCAAGGCCCCCATTCCCGGGGTTGTGGTGAACGGGGGCCGGCGATCACGGGCGCTGGCCCAATGGCTCAATGGTGTGCAGCCCGTTGCCCTCAGTTTCGTACCCGGTGAACCGGATGGGGTAATCTTGGAAGCCGGCCTGTGCGATCGGTGGATTTTAGCCACCAGCCAGGATTCGGAATTGCGCCAAGCTGGCCTCGCTTTTGAGTCTCGAAAAGCCACCGTGCGCCACCTGCACTTCCTGCTCATTCAACCGGATAATTCCGGCATGACCTATACCGGGCTTTGGTTTTTGCAACCTGCCTAGATTAGTAACTGCTCAGCAGTGGTGAGGGATTGGATTGCCTGAGTGTTCAGGCTTTCTGGTGAAATTTCAATCATGCTTGTTTGATATGCTTGCTCGATCGCGCTTGATTGCACTCGATCGCGTCCGCTCGACTTGGTGTGACTATCGGCGCTCGATCAGCAACCTTCAGTTGTGTAACGTTTTACAACATCGCTTTGTAACGCTTTTTTAAAAAATTCATATTTATTTATTAATATTTTTACGAAACTCAATTGTTATTTATTTTTCTTTAAATTTGATCAATCTTTTTCATAAAAATATATTCAACTTCGTGGACGTTACGGAAGGTAAGTCTCTAGGATCTAAAAAGCAACTTGGATTGACATAATTCATTGATTTCCAATTGCCTCATTTCCATTCTTCAACACGGATTCATTTACAAATGACTGCAACGATCACCCGTCAAGGTGGTAGCAGTTGGGATCGCTTCTGCGATTGGATCACCAGCACCAACAACCGGATCTATGTCGGTTGGTTTGGTGTGTTGATGATCCCCAACCTGCTGACCGCAACCATCTGCTACATCATCGCCTTCATCGGCGCTCCCCCGGTTGACATCGACGGCATCCGCGAACCCGTGGCTGGTTCGCTGCTGTACGGAAACAACATCATCTCTGGTGCTGTGATCCCCTCGTCGAACGCCATCGGCTTGCACTTCTACCCCATCTGGGAAGCTGCTTCCTTGGATGAGTGGCTGTACAACGGCGGCCCCTATCAGTTGGTGGTGTTCCACTTCCTGATCGGCATCTTCTGCTACATGGGTCGTCAGTGGGAACTGTCGTACCGCTTGGGTATGCGCCCTTGGATCTGCGTGGCTTACAGCGCTCCTGTGGCTGCTGCAACCTCCGTGTTCCTGATCTACCCGATCGGTCAAGGTTCGTTCTCTGACGGTATGCCTTTGGGCATCTCGGGCACCTTCAACTTCATGTTGGTGTTCCAAGCTGAGCACAACATTCTGATGCACCCCTTCCACATGTTGGGCGTTGCTGGTGTGTTTGGTGGCTCGCTGTTCTCGGCAATGCACGGCTCCTTGGTGACCAGCTCGCTGGTGCGTGAAACCTCGGAAGTGGAAAGCCAAAACTACGGCTACAAGTTCGGTCAAGAGGAAGAAACCTACAACATCGTTGCAGCCCACGGCTACTTCGGTCGTTTGATCTTCCAATACGCTTCGTTCAACAACAGCCGCTCGCTGCACTTCTTCTTGGGTGCTTGGCCGGTTGTGGGTATCTGGTTCACTGCACTGGGTATCTCGACGATGGCGTTCAACCTGAACGGCTTCAACTTCAACCAATCGGTTGTTGACTCGCAAGGTCATGTGATCAACACCTGGGCTGACGTGATTAACCGCGCCAACTTGGGTATGGAAGTGATGCACGAGCGTAATGCTCACAACTTCCCGCTGGATCTGGCTGCTGGTGCTGAAGCTCCGGTTGCCCTGCAAGCTCCGGCGATCAACGGCTAAACCTGCCTTGGCTCGATCGAGCGATCGAGCCAAAAACACAACTAAATCTTGCCGGAAAGGGGAGTAGCTTTGCTGCTCCCCTTTTGATTGGTTTGGGGGTTGTTTTGGGAATGTTGGGTTTGGTTGGATGATTGCGGATTGCAGCCCTGAATCTGTGTGGATACATAGGCGGATCTGAGCACCTTAATCGAGGACTGAAAACCGTTGGCAGATGGTTCAACCGGGCGATCGACCCTTGGGACAACCTTGGAAAAATTTAGAATGGCCCCGACAATTGAGCTAAAAAGTGCCTCAAATCGAAGATAGGAGCCTGAATTGCGCACATTAACCGCAAATACGGATCCTGAGTGCGCCAACCGCTTCTGAGTCAGTCTGATAAGATCGTGGCAGTTGGAACCATCGCCATTCAATCTCGCTCCCCGTTCGATCAGATAGCACTAGTGCTTAGTTAACGAACCGATCGGGTGAATGCTGAGGGGGAAGTAGCATCTCATAAACGTCTGAACGTCTAAACGTCTAAACGTCTAAATTCTAAACGTCGAGATTCAGCCTGCGGCTATCAACACTACCAACGCGATCAAGAGTTATCGAAAGCATTAGAGTTTTTAGCCATCAGGAAGAGGGGATATCGATCAACACTGAACTGTTCATCTCCCATGAAACTTTCTGATGTTATTAGGCGATGTGTTAGAGACTTCTGGAAAAAGACAGCCGTAGTTGCGGTTGCCTATTGTGGAACTGGCTTATTGTCGGGCTATTTTGCCATTCCACCGGGCTATGCTTCGCCGGTTTGGCCAGCGGCGGGGATCGCTTTGCTGGCAGCTTTATATTGGAAAAAATATTCCTACTTAGGTATTTGGTTAGGGTCTTTTGTCCTGAATGTGCTAATCGGCACAAGGGCGATCGGCTCAATTAATCTCAGTGTTGTTTTGGTGGGAGCTGGCATTGCTCTGGGCGCAATTTTGCAAGCCTATAGCGGCAATGTTTTATTACGGAAACTGTTTAAGCATCCCATTTGGCGAGAAGAATTTTTAGGAATTCTGGCACTACTGGTGTTGGCGGGGCCCATCAGTTGCACGGTGGGAGCAACGGTTGGCAATGGTGTGTTGCTCGCCAGCCATTCCATTACTTGGTCTCAGGTTTTGGAGTCTTGGTGGAATTGGTGGATTGGTGATTCGTTGGGAGTTTTGGCAGTTTTTCCCGTTGGCATTGTGTATATGCTCAAGCGCCAACGCATTGTCCTGAAACTACACCGTGAGTCTAACCGCGATCGACAATTTGCATCCTATATTTTGCCTGCTTTGTTGGTTTTAAGCTCAACGATTTTCGCTTTTCAAATCACAAAAAATGCGGAACGACAACGCCTCTATGCTGTGTTTGAAAATGACACGGAAATCATTACTCAACGCCTACACGAGAATTTGGATAAGGCCACGCAAATTCTCTTTAGTTTGCAAGGGTTGTTCGATACGGCTGACCGTGATCGGGGTTTGATTCCAGTGAGTCGGCAACAGTTCAAAATCTTTACGGATCCCTATTTTGAGCGAGTTCGAGGAATCCAAGCCGTTGGCTGGAATCCGGTGGTGAAACGGGGCGATCGGGCGAAATATGAGGCCTACATTCGCGAAGAAGGGTTTGCTAACTTTCAATTTCAACAACGCGATGAAAACAATCGGCTAATTCCCGATCGCGATCGGGAAACCTATTACCCCGTGTTATATATCGAACCGCTGAATGGAAATCAGCGTGCTTTTGGGTTTAACTTAGGGTCAGAAAGCCGCCGTCTTCGGACTCTAGAGCTGGCTCGGGACTCTGGCGGTTTAACGGCCACACCGCCCATTCAACTTGCCCAAGAAACGGGTCAACAGCAGGGTGTAATTCTCTATTTGCCGGTTTATGAATTGCCGCTGCCAACCACCATAGTCGATCGGCAACAATCTCTGTCTGGCTATTTATCTGTCGTTTTCCGAGTGGGGGATTTGCTGGAAACTTCTTTTCGGAATTTAGTTTCCAAGGGAATTGAATTCACCCTGTATGATCAGCCACTTTCGGAAATGCTGTACCAGTCAAACCTTCAGGATGCTCAACAGAATAAAAATGCCTACATGACCCGAGAGCAAATGATTCGCTTTGGGGGACGCGCTTGGGAAATTCAATTTTGGGCGACGGAAGCCTATATTCGCGAATTAAGTACCAATGAACCCATGGTGGTGTTGCTCTCTGGGTTTTTTATTACGGGGTTAACGGGGGCTTTTTCGATCGCCCAAATTCGCAACTCCATTTTGGTAAACCTGTTGGTAGAAAAGCGAACCTATGAATTGGCAAGAAGCCAAGAAGCGGCTCTGCAAGCGGCCAGTAATGCTGAAAAAGCAAATCGGGCAAAAAGTAATTTCTTGGCGATCATGAGCCACGAATTGCGCACGCCCCTCAACTCCGTTCTGGGTTTTACGGAATGCTTGAAAGAGGATATGTTTGGCCCTGTGACGGAAGAGCAACGCAATGCTCTGGAGACCGTTGAGCGGAATGGTCGCCATTTGTTGGCTCTGATCACAGATATTTTAGATTTGTCGAAAATTGAAGAAGGCAAGTTTGGAATTGAGCTGGCTCCAGTCAATATCGAAATGCTTTGCCGATTTTGCCTAACGTTGGTCAAACAACAGGCGATCGCAAAAAGTATTGCCATCAACCTTGATCTGCCGTTGGTGATACAAACCCATGGAAATTTGCAACTGATGGCAGATGAACGACGACTGCAACAATCGATCGTGAACTTGCTGAGCAATGCAGTGAAATTTACCTCTGAAGGTGGCTCAATTACGCTGCAAGTGTCGCTTCCAGATCCCGATCATCCATTCATCCGCTTTGCTGTCATTGACACTGGAATTGGCATTGCGGAAGCAGATTTTCACCGATTGTTTCACCCCTTCACGCAACTGGATGAAGCGCTTAATCGTCAATACGAAGGAACAGGCTTGGGCTTGTCCTTAGTGAAGCGCTTGGTTGAATTACATGGTGGACGAGTTGGCGTTACAAGCCGGGTGGGCTTCGGCAGTTGTTTCACGATCGACCTTCCCAGCACATTGTTGATTTCCGTGTCGGATGATGTTGAGCGTTCTGTTGCGTTGGATGATGAGACTGAGCCAAATTCAGGATCAACATCAGAATTGCGATCGGATCGCGATCGGGTAGATCATCTTGATCCACTAAGAGGAAAAGGTTTGGGGAATTTGTGGGCCCCAACGCTGAAAATTTCTCCCCACTTGCCCATTGTTCCGCCGCTCATTTTGCTGGCCGATGATAATTTTGAAAATGCCCAAACGATTGCTCGGTACTTGACGAATCGAGGGTATCGATTCTTGCGAGCTAGCAATGGTCGAGAAGCCGTTGAAATGGCAATTGACTATCAGCCTGATTTGATTTTGATGGATATCCAAATGCCAGAAATGAACGGACTGGAGGCCATGGCACTCATTCGTGAAAATCCCCAAACGGCTCATATTCCGATGATTGCTTTGACGGCCTTCGCCATGGCTGGCGATCGGGCCCGTTGCTTGGCTGCTGGAGCTAATGAATATCTTTCCAAACCTGTAGAATTGGCCCATTTAACCAAGGTCATTCGCGGCTTTTTTGAATAATATTTTTTGAATAGATGAGTATTTTTGAGTAGATAAAAGTTATACGAAATACCTACACGAAATGTACATACGAAATGTGCATACCAACCGCTCAGACCCTAACGCCCCAACTGATTAACAGCAGCCTTAGCTTCTCGGCGTAACCCTTCGGCATTGCGGAAAAATTCCTGGCCGTCATGGAGTCGGGTTTCGTCATAATTTAGCGGGAAGTAGGCTAACTCCTCCAACCCATCGCCCAGGTGGTTCAAGCTGTAGTACAAATTGGCAGCAATGCCAGCGGTGCTGCGGGGATTGGGCATGGATTGTAAGGTAGCCTTGGCTCGATCGAGTGCCGTGGTCATCCGTTCCAAATAGGCTTCAAAGTTCGCCATCAATTCGTCATCGTAGGGATCGGCGGCGAGGGCGTTCACGGCTCCCTTGAGCGATCGGGCAATTTCGCGAATGGCGCGATCAACCGGTGTATGAACCCGTCGTAACCATTGTTCCAAGTCTTCATCAGCAGCTCGACCCGTTTGGCGCGATCGCCGCTGTTGGCGATGTTGTTCCGTGGCGGTGGTGCTGCGTTGTGCCCATTGTTGATGGGTGGAATAGGGCTGGTGGTTCCAATTGTCGGCGCGATCGAATTGGCCATAACGCAATGCCACATCGTAGTCAGCCCGCCGCTGGTCATCGCTGAGAACTTCGTAAGCGATGTTGATGGCGGCAATTTGGTCATTGTTGGGCAAATCAGGATTGCAGTCCGGGTGAAACTGCTTCACCAAACGCCGATAGGCCTGCTTAATTTGAGCGGCGGTGGCGGTGCGATCGACCTGAAGGGTTTCGTAGTGGTTGGAAGCGGCCATGGGTGGAAAACAAAAGGCAAGCGGGCAATGATCCACCCATCATCGACATCTGACAAGCATTGGCCGATACGGTTGAAGGGGAATCTGCGTATTAAGATAGTTTGCGAACCACCCTTGTAAGCAAAGTGTAGGCAACGCTTGTGACTGCCCGATCGCATGAAGCGACTCTCTTCGTCGATGGCTACAACGCCATTGGTCAGTGGTCGCAAATGCGAAAACGTTCCATGCACCGACACCTAGAGCGGGACGACTTGGAGGCAGCCCGTTGGGAGTTGATTCAGCAACTTTGCAACTATAGTGCCTATCGGGCGTTTGCAACTTATTTGGTCTTTGATGCCCAATACCGAGCAGAACGGGCTTCTGCGGAGACCATCACGGATCACCTAACGGTGCATTACACGGAATTTGGGCAAACGGCTGACACTTACATTGAACGGGCCTGCGCGCTCTACAGCCGCGAGGTGAATCGAGCCAGTCGGCGCGTGATTGTGGCCACGTCCGATCGCGCCCAACAGATGACCACGATCGGCTATGGCGCTGAGTGGATGTCTGTTCAGCAACTGCTCCACGACATTGAATTAGCGGAACAACAGGTGCGTCGTCGGCAGCGATCGACCCAAACCAGCAGTGGCCGCTTCCTGAGCAATCGCCTAGATGATAGGGTGCGCCAGCAGCTTGAACGATTGCGCTATGGCGATTCCGCTTCCTCTTGATTTTTGTTGGGCGGCCTCAGGGCCTGTCGTCAAGTCGCCTGAAACCCCGATTCCACCGTTAGCGGATCGTGGGGGACAAGGGGCTTAAGCCCCTTGTTACAACGACTGGGGCGTGGAAAATCAATCGTTAGCGGATCGTGAGGGACAAGGGGCTAAGGGTCTGTCGTCAAGTTGCCTGAAACCCTGATTCCACCGTTAGCGGATCGTGAGGGACAAGGGGCTGAGGGTCTGTCGTTAAGTCGCCTGAAACCCTGATTCCACCGTTAGCGGATCGTGAGGGACAAGGGGCTTAAGCCCCTTGTTACAACGACTGGGGCATGAAAAATCAGTGGTTTTCGCTCGATTCCAAGAAATGGCGACGGGCCCTAATTCATTGCCCGGTCTATCCCGATCAACATCAACCTTCAAAAGTCTGCTCATCCCACAATTGGCGCAGTCGATCGAGCAGGCGCAGGGGCAAGGTTTCCCAGTCTGCTGCCGTTTCCAACTCCCCAACTGTAGGCTGCGATCCATAGGAACCCCGACGATCGCGCACTTGGGGGGTTAAGGCCGATGACTTTTGCCCATAGGTGATGGGAGGGCGCGACGCTTCCCCTGGCAGTTCTCCGGCAGAATCGGCATTGGCTCCCGGCCCCTCCGCGCGATCGGGCTTCAGGTTAGGGGGTAAGTTTGTTGAAAACCATTCAGTTAATCGATCGGGCAGTCGATCGTTGAAATTCCCGAGAATTTGCGATTCTGAAGGTGATGGGTTCCGCGTGGATTGGTAAAGCCGCTCCAGATACATCACAACAGCAGCCCGTTGCTTTGGGGCGATCGCCTGGCGAGTTTGACGGGCGATCGGATCCGTAGCTTCCGCAATCCAAACCAAGCCCGATCGAACCCGCGCCAAATAGGTTTCAAAGGCCTCCCAATCCTGAAGCGATGTCACCGGTAATCGTTCCGGCGCATGGGGTGGCA
The DNA here is from genome assembly GCF_059138625.1 of Limnothrix sp. HT2024. Taxonomy (NCBI): domain Bacteria; kingdom Bacillati; phylum Cyanobacteriota; class Cyanophyceae; order Pseudanabaenales; family Pseudanabaenaceae; genus Limnothrix; species Limnothrix sp. HT2024. Next base: position 3,723,736 of record NZ_CM181121.1, read on the forward strand.
GGGGTAAATCGCCCACGGCCAACCAGCCCCAGAGCCAAGCCTCCGTCAGTTGCGCATTAATTCCCACCGGCACAAAGGCCACCACGTGATCGGGCCAATCTAGCGGCATTGCCAAAGGCTCAAGGCTGCTGGAGTTTTGCGCTTCCGGGATCTGGGCCTCCATCACAAAGGGCAACAGGGCGATCGAACCCACTTGCGGCACGGCCAAACAAGCCACCTCGCCGGGCAGCCTGGAAACCGGCGGCCGTAACTGACCCGACGGTTCCAGGGCCAACCATTGCCAAAGATGCCCCAACGCATCCATTGCCAAACTTTCCAAAAATACCGCTCGTCCTTGATGGGGATTGGCCGCCTGACCCGCTTGGGCCAAGGCCCTTTGCCGATCAGCTTGATCCAAAGACAGGATAAGTGGATCCCAGTCCATTACGGCGCTCCTGTTTTGGGGGTGATCAAGCCTAGTAATTCCATAAATTGGGCTGGCTGGGTGCAAATCTCCTGGGCGATCGCCTGCAACATGGGATAGCACCGTCGCTTCCAGTGACTATGAATTGTTTGTTCATTCATTTGCAACTGCTGAGCTAAAGAACGCCAAGTCACCTTTTTTTCGGGCGGTTGTCGCTCCACCCGATCGCCCCGAGTCTGCAACAAAATCGACTGAGCCAAGAACTGACAATTAAGCTGCGGATCCTTCGTGCCACAACAACCACTCAGGCGGCCTTCGGGATCTCGCTCAATATAAAGCTCCACCAGCAACCCTTGGCGCTGCACAGTTTGACGTTGCTGCTGTTCAATCAGGGCTTCAATGCCATCTAAGCGCAACCCGGCCGGCACGTAGTCTCCTAATGTGGAACTAGGGCGATCGCCCCGATCGGTTCCCACCGGAGCATCCAAGCTGAGGGCATTGAGCGGCATTTTGGCGCGGCGATAGAGATCAATAATTCGATACTTCAACTGACCATTCACCCAGGTCACAAATCGTCGGCGCACCAACTCCGGGCTGCTGTGGTCTAAGTCGCACCGAAAGGCAGCGATATTCTTTTGGACATACTCCAACGCCAGGTTCAGCGCTTCCAAATAGTCCGGGTGTGAATCTTTCCGAAGACCCGGCAGCTTGGGAATTAGGGCCAATAACTGCTCAAGGGCCCGTTTGCGGTTCCGGGACTTGGGGGGCTGAAGTTGGCGCAGGAGCCGAATCAGCGCCAGGTCAGGATCCGCCGGCTCCGCTGGGTCGGGTGAATCTGGGGAATCGATTGAGTTTGAGTTGATCGATCGAGCCACGTTTGCCGCTCCTAGGAACGAGAGGGAATCGGTGGAATAAGAGGGCTACTTAACAATTGACGATGGAATCAAGATTGCAGCCGCTTTGGTGATCCCCCCTAACGGGTCTGCATAAGTTTTTGGGACTTAGCCGATTAATAGAAGCCACAGTTGCATTCTTCCTGGCTGATTGCTTCCGGTGAATGACTCCCGGCGCGTGACTCCTGGTGCATTCTTCCTGGCTGATTACTTCCGGTGAGTGACTTCCAGTTCATTTCCTTCAGCTTATTTTTCCTGGCTCATTATTACGGGAGGCTAACCCATGACAACGCAGGGGATTGGTAGTGATTATTCTGTTGCCCAGCGGCAGTTCACCTCAGATCGATCCGACGCTTCATCTGATCAAACCATGACCACCCAGACTCTGGCTAACAATTCCCACGGGGCCAGCTCAATTCACGGACGCTTGCGACAAATTGACTGGCGACCGATTTTGTTCAAACTCACGGATGCAACCCATGGGTTGGGTTGGTCGATGGAGCGTGCAATCCCAGCTTTGCAAGGCTATTTGCAATTTTTACGAGCCATCGATCGCTATCCTCACATGGCCCTTGTACCCAGCGAGGACGTGGACGAAGTGTGGCACTGCCATTTACTCGACACGCAAAAATATGCGGCCGATTGCCAGTGGCTCTTTGGTCGTTTTATTCACCACAATCCCTACTTGGGCACGCCAACCACGGGGGGCAGGGAGGCATTGGCTCAGGCTTGGCAAGAAACTCGCCGGTTGCTCCAAGCCTCGGCAGATGAACTAGAGGGCGGGTCTTGGGGTTGGTTGAGCGATGGCCCTTCCACTTGTGTGTTGTCCTTTCACGATTTGGGCGATCGCCCTGGTTTGCCTCTCCGAATTCGGGCGGATTTGTCGGTGGAATTGCTGCCCTGCGCTTAGGGGATATCTGGCAAGGATGGGGGGGCACTGGCCAATCGGGATACTAGCAAAGCACCAATCGTCGTGGGGGCAAGATTGCGAAGGCAAGATTGCAGGGACAAGATTATGGTGGGGCAAGGGGCTTAAGCCCCTTGTCTTTGGCGGTTGGCAAGACCTGCAAGGTAGCAATTTAGGCTGTTCAGACACCCTTTGAGGAGTTGAATCTAATGTTCTGCTGCCCGGTACGGTGCTACTGGGGTGTGCGCTGCAAGTCCGATCGCTCTTCGGGAACGATCGCCCCTTCCACCGGACAAACTTGGAGGCAAATGCCGCAATCAATACAGGTGGCAAAATCAATCCAGAACCAATCAGTGCCCTTGTTGTTTTTGCCGGGGCCGGGGTGAATGCAAGCGACGGGACAAGCTTCCACGCAGTCGCCCACGCCTTCGCAGGTGTGGGTCACAATTGAATGAGCCATAGGACAATTAAGGTCGGTTCTTCAGGTGTGTTCTTCTCAGGCCATGAGGCGCTCTTCAGTGTATCGCGATGTTAAGTAATGTAACGAGCTGGAGCAGTCCGCAAAAGAATGGCGAGAAACCTCAGGAATCTGCTGACCGGTGGGCCGGGAGGGGATGTCCATGAAACAATGTCCAGAAAGCAACTGTTGTGGAAGGATGATTGGCGTTGGTTTCTGAGAACCTGCAACTCATAAAGCGCGATCGAGAGCCTATCAGTAGTTGGGCGCTTTACCATCTCCTGAAGTGGTCGGTGATTAGCCCGGTGTTGCATTCCTATTTTCGGGTGCACATCTACGGAACTGAACGGGTACCGAAGACGGGGCCGCTGATTGTGGCCAGTAACCATGCCAGCGATTTTGATCCCCCGATCGTGGCTAATTGCACGGGTCGTCCGGTGGCTTTTATGGCCAAGGAAGAGCTGTTTAATGTGCCGCTGTTGGCTCCCGCGATTCGGCTCTATGGGGCCTATCCGGTCAAGCGCGGTACGGGCGATCGGGGAGCCATCCGAGCCGCCATGGATTATTTAGATGCGGGCTGGGCTGCGGGTGTGTTCATTGATGGGACACGCCGGCCCGATGGCCGCATTCACAGCCCCAAGCTGGGGGCAGCGCTGATTGCGGCTAAAACTCAAACGCCCTTGTTGCCGATCAGTTTGTGGGGCACGGAGCGGATTTTTGCGAAGGGGAAATTACCCTGTCCGGTGGCGGTGACGGTGCGCATTGGCGAATTGATTGATCCCCCCCGATCGAGCAATCGCGCTGAACTGGAAGCCGTCACTCAACGCTGCACGGACGCGATCCATGATCTCCATGCCCTGGGTCGCTAAGGGTCAGGCAGTTAACCCTGTAGGGGCATAAAAGCATAGGGGCATACGGCCGTATGCCCCTACTGGAAATTGTGCTGGAGGGTGAAGCCGCAAGGGCAACCCCTCCCAATTTTTTCGAGAATGCCTATCCTGCGTGGGTTTAGGACACGCTCGACAATTGCGCCAAGTTGGCTTTGAGGGCCTCCACCTTGTCGAGAGCTTCCCAGGGCAAATCCAAGTCCGATCGACCCAAGTGCCCGTAGGCCGCCACCTCTTGATAGAACCGGCCACCCCGATCGCTCGGTAACCGTTGCAGATCGTAGGTTTGGATGATGCCAGCGGGCCGCAGCTCAAAGCAGTTGCGAATGGCCGTGAGCAGTTGGTCTTCGTCTACCTTGGCGGTGCCAAAGGTTTCGATCGAGATACTGACCGGACGGGCCACCCCGATCGCGTAGCTGACCTGCACTTCGCACTTATCCGCCAAGCCAGCGGCCACCACGTTTTTGGCCACATGGCGGCAAGCATAGGCCGCGCTGCGATCGACCTTGGTGGGATCCTTGCCCGAGAAAGCGCCGCCCCCGTGGCGAGCATAGCCCCCGTAGGTATCCACAATGATCTTGCGGCCCGTTAAGCCCGAGTCCCCTTGGGGTCCACCGATCACAAACTTACCCGTTGGGTTCACCAGAAAACGGGTTTCGCCCGAAGGCTTCACGCTCAAGTCCGTGAACACCGGCTCCACCACCGCCGACCAAAGATCTTCCCGGATCTTGGCTTGCACGGCCGCTTCTTCGGAAATATCCCCGATCGAAGCGGTGTGTTGCGTCGAAATCAGAATCGTATCGATCGCCACCGGCCGGCCGTCTTCATAGACCACCGAGACTTGAGTTTTGCCATCGGGCCGCAGGTAAGCCAACTGACCCGTTTTGCGAACCGCCGCCAACCGTCGCGCCAACCGGTGAGCAATGCTAATCGGCAGGGGCATCAATTCCGGCGTTTCGTTACAGGCATAGCCAAACATCAAGCCCTGGTCGCCTGCCCCGATCGCATCCAGGGCCTCATCACTCATCGCCTCCCGAGTTTCCTGGGCCGCGTTCACCCCCTGGGCAATGTCCGGCGACTGTTCATCCAACGCCACAATCACAGAGCAGCTCTCGGCCGCGAACCCATTGCTGGAATCGGTGTAGCCAATTTCAGCAATTTTGCGCCGGGCAATCTCAACAAAGTTCACATGGGCCTTGGAGGAAATTTCCCCTGTAATCAACACTAAGCCCGTGTTAACCACCACTTCAGCCGCCACCCTTGCCTTTGGGTCAACGGTGAGCAGCGCATCCAAAATGGCATCGGAAATTTGGTCACAAATTTTGTCGGGGTGACCTTCCGTGACCGACTCAGACGTAAATAGGGAGCGACGAGACAAGGACACTGGCCCTCCAACAGCGAGACAGACTGATTGCTGATAAGCGAAGCGATTATATCACTGGTTCCTATTTACCTTAGGTAACCATTCGTACTTGCGCTTTTCCAGGAAAACTCTGAGAGCTATTGTCCACAAATTCGTTCAATCAGTTGGTTGGGTTGATGAATGAAACTCATGGGGGCTTAATTGTCGAGACGCATTCTTGAATTGGTTAATTAATGGTTGCATCGATGGCGTGATGCATGGATTGGCTTGGCAGTTGATTGAGCCATGAGCTTGAAAAATTAATTTTTCAATTAATTTATGAATCAGCCTGAGAATTGATTTGTTAATTTATGCGATCGAAACCTATGCGATCGAAACTTGCAGTGCATCCAAACTTTGAATCAAAAAGTCCGCTTGGAGTTCTGACAAGGCTTGGCTGCGCATCTCTTGAACATCAATTGCCTTGGGAGGAATAGTGCGCGAAACGATCGTGTTGGGGAGAGCGTAGGTGCGGTCAATCCCGATCGCGGCGGCCAAGCCCGCAGCCTTTGCTGCCTGCATATCGATCGCGGAATCCCCCACAAGCAGAACCCGATCGGGTGCAATGCCCAACTGCTCACATAACCGCCAAACGCTGGCCGGGTCTGGCTTGGCGGGCCCCGTATCTGCTGCCCCAATTACCTGAATCCATTGGCCCAGGTCATACCGCTCCAGAAAGGCTTGGGTATGCCCCAAGGTATCCCCCGTCAAAATCCCTAATTCCAAGCCCGATTGCGCCAAGCGCTCCAAGCAAAATTCCGTGTCCTCGTAGGGCCAAGTTTGCAACGCCTTGTCCCCACAGATGCGATCGGCCTCAGCAAAGGCCTGTTGTACCAGGGCCAGCGCCGTGGACCAGCTACAACCGGTTTCCGCCACGTAGGCCGCCGCTGCCACCCCGTTTTGCTCGCGAGTTCCCACCGCCATTAGCCCGGCCGAATTCCAGCGATCGGCACTGGCTCCCATGGCCAGCAACAGGCGATCGTCCACCTCGGGAATGCGGGACTGAATAGCCTTGACCCTCGCTTGGGCCAACAGCCGTAAAAAGCCGCTCGTATCGGCCAGCGTCCCATCCTTATCGAACAGAACCGCCTCAATTCCCTCTAGGGGATGACCATCTACCCAAACTGTTAACACGAGTGGTTTTCCCCAGGAGTCTGTAGGGTGGACGATGCCCACCGACTCACAGCTTCATGGCATCTGCGATCTGACATACCAATCGTTTCAGGTAAAGGCTGGAAGCCAAAAACTTAACCCAAAAACACAACAGGCAAGGGGTTTTTAGTTCCTTGCCTGTCGGGTCTCATCAATCCTACTCGTCTGCTGCGGTGGCGTAGACCGCTTCCTCGGTGCTTTCCACCTCTTCCGGAGCGGATTCTACAACCGGCTCAGGAGCAGCACTGCTCCCTTGCTGTTGCAGTTTCATCTGCTCGCGGTATTTCGCCGCCATTTCTTCCGCCTTGTCATAGACCAATTGGCGGTTCTTCAGCATGTCACCGGGTTCCGGCTCAAGCTGCTTGGTCGAGAGCGAAATCCGGCCGCGCTCGGCATCCAAATCGATAATCATCACCTTCACTTCGTCGTTGACGTTGAAGATGCTGTGGGGCGTATCGATGTGCTCGTGCGAAATTTCGGAAATGTGCAGCAGACCGCTCACGCCGCCGATGTCGATGAACGCACCGTAGGGCTTGATGCCGCGCACGGTACCGATCACCACTTCGCCCACTTCCAGGCGGTTCATCTTGCGCTCCACCAAGGCACGGCGGTGGCTCAAGACTAGGCGGTTGCGATCTTCGTCCACTTCCAAGAACTTGAGGGGCAGCTCTTCGCCCACCAATTCTTCCTTGGGCTTGCGGGTACTGATGTGGGAACCAGGGATGAAGCCGCGCAGACCTTCGATCCGCACCAGCGCACCACCTCGGTTGGTGGCAAACACGGCCGATCGCACGGTGGCATCTTCCGCTTGCAGTTGGCGTACCCGTTCCCAGGCCCGCATGTACTCAATGCGGCGGATTGAAAGGGTTAATTGCCCATCCTCATTCTCATCAGCCAAGATGAAGAATTCGCGCGTTTCGTTGGGCTGCAATACCTCATCCGGATTTTCGATCCGGTTGATGGACATCTCCTGGATGGGGATATAAGCAGAGGTCTTGGCACCGATGTCAATCAATGCGCCGCGCGGTTCGATGCTGAACACCGTCCCTGCCACGATGTCACCAGGGCTAAAGTGATAGTCGTACTTATCAAGCAGGGCGGCAAAATCGTCGTGGCCGAAGCCAACGTCAATGCTGTTGATGGCTGAGATTTCTTGGGTGGGCATGCTAACGTGATGGTTTGAGTGCAGTCTGCTCACAGGTTCGCCGGTTACTCGAATGCTAGGCCGTCTACTAGCGAACACGACGATGGGCTATGGCAAGCTGCGAATGCTAGTCACTGGTCTAGATTCGCCTACAGAGACGGCGTGGGGCGAACTCCAGCAACCAGGGTTGACCGATTCAATATACTAGCACGATGGGTTGGTTCCGGTGGCGTGGTTGCATGGATTGGCCGGACAAGCTTTCCCGGTGCTGTCGGTCATGGCCGAAATGGCGTTGAATGGGGTTCCCAAAAGACGGCCTAAGCCCCCATAGAGCATTCTCGATCGCCTAGCTAGAATCGGGGGCATCAGGTGGCCCCGCGAGGGCCCAGGAGGGGGGAATTTTTGAGTACTAATCTTCCAATCAGCAACTATCGGCAAGCGATCGGCAGCATGACCCAACAGGTACAAACCCTGGAGGCCAAGCTACCCCTGAAGCATCCGGACTGTCGATCGCGCTTTTGGTTACACGATCGCCCAGTGCAGCGCGTCTGTTTGCTATTTCACGGGTTTACCGCCGCGCCCTATCAATTTGTCCCGATCGGGGAAGCGCTCTATCGGGCCGGTTACAACGTGCTGGCTCCCCTGATGCCGGGCCATGGGCAAGCGGGCAAATGGGGCAGCCAAACCCCGCCTCCCCTCCCGATCGACCCCAAGGTTTATCAGGATTTTGGATTGGAGTGGGTGGCCAAGGCCCGCACCTTCGGTCAACAGGTGTCGATCGGGGGGCTTTCCGGCGGCGGCACATTGGCCGCTTGGTTAGCACAGGAACGCCCCCAGGATATTTACCGCGCCCTTCTGTTTGCACCCTACCTCAGCAGCAGCAGCAAAGTGGTTGACTTGTTTGTTTCCAAAACCCAAGGCTACTTTGCTTGGGGGAAAGGGGCCGAAAGCAGCAGTTTCGATCGCCCCGGTTATCCGGGTTTTGCCGTGCCTGCTCTGGCCACCATGCTGAAAATGGGCCAACAGGTGCTCGATCGGGCCCGTCGCCAACCCAGCGCCCCTCTGTTTGTGATCTCCAGCCAAAGCGACCAAGCCGTCGGCATTTGGGATCACCGTGCCCTTTGGGAAGACACCCGCAAGCGCCAACCCATCACTTGGCAACTGGTGTTTAACCGTGTGCTCGATATTCCGCATACGATGATGACCCAAGAGGAAGGCAACCGCTATGCCTCCCTGTTGATTACCCTCACCCAGGCCTTCATTGAAAGCAGCCTCACCTGGTCAGATGTGGAGGCGATCGCCCGGCGGATGATGAACAGCGAAACCTTCATGGATGCCGCCACCAAACTGCGACTCACCGATCGCGTTTCCGTTCACATGCCTGCTGCCATGACCTTGTTCGACAAGCGGGCCTTTGCGATGGATGACTTACTTGGAGAAAATCGCGACTGATTTTGGCGTGACTGACTTGGAAAAGTCGCGATCGATCCTAGGGAGTGTCGTCATTTCCTGGGGGCAAGCTGAAACGGTTGATTTTCCTCGCCCCAACTGTTGTAACAAGGGGCTTAAGCCCCTTGCTACCCAACGATTCGTTCACGGTGGAATCAGGGTTTCGGGCGAAACAACGACAGGCCCTAAGCCCCTTGCTGCCCAACGATTCGTTCACGGTGGAATCGGGGTTTCGGGTGGAACGACGACCGGCCCTAAGCACTGCGAATTTTTGCGATGAACGTTTGGATTGGCCTTGGATTCCTGATCCTTGCGGGGCTGGGTTTTTATGCGATCGCATTCAGACTCAGTCAGTTCTTTCGCAACTGATTTTTTCGCAACTGATCCAACAATCCCAAACCTCAGGTATTCTGCAAAAACTAAAAACTCGCTGATGGCAATGCCCAATTTATGACCCCAGCCAGAACCATTTGCCTGGGCTTTTTAATGGTGATTACGGTAGGCGCAATTCTCCTCATGCTGCCTATTTCCTTGACTAATCATCAGTGGAGCGATCCGATTACCGCGCTTTTCATCTCCACTTCGGCTGTTTGTGTGACCGGACTTTCAGTGATTGATGTGGGGAAATATTACTCATTCTTTGGTGAGTTTGTGGTTGCTCTCCTAGCCCAAATTGGCGGCTTGGGCTATATGACCGCAACGACTTTCCTATTGCTGATTTTGGGTCGTCGTTTTGGCTTAAAGGATAAACTCGCCCTGCAACAATCGCTCGATATGCCCGGCATTTCAGGTGTTTTGCAACTGGTGAAATCCATCATTGGTGCAACCCTGTTGTTTGAGCTAACCGGTGCATTTTTACTGCTGGGGGTTTTTGTTCCGAAATTGGGTTGGAATTTGCAGGCGATTTGGTTCTCGGTATTCCACAGCGTTAGCGCATTTAACAATGCAGGCTTTGGGTTATATACCGATAGCTTTATGAAGTTTGTGGAATCTCCCCTGCTGAATTTCACAATCACAGGCTTGATTATTTTCGGAGGAATTGGCTATCAGGCAATTATGGAGGTGTTCTTTTGGGCGCGATCGCTCCTCGGTCGCCATCACGTGGCTAGCCTGCGGCCCGATCGCTTCATGTTTTCGCTCAACTTCAAAATTGTCACCACCACAACTCTGGCCCTCCTGGTGATTGGAACAGTTGCCATTTTGATTACCGAATTCAACAACCCGGCCACACTCGGTAACCTAAGTTGGAATGGCAAACTCTTGGCCGCTTGGTTCCAGTCGGTCACCACCCGTACGGCTGGTTTCAACACAATTGATAACGGAAAATTGGGATCGGCTGCACTATTTGTGACCATTGCCCTGATGTTTGTAGGAGCCAGCCCCGGTAGCACCGGCGGTGGTATTAAAACCACCACCATTCGGATTTTAACCGGCGTGACCCGAGCGGTTCTGCAAGGTCAAAGTTCCGTCATTTTGTTTAATCGCCAAATTCCAATGGCCTTGATTATGAAGGCGATCGCGGTTTTCCTGGGTTCCCTCAGTGTGGTTGTGGTGTCCACCATCTTGTTAACACTACTTGACCCAACAATTCCGTTTGTTCAGTTGTTTTTTGAAGTGGTTTCTGCCTTTGCAACTGTTGGTCTATCAACAGGGATTACGGCGCAGCTTTCGATGGGGGGCAAGTTAGTCCTCATTGGCACCATGTACATTGGCCGGGTTGGCATTCTGCTGCTCATGAGCACTTTAATTAGTGAAAATGCCCGCAGTGTGATCCGCTATCCCGAAGAGGAATTGCTAGTGGGATAATTGGGTTCTGGTGCAATTCTTTTTCCCAATTAGCCCATTTTTTCGATGAACTGTCTTGACGCGATCGCCCGAATGAACTTGCTGGATTGATGAGATTGATCAACCAGCTCGATCGATTGGATCAAATCAGTTTGCTTAATTCGCCTCATCGGCTTGCTTTAAATCATCTTGACCCTGTGATTGATGGAGATTTCAAATGCAGTTTGGTTCCCTTAGTTTTTGGCGCAATTTTCGCAGCACTAATAAACAATATGTGGTGCTGGGCTTGGGTCGCTTTGGCCGTGCTGTTTGCTCCACGCTGCACCAAATGGGCTATGAAGTGATGGGAATTGACTCGGGTGAAAAACAGGTCACTCAAGCCCTGAACGATAATATTGTGTCCCATGCATTGCAACTAGATACGACCGATCGCCAGGCCCTGGCAGAGGCCGGAGTCTTTGAATTTGAAACCGCAATTGTGGCGATCGGGAATTACATTGAAGCCAGCACCATCACCACCCTGAACCTCAAAGATGGCGGCGTGAATTACGTGGTCGCCAAGGCATCCACTGAAATTCATGGGCAATTGTTGGATAAGGTGGGGGCAAATTTGGTTATTTTTCCCGAGCGCGAGATGGGCTGCCAAGTGGCACGAATGCTCACCCGGCCCAACGTGCTGGAACGGCTCGATTTGGATGCCAACAATAGCGTGGTTGAGCTGGTGATTCCTGAAGAATTTGAAGAAAAAACGCTGCAAGAACTGCAACTGCGATCGCGCTATGGTGTGAATGTTTTGGCTGTGGCTCAACAATGCACAAGGGGTGGCGTGGAAAACATCCAAGTTAACCCCAATCCCTACGATCGATTGCACAAGGGAATGGTGCTCATTGTGATTGGTTCCAATGAGGGAATTGAGCGGTTACCAATGTAGCTGATCTAGATCAATTGCTGATTCAACTTGGCGATCTAGACGGGCGATCCAGATTGCTAAGGCAAAAGCTTGGGATTGTGAATTGGCATTGCCGATGGGTACAAATTAGCAGTTTTGCCCAGGATCAAGAATCGCTCAGAAATCGCTCAGGAATTGCCCCTGAATTTTGCGCCCGCCTAAATGGCTTCTTGCCAGGGAAAACCGCTACCGTTGCCATCGCCCAAAGGCAACGTCACGAAGGGAATACCATTGGCAAAGATTGAAAGATGGCGGGCCACATTCAAGGCTGTGATTGGTTCTGCCAGTGCGCCATAAAGACCCAACAATTTTTCAGCAACCGATCGATTGGGACAGTGAATTTCCAAGGTTCGCCACCGCCGCCGAATTCGACATTGGCGCAAAATTTGCAGGCGGCGGTTCAGGTCAGGATCTTCGCGGTAAAAATCCAAAATGACGCGCCCAAAGTCGAGGTTGAAATTCATAGTCTATTCTCCCGCGATCGAAACGGGCGATCGCCCTCATCACACAATGATGGTCGGTGGCGATTCCCATGGGCATCACCTTGGGTGGCTGGGGATTAGGAGCCAATAACCGTATTTCGATTGAAACGCGCTTTCGGAAAGGCGGCCAGGAACTGAAAAAAGAGTTCACGACCGGTTGCACCTCGTTACGAAAATCGTTAAAGTCCGCAATTTTCCGTTTCAATTGAAATGGATGAACCTAAATTGGCGGGATCCACTGATCGGCGGCCGATTCAAAGCTGATCAGAATCTGAGTAATTTGATTAATCTCATCAAAACTTGAGCGATACGTGGTCAAATGCCGGCCGATCGCTGGTTAAAATTTGGGCCGCTTGCAGTCACGTGTTGTCCAGTTCAAAAGCGCACAAAATTGCATCAAATTGCACAAATTGACGAAAAATTACGGTCGATCGGGGTGAATCGAGACGAATGCTGCCATCGGAGCTATTAATTCATCGAAGACGCGGCGAACAAATTATCCCGAAGCGCTTGCCTGTGGGCCCCGAGTCTCTCAGCCAAGCCCAGGCCACAATCGCCCAATTTCAAGCGGCCGTGGGTCAGCCCAAATTGCAACTCGATCGCGCCTTGGCTGAGTTAGAAGGTACTAGCCCCGATTTCAAGGTGCAGCGGGGATTTGCCCATTTATTGGAGTCGGGATTTTCGACTTTTGAAGTGGTCAGCCCGATCGAACCGTTGGCCCTGCGTCAACGGGTCTTTGCCTTGGCCAATGCTCAGCCACCCAGCCGCGATCGCGCTTTGGCCATTTGGGAACAGGTAGCCCGGGAGTTGTCCACGGAGGGCGATCGGGAAGTTTTGCCCTCGGAATTACAGCAATCTTTATATGCTGATTTGCCCCAAAACCGAATTTTGACGCAATTTGATCCTCCCACCCCCGAAGCCCTGATCCATCGCTATAATCTGTCCCAAGTTCAGGGAATTTTCTATCGCGCCAGTCACCTAAAAATTGATGCCTATCGCAATGATCCCGGCGAGTATAAATTGCTTTTTCGCTATTTAAAACTCTTTCAGTTAATGACCTATATTGAAGGCGATGAAGATACGGGATTTACGATTAGTGTGGATGGGCCCGCCAGCTTGTTCAAAGCCAGCACACGCTATGGTTTATCGCTGGCAAAGGCGATCCCGGCCCTGTTGCATGTGACGAAATGGCGAGCAATGGCCACCTTGCAGGATCCCGATCCCCTCACCCGATCGCCCCAAGAACGGTTCTATGAACTGACGGCGGATTGTGGACTGGTCAGTCATTACCCAGCCGGTAAACCCTTTGACAGCTTGATTGAAGAATCTTTTGCCAAGCGCTGGGAAAGCACCAAAACCGATTGGAAACTGGAACGCGAAGTGAACCTGATTCCCATCCCTGGCAGCGTGGCCATTCCGGATTTTCGGTTGGTGCATCCCGACGGGCGATCGTGGATCTTAGAAATTGTTGGCTATTGGCGACCGGACTATCTGCGCAAAAAGTTCGCGCAGGTGATCAAGGCCGATCGCCCCGATTGGGTTTTGGCCATTTCCGAACGCTTAAACCTAGAAAAGGCGGGTCTCGATGCGCGTCAATTGCCGGCCAAGGTGATTTGGTTTAAGGATCGGTTGGCTCCCAAGGCGGTTTTGGAGGCGATCGGGGAAACCGATCCCTAGGGGCGAAAACACCGATCGCCTAGGAGGATGTTTGAAAAGTATCTTTTGGCCTGTGCCAAACACCAATAGTTGTGGGGGCAAGATGCTCAAGCCCCTTGTCTACGTCGATCGCTGGAGCGGACAGAGTAGCAATTTTGGCTTTTCAGACATCCTCTAGGGACTGTTGAGGAAAATGCCCAACGCACCATGGACTCGGGCCGCACTGCGGGATGGGCGATCGACAATCCGCCCACCCACCACCAACGTGGTAGAACTGCCGCCATCAAGATTCACCCCGTTCACAATCCCCATTTGCCGCATCAATTGCGCCATTTCCGAGAGCGACGGGCCGCGACCGCCCACGCGATTTTGCACAGCCACCACCAACAACCGACCATCGGCCGTTTGTCCAAAGCCACTGCGCGCCGCCAACTCCACAATGAAGGCATCGCTGAAGCCTTCGCGCTTGGCATCCAAGACAATTTGCCCGTTTTGCAGCATCAGGGGGCCAGCGGCAATGATCTGGGGTAGGCCGTCAAAGCCGCTGGGGGTGCTGCTACTTTGCAACCGCAGGGTGGTTCCCACGGGCAGGGCCGCCGCCACGCTGGAGAGCGATCGCGCCACCAACAGATAGCCATTGGCCGGAATCGGAAAATTGCTGCTGCCGGCCGGGCCCCCCGTGAGCTGTTGCGCCACCCGATCGCCCTGCACCAAAATGCCCAATTCCCCATCGCTGAGGGTTTTGTAGCTGCTGCCCCAATCGCTGGTGTAGCGAGCGATGCCCCCTTGAATGTAGCCACTGTTGAGGGTGGTGAGCGTCCAATTTTGGCTGCCAGCGCTGATTTGCTCCCGCAATTGCAGGCGATCGAACAAGAACTGTCCCGCATCATTCCAGCCCACGGCCCCACGCCCCAAAATGGGGCCCGACAGCCACCGGCCATCGCGCCGCAGGGCCCCCAAGGGCAGTTGGGTGTTGCGGTTGAAGTAACCGCCATTGATGCCGGCGGGCGCTTCCCACTGGCGGATGGTTTGCACGAGGGGGGCAATACCCGTTTGGCCGGCCGCATTGGGCGGCAGGGGCCGCAGCCGCAGGCCCGGCTGGCGCGGGTTCAGCTCCAGCCACTGCACCGGAAACCGAGCAGACCCAAGGCTCAGGTATTGCTGCCGCCAGGTGAGGCCATTGGCCCAGGCGATCGAACGGCTGGGGAGCCAATCGGGCCGCAGATCAATCACCAAGCGATCGGGCTGCACCAGGGTGAACGCCCTGGGCCGCGATCCGCTGGGGATGGGAATGCGAACGATGGTGCGGTTCCCGGCGGCGGTGATGTCGAGGGTGCTGCTGTTGGGCGGCAGGGCCGATCGGGCATCGAGGGCCACGATCAGGGTGCTGCCGTCTTCTTCCAGTTGCACCGCCGTGGGCCGATCGAAGTCCAGCACATAGCGCGGGCCCCAAGCCTGATTGCCTTGGCGCAAGGCTCGGAGGGTGGAAACGGCGGCGGTGATGTCCAGGGTGCTGCCGTTGGGCCGCAACTGCCATCCCCGATCGCGGGCCCAATCGGTGATATCCAAATAGCGAAAAGCACCCACCTGCCGAGCCGCCAAGGTCACGGGCATGGGCGAAAACCATTGGATTGGCTGGCGATCGGGCGCATTGGTATCCAGCAAGTCAGCCCCCACCAACTGGGCGATCGCCCCGTCGGATAGGCCAATGCGGGTTTGGCCGTTTTCGCTCCAGCGGGCCCAACTGGCCCAACTGTTGGGAATCGATCGCCCATTCACCGTGATTTGGGTGCTGGTTTCCGCCCCGGCCGCCACTTGGGCAATCACCGACAGCGGCAACAGGGAGTCGGCCTCGCTCAAGGACTCGGAACCGGTGAATTCAGAACCGTTTGACACAGAACCGTTTGACACAGAACCGTTTGACACAGAACCCATCGATCCAAAATTTGCTGATTTTCCAGACTCTTTTGCTAATTCAGCGGCTAATTCTGAATTGGTGGATTCAGAATCCATGGGCCCAGATGCTGCACTGGGTAAGGCGATCGGGGCAACAGACTTCAGGCTAGCGGCTTGCATCCGGGGTTGGGGAGCCGTTTGGGCCAGGCCAGGCATTGCCCCCCACCCCAGGACGATCGCCCCACCCACCCCCAGCCACCAGCGGCCAAGGCCAGTTTGGTTGGATTGCTGACCCGATCGCCCGTAGCCACACCGGCTTGATCGACCTTGTGCTTGCTTGCTTTGCACCGTTGTCACCCCCATTCCTGCCATGACTGCAAATTACCGATCGCCAGTCCACTGATTGCCCATCGATCAATCCCGATCGCCCGATCGCCCCGCCCTGCTCGCCGCCCCCGTCAGCGATGGGCCGTTGATTAGCCCACGGGAAAGCCCGCCGCCTCGATCGCCTTGCGAATCGTGCCTTCCGCCGACTGGGTTTCCACAATCACCTGCTTGGTGGCCGGATCGCCCTGCACCGTCGCTTGGGGATCCACCTCCTGCACCGCGCGGGTAATGGCCGCCGCACAGGAAGCACAGGCCATGCTCGGAACCGTAAATTGCAGTGTCATAGACTCTTGAAAATGACGTTGAAATTGCCTTGAAACCACATTGAACAAGCACGCTCCAAGAGCGCGGCCGGGGCGCAAGCCAATTTCCAGACGCTTGGCCAAGCGGTACACTGGCAACCGTCGCCCAGCCTAGCATTATCGCCCTCGATCGCTCATGGATCTGCAACTGGTTCAGTTTCTAATTAACGGGGTCGCCGTCGGCTGCATCATCGCCCTTGCCTCCGTGGGTTTAACCCTCACCTACGGCATTTTGCGCTTGTCAAACTTCGCCCATGGGGACTTGATGACCCTCGGAGCCTACTTGGCTTGGGTTGCCAACAGCGCGGGGGTAAATATTTGGCTAGCGATCGCCCTCGGAGCCGTGGGCACCATTGGCGTGTCCCTGCTGAGCGAAGTGGCGATTTGGCAGCCCATGCGCCAACGCCGCGCCAACTCCACCACCTTGATCATCATTTCGATCGGGGTGGCCTTGTTTCTCCGTAACGCGATCGTCCTGATTTGGGGTGGCAACAACCAAAACTATGACCTACCTGTGGCCGCAGCCTTTGACCTGTGGGGGCTGAAGGTCAAGTTTTACAACATTGTGGTGGTGGGTTTGGCGGCCCTGGCGATCGCCGGGTTGCATTACCTCCTGCAAAACACCAAGGTCGGCAAAGCCATGCGGGCCGTGGCCGATGACGTGGACTTGGCGCGGGTGACCGGCATCAACGTGGATTGGGTGGTGCTGTGGACTTGGATCATTGCCGCTGGTCTGACGGCTTTAGGTGGCGGTATGTATGGGCTGCTAACGGCCGTGCGACCGAACATGGGCTGGTTTTTGATTGTGCCGATGTTTGCCTCGGTGATTTTGGGCGGCATTGGTAATCCCTACGGGGCGATCGTGGGTGGCCTGGCGATCGGGATTGCCCAGGAAGTCAGCACCTATTGGCTGCCCACGGAATACAAGATGGCTGTGGCCCTGGTGATGATGGTTTTGGTGTTGCTGGTGCGGCCGCAAGGTCTGTTTCGGGGCACAACCTAAGAATGGCAGCCTGAGCAATCAAGACAAGCTCAAAAAGACAAACTCGAAAAAACAAACTCGAAACACAAGATCCGCAGGCCACTATTGCGAATCGATCGGCCAGCTTGCGATATATCGGCAACCGTTGCATAACCCCGATCCGGTTGACTTTCCCCCATCCGCTGACGGCCGTTTCGGCAGTTTGAAGCATCACAGCGGCGCAAGGATGCGGAAAAACAGTAGCAGTTGCTACATCAGTCTTGACGAATTCCGTTCGCAATTGCCGTTATTTAACGCGCTCGCCTGGAAATTCTCCTGAAACTGGCCCCACCCACTGGAAGCAGTAGATCAGCCAGCCAGGAGGGGATTTCATGCTTGCTCAAGCCACACCGCCAGGGTTACCAGATACCCAACCAACGGATGTTTTGTTGGGGCAAATTGAAGCGGAACTAACGCGCAGTTTGGTTTATCAGCAGGCGATCGCCTCCTTGCAGGATTTGTTGGGTGAATCGGCGGAGGCGGCTCGTCGGGTCTTGGTGATGGTGGGACGGGAGGCGGCGCGGCTTGCGTTGCACTGCGGCCAGTCGATGGCCATGCCGATCGCCCTGCAAGAGCCAATGACTCCGGCCGCCGGTTTAGCGATCGCCCGCCAACAGGCTGGGGCGATTGGTCTTTGGCCGGATCCCACCATGGTGCCGGCCCCCACTGACAACCCTTTTGATTTGCCTGAGTTGTTGATGAACGTGTTTGAAGGAACTTGGGCCAAGCCGGATTACCAGAACACCGCTACCCAGCAGCCGATCATTGATGCCATGCCCCAGGGAAAAGCACCCCGGAAAACAGAGCGAAACGGCTCAGGGCTGAGTGATTCAGGTTTGAACAATTCAGCCCTGAATCATTCACAGTTCAACGATGTAGCACCCAAGCCTCTGAGCAATCCCCTAAGCAGTCCCCGATCGGTCGTCACCATTACCCTACCGGAGATGGATCCCATGGATTGGGATGAGAGTTTGCGGGCCATGGGTCGCACCTTGGCCGAGGTTCGGCAACAGTTGGGCTTCAACTTGGAACAAATCCATGTGCGCACCCATATCCCTTTGCGCCATTTACAGGCGATCGAGTCCGGTGACCTGAGCCGCTTACCGGAGCAAATCTATGTACGGGGTTTTGTGCAGCGCATGGCGGAAGCATTGGGCCTGGATGGCAAGGCATTGGCGGCCGCGTTGCCCCGAACGGAATCGGTGGCGGTGGTTCCCGATTGGTCGCAGCGCGATCGCAGCACCAATCCTGCTTTGGAACTGAAGCCTTGGCATCTCTACGCGGGCTATGGGGTGATGGTGGCCAGTGGGTTGGCTTGGGTTTCCCATTCGGCTCCTGGTGCCAGTTCGCAACCGCTCAAGCCGGTGATTCTCGATCGGGAAGCGGTGGTGTCTCCGCCCACCAAATCCGACCAGCCCCAAGCGGCTCCCGCCACGGAGGCCGAAACCCTGGATTCTTTCATTGCTCCGCCGGAAGCCACGCGCTAGGGCTTGTCGTCAAATTGCCTGAAACTCTGATTCCACCGTGCCGAGATCGTGGAGGGGCAAGGGGCTTAGGGCTTGTCGCCAAATTGCCTGAAACCCTAATTCCACCGTGCCGAGATCGTGGAGGGACAAGGGGCTTAGGGCTTGTCGCCAAATTGCCTGAAACCCTGATTCCACCGTGCCGAGATCGTGGAGGGACAAGGGGCTTAGGGCTTGTCGCCAAATTGCCTGAAACCCTGATTCCACCGTGACGAGATCGTGGAGGGACAAGGGGCTTAAGCCCCTTGTTTAGGGTGGTTAGGGTATGGAAGATCAACCATTTTCACGGGATTCCAGGAAATGATGACCGGCCCTAGGTTCAAGGCTGCCCGATGGGCTGATCCTGGGGGCAAAATTTTGGGTGCAATCTTGGGCGAATCCGGGATGGTGGAGCGGTTGCGCTGCTCTGGCCCTGGGCGATCGCCTGAAAATTAACCATCTTTAGCCATCCGTTGATTAGCCCTTAAACTGGCCATCATTGCGTTTGGCTTCCCCTATGATGGCTTCGATCGCCCCATCTCCCGCCCAGTTGGCAGCATTTGATCAGGCCCTGGAACGGGCTTTGGCTGGTGCGTTGCTGTCGCCCTCTGAAGGGTTGGCGTTGCTGGAAACGGCCTATCAATCCAAGGATTCGGCCCCGCGCGATCGGCTGCGATCGGTGGCGGATCAGCTTCGGCAGCAACAGGCCGGCGAAACGGTCACCTACGTGATCAACCGCAATATTAATTTCACCAATATTTGCGAGCAGCATTGCAATTTCTGTGCGTTTCGGCGGGATGCGGATCAGGTGGGGGCCTATTGGCTCGATCGGGCGCAAATTTTGGAAAAAGCCGCCGACGCGGTGGCCCGGGGAGCCACGGAAATTTGTATGCAAGGGGGATTGAACCCCGAAGCAAAACATCAAGGGCGATCGCTGGATTACTACTTGCAACTGGTGCGATCGATTAAAGACACCTTTCCCCAACTGCATCTGCACGCCTTTTCGCCCCAGGAAGTGCAATTTATTGCCCGGGAAGATGGGCTGTCCTTGGCGGCTGTGATTGGGGCCCTGCGAGACGCGGGGGTGGGGTCAATGCCCGGCACGGCGGCGGAAGTGTTGGTGGATTCGGTGCGGCGGATTTTGTGCCCAGAAAAAATCAACAGTGCCACCTGGTTAGAGATTGTGGAAACGGCCCATCGCCTGGGGTTGCCCACCACCAGCACCCTGCTCTCGGGTCACATTGAAACCCCCGCTGAACAAATCGCCCATTTGGAACACCTGCGATCGCTCCAGCACCGATCGCGCGATCGGGGCGATCGGGGGATCACGGAGTTTATTCTGCTGCCCTTCGTGGGCCAGGACGCACCACCGGCCTTGCGGCGACGGGTGGGCCGCGATCAGCCAATTCTGATCGATGCCCTCATCTTGATGGCCGTGGCGCGGTTGTACCTAGGCCCGGTGATTGCCAACCACCAGCCCAGTTGGGTGAAGTTGGGTCTGGCGGGAGCCACCGAAGCCTTGCGTTGGGGTTGCAATGATTTGGGCGGAACCCTGATGGAAGAGCACATCACCACCATGGCCGGAGCCACGGGCGGGACTTGCCAAAGCCCGGAGGATTTGCGCGGGGCGATCGCCGCCTTGGGCCGACCGGCTCGCCAGCGGGACACCCTCTATGAAGTGATCGACGGCCCAATCAGTAGCCCAAGTAGCCCAATCAATGGCCCAATCAACGGGGCAACCGATCCCGCCATCGACGGGGCGATCGATCCTTCCCGATCGGCCGCATAATGATCCGGCTGTTGCGATCGCCCGCACCCCCATGGACTATCCCGATGCAATGCCCGCCGACTTGGCCCCCGACGCGATCGAGCCGGTGGCCCGCCCACCCTTAACCACCGAGGATTTGGAGTCACCCACAGATCTGAGTTTGCAGTTGCCGGATCCGGAAGACGACAAAATCAGCTTCAGCGATTTTCAAATCCAAATTGACAATGCCTGGCGTGTTTGCGATCGCTTCGACCTGCAAACGGATATTTGGCGGGGACGGATTTTGCGGATTGTGCGCGATCGGGAAAAACGCAGCGGTGATGGCCGGGGCACGGGCTTCCTGAACTGGCTGAAGGATCGTGAAATCAGCAAAAGTCAAGCCTATAGCCTGATTGAGCTGGCCGACAGCGCCGATCGGCTAATGGATCAAGACGCGCTGGAACCGGAAACCCTTCGCCACTTCAGCAAGCGTGCCTTTGTGGCCACGGCCAAAGCCCCCGCCGAAGTGCAGCACATGGTGGTGGCCGCGGCTCATCAGGGCGATCGGATCGCCACCAACACCGTTCGTCGCCTCACCGATGAGTGGCAGGCCGCCACCTCCGAGCTGCTGCCCGAAAACATTCGCATCAAAGCCGCCGAACATTCCCTCCCGGCCCGCTACCTTGCGCCCCTGGTGCGGGAAATGGAAAAACTCCCTGAAGTGCATCAGGTGGCCCTGCGCGAGGAAATTGAAGACCAACCGGACAAAGAAACGGTGAAACAGGCCACGGCCCAAGCCAAGTTTCTGGCGCGATATTTGGATGCGGCCACGCGAGTTGCGGCACTCGATCGCCCGGAACTGGATCTAGAACAGGCCCTGGAAGAAGCCCTGCGGCTCGGCAGCTTGAATTTGGCGGCGGACTTAGTGAACCAAGCGGCCCAACTGGAGCAGGCGATCGTCAAAACCTACAGCAGTTGGAAACGGGTGCGCGACCTGGCCGATCGACTCTGGGTGGATAGCGGAGCCAGCACCCCCCATCTCCGCAATCTGATTAGCTGCCTGGGAACCCTGTCCAGCGAGCAAGTCAGCGTTCCCCTGGCCGGTGGGGGCGATCGGGTCGTGCGCTTGCAAGTGCTGGAAGAAGCCGAAGTTGGGGCCGAAGTCGAACCATTCTCAGCGCCATAAACCAGTATCTAACGGATATCAAAAGCCAAGGCAAGATGATTGGGTTTATGAATTAAATTTGCCAATTTGATGGATCAGGTGAATTTTCAAAACCGATTCAATCATTTGGAGAAAATCATCCCTCCTATTGCCGAAAAATGCCCAAAAATCGACAAAAGCGCTCATCGTCGTCAATAGTTAGAATCACGCAGGATCCGTGAGGATCCATCGCTAGGCAATTACTAAACCGCATGTCAAAATCGCGATGATGGTTGACGGCGGCACAGTACTTGCGCAGACGGTGACATGGGTTATGGCAACGAAACGGACGAACGTGAAGATGGCATTAGGGCGAATCGCGATCGCCCAAGGCCTGGGATCCTTGCTGTGGGCGGGGGGGCTGTGGGGGCCGATCGCACCGAGTTGGGCGATCGAACCCGAAGCCACCCAAAGGCCCCAACGGCTGGCCCAATTGCCCCCCGACACCCGCCCGGTTCCTGACCTCAACCGCGATCGGTTTCCCCAAACGGGCCCAGACCCGCTGCAACCCCTGCCGGCCGATCGCCCCGCGATCGACTCGCCCAACCCGATCACGCCACCCCAAACGGCGGATCCCAATGCGCCCCGCTTTTTGGTGAAGCGAATTGTGGTGGAAGGCAGCACCTGGCTTTCGGCCGCCGAACTGGCCGCCCTGACCCAACCCAGCGAAGGCCGCGAACTCACCCTCAGCGAACTGCAATCCTTGGCTGACAGCATCACCCAGCGCTATTTGGACGCGGGCTATCTCACCTCCCGCGCCTACGTGCCTGAACAGACGATCGGCCCCGATGGGATTGCCAAAATCGCCGTCATTGAAGGCTATCTCTCGGATATTCGGATTGAAGGAACCCAGCGCCTCAGCCAAAATTACCTGCGATCGCGCATTCAACTGGGAGCCGGTCGCCCCCTCAACGCCGCCCACCTGGAAGACCAACTGCGACTGCTGAAGGCCAATCCACTGCTGGAGACGATCGAGGCCAGCCTGCGAGCCGGCAACGGCCCCGGCGAAAGTGTCCTCACCGTCCGAGTCACCGAAGCCAAAGCCTTGCGCGGCAGCATCAGCACCGACAACTACTCGCCCCCCAGCATTGGTTCCGAACGCGGCATCCTCGCCCTGCAATATCGCAATTTGACGGGCATTGGCGATGAAGCCAGCTTCAGCTACAGCCACACCTGGCAAGACGGAGCCGACGTGCTGGATTTTGGCTATCGTCTGCCCGTGAACCCCATGGAAGGCACGATCCAGTTTCGGTTCTCGCCCAACTGGAACGAAATTGTGCAGCCCCAGTTTGCGGAATTGGGAATTCGTGGCAAATCCCAACTGTATGAAGTGACTTACCGCCAGCCCCTCGTGCGATCGCCCCGCGAAGAATTTGCCCTTTCCCTCGGATTCAGTCACCAGCGCGGCCAAACCTTCCTGTTTGATGACGTGGGCTTTCCCTTTGGCATTGGCCCCGATGAAGACGGCCGCAGCATCACCAGCGTGTTGCGGTTTGGGCAAGATTACCTGCGCCGTGACCCCAATGGAGCCTGGTTGTTGCGATCGCAGTTCAACCTAGGAACCGGCCTGTTGGATGCCACCACCAACGACGGCGACGACCCCGACGGGCAGTTTTTGAGCTGGAATGGCACGGTTCAGCGAATTCAGCGTCTGAATCCCACCCATCTGCTGATTCTGCAAGCGGATTTGCAATTGGCCTTTGATGAATTATTAGCCTCACAGCAGTTTGTGATCGGTGGGGGCCAGTCCGTGCGCGGGTTTCGCCAAAACGTGCGATCGGGCGATAACGGCTTTCGGCTGTCCGTGGAAGATCGCATTACCCTGCTGCGCGACTCCTCCGGCGCGCCCACCCTCACCTTGGCTCCCTTCATTGATGCGGGGTATGTGTGGAACCACAGCACCAACCCCAACTCCATCCCAGATCAGCGGTTTCTGATCGGCGCGGGAGCAGGGCTGTTGTGGGAACCCTTCACGGATTTCCTGGTGCGTTTAGATTACGGTCTGCCGTTGGTGGATTTGGACGATCGCGGCTCCAATGCCCAAGATTCCGGAGTCTATTTCAGCGTCACCTACCGTTTCTAAATCGTCTTTGTGCCATTTTTCCTTTGAGTTTGATGGAGTTTGCTGCTGAAAACAATTCCCCGCTCGATCGACCGATCGGGCGGGGAAGCAATAAGCTGGAAACTTGAAAAAAAGGACAGGCACAACCAACGACCAGCACCCTGTAAAAGGGTCGCACAACATTACAGGTCGATCGGGGCCACCACTTCCACCAACTCCGCTTCTAACCGCAGGGATCCCGAGGGCATCTCTTCCACCTCAGCCCGCTGCTGGCGAGCACCCCAGGCAATCAACCCCGGCAAAACCAAGCACAGCGCGCCGCTACCAATGCCGCACAGCGTAGCAATCGTCACTCCGCTATCCATAGCAACCCCTCCTGGCTTTGTATTGAGATTTGTATTGAAAACTAATTGGCTATGTTCGGTTCTGTTGTCAGGGAGCCGATGTCCAAAAGTCGGGTCAAGCTAAGTCAAGTTGAACGCTTTAACCTGAATTTCATTGTCGCTAAATTTCTGATCAAAACAGAAGGCTTTGGCGATTCAAAAAAGCTGTTTTGTGTATAAATTCCGCTAATGCTTGATGCCAATTGACTCCAATTATTAAGCAATAAATTCATAATTCTTTAAGATTTGAGACCCATTGCAGAGCCAAAGTTCTCAGATTTTTTTAAGACATTCCAAAAGAAAGAAACTTATGCCATCAGCCTTTGGGGGTATTGCTGGGCGGAGGGCGATCGACTCTGCCGAAGGGGGAAGGGGGCGATCGATCCGGGCGAGCATCAAAAAATTCCCGCTCATGACCTCAAAAATTGTCACAACACTTATTCCTAGCCGCAGGAGCGCCCTAAACAAGAGGCTGAACCCCCTTGCCCGCAAGATTTCGCAACGGTAGAACCGGGTTTTGGAGGATCTGAGAACAGGTTCTCCGCCCCAGACCGCAGGCTCAAAAGCAGCCCCCGATCGACGACTGAAACAAACCCTAGGCCAGTTGCGTCATTGGCTTCAGCAGTTACCGAGCAAAACCGCTCAAAAAGCCGGTTTTTGCCCGCTAAACGTTGGGTCAGGCTGTGGCGTTCATGGAAGCGGCTAACCATCCGCATCATGCCCAACTCAACTCGCGACAATCATCATTAGCTTTCATCACTCGCTCATCACTCGCTTGGATGCCTTGCTTCCGCGCTTCCGCAGGCTGTCCTGGGGTCGCTTGGCCCTTGGACGACAGCCAGCGGGTGGCGGCGCTTGGGTGACGATATGTAGATGTGTAGATGTCAGGTGCGAGCAGTCCTCGATCGACTTCCCGATCGGATGTTTGCCCCCGCCTGTTGCCGTCCTTCGTTTAGTTTTCCCTATCACCAGGAGTTGAATCATGCCTACCGTCACTGTTGCCGGGACGATCAATGCCGTTGATGCCAATAACAGCGGTCTCTATCCGTTACGCACTGTGCCCTTTGGGGAATACACGATCACGGGATTGACGGCAGGCAGCACCCAAATTGTCGCCTCAGCCAATGCCAGCACCCTCGATCCCTACCTGCAAGTTTTTAAGAAGAGCGGCACAACCTTGACCCTGGTGGCCGATAACTACGACTCTTCGCCCACCAACAAAAATTCCTTGGTGCAATTTGCCGCCGAAGCGGGAACCCAGTACGTGGTGCGAATTGCCCGCAGCAGCGCCGACGCTGGGGGGTTCAACCTACAAGTGACCAATGATGCCAGCGCCGTGATTGCGGGGCCCACGGCCGCCGGGACGGCGGATCTGTCGGTGGGTGACATCACGAGTCAATCCTTCGCGTTCCCCACCTTCCCCACGACAGCGGAACTAGCCTCGCCCAATGGCATTCCTAGCGGCCCTTCCGCAGGACGCGATGATCTGTCGGGGTTGCCCCTGTTTTACCTGTCTGACGATGCAGACAACACCAATTTGGGTGTGCGGGTCGAAACCAAGGGCTTCTTCGTGGTGGGCCTGAATGGCAACGACACCATTACTGGCTCCTCGGAGAATGATTTCTTCAACGGCAACCGGGGTAACGATGTGTTGCTGGGTGGGGATGGCATTGATCAAATTCGGGGCGGCAAAGACTCCGACAGCATTGATGGCGGCGCTGGCAACGAAATTATTCTCAATGGCAACGATGGCAACGATTTGGTGCGGGGCGGCGAAGGCAATGACACGGTGAATGGTGGCCGCAACTCCGATTTGCTGTTTGGGGACAATGGGGATGATCAACTGTCGGGCGATTTTGGCCAGGATATTCTGACCGGGGGCGCGGGGGCTGATTCCTTTGTGCTGCGGGCCGATCGCGACACCACGGCGGGCTTGTCCAACACAGCGACCAGTGCCAACAGCGCCGATATTGTGGCGGATTTTGTGCTGGGAACAGACAAGATTCGGCTGAACACGAGCGATAGCTTGACGCTGGAGAAGCTGAGTTTTGAGTTTGTGGCGATTAATGTGTCCACGGAAATCACCGGGGCCCTCACAACGGGGGTGAAAACGGGCACAGCGATCAAGGTCAATGACCCAACTTCGGCGGTGAATGGTCAGTATTTGGGTGTGGTGTTGGGAGTGTTGCCGGGGGCGCTGAATCAGTCGGCTAATTTTACGGTCGGTTAGCGCTTGGGGTGCTGGGTTGACGGTTCCCCCTTTGACCCTCCGCACCCGACCCTCTGTGCTTTGGCCTTAAAAAGGGGATGAACCCATAACGAGTTCATCCCCTATGAATTGATTGGGTCAAATTTGTTTAGTCAAACTTGCACCATTCAGATTGTCTGGAGCCGGCTGCGCTTGCTAATCACCCACGATTGATCTGTGATCTGAATCTGTGATCCGGTGAGGCACAGCAGCCGATCGCCAACCCTAGCCAGACTAAGGAGTCGTGGTGGGGCTGGGGCTAGCGGCGGGGCTAGCAGCAGGGCTAGCGGCGGGGCTGGCTTCGGGGCTAGCAGCGGGGCTAGCAGCAGGGCTGGCTTCGGGGCTAGCAGCGGGGCTGGCTTCGGGGCTAGCAGGGGCTTCACCGCCGCCACCACCGCAAGCGGTTGCCAGACCAGCAACCAAGCTTGCAGCCACAACACCACGGGCAACGCGGGAAACCAAAGTCTTCAGGGTAGATTTCATGTTTGTTGTCACTCCTCAACAGCACAAAATGGGGTAGTCAAATGAACCCGACTGTCATCTTAAACGATGCGATCGGGAATCCGGGTAATTTGGCGGAGATCAGATTCCTGAGGATTCTATGACAACCGCCGCAATGGAGGTCGTGACCGCTCTCCATTGGGTTTTGGTCACGTTAACCCATCGTTAACCAAGAAACCTAACGCTGATTCTAGATCGACCTGTCGCTTTTGGTACGACAAGCGGGGCATTCTCGTGCAATGGTAGTTCGATTTTGCACTTTTCCTCAGCGATCGGTTGTAATTCGCCTAGCGTTGTGGGCCTGCGGTGGCGGAAACGCCTGATGTGGCAACCGATGCAGCCCCTTGGGGCCAATTCAGGACGCGGTTGAGCTTGCCGCTCACGAGTCCTTCCAAGTCCAGGCAAACATACAAAAATCCCAGTTCTTGGAAATCTTGGACCAGGTTGGGCAGGTCGATCGCCCCCACAAAGTCCTTAATCAGCGCTGGCGGCAGTTCAATGCGGGCCGTGTCCCCCTCAGAACGCACCCGCAAATCGCGATAGCCCAACTGTCGGAGATAGCGCTCGGCTCGACCCACCCGCTGCAATTTTTCGAGGGTGATGGTTTCGCCGTAGGGAAAGCGGGAACTCAGGCAGGGCTGGGCCGGTTTGTCCCACCAGGGCAAGGCCAATTGCTTCGAGAGTTCGCGCACTTCGAGCTTGCTGATCCCCAGTTCGGCCAGGGGCGATCGCGCACCTCGTTCCTTGGCGGCCTGGATCCCCGGTCGGTAGTCCCGGAGATCATCCGCATTCACCCCATCCACCACGTAGGGATAGCCCCGGGCGATCGCGATCGGCTTTAAGGTGTCGTGTAGCTCGCTCTTGCAGAAATAGCAGCGATTGGTGGGGTTAGCGGCGTAGTTGGGGTTATTTAGCTCATGGGTTTGCACAATTTCATGGGCAATGCCGATGGCAGCCGCTTGGGCTTGGGCCTCCAGCAAGTCATCGGGCAACAGGGAAGGGGACTCGGCGGTGATGGCCACTGCGCGATCGCCCAGCACATCAAAGGCCACCTTGGCGACGAGGGTGCTGTCAATGCCACCGGAATAGGCAATGAGGGCACGATCCATCTCTTGAAACAACGATCGAAGGCGATCCAGTTTGGCGGTGACCGTCATTTACCCAGGCTCCATGGAACTTGCGAGAGAACTAGTTTAAAAGTTCCTTCGCGGCCTTTCCCAGCTATGCACACCCAATCTTGGATGTTTTGGGGTTATGGGGCCTTGGTGGTTTCAGGATGGTTTCAGCCACGGGGCGCTATTTGAAAAAGCCCGTGAACGTGTAGCCCACGCCCAACAGGAGGGCCACATCGGTGTTGTCGTCTAAGAAGGCGGCGGCCACTCGTCCGGTGGCT
Source organism: Limnothrix sp. HT2024 (assembly GCF_059138625.1). NCBI lineage: Bacteria > Bacillati > Cyanobacteriota > Cyanophyceae > Pseudanabaenales > Pseudanabaenaceae > Limnothrix > Limnothrix sp. HT2024. Next base: position 3,751,948 of record NZ_CM181121.1, read on the forward strand.
GTCCAGCGGTAGCTGAGGGGGACATCAATGCCGCCCGTGAGCGCAAAGCCCACGTCCGTGTCATCGCCGAAGAGGTCACTGATGGCCAAGCCGCCACCCACGAAGGGCACGATCGAGATGTCGCCCGTTTCCTGATTGCGAATGGGAAAATCGGCGGTTAGGGCAATTACCGAAGTGCCACCATTGCCCAAAATGCTGGCGTTGTGTAGGGAAAGGTTTTCGCTGAAAGCCGTTTTGCTCAGAAGGGCAAAGCCACCTTCACCCAGGGCGCTGGAGTCGTCATCGCCGCTCAGACCGATCGCTCCACCAACGCCGATGTAACTGAATTTGCCGCTAGTGCGGCGGCCATTGGCGGCGCGATCGGGCTGTTGAGCGAGCTGACCATCGAGATGCGAGTCCGCTTCCAAGGTGGCCGGGGCAACGGCGAGGGTGGGCACCGTTTCCTGTAGCCGGTTGGCCTGAGTGGAGGGCGCACCGAATTGATCAAGGGCGATCGGCTGGCGGCTGTCCTGCTCGGTGGCGGGCAAGTCTGCCGCCAATGATTCCGTCAGCTCAGCAGCGGGGGTTGCTTGGGCCGGTTGGCCAACGGCTCCTAACCCGATCGTGAACGCCAGGGCCAGGCCAGCCCGCTTGGGATCCAACATCAAAGGCATGGTTTTCACTCCTCCACAATCAACGGCAACAGACAGCCAAAAACAGACAACACCAAAACAAGCAACTGTTGAGCCGCCCATCGATGGAGACCTGTTGGGCGATGGGTTGAGCTGTGGGTTCGATCGTGATGGGTTGAACCGTGGGCAATCGGTTGCCAGCGGATTTAACCAGGTTCCACAGGTCTCAACAGGTCTCCATGGATATGGGCTGAGGGGTTAGCCCCTCCAGTTGCCGCGATTATAGGAATTGCCCTTTAGCGCGCCATGGGGCTAGTGCCAGCCCCCCATCTGGGCTAAGGGGGTTGGGCCAGTTGCCCGGCAGACTATGCCACTCATATGCCGCTCATGGGATGTCTGGCAGTTTTTGCCCTTGATTCCCACCATGCCTTTGCGCCACTAATTACGCCATCAATTCCCACCCCCGCTTCATATCCCCGATCGGGGCGATCGGTGGTCTGAGTTCGAGGGCGCTCTAGTAGCGTGGCTGCCTTAATTCGCTGGGTTAAATGACATGGCTGTTACCGTCACCCGATCGTTAAGCAGCAAGATGCTCAAGCCCCTTGTCCCCACAACTGGCTCCGCAACTTTGACCCAATGTATTAAGCCTGTCATGCTACTAGGCTGGGATCTCTGAGCTGAGGATTCTAAATTTGCAGCACCCCCTCCGGCCGAACCGTCAACAGGGTGCGGCGTTGTAACCCTTCCTCATGACAAATTTCATTGGCTGCCAGCAGGCCACTGCTAATGGCCCGTTCCATCAGACCGCAAGGGAAGGGCATTTTTACCCAATCACCCGCAAACATGAGGTTGCTTGCGCCCGATCGCGTGGCGGGGCGTTGGGAATAGCTGCCGGGAGGAAAGCCAGAGAAATTCTTTTGATTCACCAGCTCGCGATGCAAAATTGTGGCTCCCTTGAGGGCTGGCACCAACTCGTATAGCTCCTGCTCAAAGGTGGTGAGCAGGGCTTCTTGGGTGGGGAATTCGGCTTCTTTGTAGCAGTAGGCATGGAGTTCAACCACGCTGCCCCCTGTGCGATCGGCCCAGGCTTTGTAGTCCTCTTGGATTTTGTGATAGCGGGTGATGCTGTCCGTCAGTCGGTAGCCAGAGAGGGAGGTGAATTCGCTTTGATCCCAATCAAAATCGCGATCGAACCAAATGCGAGCCACCGCAAAGGGATCTGCCACGGCGAGCTGGGCCACTTGCGATCGGGTGGGTTCGGCCACATCCCCTTCGGCAATGTCAAACAGATGGCGAATGCCTTTCACATCCGCTGCGAACACAAAATAGTCCGCTTCCACCACCTGGCTCGGAGTCCGATCGACCGCTGCGGCCGCCAATTGCACCCGATCGCCCGATCGTTGCTCCACGTTGTAGCGAGCTAGGGGCTTGGTAGCGGGCCCCTGAAGCACCTTGCCCTCGCGATCGAACCGGGCCCCATGGCAAGGACATTGGAACGTGCCGTCCGCCTGGGGAGCCACCGTACAGCCCTGGTGGGTGCAGGTTAACGACAGCGCCGATCCCTCCGCCACCGCATAGACCTCATCGCCACCCCCAAAATATTCCGGGCGATGCGCTAGCGGTTGAGCTGTGACCGCCTGCTTGGTGACCGGCTGCTCGGTGGCCGCAGCCTCCTGGGTTTCTGGACGCTGGGCAGTGGCTTGGGTGCTGGCTTCATTCAGCGAACTGTGGCGATCGACCCAGAACGGAACTGGAATGGCGGATCCCGTTTGGCGATAGCTCAGGGACGTGATTTGTTGATCCTGCCACGCCACCCGATCGACCTGAGCATTGGCGATGACTTTGCCCCCATTGGCCTCGATCGCCCGCATCATCGGCTCCACCAACGTGCGGCCCATGTCCTGCTTCGTGCCGTTAAAGGCCAGCCCCTCCGGATTGCCAAAGAAATAAAAATGGAAAAACTGCATTAACTCGCCCGCACTCAGCACATCCGGCGAGTTGAGGGTGGATTTGCCAAAGGGTAGGAAATACAGGTCATATAGCCCCTTGGGGAAGTCATTGGCTGCCCAGTCTGTCACGGCGATCGAGTCAAGTTCCTCGTAAGTCTTCGTGGGTTCAAACCCCGTAATGGCCCGAAACACGGCCCAATGGGCAGGACTGGTGAGATTTAAGCCCCAACGAAACCGATTCGGCGAAGAAATGGCCAAATCGACAATATTCCAAGGGAAGGATGAATGGGTGGGGCGAAACACTTCCGGCGCGTAGGTTTCATCCTTGTACAGCACCGAATAGCGCTCTAGGGACAGAAAATCCTGACGGATGTTCATTTCCTCCGTCAGGGCCCACAAGTTGTAGTACTGCGGGAAAAAGCCATGGAACCCATGCTCCATCATCAGCGATTCACCATTGACCGTGATGGGCCAACTGGCGATTTTGCCGCCCAAGTGGGGCGATCGCTCCAGTAGCGTCACCACAAATCCGCGTCGGCTCAACTCATAGGCCGCTGCCAAACCCGCCAAGCCACCGCCGACCACAGCCACCCGTTTGGGGCGATCGTCCGGTAACCGCGTTGGCAATGTCAGGCGATCGGGCTGATATTGACTAGGCTCCGGCTTCATGAACCGCGAGTAGCCGAGGGCGCTGCCCACCGCACCCACACCAAGCAACTGCAAAGCTGTGCGACGCGAAAACGTTGATGCAGGATCCATTGATGCCGAGTCCGTTGATCCAGAATCCGCAGAATTCGGCTGGGGAAAAAGAGTCATGGGGAAAGGAAGACAGTAAACGGCACAAGTTACGGCACAAATTCCTGAACTTGCTCTTGAGCTGGCTCTTGAACTTGTTCAGGAACCGGTTTCCGAGTTGCCAACAGGGCCAAGTGGTGCGGCGGGCGCTTGGTGCTCCCCCTTTGCAGCCACTCGCGAATCCTAGCCTACGATTGTGCCGAATTCCCTGGGGTTCTGCCACCTACACCAGGCCTGGGGATCATGTGGTGGCCGTCCCTGTGCGATCGCCTCAGCCCTGGGCAACCATCGATCAAGGATCGATGAGAAATTGATGTCTGTCTGGTTCAGCCTGGCTCAACCTTGGTTTGAGTTGAGTTCAAGCGCTACCCAGATTCGTTCATGATCAACTCAGGATCTGTTCTCAATCTGCCTTTAATGAATCTGCAACGAATCTGTCAATGATTTATAAATGGGGATCCGTCAACCGTGGGGATCTGTCAACTGTAGATCTGTCAATTAGCAAGTTCAGAAATTCTGCGCCAAACAGGGTTCTGAAAATCTCCAAAATCGATGGTGATCCAGCATTTTGGCTAAAGATTCCGCATTTAGTGCAAAGTGGTCGATCGATCTTCCTTCCCCAGGACGAATCCAGTAACTTTAATTCAAGACCTCACGTCAAAATCCTGGATCCGAGATCAGTTCAAAACCACTGCGGGGTGAAATCAAAAATATGGCGCTTCTAACTGCATCCGAAATTCAAGACCGCCTGACCGCTCTGCCCAACTGGACGGTAGAGGGAAGCACCATCGTTTGTTGTCGTCGGTTCGCGGACTTCATCACGGCGATCGCCTTTGTCAATCAGCTTGTGGAACCCGCCGAAGCGGCCAACCACCATCCCGATTTGGAAATCAGCTATAACAAAGTGACGATCACCCTCAGCACTCACGATGAAGGCGGCTTGACGGCCAAGGATTTTGATTTGGCTGCCAAGATTGATCAGTTAGGCTAAGAGGATGTTTGAAAAGTATTGCTTGGCACAGGTCAAGTAATAATCGTCGTCGGGGCAAGGGGCTTAAGCCCCTTGTCGTCGTCAGTGGGTAAAACCCACAAGCTAGCCATTGAGCTTTTCAGACATCCTCTAAGGATGAACGGAACGAGGACAAATTGCCGAGGTCAACCCGGCAAGAGGCTGAAAACAGGAGAATTGGGGAAAAACTGTCTGAAATTGCCTATTTCTCCAGCTAATCAGATACTCTTTCGCTGCAATCCTAAATTGATCATCTGCATTTTACTTCAGACTGGATTGCTAAGTTACTAGGCAGCACCAGTCCTATCATTTGTCATTCTTTGATGCATTATTCCTGCGATCTTGGTAAGTGTGTTTGACTGCAAGGTTTGACTGCAGATTGATGACCAGTCTCTGAGGGGGTTTTGCATCGTTTTCAACAACTAAACTTCCCTTCCCACCCTGTTATGCTATCGAGCGAATCGGTGAATTCAGTTTCTATTTGGGGCGAACGGGATTTCTTGCAGGAAGCAGCCAGCCAAGCTTCTTTGGTTGAAGAGTTGCTGGCGATCGCCACGGCCCTATCGGCGGTTAGCGACCTGGATGAATTGTTGGCGCTGATTCTCACCACTTGCCGAGAGCTGACTTGGAGTGATGCGGGTAGCGTCTATTTGATCGATCGCAGTGATGACACGCCCAAGCTAATTTTCAAAGTTGCCCAAAATGCCTCGCAGCCCAATGCCTCGTTTCGGGAATTCGCTATGCCCCTGGCCCGACGCAGCTTGGCGGGCTATGTGGCGCTCACGGGCAAAAGCCTGAGCATTCCCGATGCTTACTGCTTGCCAGCGGAGGTTCCCTACCAGTTCAATCACAACTTCGATAGCGGCTTTTCCTACCGAACCCGATCGGTGATTGTGGTGCCCATGCAAAACCTCAGCGGCGAAACGATCGGGGTGTTGCAATTGATTAATCGCAAAATTGATCCTCGGGCGATCGTGGATCCTTGGAATGCGATGGAGGTGACCCGTCCCTATACGGAATGGGAAGAGCGCGTGGTGCAGGCCCTGGCCAGTTTGGCGGCCATTTCGATCGAACGCAGCAATCTACAGGAAAGTATCGAAGCGCTGTTTGAGGGGTTTGTGCGGGCGGCGGTTCAGGCGATCGAGTCTCGAGATCCTTGCACCTCCGGCCATTCGGAGCGGGTGGCCACCTTGGCGGTGCGGTTGTGCGAAGTGGTGAACGAAATCCACACGGGCCCCTTGGCGGCCACCTACTTCACCCCTCGCCAAATTCAAGAAATTCGCTATGCCAGCCTGTTGCACGACTTTGGTAAGGTCTGTGTGCCCGAAGCGGTGTTGGTGAAACAGAAAAAGCTCTATCCCGATCAACTGGAGGTGATTCGTCACCGGTTTGCCCTGGCTCGGCGGACGCTGGAACTGGATTGCTTGCAGGTGAAGTATCGCTACTGGGTTGAGCACCCGGAATTATTAACGGCTTATCAAAGCCGATCGTCGGCTTCTGAGTCCCCGAATGGGGGGGCTAGTCCTGGGGTTTCTAAGCTGGCGGAGTCGAACGGCCATGGGTTAGCGGCTGCCAGGGTGTCCCCAGCTATGGCCCCCCAAACCCCTCATCAAACGATGGCCAGTGCGGTGGCGGTGAACCCACTCGATCGCCTGGACTCGGAGCTAACGGCGGCCTTGGATGAATTGGATCAATATTGGACATTACTCTTAGAAGCCAATGAGCCGCAGGTACTAGAAGCGGAACCGCTGGCCCAGCTTCAGGAATTGGCGAGTTACACCTACCGCGATGTGGATGGGCAACAAAAACCCCTGGTGACGGCGGCGGAAATTGAGCAGCTCACTGTTCCCCGAGGCACGTTGACCAGTGCGGAACGCAACGCGATTCAGTCCCATGTGACCCACACGTACCAATTCCTGAATCGCATTCCCTGGACGAGCTATCTGCGTCAAGTGCCAGAAATTGCCTATGGCCACCACGAAAAGCTGGACGGCTCGGGCTATCCCCGAGGACTTCAGGCGGGTGAAATTCCGATTCAAACGCGCATTATGTCGATCGCGGATGTTTACGATGCGTTGACGGCGGCCGATCGCCCCTACAAACGGGCAATTTCCACCAGTTCTGCCCTCACGATCCTGCGACAGGAGGCCCAAATTAATCGGCTGGATCCGGTGCTGGTGAGCCTATTTGAAGAAAAAACAGTTTACCAAGCGATCGGCCATGCGCTCGACCATCAATTGCTGCGGCCCCAGTCGGCGTTAGACGGCCCGTTCTGGAGCTAAAGGGGCCAGAAAACCCGCTCAGCCTCCTCAAAAAATTTTTTGAAAACTTTGGAAAGTCTTGCGATCGCACGCCCACAAACCGATTGGGATTTTCGGCAGCGGTCACTAATTTTCAGTGGTACTCTATAAAGGTGATATGGAAAATTCGGCCCGAATCGCCTTGCTGCGATTTTTCAGACCATCTTCCAGACAGGTGTGAGGATAGGAGAGCGTAATGTCAAAGTTGATTTGGAAAGCCCTGCTGGCTAGCCCGGCGATCCTGGGCGCTGCAGTTGTGGCAGCCTCGCCGGCTTCAGCCCAACAAGTTTCTTCAACCACCGTGCCGTCGGTGAGCGCTCTGGAAGCGACTGGCGACGGCTCGACCCTGAGCAACCTCGACCAGCTCAACCAGTATGGCCGCGAGGGCCGCGCTCGCCGTGCCAACAGCGCCGAGCAAGTGACCTCCGTGTCGCAATTGTCGGACGTGCAACCCACCGATTGGGCCTTCCAAGCCCTGCAATCGTTGGTTGAGCGTTACGGTTGCATCGCCGGTTACCCCGACGGAACCTACAAGGGCAACCGGGCCATGACTCGCTACGAGTTCGCGGCTGGTTTGAATGCTTGCCTCGATCGAATCCAAGAACTGCTCGTGACCAACGTGGCCGACTACGCCACCAAGGCCGATCTGGAAGTCCTGAAGAAATTGCAGGACATGTTCAAGACCGAGCTGGCCGCGCTGCGCGGTCGCGTAGACACCCTGGAAGGTCGGATTTCTTACCTGGAGAAAACCCAATTCTCCACCACCACCAAGCTGACCGGCGAAGCCATCATGATGCTGGCCGGTGCCACCTCGGCCAACCTGGATGATCTGGGTGATGCCTTCAATGGCAACAACGGTGACGATAACCAAGTGGTGTTCCAAAACCGTGTTCGCCTGAACTTCAACACCAGCTTCAGCGGCAAAGACCTGTTGATCACCCGCCTGCAAGTGGGTAACTCCAAGGGCTTCAACGGCGTGGCTGGCGAAACCGTGTTGACCAACCAAGTGTTTGGCGACACCGGCAACCAGTTCACCTTGGATACGCTGCAATACCAATTCCCGATCGGGGAAAAAGGCCGCGGTTACCTGATGGCCAACGCGGGCGTATGGGATGACATCTCCAACACCCTGAACCCCTACTTCGAAGACTACGACGGTGGTCGTGGTTCCCTGTCCACCTTCTCCCAACGCAGCCCCATCTACCGTCTGGGCGGTGGTGCTGGGATTGGCGTGAAGTATGACTTCAGCGAAAACTGGCAACTGTCGGCTGGTTACCTGGCCGGTGAAGCGGCTAACCCCCGCAGTGGCGACGGTGTGGGCGAAGGCGGCCTGTTCGACGGTCAATTCTCGGCCATGGCCCAGTTGACCTACACGAACGATGCCAAAACCTTTGGCTTGGGTCTGACCTATAACTACTCCTACTTTGGCGAAGGCGAATTCGGCTTTGATAACGCCGGTTTCGTCAGCGGCTTTACGGGCACTCTGGCGGCCAACGTGTTGCCCCAGCAGGATGCTGTAACCTCCAATTCGGTGGGTCTGCAAGGTTACTACCAATTCAGCCCCAAGGTGGCTCTGACCGGCTTCGTGGGCTACACGGGTGTTGACTCGAAGGGCGGCAGCTTTGATGATGCCGACATCTGGTACTACGCTTTGGGCTTGGCCCTGCCTGACCTCGGCAAGGAAGGGAACCTGGGTGGCATCTTTGTGGGTGCTCAGCCCTACCTGACCAACATTGATGACGATGATGTGGAGACCGATATCCCGCTGCAAGTGGAAGTGTTCTACAAGTACGCGGTGAACGACTGGATCTCGATCACCCCGGGTGTGATCTGGCAGATGAACCCGAACCAAGACAACGACAACGATGATGTCGTGATTGGCACGCTGCGGACAACCTTCGTGTTCTAGAACCCTTCACGCTAGTGCTTGCCCTAGCGCTGTTAAGGCTGATGGTGAATTCCCCTAGACCTGCGATCCTTGATCGGGGTCAGGGTCATTCACCGGACTGCTTCGGTGGTTAAGCCTTCCGTTGAAAAAGTCATTTCAGCCCCCTTTTAGCCCCACCTGTCACGGGTGGGGCTTTCGCTTTGTTAGAAGGCTATGGGGATCGATCCCAGTTCCCACAAATCTTTACAGCCGGGTTCTGGTAGAAGAGTTCGGCGCGATCGCCCCCCTTTGATAGACTAACTGAGCAAGCCCGAACGACTCTGGGGTTTCGTTGGCCAGCACTTGGGAAGGAGATTTTTGTGGAAACTACCCTCGGTTTAGAAATTATTGAGGTCGTCGAACAAGCAGCAATTGCGTCTGCTCGTTGGATGGGCAAAGGTGAAAAGAACACCGCTGACCAAGTGGCCGTGGAAGCCATGCGGGAGCGGATGAATAAGATCCATATGCGCGGCCGGATCGTGATCGGTGAAGGTGAGCGCGATGATGCGCCCATGCTGTTCATCGGTGAAGAGGTGGGGATCTGCGCAACGCCCGACGGTGCCCAGAGCTGCAACCCTGACGAGTTGGTAGAAATTGACATTGCTGTTGACCCCTGCGAGGGTACGAACTTGGTGGCCTATGGCCAAAACGGTTCGATGGCGGTGTTGGCGATCGCCGATAAGGGCGGTCTGTTTGCGGCTCCCGACTTCTACATGAAGAAGTTGGCAGCACCTCCGGCAGCCAAGGGCAAGGTGGACATTAACAAGTCGGCCACCGAAAACCTGAAGATCCTGTCGGAATGTTTGCACCGCTCGATCGAAGAGTTGGTGGTGATCGTGATGGATCGCCCCCGGCACAAAGATCTGATTGCTGAAATCCGGGAAGCCGGTGCGCGCGTTCGGTTGATCAGCGATGGCGACGTGTCAGCGGCTATCTGCTGTGCTTTCTCTGGGACGAACGTCCATGCCCTGATGGGGATTGGTGCGGCTCCCGAGGGTGTGATTTCCGCCGCCGCCATGCGCTGCGTCGATGGTCACTTCCAAGGTCAACTGATTTACGATCCCGAAATCGTGAAGACCGGCCTGATTGGCGAAAGCAAGGAGAAAAACCTGGAGCGCCTGACCAGCATGGGCATTACCGATCCCGATCGGGTGTACAACGCTGACGAGTTGGCTTCGGGCGAAAACGTCCTCTTCGCCGCCTGCGGGATCACCCCCGGTGTGCTGATGGAAGGCGTTCGCTTCTTTGGCGGTGGTGCGCGGACTCAAAGCTTGGTCATCTCCAGCCAGTCCCGCACGGTGCGCTTTGTGGACACCATTCACCAATTCGGTAAGCCCTCGGTTCTGCAACTGAAGTAGGGGCTGACGGTTTGTAGTGGCTTGCTGAGGTCGCTTTGGCGATCGCGGCAAGCCATTGCCATGTCTACAGGTTTCTGGGGTTGTGGAGTGGTGCTGCTGGGCCGATCGCGTCTCAGACTGCCAACCGCAAATCTTGGCCAAATGCCCATGGCCAGAAGATTGTTAACCGAAAACTAGAAATTGACGTTTTGTTGCATTCATGAAATCGATCGCCGTTTCGGTAGCCTTAGCCTCAGACCAAACTCCCCCAGCAATCGTTTGATCATTACTCAACCAGGGGGTATAAGCTAACCAGCGGTTGGCGATCGCTCCCCCCTTTTCTTAAAATCCCTGAACTAAAATCCCTGAAATTTGGCTAATCCCAACCCAGCTTGGCCCAATCAAGTGTCAAAGTTTCTATAGACCGATCGCCCGACGATTGGTAAATCCGTTAAAGTCGAACTTTCAACGCCGTTTGAGTACGTTTTAGCAAGAGGCCATATGAATATTGCTGTGATCGGACTGAGCCACAAGACGGCTCCGGTTGAAGTGCGCGAAAAATTGAGCATTCCCGAACCACAGGTCGAGGCAGCAATCGCCAGCTTAAGGAGTTGCTCCCATGTGGAAGAAGTGGCAATCCTCAGCACCTGCAACCGACTAGAACTCTATTGCGTTCTGAGTGAGGTCGATCGCGGCGTGCAAGAAGTGGTTGAAATCTTGGCAGAGCGCAGTAAGCTGCCCCTGGAAGCCTTGCGCCACCACCTGTTTGTTCTGTTGCGCCAGGATGCGGTGATGCATCTGATGCGAGTGGCGGCCGGCTTGGATAGTTTGGTGCTCGGCGAAGGTCAGATCCTCTCGCAGGTGAAAAACGCCTATAAACTCGGTCAGGACTACAAGGGAATTGCCCGCATCCTGAATCGATTGCTGAAACAGGCAATTACCGCCGGTAAGCGCGTCCGTACCGAAACCAGCATCGGCACGGGAGCCGTGTCCATCAGTTCCGCCGCCGTGGAATTGGCGCAACTGAAAGTGCCGGATCTGTCGCCCTGTCGCGTGGCCATTGTTGGGGCCGGCAAAATGTCTCGCCTGTTGGTGCAACATTTGCTCTCCAAGGGCGCGACCCAAATTTCGATCGTGAATCGATCGCTCGAACGGGCAGAAGAACTGGCTCGCCGTTTTCCGGATGCGAAGCTCAATCTGCACCCCCTGCCGAGCATGATGAGCACGATCGCCGCTTCAGACCTCGTGTTCACCAGCACCTCCGCCACGGAACCCATCCTCGATCGGGCCAAGCTGGAAGCCATCTTGCCCGAGAATCGATCGCTGATGCTCTTTGATATTTCCGTGCCCCGCAACATTGCCAGCGATGTGAATGAATTGCCCGGCGTGCAGGCCTTTGACGTGGACGACTTGAAAGAAGTGGTGGCCCAAAACCACGAAAGCCGCCGAAAAATGGCGATCGAAGCCGAAGCCCTGCTTGACGAAGAAGCCGAAGCCTTTGAAGCCTGGTTGCAATCCCTAGACACCGTTTCCACCATCGACAGCCTGCGCCGCAAAGTCGAAACCATCCGTACCCAAGAACTCGAAAAAGCCCTGTCTCGCCTGGGGTCAGAATTTGCCGAAAAGCACCAGGAAACGATCGAAGCCCTCACCCGTGGCATCGTCAACAAAATTCTGCACGATCCCATGGTGCAATTGCGGGCCCAGCAAGACATTGAAGCCCGCCAGCAGGCCATGCAAACCCTGCAAGTGCTGTTCAATCTGGAAACCGCCGACAGTGCCGCCTAGGTTGCCTCAGTCGCTGCCAGACCCTTAGAGGATGTTTAAAAAGTATTCTTTGGCACGGGCAAGCACCAATAGTCGTGGAAGGGGCTTGAGCATCTTGTCTAAGTCGATCACTGGGGCGTACAGAGTAGCAATTTTGGCTTTTCAGACATCCTCTTAGAAATGACGGGTGGCTTGAACAACCGCCCGTCATTCTGAATCGATGGTTTCTGAGACTATTCTTTCTGAGACTATTCAATAACAACGATCACGCTTACTGCCGTGCGATCGTTGTTATTGAATTGCTTCGCTCAAGGCATTACTTGGCTAAAGCGTTTCGCAACAAAGATACGAGTTGAGGCGTTTTTCAAGAACGGCTGCGGGCTGGCGCGATCGCGGTGTCTCGTCCAAATTCCCTGTTCATTGAGATTGTTGATCAAGCTGTCAATTGAAGCGGCTGACAGCTATTGCCGAAAGCTATTTCAGTTGCATTTGGTCAGAATTGATCAAATCACTACCTACAAGGTGATAACCCTTTTGGGAAGCCAACTCAACAATTTGTTGAATATTTAGGCTTCGTACCCAACTCATTTCCTCGTGGGTTAGGGTTTGGGATTGCAGGTAATGGATCATAGAAATAAGATCAATACCCAGATCGCTCATAAAGTGCATAATTTTGAAGCTCCTGCAAGATGGCTAGACATAACCTTCATGTCAGTTATGTTGAGGTACTTTAAAACGTCAAAAGCGGTTGGCTTGATGGGGTTTCAGGTCGCTCAACAGGGGTTAGAAAATGGCCCGGAGAGAGTTTGAGCAAGGGTCGCCAAGGGAGATCAGGTCTTGGCGTTGGCATGAGTGGTTGTTAAGGAAAGTAATGCGATTAATTTCAAAGATTGAAAAATTCTAACAAACAACAGCGCCTAAACGTGAAATTTTAGCACCCCCAAAGCAACCGCGACTGATATATTGCGAGTCTTTGAGCATTGCGGTTAATCTTTTTGGAAAAGTTTTACACTGCTCTTAGGAAAACTTCATCAAGAGTCTGTAAACATATTGTAATTGCCTCGTAAATATTTTGGAAATGCTCAGGCAGTATTCAGAGATTTATTCTCTGGCTGGATACTCAGATCGTGGCTGGTTGTGATGGCTAATGGTCTGGGTTATCTCAATTTCTGAATTGTGTGGTCACATGTCCAATTGAGCCATGAGTCATTGTCATCATCGGCTGTCATCGTGGGTTGTGACCGATGAACGCTAGGAGCGCCGATTGCTCAGTGGTTCCGCTTGTTGTAGCTTGGTTTGGCCTCTTTGAGCTTTGTGCTGGTTTGTGCGAGTTGAATCGGGTTTGTGCGAATACGGGAGAGCAACCATGGGGATGTTGGTAGCAGAGGGGCTGCAAAAGTCCTATCAAGTGGCCCTGAAGGCTCCGGGGCTGCAAGGGACGATCGCCCACTTTTGGCGACGACGCTACCGAACGATCGAGGCGGTGAAGTCCGTGTCGTTTTCGATCGCCCCCGGCGAGGTGGTGGGGTTTTTGGGGGCGAATGGGGCCGGCAAAACCACCACATTGAAAATGCTGGCGGGGCTGATTTATCCCTCCGGCGGTCGGGTGCGGGTGGCGGGCCATGAACCCTTTGCCAGAGAGTCGGCGTTCTTACATCAAATTGCCCTGGTGATGGGGCAAAAGCAACAATTAATTTGGGATTTGCCCGCTTGGGATTCGTTGCGAATTAACGGGGCGGTGTATGGCCTGAGCGATCGGGAACTGACCCAGCGGGTGGGCGAGCTGAGCGAACTGTTGGCGCTGGAGTCCAAACTGACGCAGCCGGTGCGTAAGCTGTCTTTGGGCGAGCGGATGAAGGCGGAGTTGCTGGCGGCGCTGCTCCATCGGCCGGCGGTGTTGTTTTTGGATGAGCCGACCTTGGGTTTGGATGTGAACGCCCAGGCTAACTTGCGGGACTTCTTGCGGGAATACAACGAGCGCTATGGGGCGACGATTTTGCTTACGTCCCACTACATGGGCGACATCACGGCCCTATGCGATCGCGTGTTGTTGATCCATGAGGGGTCGTCGATCTATGACGGCAGCCTTTCGGGGTTGGTCGATCGATTCGCACCCTACCGGGAAGTGCGGTTGGAGTTGGCCAAACCAATGACAACGGCCCAACTCCAAGATTTTGGGGAAGTGGTGGCGATCGAGGGGCGATCGGTTCAACTGTTGGTGCGGCGAGAGGTGCTGACCCCGACGATCGCCCGCTTGCTGGAGCAGCTACCGGTGCAAGACCTGAGCGTGACGGAACCCCCGATCGAGGACATTATTGGTCAGGTGTTTCGCTCAGGCTCGGCGACTGAAGCGCTACCGGATCCAGCCTAGCGGCCGCCAAGTTCAAGGTCGTGAGCCGTTCATAGGCGCGATCGACCGACAGGGCCCCGCGTAAAAACCCCACGCTCGCCCCCGGGCAACAATGGGCCAGGTCGGCCGGCGAAAAGCGATCGATCAAGGACTGAACCGATCGCAATTGGCGGAACCAATGGAAGGTTTTGGCGGTTTTGAGGGGCATCAACTCGCCCTGGGGCGTGGGCAACAGATGACGACCACTAAACAAAATGCCCCCCGCCCGATCGAGCCAAACGCAGGCCGAGCCGGGCGTGTGGCCGGGAGTCCAAATCACGCGCAGTTCTGGACTGAGGGTCATTTCTTCTCGAAACGGGGTCACTGGCAAATTGGGCAGCAGATAGGCCTCCTGCTCTTGCACTACCAATTCGCAGCGGGGGGCCGCGGATTGGGCGTTCGGTTCGCCCTCCTCAAGGGTTGCGGCCGGAGTGCTGAAGGCCCGATGCAAGGCCCGCACGGTTTGCAGGGGGCCAAAGGAACTGCGGTGGGTAAAAATCCACCAACGCACCCCCCCATGCTGGGCCAAAAAAGCCGCTGTTTCCTCGTGCCAAGGCGGACAATCGATCAGAATATTGCCTGGCAGACTATGGGCAGAGGGATGATCTGATGAATTGGCCGGTGGGCCATTATGGTCGGCCGAGTCAGCAGGGTTGATCGAGTTTCCTACAATGAAATAAGCAGTCCCGCCTAACGTGTCGCGGTTGGGCGGAAAGGCATAGATCGAATCGAAAACAGCCTGCGGTGGCTTGGGCATCAGATGATTGTTTGGCTAGTGTTGATCGGCATCGTTGCATATTTTATTGTCCGCCAGAGCGTTAGCGGCATCACACGCGCCTCCGTGTGGGTGTTGTGGTTGGTGATGATGGCTCCGGCCTTGATTTGGACGACTTGGACGCTGGCCAATGGCCCCGGCCAGCCCGTGCCGCCCTGGTTGGCCCTGCCGCCGTTTATTGCCTGTCCCTTGCTCTATGTGTGGTTGGTGCAACAGGGGCGATCGGCCCGGCCCCAACAGTCCACCCATGGGGATTTGGAATCCCCCATTTCGGTGCTGGCGGATCCCAGCAGTCCCGCCGAAGCCCTGGCCCTGGCCCAAGCCCTTGGCTCTGCCAAAATTTCGCCCCGCTTGCTCGATCGCACCGAGGAAGCCAGCCTGCAAGATTGCTTTCCCTGGTCGGTGTTTTATCTCAGCAGCGTGGAACATCGTCCCCAAGCAGCCCTTTGCTATGGGCAATTGCGAGCGGAACCGGCCCTGGCTTACCGGACAGTTTGCGACAAAATTCGCCAAAAGTTTAGCGATCGATTTCTGGTGATTTTCCAGGAAGGTCAAAACGGCAAGCCCTTCTTTGCCCTGGTTCCCAATCCCAAACGCACGCCCTTGGGTCAAGCCCTGAGCCAAGAGCCACCCCTCTGGAAGCAGGTGGTTTGGTCGGTGGGGTTGCTGGGGTTGTCGCTGCTGTCCATGACCCTGATGGGGGCGGAGATGCTGCGGAACCCGAAGCTAGATTTGGTGCGCGATTGGGCCTTTATTCAGTCCGGTGCGCCCTACGCGATCGGGTTGTTGTTGGTTTTGGGGGCCCATGAACTGGGGCACTACTGGGCCGCTAAGCGCCATCGGGTGTCTGTTTCCTTGCCGCTGTTTATTCCCATTCCAGCCCTGTTGGGAACGCTGGGCGCGTTCACCCCCCTGCGATCGCCCATGCCCCACCGCCGCGCCATGTTTGATGTGGGCTTTTGGGGGGCGATCGGGGGGTTGTTGGTGGCCCTGCCCCTGTTGATTTGGGGGCTAGCCCACTCCACGGTGGTGAATCCTTTGCCCGGCTCGGGGTTGCTGAATTGGCGTTCGATCGACCCCAGCTACTCGATCGCCCTGACCCTAATTAGTAAAGCCACCCTCGGCGCGGCCCTCGTTCCCGGCAAGGCGATCGCCCTCCACCCGATCGCCCTGGCGGGTTACATCGGCCTTTGGTTGGGGGCCTTTCATCTGTTGCCCCTTGGATCCTTAGATGGGGGGCGCATTGTCCGCGCCATGCTGGGAACCCAAGGAGCCATGTTGGTGGGCCACATCACCCGGTTTGCCGTGCTGGTTCTGGCCTTGGCCCGCAGCGAATTCCTGGCGCTGGCCCTGTTGGTTTTCTTTTTGCCCGCCATTAGCCAACCGGCCCTGGACGATGTGACCCCGCTGGACGATCGACGCGATGGATTGGGCTTTTTGGCCTTGGCCTTGTTGGTGTTGGTGGTGTTGCCTGCGCCGCGTTTGCTGCTGAGTTGGTTGAGCTAAGGGGTTGAGCTAAGGGGCCGCCAGGGTGCTGGATTGGCCACTGGCTGCCACACCCAATAGACTCCCGGATTTCGGCCGATCACCTCCGAAACAATAGCTAGTCACTCGGTCAGAGCCGAGGATCAACATCGACTCGCAATTGACTCGCAACGGGTTCGGAGGCTGTCTACATGAGTTCTTCCCGCAGCAATTTTGGTGCAACGGGCGATCGGGCCCGGGCAGTGGCCTGGGTTCCGGCCCTGGTGGCTCCTCTGGCCTTGGCGGCCAGCCCCGCCCAAGCCGTCACTCACACCACGACTCCGATTCCCTGCCCCGTGACCGAGGCGGGTCAAGCCCAGACCGCCTGTGCCACCTTAGTGGAACCCGAAGCCCCGATCGCCGCCGCCGAGGCCACCGACCGCGCCGATCTGGCCTTTGCCACGGCCAGCGCCAGCACCGGGGAAGCGATCGGTCTGGAGCGTACCCTTGGGGGCCTCAGTTGGTTGCTGATCGCTTTGGGAACGGCTCCCTTGGCCATGACAGCGGCCCTCTGGTTGGGGCGGCGCAAGGTGGTGAATCACTTGGTGCAGTCGGTACGCCACAGCCTGAAGGATTTGGGTGATTTGGAAGCTCGGGTGAAGGTGGCTCGCCATCGGGCCGATCGCAGTCTGCAAGACCTGCAAGACCAGGTGGAACGCACCAAGGTTTCGGCCGCCGCTTTGATTCATGAGTTGGAAACCCATGTGGCCGCCGTCAAGGGAACTGCAAACCAGGAGCTAACCCAGTTTCAGGAACGGTTGGCCAGCGATCGCCGGGTTTCGCGTCACCAAATTGCGGAACTGGAGAAGGAATTTATTTCCAATATGCAAATTTTGGCGGGTCAAGCCGATCGGCAAAAGGCGCACATCATCCAAGAATTTACGCAAAAAGCGCCTCAAGAATTGCTGGCCTTGATTCAGCCGCAAATTCAACAGGAATTGCGCACCTTGGTGGAACAGTTGGTGTCTTTGCAGATGCAACAGATGCCGATGTTGACCCCCACGGCGCTGCCGGTGAGTGCCAATAATATTGCCGATCGGGCTGAACAACTGTTCCGTAACGGCGATCCGGAAGGAGCCTTGACGGAATATGACAAGGCGATCGAGCAACAGCCGGACTGCTATGCCGCTTGGTGGGGGAAAGGGGTGGTTTTAGAAGCATTGCAGCGCTATCCAGCCGCGATCGCCGCCTATGATCGCGCCGTGCGCCTGAAGCCCGACAGCTACGAAAGTTGGCACAATCGCGGGTTAGTGCTGATGCGGCTGGGCAAGTTTGAAGAAGCCGCCACCTCCTACCACCAGGCGATCGCCTTGAATCCCAATCACCCGGAACTGTGGCTGCATCAGGGGTTAATCCTCAGTAAGTTGCAGCAAACCGATCAGGCCCTCAAGTCCTATAACCAAGCCATTTCCCTGAACCCCGATAGTCATGAAGCTTGGTATAACCGGGCCAATGCCCTGGCGCGGCTGCAACGGCCCCAAGAGGCCCTGCAAGCCTACGATCGGGCGATCGAGCTAAACGGCCAAAACGCCAGCGCTTGGCACAATCGCGGTATTATCCTCACCCAGTTGGGTCAGTTTGCCGCCGCCCTCAGCAGCTATGACCAGGCGATCGACCTCGATCGCAACGACCCGGAAACTTGGTACAGCCGGGGCAATGTGCTGGTTCGGTTAGACTGCTATCCCGAGGCGATCGAGTCCTATAACCAAGCGATCGCCCTCAATCCGCAGCATGAACGGGCCCAACGAAACCATAGCCTGCTGAGCGATCGCCTGGCCCAAGAGGCCGCCGCCCTGCAAACCGGTTAGCGCCCCTTTGCCTTGGGCCCGTAAGCCTGCCAAGCCAAGTCCACCAGTCCGCCCATGGCCGCGATCGCCACGATTGGGCTGCCCTTGCGACCTTCCACGCAAATGTGGGACACCTGGGCATCGCGCAATCGGGCCTTGGTGGTGTCCACTTCCACAAACCCGGCCGGGGTGGCAATCACCAGGGCCGGGTTAATTTCTTCCGCCTCAATCAGTTCAATCAGTGCCAGCAGGGCCGTTTGCGACTCGCCCACCAGAAAGATGGCCTCCGGGTAACGCCGGGCCAGGGTTTGAATTCCCCAAGCGGCCTTGGTCAGGGCCTGTTGTGGCCGCACGATTGCCTCCGTGGCACAAAACACCGGATTGGCAAAGGTGGCCTGAATGGCAGGGGCAATCCCCACCTGCACCATCGGCACATCCACAATCACCGTTGTCCGCGCCGCCAGGGCCGCCGCCCCCGCACTGAGCGATCGCTCGGAAAAACTCAGGCAACTGGCATAGTCAAAATCTGCGGTGGCATAGATCACCCGACGCACCATCTCGTATTCCGCTGGTGAGCGATCGCCCCGATCGCCCAACTCCCGATCGATCAGAGCCAGGCTCTGTGCGTCCGTGATATGCCACTCCATCATCAACAACTCGTGCCAACTCAGCTTGGGCGGGCCATGGCCCCAACCCTGCTCTAATTTCACCCACTAAAGACCCGGTGGCAACGATCGCGATCGCCCCGATGTTGAATTGGCGCACTGATCACCAGAAAACCTCCAGGCCCAAAACTGGGTTTCGTTGCCTGATCCTAAGTTTCGGCCTCTGACGGGGGGCGACCAAAGACCGGCGACAGGAAAGCCACCAACGCCCCGATCGCAAATCCAGCAATATTGCGCACCAGGGGCAACCAGTCCGCCGTGCGGGTCACCACCGGGCCAATGCCAAAGGCAATAAACAAAATGCCCCATAGCGGCGACAAAATCAGCGCCCATTGCCAGGAAATCCATTCGCCGGCCTTGCGTGGATGGGCCGCAAAACCACAGATCACACCGCCCAGCACCGAAGTCACCAGGGTTAGGATCCATTGCTCCTGGGGCAAACCGGGCACAAACTGACAGCCCCCTTGGCGCAGACAACCCATCACCGACTCCAGGGATTGGACGATCGCCTGATTTTCCCCGTTGTCGCGCACAAAGAATTGGTTGCCGTAGCGGGTTTGCAGCTCAATCCAAAAGGTGCGCGGAAAGACGTTATAAAAATCGCCACCCACATTGAAGTTCAGCAGGTTGCCCCCCCGGGAGTCGGCCACCACCAGCAAGGTTTTGTTATCCACATCCCAAAATCGCTTCACGGCCAGGCCGGGCGTTTGGTCAAATTGGGTCAAAACACGCAGTTTCCAGCCCGTTTCCGCCTCGAAGTCCGCCAGGGTTTGGGCGAGTTTTTGCTCTTGGCCACTGGGCAACTGGTTGGCCAAGTCCACAACGGTGGTGAACTCCTTGGGCAACAGGTCGGGGTTATCGAAGGCTTGGGCGGGGGCCGGTGCGGCGATCCAGGCGATCGCACAAAGCACCAACGATCCCAGCGTGGCCGTCAACCACTGCGACCAGCGGCGGGAAACCAGTTGTGTTGCCTGTTGCATAGGGACGCGCTCCAAAAGCCAGGGCGGAAGGATGGGGGACAAAATCGAATGGGGAAAGAACTGAAAACCCTTGGTCTGTGGGGCAATCAAGGGGCCGGAGGATGGAAACCGTTGATTAATCGCAACAGTTCTTTACAGTTCATTAATGTAACTCAATGGTAAAGATCGATCCCTACTACAGTCAATTGCCTGGGGCCGATCGGGGCGATCGAAACGGGGCAAATCAACTAGTTCTCGGCCATCGCCAATCGGGCATCATAGGGCCAGGCTGGTGGTTGATTGGGTTTGGCTGAATTTCTGTTGGCCCACGGGCCGTGATTGGCCGCTAGATGAACCCGCTGCGTTGCAAGGGGAGTAGGTGCTCGATGTCGTCGGTATGGCAATGGTTTGTGGCCGGTGGGGCGGTAATGGTTCCTTTGGCGGGTTGTGCGATCGCCACGATCGCCCTGGCGGTGGAGCGGGGCCGGTTTTGGTGGCGCTTGGCCCAGGAACAGCCGCTCCTGATTCGGGAGGCACTGGTGTTGTACGGGCGGGAACCCGATACCGATCGCGCCCTGCGTTTGTTGCGATCGGCTCCAGAGGATTGGCCGATCGTGCAGATTTTCCTGGCGGCGCTCACGCTCGATCGCCCCACCCCCGAGGAGTTTCGCTTGGCCCTGGACAGCGCCGCCCAAGCCCAACTGCCCCAACTCAAACGGTTTGGCACGGCTTTCGACACGATCGTCGGCATTGCGCCCCTGTTGGGTCTGTTGGGAACCGTATTGGGGCTGATGGGATCCTTTGCGGCCCTGCGCTGGGACAGCATCGGCTCCACGGGCGGCCCCAATGGCGCGGGCATCGGTTCGGGCCTGAGCGAGGCGTTGGTGTCCACGGCTACGGGCTTGGTGGTGGCGATCGGGGCGTTGCTGGTGGCGAATGTGTTTCGGAGTTTGTATCGGCGGCAGGTGGCGGCGATCGCCCAACATTGCGGCCAGCTTGAATTGCTCTATCGTCACTATTGGGAAACCAATGGCGGGGTTCCCTTTGATTTAAATTGATTGAAATGATTTGAATTGAAATGATTTGAGTGGCTTGAAATTGTCTTGAATCGCCGTTGATTGCCGCCGATTACTGTTGACTTCTATTAATTGTCATGCCGCGTCGTCGCACAGCCAATCCCCAACCACGACCCTGTGAATTATGCCAGGTGCTTTCGTTGGTGCGCTATCGAATCCAGGTCGATCGCACCGATCAATGGGTTTTGGCCTGTCCCCATTGCCAAAAACAGCAAAGCGCCACCAATCCGCACTATCGCTATGGTGGCACTTGGAAAGCTCGCTAGTTTGGTTAACGCTAGTTTGGTTAACGCTAGTTTGGTTAATTAGGAGAGTCCTTGCGGGAAAATATTCCAGTCAGCTCTCGGAAAACTTATAAATCAAAAAAACCCTCAAGAAATCCTTCAAGGAATGTTTGAAACGCCAAAACTACTACCTTATGGGTCTCATTGACCAACCAAGACAAGGGGCTTAGGGCCTGTCGCCGTTGAGCACGAAACCCTAGAGGATCGTGGGGGACAAGGGGCTTAAGCCCCTTGTTGCGACGACTAGGGCATGGAAAATCAACTGTTTCAGCATCACCTCGAAATAATGACGACAGGCCCTAAGCCCCTTGCCCCGATGATGGCCGGCGCTTTACTAAGCATCCCCAGTGACTTCTCAGATATCCTCTGAACCTAACTTTGAAGTGCCCGATCGCGGAGAAGGTTTGAGCACTAATCGCAACCCAAGCTTTCGCGGGTGCTGACCCCGGTTTTCTGATTGATGCCGCTGGCGATTTTGCAAAGTTGGGCCACGTCATACCGATCGATCAATGCGTCGGTGAAGTCAGCTCCCTCGATCGCGGTGTCAGCCAAAATTGAGCGCGTAAAAATTGCTTCACGGGCGATCGCTTGGGTTAAATCTGCCCGTTCCAGCACTGCCCGATCGATCAAAGCGCCCGTTAAATCAGCCCCCTGCAAGTTGGCTCGCAACAGGGTGGCCTGGGTGAGGGTGGCATTGCTCAAGTTGGCTCCCGCCAGATTGGCATCGCGCAAATCGGTGGCCAAAAACGCTGCGCCCACCAAGTTTTCACCGGCAAAATTTTGTCCTTCCTGGTTGGTTTTGCTGTAGTTAGCCATTGCTTGGGCGGGCAAGGCTCCCAACAAAACCCACAGCAGGGCCAGCCCCAATAGCAAGAGCAATCGTTTACCGATGTTTTGAATTCCCATATTTCGGAGATCTTGGATTTCGGAGATTTTGGGGATGAATTATGGCCTGAGTTGGGGCTGGTTGATGACTAATAATCAATCGTCTGGCCGTCACCGATGATCGTCGGCGGTGGCGGACAGTTCCGGCTCGATCGCCCCGCGCCAATCGGGACAAAGATCGGTTCCCGACCAGCCAAAGGGATGAATGCCGCAAATCAGCCTTGCCCGTCGATCGCGGCTGTAACCGTAGGCGATGCCGTGATAGTTTTCGCAGCCCCGACAAACAGCCGGTCGATGAGGAGTGCTGGCTTGGCTAAACCCCAGTTGCGATCGCAGCAAGTAGCGTTGGTTTTGGGCCCGATGCCAACCTTCACAAAATCGCTTCATGCCCTGCGCATTGGCCCGCTGAAACAAATCGCGATCGGCCATGGTTGTCCTCCTATTCTCGATGCCAGGCGGTTTCACCGGGGCGATCGATCAACGCAATGCCCTGGGCTTTCAGCTCGTCGCGGATGCGATCGGACTCGGCAAAGTTTTTGGCCTTGCGGGCGGCCGTCCGTTGGGCAATTAAGGCCTCAATTTCCGCATCGCTGGGGCCGGATACAGTGGCCGTTGGGACTTCCGCTGTGACCGCCAGGCCCAACACATCCGCCAAATGCACCAAGGTTCGCCACTGCTGGGCGATCGTGGCGGCATCCTGGGAAAATTGCCCCTCATGAACTCGCAGATTCTTTTCCCGGCGCAGCTCCTTCGCCAGCTCAAACAGCACAGCCAAGGCTTCCGGCGTGTTCAGGTCGTCATCCATCGCCGCCCGGAACCGATCGAGCGCCGTGGGGTCATAGGTGGGCGCGCCGTTGAGATCCGCTAGCCCCTCGAACAACAGCCCCTCCTTGAGCGTGTTCCAAGCATTTTTGGCCGCCTCGATCGCCTCGCCCGTAAAGTCCATCGGCTTGCGGTAGTGACCTTGCAGCACAAATAACCGCAGGGCCATCGGGTGGGGCCCCTCCGGCGCATCCAGCAGAGCGCGAATGGTTGTGAAGTTGCCTAAGGACTTCGACATCTTCTCGCCGCCCACGTTCACCATGCCGTTGTGCAACCAGAACCGGGCTAGGGGATGGCCCGTGGCCGCTTCCGATTGGGCAATCTCGTTTTCGTGGTGCGGAAAAATCAAATCACCGCCCCCCACGTGGATATCAATGCTTTCGCCCAACTCTTGGCGCACCATGGCGGAGCACTCAATGTGCCAACCCGGGCGACCAGGCCCCCAAGGGGACTCCCAGGCCGGTTCGTCGGGCTTGGCTCCTTTCCAAAGGGCAAAGTCGAAGGGATCTTGCTTTTTGGTGGTTTCGTCGTCCGTGCGGCCGCTGGCTCCGGCTTGCAGATCGTCTAATTTGCGGCCGGAAAGCTTGCCATAGTCCGCAAATTTACGCACTGCAAAATACACATCACCCCCGGACGCATAGGCCACGCCCTTGGCTTCCAATTCAGCGATCAAGCGCTGAATGCCGTTTAGGGTGTGGGTGGCACGGGGATAGGCATCGGCTTCCCGAATATTGAGCCGGGCCATGTCTTCAAAGTAGGTTTCGGTGTAGCGATCGGCGATCGCCTGCATGGAAACCCCTTCGTTTTTGGCGCGATTAAGAATTTTGTCGTCAATGTCGGTGAAGTTTTGCACATAGCGCACGTCATAGCCCCGCCATTGCAAAAAACGCCGTAGGGTATCCCAAACGATGTACGACCGGGCATGGCCCAAATGGCAATGGTCATAGACCGTTACGCCACAGCAATACATCCGCACCCGACCCGGCTCGATCGGCTCGAAGGGTTCTTTGCGACGGGTGAGAGTGTTGTAAAGCTGGAGCGACATGGGGAATTAGAGGGGTGGTCTAACGGTCTCAGTGATCTCAACCAATGCTTGCTCTCAAGGCTTGGTCTGAATCCCAATGCCGGATCGATGGATGGATCGACCACGAATCGATGGCGAGCAAGAGGGGCGATCGCGCTTATCCTATCCCAATCCTGAGGGCCCTAGCGCTTGTTGTCATTAGTCTGCAACCTCAATGATTTTTTGGCGGCCCGCTTGGCCAACTTTGATCGTGATTGCTGATTTGCTAACGCCTAAATGGGCCGCGAGGAGTTGAATTAACTCGCGATTGGCCTTGCCATCGATCGGGGGGGATTTTAAGAAAATGGTTAGCCCTCCATCGGCTTCTTCAACAATTTTCTGTTGTTTGCTGTTGGGTTTGACTTTTACGGCCAGTTTCATCATTAGTTTGCCGGTTGATCGTTAGCTTGCGGGCCATCAAAGCACCAAAGCAGATCGGTGAATGAACCGTGAATTAGCCCTTGAGACTGGGTTGATAGCTGCTGTGGATTCGACCGGCTCCTTTGTATTGGGAAAAATAAGCTTGCGCCACCCGATCGCCCTGATCAGACAAAAAATCAACCGCAATTCTTCCCCGCCCCTGTTCATAGCCAGAACTGTGCAGATAGCAATGTTGCCCGATGGTTTTGCCTAAATACAGCGCCACATGGTTGGTTTTGGTGGGCATTCCAAAAAAGAGCAAGTCGCCCGGTTGAAGGTTTTCTAGCTCAACCGGTTCGGTGAATTCCTGTTGTTGATACGAATTGCGAGGCAACCAAATGCCCACACTCATAAAGGCCGCTTGAATGAGGCCAGAACAGTCATAATCAGGGGCGATCGTGCCGCCCCAAAGGTAGCAATGGGGAACGGCCATGGCCGCTTGGGCAAAGGCGATCGCCTGGGGAATTCGATCGACAATGGCCGATCGCGACACGATCGGGGCCCGATAGGGGCCAATGGCCGGGGCCAGGTGAGCTAAGGCGGCCAGGGGCAACCAGGCGGCATAGTCATCCTCGCAAAGCACCACCTCGATCGCCCCTGGGCTGAAATCTAAATTAGCTCCTGCACCAGCCGCCAAACTCGCGGCCAAATCCGCCGACAGTTGCCGAAACCACAGTTGTCGCCCGGGAGCCACTTGGGTGCTCAGTTCTTCCCCGTCGGGCCGGGTGAATAGGTCTAGGGGTTCGGTGCAGCGATATTCCGGGCGATCGGGAATCGGTTGGCCCAAGTCAGCCAGCACGCGATCGAGGGCGATCGGGGTCATGGAAGGTCTCCGGTGCAAACAAGGACGATCGCCCCAAGCATAGGCGAGAATCGTTGGGTTCACGCCAAACACCGTAGGCATGGTTTTTTATCAACAGGATGGGGAACTGGAGCGGTTGGGAAAACAACTGCTCGATCGGCTGTGGATCCAATATCCGCTGTTAGCCCGCAACCAATTGGCCCTGACCTGGTGGGTTTACGATCCGCCCTACATGGTGAATACGGGTGGGGCCCTGGCTCCGGCGGATTTTTGGGCCCATCCGGTGCGCGGATTCAGCTATCGCGGCGTGGAACGCATTTATCCGGCCAGCGTGGTCAAGCTGTTCTATGGGGTGGCCGTGCAGGAATGGTTGGAAAAGGGGATGATTTCGCCCACCGAAGAGGTCGATCGGGCCCTGCATGATGCGATCGTCAATTCCAGTAACGATGCCACGAGCTATTTGGTGGATGTGTTGTCGGGAACCACCAGCGGCCCGGAGTTGCCAGCGGGCCCCTTTGAAACCTGGCAACAGCAACGACAAATCGTGAATCGCTATTTGCAATCGTTCGGTTGGGAAGAGTTCCAAACCATTAATGTTTGCCAAAAAACCTGGGGTGATGGGCCCTATGGCCGCGAGCGAGTCTTTTTGGCGGCAGACTACAGCAATCGCAATTATTTAACGACGGATGCGGTGGCGCGGCTGCTCCATGCGATCGCGGGTGGGGTGGCGGTGTCGGCGGCCCGATCGCAAATACTGATGAACCTCCTGGCGCGATCGCTCGATCCGGCTACCGTGGCCAGCTTGGATCCGGATTACAACCAAGTCACCGGTTTTTTGGGGGAAGGGTTGCCCCCCACCACGCGCCTGTGGTCTAAGGCGGGTTGGATGAGCCGGGTGCGGTGGGATTGTGCCTATGTGGAGCCGGTGGATGGGCGGCCCTTTGGGCTGGTGGTGGCGATCGATGCGCCTTTGGGCGATCGCGATCGGAGTATTCTGCCCCAAATTGCCCACGGGGCCCTCGAAGCGGTGCGATCGCTCGGAAACCCGGAGCCGTCGCGTTAGAATCCAAACTGCCCCTTTGAATCTGGCTGCGTTCCATCCCTTGAATCGTCCTGATCACGACCCTGCACAACCCGACGCTCACCCTCACCCGTCCGCCGATTCCGCCCAGTCCCATCAGCCCGACCCCAGCTCTGCCCAGCATCTCGACTCCAATCCCGCTCCCAGCCATGCTCACGGCCATAGCCATGGCCCGTCCCATAGCCACACCCACGCCCACGCCCACAACCCGGAAGCAATTCGCAAAATTGTGAATCGCTTGTCGCGAATTGAAGGCCATGTGCGCGGCATCAAGGCCATGGTGAATGATGGGCGAGATTGCCCCGATGTGTTGATTCAGTTGGCGGCGGTACGTGGTGCGATCGATCGGGTGGCGCGGGCCATTTTGGATGAGCACTTGAATGCTTGCATTGTGCGGGCGGCGCGCGAGGGCAACATTGACGCGGAATTGGCGGAACTGAAAGCGGCGCTCGATCGCTTTTTGACTTAGGGGAAGGTGCGATCGATGACGGCAACACCTTCCCCGGAGCCAATCACCTTGGGCGAAGTCACGACGGTGCAGCCGGGAACTCTGTATTTGGTGGCCACCCCGATCGGGAATTTGGAAGATATCAGCTACCGGGCCTTGCGAATTTTGCAGGCGGTGGATGCGATCGCGGCGGAAGACACCCGACACACGGGCAAGCTGCTGGCCCACTTCCAAATCAGCAAGCCCCAACTGAGCTATCACGAACATAACCAGACCAAACGGATTCCCGAAATTCTCGATCGACTACGGGCGGGCCAGGCGATCGCCCTGGTCAGCGATGCGGGTACGCCGGGCATTTCCGATCCGGGCGTGCCATTGGTGGCGGCTTGCGGGGCGGCGGGGTTGTCCGTTGTGCCAGTGCCGGGAGCCTGCGCGGCGATCGCGGGGCTAATTGGCTCCGGCTTACCTACCGATCGCTTTTGTTTTGAAGGATTTTTACCCACCAAGGGCAAAGAACGGCGCGATCGCCTGGCTCAACTGGCCCAAGAGGCCCGCACCGTGATTCTTTATGAAGCGCCCCACCGCCTGCGAGAAACCTTGCAAGACTTGGCCAACCATGGCGGCGACCAACGGCCGATCGCGATCGCCCGGGAACTGACCAAGCGCTACGAACAGTTTTGGCGCGGTTCCCTCTCGGAGGCGATCGCCACTTGGACTCCCGAAAATCCCGCCTGTCCCATCAAAGGGGAATTTGTCCTGATTTTAGGCGGAGTGCTCCCGGTTACCCATCAACCCACGGAAGCGGAGATTATCGCCGCCCTGGCCGATCGAATGGCCCAAGGGATGAGTCGATCGGCCGCCAGCCGTGAGATTGCCGGCCAACTGAACCTGTCCAAGCGATCGGTTTACGAGTTGTCCCTCAAAATTCCCGATTAGGACTGGTCAAAGTTGCCCGATCGCCTTGTGGGTTTGTGGAATCACAATCACCTGCGGTAACCACTGTTTCAGGTGTTGTTGCCAGGCCAACACTTGCTCCGGCTGGGGCGGTTGTGGCGGTTGGCGGTCGGGCTTAATCGGCGCGGGCAAGGGCGAAACGGGTTGCATCACGTAAACCAAATGGGGATTGATCGCCGCCACCAACTCAGCCGATTGGGTCAGATCCGCCAGCGTGGTCCCTTCGGAAACAATCGCTTTCACAAACACCCACTTTTGCGCCTCCACCGCCAACCGCAAAAACTCCCCATGGGCCTCCCAATGGGTTTCGCCGCTGACACTGGGCAGTTTCAAATCCATGCCAATCCAATCTAGCCAAGGCAACAGGGGTTCCAACTGTTGTGGCCGATGGCCCCCGGTTTCCAAGTAAACCGGCAGGCTGGAAACGGTCTTTAGGGTCGGTAAGAAATCTTGCAAAAAACGACCATGCAACAAGGGTTCACCGCCCGTAATGCTGATGCTGTCGTGTAAATGGGGGCGATCGAGCTGTTGCACCCAGGCCATAAGCTGCGACTGGCTCACGGGATTGGCAACGGTCACAAAATCCCGCAGGCCAGGGGTTTGCTCAATGTCGCAATGGTCGGGAGCCACCCAGGTGCGATCGCTATCGCAATAGTCACAGCGCAGATCGCATTGGGCGAACCGGATGAACAGTTGCCGCGTGCCCACGATCGGCCCTTCACCCTGGATTGCGGAAAAAACTTCAATTAACCGTGCCGTCGCCACCCGATCGCTCATGATCCTCGGGCGCTGTTCGCCCGCAAAAAACCGCTAACTATCTTAGACAGCCAGCGGTCTGGATTTAATCAACTCGATTCAAGGAGAAGGCAAACTGCAATCTCCCCAGTCATTGCCCTCACTGTGATGAAGGGCCATGATCGGGGAATTAGGCAGGCTACGCACAGCTTCGCTTACGATTTTTTGTTAAGCGTCGCTTTCGATATACAGGAACAGCAGAGCCATTGTTACCGCAGGAAATACCCAGCCAACAATCGGCACGAAAATCGCAGGAAGAAAAGAGGCTGCCATGGGAAAAGATCCTTATTCTTAATCGAATTCAGAGGATTTCCCATTAACTGTACGAGCTGGCCTCCGGTGTGGCGTGGGGTTGCTAAAGATTTTTAACAAACAAGCGAATCAACACTTGAACCAACGCTTGAACCAACGCGGGGGCCGATCGCCCCCAAGTCGCCTGAAACCCTGATGACCTCGTTCTTCAAACCAATCAGTCGTAGGGGCGGAGTCTCCCCGTCCAGTTCCCGTGATCCTTGGGTGTTCCCAGGGGTAGACAGGGTTGTAGCGATCGCCTGGGTTAGGGTTGGGAGACCCAACCCCTACGGCGATGGAAATGGCGACCGGCCCTAATCCCAGCGGGAGGGCGACAGGGCCTCAAACAGGTTGTTGATTGCCAATGGATCCAGCGTGGGGCGATCGGGGTGGGCCTCGGGGGGCAACACGGGCGCAACAATCACCGTCTTGCGGCTTTCGCGGTGGGTCGCCAACTCCATCACCACCGCCTCAATGCTCAGTTCCGCCACCAGGGCCGGCACGGTCAGGGTGACACGGGTTTCCAATTCCCCAAGCCCATTGGGGGGCAACTCCAACAGCCAGCGCGGTGGTTCCAGGATTTGGCGTGTTTGTCGATCGCTCGTCCAAACCTTAATGCAAAGTCGTGAGGGCACCTCCGTCACCCGCAACCGCAAGGTGGCCGTGGTTTCCGCCACCAGGGGATGGGTCAACAGCTCGATCGTGGGCTGTGGAATCGGCATCGTGGGCGGCAAGGTGGCATCGGCGGGCGGCGGTGGCGGACTGGCCGGGGCAGACCAGCCATTGGATCCGTTTTGCAGCGGCAACAGATCATCCACCAGCACTTCACCGGCCGTCCAGTCCGCATCGGGATCCGGTGGCTCCGGGGCGGGCGCAACCCCTTCTCCCCGGGCCCGCATCCAGGCCCGTAGATCTTGGTCATCGGCCAAGGCCGTGAGTCTTGACCAGAACCGGTGACCCTTGGGCAGCGCATCAAAGGGTGAAGGCTCGCTGGGTAAGGGGTCGATCGCCCAAGGGGCCGGGCCGTTGGCGGTGGGAATTGGCGCAGCGGGGGGCAACCCTTGCAAAATGGCAGCTTCCGGCAACTCAACACCTGCGATCGGTTCGGGGGCAACCTCGGGCATCGGCGGCGCGGAGTCCATGGACGGCGACATGGACGGCGATATGGATGGCAACATGGGCGCTTTCGCCGGTTGCACAAAGTTCAGCAACTTCAGATCCAAGCTCTTTTTGGTGGGGGCTTGGGTATTGGGCCGAAACGGTAGGGACTCGTGCGGCAACGCGGCCGGGGCCCGATCGTCCTCGGTGCAATCCTCTGGGCGAAAATCCGGTTCGATCGCCCGCAACAGGGCATCGGCATCGGCCGCCACTGCGAAGGCATGGCTGGTGAGGGGTTCGGCGCTGGGCAAACTGTGGGGATACAAAGCCAGCTCGCCCAACATCAAAAAAGTGCTGGCTTCCAGGGGCAATTCCACGGTGCAGGTGAACTGACCCGGCAAGGGGCGATCGCTCGGCCGGCTCCAGCGCGACCCGGCGATCGGCTGGCGCAACCGCACCAATACCCGCTGACTGTTGGGATCCCGCAGGGTTACCCGCCATTCCAAGGTGGGCGGCAGTTGAGCCAGGGTTGGGGCCTTGGCTGGCTCGGCCCAATCTAAGCTGCCCTGCAACACCAACTGATCGCCCCAAGCGGTGATGTAGGTGGTGCGATCGAGCCGTAAGTGCAAGGGAGGAAGCTGGCTGGCGGCCACCAGCGGATCGATCGCTTCGCTCGGATCCAGTTCCGCCGGTTCCACCATTTGCTGCAACAGGCGATCGGCAATGCGCAACAGGCGATCGTCTTCCACCTGAATCAACCGCTCGATCGGAGGCGTGAAGGGTTCCGTGGGCGGTAAGGCCGGCAGAGGAATCGATGAAGGCTTGGCAGAGACTGGCTCTGGGGTAATGTTTGGATCGATCGCTGAGGGAAGTTCTGGAGCGCTCTCGGGGAGGCTTGTCGGAGCCATTTCTGAAGCAATCGGCTCTGGTTCCGTCGCCTGGGGAATTTCTGGGGCGATCGCAGCGGCCAGGCTGTTCGGGTCTGCCACCGGCTCCGGAGTAACGCCGTTCACCCCTCCAGCAACCTCTGCAACAACCTTTTCAACAATTTTTCCAACAATTTTTTCGGTAGCCCCTTCAGTCCCATTCACGCCATGGGATTGAGAGAACTCAGCGGGCGATCGACTCGCCACTTCTGACCCGTTGGATTCCGGAGCCAGCGCATCCGCCGCCGGTTGCGGTTCCACATCCACCCAATCTTCCGCCTCCACGGCCAACACTTGCAGCGTCACCGCATAGCGCCAGGTGGGCCCGGTGGTTGTCGGATCCGCCTCCTCATCCACCGATTGCCGACAGCTAAACTCCCAAAGCCCCGGCCGCAACACCGTGAACGGAATCACCACCACCAGCCCATTGACATTGGTTTGGGCCGATCGGGACTGGGTGCGTTGGCTGGTGCTCCCGATCGCCCCGTCCGGCTGGTAGCCCACACGAATTTCCACTGCCGCATCGGGATAGCTCGATCGGGCAATCAGGCGATAGCGTCCTTCCAAAACTTCGACGCTGGGCGACTCCAGTGGCAACCAAGCCCGATCGCCCTCCTTTTGCAGCAAAAACTCGCAATACTCCATCGACAACGTGCCCCGCAGGGTGAAGATTTAGCGGCGCGCGCAACGCCCAAAGCCAGCACCATGGACTGAGATCCCTGAACTCAACCCCCAGGTTCAATCCATGGCCGATCCGCAACGGTATTCAGCGGAAAAAGTGCCCCTATCCTACTCCATTAACCAGGGAACCCTGGGCCACTCCGGGGCATTCTGTCCGTATGGCAATTGACGGAGCGCAGGGGCCTAACTCTCTACAATTCAAAGCTTCTTAGCCGGTGATCCGGGTTCAGGTGTTTTGCCAATAATCTAAGCTCCTTTTCAGACATTCTCTGAGATTTCTGTTGAGATTTCCCTGCAATTCCTATGACATTTATCGATAAATTACACCGGGCGACCCAATCGCGCGGGAGTTTGCTGTGCCTCAGTTTGGATCCGAGTTCTGACTTTTTGGAAGCGGCTGTGGCCGACATTGCGGCCGGAGTCGATCGCCCCCTGACGGCCTTGGGGGACTGGCTGCGAACCCTGGTGGCCCAAACGGCGGATTTGGTTTGTGCCTACAAAGTGGCGATCGATCCCTATTTGCTATTTGGGGCGGCAGGCTTGGCCCTCTTAGAAGACCTGTTGCGGCACACCATTCCAGCAGAATTGCCCGTCATTTTGGATGCCAAACATGCGGACTGGATCAACAGCGGCCTGTTTGCCCGCACGGCGTTCGATCGCTGGCAGGTAGATGCCGTGACGATCGTGCCCTTTTCGGGTCAAGATCACGCCGCGCCCTTTTTGCTCCAAGCCGATCGCGCCCTGTTTGCCCTGTGTTACACCGAAAACCCCTCCGCCCGTGTTTTGCAAGATCCGGCCCCCGATGCCGAACCCCGCTACCTCAGCTTGGCCCGCGAGGTGCAAACCTGGGGCATTCCCAGCCAAATGGGCTTGGAACTGGAAGCGGCGGATCCGGAAATTTTGCGGCGGCTGCGGGCGGTGGCTCCAGAAGCGCCCATTTTGTTGCGGGGGGCTTGGTCAGGGGCGGGGCTGGCAACGGTGGACTACAGCCAAGACCTGGACAAGGCCACGGGCGATCGCCTGGATGACAATCTGCGCCAAACCCTGCAAGCGGGCCTGGCGGCCGATGGTGATGGATTGATTGTGTTAGTGCCTCGGGCGGCCCTTAGTCACCCAGAACCCCGCCGCCAAATTACGCAACTGCGCGATCGACTCACCCAAGCTCAGGCGGCCGTTTGCGGGCCGATCGCGGAAGCCTGCCCCCTGTGGTTGCCCGCTCCCGCCAGCGCCAACACCAGCGCCCATCCCCATGCGGAATTGATTGTGCAGCTCTTTGACTTGGGCTGCATTTTGTTTGGTGACTATGTGCAGGCCTCCGGGGCCACCTTTCCCTATTACGTGGACTTGCGGCAAATCATCTCGAATCCCCAAGTCTTTCACAAAATCCTGCTGGCCTATGCCGATCGGGTGGCTCCCCTAACGTTCGATCGCCTGGCCGGCATTCCCTACGGCTCCTTGCCCACGGCCACCGGCTTGGCCTTGCACCTCAATCGCCCCATGATCTTTCCGCGCAAGGAAGTGAAAGCCCACGGCACTCAGCGGGTGGTGGAAGGGAATTTCACCCCCGGCGAAACGGCGGTGGTGGTGGATGACATTTTGATTTCCGGGAAAAGCGCGATCGAGGGGATTGGCAAGTTGGAATCGGTGGGGCTGCGGGTCACCGATTTGGTGGTGTTCATTGACCACAACACGGGAGCCAAGGAACGCTTGGCCGCCAAAGGCTATCGATCGCACGCGGTGCTCACCCTTGGAGAAATTGCCGATACCCTATTTGCAGCCAACAAAATTGCTGAACCCCAATACACCGCCCTCAAGGCGATCGACCATGCTTAGAGGGTGTCTGAAAATCCTAAATTGCTACCTTGTGGGTTTTACCAATCGATGAAGACAGGGGGCTTAAGCCCCTTGCTCCGATGGTAGTTGGTGCTTGATCTCTATCAAAAATACTGTTCAGATAACTCGCTCAAGGTAACTCATTTAGGCCAATTTTTTTGAATGGGTGAAGATCAATTCTAATCAGCTCCAATTAACCCAAACCGGTTAAAACCAAACTAAGCAAATTTAGAAAAATGAAGACAAGCTGAGGCTACTCGATCGCCTCGGGATCAATCCCCTGTTGCCGCAACAGTTCCGCCAGGCGATCGGCTCGTTGTCGCTCTTGATTAGCCAGTTGCTGGGCCGCTTGCAGATCCTCAACTAAATTGCCAATCTCATCGGGAATTGGTAAGAAATTTCCTGTTGCTTCCTGCCCAAAACGCAGGAGGGAACCTTGAACGCTGAGCTGCAAACCTAAAACACGCGATCGATGGTCTTCAATGGGAATGTAGCGATCATCCCATAACCGATAGCCTTGAAGTTGCCCTGCAATCCACTCATTTTTAGGATCAAACAACCAATATTCTTGGATACCCATTTGTTCATAGAGGGCATATTTGTGCCCCTGGTCTTCACTTTGGGTTCCCTTGGAAGTAACTTCAAAAATGATGCTCGGAATTTGACCCTCTTGCCAAATCTTATAATTATCTCGGCCGCCGGGGGCTACTCCAAAGATCACCATCACATCAGGAGCAACCCGCAACCGAGGAAGGTCTTGGCTGTAGTACAAGAACTGATTGGCTAAAACAGTTGCTTGCTGTCCTTTAAGGTGTAGTTCTAGCGCTTTGAGAATGGCAATGATGGCGTTGAGGTGAAGATAGGTTTCCGCCACAGGCTTTCCGTCAGAGGAGGGGTAATCAATTTCTGTCTCTGGGAGATTTGAGGGTGAATCAGTTCCTGTATTTAGGATGAAAGGTAACATGATCGGGGCAGCCGGGACTGCTAAGAAATGAACCGCGTTAATGCTGCATTTCAATCAATCTTCATCATTAAGATTAGTTCTAGAAAGATTCTAAAAAGATGGTTGAATCGTCAGAGGATGTCTGAAAAGCCAAAATTGCTACTCTGTACGCCCCAGAAATCGATGTAGACAAGGGGCTTAAGCCCCTTGTTCCTACGACAATTAATCTTCAGTCCATATTGAAAGATACTTCTCAGACATCCTCTTAGACAGTCTCTCAGATTCAAGATCCTGTTCTCCCAACATTGATCCAGGGTTTGCCCAAAGACGATTGCCGAAGTGGGGGGATTTTGCTATGATGTCTGGGCTTAAGCGGATATGGCGGAATTGGTAGACGCGCTAGATTTAGGTTCTAGTGCCGCAAGGCGTGTAGGTTCAAGTCCTATTATCCGCATGGGTTCAGCGCAGCATGTTGCGAATTGAACGGTTAACTAAATCCTATGACGATCGCCCGGTATTGCGAGGACTGAGTTTGTCCTTGCGACCGGGCGAAATTTATGGGCTGCTGGGCCCCAACGGCGCGGGCAAAAGCACAACGATTAATATCCTGGGTCGCCTGTTGGCGGCTGATGGGGGTGAGTTGTGGTTGGGCGATCGCCCTCTGGCCCAGGCTCCCCGCCATTGGTTGGGAATTGCCCCCCAGGAAAACTTGCTCTATAAAAGTCTGACCTGTGCTGAGAATTTAGATTTTTTTGCCAGCTTGTATGGTTTGCGGCGATCGGAGCGGCGATCGCGTTTGGCTCAATGTTTGGCTTGGGTGGGCTTAACCGATCGCGCTGATAGTCCCGTGGAAACCCTCAGCGGCGGGATGCAGCGGCGGTTGAATGTGGCGATCGCCCTGGTGCATCGGCCCAAGTTGGTGATTTTGGATGAACCCACAGCGGGTTTGGACTTGGAAGCCCGCTATGACCTGTGGGCCATGATTCGGGATCTGAAAAAGCAGGGTTTGACAGTGCTGCTGACCACCCATTTGCTGGAGGAGGCGGAGCGCCTGTGCGATCGAATTGGAATTTTGAGTCAGGGGGCGATCGCGCTGGAGGGAACTTTGGCGGAGCTGCGATCGACCATTCCCGCCGCTGAGTTGGTGCGGGTCACGACAGCCGATCGCGCCGGGACGATCGAACGGGTGGAGCAACTGGGCTGGCCTTGGCGAGAAGCTGGGGGGGAATTGGTGTTGTGGTTGCCGGAGTCCCTCAGTTTGCCGGAGTTGCTGGAGCGGCTGGCGGGCCTGCCGATCGATGGTTTGGCCCGCCAGCCCGTGGGTCTGGAGGCGGTGTATTTGGAAATCACGCGCCGCAGCCTGGCGGTTGGGGCGCGATCAAACTCGGCTTGATTAATTTGCCTGATTAATCTGCTCGATCAATATCACTGGCTCACCATAACTGGCTCACCCGCCCGATCGATCGGTTCGATCCACTTGAAGGCCGATTAACCTTGGGTGAGCCGCTCCAGGGTGGGCACAAAGTCCGGGTAGGAAATGGCCGCCGCCTCTGCCCGATCGATGGTGGTGGTTCCTTGGGCCACCAACGCCGCGATCGCCAGGCTCATGGCAATCCGATGATCCGTGTGGCTGTCCACATCGGCCCCTCGCAGTTGCACCGGGCCGATAATTTCCAGCCCATCCGGCTGCTCCGTCACCTGGGCCCCCATTTTTTGCAGGGCCGCTGCCATCACCGCCAGGCGATCGCTCTCCTTCACTCGTAACTCTTCCGCATCGCGAATCACGGTT
The DNA here is from genome assembly GCF_059138625.1 of Limnothrix sp. HT2024. Taxonomy (NCBI): domain Bacteria; kingdom Bacillati; phylum Cyanobacteriota; class Cyanophyceae; order Pseudanabaenales; family Pseudanabaenaceae; genus Limnothrix; species Limnothrix sp. HT2024. The sequence continues at coordinate 3,787,933 of NZ_CM181121.1, forward strand.
TTGCCCTGGGCCACGGTTGCCGCCACGGCCAAAATGGGAATTTCGTCCACCAACCGAGGAATCAGGGCCCCGCCAATTTCGCAACCGGTGAGGGGCCCATAGCGCACCCGCAAATCTGCCACCGGTTCGCCCGCTGCATCCCGCTCGTTTTCGAGGGTGATGTTGGCTCCCATCTGGTGCAGCACGTCCAAAATACCGGTGCGCGTGGGGTTAATGCCCACGTTCTCGATCGTCAGGTCAGAGCCAGGCACGATCGCCGCCGCCACCAACCAAAAGGCCGCTGAACTGATATCCCCAGGCACGATCACCCGTTGGCCCTGGAGCTTGGCCGGGCCAACTACCGTGGCGCTAATGGTCTCCGGATCCACGATCACTTCCGCCCCAAACGCCCGCAACATCCGCTCACTGTGGTCGCGCGACAGAGCCGGTTCACTGACGGTGGTTTGTCCTTCGGTCATCAACCCCGCCAGCAGAATGCAGGATTTTACCTGGGCCGAGGCGATCGGGGATTGGTAATGAATGGGTTTTAGGGATTGGCCCCGCACGGCCAGGGGCGCGAGGGTGTTGTCACGACGGCCCCAAATTTGTGCCCCCATCATGGTCAGGGGCTTCACGACCCGACCCATGGGCCGCGATCGCAGGGAGTCATCGCCCGTAATGGTAAAAAAACGATCGGGATGGGAAGCCAAAATGCCTAACATCAGCCGCAGGGTTGTGCCCGAGTTGCCCGCATCCAACACCCCGATCGGCTCCTGAAGATTGCCGATCCCAATGCCGCGCACGGTTACCCGATCGGTGTTCAGATCGCTGATTTCGGCTCCCAAGGCTCGGAAGCAGGCGGCGGTACTGCGGGGATCTTCGCCTAACAACAGGCCCTCAATGGTTGTTTCCCCTTCTGCCAAGGCCCCTAGCATCAGGGCCCGGTGGGAAATGGACTTGTCGCCGGGGATCCGCACGCGACCCACGAGGGGGCAGCCCTCGGCGGTGGGAGAAAGGATCAGCCGTTGGCGGGCGTTTACAAATTCGGATGTTACGATCGGGTGAAGCATCGGAAGATCGACAGGGTTCGGACTCGCGATCGCGCCGGGAGAATGGCCGCAGGCAAAATTGCCCTCGGCAGTAATTGGCTTACCGGGCCCTAGGGGCTTGGCAAACCCATCGCCCAGGCTCGCCCGACAATCCTATCGCTTTCCGGGTTTTGCGCGTGATGCTTCTCCTGAGCCAACAAGGCTGCAACCTATGTCGCCGATTCGTCACCGCCGTCCGATTAGCCTGTCGCTGTTGTCGTTAGATTTACCAACGGCCGCCTCGATCGAAACTTCCGCCACGATTTACGAAAACGAGCGCGATCGCTTCCATATTCTGCTGGCGGAACCGGCAGTAAAGGCGATCGAGCCGGTGCTGATGCCCGGTTATGCGGCCAATGCGGAACCCCAGGGCGATCGCAGCCTGTGGTTGGAACTTTCCCCTCAGCGGGCTGTGTTAACCATGCAAAGCGCCAGCGGTTTCCATTACCGCCACCTGTGGGAACGGGGGGTCTATGGCATCAGTCGCTATTGGCTCCAGGAAGCCACAGATCAGGGCTACGAACAAATTCGCCTCCGCAACTTCACCCGCAGCCTCACCCTGTCGGGCCGGCCGGTTCCCGATTGGGTGCGTTTGGAATATGAGCTTTGGGCCCAGAATTTGCCTTTGGGTCGCTATGTCTTAAACCTAGAGGTGTTTTAGGCATCGAGTTTGGGGCCTCAAATCCCCAGAAACTGTGCCAAATCTCAGGGGACAAGGGGCCTAGGGGGTGTCGTCATTATTCGAGGTGAGGCTGAAACGGTTGATTTTCCGTGCCCTAATGGTCGTAACAAGGGGCTTAGGGCCTGTCGTCATTATTTCGAGATGATGCTGAAACAGTTGATCTTCCATGCCCTTGTTGCGACGACTAGGGCATGGAAAATCAATGCGCCGCGACCTGTGAGTTTTAAGCGGCTTGAGCGGCTTCGTAGCGCTGGTTAATCACCGGCCAGTTCACCACATTCCACCACTGCTGGAGATACTGATCGCGCCGGTTGCGATAGTTCAAGTAGTAGGCATGTTCCCAAACATCATTGCCGAGCAGGGGAATTTGGCCTTCCATGCGCGGGCTGTCTTGGTTGGCGGTGCTGGTGACGGTGAGTTTTCCTTGGCGATCGAGCACTAGCCAAGCCCAGCCACTGCCAAAGCGCTTGGCTCCCGCCTGGTTGAATGCGGTTTGCATGGCTTCAAAGCTGCCAAAGGTGTCTGTAATGGCCCGGGCGATCGCCCCCGTGGGTTGACCGCCCGCGTTGGGGCCCATGCTTTCCCAAAATAGGCTGTGGTTGTCGTGACCGCCGCCATTGTTGCGAACGGCGGCGCGAATGTTGGCGGGCAGCGCGTCAAGATTGCTGATCAGATCTTCGATCGAGCGCTTGTGCAGCTCGGGGTAAGGCGCGATCGCGGTGTTCAAGTTTTTGACATAGGCGGCGTGGTGCTTGTCGTGGTGAAACTCCATCGTTTCCCGATCGATGGTCGGTTGCAGCGCGTCGTAGGCGTAGGGTAAGGGCGGTACTTTGAAAATTTCGGGTACGGTCGGGGTGGTTTGGGCGATCGGGGCGGCGATCGCCCGATCTTGTCCCCACAGCAGCCAATCAGCCAGAGTGAAGCCCGCAGCCGCAGCCAAGGATTGCCGAATTAGCGCACGACGAGAGAGAGCCATAGGTGAAACACTCGACTTGTTTTTTGTATTTTTTTGAGGCCGGTTTGAATTTTCGGGGACTAACTTACCGGGGACTGAGTTGCCGAGGAGACTGATGATCAATCCTCGCCGATACTTTTTCGCTAGCAAACCCTGCGGGAAGCTAACAAACGCATAAGTTGAGAGATTGTCTCAACCAAGGCGTATCAACCAATGCCCGCAGGAAGATCCCACGAGCACCATTTAGATCTCGATTCATGGAGCGTCCATCGACTTTAGATTGAATGACCCGAGAGCCGCCAATCTTGACGATTTCACCTGTCCACGAAACGGTTTTGGAAGTATAGGCTTCATTGATATTGGTCAGGGCAACCTTGCCCAGTTCCCAAGCTTTCCACTCCAAATGTTTCTTGAACTGGTAATGCGATAGCGTCAGCATTTGCCGCACGGTTTTCGACTTGATCTTGCGACGCGATTTGCTCACCATTTGAGAAGATTCAAAACTGGGCAGCAAAATCACATCGAAGTTTTCAGTTAGAAACCGTGCGGTTTTGTGGTGAAGTTCTTTCACCAAATGCTGTACTTTACAACGCAAGCGATCGGCGGCTTTTTTGAGGCGGCGCTTTTGATTGGATGGTGCTTTGCTGATTCTAGAGATCAACCGATCCAACTTGAAGCACAGCTTTTGAATCAGCAAATTCGAGTCATTGCCAATCCACCCATAGGATGACTCAGCAAAGAAAGTCATGAACGTGCGAACACCGGGATCTAAGGCAACCACCCGCCCTTGGTTTTCGGGCGGTCGCGGTTGCACTTCTTCAGAGGTGATCAGGTAATACTCACCATAGGCAAGCGTCAACCGTCCATCACTGAAGCCATTAGGAAGCGACTCTTTCAGGCGACATTTCCCCAAGATCGTGTGATAAACACCATTGGCGCTGATTGCCGACTTGGGAATGTAGATCGTCTGCTGTCGATCCTTGCGACTGCGAAAACGACACTTGCGAATCTGCCCATCCTTTTTGAAGCCTTTCTTGGCTTCGCGAACGACAGTGCAAGCATCCTTGACCGCAATCTTTTTAATTTGGTAGGGAACTGACTTGGCCCATTCAGGTAGCGCGCCCAAAACAATGGGAGCCACTGCCATCCAATTTGCTTTGGTTCCCGGCTCCTGAAGATGCTTAATGGTGGCGTTGTAGACATATCTAGAAACGCCAAACCATTGTTTCAGGAGCGCCTTTTGTTCAGGGTTTAGGAAGATTCGGATCTTCCTGGATCGCCTTCCGGTAGCTTCTGAGTCCGTGCATTCGACAGGAGAAGACATGCAGGATGGCGAGCAGATCGGCTGTGAGTTCGGACTCTGGGCAGTGAACAGATTGGTCGAGAACCAAGAGTTCGCCACCGTTTTGTTGAGCCATGAACTCGAACAGCTCGAATCCAAATCGGCAGAGCCGATCGCGGCAGGTAACCACAATTTGGAGCTGATCACCGCGCATAAGTCTGACCAGTAGGGATTGCAGTCCTTTGCGCTTGAAGTTGAGTCCTGAGCCGATGTCTTGGATGATTTCGGCACTGGGATAGCGATCTCGCATGAACTGGACTTGTCTTGCGAGATCGTCGCGTTGCTTGTTTGAGCTGACGCGGCAATAGCAAACAACGGCAATTGAAGTTGCTGAACCATTCTGCCCTCGCTGGAATGATTCAACGTCAAAAAGCCTTTGCCCTGAGGGGGTTCGGATGCTTTTGATCTTGCCTTCATCTGCGTACTTCCGTAGCGTTGTGGTACTCAATCCCAGAAATTCGACCGCTTTTCTGAGGGGGATATATGCCATGAGATCATTGTAGCGCTTTGGATAGTTTTTGAGCGTTTTTGAGGAAATCAATCACTGTTGAATAGCCCCCATTGCTGTAACAAGGGGCTTAAGCCCCTTGTCTGTGGTGATCTTCTGCGATGATCGCCTGTTGCTCCTTGGTTCCTCGCGATTGCGTGACGATGGAATCAGGGTTTTGGGCGATTTGACCGCCTGTCCTAAGCCGGGAAGATCCGCAGGCGGCGGTTGGGTTCTTCGCCAAAGCTGGTGGAGGTGAGTTTGTAATGCTCGATTAGCTCGTGCTGCATTTTGCGCACATGGGCCGATCGCGGCAACAGTTCCACCGGCTGCCCCTTGGGAATCACGATGTTTTCCACCGCCAGCCGCGCTTCTTCGAGGGCCTCCAGCTCGTCATCGCTGGCATTGTCCGCAAACAACCGCAGATCTACCGGTTCCACCTCGCCGCCCTCATCGTCCAGCTTCAGGATCCGGCGCAGGGTGCGGGCAATGTGGGCCGTGCTGTTGGACTTCAGAATATAGATCGGCAGTTGGCGGGTTTTGGCTAGGTGCCGCAATTTGGTGTGATTTTTCAAGTGGGTGCGCAGGGCCAGCACCGCATCGGCCGTGTCCAGTTCCTTGGTCAAAACCACCGGCAAATTTAGCAACCGAATCGCTTGCTCCAACTGGTGGCGGCTGACGGCGTAGGGATAGACGTAGAGATAACCGTTTTGCTTCAGGTCGTCGGTCTCGTCGATCGCCCGGGGGCTGTAGTCTGTGCGATCGAGCAGTTGGGCGAATTCCTCATGGGGGGTGGCAGCTCCCAGGGGCACCACCACCCGCCGGTTGGGCGGCACCGGGGTCATTTGCCCGCTCGATCGCCAGCCGCGATCGCCCTTGCTGGGGCCACCGTTGCGGCCCGCCGGGGCCAGGGAGCGATCGGGTCCGGCTGTTTCCGCTTCCGGCAGCTCGTGGGTAATGGTCACCTTGCCCGTATCGCTGATGGTGCGCACCTGCCGCTCGGGAATCCGGCCGCGCAACAGGGAATCGACCGTGGTGGCCACGTCCTCATGCACCACCCAACGGCTGCGCTCCTGCATTTCCACCGCTACCTCAAAGGTCGGCGGAGCCTTGCGTTCCAAGACGGTTTTTTGGGAGCCGCGCCGCCGGGCTTCTTCGTCGCCCAAGGTCACGGACTGGATGCCGCCGACCAAATCCGAGAGGGTGGGGTTTTTGATCAAGTTGGCCAACTGGTTGCCGTGGGCCGTGCCCACCAGTTGCACGCCGCGTTCGGCGATCGTCCGGGCTGCGAGGGCTTCTAGCTCCGTGCCGATTTCGTCGATTACGATGACTTGCGGCATGTGGTTTTCCACCGCCTCGATCATCACCTTGTGCTGCAATTCCGGTTCGGCCACCTGCATCCGCCGGGCCCGCCCGATCGCCGGGTGGGGCACATCCCCATCGCCCGCAATTTCGTTGGAGGTGTCGATAATCACCACGCGCTTTTGCAACTCATCGGCCAGCACGCGAGCAATTTCCCGCAAGGCCGTGGTTTTGCCCACGCCGGGTCGCCCCAACATCAAAATCGACTTGCCGCTTTCCACCAGATCGCGAATCGTGGCGATCGTCCCGAACACGGCCCGCCCCACCCGACAGGTCAGACCAATCACATCGCCCCGACGATTGCGGATGGCGCTGATCCGGTGCAGGGTTTGTTCGATGCCCGCCCGGTTGTCGCCGCCAAAGTGACCGACCCGCGCCACCGCATAGTCCAAATCATCGCGGGTGACGGGGTTATCGCTCAAATTTTCAGTCCGCGCACCGGGGAAGCGAGCCTCGGGCAACCGCCCAAAGTCCATCACCACTTCCACCAACTGATGCAAATCCGGGTGATGCTCTAACACTTTCCGCAGGTGGGGCGGCAAGATGCCCAGGAGTTGGCTCAGGTCATCGGTGCTGCGCGTGCGACCCAGATCGATCGCCTCTCGGCCCGCAGCCGGTGCGCCAGCGGAATCAGCCATTGCTGCCAAGTCAGTTCCTTCCTTAACTTGTTGGGCGGTTTGCAAAGTCACGGGACGATCGCCAGTATCGGGAAACATCACCATAAGAGCTAATTAACAGCAAGAGGGCGCGGCAAGTTGGACTCGGAGCAAGGCAACGCTACAAACCTAGCCACAGACTAAGGCGGCAACGCTGCCAGCGGGATCGCAGCATGGGGAGCTTTGAGCGGAGCAAACAATGGTTTCGCCAGGGCTAACGCTTCGGCCAGTAATTCCGGTTGGGTTTCGATCGGCACGGCTTGGCCCGCTGCCAGTTCCAGGGCCTCTAGCCGATCGGTCACGGGTTTCAGGTGCGATCGGGCATAGCTGCCATAGGCCACGCCGGCCAGGCGATCGGGCCCCAACAGATCTAAATCTCGGAGCTTGGGCACGGTGCGATCGTTCGTGCCGCCGGCCAACTGCACAAAGCCGGGTAAGCCCAATTGCAATACTTTTTGACCCAGGGCGATCGCCGCTCGCGTGGCCCCTGCGCCAATGTCGCCACTCATGGGCCGCCCGTCCGTTTGCCAAATCAGGGCGCAACCGGCCGCTCGCAAGCCGGGAGCCATCAGGTCGTAGAGCGATTGCAAGTAATCTGCCAAATCCGGGCCATCGGGACAACTGACCGCCACCAACTGCAACCGATCGAGGTGGGGTTCCACTGATCGCCACAGCCGCGCAAAATCATCATAGCGACCCGAGACCGTATGGATCTCGATCGCCTCCACGCCCAGGGGCAACACCAGCGAGGCGATCGCGCTGGGGGTGGACACATAGGATCGCGCCCCAATCAAATCCAGCGGGCAAATATTTAAACAGCGGCCGCAACCATAGCAAAGGCTTTCGGTTACGCCGCCCAGGTCGATCGCCCCCGTCGGACAAACCCGCTCGCAGGGCCGAGAGCAATCACTAGGGCACTGAGTTGGGTTAAACTGGGCTTTGCGAAAGTGGGGGTCTTCACCGTCGTTCAGGCTAACCATTAGCCAGGGCGATCGACCCGATCGAGACTGGACAACCTCCAAGCCCGATCGTGCTGCCGCAATCACCGCCGGATCAGCAGCCACATCCACACAGTCAGCCCCCGCTAGCCCATAAACCAGGGCCAGAGTCCGGATGGCCGGCAAATGCTGGAAACTCGCGCCACAAATCAGCTTGAACCAGCACCCCGACTGCAATGAAACCAGCGGCGAAGGAAAAACACTCACCCTTCCATGCTACGCCCCCCCGCCAACTTTGCGATCGCCCGATCGCCCCCAACCCAACTTGAGCTTGGTTTCCCCGGTCTACACCATTGCAGTGATCCAGCTACTTCGCTTTCGTGCTAAGTAAGCATTTAGCTTGTCATTGAAAAGCCATGTTGAATCACATCAATATGATCGCCAGCTCTTGAGAAATTCCTGTTGTGTTGAATAGCTGACTGAATATTACAAAGCCCATTTTTGAGCCATCCAAAAACCTCGATTGAGTCCTATCTCTCGATTGAGTCCTATCTATATAACAAGTTTGAAAGCAATGAAATGCGTAATTTTAGCAGGTGGACTAGGCACCCGAATCAGTGAAGAAACCTACCTAAGACCAAAACCGATGGTCGAAATTGGTGGGAAGCCAATCCTTTGGCACATTATGAAAATCTATTCAGCCCATGACATCAACGATTTTATTATTTGCTGTGGATATAAGGGATATGTGATTAAAGAGTATTTTGCTAATTATTTCTTGCACACCTCTGATGTGACTTTTGATATAACAAAAAATGTAATGGAAGTTCATTATCGCTATGCTGAACCATGGCGAGTAACGCTAGTAGACACTGGAGAAAATACATTGACTGGTGGGCGATTGAAACGTGTTTCTAACTACCTAAAGAATGAGGTTGAATTTTGCTTTACATACGGAGATGGGGTCGCGGATATTGATATTACTGCCTCTGTTGCCTTTCATCGGCAACATGGCAAGCTTGCCACGGTTACGGCAGTACAGCCTCCTGGGCGCTATGGAGCACTAGAACGCGAAGGCGATCAAGTAAGGGGTTTTCTAGAAAAACCTAAGGGTGACGGAGGGCGCATCAATGGTGGATTTTTTGTTTTATCCCCTCAAGTAATCAATTATATTCAGGGTGATCTCACCAGTTGGGAAGGGGAACCGCTTGCCTCTCTGGCTGCGGAAGGTCAACTGCAAGCGTTTGATCACCATGGTTTTTGGTTGCCAATGGATACTCTGCGAGATAAGGTCTACCTGGAGCAGCTTTGGGACTCGGGCGAAGCGCCCTGGAAAGTTTGGCCATGAATCCTAGCCCCGCTATTTGGCAAGAACAATCGGTCTTGGTCACGGGACACACAGGCTTCAAGGGAGCTTGGCTTTGCCTGTGGCTTCATCAGTTAGGGGCAAGGGTTTCTGGCTTAGCACTTGACCCACCAACTAACCCGAGTCTTTACCAAGAAGCGGGTGTCGAGGGTCTCCTTGAAGTAGACTTGAGGGCTGACATTCGGGATCTTGGTGTGACTGAAGCGGCAATTTGTCAAATCCAACCGACTGTAATTTTTCACCTGGCCGCTCAGCCTCTTGTGAATTATGGTTATGAGTCCCCAGTTGAGACCTATGCGGTGAACATAATGGGCACAGCCCATGTGCTGGAGGCAGCTCGCAAGGCAGGCTCAGTTCGGGCAGTTGTCGTCGTGACAACGGATAAATGCTACGAGAATCATGAGTGGGTCTATCCTTATCGCGAAATAGACGCTCTTGGAGGGACTGATCCTTATAGCAGCAGCAAGGCTTGTGCTGAGCTGTTAGTAGCAGCATATCGAGCCAGTTTCCTTCGATCTGAAGGGATTGCGGTGGCGACAGCTCGCGCAGGTAATGTGATTGGCGGAGGTGATTGGGCCACAGGGCGATTGCTTCCTGATTGCGTACGTGCGTTTCAGGAGGGGCAGCCTTTGAAGCTGCGATACCCTCATGCAGTACGCCCCTGGCAGCATGTTCTTGAGCCTTTATCAGGTTACTTAGTTCTGGCGGAGAAACTTTTGGGTGAGAATGCGGAAGACTTCTGCGAGGCTTGGAATTTTGGGCCCAGCAAGTCTGATTCGCGTACGGTGGAAGAGGTAGCGCGACTGGCGGCTGAGTACTGGGGAGGATCAATCGAGATTGCTGGTATTGATCCCTTGCACCATGAGGCTAGGATGTTACAACTAGATTCGAGCAAAGCCCGATCTCGCTTGCAGTGGCGGCCTAAATGGCCTGTAGAGCAAGCAGTTCGTTACTCGATTCAGGGTTATCAAGCGGCAGGGCAGGGTGTTGCGATGCAGGTCTCGATTCTAGAAGCGATTGATCACTATGTTCAGGCTGATTAGGGTTAGATATGCAAGATGAGTGATCGCTTCCACGTACAGTCTTTGCCCCTTTCAGGGTTGATGCTTCTAGAGCGTTGTCCTATCTGTGACGAGCGAGGCTTTCTAGAGCGATTATTTTGTCGAGATGCGTTCCTCCGGCTCGGGATAGATGGCGATATACAACAGATTAACCACACATTAACTCGTAGGTCAGGAACCGTGCGGGGAATGCACTACCAACTTCCACCCTATGCTGAGACAAAGGTTGTGACCTGCCTACGGGGCGAGGTTTTTGATGTGGCTGTGGATCTCAGGGCTGAATCATCAACGTTTTTGCAGTGGCATGGTGAATTTTTGAGCCAGGATAATGGGAAAATATTGGCTATTCCCCGAGGCTTTGCCCACGGCTTCCAGACTCTGACCAACGATTGCGAAATGCTTTACCTTCACAGTGCCAACTATGAGCCTTCTGCTGAACGGGGAATTTCTCCGCTAGATCGGCAAGTTGGTATCATTTGGCCGTTGGAGATAACAGATCTGTCGCAGCGGGATACTGGTCATCCTTGGCTAGATGATTGTTTCACGGGGGTGAACCTATGAAGTGTCGCCACTGCGGTGCGGAACTGACTGTTCCCTTGATTGATTTGGGGACTGCACCGCCATCCAATGCCTATTTGACTGAGGCGGACTTGAAGAAGCCTGAAAAGTGGTATCCGCTCCGTGTCTTGGTTTGTACGGGTTGCTGGTTAGTACAAACCGAAGACTATGCAGGGCGAGAAGAGCTGTTCAACGAAGACTATGCCTACTTCAGTTCAGTTTCGAGTAGCTGGCTTGCCCATGCCAAGCAATACGTGGAAGCTGTAGTTGACCGATTTGAACTCAATGCTGGTAGTTTGGTCGTTGAGTTAGCTGCCAATGACGGATATCTTTTGCAATACGTTCAAGAGCGAGGGATTCCCTGTTATGGCGTGGAGCCAACAGCGAGCACTGCACAGGCGGCCCGGACTAAGGGGCTGACAATTATTGAGGAGTTCTTTGGGGCTGATCTAGCAGATCGGCTAACTTCTGAGCGGGGTCGAGCTGACCTAGTAATAGCCAACAATGTTTTGGCGCATGTACCGGATATTAATGATTTTGTTTTGGGAGTTTCTAAGTTATTAAAACCTAGTGGGGTTGCTACCTTTGAGTTTCCCCATCTTCTCAATCTCATTGAGCAACGGCAGTTCGATACTATCTACCATGAGCATTATTCCTACCTATCATTGACGGCGGTTCATCGCATTTTTGCGGCCAATGGCTTAGAAATTTTGGATGTGGAGGAAATTCCAACTCATGGTGGAAGCTTACGTGTGTTTGCCCAACGTCGGGATGTCAATCCCTATGCGACTTCACCTAATGTTGATGCTTTGCTCCAAAGGGAGTTAGATCGGGGTTTATTAACCGTTGCCTATTACGCTGGTTTTCAGGAAAAGGTAAATCGTGTTAAAGATGATTTTCTAGCTTTCTTACTGAAAGCAAAGAGAGAGGGTAAGATTGTAGCAGCCTATGGGGCGGCGGCCAAGGGAAACACGTTATTGAATTATGCGGGAATTCGATCTGACCTGATCTCATTTGTGGTTGACCGCAGTTCAGGAAAGCAGGGTAAATTTATGCCGGGTAGCCGTATTGCAATTGTTGACGAGACTTGTTTAAAGCAGGAAAAACCGAATTATATTTGTGTTTTGCCGTGGAATCTCAAGACAGAAATTGTCAATCAGTTGAGCTATATAAGGCACTGGAGTGGTAATTTTATTTTGCTAATGCCTAGGTTGGAAATTTCATGAAGCCTAAGATTTACTACGCTAAGCCATCAATAACCGAATTAGAGGTAGAGTATGCAACTGATGCAGCTCGAAATGGCTGGGGCGACCGCTGTTATGAATACATTGAACGCTTTGAAGAGGCATTCAAGAAACATTTAGGTGTCCAGTACGCCATCGCAACTTCTAGCTGCACAGGTGCGCTGCATATGGGTATGGCAGCTTTAGGTATTGGTCAAGGCGATGAAGTGATCATGGCGGATACCAACTGGATCGCGACGGCTGCCCCGATCGTTCATCTTGGAGCCAAGCCTATATTTGTGGATATTTTGCCCGATAGTTGGTGTATCAATCCTGATTTGGCAGAAGCTGCGATCACCCCACGCACTAAGGCAATCATAGCTGTACATTTGTATGGTAATCTATGCGATATGGATCGCCTGCTAGCGATTGGGAAAAAGTATAATATCCCAATCATTGAGGATGCAGCAGAAGCGATTGGATCTGTTTACCACGGCAAGCGGGCCGGCAGCATGGGTAAATTTGGCGCTTTTTCTTTTCATGGAACAAAGACTCTTACGACTGGTGAAGGGGGAATGTTTGTTACTAATGATGCGAATCTATATGAAACGTTATTAACTCTTTCTAATCACGGACGAGCAAGAGGGCAAACTAAACAGTTCTGGTCAGATATGATTGGTTTTAAGCATAAAATGTCGAATGTCCAGGCTGCGATCGGTTATGGTCAAATGCAACGTATTGATGAATTGATCAGGAGAAAACGTGAGATTCTAAAATTCTATAAAGATCACCTTGACTGTCTTGATGGCGTGTCGATGAATCCTGAGCCTGAAGGAATAATCATTGGAGCATGGATGCCGACAGTTGTGTTTGATAAACAAACTGGCATTACTCGCGAACAGTTACAATCTCTTTTCCAGTCAGAAAATATAGATGCGAGAGTTTTTTTTCATCCTCTCTCAAGCTTATCGATGTTTGAGAGTAAGGAAATGAATATCAATTCATGGAATATTCCCACTAGAGCAATTAACTTGCCCAGTTATCATGATCTGAGCGATCAAAATATTAAACGAATAGCTCAAGAAATAGTAAATAGACTTTATCAGCAAAAAGTTAATTGAAATGAATCGATCAATTAAAGTGATGATTGCTGGCATTGGAGGAGCTTCCCTCGGCACAGAAATCTATAAATCTCTCAAATTAGCCGGAATATACGATGTGTTCGGGTGTGACATCTCTGCAACTGCCTATGGAATGTATGAAGATGGCTTTTTGGGCACTTATCACATATCCCCTGAAGACTATGCAGAAAACGTTTTGGATATATGTATCGACGCTGGAATAAAATGGCTAATCCCCGGTGGCGAACAGCCAATGATGATCTTAGGACAAGAGAGAGAAATGTTTGCTGCGGCCAATGTTCATGTAGTTGCCAACTCATCTGATTTAATATCAGTTTGCTCCAATAAGAAGTTGACTTTTTGTAAATTGTCTGAATTAGGTATTGACATCCCTAAAACTATTGCAATACGAAACGAATCAGATTTAGATTATGTTGGACTACCATGTATCATTAAACCTTCAACAGGAACAGGTGGGAGTGTCTCTGTATTCTTTGCAGTTAGTGCTGAGGAAGCAATGGTCTATGCTGAGTTTATTAAACGTAATGGTAGCGAACCTATTGCTCAAGAATATATTGATGGCGACGAAGGTGAATTTACTATTGGTGTTTTATCACTCCCTAATCAAAAAGTTGTTGGCTCAATCGCTCTAAAGCGAGAACTAAGCGCGAAGTTGTCAATTGCTTATCGAGGGCGTGGCGGTATCATCTCCAGTGGCTATTCCCAAGGATATATAGGCGAATATCCAAGTCTGTGTAAGCAAGCAGAAAGTATAGCCAAATCACTTAATAGCACTGGCCCCATAAACATCCAAGCGAGAGTTAAAAATGGGCAACTTATGCCATTTGAAATCAATCCAAGATTCTCAGCATCAACATACCTTAGAGCCATGGCTGGTTTTAATGAAGTTGATGCAATGCTTCGTTATTTGGCTTTGCAAATTGAACCACAAAGACCGTCAGTTCAGACTGGTTGGTATTTGCGTAGTTTAACCGAGAAATATGTTTCAGAAGAGGTCTTGAGATGACAATACGTTGGATTACACCACTTCTAGGCACGGCTGCTTTTAATGCTGTTCAGGACGTTACAGATATTAATGTTGTTGACGTTCGAGATCTTGTAGATAAAGCTGGAAATAATAGCAATGCAATCTTAAATAAAATTCATCAAGCGATTGATTTGATTTCACAAAATAAACTTACTGTAGTTTGTTGTGACTACGGCATATCTAGGAGTAATGCCATAGCCGTTGGTATTATCACAAATTTAGAAAAAATTTCTTTTGACCAAGCTTTGCACCAAGTTCAGGAAGCCACTGGCGAAGCAGAAATTAAGCTTGATCCACTCAATGCAGTCCGTCACGCTTTAGAATTAGATATTAAAAGAGAAAAGCACAACAAGTACAAAAACATCCTAATTACTGGCGGTGGTGGATTTATCGGTACTGCTTTGCAAAGTGCTTTAGCTAATAGTGAATTTAGGCTAATATGCCCAACTCGTGAGCAACTTGATGTTCTTGCTGGCAGTACAAAGCTTGACCTATTGGCCAGTGAGGAAAATATTGATTGTATTATTCACCTAGCAAATCCTAGAGTTTATACTTCTAACGCTGCTATGGGGCAAACTCTAACAATGTTACGTAATGTCATTGATGTATGTCTTGCGAAAGATATACCCCTGATTTATCCATCAAGCTGGGAAATTTATTCTGGATATGTTGGTACGATTCATGCTGATGAGTCTACACCAGCATTACCCCGTGGTCCTTATGGAGAAACAAAATATCTGTCAGAAATATTAATAGAGCATTGCCGCATTACTCGTCGTTTACGTTGTGCTATTTTACGCTCTAGTCCAGTTTATGGCTCAATGTCCGATAAACCTAAGTTCATATTTAATTTCTTTAAAAAAGCGAGTGAAGGACAAAAAATAGTTACCCACCACTATATAAATGGAGATCCAAAACTAGATCTACTCCACATTCATGACTTTGTATCATCGATTATTGCGACCATCGAATCTAAATTTATTGGTAATCTTAATATAGGTACTGGACAATTAAGTTCAACATTGGAAATTGCTGAAATGATCAGAGATGAGCTAGATAGTTCTAGTCCAATTGAGCAAATAGAGGTAAATACAGAAGTTGCGTCAATTGCCATGAATTACGGACGAGCCAGTATTGAGTTGGATTGGAAGCCTAGAATATCTTTCGACAAAGGTTTGCAGTCTCTTCTACATCAAATTTCTACTAACTAAGGAAAAATGGATACTAAAAGAGAAAAAGAACTTCAAGAAGAATTTACGTGGGCTAGATCTAAAATGTTTGCTGATTACAATGGCATTTTAGGGTATTACCAAGCAAAAGCCTGCTTAGAACATGCTCGTGGTGACAGCCTATTAGATATGCCATGCGGTGACGGTACTCTGACTTCACTTTTGACACCAGCCTTTAAAACAGTTGTTGGACTAGATGCTTCTAGTCAACACCTAGCATTGGCTAAAAAACACCTACCAAGTGCAGAATTTTATGAAGGCTTGATTGAAGAATTTGAAACTAGTCAGAGATTCGATACTATCACAATGCTTAACATTCTTGAGCATGTAGTAGATCCAATTGAAGTTTTACAGAAAGCGGCAAGTTTGCTTAGTAACGATGGCATATTACTTGTCCATGTACCTAATGCGCTAGCTGTCAATCGAAGACTAGCAGTATTAATGGGAACTTTGACCCACTGCGAAGAGCTTTCCCCTTTCGACATCCAAGTTGCAGGGCACCGCCGATCTTATTCTCTGACAACTCTTTGTACTGATATTGAGAAAGCTGGGCTTAATATAAATTCCACTGGCGGTGTTTTTTACAAATCGCTTTCCACTCCTCAAATGAATTGGTTCTTAAAAAATGGACTATGGGAAGAAGGTGGATTTGGTTGGGGGAGAGTTGGAGGTGATCAAAAAGACTGGAAAGCAGAATTCTGCCGTGCTTCCTATGAACTAGGTAAACAACACCCTGAAGATTGCAATATTATTTATGCTTGTGTTACAAAGTGATTAACTCATGCAAACAGAAGTAAGCTCAGTGAATCCATTAGACAGTTTTAAGTCTCAAGTTGAAGCCAATATTGTGAACCTTGGGGCGGACAAAGATATTCAAGCTATGTCTCGAATATGGTCGCGCGAGACGAACCGCAATGGCTATACATACAACTTTTCTTGGCTTGGTCGCCCCATTATCCAATATCCGCAGGATATGATAGCGATGCAGGAACTGATCTGGAAAGTTCAACCAGATCTAATCATTGAAACTGGTATTGCTCACGGTGGATCATTGATTTTTTCAGCTTCGATGTTGGAGTTGAATGCAATTTGTGGTGGTTGTCAAGATGCGGAAGTGCTGGGTTTAGATATTGATATTCGACCTCACAACCGTGAAGCCATTGAAGCCCATCCGATGTTTAAGCGTATTTCGATGCTCCAAGGATCAAGTATTGCGCCTGAAGTGATTGAGCGGGTAAAGGCAAAAGCGACAGGTAAGCAAAAGATCTTAATATGTCTAGACAGTAATCATACTCATGATCATGTGCTGGCAGAGTTAGAAGCCTATGCTCCTTTGACCTCTGTAGGTAGTTATTGCGTGGTATTTGATACCTTAATCGAAGACCTGCCTGACGATATGTTTGGCGATCGTCCTTGGGGATCCGGAAACAACCCCAAAACTGCTGTCTGGAAATACCTCGAAACGCATCCTGAATTTGAAATTGATCAATCCATTCAAAATAAGCTCCTTATCACCGTTGCTCCAGATGGATATTTAAAGCGCAAATATTAGTTTCTGTGCTGCGCCTTGATCCAAGCTGCTTTCTTCGATTAGCTGTAGAGTTGATAGACAGAAGTTGAGGCTTGCCTTTCAATAGGAAAACTCAAGTTCTGATTGAATCAAATCAGCCGAAAACCAATCTAAAATCAAGATATGGATAAACCTAAGTTGAGCTGGTTGCTCTAGGAGCGAAAAATACCAATAATCACCTAGCCAACATATCTCTTATTAGCAACTACTGACCACTTCATGGAAACCAATAAGCCTTTTTTCTCTATTATCATTCCGACCCGAGAGCGCCACCAGACGCTCCATCATGCAATGCGAACTATTCTATCTCAGAGCTTTACTGACTTTGAGTTAGTCATCATGGACAACTGCAGCAGTGCAGCGACAGCCGCGGTGGCTCAGTCTTTTCAAGATCGTCGGATAAAATATTTCCGGTCAGAACAGCGCCTTTCCATGACGGAAAATTGGGAGATGGCCCTGTCTAAAGCCTTGGGCCAGTATGTCACAGTCATGGGCGACGACGACGGAATGGTACCCAATGCCCTATCAAACTGTAAAAAGCTTATTGCCAGTTATGCTCCTGAAATCATTTCCTGGTATCGGTGGCCCTACTTTTGGCCAAATGCTCCCCAGCAGCAAAACTCCCTATATGTATCATTTGACAATCAGGTTTCTTGGGTAGATAGCTATGGACTATTGAAAGGTGCTTATCAATATTTGATCTCTTATGAGCACTTACCAATGCTTTACAACTCGTTTGTCTCCCGTCATTTTATTGATGATATAAAACACAAAAACGATGGACTTTACTACTCTCCCAATTGCTTCTGCCCTGATGTTTTCTCGGGTGCTGTCAACGCATTCTTCTGCAAAAGTTTCATAAAAAGCGGTCAACCGTTCACACTGTCAGGCATCTCAGGATCTAGCAATCTGTCAGCAACCACAAACGCCCGATCTAGGGCTGCACAGTATTGGCGGTCAGAGGAATCTGCAAAAGTCCTTCATCCTATCCTAAAACTTCCTCATAATGCCGATAGGACGAATTCCATCATAATTGCCAGCGATTTCTTGTGGGCAAAGCAAACCTATTTTCCCTTTGAGTTATCAATAGAGGTGAATTTGGCTGGTGCCATTCAGAACAATATATTAAATCGGCTCAATGATGATCCCCAGAAATATGACTATCTTTTAAACCTTGCTCAGTATATGATCCAGGCTCTGAATCTACCTCCAGAGCTTTTTCAGTTTCCACCTCAAGCCAGCCAAGTACCTACATTGGAGAATCAAAGCTGTTGGATGGGCGATCCGAGTCATCCAACCGGCATAGTCTTAAACTGTCGTAACCTAGGCATCGAAAATATCTTTGATGCAGTTAATCTACTCTCTAAGATTGTGACTGGGAAAATCAGCATTATGAATATCAATAGTCGGCCCCATGTTGATCCAAGCAAAGTTTCTGAAATCCTGTCCAAAAAAGCGCGAGCCTCTTCCTTGAGTCAAGGAGTAGTCGATCCAGATGTTGATTCTCGAGATGATATCCTTCCAATCCTTGAGGCTAGGTATCATCAAGCAGTCCAACTCAATCAATTCCTCGAAACTCGTTTGGCAACTGCCTCATCTGCAAGCGCAGATGAAAAAGATATCTTCTTGCTACAAAAAGAGCTAGTAGAGCTTGCAGTGTCTCAAGGACTATTTAGCATATTCGATGAGATCTTTGAGCTTCTGCGAAAAAGCAACCATTTCACAGCAGTTCAGAGTTTTCCCGAACTAGGCAGTGAAGAGTATAACTTTAAGCTGGCTTTTCTTGCTTGGGTTTGTCGCGACTATGACACAGCGCTCAACCAGGCTTTCCAAGGAATTTCCAGGAATCCTGCCAACGGCAACTGCTACTGGATCAGCTCTTTGTCTTACTTGACATCCCAGAAGCATCTTGATGCCTTCTTTTTGGCATCCTCTGGTGTATTGAATGCCAGCGACCCAAGACTACATAGCTGCTTAGAACTGGCAAAACGCCTAGTTTCTAAGGATACAATCGCCAATGTGTCAGCTTGGGATTCAACTTTCAAATTCCACTTAACCGCATTCAACGGACAAGCTCTGGATGCAAGTATTCGCTACCTTGATGGTGTTTTCTGTGAATCCGATGAACTTGATTATATTCAAAATTACTTTTCTGATAAGCCTCCGGTTCAAGGAATTGTGGAAGTCGGCTCGCTTGTCGGCTCTCACTCGTGTTTTTACCTGAAAAAGCTTCGACCCAAGCAGCTATACATCTTCGATGCCTCTTCTCAAAGTGTAAAGTACACGACTTTGAACCTTGCACTTAATCAATCACCTGGCGACAAAACACTATACTCTATATCTCATAAAGCAGTTGGTGATTCGGAAAAGAACGCTCAATTCTTCGGTGAATCTGTTCAACAAGTTTCGTTAGACAGTGAGACTTTCTACACCAAAGTTGACTTCATGAAAATTGATGTAGATGGTGGTGAGATTAGTGTAGTGAACGGTGCAAAAAGTCTGATTCAGCGAGATCGTCCGCACATTTTTGTAGAAGTCCAGGACATCAATTTAAAATCACTAATTGTGTTTCTTCAGGAAAATTCTTACCGAATTGAAAAGGTTTTTGAACGTCCCAATGAGTTAAACTTGATGCTCTCTCCCGATTTATAATACCTCATTGAGCTGAATAGTGAAATCATGAACTCAAATTTCAAAAAAGCCTATATATTTTTGCAAGCTAATAGATCAATCTATCGACCTAAAATCATTTTAGATCGGGAATTA
Organism: Limnothrix sp. HT2024; assembly: GCF_059138625.1. Classification (NCBI taxonomy): domain Bacteria; kingdom Bacillati; phylum Cyanobacteriota; class Cyanophyceae; order Pseudanabaenales; family Pseudanabaenaceae; genus Limnothrix; species Limnothrix sp. HT2024. The sequence goes on from NZ_CM181121.1 coordinate 3,807,364, forward strand.
GTTGCTGGCCCTGATTTTGACAGCTCCGAGCCGCAAGGATATACGAGGCAGACACCCGCTGGCGACTTTCCACTTTCTTCTATCATTGATCACGTCGAAAGCAGCCAAGAAAAAAGCTTGGTACTAGTTAAGGCTGACTCGACAGGGAGATGCTTTCCACGTGGGTTAAAAAACTGCTCGCTCACGTCCGTTTTGCTGGCTGGAGATAGTCATCACCAAACCAGTCCCATTCGTAAGCTACTTCAGTATGCCTTGGATGAAGGCTTTGATGTCATCTCATCAGAGCATGATCGTCATCATCTTCATTACTTTGTGGAAGCAGGCTTTCAAAATGTGATCTGGCTTCCTGGATTTAATACCAACCCTCACAACTTAAAACCACAGCTAACTGCTCAGTATTCAATTGTCTTTGTCGGTAGTGTTGGTAGATTTCATCCCTATCGCAAATACTTGCTTGACCGTCTTATTGAGAAGCAATACCCCATTGTCATCACTCAAGCTGATCAAGTTCAAGCTGCCTATTTTTATAATCAATCAATTATTTCCTTGAATATTAGTCTTAATGGCGATCTTAACTTTCGCGTATTTGAAGTTCTAGCTGCAGGTGGCTTCTTGCTCACTGATCGCCTCAGCGTCGAATCTGGATTACTAATGCTCTTTGAAGACGGCAAGCACTTGGTCACTTTTTCTGATGAAGCAGACCTAGAAATGAAGTTACAGTACTATCTGAATCATCCCCATGAAGCTAAAATGATCGCTCAAGCAGGCTATGAGCATTACTGGGCGAATTATAGCCCTGAACGGAATATTCAACGTTTGTTGCATTACCTAGAAACTCGGGAAATTGAGCCTTTGTATCGTCTTGACTCCGACTTGCGAACTCAAGCTTTATCTTTTAAAAACCAATTTTTTCAAAATCTGGAGTATCTTGGGTTATCACTTGATACCCGTATCAGAAGCTATGAAGTTCTTCAAGAGGCACACCTTTATTCCTTGGAGCTTGAAATCCTTTTTGACTCAGAGATTGATCCGAAGCTCATTACTGATGTAATTGATCTGCCTCGGTTAAGAGCAAAACGCATAATTCGACAGCCTCCAAGTGATACAACTGATCAATGGCTAAAATACTGCCAAGCAATTGATCGCGTTGAAATTATCAATCTAGACAACCTAAAAGGAAAAAAGTGGCAATGGTATGTTGTAAACCCAGATAAACTAACTAAGGAAGAGATGTTACGCCGACTCAGTGTCATACAATTTGAGTATTTACTCATTGCTAGTGATCAGCAAGTAAGAGAAGTTTACGACACCCTAGAAATGCTTCAAATGGTTAAAGCAAAACCCAATGTTTATCGCAGCAATTCGTCTCTCATCTCTGCATTAACAGAAAAGCAATTCAAAATTTTAATCATAACTAATCTTTATCCCCCCCAAGAGCTGGGTGGTTATGGTCGCTCAATTGCTGATTTTGCCAGTGGTTTACAAAGACGCGGCCATAATATTCATGTTCTTACCACTAAGGTCTCTTATCTTAGTTCTGTAGCCGGTCATGAACCAAATATTAATCGTGCATTAAAACTTTGGGGGACTTATGAAACTCAACCGCCCTTAACACTACCCGACACTCAGAGAATTGTTGAAATTATCCAGGAAAACTCTGAATCTATTAATGAGACAGTTAGATGCTTTAACCCCGATGTTTGCTTAGTTGGTAATATCGATTTTTTGGGAAAAGCAATTATTGATCAACTGCTGAGCCTTAACGTACCCATTGTCCATCATTTGGGCTTTCCTCATTTGGGGTATTCGTTTGAAAGTTTAGTTGAAAGCCCCATCTACTGTATTGCTGCCAATAGTAGATATACGCGCAATCTACTGATTCAACAGGGTGTCAGACAGAATATTTCAACTATCTATCCGGGAGCAGTTGTCAATGAATTCTGCGCCCTTGATTTGCCAAAGCATGACAAGCTAAAGATTGCCTATGCCAGTCTTGTGATCCCAATCAAAGGAGCACACACACTTGTTGAGGCTGCAAAAATACTGCAGGAGTTAGGAATTGATTTCGACTGCACCATTGCAGGAGATTGCATCAATGCTGAGTATCAAAATCAAATCCATAACTTCATCAGTGCGTTTCACCTAGAGAATCGTGTTCGGCTGATCGGCCGGCTATCGCGCGAGGAACTGCGTGATCTATATCACAATTGCAACGTACTTGTATTTCCCTCAATATGGGAAGAACCCTTTGGAATTTCTCAGGTCGAAGCAATGGCTGCTGGGCTAACTGTAGTGACCAGTGGCACAGGAGGAGCTGCAGAAATTGTTGAGCATGAAGTCAGCGGACTTACTTTTCCGGCCGGCGATGCGATCGCCCTGGCTCAATCGTTGATCAGTTTGCCGCAGGATCTGGAACGTTGGGCACGCTTGGCCGCCACGGGACAAGCAGCAGCCTTTGCCAAATTTGACATTGAGCGATCGATTGACCAACTCGAACTAAAATTCGAGGAGCTATTGCGCCGAAAAGCCGAACTCAGCAGCCCTATGGCCCTTTCCATTCCCACCTCCCCTGCCACCGATCCCTACACCCAGTGGCTGTGCGATCGCCTCACGAACGTTGTACGGGTCTACGGCCTCGACCCCAACGATCAAAGCACGATTAACCTCCTGCGGGAACTGCGCCGCCAGACTGCTGAGTTCTGGAAGGCTGCGCCAGCGGAACAACTCCCAGCCCTGTATCAAGGCTCTGTGGGCCAGGCCTATCGTGCTTTACTGCACAGCGGCTTCCAATCCCAACCCCTCACGGATGAAGAAGCCAACTACCTTCAATCTCTCACTAATCAAGTGAGTCAGCATACCGTCCGGCATCCGGTTGGATTGCAGGCATTTTTGGGAGTGATGCTGTATCTCCCCGCTGGCAAGATGAAGGTTGACCAGGCCCCAGCAAAGCTTCCGGCTTGGTTGCTGTCAGATTATCAATCGGTCTTTGAGCCTCATGGGTCTTCGGGAGCTGCCCATGCGCCACAGCCGATCGCCCCACCCCAGCCAGTCGCAACCCCGGCACCAACTGCCCCGCCAACCTCAGCAACCGTGCCACTTCATCAGGACATGACCTTCCTGAATCGGTTGTTAGGTTGTGCCAATCTCTACTACATTGACCCCGAGGAAACCTCGATCGCGGAAGAGCTGCGACTAATTCGCCAACAGGTGGGGCAAATTTGGGCCCAAACCCCTTTCGAGGAGCTGGAATCCCTCTATAGGAGTGAGTTTGGCCGCCGCTACTTGGCATTGCTTGACAGTGGCTATCAAAGCTATCCCCTGCGCCCCGAAGAGGAGTCCGTTGTGCAGGAGTTGACGGGTCTGGTCAGTCAGGGAATCGATCGCTACCCGGGGCTGAATGCGCTGTTGGCCATCATGATGTATCTGCCGCCGGGCAAAATGCAGGTACGGGATGCAGCCAATCGTTTACCGGCTTGGTTGCTACCGGACTATCAGCGAATTTTTGAAGCGGGCCAAGCGACATCTGCTCCCTTAGTGCCGTCACCGCAACCAACTGTCCCCATGGCTGCACCGGCTGCTGCTCCACCCTCCGTGAGCCAGCCTCCCAATTTAGCCGAGGACATGGTGTTTCTGAACCGCTTCTTGGGTTGCTCCAATCTCTACGAAATTGACCCGGAAGATGGGGAAACGGTGGCGGAACTGCGCCAATTACGACAACGGGTGGCGGAGTTTTGGTTGACGGTTCCCACGTCTCAACTGGAGGCTGCGTTCAATAGTGAACTGGGCCGCCGTTATGGCATGTATCTGAAATCGGGATTCCAACGGGAGCCGTTGACGGATGGGGAGCGGGAACTGTTGGTGAAGCTGGCGGAGACGGTAGCGCGTGGTTTCGATCAACCCGGTAGTTTGAATGCGTTCTTGGGCGTAATGATGTACTACGCGCCGGGACAAATGCAGGTGAAGGATGCGGCAACCCGCTTGCCCGGTTGGCTGTTCCCGCTGTACGCGGCGGTATTTGAGTCAGAGGCTCAAAAAAAAATGACTTCCTAGGGAACATAGAGGCTGGTAGTCCTCAATTACCTGAATTAACGAAGGTCGCTGGCTCCGAATCGGGGGCCGGCGATCAGGCAGAGCCTGCTACACCGTCAGCCTCAGACCCAAATTCTGGGCTAATGAATGATGCGAGCCGGTTTTGCCACTGGCGCGATCGCCCCTGGGATTCAGTGCGCCCCATCCAAACCTCCTTTTTGACCGGTAGCGACGCTGTTGCGATCGAGATGGCCGCTCGCAACTACAGCTATCGGGGCATTCAGACAATCAAAAATCCCTTTGACTGGGCACTCTATTCCCTGCTGCTCTGGGAGCTAAAGCCGCGCACTATTTTTGAAATTGGTTCCTTCGCCGGGGGAAGTGCCCTCTGGTTGGGAGATCACCTGAATAATTTTGGAATTGATGGGCAGATCTACTCGATCGACATCAACCCCGTGACCGATGTGAGCCATCCAAGGGTGACCTTTTTGGCAGGCGATGGCCGAGACTTGGGGCAAACCCTTTCGCCGGACTGGTTGGCCAGCCTACCGCACCCTTGGTTGGTGATTGAGGATGCGGATCACTCCTACGGAACGACCATTGCGGTGTTGGAGTTTTTCCATCGCTGGCTTGAGCAGGGCGATTATGTGATTGTGGAAGATAGTCTCAGTGCCGGGAAACCGTTGCAGGCCTTGGAAGAATTTCTGATGGTTTGTGGGGATGAATACGACATTGACACCTATTTCTGTGACTTCTACGAACGGAATATGACCTGGTGCCTGAATGGGTTCCTTCGCAAACGGACGGCCGCCGGGGCGATCGCTCCCTCATTCCCGCCGCGCGAACTGGGAGAACCGGGGTTGCCAGAATGGGATGAGTTTTGGTTGAACTGGGTGGATAGCTGCTTGGATCTTTACGAGCGATCGCCTGAACATCGGGGAGCTTTGGCAGAACTGAGCAATGCCCGTGCTCAATATTCCCAACAGTGGTACGAGACTCCAGCAACGGAGTTGGAAACGGCCTGGCATACCCGTAAAGGCCAACTCTATCAGCGGCTGATTGCTAGTCATTTTTCCAAGCGGCCAATTCTGCCTTCGGATTGGGAATTTTTACAAGATTTTGTGGAATATTGCAGTGGTCTGCCGGAACCCGAATCGGCCATCCGGACGGCATTGGTGGCCATGGCCTATCCAATTCCAGCGGTCGATCGCTCAGTTTGGGAGCAAATCTATCCTCAGTTACCTGACTGGCTAACTCCGGTGGTAACCGCCGCTTTAGAAGCATGGCAGCGGCGTTAGCGGCTGGATGAATAGTCGTTGATTCGCCCGAATGGTGGCGAACCCCGAAGATCTTTGGGTGCAGGTGGAAGCGGTGATTCGACTGCTAGATTAATTCGGGGCCCTGCTCCGTTGATCTGGGTTGGAACTGCTCCAGAAAACCGTTATTCTCCACTCGATCGCCCCAAAACCCTAAACCAGCCCGCAACTCCGATGGCCGACAATTCCCCGCCGCGCACCTACCACCAATGGTCGATCGCGAACCGGCCCAACGCTGCCGACCTCGATCGCATGGCCACCACGGTGCGGCAAGGATTCCGCTACCGGCCGACCATCAGCATTGTGATGCCCACCTACAACACACCGGAGCAACTGCTGATTGAGGCGATCGAGTCAGTGCTGGCTCAGGTCTATCCAGACTGGGAATTGTGCATCGCGGACGACTGTTCCACCGCCCCCCACATGCGGCCGCTGCTTGAGCAATATCAACGGCGCGATCCGCGAATTAAAGTCGCCTTCCGCCCCGAAAACGGTCATATTTCCCGCGCCTCCAACTCCGCTCTAGAGATCGCGACGGGTGAATATGTTGCTCTGCTGGATCATGACGATTTGCTCACGCCGGATGCCCTATTTGAGGTGGTCTCGCTGCTGCAACTGCATCCCGATGCGGACATGATCTACACCGACGAGGACAAAATCGACGAAAAGGGGATTTTGTCGGAACCCACCTGTAAGCCGGCCTGGTGTCCCGACTCGTTTTTGACGCGGATGTATATCTGCCACTTGACCGTTTACCGGCGATCGATCCTGACCCAGGTGAGCGGGTTTCGGGCGGGGTTTGAGGGCAGCCAAGACTATGACTTGGCCCTGCGATTTACGGAGCAGACCGATCGGGTCTATCACGTTCCCCGAGTGCTCTATCACTGGCGGATTCACTCCGGGTCGGCGGCGGGTTCCACCGAAGCCAAGCCCTATGCCTACGAGGCGGCGCAAAAGGCTTTGCGGGAGGCGATCGAGCGGCGCGGGGAACCGGGGCAAGTGGAAACCATCGCCAAACGGCCAGGCCACTACCGAATGCGCTACCAAATTGCTGAGCGCAAATTGGTTTCCATTTTGATCTTTGTGGGTAATGGCCCCGCCGATCTCGATCTCTGCCTGAACGGAATTGTTCGTCACACGGACTATGGCCCCTATGAGTTGCTGGCGGTGTTGGGAACCACCCAACCGGAGCCGGGCCTCTTGCAGGTGCTGCAACGGTGGCAAACCCAGTTAGGCACCGATCGGCTGCGGGTCTTGCCCGGTGAGGATTTCAATTGGGCCGCTGCTGCCAATCACGCGGCGCAACAGGCCCGGGGTGATTATCTGGTGTTTTTAGAAGACAGCATGGAGCCGATGGGAACCGCCTGGTTAACCCGGCTGGTGGAACAGGCCCAGCGATCGCGCATTGGCGTGGCTGGCCCCATGGTGTTGGATCCAGAGCAGCACATTGAACAGGCGGGCCTGACCTTGGGCCTCAATCCTGAGGGGCTTTGTCTTTATCAGGGCTTGGACACCAAGGTGTCTAACTACGCCAACTTAGCCCACATAGACCTGGCCAATAACGTTTCGGCCGTTCGCTGGACGGGGATGTGTTGCCGCCGATCGACCTGGGCGCGGGTGGGCGGTGTGGATCCACGGTTGGGCATTTTTGCGGCGGATTTGGATTTCTGCTTGAAGTTGCGATCGGCCGGTTATCGCCATATCTTTGTGCCCGAATCGCGCCTGCGCCAGCACCATCCCTTCGCTTGGCAACATCAGCTCACGGATCCGGAAACCCAGCGCCAGGAGGCATTGCGGATTCTGGAAACCAAGTGGGATCTCCAGTTGCGCTATGACCTTTGCTATAGTCCCGCTCTGGCCGGTCTGCTCGATCGCCCGGGATTTCGCCGAGACTACGAACGGTTGCAGGCCCAAACCATCCATAGCCAACAGCCCCTCGTCACGATCGCCATTCCCACCTATAACGGACGGCGCTACATCGATGAAGCCCTGGCCAGTGCGCTCCAGCAGAGCTATCCCCACCTGGAAGTGTTTGTCAGTGACGATGGTTCCACCGACGGGACGATCGAGCAACTGCAAACCGCAGCGGCCCAGGATCCCCAACGCATCCAACTGGTGGCGGGGCCGCGGGCGGGCATGGTGGCCAACTGGAATCACTGTGCAGAATTTGCGCGAGGCAAGTATCTGAAGTTTCTACACCAGGATGATTTGCTCGATCGCGACTGTCTGAAGGCTATGGTGGCCTTGGCGGAAAGCGACCCGGAGATTGCCCTGGTGTTTGCCCCCCGGCGTTTGTTGCTGGATCCATCGGCGGCGCAGGATTCCGCGTCCCAGCGGTTGGCGGCCGGCAGTGAAAATTTGCACCATGGTTGGTCGCACTTGCAGGCGGTGCAGCCGGGGGTGGAGCTATTGCGAGATCCGCGCCTGCTGCTGGCTCCCACGGATCCAACCAAGCTGGACAAGCTGAAAAAGCTGTTTCAGGATCCGGTGGATCCCGTGGAAAAGGTGGGGCAAATTAACAAAATTGGCGAACCGAGCGCGGTTTTGGTGCGTACCGATGCTCTGTTGGCCGTGGGTGGCTTTGATCCGGCCCTGAAGCAATTGGTGGATTTGGATCTTTGGTTGCGACTGTTGGCCAAGTACAAGGTGGGCTTTATTTCCCGCCCCCTGTCCAGTCGGCGGATCCATGCCCAGCAGGTGACCCAGCTAAATTCGGCGGAAAAAGAGCTGGAAACCGATGCTCGCCGGTTTTATCACAAGCTGGTGGCGGCTCCCTGGTTTGATCAGCTCCATTCCCGATCGCAACAGATTGCTCGGGCGATGACCACACATATGGATCGGCTGCTGAAATCCGAGCGGCCACATCTGGCTCCGGTATCAGCGGGAACGGAGCGGCCCCTGTGGTCGGTGATGCTGCCGGTTTATAACCCCGATCCGCAGCAATTTGCCCTCGCGCTGCAAAGTGTGTTGGATCAGGCGCTGCCGGCCAATCGAATGCAGATCGAGGTGCTGGATGATGCGTCCGATCGGGTGGATGTGCGGGCGATCGTGCAGCGGATGGCAGGCGATCGGGTGCTGTACACTCGTCAGCCGAACAATCGAGGACTGCTGGGCAATTGGCAGGATTGTTTAAGCCGATCGTCTGGCCAATGGGTGCTGCTGTTGCACCAAGATGATGGATTGTTGCCGGGATTTGTGGCGCGGATGACCCGGGCGATCGAGCAGGTGGGCGATCGGGTGGGAATGGTGCTCTGTCGGCATCACCACATTGATCAGCAAGGGCGGATTATTTGGACCTCTGAACTGGAGCGGGAAACGGCTGGGCCGGTGAGTGATTGGGTCGATCGGATTGCCCAGTGCCAACGGGTGCAATTTTCCGCGATCGTGGTGCGTCGTGCGGCCTATGAGGAATTGGGAGGCTTTGACCCGGCGGCGGCCTCGGCGGCCGATTGGGAAATGTGGCAGCGCCTAGCCAGTCGTTGGGGCCTGTGGTTTGAGCCAGAACCCTTGGCGGTGTTTCGGCGGCATGACGGCTCCACCACCTCCAAACTCACCCGCACCGGGGCCAACATTGCCGACACCCGCCGCGCCATTGACCTGGCCCGAGCCTATCTCCCCGCCGATCGGCGCGATCGCTTGGCTCGCCGTGCCCTCCAGTACTATGCCCAATACGCGATCGGGGTGGCCCAAGAGAGCCTGAAGCGGGCCGATTGGGAAACGGCGATCGCCCAACTGCGGGAAGCGCTCCGTTGTGAAGACTCGATCGAGATCCGCTCGGCCGTCATTAACTGCCTGGTGCAAATGGATCCCGAGGCCCCGGACTCAACCGCTCCGGCGGATCCGACCCCGATCGCCCCCTTAGCCACAACGCCCACAACCGCCACAACCGAGGAGACCCAAGCCTTAGTTCGGGAGATTACCCCTCTGGCTTCCATGGTGGTGCTGTTTGTGCCCCTGGTGAATGAGGTGAAACAGGCCGTGGCCGCCTATCGCCAGCGTTCCACCGATCCCAAGGCGATCAAACGCCTGCGAAATGCCCGTCGCCAATTGGCGGAACAATGGTTGCGAATTCCGTTCGATCGCCTCGATGAGGCCTACCTGGCCCGGTTGGGGCAAGCGAGCAAGGCCCTGGTGGAAACGGACTTGCGCTATGAACCCTGGACCGCGGACGAGCGATCGTTCATTGAACCCCTGATCAGCAGCCTCCAGGGCGGCATCAAAACCCTGAGCCAGCTTCGCAACTTCATCATCCTGATGATGTATTGCCGGGCCTATCAATTGCCCTTGGAATATGGCGCGATCTACTTGCCCCAATGGTTCCTAGAGGCCTATGCCCTCTACATGCAGGAAGCCCCCCTCTATTTTCAAGAGGTGGGCGATGCCGATCGCTTTGCCCAGCACATCACCCGCTGGACTAACCAGGTCTATCGCACCAACGAAACGCGCCCTGAAGATGAGGTTTCCCAAAAACTGGCGCGCTGGCTGGCCTATCGCGGCACTTTCACGCCTTTGTATTTCACCGCCGACAGCCCAACGGATATCTATCGCAAGCGAGCGTTCCTCATTGCGAAAACCCTGAAGGATCAGGGCGAAATGGTCGATTATCGGTTTGGGCCCAGGGATCCCCAGCGGCAAAAGCTGCGGGTAGGGATTTTGAAGGATCACTTCACGCCCCAAACGGAAACCTTCACCACCCTGCCCGCCTTTGAATATCTGGATCGATCGCGCTTTGAGATCATTCTCTATAGCGTCTTTGCCACCGGCCATCCCCTGGAGCAATATTGCGCCAGCCGTGCCGATCAGTTCGTGCATTTGCAAGGGAGCTTGGCCCAACAGACGGCCCGGATGCGGGCCGATGACCTGGATCTGCTGTTGATTGGCACGAACGTCACCATGGTGACCAATCCGATTACGGTGTTGGCGGTGCAGCGCCTGGCCCGAGTGCAGGTGATGTCCACCTCAGCACCGGTCACCACGGGGATGACCCATGTAGATGCCTATATTTCCGGGTCGCTGACGGAGACGACCGATGCCCAAGCGCGCTACACGGAAAAGCTGTTGGCCCTTGAAGGGCCGGCCCATGCCTTTAACTATGACGTGTTGCCCCAAACGGCGACGATTCAACCCTCGCGGGCTTCTTGGGGAGCCACGGATCAAACCACGGTTTATATGTCTGGGGCCAATTTCAACAAAATTGTGCCGGAGTTGCGATCGGTCTGGGTGAAACTGCTGGCACAGGTGGCGGATTCGGTGCTGGTGCTCTATCCGTTCAATCCCAATTGGGGGCAAAATTATCCCGCGCAACCGTTCATCGATCGGTTTCGATCGGACTTGGCCGCCGTGGGTGTGGATCCGCAGCGCCTGGTGATTTTGAATCCCTTGCCCACCATTGCTGACATTCGCGAATGTCTGAAGTTGGGGGATGTTTATTTGGATTCGTTCCCCTTTGCCGGGGTGAACTCCACGATCGATCCGTTGCTGGTGGGAATGCCGCCCGTGGTGGTGGAAGGGGTTTCGTTCCGATCGCGGATGGCCTCGGCCCTGTTGCAATCGCTGCGCATTCCGGAGCTGATTGCGGCCGATGAGGCGGACTATCTGCAATTGGCGGTGCGGTTGGCTAAAAACCGCGACTGGCGGCAATCCTTGAGCGATCGCATCCAGCGGGCCATGGCGGCCAACCCGGTTTTCTTTGACAGTCGCCGCTATTCAACACTGATGGGGCTAGCCTTTGAGCAACTGTTTGCCGCTTGGCAACGGGGCGAGCTAGGGGCCCGCTAGGTGGTTTGGAAACGGCGATCGAACGCGCTGGACTCATAACTGCGCTTGAACCAAGATTCATGAGCGCCATTCGTCAATCAACATTCGGGAGCACCTCGTGAAACTGGCTTTTATCATTGACCCGATCGAACGACTGGATCCGACCCACGACACCAGTGTTGCCCTGATGGAAACGGCCCAACTGGCGGGCCACCAGGTTTTCATCACCCAAGCCACGGATCTGAGTGTGCGGGATTCCCAAGCCTGGGCCAAGTTGTTGCCGGTCACCTTGGCCCCCGTGACCCTGGGCGAAGGACGCTGGTTAGCCGTTGAAGACTGGTTCAGCTTGGGCGAAGCGCTGTGGCAGCCTCTAGAGGCCATGGATGCGGTTTTTATGCGCACCGATCCGCCCGTAACCGTGCCCTATCTTTACACCACCTATCTGCTGGATTATGTCAATCCGGCTAAAACCCTGGTCATCAACCGTCCCAGCGGGATTCGAGCTGCCAATGAGAAAATGTACGCCCTGCAATTCACTTCAGTGATTCCCGAAACGATCGTCACCAGCGATCGGGAAATCATTCGGGCGTTTGTGGAGCGGCGGGGCGCGGCGGTGTTGAAACCCTTGGGCGGCAAAGCGGGCGAGGGCATTTTGTTCCTGGAGCCGGGCGATCGCAACTTCAATTCGTTAGTGGAAATCAGCACCCTGCGGGGTCAAGTGCCGGTGATGGTGCAACAGTTTTTGCCGGAAGCCAAGGCCGGCGATAAGCGGGTGATTTTGTTGAATGGCGAGCCGATCGGGGCGGTGAATCGGGTTCCCACCGGCAGTGAGTTTCGCGGCAACATGGCCGTGGGCGGGGCGGCCGTGCGGGCAGCCGTGACCGATCGCGATCGGGAAATTGCGGCCGCCTTGGCCCCCACCCTCCGGCGCGACGGGTTGATCTTTGTGGGCATTGATGTGATCGGCGGCTACTTAACCGAAGTGAACGTCACCAGCCCCACGGGAATGCGCGAGATCGATCGGCTCGATGGGGTGCGTTTGGGCGATCGGGTCTTGGATTGGTTGTCCAAAAATTCTCCAGCTCAGTAAGGCTTCATCGGCCCAACCCCCGGAGGACTAGGGGTGTTGGCAGCGATCCCAGCCTTCCAGCACCATCAAGCTTTTCACCGCTTCCGCTGTGGCCGCCTCCGCGTGGCCCAGCCACTGAAGCCACTGTTGTCGGCCAAGGTTCGGATCGCTCAATTGACGGAGGGTTCGCCGATCCCAACGGAAACTTTGCCACCGATCGCCGGGTTCAGGAACCCAACCATCCAAGTCGGAACAGTGCTGAATTTGGCCGCTGACGGGGCCGAGGAGGGAAACATGGTAGGACATGGCCGAGAGCAGTGCGAAACTCACACTGGCGAAACAGCTCCCCGAGGCCCGTTTGGGGCCGCGAGGGTGGCCTCGCCTTCGCGCGATCGGGGCCACATCCTCATGCTGCCACGGGTTTCAGGAATCGCCCGCCCTGATCATGACGCTTCCGTTGATCCCGGCCATAACTTCAGATTGGCTTTAGATTTTTTGGCTCCAGATTTTTTGAATGGCAGTGGCCCCAATGGGCAGTTTTTGAACTCAATCGGGAAATTACAAGTTCTGATGTTGAGCACTTGACCCTTGACCGGATCCTTGGCCCAATTGAGCCTTCGCCTTCTGCCAAAGGGCTTCCAGGGTTTCAAGGCTGTACTGTTCCAAGGGGCGATCGCTCAGGGCCTCCATCATTTGCAACCGCTGCACAAACCGCTGATTGGTTCCATGGAGCGCCGCTGAAGGATCAATGCCCTGCCAGCGGGCCAATTGCACCACCGTGAAGAGCAAATCGCCCAACTCCGAAGCCTGGTGTTCCGGGTCGCCTTGGGCGATCGCCCCTTGCAGTTCCGCCAACTCCTCGTGAAACTTCTCCCAAACCCCATCCAGGCTGTCCCACTCGAAGCCCGCTGCCGCCGCCTTTTCCGACATCTTCAGGGCTGCCATCAGGGGCGGCAAGCGGTTGACATAGCGATCGAGCTTGGCGCTGAGGGGCGGTAGTTGGTCGATCGGCTCCCCCTTTTCTGCCGCCTTGATCTGTTCCCACTGCCGATGCACCGCCGCCGCATCGGTGGCCTCGGCCTCACCGAATACGTGGGGATGGCGACGCACCAACTTATCAGCAATGCCGTTGGCCACCTGTCCCAAATCAAAATCCCCCGCCTCGCTGGCCAGTTGCGATTGCAACACCACCTGAAGCAATAAATCGCCCAATTCCGCCGCCGTTTCCGCGCGATCGCCGCTGCGAATTGCCGCCACGGTTTCGTAAGCTTCTTCCAAGATATAAGGCACGAGGCTTTCGGGTGTTTGTGCCAAATCCCAAGGACAGCCCCGCACCGGATCGCGCAACTGGGCTACCACATCGATCAAACGCTGCAAGGCTTCCAGGATTTCAGACGGGCGATCGAGCGAAGACATAGGCAACCATGCATCTGCTATGCATCAAGGAGAAAACCACTGCTAATCCTAACGGTTACCGCCCCGAAAAATTGCTGGACGATACACCAGCTCTTGGGAAGTCATCCTGTGCTAAGACCTAAACACTGGGTCTTGAACATGAATTCAATGTGAATTGAATGTGAATTGAATGTCGATTCAATTTGAATTGAATGTGAATTGAATGTCGATTCAATTTGAATTGAATGTGAATTGAATGTCGATTCAATTAAATTTTTCTATTGGAGGTTTTGTGGCTCTTTTTTTGTTTGCGAGACGCTGGGCGATCGGTCTCAGTACCCTGACTCTAACGATCACCAGTTCGATCGGCCTAACCATTGAAACTGCCCAGGGAACCACGCCCTACGGCCCCGCCGTGGAGCATCCTCAAAATGCGGGCTACCAAGCGGAGCAGCAGGGAGATTTTGATACTGCAATCATTAACTATCGCCGGTCTTTGAATGCGGCGGCTGAGTTGTCTGATCCCCTATTACGCGATTGTGGTCTGGCTGGTGCAGAAGCCAGGTTGCGAGGGGCCGAAGCCGCTAAGACCTATATTCAGCAACATGGGCGCTCTTCCGATCGATTGAGCCAAGCTCGTGAACGCTCACAAGCCGCGTTTCAGGATTATTGGCATGAATTTGATCAACGCCGTCCCGATTTAGTGAATAGCTGTCCCTAAGTCTTGATCGTGGCAATTTGCCATTGCAATCTATTGCGGTGACACCCAGTTTGTTGTGGCCGAAAAGGGCAGCGATCACTGACAGTCTAGGTGTCACTCCAAGCACTTTGATTAGTTCCGAAATTAGCCACAGTATCAGCACCAGAACCAGCACCAAAATCAAGCATTGCAGTTGTGACTAAGATCTGCACAAAGGCTGCTGGCTAGGTTGCGGTGATGGCTTGGCGCAGGGGTTACAGGGTCGTCAGTTGGGGCCGCAACAGGGCGATCGCCCGGCCACGGTGGCTCAGTTCATGTTTTTGGTTGGCAGACATTTCCGCATAGGTGAGGCCTAACTCGGGCATCAGAAAAATGGGGTCGTAACCAAAACCCTGCGATCCCCGGGGAGCTGTGGTAATTTCACCGGGACAAATGCCCTCGGCTTCGGCGGCCACCGTGCCATCGGGCCGCACGACCACCAACGCGCAGACAAATTGGGCGCGGCGATCGGGCTGGTTGGCCAGTTCGGTGAGAACGCGGTTGATCCGATCAGCGTCGGTGACTCCATAGCGGGCGGAGTAGAGACCCGGCGCACCATTGAGGGCATCGATCGCCAGGCCAGAATCGTCCGCGATCGCCCATTCACCGGTTGCCAGGGCCACTTGGGTGGCTTTTAGGCGGGCATTTTCGAGGAAGGTTTGGCCCGTTTCTTCAATCTCTAGCTCCGGGGGCTTCAGGGCCAGCTCCCAGCCCAAATCATCCAAGTAGGCCTGTAGCTCTTTGAGTTTGCCGGGGTTTCCGGTGGCAACAACTAAACGGGGCATGGCGAAAAAGAAATTTCAGAATGGACAGAACTTCCCAATTGTCCCGATCGGGGGTGGTTTAGCAAAGGGCAACGGGCGGCAATGACCACCCAAAAAAATCACCCGGGGATCAGCCCAGGTGAGCAAAGTCCAGCAAGTTTGGCGAGGGACAAGAGACCCTAGGCGGCGGCAGCCTCGGCCCATTGGCGGGCCCATTCCAGAATTTCATGCACTCGATCGAGCGTGACGGCTTCGCAATAGAGCCGCAGCACGGGTTCCGTGCCGCTGAAGCGCACCATTAACCAATCGCCACTGGTCAGGCGGAATTTGTAGCCGTCGGTGGTTTGGCAGTCGGTGACCGCTTGCCCGGCGATCGCTTGGGGTGGGTTGGTTTGCAGTTGTCCCAACAGCCGATCGCGTGCGGCCATGCTGGCCAGGGCGAGATCAATGCGATCGTAGGCATTGAAAAAATTGGTTTTGGTTTGCAAGTCCCCGTAAAGTTCGTTCAAGCTTTTGCCCGCTTTCACAACGGCTTCCAACACATACAGAGCCGAGAGCAGCGCGTCCCGTTCAGGAATGTGGTTGCCATAGCCCACGCCGCCGGACTCTTCGCCCCCAATCAACACCGGCACGCTCAACATGCGATCGGCGATGTATTTGTAGCCCACGGCGGTTTCATGAACCGGCAATTGATACAGTTCCGCCACCTTGGGCATTAGGTCGGAGCCACTGACGGTTTTAACCACTTCGCCGGTTTGCCCGCGCACCACGGCCAGGTGCTGAATCAAAATCGGGATCAAGATCTGGGAGGTGAGAAATTCCCCAGACCCATCGATCGCGGCGATCCGATCGCAGTCGCCATCAAAAACCAACCCCACGGCCAACTGGTCGGGATGGGCCTGTTGGTGGTCGCGAATTTGGGCGATCGAGCGGGTGGTGTATTTGGGCAACGGTTCCGGTGCGCCCCCTTCAAACAGCGGATCGCGATTGGTGTTCAGCTCCTGCACGGCAACATCCAGCACCTTGCTGAGACCGCCGGCCGAAGCGCCATGCATCGCATCCACAAACACCGCCAGCTTGCCATCGGCAATGGCAGCTCGGATGGCATCAAGATCGACAAACTGCCGCAACGCTTCACAGTAGCCGCTTTCCCAAGGATTAAACGACTCAATCGGCTCCGGATGCTCCACCTCGGCCGGAACCGTTTCGGCCGCCAACATCGTCTCAATCTTTTGGGTCACCTCCGGCGACACGGAACCCCCAAAGGCTCCTTTCACCTTCAGACCCAAATAGCGGCCAGGATTGTGGCTGGCCGTCAGGACGATCGCCCCCAGGGCCTGTTCATGGTGGGCAATCCAGCTAAAGACCGGCGTGGGGGCATAGCAGTCCGACAGCTTCACCCGATAGCCGATCGCCTGGATGGCTTCAGCGGCCACCCGCGCAAAATCTTCAGCCATGAACCGGCGATCATAGCCCACCAAAATGGTGCGGCTGCCGGTGCTGGCCCCAAACTCCTGGGCCAAGGCTTCCGCCGCCAGCGGGGCCACCCGGGCCACCCGCTCGATCGTGAAGTCTGCCGCAATCACCCCCCGCCAACCATCCGTTCCAAACTTGATCGGGTTGGCCGCCGCCGCTCTCAACGATTGACTCATGAATCAAAAACCTCTGCTTTGTGCGCTGCAATACCGCTCAGATTGGGAATCTAGGACGCAAACGACTGGGGCCGATCGGCCCTGGGCTGCTTTGACCGAACTGATCGATCGCCCCCGTCCCTTCCGGATTTCCTGAACCACCCCACCCCAACGCCGTGCGGGGTCACCCCACGCAAGCCTATGTTAACAATCGGGTTTGCCCCCTCCCGATCGCCCCAGGGATCCCAGCCAATTCCTGACCCCACTTGCCCAAGTTCTCCGCTTCGCACCCGCCCAAAACCCGCCATTTCCGGCACATCCCCCATTTGACAACCCCAGAACAAATCGACCATCATCGATTCGCGCGAGCCACACCCACCATCACCCCATCTTCAGCCTTCTCACGCATCGGTTCGCCCGCAGGACTGTAGCCCACCTTGGAGCGCCCCATGGCCATCATTAACGGTAACAACCTTCCCAACCTCCTCACCGGAACCAATGACAACGACCAAATGTTTGGCAACGAAGGGAGCGACACCCTCATTGGCTTAGCCGGTAACGATGCCCTCCAAGGGGGCCGCGACAACGACATTCTCAATGGCAACGACGGCAACGACTTCCTGCAAGGGGGGTTTGGCAGCGACCAACTCTTTGGCGGCAAGGGAAACGACACCCTTTACGGCAACGAAGATAACGATTTGCTGGATGGGAACGATGGCAACGATCTGCTCTTCGGTGGCCAAGATCCCGACATCCTGCGAGGCAGCCAAGGGAACGACACCCTATGGGGCGACGTGGGAGCCGATACCCTCTACGGTGGCCAGGGCGATGACCTGCTGCAAGGCAACGAGGGCGAAGACATCCTGTTCGGAGATTTGGGCAACGATGTGATCTTTGGTGGCCAAGGCAATGACCTGATTTTTGGCAGCCAAGGGAACGATCGAATCGATGGCAGTCGAGGAGATGATGTTGTCTTTGGCGGCCGGGAAGCCGACACCATCAATGGCGGCGATGGTAACGATGATCTCAATGGTGACAGCGGTGCTGATCTGATTCTGGGCGGCCGCGACCTTGACATCATCAACGGCGGCGAAGGCAGCGACACCCTCAACGGCAACGGCGATGCGGATACGATCAACGGCGGCGAAAACGAAGATGTGATCTTCGGCGGTACCGGAGACGATCGCCTGTCCGGGGATAACGGCAACGACACCCTGTACGGCAACCAGGGCAGCAACACCCTGATTGGGGGCAATGGCGGCGATACCTTCATCGTGTCAGGACAAGCAGGCGGCGTTGACATCATCGCTGACTATGACTTCACCCAAGACCTGATTGGGTTCGAGGGCAACATTGCCTCGCGGGTGGTGGTGGTTCCGGGAACGGGGCTGAATGCGGCCGATACGTTCCTGACGTTGGTGGATACCAACAACACGGAGCGGCTGATTGCGATCGTGAAGAATAGTCAACGCCTCAGTTTCCTCACCCCCGTGGGCACAGATACCACCACGGGCGGCGTGAGCGGCAGCACGGGCGGCACGGGCAGCACCGGTTCCACCCAGCCCTCCACCGGCAATGACAATATTCAAGGCACGTTTGGGGATGACACGATCGATGCGCTAGATGGCAACGATACGATCACTGGTTTGGGCGGTGCAGATTTGCTGAAGGGCAGTGTCGGCAACGATTTGATTGATGGCGGCGAGGGCAATGACTCCATGGAAGGGGGCGTGGGGTCTGATACGTTGCTGGCCACGGGGGGCAGCGATTTCTTTATTTACAACACGCCCGCTGAAGGGGGTGATGTGCTGACGGACTTTGACCCCACGTTGGACAAATTGGTGATTCGGAGCACCGGATTTGGGGGAATTACGACCCTGCGGGTGTTTTCGGTGGATCCGGAGCGGGGCGGGTTTGCCTTTGTCAGTAGCGGTACGGGGGTAGCGTTGCAGTTCAACAACGGATCCGGCGTGCAAACGATCGCTACCTTCCCCAATGCGCCTGCCAACTTGTCCAGTAGTTTCAACAGTTGGGCCATCCTGGGCTAGGGCTGGGCGATCGGGTAGTAGTCGTAGATTTCGGCTAGGATCTCAGCCCAGTTGCGGGCGAGCAGTTCAATAATCTGTTCGCCCCGATCGGCCGCCGCCGCCGTTGGGTCACCAATCACGCCACTTTGGCTCAGATCTTGAATTGTCCAGGCGTAGGTTAAGGCTCCCTTGGGCCCCAGTCGCTTGCCCGGATGGATCAGGGGCATCTCTGCCTGGGCCCGTTGCATCCGCACCCGATCGGGATCAAGGGCCAACATCACGCAGGTTTCCGCATCGCCCGCGTGCATTCCCAGGGTTTCCGCCGGGTTCAACAGGGGTTTGTAATTGGCCGATCGCCACACAAAACAGGAATAAGTCCAAAAGTCGGGATATCGCTCATGGAGATCCGTGGCGGCAACATCCAACACCTGGGGCTGTCCCCCATGGCCATTCAGCAACAGCAACTTCCGAAAGCCCGATCGATAGAGGCTGTGGCCAATGTCCATCACCAAGGACAGGAGCGTGGTGGCGCTGAGGGAAATGGTTCCCGGCAGCGCCAGATGTTCGTTGGATTTGCCGTAGAACAATGGTGGCAGGGCATAGGCCACCACGTCGGGCCGTTGTTGATCGAGCCATTGGAGCGATCGCCCGAGAATTCCGTTCACGATCGCGCTGTCCACATTTAGGGGCAAGTGGGGCCCATGTTGCTCGATCGCCCCCACCGGCAAAATCACCACGGCCCGCTCCCGATCGGGCAAGGTCGCGATCTCTTGCCAAGTTAGATAAGCAAAAAAGCGGTGTTCCGGAATGGGCCCATGCATAGTTGGCTCGTCCAAATCAACATCAACGGTGAACCCAGAGCCATGAGCGCCATCAAGCTTCCGCAGCCTCAGTGCTGGGAGTGGCCTTGGCCGCCAAGGCCTGCTCAGCAGTGAGGAAGTCGATGAACTGGCGAGCCGTGCGACCCGATCGCCCATTGTGGCGCGTGGCCCACTGCAAAGCTCGAAACCGCAATTCTGCCCGATCAATCCCGAGATTGGCTAAATCAGCCAAATGATTCACGATTTCTAAATAGGTGTCTTGGTCGGCCGCCTCAAAGGTCAACGTCAGGCCAAAGCGATCGGCAAAGGAGAGCTTTTCCTGCACCGTATCCCAGGACTGCACCTCATCCGCATCGCTGGGCCGGGGGCGATCGGCAAAATATTCCCGCACCAAATGTCGTCGG
Source organism: Limnothrix sp. HT2024 (assembly GCF_059138625.1). Classification (NCBI taxonomy): domain Bacteria; kingdom Bacillati; phylum Cyanobacteriota; class Cyanophyceae; order Pseudanabaenales; family Pseudanabaenaceae; genus Limnothrix; species Limnothrix sp. HT2024. The sequence continues at coordinate 3,827,316 of NZ_CM181121.1, forward strand.
TTTGATGTGGCATAGACCACCACATTCTTTGGCCGCTCCGTGATGCCGCCCTCCAGGCAAACCTTCAGTGCCTTGAAGGCCTCGTCATCCTCCTCAAAGGACAAATCATCCACAAATAAGATGAATTTTTGGGACGCGCTCCGCAGCAAGTCCACAATCTCCGGCAGATGATCCAGCTCTTGCTTGGCCACCTCCACCAATCGCAGCCCCCGATCGCCATAGGCCGACAGCAGCGCCTTCACGAGGGATGATTTCCCCGTGCCCCGTGCCCCATACAGCAACACGTTTAGCGCCCGGTGACCGGCCAACAGAAATTCCGTGTTTTGAATCAGTTGCGCCTTGGGGCCGTCATAGCCGGCCAGGTCGGGCAGGTCGATCGGGTCAGGATGGGTCACCGACACAAGCTGCCCCGATCGCCAACGAAAAGCTCGGGACTCGCTGAACTGTCCCCGATCGGCCGCTGCCAAATAACGCACCAAAGCTGGTGTGGCTGTTGCCCAGTCATCCAGGTTGCGCAACTGGGCCCGGAGTGCGGCTTTGGGATTGGGTTTGGTTTCCTGTTGATCAGATGCGTCAGATTGATCCTGTTGATCTTGTTGATTAACGAGATCAGGCGTATCCAATTGATCAGGTGCGGCTTGATCAGATGAATCGGATGAATCAGATGAATCGGATTTCGTTTCCGAGTCAGCACCGGGCCCACTCCAGGCCACTAGCTCGATCGCCCCACCCGCCAACTCCTGGGCCCACTGACAAGCCAAGGCCGGCTCAAACTGCCACAGTTGCTGAAATGCTCGTAAATCATGGTCGATCGCCGCGATCGTGGCCGAGGGCAATTGCTCGATCGTCTTGCCTTTGAGCACCGGAGCCAATACCGTGTCCACCGTCACCAGGCGATCAAGCAAATAGTCCCCCCAGCTTTGGCCCGCCGTCATCAGCGCCCGAAACCAGCGCCCATAGGCCAACGTAATATCCGTCGCATCGCGCGATCGCTCCAGCACCGTCCCCAAAAACTGTGCAAACGCCTTGCCCACCTCGTTATCCAACACTCCCGGCAACACCAGCAGCGAGGCCAGCAACCATTGCAGCCGTTCAGCCTCTTCCTGAATTTCCCGTAACCGACCGGGACTAATTTTCGGCCGCTGGGAGGATGGGTCGTCAGTCCGCAAGTAGGTCATAGGCCAGATCTCGTTGTCTCGTTGATCAGGAGTTTGCACCGGGCAGCCACCCTTCAAAGCCATCAGCGGTGCGATCGCCCTAGCTTGAAGTGGCAATCAACAGCTTAACTGCCCAGAGATCGCTCGCAAAATGAACCAGCACAAGAATCAATCACCGCCGGAACTAACCAGCCAGCGTTAAGCCACATCAGAACCCATCAACATACAGGAGGGAGAACAACTCAACATTGCTCTCCCTCCCGTGGCGATCGACTGGATTCGTTTTGCGATCCCAGTTTTGAGACCCCGCCTATTTTTTCAGGTCTTTAGCCATGCTGCGGAACGCATCCAAGTTGCGATCGGCCTTGCGGCGTTCCAGGGTTTCGCCGGCCGTGCTGGCCGGAGCGCTGCTGGTGGGTTCCGCAGCCTTGGCCTTGGGTTTGGCCGGTTGTTCAACGGGCGTAGTCCCCTTGGGGAAAGTCTTGTGGACTTCCACTTCCTTGCGCATCCGCTCAATGTCCCCGAAGGTGCGAGCACTGTCAAAATCCAAGAAGAAATCCTGGGTTTCCTTTTGGCGAGCGGGTTGGGGCGCGGGTGCTTCTTCTTTTTTGTTGCCGCCGAACAGGCCACGAATGAATCCGGTCATGGTTGGATCTCGTTCTCTAAAGGTTTGGGCTGGAGTTGATGAGAAATTTTAGACAAAACATTAATTTCTGTGAACCAATTATAAGGATTTATTCTTCAAGAAATTTGGACATTCCCCAAAATTCCGTCAGGATTTCGGGACTGAAGGGGAAGTTCCGGTGTGCCTTTTAAAATTGGAGAGCGATCGCCCCCGGCGAATCGGCCGCAAAATTTGGGTCAAAACCTTTTATCAACCAGCTTAAATTTCAACCCAGATCCAAAAATTTCAACCCAGATCCAACCTAGGAGTCAGGGCTTGTCATCGAATTCGATCGATTGAGGCGGAAATGGCTAATTTTCCTAGCCTAACCGCTTCAAACAAGGGGCTTAAGCCCCTTGTCCCTAGGATCTGGCGTTGCTCCCTAGGATCTGGCGTTGCTTCCTAGGATCTGGCGTTGCTCCCTAGGATCTGGCGTTGCTCCCTAGGATCTGGCCTTGCTCCCTAGGATCTCGCGACGGCAGGATCAGAGGCTCACGAATCCGAATCACAGCCCTCCAGCTACGATCCCCATCTATCTTTGAATTTTCTGTTCCTCCTAGCACCATGCCTCCAGAGTCTCCCGAATCCACTTTGAATCCGTTGCCTTCCCCATTGGAGTTGCCCCCGCACCATGACTTGCCCCAACAGCCCCCTAAGCTTTCCCTGCCGGTGATGTTGCGCTTGGGCCTGTTTCAAATGGGTCTGGGCATGATGTCAGTGCTGACCTTGGGGCTGCTGAACCGGGTGATGGGCAATGAGTTGGCCATTCCCCTGGATGTGGCGGCGGGGGCGATCGCCCTGCACCAGTTCATTGCGCCCGCCCGTGTTTGGTTTGGGCAACTGTCCGATGCCAAGCCCCTGTTTCAGTTGCATCGATCGGGCTATGTCTGGCTGGGAGCCATGTGTTTTGCGGTGCTCTCGTTTTTGATTGTGCAGGTGATGTGGCAATTGGGCGCGGCCGTGGCGCAGGCGGGCGGTTGGTCTTGGGAGGGAACCACGGGCCTTTGGACGATCGCCCTTGGGTTGCTGTTTGCGGGCTATGGCCTCTCCATCAGTGCCAGTTCCACACCCTTTGCGGCTTTGTTGGTGGATGTGTCGGACGAGGATGATCGATCGCGCCTAGTGGGTGTGGTTTGGTCAATGCTGATGGTGGGGATCATCATCGGAGCCATCCTGACTTCGATTCTCCTGAAACGGGCCGAAGCGGCCAACAGCCTCGCCGCTTTGCAAGGGGCCTTGAACCAACTGTTCATCATTGTGCCCGCGACTGTGGTTGGGTTGGCCTTTGTGGCCACCTGGGGTGTGGAAAAACGGTTTTCGCGCTATGGCCTGCGATCGCACTTGGCGGAACGGGAAGACCAAATTACCCTCGGGCGGGCCCTGCGAATTTTGACCGCCAGTCGGCAAACGGGCATCTTTTTCGCATTCTTGCTGGCCATGACCTTGGGCCTGTTTTTGCAAGAAGCCGTTCTCGAAAACTACGGCGGCGAAGTGTTCAACATGCCCCCTTCGGCCACCACGAGCTTGAATGCATTCTTTGGCACGGGAACTCTCTTGGGGTTGGTGGTCACGGGCTTTGGCCTGATTCCTCGGTTGGGCAAACAGCGCACCACAAAGCTCGGTTGTTTGCTGACGATCGCGGCGCTGGGGCTAATCATCTTGGCGGGATTTTCCAGCAGTCCCAATCCCGGGGCGATCGGGGCGAATCCCACTGCTTTGCAAGCGGCCGTGGGCATTTTTGGTCTCACCTCGGGCGTTGTCACCACCGGGGCCTTGACCCTGATGTTGGATCTAACGGCGGCGGAAACGGCCGGCACGTTCATTGGGGCTTGGGGTTTGGCTCAGGCCTTGGCTAAGGCCCTGTCTACCTGGTTGGGTGGCTTAATTTACCAACGGGTTGGGCTGGCGCTGTTTGGGCAACCGATCTATGGCTTCATTACGGTGTTTGCGGTGGAAGCGTTGATGATGGCGATCGCGATCGGGCTGTTGTGGTGGGTGAACGTGCGAGAGTTCAAAACCGATTCCCAACAGGCGATTGCCAACGTTTTACAGGTGGAAATGGACTAAACCGGGGCTTGTCTTCCGGCGAGGGGTGATCTTGGTCAAGATCACCCCATGACTTTGGGGTTATAAATTCTTTGTGGTTCGATCAAAATTAGTTAAAAATCAATACAAAAATCCATAACCCTGATCGTGTCAGCCAAAGCCAGTTCACTCAAGTTAATGAAGTCTTTTGAAATTGAGAATCATCATCAATCAATAATCAAGGGGTCATTCATCAACCATTCATTGACCTATGACTGACAATTATGATGAAATCAGAGTCTTAACCCCTATGGCTCAATCGAATTTCAGGGTTATGGGCATTAGTCTTTAATTGATAGTTGATCAGTATTAATTCCTAATTAATTCCTAAAATTGCTGGTATTGCAATTTACAAAATTTATCTTTTTTTGTAAAAGTTCAGACAAAATCCAAAGAAGTCTTAAGACATTCTTGGGAGACCGTCATCCCGGGAACAATCCACGATAACTACATCTTAGGGGTGAATTTGTGGACGGAGGTTCCTACCAGCGATCGAGATCACACAGGATGGCGATCGATTATCGACCGTAATGGCGATCCGGCTAACTAGCGCTCCGTGACGAAGATTGTTCGAGAACGCCGCTTCGGTCACTGAGCATTCAGAGGAGCCTCACTACGATAGTTAGCATCAGGGCAGCTTCCCATCGATCCCTATTCCGGCCGCGCGCACTGGCGATCCAGGCTTAAAAACGAACCCATGCGGCGATAGATCGATAGCTATGCAGCAACTGGCGCATTGAGGGTGTTGGACTCGCTTGATTCATGCGCATCTTCGGAGCGGTAGAGACTATGACTGCTATGCCTATCAACTTTTTCGATTCAGATCAATTCTTTAGTAAATCGCCGATCGATTTGTCGCCTGAGTTGTCCAGTGGCCTGATGGATGATCAAGAAGATCACTCCGAAGAATCCCTTGATTCCGGAGACCAGGATTTTGACGAAACGACCCTGGAAAGTGAGCTGAGTGGTTCGGGATTTGAGGTTGAAGATTTGGGCGTAGATGATTTGAGCGCTGAAGAGTTGGGCACAGATGACCTCGGGGCCGATCGCCTTGAGGAAGAGGATGAGGACGTAAAGGCGGCCTTGGCCCAGGATGGCCGGCGCGATCGCCGCAGAACCACCGATCTCGTGCGTCTGTATCTCCAAGAGATTGGGCGTGTGCGGCTGTTGGGTCGGGACGAGGAAGTGACCGAAGCCCAAAAGGTGCAGCGATACATGCAACTGTTGCGGCTGCGGGAAACGGCCGCCTGCCCCGAGGAACCGCAACTGGAACGGTTGGTGAACTTGGTGGCTGTGCGCGATCGCCTTTGCGCCACCCTGGGCCATCGCCCCTCGATCGAGCGTTGGGCCCGCGAAGCCGGTGTGACAGTGCCGGAACTGAAGGCTGATTTGAACAAGGGCAAAAACCGCTGGGCCGCCGTTGCCCAACTGACCCTGGCGGAGTTGGAAGACATCCAAACCCAAGGCACGCGGGCCAAGGAGCGGATGATCAAGGCCAACTTGCGCCTGGTGGTGTCCGTGGCCAAGAAGTATCAAAACCGGGGTTTGGAACTGCTGGATTTGATCCAAGAAGGAACCTTGGGCCTGGAGCGGGCCGTTGAGAAGTTTGATCCCACCAAGGGTTATCGCTTCAGCACCTATGCCTATTGGTGGATTCGCCAGGGCATTACTCGGGCGATCGCCACCCAAAGCCGCACCATTCGGCTGCCGGTGCATATCACCGAGAAGCTGAACAAAATCAAGAAGGCCCAACGGAAAATTTCCCAGGCCAAGGGCCGCACGGCCACCCTTGATGATGTGGCCGCTGAGTTGGATATGACCCCTGCCCAGGTGCGCGAGGTGTTGATGCGCGTGCCCCGGGCCGTTTCGCTGGAAACGAAGGTGGGCAAGGATAAGGACACCGAGTTGGGGGATTTACTAGAGGCGGATAGCGCTTCGCCGGAAGAGAACCTGATGCGGGAGTCGTTGCAACGGGATTTGCAACAACTGTTGGCACAACTGACCAGCCGCGAGCGGGATGTGATTCAAATGCGGTTTGGCTTGGGCCACAGCAGCCCCTATTCCTTGGCGGAAATTGGGCGGGCGCTGGACTTGTCACGGGAGCGGGTGCGGCAAATTGAGGCGAAGGCCTTGCAAAAACTGCGCCAACCGCGCCATCGCAACCAGGTACGGGATTATCTGGAAGCGTTGTCCTAGGGCAATGTTTGCGGGTTGAGTGAGCGCGGTTTGATTGAATCAATAGACCTCTTGCATCAATCACGATTCTGATCCTAAATCCCTTTCCAAGATTGCTGATTGACTGACAAAACGCTCAAATGCTTGGTTCTCCGGTAGGTTGGGTTGAGCTTTGCGAAACCCAACTTGATCACTATGAACCTTGCTGTTGTTGGGCTTCGTGCCTCAACCCAACCTACAAAATGATCGTTGATTGGCCGATCTGGAGGAAAGGGGTTTTCGTGAAAGAGGTGTAATGAGTAATTGACTCAGTGAAAAGAGGAGGGGCGATCGAGCTAATCGATCGCCCCTCCATGATTTTTTTGTGTTGATTTTTCGGTGTTGATTTTCTCTCGTTGATTTTTGCTTATTGGCTGATGGGCCGTTGCTCGGAAACTGAGTTTCGAGACAAGACCAAGGCGGGATGGGGCCGCGACCCGATCGCCCGATCGGGTTTACCAGCTCGTCCAGTGAGCAAACAGCGAGAAGCGGCGAAGATTTTCAGGGCCGCCTTCGCTGGTGAAACTCAGACGATCGAGGCGATCGAACAGGGGCCGCAGGGGCACTTCCACCAACCGGAACAGGGGGATCAAGCGGCGCACCACCGGGCGGGCAGCGGGCCAACTCAGGGTAACGTTGCCATCGTTGGGAACAGGCAGGGTGGTGGTGACCGATTGCCAGAGGCGATCGCCCAAAAGGGAGGCCGTTTCATCGCGCCCTGCTTGCACTGCTGCGGCCAAGGCGGGCACGGAGGTGGCCAAAATTTCGTAGTCTCCCACTGTGGCCCGGGCCCCTTGCACTTGGGTGCTAACTTGACCCGCATTGCGCCAACCCATCAGACCGGCGCTGGACGGTGCGATCAGTTGCGTCCAAACGGTGGCCAGTTGGTCGCTGTCCAAGTTCAGAGTTCCGAGGGTGAGGCCCTGTTGTTTGGCCAGGGCATCAATCCGATCGAGCGCGGCGGTGGTTTCGGGGGTGCGGCGGGCCACAAAGACCCAATCGCCGGGAAATTCACCCAAGGCCCGCTCCGCTGCCCGATCGCCCACTTCCACGGGAATTAAGCCCAGGGCAAAATCTTCGGTGTTCCAGGCCAAAAGGTCGTTTTGCAAATTTAGCCCCGAACTGGTTTCCACCTGACTCAGTAGCGGGGCGATCGCCTGGGCGATGGGGCCGTCGCCCAAGATTTGCTGCCACTGTTGGGTGAGTTGTTGCAGGTTTTTGCCGCTGAGGGCAATGGTGGCGGTGCTGGGCAAGTAGCGGGTGGCGGTGGCGGGTTCCGTCAGGGGAGATTCGGTCGCCACCAGGGTCAGACCATCGGCCGCCACCCAAGCGGCCTCCGTGACCAAGCCCGATCGCTCGGCCTTCAGGGACAGGGTGGCGCTGTGGGCCGGCAGGGCCGCCAACCACTCGGCGGGTAACAGTGCTTTCGATCGGCGGCGGGTGGCGGTGGCGGGTTCCAGGAGTTCACCCAAGGCCATGGGGTTCACGTAGGCGATCGCCAGGCGATCGGGCGGGAGCGCTGCCAGTTCCCGTTGATAGTCTGGTTCCCGCAACAGGCTCAGGTCAGCCGCTTGGATGTTGTTGATGGCATCCCGCAGGACTTTGGGATCGTTGGCGGCCAGCACGAAGCGATCGGCCACCAGGGCCGTGGCCAAGTCCGTTTGGGTTGAAACTCGGCCGCCCTGGGCCAGGCGTTTGGCCCAACCGCGCGGAATCAGATCTAACGCTTCCCCATGGACGATTTTTACGCCCTTGTATTGCTCAAAAATCAGGTTAATGCCGTTCAGGGCTTGTTTTTGCCAGAACAGTTGCAAGAACTCCCGGGCCCGATCGGGGTCGTTAGCCGCCGCCGCCAACAAATAGCCCGGCTCCCGGCCATTATTGGGATCGCGATCGATGTCCACGGTGGTCACCGCTAGGGTCACTTCATCCCCTAACCAGGGCTGCACATCGCGATCGTAGGTTAGGCCGCTGCGGGTGAGCCAGGCATCGCGGGCCTGTTGCCATTCGTGGCGGGCTGCCCTCCGCCGACCTAAGGGCGCGATCGCTTGGCGCAGGGCCTCCACGCGATCGGGGTTCACCAACAACGAAACCATGGCCGGAGCCTGTTTGGGGATCATGACAGCGGCTTCGGGCTGAGCATTAGCCACACCGTCCAACAAGCCCAGGGGGCTGTGGGTGGCAATCCAAACGGCTCCGGCGGCCCCGGCCGCCACCAGCGAAATTGCGATCGCCGCCAAAATTGAAAAAAACGCGCGCCCCTTCATGCTTCTCGCTCGCCCTTTTTTGGTGTTCGCTTGTGGCGGCCTCCCGTTTGGGTCGGGCTGCCTAGCCCGGCTCCATTATTCCATCTCGATCGCGGGCGGCCTGTGCAGATGTCTGTCTCGGTTGCAGTTAGCAACAAAATGTTGAAGTTGAGCCGTTGGGTGGCAAGGTTGCTGGGGCTGCTTCCCGGTTAGTTATTTTCCCGGTTCATTCTTTTCCCGGTGATCTGCCCGGTTAACGGTGGCTTGCCTAGCGAATCTCCAGCCGATCGGGCCACCAAACGTAGGTCGATCGAGGATCGTCATTCAAGAGCCACAATTGCGACGGTAACTGAGCCAGCGATCGCGCAATCAAGGGGGACTGGCTCCAGCCCAACTGACTCCAAAGGGCTTGGCTTTTATCCTCTAACCAACTGAGGCCAAAGGGTTCCCGGCGCGGATATTCCGCCAACACCCAGTCTTTCCCCAGCTTGGCGGCCTTGGCGGCGGCGGCGATTGCCTGATCTAAGCCCCCTAACTGATCGACCAAGCCCAAATCCGCTGCGGCCTTGCCCGACCAAATTCGCCCCTGGGCCAACTCTTCCACCTTGGCCCGATCGAGCGATCGGGACTGGGCCACATGATCCAAAAATCGATCGTAGGTCCAGTCCACGGATGATTGCAGCAGGGCCAGCTCGGCGGGTGTTTTGCTGCGGGTCACGGAACCGATGTTGGCAAAGGGAGCCGTGGTGACCGAATCCCAATTCACCCCATTGTTCTCGCCCAGTTTTTGAATATTGGGCAGCAGGCCAAACACCCCGATCGATCCGGCAATGGTGGTGGGTTCTGCCCAAATTTCCGTGGCCGGCGCGGCAATCCAATAGCCGCCAGAGGCGGCCACATCTCCCATGGAGACAATCACCGGCTTGTCTTTAGCCGCCAAGGACACTTCCCGAGCAATGATGTCAGCGGCGGTGGCGCTGCCGCCGGGACTGTCAATCCGCAAAACGATCGCCTTGACATCCTCGTTTTTACGCAACTTCCGCAGTTCCGTGGCGATCGCGGAGCCATTCATCAAATCCCGATCGCCGTCCGTGGTTTGGGTCACCATCGTGCCCGTGGCATAGAGCAAGGCAATTTCCTGGCCCGTTGCGTTTTTGCGCCGATCGCCCAGTTTGCTTTGGGCCGCTTCTACGGTTCCCACCTGGCGCGCATAGTCAGCGACCGAAACCCGCTGGAAGGTGGGCTTGTTGTCTTCTCGATCGGCCAGCTTCAGCACCCGTTCAATCACCTGGTCGTCATAGGCCAGGCGATCGACCAAACCCAGCTTCACCGCCTGATCGGAACGCAGCAATCCTCCTTGATCGGCGATCGCTTGCAACTGGGCGATCGACTGTTTGCGACTTTGACCCGCAGCCGTCAGCACCGTTTGCCACAAATCCTGAAGCAGGGCCGCCGTTTGGGCCCGGTTCTCAGGGCTGAAATCCCGACGGGCAAAGGGTTCCACCGCCGACTTGAACTTTCCGGCCCGCACAAACTGCACCCCAATGCCGTATTTTTCAAGGGCCCCGCTCCAAAAGGTGCTTTCGGCGGCCAACCCGTTGAACTCCAGCCCTCCCGCCGGATGCAACCGCGTTTCATTGGCGGCGGATGTTAGGTAATAGGTACGCTCGTCCCAATCCGTGCCATAGGCAATGACCGGCTTTTTTTTCCGAAACTCCAGAATGGCTTCCCGCACTTCCCGGAGAGTGGCATAGCCCGCGATCGGGCCCGTTCCGGCACTGTCGTAAAGGTAAAGACCGGTGATTTGGCGGTCTTTGGCCGCCTGGGCCAAGGTGTCTAGCAACACCCTAAGGGGAATGGTTCGCGGGCGATCGCTCAGCCAGCGATCGATCGAGTCCTCTGCTTGGCCCGGCTCATCCCGAATCGCCAGCGATAGATCCAATGCCAACATTGATCGCCCCTTGAGGGCCACCGGCTCCGAGGAACTGGACAGGGCCGCCAAAAAAGTAATCAACCCAATGAGTCCCAGGAGGCTGCCACCTGCGAAGATCGTGAGGCCAACCAGCGTTCCCAGAATGCTCGCGATTGTTTGTTGTAAAAAACTTTTCATGACGGCTGGCGGTGCAGGGACTAGAGCAGCGGGGGACTAAAGCAGCAAGGTTGCGGATCACTGGCAATCCCTGCGAGCTTTTCTATGCTAGACCCAATCCTAGCGATCGCTGCTGGGGCTTGCGCGACAGAGAATGTCAAGTTGGCCGCTCATGCCGCCCTGTGCTTGCCTGTTTTTGTTCGCCTGTTTTGCCTGCCTTCCGAGATTTCCACCCATGACCAACCCCGACGCTCCGCAATCTAGCGATCCGCAACCCGCCGGTGGCAAGGAGGGTTGTGTGACGGCGACTTCGCAACCGTTGGAACCTCCCGTAACCCCTGAGGCAGTTTTACAACAGCTTGTGGCCGGGTTGCCCCTGCCGATCGCCCTGGTGGACAACCAAGGGAGCTATTGGGCTGCCAGTCAAGCCTGGTTAACGGCCCTATCGCTGCCGGAAGCCCCCCCCGGCCAATCGGTGATGACCCTTTGTCCAGAACTGGCCGCCCTCTGGCGACCGGCCATTGCCCGAGCCAGCCAGGGCCAAACCGTGCGCTCAGAACAGCCCCATTGGCTGGAACGGTCAACCCATCCGGGCCTTTGGTTGGAATGGGAGGTGGCTCCCTGGGGCAATGGCGGCTTGGGGCCGAATGATGCCGGACGCAATCTGGTTTGCATTTCCCTGCGGGTGGTGAGCGATCGGGTGGTGATGGAGCAAGCCTGGAAACAGCTCTTTATCCAATCGGGCAGTTGCCTTTGCACGATCAACAGTCAAGGGGAATTTCAATTTCTCAACGAAACCTGGGATCAGGTTTTGGGTTGGCGGGAAGAGGCGATCGGGCGGCCCTTCACCGATTACGTTCACCCGGACGATCGCACCCGCACCCAGGCGGAAACTCACTTTTCACCCCAAGGAACTCCCACCCGCGTCCTGGAAAATCGCTACCGGCGCAAAGACGGCACCTATCGTTGGTTTCGCTGGAATTTCTTTTGGGATCGGGCCCAGGATTTGATCTACGCCGTTGCCCAAGACATCACCGAGCGGCGCGTGTTGCGCTTGGCCCAAGAACAGGCCGACACCGCCTTGCGAGACAACAACGAACGCTTCCGCACCATGGTGGCCAACGTCCCCGGCGTGATCTATCGCTGTTTGGGCGATCGGGAACGGACGTTGCTGTTTGCCAGCGAGGCGATCGAACATCTCACCGGTTACCGGGCTGAAACCTTCGTCCAATATCGCAATCGCACCCTGCAAGACCTCACCCACCCCGAAGACCGCGATCAAGTGTGGACGGAAATTCAAGCCGCGATCGCCCAGCAGCAACCCTACCGCGTCGAGTACCGGCTCGGCCATGTCAGCGGCGAACTGCGTTGGGTGGTGGAACAGGGACAACCCAGCTTCAACCACAACCGACAACTGATGTGGCTGGATGGGGTGATTTTTGACGTAACCGATCGCAAAGCCACCGAACAGGCCCTCCAGTCCTCAAAAAAGCGCTGGTCATCTCTGGTGCAACGCATTCCCGTTGCCATCATTGAATGGCTCTCCGACGGGCGCATCATCACCTGGAACCGCGCCGCCACCGAACTCTTCGGCTACACCGCCGAAGACATGATCAATCAACCGTTCGATCGAATCCTGCCCGAAAACGAACAGCCCAAAGTCTATGCCCTAATTGCCGATCTGATGACCGGTCGTGGCGGCAGCCGGTTCCGCAACTACAACCGCACCCGCGACGGTCGCATCATCCTTTGCGAATGGCAAAACGCCCCCCTTCGCAACGAGCAGGGGGACATGATTGGCTGTCTGTCCATTGCCACCGACATCACCGCCCGCATCGTGGCCGAAGATCGCCTGCGCCAAAGCGAAGAACGCTATCGCTGCCTGGTGGAAGCCATGGGCCAAACCCTGTGGCACACCAACGCCGATGGAGAAGTCACCGAACCCATGCCCCACTGGGCCCACTTCACCGGCCAATCCTTTGCAGACTATTGCGGCCAAGGATGGTTGATGGCCGTTCACCCCGATGATCGCGGCTATACCCAAGCAGCTTGGCAAACGGCCCGCCAACAACAACAGCCCTACAAAATTGAGCATCGGTTGCGTCGTGCCGATGGTGAATATCGCTACATGGTGGTGCGGGGTGTGCCCGTGTTGGAAGCCGATGGAACCATCCGCGAGTGGGTGGGGGTGGACACGGACATTACCGAACGCAAACAGGCCGAAATTCGCCTGATGGAACAGGAGCGCACCCTGCGCACCGTGCTGGACACGGCCCCACTGCTGATTTGGCTCACGGATGCCCAAGGGCGAGTGCGCTTGGCCAATCGGCCCCTCTGTCAAACCTTTGGCATCGAAGAATCCACCCTGCTGGCGGCCAATCACTATCAAGACGTGCTGGGAGAAGAGTCCTGCCGCGTTTGTCTGCTGTCCGATCAACGCTGCCTTACCCTCGGGAAAACGATTCAGGTTGAAGAGCAGTTCCCCAATGCGGCCGGCGAATTGCGTGATTTTGATGTGGTTAAAACACCGCTGCGAGATCACACGGGGGCCATTACCGGATTGCTGTTGGTGGCGATCGACACCACGGAACGCAAGCAAATTGAACGGGAACAACAGCGCCTGCTAGCCATTTTGGAGGCGACCACGGACTTTGTGGGAACCACCGACATTCACGGCAACTTAACCTATGTCAACCCCGCTGGTTGCGCCATGTTGGGCTACAGCGCCGAGGAGATTTTGCGCTTGAACATTGCCCAGTTGCTGCACCCCTCGGAGCGGAACCGGATTCAAGAGCAGTTTCCCCAGTTGTTGCAGGAAGGGGTGTGGCAAGGGGAAAGCTTATTTTGCGATCGAGCCGGGAATCCGATTCCCGTGTCCCAAGTGGCTTTGGTGCATTACGGGCGCAATGGACAGGTGGAATATCTGTCCAACGTGGCCCGAAACATTGCAGCCCTGAAGCAGGTGGAACAGGCCCTGCGAGATTCCCAGCACTGTTTGCAACGACAGGTGGAACGGGAACGGCTGATTAACACCCTTTCAACGGAAATTCGCAAAAGCATCCATGGCTCCAAGGAACAGGTGATTGGGTTTGCCTTGGAGGAAATTCGCCTGGCCTTGGGGGTCGATCTAGCCACCTTCGCCTTGTATGACCAGCAGGTTAGTGAACCAGCGAATCAACGAGTTGAGGAACCAAGTAATCAACCCACTGACCAACCAATTGACCAACCCACTGATCAACTAACTGACCAACCAATTAACCAAACGACCTTGGAATCGGAATCGGCGACCAATTCAGCAACCGAGGGACTGGCAGATGGGGCTTGGACGGTTGTGGCGGAAGCGAGAGATCCCGCTATTCCTTCGGCAATTGGTACTTACCACGAGTCTCAATTTGGCTCGTTGGCGGCGAAGGTCGCTCGGATGGAAGTGGTGCAAATTGACGACGTGAAACAACTACCTGCCCAAGAGCGGCTGGCCCTGTCTCGCACGAAGGTGCGATCACTCTTGATTGTGCCGGTGCGGATCCACAGTTCCCGCATGGTGGTGATCTCTTGCTCGCAGATATCCCATCAGCATCAGTGGCAGTCGGATGAGGTGGCGTTGGTGCAGGCGGTGGTGAATCAGGTGGCGATCGCGAAAAATCAGGCGGATTTGTTTGAGCGAACCGAAATGGCCGCTGCCGAAGCCCGTGCCAAGGCGATCGCCCTAGAGCAAGCGTTACAAGAACTGCGCCTGACCCAAACCAAATTGGTGCAACAGGAAAAAATGTCGAGTTTGGGGCAGTTGGTGGCTGGGGTAGCCCATGAGATTAATAATCCCGTGAACTTTATTTATGGCAACTTAGCTCATACGGAAGATTACAGCAGAGATCTATTGCGATTAGTGGCGTTATATCGCGACTTTTATCCTGATTTAGAACAGCCGATCGCTGACCTCATTGAGGAAATTGATCTGGACTTTTTGATGATTGATTTGCCCAAAATGCTTGATTCGATGAAATTGGGGGCAGAGCGAATTAAGGAAATTGTGCAATCACTGCGAATTTTCTCCCGCATGGATGAGGCGGAAATGAAGGTGGTGAATATCCATGAGGGATTGGATAGCACCCTCACGATTTTGAATGGGCGGATGAAACCGAAGAATAATCGGTTGGGTATTGAGGTGATTCGAGAGTATGGAACATTGCCAGAAATTGAGTGCTATGCGGGGCAACTCAATCAGGTATTTATGAATATTTTGGTCAATGCGATCGACACCTTGGAGGAACGAGATCAGCAGCGATCGATGGCGGAAATGCAAGCGAACCCGAGCCGAATTCGGATTATGACGGAACGCCGGGGTGAGCAAGCGGTGATTCGGATTCAGGATAATGGGCTGGGAATTCCGCAGGAGGTGCAGCAACGGCTGTTTGACCCGTTTTACACCACCAAGCCCGTGGGCAAAGGCACGGGGCTGGGATTGTCAATTAGCTACCAAATTGTGACGGAAAAACACGGGGGCACGCTGATTTGCGAGTCAGCCCCTGGGGAAGGCAGCACGTTTGAAATTACGATTCCGCTTTGGCAGCCCAATGCGCCCTCTTGAGGGGCTGGTAGCCAAAACGCTGGGTACTGGGTTCGATGAGGGACTCGATGGAGGAGCCAATGAGAAGGGGTAACTCAGGAGCCGATCGACTGGTGAGTCTGGGAAGCGGCCGATAGGGGAGCCGGTGGAAATTGTCTCGATCGCACCTCTTGGCAGTAGGTTTCCGCCGCCGCAATCACCGCTGCTCCCAAATCCGCGTAGGTTTTGGAGAAGGGCGGGGTTTGGTCGCTCAAGCCCAATAGGTCGGCGGTCACCAGTACCTGACCATCGCAGGCTGTGCCCGCCCCGATGCCGATGGTGGGGATGGCGAGCTGTCGGGTAATGCGCTCGGCCAGGGTGGCGGGTACATGCTCCAAAACAATGGCAAACGCCCCGGCGGCCTCTAGGGCGAGGGCTTCGGCTAGGATGCGATCGCCCTCGGCCGGGCTGCGGCCCTGTTGTCGATAGCCCAGTTGATTCACCGATTGGGGGGTGAGGCCCACATGGCCCATGACGGGAATGCCCGATCGCACCAATCGAGCCACGGTGGCGGCCATTTCCGGATAGCCCCCTTCGAGCTTCACGGCCTGTGCCCCGGTTTCCTTCAAAATCCGACCGGCGGAGGTGATGGCTTCCGCTGCACTGGCTTGGTAGGTCAAAAAGGGTAAATCCACCACCACCAAAGCGCTCTCCACCCCACGGGCAACGGCGGCCGCGTGGTGAATCATTTGGTCGAGGGTTAGGGGCAGGGTGGTTTTGTGGCCCAGGGCCACCATGGCCAAGGAGTCGCCCACCAGCAGCAGATCAACCCCCGCGCGATCGAGCAGACGGGCCCACAGCCAATCCCAGGCCGTGAGAGCTGCGATCGGGCGACCCTGTTGTTTCCATTGCTGTAGCTGTTGAATGCGCAAGGCCAAATTCAGTTCTCCTGTTGCCCGATCGCAACGGCTTTGTTCGCAACTTTTGATTTTGCCCAACCCTTGGTCTAAACCGAAATTCACCCCAAACTCAACCCCAAAGGTCATCAAACCAATGGATGGGGGGCGTTAGGCTTTGCCGGTCGATCGCTCTCGTTTTTCATTCTATGGATTGCCCTAGGGCCGGCGACCCATTTGTTGTAAGCGCACCCAAGCGCCCAAACTACAGAGCACCACCACTCCGGCAAATAATCCCAACGGTGGGCCCGATCGCTGCGGGCGCACCATGGGTTGCAACTCTCCAAAGCCGTTGGCCGGAGCGTTGGCGGAGGTGGAATTTTGTTGAAAACGGCGCTCACTGTCGGTGGGCAGGGGAGGCGGCGCGGGGCTGGGGCTGGCGGTGTTCCCGATCGCCCCTGAACCCTCTGGGTTTTGACCCACTTGCAACGGAATCACTTCCGCTGGGCGATCCATCTTCAGCAAGCGGACGATCGCCACGCCGCCCACCAGCCAAAACAAAGCCCAAAACACAAATAGCCCAATTAAGACCCGTCCCCGCAACAGGCGCTCCAGAGCTGTTACCACCGTTGGCATTTGGGCCAGCCAGGCCGGTGACGGCCGACGACGGCGCGATCGCCCGATCGGGGCAAGGGCCGTTGAGGAAGTTGGGGCCCCGTCACTCGATCGCCCGGGCCGACGATAGCGCGATCGCCCGCGATTTCCGAAGGCAGGATTGGGCTGTGCGGAATCCTGGTCGGCGGATCCGATTTGATCTAATCCAATGTGCTCTGGCCTAGTGCGCTCTGGATTAGTGCGACTTGTCGATCGAGGGCGATTTGCACCAACGATCGAGCCGTTGCGATCAAGATCGCCGGGCTGGGGCAGCGCCTCTTCTCTGGGTGCTGGTTCAGGCTTTGGGGCGGGTTTTGGCAGCGGTTGGGGCGATCGCGGCAACGGAGCCGATAGCGGCGGTGGCGGCCCATAACGTGGCAACGGAGCGGGCGCGGCCGGCGGCATCGGGCGCGGCGGCAAGGCAGGCAACTGGGGCGATCCTCGCTTCAGGGCCGCATCAAAAGGATTCGATTCCCCATCCGGTAAAGAAGATGATCGCGATGCTCCAGCCGTCATTTACTGCGCCCCTTGTGCCACGGGATGACGTTCAATTGCCAGCGTTACCAATCGGTGTACTAATTCCGAAAAGGGAATTCCGGTCGCTTCCCACAATTGGGGATACATACTGGTGGCGGTGAAACCCGGCAGGGTGTTGATCTCGTTCAAAAAGATCTCGCCCGTCGCTTCCACATAGAAAAAATCAACCCGCGCCAACCCGGCACAGTCGAGGGCTAAAAAAGCCTCCTTGGCCATGGTTTGCAGGCGATCGACCACCGGGGCGGGCAAGGCCGCCGGAATCACCAAATCCGCCGCCCCGTCGGAATATTTGGTGTCGTAGTCATAAAACTCGCTCTCGAAGGTGATTTCCCCAATCACCGAGGCGATCGGCTGATCATTGCCCAGCACGGCGCATTCCACCTCCCGTGGTTTGCCCCCCGCCGCCGCTTCCACAATGAGCCGTCGATCGAAACTGGCTGCACTGTCCAGGGCCGCTTCCAATTCAGCACGCGATCGCGCCTTGGCAATGCCCACGGAGGATCCGAGATTCGCCGGTTTCACAAAGCAGGGATAGCCCAAATCCGCCTCAAGCTGATCGCAGAGCTTCGGAAACACGCAAGGATTGGACCAAACTTCCGATCGGGTCACCAGCCGATAGGCCACTTGCGGCAATCCCGCCTGGGCAAACAGCATCTTCATGGCAATTTTGTCCATGCCCGCCGCTGACCCCAGCACACCCGACCCGACCCAGGGAACCTGCATTAGTTGCAGCAATCCTTGGACTGACCCATCTTCCCCATTGGGCCCGTGCAGCGTCGGAAACCAGACATCCACCGTGGTGGCCTCGGGGGGGAATTGCCAAAGCGCCGCGCGATCGGTCGGTCGATCGTCACTCGGCAAGGGTTGTCCCGACTCCAACACCCCTTGGGCCACCGCTGGCCCTTGCCAAAGCCCATCCTTTTGCAAATAGAACGGCAACACCTGATAGCGATCGCGATTGCTGTCTGCTTGCAGGGCCCGAGCCGCCGCCGCCGCCGATCGAATCGACACCTCATGCTCGCCCGATCGCCCACCAAACAACAGTCCAATACGCAGGGGATTGCTCATGTTGCCAATCGTTCCATTCACCCAAATCAAGACCCGTTTGCCAGCAATGGTCAACGTAGCTACCAGTTAATCACAGGTTGCTAAGAGTTGTGTCTAGGTTGTGCCTAGCCCACCATTCCCTGGCCATCCACTCCCAAGGGCATCAGGGCATGTCGGCAAATCGTTCAAAACCCCGATTCCAACCCTAGTGGATCGGGAAGACAAGGGGCTTAGAGAATGTCTGAAAAGCCAAAATTGCTACTCTGTATGCCCCAGGGATCGATGTAGACAAGGGGCTTAAGCCCCTTGTTGCGGCGATCGGGGTATCGACAATCAACCGTTTTCGCCTGACTTCAGAAAACGACGACAGGCTTTACCTCTCGATCGACCTCCGCGCCAAAATTTCCCAGCGGAATCCTTCAGAAAGCCCACTTTCCCTAGGTTTGATGTAAATTTTCCTCTGTCTTCCCTAGATTTTTACACTTGGCGAGTAAAGTCAAATACAACAAGCCTGAATGGATTGCTAAATCTTGGCTGTTGCTGAATCGTCACTACCTAGTCCGCTTCAATTCATTTACCCGACTCACCTGATTCACTAATTCACCCAAGTTAAATCACTTGAGTCGATTTGCATCAATTTGAATCGGCCTACACTGATGAATCCCACTTGATAAAATTGCTTTAGCTAAATCTGGGCGGCAATTTTAGGTAAAAATCATCGGCTTTTTTTGATTGTTTAGCTGATGATTTTTTGTCTAAATCATCAACATTAACCTTTGAGTGTTGATCTTGAATGTTGATTTTGATCGTGAATTGACAAATTTGGATTTCAGATCTGAATTTCAGTTTTCTCAAAAAACTCCTGTCTGAATTGTTCCGCAGAGCGATCGCCCAAATCATCGCCCAAACCATAGTGGCCATTAATCCATAATTTTTCAATTCCTCGAAAGTGAAGCTTAATCAAGACTGAAATTAGCCTGGGAAATTGATCCAGCTTCGTTGAGCCTTCAGGATCAATTGAGCCAGCTTTTCTCAGTGAAGTTTCACGAGCCATGTTTCCTATTGTGCCAGTCGTGCTTCAATCTCCTTGCAGGACTGATTTTCCATGATCGCCAAGTCTCGTACCGTGCTGCAATCATCCCCTCCACAGGATCCTTGGTCGCGTCCTCAATCGACTGCCCGAGGAAAGTGGTCACGGCGTTTGGCAGACCTCACGATCGGGAAATATCAACGACTCTTGAATCATTTTTCGCGCGATTGGAGCATTGCGCGGAAAGTGTGTTTAGCTTCTGGAACAGCAATTTTCACAGCCATTTTGGGAACCAGTGTTGGCCTATTTGTGGGCAACCGTTATGCGGTCGAAACCGTCGCAGAAATTCGGGCTGCTGATATTCGCCAAGAGGAATTAGCCCATTTTGCAGATGACTGGATGGTGATTCTCAATTACCCATTCGAGTCTTTGTACTTATTGCGCTATCCATCACAGTTCCAAGATCGCCAACGACAACACCTCGATAAATTGGCGGAGTTGCGCCGGGAGTTGGTGGAATTCTCGGTCACCATGAAAGATCAGAAAGATGGAATTGATGCGGCTCAGTGGCAACAATTAATGAGTCGCCTTAATGAGTCCATGCGCCACTATCAGCGCTTTGCTTTTCCCCTGTTACAGTCATTGACCCTTCGACCGGGATACACGACTCAGGAATATGAAGCAGCCCATCAAACCCTGGTGAATTTTCTGGTGAGTGATTCCTATCGATCGCTCTATTTAGAACTGAACAGCATTCACCAGGAGCTTTTGACTGTTGCGGAAAAAGTAGAAGAACAGGAAAATATTGGCACGGATCAACTCCAGGAAATTCGACAAATTCAAGCGCTGATTGTGGGCGGCAGTTTGTTCGTGAGTTTGTTGTTGGGAATTTTCCTATCGTTAATGGCTGGCAAAACGATCACAACACCCTTGCTGGAGCTGACTAAAACAGTCCAAAAAGTCACTACGGAAAACAACTTAAAGTTAAGAGCGCCGATCACTCAAGAGGATAAAACCACTGCCGATTTATCCATGGCATTTAATCAACTGGTTGAATGGGCTGATTTGTATATGAGTGAGCTACACCAGGCTCAAAGTCGCCTCGTCCATTCGGAAAAAATGTCTAGTTTGGGCAAAATGGTGGCAGGCATTGCCCATGAAATTAATAATCCAGCGGGTTTTGTTTATAGCAATCTCTACCATGCCAAGAACTATGCCCAGGAGTTGCAAGCCCTAGTGGCGCTTTATCAAGAAGCCTATCCCAACCCTCCTCAGCATTTGCAAGAGGCGATTCAAGAAAGCGATCTGGAATTCATTCAAGGTGACTTAGATCGTGTGTTTTCTTCGATGGAAGTGGGCACTGGTCGGATTCGCGACATTGTGAAATCCCTGCGGGTGTTTTCACGGCTGGACGAGGCGGAATTCAAAACAATTGATTTGCATGAGTCGATCGAGAGTGCTCTCACGATTTTGGGCTATCGATTGCGGGAGCAGAATGAACGCCCGGAAATTCAAATTGTTCGTGATTATGGCTCCGTTCCCCCGATCGACTGTTTTGCAGGACAACTCAATCAAGCGTTGATGCATTTGCTGACGAATGCGATCGATGCGTTGGATGAGCGCGATCGCTCACGAAGCTATCAAGAATGCCTCAATCAACCAAGTCAAATTCGGATTGCCACAGCCCTGTCTGATTCTGAGCACCTCACCATCACGATCGCGGATAATGGCCCCGGAATTCCCGAAGCCATTCAACCCAAATTATTCGATCCGTTCTTCACCACCAAGCCCGTGGGGATGGGAACGGGCTTGGGACTAAGCATTACCTATCAAATTGTGGTGGAACATCATCGGGGACAACTGATCTGTCGATCGACCCTCGATCGAGGAACGGAAATTCTTGTGGTGTTACCGATCCATCGCGCCCATTCCTAGCACTAATCTGTCCTCCTAGAGGATGTCTGAAAAGCCAAAATGGCTGTTCTGGATGTCCCGGTGATCAACGCAGATAAGATGCTCAAGCCCCTTCCACGACTATTGGTGCTTGCCCGTGCCAAAGAATACTTTTTAAACATCCTCTTAGAGGATGTCTGAGAAGTATCTTTCAATATGGGCTGAAGATTAATTGTCGTAGGAACAAGGGGCTTAAGCCCCTTGTCTACATCGATCTCTGGGGCGTACAGAATAGCAATTTTGGCTTTTCAGACATCCTCTCAGATGGGGGGCGAGAGTCCTTTGGGCGATCGCGTGCCAATTTGATATCTGTCACTCATGATCAAGGGGCTTGATGAAACCTTTAAAAAGCCCCCAATGCTTTGACCTGCAACTATTCGAGCGCGGTAAACTACCCTTGGGTCAGGCTTGAATTGAAGAATTGCTTTCCCGAGTTTTTCACGATTGATCGATACGGTATTAGCCATATAAGACAATCTCTACTCATAATCTGCCAAACCCAGTAGGGGTTTAAGCTCTGCTCTAGCTCCGGTAAAGGTTTGATATGCAAGAACGCCAATAGTCGCCAAAGTCCTGAGGCTCGCAGTCCACATAGTTAGCAACTCGGTTGAGATTCAAGATCAGATGCTGCGCCGTAGTTGTGATTGCATTGGGTGGCTGGCGCTCCCAACTCTGGCTGTTTTGCTGTTGTGCCTCTTGCCTATTTAGGATCACTGGCCCATTGCCAATGCCCAAAATCTCCCAATCCAAGGACTCAACGCCGTTATGACCGCCTTTGCTCAACAGCCGTCTGGTTCCGAACGCCCTAGGGTGGTTACCTGGCCGCGACCTGCCAAATCCCTTGCTGTTCAGGAGTCGATCGCCCAAACGTCGCTGATGCCCCATTTGGTGCCGGAGCTACCTCGGTTTAATTGCCAAAGCCTGTTGATTCAGGCCCTCACCCATCGATCGCTCGTGCGGGAAAATCCACGGCTGGGTGAAGATAACGAGCGACTGGAATTTTTGGGTGATGCAATTTTGACCTTTGTGAGTGGGGCTTATTTGTATCGCCGTTTTCCCAATTTGGGCGAGGATGAAATGACCCGGCGGCGATCGGCCCTCGTTGATGAAAAGCAACTGGCTCAGTTTGCGATCGCCTTGAATTTGGGTCAGCAACTGCGAATGAGCCGAGGGGTTGAGCAAATGGGAGGTCGCCATAATCCCAACTTACTCAGCAGTGCTTTTGAAGCCTTGGTTGGGGCTTACTATCTCGATCAACATGGGGATGTGGAGATTGTTCGTCCCTTTGTGGAAGCCTTGTTTGACGCAGTGCCCCTTGAAGAACTCCAGGCCCGATCGAGCCTCGACGTGAAAAATCAATTGCAAGAATGGGCCCACAAATGCGGTCTTTCCTTGCCGAAATACAACACCCAAAAGATTGCCGGCCAGGATCACAATCCCCTCTTTTCCTGCCAAGTTTCGTTGGGGTCTCGGATTTTAGGAACCGGCCAAGGTCGCTCCAAAAAAGAAGCCGAAAAATCCGCCGCCGCCGCTGCCCTGGAGACCCTCAACCAGAAGGCCACCAGCAGCACGAATGCGCCGCGAGCGGCCTTGGCCTAACTGGCTTAACTAGCTTTGGCGAACTAATGTGGGTTGCGTTCCCGGGGAATTCGCACCTCAGGGCGATCGCCGCCCAACATGAATCGGTTGTCTTAGCAAAGAGCGGGCAACAAAGCCTCGCCGGTCAAACTGAAGGCCCGTACCTCCGTAATTTTGACGGGGACAATTTTGCCGCGCAGTTCTGCAAAATTTCCCGTGAAGAAGGTCAACCGATTGCCATCGGTGCGGCCCATCACCTGGCTCGGATTTTTCGGGTTCACATCTTCCACCAACACGTATTCCGTGCGGCCAAAATAGCGCTGCGATCGCTCCGCCGCCTTAACGGACACCAAATGATTCAACCGTTGCAGGCGATCGCTCTTGGTTTCCTCATCCAACTGGTTGTCCCACAGGGCCGCGGGTGTACCGGGTCGGGGCGAATAGGCCGCCGTATTGAGCTGATCAAAGCCAATATCCTCAACCAGCTTCAGCGTGTTTTGGAATTGCGCCTCCGTTTCGCCCGGGAACCCAACGATCGCATCGGCACTAATCGACGCATCGGGCATGTAGCGGCGAATCGTATCGATAATTTGCCGGTAGCGCTCATGGGTGTAGCCGCGCGACATGGCCTTCAGCACCTCGTTATCACCCGACTGGAATGGAATGTGGAAATGCTTGCAAACCTTCGGCAGCTCGGCGCAGGTGCGAATCAGCCGCTCTGTGAAGTAGCGCGGGTGGCTGGTGGCAAACCGCAACCGCTCAATGCCTTCCACGTCATGCACTTCCCGCAACAAATCCGTGAAGTTGTACTTGTGCCGTCCGTCGGGCAAGCTCCCGGGCAAGTCGCGCCCATAGGCATCGATGTTTTGCCCCAGCAAGGTCACTTCCTTGTAGCCCTGGCGACCCAGTTCTTCCATTTCCCGGCGAATTTCCTCGGGATAGCGCGATTGTTCCACACCGCGCACGCCGGGAACCACACAATAGGTGCAGCGCTCGTTACAGCCATAGATCACGTTCACCCAAGCCGTGATTTGGCTGTCGCGGCGGGGCTTGGTGATGTCCTCCATGATGTGGACGGGTTCCGTGGCCACCACCTGGCTGCCGTTGAACACCTGCTCCAGCAAGTCTTCGAGGCGGTTGGCGTGCTGCGGCCCCATGATCAAGTCCACCTCGGGCACGCGCCGCAACAGTTGCTCGCCTTCCTGTTGAGCCACGCAGCCGGCCACCACGATCGTCAGGTCTGGGTTGGTTTGTTTGCGCTTGGCCTGCCGCCCCAAGTAGGAATAGACCTTTTGTTCGGCGTTGTCGCGGATCGTGCAGGTGTTGTAGAGAATCAGATCCGCTTCTTCGGGTTCTTCGGTCCAAGCAAAACCCATGGTGTCGAGGATGCCGGCCATCCGCTCGGAGTCGGCCTTGTTCATCTGACAGCCGAAGGTGGTGATGTGGTAGCGGCGGGGTTGGTTGCTCATGGCTCTGGCGGGGCGATCGAGACTCTTTATTCTAAAGCAGGATGTTTCTATTCAACCGCTGTTCATCTAGGTTTTGGTTTGATGGTTCTCGAAAAGTCAACCATGATCGATTGTTGACCTCATATTTCGTGATAGTCAACACCGCCATCTATCCGCTCAGTTCTCAAATACCATCCACCTCAGATTAGTTGTCATGCTGAACCGACGCGACTTCACTCGACTCTCTCTATTTGGCTTGGGGTTGGGATTAGCCAACTGCACTGCCCCAGCCCAACTCTCTTCTGTTAACTCAGTTAAATCTCGCTCCGATACTGATCTAACCATTTGGTGGGAGCAGGGTTTTCTACCAGAAGAAAACAAGGGAGTTGCTCAGATTGTTCAAGATTGGGAGGAGCAGTCCGGTCTGATGGTGAATTTAAAGTTGGTTCCATTGGATCTCATGGATCAAAAACTCTCTAAATTGGTGACTGAACCGGGTAACCCCCAAATTCCTGATATTGTCTATTCCGTTGGACTTGATACCAACCTAGCACCGAAATTGGCATGGCAAGATCAATTACTTGATCTATCAGAGGTGATTCTGCCCATTAAAGACCGCTACACCCCCATTGCCCTTTCCCAGGTGAACTACCGGAACCAGGCGCGAGGAGAACGCAGCTATTATGCCCTTCCCCTGTGGCAGGCGGAAGATTACATCCACTACTGGGGAAACTTAGTGGAGGCAATTGGGTTTGGTCCAACTGATGTGCCTATGGCTTGGGAGCCTTTTTGGAAGTTTTGGAAAACGGCACAAACTCAGTTGCGATCGCAAGATCATCCTGACATTTATGGCATCGGGTTATGCATGTCATCCATTGGGTTCGACACCTATACTTCATTGATGATGTTTCTCGATGCCTATAATGTTGAAGTCATCACCCGCGAGGGTGAATTTTCCCTCGAAGATCCCCAAAATCGACAACGAATGATTGCTGCCCTAGACCAATTTACTCGCTTTTTCAAAGAGGGTTACGTTCCCCCTGCTGCCCTGGAATGGACTGGAGGAGGTAACAATAGCAGTTTCATTGATGGGGGTATTTTAATGACCCAAAATCTGACCCTCTCGATTCCGCTGACGCAGCAATTGCCCGCCAACCAATATAACCAGGATGCAGCGACACGGTATCAACAAATGGTCACGATCGGGCGGCCTCAAAAGCCAGATGGTACTGACTTATTCACCCGAAAGGGCATCAAACAGGCCATCGTGCCGAAAGCCTGTCCACATCCAGAAGCGGCCAAAAATTTCCTGGCTTATTTAGTTGAGCCGAAAAATATTAATCAGTTGATCACAGGCTTTAAGGGACGAGTCATGCCCGTGATGCCCCAGTTGTTTAAGAATTCCCTCTGGAGCAATACTCCTGATCCTCATCTGGCAGCGGCCTTAAAGATTTACAATCGCCCCAGCTTGATTCCCTACGAAGTTATTCACCCTGCCTTTAGTGAAGTGCAAAGTCAACAACTCTGGGCAAAGACCGTCCTCAAAGTTGTGCAAGATAACACTTCTGCCACTGAAGCCAGTGACTGGGCAATTAATCAGATCAAAACCATTTGGACTGAATGGGAGAAAGCCGTATGAAACGCTGGCTAACTCATAGCCTGCTAACCCAGTTAGTCAGCTACTTCTCATTGCTGTCGATTGTCACCGTTAGTGCTGTGGCGATCGGTTCATACTTCCAAGCTCGGGCCTCATTAGAGGCGGAAGTTATTAACCGGCTCACAGTCGCTGCACAGCTCAAAAACTATCAGCTAAACAAATGGGTTAAGGATCAATTACGCGACATCCTATGGGTCAGTCGCGAAAGTAAAGTTCAAACAGCGATTAATACTTTGCTGACCACGGATCCAACCCAGCCAGCCTATCCAGAAGCCCGCAAGGCCCTTGACCAATATATTGCTGAGCTGACCCAGATTAAACCCAATCTGCGCAGCATTCGGATTACCCGCAACAGTGGGTTTGTGGTCTTTGCTTCCGATGACCCCACCCTTGAGGGCAGATACCGCCCCCTAGGCGATCCAGCAACCTACTTCACCCGCGATCGCCTGAATGTGGTGGTTCCCAACTTCTACATCTCCCCCAAAACTCAAAAGGCAGCCATTACTGTTGCGACCCCAATTATGGACAGTCGGGGCGATCGGATGGCTGCTCTCGTGGTCGATTTAGATCTCGAAGAAGTAGATACGCTGATTCGCGATAATACGGGTTTAGGCGAGACCGCAGAAACCTACCTGGTGGGTCGCGCCAAAGGCAAAACAGTCTTTATCTCAAAGCAAGCCGCATCAGCAGAGACGAGTGCCGTGCCCGATACCGAAGGCATCAGCAGTGACGGCATTGAATCTGCGATCAACCAACAAAGTGGCTTTGGCCGCTATACCAACTATCAAGGAGTGCCCGTGGTCGGCGTTTATCGTTGGCTACCGGAGCAAAATTTGGTCTTAATGGCTGAAATTAGCCAAGATCAGGCCTTCTTGCCCGCGCAACAATTGTCCAGAAATATTCTGCTGATTGGGTTTCTGTCTTCTGGGGTGCTTCTGATTGCGGTTTATCTTCTGTCTCGACGTATTACCCGTCCGATTTTGGCCATTAGCACCGCAGCCACCCATCTGGCGGCAGGGGATTTAACCCAAACCGTGCCTGTGCTCACCGAGGATGAAGTGGGTAAGCTCGCCCAGACCTTTAATCAAATGGCGGGTCAGCTCAAGGCATCGTTTAGCACCTTGGAGCACCGTGTGGCAGAGCGCACTGCTGAACTGGCCCAGGCGAAGGAGCAAGCGGATGCGGCGAACCAGGCAAAGAGTGACTTTTTGGCCAACATGAGCCATGAATTGCGCACCCCATTAAACGGAATTTTGGGCTATGCCCAGATTCTAGGACGTTCCAAAGCCTTGCCCGATAAAGAGCGGCGGGGGGTGAACATCATCCACCAATGTGGTTCCCATCTGCTAACCCTGATCAACGACATTTTGGATCTGTCCAAAATCGAAGCCCGCAAACTAGAACTGGCTCCAACCGCAGTGCACTTACCCTCCTTGCTCCAAAGCGTGGTGGAAATGTGCAAGATTCGGGCTGAGCAAAAGGGCATCGAATTTGTCTATCAGCCCAGTTCTCGTTTGCCCGATGGCGTTTCCACCGATGAAAAGCGGTTGCGTCAGGTGCTGATTAATTTGTTAGGCAACGCCATCAAATTTACGGATCACGGGACGGTAACACTACGGGTTGATGTGTTGCATTGCTCTGAGACCCAGGTGTCCCTGACTTTTCAGGTCATTGATACGGGGGTGGGGATTGCTGAGGCAGACTGCACGAAACTATTTCAGGCCTTTGAGCAAGTAGGCGATCGCCACAAGCAATCTGAGGGCACCGGTCTGGGTCTGGCCATTAGTCAGCGGATTGTGCAGTTGATGGGAGGACAAATCCAGGTCAAGAGTCAATTGGGGGCTGGCAGTGAGTTTTCCTTTACGCTCGACCTTCTGTTAGTGAAAGACTGGGCTAGACAGCAAGGGGGACTAGAAGGGTGCGATCGCATTATGGGCTATGCCGGAGATCGGCAGACGATCCTGATCGTGGACGATCGCTGGGAGAACCGAGCGGTCTTGCTGAACCTCTTAGAACCTCTGGGCTTTAGGGTGATCGAAGCCCAAAACGGACAAGAGGGGTTAGCCTCCCTTCAATCTGAGCAACCCGATCTTGTGGTGACCGATCTGGCAATGCCCGTGATGGATGGTTTTGAGTTCTTGAAGCAAATTCGCACCAACGACAAGTTGCACCAGACGAAGGTGATTGTCTCCTCTGCCTCCGTCGCTCAGTTGGATCAAGAGATGGCCCTCAATAGCGGTGGTGATGACTTCCTGGGCAAGCCTGTGGATGCCACAGCATTGTTTGAACTATTGTCGGAGCACTTACAGGTGGAGTGGATCTACGAACCTCCAACCGCCGCTTCAGATTTGGTGGTGACTGCCCCCACGGATTGGGTTGCGCCCCCCTATGAAACCCTATCAGCCTTGTTGGCCCTAGCTCGACAAGCTAACATCAAAACCCTACGTGAGCAGTTGGAGCATTTAGTCCATACCGACCAACGGTATATCCCTTTTGCCGAACCGCTGCTTCAGTTTGCCCAACAGTTTCAGGCTGAAGAAATTGAGGACTTGCTACAGCAATATTTAGCAGATTTAGAGAATGTTGATGGGGGGATGATCCATGCTGGATAGTGTCAAGATTCTTGTGGTGGATGATACACCCGCCAATCTAGAAGTAATTACCGAAACCCTGTCCTTGGCAGGATATGCCACTTCTACAGCTATCAGTGGTGAACGAGCCTTAAAGCGGCTGCAAACCTACATCCCCGACTTGATTTTGCTAGATGTGCAAATGCCTGGGATGGATGGATTTGAAACCTGTCAGCAGTTGAAAGCTGATCCAGGAACTGCTCGCATCCCCGTTATTTTCATGACTGCCCTAACGGCTGTAGACAGCAAAGTCAAAGGGTTTGCGCTGGGGGCTGTTGATTACATCACCAAACCATTTCAAGAAGCAGAGCTGTTGGCGCGGGTGAATACCCATCTGCAACTCAGTTCTTTAACCCAACAGCTTGAACGTCGGGTTGAAGAGAGAACGGCTGAGTTGCAATTGACCCTAGACCAACTCTCGCGATCGCAACTGCAACTGATCCAGGCTGAAAAAATGGCTTCTCTGGGTAATTTGGTGGCCGGAGTTGCTCATGAAATCAACAATCCAATTGGGTTCCTCAGTGGCAGTATCCACAACACCAAAGACTATGTAGAAGCCTTGCTGGAGCATTTGCGCCTATACCAGCAGCGGTATCCCCAAACTGATCAACTCATTCAAGAACATGCCAATGATATTGAGTTGGAATTCTTGAGCGAGGATTTACCGAAAGTGTTGGTCTCGATGCAGGGAGCTACGGAGCGGATTACATCGATCAGTACCAGCCTCAGGACGTTTTCTCGGGCTGATGTGGTCTACAAAGTCAGCGCTAACCTGCACGAAGGCATTGACAGTACTTTATTGATTCTGAAATATCGTCTCAAGGCCAATGAATTTCGACCGGCGATCGAGGTAATTCGAGACTATGGTGATATTCCAGTGATTGATTGCTTTCCAGGGCAATTGAATCAGGTATTTATGAATATTTTGGCGAATGCGATCGATATGTTTGACGACATCGCCCAAGGGCAGTCTTTCGAGCAGCTACAAGCTCACCCCCAAGAGATTACGATTCGCACCACCGCCGATGCCAACCAGGTACAGATTCAGATTTCTGATAACGGCAAAGGTATGACAGAAGAGGTGAGAGAACGAATTTTTGATCATTTGTTTACGACAAAAGGCGTGGGCAAGGGCACGGGGTTGGGGCTGACGATCGCCCGTGAAATTGTGGTCGAAAAACATGGCGGTAGTTTAGAAGTACAGTCCAACCTAGGCGTAGGCACCGAGTTCTGCATTCGACTGCCAATCACAGACTGAGCAGCCAATTCTGCATGACCGTATTTTCGAGCACCGATCGCCGCTCCAAGTTCGCATAGCTGGCTGGGATTCGCTGTAGCCGATCGCCCTCGATCGCCCCCAATTCCGGCAACCGATCGCGCCACTCCCGAAAGAACTCTGGATCAGCACTGCGCTGGAGGCCAAACCGCTCTTCGAGGTTTTGAAGTGTCAGTTGTTCGATCGCCACTGTTGTTGTCATCTGGGCCTCCATTTCAGCAGCTTTAGCTTGTTTCCCGCGCTCTGAGGGCGATCCTAAACCCTGGCGACCGGTCACAAAGTTACGAAGTTAATATCCTGATTGAGTTGACACGTAGCATTCAGGCGCAAAAGTTGTTGAGATTCGTATCTATTTTTACAGTTTCAGCCACGCTTTCCCTGTTTCTTGGGTGTATAGTGCTAATTAACCAGGCGTTGTGCTGACATACCAGCCACTACCAATGGGAAATTTTTCTCCCTCTAACTTCCATGCCCAAGTTGAATGGGCAACAGGCTTTATCAGCAGGATTTAGCTGCGCATCCAGTGACAGAGACACTGAACCGATGCCGATAGTGCAGCAACCTGCAATTTGCTCAAAAAACTCTTGCTCGACATCCAACCCCTGAATTTGGGTTCAAGCTTGTCGTTTCTTATTCCAATTTAACGTCACCGTCTATCTGGACATGTCCGTTTGCAGGCTATCTGTAAGCGGCTGTTCGGTTGGGATTTGTGGCGTTGAATTCTAGAACTCAGAAGATCCATCAGCCTTTTATCAAGTTTGAGAAAGATAATGCCAATGATCTCGCCTACTACCTTGTCGGCCCCCTCTAGCCCTTCTCATCTCACAACCCAGGACTACATCGATCTAGAAACCACCTATGGAGCGGATAACTATCATCCATTGGATGTTGTGATTACCGAGGGACAGGGGGTTTGGGTTTGGGATATTGATGGCAATAAATACCTGGATTGCTTGAGCGCCTATTCTGCTCTCAATCAGGGTCATTGTCACCCGCGTATCCTCCAGGCAATGGTGGAACAAGCCGCTAAAGTGACGCTAACGTCTCGGGCCTTCCGTAATGATCAGTTGGGACGGTTCTACGAAAAGCTATGTCAGATTTCAGGACTGCCCAAGGTGTTACCGATGAATTCGGGCGCAGAAGCCGTTGAAACGGCGATTAAGGCCATCCGTAAATGGGCTTATACCGTGAAGGGCGTGCCTGCTAACCAAGCGGAAATCATTGTGTGTAGCAATAACTTTGCCGGGCGCACCATTAGCATTGTCAGCTTTTCCACCGAGGAGCAGTATCAGTCTGGATTTGGCCCATTTACGTCGGGATTTAAAGTGGTGCCCTATGGCGATGTGGCAGCCCTGGAAGCTGCGATTACGCCGCATACGGCGGCTTTCTTTTTAGAGCCGATTCAGGGGGAAGGTGGCATTATGATTCCCCCCGATGGCTATCTCCAACAGGCCGAGCGCCTGTGCCGCCAGAATAATGTGCTGTTGGTGTTTGATGAAATTCAAACGGGATTGGGGCGCACGGGTAAGATGTTTGCTTTTGAACATGAAGGCGTGAAGCCGGATGGAATTACCATCGGTAAGGCATTGTCGGGTGGGTTCTATCCCATTTCTGCTTTTGTGAGTACCCATGCAGTGATGGATGTGTTTAATCCTGGAGATCATGGCAGTACCTTTGGGGGGAATCCCCTGGCTGCGGCCGTAGGGATGGCGGCATTGGATGTAATTGTGGAAGAACAATTGCCCGATCATGCTGCCGAGTTGGGTACTTACTTCATGATGCGATTGCGTGAAATTACCAGTCCTCACATCCAAGAAGTGCGAGGGCGAGGCCTGTTGATTGGGGTGGAGCTGAAACCGGAAGCGGGCGGAGCAAGACAGTTCTGCAAGGCCCTGATGCAAGAAGGGGTGCTGGCGAAGGAAACCCGTGAAGATATTATTCGGTTTGCGCCGCCGCTGGTGATTACGCGATCGCAGCTCGATTGGGCCCTAGAGCGGATTGAACGGGTGTTGACGGCGGCTTAATCATTGCCGTGGTCGAACTTCTTCGCTCGGAATGCTTGTGTTTGCACCATGGCTGATCACGGCAACAACGACTAATCATTCGAGATGCCATAAAGAAATGTAGGGGTAGCCTGCCGAGTTGGGCCGCCCCTACGTTATTGTTGGATGCGATCGGTTTTGATGGGGAACAGCCATCAAACGCAAGGGGGAAAGTGCAGTGCGAATCTGCCGCTGTCCCGCAACTGTGATGAGAAATGAATCTCTGAGTCAGGATGCCCGCCGATTTAAGAATCCATGTTTTACGAACCTGTCTGCGAGGCAACAGACAAACATGAAGCTATCTAAACGATTGAGCCTTGCCATCATGGCAGGGCTAAGTTTCTATGGGGTTGTTAGCTGCCCAGCCCCTGCCCAGGCGATGCATATTATGGAAGGGTTTCTGCCAGTGCAGTGGGCAGCGTTTTGGTGGGCAGTTTCGTTACCTTTCTTGATTGTGGGCTGGCGATCGCTGACTCAAATCGCGCGGCAAAACCCTGAATTAAAGCCGCTGCTGGCCTTGGCGGGTGCGTTTACCTTTGTCCTTTCTGCGCTCAAGATTCCTTCAGTCACGGGTAGTTGCTCGCACCCAACAGGAACAGGCTTGGGTGCAATTGTGTTTGGGCCTTCCGTCATGACAGTGTTGGGCAGCATCGTCCTTCTGTTTCAGGCATTGTTACTGGCTCATGGTGGTCTAACGACGCTGGGTGCCAACCTGTTTTCGATGGCGATCGTGGGGCCCTATGTTGCCTATGGAATTTACTATCTCCTGTTGAAGCTAGGCTCTCAAAAATTAGCGATCTTTCTGGCTGCTGCGTTGGGCGATTTGTTGACCTACATCGTGACTTCTATTCAGCTTGCCCTGGCTTTCCCGGCTGCCCAAGGGGGGATTATGGCGGCATTTTTGAAGTTTGCTGGGATCTTTGCCATCACGCAAATTCCCTTGGCGATCGCTGAAGGGTTGCTGACGGTTCTGGTCTGGAACTGGCTACAAGCCTACGCTCGCCCAGATCTGGAAACACTGAGGGTACTGAAGCAGGAGGCGTAAAACAATGAATAATCCACTAAAGAAATACGAAAACGGGCTGCTGGTGATTGCAGTGCTGGCGCTGGCAGTGCTGCCCTTGTTCTGGGTGAAGGGTGACTATGAGGGGGCTGATGTAAAGGCGGAGGAGATGATCGGGGAAGTTCAACCCGGCTATCAACCTTGGTTTCAGCCGCTGTTTGAGCCGCCCAGCGGTGAAATTGAAAGTCTGTTATTTGCTTCCCAAGCTGCACTGGGAGCCGGGACTATTGGTTTTGTGATTGGGCGCTATCGCGGCAAAAGCAAGGGGCAAGATCACCGAGAAGATTGAACGCGCGCGAGGTTGCGGCGGTTTATGGCTCATCACCTAGATGTCTACGCCTGCACTAATCGGTTACGGTGCATTTCACCCCAACAAAAGCTGTGGTTTGCGATCGCCACCCTTCTGATTGCTCTAATGGCACAGATCAGTACTCAACTGCTGATTGTGTTGTGGCTGGCTGTTTGGACGGTGGGCTATGCCCGCATTCCCATCAAGGTGTACTTGCAGGTTTTGATGGCTGCTGGGTTGTTTTTGGTCACTAGCCTGCTGGCTTTAGTCCTGAATTTGGTCTCAATTGAGCAGATGGTATCTGTTCAGCAGGATCAGGTGGGTGGGGTGGCGATCGCCAATGGCTATCTTTGGGTCAGCCGCAGTGGACTGGTGCAAGCATTGCAGATTGGAATGAGGTCGATCGCCTGTACCTCTTGCTTGCTGTTTGTGTTGTTGACTACGCCGTTTACCGATTTACTGCAAGTCCTCAGACAATGGCGAGTTCCGGTTTTGTTAACTGAACTGTTGTTGCTGATGTATCGATTTATTTTCTTGCTGTTAGCGGTCATGACTGAATTACAACTGGCCCAGCGTGCAAGAGGGGGGTATCGGACAAGGCAACGGTGGATTTACAGTGTGGGGCTGCTGGTTAGTCAGTTACTGGTGCGATCGCTACAACATTATCAACATTTCTCACTGGCCTTAGCAGCCCGCGGCTTCAATGGTAGTTTTCGAGTTGAAGCCGGTCAATCTTATTTTTACTCGAAACGCTACGCCATTGAGGCGATTGTTGGCTGTGTTGGATTAATAATTTTGGAGCTGAAGATTCGACTTTTTCCAGGTGTTTGATGGCTGATGTGCTGTTGGAACTTCATGAAGTTTGTTATGCCTATCCTCATTGCGATCGTTTTGCTGTTCGGCAACTCAGTTTCAAGGTGCCTGTGGGTCAAAAGACTGTGATTTTAGGCCACAATGGCTGTGGTAAATCAACACTGTTGTTTTTGATTGCTGGATTATATCGCTGCACTTCAGGAATCATCACTTGGCAAGGTCAGCCTTTAAACTATCGTGCCGCTGCACTCAATTTGTGGCGACAGCGAATTGGACTGACGTTTCAAAATCCAGAACGACAATTGGTGGCGGCGACGGTTGCTGAGGATATTTCCTATGGACTTTGTAACTTGTCGTTGCCTGAGGCAGAAATCCGCAGACGACTTCAGGCAACGCTGGCAGACTTTTGCTTGACAGAACTCGCTAACACCCCGCTCCATTATCTGAGCCTAGGTCAAAAGCGCCGAGTGGCTTTGGCTGGAGTGATGGCGCTGCAACCGGAATTGTTGTTGCTGGATGAACCGACGGCCTATCTGGATGCCCGACAAACTCGTAACCTGTTTCAGGAACTCGATCGGATTCACGATCGGGGGACGACGATGATCATGGCAACCCACGATCTAGACCTGGCTTATGCCTGGGCCGATTGGGCGATTGTGTTAGATGAGGGAAGCCTGGTGTTGTCTCAGCCGATCGAGACCGTTTTTAACAATGTTGAGCTACTCCAACAATTGCAGCTTGAAATCCCAACGGTTTTAGCGGTTTGGAATGCCCTGCCCGCGGCCTTGCGCCATCCGCGCCAGACACTACCGAAGACAATCTCGGAGTTGCGTGCTCACCTTGCGACTAACCCCGAGGACGCACCCTATAATCTTTGATAGGCTACATCTTTTAATGAGTTACATCAAAGAATGTTGGCGTTACCAAATC
The DNA here is from genome assembly GCF_059138625.1 of Limnothrix sp. HT2024. Classification (NCBI taxonomy): domain Bacteria; kingdom Bacillati; phylum Cyanobacteriota; class Cyanophyceae; order Pseudanabaenales; family Pseudanabaenaceae; genus Limnothrix; species Limnothrix sp. HT2024. The sequence goes on from NZ_CM181121.1 coordinate 3,862,157, forward strand.
GTTAGGCAGCAAGATGCTCTAGCCCCTTGTTACGACGACTGACTCACAAATTTGACCCAGTGAATTAAGGCAGCCACGCTACGAGTATTGTCTCGGGGTATAGATCCATTGTTTTCCTGATCGCTGTTGGATCATTCGAGTTTTGCTAGATCCAATCAAGATCACCGTTCGCATGTCAGCGTCATCGATCGCCAATTGTTCCAAGGATTTAACCGCCACTGTTTGCCCGGGCCGGCCCAAGTTCCGGGCTAATACGACAGGTGTTTGGGGCGATCGCCACTGCAACAAAATCTCCTTGGCTTTTGCGAGTTGCCAAGTGCGCTGTTTGGAAACAGGATTGTAAAAGGCGATCGCGAAATCAGCTTGGGCGGCGGCGGTGACCCGCTGGGCAATCACGTCCCAAGGTTTGAGAATGTCGGAGAGGGAAATGGTGCAAAAATCATGCCCCAAGGGTGCGCCCACTTGAGCGGCGGCGGCTTGCATGGCTGAAATGCCAGGATAGACCTGAATGTCAATTGGTTCCCACTCTGGTTTTGCCTCTCGGTCTAGCACTTCAAATACGGCCGCTGCCATCGCATAAATACCCGGATCGCCTGAGGATACGATCGCTACGGTTCGTCCGGTTGCGGCTAAATCTAAAGCAGCGCGAGCGCGATCGAGTTCCACTCGGTTATCCGACTCATGGCAAATGGTATGAGGTTGCCGCAATGGTGCTGCTAGATCTAGATAAGTTTTGTAGCCTACCCAATCTGTGGCTGATCGCAAGATTGCTTGGGCTTCAGGAGACATCCAGGCGGCGGAGCCGGGGCCTGTACCAACGATCGCTAATTTTCCCGGTTGGCGATTCGGTGTTGACAGTGGAGAATCGGGTGCGATCGATTCCGGGTCAAATTCATAGACTAAGCAATCTGTGCTGGGAATTTTTGCCGGTTCAGCGCCATCTTTGGGCCAGATTGCAATTGTGAGCGATCGCCCGTCAGGAATGTTTTTGCTTGCTTCATTCCCCTCTGTCGCGATCGGTAATCGACTCATGGTGAGCCAAGGCGCTTCCCCAATCAGCTTGACGGTTGCGCCTGCCAGTAAGTCGGCAATAAAGGTCTTTGCATCCTCAGGATTGACTAAGCGATAGGCTGGTGGTGGCGACAACAAAGCGGCTTGAAATCGTAGCTCGCCCGTTGTGGTAATGGCCGCAGAAACGCGAAGAACAGCGGCAATTTGACGCGCTAACTGATTCACACCCTGCAAGCCACCCAATAACGGCACAACGGCACTACCATCTTCGGCGATCGCTAAAACGGGTGGTTCCTGCCATTTGTTGATCAGGAGGGGAGCGATCGTCCGGATTAAAATGCCAGCGGCACAAATCCCAAGAATGGCAGTGCCCGATCGAAACAGCTCCCGCACCGTATCGCCAAAGTCGTCGTAGATCAAATCTGCCGATTGAGTCCGGTTGGCTAATCCATAGATCACGGCATCCGGATTAGCTGTTTGGATCTGACGAGCAATGGGAATACTGGCTTCTCCTAAAATAATGATCGCAAGTGAACTCATTGTTAATTAGCAGTTAATTAGCAGTTTCATTGGGGTTGAGTTTGGCTGGGAATCAGAATCAGAGACCAGTAGGGAACTTCGGCTGAATCAATCTCGGTAATGGCAACAATTCGCTGAGTGGGTTGAGTCGCTCGTTCAATGTAAAGGGCGCGATCGAGGAGTCCCAGTTCATCCAAAATGGCGCGGACTTTCGCAAAGTGTCTGCCCAGTTTAATGATGACTGCGGCATCCGCCACCGCGAGGCGATCGCGCAGGGTTTGGGCATCCAACGTGGCCGGCATAATGCTCAATACATCATTGCGAAAGGTGATCGGCGCACCCAACATGGCGGCACTGGCCATGGTGGAAGAAATGCCCGGAACCACTTCGGTCGGAAATCGCGGCGCTAATCGCTGAAACAGATACATAAACGTGCCATACAGCATCGGTTCTCCCTCGCACAGCACCGCCACATCCCGTCCCTGGCTCAGATGTTCAGCGATTTTCTCAGCAGCCCTGTCGTAGTAGGGTTGGGACGATCGCTCCACGCTAAAGGGCAACGGCATCGGAATCTCAATTTGGTCGGGACGAATGAAATCAGCCACGATCGCCCGCGCCAAAACCTTGCCATTTTCCAAAGTGGGGTAAGCAATCACGGGAACAGTGGTCAAAATCCGGTGTGCCTTCAGGGTCAACAGCTCCGGGTCTCCTGGCCCAATGCCGAGTCCATAGAGTTTACCCATGTTCATAGTTCGTTCTCCTTCGCTAAGGCATTAATGGCAGCGGCGGCGATCGCGCTTCCCCCCCGCCGACCCTGAAGCGTGATGAAGGGCACGCCGCGACTGTTGGCCGCCAATTCGGCCTTGGATTCAGCAGCTCCCACAAAGCCGACGGGGAAACCCAAAATCAAAGCAGGTTTCGGCCAGCCCTGATCTAATTGTTCTAGGAGATAGAAAAGAGCCGTTGGGGCGTTCCCGATCGCAACGACTGCCCCAGCGAGGTGAGGTTGCCAAAGGTCAATGGCCGCAGCCGATCGCGTATTGTCGATCCGTTGGGCAATCTCCGCAACTTCCGGCCGATTCAGGGTGCAAATAATCGCATTATTCGCCGGAAGTCGCTTACGAGTAATACCATTGGCTACCATTTGCGAATCGCACAAAATGGGCGCACCGGCCTTGAGCGCCTCTCGTCCGGCTTGGACCGCATGGGATGAAGCGGCGAGATCCTGCACAATATCAGTCATGCCACAAGCATGAATCAGCCGCACGGCAACTAGCGCTAAACCATTGGATAAATGCTCTAGGTTAGTTTCTGCACGAATGATGGCAAATGATTTGCGATAAATATCATCGCCGTTGCGAATGTAGTCAATCATTTGACTTTTGAGATAGGCGAATTTTAAAGGTTTGAGGACGCGATCGAGGGTTGCATTGTGGGTATTAAAAACCGAGCGGCGAATGCTCCAAAAGACTCATCTAATGTTGCTCGGTGTTGTTGATAGAGCACCAGTAATTTGGCAATTTTTGAAGGCAGCTCAGAAGCAATAACACTTCCCAGATGATGTTGCATCACGGCTTCTTTGACATCACCCGAGCATTGCGCTGTGCTGACATAGATCTGATAGCCTTCCACGACTTCACCGGACTGCTCGATCATCGCACCCAACAGAGTAATTTCAGCCGGACTGGGTTGTGCGCAAGATTTTGGACAGCCTGTGAGATGAATGTTGACGGGCGACTCTAGCACCAAATGTTGATTGAGGACTTGGGTTAGGGCGATCGCATCGGTTTGCGTTTGGGTTGCTGAGGCAGCGCAGCCCGGTTTTCCGCCACAAGCCATGATCGCCGCCGCAACCCGATTGGCGGATATGGACAATCCCCATGATTCAAGGTGTTGCAGTACCTCAGCCACTTGGCGATCGGGAATATTCGGCAGCACAACCGTTTGCCAGGGGGTTAGTCGCAGTTCGCCACTCCCAACAGTTGCGGAGAGTTGTACCAATTCCCGCAATTGCGCTCCGGTCAGTTGTCCCAAGCTCAGATGAATGCCAACGTAAGACAATCCCAATTGTCGTTGCGGATGAACCCCCAAATGGGCATACCGCTGAGTTGGGCGAGGCGTAGGACAGGTAGCACCTAACCGGAGTGGAGAGGCTAAATACTGATTCACCTGCCGGAGATAGCGCTCCATACCCCAATCTTGCAGCAGGTGTTTCATTCGGGGCTTTTTCTGTTGGTGCGAATTTTGTTGGTGCGAGTTTTGTTGGTGCGAATTCTGATGCACATAATCCAGATAAACCCTGGTCAAAGCTGATATGACGGGCATACATTGATCAGGCTGAATTAACACTTTTGGATCTCGTAATTGCTTATCTCCTCCTAAGTGCAACCGAAAAAACACCGCCTCCTTCCCGTTTCCTAATTGCCCACCGCCCGCAACAGCCGAAAGCTGAATCTCGTTGTAACGATGTTCCCAAGGAATTTCCGTGGGCGAAGCATTGCCACAGGAGTAGCGCGTACCAATCCCGACTGCGCCGCCACCGTCAATTCCAATGCTGAATTTGGCAGGCAGATCAGCCAGCTCTGGATGGGTTTGAATATAGGCATCTAAGGCCTGTATCCAAGGACGAGTATCAATTAACTCTTGGGGATCGATTCCTGCTGTGGGGCTAGCCATCACATTGCGGAGATGGTCAATCTTGGGATTTTGAGCCGCAAGTCCCAGCGTCTGTAAGGTCTGAAAAACCTCGGCGGCTGGTGGATTGTGGACGGCTCGAATTTGTAAGTTGGCTCGATTCGTCACTTGGATTGCTGCACTGCCCCATTGTTCCGCGAGGGTGGCGATCGCCTGTCCTTGCTGACAATTCAAGAACCCACCAGGAATGCGAATCCGCATTAGAAATCCATCTTGGGCTGGAGTTCCATAGAACAGCCCTGGACAGCGATTCGGTTCCATTAGCCAAGTCACGGGATCCTCCTTCTCCGTGCGCCGCAGAGAATTCACAGGGTATTGTTCTGCCAATTGACTTCGTTAGAACAGACTTGAGGTTGGCATTCTGACTTGCTCGATTTCAAATTTTGGAGGTTGAATTTTGGATTGAATCCTGAAGTTCTAATCTAAAATTGCCAATCTAAAATCGCATTACAGTTGCGGCACAGTGTCGGGATCTTACCGAACTTTCCCAACTTCAAGCCAATGCAGCGTATCACATGGAGAGTGCTCAACATTGGACTCGTAAAATTTGCAAAAATCAACCGCTTTTTGAGTGCGAGGAGGAGGAATGCAAAAGTGGCTATCGATCATCGGTATTGGTGAGGATGGCTGGGAGGGAGTGAGTCCAGTGGGGCGATCGCTCCTGGCCCAAGCAACCGTGATTGTGGGCGGAGCGCGTCATCTTGCGCTGTTGCCCTCAGACGAGCAAGGGGGTCAATCCGACAAGCCATGTGAAAGACTACTCTGGACTTCCCCGATCGCTGACTCAGTGCAGCAAATCGTGCAACGTCGGGGGCAAGCGGTCTGTGTTCTGGCCAGCGGTGATCCAATGTGTTGTGGCATTGGCGTAACCCTGATCCGCCACATTTCGATCGGGGAAATGACGATCATTCCCGCTCCCTCTGCCTTTAGCCTGGCCTGTGCCCGTCTGGGTTGGTCACTGACCGAAGTGGAAACCCTCAGCCTCTGCGGACGCGATCCGGCGCTCTTGAACGCCGCGCTGTACCCCGCTGCCAAAATCTTGATCCTCAGCGCTGACAAAACAACTCCCGAAGCGGTCGCCCAACGCCTGACCCAGCAGGGCTATGGCGACAGTCAAATCACGGTTTTGGAACGTATGGGCGGTATTCATGAACGGATCACGACGGGGACGGCTGCCACCTGGACGGCTCCCGAGTTGGCCGATCTCAATACCATTGCCCTGACTTTGCCCCTAACGTCCCGAACGTCCCCAGCGATCCTCTCGCCTCGTACCCCTGGACTGCCCGACACTGCCTATCACCATGATGGACAGTTAACCAAACGGGAAGTTCGTGCAGTGACTTTATCGGCCCTTGCGCCATCACCCGGTCAACTGCTGTGGGATGTGGGGGCTGGCTGTGGGTCGATCGCCATTGAATGGCTGCGGTGCGATCGCCGATGTCGGGCGATCGCCATTGAACAGCACCCCGATCGCCTGCAATATATCGCCAACAATGCCCATGCTTTAGGCGTTCCCCAACTCCACGTTGTGGCGGGAGTTGCCCCAGATTCACTCAGGGATCTCCCAGAACCCGATGCGATTTTTATTGGCGGTGGACTCACCACGCCCAATCTATTGGAGACTTGCTGGCAAGCACTGCGTCCCGGTGGTCGCCTGGTTGCCAATGCGGTCACCGTCGAAAGTGAACAAATGCTATTTCAGTGGCAGAGTAAGCTTGGCGGAACCCTGACCCGAATTGCCATTCAGCGGGCAGCGCCCGTCGGCAAATTTCTGGGCTGGAAAGCAATGGCACCCGTGACTCAGTGGATCGTGATCAAAGGTTAACCCCTCGATAGCCATGAGTCTGCACCAAGGCTGCAAATAGCTTCAAATAACTGATGGGCATCCACCGATAAGCGGTGTGTCGTCCGGCAAGCGTGGAGTATCAGGTGTGGGGCGTTAGGCGTGGAGTGTCAATGTCTTTTTGAGCCACGCTAAAGCACTCTCAATCTCGGTCACGCTGTCTCCTGGTGGAATCAGTGGACGTTGGATCATCACCACCGGAATTCCTAGCTCCCGGGCCGCAATAATTTTGGCGTAGGTAGCATCCCCACCACTATTTTTGCTGACGATCGCTCCAATGTCGTACTGTTGCAGGATCGATCGCTCATTTTCTAATGAAAACGGGCCTCGTTCCAGGAGCAGTTTTCCAGGAGGAACTATCGCATCTGGCCCAGGCGGATCAATCATCCGCATCAGGAACCAAAGATCTTTCAAGGCAGCAAAAACGGCCAGCTCTTGCCGCCCGATCGTCAGAAAAATGCGCTCAGCGAGGCCCGGTAGGTTTGTGACAGCAGCCCCATGACCGTCCACTTCAATCCAGCGATCGCCCTCTGCCCGTTCCCAGGCCGGACGCATCAACAGTAAGCGGGGAATGCCAACCTCGGTGGCGGCCGCCGCCGCGTGGAAGGAAATTTGAGCCGCGAAGGGATGAGTTGCATCAATCAGCCCATCAATTTGCTGTTCTCGCAAGTAGTCTGTGAGTCCTGCCACACCGCCAAATCCGCCAATTCGGGTGTTTGCGGATGTCACTAGGGGCTGACGAGTTCGCCCTGCCAGCGATGTGATAACTTCCACTTCAGGGATTTCGGCGATCCGAGCCGCCAATGCGGTTGCGTCTCCGGTTCCGCCCAAGATCAGCACTCGCTTGCGATCGTGCATGTTTCACCCTGCTGCTGCTTCTGTCTTAGTCCATTCCCGATCGTCTCAAGTTCTTCACCTCAATGGCCCGTTCCGGTTACACCCTGCCTGTATTTGCAGTTGCCGCCGCCAAAGCCGCGTTGCTTCATCTCCAATACAACCGCCCTGATCCCTTACAAACCGTTGCTCTGGATTTGTTACCCGGCGAAGCAACCATTCCCATTCAGCAAGTCGCTCACCTAGACATCAGCAGCGCCCTGGCAATTACCATCAGCGATCCTGGTGACAATTTAGATTTAACTCGCAATACGCCCATTTGGGCTTGGATTAAACTTCAACCTCGCCAAGCTGAGCAACTGATTTTAGAGGCTGGAGAAGGGATTGGCAAAACCGCATCCGGGGATCCAGCCATCTACCGGTATGCTCGCCGTTTGTTTGAAGCTAACCTGCTACCGTTGATTGCTGCCGATCAAAGCGTCACGGTATCCATCATCATGCCTGAAGGTCGGCAACTGGCTCAACGAACGTCCAATGAAGCCTTCGGGGTTTTGGAAGGACTGTCATTACTGGGCACAAGTGGTATTGCTCAGCCCCTTTCTGCTGAAGATCATTTAGAAGATCTGCGTCAGATTTTGCAAGCCAAGGTGAAATTACACACTAACTTGGTTTTCTGCATTGGCAGTCATGGGATCCACGTTGCCCAACAAATGGGTTTTCCAGAAACCGCTATTGTCCAAACGGGCAATTGGGTGGGTGCATTACTCATCGAAGCGGCTTTGCATGGTGCAGAATCAGTCATCCTGCTGGGCTATCAAGGAAAGTTGGTGAAGCTGGCAGGCGGTATTTTTAATACTTCTAGTCACCTTGCTGATGCCAAATTGGAAATCATTAGTGCAGCGGTTGCCCGTACGGGTGGTGGTCTATCCGCCATAGAGACCGTGTTGGAAGCCAAGACGGCAGATGATGCTTATAAAAGTTTAGTGGAACTCAAATTAGCCGATCGCGTGTTTCAAGTATTAGCCACAACCATTTCTCAGAAAGCTCAAGCCTATGTGAAAAAGTATGGAAATGTTCTCCTCAAGATTGGAACTATTTTGATTAACCGTCAGGGACAGGTGATTGCGCAAGATGAGACCACTACTCAATTGAGCCATGCCTGGATTCAAAATAAATGAAACTAAGCAGGATGGTCTCAGAGGATGTCTGAAAAGTGTCTTTTGGCACGGGCAATGCACCAATAGTCGTGGGGGCAAGGGGCTTAAGCCTCTTGTCTTCGTCGATCGATGAGGCGTGCAGAGTATCGATTTTGGCTTTTCAGACATCCTCTCAGACTGTTGCTACCCAGGAGGCGATCCAGACTCTTTTTGAACCGTATACGGTTCAAAATTTTTGATCGGATTTTCGAGCACCGATCGCCGCGCTAAGTTCGCATAGCTGGCTTGGATTCGTTGCCGCCGATCGCGCTCGATTGCCCCCAACTCCGGCAACCGATCGCGCCATTCTCGAAAGAAATCTGGATCAGCACTGCGCTGGAGACCAAACCGCTGTTCGAGATCATGGAGCGTCAGTGGTTCGATCGCCACTGCTGTTGCCATTTGGGCCTCCATTTCAGCAGCTTTAGCTTGTTTTCCGCGCTCTGAGGGCGATCCTAAACCCTGGCAACCGGTCACAAGGTTACGAAGTTGATACACTGATTGAGTTGACCTGCAAGAGGCTAACGATCTCCCCTCAGCCGGATGTGATCCGGTCGATCGCCCAAGCTACCTGCCCCTCCCCCCTCAACGATTCAAGTAAGGAATTGCTAACCCAATGACCGTCGCGCCCGTAAGCTTGCCGCAACTGGTGAAACACGAAGTCAAAGACCTGTCCTTGGCCCCCATGGGTCGCCAACGGATTGAATGGGCGGGTCGAGAAATGCCGGTGCTGCGTCAAATCCGCGATCGCTTCGCCACCGAAAAGCCCTTCGCCGGTTTGCGTCTGGTTGCTTGTTGCCACGTCACCACTGAAACCGCCCACTTGGCGATCGCCCTCAAGGCCGGTGGCGCGGATGCGGTGCTGATTGCCAGCAACCCCCTTTCGACCCAAGACGACGTAGCCGCCAGCCTCGTGGTGGATGAAGGGATCTCGGTCTTTGCCTACAAGGGCGAAGATACCGAAACCTACCTGCGCCACGTGAACATCGCCCTCGACCACAAGCCGAACGTGATCATCGATGACGGTTCCGACGTGACCGCCACCCTGATCCAACAGCGCCAAGACCAAATCGCTGACCTGATTGGCACCACCGAAGAAACCACCACCGGCATCGTTCGCTTGCGGGCCATGCTGCGCGATGGCGTGTTGACCTTCCCGGCCATGAACGTCAACGATGCGCAAACCAAGCATTTCTTTGACAACCGCTACGGCACGGGCCAATCGACCCTGGACGGGATCATCCGCGCCACCAACGTTCTGTTGGCGGGCAAAACCGTGGTGGTGGCTGGCTATGGTTGGTGCGGTAAGGGCACGGCTATGCGCGCGCGCGGTTTGGGCGCAAACGTGATCGTTACCGAAGTGCTGCCTGTCCCGGCGATCGAAGCGGTGATGGATGGTTTCCGCGTGATGCCGATGGACGAAGCGGCCGCCCTGGGCGACCTGTTCATCACCGTCACCGGCAACAAGCACGTGATTCGCGGCGAGCATTTCGCCAAGATGAAGGATGGGGCGATCGTCTGCAACTCCGGTCACTTCGACCTGGAAATCGACCTGAAGGCCCTGAAGGCCCAAGCGTCGGAAGTGAAAACCGTCCGCAACTTCACCGAAGAATATCGCCTGACCAGCGGCAAGTCCGTGGTGGTGTTGGGCGAAGGTCGCCTGGTGAACCTGGCGGCGGCCGAAGGTCACCCCAGCGCCGTGATGGACATGAGCTTTGCCAACCAAGCCCTGGCTTGCGAATATTTGGTGAAGAACAAGGGCCAACTGGAGCCGGGTCTCTACTCGATTCCCGATGAGGTGGATCAAGAGATCGCCCGTCTGAAGCTGGCGGCCATGGGCATCGCGATCGATTCCCTGACCGCCGAGCAAATCGAGTACATGAACTCCTGGACGGAAGGCACATAATCACCGCCTGAACCCTAATCCCTAGTGTGGGGCAAGGGGCTTAAGCCCCTTGTCTTGCCCTCGGGGTTAGATGCCTGATATCGTCACCACGCACCCAACTCACCGATTTTGTTCACCGCGTTATTCTTGCTTTCTATGAAAGAGTGGATTGTTGAAATTATTGGTTCTCTGGGCTATTTCGGCATTGGATTCCTGATGTTTTTGGAGAATCTATTCCCGCCGATTCCGTCGGAATTAATTATGCCCTTGGCGGGGTTTACGGCTTCTCAACCAAATAATAATTTGGAGCTAATCCCAGCGATCGCAGCGGGTGTAATCGGTACGGTTTTGGGAGCCTATCCCTGGTACTACATTGGCAAACTGGTCAACGAAGAGCGCCTAGAACGTTGGGCAGACAAATACTTCAAATGGATCGGCATTTCCGGCGAAGATGTCGGTAAATCCAAAAACTGGTTCCAAAAGCATGGTGCTAAGGCGGTGCTCTTGGGCCGGATGGTTCCGGGCATTCGGACTTTAATTTCGCTCCCGGCGGGCATTGAGGGAATGCCGATCGTTCCTTTCACGATCTATACAACGATCGGGACAATTATTTGGACAACGGCCCTCACCACCCTGGGCTATAAACTCGGGGCTAACTATGAGCTGGTGGATGAATATCTTGCCCCAGTTTCTAAGATTGTCTTGGGAATTTTGGTGTTGGCTTTTGCAGCTTGGCTGGTTAAGAAAAACCTGGATTTGCGCAACAAGGGCAACGGGTAAAACACGGGTGAAACCGAGAAGCTGGTGGAGGGCGTAAGGCGTTACGCCCCTACGAGATGACTGCCAAAATAATAATTAGGTGAATCGGGGTGGGCTGGGCCTGCCCCGATTTGTTTGAGATGAATCGATTGACTGGGAAATAGCAACCATGGCAGAAGTGGCGGCGATCGCCCTGGATATTGGGCGCAAACGAATTGGGGTGGCGGGGTGCGATCGCCTGGGGTTAATCGCCAGCCCGATCGCCACGATCGAGCGACAATCTTTTGAGCAGGATGTGGCGACGTTGCGGGCGATCGCCCAGGAGCGCCAGGCCACGGTACTGGTGGCCGGGTTACCCCTGACGATGGACGGCGAAGACAGTGCCCAAACCCGCCATGCTCGCAAGTGGGCCAAGCGTTATGCCACAGCGATCGGGCTGCCGTTTGTGTTGGTGGATGAGCGACTGAGTTCGGTGGAAGCGGAGGAACTGTTGCGATCGCGCGGCCAGCAACCCTCCCGGGACAAGGGCAGCATCGATCGCTATGCGGCGGCGGCAATTTTGCAACGCTGGCTAGATGAACAACAGATTTGAATTCTGTCAAAACCAGTCGCTATCCTGGGAAGGGATAGCCCACTGCATTGGCGTTGGAGGATGGTTAAATGACCGCTAGCCTAAGCGCTCCGGCTGCTACTGAGTCAGCCCCAGAGGCGATCGACCTGAACCAGTTTTTGGCCCTGCCCGATACCCAGCCGGCCAGTGAATTCATTAACGGCAAAATCATTCAAAAACCAATGCCCCAAGGAGAACACAGCACCCTACAAGCAGACTTAGTAGCAGCGATTAACGCCGTGCTCAAACAGCGAAAAATTGCCCGGGCTTATACAGAATTGCGCTGTACCTTTGGCGATCGAGCAATTGTTCCGGACTTATCAGTTTTCCAGTGGGAACGAATTCCCCGAAACCCAAAAACGGGTCGGGTTGCCAATCAATTTTTAATCCCGCCAGACTGGGCGATCGAGATTTTGTCACCCAAGCAAGAGAGCTTGGGTATTATTGATAAGCTACTGCATTGTGCCCAGCATGGAACTCAAATGGGCTGGCTGATTGACCCCGCTCAAAATGGTATTTTACTAATTAACGGTGATTGCCAGATCTCAGTCGCTCAGGATATGAGTCATGTTCTTCCTGTTCCTGAGTTTGCAGTTGATTTTCAACTGACGCTAGGTCAATTATTTGATTGGTTAGCAATTGACTAATATCTGAGATTGCTTGACTAATTTTTCTAATAAATTAAAAGTTCTCTTCCCAAGAATTGACAGTCCACTGAATTGGTTTTGGAGGATGGGTAAATGACCGTTAGCCTAAGCGTCCCGGCCGCTGTGGAATTAGCCCCAGAGGCGATCGACCTGAACCAGTTTTTGGCCCTGCCCGATACTCAGCCGGCCAGTGAATTCATTAACGGCAAAATCATTCAAAAACCAATGCCGCAAATTGAGCATAGTGTACTGCAAATGGACTTGGGTGCAGCCATCAATGCAGCCTTGAAAGCTCGCAAAGTTGCCCGTGCCTTTTCTGAGTTACGGTGTACCTTTGGCGATCGAGCAATTGTGCCAGACTTGGTGGTTTTAACCTGGGATCGAATCCCGCGCGACACTAACAATCGATTAGTTTCTCACCCAATTACCGAAGCGCCAGACTGGGCGATCGAAATTTTGTCACCCAAGCAAGAAAGCCTGGGCATTATTGATAAGCTACTGCATTGTGCCCAGCATGGAACTCAAATAGGCTGGCTGATTGATCCTGCCCGAAATATGGTTTTCACCATTAATCATGATTGTCGAGTTTCAGTTTTTCGGGATGCAAATGATCGCTTACCTGTGCCCGAGTTTGCGACTGAATTTCAACTCACGCTGGGTCAGCTCTTTGATTGGTTAGCGGTTGATTAGCAGTTGATCGATCGTTTTCATTCCTAAGTTCTGGGAAACGACGAATTCGGTTGTTCTTGGTAATGGAAATACCAGGCCTTGGAACTGCGAATCGCCAGCCATAAAAGCATCAGGGCGATCGTTCCCCCTTGGGTGGGTGCATCAAAGGCAAATAGCACCAAAAAAATGCAGAGGGCATCTTGGGTGAAAATTGCCCAAAGGGGCAGCCCTCCTAATCGAAAAAACCAGCCCACCTGCACCAGTTGCAAGACTAGGGCCAGCAGTCCTCCCACAATTCCCAACAGCACGGTGATTTGATCCGTGCGATCGGCTGCTTGGGCGATCGCCATTCCCATCACGGCCCCAGCCAAGGGACTGAACACCAATTGCACCAACTGCAAAATTCGTTGCCCCAGCAGTTTTTTGGAAGCAAACAGCTCAAACAACGACCAACTAACCAGCACCCCCAGCACCCATTGCGGCGACAGTTGCGACAGCAGCGGCACCCGTGACCAAAGGCGATCGCCCTGCAAGAGGCCAATCAACAACAGCGGCAGGGCAATGCGCATCCCTCCCGCCGCCGAAGCTGCCAGCACCGCTAGGAGTTCAACCATGACAATGGGCGCATCCCATAGAAACCTGAACTCATCTGTAATTGCACCATCGATGCCCCTTTTTGAGTCAATGCCCCTTTTTGAACTGTTCCTTCCAGGATCGGTGGTTGAGATCCGCAAAGGATGGGGGTCGATCGCACCAATCACAAGCTAGGGGCGAGCGACCCATGCAACTCGGAAATTTCCCAGTGGCCTTGAACTTTAGGCGATTTTGGTCAACTCAGCACGATCGAGAGCCATGGGCGATCGCCGTTGCCTAGCCTAGAGTGCCACCAAATCCGCCGTCAGCCGCTTGAAAGCCAGTCGCTCGTTTTCAATATCAACCCAAATCGTGTCACCCTCGGTGAACTCACCCCGCAGAATGCACTTAGCAATTTGGGTTTCCAATTCCCGTTGCACGGCGCGTTTCAAGGGGCGTGCGCCGTAGGTGGGATCGTAGCCAACCTCTGCCAAGAAGTCGATCGCCGCTTCTGACAGTTTCAGGGCCATTTTCTTTTCTGCTAAACGGGCTTCCAATCGCTGGGCTTGAATTTGGATAATTTGGCGCAATTCCGACTTTTCGAGACCGTGGAAAATGATGATGTCATCAATGCGGTTTAAGAATTCTGGGCGGAATTGTTCGCGCATGGCCGCCATCACCCGCGTCCGCATTTCTTCATAGCGACTGTTATCGGCCGCCAATTCCAAAATGTATTGGGAGCCAACGTTACTGGTCAGAATGATGATGCTGTTTTTGAAATCAACGGTGCGCCCTTGGGAATCGGTCACTCGACCATCATCCAAAATTTGCAGCATGATGTTGAACACATCCGGGTGCGCTTTTTCGATTTCATCAAACAGAATTACTGAATAAGGACGACGACGAATGGCTTCCGTGAGTTGCCCGCCTTCCTCATAGCCCACATAACCGGGGGGCGCACCGACCAAACGCGAAACCGCATGTTTTTCCATGTATTCCGACATATCAATTCGCACCATCGCTTCTTCGGTGTCGAATAGATAAGCCGCCAGGGATTTAGCCAGTTCAGTTTTGCCCACGCCCGTGGGGCCCAAGAAGATAAAGCTGGCGATCGGGCGGTTAGGATCGGCCAACCCCGCACGCGATCGCTGGATGGCATCGGCCACCGCCGTGACGGCCTCATCTTGGCCAATTACGCGCTGATGTAGCTCGTCTTCCAAATGCAGCAACTTTTCCATTTCGGAAGCAATCAGTTTGCTGACCGGAATGCCAGTCCACTTGGCAATAATTTCAGCAATGTCAGATTCACTGACTTCTTCTCGCAGCAAAATTTGACCGCTCGATTGCTGAGTTGAAATTGTCTGTTCAATGGTCTGCAATTGCTGATGCAGTTCATTCAGGGTTCCAAACTTTAATTCAGCGGCTCGATTGAGGTCATAGTCTCGCTCCGCTTGCTGAATTTCCAGCTCCACCCGATCGATCTGTTCCTTGAGGGCTTTTCGTTGCTCCAACAGATCTTTTTCCTGTTGCCATTGGGCGTTCAAATGGCTTTGGGTTTCCTTCAGGTCTGCCAATTCCCGATCGAGCCGTTCCAGCCGCTCCTTGGAAGCGGAATCACTCTCCTTTTGTAAGGACAAGCGCTCCATTTCCAGTTGCAAAATCTTGCGATCGATTTCATCCAGTTCCTCTGGCTTAGAGGTCACTTCCATTTTCAACTTGGCTGCGGCTTCATCCACTAGATCGATCGCCTTGTCCGGCAAAAATCGATCGCTGATGTAGCGATTAGAAAGGGTGGCCGCCGCCACCAATGCACTATCGGAAATCTTGACGTTGTGATGGGTTTCATAGCGATCCTTCAACCCTCGCAGAATCGAAATCGTATCTACCACCGAGGGCTGGTCAATATAAACCTGTTGAAAGCGCCGTTCCAATGCCGCATCTTTTTCAATATATTTGCGGTACTCATCGAGGGTGGTGGCTCCAATACAGCGCAATTCACCCCGAGCCAACATGGGTTTCAGAAGGTTACCGGCATCCATGGCCCCCTGCGTTGCCCCTGCGCCCACCACGGTGTGAATTTCATCAATAAAGAGAATGATATTCCCTTCAGAATCAGTCACTTCCTTGAGCACCGCTTTCAGGCGTTCTTCAAATTCCCCGCGATATTTGGCCCCGGCAATTAGTGCGCCCATGTCAAGGGCAATCAGGGTGCGATTTTGCAAGGATTCTGGCACATCTCCTTTCACAATTCGCTGAGCCAATCCTTCGGCGATCGCGGTTTTGCCCACCCCTGGCTCACCAATTAAAACGGGATTGTTTTTGGTGCGACGCGACAAAATTTGGATCGTGCGGCGAATTTCGTCATCCCGGCCAATGACTGGATCGAGCTTCCCTTGGCGGGCATATTGGGTGAGGTCTCGGCCATATTTTTCAAGAGCTTCATATTTCCCTTCTGGATCACGATCGGTCACGGTTTGATTGCCTCTCACTTGTTTGATTGCTTCCCGCAGTTTGGCCTCATTCAGCCCCACTTCATTAAAAATTTTGCGACCGCAACGATCGTCCTTGGCAAACCCCAACACGAGGTGTTCGATCGAGAGGTATTCATCACCCAATTCCTTGCGAAAGGCCTCAGCCCGATCAAGCAACTTATCCAGGCTTTGTCCCAAGTAAACTGAGCCAATATCACCGGAAATTTTGGGTTGTTTCTGCAAGAATTGATCCGCTAATTCTTGTAAGCGACTGGGCTGGGCCCCAGCCTTGTTAAAAATACTGGTGGCTAATCCCTCTTGTTCTAATAATGATTTGAGTAAATGTTCTGACTCTAGCTGTTGTTGGCGATTTTGTTTGGCAACTTCTGGCATTTGGGCAATAACTTCCCAAGCCTTGGTGGTGAATTTATTGGGATCAGTGGGTTGCATGGGGTGTTCGGGGTGTGCAGGAATTACTCCGGGAGGGATCAGCCTCCGCTGCACGACCGTAGCGCTATTGTAGGCAGGGAGGGCGATCGAGCGCGATCGGCTTTTACGACCCAAGGGGTGGGGGTTTGCCGTCTTCAGTATCCCTGGCGGAAATTTGATTGTGCCGTGCTGGGCGATTCCCGATCGGGTCATTGTTCAGGCTCGCCCTGCGTCCTCGGCGCTGCTGTGACCCGTTTCCTGCAACCTTGTCGCGATTGTGCTGTGATTTTGTCGTGATTTTGCTGCGATGCAAGGGGATTCAAATGACTGGGGAGCGGCGCGATCGCTTCCTTTTTAGCCAAGACCAACTGAGTCAGGTCTAGCCGTTCCAGGGCCAGTTGCATGGGTTCGATGGTCAGCCCTTTGAGTCGAATCAGTGGACGCTGTGGGTTGCGGTCAGACCGCGCGATCGAAAAGCTGGGAGATGCTTAGGATAGAAAATAAACCGCAAACTATCAGGGATGACTGATCGAATTTGACAACCATTGAATCGGGTGAAGCTCAGCCAAAACTGACGATTAATGGAAACTGAATATGAGTGAAAAATATGACTGAAAAAACAACCAATTGGCAAACTTTGCTCCTGTCGCCTACGGACTTCCAAACCCTAACGGGCATTCCCTTTAAAGATGCTCAAGATCTGTCTAAAGCCTTGCATCAAAATCGTAAACTACCTAAATGGCAAGCGATCGGCAAGCGTTGCTTAAAATATGCTTGGAATGGATTTTGGTTTTCGATTATTTGGGCAATTTTGCTTGGAATTTTTGTGATCCCAATTGCCATTGGCGGGTTTTACTTAGTTCGTCTGTTGGGCTTGCTTGCCGGAATTAGCATCATTAGCATTGTGCGCTGGTCGGCGAGCATTTGTCTGCTTACGGGTATTCCCATGTCTATTTGGTTTTCGCGGGATGAAGAGAAAAAACAAGATACCTTGCGATCACTCCTGCCCTTGACCCAAGAGGTTGAAAAATTTAATCGGCTGGTGCGGGCAACGGACGTGAAGGCTCAACTGGCCCAAGCCTCCGGAAAAGTCATCAGCCCTGAGGAACAAGCCCAAACGATCGCCACCTTGAGCCAATTGCGATCGGAGCTGGAAAATGCCTTGAAAGTGGAACGGGTGTTACGTGAAAACCAAGATGTGGTGATGGCGCAAGTAGATGCCTTTGAAGGGGCCACCCTGGGTCAGCATATGCAACTGGTGACGGATCAAGCCCTTGAATATGGTCAGGTACTTGATGAAGCATTAAAACTGGGCGATCGGGTTCGGAACGAGCTAAAAATGATCCACAATCGACAAGATCAATGGGATTCTGAGTGATTTCGCAGAAATGACTCAGAAATTGCTCAGCATTCTCTCAATAATTTTTGCCATCCCCTAGCAGGGACTGAACAATCGCGCGTACACTGGACGCAATCTTTTTCTGAATTGCAACCTCACGCAGAGAGCCTGAGTTATGAATTTCAAGCGGTGGAGCAGCCAACTGATTGCCATGGGTCTGATCGGGGTTACAGTCCTCGGCACAGCGATCGAAGGAACCTTCGCCCAATGGGACAATACTCGCCCAGAAAACCGCATTGCGCGTATTCGGTTTCGCAACAATAATGCTCGTAGTTTATACGCCCTCTATATTGCACCTCGCTATTCAGGGGATTGGCAAGAACTCTTAGGCGATCGCATTTTAAAATCCGGTGAAGCGATCGACTTGGAATTTAATTACGACAACCTTTATCAGTCCGGGTGTAACTACAAAATCAAAGCCATTTATTCCGATGGTTCCGAGACGGTCTTGGAAGAGCAGCCCTATGATCTCTGCGGATTGCGGCAGGTGCAGTTTGGTCCCTATCCCTCGATCGATCCCTACCGTCCCAATTAATTGCTTTTTTAGGACATTTCCTCTCAGGACATTTCCGCAATTTTAATTTGCGTCTGTCAATAGTGACTGATCACGACTTCAATTGATTGCCAGCGATTTCCAAACCAATTTAGGCAAATTTGCCTACTGCGATCAGTCAGATCTGATCAGTCGAAGTTTCTAGGGGAATGATCCCGAATCCTGACAACTGAATTTGCCTAATTCCATCGCTCAACTCCGTCGCTCAACTCCGTCGCTGAATTCCGTTAAAATTTCAAAACTTTCCGATCTCTCCCTGCTCTTGCTCTTGCTGTGCCCTTGACCCCTTGGCGACGGATTTGGCGCAATCGCCCTAGAGGTAGCCCATCCTTTCGTAGTCTGTTGCGCGCTTGGTTAACCCGTTCCATAAACCTCCTCTTGGGAGATGGGCGACATCTCAATGAAGCGGAATTTGATAGTTATGTTGCCTGGCGATCGGCACTGATTCACCAGCGCTTGATGCTGGGATTTCGCCTAGGAGTCATTTATTTCAGCACGTTCTCAATTCTGATTGCCTTTGAGGAATCCAGTAAAGGCGATCTGCTCAGTGTGCGCTTGATTCGCCATTTGATGGCGATTGTTTTAATTGCTGCGGGCAGCCGTGAAACCCAGTCTTTAACTGAACGATATTTGGCTCCTGCGTCGATTTCGGCCTATCCTGCTGCTGCTCAGCAAACGACTCCTAAAAATATCACCCCAAAGCCCTTAAGCCAGGGTGGAAAATTGCCACCGCTGATTCAGTCGAAGCGACCGGAGCGCTTGAGCTTGGATCCGGTTATTTTTTCATCCCAATTTGGTTTATTTTTACTACTTTCAACCACGATTTCGGTGGTGACCAATTTACCCAGCCACTGGGGCACACCGGTCATGCCCGATTTGAAGGGTTGGACATTGGGCTTTTTTAGTATTGCGGCTGTGTTGCCCTTTCGTTGGCATTGGCATCTGATTTCTCATCTGATTGCCTATGTGAACTATTTTTTGACCAATGGTTTGATGGGACAGCCAATCTTTCCAGATCCTTTGGATCCTGGGCAAGTTTTGTTTGATATGGTTTGGATTTCCTTGATGTCAACCTTGGTGGTTGGTCTCTATGAACGGCTATCGCGAACGGAATTTGAAGTTCGCAAACAATTGCGCCAAGAACAGCGGCGATCGGATCAATTGTTGACGAATATTTTGCCCCGTAGTGTTGCCGATCGACTCTTGATCGACTCAGCCCAGATTGCGGACTTATTTCCAGAGGTGACGGTTTTATTTGCGGATTTAGTGGGATTTACGCCCCTGGCTTCGCAACTGCAACCGGGTGAAACGATTGAGTTGCTGAATCGAATGTTTTCGCTCTTTGATCAATTGGCGGAGTTCCATGGTCTTGAAAAGATCAAGACCATTGGGGATGCCTACATGGCGGCGGCGGGCTTGCCGAATCCCAATCCGAACCACGCGGCGGCGGCGGCAGATATGGCGTTGGCCATGCAACGGGCGATGGAACAATTGAATCAAACGTCCCGCTACCCCCTCTCAATTCGGGTTGGTCTCCATTCGGGGCCGGTGGTGGCGGGCGTGATTGGGCTGCGAAAGTTCGCTTACGATCTGTGGGGGGACACGGTGAATGTGGCCAGCCGAATGGAGTCCCAAGGATTGCCGGGCAAAATCCAAGTGACGCAAGCGGTGTTCGATCGCCTGGGGGGAGAAGCGAGCCTTTATCGATTAACTCAGCGGGGGTTAATTGCTGTGAAAGGTCGAGGCGAAATGCTGGTCTATTGGTTAGAAGAAGCCCCTAAAAACTAACGGCAAGCATCCACCGAAACGACATATACTTTCCCGATCGATCCTGTGTTACCCACCTTCACGTTCACCTGGAACGGTTGAATATTTTGGCCGGGACGACGACGTGGATAAGCAGGCACTTGTACCAGTTGATTTGTCTCAGCATTTACCCGTTCGTCATAGAACTGATCGTTGCTGCTGTCCCCATATTTGAGAAACATTTCAGATTGGTAGCTGCCGGAGTCTTTGAAAAACAGGTTGACTCGAAAACTGGTAAAGCTTTGATTGCTGGGAACCACAAAATCGGTGTTCCAATTGTTGCGCGTGAACAGCAGGCTAGGGGCCGAAACCCGCTTCACCACTTCGGGGTCATTGCCACCAACGGGCATCAGGGGCACGGGGCGGCGACATTCCACCACGGGGGCACTGCGGTCTTGGGCTTGGGCGTTGATGTGCAGTCCTGCCAAACCAAGGCCAAGGCTGGTGAGGGCGGCGATCGCAAGCGGCCGTTTCATAGCGCGCGGTGGTATTTCTCAAAAAATGCCCCTTAAGATTAACCCAAGGTCTTGCCGCTGCGTAAAGAGTTATGGAGCACGGCGTTACACTAAAGGCTCTGAACCGAGAGGAATTTGAGGCGATCGCGTGGCGGCAGAGCAAGATCAACCAGATCAAGAAGCAGTCTTTCACTCGCTGAATTCATCGCTGAACCCTGCATCGGGGGCGAGTGCTGTGGAAACCGGTATGGAGCCAGAGACGGCCGACCCAAAGCCGGTAACGGATTTTGAGGCCATGACCCTAGATCGGGCCCAAACACTTTATGACCAGGGGCGGATGCTGTTTGAGTCAGGGCGCTACCGCGAGGCGATCGAGTCTTTGGAAACGGGTGCGGCGCTGTTGCCGGCCAATGGGCGCTTGGGGGGGGAAATGCAGGTGTGGTTGGTGACGGCCTATGAGGCGGCGGGCCTGCAAGATGCGGCGCTGCAATTGTGTCGGCAACTGACCAAACATCCCCACCTGGAAACCCGATCGCAAGCTCGCCGGTTGTTGGCCATTTTGGAAGCGCCCGTGTTGAGCAAGCGCCCGGAATGGTTGACGGAAATTCCTGATCTGTCGAGCTTGGAGGCGGCGGATGGTGCGGGGTTCAAGGCGGCCACCGGTCAGGCTCCGAGCCGATCGCCCCGATCTCGTCCCATGCCCGAGCCAAAGCCGATCGATCCGGCCCTGATTGTCCATGAGAATCGCTTTTTGGGCTTTGGGCTACTGCTGGTGACACTGGTAATTGCGGGCATTCTGTGGCTGGGGCGTACCCAGGGTGGCTGACGGTTGATGCAACTGAGTTGCTTGGCCAAGCTTCTGTCCGGGTGCGCTAACGAAGGCCAGTCCACAAAGGCAAGGCAATGAAGGCAAGGCAAGGAAACAATCGCCCTCAGTCGGATGGTTTCGGATCGTTTATGCTGGCGATCTGCTAGGTTTTTCAAGTCTGTTCATCGAGTTCCAGCGCTCCCATGCCTGCTTTTTTGTTTGAGGTCGGCACTGAAGAATTACCCGCAAGTTTTGTGGCCAGTGCGGTGCGCCAGTGGCGCGATCGCTTGCCCCAGAGCTTGGCGGAAGCCAACCTAAGCGCCACATCGGTGCAGGTGTTTGCCACGCCGCGCCGCTTGGCCCTGGTGATTGAAGGGTTGCCCGATCGCCAGCCCGATCGCCGGGAAGCGGTCAAAGGGCCGCCGGCCAGTGCGGCCTTCAAGGATGGGCAACCCACCAAGGCCGCCGAAGGATTTGCGCGCAAAAACGGTGTGGCCCTGAGCGATTTGGAGTTGCGAGCCACGGACAAGGGTGAATTTGTTTTTGCGGAAGTGTTCACGGCGGGGCGATCGACCCCTGATCTCTTGCAGGAATTGGCTCCCCAATGGGTGCTGGCCCTTGAAGGGAAGCGGTTTATGCGCTGGGGAGATGGAGAATTACGATTCCCCCGGCCCATTCGCAGCCTGATTGCCCTTTGGGATGATCAAGTGTTGCCGGTGTCTTTGACCGTGCGAGCTGCCACCGAAACACGTCCAGCGGAGGTGCTGACGGCCGATCGAGTCACGACGGGACACCGGGTGTTGCATCCTGCGCCGGTCTCGATCGCCCAGGCCACCGACTATGTGGCCACCCTGGCAGCGGCTTCCGTGCTGGTGAATCCCGATCAACGGCAGGCGCTGATCATTGAGCAAACCCAGGCCGCGGCGGCCCAACTGGGCGGAGAAGCGGAAATTGACCCCGATTTGCTGGAAGAAGTGCGGGATTTGGTGGAATTCCCCACGGCGGTGATTGGTGGCTTCGATCAGGAATTTTTGGAGCTGCCGTCGGAAGTGACCAAAACAGTGATGGTCACCCATCAGCGCTATTTCCCCGTTCATCAACCGGGCCAGCCCGATCAACTGTTGCCCAACTTCATCACCATCAGTAATGGGGATCCGACCAAGGCCGCCATCATCACCGAGGGCAACGGACGGGTCGTGCGGGCCCGCCTCAGCGATGGCCAGTATTTCTACAAGGCCGATATTGCCAAGCCTTTGGAAAGTTACTTGGCCAAATTGGAAACGGTCACCTTCCAAGACCAATTGGGCAGTATGCGGGCCAAGGTCGATCGGATCGTGTCCATGGCCGATCGGCTCTGCCACCAACTGCAATTGTCGGCGGACGATCGGGACTTGGTGAACTGGGCCGCCCTGCTCTGTAAAGCAGACTTGGTGACCAGCATGGTATTCGAGTTCCCGGAGCTGCAAGGCATTATGGGCGAGAAGTATGCCCGGGCCAGCGGGGAACCGGCAGCGGTGGCGGTGGCGATCGGGGAGCATTACCTACCCAAAGGCGCGGGCGATGCCTTGCCCCGCAGCCAAACCGGGCGCATTGTGGCCCTGGCCGATCGGCTCGATACCCTGTGCAGCCTGTTCCGAATTGGCCTGCTGCCCAGCGGATCTTCCGATCCCTTTGCCCTGCGCCGGGCCGCCAACGCCGTGGTGAACATCATTTGGGATGCCGGTTGGTCTCTGAATTTGGAATCGTTGATTGAGCCGGAATCGGTCGATCGCTGGGCAGAGTCCGGCATGGGGACACAACTGGCAGAATTCTTCGTGCAACGGTTCCGCAGCCTGCTCGAAGATGAGCAAGGCATTGATTACGACCTGGCCTTGGCAGTTGTCGGAGAACCGGGCGATCGGGATGCGGCCCTGCGGGCCCTCTACGACCCCGCCGACGTGTTGCAACGGGCCCAGTTTTTGCAATCCCTGCGGCGATCGGGGCAATTGGCTAACCTCTATGCCACCATTAACCGCGCCTCCAAGCTGGCCACCAAGGGCGATCTCAACTTCAGCGATCTGGATCCCGCCGCTTCCGTGAAGCCCGCCTTGTTTGAGCAACCTTCAGAACAGGCGTTTTATGATGCCCTAGTTGCTCTGTTGCCCATCACCCAAGCCACTCGCCAAACCCGTAACTACCAACCCCTAGCCGATCAACTGGCTCAGGCGGCGGCCGTGGTCGCGAACTTCTTTGATGGTTCCGAAAGCGTGATGGTGATGGTGGATGACGAGGCGGTACGGCGTAACCGGCTGAACCTGCTGGGCCTGTTGCGCAACCATGCCAGGGTGCTCGGAGATTTCGGGGCGATCGTGAAGGGGTAAAGCATTCATCCCCATTTTCAACCTAAGGGCCAAGGGGTGTGCTCCCATGTTTTGTAGCAAAATCATCAATTGCTAGACAAAAGCCTGCCACACCCCTATAATATTGAACCGTTGCCAAAATTGTGGTTTCCTGCGCTACGCAACCTTAAAACCACAACCTTTGCCGAGCTGGCAAATTTTCCAGGCAACTTTTGCTGAACCGGATACTGAGCAGATCGCTGCTTAAGTCCTAGCAAGCAAACGCGCTGCAACGATGCAAACCGCTCCAGCGCAAAATCTTCCCTCGGTTGACTGACATCCGAGCACTGAAAATCTCAAGGATTCCTCAGCGCAGATAAGCGGTCAGTCTACGTCAATCAGAGTGCCCAAAACTCAAAGTCCGTCGGGAAAGTGCTTCTGGCCCTTACGTGCTAGAAGCGCTCTTGTTGCGGCTGGTTGACGCTAGAGGGGAGGACTCTCCTAACCATCCCTAGTCTAAGGAGAACGCCATGTCTCTTGGCATTCTAGGTACGAAGCTGGGCATGACCCAAGTCTTCGATGAAACGGGCCGGGCCATCCCGGTAACGGTCATCCAAGCGGGCCCCTGTACCGTTACGCAAATCAAAACCAAAGAGACTGATGGCTACACGGCCGTTCAGTTGGGTTTTCAAGAAGTCAAAGAAAAGGCCCTCAGCAAGCCGGAAATTGGCCACCTGAGCAAGGCCAATGCGAAGCCCCTGCGTCACCTGCGGGAATACCGCTTGGCGGATGTGGCTGGTTTTGCCCTTGGTGAAGAAATTCGCGCCGATCGCTGCATCGAAGTCGGTCAAATCGTTGACGTGACGGGGAACAGCATTGGTCGCGGTTTTGCGGGTTACCAAAAGCGCCACAACTTCGGTCGCGGGCCGATGTCTCACGGTTCCAAAAACCACCGTCTGCCCGGTTCGACGGGTGCGGGTACGACCCCCGGTCGTGTCTATCCCGGTAAGCGCATGGCTGGCCGGATGGGCAATGAGCGTGTGACGGTCAAGAAGCTGACGGTTGTGCGGATCGACCCCGATCGCAACATCGTGTTGATCAAGGGTGCGGTTCCGGGCAAACCGGGGACGCTGGTCAGCATTGCACCGTCCAACCTGGTGGGTCGTCAAAAGTAAGCGCGATCGCCCGTAAGTCCGTCGAACGTGGAGCACAGCAATGGTCAACTGCATTGTGAAAGATTGGGACGGTAAGGAAGCCGGCAAGACCGAGCTAGACTTGCGCGTCGCCCGTGAAGAAAATGCCCAGCACATTGTGCACCGGGCTTTGGTGCGTCAATTGGCGAACGCTCGCCAAGGTACTGTCAGCACCAAGACCCGTTCGGAAGTGCGCGGTGGTGGTCGCAAGCCCTGGCGGCAAAAGGGAACCGGTCGTGCCCGTGCTGGCTCGAACCGCTCTCCCCTGTGGCGTGGTGGTGGTGTGATCTTTGGCCCCAAGCCCCGCGACTACTCGCAAAAGATGAACCGGAAGGAGCGCCGCCTGGCCCTGCGCACGGCGTTCCAAGGTCGCTTGGATGATTTGGTGGTGGTGGAAAACTTTGCCAGCCAACTCAGCCAGCCCAAGACTAAAGACCTGTTGGCCGCTCTCGCCCGTTGGGATGTGGATGCGAGCCAGAAGGTGCTGTTGATTGTGGCTGACCAAGATGAAAATGTTTGGCTGTCGGCCCGGAACGTCCAAAGCCTGCGGTTGATTTTGGCAACGAACCTGAATGTGTTCGACCTGCTGAATGCCGACAAGGTGGTGGTGACGGCGGACGCGCTGGAGAAGATCAAGGAGGTTTACGGCGATGATTAAGCGCACTCCTAAGTACAAAACGCGCTTGGACGATCGCACGTTGGCGGATGTGGTTCGCCGGCCGATCATCACCGAAAAGGCCACGATTTTGCTGGAAAACAACCAGTACGTGTTTGACGTGGATCCCCGCGCCAACAAGCTGGACATCAAGGCAGCGATCGAGGGTCTGTTTGAGGTGAAAGTCCAGAAGGTCAACACCTACAACCCGCCGCGCAAGACCCGCAAAATGGGTCGGCTGTCGGGTTACCGTCCTCAGGTGAAGCGGGCGATCGTCACGCTGGCCGAAGGCAGTTCGATTCAACTGTTCCCCGAAGTCTAGCGCTGAAGGAGTTTTAAGACGATGCCAATTCGTACCTTCCGTCCTTATACCCCCGGGGTTCGTCAAGCCAGTGTGGCTGACTTTGCGGAAATCACCCGCAGCGAACCCGAAAAGTCCCTGACTTCTTACAAGCACCGCCGCAAGGGTCGCAACAACCTGGGCCGGATCACCTGTCGTCACCGGGGCGGTGGCCACAAGCGTCTGTACCGGAAGATCGACTTCAAGCGCGACAAGCTGGGCATGACCGCTGAAGTGCTGTCGATCGAGTATGACCCCAACCGGAATGCGCGCATTTCGTTGGTGCAATACGAAGACGGCGAAAAGCGCTACATCATCACCCCCGTTGGTCTGCAAGTGGGCCAAACGATCGTGGCGGGTCCCGATTCCCCGATCGAAGTGGGTAATGCCCTGCCCTTGGCCAACATGCCCTTGGGTACGACCGTCCACAACATTGAGTTGGTGGCGGGTCGCGGTGCGCAAATGGCCCGTTCTGCGGGTTCCGGTGCTGAAGTGGTCGCCAAAGAAGGCAACTACGTCACCTTGAAGCTGCCTTCCACGGAAGTGCGCAAAGTCCGTAAAGAGTGCATGGCCACCATCGGCAGCGTCGGCAACTCCGAACACCGCAACCTGAGCCTGGGTAAAGCCGGCCGCAAGCGTTGGTTGGGTCGCCGTCCGGAAGTGCGCGGTAGCGTCATGAACCCGGTGGATCACCCCCAC
This sequence comes from Limnothrix sp. HT2024, assembly GCF_059138625.1. NCBI lineage: Bacteria > Bacillati > Cyanobacteriota > Cyanophyceae > Pseudanabaenales > Pseudanabaenaceae > Limnothrix > Limnothrix sp. HT2024. The sequence goes on from NZ_CM181121.1 coordinate 3,888,523, forward strand.
GGTGGTGGTGAAGGTCGTGCGCCCATTGGGCGTTCTGGCCCGGTCACCCCTTGGGGTAAACCCGCTTTGGGTCGCAAAACCCGCGACAAGCGGAAAGCCAGCACCAAACTCATTGTGCGTCGTCGTCGTAAGTCGTCCAAGCGCGGTCGCGGCGGTCGCAACGCATAGGTTTTTTCAGTGTGGCGATCGCCCGCCCGTTGGTTTAACCCTCCAGCCCTGGGCGATCGCTGCTTGAGATCGCGAATCCCTAAGAGTTCCTAAAGCGTATGTCTCGTTCTCTGAAAAAAGGTCCCTTCGTTGCTGACAAGCTGCTCAAAAAAGTAGAAGCGCTGAACGTCAAGGGCGAAAAGCAAGTGATCAAAACCTGGTCACGGGCTTCCACGATCCTGCCGCAAATGGTGGGTCACACGATCGCCGTCCACAACGGCCGGCAACACGTCCCCGTGTACGTCAACGAGCAAATGGTGGGCCACAAGCTGGGGGAATTTGCTCCCACGCGCACCTTCAAAGGCCACACCAAGGGCGACAAGAAAGGACGCAAGTAACCCCCGGAGGATCGCTCAGATATGGCACTTAGTCCCAACGAAGTCAAAGCAAGCGTGCGCTTCGTGCGGATGTCCCCCCGCAAAGTTCGCCGCGTCCTCGACCAAATCCGTGGTCGCAGCTACGCCGAAGCGCTGATTATTCTGCAATTTATGCCCTATCGCGCCTGCGAAATCGTTCGCAAGTTGCTGCGATCGGCTGCTGCCAATGCAGAAAACAACAACGGTTTCGATGCTACCTCCTTGGTAGTGAGCACGGCCTTCGCTGATCAGGGCCCCACCCTGAAGCGATTCCGCCCTCGCGCCCAAGGTCGCGCCTACCAAATCCGCAAGCCCACCTGCCACATCACCGTGGCGGTTGCTCCGGCGGCAGAAGCCTAAGCATAAGGAGACGAGGAAACCATGGGACAGAAAATTCACCCCGTCGGCCTGCGACTCGGCATTACCCAAGAGCACCGCTCGCGCTGGTTTGCAGATCCGTCGCGTTATTCCAGCCTGTTGCAGGAAGACCACAAAATCCGGCAATACGTTGAGAAGAACCTGAACAATGCCGGCATTGCCAAGGTACGGATTGAGCGCAAGGCTGACCAAATCGATCTCGAAGTTCACACCGCTCGTCCGGGTGTGGTCGTGGGCCGGGGCGGCAGCGGGATTGAAACCCTGCGAGTCGGTCTGCAAAACCTGCTGGGTAGCCGCGATCGCCAGATTCGGATCAACGTGATCGAAGTGGCCCGCGTCGATGCCGATGCCACCTTGATTGCCGAGTACATCGCTCAGCAACTGGAGCGGCGGGTGTCGTTCCGGCGGGTTGTCCGCCAGGCGATCCAACGGGCCCAGCGCGCTGGTATCGAAGGGATCAAAATCCAAGTCGGCGGTCGTTTGAACGGTGCAGAAATTGCCCGATCGGAATGGACGCGGGAAGGTCGCGTGCCCCTGCATACCCTGCGGGCGGACATCGACTACAGCTATCGCACCGCCAGCACCATCTATGGGGTGTTGGGGATCAAGGTGTGGGTGTTCAAGGGCGAGATCATTCCTGGACAAGAGGAAGTGGCCCCGGCGAATCAGCCTGCGCCGCGTCGTCGCCAGCCCCGTCGTCGTCAGCAGTTTGAAGACCGCTCGAACGAGGAATAATCCATGCTCAGTCCAAGAAGAACAAAATTCCGCAAGCAACAACGCGGCCGGATGCGGGGCCTCGCCACTCGGGGCAGTTCGCTGAATTTTGGGGATTTTGCCCTGCAATCGCTGGAATGCGGCTGGATTACGGCTCGCCAAATCGAAGCCGGTCGTCGGGCCATGACCCGCTACATCCGCCGGGGTGGCAAAATCTGGATCCGCGTCTTCCCGGACAAGCCCGTGACCATGCGCCCCGCAGAAACCCGGATGGGTTCCGGTAAGGGGGCACCGGAGTTCTGGGTGGCCGTGATCAAGCCCGGTCGGATCCTGTACGAAATCAAGGGTGTTGCTGAAGAGACGGCTCGCGAAGCAATGCGCCTGGCCGCGTTCAAGATGCCCGTGAAGACCAAGTTTATTGTTCGCGAAGACATCCAGTCGTAATGCCCTATGGCTCTCCCGAAGATTGCTGACGCGCGCGCCCTTAGTGACACCGAACTGGGCGATCGCATTTTGGAACTCAAGCGCCAACTGTTCCAATTCCGGATGAAGAAGGCGATTCGCCAAGAGGTGAAATCGCACGAAATCAAACATGCAAAGCATGAGTTGGCGCAACTGCTCACGGTGGAGCATGAGCGTAAGCTCTCGGCTGCATCCGAAGCAGCAACCCAAGCGTAGTTCTGGAGTTAACCCCCTATGGCTGCCAAAGAACGTGTTGGCGTTGTTGTGAGCGACAAGATGCAGAAAACGGTGGTGGTGTCGGTGGAAAACCGCTCGGCCCACTCCAAGTACGGCAAGATTGTGGTTCGCACGCGCCGCTTTAAGGCCCACGATGAAGACAACCAGTGCAAGGAAGGCGATCGGGTTCGCATCCGCGAAACTCGCCCCCTGAGCAAAACCAAGCGCTGGACGGTCGTTGAAGTTCTCGAAAGCGCGACCCGGTAAGGGAGGCTCGATCGCCCATGATTCAACAGCAAACCTATCTGAACGTAGCGGACAACAGCGGCGCGAAAAAGCTGATGTGTATTCGCGTCCTGGGCGGTGGCAACCGTCGCTACGGCCATGTCGGTGATGAAATCATCGCCGTCGTCAAAGATGCCATTCCGAATATGGCAGTGAAAAAGTCCGACGTGGTGCGAGCCGTGATCGTTCGCACTCGGAAAACCATCCGACGCGATAGCGGCATGTGCATTCGCTTCGACGACAACGCCGCCGTGATCGTCAACAAGGATGGCAACCCCCGTGGGACGCGCGTTTTTGGCCCCGTGGCTCGTGAGCTGCGTGACAAGAACTACCTGAAGATCGTTTCGCTGGCTCCGGAGGTGCTGTAATGGCCAAGCCCGGCAAGATTCAAGTGAATGCAAACGGCAAAGCCGTGCGCTTCAAAATGCATGTCAAAGCGGGTGACACCGTTCAGGTGATCTCCGGTCGTGACAAGGGAAAAGTTGGCAAGATTGTGCGCGTCTTCCCCAAAACGAGCCAAGTGATCGTGGAAGGGGTGAACCAAAAGACCAAGCACACCAAGCCAACCCAGGAAGGCGAATCGGGCAAAGTCGAGGTGCGCGAGTTCCCGATCCACAGCTCGAACGTCCTGCACTATTCCGAGAAAGAAAAGGTCGCCAGCCGCGTTTGCTACACCTTCACCGACCAAGGCAAGAAGGTGCGCAAGCTGATTAAAACTGGCGAAATCATCGACTAACGTTGCGCCCGATCGCTGAAACAGCCATGCCAGCACGACTGAAAACCATTTACAAGGAAACAATCGTGCCGAAACTGATGGAACAGTTCCGGTACGAGAACATTCACCAGGTGCCCAAAGTGGTGAAGATCACGGTGAACCGTGGTTTGGGCGAAGCGTCGCAGAATGCCAAGGCCCTGGAGTCTTCTCTAGTGGAATTGGCCACCATCACCGGTCAGCGCCCCGTCGTGACCCGCGCCAAAAAGGCGATCGCCGGGTTCAAGCTGCGCCAAGGGATGCCCGTGGGCATGATGGTGACTCTGCGCTCAGACAAGATGTATGACTTCCTCGATCGCCTTGTGCGATTGTCCCTACCCCGAATCCGGGACTTTCGTGGTGTCAGCCCCAACAGCTTCGATGGTCGTGGCAACTATTCCCTAGGTCTGCGGGAGCAGCTGATTTTCCCTGAAATCAGCTACGACAGCATCGACCAAATCCGTGGGATGGACATTTGCATTACGACCACCGCCACCACCGACGAAGAAGGCCGCGCGCTGCTCAAGGAAATGGGCATGCCGTTCCGGGACAAGTAGCGTTGCAAGGAGCGAACTATGGTTAACGATCCCATCGCAGATATGCTGACGCGCATTCGAAACGCCTGCTTGGCGCGTCACCAAAAAACGGAAGTTCCGGCCACCAAGATGACCCGCAGCATCGCCGAGGTGCTCAAGTCTGAAGGCTTCGTCGCCGAAGTGGAAGAAACCGGGGAAGGCGTGAAGAAGACGCTCGTGATCTCTTTGAAATACAAGGGTAAACAGCGCCGTCCGATCATCTCGAACCTGAAGCGCGTGAGCAAGCCGGGTCTCCGTGTCTATTCCAATCGCCGCGATTTGCCCCGCGTCCTAGGCGGTATTGGCATCGCGATCGTCTCGACCTCTCGAGGCATCATGACCGATCGCGACGCGCGTCAGCAGGGCATCGGTGGCGAAGTCCTCTGCTACGTCTGGTAATCCCTACGACGAAGGAGTTCTCAATCGTGTCCCGCATTGGCAAGCGTCCCATTCCCATTCCCAAAGGGGTGACGGTGACGATCGACGGCCAAACCGTCTCGGTCAAAGGCTCCAAAGGCGAGCTGACCCGCACCTTCCCCCCTGAAATTCTCTTCTCCCAAGAAGCCGATCAACTGTTCGTGACGCGCCGGGATGAATCGCGTCCCGCCCGTCAGCGCCATGGTCTCTGCCGCACCCTGTTGGCCAACATGGTCGAAGGGGTGTCCCAAGGCTTCCAGCGTCGTCTGGAAATCCAAGGGGTCGGTTATCGGGCCGCTGTCCAAGGCACCACGCTCAACCTGAGCATGGGCTACAGCCACCCGGTGAATATTCCCGCCCCCGACGGGATTCAGTTTGCGGTAGAAAACAACACCAACGTGATTGTCAGCGGCATTGACAAGGAATTGGTGGGTAACACCGCCGCCCGTGTCCGTGCTGTGCGCAAACCGGAACCCTACAAGGGCAAAGGGATTCGCTACCAAGGTGAAGTCGTTCGCCGCAAGGCAGGTAAGACAGGTAAGAAATAATGAAAGCCACTCGCAAGGATATGGTGCACCGTCGCCACGGGCGGGTGCGCCGCAAAGTTTCGGGAACGCCCGATCGGCCTCGCCTGTGCGTGTTCCGCTCGCACCAACACATTTATGCCCAGGTGATCGACGACACCCAACATCACACGTTGGTGGCCGCCTCGACCCTGGAACCCGATGTCAAATCGCAGCTTGAAAGCAGCCGCGATTGTGATGCAGCCGCAGCGGTGGGTAAGCTGCTGGCTGAACGTGCCCAAGCCAAGGGCGTTACCCAAGTTGTGTTCGATCGCGGCGGTAATCTTTACCACGGTCGTGTCAAGGCTTTGGCCGACGCGGCGCGCGAAGCCGGACTGAACTTCTAGGCGAGAACTCAGGAGTATTCACTATGGCAACTCGTCGTAAAGGCAATCGCACCCGCGAGAAAGAGTCCGAATGGCAAGAGCGCGTCGTCCAAATCCGCCGCGTCACCAAGGTGGTCAAGGGCGGTAAAAAGCTCAGCTTCCGCGCCGTGGTCGTGATCGGTAACGAACGCGGTCAAGTGGGCGTTGGGGTCGGCAAAGCCGCTGATGTGATCGGAGCCGTCAAAAAAGGCGTAGCCGATGGCAAAAAGCACCTGGTTGATGTGCCCCTGATCAAGGGCGACACGATTCCCCACCCCACCAACGGTGTCGGTGGTGGTAGCTCCAAAGTGATGATGCGCCCCGCTGCTCCCGGTACCGGGGTAATCGCTGGGGGTGCTGTCCGCACCGTGTTGGAATTGGCTGGGGTGAAAAACATCCTTGCCAAGCAACTGGGTTCCGACAACCCCTTGAACAACGCCCGTGCTGCTTTGGATGCCCTGTCTTCCCTGCGGACTTTCGCAGAAGTGGCCGAAGACCGGGGTGTGACCCTCGAGCACCTGTACAAGTAGTTCCGGTCATCGACGGAGACCAAATCCATGAAAATCACGGATGCACAGCCTAAAAAAGGCTCCAAAAAGCGCGGTCGTCGCGTCGGTCGGGGCATTGCTGCCGGTCAAGGCGCGAGCGGTGGCTTCGGGATGCGCGGTCAAAAGTCGCGCTCCGGTCGCAGCACCCGCCCCGGTTTTGAAGGGGGTCAAATGCCCCTCTATCGCCGGGTGCCGAAGCTGAAGCACTTCACGGTGATCAACCGCCAAGCCTACACCGTGGTCAACGTCGGCAGTCTGGCTGGCCTGGCGGCCGGCTCGACCGTCAACTTGGCCTCGTTGATGGAAGCCGGAATTGTCACCACCAACGATGGCCCGCTGAAGTTGCTGGGCGATGGTGACCTGTCGGTGAAGCTGACGGTGGAAGCCGCTCGCTTCACGGCTAGCGCCAAGGAAAAGATCGAAGCAGCCGGCGGAACTTGCACGGTTGTCTAAGATTGAAGTTGGGAAATCCGGTTGCTGAAATTTGCCTGAGGTGTACCAACCATGGTCGTCAGTCGAGATAAAGCGCCAACAGCCCAAGAAACCTTCATGCAAATGGCCCAGGCGGCTGGCCTGCGGGGGCGGTTGCTGGTGACCGTCGGCCTGCTAGTGCTGGTGCGCCTTGGGATCTTTTTGCCGGTACCGGGAATTGATCGTGCAGCCTTTGGCAACGCGATCCAAAACAGCGGTCTAGGTGGGTTGGTTGGCTTCTTAGATATCTTCTCCGGGGGCGGTCTGTCGCTGCTGGGGATCTTTGCGTTGGGAATTCTGCCCTACATCAACGCATCCATCATCATTCAATTGCTGACGGCGGCGCTGCCTTCTCTGGAAGACCTCCAGAAGAACGAAGGGGAGGCGGGCCGTCGCAAGATTGCCCAAATCACCCGCTATGTGTCCGTTGCTTGGGCCGTGATCCAAAGTGTGGGGATCGGTCTCTGGGTGTCGGCGTTGGGGGCCACGACGGAGCCAGCGGGCCTGTTTGTGGTGAAGACGGCGCTGGCCCTGACGGCTGGTTCGATGTTTGTGATGTGGATTGGCGAACTGATCACGGAACGTGGCGTTGGCAATGGTGCCTCGTTGCTGATTTTCGTGAACATTGTTTCGACCTTTCCGAAGTCGGTGGGTCAAACGTTGGAGCTGGCTCAGAGTGGTGATCGATCGACCATTGGCGGCATTGTGCTGTTGATGTTGGCATTTATGGCCACCATTGTCGGCATTGTGTTTGTTCAGGAAGGGGCCCGCCGCATCCCGATCGTGATGGCCCGCCGCCAGGTGGGTCGCCGCCAGTATCAGGAGCGCAGCAGCTACTTGCCCTTGCGCCTCAACCAAGGGGGGGTGATGCCCATCATCTTCTCGACGGCGGTGTTGGTAGTTCCGGCTTCGCTGGCCCAATTCACCAACAATGAGGCCTTAGCTCGGGTGGCTACCTATCTGAGTCCGACGGGCCCCACACCCTGGCTGTATGTGTTGGTTTACCTGGCACTGATTCTGTTCTTTAGCTATTTCTATTCGTCGCTGGTGGTGAACCCGGTGGATATGGCTCAGAACCTGAAGAAGATGGGAGCGAGTATTCCCGGGGTGCGTCCAGGCCAAGCCACGAGCAAGCGGGTGCAGCAGATTTTGAATCGGCTGACCTTCTTGGGGGCAATTTTCCTGGGCTTGGTGGCCATTGTGCCCACGGCCGTGGAAAGTGCCACCAATGTGCGGACGTTCCAAGGGCTGGGAGCAACGTCGTTTCTGATTTTGGTTGGGGTCGCGATCGAAACGGCGAAGCAAATCCAAACCTACGTAATTTCACAGCGCTACGAAGGAATGGTGAAGCAGTGACGCGATTGATTTTTTTCGGCCCACCGGGTGCAGGCAAGGGGACACAGGCCAAGATTTTGTCTGATGAATATGGCATTCCCCATATTTCCACGGGTGATATCTTGCGGGCGGCGGTTGCCCAGGGCACTTCCTTGGGACAGGCGGCGAAGTCCTTTATGGATCGCGGTGAATTGGTGCCTGATGAATTGATCATTGGGATCATCAAAGACCGACTCGCGGAACCTGATGCTCAACAGGGCTGGATCCTGGACGGCTTCCCGCGCAATGTGGCCCAGGCCGAAAAACTCAATGACATGCTGGCGGCAACGGGTCAGGCTTGCGATCGAGTGCTGAATTTGGTGGTGGCCGATGATGTACTCAAAGCCCGTCTCCTGAGTCGAGGCACGGCGGAAGGTCGCTCGGATGACAATTTGGCGACTATTGAGCATCGCCTAGCGATTTTTCACCAAACGACGGAGCCGCTGCTGAAGTTCTACAGGGCCCAGCAGGCAAACCTATTGGCGGAGGTGAATGGCGATCAGTCCCTCAGCGATGTGACGCGTGACCTGAAACAGGCGATCGCCCCAGCAGCCTAGTTCACGGTTAACTGAAACCGTGAACTGAACCAGAACCCCAGACCCGATCGCCCATTGTGCTAGTTTGGCAGTGAGATAGCGCTTAACAGCAAGTTCACTGATTGTCAACCAACTCGACGTTCATACAGGAGAGCTGATCCTTGTCCAAGCAAGATCTGATCGAAATGGAGGGAACCGTAACCGAATCACTCCCGAACGCAATGTTCCGGGTGGATCTCGATAATGGTTTCAACGTCCTAGCACATATTTCTGGCAAGATTCGCCGTAACTACATCAAGATTCTGCCGGGCGATCGCGTCAAGGTTGAGCTGACCCCCTACGACCTGACCAAAGGGCGCATCACCTACCGTTTAAAGAACACGGGTGGCAAAAAATAACCCCCAAAATAACCACCCGATCGCTGGTCTAGCCAGAGACTTGCCCCGATAGGTTGATCCGGTACTCATTTTTCTCTAAAATTCCAAGTTTGGAGATTTTAACCATCATGAAAGTCCGAGCCTCCGTCCGCAAAATGTGCGAAAAGTGCCGCGTGATTCGTCGTCGCGGTCGCGTCATGGTCATTTGCCAAAACCCCAAACACAAACAACGCCAAGGGTAAAAGACAGCGTTAGGGTGGTTGTGTTTGCCTGGCACCCATCTAAAGACAGAGCATTAAAACGTTAGGGAGAACCAACGTGGCACGTATTTCCGGTGTAGATTTACCGCGCGATAAGCGCATTGAAATTGGGTTGACCTATATTTACGGCATTGGTCTAACCCTGTCGAAGAAGATTTTGGCCGCAACGGGTGTGAATCCGGATACGCGCGTCAAAGACCTCGGCGATGCAGATATCTCGGCTCTGCGGGCCGAGCTGGATAATTACCAGGTGGAAGGTGATCTGCGCCGCTTTGAGGCCATGAACATCAAGCGCCTGATGGACATCGGTTGCTATCGGGGTCGTCGTCACCGGGCAGGCTTGCCGGTGCGGGGTCAACGGACGCGCACCAATGCCCGGACTCGCCGTGGTGGTCGTCGCACGGTGGCTGGGAAGAAGAAGGCTCCCCGCAAGTAATCGACTGGTTCTGTCCCCTTTCTACGAACGTTTTAGTTCTGTTCAACAGCTATGGCAAAGCAACCCAACAAGCGCTCTGGCCCGCGTAAGCAAAAGCGCAACGTCCCCAGTGGTGTCGCCCACATTCAATCGACCTTCAACAACACGATCGTGACGATCACCGACCTCAAGGGTGATGCAATCTCCTGGGCCTCGGCTGGTTCTAGCGGCTTCAAAGGAGCCAAGAAGGGTACGCCCTTCGCCGCCCAAACTGCTGCCGAAGCTGCTGCCCGTCGCGCCTCTGAGCAGGGGATGCGTCAGGTGGAAGTGATGGTGAGCGGCCCCGGTTCGGGTCGGGAAACAGCCATTCGGGCCCTGCAAGCGTCGGGTCTGGAAATCACGCTGATTCGCGATGTTACGCCGATTCCGCACAATGGTTGCCGGCCGCCGAAGCGTCGTCGGGTCTAATCCCCTTGCGATCGACCCGCGCCAACTCACGGGCGCTGCGATCGCATCCTGCAAGCCAGCGGTAACCCTTGGTCACCGCGAATTTTTTTCTGTTACGGGGCGGCTTCACTGCCGCATATGGATCGACTAGGCCGGTTGGGAGGCACAAAGCGTGTCGCAATTTCAGATCGAGTGTGTTGAATCGAGCACGGAAAGCAATCGCAATCTCTACAGCCGTTTGGTGCTGTCCCCCCTCGAACGCGGGCAGGGCACAACGGTGGGGAACGCTTTGCGTCGGGTACTGCTGTCGAACCTCGTGGGTTCCGCAGTGACGGCCGTCCGGATTGCGGGCGTGAACCACGAGTTCGCGACGGTTCCCGGTGTGCGGGAGGATGTGTTGGACATCCTGCTGAACATGAAGGAATTGGTGCTGCGCAGCCACACGGATCAGCCGCAAATTGGTCGCCTGTTGGCTAAGGGGCCGCGGGTGGTCACGGCAGACCTGTTCGATTTGCCTTCAGAAGTGGAAGTGGTTGACCCAACCCAGTACATTGCCACCTTGGCCGAAGGGGCCACGTTGGAAATGGAGTTCCGAGTGGAACGTGGAGTGGGCTATCGGGCGATCGATCGGGGTCGTGATGATGCATCGGCGATCGACTTTTTGCAGATCGACTCGATGTTTATGCCCGTCCGCAAGGTGAACTACACCGTTGAGGATGCCCGGGTGGGCGAATCGCTGGAGAAGGATCGCCTGGTTCTGGAAATTTGGACGAACGGCAGCATCACCCCCCAACAGGCACTCAGTCAGGCTGCCACGCTGCTGGTGGATCTGTTCAACCCGCTCAAGGACTTCACCATCGAAGCCACCAAGAGCGATCGCCCAGAATCCCAAGACCCCAGCAGCCAAATCCCGATCGAGGAATTGCAACTGTCGGTGCGCGCCTACAACTGCCTGAAGCGGGCGCAAATCAACACCGTGGCCGATCTTCTGGAATTCACCCAAGAAGATTTGCTGGAGATCAAGAACTTCGGAGCCAAGTCGGCTGAAGAAGTGATCGAAGCGTTGCAGCGGCGTTTGGGCATCACCCTGCCGCAAGAGAAAGTGGCCAAAGCCTAACGGCCACCATTCACCCCCGGCTCTAGCCCGTTCTAGATCCGACCCCCCTAGTTACTAATCAGTTGAGTAGAGATCGGAGCTATGCGTCACGGTCGTCGCGTTCCTAAACTTGGTAAGCCCGCTGACCAGCGTCGCGCCCTGCTGCGGGCCCTGGCCACGGAAACCATCCGCAATGGTCAAATCACCACCACCAAAGCCCGGGCCCGGGCCGTTCGCGCCGAGGTTGATCGCATGATTACCTTGGCCAAGGATGGTTCCTTGGCTTCCCGTCGTCGGGCTTTGGGCTATCTGTATGATGCTGACTTGGTTCATGCCCTGTTTGAGCAGGCTCCCCAGCGCTACGGCCAGCGCAATGGTGGCTATACCCGCATTTTGCGCACCGTGCCTCGGCGCGGTGACAATGCCGAAATGGCCATCTTGGAATTGGTCTAGGCCGAGACCAATCACTGGGGTGTAGAGCAACAACCATGGCCGACTGTCCCGCCGATCAGCAACGCATTGCTTTGGTGATTCAGTACCTGGGAGCAGGGTTCTGTGGTTGGCAGCGGCAGATCCGCGATCGCAGCGTTCAAGCCACGATCGAAGACACGATCGCCGAGATTCTGGGGCATCCCGTGGTCATCCATGGTGCTGGACGCACCGACACCGGAGTTCATGCCTCCGCCCAAGTGGCCCACTTTGATGTGGCCAGCCCGATTCCCCCTCACCGTTGGGCGAAAGTCCTCAACACAAGGTTGCCAGATGATATTCTGATTCTGGCCTCCTGTGCGGTTCCGGGGAACTGGCACGCTCGGTTCTCGGCCTCGTGGCGGCGTTACCGCTATGTTCTCTACACCGATCCACAGCCGAATCTGTACCTGAAACCCTTCAGTTGGCACTATTACGAGCCAATTCAAGTGGAAAAGATGCAGGCGGCGATCGCCCCCCTCGTGGGTCGGCATCACTTGGCAGCCTTCCACCGTGCCGGATCAAAACGTCCCCATTCTTGGGTGGATGTTCAAGAAGCCTGGTGTCGGCGGCGCGGGCCGATTGTGGAACTTGAAGTTCAAGCCAGTGGCTTTTTGTACGGCATGATGCGGCTGCTGGCGGGGATGTTGGTGTTGGTGGGGCGCGATCGCCTCAGTGTCGAAGAGTTCACCCAAATTTGGCAGAGTGAACGCCGAGACCTGGTGAAATATGCCGCGCCACCCATGGGATTGTGCCTACTGCGCATTGGCTACCCCAACTCGCCCCTGCCAGAGATTGCTCGCACCAACACCCTGCCTTGGTTTGACCTGACCCAGGACGGCCCGGCAACCTCCAGCCCTTCCGTTACATAAAGATTCTAGGCTTAACGCACTACGCGATCGCCCTAGTTATAACTTCCCCGATTCAGCGACTTTCGCAACCCAACCAACCCCTATGTCCATTCCCACCAAGACTGCCCTGCCCTCCGTAAACGACGTTGACCGGCAATGGTACGTCGTTGATGCCGCTGGTCAACGCCTTGGCCGCCTGGCCACCGAAGTGGCTTCCGTCCTGCGGGGCAAAAACAAGCCCACCTACACGCCCCACCTGGATACCGGTGACTTTGTGGTGATCGTCAACGCCGACAAAGTGGAAGTGACCGGTAAAAAACGGACTCAAAAGGTCTACCGTCGTCACTCTGGCCGTCCCGGTGGGATGAAGACGGAGAGCTTTGAAAAGCTGCAAAATCGTCTGCCCGAGCGGATTGTGGAACATGCCGTTAAAGGGATGCTGCCTAAAAATGCTCTCGGTCGGCAACTGTTCCGCAAGCTGAAGGTTTATGCCGGCGCAGACCATCCCCACACGGCACAACAACCCCAAGTCCTGACGATCAACACCATTCCTGGAGGTGAAGGCTAATGCAAGCAACGGATAACAACGGGCGCGTGATGTATCGCGGCACGGGCCGCCGTAAAACCTCGGTCGCCCGCGTGCGCCTGGTGCCTGGCTCCGGCCAACTGACCATTAACGGTCGTCCTGGCGATAACTACCTGCAATACAACCCGGTTTATCTGGCTGCGGCCAAAGCACCTCTGGAAACCCTCGGCTTGGAAGGGGACTACGATGTGCTGGTGAGCGTGGTGGGCGGTGGCTTGACCGGCCAGGCTGACTCGATCCGCTTGGGTGTGGCTCGGGCTTTGATTCAGCTTGACCCTGAAAACCGGAAGCCCCTGAAGGTTGAAGGCTACCTGACCCGCGATCCCCGCGCCAAGGAACGTCGCAAGTACGGTTTGAAGAAAGCCCGGAAGGCTCCTCAGTTCTCGAAGCGCTAATTTTCCAAGCGCCGACTTTCGTTGGGGAGGCCCCGGTGGCTTTCCCCAACGAATGGACAGGCTGGGGGCTGGTGATCAAAAGACCCCGTTTGGAAGTCGCGATCGCCAGCTCTTTTGTGTAAATCCCCTCGATCGAACCCATGTACTTGAATGTGGTTCGATCGCCCTTAAATTTCCTAAACTTTGGTTGAGGTTCGCATCATGGCAAAAGAAGGCATTCACCCCGAGTGGTATCCCGATGCAAAGGTCTATTGCAACGGCGAATTGGTGATGACGGTTGGTTCGACCCAACCGGAATTGCATGTGGACATTTGGGCTGGCAATCACCCGTTCTTCACCGGTACCCAGCGGATTATTGACACCGAAGGTCGTGTGGAGCGATTCCTGCGCAAGTATGGGATGGCAACCGAAACCAAAAAGGACTAGGGTTCCTTGGTTTGGTTAGCCAACGAATTGGCCAACTAAAATTGGCAAACTCAAAATTCTTCAACCAGAAGAAACAGAAAAAAGGAGCAGTTGCTGAACCAGCGACTCTCCTTTTTATTTGCTAGCTTTTTGGCCAGCTTTTTACGTTCCAGTTCTAGCCTGTTCTAGGCTCTGTTTTTTCTGGGCCCTCTTGTTCTAGGCTCAGTGTTTGGCTAGAGATTACCCATGCGATCGAGTGGCCAAAACCGCCAAACTGCGTGACCAACAATCAAATCCTGCGGAACGACTCCCCAGCAACGGCTGTCGTAACTGCGGTTGCGATTGTCTCCGAGCACGAGATAAGACTTGGGCGGCACCCGCACTGGCCGGGCCAGAAAAGGTTGCGGATCCCCTACGCAAACATTGGTATCCGTGCGCTGCACCTCATTGCCATCCGCGCTACGGCTGGCTGGGCGCTCCCCTGAGCCACTCGCAGGACTGGGGCGACCGGTTGCTAAGACGGACTCGCGGGCAATGTAGGGTTCGTTCAGGCGCTGGCCGTTGATGTAAACCTGGCCATCTCGCAACTCCACCAGTTCACCCGGCAGACCAATCACACGCTTAATAAAAGCATCTTTGAGGTTGTGGCGGCGCAGTTCGGCGGTCGGCATGAAGACGATGATGTCGCCGCGCTTGGGGCTGCCGCCAAATCGGTATTGCAGTTTTTCGACAATCAACCGATCCTTCACCAGCAGCGTCGGCACCATTGATTCAGAGGGAATCCAGCGAGCTTCGGCCACGTAGGTACGAATCCCTAGGGCCAGGATAATGCTGAGACCAATGGTTTTGAGGACTTCAACCCAAGCGCTGTCGGTGGGGGGATTGGTGGATGGCTCTTTATGCGAGGAAGCGGGTTGATCGGTCACGAGAAAAATCCTAAATGCACTAAAGCAGTAGACGAGGGCGCTTCTTGAAACGCTGGGCGCTGAGCACCTTGGGCCAAGCCCGGGAAATGCAAACCAGGAGAAGCGCGATCGGGGTTCAGGATCCAAGATTGGGACTTGGGGAATGCAGGCGCGTTGGCATGATTGACTATTCTGCTTGGAAACTTGGAATCAATCCGTGCGCCGTTAGCCAGAAACTGGAAACTCTCAACTCCTATTACAGGCTATTACAGCGGTGAAAATTCCGGCTGGTCTGTTGTTGAGAAGATATACCGCAAAACTGCGAACGATCGCCGTTGACTACTGAGGGACTGGATCAGGCGGGGCCGTGGTCGGTGCCCCCCAGCGATCGAGGGGGAAAAAACGCCACATAACTCGCCCTACTAGGGCTTGGCGCGGCACGTAACCGTAGGTGAAGGTTAGCGCTGGGGCGCGACCCAAGGCGGAACCATCGCTCATGACAAAGTAGGTGGCGGCGGGAACTCGCACGGGGGCAAGATCCCCAATTTCGATCGCCAGGGACTGGCCATGGGCGATCGGGCGCTGATTAACCAAGAGTTGGCCGCTTTGGATTTCAACCCGATCGCCGGGTAAACCAACGGCCCGATTGACCAACACTCCCCGAGGTTGATTCGGCGCGCCGGGCGGCATGAAGGCCACTAACTCGCCTCGATCGGGATTGCGCCACTGGTAGCTTGCTTTGTCGATCAGCAGGCGATCGCCCGGTTGCAGGGTGGGCCTCATGGTCGGCAGGGTCACCAGATAAGAATCGATGACGAGCGATCGCATGGCCCCCATGGTCAGGAGCACTACCAGCCCCGACCCCCACCAATGTCGCCGTTGCCAAGTCCAAACGGGTGCTTGCCGCAGGGTTGCCGTCAGGGAAGGGAGCCAATGTTGCCAATGCCACCGCCCGCCCTGGTTACCCTGGGGAGCCGTGGCGGATGCTGAGGCGCGGGAAAAGGGGCGCAGTGGTTGCCCGTTTCTCAACCGCTTGGACTTTGGGGGTTGCGTTGACATGGGCGTGGCTGATTCCGCTTGCACCGTCAGTGGGTGCGGCGCTTGATTGTCGGTTGACCTAGGGACTGATCAACCTCATTCAGGATACCGAATCCAGACCGGGGGATCTGCTTGATCGTGCTGGTGCGCTCGTGACTCCCCGCGATCGGTGGCCAGCACAAGGGGCGATCGCCCCGCCGGAGTGATCGCCCCTATCCAAGATCTTGGATGCTTTCCCAGAGTCGAAAAACCATCAGTGCTGATGCTGAGCGGGAACTAGCCCCCCACGCGCAGCAATTCCACATCGAACACCAGGGTGGCGTTGGGAGGAATCACCCCGCCAGCTCCCCGGGCCCCGTAGCCCAAGTCCGGCGGAATCACCAGCTTGCGGCGACCACCAACCCGCATGGACAGGACACCTTCGTCCCAACCCTTGATCACTTGACCCACGCCAATGCGGAAGCTGAAGGGCTGACCCCGATCGCGCGAGCTGTCGAATTTTTTGCCGTCCGTGAGCGTGCCGGTGTAGTGAACCGTGACGTTCTGGCCGGGCGTGGGGGCTGCGCCGGTTCCCACGGTCAGGTCTTCGTATTGCAGGCCGGAATCGGTGGTGGTCAGGTTGCTCGCGTCGGCCACGAGGGTTGTCTCCTGGGTATCGGTGGGCAAGGTGGCAATCTCAGGCGATCGCAGTTGAGCGGCCGCGTCGCTAATGAGACGGGCTGCCAGTTTGGAACCGTTGGCAGTGGCTTCGGCCGCCGGTTGACTGGATAGGGGGTTTGCTTCGGCGGTGGGGGCTTTGCCCGTGAAGGTGACCATCAACACGGCCACTAGGCAAACCAACATCACCCCAAAGCTGATTAACACATCACGCAAGGGTCTAGTCTCCTCGATCAATCTGCGAGCAAAGTGGGTCGTTCTTGATCCTAACGAGCGATCGCCCTAACGCCACAGTCGATTTTCCAGGTCGCGCACTTGGCGCTCTAGCCGATCGATCCGGCCGCGCAGTTCGTCTACCTCTGAGCGATCGGGCACACCAAAATCCTTCATCACCTTCCGAAACTGCTGCTGAATCAGGGAATCAAAACTTTCGCTGGGGGAGGGATTGCCGCCGGACTGCAAACGCTGCATCAGGTCATCCACCACCTTGCGGGCCTGTTCTGGATCCAAGCGGCCGCTGCGAACCCATTCATCGCTGGCTTCCTTGAGGCGTTCTGCAACAATGGCCGTTGTTCCCAAACCAATGGTCAGCAGTTGTTGCAGCCAGTTATTTCCATCCATCGGACGATCGACTCCGTATGCCTACCAGGGTTCATCAACAGCTCGGGCTGACGCTCGGACTGAGTAGCCCCGCCAATCATCGTTAGGCTAACACGGGCGATCGACCCTTGTGGGATGCGGATCAGTCGCGATCGCCGCCCGACTCGCCCCAAGATTGCCCCAGGGCCTAACCCAGGGTGCTGGAAACCACGGGCATTGGTTCCGGCAGGGTTAACCCATCCCGATAAATCAACAAGTCAAACCAAAAAATCGTCCCTACGCCCACTTCGCTGATCAATTTGACGCTGCTTTGGTGCTTGTCAATGATGTTACGGACGATCGACAGGCCCAACCCCGTGCCTTCGAGGGTATGCACCCGGTTTTCGACCCGATAGAACCGATCGAAAATGGCATGGCAATCTTCGGGGCCGATGCCAATGCCGGTGTCGGCCACTTCCACCCGCACCACGCTCACCACCTCGGGCTGGGATTTGGCTGGGCCGGTTGCCGCATTCACCGGGCAGGTATCCCAGAGGGCCGGTTGAACGGCGGGGTCTTGGGGAATATAGGCTCGGATCGCCACCTGGCCGCCCTTGGGGGTAAATTTCAGGGCATTGCCCACCAAGTTGGCGAACACTTGCAGCAACAGATCATAGTTACCCAAAACGGGCGGCAGGTTGGGGGCCAGCTCTTGGGTCAGTTCGATTCCCTTGTCGCGAGCATTGAGCTGGTAGGTGCGCAGGGTTTGTTCGATCGGCTGTACCAGGTCGATCGCGTCAAACGTGTAACTGCGGCTGGATTCCAACCGAGAGAGATCCAACACGTCATTCACCAACCGGGTGAGGCGATCGGTTTCACGATTGGCGGTGTCCAAAAACTCCCGTTGCTGTTCCGGCGACAGATCATCGCCATAGTCATGGAGCGTTTCAATGAAGGACTTGATGTTAAACAACGGCGTGCGTAGTTCGTGGGAAACGTTGCTGATGAATTGGCTTTTAGCCTCGTTTAGCTCCACTTCCCGAGTAATGTCCTGCACCGTGACGGCAATCCCTCGGATGCTTTCACGGTAGCGATCGCCCGGGGCCTCACCATCTTGATCGGCATAGAGATTACATTCCCTGGCGAGGGGCCGTTGGGCATCGCTGCACTGATCCTGCTGATGGTGCTCGCAAGTGTCGCACAGGTGCCCATCCCCGATCGCCCGTTGGGACAGCACTGGCGACAGCAAAATGCGCACTGTCCGCTTTACCGGTTCCATCAGGGTAATGCGAAACTCTTCGCCCTCGTCGGCCTTGCCTTCCGCTAACTGGTAGAGCGGGCGCGTGAGCTTCACCTGCACCTCGGGTGGAAACTCATAGAGCACATTTTTGCCAATGATCGGCTGGCCGTCCGTTTCGCGATCCCAGCCAAAAATCTGTCGGGCCGTGGGATTCACCAGCACCACGCGCAGATCCGTATCCAACAGCAGGGCCCCATCGACGATCGTGGCGATTAGGGTTTCGAGCTTGGCCTTGCTGGCCGTCAGCTCTTCAATATTCTGCTCTTCATAGCGCTCTAGGCGCTCCGCCATGTCGTTAAAACTGGCAATTAGCTCCCCGAGTTCACCACCAAACGGCAGGGTAATTCGCTGCTTAAAATCCCCGGAGGCGATGTTTTTGACACCGATCAGCAATTCCTTGATCGGCTTGGTGATGGTGAGGGCATTAAACACAGCCCCCAAAATTACCATCACCCAAATTGACACGAACACCGCGATCGTCACGTCGCGGGTCAGGCCCGACGAGGCCACCACCGTCGGATTGGGATTGGTGCCCACAGCCAACACCCCCAGGTATTGACCCTCATGGGTGAGGGGCACAAACACATCCGTAACTTGACCGTTGGGGGTAAGGTGTTGACGCACCAAGGGGCGATCGAGATCGGCCGCATAGTCCGGCGGCAACTGAATCCGACGACGCAGGGTTAGGGAGTTCTTCACCTCCGTATCGGAAAAGGGAATGCCGTAGAAGATATCCCCGTCCACGTCGGCATAGAGCAAATACCGAACGCTGGAGGTGCTGTTATAAAACCGGCGCGAGAAGCCAGCCAAGCCGCCCAAGTCTTGTTCTGCCACCAGGGGCGCAGTGTTGGCGGCCAAGAGCAGCCCCAAATCCCGCCCGAATCGGGTGTCGTTGAGCCGGGCATCCTGCTGGATGGTGTTGACGGCCCAAAAGGTTAACCCGCTGGTCAGCAGAGACACCACGAGGGTTGCCACCGCCATCAATCGGGTTTGGAGGGTGAATTCTGACCACCAGCGACGCAGGATTTGCCGCAACGTAACGATCGCCTCAAGCATGGTCTCGGGGAGCGTGCAGATTGATTCGATCTTAAGGGGCTTCGGTGGGCATAGGGTCACTGGCGGCGACGACACCGGGCGAGGGCAGGGTTTCCCAAGGTTGTTGACGCACTTGATAGCCAATGTCGCGACGATAGGTTTTGTCGGCGTAGTCAATGGTCTCGATCGCCCGGTAGACGGTTCCGAAGGCTTCGTCAAAATCTGCCCCGATCGCCGTAACCCCTAGGACTCGCCCTCCATCGCTGACCAGTCGATCAGTGTTGCCGCTCGATCGCACCAGGCGCGTTCCCGCATGAAACACCATGGATCCCACCGCTTCCGCCTCTGCCAATCCCGCAATCGGGGTACCCTTGGCAAAACTACCCGGATAGCCTTGGGCGGCCACCACCACACAGCCGGCCACGCCCGATTTCCAGGCGATCGGGGGAAACTGGGCCAACCGCTGTTCCACACAGGCCAGCATCAGCTCATGGAGCGGCGTTTCCAGCAGCGGCAACACCACCTGGGTTTCCGGGTCGCCAAAACGGCAGTTAAATTCCACCACCTTGGGATCCCCCTCAGGCGTGATCATCAACCCCGCATACAAAACCCCTCGGTAATCAATGCCGCGCGCCGCCAGGGCCCGCACCGTGGGCTGCAACACTTCCGTTTCAATGCGCGCCATCAGATCCGGCGTAACCAAGGGAGCCGGGGCATAGGTTCCCATGCCGCCTGTGTTGGGGCCGGTGTCTCCCTCGCCAATCCGCTTATGGTCTTGGGCTGGAATCAGAGGGCGCACGGCTTTGCCATCGGTCAGGGCCAGAACGGATACTTCCCGCCCTTCCATAAATTCTTCGATCACCACGCTGGAGCCAGCGGAGCCGAATTGACCGCCAAAGATGGACTCCACTGCCTTGAGGGCCTGATCCAGGGTCATGGCTACGGTTACACCTTTGCCCGCCGCCAGGCCATCGGCCTTCACCACGATCGGGGCCCCGGTTTGCTGCAAATAGTCGCGGGCGGGGGCCAGCTCCGTGAAGGTGGCGGACTGGGCCGTGGGCACACCCGCTTCGGCCATGAGCGTTTTGGCCCAGGACTTGCTTGCTTCGATTTGGGCCCCCGCTTGGGTGGGGCCAAACACGGGAATTTGTCGCCCGCGCAAAAAGTCCACAATCCCGACGGCTAAGGGCGCTTCGGGGCCCACCACCACCAGGGAGACCCCTTGGGTTTGGGCAACGCGAGCGATCGCTTCAAAATCAGTTGCAGCGAAGGCAAAGTTTTGGCAACGGGGATTCAGAGCCGTTCCCCCATTTCCGGGAATACAAAAGACCCGCTCCACCTGTTCCGACTTCAACAACATGTGGGCGATCGTGTGTTCACGGCCACCATTGCCAACCACTAAAACCTTCACAGAATCTTTAACCCGCAGTTGTGAACAGAACTCGGCCAGGAGCCAGTATCTCAGAATATCGCACGTCCGCTCCTCTCACCACCGATCCCCGCTGGGAGGCTGGATCTTGTCCAATTTCGACTCAATCGCGGTCGATCGCCGATCATCAACGACCATTTCCGGGTGAGTTGTTTCCACGTTTGGGTGCAAAACTTCCTAGACTGGGCTAGGCGAAGGGCCAAAACTTGGGCTAAACCTAGACCAGCGATTGGGCGATCGCGCCAATTTCCCCTCAACGATTGCAAAACGGCGATTTCTGAACTCCCCATGACTACCAGCATCGTGACCGGCGCGGCCGGCTTCATTGGCTCCCACCTGGCGGAAACGCTGTTACTGCGAGGCGATCGGGTCATTGGCATTGATCATTTCAATGACTATTACGACCCGGCCCTAAAGCGGCAAAACGTTGCGCCCCTGTTGGATCATGGCCAATTCCAACTGCTGGAGGTGGATTTACGAGCCATTGACTGGGCCCCCCTGCTGGCGGAAGCGGATGTGGTTTATCACCAGGCGGCCCAGGCGGGGGTGCGGGCCAGTTGGGGAACTGGGTTCCAGGACTACACCGATCGCAACATCACGGCGACCCAGCGCCTCTTGGAAGCCGCGAAGCAGGCCCCGAATTTGCAACGGTTGGTCTATGCATCCACGTCGTCTATCTATGGCGATGCGGAGACCTTTCCCACCAGTGAGTTGGTCTGTCCCAAGCCCGTGTCGCCCTATGGGATCACGAAATTAGCGGCCGAACAGCTCGGGCGGCTCTATTGCAACAATTTTGGGGTGCCGTTTGTGGCCCTGCGCTACTTCACGGTTTATGGGCCCCGACAGCGGCCAGACATGGCGTTTCACAAGTTCTTTAAGGCGGCGATCGCCCATCAGGCAATTCCCATTTATGGGGATGGGCAACAGACCCGCGATTTTACCTATGTCAGCGATGCGGTGGCGGCGAATTTGGCGGCGGCGGTGGTTCCAGCGGCGATCGGGGAAATTTTCAACATCGGTGGCGGCAGTCGCGTGGTGCTGACGGAGGTGCTGGATCAAATGGAGGCCATTGTGGGCCACCCGATCGCGCGCGATTATCAGGATCGGGCGATCGGGGATGCTCGTCACACCTCCGCCGATGTGACCAAGGCTCGCAATCTTTTGGGCTATGACCCTCAAGTCACGATTCGCAAGGGTCTTGAGCAGGAATGGGAATGGATTAAAAGCCTTTACGCGGCTTGATTGTGTCTCGGTTCAGCATTTTAAAAAATTATTGCAAACCATTGCCAAACCTTGACTAATACTGGGCTTGACAGGGTTGGGCAGATCTGAACTAAATGGGTCTGAAGCTTTTCATCGCTTCAGTACTGACTGACAGGATCAAGGACAATGAAACGGTTTGTATCTTGGGCGATCGCTCTGGTTGCTGCTTGGTTGAGCTTTGCGGGCGCTGCCCATGCGGCTGATGTGGCCAATGGAGCCAAAATCTTTAACGCCAACTGCGCCGCTTGTCATGCGGGTGGCCGTAACGTGGTGATGGCAGACAAGACCCTGAAGAAGGATGCCTTGGAAAAATACGGCATGAACTCGATCGAGGCGATCGTGAAGCAGGTCACCAACGGTAAAGGTGCGATGCCGGCCTTCAAGGGCAAGCTGACGGACGAAGATATTCAAGATGTGGCATCCTTCGTGCTGTCCAAGTCGGAAGCCGGTTGGTAAGTCATGCAAGCCGGTCAAGGCAACATTCCTCCACAGATGCCTTGACCGGTTTTGAGCGCTGGGTAGCCCTGGCGCTGTTCCTGATAGCTAACCCACCCAATTGAACCCGAGTGTTGAATTGCCTTTTGGTCATTCAACAGGCCTCCGACCCTATGTCCGAACCTGATCGATCCGGGCGCTGGGCGATCTCGCTGCTGCTGAGCGTGGTTGTTTGGGGCCTCGCAGCCACTATCTATTGGCCATCCCGACTGACTCCGGCTAGTGTTCCGGTTTCTAGTCCCCAAGACCCGATGGCGCTGGGTGCATCAGCTTTTAGCCGTGGTGATTATGCGGATGCGCTAGCGGCCTTCGCGATCGCTGCCGATCGAACCTCGGATGCCCATCGGCAAGCCCGGGCCCACCACAACCGTTGCCTGACCTGGCTGGCGCTTGCTGACTGGGCGGCCGCGATCGGGGACTGCACAACGGCGCTGGAACTCAACCCCCAGCTTTCGGATGCATACCTGAACCGTGGTTTGGCCTATCGTGGGCAACAAAACCGGGCCGCCGCCACCCAGGATTTTGAAGCGGTGCTGCATCAACATCCCTTGGATGGGCGAGCTTGGTATAACCACGGGCTGGTGATGGCTGAACAACAGCAGGGGCGCGAGGCGATCAAAGATTTCAACCGGGCCATTCTGCAATTCGGCCATGAATCACTCGATCGCCTCGCTCAGGTGTATTACGACCGGGCGATTACCTGGCTGGATCAGGGCGATCGGCCCCAAGCCTTAGCCGATCTCGATCGCAGTTTGCGCTACGGCCCCCAGCAAGCCAATGGCTTTCATCTGCGCGGTTTGGTGTTACAGTCCCTGGGGCGTTCCACGGAGGCGATCGGCAGTTTTGACCGGGCGATCGCCCTGGCTCCCATGAACGGTTTGTCCTACATGGCCCGCAGTCAGCTTCACCAACAAATGCATTGTCATCAAGCGGCAATTCATGACTTGGAATGTGCTGTCCGTTGTTTCTATGACTGTGGCGATTGGGGGGCTTTCCAGACGGCTTTAACGGCCCTGCGCCAACTCCAGCAGAGCAGTTCCATGGCGATCGGCTAAAGCTGCCAGTGAGATCGTCTGTGTTCTTTTGATTGATGCGCTGAATTAATGCGTTGAGCGGTTGGTTGGGTTATTTGCTGAGTTTTTCGGTTGCGCGCGCCTCACCCCACCATCCTCCTGAAGAAGGTTGGTCGCCGGTTCACAATTGCTTCTGAATCCCCAAACTACTCTTCGCTTGCTATGCCACTGAAGTTGTCCCGCTCTCGTGTTTCCTTGCGATCGGTTGGCTTGACTCTGGCGGTGACGCTCCTCAGCCCGATCGCCCAATCGATTTACCAGCCAGCCCGGGCCGATGGCAATCATCACCATCACCCATCCAGCCCCCCAGCTAGCCCTTCAGCCAGCCCGCACAGCCCCCACGATGGCAGCGGCCATGGCGGCGAGCATCAGCATGGTCGTTTTGATATTCCTGCTGGTCAGCCAATCCCCACTGTCAGCCTCGCCGTATTGCCGGATCCCAAACAGGGTTGGAACCTGCAACTCACGGTTCAAAATTTCCGATTTGCCCCGGAGCAAATTAACCAACCCGGTGCTTGGAACCAAGGTCACGCGCATCTGTACCTCAACGGGCGTAAACTCACTCGGCTCTATGGCAACTGGTATTACTTGGAATCTCTGCCGAGTGGCAGCAACCAAATCCAGGTGACCTTGAATACGAATGACCATCAGGATTTGTATGCCAATGGTCAACGGGTGGAAGCCCAAACGGTGGTTCAGGTTCCCTAGTCAGCCACTGGTTTGGAGAGTATTAGAAGCAGGTTAGAGGTTGAATTTTAGTCTGGTTTTAGGCGTTAAAAACAAGCTGCAAAACCAGTCAAAACAAACCTGAAATCCTGTGATCAATGCAGGGTGTTAATTGTTACATGGCGTTGCAACTGATGGCGTTGCATAACGTTCAATATCGATCGCGTCATACTCGAAACCACCGTGCCTAGTGATCTTTAGGATCAAAAGGAATGGGGTTGGTTTCGGGTTGATCGCTTCACACACCTCCAAGCCGGCCCCTCCCCATTCACAGAGACCAACGCGCTTGCGGGTTCACGCCTTTTGGCCCTGGGCCTGGCGATCGAACCCGCATCCGAGAGCCACTTAGGTTCGTAGGAGGGCAGGGATGATGGATCGGATCATGGAACACCAGCCGCCGATCAACACCTGGAAAGTTGGAGTTTGGCAAGTTGGGATTGCAGGAACCTGGCTGAGGAAGGCCTGGCGGCGATCGAGTGCTATTGCTTTGTTAACGGGGCTGTTGGTGCTGGTGCTGGCCCAGCGTGTGGCCAGCCAAACGCCACCGCTCCCCGAAGGTAAGGCCCAAGACCTGACGGCGGCGGGCGATTTGGAGTGCGATCGCGCGGCCATTTTGCCCATGTTGGCGCAGCTTGAGTTGCCCTACAGTGAGCTAGCCACTTGCCAGCAATGGGTGGAATATGGGCTAGGGGGCCCCGAAGAAATCCCGCCAATCGTGGATCCAGGGGACGGATTGGAAGTCTACTACGGGCCCGAAGGGGAGTCTGTGTTGCTGCTGAGTGCTGGGGCCAAAACCGAGCAGCAGGCTCGCTATGCCCAAGGAATCAGCACCGAAGACAGCGGGCGATCGAACCTATGGCTGTTTGGTCGTCAGGGCGATCGCACGCGGCCCAGCAGTTGGGCGGCCACCCAGTTGCGATCGAATCTGGGTCGCCAAGAACCCCTGAGTCAATTTGCCCCCGACGATGACCAAACGGCCCTGCGGCTGGAATGGTTTCTGGGCCGCCCCACGCCCTAGGTGCTTCTACGGCTGATTGTCCATAGCCCCATCGCCGGAACAAGGGGCTTAAGCCCCTTGCCTTTCATGATCTGTGGTAACGGTGTTGGTGGGGGCCTATGTGATGCAGAACAAGGGGCTGAAGCCCCTTGTCTTTCACGATCTGCCACGATCTGCCAGCGGTGATATGGGGGATCTAGGCGAGTTAACGATCAGCCCTACACCGCCGGTTCAAACCTCAAGGCCCGACCACGCACCGACTCATTAACCTGGCCGTTTTCATAGGCCACCTGGCCGCCCACGATCGTGTAAACCGGCCAACCCGTGAGATTCCACCCCTCAAAGGGACTCCAACCACATTTGGACAGCATTTCCTCCCGCAGCACCGGACGGTAGTGATTGAGATCCACCAACACCAAATCCGCATCTAATCCGGGAGCGATCGCCCCCTTGTTGGGAATGCCAAACCCCTTAGCCACATTGGTTGACATCCACTGGGCCACCTGAGCCACCGTGCAGCGCCCCGCCGCCGCCTGGGTCAGCATTAGGGGCAAGGAGGTTTGCACCCCCGGCATTCCGCTGGGACTGTTGGGATAGGGTTGCGCCTTTTCTTCCAGGGTGTGGGGGGCATGGTCAGTGGCAATGAAGTCAATGACCCCATCTAGCAGGGCCTGCCACAAAATTGCGCAATCTTCAGGCGATCGCAGGGGGGGATTCATTTGCGCAAAAGTGCCGATCGTTTCGTAGGCACTCACATCCAGCAGCAAATGTTGGGGGGTAACTTCACAGGTCACCCATTCGGGCTTGTCCTGACGCATCAGGTTCGCCTCATCACCCGTGGACATGTGTAAGATGTGCAGCCGCCGACGATGCTTCCGCGCCAACTTGAGGGCCAGTTGTGTGGCCTCCAGCGCGGCTTGGTTGTCTTGAATTTGGGAATGGATTGCCGGATCGGTAATGCCCGCAAATTGCTCCCGGCGCTGACGAATCCGATCTTGGTTTTCGGCATGGACAGCAATTAAGCGCCCATAGCCCGCCTGATCGGGCTGTTGCCCCATCGCAAAAATTTGATCAAGGATTGGCTCCTCATCCACCAACAAGGGGCCATGCATTGACCCCATAAAGATCTTGATGCCGCAAACGGGGTTCGCCGTGATCAAATCCGGCAACCGATCGGCGGTGGCTCCAATGAAAAAGCCATAGTTGACCACGCACTTACTCGCCGCGCGATCGAGCTTGTCTTGCAGCGTGGCTTGAGTGGTGGTTAAGGGCTTGGTGTTAGGCATCTCCAAAAAGGAGGTGACACCGCCCTTGGCACAGGCATGGCTGGCGGTTCGGAGATCCTCTTTATGCTCTAAGCCTGGTTCGCGGAAATGAACTTGAGGGTCGATCGCGCCCGGCAACAGGGTCAAACCCGTTGCGTCAATTTCACGGTCGATCGGCCCGATCGTGTCGGGGGAAATTTCAGGAGCCACCTGCCGAATCTGATCGCCTTCGATCCACACATCGCCTTGCAGGAAATCTCCGTCAGGCAACAGGATGCGAGCGTTCCGAATCAGCAGCGCAGGTCGATCGGTCATGGTTTTAACCCGTTGAAGGAAGAGAGAACCAAGCGGCAGAAACCCGAGCTGGGAATCTTTCCAGCTTGGCATTGTCTCCGATTCCTCTCGATCTCTTGCAGGTGCTTCTTTAGATTTCCTGCAATCTTCCCGATCGGCGATCCCGTTGTACAGCTTTGGCTTACCTATCAGTCAGCGCGGCGACGACGACCCAAACCCAGGACTCCCATGGCTCCCACCAGGAACAAGGCCCCGATCGATCCCGGCTCTGGCACTGATGCCGGATCCGTGGGCTGTGTGGGTTGCGGCGTAGGGGATGCTGACGGGCTGGGGGTTGGGCTAGGGCCGGGTTCCGGAGTCACAGTGGGTTCAGGACTGGGTTCAGGAGTCGGCTCAGGACTGGGCTGGGGGGATGGCTCCGGAGTTTTGACCTGAGACAGACCGCCCACCGTCATGTTGTCAAAGGCAAAAACATCACCTTGACCCGTTGACATGCTGAAGGAAACACTACTGAACGCCTCCTCCATCGTTTCCGCAATAATGCCAAAGAACAGCACAGAACCATCCGTGCTGCCCGACGAGCCGATCGTGTTATTAACCGTCACCTGTTTTGTGGTGGATGCGCCCGCCAAAGTCAGGGTTAATTGGCCGCCAAAATCACCAATATCAACCCCATAAAACCCAAAAGCTCCCACCTGCTGACTGAAATTGATTGTGAAGTGCCCCCCAGCGTCCACTTCCCAAAATTGAGTCCCAGAAACGGCATAGCGACCAACGCCATTTGTCCAGCCCACGGGCACACTTGAAATGCGACCATTTCCCGAGAGCGTTGCCGTTCCAGCTCCGGGAAATGAAACATTCAGAAGATTGTTAGTGCCGGTGATTTGACCTTCAAAGGTCTCAGTACCCACACCGGTCAAATTTGACAAAAAAGCGGCTTCTGCTGCCTGAGAGTTGGTGAGATTAGAGGTTGGAACCCAAGGGTTTGAATTTAAATCTTCGCCTAAAAACATTCGATAGGCTTGAGCTGGCGCAGAAACTGCCAAGCAGGCGGCCACTGAAGAGGTGACAATCGCAGTCAAACTCAGAGCCGTTTTAAGAAGCTTCATAGATCTATGGGGGGAATATCAAGATGAAGACAATTCAATGACTGTCACCCTGCATTGATTATATCGATAGAGCTGGAGATAAATAAGCTTTGATGTATCAATTAAAACCTAAAAAACATCCGCCAAATTAGTCGTTTTTGAGTCTACTTTTCACAAAATCTTTAACTTAAGCAACTAAAAACCTTTTTTCGGACAATCCTTCATTCAATCTTTAATAAAAGCCTTTAATTGTTGCAAGAGCGAGGGCTGGCGGGCTGAGCAAAGGCGATCGCTCCCCCCATCAAGTGGACAAAACTGTCATAGGAGATAGTGACGGTGATGGCGACTAAGGGCGATCGGGTGGGTCTGAATCAAAGGCTGGGGAACTGGGCAGGGCGATCGCATTGCGATAAAGCTGCGTCAGGGTTCCCGTAAAGTCGATGGATTTGAGTTGGAATCGATCGGCGCGATCGGGTGTGTAGGTAGTCAGCACCCAATCATCCTCCTGGTTACGACGGAAGCATTCAACGCGCTGACAATTGGTATTAATCAGGGCATATTCCTGGAGGCTTTCGATCTGTTGATAGTCAAAAAACTTGCTACCGCGATCGCGTAGTTCTGTGGTGTCTGACAGCACTTCAACAATTAATGTTGGAAACTGTTTGGCGTAATTATTTTCAGGCGTAATGATCGTATCTCTGGGGTCGCAAGTCACCAAGAGATCGGGATAAAAATAGCGGTTTTTATTAGCAATTTGCAGACGCATATCAGTCATATAGATCCGACAAGGCGGCGCAATATGACCCAACAGCGCGGCAAATAGGTTGCCCACGATCGCCACATGGGCATCGCTCGCCCCGGCCATGGCTACCAAATAGCCATCCCAATACTCATGCTTGGTGGGGCTAATAGCTTCTAGGGCGAGGTAATCCGCAACGGAGAGGAGATCGGGCAGGGCAACCATGAGCTAGGGTGAGCAACGCTGCAAGCCAGGGGAACTAAACCCCAGTCTAGCAAGGGTGATCGCTCCCCCCATCAAGTGGACAAAACCGCAGGATTACTGGAGACTTTGGCGAAACTCACGAATCGTGCGGGCGCTGCCGAGCGCCTGGGCCTTGGCGAGTTGATCCGCCACAATCGCCGGTAGATCCAAATCGGGAAACAGCAAACCGCGATCGCGCAATTGGTACTGTCCCGCCTCTAACACAACAATCTTCAGCAAGCCATCGGCATAAATCCAAACCTCCGGCACACCCAAGGCTGCATAGGCCGCGAGGGAGGTTTTGGAAGTCACATCGGCTTCGATCGCCAAGTCCGGTGGTGGGTATTGGGCTACGTCTACTCGCCCTTGGCAATCGCGCACTCGATCGGCATTGGCCACATAAAAACAGGTGTCGGGTTCCAATCCGGCCAGGTTCTCGCGCTCAAAACGGGTTGAGCCAAAGTCTTCCCAGTCCAAATTGCGGGCATCGAGCAGCGCCGTCACGAGGTAGCCAATCAGCCGGTGGGGGCGCTCATGGCGAGCAAGGGGCGACACAATTTCGAGTTGTCCTTGGTAGTAGGTCAAGCGGGTGTGGCGATCGTCCCCCAGTTCGGCGGCGATCCGCTGGAAGGCTGCCCAGTCGAGATCGGCGATCGCGATCGCGCTGCCGGGACGCAGGGTAATCCGATTGAGGGGAACGGTGACGACCATGGCGGCTAGGGGTGATCGGCTAGTGCAGTCGCTAACTTTGGATGATGAGATGATGATCCGTCATCATGTCAAATGCCCTACCTCTACATTGCCATACAGCAAATAGGAGATAGGGCATCGAAATAAGCGACGCTTCTACCTGTGTCTTGCAGGTACTATCCAGACAAGGGTTACTGCTTTTGCTGACGACGAGTGGTGGCTAAACCGCCTAGGGCAAATAGCCCTAAGCCCAGAATAGTGCCCGGCTCAGGTACTGACACAGATTCAGATGGAACACTGACGTTAACAGTAGTCCGTCCATATCCCGTGGCAGTCAGATAGAGCGTGTCGTCTTTACCACGACCGTCGGCAGCTAGATCACGCAACGTAACATCGAATTTCGCACGATCTCCAGCAGGGACATCAAGATCTGTTCCAGCTTTTTCACCCGAGACATCACTGGAGACTTGACGAACGTAGTTATAGTCGTCGCTTTCAACGAACAGCTTCACGTCACTCAGTGCATTTTTGATACCCGTTTGGACGGCATCAACTAGGTTTGAGCTGTCTGCACTCAGAGTCACAACTTGACCGAAACCCAATTGACTCACTAAGTCTTGGTAAATCGAGGTTACGTCCGTTGTAGCGGCAAAGATCGGGACAATTCCTGAATCAAGCAAGGCCTTACGAACTTGCTCCACAAAGGGATAGTCCTCATTAGCGTCGATATTCGCGTCCCCATTGTTAGGGATTAAGCCGACGCTAGCGCCATCACCAGCCTTGTGATAACTCGCATCCGTCTGCAAGATCACAGCTTTAAAAGCACTGTCACGAAACCCAATTTCTGATTTGCTCCGTAAAGCAACCTGGAACAGCGCTTCTAGCTGCGACTCAGGTTCATCAGATCCCCAACCAATGGATAGACCGTTCACAGCAGTTTGTAGTGCAGATCCATCGCTGCTAAGGGCTAGGTCAGTTTTGTAAACATAGTCTCCCGGCGCACCTCCGAATGGAGCGATTGGCTTATCCACAAACGAACCCAATCCAAAACGCACGCTGGAGGAGATGCTACTTAGACCACTGACCAATCCGGGTACTGATGCCCTGACATTCGGCAGGTCATCACCAAAGGAACCAGATAAATCGTTGAGCAAAAAGACATCGAGTTCTGACGGGGCCTTGGTTTCCACTTCAACACGGAAAGCCAAGGGATCTTCTGGTTCTAAAAAAACATTGACAGTGGATGGGGTTACAGGTGTGCCAAGTGTAGTGCCAGTGATCATGCTGCCGGCCAAAGAGCTAGGCGCAAGCGATGCCCAGATAGTGGCTCCTGTGAGTAGGGGCGCTAAACTCAGGTGGATCTTTTGCATGAGGGTTCTCGTTTTTGGGGTTGCCTTGTGTGCGGCCGTTGCTGATTTAAACTGGAACGATCTTACTCACGGTGATCAACTAGTATGGTTTTTCTTACTAATGATCGTTATACGTCAGCAACGGGCTACAGATTCGGGAAAACAGCACAGTTCAGGTTTTAGTCCCCAATGATGGTTAACGCCCGTACTAGCAAGCATCCAGTCTTCATCCATGTTTGACCGAGGATCCTAGGAACTAAGCTAGTAAAATCAATCAGCCCATGGGTTAACCTAGCTTGGCGTTGTCATCAGGAGGGAGTAGCTGTCTGTGGATGTGTGATTATGACAACCTTAAGTGATCAAATAATTAGATCACAAGACTTATAAACAAAAACTGTCGGGATCAAAAACTGGATTAAATAAATCAAAGTCAAAATTGCACAAATTTGGCACGAGGCGATCGATAAAGATAATCCTGTGCTGTTTGGTGGCTTAAAGATCGATCGAGCCTGGGTCTTGCGACAGGCTTTGCGAGGTCACCGGCAGGGGCTGAGGCAAAGGCTGAAAATTCTAGTCTCAGAATGGGTTTTGCGGCATTGAGTCAGCAAAATTAGCACCTCTAGAGAAACTGAGGAGCCTGTGATTGGGTAATGTTAATGTCCAATCTCGGGTATTTTTGGTTACATCACCGGTCACATTGACCGATCGCCCCGGTGGTTTAACTCGGATCGGCGAAGGTTCGCGGATAAACCATGAGTTGGCTATTGCTTGGGGGTGGATCGCTTAATGCGAGATTGAAGTTTTATGAATTGTTGAATTAGGGAGAGCACCCAGGTGATTTTCTGAAGATTCGCTTCGAGGGCCGGTTCAAAGGTGCGGTAGGTCTGGCGAAATCCATAGATGCCGCGCTGGCCGATCGCGATGTTTTGCGGCGCATTGCCCAGGACGGTATGGGTGCTGCGGGCGG
Source organism: Limnothrix sp. HT2024 (assembly GCF_059138625.1). Classification (NCBI taxonomy): domain Bacteria; kingdom Bacillati; phylum Cyanobacteriota; class Cyanophyceae; order Pseudanabaenales; family Pseudanabaenaceae; genus Limnothrix; species Limnothrix sp. HT2024. The sequence goes on from NZ_CM181121.1 coordinate 3,920,173, forward strand.
CGGATTCCAGGCCCTGGGCGGTGTTCCGCAGGGTGCGCCGTAGTTGCCACAGTTGCCAAGCCAGCCACAGGAGACCGATCGAGAGGAGGCCATCAATGCCCACGACCATCCACAGGCCGATCGCGTTGGGAACCGAAGACACTGCGCCCACAACAGGCTGGAAAGGGAACAAAACCATGGTGGCCAAGGGCGATCGGGACAGAAAACAGCAGTTTCCCGTAGGCTAGCACGGGTCACTTGGCCAACGGGCGGTTGGGGAGCAAGGCCTGTTGATGGAGGGTGGCTTGCACCAACTGTCGGAAATAGCTGATCGGTTGTAATTGCAGTCGATCGCGCGTTGTCACCAATACCACTTCCCGCTCGATCGCCGGATCCGCCAGCGGTAATACTCGCAAGCCTGGATCTTCCTTTGCCTCCAGCACGGCTGACTCTGGCAAAAGGGCCACACATTTTCCCTGGCGGACAACCCCCCGAAAGGCATCGAGGGTGTTCAGTTCCAAGGCAACCCGCAGGGTAATTCCCTCGCGGGCAAACTGTTCCTGCACCAACCGCTGCATTCCGTAGCCATCCTTGAACACCACGTGGGGATATTCCCCCAGATCCAGCCAGGAAACGGGCCCGTGGTTGGCGAGGGGATGGGAGGCGCTGACGAGGGCCACCACGGGTTCCTTATAAAGGGAATCCACCACCCAATCGGCGTTATTGGTCAAAAATCGGTTATTCATGACCACGGCCACATCCACCAACCCATCACGCAATACCTTGAGTGATCGATCGCTGCCCAAGGCCGTCACCCGCAATTGCACCTGGGGATAGGTTTGGATAAAGTCCTGCAAAATGGCAGGCAGTCGGTAGGCGCAAACGGAGTGGATGGCAGCGATGCAGAGTTCCGGTTGTTGACCTTCGCGCAGGTTGGCGATCGCCCGATTCGCCAAGTCCCACTCCTGCACCATGCGCCGGGCGTGAGGCAATAGTTGGTTACCGGCGAGGGTGAGTTGGATGGGGGTGCTGCGGCGAATCAGGCTTAGCCCCAGGGTAGACTCCAGGCTCTGAAGTTGGCGGCTGATGGTGGATTGTGTGACTCCGCAACGCTTAGCGGCGGCCTGGAAACCACCGGTATCCGCGATCGCAAGGAAGGCCTGTAACTGTTCGAGTCGCATGGGCTGGGGCAAGCAAGGAACCCAAGGGCGCGATCGGGGAGGTTGGGAAAACAATCCGCATCAAGGCCCGATCGCGGCCTAAGCCAGGAAACTTTGCCATAGTTCCCCGTTTCCTTGCGCGATCGCCCTGAACATTGCGCGACTCCGGCCCATGCTGTTTTTGAATGATGGGTTAATCAACGGTCGGTTAATTACCCCTAATTACCCCTAATTACCCCTAATCACTCCTAATGACTCATGGGCCAGCCCAGCGGTTGTTGATTAGCCCCGCGATCGAATGAGGCGCTGCACGGCCGCGATCGCGGGATTCAGCTCTGGCCCCTTGCGGTGGGGATCCGCCTCAAACGATCGCTGCTCCTGCTCAATCATCAACACATCCTGCTCCACCAACCCTTCCAGCAACTTGGCCGCCGCATTAAACATCCGATCTTTCACCCACTGGCGGATCACCACCGGCAACTGATGCAGCCGGCCAAAGGCATGAAGGGAGGTGAAATGCACCAAATAGGCCCGAGTGCGGGTGGCGCTAACGGGACAAAACAGGCAATAGATTTTAAATTCTTGGCCCAAGCTAGAGGCCCAGTGGGGATAGACATAGCTCACCGAGAGCGGCTCCGGGTGCAGTTGGCGCATGGCGGGGATAAACAGTTGCGCCACCGCCCAAATTTTGTCGATTCGGTAGTAGCTTTGGGCTTCGTAGAGAGCATCGACCCGATCGGGCGATTCGGTGAGCTGTTCCAACTTCGCGGAAGCCCAAGCCTGGTAGTCCTGATGCAAATGCCCGTGGTACATGTCCATCAGGTTTTCAATCAGGAAGGAAAAATGGCCCCGACAGTCGATCGTGGCCATGGAAGCGATGTAGTTTAAGTGGCTCCATTCCGGCAGCCCCATCGGTTCTGGCAACACCTGCCCCGGTTGTAATTCCCCTGGCCACAACCAAATGAACCCATCCAGTTCTCGCACCGGGTAGGTATGGATTCGGCAACTGGGCAGCTTTTGGTGATCTCCCAGGTAAGGCACATCCACACAGGCTCCAGCGCTGTCGAACTGCCAACCGTGGTACATGCACTCGATGTGATCGCCCACCACACGCCCATCCGACAACTTCACCAGCCGATGGGGACAGCAATCCTCCATCGCTTGCACTTGCCCTTGGGTATCGCGGTAAAGGACAATTGCCCGCCCCCAAAGCTCCACGCCCAGCGGCTGGCGAGTCACTTCCCGATCGCTCGCCACCACATACCAATGGTTAGGGTTGATGCCGGTTTCGCGCAGATGCACTGTCTTGGCCGGTTGAACAGTCGCGGGGGTGGCAGTTTCAGGAGACATAGGCAGCTCAAGCGAGTAAACAGACGATTAGTGGATTGGCCAACAATTTCAACCGTACCAAATCCATCAAGAAAGACCAAATTTTCGATCAGAGAGCGATCGGCACATTCTTGAAAGGGAGTGGCAACTATCGGACAGATTGCTTGGTTTTGAAAGTTCCGATCAAATTTCAAAAATCAAATTTCAAAAATCAAATAAAATCAATTGACTTTCAGATATTTTTGTTAAACGGCAATGTCTGTACTGTTGGTCAAGGCTATAATGATAAATGATTCTCAAATGAAATTAATTCAAGATAAGAATGATACTTGTTTTCGATCAAAACTTAATTTGATGAATTGAGAAAAACATAATTTTATTTTAAAAATCTCGCTTAATTTGGTTTTAAAAATGCCCAATTCATGGAAATTATTCAATTTCTGGACGGAGGTGTTATGAGTAGCAGCAATGAAAAATGGGGATTGCTAACTCAGGTTGTTTTAGCAATGATCACATTCCTGGGCATCGTCATTACTTCGATTGTAGGCAATTGGGATAAGCTCTTTGGAGATCGAAGTGCTGCCACGCCATCTCCCACACCCTCAGTGAAAGCCAGCGTTGACGTAACACCAGCTCCTGCGATCGCTACGATCAATCATGGATCCAAAGAGTCGTTGATTAATAGCACCATTTATATTCATATTTCCTCAGAGAAGCAGCGCAATGATGCAACGGCGCTCATGAGCAAGTTAAGGGATGATGGGGCATCGGTTCCTCGGGTGAGCAATTTGGTTGTAGATCGAGTTGTTCCGCCAGAGAAAGTTCAGAATTATTTTCCCAAATCAGAAATTCAGGTACGATTTTTTTATGAAGAAGATATGGTGAAAGCAAAACGCATTAAGAGTTTGGTCAACCAAGGCGCATGGAGTGATATCCAACTCATCCCTCTACTCAAGTTGTTAGATAAGGAGCCTCCCGGGACTCTGGAAATTTGGTATCCCGCTTCTCAACCCCAATAATTTCCCGCAAAATACGTTCGTTGGAACTACCGTTGGCACGACGGCCAACAGATATTCGATCGCCCTAGCCGTCATTTTGTCTGAGCTACCCGACTGGATTCGTTTGCAGAAGGCCCTGGCCGTGGAAGCGGAACGGGGCTTTGGGGATTTGGCTGGGCGGGAATATCGATTCAGTGAATTTTTGTGTTTGCAATTTGGCCGGCCGCCCCAGGGACTGTCTGCGAGCGATCGACGGCGGTGGCGGGAAACGGCGGCCCAGTTTGCGGACTATCCCAATTTGGACTTGGCCCAACGCAAGCGAATTGTGGTGAATACGCGGCAGTTTTTGCATCAGGTGCAGCGGGCCTGTGAGGGGGCGATCGCCGAGGCTGCGGCTCCAGAGGCGGCCCCCCGATCGCCCAAGCGCCCAAAAACCAAGGATTTGAACCAACTTCAACCGGCGGTCAGCACGCGATCGCTGACGTTGGATCTACCCCTGTCGCAGGTGCGATCGATCGGGACGCGATCGGGGGGGCGGCTGGCCAAGTTGGGCCTGTTGACGGTGCAGGATTTGCTGTGCCATTACCCTCGTGACTATATCGATTACGCTCGCCAGGTAAATATCCGCGACTTGGAAGGGGGCGAAACGGTGACAATTGTGGGAACGGTCAAGCGTTGTAACTGCTTCACCAGTCCCAAAAACTCGAAACTGACGATTTTTGAACTGATTCTGCGCGATCGCACGGGCCAAGTGCGAATTAGCAAGTTTTTTGCAGGAACCCGCTTTAGTTCGATCGCCTGGCAAAAGAGCCAACAAAGTCTCTATTCCTCAGGCACGCTGGTGGCCGCGTCCGGCCTGGTGAAGCAGGATAAATATGGCATTACGCTCGACAACCCTGATCTGGAAGTAATCGACAGCGCCGACGGGACGATCGCCTCCTTGACGGTGGGGCGGGTTGTGCCGGTCTATTCCCTGACCGAAGGAGTGACGGCGGATTTGGTGCGGCGATCGGTCTTGGCCGTGTTGCCCGCCGCCAGCCAAGTACCGGAAGCCCTGCCCCGCGACTTTCGTGAACGCTACAACCTGATCAAAATTGCCGACGCGATCGCCCAAGTGCATTTTCCCGCCGACGATGATCAGTTGGCGGCAGCCCGGCGACGGTTGATTTTCGATGAATTTTTCTACCTCCAGTTGGGATTGCTCCAGCGGCGATCGCAACAAAAGCGCCAGGAAACCAGTGTGGTCTTGGCCACCACTGGCCCTCTGATTGACCAATTTCATCAGGTGTTGCCCTTTGAGCTGACCGGGGCCCAAAAGCGTGTGGTGGGCGAAATTCTGGAAGACTTACAACGGCCTACCCCCATGAACCGTCTGGTGCAAGGGGATGTGGGATCTGGAAAAACCGTCGTGGCCGTGATCACCATCCTGGCGGCCATCCAGGCGGGCTACCAAGCGGCCCTGATGGCTCCCACGGAAGTGCTGGCGGAGCAACATTACCGAAAAATTGTGGGTTGGTTTAACCTGTTGCATTTGCCCGTGGAATTGCTGACGGGTTCCACGGGGGCCAAAAAACGGCGAGCCATCCATGCCCAATTGCAAACGGGGGAGTTGCCCCTGTTGGTGGGAACCCATGCCCTGATCCAAGACAAGGTGGAATTTTCCCGTTTGGGCTTGGCGGTGATTGATGAGCAGCACCGATTCGGGGTGCAACAGCGGGCCAAGCTGCAACAAAAGGGATTTCAGCCCCATGTGTTGACCATGACTGCTACGCCGATTCCGCGCACCTTGGCGCTGACGATCCATGGGGACTTGGATGTGAGCCAAATTGACGAGTTGCCGCCCGGCCGGCAGGCGATTCAAACCACGGTGTTGCGATCGGGCGATCGCCCGGCGGCCCATGACCTGATCCGCCGAGAAATTGCCCAAGGTCGCCAGGTTTACGTGGTGTTGCCGCTGGTGGAGGAGTCAGAAAAGCTCGATTTGAAATCCGCGATTGAGGAATATCAATACCTCTCTGAGGTGGTGTTTCCGGAGTTTCAGGTGGGTTTGCTCCATGGGCGCATGAGTTCGGCGGATAAAGACCGGGCGATCGAGCAATTTCGGCAAAACCAAACCCAGATTTTGGTGTCCACCACGGTGATTGAAGTGGGGGTGGATGTGCCCAACGCCACGGTGATGGTGATTGAACATGCGGAACGCTTCGGTTTGTCTCAGTTACACCAGTTGCGTGGTCGGGTGGGGCGGGGGGCGGCCCAGTCCTTTTGTTTGTTGATGAACACCAGCAAAAGCCCGGAAGCCAGCCAGCGGCTGGAGGTGTTGGCCCAATCTCAGGATGGCTTTTTTATTTCAGAGATGGATATGCGGTTTCGTGGCCCCGGTGAAGTGTTGGGCACGCGCCAATCGGGGTTGCCGGATTTTGCCCTGGCCAGCTTGGTGGACGATCGCGATGTGTTGAACCTGGCTCGATCGGCCGCTGAGGATTTGATCCACACCGACCCAGATTTGGCCAACCATCCTCGAATTGCCGCCGAACTGGGCTATCGGTATCGCAAGCTGTTGGGGGGTATGATTTTGACCTAGGCAAATTGGCGGCGGCGATCAAAGTGCGCCCCACCGATCAAAGCCCAACCTTTCACGATACCGAATCATGCCAGGCGCTGTGGATCGCTGTGGGACAGTGCGGCTTGTTTGTCGGCACCTCTGTACACATCCATATATATGTATTGTTGAACACAACTGTTGGGCCTGATCGGCGACCCGATCGCTGATCGAAGTTCGCAGTAGTGGACTGGGGGCCTGATCCAATCGGGATTGGATGGGAATCACAGGGGTGGCCGGGCCGCTGTTTGCCTGGGGAGGTTCCCTGGGGGCCTTCTGAGGAGCGATCGCGATCGATTCACGATTGATTATGTTTTTCAATCGCGATTAATGATTGGTAATTGTGATGTTTGACGGATTTTAAATTATTTTTGATAATCAATCGAGATTCCCGGTCAGTGATTAAAAAAATCTATAGTTGTCAGCCTCCCGGAGCAGGCGAATCAGGGTGAAAAATCCTGGTTCGTTTGACGATCTCAATTGAGCGGTTTGGGGTGAATTTCCCTGAAATACCGTTGTCTCAGTTCCTCAGTTGCCAAAAAATTCCATGCAACCCCAAATTGTGCTGGTTAATCCTCAAATTCCGCCCAATACGGGCAATATTGCCCGTACCTGCGCTGCCACTGGTACGGAACTGCACCTGGTGGGCCCTTTGGGCTTTGAAATTACCGATCGCTACCTCAAACGGGCTGGACTGGACTACTGGCCGTTTGTCAAGCTTCGCTATCATGCCGATTGGCCGACCTTTGCCGAATTTCACCGCCCGATCGGGGGACGGCTGATTGGATTTTCCAGCGGTGGCAGCACGTCCTATCACCACATCGCCTATGCCCCGACGGATTGGCTGCTGTTTGGCAGCGAAACGGAGGGGTTGCCGACTTCGGTGCTGGAAACTTGCGACCTGATTGCTCGCATTCCCATGGACTGTGCGGGTGTCCGTAGCCTGAATCTATCGTCAAGCACCGCGATCGGGCTGTTTGAGGCTCGGCGGCAGTTGGGATTATTGGGGTAAGTCCTGTTGTGGGTACAGGCGTTGCGAATGCATGGATTGAGGTCTCATATGGGCCAAATCAATAGACCAGGTAATCGACCAAAAGACCAAATTTGAATGGGGCGAGGCTGAATCCGTTGAGGTCGCATCAGCACCTGAGCATCAAGGGAGTAACGGAATAGCGATCGCCTGGAATTTGCCCATGCTGTCCATTTTTGACAGGGCCGATCGCAACCGATGGGTAGCCTGTTGCTGGATTCAGCGGTCTGGGGGAGCTGGAATCGGTGGTGATCGCCCGTCAGGGGCCGATGGAGTTGCTGAGGGCGTGTTTTGGCTCCCGATCGCCCAGTGATCGCCACCTGGCAATTGCTGGGCCGTGATTGCTCAGGTCTAATCAGCCCTCTAAAGCTCAGGGGCGATCGGCGTAACGGGGCTTTCGTGCCCCACAGGGGGCGATTGGACGATTGATTAATAAGAAAATCCTATCGATCAATCGTCCGAATTTTGCAGCGAATTTTACATTTTTTTTAATTCATCAGGCTCTAAAACGACATATTCCCCCCTTGGAAATCTTGACTAGGCAATCCAAGACACAGCGTAGAATTACGGTGATCCTGACCTGTCGGCTAAGTCTTGAAAGGGAGGTAATCCGATACTCGTTGTCAATGACTTGAACGCCTGAAAGTCTTTTGGAGAAAGAATTTTGGAAAAACGATGATCAAATAAGGAGTGCAATCCTGAACGGCAAAACATCACCGAAAGGCGCAATATTCATCAAGAAAACAAATACCGAAACTGTCACAAATCAGTTGCCAATCTGGTTAAACTTGCCTAAACCACAAAAGCAGGGTAGTCTTGCCTAAGCCTTAACTCGTATTAAGACCCCGGTCTAACCGAGCTTATCGCTGGCCGCCGCGTCGCACCTGAGCGGTGATCTAGCCATCCAAGGCGCTTGGGACGGCAAGGCTGATTCAATCGCAGTCCAATGGGCAATCAACGATTGAGCACCCCACCCACGACCAGAGTCGAGGCGAGTTCTGTGGTTTACCAGCCCAAGGCTTGCTGACTGCTGAGTTGCCAGCGCCCCAATGACCAACAATCCACATCGTGCGATGACCGAACAGTACCAACAAGCTCCCACGGAGACTAGTCGGAAGACCCGCGCCTCGATCGCGACGCTAGGGTTGGCAATCTCAATGGGTGCAACAGGGTTGCTGTTGCCCCGCCAAGGCGACCACGCGATTGCGGCAGAACCCAACCAGGCTCCGTCCCTCAGTAGCCAAGCCGTGGCGGCGGCCACCAGCAAGACCCACACGGTTCAAGCCAACGACACGATCGCGACCATCGCCCGTCAATACGATGTTGCGCCTGAAGCCCTGGCGGCGGCGAACCACCTGTCGATTGATGCTGTCCTGAGCGCTGGTCAACAACTCACCATTCCAGCCCGCAGCATTCCCCAACGCACCGTTGTTAGCGCGATCGAGCCAATCACCGCCGAAGTGGAAACGGCGACCTTGAGCGCGCCCACCGTCGAAACGAGTCAAACAACGGCTGAAGCGAATTCCGAGCAATTTTCCGCCTCCCTGGCCCATGGCGAAAGCGAAGCCGACAGCCAGACCACAGCAATCACCCTCGATCGCAGCCGAATTCCAGCCCTCCCGGACAACCAGGTTGAAGTGGCTGCGGTTGCACCGGAAGCGTCCGTTGTGATTGACGCTTCGGCCACTGCTGCCGAGTCGGCTAGCGCCAACAGTCCTGCTGTGACTGAAATTCCCGCCGCAGAAGCCCCTTCTTCGCCCAACACGATCGACCTGCTGGCCGATGCTGCTGCCATCCGGAGCATCGATCGCTTGCAGGCCCAAAGCCAACGATTGAGCCAAGCCTTGGAGTCTCTGGCGGCGAATACCGGAAACCTGCTGGGTTCCACCACTGAGGCGATCGAACTGCTGGCCCTGGAGCCGCAACCAACCACTGAATCAGCAGAGGTTCCCACGACCGATCGCACCGAAGAAACCGTTGCACTGCAATCGGCGACTACGGCCGAGCGTGCTTCTGCAGATGCGGTCACTCCCACTGCCAACGACCTGGTGGTTAGCATCCCCACCGCCGCTGATTATCGACTCACGGCCGTTGCAGTTCCCACGCAGCGGCTCGATCGCCCGGCTGTCCCCGTGAGTGCTGCGGCTGCTCGGACGGTTGCAACGGAAGAAGTTGGCGGTGGTGCTGTCAATCTTCTGAGCCATGCGGCCACCGCTCAATCCTTGGCCGGTGCTGCCGATGTGCCCACCGCCAGCAGCCGCCTTCAACAGGGAACAGCAAACAGCGACCTAGCCAGCCCACGCTATAGCCCCTACATTGATGGTCTGCGAGCTGAAATTCAGGCCCTGCAAGCTCGCTACCAAAACCAAACCGGCGAATCAAGCCGCAGCGGTGCCATCAGCCTGTTGGCTCCGGCCGCTGCCACCGCCGTGGCCGCCAGCCAAGCCAGCACCGTGGCTAATCAAGCGGCAACCGTGGCTGTGCAACCTCCCTCTGCGCCCCTGAGCGATCGCCCGCTGGCCCTGAGCCAACCGATGCCGGAGGCGGATCCGCGTCGCAGCCAACTGATTGCAGCCGCCTCCGAACCGCTGAATGCTCGTAATCCCCGTGTGCAAACTCTGCTCAATGCCAGTGTTTCGCCGCAACTGCCGCCCCTGTCGGATCCTTCAGCTTACCTACCGGGCGCACAACCCCAGACCATGCGCGGCTACATCTGGCCGAGCCAAGGCATTCTGACTTCCGGCTATGGCTGGCGCTGGGGCCGGATGCACCGAGGCATTGATATTGCAGCCCCTGTGGGTACACCGGTTGTGGCTGCGGCTGATGGCGTGGTGGCAACTTCCGGTTGGGACAGCGGTGGCTACGGTAACAAGGTGGATATTCGCCACCCGGATGGCAGCCTCACTCGCTATGCCCACAACAGCCGTCTTTTGGTACGGGCTGGCCAAACCGTCCGCCAAGGTCAACTGATTGCAGAAATGGGCAGCACTGGTCGCAGCACTGGCCCCCACCTGCACTTTGAAATTCGCCCATCGGGCAAAGGCGCAGTAAACCCGATGGCCTTCTTGCCGAGCGGTGGACTACGGGCGGCTCGTTAGGTTAACTGACGCTCCAATCCCTGCTTAGGTTCCCCTAAACTAAACCCGTGCTGGACGCGATCGCTGCATCCGGCATGGGTTTTTTAGTGGGCATTTTTAGTGGCATTTTTTAGTTGGCAATTAATTTTGGGTGTTTGGGGTGTTTGGGGTGGGTCTCTCTGGAGATGCCTCTGGGGAACCGGTTGAAGTTTTCGAGTTTAAACTTAAAAGCATTGTCCCTAATGGGCCATGCATCAGGCTGACCTTGCGAGTGACTTTGCTTGCGAGTGACTTTGCTTGCGAGTGACTTTGTTAGATTGAACCGTTTGCGGGAGAGAACCATGCGACTACTTCACACCATGCTGCGGGTGGGCGACTTGCAGCGATCGCTCGATTTCTATTGCAATGTGTTGGGGATGAAACTCTTGCGCCAAAAGGATTATCCCGATGGCAAGTTCACGCTGGCCTTTGTGGGCTATGGGGACGAGTCAGAAACGGCCGTCATTGAGCTAACCCACAACTGGGGCGTGGAGTCCTACGAACTCGGGACGGCCTACGGTCACATTGCTCTGGGGGTAGATGATATCTATGCCACCTGCGAGGAAATCACGACCCGGGGTGGGCGAGTGACCCGCGCCCCCGGCCCCATGAAACATGGCTCGACGGTGATTGCCTTCGTGGAGGATCCAGACGGCTACAAGGTGGAACTCATTCAACTCAAAAATCAGGATGCTGCCCCATCTCCATCCCTAGCAACGGCGGCTTCTTAAGTGTGGGTGGTTCAGGCGGAGCGCGGGGCCCGTTGAAAGGATTTGGGCCCCGATCGGGAGGTGTCTAGCAGTCCATCAACCCGGCGGCCAGGCGAGTGATCGTCCGCCCAGCACATGGAAGTGCAGATGAAAAACCGTTTGTCCGCCATCTTCGCCTGTGTTGGCCACCACACGATAGCCCTGATCTAGGCCTTCCTGTTGGGCAACTTTTTGGATCACAAGCATCAAATGCCCCAGTAGTGCTTGATCTTCCGCCGTGGCCGCCGCCAGGTTCTCGATCGGCTTTTTAGGAATCACCAACAGGTGGACGGGGGCTTGCGGATTCACATCCCGAAAAGCCAAGGCCAGGTCGTCTTCATACACGATCGCGGCGGGAATTTCGCGGCGGATGATTTTGCCAAAAATGGTGTCGCCACCGACAGTCATGGGAATAGGCTCCTTCGGAACGCAGAAATAATGCAGAAATTGGGAACATGAAAGCGTGGGGGTGCGAGCAGCCCTGGTGCGGGGAACCGCTCGCCGGCCGGGCGATCGAGTAGACTCTAGCACTCTGCTGTGGGTTCGATGATGGTTCGATCGATTCACTGGCCACCATTGGGCTGCGCTTCAGGATCGATCCAAAGACCGATCGCGCTGGCTACCGCCACGAGCCGAGATGACGAGCCAAGCTCACGGCTCAGGATCAAGGGGGGCAATTAATCAACCGTTATGGTTAATCCTCAGATTTCTTTAAGATTTGCGGCGAAAACGTTACATCTGGTAATATTTAGATGAGCGAGAATCCTTAGCCCATCAACACCTTGGCCCATTATTGGCCAACACAACCGACTGGAATTGATCTCAATTAGTTGCGATCCATTCCCTAAACCGTCGGTTACTGGTGACTTGTCAATCCATTGGGTTGAAGGGCGATTGCGTTCAGACCGCACCGCATTTGACAGACGTGCATTCACGTTTCTTAATTTCCCTTTGGCGACTGAATGACACCATTCAACCGTCGAAACCCCTTCTCCGTTGATTGCTGAAGTGTTCATCAATCGGCTGCGATCGGCTGATTTTGCTCGAATTGTTCTGAAACAATTCATGAATCAAAATAACCAGCCCAATCAGTAGCCAACGTTGATGAATAACTGCAAGCTTTTTAAATGAAATCAACAAAAATGTTGGCAGAAAATTCCTTGCAGACGATCACAGAATCAGGGCGATCGCGCGGCAAAATCCTGATTGTCGATGATGAATCGGCATTGCGGATGATCCTGACTACGCGCCTTTCGCTGGCGGGGTATGAAGTCGTGTCGGCGGCGGATGGAGAGGAGGCCCTCGAGGTATTTGACCGCGAGGATCCCGATCTGGTGGTGTTGGATGTGATGATGCCGAAAATTGACGGCTATGGCGTTTGCCAAACCCTGCGCCAAAACTCCGATGTGCCGATCATTATGTTGACGGCCTTGGGCGATGTGGGCGATCGCATCACTGGCTTACAAATGGGAGCCGATGATTATTTAGCTAAACCTTTTTCCCCTAAAGAATTAGAGGCGCGAATTGCCTGTGTGCTGCGTCGGGTGAAGGACAAAACCACGCCGCCCCCGATCGGGAATGGCACGATTCAAATTGGTTCCCTGCGAGTCGATACCCGGAAGCGCCAGGTTTATCGCAGCGATCGACGAATTCGTCTGACCCATACGGAATTCAGCCTGTTGGAATTGCTGTTTAGCCGCAATGGGGAAGCCGTGCCCCGGGGCGAAATTCTGCAAACTCTCTGGGGTTATGCCCCTCGGATCCAAGCGGACATGCGGGTGGTGGACGTGCATGTGGCGCGGCTGCGATCGAAACTGGAAGACGATCCGCGTAACCCAGAGATTATCTTGACGGTGCGCGGCACGGGCTACGCGGCTCCTCGGATGGCCGACAGTTCTGAGGCGATCGGGGCTTAAGGATTCGCCCAAAGGGATCTGCGCAAAAGAATCTGCTCAACCCATGGTTAATCGATAGTTAATCGGCCGAGGGCGCGGGGTCAGGGCATTTCATGATCGTGCTCTGATCGCCTTTTGATCGCCTTGCTCCTTCTGGGCTGCTAGCTCGATCGCAATCCATTGCGCCCGTTTGCAAGGTCGGTTGCTACGATCGAAGGGCGGGGCAAGCTCGATCGCTCCGGCTGGATCAGAAGGCAACATCATGACATTTGACTACGACCTCTTCGTTATTGGTGCAGGCTCCGGCGGGCTGGCCGCTTCCAAGCGAGCCGCCAGCTATGGCGCAAAAGTGGCGATCTCAGAAAGCGACCTCGTGGGCGGCACTTGCGTAATTCGCGGTTGCGTGCCCAAAAAGCTCATGGTCTATGCATCCCAGTTTGCCCACTGGTACGAGGATGCCACGGGCTACGGTTGGTCAGCAGTGGAGCCAGAGCACGACTGGCCTAAGCTGATCAATGCGGTGCAGACGGAAGTGATGCGCCTTAACAAACTACACATCAGTTTTCTGGAAAAAGCGGGCGTAGAGCTGATTTCGGGTCTGGGGCGATTTGTGGATGAGCACCGGATTGAAATCGTTAGCCCCAGCGGCACTCGCGAAGTGACCGCCCGCTACATCCTGATTGCCGTGGGTGGCGAAGCCGTGCGCCCAGATGTGCCCGGCATTGAACATACGATCACCTCTCGGGAGATGTTCCTGCTGAAGGAGCGACCCCAACGGTTTGTGGTCTTAGGTGGGGGCTATATCGGCGTGGAATTTGCCGGAATCCTGAAGGGCTTAGGCTCTGAGGTGACGCAAGTGTTGCGGGGCGATCGAATCCTGCGCGGCTTTGATAGTGACATTCGGGATCAAATCCAGCAAGCCATGGTCGATCGAGGCATTGCTGTACATACCCATGCCGATATCGCCACCCTCCAAATTGAAAAAACCGATGCCGGCCTGCGGATGCAGTTCAAAACAACTGACGGCGTGGCCCATGAGTTGATGGCCGATGCCATCCTGAGTGCCACGGGCCGCAAACCCAAGCCTCAAATTGAGCCGCTGAACCTCGATCGTGCCGGGGTGGCAGTGGCGAATGGGGCGATCGCCGTGACGGCCGACCACTGCACCAACCAGCCCCACATCTACGCCGTGGGCGACTGCACCGATCGGGTTAATCTCACCCCCGTGGCGATCGCGGAAGGGCGCGCCTTTGCGGACACGGTATTTGGTCACCAGCCCCGCACTATCAGCCATCGCAATATTCCCTCCGCCGTGTTTTCGCAACCGGAAGCCGCCACCGTGGGCATGACCGAAGAGGAAGCCCGCGCTGTTTATGGCGATCGGGTGAAAATCTACCGGGCCCGCTTCCGCCCAATGATCTACAGCCTGACCGACTGCACCGAAAAGGTGTTGGTCAAACTGGTGGTGGAAGGTGAAGACGAGCGAATTTTAGGGGTGCATATGGTGGGTAAAGATGCGGCGGAAATTATCCAAGGCATGGCTATTCCTGTGGTGATGGGGGCAACGAAGGCCGACTTCGATCGCACCATGGCCATTCATCCTTCCACCGCTGAAGAGTTCGTGACCCTGCGATAGATTGCCCAGGGCGATCGCCCCATTCCCGATTAATGGATCATGGATTCATGCGCAACTCATGATTGATGTGCGATGTATCGATGATCAATTCATCCATGAGTTGATCGTGCTTGATTTATTCATGAACAATCGGCAGCTTATGGCCAATTATTTCGCTGTTGGTTTGCAGTTAATTTGCAGTTAATTTGCAATTGGTTTGCAATTCGTTCATGATCAAGATCACGATCAACGCAATCATGATCAACCCAGGATCAATTCATCATCAATTGGTTAGCCACTCATTGGCGACTGATCAATGATTTGGTAATTGATTCGTGGCTGGTTCCCGATCGGTTTCCAATCACCACCTTCCAAACACCCTAACTCTGGATCGCTATGACCCTCGCTCAAGATCGCGCCCAAGAAACCAACGCTCGGGACTTGTTCCGGGCCGCCTACGAAAATCGCTATACCTGGGATGCTAACTTTCCGGGTTACACCGCCGATGTGGAATTGCGTCAAGGGGAAGAAAGCTATCGGGGATCCGTGGCGATCGCGGCCGATTTCAGCGTCAGCGTCACCGGCATTGACCATCCCGAAGTGTTGAAAACGTTGGAACATCAACTGCGCGATATTGTCACCCATCGTCAGCGCAGCAGCTTCGACAAGGCCCACGGCCAAAACGAATTTACCTTAGGAGCCACTGACGAAACGGGCGCAGTGGAAGTGTTGGTTACTGGGAAATCCATGGGATCCAGCTACAAAGTGCGCGATCGGGAAATTTGCCATGTGGAGCGTCCCGTGGGCCCCATGAAATTCATCATTGACACCCAAACAACGATGGATACCGGTGAAGGCTATTTGCCCACCTTGACCGATGCCAATTGCTATAAGCTGCCGGAAAACCAACTGGTGAAGCAGGTGCGCTATGAAGACACCCATGAGCGGGTTGGCAACTACGTTTTGATGAGTTCTCAAACCATTCGGGTCAAGGAAGGAGACCAAGAAATCGTCACCACGATGACGTTTTCTAATCTGAAATTGCAAGGATAAATCAGGTAAACTTCCGTCTGATGATTCCTTGTTAATGCCGGTTATCAGTCATTTGGCAGTAATTGCCAGCGCATTACTTGAAATTGGCTGACCCCTTGCTAATCGCTTGCTGATAATTGGTTGGTTCATGACCAACAATTGACTAGCAATTACTAGCAATTAGTAGACCATTGGCTAACAATGCGGGTGGAATTTTTCCGCCCGCTTTTTTGTTGTGAATCGCATCAGGAATTCAGTACAAGGGCCCTCAACCATTGCTCCGGGAATTGACCTCGCGCCTAGAATGGGAGAAAGATTGGTTCGATCGCCCCCTATGCCTTACCCGCTGCACGTTGCCTTTGTTTGGCATCAACACCAGCCCCTCTACAAAAGCCGTGGCAACCTGGCCGAAATAGCCTTGGCAGACGTGCCCCAACAGTCAGAAGAAGCGCAATATCGATTGCCTTGGGTGCGATTGCATGGCACCAAGGACTATCTCGATTTGATTTTGATGTTGGAACGGTTCCCCCGGTTGCGTCAAACCGTGAACTTGGTTCCTTCTCTGATCTTGCAAATTGAAGATTATGTGGCGGGCCGGGCGATCGACCCCTACTTGGCCCTGGCGCTCACCCCTGCTGAACAACTGCAACCGACACAAAAGCGCTTTGTGCTGGAGCATTTTTTTGATGGCAACCACCGCACCTTGGTGGATCCCCATCCTCGCTATTGCCAATTGTTTGAACAACGAAATGATTTGGGAATTCCTTGGTGTTTAGACCATTGGAAACCCGAGGATTTTGGAGATCTGTTGGCTTGGCATAACCTGGCTTGGATTGATCCGTTGTTTTGGGATGATCCAAAAATTGCCGGTTGGTTAGAACGGGGCAAGGATTTTTCGCTCACCGATCGCCAAGAAATTTGGGATAAGCAACGGGAAATTTTGGCGCAAATTATTCCCAAGCACCGATCGATGCAGGAGTCGGGCCAGTTGGAAGTGACCACCACGCCCTACACCCATCCCATTTTGCCCCTGTTGGCCGATACGGATGCGGGCCGGGTGGCCATTCCCCAAATGCAACTGCCCGCGAGCCGGTTTCAGTGGGCGGAAGATATTCCCCGGCATCTGGAACGGGCCAAAGCCATGTATCACGAGCGGTTTGGCTGTTTGCCTCGGGGGCTGTGGCCTTCGGAGCAGTCCGTGAGTCCGGCGATTTTGCCCGATGTGGCGGCGGCCGGTTTCCAATGGTTAATTTCCGATGAGGCGGTGTTGGGCTGGACGATCGAGCATTTCTTCCACCGCGACGGATCTGGCAATGTTCTGGAGCCACAGTATCTTTACCAGCCCTATCGCCTGGCCACGGATCAGGGAGACTTGGCGATCGTGTTCCGTGACCACCGCCTTTCGGATCTGATTGGCTTTAGCTATGCGGGGATGGAACCCCAACATGCTGCCCAAGACTTGATTGGCCACTTGGAAGCGATTACTCGGCAACTGAAGCAACGCCAAGGGGACGATCGCACCAGCCTAGAGCAGCCTTGGTTGGTGACCATTGCTCTGGATGGGGAAAACTGCTGGGAATATTACGATCGGGACGGGATGCCCTTCTTGGACGCGCTCTACAGCCGCCTCAGCCAGCATCCTGAAATTGAGCTGGTAACCGTGGGTGATTATCTCGATCGGTTCCCGCCCCGCGAAACCCTGCCGGTCGATCGCCTGCACAGTGGCTCTTGGGTGGATGGCTCCTTTTCCACCTGGATTGGTGACCCGGCCAAAAACCGCGCCTGGGATTTGCTGACGGCGGCCCGCGAAGCCCTGGCTCGCCACCCGGAAGCCACCGAAACCACCAATCCGGCCGCCTGGGAAGCGCTCTATGCGGCGGAGGGTTCCGATTGGTTTTGGTGGTTTGGGTTTGGCCACTCGTCGAATCAAGATGCCATTTTTGATCGCCTGTTTCGGGAGCACCTGTGCGCCATTTACCAAGCCCTGAACGAACCCATTCCCCCGGAATTATTGGAGCCGGTGGAAGTCCATGAAGCCACGGGCGATCGCACCCCCCAAAACTTCATTCACCCGATCATTGACGGCTGTGGCGATGATCAAGACTGGAACCAAGCGGGCCGGATTGCGGTGGGTGGTTCCCGGGGCACGATGCACCAATCCAGCCCGATTCAAACCATTTGGTACGGAGTGGATCACCATCACTTTTATGTCCGGCTGGATTTCCAAACCGGCAAACAGCCCGATGAAATTCACCTGTGCTGGTTCTATCCCGATCGCCCCGCCCACAACAGTCCTGTGCCCCTGGAGCAATTGCCCGATTTGGCCCCGGCCAACTACCACTATCGCCATCACATCGGCCTAAAGTTGCCCACCAAAACTCTTTGGTTCTCGGAAGCGGCGGAATTCGACACCTGGCGGGCCCGACCCAGCCGCGCCCGCTTCGCCGTGGATAGCTGTTTGGAGCTGGCGGTTCCTTGGGATGATTTGCCCGTCGAGCCAGATTGGGGGCTGCGTTTGGCCCTGTTTGTGGCCCATCGAGGTGAATTTAGCGAAGTGTTACCCGGCGAGGATTTGATTCAAATGGGCGTGCCCTAGGGTCTGTCGTCATTTCCTGGGATCCAGTAAAAACGGTTGATCTGTCATACGCTAACCATCCCAGACAAGGGGCTTAAGCCCCTTGCCCCCCACGATCTGCCCACGGTGGAATCAGGGTTTCAGGCAATTTGACGACAGGCCCTAGAAACATATCCTTGCCTGAGGCGATCGCCTGGTCAGTGCCCCCGATCCGCAAACAATGGGACTGAAGCCCCATTTCGAGAAGCTCAAACCCCCAAAGCTCGAAACAAAATCGGCTAGACCGGTTGTATTGCCTCAGGTCTAGCCGATTTCGTTTGTTTGAATGCAACTGAATTGCGGGTCGGTTTTGATGATCAATCACTGGGGGTGCAAAAAACAGGGAACCGGCGGAACCATCCTGCTATTGCAGAGGCTCCACCAATCGATCCCAATCGGCGAGGATGGCGGATTGGCGCATCCCGGCTAAAGGATCGCTAGCGGTGACGGGCACGTTATAGGTGGCATAGGCATTGCGATCGACCGAGAGCAAGTAGCGCAGCGAACTGTTGCCCAGGAAGTAGACCACCACCAGGGCTGCCGCTGCTGAAGCAACGAGGGTTCCGGCCAGCATCAGCGAAAACTCCTTGTTGCTGAGGGCCTGTTGCATCAGGTGCAATGACCAAGCTACTAGGGCGATCGCCAGCAGCAGAACGACAACCATGGACAGAGTGCAGATCAAGATTTATGAGTGTGTTTTTACGTATTGTAAAGGAAATCTTGACAATCTGCCAGCAATTTATCGTTTCCTAAGGTTTTCTACAGAGTCGCGATCGCCCCCGTGTGACGCACTGGCAAGCCCGCTTGCTGCAAATCGGTCTTAATCTCGTCAATGCTGAGTTGACCGTAATGTAACAAAGAAGCTAGCAGGGCGGCCTCGGCCTTGCCTTCGGTCAGAGCTTCGCGGATATGTTGACAGTTGCCCGCGCCCCCGGAGGCAATCACCGGCACGGCCACGCGATCGGCGATTGTTCGGGTCAGCTCCAGGTCATAGCCCGCCTGGGTTCCGTCCGCATCCATGCTGGTCACCAGCAATTCCCCCGCGCCGCGCCGCACCACCTCTTCGGCCCAGGCGATCGCATCCAAACCTGTATTTTCCCGACCGCCGCGCACATAGACATCCCATGCGCTGGGCACACTATTTTCGCCGGTTCCGGGGCGGCGGCGGGCATCGATCGCCACCACAATGCATTGGTTGCCAAACCGGGCACTGGCGCGATCGATCAAGTCCGGATCCCGCACCGCTGATGAGTTGATGCTAATTTTGTCGGCTCCGGCCCGTAACAGTTTTTTAATCGTTTCTAAGTCGCTGATCCCGCCGCCCACGGTCAGGGGAATGAACACCTGCTCGGCGGTTTCATAGACCACATCAAAAATAATCCCGCGATCTTCGTGGGTGGCCGTGATGTCCAAAAACACCAGTTCATCGGCCCCGGCGCGATCGTAGGCCCTGGCCAGCTCCACCGGATCGCCCGCATCTTGCAGATTCACAAAGTTCACGCCCTTGACGACGCGACCGGCTTTGACATCGAGGCAGGGAACGATCCGTTTGGCGAGCATAGGGTGGAGGAGTGAAGGTGAACAGCCGTGAATAGCCACAGATCAAACTACGCGATCGCGATGAACCTTGGCCCCGGTGGTCTGAGCAGATGCGTCAATATAAATAATACAAATAAATTAGAGGTTGATTTATAAGATTCCCATAATCAAAATAAGAACAGCCCGCAGCAAGCCGGAGAAATCGCCATGAACCTGTCCTCAGCCCCCTCCCGTCGATTGCCCCCCGTCCAGTTGTTGCCCGCCAGTGATCGCGCCACGGAAACCGGCAGGTTTCGATCACGCCTGGTCTGGGTGTTGGAGCGGGTGCAAGATGCGATCGCCGTGTCCCTTTGTTTGGGGCTGTTTGGGGTGATGGTGGTGCAACTGCGCGTCATTTTCATCTCCCTGCTGGAACCCCCAAACTTTCACCTGATTACGGCGGATATCCTATCGGTGCTGATTTTGGTGGAAATGTTCCGGCTGCTGATCATTTACTTACAAGAACAGCGCGTGTCGATCGGGGTGGCCGTGGAAGTGGCGATCGTTTCCGTGCTCCGAGAGTCGATCGTGCGAGGTGTGTTGGAAGTGCCCTGGCAGCAACTTTTGGCCACGGGTGTATTTCTGTTGGTTTTGACCCTGATTCTGTTGGCGCGGGTTTGGTTACCGCCCACCTTTGAGGGCATTGACCCCGAAAAGCGGATCATGGAGCGCTATCGCCATGCCGCCAGTCCTGAGCTGGTTGACTAAGCCGTTGTGAAGAGGCAAAACCCGATCGCCCGATCGCTGATTTCTCTCCAAATCTCTCAAGCGCGGCGATCGGGTCAAAATGCAGTAGTCTTATTAGCTGTGGATTCAGTTTACTAGAGACGGTTCCAGTGGTGATTGAGCTAGGTCAGCGCGTCAAAGTGCGCCGGATTCGCGATCGCATGTCCACCGCGATGGTTGAAAAAATTAAACAAAATCCGGTCGGTACGGTTAAGGAATACAAAATGGTTGACGGCAGCGGCATCGGCGTTGTCGTTGAGTTTACGGGTGGTTTGGCAACTTGGTTTTTTGAAGACGAACTCGAAGCGGTCTAAGCAACGAGTGAATAAATTACGCCAGTGGGAGTTATTCCGCTGGCGTTTTTACTGGCGTTTTTATTTGACCCCAGTATTCGCCCCAAAATGATTGGGCCCAAAATTCTGTTGCTCAACTCCTTGGAGCACGACCGCCGATTCCAGAGATCGATCGACCCCGCACCGTCCCACAAGAACTTGCTAGGCTGTGGGTAGCGGCCTCGCCCCAGCCCCCGATCGCCCCATGACCACCGAAACCCGCCTCAACACTCTCGAAGCTCAGCTCCAGCAACTGACGATCAACGTCACCACCCTGGCCAGCGTTACCACGCAGCAGTCCTTTGATTGGAATCAGCGGTTTAGCCACCTCGCCGACCTGACCGCCGCGAATACCCAGGCGATCGCCACCAACACACAGGCGATCGGGGAATTGCGCTTGGCGATTAGCAGTCTGCAACAGGCCATCGAAGGGTTAAATAACCGAATCGCCCAGTTGGAGCAGGTCGTAGACGATCGCACCGATACGTTTCTGGGCCTATTTGACCAAACCTTTGCTCGCATCGATCAACTCCAAGCCGCTAGCTTTGCCCGCATGGATCAGGTGCAAAGTGACATCACCGCCCTCAAAGCAGATGTCACGGGCCTAAAAACAGATGTCACGGGTCTAAAAACAGATGTCACAGGCCTGAAAACAGAAATTCAGCGGGTGATCGAAATTTTGGGCGAGATGCGGCAGTAAATACACGCCGGCCGGCAATCGTTGGCACAATGGGGGGCGACAACGCTAGAGGAGTGCGATCGTGGCTTTCACGCTGACGCTGTTGGGAAAAGGGGGATCGGGGCGATCGACCCTGGCGATCGCGGCGGCGATGGCCCTGGCCAACCAAGGCAAGCGGGTGCTGCTGTTTGGGCAAGACGCGGGGCCCACCCTGGGCATGATGTTGGGAACGGGGGCGATCGGTTCGGATCCCCAGGCGATCGGCTCCAACCTTTGGGCCGTGCAACCGGCCGCCACCACCCTCCTGGAACGGGGCTGGGATGAAATTAAGCGCCTAGAGTCGGAATATTTGCGCCAACCCTTTTTCCGCAATGTCTACGGCGAAGAGCTGGCCGTACTGCCGGGGATGGATCGGGCATTGACGTTGAACACCCTGCGGCAATACGAAGCGTCGGGAAATTACGACGCGATCGTCTATGACGGCAACAGCGATCGAGCCACCCTGCTAACCATCGGCGCGCCGGAGGTTTTGTCCTGGTATGTGCGCCGGTTCCAAAAGGTGGTGGCGGAGTCGGATTTTGCCAAGGCGATCGCGCCCTTTGTGCAGCCGATTTCCATGGCGGTGTTGAGCAGTGGCGGCATGTCGAGCACGCCGTGGGAAGGCCCCTTGGGTGAGTTTCAGGACTTGCTCGATCGGGGGCGGAATTTGTTGGCCGATCCGCGTCGGGTGGCGGGCTGGCTGGTGGCCAATGGTGATTCGGTCTCGCAGGCCTTGGCTCAATATCTCTGGGGCAGCGCTCAACAGGCCGGTTTGACGGTGGGCGGTTTGTTTTTGAATCGATCGAGCGATCCAGGGGCGATCGGCTCAGATTTCGATCCCCTGACCGTGACGGCGATTCCTGAGCAAACCGCCACCCCCAATTGGGATGCATTGATCCCGTTGATGCCGGATTTTGCCACTTTGGCCCAGCAGGCTCCCCGCCCGATCGAGATCGACTTGGCCACCCAACAGGTGAAGCTGTTCCTGCCAGGATTCACCAAGGAGCAAATCCACCTGACCCAATCGGGGCCGGAAGTGACGATCGAAGCGGGCGAACAACGCCGCAATATCTTCTTGCCGCCGTCCCTAGCCGGGCGATCGGTTAAGGGCGCAAAGTTCAGCGATCGCTACTTGATCATCTCCTTTTAAGCCCAGAACCCACCCCTAGCCTCACGGATTTTAGATACAGCAAAGGGGCGATCAAACTAATCGATCGCCCCTTTTGAGCCTGTTTAAGCCAAATTGACTTCCTGCACCCCAATGGTCATAACAAGAGACTTAAGCCCCTTATCTCCCGTGAGCTGGTAACGGTGGGATTGGGGTTTTGGACAATTGTCGGCGGTAGACCCTAGGTACTCGGTGCTCAGCGCCCGATGGTGGTCTAGGCTTCTTTGTTGATGAACGGCAGCAGGGCCAAGATGCGGGCGCGCTTGATGGCCACAGCCAAATCGCGTTGTTGCTTAGCCGTCAGGCCGGTGACACGGCGGGGCAGGATTTTGCCGCGCTCGGTGATGAAGCGACGCAGCAGATCAACATCTTTGTAGTCGATCGGCTCTTCGGGTTTGAGGGGAGAAACGCGACGACGATAGTAAGCCATGGTGATTCGCTAATGATTCAGGAGTGATTCAGAAGAATCGGGCGGCTCGGCTTGGAAACAGCCGATCGCACCGAGTTCGTATAACGAGACTGCACAATCCACGGCCGGGGCGATCGAGCGCTCCGGGCCGGGATTGGGTTAAGGGCGAAAAATTACTTAATTTCGCGGTGCACCGTGTGCTTGTTGCAGTGGGTGCAGAACTTCTTCAGTTCCAGGCGCGCGGTGGTGTTGCGGCGGTTTTTTTGGGTGGTGTAGCGCGACACGCCGGGCGAGCGCTTGTCGGTGTTGGTGCGGCACTCGGTGCACTCCAAGGTGATCACGAGCCGTACGTCTTTACCTTTAGCCACGGTGGGAGACTCCTAATGGTTCGATCGGTGCAAAGGGTTTGCGATTGGACGATCGTGCGCCGCCGCATTGGCACTGGGCAAAACAGGCGGGGGGCGATCGCCGATCGAGCAGAACTGCTGATTTTGTCCGCAAACGGATTCGGGCAGTTTTGCAGCACTCTATCTTCGCATAAAACGCTCAGTTCGATCGCGCAGGAGACGATACCACCGTTGCACCTTCAAATCGAGGGAAAACCCCCGAGACGTTTGCACCACAATCGACCCAATCAGGCGATCGTGAAAAGACTGTTGTTGGCGGCTTTCATCGGTAGCCGTCACAATGCCATCCACAATGGCTGGAGCCAAACAAAGCAGCGCCACCGGGTTCACCTGTGACAACAGGGACAATCCCTGCAAGGCTAACCAAGCTTCAATGCCCACGATGCCCTCCCGTTGGGTCAGCTCCACCATCGTCGGCAGGCGGCGGGTGCGGGGATTCACCAGTTTGATATCCATGGCCAATCGCCCGATGCTTTGGCCGCGATTATTGGCCACCATCACCACTCGTACCAAGAGCCACAGGATCACAAAAACCGGCAGTTCAAACCCGGCCCCCAACAGGCTGCTGAACAATCCCGCAATGACCGCATCGATCGCCGTGGCCGCACCACGTCGCCACAGGGGCACACGGGGAAGGTAGGGAGCAGGTTCAAGGCGATCGCGCATGGCAGGTGAGCCTAAACGATGATGAAGAGAGGAGATCTAATCAGAATCAGCGCAGTGGTCTGCCGCGATTCTTCCCAAATAATGCCATTAATGCCATAGCGCGAACTGTTGGGGCTTGGATCGCCATGGCTCGGAATCTTGGGGTTCGGACTCTTGGGGCTAGGGGTTGCCCGATCGCGTCGCGATCGCCAATTGCAGGTTGGGGATTTGACGCAACCGATCCATCACTTCCACCACGCGCCCGTGGCTCACGGCTCGATCGGCCTCAATGGCTACAGTGCGCATGGGCTGTTCTGGGTTGCTCGGCCCCAACTTTGTCTGCACCAGGGTGGGTAATTGCTCGATCGGGATCGGCTGTCGATCGACTGCCAAATTCCCCGCCGCATCCACCGTCACCACCGGCATTGACTGGGTTTGGGCTTGGCCCGTGGCAGCGCTGGGCAAGTTCACCGGCAAACCACGCGATCGGGTCAAAAAAGCCGTCGCCACCACAAAAAACGCCAGAATTGCAAAAATCACATCTACCATGGGCGTGACGTTAATTTGGAGAGGCGGATCATCATCCGAATCCAAAAAATTCATTACTTGTGCCCCAATGTCATGTGCCCTAATTTCAACAATTGCAACAATTTCAACGAAATTTAGTCCCCGCGTCCTGGCCCAGGATCGCAATGCCTACGATTGCAACGGCTAAATCAGCAACGCTTTCAGGGCGCTGCATTGATTGTTTGATTGTAGCGACTAACACCCCTTGCATCGGTCGGGGGCGCATTGGCCATTAACCAGGGCCTGTCCCTTGTCAAATTCTTTCTTGTAAGTCATAATCATTATGAGTTTAGGCGAAGTGCCGTTCTACGTATAAGGAAGTCACCACCATGCTCGATCGTGTCCCCGATGTTGTGTTCAAAACCCGTGTCCGCGATGAGTCCGTGCCGGGCCCTAACCCCTTCCGTTGGCAAGATCTCAGCACCCAAGACCTCTTCGGTGGCAAGCGCGTTGTGTTGTTCTCCCTGCCGGGTGCTTTCACGCCCACCTGTTCCACCAGCCATCTGCCGCGCTATGAAGAACTCTATGAGGAAATCAAGAGCCTGGGTGTGGATGCGGTGATTTGTTTGTCGGTGAATGATGCTTTTGTGATGTTCCAGTGGGGCAAGCAACAAAACGCCCAGAATGTCTTCCTGTTGCCCGATGGTAATGGGGAATTTACTCGCAAGATGGGCATGTTGGTGGACAAGTCCAATCTGGGGTTTGGGATGCGTTCTTGGCGCTATTCCATGGTGGTAAATGACGGCGCGATCGAAAAAATGTTCATTGAACCTGGCTATGGGGACAATGCTCCCAGCGATCCTTTTGAAGTTTCTGATGCTGATACGATGCTGGCTTACTTGAAGTCGGTGCAGTCGTAACAACTGCTTGATTGGCTTGCTTGATCGCTTCGGCTGAGTGAATTAGTTCGACTGGTTTGATTGATTGGATTAGTTTGATGGATCGAGCTGGCTAGCTCAATTAACCCATGTCATCGAGAGGGGCAAGTTTCAGAACTGGCCCCTCTTTTGCTGTCGTTTTTGCTGTTATTTAGGACTTGTTGTGGCAACTAGACAGTCATCTTTCAACTTGGTCCCAAGATTCATCCCAAGGGTGGGTAACCACACTAACGGCGCACACGAGCGGTGAACCCTGCTGCCTTAAATTGCTTGAGCTGGAGCGGTTCCGGTTGGCTGACGGGCACAGAAATCCGAAACTCAAATTCGCTCACGCCGGGCGGAATCTGTTCGATCGCGCCTAAACGGGTGCGATTTTCCATGATGGAATTGTCCGTCGCGTCATAAATTCGCCCAAAGATATCCGCATCAAACACCGTTTTGCCTGTGGTGTTGTTTGCTTTGCCATAGACAATGAAGCACTTGGCCGGCAACGTTGCCCCGCCAGAGGTGACGGCCCCAGCGGCCACTTCAGCCGGGCATTCTCGATAGTTCAAATCCGACAGCTTGATATTGGTGAGGGCTTGGGCCGCGCCCGTGGGAACCATCAGCCACATCAACAGGCCCAACAGGCCGATCGCGCCCCATTGCCCCAGCCGTTTGCTCAGTTGCTGCCCGATCGTCCGCAATAAACCTGAAATTTGCATGATTTTGATCGTTCGGAGGAGATTACCAAAACCCTGACGCGAAGACCGACGGGATCCCCGCGACTGGTGAGCAAAGTTGCCTCTTCTCATTAAAAGCGAGATGGATAGAAGCGAGATCGGAACAGGATAAAGAAAAGCGGGATAGGCTTAGCCCTACCCCGCTCTGGATGAGTCAATCCAATCGTTTCGTTGATCTGAATAATCAAGATCATCAACAAATAGATATTGAGATCGAGAAAATATGAAAATTGGTTGGCGGTCTAAACCGTGCCACCAGCCGCCTGCACCCGAGCACGGGCGCGCTTGAGGGCTTGGGTTGCCTTAATTTTCTCTTGAGGACTGTTAGCGGCAGCGACCCGAGCTTCTGCGTCGGTATATTCTGCTTGGGCGGCGGAACGGTCGATCGAGTCACCCCGCTCGGCTCCATTCACCAGCACCGTCACTTCGTTATCTTCGATTTCGGCAAAGCCACCCATCAGGGCGATCGGTAACCAATCCTTACTGACCCGAACACGCATCACCCCCGTGCCCAACGCCGTCAACAGCGGCGCGTGACCGGGCAGGATGCCTAACTGTCCTGTGGTACTCGGCAGGATCACTTCCTCTGCCTGGTTATCCCAAACGGTCTTGTCTGGGGAAATAACACGAACTGTTAAGCTCATAACCTCTTGGCTCGATCGAGCGGAATTGCAACACCGTGAACAAACAACACCAGCGGCAGCGGAGACTAGTTAATCCAGCCCCCGCATTCCGCAGCGCGATTTAAAAACTAGCTATTCAGCAGCTTTTCGCCCTTGGCGATCGCTTCATCGATGTCGCCAACCATATAGAAGGCTTGCTCAGGATACTTATCCAGCTCACCCGACAGGATCAGCTTGAAGCCCTTGATCGTGTCTTCCAGAGTCACGTACTTACCAGGCGAGCCGGTAAACACTTCCGCCACGAAGAACGGCTGCGACAGGAAACGCTCCAGCTTCCGGGCACGGGCCACCGTCAAGCGGTCTTCCTCAGACAATTCATCCAGACCCAAGATGGCGATGATGTCTTGCAGTTCCTTGTAGCGTTGCAGGGTTGCTTGCACCGCCCGAGCCGTGTCGTAGTGATCGCGACCCACGATCGCCGGTTGCAGCATCGTCGAGGTCGAACCCAACGGATCCACAGCCGGGTAAATTCCCTTAGCGGCCAAGCCCCGGGACAACACGGTGGTACCGTCCAAGTGAGCAAAGGTGGTTGCCGGAGCGGGGTCGGTCAAGTCATCTGCGGGCACGTAGACCGCTTGAATCGAGGTGATCGAACCTTCGGTGGTCGAGGTAATCCGCTCTTGCAGGTCACCCACATCCGTACCCAGGGTGGGCTGGTAACCCACAGCGGAGGGCATCCGACCCAGCAGCGCCGATACTTCCGAACCCGCTTGCACAAATCGGAAGATGTTATCCACAAACAACAGCACGTCTTGCTTGTTGGTGTCGCGGAAATATTCAGCCATGGTCAGACCCGACAGGCCCACACGCATCCGTGCTCCCGGCGGCTCGTTCATCTGGCCGTAAACCAGCGCAATCTTGGACTCCTTCAGGTTGCCCTCGTTGATTACGCCGGACTCCTTCATTTCGTTGTAGAGGTCGTTCCCTTCGCGGGTTCGCTCGCCCACACCGGCAAACACCGACACCCCACCGTGCTGGGTGGCAATGTTGTTGATCAATTCCATCATGATCACGGTCTTGCCCACGCCAGCGCCGCCGAACAGGCCGATTTTGCCGCCACGACGGTAGGGGGTCAGCAGGTCAACGACCTTGATCCCGGTTTCAAACACGGAGGGCTTGGTTTCCAGATCGGTCAGCTTGGGGGCTGCTCGGTGGATGGGAGAAAACTCAGTGGCTTCGACGGGGCCTTGGTTATCAACGGGTTCGCCCAAAACGTTGAAAATGCGGCCGAGCGTGGCTTTACCCACGGGAACGCTGATCGGTGCACCGGTGTCTTGGACTTCCATGCCGCGCACGAGACCATCGGTGCTGCTCATTGCCACAGCACGGACTTGTTGGTCGCCGAGCAACTGTTGCACTTCGCAGGTCACAGAAACTTCTTGACCGGCGCGGTTCGTTCCCTGGACTTTGAGGGCGTTGTAAATGCGGGGCAATTTACCGCCGGGGAACTTCACGTCGATCACGGGGCCGATGACTTGCGTGATGTAGCCGACGTTGGTTTTTTCAGTGGTGGTGACCATGCTCGAGCCTGTGAGTTTATCGCTTCAATGATCTGGGTTGGCTTGCTCGCAAATCCAGTGATCGCGCTGTCTTGGTGGGAGGCACCGGACGATCGCTGATTGGGGTGCGAGCGGTTTTTCAAACTCGGTGTTAACGGGGCGAACCGCACTGAAGGTACGCCAGCGCGCCTTCATCGGTATTTTTGCCAAGTATCAGATTATCACCGATGCGCCACAGGTCACTGTGAATCCCTGGGGGGCGATCGAATCCCGAGGTTGGGGATCGAGGAGCTGGGAAATAATCGGGCGATCGGGACGCTCTGGTTTTGCGAATTGGCTACCACTGGGCGGCGCAACAGGGCGACTCAACAGGGCGATGCCGCTGGGGAATAGATCTGGGGCGATCGCGCGGGTGCTGACGGGTTTGGAGAGGGTTAGTGCTGAGTAGGGGGACTATTTTCGCCTCAAAATTCCTCGCCTATACTCGAAACAGAGGGATGGTCAGGGGGTTCAGCGGCAAAGGAAGCTGAACTGCATCAACACTGCGTCAACTTAGCTGCGTCAACTTAGGCAACTGAACACCCACACTCAACGAGGACAGTACGGTGGCTGCAACAAAAACTCAAACCCCCGAGACCGAGAACGGCGTTGTTCCCAAAAACGGCCTCAGCACGAACCAAACCGAGGCACGGCCCTGGGGATCTTTCACGGTGCTAGAAGAGGGACGCGGCTACAAAATCAAGCGCATTGAGGTTAGCCCTGGCCATCGCCTGAGCCTACAGATGCATCACCACCGCAGCGAGCATTGGATCGTTGTCTCAGGCACGGCGCGTGTGGTTTGTGGCGACAACGAGATTATGCTCACGCCCAATCAGTCCACCTACGTTCCCCAATGCACTGCCCACCGGCTGGAGAACCCCGGCACTATTCCCCTGGTGTTGATTGAAGTGCAGAATGGGGAATATTTGGGCGAAGACGATATTGTTCGTTTTCAGGATGATTAC
Source organism: Limnothrix sp. HT2024 (assembly GCF_059138625.1). Lineage (NCBI taxonomy): Bacteria > Bacillati > Cyanobacteriota > Cyanophyceae > Pseudanabaenales > Pseudanabaenaceae > Limnothrix > Limnothrix sp. HT2024. Next base: position 3,949,625 of record NZ_CM181121.1, read on the forward strand.
GCCCGGACTCCTGCTGCTAAGTAGGGCCATTGCTTCGATTCGATTTTGATTTGTTTTGATTTGGCTTGCCCTGATTTTGGCTTGCTCTGCTCTTGAATTGAGTCCGTTCGCTTGGGTCTGCCTGAGGTCGTGAATGCTGCTGCGATGGCAATGGTTTCAGGTCTGACTAAGGCGTTTGGCGAGCCAAATCACACTTCGTTGATCGCATTTTTTAAACCATTTCTCAAAAATTCTGTTGACTATCCATGTTGGTTCTGTCTGCTGCGGCCCAAGCTGAAGTTCACCGCCTTGCTCAACAATGGGGACTGGAGCAAGGCTGGTTTCGGCTGGAGGTGCGATCGGGAGGATGTCGCTCCCTGACCTATGTCTTGCAGTTCCACCCACCGAGCCAGGCGATCGCCCCTGATGAACAGGCCCTTGAAGGAGATGGCTGGCGGGCGATCGTGCGCGACCATGATTTGCCCTACCTACGAGGCTTGACGATCGACTATTCCGAAGATCTGGTGGGTGGTAATTTTCGGTTCCAAAACCCCAATGCTCGCAACAATTGCAGTTGTGGGCACTCCTTCGATCATGGCGAATCGTAGCCGATCGGTGCGTTTGGTTGAGGGTTGAGGGCGATCGTCTCGAAACCATGGCCACCGCACCGGCCAAGGGACGGCGAACTTTGACGAAAAGCCCACCTAGCGAAGCCATTCCCAGAAAGCTGTCAACCTAGCTACGCTTCATTGACAAAGGTAACAGCACATCCGTATAGTTATAGACCGTGACATTTTATGACCCCATCGAATATCTAGAATCTGCCGGTGCAGTAAGCCCATGCCCACGATTCAGCAACTCATCCGATCTGAGCGCGCCAAAGCTAAGAGCAAAACCAAATCGCCAGCGCTCAAAAGCTGTCCTCAGCGCCGCGGCGTTTGCACGCGCGTGTACACCACCACACCCAAAAAGCCCAACTCTGCCCTGCGTAAGGTGGCACGTGTTCGCCTAACCTCCGGCTTTGAAGTGACAGCCTACATTCCGGGCATTGGGCACAATCTGCAAGAACACTCAGTGGTCATGATTCGCGGTGGTCGGGTAAAAGACCTGCCCGGCGTGCGCTACCACATCATTCGCGGAACCCTTGACACTGCCGGCGTTAAAGATCGTAAGCAAGGGCGATCCAAGTACGGTGCGAAGCGCCCGAAGCCCCAAAAATAATGGTGGTTCCGTAGTCCCGGGCCGGCACTGTTAACCGCAACTTCAGCATGGCCAATTCAACAATTTTCAACAATTGAAATTGCTCATGACGAAGTTGTCGGTGACTGCTCGGGTGCTTGGTACGCAAAGGAATTAGAAAATCGCGGTTAGCCATTTCAGGCTCCCAGCAAGCACCCATGCAGCCCCCTGACTGAGTGCTGACTGGGTGGCAGATATTCATGGACTTTGCGACACCAAAGTTTTAGTTTGCTTGTTCACGCTCTGATTGTGACCTAACGGCTACTGTTATATGTCTCGTCGTACAACTGTCAACAAACGCCCTGTTCCCCCTGACCCTGTTTACAACAGCCGCCTGGTCAGCATGACTGTTCGCCGGATCATGAAGTCTGGCAAGAAGTCGGTCGCTTCCCGGATTGTTTACGATGCCTTCAAGCTCATCCAAGAGCGCACTGGCTCGGAACCCCTGGATATCTTTGAGCGGGCCGTGAAGAACGCAACGCCCCTGGTGGAGGTAAAAGCTCGCCGGGTGGGTGGTGCAACTTACCAAGTGCCCATGGAAGTGCGGAGCGATCGGGGCATTGCCCTGGCCCTGCGCTGGTTGATCCAATTTGCTCGCCAACGCGGTGGCCGCAGCATGGTGAGCCGCTTTGCGAATGAAGTGATGGATGCGGCCAACGAAACGGGTAGCGCAATCCGGAAGCGCGAAGAAACGCACCGGATGGCGGAAGCGAACAAGGCCTTTGCTCACTATCGCTACTAGGTTTCGAGAGTTTCGAGCGTTTGTCACGACGATTCATCGGCTGACAAATGGCTCAGTGCTTCAGTCCTCGTAAGTTGGAAACTGAGACAAGCGTTTTGGTGGCAGTGGGGTTCGATCGCATTCTAAATAGCGGTCAGCCCAATCTGTTTCCCCAGCGTTCTGTCTTTGTTTCGATTACTTAACAAGGATGTAACATGGTATCTGCGATAGGAGTCCCAGGAGGTTAAAGTGGCCAGATCGATTCCGCTCGAACGAGTGCGAAATATTGGAATTGCCGCCCACATTGATGCGGGCAAAACAACGACGACCGAGCGGATTCTGTATTACTCGGGCGTGGTTCACAAAATCGGTGAAGTTCACGAGGGAACTGCCGTCACGGACTGGATGGAGCAAGAGCGTGAGCGTGGAATCACGATCACCGCTGCGGCCATCAGTACGAGCTGGAACGATCACAAGATCAACATCATTGATACGCCTGGTCACGTGGACTTCACGATCGAGGTGGAGCGCTCCATGCGGGTGCTCGATGGTGTGATCGCGGTGTTCTGTTCGGTGGGTGGCGTGCAGCCCCAGTCGGAAACGGTGTGGCGGCAAGCTGACCGTTACAAAGTCCCCCGGATTGTGTTCGTGAACAAGATGGACCGGACGGGTGCGAACTTCTACAAGGTCTATGGTCAGGTGCGCGATCGCCTAAAGGCCAATGCGGTGCCGGTTCAAATCCCGATCGGGGCTGAATCTGAGTTGCGCGGCATTGTTGACCTGGTGAAGATGCGCGCCTACATCTACGCCAACGATCTGGGCACCGACATCCAAGAAACCGATATTCCTGAAGATCTGGTTGACCTGGCTGATGAATATCGCCTGAAGTTGGTGGAAGCGGTTGCCGAAACCGACGATGCCTTGACCGAAAAGTATCTTGAAGGCGAAGAGCTGACCCAAGAGGAAATCAAGGGTGCGCTGCGCAAGGGCACAATCGACGGCACGATCGTCCCCATGCTCTGCGGCTCTGCCTTCAAAAACAAAGGGGTTCAACTGCTGCTCGATGCCGTGGTGGACTACCTGCCCGCCCCGATCGACGTGCCCCCGATTAAGGGTCTGCTGCCCGACGGTTCGGAAGTGACCCGTCCGGCCGACGACAACGCGCCCCCGGCAGCCCTGGCCTTCAAGATCATGGCTGACCCCTACGGTCGCTTGACCTTCATCCGGGTCTACTCCGGCGTGATCACCAAGGGTAGCTACGTCTACAACGCCACCAAGGGCAAGAAAGAGCGGATTTCGCGCTTGATCGTGCTCAAAGCTGACGAACGAATCGAAGTAGACGAAATGCGTGCTGGCGACCTTGGCGCAGCCCTGGGTCTGAAAGACACCATTACCGGCGACACGATTTGCAGCGAAAGCGATCCGGTCATTCTGGAATCCCTGTTCATTCCTGAGCCGGTGATCTCGGTGGCCGTTGAGCCGAAGACCAAGCAGGACATGGAAAAACTGTCCAAGGCCCTGCAATCCCTCTCGGAAGAAGATCCGACCTTCCGCGTCAGCATTGACTCGGAAACCAACCAAACCGTGATCGCTGGGATGGGTGAGCTGCACCTCGAAATCCTCGTAGATCGCATGATGCGGGAATTCCGCGTGGAAGCCAACGTGGGTGCGCCGCAGGTGGCGTATCGCGAAACCATCGGTAAGGCTGCCAAGGCAGAAGGCAAATTTGTCCGCCAGAGCGGTGGTAAGGGTCAATACGGCCACGTGGTGGTTGAAATTGAGCCGGGCGAACCGGGGACGGGCTTTGAGTTCGTCTCGAAGATCGTCGGTGGTGTGGTGCCGAAGGAATACATCGGCCCTGCGGAACAGGGGATGCGCGAAGCTTGCGAATCCGGTATCCTAGCAGGCTACCCACTGATCGATGTGAAGGTCACCATGGTCGATGGGTCTTACCACGATGTGGACTCGTCGGAAATGGCATTCAAAATTGCTGGCTCCATGGCTGTCCGCGAGGCGGTCATGAAAGCAGCACCCGTCCTCCTCGAACCTTTGATGAAGGTTGAGGTTGAAGCTCCTGAAGAGTTTCTCGGTGACGTGATGGGGAACCTCAACTCCCGTCGCGGTCAAATCGAAGGGATGGGTTCCGAGAGCGGAACGGCCAAGGTTGCTGCTAAAGTACCTCTGGCAGAAATGTTTGGTTATGCCACCGACATTCGCTCGATGACGCAAGGCCGCGGTATCTTCTCGATGGAGTTCAGCCAATACAGCGAAGTTCCTCGCAACGTCGCTGAGGCGATCATCGCGAAGAGTAAGGGGAACGCATAGCAAGGAAAAGGAACGCACAAGACTCATGGCACGCGAAAAGTTTGAACGGACTAAACCTCACGTCAACATCGGGACGATCGGTCACGTTGACCACGGCAAAACGACCCTGACCGCTGCAATCACCATGTCGTTGGCAGCCCAAGGGAAGGCCAAGGCTCGTAACTACGCCGACATCGACTCCGCACCGGAAGAAAAAGCCCGTGGGATCACGATCAACACGGCTCACGTGGAATACGAGACCGAAGAGCGCCACTATGCCCACGTGGACTGCCCCGGTCACGCGGACTACGTGAAGAACATGATCACCGGTGCTGCTCAAATGGACGGCGGCATCCTGGTGGTGTCGGCGGCTGACGGCCCCATGCCCCAAACCCGTGAGCACATCCTGCTGGCTCGTCAGGTGGGCGTGCCCAACCTGGTGGTTTTCCTGAATAAGGAAGACTTGGTGGATGATGCTGAACTGCTGGAGCTGGTTGAACTGGAAGTCCGTGAACTGCTGAGCAGCTATGACTTCCCCGGCGACGACATCCCGATCGTGATCGGTTCGGCTGTGAAGGCTGTGGAAGCCCTGACCGCTAACCCCAAGATCGCTCGCGGCGAAAACGAGTGGGTTGACAAGATCCTGAAGCTGATGGATGAAGTGGATGGCTATGTGCCCACTCCTGAGCGCGATGTGGATCGTGACTTCCTGATGGCAGTGGAAGACGTGTTCTCGATTACGGGTCGTGGTACGGTTGCCACCGGCCGGATCGAGCGCGGTATCGTCAAGGTGGGCGACACGGTGGAAATCGTGGGTCTGAAGGACACCCGCAGCACCACTGTGACCGGTGTGGAGATGTTCAAGAAGTCCCTGGATCAAGGGATGGCTGGGGACAATGCTGGTTTGCTGTTGCGCGGTATCCAAAAGGAAGATATCGAGCGCGGTATGGTGCTGGCGAAGCCGAAGTCGATCAGCCCCCATACGCAATTCGAGGCTGAAGTGTACGTGTTGACCAAGGAAGAAGGCGGCCGCCACACCCCGTTCTTCGCTGGCTATCGTCCTCAGTTCTATGTGCGGACTACGGATGTGACCGGTCAAATCACGGCTTACACCGCTGACGACGGCTCGACCGTGGAAATGGTGATGCCCGGTGACCGGATCAAGATGACGGTTGAGCTGATCTGCCCGGTAGCAATCGAACAGGGGATGCGCTTCGCTATTCGCGAAGGCGGCCGGACGATTGGTGCTGGTGTGGTTGCCAAGATCGTTAAGTAGTTGTTGGTTCATCTGAGCTAGACACTGTAGGAGCGCTGGATTCAGCGTTCCTACGGCTGTCTTCAGTCAAACCCTGAACCTTGAAAATTGAGTCTTTATACCCCCTGAGTCCTTGAGTATGGCGACGATTCAGCAACAGAAAATCCGGATCCGCTTGCAAGCTTTCGATCGAAAGCTGTTGGATGCTTCCTGCGAAAAGATTGTGGATACGGCGAACCGCACGAGCGCGACGGCGGTGGGCCCGATTCCGCTGCCGACGAAGCGCAAGATCTATTGCGTGCTGCGTTCTCCCCACGTGGACAAGGATTCGCGTGAGCATTTTGAAACGCGCACTCACCGCCGCGTGGTTGATATCTATCAGCCGTCGTCGAAAACGATCGATGCTTTGATGAAGCTCGATTTGCCGGCTGGTGTGGATATTGAAGTGAAGCTCTAGAGATTTTAAGTAGGGCGGTTGATCGCCAGTTATCCCTAACAATTTCAATCAGTAATTGCCAGCAATTACCAGTAATTAAAAAAGTTACCAGTAGTTCAAAGCTGTGCTGGTTGAATTGCCCAGTTGGGGATTTGGTTACTCAAGCTAATGCTTTAGTGCCCGAGAGTTCATGTAACTCTTGGGCATTTTGGATTGATTTTGGATTGATCTTGAAACGACTAGGGCTGAGTGGCTTGATTGGCTTGGGCGACGGCCAGGGCGATCGCCTGGGGAAAAATCAAATGCTCTTGGGTTTGAATTCTGGCGTGGAGCGTTTCGGCGTTGTCGGTGGGGTAGACGGGAACAGCAGCCTGCATCAGGATGGGGCCGCTGTCCACCTCTAGCTCCACGAAATGCACTGTGCAGCCGGTGATTCTGACTTGGGCGGCGAGGGCTTGTTCAACGGCCCGAATGCCGGGAAAGCTGGGCAACAGGCTGGGGTGAATGTTGATGGCCCGTTGGGGAAAGGCGTTGACGAGGGTTTCGGTGGCCCGCCGCATCCAACCGGCCATGGCAACCCATTCCACTCCAGCGGCCTGGAGCGCTTGGACAACGGCCGCGTCAAACTGGTTTCGATCGGGGTATTGGCGATGGTCGAGGAGAACGGCGGTCACGCCCCAGCGGGCTGCCCGGGCGGCGACTTTGGCCCCGGGATTGTTGTAAATCAGCACTTTCACCTCTGCCCGTAAGCGGCCATCGGCGATCGCCTCCATGATGGTTTCAAAATTACTGCCACTTCCCGAGGCTAATACGCCCAGGGCGATCGGGGGCAGGTTTTGATAGAGCGCTAAGAGGTCACCGGACAGTTGAGGGGAGACCAAGTTAGGCTCGGGAGCGCGATCGATCGGAGCCTCGGTCATAGTTCCAGCCATTGCGAAAAATCAGCACGATTGTAGGCTCCGCTTGCCCGAAAGGGAAGTGCTAGAATACGCGACTGCGAAACAAACTGGTGCTTTACGCGGCGCAGCGCAGGAGGTGTGCTGTTTATACTCGTCCTTTGGCTCGATTAATTGAGCAATTGCAACGGCTACCGGGCATTGGCCCTAAATCTGCCCAGCGGTTGGCGCTGTATCTGTTGAATCGCCCGGAAGCGGAAATTCAAACCCTTGCCCAAGCGCTGCTGGATGCCAAGCAACAGGTGGGCCATTGTCAGGTTTGCTATCACCTCTCGGCGGAGCCGGTTTGCGAGGTTTGCAGCAACCCGAACCGCGATCAACAGACGATCTGTGTGGTGGCGGACTCGCGGGATCTGATTGCGATCGAGCGCACTCGTGAATATCGTGGGCGCTACCACGTCTTGGGCGGGGTCATTTCCCCCATGGATGGTATTGGCCCCGAAAGCCTGACGATTCAGCCCCTGGTGCAGCGGGTGCATCGCGAAAAGACCCATGAGGTAATTTTGGCGATCGGGCCCAGCATTGAAGGGGAAACCACCACCCTTTATCTGTCTCAACTCCTGAAGCCCTTTACAAAGGTGACCAGAATTGCATTTGGGTTGCCCGTGGGGGGTGAGTTGGAATATGCCGATGAGGTTACCTTGGCGAAGGCCCTCGAAGGTCGGCGCGAGGTGGAATAGTTTCTGATTATTGCTGGGGCAATTATTTGGGCAATTATTTGGGCGATGACTGGTGTGATTACCTGGGCGATCGCTCGGGCTGGGGAGAGGGGTTCAAGTTTTCTGGATGTTTCTACTAGCGTGGCTGCCCTAATTCACTGGGTTAAATTACATGGCTGTTACCGTCACCAAATCGTTAGGCAGCAAGGGGCTTAAGCCCCTTGTTACCACGACTGGCTCCGCAACTTCGACCCAATGTATTAAGCCTGTCATGCTACTACTGCTAATTTGTTTCGATGTTTTTCTGAAGTTTCTCGCTCCCGATCGCGATCGGGAGGCTGAATTGAAACGTGCTGCCCTTGCCTAGCTCGCTGGTCACCTCCATTTCACCCCCCTGAAGCTCCACCAATCGCCGGGAAATGGATAGCCCAATCCCCACGCCAGCGGATTGGCGGCCCTCGTGGCGGCAACGACTGCGATCGGCACGCCAAAATCGCTCAAACACATGGGGCAAATCTTCCTCAGAAATGCCTTCCCCCGTATCCGTGACCCCCACCCAAAGGGCGCGTTCATCCTTGGGGCTGGCCCAAAGGCGAATTGAGCCACAGGTGGTGTGGCGTAAGGCATTGCCCATCAGATTCAGCAACACCTGTTCCACTCGATCGGGATCGGCGGCCACCAGCGGCAGGACAGCCGGGCAGTCGAGAATTAACCTCGGTTCATCATCAAACACCTGATCGGCAATGCGGTTGATGATCGATTCCAACAGTGACCGCAGGTCGATCGACTGCACATGAATCGGTAAATAGCCCGTTTCTGCCCGCGATAGCTCTTGAGTGTCGCTCACCAGTCGCTCCAGCCGTTTGGTTTCGCGAATCAGGCGATCGAACAAATCCGGCGTGGGATCAATCCGCCCTTCACTCAGTTCTTCGAGATAGCCCCTCACCACCGTCAGCGGTGTGCGCAGTTCATGGGTCAGGTCGCTGATCAAATCCCGGCGGCGCTGCTCCGTGCCCTCCAAGCTCGTGGCCAAACGGTTGAAACTACTGCCCAACTGATTTAGTTCTGGAATATCACTGGCTTGGATGCGGGCATCCAGTTCCCCCGAGGCAAACCGTACAGTCACCTCTTCCATATGCTTCAGGGGCCGTGCAATCCGCAAAGCCGCCCAATAGCTAAAGGCCCCTGCCGCCGTGGCCCCCACCAGCGCTGACCAAAGGGTGCTTTGCTGCAACACAAACCCGAAACTGTTCACCAGTTGCGTGCGGGCATAGCGCAACCGAAACCCCCGCACCTCCAGCTCATCCAGCTTCCAAACAAAGGTTTTGGGGGACGAAAACCAACCCACCAACGCAAAGCTACCGATGCTGAGGAAAACCACCAGCAGGTGAGATAGCAACAGGCGCGATCGCAAGTGGGGGCGAAGTTTAGTTAGGTCGGTGAGCAGGGAGTTCAAGGGCGATCGGGGGGTGAGGGTGGATCGATGCGGCTACTGGCCCGGAAACTGGGGCAGCTCATTTCATTTTGCCAAGGTCGATCGGCTTCGTGGCCCCGGTGATGTAAATCCCAAGGCCGATCGATCGGTCGATCAATAGGTCGATCGATCAAACGCTGGGCAATCGTGGGCATCGCTGGCTACGATCGAGCAATCACCCAACTTCTCAGCACATCGAAACCGGCGATTCAACATGCCATTGCACAGGCGATGGGCAAGGTAGCCATGAAACGACGCTGGCGGCGCTGGCCGCTTCAAACCTGGCAACGTTGGTTACTCACGGCCCTGGGAGAAATCTTGCTGGGTTTGATTCTCTTTGCGATCGCACCGTTCTTTCTCAATTCCCCTTGGCCCCTCTTGGGGTTTGCAATTGTGTTGGGTGTGCCGATCGCCTGGATTGGATCGCTGGGTTATGGCCTGTGGCGGTGGCTAGATGCTCGACGGGCCCGAACCCTGTTGGCGCAATACGATCCGGTCTATCGACGACTACGAATTGTGCAGTTACTGACGATTTCTTCGCGAGCGGTGGAGGAGGCGATCGAAACCTTGCAACTGCTCAACCAGGACGAAACCTATCGCGCCTTGAATCGATCGCCCTTGGATTTGTTGCAGCATTCTCCTGACCTGGCAACTGATCATCAATCGCCTATTGCTGATGCTGCTGATCCGTCACAATCCGTTAAGCCTACTCACCGATCGCCCTGAGAGGATGTCTGAAAAGCCAAAATCGATACTCTGCACGCCCCATCGATCGACGAAGACAAGGGGCTTAAGCCCCTTGCCCCCAAGACTATTGGTGCATTGCCCGTGCCAAAAGACACTTTTCAGACATCCTCTGAAAACATGACTCAATTCGAGCTTTATTTAAAGTTAATAAATTAATTGATTTTTAATAGGTGTCTCGATTTATATATTGCTCAATTGCTTGCTCAATTCATGATTAATGCTCGCTAGTCATCCTTTTAACTGTTTTTTGATTGAAGGTGTGAGAATCAACCATGACAAAACTTCCAAAACGAGTAATCATCCAAACTTCAGCCCTTGCCCTGCTTACCTCAGCCCTTAACGCCTGTGGCATCATTCCCGGAACCAGCATCACCACCGTTGAGCCAGGGTATGCTGGCCTCAAAATTCAACTCTATGGTGGCAGCAAAGGAATTGATAAAGCTGAATTGGTTTCGGGGCGTGTTTGGTTTAATGGCTACACGGAAGAAATTGTTGTTTTTCCAACCTTTGTCAATACCTATCCTTTCACCAAAGAAACAACGGAAGGCTCACCCGTTGATGAATCGATTGTGTTTTCCGTAGCCGGCAGTCCCGTTTCGGCGGATGTGGGCTTATCGTTTGGTTTTTCTACGGAAGCGATTCCCAACACCACCAGAACCAGACTGCATGAGTTCTATGAAACCTATCGCAAAACCCCCGATCAGTTTCGGGCAAATGAGTTGAGAAATGGGCTGAGAAATTGTTTTTCGGAAGCGGCGGAAACCTTAGCCCTGACCCCTGTGCAGGTGCCCACCAGTCAGCAGCGATTGGTGGCAACGGTGCGGGCCTGTGTGCAGCGGCGCTTTCAGTTCATCACTGTTCAAGATGTGTCCCTGTTGGGGCCGTTGCGGCTGCCCCCGGACATTCAAAAAAGCATTAACGAGCAGTTTGCGGCCCAACAGGCGGCCCAAACGGCCGAGGCCAATCGTCGCAAAGTGGAAGCGGAGGCGGCTTCCAATGTGGCGAGGGCCAAGGGAGAAGCGTTGGTGACGATCGAGCAGGCCCGGGCAGAGGCGGAGTCCAATCGCCTGCGGGCGGGTTCCATTACCCCGCAATTATTGGAGCTGGAACGGTTGCGGGTGGAACGGACTCGCATTGAAAAATGGAACGGTCAGCAAGCCCCAACCATTCAAACGCCCAATGTGCAAATCGGCGGTTCGGCGGCGGGTTCCAAAGCTCCCTAGATTTGGTGCTCAAGATCTGGTGCTCAAGATTTGGCGCTCAAGATTTGGTGCTAACGATGGGCGGGTTGGCCAAATTGCGACGGCGCAGGACAAGAAACCTCGATCGGGGCTTGGGTGCGGGGATGGCGAAAGACGAGAGTTTGGGCATGGAGCCAATAGCCACAGTCGCCGGGCAGGGCGATCGCCTCGGGATCTCTGGAGGCCTCCGGCGCGATCGGGGTCAGTCGCGGTTGCCCACCAGCTCCATAGAGTGGGTCGCCCACGAGGGGAAATCCGGCGGCGGCTAAGTGAATCCGAATTTGGTGGGGACGGCCCGTGAGAATGGTGACTTCGACCAACATTTGGTCATGATCTCGTCGTAATACTTGGCAATCGCTGCGGGCAAAGGCTCCATCCGGGGTGACCCCGTAAAGATGCCCCAATTGGGGGTGGGGAATTTTGCCGATCGGCTGCTCAATCCGAAACTGATCCAGGGGAGCGTTGCCCACCGCCAAAGCCCAGTAGACCTTATGTATTTGTCGATCGCGCATTTGTTGGGTCAGGTGCGATCGGGCCTGGGGCGATCGGGCCAGCAAGACCAAACCGGAAGTGCCGCGCCCCAGTCGGTGAATGGGCACAGGGCTGGATTGTGGATAGCGTTTTTGCAATTGCCGCAACAGGGTATGTTCCAAAAAACCTCCCGCCGGCATCACGGGCAAGCCAGCGGGTTTCGCCACCACCAACAGATCTGCATCTTCATAGAGCACTGCGAAATCCAGGGGCACGGTTGGTTCCACCCAAGGAGAGCGATGGTAGGTCAACCGTTGTCCCGATCGCAGAATTTGCTGAGGACTGGCCGGGCCATCTTCGACCAAAATTTGACCCGCTAAAATTCGATCGCGCCAAGTCTGTTCTGTGGAGTGTCGATAGTGTTGGCTGTAGTAGGCCAAGAGGGTGAGGCCCGCCGCTGCGCGATCGACCCGATCTTGATAAACCCAACCCTGATTGAGCGCGCCGGTTTCTCCCGTCATTCAGATATACAAACTCGGATATTCAAAGACGGTCGTTACTTTGGGGTGGCGACTGCGGAAAATGTGGCAGCTCCTCATTCAGGCAAACCCACGAAGCTGCGCTCGATGTCCAGATATCCAGCGCTGGATAAAAGTTACTTTGATCATCCAGTGTCGTGAAGCGGATGGATGTAAAATCGGGGATTGCTTCGCCGGTTGCAAATAAAGGACTACCGCAATTTGGACAAAAGCTCCGAGTTGTTTGAGCACCGCTAGATGCGCGAACGGAGTATGTGCTTGGAGAACCTGTAACCCGAATGGACTTTGTAGAAACAACCATGCCAGATGCGAATGGTGCTCCGCTAGATTGCTGACAATCGCGGCAATGACAATTGAGCATTGCCATTGGCTGACTAGAACACTCGTAGCGTATAGCACCGCATGCACAGCCACCTGAAAATGGAACATTCATAAAAATCTCTCCTCATACAGAGGAAATATCAAAGATCGAAGACCAAGCGCCTGAAAAATCCAATAACTTAAAAATCCAACAATCCTCAAAGCCGCGATCCTCCAATCAGAATAATTCCACCAAAGGCGCAGATCGTCCCGATCGCCACTCGCAAAATTCGCTGGTGACCGGTCACCTCTCGAAACAACCACAGACCCCAGGCCGCATTCACCACGATCGCAAACTGAGTTAGGGGCATTCCCACCGCCATCCCGAGGCGATCGACCGCGAAAAAGCTGCCCACATTCGCCACATTCCAGAGCATTCCCGAGCAAACCAACGCCAACAGGCTCGATCGGGGCAATTGCCGCAACACCCGGCCTCCCCGTTGCCCAGCCAACAGACTCGCTGTTCCCAAAATCCCAAGGGACATAGACGGCACAAAGGCGATCGGGCTTTGGGCCGCAAAGGCAAAGGGGACTGATTGCGACCCAAACAGCAACCCCACCACTGCACAAAGCCACCAGCCCTGATCCTGGATTTTGAGTCGGCGGCTGGGTTGTTGGCTCGATCGGTTAGCCGGTGGATGGGCGGATTGTTCGATCGGGGGTTGCGTTTTGGTTGGGCGATCGGGCCAGTTCATCAGGGCAATTCCCGCCACCAACAGCGCCACTCCCCCAAGGGCCACCGGTAACAACACCGGCTCCCGAAAAAATAACGCCCCCCAAAGAAACGAAACCCCAATCCCGATCGTGGCCCACAGGGCCAACCCCCGCGCCAATCCCAAGGCCCGCACCACAAAAATGGAGCCGTAATTGCCCAAGGCCCAAATCATCCCCGCCAGCAGGCCCCAGCCATTGGGAATCCAAGCTCCAGAGGCGATCGCCAACGGAATAGCCAACAGCCCAATCCCGATCGCCATGCTCAGTTGCGCCGCCAAAGGATCCACCGCTGGCAACCGTTTCACGGGGATCAGATACGACCCCCAAAACAGCGCCGCCACCGTCGCCCCCAACCAGCCCACGCCAGGGTGCGCCATCCCCACCGGGGCGATCGAACTAGCCGCCAGCGTTGCCGCCATCCATCCTGTAACGTCCAAAAGCCATCATCTCCCGGTCAGCATTCCTAACCCGGAGATGATGGCACAGGCTAGGCACAGGCCAAGCGCAGTTTTCCCAAAAAATACCCTTTGCCCGCAAGGTAGCCGAAAAGTAGCCGAAAAGCCGAAAAATAGCCAAAAAAAAGGTGGGCGAGTTGATTTTGCTCAACTCACCCATAATCTACCGAACCAAATCCATATCCATTGCTCGATCGAACCGACGGATGGAACTTCAGCCCAATTGAAAGGTTCACCCGCCAGTCTGATGGCTAGCGATTGCTAACGACTAGCAATCGCTAGCCACCATCTACTTCAATCATCTGCCTACTGTTGAGTAGCAACCCATGGCAGCATCACTTGAGCGGTCTAGCTATCTTGCTGACGACGGCGGGACACCAAGCCCAAAGCCGCAGCAGCAGCCAGCGACAGCATCACCGAAGGCTCAGGCGTTGCCACCTTCGAGCCAGCCACACCACGAACCACGAACACCGTGTCGTTATAGTCCAGGTCACCGCCGGTCACGATGTCCTCAAAGCCCATCAGAGTCCAACCGTCGCCCAGGTCATAGGCAACCATGTGTTGCAGCTTGTCGCCATTGCGGTTGGCATCAGCGCCCAAGAAGTTCCAAGTCCCGGTGCCATAAACCTGATCCGAAGTGATGCCAGCGTAGTTTTCGCCACGGCTGTAACCATCAGAGTTCAGGAAGAAGTCAATCATGCTGCCTTTGCTGAAGGATCCGAGGCTCACGCCTTGACCCCGCTTCAGGGGGCCATCAGCCTCAGCCAAAATCGACTCCTTGGAAGACACATCGTTGAAGACCGTGCTCAAAGGGCCATCGTTGGCGGAAAAGAGCAACTGGTTGCGATAGGCTGCGCCTTCGTTGATGAAGTAGACTTCCAGCGAATCAGCAGCACCTGACCATTTCAGGCTGTTGGGGTTAATTTTCGAGAGTTCCAGCGCCGTGAATGCTTTGCGCTCCTGTTGGACGTAAGTATCAAATTGGGCCAACTGTTCGGGAGTTAGTTGCAATGCGCGGGCGGCGGAGGCAGACATGGTGCCGACGAGGGTAGCCGCTGCGAGGACAAAGCCTTTCCAAATAAAACCTTTCACGATTTAAATCCTCCTAGTCCTAATCCGAATGTTCTTGGTGAGCAGTGGTAGTTTTGCTGGAATCGCTTTTCCTGACAGCACCCTTGATGTTGATCGCGCCCACTTACCAAACCGGTGAATGATTTAGTCCGCTTGTTTTGCCTGGAAAAGCACGCGCTCTTTTGGGTTCTTGATTTACTTGTACTGTGTTTACGAAGGCCTGTCTAGGGTTTTTCTGGCTCTTGGCGGAATCTTTAATTGCAAGCCAGTTTTATGAAGTCTATTTAAAGTTTAAAGATTAAGTAAAGATCAAATACAAAAAAGCTGAAAGTCTTTGTGGGCAAGATTTCTGGTGATTGAAAATTTGAAAAAATTTAAATTATGGTGACGGCCATCACGGGATGTTTTTGTCAGAAATCACGAAGCCTTTAGGCGAAAAATTGATCACTCTGTCCAGGTGATTCTGCAAAGATTGCTCCAAGAATTACTCCAAAAATTACTCAGGATTTTCGATTGCAATTTCTGATGCCATTGTCCTCTTGGGACTGATGGGTTGTCGTGGCTTTGTTGCCAAGGGACTGTTGAACTATTTCTTCGGCTTCCAAGGGGCACGAATAGGTTAGTAACCCTAAATGAAACGTTTCAGCCCGTTTTTGGGCTAATTTCGCTGTTGAGTGCCGATAGATGCTGGGCTATGCTGGTTTTTTGCGCTGGGGAGTTGCACGGCTGGGGCGATCGAGGGTTGCGAGTTGCTCGATTCAATTAGGGCGATGGGTTAATCAACAGTGATTGATTTCCTGTCATTTGCCCATATTTTCTTAAAAATGCGAATCCATCCTAGAGGCTGTCATACAATGAACAGATGCTACTCGGATTCAAAACTCAACTCAAGCTCAACAACCAACAACGCACCGCATTAGCTCGCCATGCCGGTGTTGCGCGTCATGCTTGGAATTGGGGATTGGGACTAACCAAGAGCATCCTTGACCAGAACAAATTACATCCCGAGGAAAAGATCAAATTTCCATCAGCTATTGATTTGCACAAGTGGTTAGTAGCCTTGGTCAAGTCTGAACACCCTTGGTACTATGAGGTCTCCAAAAGTTCTCCTCAAAATGCCCTTCGTCATTTACGGGCGGCTTGGGATCGATGCTTCAAAAAGACTTCAGGTGCTCCTAAATTCAAGAAAAAGGGTCGCCATGACTCCTTTGAACTGGATGGAGCTATTCATATTAAGGGACTAAAAAAGATTCAGGTTCCTAAGATTGGCATCCTGAAGACCTATGAAGCCTTGCCTCAGAATGTCCAGCCCAAATCAGTCACCATCAGCCGCCAAGCGCGTGATTGGTTTATCTCGTTTCGGATTGAGATAGAACCTGTCATCACACCCAAG
Organism: Limnothrix sp. HT2024; assembly: GCF_059138625.1. Classification (NCBI taxonomy): domain Bacteria; kingdom Bacillati; phylum Cyanobacteriota; class Cyanophyceae; order Pseudanabaenales; family Pseudanabaenaceae; genus Limnothrix; species Limnothrix sp. HT2024. The sequence continues at coordinate 3,965,639 of NZ_CM181121.1, forward strand.
GCGGTTGAAATTGTTGGGGTTGACTTGGGTGTCAAATCCTTAGCAACTCTCAGCCCTGGAGAAGTGTTTGAAGGCGCTAAAGCCTACAGACAACTGGAGTCCCGGCTCTCTCGTTTGCAATGGCTGAATCGCCACAAGCAAAGAGGCTCTGCCAATTGGAAAAAGGCTCAATGGAGGATCGCTCAACTCCATCAGCGAATCGCCAACATCCGTAAAGACACGCTCCATAAGCTCACGACCTACTTAGCCAAGAACCACGGCATGGTGGTCATTGAGGATCTGAATGTGTCTGGAATGATGGCGAATCACAAGCTAGCCAAGGCGATTCAGGATATGGGGTTCTATGAGTTTCGGCGGCAACTGGATTACAAGACGAAGTTGTATGGCTCTGAACTGGTGATCATGGATCGCTGGTTTCCATCCAGCAAGACTTGTTCCTGTTGTGGCAAGAAAAAAGAGACCCTATCGCTTTCAGAGCGGGTGTTTGATTGCGATCACTGTGGATTGCAGATTGATCGCGACTTGAATGCCGCGATTAATCTGCAAAAGGCGGCCAGTCCGGTCGTGTCAGCCTGTGGAGCGGATGAAGCCGACTTCGCCGCGATGAAGCAGGAAGTTTCCTGATTGCTGTATTTGCTAGTCAATTGCAGCAATTGTTAGTGAATTAGTGACGGTTGAGGAACCCCAGCAGCCGGCAACCAAGGAGGGGCCGTTGGTTTGAGATAATGGGAGCCGCAATGCTTTGTGGTTGCGGGAGGGTTTGAAGGATGGTGTTGGCAAGCTGGCTACTGGCGGGGATTTTGGGAGCGCAGGGCTTGCCACCCGGAACGCCTGCACCGAGTCCGAGGCCAAATCTACGGCCCCAGGAGGTTCGATCGCTCCCAGGACATTTGGATGCTGTGCCTGTGCTGAATAGCAACAGCCCGGAAATTGTCCAGCGGGAGGGAATTTTGCTCTCGACCTTTCCCCCTGCTGGAATGCGCAGTCCAGAGGCGCACCTTAATCAGGTGTTTCAAGGACGGTTTGATATTTTTGCCCACCACATTGCCAAAGCGGAGGCAACCGGGCCGAACGGGGCGATCGACCTGCGATCGCTCTATGTGGGAATTGTGTTGGGCAACCCGGATCCCAACCGATCGGCAACGGTGCGAGTTCTTCAGGGGGCCAGCTATCTCAGCCAGCCTGATGCGCCGTTCATTGCCCTGCCGCCGATGGTGGATAACCCGATCGGCCAGGTCTACTCGGGGCCCGGCAGCCGAGCGGTGGATTGGGTGTTGCGCGGCCGCCGCCAAGGGGATCTGCCCGATCGGGTCACCATTCCCCCGGGTGAAACCATCGTGCTGACCAGTTTGCCCATCCCGGTTCGATCGCTCAATCCACCCCTGAACGGTCGCTCCACCCTGCTGCGTCTGGACAGCGATCGCCCGGTTTATGCTGCTACCCTCGCCCGTTTTGCCCAGGTAACCCCCGACGGTGGAGAACAGCCCCCCACGGAAGCGGACTGGCGATCCACACTCACCACCGGAACCCTGTCAGGGCCACGCGAGCCGGTTCCCACGGCCCCCGGCGCACCGGGCCCCCTACGTTATGGCCGGGTGGCCGGCGTGGCGATCGGGTCCCGTTGGCGCGCGATCGTCACCGATGGGCCCAACAACCCACGCCTCAGCATTCCCGCCCCCGGTGCAGCCTTTTCCTATGGTGTGAGCACCCTGGTTGCCGGTCGGTTAGGGACTGAGCAAGTGCAAACCGCCCCGATCGTGGCTCGCTACCCGGATACGGCCTGGGCCGCCCACGGCAACTACGGGATTGAATATGACCTCACCTTGCCCCTGCATAACCCCACAGCCCAACCGCAGACGGTGGCGATCGCCCTAGAAACGCCAGTGAAATTTGATGCGCCCGCGCCTGGGTTGCAGTTTTTCGATCCGTTGCCCAACTCGGTCTTCTTTCGGGGAACCGTCCGCATTCGATACCCCGACGATCGGGGGTTGCCACAAACGCGATATGTGCATTTGGTGCAGCGCCGAGGAGAACCGGGTCAGCCCCTTGCGACCGTGCAATTACCCCCCCAGGGCGATCGGCTCGTGCAAGTCAGCCTGATCTATCCCCCCGATGCCACTCCGCCCCAGGTTTTGACCTTGCAAACGCTCACGAATCCATAACCTGAGTCAGGGATGATTCAGGGTATCTGGGGGCCATGATTTCTGTGGCTTCACTGGTTTTTCATTTTTGCGGTTTAGGATGCAATCAACCAAACCCCAGGCGGGATGACTCAGCTTGACATCATTTCTGGAGTCCCATCTACTCAAGAAAACTAACTTTCTGCGCTCAGTGTTGTAATTGTCTGGACTCGATCGAACTGATTGGTCTGAGTCAATCGAAAAGTCTTTTGTCTCCCTCGATTTTGAGCCACGCAAGCTACGGTAATTGAAGGATCAAAACCAGATTACGATCAATTCGTCCTTCACCCATCCGTTCTCTCTTTCAGTGTTTATGATTCGATAATTATTCGATCCCAACTGCTAAATACTACAAACTATGATGACTAAATTATGATTGAGCAGTGTAAGAGCTAATGAAGTACCTTGATCATGATATTTTCATGATTTCGAGATGACTTAATTGTCAAATAATTATCAAAAATCATTGGAAATTAAAAATCAAATTATTGAATCACCAAACTTAAATTATCGAACGATGATTATTTATTTTCTTGATTGAGAACTGAAGAAATAATTGTACGAAGACTTTATTTCAGTGAAAAAATCTAAAATCTTCCTTTGAACTGACTTTTCTTAAGAAATTTATCGCTATATTTTAAAATCAGGGCGCAGATCGATCCAAGCACATTCAAACAGAAAAATATGTTTCCTTTAGATAGATAGGACTCAAGAAGTTGCTCAAGGATGGCCACCCTACCCAAGGTTTGAGCGATCGCAGATTACACACCAAAGATGAAGAACCAGTGAAACTGGCTGTAGTCTTTGATACTCGATCACCCAGAATCTGCCTTGAAGTCGTTCCTTTGGGTGTCGAACCGTCTCATCAATTTCACGGACTGTCCCAAGAGTCCTTTACAAGTTCGCAACTGAGACAGTTTACTCAAATCAGCGCCCTGGTGAAACCCAGGTCGTTGGTCAGGGTACGTTCAAGCTATTGTGATATCGTCATGGCTTTTCATGGCCTTGAGATTGATCTCAAGCGAAAGACGTAAAGACGAGGAGTGAATGAATTGGTTGGCATTGAGTCATGATCAGAACTCAAAATGCATGGATCAATTTCACTCTAAAAAATTTAAATTTTTCGAGAATTTTTCAATCAAGATTGTGAATTTTCAATCAAGATTGTGAATTTCCGAATACTCGTTCTGCCACAGTCTGGACTAACTTTCCTTGCTTGGTTTTCACGGTGTAATCCGTGATCAATATCATGCTTTGGAACTACCCATGACCCTTCTCTCGGCAAAACTAGTCCATCATTAAATTTAGACGAGAACGATCAAGTTCTCTCAAATTTATCAATCGTCCGGGGCATCTATTTATTTCCCCGTTAAAGGGATGCAAGACACATTGTTTTCTACCTTTCTGTGAGAGCTTCATGAGCACGCATCAATCAACACAATCGTCTGGGTTGACTACTCTGAGTATTTTTGCTGAGGGTTCATCATCGATGCAATGCCAAAGCAATGATCAAAATTGTGATTCGCAAGATCAACATTTTGATGGCTCATTGCAGTCCACCGATCGATCGATTGTTTTGTCTACGTCTTTTCAGTCACGCCAGCCCAACAACCTTGAATCCACCCTGGTTGTGATTGATGCAAGGGTAGAAGCGATCGACCAATTGATTCAGGGAGTGCAGCCCGGCACAAGGGTGCTGAGGTTGGAGCCAACGGAAGCAGCTTGGGCCCAAATGACCCAAGCCTTAGCTGAAAAACCGGTTCAACAACTCCATGTGATTGCTCACGGTCAACCGGGCTGGTTGCAGTTGGGCGATCGGGGGCTGTCTGCGGCGGATCTGTCTCGGGATGTGCGGGACTGGCTGCGGCGTTGGGCTTTGTTGCTGAGCGATCGAGCCGAAATTTTGCTCTATGGTTGCCGCACGGGGGCCGGCATCTTGGGGCAGCAACTGATTGAAACCCTGGCCCACCTGACCCAAGCAACCGTGGGCGCGGCCACCAGCCCCGTGGGATCGGCCGATCGGGGTGGATCTTGGCGCTTGGATCGATCGACCGGGCCCCTGCAAGCCCAAGTGCCCTTCACGCAACGGGCGATCGCCCAATATCCCGGTCTGTTGGCTCCCTGTATTCCCAACCAATTCCTTGGGATCGCCAACTTCGATGGTAGTGGTGGACAAAACGACCTGGTAACGGTTGATTTGGCCACGGGAGAAGTGAAGCTACAGCAGGCTAATTTCCTGGCCAGCGACGCGATCGCCCGTGAACCCAACTCCAACCGCATCTATGGCTTACCCAACGGGGGCGGTACGATCCAGGTCACCGATTTAGCCGGTGGCAGTGGCACTCCCGTGCCTAACACCCTCAACTCTGGGCGCTTAGCCTTTGATACGGCGGGGAACCTAATTGCGGGCAGTGGTCGGACGATCGACTTTATCAATGTGGCCGCTTCCACAGCCGCCTCCAGCCAAATCCTCTCCAAAAGACTGCAAATCACGAGCATCATCGGTTCCAGTAACCCTGATGATTTGCCACCGGCTGATGGGGTGAGTGGCTTTACCAGTGGTGATTTTGCGGTGGATCCCACCGATGGATCACTGCTCATGGTTTTGCGGAGCCCCGCCAACGGAGCAACGACCGGTCGTCTTTATAGGATCCCGGCAACTGAGTTGGCTAAACCTTTTGATGGCACTCCCATCCCAGTTTCGGCGCAACTCTTAACCAAAAACAGTGTTCCCTTCGCAGGGCTAGCCTTAGGTTACGATGGCAACCTTTATGCCACCACAACGGGTCAAAACCCGGGTGGTGCAGGGCTATATCGGATTGACCAAAATTCGGGAGCCGTGTCCCTGGTGGCCCGCACACGGATTCCAGCGGGAACCGTGATTAACGGTGTAGCCCTCACCTCCGATCAGGCAATCAGCGTGGGTGACCTGGGAACGTTGCCCAGCCAGCCGATCAAGCCCAACATTAATCTCACCAAAACCGATGGTCTAGAAGCAGTACTGCCCGGCAGCACCATTACCTACAGCATTACGATCTCCAACACCGGGGGCTGCGACATTACGGCCCCGTTTTTGCTGAATCTGTCCGATGCGCCCCCGGCAGAGTTGCTCAGTCCCGTTTGGAATCCCAATGTGCTGGCTCCTCCCGGGATTGGCTTGGCGCTCAATGCTGGAGAAACGAAAACCTTCCAGGTGTCGGGTCGCCTTTCGGAGACGGCTACCGGGGTGATCACCAACACGGCCCGAGTCTCCCTTCCGGCCGGGCTTTTTGATCCGGATTTGGGGCCCCTCGCGCCCCAGGTGATTACAGCGACCGATGCGACGCGCGTGGTGGGGGGTGTGAATACACCGCCGACCCCGCTCAACTTGGTGTTGCCCTATAACCCCAATGGTTCCATTCCGTTGGCGGCGGCGGATCCCGATAGTGATCCGATTCGGGAATTTGTGATTACGGAAATTCCCCCGGGGAGTTCACTGTTTCTGCTCGATCCACTGACGGGGGCGAAAGTTTCCCTGTCGGCGGGGCAATCGATTCCGCCGGGAAATGTCGGTAACCTACGGTTTGAGTCACCGGATGGCAAAGGGTTCTTCAAGTACTCCGCCAGGGATGACAAGGGGAACCTGAGTCCAGATTCAGCAACGGTATTGTTCGATCGCCCGGAAATTATTGCCGAACCGCCGGTTCCCTTGAACGGAATCTTCAACGTGGTTCCCGGCTCGGCCACGGATTTGACCGAACCTCCCGAAAACGGCGTTGCCAAGTTTCGACTGGGGGGATTACCACCCACGGCGATCGACCCGAACAGCGATTCCATCAAAAATTACAACATCACCCGCCTACCGGCCTTGGGTGACTTGTACGTGGGCGATCCGTTCAATGGGGGGCGCAAAATCACCAGCACGGGCCTCCTGACTCCGGAAGAATTCGGCAATCTGTTCTTTATTCCCCGGGCCGATTTCACGGGTAAGGACTTTCTGACCTTCGACGTGATTGATATAAAAGGCAATCGCAGCCTGATCAGTGGCACGATTTCCTTCATTGCGCCGCCGGGAATTTCGGTGGCCAGCACGCCGCCCACGCCGCCCACTACGGTTAATAGGGCCTTGGGAGATCTACCCTTCTTCATCACTAGCTTTGCTGATGTGGCGGGTGCGGCCCCGAATTGCGGTTGTGTGGCCTCGCCGTTGGCGGCTTCCTGGCAAATTCCCAATCCTCTGATTGTGCCTGAGCTACCCGCGTTGGTGATTCCGCCGCCGCCCGAAACTGGCGGGAACCGACTGTTGGGTACGCCGGGTAATGATGATTTGGTGGGCACAGCGTCCAACGATTTTGTGTCGGGGTCTGCGGGGAACGATCGCCTGCGGGGCGGCCCCGGTTCCGATGAACTGATTGGCGACCTTGGCAACGATTCCATTTTTGGTGGTCTGGGCAATCGTGCTGCGGTGGGTTCCGGGGTGGATGCCGATCGCCTCGGTGGCGGCGAGGGCAACGATCTGCTCAACGGGAATGAGGGTGATGATGTGATCTTTGGCGGTAATGGCCAAGACATCATCAATGGCGGCAAGGATAACGATATTCTGCTGGGCGATCGGGGCAGTGACATCCTGCGTGGCGACCAAGGAGCCGACACCATCATCGGCGGCCAGGGTCGCCCGGATAACCGGCCGGATCCGAGCGATCGGGATCTGATCTTTGGCAACACCGAAAACGACGTAATCAGCGCCAATGAAGGTGAAGATACGGTGTTTGGCGGCCAAGGGGATGACTACATCCGGGGCGGCAAGGAAGCCGACTTGCTGCACGGCGATCGGGGTAACGACATTCTGATCGGTGACTTGGGCAACGACACCCTGATCGGTGGAACCGGCGTGCGCCTCATTTCCGATCCCAACGGCCAAGACCTGTTGTTTGGCTTGGGCGGCGATGACCTGCTTTATGGGAACGAAGGTCAAGACACCCTCTCCGGGGGCGACGGCAAGGACACGGCCTTTGGCGGCCGGGATAATGATTTGATCCTGGGCGATTTGGGCAATGACGTGCTCTACGGTGACCTGGGCAACGACACCCTGTTGGGCAGCGGCGGCAGCAATGTCCCGATCGGGGGCGGCGCGGACGATGACCTGCTCTATGGCGGTCGTGGCCAAGACAACCTGAATGGCGGCCAGGGCCAAGACACCATCTATGCCGGTCAAGAGGATGACTTGGTGTATGGCGGTAAGGACAACGATTTGCTCTATGGCGATAAGGGCAATGATGTGTTGTCCGGTGACCTGGGCAACGACACCCTAATTGGTGGCAACAACAACACGCGGGATCCCGATCGCACCGGCAACGATCTGCTGTTGGGCGGCGGCAATGAAGACTTGCTGTTGGGCAACGATGGCAACGACAGCCTGGCGGGCGAAGATGGCAACGACACGGCCCGGGGTGGTCAGGGGAATGACTACCTCTGGGGTGGTGCTGGGTTGGATCTGTTGATGGGCGATCGGGGCAACGACACCCTCTGCGGTGAAGCGGGCAACGATACCCTCTACGGCAACAATCCCGATCGGCCCCAGTCCGTTGGCACGGCTTCCGATAACGATGTGTTGTCCGGTAACGCCGGGAATGACTTGCTCTTTGGCAACGATGGCGATGACCAACTGGATGGTTGCGAGGATGACGACACCCTTTTTGGGGGCAAGGGGAACGACACCCTCACGGGCAGCGCGGGCAATGACGTGCTCTCCGGCGATCAAGGGGATGATGTGCTCTTTGGGGGCGAGGGAATTGACACCTTTGTGATCGGTCTCAATCGCGGCGTGGACATCATTTCCGACTACTTCGCTAACAATGACCGAATCGCGCTGGCCGGTGGGTTGCGATTTACCGATTTGTCCTTTGTGGAAGAGGGCAACTCGATCCTGGTTCGGGCGGGCGAGACCCCGATCGCTCGTCTTCAGGGCATTCCCGCCTTGCAATTCGTGAACAGCCAGGACTTCATCTTGGTTTAGGTTGAGTTGGTCTAGGGCAAGCGATCGGTGGGCAGTTGTTGGCGGTGGCCCACCGACAGCGGCGGAACTGGTCCGGTGGCTGGGGGATGACGGGACGATCGGGTTAGGCTCATGGCGGTTGACCCCTCCTGAGCCGATCGCGTCCCTTCGACCCCCTTTATGGCTGACCTTGCTCCGCAACACCGTGACCACCTGCTAACCATTGAATTGGCTGTCCGCACCTCTGACCCCCGACTTTTGGAGGGGTTGGAGGTGTGGTTGCGTTTGGGGTTGGTGTCCGAAGATTGGGTGCGCGAAGTGGCCAGCACTTGGCTCACCTGTCCTCTACCGGTAACCGCTCGATCGCCCGTTGCTCCCGTCCCCAGCCCCTCCCCCCAACCCGCCACCCAGTCCCCCAGCCGGCTGCGGGCCATCACGGCCGAGCTGAGCGTGGTTTGGTTGCTGCTGTTGGGGGCGTTTTTGGTGGTGGTGTCCTCCGCTTGGTTGGCGGCCAGCTTTTGGAGCCAAGTGGGAGGTGTGGGGCAATATGGCATCTTGCTGCTCTACACGATGTTGTTTTGGGGGGCTGCCCTCTGGACCGATCGCCAGGCCCGATTGCGCCTGACGGGTCAAACCCTGCGTGGCCTAGTAACCCTGCTGTTGCCGGTGAATGCCTGGGCCGCCGATGGCTTGGGGTTGCCCCTGTGGGGCTGGTTTGGAGCAGGCGGATTGTGGTTAATGATTGCCTGGACGATGGTGAGTCGTCGATCGGTCGCTCTCTTGATCCTGTTGGCCTGTGGATTGCACTGGAACTGGCCATCGGGCCAAGCTTGGGCTGGGGTGACGATTTGTGCGGGGTTCATCGCCCTGGCGGCCGCTTGGCCCGGCCGGTGGCAACTGCGATCGCGCCATCATCGGGCCCTGATGGCCGGTTCACTGCTGATTTTGTTGTTGCGGGCCCTGGCCACCCAGATCGCCAGCTTGGCCGATGTGGCGTTGGTGATGGTGGTGTCTGGGTTGCTGGTGATTTTGGATGCGCGCGAGGCAACCCGGGCTAAGGCGGGATTGAGTGGGTTGGGCTGGTTGCTGGTGGGCTTGGGTTGGTTGTTGGGGCAGACGGATGCCACGGCTCCTTGGCAGCAGTTGACCTTGGCCCTGATCGTGGGAGGTCTGTTGTGGGAACGGTTGCAGCGATCGGGGCGAAGAACGGATCTGTTGGGCTTAACCCTGGTCATGGCTGGAGCCTGCCGAGGAGCCGCGGCCCTGTTGCCCGACGATTGGCGATCGAGCCTATTGATGGCGGCCCAATCCCTGCTGGAACTGCGGCAACCGGAGCAGGTTTTGGGGTTGCTGTGGTTGCCTTACCCGATCATGCCCGGGGGCCTGGCGATTGCCCAGCAGCGGCGCGATCGCCCCGATTTGGCGAAATTTGGCTTGGGCCTGGCGCTGGGGATCCTGTTGCTGCTCAATGCCTATGCCCTCGCCCTCTGGCCCCATAACCTGCGGCTTTTGCCCCTCAGCTTGCTCACCACCGCTAGCTTCGGCTTAGTGGCCAGTCGATCGCCCTTGGGATCCCTGCTGCCCCAAGCCCTGGCCAACTGCACCCTCACGGCCGCCCTGGCCGCTGTTTATGCCCTGGCCCGGTTTGCCTTGCCCACCACCAGCGCCCCGATCGGTTGGGGGCAGGTGGGCATCGGAGCCACCCTGGTTGTGTGGAGTTTGGTGGCGATCGGGGGCGATCGTTCCCCTTGGCAACCTTGGGTCAAAACCAGTTGGTGGCTGGGTTTGGGGCTAGCGGGTTTGAGCCTGGTGCAACTGACCCATGGGGTTTGGGAAACCGTCCCTGCACAGGTGGCAACCTCGGGCTTGCTCAGTTGGTTGGTGATTCCGCTGGCCCTGTTGGGGTTGGCGGCGATCGGGCCCGGAAGGCTCCGCAAAGCTGCCAAGGGCCTTGGGGCTGGTGGATTAGTGTTGGCCCAATCCCTGGCCATTGCCTCACCCCAGTCCCTCACTTTGTCCCTGGGTGTGGCCGGGTTGGCCTTGGGGGCCAGCTCCCTGCTGCCTGGGTTTCGACAAGGGTGGGTGGCCCTGATGGCCGTGACCTTTGGTTGGTTGTCCTTATCCGCCTTGACCGGGGCCGGCGTGGGGTCTTGGAGCGGGTTAGCCTTTGGCCCTTGGGTGACGTTGCAAAGTGGTCTGTTGGTCGTAGCTTGGGGGCTGTGGTGGTTGGGGGTGGGGCGATCGAATCCGCTGCTGCGTCTCTATGGCCAAGCCCTCGATCGCTGGGCCACGGCGGTGAGTTGGTTGCTGTTGCCCTTCACGGCCCTGCGACTGTTGGTGTTGGCCCTGGACTGGGATCAGCCCCAAGCGCTTTGGGAAGGGTGGGTGATTGGGCTGCTGTTGGGGGCGATCGGGTTTCGGTTGTTCACCAGTCGGCGGGCTGGTCGGCCCGCCGCCATTCCGGGACTGCTCTGGGCGGGAGCCGCGGCCTTGGAGTTGGCAGCGGCGGAAACCCTTCGCCAACTGAACGGTTCCCTCAGTCACTACGCCGCTGTGACGCTTGGGCTGGGGTTCATCTGCCTGCTGGCTACGGAGCGGTTGGGGCGACAGTTTCCCAGCCGTCGATGGTTGCCCTTGGGCTATGGCCTGTTAACTCTGTTGTGGCGATCGAGCTATTGGGACGGTTGGACGGGCTTGCTGATGGTGGGGGTGGCGCTCATTGGTTTGCGGGTGGCCGCCCGATCGCCCCATCAACGCTGGCTGAGTTACGGTTCCCTGGCGATCGCCTCCTGGGGTTGGGGTGAATTGGCCTTCTTTTGGACGGGCCATTGGTTACCCGCCGGAACCACCACGGATGCCCTGGTGTTGTTTGCCGTGGTGGCGGGTTTTCTGGCTTGGTTTTATGACCTGGGGCGCGATCGATGGGGGCGATCGCTCTTTGCCCTCAATGGCCCTACCCTGGCCTGGACAGCCCATGGCCACTGGTTGGTGGGCACTGGGTTTTCGGGCTTGCTGTGGTTGACGGCGGGCCCCACCCACGGATCCTTGGCCTGGGTGGCTTTGGGATTGTTGGTGGCCTATCCCTGGGTTCAGGGGTGGCGCACCTCGGGCCTGTGGGTGGATCTGGCGGTTCTGCAAACGATCGCCTGGATCAGTTGGGGTCGGGCTTGGTTGCCGGACTGGGCCGCCGTTGACCCCCATTGGGCTGCCTTGGCGGCCTTCAGCGCGATCGGGCTGGCCATCTTGGGCCAAACCCGCCCCCAAAAAACCGCCTGGGAACGGGTTGCCCTCTGGTTGCCCGCCAGCATCAGCCTCTTGCTGGCCGGGTCGATCGCCCCGCCCGCGTTGATGGTGGTGGCCGCCAGTTATGGTGCGTTGGCTGCCCTGTTGCGTCGTCGCCGGTTGTATTACCTGGGGCTGCTGTTTGCCACTTGGTCGATTTGGCGGAGTCTGTGGCTGGCCGGTTCCATGGAAGCCCTGCTCTATGTGGGGCCCTTGGGCAGCAGCTTAATTTTGGCGGCGGAAATTGATCCCGCTTGGCAAGGGGCCAAAGGCCGGCCCCTGCGCCATGGCCTGCGGTTAGCTGGCACGGGAATCATTGCTTGGGCGGCCTTCGCACAGCACAGCACCGATTGGGTAAGTCTGGTTTTGGCCCTCGGGGCGATCGGGGCCGGCATTTTCTGGCAAGTGCGCGCCTATCTGTTGATGGGATCCCTGTTGCTGGGAGCCGCCACCCTGGCCAACTTTGTGGAGTTGAATGCTCGGTGGTCGTTCCTGAAATGGTTGGTGGGGCTGGCGTTGGGCACGGGGATGATCTGGCTGGCGGCCACCTTTGAAACCCAGCGCGATCGCGCCATGGCCCTGTTACAGCGTTGGTCAGACGACCTCGATCGTTGGGATTAGGAATGGTGCTGAGACCTAGGCCCATCCAACGACCCAATGCCCAAACAAAAGCCGCCCGAGGAAGGGCGGCCAGTGACCAATGGGGCCTTTAGCAATCAGCCCTAGCGCGAGGTGAGCAGGCGCGGGCCTTCCACTGCCACGCGATACTGTTCCACCTTGTCGTTGTATTCAATGGGCAGCACCGCCACCACATTCTCGTGGGGACGCGGGATGATCACCCACGATTCCACCACGCCGCCGAAGACGTTTTCGGCCGCCGCGATGCCCGCTTCAACGGATTGTTTAACTTCAGCCACTTCGCCGCGCACATTAACGGTGAAGCGAGCGCTGCCCACGCGGATGTAGCCAACGAGGGTGACGCGCCCGGCCTTAACCATTGCATCGGCTGCGGCCAAGACGGCGGGAAAGCCTTTGGTTTCGATCGAGCCTACCGCTTGGGCCATGGGGCGCTCTCCTGTGAAAAGCCTAGCTAAATGAAAACAGTGGGTTGCAAAAGTTGCAAGACATGGAACCGCCTCAACCGGCAGCGGTCACAACCCATTGCTCAGCGCAAATTCAACTGCCCAGCGCAAATTGCCGAACACAAACAGCGCCCGGGGTTGTGACGCGGGGTTGAGCGTCCACGCAACATTGTACGGGCGATTGGCGATCGCAACGCTGAGTGTTTGAACTTCTTTGGGAATCTGGGGGCGATCGCCCGATTGGATCTTGCAATCGCAGTGATTTTCGATTCTAATCAGCGCCCCCTTGGCCGGGGCCCAAAAGGGGATCGGGCCATGGGGCGAAAGTTCAAGGCCATGCTAGGGTGCGAGAGGCGATCGCAGCGCAGCAAGGGATTGGAAGACAATGGCGACGTTTGCAGACATCACCAACCACTGGGCCCAAGCCTTCATCGTGGCCCTGGCCGATCGAGGGTTGATTAGCGGATTTCCCGATGGCTCCTTCCAGCCGGATCGCCCCTTAACTCGGGCCCAATTCGCGGCCTTGCTGGTTCGATCGGTCGATCGGCCCCCCGTGCGATCGCCCCGCAGCTTTCGGGATGTGGCCGCCAACCATTGGGCCCGAACCGCGATTCAACAGGCTTGGGAACGTGGTCTGCTCAGTGGCTACCCGGACGGTTCCTTTCGCCCCGATGCCACGATCATGCGGGCCGATGTGTTGGTGGCCTTGGTGAACGGGTTGGGCTTAACCGGCGGCGAAACCTTGGATCTGAGCCGTTTTTTTGATGATGCGGGGGCGATCGCAACCTATGCCCGACAACCGGTGCAGCGAGCCTTGCACCGTCGCTTGGTGGCGAATTTTCCCAACTTGCGGCAACTGCGCCCCAGCCAAGCCAGCAGCCGGGCGGAAGTGGCCACCATGCTCTATCAAGCCTTGGTGGCCGATCGGGATTTCCCCACGATCGACTCGCCCTACTTGGTAGAACCCGGGGAGCCGCCGCCCCAGTTGGTGAATCTGTCCCATCGGCGGGAATTTCGAGCCGCTTGGATTGCCAGCGTGTGGAATGTGAATTGGCCGTCCAAGGCGGGCCTGTCCAGTGCCCAGCAGCAGGCGGAATTGGTGACCCTGCTCGATCGGGCGGCGGCGGCCCGCTTAAACGCCATCTTTCTGCAAATTCGCCCCGAAGGAGACGCGCTTTACGACTCCAGCATTGAGCCTTGGAGCCGCTGGTTAACGGGCACCCAGGGCCGCGCACCCAATCCTTACTATGACCCGCTGGCCTTCGCGATCGAGCAATGCCGCCAACGAAACCTGGAACTCCACGCTTGGTTCAATCCCTACCGGGCCCGCACCTCCCTCAACGCCCCGATCGGCACCGGGAACCATGTGGAAGCCGTTTACCCCAACGCCGTTTACACCTACGGCACGCAGCGTTGGATGGATCCGGGCCTGCCCGAGGTGCAAAACCGAGCCGTGGAGGTGGTGTTGGATGTGGTGCGGCGCTACGACATTGACGGCATTCACCTGGATGACTATTTCTATCCCTATCCCGTGGAGGGGCAAGAGTTTCCCGATCGCCAAACCTACTGGTCTTGGGGGGGTGGCAAAACCGTAGCCGATTGGCGGCGAGACAACGTAAACAAGCTGGTGAAGCGGTTGTCGGAACAGATTCGATCGGTCAAGCCTTGGGTGAAATTCGGTATCAGCCCCTTTGGTATCTATCGCCCCGGAGAACCGGCGGGCATTGTGGGATTGGATCAGTATGATCGCCTATTTGCTGATCCCAAATGGTGGCTTAAGGCCGGCTGGTTAGATTACGTTGCGCCTCAACTCTATTGGCGAATTGACCAAACGGCCCAAAGTTACCGCACCCTGCTGAATTGGTGGGTGCAGATTGCCAACGGGGCCCATGTTTACCCCGGCAACAACTTGGACAAACTGGGCAGCAGCAGCGCTTGGTCAGTGGCCGAATTTGAGCAGCAAATTACCCTCACGCGAGAGCTGGCAGCCCAGCGGGCCCTGGGGAATGCGTTCTATAACATTGAGCCGATCGCGGAAAATCGCCAAGGGTTTGCCGACCAACTGCGCCAGGAACTTTACGCCCAACCAGCCTTGCCGCCGGTTTTGAGGGCCACCGGCAACCCGCCGAGTCCGCCCACGGGGGTGAGAGTCAATGGCGGGGAACTCACTTGGGCTGGGGGTGGCGAAGGGTTACGCGGTTGGGCCCTTTACCGACAGCAGGGCAACAGTTGGACGCTCGATCGCCTGTTGGCGGCCGGAGCGCGATCGCTCGCCTTGGGGGCCGGAACCTATGCCCTATGTGCCGTGGATCGATCGGCCCGTGAAAGCCAAGGGGTAGTGGTGACCCTGCGATGAGGTGGGTTGTCGGTTAACGTTGGCCCAGAAACCTGGGCTAACCGGGGCCGTCGCCACGGGGCGATCGGGTGATGTTGTGGAGAATTGAGCATGTTTCAGGTCGATTCAGTCTTTAACCGCGATCGATTTCTATTGCGACAAAAGTTGATGACCCTTTCGGAAAAGTATGACGTTTGTGATGATCACGGAGACCCCATCCTGTTCATTGAACGGCCAACCCATTGGGCGCGTAGCTTGCTGGCGGTTTTGGCCGGTTTAGTCGCCACCATCGTCATGATTGTGCTGTTGGCTCTTCTGCTATCTGTGATGCCAGAAAACCTGCAATGGCCAGTGTTTTTGGTGGGTACGCTTGCTGCTTGTGGGGTTGTTCTGGCGGTGATTGTGCTGATTTCACCTAAGCGCCATGTCACTATCTATCGAGATGCCAGCAAACAGGAACCGCTGATTAAAATCATTCAAGAGAAAAAATTTGAATGGTTCACCGCCACTTTCACTGTGCGCGATTTGAAAGGGGACTTAGCTCGATTGCGCAAGAACTATCTCTACGATATATTGCGCAAACGGTGGCACTGCTATCGCCCCGATGGCTCACTGCTTTGCGTAGCCAAAGAGGATTCGATTGTGCTGTCATTATTGCGGCGCTTTTTAGAACCACTGATGTGGGTTTTGCGAACGAACTTCATCATTTTGGAGGGGAATAGCGATCGCCAAATTGGGGAATTTAACCGCAAATTTACCCTGCTTGATCGCTACGTTTTGGATATGAGTGCGGATCTCAATCGCTATCTCGATCGCCGGATTGCCTTGGCTCTGGGCGTAATGCTCGATACGGGCGAGGGCCGCTAGGACATCGGCCTATGACCCCACATTCCCAAGGTTCCGATCGCCGATCAACTGCGGCCCAGTTAGGCGAATTGGGTGAAGCGTTGGTGGCCGCCTGGTTGATCCAAGAGGGCTGGACGATCGAGGCGCGGCGATGGCGCTGCCGGGCCGGTGAGTTGGACTTGGTGGCGCGATCGGGTCAGGAATTGGCCTTTGTGGAGGTAAAAACCCGCAGTCCTGGAAATTGGGATCGCAACGGCGCGTTGGCCATCACTCCCGCCAAGCAACTTAAACTCTTGCGAACGGCGGAGTTGTTTTTAATTCAACATCCCCAATGGGCCCATTTAGCTCGGCGGTTTGATGTAGCGTTGGTGGGGCGATCGGCTCGGGGAACTGTCACTCGGCCGGTTGCGGGGTGGATGGATCGATCGAACCCTCAATTGAACCTTAAGTTACCCCATGAATTACCCCATGAATTAACCAACGAATTCATTACCCTCGGAGACCCCATCTTGTTTCAGGGCCAAGCTTTGGTGTTATGGGACTATTGGCCTGGAGCGATCGAGTTTGATGGCTAAATGCTAAATGGTTAAATTCTGAATGGTCTAACCCTGAGGTTGGTTAACAGTTGTTGAATCCTGTGGTTAACCCTGCGGTTGCCTAATCCTGAGGAGCCGTAACCTTACCTTCTTTAATTAGGGTTTCCAACAGTCCTTCACAGGCATCAAGCAACAGATCAATAACCTGTTGAAATCCTTCGGGGCCGCCATAGTAAGGATCAGGCACTTCCTTGAGGTCATGGTGGCGACAAAAATCGCACATCATCTTCACCTTGTCGCGATATTTGCGATCGGGATCGCGGGCCAAAATGCCCCAATAGTTATCCCGATCCATCGCCAAAATTAGGTCAAAATCCGCGAAATCAACGGAGGAAAACTGTCGCGCTCGCCCTTGCAGTTTGATGCCTGGGTGATTCGCCGCCGCTGCGCTCATGCGCCGATCGGGTGGCTCGCCCACGTGATAGGCTCCTGTGCCCGCCGAATCACACTCAATTTGCCCCTGCAAGCCGCGCTGTGCAATGAGATGATTCATCAAATTTTCGGCAGCGGGCGATCGGCAAATATTGCCCAAACAGACAAATAGCAGTTTGACAGGCATAGGGCACAGATTTCGCAGAGTCTAGCAAGATGCCAAAGAAGGCAACTGAATTCGATGTGTCTCACTCACCGCAGACCAAGGGCCAACGCTCCTGGTCTGCCAAGATGCCGGAATAACCGAATTAGGAGCTGAGAGCCGATCATCAAGTCGTCGGCAACCCTGACTCCACCGTGACCAGATCGTGGGGAGCAAGGGGCTTAAGCCCCTTGTTACGACGGTTGGAGTCTGGAAAATTAACGGCTCCCATTGGCTTCCAGGCAATGACGACGAACCCTCGGGGTTGATCGGTCGATTCACGGGGACTACATGCCCGGTAGCTGAAGATTAGCGGTCAGGGCTTCCATCCGTTGCCGCATGGTTTCTGTGGAAGCGGTGTAGGCGTTTTTCATGGCCGCAAAAACCAGATCCGACAAAACTTCAGCCCCTTCGCCCAAGGCTTCTGCGGAAATTTCTACGCGGAGGGGTTCTTGGTTGCCGCTCATCACCACCTTCACCAAGCCGTTGCCCGCTTGACCTTCAATTTCGGTTTTTTCCAGCTCTTCTTGCAGCTTTTTAGCATCTTCTTGCACTTGCTGGGCTTTTTGGATCGCTTGGGCAATTTCCTTCATTTTGCCCAAGCCGAAGCCAAATCCTTTGTTTTGCGACATAGGTGTTAGTCGCGCGGTCTGCGCGCAGTCAAAATCACGATAGGTTCAGAAACATTGGGTTTGGACGGGCGATCGCACTCGATCGTTCTCCGGCCCTGGCCCCTGCTCATGCTATCACTGGCAGCGATCAACACAGCCGCGTCCCTAATCGGTTGGGAGCCAAAGAATCGATTCCCATTTCGGAGCGATTAATCTCGATCTCATCCCGGTTTCGCTCCGGTTCGCTCTTCCTTTCACCCCGATCGGATCCTGATTCAGGGGTGAGGATGGGGTCGATCGCCCGGAGTCGCTGGCAAATCTAGCAGCACAAACCGCCGAACCTTCGGCCGGCGCATTGCCCGCCCGCCCCGTTGCCACATCAGCCTCCAAATGGCAGGGGACAACAGCAGCGGCATCGACAGCGCCAAAGATTTCAGCCAGCGCCCCTGATGCCACAATTGGCGAGCTTGCACGAATCGCAGTCGATCGATCCATTGGCGCAACCTTGGGGTCATAGGCGGCCGGGGCGGGAGCGGTTGCGCTGGGCTGGAGACTGGGGCAGCGGGCAAAGCGAACAAAGGATTGCTGGGAGGTAAATAGCTCAGGCGATTCAGGCGACTCAGGCGATCGAGGTGATTCCTGATCCGATCGCTGAGGAGGTAAGGGCGATTGGAATAACGGGAAGCGCTGGAGTGATGGGGACTGCTTCGGCGCTGGGCATGGTCTAAATGGTTCAGAAAATTTAAGTCCCGATCGAGCCAACGCCACAGTCGGGCCGCACGACGCAGCAGCCAAGCCCGCCGCCGGGGCGATCGTTGGGCCCAGCGCACCAAAGGATCGAGCCACAGGGCGATCGCCCAACGCATCACCACCGTTTTCACCACAAACAAAGCCGCGAGGGGGAACCCCTGCTGCCACAGTTGCCGCGCTAACTGCAACCGAAAACGCATCTGTTGCCAGCGCAGTTTGAACCACCCACCCCGCAGCAGTGATTGGGGGGATTGGGCCCGAATCCAGGCCTGAAGGCGGCGCTTCAGATAGCGTTGGGTGTCGCGGTATGTCCAGGTGAGGGCGTGGAAAATGCGGTTGAGTCGAGTGCGCAACATCAAGCCCCATCCCCGAGCCGATAGCAAACTGGGGGCCGCGATCGAGAAGGCCTTGAACCATTGGTAATGCTTCAGGGCAACCAATCCCCAATGCAGGCGCAGATAGGACTGAACGGCGCGGCTTTCGGGCAATTGCTGTTGGAACCGTTCGTTCACCAGCCCGTGAATTTTTTGTTTAATGGACCAGTTGGTGTCAAAACGGCGATCGAACGAAAATTGCCGGTTATAGGCTCCGTCCCAAACGGTGCGATAGGCCAAGCACTGATTTAAAAAAATGGCATCGCCATACTCGGCAATGCGAATCCAAGCATCAATATCATCAAAATTGGTATCAAACTGAGAGTCCCAGCCCCGGGCCTGCAAAAAGGCCGATCGACGAAAGGCCACTTGCACGGGCGTACCAAACGGCACCATCTCCACCAACATGCCGTAGTGAATATCCTCTTGGGGAATGAAATAGGCTAAACCTGGCCCCGTGCGAGGGGTGTGCCCCATTTCATGGCCCTGTAAGTCCACCTGCAAGGCCTGGCAGGAGCACAGGGCCGCGGGCGGGCGCAAGCCTTCGCCACAGCGTTGATCGTGAATGCGAATTGCCCGCACAAACTCAGCAATGCAATTTGGATCAAGATAATCATCATCATCAAGCAATTTCACCCAGTCGCCCTTGGCCAGCTCCACACCTCGGTTCACGCTGGCTGAATGCCCCTGATTGATGCTGTTGCGCCAATAGACCAGTTGGGCGCGTCGTTCGATTGGGAGGCTGAGTTGCAACTGAGCTACCCATTCGGGGGTATCGTCCCGGGAACAATCGTCCACCACCACCACTTCACAGGGATAGCTTTGCCCCAAGGCGGAGGCGATCGCCCGATCAAGCAGCCGACGGCGGTTATAGGTAGCGATGACGATACTGAATTGCATAACACGGCTGTGGGCAGACCCAGGCTGCAAGGATGAGCCACGGCGCAGATCCCAAGGAAATCGCCTCAAGTGTTGCGGACTGGGGATGATCACCCGACCCGGCCTGGGCCAGACCCTGGGGTGGTCAATCAACCAGCGCACATACTGCTTACTTCGATCGGTGCTGATGTACCCTGCTCGGGACTAATTGGGCGGCATTTTTAGCATTTCAGACCCCAAGGGCGATCGCAGGAGGGAAGCCATCCGCAGCCATTGCCCCCAAACTAACGATGCCCCCAAAAAGCGGGATCCGCGCTAATGCATCGCCACAACCCTGTCCCTAGTCATTATTCCCGCCCATTCTCCCAGCTAATCCATCAGCTATTCCATCGGTTATGCCCTATGTCTATGAGCAAAGCTGAGGGAACTAATCAAGGTTTCAAGCCAA
The DNA here is from genome assembly GCF_059138625.1 of Limnothrix sp. HT2024. Taxonomy (NCBI): domain Bacteria; kingdom Bacillati; phylum Cyanobacteriota; class Cyanophyceae; order Pseudanabaenales; family Pseudanabaenaceae; genus Limnothrix; species Limnothrix sp. HT2024. The sequence goes on from NZ_CM181121.1 coordinate 3,985,570, forward strand.
TCTTCCTCGCCCCTGATGGGAGTCTTGGATCGATTTTGAAGGGTTTTTCGACTGATTTTCTGTCGATTTTGTTTTTTGATCTGTTCTTGATCTGCAATTGGCCTTGAATGACTTAAGGGCTGACTGCTTTGGGAGTTTGTAATCGCTTCATCATCATTAACCAACCTAGACAAGGGGCTTAAGCCCCTTGCCCCCCACGATCCGCCAACGGTGAAATCAGGGTTTCAGGTGATTTGACGACAAGTCCTAAGCCCCCTATCTTAGTTAATCGGTGTAACCCGCAAGGTAGCAGTTTTGGCTTTTCAGACATCCCTATTAGGGGGGGACTCCTGGTTTTTGTAATGCTCATGGTGATGTTCATGAAACTGGAATAATTCAAAAGCTAGAGTGAAAAAAGAGGGTGAAATATTTTCAAATGAATTGATGCTCACAAACAAATTGATTAAGGTGATTGTTTGAATACAGACAAAACAGTCCAACCCGATTTAAGATAACGATTTAATAGAAAATTCGTCAGGATTGCGATCAGCCAGTTACAAAAGACTTAGCTACGTCGCTCGCCACGCTCCCTCGGGGCGGTTGCTCAGAACGATTGCAATAGCTACTTATCCAGACCTTATGCGATCCAACTCAACTTGTTTGCCTTGGCCATGGGGTCGGGGTGTTGTGTTTCCGATGGTTCTGAGTGCCTGCGTTGGCACGATCGGGATTAGTCCAGCGGCGCGATCGGAAGAAATTCGCCTATCCACCAGCTCCGCCGCTGCGTCCTGTGAAGAATTAGCCAAGGCCGCCATCTTCACGGGCCCGGGCAACTGCTTGGCGGCCAACGGCGATCGCTACGAGGGAGACTTTGTGGCAGGTCAGCGCACGGGCCGCGGCCGCTATGCCTATGCGGCGGGTGGAGTTTATGAAGGACAGGTGGTGAACGGCAAGCTGCAAGGGCGGGGGCTTTATGTGTCGCCCGCAGGCGATCGCTATGAAGGCGACTTTCTGGCGGGTCAGTTTAACGGCCGCGGCAATTACCGCACCGCCAATGGCGATCGCTACGAGGGAGAATTTCGTAACAACGCTTTCCATGGCCGTGGCATCTATAGCTATGCCAATGGGCAACAGTTGGCGGGGCTGTGGGAAGGGGGCCGGCTCAAGGAAGCCCAGCCGATCGAAGCCGTGCGCACGGCCTTGAACCAGGCGACCGAGCCGCGATCGCCTGAGCCGGTGACCCCCGCGCCGCGCACCGTACCGGCCCAAACCCCTACCCCCACGCCCCAGAGCCGATCGACTCCCACTTCTGAGGCCACCAATCCGCCTGCGGCCCAACCGACCCAGCAGCCCACACCCAGCGCCAGCCCAAACCCACCCAATCAGCGGCGATCGGGCTTTGGCGAAACCACCGCGCCGGATGTGCTGGCGCAATAAGCCCACCGTAGGAGGTTGCTGCCCGATCGGGTTTGACCCGGTGGCGTAGCGGCTTCTGGCTCGATCGGCCCCTGTTGTGCTTTGGTTTCAACCGCTTCCTTGGGGGGCGGTTGTTTTTCCATGAAGATCTCCGACCAGAAGATCCGATCAGAAGAACTGTTGATTCGCCCCAGAGCGGTAGAATGCATCCTGGCTGAGCGCCGGTTGTCTGCCCTGGGTCTGCAACCAATCCCTGCCGCCAGGCCCTGCTCGATCGCAAAACCGCCTCACCTCGGTCTGGCAATATCTCAGCCCGGCAATGTCCTGTTGCCCCGCTTCCCCTTGACCCCCACTTTAGGAGACAGGCCCTTGGCTACGCGCGTTATCCTCATCCGCCACGGACAAAGTAACTTCAACACCCGCCGGATCATTCAAGGGCGCTGCGATCAGTCGGTGCTGACTGACCTGGGGCGTAACCAGGCCACCCAAGTGGCGATCGCCCTGCAAGGTTTGGCGATCGATGCCTTCTATTGCAGCCCCCTCCAGCGTGCGCGCCAAACGGCCGAAACCATCTGTCAGCAATTGCAGCCTTCGCCGCCCCTGACCACCAACGAACGGTTGCGGGAGGTGGATTTGCCCCTTTGGGAAGGGATGGCCGTCAGTGACGTGAAGGCTCAGTTTCCTGAAGCCTATGACCAATGGAAACACCAGCCCCACGAATTCAGCATGGCTTTGGCCAGTGGGACGCATTTTCCGGTGCTGTCCTTGCGAGATCAGGCCAAGGCCTTTTGGGAAGAGATTTTGAGCCGCCATCAGGGGCAGACGGTGGCTTTGGTGGGCCATAACGGCATTAACCGCTGCTTGCTGAGTACGGCGTTGGGAATCGGCCCCGATCGCTACCACTGCCTGCTGCAATCGAACTGTGGGATCAGTGTGCTGAACTTTGCCGGTGGTTTGGGGGATGCGGTGCAACTGGAGTCAATGAACCTGACGGCGCACTTGGGATCCTTGGGTGGCTCAGCCGTGCCCAAGCCCGGTGGGGACGATCGGGGGCCGCAGTTGCTGTTGGTGCGCCACGGGGAAACGGAGTGGAACCGTCAGGGGCGGTTTCAGGGCCAAATTGATGTGCCCCTGAATGAAACGGGTCATGGTCAAGCGGCCAAAGCGGGCAACTTCCTGAAGGATGTGGCGATCGACTTTGCCTTCAGCAGCCCCATGGCTCGCCCCAAAGCGACCGCAGAGGCTATTTTGGCGCATCATCCAGGGCTGGAATTGGGCTTGCTGGATACCCTCAAGGAGATTGGCCATGGTCTGTGGGAGGGCAAGTACGAATCGGAAATTGAGGCGGAATATCCGGGCTTGCTGAAACAATGGCAAACGCACCCGGAAACGGTGCAAATGCCGGAGGGTGAGAACCTGCAACAGGTGTTCGATCGCGCTGAACAGGCCTGGGCGGCCGTGTTGGCTCAGGCGGGTGAAGTGGCAACGCCGGCCGATCGCCCCTTGACCGGGTTGGTAGTGGCCCATGATGCCGTGAATAAAGCCCTGCTCTGCCAGCTCACGGGCCTTGGCCCCGAAAGCATTTGGCGCTTTAAGCAAGGGAACGGCGGGGTAACGGCAATTTGCTATCCCGACGGGCCCGATAGTTTGCCGGTGTTGCAGGCGATGAACATTACCCATCACCTATCGGGCACGATTTTGGACAAAACGGCCGCTGGGGCGCTGTAGATGACGATCGAACTGCTACGGGAAATTCGCCTGATTGACCCGGTGGCCCAGGTCGATCGACCGGCCACGGTCTTGCTGGATCAGGGGCAAGTGCGGGCGATCGACCCGGATCCCCAAGCCTTGCCCGAGGGAACCCAAGTGATTGAGGCGGCGGGGCAAATTTTGGCCCCGGGCCTGGTGGATTGCTATTCCCGATCGGGCGAACCGGGCCATGAGTCCCGAGAAACCCTCGCTAGCTTGGCCGCCGCCGCCCTGGCCGGCGGGTTCACCACCTTGGCCCTGCTGCCCAACACGCAACCGGCCATGGATCAGCCCGCCCTGGTGCAAAACCTGCGCGATCGCTGGGCAGCCTTGCCGGAGCCAAGCCCCCATCTGCACCTGTGGGGAGCCTTGACCCAAGGGGCCCAGGGGGAACAGATGAGCGAGTTGGCAGAGTTAGCCACTGCGGGCATTGTGGGCTTCACCGACGGGCGATCGATCCGGGATTGGGTCTTGATGGAACGGCTGCTGGACTATGCGGGGCCCTTGGGGTTGCCGTTGATGGTGATGGGTCAGAGTACCTCCGCCAGTCGCGGCCCCGTTCTGGAAGGGGTTGAGGCGTTGCGGCTGGGGGTGGTGGGGGTGTCGGCGGTGGCCGAAAGCAGCGCCCTCGCCACCCTCCTGGAATTGCTGCGCGATCGCCCCGCCCGCCTGCATGTGATGCGTTTGGCCACCGGTCGAGCCACGGCCCTCGTGGCCCAAGGCAAGGCCGATGGATTGCCCCTCACGGCCAGCCTGTCTTGGTTGCAATTGCTCTGCGACACCAGCCACATTGACGGGCGGCGACTTCTGCCGGGCAGCGATCGCCCCCCTTCGCCCTACGATCCCAGCCTGCACCTGTCTGCGCCCTTGGGTAATCCTGCCGATCGCCAGGCCCTGATCGCCGCCCTCAAAGCCGGGACGATCGACGCGATCGCGGTGGATCATGCCCCCTACACCTACGAAGAAAAAACCGTCGCCTTTGCCGAAGCACCCAAAGGGGCGATCGGGCTGGAGTTGGCCTTGCCCTTGCTCTGGTCAGGGTTGGTGATGACTGGGGAATTGACGGCGCTGGAACTGTGGCGATCGCTCAGTCAGCGGCCCGCCGAGTTGTTGGGCCAAATGCCCCAACCGATCGGCCCTGGTCAGGCCCAGCCCCTGATTCGGTTTGACCCCGCCGCCACCTGGACAGTGGAGCCGGCCCAATTGCGGTCCCTGGCCCAGAACACCCCATGGCTGGGTCACAAAATTGCGGGGCGCGTGGTGCAAACCTGGTTACCCACCTGAACCCTGGCTCCGCCCTGATGTGGATCGTGAGAATGTTGAACTCTCTTTGCATTCAGCCGGCCGCCGGTTCCCTTCGGGTTACCCTAAAAACGGGTAGTGATCATGTGCAGCAGCCGTTGTGCAAACGGCAATTGAAGGAGATTGAATTGTGACGGTTTTTCAGGATGCAGGGGCCCCTGCGGAACAGGCGGGTGCGGATCGATCGCGCGTGGATTTGGATGCGGCGATCGAACAAATTACCCAAGCGTTGAACCTGGCGGAGCGTCACCCCCTGTCGCCGGAACAGCGAGCCGTGTTGGATTGCCTCCTGGCGCGATCGGGTGGAGCCATTGACGGGCCCTGGGCCGGGGCGATCGCAGCCATTTGGGCCAATCCGCAAGCCAGCTTCCTTGATCTGTTGACCCTGGCCCGACTGAATCCCCAACAAGACTTAACCGGTAGACAACTTTTGGGGGTGCGACTGGAGGGGTGTGATCTGAGCGGGGCCAATCTGCAACGGGTGAATCTACGCGGTTCCCAGCTTTGTGATGCAGACTTGAGCGGGGCAAACTTAGCGGAAGCACGCTTGGCCGGGGCAGATTTGTCCGGGGCCCTCTTGAGTGATGTCAATTTGACCAAAGCAGATTTGCACAAGGCCAGCTTGGCCCTGGCCAACCTGAGTGGGGCTAACCTGAGTGGGGCTAACCTGAGTGGAGCCAACTTAAGCCGGGTGAATTTTCATCGGGCGATCGTCACAGGTGCGGTCTTGGGTAATAACGAAGGACTAACGGCCGAAGACTATCAACAGTTGGTAGCCAACGGCGCGATCGGTGATCTCCATGAAACAGAGTCAGGCGGCTGAGTGGATTGAGCAATATCACCAGGGAAAGTGGAATTTTGATCGAGCCAACTTGTCGGAACTACGCCTAAGCGGGGCGGATTTTTCCGGGGCCCGCTTTCGTGAGGTTGTGGCTCGGTCGGTCAATTGGTCTTCGGCCTATCTATCGGGGGTGAACCTGCGGCGGGCGGATTTGCGCGAAGCCGATTTACGGGGCACTTACCTGCGGCGGGCGGATTTGCGCGAAGCCGATTTACGGGGGGCAGATCTGCGGGGAGCCAGCTTAAACGGAGCGGATCTCTGTGGGGCGGATTTGCGGTGGACTTGGGTGGATGGGGTGGACTGGCGACAGGCTCGCGTGGATGCCCGCACCCAAGGGGCGATCGACTGGTTGCAACAGGGGGCGATCGTCCTTGGTTCCCAACTGAAAGCGGCGGCCAGCAACCTCAGCCAAGCGGACTTGCGGGGTTGGAATTTAGCCCAAGCCCAGTTGCAGGAGGCTTATCTCGATCGGGCAGATTTGCGCGGAACTGACCTGAGCCAAGCCCAACTCCAAGGGGCTAGTTTTCAGGGGGCATTGATGGACGAGGCCACCTGCTGGCCCCAAGACTTTGACCCGATCGGGGCCGGTCTGTGGTTAATTGCGCCCCAAAGTAACTTGGCCACCGCCGATCTGAGCCATTTTGATTTGTCAGAAGTGGATCTGAGTCGGGCTAACCTCCGTCGAGCCAATCTGATCCGCACCGATTTAAGTCGGGCCGCGCTAATGGATGCGGATCTGAGTCGGGCAGATTTGACCCAAGCCATCCTGTTTGCCAGCAATCTCACCCGGGCCGTTTTGCACGATGCTCAATTGGAGCAAGCGGATTTTCGGCGGGCTACCCTGCCGAATGGGGAGCGCTGGAACGGCCAGGGAACGGTGGCGTTGTATGGAGTCCCGCGCCCTTGGCATTCCGTACCGGAGCGATCGCCCCCAGTACTGCGCTAATTTGCCGCGTTGATTGGCAACCAAAATTTGCCGCGTTGATTGGCAACCAAGATTTGCCACCAAGATTTGCCACAAAAAAATCCGGCTCGTGGAGCACAGTCCACTGCCGAATTGAACAGAGAGATTGTGGTGTGGAGGAACACTAGAAAATCCCTAGAAACCCCTAGTAGCGTGGCTGCCTTAATTCATGGGGTCAAAGTTGTGGAGACAGTCGCCGTAACAAGGGGCTTAAGCCCCTTGTCCCCCACGATCTGCCAACGGTGGAATCAGGGCTTCAGGCGATTTGACGACAGGCCCTCAGCCCCTTGCTGCCTAAGGATCGGATAGCGGCAACCGTCACTGGACTTGACCGATCAAAATAAGCTTGCCGTGCTACCAGGTTGCTAGGATTCCCTAGGCAGCCCTCGGGAATTCCGGGAACTGCCTAGGGGGCGTGGCAACAACGGGCGGCCGCGCCAGGCGCTGCGCCAGGGGAAGCAAGGAAGTGGCGGTGGTTCCCGCTGGCATGATTCGGCGATCGCTCGGGTTGGGAGCCATCAGGATATCGATCGCCGATGCGATCGAGTCCGGCAACCCCGGCACGGCCCAGCGCCAGTCAAAGTCAGAGTCAACACTTTGGGCCATCAAATCTAAGGGATGCTGCCCCGTGAGCCAATGCACGATCGTGCGGCCCAGGCTAAACCAATCGCTGGCGGGGCCCACTGGCTCCCGTTCTCGCTGCTCTGGGGCAATGTAGCCCGCAGAGCCACAGGCGGCGGCCGCCCGATCGCCCACCGCCATGGCCGCATCAAAATCCACCAGGGCCAAATCCCCCTGGGGCCGCCGAATCAGATTGGCGGGCTTCACATCCCCATGGACCCAGCCGGCCTGGTGAAGGTTGTGGAGCAGGCTGCTGAGTTGAACCCACCAGCGAATCGCTTCCATGGGGTCGATCGCCCCCTGTCGATCGAGATAAGCCTCTAGGGATTCCCCCGCGATCGCCTCCATCACCAACCCCTGAAAGGGCCAGCGGCTGTCGATCGGTCGCCAGCAAAAGAAGCCATCCACGGCCGCCTTGGGGATTTGGGGATGCTGGGGGCCACGCATCAGCACTTCCGCTTCGCGGTAAAGCCGATCGAGCCGGGTTGATTGTTGACGAATCAACAGTTTCAAAACCTTGGGCCGATCGTCGTCCTCCAAGTCCACCACCTCAAACACCTGCACCTGACCAACTTGGGGCAATCGCGTGGCGGCGGCATTCAGCCCCCGCAGGATGCTGTAGCGATCGTGAATTAGGGTTCCGTCGGGCCAAGCCGTTTTCCGATCCTGAGACAACACCGGAGAGGGAAGGATCATGGGGCATTCTCGACCAAAGTTTCAAGAATTCAGCAACACAGAGCAAGCCGCTAGGGCGCAATTACTCAAGCCCTAAACCCAACATCAACTGCATTAACATCGCCTTGCTTAGAAATTTTTATGCAGGCTCCAAGACCTGGGGTTGTTGTTGATTTAGCCCAAAAACCATCAGCAGCCCATTGGCTTGGATCCGGTTGCGGCCCATGACAGCGGGCTTTGGCACAGAACCCAGATGAATTGCTCGCGGCTTTTGAACCAGATCCAGGGGCGATCGGCCCTAGGTCTGTCCGTTGAACGAATTTGTTGAACGAGTCCTCTGAACTAACAGGAATTCATGAGGACTGAGCGATCGGTTTCCCCCACGCGATCGGCGCGGAATCGGTGGCGAAATTAGCTTGAAAATCAGAATATCTCGATCCGTTTTGTAAGAGCTAAAGCCAAAATCTTAGGTAAAACCCTAAAATCTTAGGTAAATCTCAAATCTTCGATCAATTCGATGAAACTGACCTGAATCCCGACCACGAACTTTGGCTTATCGAGTCTTTCCCGAAGGAGGTTGACCCAGCGAGCGATGGATAACAAAAGCACTTTGTTTCAGGAGGTGGGGTGCGAATGGAATCTCGAAGGTCTCTATCGCGACTTGGGCCGAGTCAAGGCCCGGCTGCTGTGGGCAAAGCGGGGGCAGCCCTGTCCGGAGTTTCCCGCCACTGGTGATTCTCGGCGATCGCAACTCAGCCGCACTGAACGGCTCTATTTACGCGGATTTCTCACAGGAATGAGCATTGAAGCCTTAGCCACAGTGCTTGAAGTTAATGCTGATGTTCTCCGAACAGAACTCACAAATAAGCTTTACACTTATCTTAAAACGTTATTGAATTGGGAAGGGCGTTTTTGTCGTCGCCGAATTTTGGCAATGTTAGCAGAACGTCCCTATCGAATCTCCTCTGCTCCGATCGCGGAGCATCAAAACTGGAAGGTTTATTTGCCAGCTCAGGATAGTGCGATTTTGGAAGGCCGCGATCGAGAGTGGGAACACCTGATTCACTGGCTGCAACAGAATCAAGAAGAGCGATTTTTGGTGATTGAAGGAGCTGGTGGAACCGGTAAGACGGCCCTGGCTTTAGCGAGCGTTCATTATTTAATTCAAAAAAATTCTTGCCCTTTCCAGCGGGTCTTTTTCACTTCCGCTAAAACCCATTACTTAACGGGAATGGGGCTGCTGCCAGGATGGCGATCGCAACAAACCCTAGAGCAGTTATTATCGGAAGTTTTGCAGAATCTCACATCCGATTCTGATCGAATGACAAGTGAATGGAACGATCGCCCCTTGCCCGATCGAATGCGACAGGCTTGGACTTTGATGGCTCAACAACCCATGTTGTTGATTTTGGATAGTTTTGAAGAAATGACAGATCCGCAGGCCACGTTGGCGTTTTTGTATGAATTGCCAGCCACGGTCAAGGTGTTGTTCACCTGCCGCTATCGATTGCCGATCGCCCGATCGCTCCATCTAGATCCCCTGGAGCCAGAGGCGGCCCTGCGGTGGATCATGCAGCGGGTTCCGGAAGCGGGGTGGCCTTGGTCTCTGGGGCAATATCGGCGCTTGGTGGCGGCGGCGGGTTCCTTGCCGGGGCCGATCGCCTGGGGGTTGGGGCAATTGACGGCGGGCCAATCGATCGCTTGGGTCATTGCCCAACTGGAACAGCCGGATCACTGGGTGACGCAGTTTTACTGTGCCAACATCCTGGAGGCCTTGGGCGGGCAGTTGGCGGGGCAGTTCCTGTTGGCCCTCAGTTGGTTTGCGGTTCCCGTCCAACCAGCATTGTTAGCCCAGGTGGCCGGGGTGGATCCGGAAGCCCACGCCACTTGGGCCCATTTGGCCAAGCTGGCTGAGCAGTCCATGGTGACCCTCCATTGTGACGGGCGCTATGACCTGTCGTCCTTGGCTCGGCGTTATGTGGCAACGGTGGGGGTCGATCGCCTGGCCGCAACTAAAGAAACGGCGATGCGTGAGCGATGGTTGCAATGGGCGATCGACTATGTGCAGCAACATGGCCAGGGCGATCGCCTGGAGTGGTTAACCGATCACCAAGCGATCGATTGTCATTGGGGCACCCTGAACCAGGTTTTGGATTGGTGTTTAGCGGCCGGGCGATTGGAGTCGTTTTGGCAGGTTTTTCAACCTCTCAGGGGCTACAGCCACTTTCGCGGCCATTGGTCGGAGCGGATTGCCCGCGATGCCAAAGCCATCCAACTGGCTCGCCAGCAACAGAACTCGGCCTTGGAAGCACGCTTTTTGTTCGATCGCGGTTGGACCCATGCCCTCCGCAATGACTCCCAATCCCTTCGCCAGGCCTGCGCAGATTTTGAGGCCGTTTGGCAATTGCGGGATCATCTGGATCTAGAGTTGCAATCGGATTTAGCCATTAACCAACTGCGCCTGGCCTATGACCAGGGATCGATCGACCATGGCGATCGGTGGAAACACCGTGTGGAGCAGCTCATTCACCATCCCCAGCTCAACGCCGAGCACCGGTTGCGTTTGGAGTGCCAAAGTCTTTACTACGAAGGCGATTTGGCACAGCAGGCACAGAATTCCACCGAAGCTTTGCGACTTTATACGACGGCCCTGAAAAAAGCACAGGCTTTGGGGTGGCAACGGGGAACGGCCTATATTCAGTCCTCGATCGGGCAGGTGCGGATAGTCCAGGGGCAATATTCCCGAGCCATGCGGGAGTTGGAAGCCAGCTACCGGTTGGCGGCAGTGATTGTTGATCAGCGGTGTTGTGCCTATTGCTGCAAGCATTTGGCCCGCGCTGCCTCGGCCGGGCGATTGCGCAAGGAGTCGCGTAATTGGGCCGAACGGGCGATCGAGCACTTCCAAGCCTTGGGAATGGTCACCGAGTCCCAAGAAATGGAGGACTTTCTGAAAAATCTCTAAAAATCTTTAACGAGGTCTTTAGAGCTGATTGATAAAGCAACTATAAATTCCTTTCCAAGATTACTGATTGATTGACAAAGCGCTCAAATGCTTGGTTCTTCGGTAGGTTGGGTTGAGCTTTGCGAAACCCAACTCGATCACTACAAACCTTGCTGTTGTTGGGTTTCGTGCCTCAACCCAACCTACAAAATGATCGTTGATCGGCCGATCTGGAGGAAAGGGATTTTCGTGAAAGCGGTCTAATTTCCCACATCTGCAACGCCTGACTCGGCCGTTGCCTTTGGTCAAGTGAGATGATCCTCAAAATAAATGGCAAAAACAAATGGCAAAAATAAATGGCAAAAATAAATGGCAAAAATAAATGGCAAAAATAAATGGCAAAAATAAATGGCAAAAATAAATGGCAAAAATAAATGGCAAAAACAGAGAAGCGCAACAGTTAATAGAACTGCTGCGCTTCCTCAAAGCCGCAATCGGGTGCTTCTGGCTCCGGCCGTGGGTTAAACCCAATCCATGGCACAACCCAAAGGTTAATGGAAAATTGGATCCACGACGGAGCAAGGAAACCCAAAACGTTTTTAGCCACAGGCCGCTTCGGCCATAGAAGAGAGACTTGGGTTGGGTTAGACCGCTGCACCGTCTTGAACGTCGGTGGTCGTTTCCTCTTCATTGGTTTCCGCTTCGGCCGATGCAGACGGGCGACGAGAGCGGTGCATCCGTCCACTATTGGAGCGCTTGCGGAATTTACGTGCGTAAGCCAAGTTACGCTGTGCTTTTTCTTTTTTGAGGTTACGGCGCTTTGCCATGTTCCATTTCCCGTTCAGCCCACCTAGCATAGCGCATCTCGATCGCCTTGAGATTGCCTTTCGCGATCGACCCGCAAAGGTTGGCCCGCAAAGGTTGGCTATGTCGGGAAGGATTGGGCTGACTGAAGCCAGCGTTGGGCAAACTGCCGAGCGCCTTCGGATCCCTGAATTTGCCCAAGGGCCTGGGCCCGCTCCAAGGCCGCCAACAGTTGACCGACGATCGGCCCCCGGGGCAAGCCAAATTCCGTCATCAACTCGTGACCCGTGAGCGGTGGGCTGGGGTGGGCTACCGGATCGGTGGCATCTTGCCAACGGGCGATCGCCTCGGCCAGGGCGATCGGGGCCGTTCCTTCCGCCAAAGCCAGAAGCGCGGCCGCCAAAAATCCTTCCCCCGCCGCCTTGCAAAATTGGTACTGAGCCGCGCGATCGAGCGGCGATTGGCGATCGGCCGGTAGGCTCGCCTTGGCCGCCAGGATCGCCAACAGAATGCGCTGATCAACCCGGCTGGTTTTGAGTCGCTCCAGGGCCCGTTGAGCGATCATCAAGTCTGATCCCAATAAACAGGCTAACCGGGCCGCCGCCAAGGGCGATCGCCCATTGGGCAGCGGACAATCGAGGGGCGCATTGGGCCAAAGGTTTTGTAATTGCCCGATCGCCTTGGATAGGGCCGGCAGCGTTACCCCATGCTGTCCTTGCCAAGGGGGCAGCCAATCGCGCAAAAGCTGAATTTCGCTGGCCGCCATCAGCACTCGATCGCCCCGGGGCGTTTCCAACAAATAGTCCAACTCAGCCCGCACCCGTTCGGCCGCCACAAGCCGCAGATTCGGAACCTGTTGGGCGATCGCCTGGGCCGTGGTTGGCTCCATTTGGAGATTCAATTGGGCACTGATCCGATAGGCCCGCAACAATCGCAGGGGATCCTCCCGCAGGTTTTCCACGGACACCATTCGCAGGGCCCGATCGGCCAAATCTCGCCGGCCTTCGAGGGGATCAACCCATTCCTGGCGATGGGGTTGATAGGCGATCGCATTCACCGTGAAGTCCCGCCGTCGCAGATCCGCCTCGATCGAGTCGCCTACCTGGGCCGCCACATCCAGCGTTCCCTGGGCAAAAACCACCCGCGCAATCTGGCGTTCTCGATCTAGCACCACAAACCCCGCATCGTAGCGACCAGCAATCGATCGGGCTAGTTCGATCGCTCCCGTCGCCAGCACCACATCCAAATCCACCGCCTCCCGCTGCCGCCCCAACAGAGCATCCCGCACGGCTCCACCAACCAAATAGGCCGTTTCGGGTAAATCCGTCAATTTTAAGGGAGTGAGTTTTAGGGGCCAGTCCCGCAAATCAAGGCTCATTTCGAAGGCTCATTGCGATCGCTCAACCAGGGTTCCATCTCCAAATTCACTGTCTGAGTGAGTGCCTGATTCACTGGTTCGATCGTTCCTTGGATTTTGATCGCTGCTGGGATAAGGATCATCGTAGTTGGCTCGATGGTTTAGATGATCTAATTCATCGAGATCCTCTAAATCCAGATCCCCTAAATCTTCATCAAGATCATTATCCAGCTCGTCTTCTAGGTAGGCCTCCGCATAGCGATCGGGTGGTTGCCAAGTGGATCCACTCGGTAGTCCCGGCCGTTCCGATCGCCGGTTCAGCCCCTCATTTCTTGGGTCGTTTCTCTCATCGCGATCATTTCGTTCGTTGCGATCGTTCCTGAGGTCGCCGCGCAATTCGCCGCGCAATTCATTCCGCTCACTGCGCCCTTCCAATCGGTTATCTCGACGGCGATCGCGACCAGGCTTCACCAACACCTGCCAAGCGGCCTGAAGACCTGCCGCCGCCCGCCGGGCCGTGGCTCCCACTCGCCGCGCTTGCCGCCGGGCCGTATCCAAGCTGCTGTCCACCTTTTGCACCACTTGACCGGCGCTTTGCACGCCACTGGTCATGTCATCGGTCAGGTCACTAATTTCCAAACCCGTGAGGCGAATGGCTTCCAGGGTGGGCGGCAACTCTCTTGTGAGGGTGTCAAATAACTTCTCGGCACTGCGGGCGGCCCGCCCCAACTCTTGCAGGGCAGGAATGGCAGCGGCCAGGGCGATCGCCAAGCAGACACTGACGAGCAAAAACGATAGCCCCAGCCAAAATAACGGATCGATCATGGGTTCAGAGGACGGAATGCGCGCCGTTAGCGATCGCCCGTTTGGGTCATGGGGGCGGCCATTCGGTTATAGGCCAACTGGCGGGGCTTCGGAGTTGGGGCTGAGCCGGTTGGAATTGCGTCGCCCGCTTCCGACAAGCTGACATCTTCCTGATCCACCGTTTGGCTGGCGGCCACACCGCTGGCGATCGCGTCCCGCAGTCGATCGAGTGCCCCTTCTAGGCGATCGCGGGTGCGATCGGACCAAATGGCCGCTTGGTCGCGCACCACTTGTCCCAACTCCTCCAACGCTCCCGGCAGGCGATCGCCCGATTGCTTCACCGTGTTTTGTAAGGTGTTTTGCAAAGTGCTTTGCAAAGATTGTTGTAGACGCTGGCGAGAAGCTCGACCCGATCGGGGAGCCAACAATAATCCTGCTACGGCTCCAGTTGCCGCCCCCAGCAGGATCCCCAGCGCAAATCGATCGGACTGACGTTTAGACATGATGATGACGCGGGGCAAACGGCACAGCTAGTGGAACTCATGCGGCCATGGAACCTTAGCCCAGAGACCTTTCGATTCTACCCTGCAAAATTGCGGGGTGGCCGCCGCTCAAGGAATCCCAGAGCCTAATTAATCCCGGAGCCTAATTAATCCCAAGGCCCAATTAATTCCAAATAAATACCCGGCCACCATCCTTCGGTTAACCGGGCAAGCAATCGATTACGAGTCTTGAATGGGGCAACTGAATCAAACAACCATCCAGAGAACCCTGAGGGCATCGCGATCGGGCATCATCTACCCTGCTGCTCGATCGCCCTCCATATTCACTCATTCATCAAGTTGAATAACGAGTCTTACCAGCGCCCCAGCGGGAACCAATCACCTTGGGTTGGCTCAGAATATGACCAGCGATCGCTTCCAATTCCTCATCGGTCAGGTTCCGCATCTCCGGGAAAATGTCAGAACTGCGGGTGCTGGGGTGCAGTTCATAAATTTCCGTTTCACCGTCGTAGGTGGTCGGATTCTTCATGTAGTCCACCAAACCAGCGATGTGATCGCGGCTAGGAATGGCACCTGCCAAGGTCGAAGGCGACAGATCCAGATCAGGGCTGGTCTTGGTCACACCGCCCGCATGGCACTGGGCACAAGTGTCATTAAACAATCTCTTGCCCAGAGCCACTTGCTCCAGGGTCAAGGTGACGGTATCACCCTTTTCGTTGACCTTGACCGTGCGCAGTTCCGGCTTCATTTCCGCCGCGCTTACGGGGCTAACGGCCAGTTGGAAGGCAAAAAACGCCACCGCTACAACTAGCAAAACAACCTTTTTCAGCATGGTTCTTTCTAGACTTGAGTCTCTTGATCTCGATCAAAGTCAGGCCGATGTTATAGCCGGCTAGATTGTCGCTCGGATCGCGCGATCGCCCCCGCTGCGGCACTCTAACCACAATTCACATCCTCCCCATGCTAAAGCAACGGGGATTCCCGATCTAGGCAGCCAGCTAAAACGGCTGCGTTGATCGGTGGTTTGACCCCAAAGCCCTCTCCACTGCCCAGCGATGGGAGCGGGGTTGGCCCCGGTGTCTCTTCAAAGTGTCCGAGTCTCACCCAGCGATCGCCGGGTAATGATAACGGTTGCCTTTGGCCGGCAAAGCCCTAAACGGTAAATGTTTTGGAGAAAAAATGCGGTAGCCAAAAGTTGATTTTAATCTTACCGGATTGAGGGCAAAGCCCCCGCCTTTCAGGCTCCGAGAGATAGCAAGTTATCAACTCAAGCCGCATCAGTGGGCATGACTTTCCGAGATCGGGGGCTGAATAACCGTTGGGGGTCAAGGCTTTCAGCCCATGGCCCGAGTCTCGCTTTGGGGGCGGGGTGATCCCCCGTAGAACCTGGATTCCGAAACCATCGTTCGGAAACATATCGCAATCTCGGGTTGCAATCTCGGGTTGCAATTTCGGGCCGCAATCTTGAAGAGGGCTGCTGGAGCGAATCGAATTGGGCGAATCGAATTCCTGAGAGCCGGTGAGAGGATCGCGGGTGGGAGGATTTAGGGCTGGGCTGCGATCGAACCAGGGGCGATCGAACGTTCCACATGCAACCCATCCCGTTGACCATCCAGCATCACCTCATCCCGCAGCCGGGCCCCATTCGTGGGAGCCGTGGACACCGCCCGCCGGGAAGCGTGATGCAACCGAACCAAGCGGGCCAACGTAGACTTCAGTTGGGTTCGCGGCACGATCGCATCCACAAACCCGTTTTGTTGCAAATATTCCGCCGTTTGGAAGTTATCCGGGAGCTTTTCGCGCAGGGTTTGTTCAATGACCCGCCGGCCCGCAAACCCAATCAACGCTTTGGGTTCGGCGATGATGATGTCACCGAGCATGGCAAAACTGGCCGTCACACCGCCCGTGGTGGGATGGGTCAGCACAGGGATGTAGAGACAGCCGGCCTCCCGATGCTGCTCCAGGGCCCCGGAAATTTTGGCCATTTGCATCAAACTCAGCATTCCTTCCTGCATTCGGGCCCCCCCGGATGCGCAGACAATCACCATGGCCCGGCGTTCAGCGGTGGCTCGTTCGATCGCCCGGGTTAGCTTTTCGCCCACCACGGATCCCATGCTGCCGCCCATGAACCGAAAGTCCATCACCCCCAGGGCGATCGGCTGACCTTCTAAATCACCCAAGCCCGTTTGCACCGCGTCAATGAGGCCGGACTTGCTTTGGGCCTCCACAATTCGATCGCTATAGGACTTGCGATCGAAAAAGCCCAGAGGATCCACCGGGCGCACATCCCGATCCAACGCCACCCAAGTGCCCGGGTCAATTAATTGCTGGATCCGCTCATCGCTATAGACCCGCATATGATGCCCACAATCCAGGCAAACCATCTGATTTGCCTGAAGGTCTTTCGTGTAGGCGAGAACGCCGCAGGCTTCACACTTCGTCCAGAGACCATCGGCGATCTCTCGCTCTTGGCCTGAATGTCCAGCCGGATCGCTCTTACGACGATTTGCAAACCAATCAAACAACGACATGGGTTCAATACTCTCCGGGTAGATTCCCCGCCCCTCGGGGCGTTACAATACTCTTGCGGACACCAGAAACGGTTGCGTCAAAGGCACTGGTAACGGTCGATTGGGGGTGTTGTAAACCATCCCAGAGGCTCGGCGGATTCGTTCCAACAGGGCTACCAAAATGCGTTGCTGCTTTCGGCCGGCGCAGTTTACCTGCTTCCAGATGCGCCCTTGCCAGCAGCGGGTGATCGCTGCCCTAGTTTCCCACGCTCTGGCCCAGAACCCAAAATTCTTCCCTTAGCCATAACGCGCTTGGATTTGCCGATCGCCCTGTTTTGTAGTCCAGGGTTGCAATCCGGTGAGTCTTTCCGTGATCAGGGGCGATCAGCATGATCTTGCCAGGATCGGGATCAGCGCGATCCGCAATTACTCATCGCCTGTGATCACTTATCGTATCCATTCGGTTGTATCGATTTTGGGTCAACCTTGGTCTGACCGTTGGATGCAGCGGCCTTGATCTGGTCTCAATCCAACCTCGGGTTCAGCAAGATAGGCCCTTGATTGAGTCATAGATAGGCGCGCACTCGATCGGCGATCGGGTCAGTCAACGGCGGCAGTTGTTCAAAACTTGCGCCCCGTTAGCCTGTGTCTTTTTTTAGGGGGCTTCCGTGTTGTCGTTCTGATTGCGCATACCAAAGGCTGGCACTTGGGGGCGTTAGCTCCGAGAATTTGCGGAGACCACCAATTGAGTGGCGAGACACCTTAAGGGATTTCTCTCTGAATTGATGTAGTAGAAAATACAAGTGTTTTAAAGATTGAGAATCATCACTAATTCATGGCCTAAAAAAAGAATTTCATGCCTGAAAACAAGCGCTTTAAATTTCAATCCTGGCTGAATTTGGCTGATGCTCTCAATTCCTGAGATTAGGGGGTGTCACACAGCAATAAAGTCTGGCCATTTCTTGCTAAAACAAAGGGCGATCGCCCCTGACGGCCAAGACTTCCTTAGAAATTGGTGGTATTTGTTCATCTACCAGAACAAGGGGCTAAAGTTCTAATAGAGTGCGTCAGGGATTTCACGGGTGCATCATGAACGGATCGGCTGTGGCCAAGCTGGTCGAATCGTCGCAATACTGCGCGATTGCTGATGATTCTCTTAAGGATGAAGATAATGCTGCTTGGGTCTTAGGACTCGAGTCAGATGTGCAACGGGACTGGATTGAACGGATTGGTTGGATTCGTAAGGTTGATCGATTGGCGGAGGCAGAACTTGTCTGTAAAGAAAATCACACATCTACGGAGCAGCCTAGTTTCCTCGCGTTCTATCGCGCTTGGAAGCGTTTACTGAGCCATGGCCCGGCGGCCATGGTCACAGAAGATGCCAGTTTGCTGGCGACAATGCAACAGCGCTGGTTTCATGCGGAGGCAAGTCTGAGCGATCGCTTATCGGTCCAGTCGTGGGATCGGTATCTGGATGCAATCTTGACCTACCACACGGACAATCTACGGATTGAAACGCTAGCTGACTATGAAACGATGCTGGAGACGTTGGCGGGTTCCTTTTTCCAGATTCTGCCGTTTTTGAGTCCGTCCCAGTGGGAGGCGGCCTATCACTTTGGAGCGGTCGATCAGTTCTATAACAACCTGCGCGACATCGATGAGGATGCGCGCCAGGGGATCTGCTACTTTCCCCAGGAGGTGTTGGATCGGTTTGGGGTCGATCGGGCGGCGGTTTTGGATCGATCGTGCATCGGCACGCCGGCCTATCACGACATGATGGTTTTTTGGGTGGATGATTATTTGCCGCAGTTGCGCCGACGGGCGTTCAAGCTGGTTTTGGCGCGGGATTTACACCCATCCTGGGTGATTTTGCGCAACTGGTGTCTGCATCGCTATGCCCGCATTGAGCGGGTGCTGCGGGAGTGCGATTTTGACTTTGTGCAATTCCAAGTCCTTTACTGGCAAGCGGTTCGCGAGGATTTGGATCAATGGCAGGAGCGATCGTTTATCACCACGGCGACGGCCATTTCACCCACCTTGCAGCGATCGGCCCAGGCGGTTCAGGTGGCTGCTTTTTTGAAAACTAGCCCATTAATGGTGCGGACTGCCCAACGGCTGGTGCAATGCCTCTGTGAGATGCAAGGAACGTTGCTGAATTTGGCTTGGGGAAACTATTGGCCATCGTCAGTGGAGGAGGTGGTGGCCAGACCATGACTGCGGCCTAGCGCATCCAAAATTGCCAGTAGGCTGTGATAATTTCCGGGCCCGAGAGGAGGGCGATCAGGCTACCCAGGGCCAAAAATGGGCCGAAGGGCAAGACCCGATCGCGCCGTAGCCAACCCAGGCCAATTGCGCCCAAGCCGGCTACTGCCCCGATCGCGCAGGCCAAAAAACTCGCCAGCAACAGCAATTTCCAACCCAACCAAGCTCCCAGCATGGCCGCCAGCTTCACATCTCCGGCCCCCATGGCCGTGCGTCCCCAAATCAAGCTGCCCAGGGTGGCGATCGCCTGAAACAACCACAGGCCAAGCGCCATGGCCAACAGGGCATCCAGCAATCCGGCCGCCGCGCCGCTGCCCTGGCCCGTTTCAATCGCTCCGAAGGCGGTTCTGAATCCCAATCCCAACAGCAGGCCCGATTGGGTGAGCGAGTTGGGCAGGGTGAGGGTGTCCCAATCAATGAGCGCCAGGGCTAACAGCCAGCTCACGAAGATCCATCCCCCCAAAATCATGCTCAGACCCCAGGGACTGAACACTGCTTCCGGTTCGGTGGTGCTAACTCGCAGGGCGATCGCGGCAAACAGCAGCCCTGTACTGGCTTCCACTAAGGGATAGCGCAGGGCGATCGGGGCTGCGCAATAGCGACAACGACCCCGCAACCACAGCCAGCCCAAAACCGGCACATTGTCGTGGGGAGCCAGCCGGTGCAAACATTTGGGGCAGCGGGAGGGCGGGTGCAGCAGCGATAACCCGGCGGGGAGGCGATAAACCACCACATTCAAGAAGCTTCCGACGGAAACCCCCAGGGCGATCGCCACCACCACCAGCGCCAATTGTTCGGGGGTGAACATCAGGAGGAGCGGCCCACCGGCTGCTGTTGAACCAAGGCTTCCACCACTTCCGGTGCATGTTGAGCTAGCCGACTTCCTGCCCGAGCCATTTCCGCTACCCGATCGAGATGCTGCACCTGCTCAGAATACTCACTCAAGCTAAAGCTATTGAGCTGCATCAGCAGTTGGTACGCATCGCCAATCCAATGCAAACAAGTCGCCTGCTCGTTGCTGAGGGGTTGATCCTGCACGATTTGGCGAATCCAGTCGGGTAAAGCGTTAGGGTCAGACATGGAACTCAGGAAACTGAAAGAGCCAATCCTCAATTTAATCCGAATGCAGCCCTCTGCGCGATTGGGATCTCACTACATTGCGCATTTTGTTGCATTGTTTGGGGCATTGAGTATTCCGTTGAGTCAATTCTGCTACTCAAATGCCGATTGATCCAATCCAGACGGATCCAACGCCAACGGATCGGGGGTTGCTGGGGTGTTGGTGCTGAGGGTGAGGCCTACGGCGCGATCGAACCGATGCATTTCCAAGCTCAGATCGCCATAGACTCCGCTGATTTGATCGCGGCAGCACTCGATCGCAAAGTCGTTCAATTCCGCTGGCTCAATCTCGAACATCCGCTGAAAGGTTTCGACTTGTACCCGACAGAACCAGGGGCGATCGTCATAGATCGTGCATTCTCGGTTCAATTGGTCATAATTCATGCACCAACCATCGGGCCCCACCATGCTCAGATAGAGCAATAAATCCTCGGGTTCTAAATAGCTTTCCAGGTCGGGGCGTTCGTTGGGATCGAGATGACAGCAGGCTCCACAGCCTTTGATACATTGCCAGGTTGCCACCTCAGTTGTCCTCGTCAATAGGGTTGATGGATTGTGCAAAATTGACCACCGATGACTTGCTTTTCCCGCGCTTGAGTTCACAGGGGGAGCTTGCCAATTGAGTTCCCGATTCGGTTTCTAAATTGGGTTTCTAAACTCGGTTGCCAAATTGAGTTGCCAAATTGGATTGCCAAATTGATCTCTCAATCATGCCTCGATCGGGTCTCGATCGCGCCTCAGTGATTGATATCTCAATTTCTAGATGGGTTCCTAAGCTCTGTCTGGGTGTGGGCCCGTGTAAATTACCAAGACACTGTTCTTGATCTTAATTACTCTTGATTTTATGTTTCGGTTTTTTATTGACCAGCTTGGTTGAGGCGCAATCAACAAGCTTTCTGTAACTAATTTTCTGTAACTAGTTTTTTAACTGGGGCGCTAGGATTCGAACCTAGGAATGGCGGGACCAAAACCCGCTGCCTTACCGCTTGGCGACGCCCCATTGCCCGAAGGCTTGAGTATAGTAACAACAACTTCCGAGAAGGGTCAAGGGGTTTTCTGAATTTTTTTGAATTTTTTTGAACCGAGTTCGCAAGGCAGAGGAACGGGGCGATCGCCCCGTGAGGATGGATCCTGGCCTAGCGCTTTCCTAGTCCTGACTGGCCTGTTGATTGGCACGTTTGCGCTCTGCCAGCTTCAGCAAAATTTCCGCGTGGATGTCACGGGTAATGGGGTAGAAATAAGCCAAAACCAAGCCGCCAATCAGGGCTGCGGTAGGCAAAGGGCCGATCGCCAGCCGAATGGCCAACAGGGCTGAGGCCGGTTGGTTGGCCGGCGTGCCTCCGGCGGCTGTGGGCAGATAGCCAGCCACTTCCAGCGCAATACCCACCAGCCACAGGGCCAGAGCTAACCCCAACTTTTGCAAAAAGACCATGAAGGCATAGAACACACCTTCCCGGCGTTGCCCGGTGGTTAGCTCGTCTAGTTCAATCACATCCGGCAGCATCGACCAAGGAACGAGATAAGCCGTGGAGACCCCAACGCCCGCCATCACGGCCAACAGGTACAGCAAGCCGGTTTGCCCCGGTTGCAGCAATAACAAACCTGCTTGGGCAATGATCCAAAGGCTCATGCCCGCGAAGTAGACCCCCCGTTTGCCCCAACGGCGGCTGAGGGCACTCCACACAAACAACATGGCAAAGGCGGTGAGCTGCACCCCGATCGCCACCATGAAGAAGTCTGCCTGCTGTAGCCCCATGTAGCTCACAACGAAGTAGGGCAGAATGGAGGCGGTGAGTTGCACGGCCAGCCAGGAACAGAGATAGATCCCAATGACGTAGAGGAAGGGGCGATTTTGAAAGACGATCGCCAATTGTTGCTTCAGACCCAAACTGGGGGCGGTTTCATTTCGTTCGGCGCAGCGGCGCTCGGCGGCCATGCCATACCGAAACGTGCCCACAACGCACCAGAGAATGGGCAACACGGAAAGCAGGGTGCAAATGGCGGCTAGCCAGATGTATTGCCAAACGGGGTCGGGAATTTGATCGGCAACGATCTTGCCCAAAATCAGCGATAGGAGACTGCCCCCGATCGAGAAGGCAAACCGGAAGCTGTTGAGACTGGTGCGTTCGTCATAGTCATCCGTTAGCTCGGCGGTGAGGGCTGTGTAGGGTAAGTTCACCGCCGTATAGGCAGTATTGAACAGCAGCCCCAAGACCACGTAGTAGCCATAGAGCAGCCAGGTGTTGCCCGGCGGCACAAGCCACTGCAAGAAAAAGAGAATGCCGAAGGGAATCGCCCCCCAGAGCATCCAGGAATAGCGACGACCCCAACGGGAACGAGTGCGATCGCTCATTACGCCGATGATCGGGTCGTTGATGGCATCGCCAATTTTGCTGACCATCAACACCGAGCCAGCTAACCCGGCGGGCAACCCGGCCACATCCGTTAAAAATGCCAACTGCAAAAAGACAAGCAGGTTGGCGGTGATGGCGGGGCCTGCGTCGCCGGCCCCATAGGCCAGCTTGGCTGGGAAGGTTAACCGATCGGGAACAGAAGCACGCTCAGCAGTCACAGGTCTCAGTCTCAAAACTGCCGCTAGCTTAACCCTTGAAAGAATTAGGAGTTAACGATCAGTTCCTTTTGGCGCACTTCTTGGGCGGAAACCCAATCGGGGCGTAGGTGCTTGGCTCCTCGGAGATAGGGATGATGAATTCGGGCGATCGGGTCAGGGGTGTTGAAATGCACGAGCAGTCGAATGCATTGGGGCAAACTGCCATCCACATGCATTTGCTGCACATCCATCAGGGGCACGTTTTGCCAGTTGGGCCGCTCGCGGGCAATCTTGGCGGGAAACACTGCATCCAGGTCACGGGTCACCGAAAAGGTGACGCTCACCACTTCATCCATCTCCAGACGGTTGTGGGTTTCCAAAGCATCGAGTAGTTCATGAACCGCCTCCCGAATGGCTTCAATGGTGTTTTCGGTTGCGGTAGTTGCTCCTCGAATGGCCCGGACTCGCCAACCCACGTTCCTGTCCTCCCGATCGATATGAGGGTGAATGTCATGATTGGGCTTGGCCTGTCGTGGCGATCGCCCAAGCACCAGTCACTCGTGACTGATTAGTGACTGATTAATAGCTAGTTATAGCTCAGTTGGGGCTGCATCTCTACTGTGCAGAATCAAGCCGAGAAACAACACCTGAAACCGACTGGGAAGCCGGGCCAAAGCCGATCGGCGTTTAGCCCGAAGCCCAAGATCTGCCGTTTATGGATCGTGGGGAGCAAGGGGCTTAGGGCCTGTCGTCAAATCGCCTGAAACCCTGATTCCACCGTTGTCAGATCGTGAGGGACAAGGGGCTTAAGCCCCTTGTTACAACGACGGGGGACAGAAAATCAACCACTTCAGCATCACCTCGAACAATGACGACACCCCCTAGGAAATCTACAAACGCATGACCGCATCACTGGCGCTGACGGCCACAAGAGCCGATCGCACCAAATCGGGAGTGGCTCCGGTGATTGTGGCTAAGGTCTGACCCGTGGGCAATTGCAGCACTGTGGATCCGCCCTGATTTTGCAGCGTTAATTGCTCCAAGCTCACGGAACCGACAATGCCGATTCGATCGCCCTGAGCCGCACTGAAATCCACCACCAAATCCGCCGCCGCCCGAATCCCGATCGCCGTATCGGTTCGCAGCAGGAACGTATCGGCCCCCGCGCCGCCGGTCAACGTATCAGCCCCAAAGTCACCACAGAGAACATCGTTGCCATCGCCCCCCAGCAGCACATCATCGCCCTGGCCGCCGCGCACAAAATCATCGCCCGCGCCGCCATTGACCGTATCGTTGCCCTGATTGCCGTTGAGGAAGTCGTTGCCCCCGTTACCATTAATCAGGTCATTGCCATCAATGCCGCGCAGATAATCATCTCCGTCCCCCCCGAAGATCGAGTCATTGCCCGCATCACCCCAAACAATATCCGCCGCGCTGGAGCCGGTGATTACGTCATCGCCCCCCAACCCCCGCACGCCGCTGGGGGTGCTTTGGCTTTGGACCGCTGTCAGGGTCACGGTTTCTGCCGCTTCTGTGAGGAAGGTGAACTGGCGCGGCAGGTCAGCCCGGTTCAGAAAATTGTGTGCATTGTTCAAGCGGGTCGCATCCGTCAGCACCACTGAAGCACGGCCCGGCAAAACTCCATCCACCACCTTGGCCGCCGTGATGCGATCGCCCGCTTGGATCGCATCCACCGCCGAAAACCCTTGGGTCACCTGGCCAAAGGTGGCGTAGTTACCATCCAAAAACGGCAATTCCTTCAGGGCAATGTAGAACTGCGACGAGCCGGAATCGGGCGATTGGGCCCGGGCCATGGCCAGGGTTCCTTGCTTGTGGGGCAAGGCGACTGGTTGAGTGGTGGTTTGGCTATAGATCGGTTCCGCTGCGCCCTGAACTTTGATTTCGAGGGGAATGCTGCGGGTTTGGTTGGTGTCTGGGTCAATGAACCCGCCTGTTCCCAAGCTGCTGAGCGGCACGTTGGGATCTTTACTCGCCGGGTCTCCCGCTTGCACCACAAAGGGATCGGGCGATCGCACCACGCGGTGAAACGAAATACCGTCATAAAATCCCCGCTCCACCAAGTCCACAAAATTGCCGGCCGTGACGGGGGCATTGGCCCCATCGATCGCCATTTCGACGGACTGACCGTTCACCAGCATGATTACGGTGGCGGAACCATTTAAACGAGCCGCAGGAGCCATATTCGCAAAATCGGTTGGGTTGCTTCAGAACCAAAATATCAGGCAAGTCCAGTCCCTGGGTTTTCAGCCAATCAAAAATTCAACCGCCAAGGGTTCCGAATCGGGAACGTTTGGGCAAGGTTTTGGCAACCTCTCCAAGATTTTCGGCCGTTCAGAAACCGTTGGGACTGTTTGGGCTGATTTTCCGGAGCAGGGGTCTGGCTACCGCTAGATCGGTGACGTAATTAAACTAGCCAGAGTTTCGGAGCCGGGCGATCGCTCGGCTTAATCCGGAGATTCAGGGCGATCGGGTTGGCTCCGGAACTGGGATTTTCAATCGGACTGGCTATAATCGGAGCAATGCCCTTGGGACGGTGATTTCATGCTTTTTTGGTCTTTTTTGCAGCGGCGTGGTGTAGTGGGAATGATGGGCGCGATCGCCCTGGTCACGGCCGGCAGTGGCGGGGCGATCGCCCAAGCCAGCCCGACCTATCAACCGGGCACGATCTCCAGCAGCAGCGAGTTGAACGACACCCTATCGACCAAGGACATTCCCACCGGCCAAGGGGGATTTGCCCGGGACTATAAAATCTCGCTCACGGCAGGCGATCGAGTTGAAATCACCGCCAGCTCCGACAGCTTCGATACCGTCCTGATGCTCATTGCCGATGACGGTTCCAGCATTGCCGAGAATGACGACGGCCCCGACAGCGGCACGAACTCCCTGATTTTTACTAGCATTCAGAATACAGGCGAGTATGTGGTGCGGGTTCAAACCTTTGGCAAAGCCGTTGGCGGCCCCTTCAAGCTCAAGGTCACCCGCCTACAACCGATCCAATAGGCGTTAGAAAGCCGGTTCTTCCAAAAAAATTAGCGAATCCCTTGCCAATCCTGATCAAGTTTGCTAATTTATTTAGGCGCTGAAAACAGCAGCGCCTGAAAATCCTAGCCGGGATAGCTCAGCCGGTAGAGCAGAGGACTGAAAATCCTCGTGTCGGCGGTTCAAGTCCGCCTCCTGGCATTACTAAAAAATCAAAAGTGACTCTCATAGATTCTTCAATCTTGAGTGTTACCTTTCGATCCCTGTTGTCTCTTCAACGGCTAGAATATGAGTAGGGCAATAGCCCTGATCGGGCAATAGGGTCAACGCTCGATCGCAGTCTAACAACCAA
Source organism: Limnothrix sp. HT2024 (assembly GCF_059138625.1). NCBI lineage: Bacteria > Bacillati > Cyanobacteriota > Cyanophyceae > Pseudanabaenales > Pseudanabaenaceae > Limnothrix > Limnothrix sp. HT2024. The sequence continues at coordinate 4,011,320 of NZ_CM181121.1, forward strand.
GAATGAACAGCAACAGAGTGAAAGACCAAGCGGTCTGCTGATGCTGAATGTTGCGGTTGTCGGGCTGGGCATGAGCGATTGTTTCCCACTTGCCTCTAAATCTTGAACAGGTTGAGAGCCAAAGGCCGATCGGGTGATCAAAAGGCTTTTGGCAAAACGTGCATGGCAAAATGTTCACTTTGAAAACATGCACTTTGAAAACGTGGATTCTAGAGTCCCCCCGCTGCTGCTCGATCGACCGGGATCCATCAACACCCACTCAAGAACTTGACCAGATTGAGTGCTTTAGACTCAGCAAGGTTGAGCAAAGCCTAGTAGGGATATTGAGAAAAACCCAGAGCTATTAGGGTTTCCAGCCAGCAAAGTCATAAAAATATAACAATTGATTGCCAACGGCCCCGCCACTAACAATGACACCCTCTCCCATCGCCTCCATGCCCCCATTGTCGATCGACTCACATCAAATTTCGCGTATCTACACTGATGGGGCTTGCTCCGGTAATCCAGGGCCCGGCGGTTGGGGTGTTTTAGTGCGATTTTCAAACAGCTCTTGTCATGAAATGGGTGGAGGTACTTCCAACACAACTAATAATCGAATGGAGATGCAAGCCGCCATTGAAGCGCTGCAATTCTGGCATCAATACGGCCAAGGCGAGTCAATCACTTTACTAACGGATAGTCAGTACGTTATTAAAGGGATTACAGAGTGGGTGCGAAATTGGCGACGAAAAGGCTGGAAAACTGCCAGCGGGCAACCGGTGCTCAATCGAGATCTTTGGGAGCGTCTGGATGCTTTGAACAATCCCGCTGTGCGCTGGGAATACGTGCGCGGCCACTCGGGCGAGGCGGGAAATGAACGATGTGATGAAATTGCCCGCGTTTTTGCGGCCGGCCGATCGCCTAAATTAGATCAATTGAAGCTAGAGATTTTCGATCGCTCGGAGTTTCCGGAATCGGAGCCTGCGAGCAAATCTCATCTCGATGCTTCAGACACAACTACAGTCTCGATAGCAGCTATACCTGAAACCATGTCTGAACCTGTTTTGGATCAACTGGCGATCGCGCCAACGGATGCCGATCTGCGCGACGTGCGTGTGGGTCAATTGCGCAACTTGATCGAAACCCTACGCATTGCCGATGAGGTCGCCGATCGAGGATATCTGATTGCCAGCTCAGAATTGGCTGATCTGATGGATGTTAACGCCAGTGCCGTGACCAGTCGGGGTGAAAACTGGGTCTGGCGGAACTGGATTGTGACTCGCGTGCGACGTGAGGGCAACCAAATTCTGTGGCAATTGGAACGAATCCTCGAAGATGACTAAACGAGGTGCTTGGCTAGTTCAAGTCTAAGGACGCTGGGGCGCTGATTCGCTTTAGCATCCTCAACCCGAGTAACCAAACACATCTCGTCTGTAGTCACCGCACCGCCCTCCATGACGATCCTTCGCAGTCTTTTGCACCAATCGTTCATGACCGGCTCTCAACTACTCTGCCGTGTCTTGTGAGCCAATCGCGATGGACACAACCGCATTGGAGTATGACCCTGCTGTGGGCGGGTCTTCCCCAGTGGCGATCGCTCGCCGAAACACATACCAAGTGAAAACGAAAGCTCTCGCCCTGGGGTTTCATCAGGTGGGAATAGCAGCTATAAGCTCAGAGTACCCACCCTTACCATCGGCCGTATCAGCCCTCCAACGCTGGCTCGATCGCGGGTTTGCCGCCGAAATGAAATGGATGGCGGCTCCCAAGCGATTTGATGCGCGAGAATTCATGCCCGAGGCGCGATCGGTCATCTGCGTTGCCCTGAATTACTACAGTCCTGAACAGCGGCCCCTCGAACAGCGGCCCTTGAACCCATCCTTTTCCCAAGCTGAGTCAGCGATCGAGCCTGCCCAATCTCAGCCTGCCCAAGCTCAGCCCCAACTTGACCAGCCCCAATTTGGCAAAATTGCCCGCTATGCCTGGGGACGGGATTACCACCGAGTTTTGGAAACCCGCCTGAAGGCTCTGGCTCAGTGGTTAGTGACGTTGGATCCCCGAGCACAGAGCCGCTGGGCCGTGGACAGCAGCCCGGTGCAAGATAAAGCCTGGGCTCAGGAAGCGGGTTTGGGGTGGATTGGCAAAAATGGCAATTTGATTACGCGCCAGTATGGCTCCTGGGTGTTTTTGGGGGAGCTGTTCACCACGCTGGAATTGTTGCCCGATCGCCCGCATACCAGCCATTGCGGCACTTGCACCCGTTGTCTGGATGCTTGTCCTACGGGGGCGATTCCCGAGCCGTTTGTGGTGGATGCTAACCGCTGCATTGCCTATCACACGATCGAGAACCGCGCGGAGACCCTGCCTTCGGAAATTGCCGAGAACCTTCAGGGTTGGGTTGCGGGCTGCGACATTTGCCAGGATGTTTGCCCCTGGAATCAACGATTTGCCCAGCCGACGGATATTGAAGACTTTCGACCCCGATCGGGGGTGGTGGCTCCGCGCTTGGATCAGCTTGCTCAACTCAGCGATGAGGCTTGGGATCAAGCCTTCCGGGGATCCGCTTTACGACGCATTAAGCCTGCGATGTGGCGACGAAATGCCCGTGCTAGTCTGAAATTAGACCCGAATGTTTCGTTGCAAGCTTCATCGTTGTCTCCGCCCCGATCGGCTGATTCCCCTCCCGATCGCCCCATCGATCCCTCCATTGATCCCCAACTGGATTCTGAGTCTCATCCTTGAACGCCCATCACGTGCTTGCGTCTACGGCGGCGGCCGGCGGGCCGCAGTCCCTGCCCACCAGTGCTGTATCGGTTAATCCTCAGCACTTGCGGTTAATTTTGTTCGACTTTGATGGCACGCTGGCAGACTCCTTTCAGGCGGTGGTTGAAATTCTCGATCGCCTCTCGGGACGCTTTGGCTATCCCCGCTTGACCCCGGAACGAATTGCCCGACTGCGGGACTGCGACTCTCGCATGGTGCTGCAAAACAGTAATGTGCCCACTTGGCAGCGCCCTTGGCTGATCTATTGCCTGAAGCGGGAACTCCAGGCCGATTTGCATCGCCTCCAGCCCATTCAGGGCATTGAGGACGTGTTGCGAGAACTGCGATCGGCGGGCTATCGGCTGGGGATTGTAACTTCCAACCAGCGATCGACCGTCGATCGCTTCCTCACCCTGATGGGCTGGCGGCACTATTTCACCTGGATTGATGCCAGTTTGCGCCTGTTCAGCAAAGATCGCGCCATCTCACGGGTGCGGCGACAGGCCGGCCTTCAGCGCGAAGCCGTTGCCTATGTGGGCGACGAAACAAGGGATGTGGAAGCGGCCCGCCGATCGGGCGTGGTCAGTCTTTCCGTGGCTTGGGGGTTTAATTCTGAACGAGCGTTGCGCAACAGCCAGCCGGATATGCTGTTTCAGCATCCTCAGGAGCTGTTAACTTGGGTGCGATCGGCCGCTGCGGCCGCAGAAAAATTCCAAACCCATGCCTAAACGAGCTGGGCGAATGCAGTGTTCATTCCCGGGGCGATCGGGCATGAATGCATAGGATTAATCAACGGTCAAATAACGGTGAATTAAGCAGAGATTAATCCTTGTATGGGGATCGAAATTCCCCGGCAGCGGTAAACTCAGACAGCATTCTTTGGCGACAGTTGCGGACTGTGGGTTACCTCGTTGTGATTGCCCATTTCCAGCATCGCGTCACCAGGGATTCAACCTAACAATCTCAACTGACTACACAAGGGGCAACCGCATGACGCGCGCCATTATGGAAACCGCCAAGGGCACGATTCATATCGAGCTGTTCGATAATGATGCTCCCAACACGGTGAAAAACTTCGTGGATCTGTCGGAAAAGGGCTTTTACGATGGTCTGACCTTCCACCGCGTAATCCCCAATTTTGTGATCCAAGGTGGCTGTCCCAATGGTGATGGTCGCGGCGGCCCGGGCTACACGATCAAGTGCGAAATTAATTCAAACAAGCACATGGCGGGAAGCCTGTCGATGGCCCATGCCGGTCGCGACACGGGTGGTAGCCAATTCTTCATTTGCCATTCGCCCCAATCGCACTTGGACGGTGTGCATACGGTGTTTGGTCGCACGGAGGACATGGATGTGGTGAATGCAATCCGTGCCAATGACAAGATTCTGTCTGTGAAAATTGAGCACTAGGCTCTAGCTTCAGAATCAAAAACCAGGATTCCAAATTAGAGTCCTAAACCCTTGATTCTGGTGTTACAAAATTGCGAAGGCAAGGGGCTTAAGCCCCTTGTTTTTTATATTTCTGTTGAGGGTTGGCTGAATTTGTGGTGATTCTAATTGCGCCGGGAGCAAGGGGCTTAAGCCCCTTGTCTTTTCTGGATCGGTTCTGAATTGTGGGTGAGCTTTTGGGTCTCCTGCTCAGTGGTATTTGTTGGATTGCTTTTATGGAATGGTGTTTGCTGAGGATTACTTTGTTGAATCAGGCTAGATGGGCGATCGCCTAGGTTTCTCGGAGCACATAGCCCACGCCACGCACGGTTTGGATCAGGCGTTTTTGGCTTTCGTCTTCGAGTTTTAGACGCAAATAGCGCACATAGACTTCGATGATGTTTGATTCGCCCATGAAGTCGTAACCCCAAACGTTTTCGAGAATTTGCTCGCGGGTGAGCACTTCGCGCGGGTTTTCCATCAAGTAGCGCAACAGCTCAAATTCCTTCATGGTTAGGGCGATCGTGTGGCCATTGCGAATAGCAGTACGGCGATCGAGATCCAAGGCCAAATCGGCAAAGTGCAGCAGGGGTGTGCCCGTTTCCGTGGGGCGTAGGTACAGCCGCACCAATTCCAGTAATTTTTCACTGCGGTAGGGTTTGAGCAAATAGTCATCGGCCCCGGCTTCCAGGCAAGCGGCCCGGTCTTCCACTTCATCGCGGGCCATGATCAGCAACACGGGGGCCACGTTCCCCAGCTCGCGCAGTTGATTACATAGCCACAGCCCCGATTCACCAGGCACCAGCAGCCGATCGACCACGATCAGGGAGACGGGTAAGTCTCGCGCATAGGTCAAACCGGCTTGGGCATCCTTGGCCGTGGCGACGGCATACCCGGCGTTTTTGAGATCCGTCATGGCCCGATCGAGGATCGAATCATCACTTTCCACGAGCAAGATCGGAGCGTTGAGCGTGCTAGTGGGTGGGGCGATCGAGGATTCAGTTCCGGCCATAGGACGCGACAAGAAAACAGCAACAATCAGTCAAAATCCAATCAGTCCAGATCAAAGCAAACAAGACCAAAGCAAAGATAATTTAAACTCCAAAAATAACCATATGAAGGGCAATTGATGATCAATTTCTGGATCAAGCAGCATCCAAACTCTGCTCATCATTGGCCGATGGTTCGCTGAAGTTAAGAATCCAGCAAAACAAATCCAGCGCAATTCGATCGTACTCCGGTTTTCGTGCAACTTCAGCGCCCAAGGGACTCAAAGAGATGGCGCAGGACGATCGCAACGATCGCGAGAACTGCCCCCAGCCGATCGCAAAATCCCACCCCCTTGAGCGTCCGACTGGTTAGACAATAAGGGTTCGCCCTCTCAGCTTATTTCCAGCCAGGATTTTCCATGACGCAGATTTCCAACGCACCGACGCTTGCGGCCCAAGATTGGATCCCCACGGATTTGGTGTCTGATTTGCCCCTGACGATCGCCGGTCGCACCTTTCGATCGCGCCTGATGACCGGCACGGGTAAATATCGCAGCATCGAACAAATGCAGGCCTGCATTGCCGCGAGTGACTGCGAAATTGTGACCGTGGCTGTGCGCCGGGTGCAAACCCAGGCCCCGGGCCATGAAGGCTTGGCCGAGGCGATCGACTGGTCAAAAATTTGGATGCTGCCCAACACGGCCGGTTGTCAAACGGCCGATGAGGCGATTCGGGTGGCGCGGCTGGGGCGCGAGATGGCCAAGCTACTGGGCCAGGAGGACAACAACTTCGTGAAGCTGGAAGTGATTCCCGATTTGAAATACCTGCTGCCCGACCCGATCGAAACCTTGCGGGCCGCCGAACAGTTGGTGAAAGAAGGCTTTGCCGTGCTGCCCTACATCAACGCCGACCCACTCTTGGCCAAGCATTTGGAAGAGGCCGGCTGCGCCACGGTGATGCCTTTGGGTTCCCCGATCGGCTCGGGTCAGGGCCTGAAAAACGCCGCCAATATTCAAATCATTGTGGAAAACGCCAAGGTTCCCGTGGTGGTGGATGCGGGGATCGGCACGCCCAGCGAAGCCACCCAGGCGATGGAGCTAGGCGCTTCGGCCGTGTTGATCAACACGGCGATCGCCCAGGCCCAAAACCCCGCCGCCATGGCCCGCGCCATGGCCCTGGGTACGGCGGCCGGTCGGTTGGGCTACCTGGCCGGGCGGATTCCGGTGAAGGGATTGGCCAGCGCCAGCTCGCCCCTGACCGGGTTGGTGACCACCGGCTAGGGACGACCCTTGACCGGGGCCGGTCGATGTTTGTTACAGTGGCGAATTAATGCTGTGTTGCTAACAATTGCAAAGGACTGTAACAAATGCCTTACACCACGGAAGATGGCGGCCGCCTGAATAATTTTGCCAAAGAGCCAAAGATGTATACCGCTGACACGCCCTCTTCAACGGAAAAGCGGAACTATGTGGTTTTGGGCGCTCTGGGCCTGGGATTGGTGCTCGGGGTGATGGCGATCGCCTTCGTGGTTTCCTAGGGGCCAGCCATCGGATTATTTGGATTATTAAGACTGCTGTGGGGTTGGGGTGCGGCTGTGCCGTGCCCCATTGTTTTGGGACTGGAGACCTATGAAGGTTGGTGTGATTGGCTTGGGGTTGATTGGTGGGTCGCTGGGCTTGGCCTTGCGGCCTTTGGGTCACGAAATTTTTGGGGTGGCGCGACGACCGGAAACGGCCGATCGGGCGATCGAGCTGGGCATTGCCGATCGGGCGGGCTGTGAACTGTCGCTGCTGGCCGATGCTGATCTGGTGATTTTATGTACGCCGATCGGGGCGATCGAACCCACGGTGCGCCAACTGATTCCCCACTTCAGCCCCAGTACGGTGTTGACCGATGTGGGGTCGGTGAAACAGGCGATTGTCCAAGCGATCGAACCCCTTTGGCCGAACTTTGTCGGGGCCCATCCGATGGCGGGCACGGCGGACAGCGGCATCGAAGCGGCCCTGCCGGACTTGTTTGTGGGTCGTCCCTTTGCGATTACGCCCACCGATCGCACCCCGGCCGAAGCGATCGCCCGGGTCACCGCGATCGCCCAAGATTTGCGATCGACCCTGTACCGCTGCACCCCGGAACAGCACGATCGGGCCGTGGCTTGGATTTCCCATTTGCCCGTGGCGATTAGCGCCAGCCTGATTGCGGCCTGCGGAGCGGAGCCAGACCCCGAAACTCTTGCCCTGGCTCAATCCCTGGCCAGTTCCGGATTTCGGGATACTAGTCGGGTTGGCGGCGGCAATCCGGAGTTAGGGGTGATGATGGCCCAATTCAACCGGCCGGAATTGCTGCGATCGCTCCAGCGCTATCGTGATCAGTTGGATCAAATCATTGGGGCGATCGATCAACAGGATTGGGCCGCGCTGCAAGCCTGCTATGAACAAACCCAACAGGCGCGATCGGCCTTCGTCGATTAAGCAAGTCGCTTTGGTAGGGGCGCAACGCTTGCGCCCTCGATCAATTCAATTCAATCTGGTAGGGGCGCAACGCTTGCGCCCTCGGTCATTGCGGCATTGATTGATCGATCAATCGATTCCAACACCTTCAATCGGCGGACTTGATTGCTGAATGGCTTAATCGATCGAGGGCGCACATCGGTGCGCCCCTACGGGAATTGGGGGGTTGATTTCCCTTTTTTTAAAACGATTCAAGACAACCATAATTTTTGGATTTTTCGGGTTCTCATGACTTCTTCCGCCGATCGCGTCCAAGGCATCTTTAACCGAATTGCACCCGTTTATGACGATCTCAACGATTGGTTGAGCTTCGGGCTGCATCGGGTTTGGAAACAGATGACCGTGAAATGGAGCGGCGCAAAACCGGGCGATCGCGCGTTGGATCTTTGCTGTGGCAGTGGGGATTTGGCCCTACGGTTGGCGGCAGCGGTGGGCCCCGACGGTCAGGTGGTGGGGGCGGACTTTTCGGCGCAAATGCTCGATCGGGCACGCGATCGGCCCCAAGGGTTGCGGTCTTTGGCCCCGATCGCCTGGGTGGAAGCGGATGCGCTGAATTTGCCCTTTGCTGATCGGGAATTTGACTGCGCTACGGTGGGCTATGGCCTGCGGAACGTGACCGATTTTGACCAAGCGCTCCGGGAGCTTTATCGCGTCTTGAAACCCGGAGCGACCTTGGCGGCCTTGGATTTCCATCGGCCCGACAGCGCGATCGCCCAGCAATTTCAGCAACTTTATCTCGATCGGCTGGTGGTTCCCGTCGCCCAGCAGTTTGGCGCAACGGCTGAATATGAATACATCCTGCCCAGTTTGCAGCGGTTTCCCGTGGGGCGCGAGCAGGTAAAACGGGCCCAGGCGATCGGCTTCCAATCCGTGCGGCACTATCCCTTGGTGGGCGGCTTGATGGGCGTGTTGGTGGCGACCAAGCCCTAGGGCATATCCAACAACCATTCCGAGGCCCGATCGCCCAGGTCGATCGGGATGCTCACGGCCTTGCCTTGTCGGGGTCGGTTTTTGGTGTTTTGAATAAACGATCGCACCTGCTCCGCCGCGCCCCAGCCTTGGATGTAGGTGGCCACCGTAGACAGATGCTCAAAATATTCCGCTTCCGTCATCGGAAACGACACTTGCTCTAGGTAGCGCCACATCACCTGCACAAAAATTTTGTCTTTGATTTTGCGGACTTGCACATCGTAGGAAAAGCCCCACTTGTCCACAATCCATTGGTGTAAGTCCTGACCAGTCATGGCGCGATCGAGTGATGGTGATAAAGGGTGTGGCGGGGTTTGGGTCGGTTTGAAACCGGCCCCAGGACAACAAGGGGCTTTAGGGACTGTCGTCATTTCTCGATGCGAGGCTGAAACGGTTAATTTTCCGTGCCCCAATCGTCGCAACAAGGGGCTTAAGCCCCTTGTCCCCCACGAGATCGTAACGGTGGAATCAGGGTTTTAGACGATTCGATGACAGGCTCTCAGCCCCTTGTCCCCCACGAGATCGTAACGGTGGAGTCAGGGTTTTAGACGATTCAATGACAGGCTCTCAGCCCCTTGTCCCCCACGAGATCGTAACGGTGGAGTCAGGGTTTTAGACGATTCAATGACAGGCTCTCAGCCCCTTGTCCCCCACGAGATCGTAACGGTGGAATCAGGGTTTTAGACGATTCGATGACAGGTTCTCAGCCCCTTGTTGAAGGAGATGAGTAGTAATTATTTGTAACGCAATATGAAGTTTTATACGGATCTGTTACGACCGCCCGATCGCCCCTCAGCAACGCGATCACCTGGCCCGAGAGATGCAATAATACCCTAGCAATTGCGGTGGCTTTGTTTGGCCCGTTCAAACCCCACCCTTGCAGTCATACAATCTTTAAGATTCGTTATAGAACCCCCAAGAGAAGGCACGCGAGTAGGCATTATGGCTCAAGCTTCCAGCCCTGCGGACGTACCCAGCATGGGTCGCCGCCAGTTCATGAATTTTCTGACCTTTGGCTCGGCAACGGGTATCGCCCTGGGCGCGTTGTACCCCGTTGTGCGCTACTTCATTCCCCCTTCGACCGGTGGTACTGGTGGCGGCGTAGCGGCTAAGGATGCTCTGGGCAACAGCGTCAAACTCAGCTCGTTCCTGGCTGAGCACAATGTGGGCGATCGGGTGTTGGTCCAAGGCCTCAAGGGCGACCCCACCTACCTAATCGTGAACAGCAAAGAAGCGATCGCCGATTACGGTTTGAACGCCGTTTGCACCCACCTCGGTTGCGTCGTGCCCTGGAACGCCAGCGCCAGTAAATTTATTTGCCCTTGCCACGGCTCGCAATACAACAACGAAGGCAAAGTGGTTCGCGGCCCCGCGCCCCTGTCCCTCGCCTTGGCCCACGTGTCGGTTGATGACGACAACGTGAGCCTCAGCCCCTGGCCGGAAACCGACTTCCGCACCGGCGAAGAACCCTGGTGGTCGTAATTTCTACAATTGCTCATCAATATTGCGGCTGACCGTACTTTTTAGACAACTCATGAAGACTGCTTTCAAGGTTTTGACTCGCGGTGCGATCGCCGCGATCGCCGCGATCGCCCTGTTGATCGGTGGCGACTTCGTAGCTCCCCAGGCTGCCATGGCCTATCCGTTCTGGGCCCAGCAAGTGGCTCCGGCAACCCCCCGGGAAGCGACCGGCCGGATTGTTTGCGCTAACTGCCACCTGGCTAAGAAAGAAACGATCGTGGAAGTGCCCCAATCGGTACTGCCCGACACCGTGTTTGAAGCCGTGGTGAAGATTCCCTACGATACCAGCGTGCAACAAGTCACCGGTACCGGTGAACCCGGACCCCTGAACGTGGGTGCGGTGTTGATGCTGCCCGATGGCTTCAAGATTGCGCCCGAAGACCGGATTCCCGAAGAACTGAAGGAAAAGACCGAAGGCCTGTTCTACCAGTCCTACGCGGAAGGTCAAGATAACGTGGTGATTGTGGGCCCGCTGCCCGGCGATCAATACCAAGAAATCGTATTCCCCGTGCTGTCGCCCAACCCCGCTGAGGACAAGGCGATCAAGTTCGGTAAGTACGCCGTGCATGTGGGTGGCAACCGCGGCCGCGGTCAGGTTTACCCCACGGGCGACAAGAGCAACAACACGGTCTTTAACGCTTCGGCCGCTGGCACGATCGGCGCGATCGGCAAGACCGATGATGGTGGCTACCTTGTGACCATCATCAAGGAAGATGGCTCGACGGTGGAAGATGCGATCCCTGCTGGCCCCCAACCGATCGTCAAGGAAGGCGATGTGGTGACGGCGGGTCAAGCGATCACCAACGATCCGAACGTGGGTGGCTTTGGCCAAATGGATACGGAAATTGTGCTGCAAGATCCCAACCGCGTTCTGGGTCTGCTGGCGTTGTTTGTGGCGGTGATGATCACCCAAATCCTGCTGGTTCTGAAGAAGAAGCAAGTAGAAAAGGTGCAAGCCGCCGAAATGAACTTCTAGGATCTGCTGCCTAGGTTCCTTCGTGCCTTCATTGCCCGATCGCAAAGCCCCTGCTCAGTTCATGAGTGGGGGCTTTGTTTTGGGGTTAATCAACAGTTCAAGATTGATGTGGCTTTCAAAAACAGCCTAATTGCCCATGGTTTCAAAAAATGCCTGAGCAGTTTGGGAAGGGATAATCCGCACCCGCGATAGCCACTCATCTTCCCGTTCCGAAAGAACCGAAAGAAACTCATCAAAATCCACCACCTGAATTTGAACGGTGGCGGCTAGTTCGGGGTTTTGTTCCGCGAAGGTTTTGGCTACCAATTCCGCTTGGGCGCGATCCATATAAAAACGAATTTCTTCTGTCCCATCCCGATCGACCGTGACATAGGTGGGGGCTGACCCATCGCTCGCGGTGACCAAAAAGAGTGGAATTCCCTGCAATTTTTCCGGTGGTTGTTGATTTAATGCCAACAGTTCTCGGGCTAATTTCACCTCTTCCAAATCAGGGATTAGTTGTAATTGATATTCGGTGGATGGTTTCTGCAATAGCTCATAGATTGCCGAAAGGGGAATGGCATTGACCCGTAATTCACTGGATGAACTCACTGCTCCCGCTTGCAGCCGCTTCAGCCACTCTTGGGCATCTTGTGGGTTCAAAAACATCCGAGCCACCGTTGTGCGCTGACCATCGGCATTTCCCACATCAATCAGGGCGGGCGTACCTTGGGCATCGGTGAGGGCGAAAACCGGCACGGCTTCTAATTTGCGGGCAATTTCCTCGGGGGGCAGCGCTGCCAAGGGGCCGATCGCTGCCAACCAAGCCAGGGAGCCGATCGCCCAGCCTCCGGCCAGTTGCCGCCAGTTCGATCGCACTGATTGCCAACGCTCTCGCAATCCCAAACTCACCATCGTCCATTCCATCCTGTTGATCAAACCGTTCATGCGCCCGGTTCCATGCCCAAGGCGATTCCCAAACCAGTCTAGGAGCTAACCCACTTTCCAAAATCAAAACCGACCAGTGCGCTAATTGCCCCGGTCGGTTTTGCACACCATTTAACGGGTGTGATTAGCGATTAGCCGGTTGTCCTCCCAACCCAGCAGCCCCGCTCGCGGGAGCCGGAGTGGCGGGACGAGCACCCGACTGCCCAGCGCCCTGACCATTGGGCTGGCCGGGTTGGTTCGATCGCATGGCCCGCATATAGAACGCTGCTGCCGAAGAGGACGGAATCAAGCGCACACTGCCCACCAACGAGTTAGGATCCGTGGCCTTTTTCAGCTCCTCAATCAGTCCATCCAGCGTAAAGACCCGCAGTTGGGCCCGGTTGATGATGTCCGGTTGACGCTGTTTGTAATCATCCAGCATCGCTTGCAAGTCCCGTTTGCTGAAGAAAAACGGCACCACTTCGCGATTATCCGCCCGCAGCGTCAGAGGCGCATCCTCCGCCTGGGGATCCACGGCATAAAACAGCGGAATGCCCGCAAATTGCTCAACGGACTGGCCCTGTTGCTTCAAAATCGCGATCGCCGCTTCCACATCTTCCTTGCTGGGAGTGACCACCAAGTCGGGCATTTCCGGCTTATTTTGAGCCTCAGTCCACATCCGATAGAACTGGCCCAGGGTCAACAGAGCCAAGCTAACTTTGCGGGATTCAGGCGGCGCTTCGCTTTGAACACGATTCGCAAAGGCCCGCACATCCTCTGGATCCACAAAGTGCAAAATTGCGCCATCAGCCGGTTTGGGTTCGGCGGCCGGTTGGCCCTGTTGCTTGGGGAACACCAAAATGGGCTGGCCATTTTCTTGGGTGACGGAAAACAACGGCACCACATCCAAGCGCCGCACAATTTCATCGGTGCTCAGGGCCTGCACGATCGACGGGAAACAGACCATCGATCCCAGCACCGCGCTCACGGCGGCCAGGGTTGCGGCTGAAGCGCGAGAAAACAACGATTTCACGAAAAGCCTCCTGAGTCTCGGAAAGCGACAGCCCGGGTGAATGCACTGGCTGGCTGTCTATATGAAGCGAGTTAGATACCCAAACGAGTCGATCCCAAGTCGATAGTGATTTAACGCTGTCGTTTGTACGCTTTCACCCTCAACAGTGCCAGAGCGTCTGGTGATGAAAAACGTTTACGCGCCAGTGTCAGCCTGTTCGGGGCGATCGGGCTTGGAGTCTCGATGGAATTGCCATCTCATAATACGACCTCTTGTTAAAGCTGAAGATTTTTAAAAATTTCGTGAAGTCTTCGTGCCAGTTTCTAAATTGCCCCGCCTAGCACCATCCCTTGCGGAGCGGCTGAAAAGTTCCAAACCCTTGAGATAGCAACATTACTGTGCCCAAGGTCAATTTATGAACTGATCCGGATCAATCAAAGTCTGAAGCTCAGTTGCGAAAGTGAAAATGTCAATCCTCGTGCTGGTTTTGAGGCCTTCTATTGTCAGTTTTAGAGCGATCGGTTGCAGTTTTCCCGAAATGTGAAAGGTCAACCGAAAGAAGGACTAGAGACTCTCAATATTGCGCGAGGTTGTATGACTCAAATGCACATTTCCCCTACCAAGCCGTCCCTGTTTGCCCGCGTAGGTGCAGCGATCGCCACTGGGGTTGTGACCATCACAGCGGCAGGCGTGATCCAAAACGCTGCCCCGTTGGTCGCTCAGGCAACCTCTGCTCACGATCAAGACTCATCCCAAGCCCTCTTGGTCGTGGCCCGCGCGGTTAGCAATCAAGATCCCCCGCGCCGTGGTGATGAACGTCGTGGCTAAAGGCGTGGCTAAATTAGACAACCTAACTGGCAAAACTGACCAACCATAGACCAACAATATTTGATCAATCCAGAGACAAAGATGATCTCAGTCGATCGAGTCTTTTCGTCACTGGTTCAGCGTTGGTTTAGGGTTGGCTGAAGGTTAATTTAGCGCAGGCTTAGCGATTTCTTGCCTCTGGTTGTTTGAATTGTGGTGACGAGTTGAGATGATCCAGGGCAACTGCCTCATTGGGATCGATCAAGCCTGCATCATAGCAATACTGTCTAACCTCCCAACCACGATCATGGGCGAAATTCAGGTGTATGGTTTGAGGCTACTCGAAAGCCAATGAGTCAGTTGCCGAAGCTTCTGACCATCGTTTTCCCATCATTTGACCTTTCCACGGCATAGCACCATGCGACCCCTCAGATTGCATGAATGCTCTAGAACCTTGACTGACCTGTTGTGACAGAATCCTCCCTTGGGGGATTTTTTTATACCTGTCTTCTGCAATGTTGAGCAGCAAAAACCTATTTTGAGGATCGAATGGGTTTCACGGGTTGAGTCCTAGGCAGAGAGTTGCACCTAAAGCTTGGCAAATCATGATCATTGTATGAGTCATTAATTGGCCATGAACTGACCATCATTGACGATCGATGATGCGAAAAAGTGGCCGATGATTGAATCTGGCAGATCCTGATTATCTATAAAATCTGGGTTGAGGGCCTTGGCTAGCTTAATCCCTAGCTCGCCCTCGCCTGGATGTTGGCTCGGCGCTGACTCGATCGGCTGACTTTAAACCTTGCTTCTATTTCCTATGAAACTTCGGCAAATTTTTGTCCAAATCTGGCGTGTAAATGCGGTCATTATTCTGTTGGGTGGTCTGCTCTCTTTGGGCTTAATGGGGTTGGCCTTGATCTCAATGCTGGCCTACGACGCGCGATCACGCCCGGCTGCACAAGTCATGAACATTGACCAAAGCCAATCGATGGCGACCCGAACCCGATTGGGAAATTTTGCGCGAATCGAGGGAACCAACACCTTACGCGCACCGCTGCACCTAACCCAGGATTATGACCAAAGCCGTGGATTCGGCAGCTCCTCCTATTCCAAAGAAGCAGATTCCCTACAGAACTATCTCTTTTTTAACGAGCTGACCCGTCAAACCTATTGGCTCAAACCGCCCGATCGGGGACTGATTTTGATAGATGAAAAACTTTTAGTCGCTCCTGCCAAGCCCACGGATCCTCCAGTCACAACGCCGGTTGGGTTCGTTTATCTAGTCATTACAACCGACAGCAACCAGGATCGCCGCCTGACCGAGAAAGATCGCAAAACACTGGCGGTTTCCGATGCCAATGGTGAACGCTTTGCACTGCTCATCGAGAATGTGGATGAGTTTCACGGCGCATCGGGGGTGAAAGATCAGCGCTTTTCGGTGTTTTACACCCGTGACCAAGTGTTGAATGTGGCAGAGTTGGATCTAAAAACCCAAAAAGTCTTGAGCACTACCTCAGTGCCCACGCCCCAAGGGTCACCGGCTCCCTAAGCTGAATCGCCAATGCTGAGCTGAGGAGATACCCAAAAGCATCCTGAGACACTCGCCAATTACCAACCATCGTGGGGGTAAGGGGCTGGGTGTGTCTTATCACACCCCCGCACCATCTCCGATTTGCGTCCAAGGACTTGTTTCAACGCTCTGCTCCGGATCACCGAGCCGGATCGCGCTTCCTGGCTGGCGGCTCCAATTTTCAGGCTGTAAAGCCACAATTTCAGTGATTGGGAGGCTGTTTAGCCCGTACCTCATCCAGAATTGGTAAAAATTCTACAAGAAGACTAAACTTTTGCTGCGTGAAATGCTAATATCCAACTAGAGCGAAAGCCAAAGGGCCACGTTCAAGTAGCCCTCAAGTTTTCCTCCCAAAAGACGTAGACGAATTCGGAGTCGCCTTCCCCCCTCGCGATTCCGATTTTTTTATCGAAATCTTTGTCAAATCGGGCCTTTGCGGAACCACCGGCCAGTGAGCTACCCCCGTAACCCATCAAGCCTTACTTGGTAAATCCCTGCGCTGACCTGCCTTAACGGTCAAGGTTTTAGGTAAGTCTGAGCTAGGACTGCGAACGCAACTTTCGGTTGCTCGTCAGCCATTCAAGACGAGAGTAAGAGCGGAAACAAACTCAAGAGAGCGTCAGCATCTGTGTTCTCTCGCCTGAGTTGCTGTCCTGATTATTCCCTAGGAGCAGGGGATTCGACAAGTTTTTGGCTACCGTCTTCATCAAATCTTTAAAAAAGTTGCAAAAGTCTGGCGGGCGATCGAACGCGGAGATCGCTGCCGTTGGGCGAAAATGCTGATGATGATGAGGTCAAGATGGCAATGGGCTGATGATGGTTCTTTGCGGTTGGCCGCAAGCCGGGGCCTGGAAATAGGCGAGAATGAAGGACTGTTGGGCTGGTAATGCCGCCATTGCCCGATCGCCCCAATTTCGATCGCCCTCATCCCTCGCTTGTAGTTAATCGCTTGTGTTACCTGAATCGATTCTGAAGCAATTAACGGATTTGGCCCGAGTGGAAGGGGCAACGCTCCACTTGGGGGTTTATTACAAAAATACGCTCGTGGCCCTGTGCCATGCCTTGGAAGATGCGATCGCCCAATCCCAGGGCCGGCCGGTGGTGCTGGCGGCATTTCAACTGGGTAAGTGGTATTTGCAAGAGGCCGATCGCTATGGGCAGTTGGCGGATCGATCGCGCCAAATTGTGATTTTGGCTGCGCCGGACGCGGGGTTTACGGAGCATTCCACCAGCCAGCGATCAAACGTGGCGATCGTGCCCCTCAGTCCCACGGATCCGGTCGCCCAAGAATGGCACTTAACCATCGTGTCGCCGTCCTACTGTGCCATGGTGCTTTGTCAGGAATTGACGGCGGTGGACTATGGCCCCGAAGGGCCGCCCCAATCGGACTTAGAGCGCAAGTTCTATGGTTTGTGGACTTTTGTGCCCCAGTGGGTCGATCGCGGTGCGGCCTTGCTGGTGGAACGGGTGGCTCGCTATCAACCAGCCCTGGCGGAACAGCTCCAACGGCAATTGGCAGCGGTGGCCCAAGCGCAGGCCACGGCCCCAGGAGAAGACTGGTTAACCATCACCCAGCAAGTGGTGAACTACTTGCAAGCCACCCATCAACATCGCCACCCGGAATTGCAACCGGGGCAATTGGGCTTTGCAGTGGGGGCCCCGCTGGATCAAAACCTGGTTTCCAATGAATTACAGGCATTTTTGCGATTAGCGGAACTGTTGGAGTTGTCCGATGGGCAAAGTTCCGGATCGGCGGCGGCGGTGGCGGCGCTGACGGAGGCGATCGGGCAACTGCTGGATTTGCCAGCGGCCCAACTCAAGCGAATGCGGTTGGCCGCCGCGCTCCATCGCTTGGGCCGTTGGCCCGCCGTTTGGCGTGAAGGGCTGGCTGACCCATCCGCCGATTGTTGCGATCTCAGTGCGGTGCAGGTGTTGCGAGTGATGCCGCGCTTGCGCCCGATCGCCCACATCCTGAACCATCTGACGGAGCATTGGGACGGCTCCGGGCAGCCTTCGGGTTTGGCGGGGGATGCCATTCCGCTGGAGTCGCGAGTGGTGGCCCTTTGTGCCGACTTCCAGCACCGTCGATCGCGCGGTGAGCAGCCGGACGAAATTTTGCAGCACTACCGCGATCAGTCAGGGCGCTGGGATCCAAAGCTGCTGGAAGCTTTGACCCTATTGGCTCAGGGATTGCAACAGGGCTGGGAATTGCCACAGATGTCGCTGCGAGCTTCCTCGGGCCTCTGGCTATTGGACGAGGGGGCGATCGCCTAAATGATGCTCCCTCCTCAACTCCATCACTTTCAGGTTGACCGGTGCTATGACTAGTCTTTTCCCGCTTGATTTGGATGCCATTCGCGATGGTCAGCTTTTGCAGTTAGCCGATCGGGATCTGACGGGTGCGGACTTGGAAGAGGCCCAGCTATCCAGGGCGGATCTGAGCCAAAGTCGGTTGGTGGGAGCCATTTTGACCGGGGCAGATCTGCGCCACGCCTGCTTAAACCGGGCGGTGCTCTCGGGTGTGAATGGGGTGGGACTGCAAGCCACTGGGGCGATCGCCCGGGGAATTTGGGTGGGGGCTAATTTAACCCAGGCGGATTTTGCGGAAGCGGATCTGCGGGGGGCTAATTTTCGGGGAGCCATCCTGATGGGGGCGAACCTGACTCGGGCCATGGCGATCGGGGCGGTTCTGAGCGGGGCCAACCTCGCCGGAGCCAATCTGCGGGGCGCGGATTTGCGGGGCGCGGATTTGCGGGGAGCCAACCTGAGCCAAGCCCAATTGCAGGGGGCGGATTTAAGCCAGGCCGATTTGGCCGGAGCCAGCTTAACCGGAGCCAATTTGGAAGAGGTGAACGGCCAGGGGGCTAACTTGGCGGGGGCTGATTTTACCAATGCCTATGGTCTTTGTGCCAACTGGTTAGAAGCTCGTGTGGCGGGGGTGAGCCAGCGAGGGGCGATCGCCCTGGATCTGCGCTTGGAACCCCCGAAGCCCTAGTCCTGTGGATTTTGCCCTTTACCCTTGGCCGGTCTGATTCAGCTAGCTGGAGCTTAGCGATCCGGAGCCAGTAGGGCCCGCACCACGCGATCGAGGCCAACCGATCGGGAAGCCTTCAGGAGCCACACATCGCCCGATCGCAACTCCCCTTGCAGGCGATCGATCAGCGCCTCATGGGTGGTGAAGGTTTCGCAGGGAATGCCCTCGGCCCCCGCCGCGATATGCAAGGCCGTGGGGTCATCAGCCAAAATCAACAGGCCCTCTAGGCGTAAGTCTCGGGCCAACTCGCCCACCTGTTGATGAAACTCGGGAGCGCGATCGCCCAATTCCTTCATGGTTCCCAAAACCGCTAACCGCCGCTGCCCCGGTGTTTCCGCCAACAGGTACAGAGCCGCTGTCATCGATTCCAAACCAGCGTTGTAGGTTTCATCCAACAGGGTCACCCCATTGGGTAAATCGTGGCGACGGGCCCGCCCATCGGGTAATTCCACCACCAATCCCGCTGCGATCGGCTCCCAATCCACTCCCAACACTTTGGCCACGGCCAAAGCACCCAGAAAATTGAGGGCATTGTGGCGACCGGGTAGCGGCAAGGGAAAGGTTTTGCCTTCCACGCGCAAGGTTTGGGCATCCAGCAATTGACCGCGAAAGGTTCCGTTGGCAAAGCCGTAGTCAATCACTTCCCCCGGCCAGAGGCGGCTGGCTGTCTCCATCAGCCGGGCACAGTCGGCATTCAACACCGCCACACTGTCGATCGGCATTTCCGTCAGCAGTTCGCACTTGGCCTCCGCGATCGCCTGCTCCGACCCCAGCAATCCAATGTGGGCCGTGCCCACGTTGGTGATCAACCCCACAGTTGGGCGAGTGATTTGGGTTAGCTCGGCAATTTGTCCCCGACCGCGCATGGCCAACTCCACCACGGCGAAATCATGCGCTCCGGTGATTTGCAAAAGGGTTTTGGGCACGCCAATTTCGTTGTTGAAGTTGGCGTGGGTTTTGTGAACTTGGCCCGCTGTGCCCAGGACAGCGGCGATCAGTTCCTTGGTGGTGGTTTTGCCCGCCGAACCGGTCACGCCCACGACGGGGATGGCTGCCCGATCGCGCCAGGCCCGTCCCAGGGCCTGATAGGCCGCCAGAGCATTGGGCACAATCAGTTGCGGCAACGGTTCCGCGATTGGCTCCTCAACGATCGCCGCCACGGCTCCCGCTGCGATCGCCCCCGGCACAAAGGCCCGACCGTCAAAATTTGCCCCCCGCAGGGCCACAAACAGCTCCCCTGAGCCGATCGCACGGCTATCGGTGCTGATTTGGGCGATCGGCTGGGCCAAGGCGCGATCGGGTAAGTGCTGGATCGTTGCTCCCGTGATGTGGGCCACTTCCTGCAAAGAAAATGGCGCGATCGTTCCTAAGCCGTTGCCCATGACCCTACCCTTATGCTCAAGATCTCTGAAAGCTATCGCCTAATATCGTCGCACCGGATCAGCCGCTGCTAAACCTTGGGCTGATTGGTTGGGTTGATGCTGGCCATGGACTCTTTCCGCTAGCTGCGCCCATAGGCGATCGCGATCGACCCAATTCCTGAGAACCCAATTCTTGAAAACCCGATTCCTGAAAACCCGATTGTTGATTAACCTCGCTTGATGATGCAACGACCGCTGTTGGTTCACCGTCCCCTTGCCCCCGCCGATCGCCAGCATCGGTTGATCGGCCTGTCGCTGGTGGCCTCCCCGATCGTTGCGGCCCACTGGCTGGCCCACAGTCACCAAACTTCACCGCTGGTCTGTCCCTTTCACTGGTTGACGGGGTTACCCTGTCCCGGCTGCGGCTTGACCCGATCGTTCGTGGCGATCGCCCGGGGGGACTGGCCGGGGGCGATCGGCTACCATCCCTTCGGCCCTCTGTTGTTTGGGGTCTTACTGGGTCTGGGATTGCAATGGACTGTGGAACTACGGGCACGACGGCGACTGGTCTGGCCGATCGGGCGATCGCTTCGGCGGGCGATCGGGCGCGGGCTGCTGATTCTCGGGCTGGTTTGGTACAGCGCCCGACTCTATGGCCTGTGGAGCAGCGGCGCGGCAGCCCTGGCCTGGAGCCGATCGCCCCTGGGTCAGTGGCTTGGCGGTTAGCACCCGGCCACAACTCCCGCAAACGATTCCGCCCAAAGTGGTTCCATTTGGTACGATAGATATTTGGCGATTTTCTTAGCGATCGCCCTCTTTTGCCAGCGTCCAATTCGCCCCAAAAGAGTCAGCGTCATGCCTTTGGGCCTGTGCGCCGTATTTTGTCCACCTATCGCAAGGAGTGAAACCGCATGACCCAAGTGGTTTTGGGTGAAAACGAAGGAATCGAATCCGCGCTACGCCGTTTCAAGCGCCAAGTCTCGAAAGCCGGTATCTTGGCGGACGTGAAATATCGCCGGTACTATGAAACCCCGATCGAAAAGCGCAAGCGTAAGGCCGCTGCTGCCCGCCGGAAGCGCCGTTATCGGTAAAGTTTTTTGAGCAATTGCACCGTATTGAGCGGGGACAAGGGAGGTGAGCCTATGTCCCCGCTCTGTTTTTTGCTCGTTTCGGACAAGGGGTTAATCAACAGTTAGGGTCGATGCCAAACTGCGACGATCGCCCGGCCCAGTTGCCGCCCCAGCGATCGCACCGGAAGCTGGCACAACAAACAAGCTCCCAGCACTAAAGCCGCTCCCACCCGGCCCCGATCGCCCAACTGTTCCCCCAACCAAGCCGCCGCCATCAGGGCCGCCCAAACCGGCTCCAAGGTATACAAAATCGCCGCCACCGGAGCCGCCACCGATCGCTGGCCGATCGCCTGCAACCAGGCCGTGCCCGCCGTGGCAAAGGTTCCCAAATAGACCAAATCTAGCCAAGGAATGGTCTGGGGGTTCCAAATGGCAGATGAAATCGCCAACGAAGACCCCCACACCCACAGGGCCGCCGCCAGCGTCGTGATCCCCAACTGAATCAACGACAGCCACAACACTTGGGCCCGAGCTGCATAGGCCTCCATCCGCCAAATATAAAAAGACCAAGTGATGGCCGTGCCCACACTCCACAAATCCCCAAGGTTGGGCGGTGCGCCATCGTAGGACAGCAACGCCACCCCCAAGGCCGCGATCGCTGCGGCCCACCAAACCTTAGGGAACAGCCGCTGGCCCGCAACGCCCGTCAGCAACGGAACCAACACCACATAGAGGGCGGTGATAAACGCGCTCCGCCCCGCCGTGGTGTATTGCAGCGCGATCGTGTGAGCCACATAGCCCAAGGCCATCCAGAAGCCTAATTCCAAGCCGCCACGCCCAGTGACTGCCCAAGCGGCCGAATTTTTCGGTAAACCGCTCCAAAGGGTGATCGGGAGCAGCGCAATCGTGGCAATCCCAAACCGCACCAACATCAAAACGCTTGGAGCAACGGCCTCTAAACTAGACTTGACAACAACATAGGTACTTCCCCAAAGTACGCCCGCGATTAACAGCGCGATCGGGTTCAACCATTGCTCGCGATCGGCCCTTTCTACCCCGTGGATCATGTCTCGCCTCAATGATCGTGCTTACCAACTCCTGAAGGGAGCCATTCGCGCCCGCTATCAACAGCAACCCGCCACCCGGATTCCCAAGGAAGTGCTGTGGCAGCGGTTAGAAAAGTTGCGGTTACAGTCTGGCGAGCCGGCCGGCTTTGAAGATCTACAGGCGATCGTGAGTGATGCTTTCCCGGATTTTGATCTGGGCTTGCTCAAGTCCGCCGCTCGCCTTAACCAGCCTAAGACGGGCTGGGGATTTTGGGGCTGGGGATCTTGGGGCTGTGGTTTGGCGGGACTGGTGATGGCGACGGGGGGGATTGCCCTGGCCAACCTGCCATTGCCGCCAATTCGGAATGTGGTGGCAGACAACGCGCCATTGCTGTTGTTGCCCAGCTTTTGGATGATGGATCAAGATTATCGAGCCGCCACCGCCGCCACGGCCCAGGCCAAACAATTGCTCGACAATGCCACCAGTGCGGCCGATATTGAACTGGGAGCCACCAAGACCCAAGCGGCCCAAGCGGCGCTCGATCGCCTGCCCGTTTGGTTTTTGGGGTCTCGGCCTAAGGTTTATTGCAGCCTGGTTTCATGCCGGTGGCGATTCTCGTTGGATGAATTTGCCGCCGCCCGCAAAACCGTGGCCCGGTTGGAAGCACAGGTGTTTCAGGAGCGCAATGCCCAAGCCTTGTTGAGTCAGTCCTTGGCAACGGTGGAAACGGCCCGCCAACAGCACAAAAACGCCAAGGACGGCAGCGCCCAAAACGCGGCTCTCGGTGATTGGCAATCGGGAATCGATCGCCTGCGGGAAGTGCCCCAGGAAACCTTGGCCGGGCGGCAAGCACGCGCCAAATTGGTTGGGATCGATCGGGATTTTCAATCGGTCACCGGTCGGGCGGTGGGGCGGCAACAAGTGGGTAGCCTGATCACGGGGGCCAAGGAATATGGATTTCGGGCGGCCTTGGCCGCTCAAAAACCCCCTCATCCGGTGGAACAGTGGCGGGTAGTGCAAAACCTGTGGCAAGAGGCCTTGGCCCTGTTGAACCAAATTAAGGATGACGATCCGCAATTTGCAGAAGCCCAGCGGCTCCGGGCGGAATATGCGCAAAATCTGGCCATTGCCAAGCAACGGGAGGCCTTGGAGCGCCAGTCGATCGACTACTTGCAACAAGCTGATGAAGAGATCGCCCAATGGCGCACCCTGGCCGCCGCCGATCCCAGTAACCCCCGACTGCTGGGAATCCTCCAGGCGATCGAGAACAACCTAGAGCGCGTTCACCCGGCCAGCACTGCCTACGCAAAGGCTGAACAGTTGCGCCAGTTTGCGAACCAAGCGCTCCAGCGCTACCAACCCATGACTCCTCAGCCCAATGTTGCCCCGAAGGCTCCTGCAACCCAAGCTCGCTAGGGCAGAAACGACCCAGCCTTTCCCCGGCGAGGAGCACAGGCGGCTATTTTTAAAATCCGCCGAAGAAAATTTGCTCAACAATTAGATTACAAAACCATCGACATCTCACCCTGGAGGCCATGGGGTTATGACGCTGCCAACCCTTACCCCGGCGTTCACCCTGGCGGACTTTTTGCGGCGGCCAGAGATTAGACCTCTTGCATCAATCAAGACCCTCACCCTAAATCCCTCTCCCAAGTCGGGAGAGGGACTGGAAAATCAACAACGAAATCGCCGTAACTCCCTATTTCTGACTCCCCTTCGCCCTCCTTGGGAGAAGGGGTTGGGGGATGAGGGCTGTTAGCTGATTCGTGCAGGAGGTCTATTGACGAGTCGCCCGCTTGGGAATTTCACAATCGCCTAGCCCAGCAAAAACCAATGCTCGGAGTTCAACATAGTCGGCTGCAAATTCGGTTGGCGGCGGCGATTAATGCGATCGAGCCGGGCTGGGAAGCCTTGCCAGAGTTGCGTTGCACCTTTAGCGATCGGTCGATCGTGCCGGATCTGTGCGTCCTGAAAACCGCTGAGTTGCTGATCGATTCCCAAGGAAATGTGATTGCCGAAGGAATCGAGTTTGCCCCGGTTTGGGCGATCGAAATTCTGTCGCCGGCCCAGGGCGAAACCCGCGTGATTCGGAATCTCACCCATTGCTTGGCCCACGGCAGCCAGTTGGGATGGTTGGTGTTGCCGCGCGATCGGGTGGTGGTGGTGTTTTTGCCCGATCGCGCTCCGGTGGAACTGGCCGGGGGCGATCGGTTGCCGGTGTTGCCAGCTTTGGATCTGGATTTGACGGGCGATCGGCTCTTTGGCTGGCTGGCGGGTGCTACGTCAACGGAGCGGGTCTAACCCAAGAGAGACGGGCATTGAATGGGCTGCTTATACTAGCGGCATCCCCTTCCTCTTACGAAACGCCCGTAGGGTGCCGTAGGGCAACGGCTCGCAGTTTACGGAGATTGGGCTTGTGCCCTACGCAACGCTGCAATGGCGCGGCCCAACCGGTTTCGTGAATGGCGAAATGGTTGCGGTGCGTGGGAGATCACTGGGCAATCGTCGTGACAAAGCCCCCACAGATCCAAGGTGATCGGGCGACCCAACCGATGAGTGATCACAATCGATCGTATCGGCCACCGCCGCGACATCGATGAATCCTGATCGTTATTCCGACTGATGGCGGGGGGAAGAGTTCACCAATCACGGCTGCGGCACAGTAATGATTACATTAAGCGCCATCCCAAATTAATTGTAGAAGTAATGTCCCCTTCTACGGAAATATTTGATCGCGGGCAAAAGTTTGAAGATTATCAATGTTTGGAGTCTTTAGAAGAGTACGTCTTGATTTCACAGCATACACAACAAATTGAGGTATTTCGGCGAAGTTTAAATTGGGATTGTGTGGCATTTACTGCGGGCGATCGAGTGGTGTTTGAAAGTATTGGGTTAGACGTGGCGATCGGGGATTTATATCGAGGGACAAATATTTGGAACTAACCGTTTAAGTGCTTGTATACATGCGATATGCGCCCGCAGACACCTCAACCGATGAGCTAGTGGCAACGCACCAGCCCATAGCGGATAGACCAGCTCATTCTTACAAGCCAGCAAACTGTCTCATTTCTAATTGAAACTACTATCAATCCACAATCGTTGCATCCCAGGGAATTAAATTCGCCCGATCGCCCACATGAAACGAGGCATCGGGCTGCACTTCCAGCTCTCCCGATCGGCGATAGGTGCAATTGTCGTGGCCATCTAAGTTCAGTCCCGGCAAGCTGCTGTAAAGGGCGATCTCGGCTAGGTAAGTTTCCCAGCTCACTGGTTGCCAATGGGCGATCGGCTCAGTACTTGGAACGATGGCAATCACGGGCGATCGACCCCAAACCCTTCCGCTTTCAGCATAGCTAAAGTTGCAATTGCTGCTTGGGTTTCTGCTTCCTTAATGGTCTTCCCTATCCCTTGGCCATACACTCGGTTCTGAAGCTTGACTTCTACAGTCCAAGGCTCCGCCCCTGGAACTGGACAGTAATCTACCATGCCATATTTACTTGCATTTTCTGGCTGTTGTAGAAATTCTTGAAGAGCATTTTTAGGATGTCGGGCCGTTGCACCTTCGTAGCCCAGTTTATCGATCACTTGATCAAGCTTTGGCCAGAAGAATGCCTGAACTGCTGCCAAACCAGAATCAAGATAGTAGGCTCCAATCAATGCCTCAAAGGCATTAGCAAGAACTGAATTCTTTTGACTAATTTTCTGATCACGCTTAAGCCCATTTCCTAGTCTCAGACAATCACCCAGATCCAATTGACTCGCAAAAATCTCGAGTTGCGTATTTTCCACAATTCGAGATTTAATTTGAGTCAATTCTCCTTCGGTTAGGTACGGGTGTTTATTATGAATATACTCGGCCACTACCAATCCCAAAACGGAATCGCCTAAAAACTCCAGCCGTTCATTGTCATCGCCACTGCTTGGGTGTTCATTCTTATAAGACCTATGGGTTAGAGCCTGTTTCAGGAGGCTGAGATTCTGGAACGGAATTTGAGAAATGAGGCGATCGCACTGCTCTTGAAACTGTCGGTCTGCCTGATTGTTAGGGTTTAGACCCCATTGCTGCGCTTGGTTTTGATGACTCAAGGCTAGCAAAGCTTCATTTTGCTGGGTGACTACCTCTTCCAATAGAGGCGATCCGATCGCCTGTAGTAACCGACGAATGCTATCGAGCGATCGATAAACATCTGCGGTGGGAAATTCTGATTCATGGGCCCATTGGTTACGAATTTCCTGAAGTTCATTGACTAGAACTTTGTCGCTTTTGCTTAATCGGTCTTTAAAGACCTTGGTGTAATGCTTATCTAGAATTGTTAGTAAATTGGCTACATCTTCACTAATGATTTTGATGGGAGAATACTTTTTTAAAATTGGCTGGGCTGTTCGTAGCTTGGGTAAGAAATGTAGGGATTTTGTAGCCCAATCATCCCCATATTCTGTCTGCATGGCTTCCTGAATGAAAGGAAACAATCCCTGGCGCAAAAGCTCTAGGCCACGGGTAATTGTTTCCTTTCCCCAGTTTTGGTTTGACATGATGTGAATTCACAATGACTAATTTCATGGTAGTCAGCAATTCACATTTCGTGGGAACCTAGCGGCGACGATCGCCCCCAAATCGTCCAACTCGGCCGGTGGGTTTGCCCAGGTTGGCGCGGAGTTGGCCACAGGCTGCATCCGACTCCAGGCCCCGGGTGCGGCGGACACTGACGGCGACGCGGCGATCGTCCAGGGTTTGCATGAAGTCCCGCACGCGCATCGGGTCAGGGCGCTGGTAGTCTACCTCCGCGATCGGGTTGTAGGGAATCAGGTTGACGTGAGCTTGGAACCCGCGCAGCAACTCCGCTAGCTCGGCGGCACAGTCGCGGCTGTCGTTGACCCCCGCCAACAGGATGTATTCAAAGGTGACGCGGCGGCCGGTTTCGGCGGCATAGTCGCGGCAGTCCTCGATTAGCTCCTCGATCGGGTATTGGGCGGCGCTGGGAACGATCGACTCACGGATTTCCTGGTTGGGCGCGTGGAGGCTGACAGCCAGGGTGGCTTGCAACCGTTCGTTGGCGAGCTGCCGAATCCGGCCGGGAATGCCGACGGTGGAAATGGTGATGTAGCGCTTGCCGATGCCGATGTCTTGGTTGAGCGATCGCGTTGCACTCAGGACGGCGGCGGGGTTATGTAGCGGTTCGCCCATGCCCATAAACACCACATTGCTGACCCGGCGATCGAAGTCCTCTTGGACAGTCAGCACCTGATCCAAAATTTCCGATCGCGATAGGTTGCGCACAAAGCCGCCTTTGCCCGTGGCGCAAAAGTCGCAGGCCATGGCACAGCCCACTTGGGAGGACACGCAAACCGTCAGCCGATCGCGGGTGGGAATGCCGACGGTTTCCACGATCTGCCCATCGGTCATTTTCAGCAGAAATTTTACGGTTCCGTCATGGCTTTCGGAGCGGTGGTGCAGCTCCGAGCGGCCGATCGGAATGTCGGCGGCCGCTTCCCGCCAGTTTTTGGGGAAAACGGTGATATCCATCAGCGATCGCGCCCCCCGTTCGTAGATCCATTGGTGGAGCTGCTTGGCACGGTAGGCGGGCTGTCCCTGGTCTTTCACCCATTGGGTGAGTTCCGTGAGGGAGCCACCCAACAGCGGCGGCAGGGGCTGACGATCGGGACGGGACTGCAAAATCTGCGAATCGGTTTGGGCAGCGGTGTTCAGGGCGATTGGGGCGGGAGCCATGGTCAAGTCTCAAGACAAAGGGCCGAACAAACCCCAAGACACCATCGCCACCAGCCAAGCGGGCGATCGGGCATGGGATTTGGGAATTAGGCGGATCAACGGCGGGCGATCGTGAAGCGATTCAGTAGTCGATTAGGGGTCGATCGAAGCCTGTATTAGCTTAGATCGTAGCGACTCTGATCGATGATTGCCCCGTTGTTTGTTTCTTGCCCGTCTCTCCATGACCCTCGAAGCCGAAAACGCCCGCCTCCAGCAGCGCGTGCATGAGCTGGAACAGCAACTGGCCCAATGGCGCGATCGCCCACCCGCCGGGCCGCCACCCAAGCCCTATGGCATCAACTTGGATCGGAAACGGGAACCCACGGAAGTGGATCCCTTTAACTCCGAAGGGCTGTTTCGGGCCTATGTGGAAACCGCCAATGACATGGTGTATGCGGTGGATTTGCTGGGCCGGCTCGTGTTTATTAATCCCTACGGAGAGCGGCTGTTGGGGATTGAACCGGGTGAATGGCGCGGCCGCCCCTACATGGACTTTGTGGCTCCGGCCTTTCAGGAACCCACGGGCCAGGCCTTTGCCAACCTGTTGCACACGGGCGAGCTAATGGATTTTGAGTTCGCGCTGCTCGATCGCGCCGGTCGAGAAATTCACATGCAGGTGAACGGGCGCTTGCTCTACGCGGATGAGGAGCTGATTGGTGGTTTGGGTATTGCGCGGGATATCACCGATCGCAAGCAGGCAGAACAGCAGGTACAGATGTTTGTGCGGGCCCTGGAGTCAACCCACGACAGCACCGCGATCGCGGACTTGCAGGGGGGCTTCATTTATGCAAACCCGGCGACTGATCGGGTTTTTGGTTGGACCACCGGGCCCAATCGCCCCCAAAATGCAGCGGCTTTTTATCCAGAGGCAGGCACAAAGCAGGTGCATTGGCTGGTGCAACAGGCGATCGACGGTGGTTGGAGCGGGGAAGTCATTTGCCAGCGCCAAGGGGGCGATCGGTTCCCTGCGTTAGTTTCGGTGGGGCCCGTGCCCGACGAGCAGGGCCGGCCCGTGGCCTTTTCGATCGTCACCCGCGACATTAGTGATCAAAAACAAACCCAAGCGGAATTGGCGGCCAAAAACCTGGAATTGGAACGGGCCAGCCAATTGAAATCCGCCTTTTTGGCCAATATGTCCCATGAGTTGCGCACACCGCTGACGGCTATTTTGGGCTTTTCTTCTCTGCTAAAACAGCAGCTTTATGGGCCGCTGAACGAAAAACAGATGGTCTATATCGAACAAATTCGCAAGAGTGGTGATCATCTGCTCAGTTTGATTAATGACGTGTTGGATTTATCCAAAATTGAGGCGGGCCAAATTGAACTAGCGATCGAGGCGATCGATGTGCCCACCCTCTGCGATTCGGCGTTGGCCCTGGTCAGCCAGCAGGCAGCCGATCGGGATATTCGGATTCGCAAACGGATTCCCAAACGGTTGCAACCCTTGATGGCCGATGAGGTGCGCGTGCGCCAAATGCTGTTGAACCTGCTCAGTAATGCGGTCAAGTTTTCCCATGAGGGGGGCGAAATTGGCCTTGAGGCGATCGAGCGAGGCGGCTACGTGCATTTTTGCGTGTGGGATCATGGCATCGGGATCCCCGAAGAAGCCCGCTCCGTCATGTTCCAGCCCTTTCATCAACTGGATAACTCCCTTTCTCGGCGGCACCAGGGCACGGGGTTGGGCCTGTCCCTCACCCGGCAGTTAGCGGAACTACACGGCGGCTCTGTGGACTTTGAATCCAAGCTGGGCCAAGGCAGCACCTTCACGATTCGGTTGCCCTTAACCTTTGTGCCGCCCGGTCGATCGCCCGCGCCGGCCATTCAACCCGGCGCATCGGCGGCGCGGGTGATGGCGGCGGAACAGGCCCGGCCACCACAAATTTTGGTTGTTGAAGACGATTCGACCAATGCCAAGTTGCTGCAAGACCTGTTGAGCAGTTGGGGCTGTGGCGTGGCGCTCGCCCCGGACGGTTGGCGAGCGATCGACTGGCTAGACAGTCACCCGGTGGATTTGGTGTTGCTGGATATCCAACTGCCGGACATGGACGGGCTGGCGGTCTTGCAGCAAATCCGCAGTGATGAACGTTGGCAGGATTTACCCGTGGTGGCGGCCACGGCCCTGGCTATGGAGCACGATCGCCAGCGCTGTTTGGCCGCCGGAATGCAGGGCTATCTCAGCAAACCGCTGGATCATCAAGCCTTGCGGGCGATCGTGGCCGAATTCACCGGCTATCATCCCCCTGGCCAAGCCAGAGATCACGCAAGCAATTAGCTAGGGCGGCGGAGATTCCAAGGGGCGATCGGTGACCGGCGTGGCGGAGGGAAACCGCTGGCGCAACACCTGAAACAACCGAGCCACCTGATCCAGATCTTTATCAGCGGGCCCCCGCTCCACCCCACTCGATAGATCAATCCCGATCGGGGCAGCCATAGCCAGGGTGTCGATCGCTTGGAGCAGGTTATCGGGGGTAATGCCACCCGCCAAAAACCAAGGCAGGGGCGATCGCCAAGCTTGCAACCGCTGCCAATCGAGGGTGTGGCCCGTGCCGCCCAAGGCTTCGGGCCGGTAAGCATCCAACAACAGGGCATCCACCGCCGTTGCGTAGGATTCTGCTAAATCAAGAGTCTCCGCCGATCGCACCCGCAGCGCTTTCCAAAGGGTTTGATGGGGCAAGCGCGATCGCACCGCTTCGCAAAACTCAGGGGACTCATCCCCATGCAATTGCACGATCGTCAGGTTGCCTGTGGTCACGGTTTCGGCGATCGTGTCTAGATCCGTATTCGCGAAGATGCCCACCCGCTCCACTGCACAGCCCGCCGCCCCGAGCCGATCGCTCACCAAGCGCATTTGTGCCGGACTGACATAGCGCGGCGAAGCGGGCACAGCAATCAACCCGATCGCCCAAGCGCCTAAACGAGCGATCGCCACCGCCTGGTCAGGATCCTTCAGTCCGCAAATTTTGACGAGCATCAGCAAAAATTCCGAAAAATTCCAAGCCTGAGCGTTGTAATGGGGCTTTGTCGCCCAGAAACCCCGAAGTCTGAAATATTGAGCACTGTTAAAGTCTACCGAAATTTCTGTTAAGTCTTAATAACAGGGCTGTCTACTCCTGAGACCGGGTTTCTATAATTTGGCCGGTTTCCGCTGCCGGGAGTCAGCAGGCTGTCATGGTTCAGTCATGGTCATTTATAAGCTATTCATGAGCCGTTCATGAACTATCAATGGGCCATTCATTTGAGCCATGAATCTGCATCATCATTGACACCATTTTTGATCCAACCAGCAGTCCCCAGCAGCCCGATTTCTTCACAACCTGTTGACAATATCAATTTCCATTGGATTTTTAGCGCTTTGCTCTTGGGCAATTCTTGTTAAGAATCTTCAGCAGTTGATAGCTTTAGCAACTGATGGCTTTAACATTCTGAATCCTTGGAGGAATGACCCTTGTTTAATCTATTCACGATTCAAAATCTTTTGGCCACCGCCACCACCGTTGAATGGTCGCCCAATGTGGGGATCATCATGGTCACCTGCAATGTGTTCGCGATCGTGATTGGTTACTACGCCATTCAAAAGCGCGGCGTTGGCCCCACCTTGCCCTTGCCCTTGCCCGCCATTTTCACCGGGTTTGGCATTCCGGAATTGTTGGCAACCGCTAGCTTTGGCCACCTGTTGGGAGCAGGGATGATTTTGGGTTTGGCTAACGCCGGTTTACTGTAGGTTTTAGCTACTCAACTTCGACTTCAAAACCGCACGTTAGCATCACACGAAAATTTTTACCTAATTTTCGGAACAAGAGGTTTAAAACCAAGATCTTAGGGCTTGTCGCCAAATCGCCTGAAACCTTGATTCCACCGTGAGCAAATCGTGAGGGGCAAGGGGCTTAAGCCCCTTGTCTTCGTTGATCAGTGCAACCCACAAAGTGATCAGTGCAACCCACAAAGTAGTCATTTTGGCTTTTCAGAGATTCTCTAGGATTTGTTGTCGTTTAGCCCGAAGCCCTAGATCTGCCGTTAGCGGATCGTGGGCAACAAGGGGCTTGAGCATCTTGCTACAGCGACTGAGACATGGAAAACCAATTGTTTCTGCCTGATCCTAGAAAATGACGACAAGCCCTAAAACCCCTTGTTTATCGATTAGACCGCTTGAGCGTACTAATTGATAGCACTAACAGAAAACCGTAAATTACCAGAAGGGGCAAAAAGGACTGCTCGATCGCACTCCAATGGGGCGGTTGATTTTGAAAACTGATTTCGCCTAAGTTTCCCCACCAAACCTGAGCTAGGCTATAGCATTGATTGCCCTGCTTAAAGCCATAGCAATTCCCCGGACTCACGATAATTGCCAAGATTTGGCTAACTAGAACTAAGACTAAAAATAATGGTTTGACTTGCAATTGATACCCACGATATCGACTGGTCAAGGCAGCTAATAACAAAATCAAAAATCCATAGAATGGCAATAGAAAAAACAGATAAACAATCCAAGCCAGCATGGTAAATGAGCTACCCATGAACAGCAGGGTACTCAAGAGTAAATAGCCCAAGAAGCAGAACCAAAATTGCCGAAGGGAGAGCCAGGGTAGAGAAGGCAGGAAAGACATTCTAGTTACGAAGTTCTACTGAATTAGCCCCTGGCAGCGATCAGGACTATTCATCAGTTTCGTCCGCCTCAAGATCAATAATCCAATCCTGAACGAGTTGGGCAAATTCCTCGATCGACAGGGTGCAACTTGGCGATTCGTCATCCACCGTGTCTTCAATCGTGGCGCGATCGCCCGATAGGTTCAAACAGTAGGCATTACCCAACCGTTCCCAACCGTCCAATTCCCCCGTTCGCACCGCTTCCAGTTTTTCTAACAATTCCGCTGCTGCTGCTTTCACCCGCTGAATATCCAGGGTTAAAAACGCGATCGCCCGCTTTTGGGCGATCTGTTGCACTTGGGGGGGCTGGGGTGGTTCCGGTTCGGGCATGTTGGACGGCTCGGGACGATCGGGAAAAAGGGGGTTCATGGGTCGGAATGGCCTGACTGGTTGGACGATCGGGAACAACAATCAGGGGCTTGTTTTGATAGTTTACCGGCTCCGATCAGCCTGGCCCAAAGGCCCAGTTCGGCGGCACAAACGGTGATTGCCCCCCAAGACCAGACTTTCTGGCTCCCTAGTTCTCTAAAATCGATAGGGAAGAAAACACCGCGATCGAATCGTTTCCCCAACCCAACATCCCCCCACGGTCAACCGCCGCCGCTGCCGAAACCTGCACGGAATTGATCGGGAGTTGATAGGGTGGATGGTTGGGATTACTAGGGACTTTTAAACCCGCCGTAAGCTATGGATTTGGTTGTACTGCAAACCTGGTTAGATAACGCATCGTTTGGCATCCTGCTGGTGACGATGCTGCTGTATTGGGTGGGGGCGGCGTTTCCCCAATGGATTCTGTTGGGATCCTTGGGCACGGCTGGCATGGCGATCGCCAACCTCTGCATGGCGGCATTGTTGGGCGCAAGGTGGATTGAGGCGGGCTATTTCCCCCTCAGCAACCTATATGAATCGCTGTTTTTCCTCGCTTGGGGGATCACGGCTGTGCATTTGTTGACCGAGCGCAACAGCCGCAGCCGCTGGGTTGGAATTGTCACGGCTCCCGTGGCCATGGGGATCACGGCCTTTGCTGCCCTCTCCCTTCCGGACAACATGCAGGCCGCTGAGCCGTTGGTTCCGGCCCTGAAGTCCAACTGGTTGATGATGCATGTGAGCGTGATGATGCTCAGCTATTCGGCCCTGATGGTGGGGTCGTTGCTGGCGATCGCCTTTTTGATTGTGACGAAAGGGCAGAATGTGACCCTGCGCGGTAGCTCCGTGGGCACGGGCAGTTTTCGGGACAAGGTGGCGCGGCTGGCGGTCAGCACGGCGGCCGTTGAAGCGCCGGCCGCCCTTGCGATCGGGGGTGAAGCCAGCGGGGTTGCCCTGCTCGATCGCCCCGCCACTGACAGCACCACCGCCCTGAACCTGTCGCCCCAACGGTTGACCCTGGCGGACACTCTGGATAACATCAGCTACCGAACGATCGGGCTGGGCTTTCCCCTGCTCACCATTGGCATCATTGCCGGTGGCGTGTGGGCCAATGAAGCTTGGGGATCCTACTGGAGCTGGGATCCCAAAGAAACCTGGGCTTTCATCACCTGGTTGGTGTTCGCTGCCTATCTCCACGCCCGCTTAACCAAAGGCTGGCAAGGCCGCAAACCGGCGATCTTGGCCGCTTTGGGCTTTGTGGTGGTTTGGGTTTGCTATTTGGGCGTGAACCTGCTGGGCAAGGGCCTGCATTCCTACGGCTGGTTTTTCTAAGGGCTGGTTCCTGTGGCGGCATCCAACCTCACCCCAGACCTTCAGCGGCTGCTCGATCGAGCGGCCGCTTGTCGTGAGCAGGGCCACTGGCCAGCGGCGATCGCCCTCGATCGACAGGCGATCCAGTTAGCCCCTGATTCTGCCCTGGCCTACGGTTCCTTAGGCCAATCGCTGCGGGGAGCCGATCGCCCATCAGCGGCCGTCCAAGCCTGGAAACGGGCGATCGCCCAAGGATTGGCACAACCCTCCCAAATGGCGATTGCCCATTGGGAACTCGGCAAACTTCAATGGGAACTGGGAGAACACAATGGGGCGATCGAGCAGTTCCTCAACGCGATCGCGCTGAACCCCACCCTGATTTCCCTACAAACCCTCGATGACCTCAGCCGTTGGCTCCGACGGCGCGATCGACCCACCGCAGCCGCCGCCTTCGAGCAAGCTGCCCTGAAACGGCTGATTCCCGAAGTTCGCCAATTAATCCACCAGGGCAATGCAAACCTCGCAGCCCGCTGGTGTTTGCGGGTGTTGCGTATTGCCCCAGACTCTCATGCACCTCATAATCTTCTCTTTGAGGCATTTACAGCCCTTGATCGACATGAAGAGGCTCGCAGTTGTCTCTATCGAAGTATCCCAGATACGTTATTAGATGAATTTATTCCTGATCTACTGTGCTCGATCGAACGATTACCATTAATCGCCAGTACGGAAAACGGAATTGAGAAGTTAGCAGAATGGCCAATCTCTGATTCCTCTGAGCTACCAGAGCCACAGCCAATCCTTGACGAACATACCGTTACCACCTTCGCTCCACTCGGCCCGCTCGGTCATTTTCCTCGCCACTGTTGGGCCATTGATCATGGGCGTGTTTGGGTGGATTCTTGCAATCGAGTATTTTGGAATCGAGATGGCGCAGTAATTGATGGTCTTTCAATTGGAGTGGAGCGCTTGATTACAACTTCTAAGCAACTCCCGCCACCCCAATACGTCTCAGGAACGGTAGCTGTTATTTCTAAGCAAAATTCTAACAATTATTTTCATTGGGTTACTGAATTTTTACCTCAAGTGATTGACCTTCTAGAATTTGCCCACTCCACAAATCGAACAATTGACTATTGGTACTTTCACGGAGAAGCTTTGTCTTTTCAGATTCAAAGTCTAGAAGCTCTAGGAATTAATCAGGAAAGTTGCATTTCCAGTCAAGATATTAGCCATTTAGAGGCCGACCAAATTTTAGCATTTAATTTTTTGGGTATTATCGAATGTCATAGTCGAAGTCTTCAAAACCTGCGTAATTGGTTGTTGCCGAGAAAAAAATTAAACCCATATCCATCGAAGCGCCTATACCTATCTCGTTCTCGTGCTCGACGAGTTTTAAATGAAAATGAGCTACATTCAGTTTTAGAGCATTTTAACTTTGAGTATGTTCCTGAAGGATTATCATTTACTGAACAAGTCGATCTTTTTTCGCAAGCAGAAATCATTGCTGGCCCTCATGGGGCTGCTTTCACCAACATGATTTGGTGTCAAAAACAGGTAAGAATACTGGAGTTTTTTGCTCCAAGCTATGTCAATCAATGCTACTGGCGTATGAGTCACCAATTAGGTTTTCAATATTACTATTTGCCAGGCAATACTGTTCTAAATCATTCTCATCCTTCTCTTAGTCAAATCAGCTTTTACCATAATCTCACTCTCTCACCACCAATTCTTGCTCAAGCACTGGAACGTTGTTGTAGTCCGAATGAAAGCCACAATTGCACATAACCCATTTGAATCATTTAAAATGAACCACCATACTTAGATCCTGAGTTTCGATTTTTTAAGTTTAGGGTCTCAAGCATATCGCTGACTAATCGAGCTAGCCTGATCCAAACTCTCAATTCCTGGCTTCCAACGGTGATGACCGGGGTTGATTCCATAAATTGCGATCCCCGCCGTCTCTCCACTAAGGTTAAGATTCGGGACGCGATCGACTCGTTCGATCTAAACCTTGCCGAGTGCGTCTTTTCCCGAGTGCGTCACTGTGATTTCGCCCAAACCTGCTCATCGTTCTTGGTTGGTGCTGTCGGCTGCCATTGGTGGCACGTTGCTGGTTGTGGCGGCCCTGGCGATCGCCCTGTTGTTGCGGGTTCCGGCCTTGCCCAACTGCCCCGCCATCTTTTGGCCGCTGGCTTCGGCTTCCATGCGCCTTTACTGCGCGGAAGTGGCGGCCAACAAGCGGACGGTACGAGATTTGCTGGAGGCGATCGCCCTGGTGGAGGTGCTCCCGGCGGATCACGAGTTGCGCCCCCAAGCGAATCGCTACTTAGTCGCTTGGGTGGAGGAAATTTTGCGGTTGGCGGATGGGGCCGTGCAGGCGGGCAACTTGGAAGAGGCGCTGAAAATTGCCCGCCAGATTCCAACAACGGTTCCTAATCATGGCCAAGTGAAAGCACAGATGGCCGCCTGGGAGCGGGATTGGCGGGAGGCAGAAGGGATTTATAAGGCGGTGATTGGGGCGATCGACCAACGAAAGTGGGATGTGGCGATCGGGAATGCTAACCGGCTGGTGCGTGGCCCCTTGCGCTACTGGGCAACGGTCAAACACGATGAGCTGCGGGTGCTGATTGCGGAAACACGCCAGGATGATGGACGGATTCGCCGGGCCCTGGCGCTGGCAAAAGGCGGCAACCCCGATCGCTTTGAGCAGGCCTTTGAACTGCTGCGGGGCATTGAAGCGCGACGGCGACTTTATCCCCTTGCCCAACAGACGATCGCGGATTTAACGGAGCAGGTGTTGACCCTGGCTCAGGAAAGTATCGATCGCGGTAATGGAGAGGCGGCGTTGCGGTGGGCGGATTTGCTGCCCGATCGGGAATCGTTGCAGGCCCAAGCGGAGGATTTACGAAATCTAGCAGCGGCGGAAACGGCGGCCAAAGGGGGCACGCCTAAGGATCTGGAAGTGGCGATCGAGGAAGCCAGCAAGATTCCGGAAGGGCGACCCCTCTATGAACGGGCCCAGGCCAAAATTGCCCAATGGCGACGGGACAGCGAAGATGCAGCTCGGTTAGAGCAAGCAAGAGAATTAGCCCAATCGGGCACATTGGCGGACTTGACCAACGCCATTTCCCAGGCTCAGGAAATTCCGGAAACCAGCGGTTTGGCGGCCCTGGCACGGCGGGAAATTACCAATTGGAGCCGTCAAATTCAAGAACTGCGCGATCGCCCCCTGTTGGATCAAGCGGAAACCCTGGCCGGTCAGGGGCGTTGGGCCGAGGCGATCGCCCAGGCCCAGCGCATTGAACCGGAAAGCCCTTTGGCCGCCGATGCCCGCCGCCGGGTGGCCGCTTGGCGAGCGGAGTTGGAACAGCGACAGGACGAGCCGATTTTGCAACAGGCGGAGGAGTTGGCTCGGGGGGGCGACCTCGCCGGGGCGATCGATATGGCGAACCAAATTGCCAGCGGCCGATCGCTCTATCGCCAGGCCCAACAGGCGATCGCCCGTTGGCAAACCCAGCGCCAAGATCAACAACAGCTCACGGAGGCCCAACAGCTCGCCACCAACAACAGCCCGGACGGCCTCGTGAGCGCCATCCTGCTGGCCGATCGGGTCAAACGCAACAGCCCTTGGCGCAGTCAGGCTGACGGTAACATTGCCCGCTGGAGCCAGCAGCTTTTGGCCTTGGCCCAACAGCAGGCAGCCAACGGCGACTTACCCGGTGCGGTGGCCTTGGCTCGCCGCATTCCAAGGGCAGCCACCACCTACGAGGCCGCCCAAACCCAAATTAGTGCTTGGCAGCGGTGGATCGCGCCCGCACCAACCAGCCCCTAATCCAGATTTGGCTTAGTGATGGTGGTTGAGATTTTTGGGATCCCAACCGGATCCTTAGCGCAATTCCACTTGCAATTGCAGCGATCGCAAGTTGGCCGGAGCATTGGCCCAGCGCAGCAACACCTGCCGGAATTGGGCTGCTTGCTCAGGGGTCAGGGCACTGGAAACCGTGTCATCCCAAACCACGCCCACCACGGAACCACGTTCCAGGGTGAGGGTAACCACGAACGTCCCCCGCAGGCTAGCTGGCAAGTTGTGTTTTAGGTATTGCGTGAGCTGCTCGATCGCCTGTTGATCCAAGCCCGGGGCGCTGGCAATCTGCACCGTGGGGCCCGTTGGCAAAGGAGACGTAAGATCGCCATTCACCTCTCCAGCGGGCGGCGGCGGGGCGATCGGGAGAGGCGCGGGTTGCCAGCCGCTGCGGCCCCCTTGGCCACCCGTGCGGCGCGGGGGAGCACCCACCGATCGGGCCGCCTCGGAGCGATCGGCTGCCCCAAAGAACCCTTCATAGCTGGTTCCTTCTGGCAATTCCACAGGCACGGTCACCCGCTGGGTTGAACCATCCGGATTGACGCGCACTTCCTCACTCACGGCCACAAAGGCGGTGTATTGAGACAAAACCCGATAGGCCAAGGAGGTTTCAACCACCCGATCGACCAGGGATTTCACCTCATTGCCATAGAGCTGATTCATGAGGTCTTTGATCCGGGAGCGGGCCCACAGTTGAGCAATGGCCGGCCGATCGCTCTGGTTAAACTCCACCTTGAACCGTTGCTCAAAGGGTTGATTACCGGCGGTTTTGCCCGTCACAATCAGGGTTCCGGGAGCACGATCGCCCTTGCGCCCAAAGATCACCAGGGGTTGCGCCGCAAACAGATCCGGTGCGGCGGCCGGATAAATTTCGGGCCCGGGGCCCGGCCCTTCCCAACGCACCCGCACCTCCGTGAGCACCGGGTTGGCAATTTGGCGAAAGAATTTTTCCACGGGGGCTTCGGTGGTTTCGTCTTGGCGCACCACTTGCAGGGTTCCGCGTCCCACTTCCGCCAGGCGATCGAGCAAAAAGCGGTTGACGGAGCTGCCCACCCCAAAGCTAAACAGCCGATTCCCGGGCTTCAGATTGCGCTGAACGCTGGCGATCACCTCCCGATCGTTGCCAATGTAGCCATCGGTCAGCAGCACCACACTCCGCAACCGCCCCGCTTCGGCCGCTGGAAACCGCAACACTTCATCAATGCCCGCTTGCAGATTAGTCCCGCCGTTGGCTTGCAGGGCTTCAACGTAGCCCAAGGCCCGCTGTCGGTTGGCAGCGGTGTTGGCCAAGGGGCGATCGGACAAGCGCGTGGCCGCATTGGCAAAGTCAATGATCGTGAAGGTGTCGTTGGGATTCAGTCCATTGATGAAACGGCGCATCAGTTCTTTGGATTTGGCCAAGGGTTGCCCCTGCTGGGAGCCGGAGGTGTCCATCAAGAACACCACGTCCTTGGGTACGATCGCCCGTTGGGGATAACCAATTGCCGGGATCAGATATAGCCCAAAGAAACCGCCCCGATCGTCCCCTTGGGTGAGCACGCTGGCTTGGGTATTGGCCCCCGCCACCCGATAGCGCAGGATGAAATCTTTGTTGGGAATCGAGTCCGCTGGGGACAGTTGCACGGCGGTGAAGCGCCCTTTGCCGGTGAAATCGATTTTGTGGGAGGGCGATCGCACCGCCTCGATCGGCACGCCCGCATCGATCGACAGTCGGAGGCTGATGTCATGGCCCGATCGACTGCCGGGGGGCAACACTGGCGGATTAATCCGCGAACCATCGGGCACTTGATCGGTGTTGCCATTGGGGTTGCCATTGGGGCCGATCGGGTTGCCGGGGTTATATCGCGGCCCCACCACCATCGGGAACACAAATTCATAATCCCCCCCTTCAAACCTCAGGGATTCGGTGTATTGAATGGTGACTTGGATCGCTTCCCCGGGACGAATGTTGGCCAAAGATTGGGTGAAAATATTATCGCGCTCTTGCTCCAGCAGCCCGGCCGTGCGCCCCTCTTGGCGGGCTTGCTCATAAATTTGGCGGGCTTCTTCGCGGGTTTTTAAATCGCCCTTAATCACCCGATCGCCAATCCGAATTTCCATATCATCCACGGCGGCATTTTCCGGCAGTGGAAAGACATAAACCGCCTCCAAAGGGCGATCGAACGGATTGGTAAAGGTCTGTTGCACCGTCACCCGCGACAGGTTGCCGGTCACCTGGGCAGTCACCTCGGTTTTATCCAACACAAACCGATCAAGCGAGCCATCGGGATTCGGGGCATAGAGACCGCCCACCGGGCGATCGGGCTGGGGCGAAACCATCGGGCGGCCCTCCGGAGGCATCCGTTGTGTTAAATGAGCAGCGGGAGCAACCGTGGGGCGAGTTATGGCATCGGTTGTGGGTATCGATCGCGCCATCACGGGTGTTGATGATTGGACGATCACCCCGCCCGCCGCCAGCACCACCATCCACCCGATCGCCGTCATTTGCTTACTCATTTCGATCCCCATAGCCTCACACCGGGCCCCATTAGCAATCCGTCGCCATCCAACATTCGGGCCCGCCGGTCAACGGGCCCAACCAAACTCGACCCGGAACGACTGGCCCTCCTGTTCATGCCTTGGGGCATGTTGGGGGCGCTGTCCCGAGTCAAGGTTCTGAATGACGGTACTACTGTTGTAGTGCTTCTGTTTTAGTTCCGCGATCGTCGATCGCCCTCCGGATCCGTCTAGACCCTGGTTGCACGGTTGGTGGTGCGTTCCATCTCGCGAGTCTTTTTGCCACGCCAGAAGAATTTCACCGGAGTGCCTTCAAAGCCCAATTCTTTGCGGAAATGGCCTTCGATGTAGCGGCGATAGTTGTCGTTGAACCGGTGGGGATCGTTCACAAACAGGGCGATCGCGGGTGGCTGGCTGCTGACTTGGGTTCCGTAATAAATCTTGCCCTGCTTGCCTTGGCGAGTGGTTGGCGGCGAGTGCCAACGCAGCGCATCTTCCAACACCTCATTGATCGTGGCTGTGGAAACCCGGCGACGATGTTGCTCAGCGGCGCGATCGACCAATTCCAAAACCTTCGGGACTCGCTGACCGGTCACGGCACTGGTGAAAATCATTTCCGCCCAATCTAGGAAATAGAGACGGCTGCGCAATTCCCGCTCATATTCATAGATTGAGGTGGAATCCTTATCCACCGCATCCCACTTATTCACCACCAACACGCAGGCTCGCCCATCGTCCGTAATCCGGCCCGCCAGGCGCTGATCCTGCTCCGTGATGCCATCCAACACATCAATCACCAACAACACCACATCCGATCGACGGATAGCCTTAAAGGCCCGATTGATGCTGAAAAATTCTGGGCCGTAGTCGATCATCTTTTTGCGGCGAATCCCGGCGGTGTCAATCAGCCGGTAGCGCTTGCCATTGCGCTCCACCACCATATCGATCGAGTCCCGAGTGGTTCCCGAAATGGGGCTGACGATCGCCCGGTTTTCGCCCACAAAGGCATTCAACAAACTGGACTTGCCCACATTCGGCCGCCCCACGATCGCAATGTTTAATTCCGGTTCCTCCGGCAACTGATCCACGGGCGGCAGGTAACGAATCGCCGCATCCAACAAATCTCCCGTGCCGTTGCCGT
Source organism: Limnothrix sp. HT2024 (assembly GCF_059138625.1). Taxonomy (NCBI): domain Bacteria; kingdom Bacillati; phylum Cyanobacteriota; class Cyanophyceae; order Pseudanabaenales; family Pseudanabaenaceae; genus Limnothrix; species Limnothrix sp. HT2024. Next base: position 4,052,849 of record NZ_CM181121.1, read on the forward strand.
GAATGCCCGACACCGCAAAGGGTTCGCCCAGTCCCAATTCCCAAAACAGGCTCGCCTGAGCCAAACCTTGATCCGGTGATTCACACTTGTTCACCGCCAGCAACACCGGCTTCGGCTGGCGACGCAACCAATCGGCAATTTCCCGATCGGCATCGGTGGGGCCTTGCTTCCCATCCACCACAAAAATCGCCACCGCCGCCTCCGACAGGGCCGCCATCGCCTGTTCGCGAATCAGGGGCAAAAACTCCGTGTCATCATCAAACACCAGCCCGCCCGTATCCACCACCAGGAAATCCCGATCGCCCCAGAAAGCCGGCCGATAGGTGCGATCGCGCGTGATCCCCGGTTGGTCGAACACGATCGCTGATTGATCCCCCGCGAACCGATTCACCAGGGTCGATTTGCCCACGTTGGGCCGTCCCACGATCGCCACCACCGGAAGAGACATACGCCTCACCTACCGCTCTTTGTTCAAAACCAAACTAGCAATCATAGCGCGATTTGGAAGGCGTAATTCATGATCAATTCAGGAATTCTCGGCCATTCCTGACCAGCCTCCTCAGCGCACTATTCGTGTTTATGACCATCGGGCATGATCGCCGCCGCCATCAGAGCGCCCTCAAAGGAAGCTGAGTAAAGATTCGCCCGGTGTAGATTGGCTCCTTCCAAGTTTGCTCCATGGAATTTCGCTTCTCGCAAATTTGCCATGCTCAGGTTGGCCAACATCAAATTCGCCCCAGACACATCCACTTGGCTGAGGGTCACCTCCCGCAAATCCGCTTCCCGCAAAATGGCATCTCGCAGCGTTGCCATATACAAATTGGCCCCAATCAGATTCGCCCCAATCAGGGTCGCCTCATCCAAATTGGCACTCATCAAGCTGGCCATGCAGAGGTTAGCCAAGCTGAGATTCGCCATGCGGATATTGGCGCAGTACAGGTTGGCCCCCACCAAGTTAGCCAAGCAGACGATCGCCAGGCTCAAATTTGCCTCCCGCAGGTTCGCCTCCCGCAGATCCGCCATGCCCAAGTTCGCTTCTCGCAAGTCGCAGCGGCTGAGATCCGCCTCCCGCAGCTTAATTCCCTTCAGGTTGGCCGTGTAAAGACTGGCTTCCCGCAAATCAGCGCGGCTGAAGTCCGACTCTCGCACCACACTCATGCACAGATCCGCCCGTCGCAAGGTTGCCTCGCGAAAGTCCACATGACGCATCACCGATTCCCGCAGGTTCACCCCCGATAGGTTGGCCGTGTAGAGGTTGGTTTTGCGAAGGCTGGCCCGCTGCAAATTGGCCCCTTCCAAATTCGCCATACACAAATCCGCATGGCTGAGGTCAAATTGCTGCAGGTTAACTTTGCTGAGATCGGCTTCGCGGAGGTTGGGATAGATGTTGGGGTTGGCGCGTCGCCAGCGGTTCCAAACATCTGCACCTTGCTCGATCAGCACGAGGTGCTCGGGGTTTGCCATCCTGTTGACTCCGGCTCTGAGGACGATGCAGCAAGGTGCGACAGGGAACGAGAGGGGGTTGATCGACGAAATTGAATAGATCGACGAAGAAATGGAATGGTTCTGCCCATTGGACTAAGCATATCAAGGCAATGAAGCCGTTGAAAGGCAACCCAGAGTTGGCCCTGCCTCCCATCGCCCTGGGGTGATGAAACAGTCTCCAAGGGCTTCCGTGAGCGATCTGGCTTGACCCGATCGCCCCGCAAATTGGCCAGAAAAGTGGCTAAATCATCCGGATGACCCTTGGGCGATCGAGAAATCAGTTTTTGAAAATAGATGCACCCCAATGCCAAATCCTCAGCTCCCAATGGGAATGGGGATTTTTTTATGGGTTCGTTGGGTTGATTGAAACTCGACAGGCTCAAGCTCAGCAGCCCTAGACTCGGAAGCCGTTGCTTAACCCTGAGCTTGAAAGCCCCAGACTCGGCAGGTTAAAACGCAACGGACTTGACCATTGAACCCGAGCAACCGGCAATCCGGCAATCCGTCGTAACGGCCCAATCGATCGGCAACATTCGCTACAATCATCAATCCAGATGCGTCCACTAGTCTGACCCAGTTTGTTGGTCATCCCGCTAGTTATTCATCATTTTATTCACTCACATACCGGAGACAGTCCCCTTGCTGACCCTCGGAGTCAATATTGACCACATTGCCACCATCCGCCAAGCCCGCCGCACCGTGGAGCCGGATCCGGTGGCCGCGGCTGTTTTGGCAGAATTGGGGGGCGCGGATGGGATCACGGTACACCTGCGCGAAGATCGCCGCCACATTCAAGAGCGCGATGTGCGTCTGTTGCGGCAAACGGTGCGCACCCATTTGAACTTGGAAATGGCAGCAACCGATGAGATGGTGGCGATCGCCCTGGATATCAAGCCGGATTACGTGACCCTCGTGCCCGAGCGGCGAGAAGAGGTGACCACTGAAGGCGGCCTAGACGTGGTGGGGGCGGTCGATCGGCTCGGAGATGTGGTGGAAACCCTGCAAGATGCCCACATTCCCGTCAGTCTGTTCATTGATGCTGACAGCAAGCAAATTGAAGCCTCTGCTAAAACCGGCGCGAAATTCATTGAGCTGCACACGGGTCGCTATGCGGAAGCCCACAGCCCCGAAGAACGGCGCAAGGAGCTGGGAATTTTGGCCCAAGGTGCTTGGCGGGCCCGGGATGCGGGCTTGCGGGTGAATGCCGGCCATGGCTTGACCTATTGGAACACCTACGAAGTGGCCTGCATTGAGGGCATGGAAGAACTGAACATTGGCCACACGATCGTCAGTCGGGCGGCGCTGGTGGGCATGGAGCGGGCGGTGCGCGAGATGAAGGAAATTTTGCAGCGGGCAGCGTTGGATATAAAGTTTCGTCGCTAGGGGTGCGATCGCCCAACGATTCGATCGCCAGGCCGCTAAAATGCAAAGTCGCTAGCACTTCCGCTGATTGCGCCTGTTTTCAAAATCCTTAAAATTCCTCTGGTAAACCTGCTACCTCTCCCCAAAACCGATGACCACCTATCACTTCTGTTTGGCTAGCCGTCATTTTCTCCTGGAAGAAGAACCCCTTGAAGAAGTGCTCAAGGAACGGACGCGCAACTATCATGAGCGGGAACAGGAAATTGATTTTTGGCTGGTGGAGCAACCGGCATTCCTGGAAGCTCCTGAGTTCAAGGAAATGAAGCAACAATGCCCCCAACCGTCGGCGGCGATCATTTCCACCAACCCCACCTTCATTACCTGGTTGCGATTGCGGTTGGAATATGTGGCAACGGGCCAGTTTGAAGCGCCTTCTGAGTCGATTCCGGAACCGTTAAAGTCGTTGGCTCCCGTTTCGGCCAGCTAGGTTTTGCGCCAGCGATCACGGCAAACAATACAGGGTTTAAGGCCTGTCGTCGTTGAGCACGAAACCCTAGATCTGCCGTTAGCGGATCGTGGGGGACAAGGGGCTTGAGCATCTTGTTGCGACGACTAGGGCATGGAAGATCAACTGTTTCAGCATCACCTCGAAATAATGACGACAGGCCCTAAGACCCCTATTCGTCTTGGCCAGGGTCAAGCGTTGGACAAGGGGGAGGATTCGACTGCGGATCCTCCCTTTTGGTGTTGATCGATGATTACTGGCTTTGATCGGTGCAGTGTGGAGGACTTGGTTTTTAGGTAGAAAGTCCGGTTTTTCCCGATCGCTCGGGTTAGGCTTGGGAGGCTGCACCCTAGATCTATCCTTCAGAATCCATCCCTCAAAACCCATCCCTCAAAACCCATCCCTCAAAACCATGTTGAAACAGCGGTTATGGCGGCCCCTGTGGCAATCCTTGGCGATCGGAACCGGCCTGGCGGCGATCGCGGCCGGTGGCCTGATTCCTGCGGCCCAAGCTCAAACTCGGGAAGACTTGCCCGAGTGCGAACCGCCCCAGTCCGGTGAATTTTTGCTGTTGGTGCGCCGGGCCAGCCGGGATGTGGAAGATCGGCTTTACAAGGCGTTGCCCCAGAATGTATCGGCGGAACCCTGTCGCTACGTGGGGGAAGCGGTGATGCGTTTGGAAGGGTTTCCCTCGTTGAACATTGCCAAGGCTTGGGCCGATTATGTGCGCGATCGCACGGGGTTGCAGGCTTTTGCGATCGAATCGCCCAGCGCGCGGGCGGCGGCGGCCTTTCAACCCACGGCGCTGGGAAATGGCTATGCGGTGTTGGTGAATTATTTTGACGATCCGACGGTGGCTCGTGAGTTACGGGATTTTCTGAGTCGGGATGTGGGGCTAGCCAGCTATGCCGATCGCCCTTATCTATTGGCATCGAGCAGCACAGACAGCAAGGCGGCGGGCGAGTTGATGCGTCGTTTGAGCGATCGGGGATTCACGGCCATGGTGGTGGACGGTCGGCAAGTGATGTTGCTGCGTCAGGCGATCGCCCTACCGGTCGATCGATAAACACCCTAGGAAAACTATCCCCCCAAACATCCTCCAAAACATCCCAGAGTTCTTAACCTAGAAGCATTTCAGCCCTTTCGCCCAGTCATCCAACAGACCGTCACCCAAAACGTTACCCAAAGGCCCCCAAAAAACTTTGCCCGAGCGCTGAACCTTTTTCGCTAGCCCTCTGTCCAAAGGAGCAATTCAACCGCATTGCGAGCATGGAGGGGCTAACAAGCCGCCAGCAGCAGTGTTTCTAGGATTTCTAGGTTTAAGGGCTGAATGCTGGGAAAGGCTCTCTATGCTCAATTGGGTCGCTGGCAAAGGACGGCGGTTTTGGCGGTGGCCACGGACGATCGCTCGATCGTGCAACGGGCCGCTGGCGGGGACGCGCGAGCCTTCCAGCATCTTTATCGTCAACACCAAGCTCGGGTACGCGCCACGCTCTATTCCCTCTGCGATGCGGATGGTTTAGATGATTTGGTGCAGGAGGTGTTCCTGCGGGTTTGGCGAGGGTTGCCGCGTTTTCGAGGGTCGGCCAGCTTTTCCACTTGGCTTTATCGAATCACTTGGAATGTGGCCAGCGATCGGCGGCGGGAGTTGGCCAAAAACCGCGCCCGCCGCTTGGAATCCACGGCGGATCCTGACTTGGCGGAACGGGCGATCGAACAGGCGATCGATCCCCAAACCCAAGACAAATCCCCCCTCAGCCAACTGCACTACCAAGATTTGGTGCAGCGATCGCTGGCCATTTTGGGGTTCGAGGCCCGGGCCGTTTTGGTGTTGTGTGATCTCGAAGACGTTTCGCAAAAGGAAGCGGCGGAAATTTTGGGAATTCCGGTGGGAACCGTCAAATCGCGGCTCTTTTACGCCCGGGCCCAAATTCGGCAGTTTTTGCAGCAGCAGGGGGTGGAACTATGACCGATCGCCCATCTCATCCATCCGATGAGGCTAACGCTCAACCCCGCCCCGGTGGCAACCCCCGCCGGCCCGCCCATCCGGCTGCTGGCCCTTCCGGTCAGGAGGATGTCAAAGTGGTGAACTTCTTGCGCCAACATCGTCCCAGCCCGCCGCCCGCCGCCCCGGGCCTGGAGCGATCGCTGCTGTTGGAAATTGAGGCCAGCCAACTACGGGCCGCCCGCCGCCATCGGCAATTGTGGCTAGGCAGTTTGGGGGCGATCGCGATCGGCTGTTGGGCCCTCTTCCAACAGGGCCCGGGAACTCAGGCCCCAGCCCCCAGCGTTGCGGAAGCCGATCTCGAAAGCTTCATCAACGAAACCTGGGGCGTGACCCTCGCGCCCAGCAACGTCACCACCCAAACGGCCAGCACCGATGACTCGCTGCCCTGGAGTTTCGACCCCCACACCTGGGAAACGGAGCCAACCAAGCTGGTGAATCGATCGCTCTCGGCCATGGCGCTTCCCGATCAATGGACACCTTACCTCTAGCCCCTGATTAATCAGCATCTCTCAGGAGTTCGCCATTATGAAATTTTGGAACTTGAATCGCCTTCAGATCACCCTCATGTCCATGGCCGCCGTCGCTGCCGTGGGGACTGCTGCCCTAGTGCCGTTGGCCAACGCCCAAGCGGGGCCCGATGATGATTGGATGTCGCAAATGGACGATCGCCCCGGCCCGGGTGGCCCCGGCGGCCCGGATGGTGGCCCTCCCGGTGGTCAACGGGGCGGTCGGGGTGGCCCCGGTGGCATGTTGCGCGACCTGAACTTGACCACCGAACAAACCCAAAAACTCGACCAAGTGCGCGAGCAATTCCGCAGCCGCATGGATCAACAAAGAACCGCGATCGACACCGTTCGCCAAGAAATGGGCCGCCTGATGGCCGGCAGCGCCAGCGCCGACCAACTGCGGCAGCAGCACAACCGCTTGCAGGCGGAAATGCAAAAAATGGGTGATTTGCGCTTTGAAAGCATGTTGGCGATGCGGGAAATTTTGACCCCGGCCCAGCGGCAACAATTGGCTCAACGAATGCAGGAGCGCGGGCCGGGCCGGCGACATGGCGGCCCCGACGGCCAGGGTGGGCCCGGCGGTCGAGATCGGCAAGGGCAACCTAATAGCCAAGGCGGCCAGGGCTGGAATCGGCAAGGACAACCCAATAACCAAGGGCAGCCTAACAACCAACGGTCGCAATAGAGCCGCAATAGGTTGGTGCTTTCCAATTGACTTCCCAAAGCGATTTTTCTAGGGAAATTGCTAGGGATTGCTTCAGAGAGTTTCCCAATGGTTTTTCGACCATTTTCCCAGCGCCAGCCAACTTCCCAGCGTTAGCCAGCGCTGCAACCTGATAGCCGTGTAGGATCGCCTGTCCTGCGCGGTTTTCTGCTGAGAATCTTCTGCCACGAATCTAGTGAAAATTTGGTGAACATTTGACCAATCAGGGCGATCGCGATGTTGGGATCGTAACTGTGGTGATCACGGCGATCATGCTGCTCGTTTGCTGTTTTTCCTTGGCTTGGATCCAGCTCTATGCGCTATCTCTACCTGCACGGTTTTGCTTCGGGCCCCGGTTCATTTAAGGCCAGGGCCTTGACCGATCGATTTCAACAACATCAAATCGCCCTTGAAATTCCCGACTTTAATGAGGGGGGATTCACCGGACTGACCCTCAGCCGCCAAATTCAGCAAGTGCAAGCCCTGATTAACCAAATGCCGGAGGAACCGATCGGGCTGATTGGTTCGAGCTTTGGTGGCTTGACGGCCCTGTGGGTGGCGGAACAATGCCCCCAGGTGCAACGGTTGGGGCTGTTGGCTCCGGCCTTGGGATTTCCCCAAAGTTGGTACGATCGCCTGTCGCCGGATCAATTAGCCCAATGGCAAAGGAGTGGTCAGTTGATGGTTTACCACTACACAGCCGGGAAAGAGTTGCCCTTGGGGTTGGGCTTTTGGGAAGATGCCCAGCGCTATGATCAGTCCAAGCTTCAGCGGGTGTTGCCAACGGTGATTTTGCATGGACGGGCCGATCGCACGGTGTCGATCGAGCTGAGTCGGCAATGGGTAGCGAGCCATCCTTGGGTGGAATTCATCGAACTGGAGACGGATCACGCCATGGGCGACGCGATCGAGCCGATTTGGCAAGCAATTGAGCGATTTTTTCAGCTCCTTAACCCTCCCCAAATACTCCATTAGTTTTGGGCCGAATAATTTTGGGCTGAATAGTTTTGGGCTGAATAGTTTTGGGCCGAATCATTGCGGAAATCAAGAGCAAGATAGCCAGCATGGTCATCACCAGCAGTCGAGATGAGATCGCTTGGCAACGGTTACGGGATGGTTTGCGGCCGGGCCAGCGGGAAATTGCCGATTGGACGGGCGGGCCCTTGGCGGTTTCGGCGGTACCGGGCGCGGGCAAGTCCACGGGCATGGCCCGAGCGGCAGCCCTGACGATCGCCCGGTTTCAGTTGGACGCGCGCCGCCAACTGGCCGTGGTGACCTTTACTCGATCGGCAGCGGCCCACCTGAAGGCCAAAATTCGCGAATCCCTGCAAACATTGGGTCTCCCGCGCCAGGGCTTCACGGTGCAAACCCTCCATGGCTTGGCCTTGCAAATTGCCGGACGCAATCCGGAACTGTCGGGCATGGAGCGCGATCGCACCCTGGTGTCTCCCGATCGCCAGCACCGACTAATTGCCAATGCCGTTGATGATTGGATTACCCAAAACCCGGCCCTCTACGGGCTGTTGCTGGAGGGGTTGGAATTTGACGGGGAAGAGGCGGAACGGTTGCGGCGACTGTCCGTGTTGCGAACGGATTTGTTGCCGGAGTTGATGCTAACGGTGGTACGCGAGGCCAAAAGCTCGGGACTGAAGCCCGCAGATTTGCAGCAAATGGGCCAAGCGCCGGAGCTGGCCACCGATCGCTATCCAGGTTTGGCGATCGCGGCGGGTCTCTACGAAGCCTATGAAGCCCAACTGCAACGGCGCAATGCGATCGACTATGACGACATGATTTTGGCGGCCTTGCGGGTTTTGGCGGATCCGGAGGCGGCGAACCTATGGCGATCGCGCATTTTTGCGGTGTTTGAGGACGAAGCGCAGGACTCCTCACCCCTGCAAGCGCGACTGTTGGAACAGTTGGCGATCGACCCAGCTACGAATGCGGTGAACCTGGTGCGGGTGGGCGATCCCAATCAGGCGATTAACTCCTCCTTCACGCCGGCCGACCCGGTGTTCTTCCGGCGGTTTTGCGAAGCCTGTCGATCGCAGGGGCGGTTTGCCCAAATGGATCGATCGGGACGCAGCAGCCTGATCATTCTGGAAGCGGCCAACGTCCTGGTGCAGTGGACGAACGATCGGGAATTTCCCCGCCTCACCCAACAGATGGGCGCGCGATCGGCCCTGCCGCCCTTTGAGTTGCAATGCATTCAAGCGGCAGAACCCAACGATCCCCAGCCGAACGCCAACCCAACGCCGATCGGATTGGGGCTGGAGTTGGTGCGTCCCGCCGATATTCACCAGTCGATCGCTCAAATTGGTCAACGGGCGATCGACCTGTGGGCCAAGGCCCCCGATCTCAGCTTGGCGATTTTGGTGCGCACCAATGATCAGGGGCGCTGGGTGGCCAAATCCTTGGGCGATCGATTTGGCGATCGGCTCAATCTTTACGAAGTGGGAGCCAGCGATCGCCAATCCCACGTACCTGGGGAAATGTTGACCCTGCTGCAATTTCTCGATCGGCCCCACTCGCCCCAATACCTGAAGGCCCTGCTGCGGGTTTTGGTCGATCGACAACGAATCCCCACCCAAGACTTGGACAGCCTGGCCGCCCAACCCGAACAGTTTCTTTATCCGGGGCCGTTGGATCCACCCTTAGTAGACTCAGCCCGCCAGGCCCGGCGGATTTGTGCTGGCATTTTGGCCGCCCGGCTGCATTTGCCCCACTATGCCCTCCTGTCTTTCTTGGCCATGACCTTGGGCTACGATCGCGCCGAGCTGGCCACCACCGACAAATTAATCGAAACCCTCGTGCAGCGCGATCGGGGTGACCAACGGCTAGAAACCACCTTGAACAACCTCGCTGAAATTGTCAGCAACGAAACCTTCGCTCCCGTCGAAGCTGAGGAGTTGCCCGAGTCCCCCTACACCCGTTCCGGTCAGCTCACCATCATCACCGCCCACAAAGCCAAAGGTCTCGACTGGGATGGGGTCTTTTTGCCCTTCCTCCACAGCGACTATTTCAGCACCGAAGCGCGTGTGCCTTTGCAAATGGAGTTTTTAGGGGCATTTAACTTGGGTGATTGTTTACGGGCCCAAATTCGCGATCGGGTGCATGGAGCCGCCAAACTTCCCCCGATCGCGATCGCCACCCACCAAGCCCGTTGGTTAAAAGTGGCCGAAGAATATCGCCTGCTTTACGTGGCCATGACCCGGGCGAAGCGACTGCTGTGGATGGCGGCCGAACAACAAGCCCCCTTCACCTGGAACAAGCCCGAAAACCTCACCACCAAAACGCCCTGCCCTGCATTTTTGGCTTTGGAGGCGGACTTTCCCGAATGCAAGCGATCGGCTCCCTAGCTCAACCGCAACCAACAACCGCAATCAACAACCGCAATCAACAACCTCGAAGGATGTCTGAGAAGTGGCTTGGGATACTTGTAAAGCGCTAGTAGTCGTGGGGCAAGGGGCTTAGGGCCTGTCGTCAAATCACCTGAAGCCCTGATGCCACCGTTAGCAGATCGTGGGGGACAAGGGGCTTAAGCCCCTTGTTACGACGACTGGGACATGGAAAATCAATCGTTTCCGCCTGATCCTAGGAAATGACGACAGGCCCTAAGCCCCTTGTCTTCGTCGAGCAAGGTAACCCACAAGGTAGCAGCTTTGGCCGTTCAGGCATCCTCTCAACAAACAATGCAAAAGGGACTGGCCGAAACCAATCCCTTTTCCAAAAACCCTTTTCAGAGTTGTTCGCCAGAGCACTTTGCAGCAGCAAATCTAGAGAGTCTTGAGACTGGATCTAAACTCCGCTGCTTCACTCCGCCGATTTAGACTCCACCAGCATTGATCACGATTCGGCCTTGAAACCGAATGCAGCAACCAGAGCAGGAGGGGCTAATTTACCACAGACCTTGAATCGGGCCCGAGGGAACCATCGGCGCGGAAGGAGCCACAAACGGACGTTGCTCAACCACCACGTCACGGCACTGACGATCCATGCTCACGGGGGTGGCACGGCCGATGAACTGACGGCACACGGCCTTGCCGGAAGCATTCAGCACAATATCGCGCGACAGCTCTTGGCCATCCTTGTTGTAGATGAACACTTCGTTACCAGTCAGGTCACGGATCAACACCGGGCCAGCCTTCATGCACTCTTGCACTTCGCGCGACCAAGCTTGGAAACGCGAGTTGCAGATACCCCGGTGAATATCGAGATCTTCGAAGGTAATTTTGTTGTCGCTGTTGCAATCACCAAATTGGTGAATCTTGTAGCGATCGGTGATCGGGGTGCTGGTGGTGATGCTGCTCTCTTTCTTCATCGAGAGGTCGATCGGGAACTCAAAGCTCTTGCGCAGAGCTGCACCGGTCGGATCGGTCACCACGCGCAGGCGAGGGCCATCGTAGTAGGTTCCATAGACCACCTCTTGAGCAAGGCTTTGCTCGTGGTAGTCAACTTTGATGTGGGGGTTCAACGCAGGTGCAGCTTGGGCCACCGTAGGCACGCTAGCCGCCACCAGGGAAACCAAGCCCCAAAATGCTTTCGATTTCATAGGTGCTGTGGGTCTTTCTCGTCGGTTGGAAACGAGCATACCGCTTTGGCGGCAGCCCGCAGGGTCGGTGGTGCGGAGCTTCCAATTACTCTAACAGATTGCCTGAAGTTGACCAGCTAACAAAAACGGCAGGCGCGGGGCCTGCCGTTGAATTTCGTCGTTACCGAAGGAGCTGAATTCCTGGGCGATCAGCCCCCAGAAGGGGAAATGAGGCGATCGCCTAGGCCTCTTGCAGAAGGGTCACTTCACCGTTGCGCACTTGCCAAGCAAAGGTCAGCAGCTTGAACCAGCGCTTTTGCACCTGTTTGGGGGTGCAGCCGATCGCCTTGCCAATGGTTTTTTCGTCTTTTTGAGCTTGCTTCAGTTGCACCAGTTGCTGTTGCTCGGGGGTCAGTTCCTCCCAAAACAAAGTCCACAGCGCACCGGACATCCCTAGGCGATCGTCCACATCGGCCCCGAGCCACTGGTGAACCAATTCCCAGTTGTGCATCCGGGAAAAGCGCTCCACATGATACTTAAACCGTTGTTGCAGATAGTCGCGCTGACGGGGGCTGAGGCCCAATACTTCGTCAATTTCCGGAGCAGACAGGTCTTGCATTTTCAGGGCCAGGTAATCCACACAGTCGTGGTGACCTTGGTTGCGCAGATAGTCCACCAGTTCGTTCAAGATTCGATCGCGCAGAACCGCTTCCGCCGGGTCGATCGCCTCCGAAACCATTTGCTCTCGCACTTGCTGCACGGCGCTGCTGCGGGCATATTGTTCAGCCTCTTCGCCTTTGCCCCCTTCCACGGCCAATTCCATGTCGATCGCCACTTCCGGCGGTTGGCGACGGGCAAAGCTTTTCGCCCGCAGCACGATCAACTGTTGGTTGCGGCAACCGGGCAGAGAAATGCGGCGCTTGGCATATTGCTCCGCGAAGGAGAGATATTCAGCCAACTCCAGCCGGGTGCGGGGCTGGTAGGTCTCAAGCAAGTCGTTTTCCCGCCGAAAAGCCCGCAGGGATTCGATGTAAAACGCCTGCATGAAATCTTCAATCAGGGTGTAGCGAGCCTGGAAGCTCAGTTCCGCTTGGGCCGGAGCAATGTAGCGATAGACCATGGCGCTGAGGGTGCTGTGCAGTTCCACTCGGCCACGCTCGGAGCCACGCTTATAGTAAGCCAGGCATTTTTGGAGCCGGTGACGAGCCAGGGACAGGGCCCAATCGTCCACTTGACCGGAGGCTTGGATCCGATCGCTCTTTTGGCAAACGCGGCTGACTTCGTTCAGGATGCGCTCAACTGTGGCGATCGCTCGGGTGGGCATTTGCCCCACCGAACTCACCACCTCATCCAACAACATCTGTACTTGGGCGCTGGCATCGGCGGGGGCTGGCACAAGGCTGAGGGCAACGGTCGCGGCGGGAACGGGGCTGGAAGGGCGGCGGACTTGGGGGGCGGTGGCCAGTTGAGCGTTCACGATTCTTACCTCAGGATGCACAACACAACGGTGACGACGAAGGTTGTCGGGGAAGCGCTTGGGAGGTGCGTTTCTCTTGACAGCTTCACTCTACGGAGCCAGCCCCAGTGCCGATCGCGCGTCTGTGTCACTGGCTCGATCGCAATCGGCCCCCTGTTTCGGGGCGATCGACCATCGCAGACACCTAAAACGCCCAAGGGCAGATGGGATAAAGCTTGTGGCGGCCTGCTTCCGAGGCTATCCAGCTTGGCAACCGCCCCTGAAACCGTCGCTTTCCTCAGCCAGTTGACCAACCGGATCGAAACAGCGCATTTTTGAGGATGGGGTTGCGGATTTGCCGGGTTGCACAATCCTCCCTGCCAATGTTTCGGGCAAGGGGGCGAGGATCCGGATCTGCGCCGCCGAATCCAGGGGCATTCAAGCCAAGAGCCGCCCGATCGCCGTGGTTCAAAGTGTTGTGCGCTCAGAGGATGCCTGAATCGTCAAAAATTCTCCGAAATTTTCCGACCGCCTCGCAGACCCCAAACAGCAGCATTCAAAATTTCTTGAGCAATTTGCTTGACAAACCCTAGCCGTGGCGATTATCTTAGTTTCCGCGTTGGACGCACATTCCTCAGTAGCTCAGCGGTAGAGCGGTCGACTGTTAATCGATTGGTCACAGGTTCGAATCCTGTCTGGGGAGTTTCTAAAATCTCGAATATTGAGAGATTGAATAACAAAAGCTGGATTTCCAAAGGCTCTTAAGCGTTCGTCTGAAAATCCAAGTCCACTGGTTTGTAGGCCTCGTCAATCAAAGCAGACAAGGGGCTTAAGCCCCTTGCTCCGAAGTCCAGCAACCACAACGGCTAACTGGGGCTAACTGGGGCGAACCTGTCGATCGCGAATCAGGTTCATGAAAAAGTCCTCCAGGGAAGGGCGCTGAAGATTCAGGCTCAGCACTTGGGCTTGGGCCTGGTCGATCGCCCGCAGAAACTCAGCCGGATCGCCCTTCAGCAAGCCGCGCCAGTGATCGCCCTGAAAATCGGCCTCCGTTAGCCACGACGCGATCGCCTCCGGTGACCCCCCTCGGCCCACAACGCGATAGGTACTGCTGGGGCCCAGTAGTTCATCCAGAGATCCCACACAGAGCAACTCTCCCTGGGCCAAGATCGCCACCCGATCGCACACTTGCTCCACATCGGAGAGGATGTGGCTGTTGAAAAAAATCGTTTTGCCGCGCTCCTTCAGAGTCAGCACAATTTCCCGAAACTGATGCCGCCCGATCGGGTCAAGGCCCGACATCGGCTCATCTAGAAAAATCACCTCCGGATCATTGATCAGCGCTTGGGCCATGCCCACCCGCTGCAACATGCCTTTGGAATATTGCTTCATCAACTTCTTGCGGGCCGCCGTTTCAGAAAGCTGCACCCAATCAAGCAGTTCAACGATGCGCTTTTGGGCAACGGCACGCGGAATTTGAAACAGGGCCGCCGCTTGCTCCAAATATTCCCAACCGGTGAGGTGGTCATAGAAATAGGCATTTTCCGGCAAATAGCCCACCCGCTGCTTCACGGCTCGATCGCCCAAGGGCCGCCCCAGCACCGTGCCACTGCCGGCCGTGGGGTTGGCAATTCCCAGCAAAATCTTGAGCAGGGTGGTTTTGCCCGCCCCGTTGGGCCCCAACAGGCCAAAGGTCTCACCCGATCGCACCGCCAAGGACACACCTCGCAGGGTGGTGACCAATTGATTGAGCCAAAAACCAGTGCGGTAGGTTTTGCGAATGTTGTGGGCTTCAACAATCCAGGATTCCAGTTCCATAGCAACGCAGCAAGGTTAATGCAGCAAGATCAAAACAGTACGGGTCAAGACAGCAAAGGCCGATCGGGGCGGGATGCATTCGGCGCAGCAAGATCAATCCCGCACAGACCCATGCAGCACAGATCGATCAATCAATGCGGATCGATCACTGTGGATCGATCAATGCGGAATGCATCTGGATCCCAACTAATGCACCCATTGAGTCGCAATCCCCATTGTGCCGTTGATTAAGCCTGTAGATGTGGGTTCCGCAGCGGGCCACCGGACGATCTCCCTTGGCCCGGCGCACCTTAGACTGAAGAATGCACAAGGCCCCTGTTGGGCCCGTGACTGAGACGCTGGGACATGGATTAACCCAGCCAACTCGGTCAATTCCGAACATACCGCGAAAACATCCTGAACCTTGCGAGGAACCCCCATGACCCGATCGAAGTGGGTAGCCATTGCCACTGGCGCAATTTCGTTGCTGTTGGGGGCGATTTATCTGATTGTGGTGCAAATCCTAGACAGCCGGGAAATGGTTCCAGCGCCCATTCTGGAATGGTTGCCCATGGGTTTCTAGGACGCTTTATTCATTCAAGATTTAGTTCATTCAAAGTTCAGTTCATTCAAATCATTCAAAAACTCAACAATCATCATGACTTCTGAAATGTCTTTGGAATCGCCTGTCAAGTCAGGTTCCTTACGCGATCGACTGCATCCCACCATTACCGCCGTTGCCAACGCGATCGAGCAAATTTGGCAATCGGAATTGAGCCTGGAACCCTACCAAATGCCTGAGGATTTGGGGTATGTGGAAGGAACCCTGGAAGGCGAAAAATTAATTATTGAAAATCGCTGCTACCAAACTCGCGAATTTCGCAAAATTCACCTGGAATTGGCGCAAGTGGGCAGCGCCTTGGATATTTTGCATTGTGTCATGTTTCCGCGATCGACCTTTGCTCTGCCCATGTTTGGGTCTGATTTGGTGGCTGGGCGCGGACAACTGAGCATGGCGATCGCGGACTTGTCACCCGTAATGGACGATCGCGCCCTGCCCAGCCCCTATGACCAAGCCCTCAGCGCCTTGCCGGAATTGGTTTTCAGCCAAGAGCGAACGTTCCCCAGTTGGGGCACCATTTTTTCCGCTCACTGCCTGTTTGTGCGGCCCGAAAATGCCCAGGAAGAAGCACAAATTGTGACCCGCATTGGTGATTTTTTGCGGCTGCATTGTCAACAGGCGATCGCCCTTTCTCCCACAGAAGATGCCGCTGAAATTGCCGCCATTGAAATGGGTCAGCGGCGCTATTGCCAACAGCAACTGCAAAACGATAAAACTCGCCGCGTGTTGGAAAAAGCCTTTGGAGCCGATTGGGCCGATCGCTACATGACCACCGTTCTTTTTGACGTTATCTAGACGGCATTACACAGAGATTTAACCCGCTTTAACTGGACTAGCTGCCCTGGACTGGCTGAAATTGATGGTTGCTGAACCAGAGCCTGTCGTCATTTCCTGAGATCAGGCAGAAACGATTGATTTCCCATACCCCAACCGTCGTAACAAGGGGCTTAAGCCCCTTGTCTCCCACGATCCGCTAACGGTGGAACCAGGATTTTGGGTTAAACGACGACAAGCCCTAAGCCCCCTGTCCCCCACGATCCGCTAACAGTGGAACCAGGGTTTTGGGTTAAACGACGACAAGCCCTAAGCCCCTTGTCCCTCACGATCCGCTAACGGTAGATCTAGGATTTTGGGTTAAACGACGACAAGCCCTAAAGCCCCTTGTCCTCCACGATCTGCTAACGGTGGAACCAGGGTTTCAGGTAATTTGACGACAACCCCCAACCTTTCAGCCCCCATTTGAGCCAATCCTCCAAAACTCGG
Organism: Limnothrix sp. HT2024; assembly: GCF_059138625.1. NCBI lineage: Bacteria > Bacillati > Cyanobacteriota > Cyanophyceae > Pseudanabaenales > Pseudanabaenaceae > Limnothrix > Limnothrix sp. HT2024. The sequence continues at coordinate 4,069,084 of NZ_CM181121.1, forward strand.
CTCCCTAAACCCATGTTTACTCCGTGCCCAGTTGCTCCCAGCATCTGGGTTCAGTCGTTTGGGCGATCGCCTGGTTCGTCAACGACCAGAAAGCAGCCCACAAGCATTACAGGAGCATGGGCTGAAGGGCAACACCACAGGAACCCGAGCGATCGAACCAGCCCCCCAACGGATTCTGGCCAGGTTGCCGGATCGACGGGGATCAATTGGTAAAAGTAAGCGATTCATCATAGCTACCCCCTAGATACCTCGTTGAATTACCCTCGCGGGTTGCTCTTTAAGGGGCCTTGAACCAAGACTTGTTTTCTTGCTATGCCTTGGGTAAATGTGCCAACATAAGCTTCCTTTTGATCGTGGTTCTCCAGTCAAAAAAAGACCGTCATTTATTAAAATTGAATCATTTTTCCTGAAAACCCTCTCAAAGTTCACTCAACTTAGATCAAGCCAGTAGGAGAAAAGCTCAATTTGCAGCCCATCTTAGACCGATTTAATACATTTCTTGAGATTTTCTTCATAAAGCCGATGAATGAGTCTCTTTTTGCATTTTTTTAAAGAAAGTTCATGAAGTTTCAGGGGATCAGAGTTTTCTCAAGGGGTTTTACATTTTTTTAAATTTCCATACAGGTTGTGACAATCTTCGCCACAATACAATCAGTGTTCGTTGCTTTAAATTCTCGGAAAATCTCACAACGAACCATTAATCAAGCTTCAACCTAGCTTTCTCAATCGATTTGTAGGAGGATAATTTTACTTTCAAAGCCGTTACGTTCAAAGCAGCACTGAGAAATGATGAGTCGAGAACCACCCACCTTGGTTAACTCGGTAATTCTTCCCATTCCCAATCCGCTCATCCTTTAACCCAAAGACTCACAGCGATCGTGATGGATGGAGATTAGCATCATTTCTCAATGCGTCTTTAATCTGTGGGAAATTGCTTAAAAGATACCGTTGGGTTAACCGTTGGGTTAATTGTTCTTGATTTCGACTTGATCCGATTGCGACTCAATTTCCTACTTAATCTTTTTAGACTCCTATCATTGGCATTGACCAGTGAATCTTGATTGTTTTAACAACAATCTGCGCAATGCTTTCATTTTTCCCAGCTCTAAATCATGCATGATATCGCGCAAAACCCTGCTATCCACACACTCCTCAGCAAGATGCCAGGGGTTGCTTATCAGCTTTTGATGGATCGTGATGGCCGATTGTCATTTCTGTTCATCAGCGAAAGCTGCTATCGCTTGTTTGGTCTTTCGGCAGAGGCAATCATGGCCGATAGTCACTGCCTGTTGTCGCGCATTCATGGCCGCGATCGCCGGGCTTTTCATCGATCGCTCCAAGCAGCCGCCCGCAATCGATCGTCCTGGTTTTGGCAAGGGCGATTTGATGGACACCAACATCAAGAATGTTGGGTTTATGCCACCTCAGAACCGGAATTATTGGAAGATGGTTCGATTTTGTGGCATGGCACTTTGATGGAGGTGAATTCCTTCAAGCAGGCGGAATCTCGGCTCAAGCGATCGCGGAAAACCGTCCACAAAGATCGAATGCGCTATCGCTACGCCCTGGATAGCACCAGCGAAGCGGTGGCCTTGGTTGATGCAGAGGGACAGCCGATTTATCACAACGGAGCGTTTGCCCGGTTGTTCCAGGTTGATGAGTTGTCGGTACTGGTGGCGGCGGGGGGCATAGCGAGTCTTTACACCCAGCCCCAAACTTGGCAAGCGATCTATGACTTGGTGCGATCGGATCGCTCTTGGGTGGGTGAGGTGACTATGAAAAGCACCCGTGGAAAAATGCTGACGATTTTTCTGCGAGTCAGCCCCATCCATGACGCAGATGGTTCCTATATGGGTTGCGTCAGTTTGTTTTCGGATGTGACCCTGAAGCGGCAGGCAGATCAGGAGCGCCGTCAACTGGCTGCTTTGGTGGAAAATAGTCCGAATCTAATCGGCATCACCAGCCTGGATGGCGAAGTTTTATATCTGAACGGGGCGGGCTTGGCCCTGGTGGGGTTGCCTAATTTATTGGCGGCCCAACATCACCAGCTCATGGACTTTTTCGCGGTGGAAGATCGCCCGATCGCGGCAGGACTCATCCACCCGATCGCCCTCAGGGATGGCACTTGGAGCGGGGCTTTTCGGCTGTGGAATTTGCAAGCCCAAAGTTATATCCCCGTTGATTACACCATTTTTGTGATCCGCCATCCCCAAACGAATGATCCCCTTTGCTTGGGGGTGATTGCCCGGGATGCGAGCGATCGAGAAGCGGTGGAAGTGGCCTTGCGGGAATCGGAAATGCGGTTGCGGCAACAGGCCAAAGACCTCGAAGAAACCATTAGCGAATTGCGTCACACCCAGGCTCAACTGATTCAACAGGAGAAGATGTCGAGTTTGGGTCAGTTGGTGGCGGGGGTGGCCCATGAGATCAATAACCCCGTGAACTTTATCTATGGCAATTTGGATCATGCCAAACGATATGCCATTGATTTGCTCAATTTGATTTTGCTTTGTCGAGAATATTTTGATTTTGAGGCGATTCCAGCGATCGCGGAGCATCTAGAAGACATTGATTTTGAATATCTCAGTCAGGATCTACCTAAGTTATTTACTTCCATGAAAATGGGAGCCGATCGCATTAAAGCCATTATTAAATCCTTGCGCACCTTCTCGCGAATGGATGAATCAGAACTGAAGGAAGTGAATTTGCATGATGACTTAGAAAGCACCCTTACTATTTTGAATCATCGATTGCGGGGCAGTGATCAACACCCCTCCACTCAGGTGATTCGCAATTATGGGCATCTGAGTTTGGTGGAATGCCATCCGGGCCAACTCAATCAGGTGTTTATTAATATTCTGGCCAATTCGTTGGATGCGCTGGAAGATCGCTATCAGGTTGAGGGGAAAAATTTTCAGCCGCAAATTGTGATTTCCACTCGCCCCATTTTGGATAACCATTGGGTGCAAATTTCCATTTCGGACAATGGAGCAGGGATTCCAGAATCCATCCGAGCGCAGTTGTTTGACCCGTTTTTCACCACAAAAGCAGTCGGCCGGGGAACAGGGCTGGGATTATCCATTAGCTATCAGGTGGTGACGGAGCGACATCATGGCCGCCTGCTGTGCGAGTCCCAGGAGGGATTGGGCAGCACTTTCACGATCGAGATTCCCACCCGCCAATCGAGCTACCCCAGCCGGGGCACGGAACGGCGCTCCGCTTCGATCGCCCATCGATCGCCCCAAAACGGCTCCGCCACTTCCTCAACCCCGCCGATTGTTGCTTCGCCTTCGGTGCTCAGCACCCGCCCGGAGTCCTCGCCGGATTGAGTTCTGGGCTGGGTGCTGATGGGGTGAGGGTTGATCCAGAGGCCGGGTTAGGCCAGACATCCAGGGGTTAGATAACGGCAATCAGAATCTAGTGGGATTCTGAAGGGCTAAGGGCATAGACATCCGGCGATCGCCCCAAGGCGAACCGGATCGATCGACCCACGGACTTGCTCGACAGGGTGATAAACATCATCAACGCCACCAAAGCCAGACCGGAGGCGATCGCAAACAACACCCGATAGCCCAAGGCATCGGACAAGGCCCCCAAACCGGGCCCAGCGATCGCAATTCCCAAATCAAACCCCAGCAAGACCAGGGAAAAACTGCGGCCGCGCTCGTGGGCAGGAACCCGATCGGACACCAGGGCCACAATCGAGGGAATCAGCAACCCAGCCCCCAGCCCTTCGAGCAAGGCGGCCACGATGAATCCCGCCACGGATTCCGCTTGGGCCAACAGGCCCATGGCCACCACATAACAGACCAAGCTGAGGGTGATGAACGCACCGCGGCCCAGGCGATCGGACTGTTTGCCCGCTAAAAATCGGGCACCGAAGCTGGCCACGGCGGCGGCGGTATAGAACAGGCCGGGAATCAGGGCCACGCGGCTCTCCACAATCAAGAGCGGCACAAAGGTGCTGAGCGTGCCAAACACCAGCCCGATCGTCAGCATCACCAGGGCTGGAGTCCGCAGGGCGGGGGTGGCTAACTTGGCCCAAAAACGCTCCGGATTGCCCGATGCGCTGGCGGCAGGATCCTCCGTCGGGGGAGCTGTTTCTTGAATAAAGCTCATCCCGATCGTGGCGGCCGTTCCAAAGCTGGCGGCCACAATGAAGGTGGGCCAAAAACCATAGGCCGTTTGCAGGTAGCTGCCCAGGGCCGGACCGATCGCCACGCCCACCGGCTGGGTCAGGGTCATGTAGCCAATTAGCTCCCCCTTGCGTTCCGGAGGAGACAAATCCACCACCAAGGCGCTGTAACCGGTGGTGAAGGCGGCAATGCTCAGGCCATGGAAAATGCGCACCAACATCAGTAGGGGCACGGAGGTGACCAGGCCATAGCCGATCGGGGCGATCGCCGCCACCACGGTTCCCAATAGCAACACCCGCCGCCGACCTTGGAGATCCGCCAACTGGCCCAACTGCGGGCGCGACAACAACAGCCCGATCGCGAAGGCTCCCATCACAAGCCCCACTTGGCTATCGTTGCCGCCCGTTTGGCGCACATATAAGGACAGCACCGGCAGTTGCGAAGCCATGCTGCACCAAAACAGGAAGGCCGCCCCCGCTAAAAACAACAAATTCCGCCGACTGTGGGCCGGCAGCGATCGAAACAGCGACAACACGGCAGCTTCAGGTGCTTACACGCTGGCGATAGAGTTGATCATTGTAGCGAATGTGACAAAAATGTAATGAAGCGCCGCTCGGCCCCAAGCCGCGATCGCCCCATGGCAACGTCTTTTCACGTCAACTTCTTTTCACAGCTTCCCTGCAAACTGATCGGCCTGTGGATCCGGTGTCGCTCAACCACCGCCAAGCCATTACTCAAGTCATTACTGCGGATTAGCTGCGGATTAGCTGCTGCTGATCAACTTGATCAACCTGATCAAGTTGATTAACCGTTGACTAGCCCACCAACTAGCCCACTTCCTCCCGAATTCGATAAATCGGTCGGCCCTGGGATTCGTGATAGGTGCGCATGGTCAACTCCGACAACAGACCAAAGCAGAAGAATTGAAAGCCCGCCAGCAACAACACAGTGGCAATGGTCAACAGGGGGCGATCGCCAATGGCCTGGGCCAAAAAGACTTTGATCGCAATCAAATAAATGAACAGGACTCCCCCGATCGCAATTAGCCCCAACCCCAGGGGGCCAAACACATGCATCGGCCGGGTCAGAAATTTTTTCATGAACCAAATGGTCAGCAAATCCATCACCACCCGGATCGTGCGGCCCAGGCCGTACTTACTTTGGCCAAACTGGCGAGCATGGTGACGCACGGGAATTTCCGTGATTCTGGCCCCTTCCATGAAGGCCAAAGCGGGCAAAAATCGGTGTAATTCGCCGTAAAGGTTCATATCAGCCAGCAATTCGGCGCGGTAAACCTTGAGGGAGCAACCATAGTCCCGCACGCGCACACCCGTGACACGACGAATGATGGCGTTGGCAATCCGCGAGGGCAGCAGTCGGGTCATGGCCGCATCTTGGCGCTTCACCCGCCAGCCGGTCACCAGGTCGTAGCCCTCGTTGAGCTTTTCCAGGAGGGCCGGGATGTCTTGGGGGTCGTTTTGCAAGTCCGCATCCAGGGTCACGATCGTGTGGCCCCGGGAGCGATCGAACCCGGCGGCCATGGCGGCGGTTTGACCATAATTGCGCCGCAAAATCACCGATCGCAGGTTGGAGCGCTCGATCGCCGCCTGCTTCAGCCAATCGCCGGAGCCATCCCGCGACCCATCATCCACGCAAACAATCTCGTAGCGATCGCCCGTCGGCTCCATCGCCGCCGTAATGGCATCCAGCAGATGAGGCAGGCTTTCAATTTCATTGTGGATGGGCACAACGATCGAGATATCGGGGCGATCATCCAAGGGCAACTCAGACCCAGGAATCGATCGAGCCGGAGAAGAGATCATGGGGGCATCCTTAGGGAATCGGCCTTGCGCCTCGGCGGACGCTTGCAAAAGAATATCGCGATCGCACCCCCCGTGATACCCTAGTCAAGCTCTCTAAAACGCACATCCAGCGTTTCGGGTGTTTTGCCAGTTGCCAAAGAGCCGAAGCCAAGGTCGCAAACCCTGAGCTAGTCAGCCTTTCGACTTCTGCAAAATCGCTCGCTGGATGGAGGATAAACCCGAATATCAGGAGAAATGGCCAACCATGGCAGTCGTATCCCTTACCCAAATGCTCGATGCCGGTGTTCACTTTGGACACCAGGCTAGCCGCTGGAACCCCAAGATGTCGCCCTACATCTTTGCGGCTCGCAACGGCGTGCATATTATTGACCTGGTGCAAACTGCCCAGTGCATGGAATATGCCTATCAATTTCTGCGCGAAGCCTCCGAGCAAGGCAAGCGCGTGCTGTTTGTGGGCACCAAGCGCCAAGCCGCTGGCATCGTGGCCCAAGAAGCGGCCCGCTGCGGCAGCTTCTATGTGAACCAGCGTTGGTTGGGCGGGATGCTCACCAACTGGACCACGATCAAGAGCCGGGCCGATCGGCTGAAGGAACTGGAGCGCCGCGAAGAAACCGGCGGTCTTGACCTGTTGCCCAAGAAGGAAGCTTCGGTGCTGCGCCGCGAAATGGCCAAGCTGCAAAAGTACCTAAACGGCATCAAGCACATGCGCAAATTGCCTGACATCGTGGTCATGGTGGACCAACGTCGGGAATACAACGCGGTGCAAGAATGCGTGAAGCTGGGAATCCCGATCGTGGCGCTGCTGGACACCAACTGCGATCCCGATACGGTGGATGTGCCCATTCCCGCCAACGACGACGCAATTCGATCGATCAAGCTGATCATCGGCAAGCTGGCCGATGCGATCTATGAAGGTCGCCATGGTCAGTTGGATAGCGAAGACGAAGCCTTCGACGAAGAATACGACTACGACGCAGAAGAGTACGAAGAAGAAGAAAGCACCGAAGCCTAAGGTCTGTCGCCAAATCGCCTGAAACCCTGATTCCACCGTTGGCGGATCGTGGGGGCAAGGGGCTTAAATCCCTTGTCTAGGGTGGGCGGATCGCGGGGTCAAGGGGCTTAAATTTCTTGTCTAGGGTAGACGGATCGCGGGGGCAAGGGGCTTAAATCCCTTGTCTAGGGTAGACGGATCGCGGGGGCAAGGGGCTTAAGCCCCTTGTCTAGGGTGGTTAAAGTATGGAAGATCAACCGTTTTCACTGGATCCCAGAAAATGACGACAGGCCCTAAAGTCTGTCCTCAGGATCTGTCCTCGGATTCGCAAAACTTCTGATTCTTCCATTGCAAGACTCTGGGAAGTTCGGCGTTGAAGCCCCTTGTTCAGCCACTGTTTGGCTCGATCGGCTGGGTCGAAATGATCACCCCCGGTCGATCGAGCAGAATCCAACAGTCCCAAACCTTGGCTCAATTGATCTCCTAAACTTCGTCGCTTCCTCGGTCAATTCGTCTCGGTTCGTCTCCGTTCATTGATTTCATGTCGATCGGGCGAGCCGGGTTAGGGCAAGCTTAACCCCGCCCTGACTCGCCAGGTTTTACAATCAACGGCAAATAACTGCTGCACAGTTCACGACAACGCTTGCAAACGCTTAGGTAACGAGGGCCCCATGGCAGAGATTTCGGCAAAGCTGGTTAAAGACCTGCGCGAACGTACCGGCGCGGGCATGATGGACTGCAAAAAAGCCCTGGCAGAAAACAACGGCGACATCGAAAAGGCCACCGAATGGCTGCGCCAAAAGGGCATCGCCTCCGCTGGCAAGAAAGCGGGCCGCGTTGCCGCTGAAGGGCTGGTTGATGCATACATCCACACCGGCGGTCGGATTGGCGTGTTGGTGGAAGTGAACTGCGAAACGGACTTCGTGGCCAAGCGCGATGAATTCCGGGAGCTGGTGCGCAACATTGCCATGCAAATTGCCGCTTGCCCCAACGTGGAATTTATCTCCACCGATGAAATTTCGCCTGATGTGGTAGTCCGCGAAAAGGCGATCGAAATGGGTCGCGAAGACCTGGCCGGCAAGCCCGAGCAACTGAAAGAAAAGATTGTTGATGGTCGGATTAAGAAGCGCCTGGAAGAGCTGTGCTTGCTGCCTCAGCCCTTCATCCGCGACCAAAGCAAGACCGTGGAAGAACTGATCAAGGAATCGATCGCTAAAATTGGCGAAAACATTCAAGTGCGTCGCTTCCAACGCTTTGTGTTGGGTGAAGGCATCGAGAAGCAAGCAATCAACTTCGCTGAGGAAGTGGCTGCCCAAACCGGCAACAAATAGGACGGCTGGGGCTGGATGGCCCATCCGATTTGTGGGGAAAGCGGTTTTGTCCGGCTTGTCGCCCCAACGGCTGAATTAAACCCGAAGGCATGGCCCGATCGATCGCGCAACCGTCCGAACGATCTGTGGCTGTGCCTTTGGTGCTGTTGGGGCGATCGTTCCTATTCTGGTCTGGCTCAGCCTGGTTTACTGTTCAGCCTGGTTTGGAATATTGGATTCGTTTGAGCTTGTGCAAATTGCAGCAAATTGCAGCAAATTGAGTTTATGTAGCCTGGATTGGCGCATTGGAATTTGCACGGATTTGAACTGGTGCAGAGAGAAGAGGCAAAATCACCCGTGACTGACCCGATTCATCGACTGGAGCAAGAATTGGCGGAGCTGAGCGATCGGTCTCGATCGCTGGCGGAGTCCTTATACGAGGCAGATTTGAGCTATCTGCGCACCTTGGGGGCCGCTGCCGGTCAGCAGTTGATTTTGGCCAGCTACCGGATCTGTACCCATAAGTATCCTGAGCAGTTTTTGGCCCTGCCCTTCATGGAGCGCCAAAACCTACAGCAGGCCCTGCGACAGTTGGCCCGCAACCTGTCTGAACAGTTGCAACAAAACCTGGCCTTACCCATTCCCAAGCCCGAGCGAAAACAGCGGATTGTGAAGGTGGAGGCGATCGAGCGGCCAAAATCCAGCGGTCGCCGTTCGGCCAACGGGGCAGACAACGAAGACAACGAGGGCCCCAGCACCGCTGAAATGGCGGCGGCCCTGGCGGCGGCTTTTAACTCGTTGGTCAATATTGAGTCGATCGAGCTAGAGGGGGATGATGCGGACGACGCTGAAGATTCTGAAGATTCTGACGACGAAACGAGCGATCGCCTCCGAAACGCGAACCCATCCTCAGAGCGCGATGACGACGATCTAGCAGCCGACGCAGAAGAAGAAGCCGACTCAGAACCGGAGTCAGATTCCGAACCCCGGCCCCCAGCGATCGACCTGGATGCTGGGATGCCCGAAGTGCTGGCAACGCTGGCAAACCATCCCAGCCGCGTGCTGCAATGGCATCGATCGCGCGAAAAGCTCACCAACAAAACGCTTCGGGCCCAATCCCATCAGGCCAACGAGCTATTGCGCTCAGTCGGCATTTTGCCCCGCAAACTCCCGTCCGCCATGCTGGACATTGCGGCCAAAGGAGACTTCGACGACTTCACCGGCAACTCGCCTAATCTGATTGAGCTGATCATGCAAGGCGAAGGCGATGACGATTCCGACAACGACAACGACGGAGCCACCCGCCTGGTGGCCGTGCACTTGCGTCTCTCGGAAATTCACTTTAGCAACCCCGACCTGAAACCCCAGCGGGCCGCGATCCAACAGGTGCTGGAGCAGCTTGACCAACTCCGCACCCGCTACGAAAAGGTGCAGCATCGCCAGGCGATCGCCTCCGCCGAATCCGCCTGGCGTAGTGCTTGGTTTGAAGACTAGGAAGGACTCGAGGTCGTCAGCCAGCTAAAGATTTGCCTCAGGGATCAGCGCCCACCAAACCGATCGCACCTCGATCGCGCCCGATTCCTTGAAAATCCATCACCACACACCCAACGCCTCATCCCAGGTGCTAGGTTATTGGGGATTTCAAACCCCCTAGCGCAACGTTGCCATGAGAATCCTCGTCACCGGAGGCGCGGGCTTCATCGGTTCGCACTTGATCGATCGGCTAATGAACGCCGGTCATGAGGTCATTTGCCTCGACAATTTCTACACCGGCCACAAGCGCAACATCGTTCACTGGCTGGGCCACCCGAACTTTGAACTCGTCCGCCACGATATTACCGAAGCTATTCGGCTGGAAGTGGATCAGGTTTATCACCTGGCCTGTCCTGCCTCTCCGGTGCACTACCAATACAATCCCGTCAAAACCGTTAAAACCAACGCGATCGGAACCATGAACATGCTGGGCTTGGCCAAACGGGTCAAAGCTCGGTTCCTGCTGGCCTCCACCTCCGAAGTCTACGGCGACCCAGAAGTTCATCCCCAAAGCGAAGACTATCGGGGCAACGTCAACCCGATCGGGATCCGGAGTTGCTACGACGAAGGCAAACGAATTGCCGAAACTCTCACCTTTGACTATCACCGCCAAAACGGCGTAGACATCCGCGTGGTGCGTATTTTCAACACCTACGGCACTCGGATGCTGGAAAACGATGGGCGCGTGGTCAGCAACTTCGTCGTGCAAGCCCTGCGCGGCCAGCCCCTGACCATCTATGGAGACGGCTCCCAAACCCGCAGCTTCTGTTACGTGTCGGACTTGGTGGATGGGCTAATTCGGATGATGAACAACCCCGACCACACTGGCCCCGTTAACCTCGGCAACCCTGGGGAATACACGATTTTGGAGCTAGCCAAAGCCGTCCAAGCCCAGGTGGGTTCCGGCGTGGAAATTGACTATAAACCCCTGCCCCAGGACGACCCGCGCCGCCGCCGTCCCGACATTACCCGCGCCAAGCTGTGGCTGGGTTGGGAGCCAACCGTACCCCTAGAAGAAGGACTGCAAAAGACGATCGAGGACTTCCGCCAACGGATTGTTGCTGAAGCCTAAGGCATGTCGTCAAATCACCTGAAACCCCGATTCCACTGTTGGCGGATCGTGGGGGCAAGGGGCTTAAGCCCCTTGTCTGGGGTGGTTAGAGTATGGAAGATCAACCGTTTTCACTGGATCCCAGGAAATGACGACGGGCCCTAATGGGGAAGTTGGAACAGTCAGCATCCAGAAACCATCCAAGATTTCGGTCGCAATCAGCCGGACTGATGCCAGGCTCTAGGGAATACGGATCTCAGTTTGTCTGCACCATTTGGCCCCAATGGGGCTGAATGGTTGCCGAATGACCCAACTTGTAAGGACTCCACTTGTACAGAAGGTGAATTTATGCGGGTTTGCGTAATTGGAACAGGCTACGTGGGCTTGGTAACCGGAGTTTGCTTGGCGCGCACGGGCCACCACGTCACCTGCGTGGACAACAACGAGGAAAAGGTCAAGCTGATGAAGTCGGGGCAATCCCCAATTTATGAGCCGGGCCTGTCGGAACTGATGCAGGCGGCCATGACGGAGGGGACGATCGAGTTCACTAGCGACCTGGCTTCCGGGGTTGATCAAAGCGACATCCTCTTCATTGCCGTGGGCACGCCGCCGCTACCCACGGGGGAAAGTGACACGCGCTATGTGGAAGCGGTGGCCCGAGGCATTGGCACCAGCCTGAAGAGTGGCAGCAACTATAAGGTAATTGTGAATAAGTCCACGGTGCCGATCGGCTCGGGGGACTGGGTGCGCACCATCGTGCTCGATTCCTTTAAGGAACATTCGCCGGGCCAACCGGAGCCGGCCTTTGCGGTGGTCAGCAATCCAGAATTTTTGCGGGAAGGCTCGGCCATTTACGACACCTTCAACCCCGATCGAATCGTGCTGGGCAGCAATGATCCCAAGGCGCTGGGGATGATGAGCGAGTTGTATGACCCGATCGTCCGGCGTGACTTCGCAGAAAACCAAGCCCTGCCCCCGGTGCCGATCGTCACGACGGATTTGGCCTCGGCGGAAATGGTGAAATACGCGGCCAACGCGTTCTTAGCCACCAAGATTAGCTTCATTAACGAAGTGGCCAATATCTGCGATCGGGTGGGGGCCGATGTGACCCAAGTGGCTAAGGGCATTGGCTTGGATTCGCGGATTGGGCCCAAGTTCCTGAATGCGGGCATTGGCTGGGGCGGTTCCTGTTTCCCGAAGGATGTGTCTGCCCTGGTGCATACGGCCAGTGACTATGGTTACGATGCGGAACTGCTGAAGGCGGCCGTGAATGTGAACCAGCGGCAACGGGCGATCGCGATCGAGAAGTTGCAACAGACCCTCAAGATCCTGAAGGGCAAAACGATCGGCCTGCTGGGTCTCACCTTCAAGCCCGACACGGACGACATGCGCGATGCCCCGTCCCTGATTTTGATTGAACAACTCACTCGCTTAGGCGCGAAGGTGAAGGCCTACGACCCGATCGTTTCCCAAACGGGGATGCGCCACGGCCTTTCAAATGTCTATGTGGAGACCGATCCCGAACTGCTGGCGGATGGCTGCGATGCGCTGGTAATTGTCACGGAATGGGAACAATTCCGCACCCTGGACTACGCCAAGATGGCCAAAGCCATGCACAATCCCACAGTGGTTGATGGTCGAAACTTCCTCGATCGGGCGACTTTGGAGGCCGCAGGCTTCCACTACGTGGGCATTGGTCGATAAGGATCACCTTCAGGGGCCCGTGGGGCCCCTGAGATATACTGGCCCACAAGCGGTTTTGGCCGTCCCCGCCTTGGGAGGCGCTCAATTGCTCCCAATCCCACTCCCGGTTTTGTCCAAAACGCCCTCAACACAAGCATGAGGGGGAGAGCAGGCGAGGTTTTTTACTGAGTTCTTGCGCCCGATGGCGCTGTTGCTGTTGCCCTTCAATTCACAGCATTACCGGTTCGCGGGGCATCTCGCAGGGCATCTTGCGGGACATGGCATCCTCGGCAAACGTCAGGGAATTGTGACCCAAGACAGCCGCGATCCCCATCCCCGGCGCGATCGCGCGGGAGGCAATTGTGGCTGAGATTGCCCAAACCCTCATCCTGGCCGTCTTGGTGGGCATCGGGGCCCAAATTGTGGCGGCCTGGTTGCGGCTGCCCGGCATCGTTTGCCTGCTGGTGTTTGGAATTAGCCTGGGGCGCAGCGGCCTCGGGGCGATCGACCCGCAACAGTTAGGCCCAGCCCTGGAGGCGATCGTTTCCTTGGCAGTGGCCCTCATTTTGTTTGAGGGGGGGTTGGGCCTGGAGTTGCGCGATGTGGGCAAAGTCTCCGGCAGCCTGCGCAACCTGGTGACGATCGGGACGTTGGTTTCCTTTGCGGGCGGCGGCATGGCGGCCCATTGGTTGGCGGAGTTTCCTTGGCCGATCGCCCTGCTCTACTCCTCCCTGGTGGTGGTGACCGGGCCCACGGTCATTGGCCCCCTGCTGAAAAATATTCAAGTCGATCGGCAGGTTTCAGCCCTCCTCGAAAGCGAAGGCGTATTAATTGACCCGATCGGGGCGATCCTGGCCGTCGTTGTTCTCAACATCATCATCGACGGCGGCGGCGACCCTAGCACCATCCTAGCCAGCATGTTATGGCGCTTGGGATCCGGAAGTTTGATTGGCGGGTTGGGTGGCTGGGCGATCGCCGCCTTCCTGCGGCGGGCCCCCTTCCTGTCCGATGACCTGCGGAATTTAACCGTTTTGGCCGGAGCCTGGGGCCTCTATAGCCTGTCGCAACAAACCGCCAGCGAATCCGGCCTGATGGCAGTGGTCATTGCAGGCATTGTTCTCCGGGCCGCCGAGCTGCCCGAAGCCCGCACCCTGCGCCGCTTCAAAGGGCAACTGACCCTGCTGGCCATCTCCGTCCTGTTCGTGCTGTTGGCGGCAGACCTCTCCCTCGCCAGCGTCTTCACCCTTGGTTGGGGCGGCTTGGCCGCCGTTGTGGTGTTGATGTTGGTGGTGCGCCCCCTGAACGTGTGGCTTTGCACCGCCGGTAGCGACTTTAATTGGCGACAAAAACTCTTTGCCGGTTGGGTGGCTCCCAAGGGAATTGTTTCCGCTTCCGTGGCCTCCCTGTTCTCGATTTTGTTGACCCAAGGGGGCATTACCGGCGGCGAGTCCATTAAAGCCTTGGTGTTTTTGACGATCGCCACCACGGTCACCGCCCAAGGCCTGACGGCGGGCTGGGTTGCCGATTGGTTGCGGTTAACTTCCACGGAACGGCGCGGCATCGCGATCGCCGGGGCCACGCCCGTGGGATTGCTGGTGGCGCGGTTGTTTGCCGATCGCGGGGAAGCGGTGGCGATCGTGGAAACGGACCCGGAAGCCTGCAAGCAAGCCGAAAGCGCCGGATTTCGCGTGTTTTCCAGCAGCGCCCTCGACACGGCCGTTTTGGAAGCGGCCGGTTTGGAGTCCGTGGGAACGTTCCTCGCCGCCACCAGCAATGGTGAAGTGAATGCGGTTTTGGCCCAACGCGCCGCCGAAGAATTCGCCCCGCCTCGGGTCTTGGCTGCCGTTCCCACCGAAGAGAACAGCAACGGCAACGGCCAAGCCAAACGCAGCAGCAAGGTGCAACCCGCCTTTGCCACCCAACGCAGCCTCAAGGAATGGAATCAATTGGTGAGCGATCGGGCGGTCAAACTCGGAGAAACGATCATGCGATCGACCGATTTAGACCTGCAACATGCCCACCTCACGGCCCTGATTCGCACCGGGGAATTAATTCCCTTGCTGATTGCCCGAGACGATCGGCTGATGGTGGTTTCTGCCCACGACCCATGGTTAGCGGGCGATCGGCTCATCTATTTACTCCATGATCCCAAGCCAAAAATTCTGCAAAGTTTGGCCGGATCTCGCAAGCCCGAATTCACGATCGAGCGGCTGCCTTCTGTGGAGGAGTTGCCCCTTGCCAGCGAAGCAATCCAAGAAGCCGTTTAATGCGATGACCAAATGGATCGCTCTAAATCAAATTTCGACTTCCAAGGCTGCCAAACTCGCCCTTGTCCAAAAATGGCACTGAGTAAATGAACCAATGGATTAGGAGGCTCCAAGATGTTAATTATGCCAGTGACGGAAACGGTTCCTTTAGCCATTGATGCTACAGATGTCATTCGCGTGGGAGGAACCCGCGTGACGTTGGATACGGTGATCTTGGCATTTCTAGAAGGTAATTTAGCTGAGGAGATTCAAGAGCAATATCCTTCGCTCCAGTTGGCCGACATCTATTCTGTGTTGGGCTATTACTTGCGACATCGATCGGAGGTTGATAGCTATTTGCGATCGCGATCTAATTTGGCGGTAACAGTACAGCAAAAAATTGAAGCGACTGATAACCCCGTGGGTTTACGCGATCGGCTGCTAGCACGACGCATGAGTCACTAATCCACTTCTAAAGTATGAAGTTTCTTGCGGACGAAAATTTCAATAATCAGATTGTACGCGGTATTTTACGGCGCAATTCAACGGTGGATATTGAGCGCATTCAAGATGTGGGCCTGTCGGGCGTGGATGATCCTGCCGTTTTAGCTTGGGCGGCTGAAGTCGATCGAGTGACGCTAACCCATGATGTGTCTACGATGGCAGGATTTGCCTATGATCGAGTCAAAGCCGGTCTGAAGATGCCTGGACTAGTTGAAGTTAGTCGCCGGGTAGCCGTTTCAGTGGCGATCGACGATATTTTACTCTTAGAAGAATGTGCGCTAGAAGAGGAATTAGAAGGAAGAGTTTATTTTTTACCGCTTCGCTAACCGGCTGGAAATTTTCTCGGATTCTATCTTTCCTAGAATGGCGTATTGTTCAAGGTGATCGATTGCTTCCAGGATATCTAGCAACTTTTTTTGATCACTTTTCACAAAATCTAGGAATTAACGAGGGTGTATTGGCCGAGTTCTAGGGAAATGCCGCTGAGGCGATCGTCGCCGGGGCGATAGGACAGAATTTCGATGCCGATGGGTTCTTGGGTGTCACTATCTTTGAACAAGATGATATCGTCGCCGAGGTTGGTGGCGATTTGATTCAGGCGGGGAGCTTGCCAAAAGATGGTGAGCAGTTCCGTTTCGGGTTCATAAAAAACTCTTACTTGGGCCATAGTTTTTCTCCTATTTTGATGGCATTGATTTGATCAGCCGTTATTAGTTGAGGAGAAATGGTCTCTAGGCTCCTTGGTCGGGGGTTTCGCTGAGTTTGTCGATATAGGTGATGATGGCTTTCACGATCAGGCTGTTTTCCGCATAGTGTTTTGCAACTTCAATTCCGGTGGCTTTGGCGGCTTGCAGGTGGCGTTCTGGGTTGAGGACTTGCTTCTTGAGGATGCCCATTTGGTGGCGGATTTTTTGCCAGCGGGTGGGTTCTTGGGCTTGTACCTGACCGAGAGCAGCGGTAACCACTTGATCGGCTTCTTGTTCGGTTTTTAGGTTGGGATTGGCATTTTCGAGGCCAGCAACGAATTGTTGGAGATCGGCAATTTCTTGGTTGAGGGCTGGGTCAGTACCAAAGTAGTTATAGATATTTTTAGTGCCTACATGATCGCCGTGAACGGTCATATCTTTTTCAACAATAGTAGGGTTGCCATGAATGACGTATTTGGCGTTGTACTCAGGTTTTTCAGTCATGTTGGTTGGCTGGGGTTGGGTTGAAATAGATTCTGCTGCTTGCCAAAGTTCGTAGTTATAGAATTGGCAGCTATCTTGAATTTTAGCGAACGCATTCCATAATTCAGATCTTAAGGTTTTTTTATATTCCTGCCAGATTTCAGCTAATGGTTGAGCATGACCAAGATTTCCTAGTGCCGTCGCCGAATTCCAGCGCACACACCAATCTGAGTCCTTGAGTGCTTGAAGCAAAGCTGGTCGAGACTCCGTTTTACCAATCTCTCTCAATATCGCTGATGCACTACGACGCACATCCTTATCTGAATTATTAAGCGCGTGAATCAAAGCTAATATAGCTTCCTCATCGCCAACTTTTAGCAACACCCTTGATACATTCCGGCGCACATCTTTATCTAAACCCTTGAGTGCTTGGAGCAGCACTGGTCTAGCTTCGGCACTATCAATCTTGCCCAATACCTCTACTGCTCTCTGACACACATTCTTATCTGAGTCATTGAGCGCTTGGAGCAGCACTGGTATGGCTTCGGCACTACCAATCTTGCCCAATCTCCCTGCTGCTCTCCGACGTACATCCTTATCTGAGTCATCGAGCGCGTGTAACAGCGCTGGTATGACTTCAGCACTACCAATCTCACCCAATACCTCTACTGCTCTCCAACGCACATCCTCGTCTGAGTCATTGAGTGCTTGGAGCAGCACTGGTATGGCTTCGGCACTACCAATCTTGCCCAATCTCCCTACCGCTGTCTTGCGTACATCCTTATCTGAGTCATTGAGCGCTTGGAGCAGTACTGGTATGGCTCCGGTACTACCGATCTTGCTCAATCGCCATACTGCTTTCCGACGCACATCCTTGTCTGAGTCATTGAGCGCTTGGAGCAGCACTGGTACAGCTTTGGTATCGTTAACCTTACTTAATGCATCTACCACTCTCCAACGCACATTTTTGTCTGAGTCATCGAGCGCTTGGAGCAGCGCTGGTATGGCTTCGGCATTACCAATCTTGCCCAATGCCTCTGCTGCGCTCTGACGGACATCTGGGTCTGAGTCATGGAGGGCTTGACTCAGGGCAGGTACGGCTTCTGCACTGCCAATTTCGCCCAGTGCCTCTGCTGCTCTCCGACGGACATCTGGGTCTGGGTCATGGAGAGCTTGGCTCAGGGCAGGTACAGCTTCTGCACTGCCAATTTTGCCCAATGCCGCTACTGCTCTCAAACGAACATCTGGGTCTGGGTCATGGAGGGCTTGGCTCAGGGCAAGTACGGTTTCTGCACTGCCAATTTCGCCCAATGCCGCTACTGCTCTCAAACGAACATCTGGGTCTGGGTCATGGAGGGCTTGGCTCAGGGCAAGTACGGTTTCTGCACTGCCAATTTCACCCAATGCCTCTGCTGCTCTCAAACGAACACCTGGGTCTGGGTCATGGAGGGCTTGGCTCAGGGCAAGTACGGCTTCTGCACTGCCAATTTCGCCCAATGCCGCTACTGCTCTCCGACGGACATCTGGGTCTGAGTCATGGAGGGCTTGGCTCAGGGCAGGTACGGCTTCTGCACTGCCAATCTTGACCAATGCCGCTACTGCGCTACGACGGACATCTCGGTCTGAGTCGCGGAGGGCTTGGCTTAGCCCTGCGATCGCCTTCTCTGATCGACTTGCTTCCCAGCACTGAATCTTCAATTTAATCGGCAATTCTTTCTGATCAATCCAAACCACCGTCGTGACTTGAAATGCCGGTTTGACCTCTCCCGCCAACCGTGCCCCCAACATCAAATCCACCTCATCCATGGCCAGCCGCACTGCCCGCAAAGCCTGCGCTTCGTCATCCAGCAGTGACAACATCAACGCCACTGGCTCAGTCCATTTTAGATAGTTCAAATAATCCCGCTTCAGCTCCTCATCGCTCAATTGCGGCAAGCAACGCAACAAAGATTCCGCCGCGTAATATTCCTGAATCAGTTGGTGGTGGAATTCCAGTTGATATGAATCGATGAGCTGAATCAAGTGGTGCTCCAACAAATCCTCAAGCCATTCCTTCGCTCGTTGAGCTGGATAGTCCACCTTCCCTTGCAGAAATTCTGCCAAGATCACTTCAGCATCTAATCTGGGAATAGAAACTTGTAGATCAGTAGGTTTCCCCGCTTTCAACATTGTGAAGGCTAGATGTCTCAGCAAGTCTGCCTTCCAGTAGCGGAACCCTTCGGAAGTCGGCACACTTTGCTTCAGCTTTTCATATCCCCCCACAAAACACTGAAATAACAATCCCAAACTGCCAGGAATTTGCTTGAGTTGCTCAAAAACCTGACAAAACATCTCCAGAAATAAGGGGGTTTTGCCAAGTTCTCGCGCTCGTCCTCGCAATTGCTGCAACATTGATTGCTCTTGGGCAGGCAAATAGGCTTGGATAAATTGCTGAATTTGAGAATCACTCAGCAATTGCATCTCCAGTTTGTTGGCAATGCCCAAGTCACCCCCCAACGCCACGTCTCGGGTTGTGAAAACCATCTGCGACTGGGAATAATCCTGCCGAAAGCAGTCAACAGCGCGCCGAGCTGCCTCAGAGGGCAACTCATTCACACCATCAATCAGCAATAAGAATCGTCCTTCTGCTAAAGCCACCTTGAGTGTCGCGGCTTCCACATTAAGGCTGTGATTTCGCAGAAATGCGCTAATTCGATCTAAAACAATGGGCTGATGGGCATCTAAATATCTCAACTCCAACAGCACCGGAATTTTGGCGGCCGGATCGCGCAAGGCTTCCTGAGCCTGTTCCACCAACAATCGCAACAGTGCCGTGGACTTTCCCAGTCCGGGCCGTCCCACCAGCAGCACATGATTAGCTTCCGATAGGTATTGATGAATCCCTTGTAAAACCGGTAAATTTTTTGGTTCTTCTGGGTTTACTTTAGATTTTTGGGAGCAATCATCGGTTTGCTGTTGTGGCTGAAACAACGCCACCATCAGCTCAAGATCTAGCCCAGGCTCCTCGTGAACTGGCTGAAATGCCCCGATCGCATCGGTCGGTGTATACAAACGCCACCGCCGCCAATACTTGTTGTTGGTTGTCAGCGACTTTAAATAGGGCTGAAAATCAATGGGCAGTGGCGGAGTCATCCGGTTACTTCAGCAATCCCACTCACTAATCTAGCCAACACCCAGCAAAGCGCAACCGCCAACCGATCGCCCTAAAAATATTGAGCCTTGGGACAACCATGGCGGTAACCATCATCCCAAGGCAAACAGCAAGCAGCCGCTAGAATCGCTCGATCGAGCCGTGACTATTCGGAATATTCGTAAGTGCCGCCATCACAGACAGAAACGCTGGATTGGATCAAAGCTCCCCGACCCACACCATTACCGGGGCCGAGCACACCTTTGAAATCGTAAAGACAATCCTCGCGGCCATCATCGATCGTGATCTCAATGGACTCGCCCGGGTTGAGTACATCAGTTCCCAAAATGTCCGCTTCCCAGTCATTGGTACTGGGGGGAGATGCATAGAATTCTTCGAGCACCCGACTGGTGGAATTAATCAGAGTGAAGGTCACCGACTGATATTCAGCAGCAGCGGGCTGCGCGCCCAGGGCCGAACCCACGAGGGCCACAGCTAACCCTGCCAGGGAGGAGTGCCAAAAAAAGCGATTTTTCGCCATAGAACGTCTGAAGAAGAAGTGGATTGCAATTTCAGGGATTGCTGGGCCCCGCGATCGTGGCCGCCATCCTATCCATTGCGTCCATTAAGGTAGCCTACTGATCGGGAAGAATCACAGGGGGATCAGTGGTTTTCCGAGGCTGGGGCGATCGCCCGTTAACGCTCATAAACCCCATTAACCAGCCGATCGGGGAGGTCAGTGGGGTTTAGGAACCGGTTTCGCTAGATTGCGCGAGCGTTTTCGGATTTACTTGCTGGTCATGGTGAATGCGCCATCCCACTCGGCCTCGGGGGGATTGGTCAGGTAATGCTGACAGCGTTGGAGTTGCAGTTGGGCGGCCTTTTCGTCCTTGTTAATTTCCAGCACCATGCCGAATTCGGCCATGGCTCGGGCAAACTGCCGATCGAGATAGAGCCGCCGGCCGCGGCCGTAGTGATCCAGAATATCCAGCTTGGCTTGGGGCACTTCGCGAGCCAGGGGCCCTTCCTTGATGGCGATGATTTCGTACACCGAGACGGGCTTGTTTTTGCCCTTCACTTTGATGTAGTCCAGTTCGCGGGCCCAGAGTCGATCGGGGTTGCACTTGCGATAGGTGTTTTCGCTAATCAAGATGTCGCAGCCATATTGCTTGGTGGCTCCTTCCAGGCGAGATCCCAGGTTCACACCGTCCCCGATCGCGGTGAACTCCATCCGCCGACTGGAACCGATGTTGCCGCTGATCACTTCATCGGAATGCAAGCCAATCCCGATGCTGATTTCCTTCTTGCCCTGTTCGCGCCGCTTCAGGTTGAACTCCACCAACCGATGGCGCATATCCACCGCCGTTTGCACCGCCATCCAAGCATGGTCATCGAGGGGCAACGGTGAGCCAAACACGGCCATGATTGCGTCCCCGATGTATTTGTCGAGGGTTCCCTTATGTTGGAACACCGCATCCACCATGGACTCAAAGTATTCGTTGAGCATGGCCACCACCTCTTCGGCGGTCATGCTTTCGGTGATGGTGGTGTAGCTGCGGATGTCGGAGAACAGCACCGATACATCCTTGCGATCGCCCCCCATCTTGGTTTCGCCGCTGGCCAGGAGCTGTTCCGCCAATTCCTGGGTCATGTAGCGATACATGGTGCTCTTTAGGCGTTTTTCATCGCTGATGTCTTCCATCACGATCAAGGCCCCGCGCACCTGGGTGGGATCGGCCGCATCGGCGATCGTGTTCAGGGACAGGTTAACGCTATGTTCCTCCTGCTTGGCTTCCGGTTCCGGCTCTGGAACGATCATCGTTGGTTCGCCCCACAGGTCGTCATCGAGGCCGGGGGGTTTGGGAACGGGAGTCGGGGCCGGGGCCGGCGGTGGCGCTTCGATCAGGGTCGAAGGCATCAAGGTTTGGTCAGGATAATATTGCCGGCGGGCCTTTTCCTCACTGGCCGAGAGGGCCGCTTGCACCCACTGGTTAAACTTGTCGCCCCCTTCCCGATCGGCCTTGGCCTTCAGGCGCACCACATCCGTGACCGACAGCCCTTCCAGTTCGTCATCGGATTCCAGCCCCAGCAGCTTTTTGGCGCTATCGTTGGCGGCCAGGATTTTGCCATTTTTGTCGGTGGAAATCACCCCATCGGAGAGCGATCGCAGAATATCCTTCTGCATTTGCTCTTGCTGTTTGATTTCCGCAAACAATTTGGCATTTTGCAGCGCCACCCCCGCTTGGATGTTGAAGGCTTCCATGAATTCTTGGTCGCTGCTGTCAAAGCTGGCTTTCCAGCATTCGGGGGCAGCGGGCCAATCGACGGGATCGTAGGCGGGAAATTCGCCTTGGCGCTTTTTGTTGATGAGCTGGGTCACGCCGATCAGGTGTCGATCGGCATTGAACACCGGCATACACAACATGCTGCAAGTGCGGTAGCCGCTGCGCTGGTCGGTTTGCTTGGAGGTTTCGGAATCGGGGCGATCGTACAGGTCAAAGTCAATCCGCAGGGGCTGGCCAGACTGGGCCACTTGGGCGGCGAAGGCCGTGCTGGCCGCATCAATCCGAATTTCCGTGGGCCGACCGTTGATCGGGATTTTGGTCCAAAGCTGATTTTTATTTTCGTCGTAGAGCCAAAGGGTGCTGCGATCGGCCTGCATCAATTCCTTGGCCTGATCCATCACATTGGCCAGGGTTTCTTCCAAGTCCAAGCTGCTCTTGCTCAGGCCTTCCGTGGCCTTCATCAGCGCATTGGCCGCCCGCTGACGTTTGATGGCCGCGTAGAACGCCCGCGACGACTCCAAAATCAAACGGATGGAAGGAGCAAACTCCCGAAACACCTGTTCATCGTGGCTGGTGAAGCCTTCGAGATCAATTTTTTCCGCCAGCCCCGTACTGGGATCTGCGCCGGGTTTGAGTTTGTTGATCAGTTGCACCACGGCCACGAGTTCTTCAAACTCGTTGAGCAGGGGCATCACCAGCATGGTGTAGGTGCGGTAATGATTTTGCTGATCAAACTTTTTGGCGGCGGCCGATCGGGGATCGTTGTAGAAGTCGTAGGGAATGTTGATGACTTTGCGGGAGGTGGCCACTTCTCCGGCAATCCCGACGGTGGAGGGAATCCGAATTTCGGGCGCACCTTTGGCCACCTTGGACCACAGTTCACCCCGCTCCTCGTCTAACAAATAGATGGTGGTGCGATCGGCGTTGAGCAGTTCCCCGGTTTTCAGGCTGATCGATTCGAGCATTTCCTCCAGAACCGTTTCAAACCCCCCTTGGTTGTCGTTGAGCACGTCCAACATGGAGAGGGTTTGGTTCACGACCCGGAGCTTGTCCTCCACGTCGGTGACCACCTGTTTAAAGGTGTCACGCTTCAGGGGTGCGAGGAACGCCTTGAACCCGCCTTGGCGCGAGACCACTAACCCACCGCCGCCGCTGCTGGAGGGGCGCGGATTGGCTGGGGGCCGGCTGGCCTCGTGGGTGGCAGCGGTGTTATCCGTCACAACCTCGGTAGCGCGGGAGTCCGTGGCGACGACATCCACGACGGTGGCTTCGAGAATGGTGGCTTGGGCGATCGGTTGCTTAGGCGACGAGGGGGCCATAGATGCTCGGGAGATTATCGCTGCGGGTCAAGGTGCGATCAAAAAAGGTGCGATCAAAGCAGAATCAGCAGGGAAGTCACTTGAATGGGATCTGTAGGCGGTTGGTCGGGATATCGAGACGAATGAACTTCGACAGACCACGAAACTTGAACAACCTGAACCATTGACGGGAAATGGCGATCGATCGCCCTACTGGATGAGTCACCAGTGATTAACCGGTTAGCAAGTGGTTTTTAAGACCATTGCCCGAACCTAAGAATCGGCATGGATCGTGGCGTTTTTGAGTCCGCTGATCACGGGCGATCGCTTCAAGGATGAAATCCGAAGCATTGTTTTTACGCCCTAGTGTAGTCTGTTTATTCTATTTTCCTCAGGGGGCAACTTCGGTGGCTTAGGCCCGGGGCCATGAATGAAGCCATGGTGATTGGAATCCAACAGGCGATCGGGTGGGCAATCCGGCAAGGCAAATCCGGTGATCAAGGCGATCGAGAAGGGGTGATCCAGCGCTGAACAGCCACGGTGGGGGGTTAGGGGTTGATCGCTACTCTGACCATAGAGGGATTCGGAAGTCGAGACTGTCGTTGATTTTACGACGTTTTTCGAGGGAGGCGGCGCGAGGCCCTTGGGGAGCGATCGCCCTGTCGCAACCGGGCGGCTCGATCGAGTAGGGAATCGGCAAAGGCATTGGCCGCCGCTAGGGTTTCTGTGGAACCCGCCGGGCCGTCGAGGCCCCCGGCCAGTTGGGCCAACTCCAGCCGACGATGTTCGGCTCCCAAGGAACTGAGGCGCACCACGGTGCGGATGCCTTCCCCATCCCCTTGATCGGCCACCGACTCGGCCAGCGGGGTGCTAATCGTCACCTTGGCCACGCGGAAGTGATGATCGGCCATGGCCGCCACGATCGGCTGGTGCGTCACGCAAAGCACCTGGTGATCTTGGCTGAGGTGATGGAGTTTTTGGGCGATCGCCTGGGCCACCCGCCCGGAAACCCCCGCATCAATTTCATCAAAAATTGCCGTTTGTACCTGGCTCACCTGGGAAAAACAAGCTTCAAACGCCAGCAAAAAGCGGCTCATTTCCCCACCGGAAGCCGTTTCGCTCAGGGGTTGCAAGGGTTCTCCGGGGTTAGGACTGAAGGTGTAGGTGATTCGATCGAACCCGGCCGACGAAGGGGGAACCCGCCCAAACTCCACAGCGAACTGCACCCGCTCCATGGCCAGGGGAACCAATTCCGCCACCAGTTGTGTTTCCAGATCCCGCGCGGCCCGGCGACGCAGTTGATGCAGGCGATCGCACTCGGTTTCAAGGGCTTGATAGGCCACTTGGTATTGGTGCTCCAAAGACTCCAGGGACTGCCCCCCGTCCGTCAACTCCGCCACCCACTGGTCTAGCTCATCGCGCCGCGCAATCAGAGCACCCAGATCGAGGTTATATTTCCGGCAAAGGGCCTTGAGTTGCATGATCCGCTCCTCCACCCACTCCAGCCGATCGGGATCGCTTTCCAGGCTGGCTCCGTAGGCGTTGATTTGCAGCCCCGCCTCCGTGACCTGGGTGAGGGCGCTGGTCACCATCTCCAAAATGGCTTCCACCTGTCGATCAAACCGGGCCGATCGCTCCAGTAGGGCTTCCGCCTTGCCCAACAGTTCCGCACAGGAAGCCGCATCGTCAGCTCCGGCATAGAGCAACTCGTAGGCCTGGTAGCTCTGCTGTTGCAAATCCACCACATGGGTCAGGCGATCGCGCTCTTGCTCCAGGTCAGCCAGTTCCTGCGCTTCCGTGAGGGCCGCCGCCATTAACTCCTGCAACTGGAATTGATAAAGATCGAGTTGCTGTTGTCGCTGGGCTTCCTGTTGGCGGCGGTTGCTCAGTTGCAGCCACAATTCTTGGGCCCGGTCATAGGCTTTGGCCACGGCCGATCGCTGCTTCAAAATCGGTGCGCCGCCAAATTCATCCAGCCAATCCCGCTGGGATTCTGCCTGCAGCAATTGCACCGTTTGCCCCTGGGCGGCAATGGTCACCAATCGATCGCGCAGGATGGCCATGCGGGCCTTGGGGATGGGTTGCCCATTGCAACGAAACCGGCTGCGCACCGTGCTGCGGCCGCCTTTGCCCCCGTCGCTATTGCCGGGACTGCTGACAATTTCCACGCTGCAAACCAGCCGATCGCCTGTCATGTCCCATTGCTGCACCTTCAGCCAGTCCCGCAGCGATCGATCAATGGCAAAGGTCGCCTCGATTTCTGCCCGATCGCAGCCCGTGCGGATCGATCGGGCCGTGATCCGCCCGCCCAACACCGCCTCGATCGCATCGAGAATAATCGACTTGCCCGCGCCCGTTTCTCCCGTCAGCACATTCAGCCCGGGCCCAAGGGTCACTTCCAGCGCATCCACCAGCGCAAAGTTTTCAATCCGCAATGACAGCAGCATGGACCGTTGATTAACCCCACTCGCCTAGCGCTCTCCTAGCTTAAGGCGTGTCGCCTACCAGGTCGAAAGGCTTGGCAACCGGGAAAGGCTTTCGGCGGCCTATGTTGATCCAGTCGGCCCAGCGAAATGGACGAGAAAACCGAAACAGAACCGATCGTGACCCGCAACCAACGAAAACCAGATCGCCGTAGGGGTTGGGTCTCCCAACCCTGGCCTGAGCGATCGCGACTTTTCAGAGGATGTCTGAGAAGTATCTTTCAATATGGGCTGAAGATTAATTGTCGTAGAAGGGGCTTGAGCATCTTGTCTACATCGATCTCTGGGGCGTACAGAGTAGCAATTTTGGCTTTTCAGACATCCTCTCAGACATCCTTTCAGGTATTGATCAAATATCGATCAAGGACGCTGTTTCAAATAGGTTTCAATGGCTTGCCGAATATCTTGGGAAAATTGCTCCGTTGAAAACAGTTGAGCCTGTTTTTCAAGGGCCGATCGCATTCGGTTTTGCAGCTCCGAAGAGGACAGCAGAGCCACAATTCTAGCCACCGCTTCCTCATCATTGGCGAACATCAATTCTTTGTTCTGTTCTCCGACAATTTCCACCTGGCCACCGCCCCGATCGCGCACAAAGGGAATCGTTCCCACCTTCACCATTTCCGCGATCGAAATGCCAAAGGGTTCCTTTTTCCAGTGGAGTCCATAGCGGCAACGGGACAGCACATTCACATAATCGGCATAGCTCAAGTTTTCGTAAAGGGTCACCCAATCGGCATTTTCATCAATTTTTTGTTGTAAAAATTGCCGATATTTTTGACCATAAACCCCGCCACCACCGCCTGTGAAATAGAGCTTGATCGGAAAACCCTGATCGCGCACCCGCTTCAAAATTTCCAGCACCCGATGCGGTTCCTTGGCTTTGGTCAAGCGCCCACTACAGATAAAGGCTTCTTCGCGATCGGGCCAAGCCACCGTCGGCGCATCCACAGCCACGGGCGGATAAACCACCACCGGTTGGCCGCCATACCGCTCCTGAGTCACCGTGGCCACCATCCGTGAATTGGCGATCGACCAATTGCGCCGCATTCTGGCTTCTGAAAACTGCGAAACCCAATAGAAATTCCGATTTTCTAAGACACCCACCCAATGGACATATTGCACCCCATCGCAACCCAAATCAATCGCGTTGTAGCCAGAAACTGCCAAGTTATATTGCCGACTAAATTTCTTGAAGAACCGGATGCAAAAGTGGCAAAAAAACTTACGAAAAAACTGACTATTGGCGATTAGAAATTCCACCAAATTCTTGAAGGGCGCTGGAATGCAATGGCGCACTTGCACCCGATCGGACAGTTGAGTTCCATAGAGCTGATTTAACCGATTGAGGTCGATCGGGGTCAGTGTAAATAATGTCAAGTCATAGTCTGCCTGCAACGCATTCAACATCCACAGGGTCACGGCTTCCGCTCCCCCACCCGCAAAAAACGGATAAAAAACCGCGATCGTGGTGGGAGTTTGGGGGCGGGGGTGTTGTTCTGAGGTCACGATGAAAAACCAATGAGCGACGAGCGATCGACCCGGCCAAGCAGCGGGCCCAGGTCGGGGGCCAATCCACGGGGCGATCGGCTGGGGCCATTATCGCCTAGCCTAACTTTCCCCTCTTTGCCCGCCAACGATTCAGCCAACCGGACAATTCCCGCCGGGAGCGTTTGACCCGATCGTTTCTCGACAATCATCGGTAACCCGATCGGGAAAGTGGACTTTTTAGAACAGGGGTGATACTATGCACTGCATTAAACGGTAATCCGATCGGAAAACCGGTCTTTATAGATCCAAGCAGTTCAAGGGCAAATGAGGGTTTCGACAAATGGGCAGGATCAATGGCAGCGATCGTTGGACAAAACGAGCGTCTCGACGTTGGCACTTCACAACCTGGCTGTGGGGCATGTTGGCGATCGCCCTTGTGGTGTTGTTGCCCACTTGGGCCTTGCCCGCCGTCGCCAATGCTCCCAAGGCGAAAATTGAATTTGTGTCACCCCAGTGGCTCAGCCAACATTTGAGTGATGCCAACTTGCGCGTTTTGGATGTGCGCAACTCGCCCCTGGACTACATCGGGGGCCATGTTCCCGGCGCTGTGCATATTGCGGATTTAGCCTTTCGCGGCCCCGATGGCTTTTTGCCGGTGCAATATTGGGACAACGAAAAAATCGCATCGCTCTTTGGCAAAGCCGGGGTTAACAATCGCCAAAAGGTCGCCGTTTATTCCAACGGCAATGACGTGTTAGGCGCAACCATGGTGGCCTACTTGCTGGAGCGATCGGGAGTCAAAGACATTGCGATCGTGGATGGCGGTTTTGCCGGTTATCAGGCCTCGGGCCAAACCGTCACGAAGGAATATCCCCGGTACGATCGGCAAACATTCCAACTCAAAGACGATCCCTCCGTTCGCGTCGCCCTGGCCGATGTGCGGAAATTAATTGGTCAACCCAACGTAGTTTTCATTGACCCGCGCCCTCCGGAATTATTCAGCGGTGAAAAACCCCTTTGGGTGCGAAACGGTCACATTCCCGGTGCCAGAAACATTCCTTGGCCCACCTTTACCGAAGCCAACAATTCCCAGGAAGCGCTCAAGAATCCCCACAAGCTGAAATCCTTGGATGAAATTCGGCAAATTCTGGCCAGCCGTAACATCACTCCCGACAAGCAAATCATTGTTTCTTGCAGCACTGGGCGGGAAGCTACCTTGCAATATGTAGTGCTGAAGCATCTTTTGGGCTATCCCAATGTGCGTATTTACGAAGGGTCTTGGACTGAGTACAGCACCACTGATTTACCGGTGGAAACTGGCCCCGATCGCACTTAGGAATTAATCCAAAGTTGACTGAACATTCAGTCCAGGATTTGGATTCTTTGGGTCGATTGTCAAAATTGGTCAATCTTAAACCCGTTGATCAGCATTGATCAGGGACTGATTGACCAAGCCCCTTGATTCAAAATTACAGCCTTTACCTAGCTCAAGCCTGTAGAGCAGGCAATGCCTGCTTACTCACTGCTTCATACCACCTGTGATGTGACGCACCAATCGTTCTAGGTCAAGGCTGTATGAATCGGCCAGCCTGAATTTTCTGCCAATTATTGCC
Source organism: Limnothrix sp. HT2024 (assembly GCF_059138625.1). Classification (NCBI taxonomy): domain Bacteria; kingdom Bacillati; phylum Cyanobacteriota; class Cyanophyceae; order Pseudanabaenales; family Pseudanabaenaceae; genus Limnothrix; species Limnothrix sp. HT2024. Next base: position 4,097,827 of record NZ_CM181121.1, read on the forward strand.
CCCAACCGAAGAACAAGGAGAGATAAAAATGGCGCTATTTTTGGTTGAAGCATCGATTTTGAATCGGCATGTGGATGAAATTCGCACCGCCCTAGATCAAGTATCGAAGGCTGCACAGGCAACCCATTCAGAATTGATTGAGGCACAAATTGGTAAGGATCTTTTTCGACTCTTCGCCATCCTCAATGCCCAAGATGAAGTATCAGTACGCGCGGCTTTTTTGAATAGTAATCTGACGATCGAACTAGTTAAACCCGTGCGCTTGGTGGGGCAAGACCTGACTGTCGTTAGAACCCAAAAGGACAAGGCTAATTACCTTGTGGAATGGGATTTGCCAGCGGGGCTAACGATGGACAAGTATTTGCAACGCAAGGCTGAAAAATCTCCTCTTTATGCTCAAGTTCCAACGGTTTCCTTTGAGCGAACCTATGTTTGCGAGGACTTGAGTAAATGCCTCTGTTTTTATGACAGTCCCGATGAGGCAACGGTGAAGCAAGCGCGAGAAGTGGTGGGTGCGCCCATCGATCGGCTCACCAGTCTGGAAACGCTGGACTAAGACTCAGGTTAATGCCCGGGAAAATGACCAATTTAGGGTCGATTTAGGTCGGTAATTTTGTAGGCAATCATTCTGTAGGCAATAGATGTGAATACTGGTGTTGTCGATCCACAGGCAATCCGGGCTTTGCTGGCGGAGCAAGCCCAAGCAGTAAATGATGGCGAGGGTTACCAAGACAGTCGGAACTCATTGCGGTTGTTGGCATCGGTTGGCTGGCTCGGGCTGGGCATTCCCGAGCGCCAAGGCGGGACGGGGGGCACGCGTTTGGATGCCATTGAGGCGATCGCCCAAACGGCAGAGGACTGCTTAACCAGCGCCTTTGTGTTTTGGTGCCAGCGAGCCTTTGCGGAATATTTGGTGGCCAGTGATAACGACAAGTTGCGCCAAACCCTTTTGCCCCAGGTGGTACGGGCCGATCGCTTCGGTGCGACGGGTTTATCGAACGCCATGAAGCACTTGGCCGGCATTGAGGCCTTGCGGGTACAAGCCCGTTGGCAGGGGCAACGGTTACGCCTGGATGGCCATTTGCCCTGGGCTTCTAATTTGGTGCCGGGTGAGTTTTTGGTGGCGGTAGCGGCGGAAACCCCTGAGGGGGAAGCGATCGTGGCGGTGATTCCGGCGAATACCCCGGGCCTGTCGCGTAGTGCGGATTTGGATTTGTTGGGGCTGCGTGGTTCCAACACGGCGGCCTTAACCCTAGAAGGGGTGGAGGTTGATCGCACTTGGGTTTTGAGCGATCGGGCAAGGCAGTTTCTGCCGACTATTCGACCGGCATTCTTGCTGTTGCAGTGCGGTTTGAGTTTGGGCAAGGCTCGATCGGCTCGGCGGGCGATTCGCAACACGCTCCAAACCCGATCGCAGGTCTTGCGGGGAGCCTTGCAGCAGCTTGATCACCGCTATGACGAGTTGGCCACGCAACTGCGGCAATTGGCGGCGCTCTCCGAGTTTTCCTTCGCTGAAACCCGACATCTATTTGAAGTCCGCATTGCCTTAACCCGCCTGGCCGTGGATGCCATCACGTTGGAGTTGGAAGCTCAGGGGGGCGGGGCCTATCTCAACGACCATGCAACGGCCCGGCGCTGGCGGGAAGTGGCGTTCTTGCCGGTGCTCACCCCCAGCTTGGTGCAACTGGAAACGGAGCTGACCCGCGTCACTCCCACCACCGCGATCGACCCGGCGATCGAACCAGCCATCAGCCCCACGATCCACAACCCCTCCCGCACAGCCCTGACCGCTGCCCCCGTTCTGGCTACGGGGGCCATTCCACCGTCGATCGCCAAAGCCGCCGCGAGTCGATCACCCTCCCGATCGGAGGTCAGGCGATGAGTGAGTTGCTGCCGGTGACCGTGGGCCGATCGCCGGATCTGTGGGAGTCCGGTGAATTACCCGATCGCGTCAATGCCTCAATTTTTCAATCGCCCCCATCGACCGCGCCTCAACCCACCGCGCCTCAACCCGGTGTCGCCAACGCTGCCGCTGATCGGGAGACGGATCGCCCATTGCTGACCGTGCGGGGGTTAACCCATCACTACCCAGTAGGACGCGATCGAGTCCTGGCCTTCGCGCAAATTAACCTCGACCTTCGCCCTCGGGAGTTGGTTTGCCTGCTGGGCCCCAGCGGTTGCGGCAAGTCTTCGCTGCTGTTGGCCATTGCCGGTTTGCAACGGGCCACGGCAGGGGAAGTGCGGCTGAAGGGTCAACCCATCCAAGAGCCACAACCATCGGTGGGCATGGTGTTTCAGGGGTCGGCCTTGCTGCCCTGGTTAACGGTAACCCAAAACATTACCTGGGGCTTGAAGTTACGGCGAATGCCGGCCATTGCCAAAGCAGTTGCCCGATCGCGGGCGGCCGAAGCCTTAGCCAGCGTTGGCTTAGGGGGCGTTGAACGGGCCTACCCTCACCAACTCTCGGGAGGGATGGCGCAGCGGGTGGCTCTGGCGCGGGCCTTGGTGCGGCAACCGGAACTGCTGCTGTTGGATGAGCCGTTCAGCGCCTTGGATGCGATTACGCGCCGATCGATGCAAGCGTTGCTGCTTCAGGCGATCGCCCGCTACCCAGCAGCCGTGTTAATGGTCACCCACGACATTGATGAGGCCTTGGCCCTGGGCGATCGGGTGGTGTTGATGGATCGCAATCCCGGGCGGATTCGTCGCCAGTGGATTTTGCGATCGCCCCCCACAGACCCCAACGATCGCTCCCTGCGAGATCCCGCCGCCCAAGGGGCCCTGCGTCGCGAAATTTTAGAGGAGTTGTTAACCGTGATTGACCCTGTTGTTCCGCCCTCGATCCCGGGAGGTGTGCAGCCATGACGCGCGATCGCCAAGCCCGCGCTCGATCGAGCCGCGCCACCCCCCATTGGATTGCGCCCCCCTTTGCCAGCGGCCCCACAGCCGGCCTGGGTTGCGACTGCTGCGGCCTCAGCCGACGAGATTTCCTGCAACTCACAGGACTATTCTCAGCCTCCCTGGGGGCAACCCTGGCCGTCGGGGGTTGCCAGCCAACCCAAGGCCCCGCTCAATCTAGCCCCGCTGCTTCAGCCCCTGCGACACCAACGGCCCAACCCCCGGTCAAAATTGGCTACCTGCCCATCACCGATGCGGCTCCCCTGTTGGTGGCCCATGCCCGCGAGCTATACCAAGCGGAGGGACTAACGGCCGAAAAACCAACCCTCTTTCGCTCTTGGCCGCAGGTGGTCGAAGCGTTTTTGGCCAGACAGGTCAATGTCATCCATATCCTGATGCCCGCCACCTTGTGGTTGCGCTATGGCCGCAAGTTTCCGGCCAAGATTGTGGCTTGGAATCACACCAATGGTTCAGCCCTGACCGTCTTGCCGGAAATTGATCGCCTGGAAGACCTGGGCGGTCGCAAGGTGGCTGTGCCCTTTTGGTATTCAATCCACAACGTGGTGCTACAGCAACTGCTGAAGAAAGCGGGACTGAAGGTGGTGCGGCGGCCCAAAGAGGCCCAGGTAGCCGCCAATGAGGTGAATTTAATTGTGCTGCCGCCACCGGATATGGTTTCGGCCCTCGCCAACAAAGCGATCGCGGGCTACATCGTGGCGGAACCTTTCAACGCGGCGGCGGAAAACCTCAAAACAGGCAAAATTCTGCGCTTTACCGGGGATGTGTGGAAGGATCACGCCTGCTGTGTGGTGCTGATGCATGAAGACGACCTCACCCAGCATCCCGATTGGGCGCAGCGGGTGGTGCAGGCGATCGTCAAGGCCCAGCATTGGAGCGGCGAAAACCGCGCAGACGTGGCTGAAATTTTATCGAAGGAGGGTGGCAAATATACGCCTCATCCCAAAGCGGCCCTGATGCGGGCCCTAACGGCCTATGACCCAGCCGTTTATCAAGCCCAAGGGGCGATCACCCATCCCGATTGGCAAATCGATCGAATTGATTTTCAACCCTATCCTTTTCCGTCCTACACCGCTGAGCTGGTGCGCCTGCTCAAGGAAACCCAAGTGGAAGGAGAAACCCAGTTTCTACAGGATCTTGACCCCGAATGGGTGGCCCAAGATTTGGTGGATGACTCCTTGGTGAAGGCGGCCCTGGCAGCGGTGGGCGGCCCCGCTGCCTTCCGGCTGCCGGAAAACCTGACCCGCAAGGAAACGATTGCGCTCTGAAGCTTTGGGGATCACCCCATCCAGCTCGCTTCAGTGTCAATTTCGCCGGGTCAGTTCCCGATCGACCGATCACAGTCATGCCGAGTCATGCCGATCTCGATTCACGCCGATTTAGGGGAAGGGTGGCCAACGATTCCACCCATTGACCCCACTCATTCAGCATCGTCAAGACAAGCATTAGGCATTGGAGGGATTGAGCGGCCATGGCGGTTGGAATGTGGCAAAAAGCAGGGCGATCGGGCGTTGCTCGACAACTTCGCGGCGTGTTGGGGATCGTGAGTAGCCCCTTGCTTGGCCTGCTGCTGGGGCTGCTGTTGTGGTGGGTGCTCACGTCCCCGCTGTTGCATCCCGGTGCGATCGTGGGGGACTTTTCACCAGAAAAATCGCTCACCACCATCCTGAAACTGCTGGGTGACGGCACTTTGGAACCCCACATTGGCGCAAGTTTGCGGCGTGTCGTAATTGGCTTAGCCACCGCCGCCCTGATTGGGATTCCCGTTGGCATTGCCCTGGGGCTGTGGCGGCCCCTGGAGCAGGGCACGTCTATTCTGTTCCAGTTTGTGCGGATGGTGTCGCCCCTGTCTTGGATGCCGCTGGCGGTGATGGCCTTTGGGATTGGGGATGCGCCCGTGTACTTTCTGCTCACCGTGGCGGCGGTTTGGCCCGTGTTGCTGAATGCGGCGGCGGGAGTGCATAGCGTCGATCGGCGCTGGTTGTTGCTAGCCCGCAGCCTTTGTGCAACCCGTTGGGAGGTGATTGGCCGGGTCATTTTGCCCGCGATCGGGCCACATCTCCTGGTGGGGCTACGCCTCGCGGTCGGCGTGATTTGGATCGTGTTAGTGCCCGCCGAAATGTTAGGGGTTAGCTCAGGCTTGGGCTACTTCATTTTGGATACACGCGATCGCTTGGCCTACAGCGAGTTGATGGCGGCCATTTTGACCATTGGCGCGATCGGCTATGGGCTGGATGCCGGGTTGCGATCGCTCAATCGCCTCACCCATTATTCCTAGTCCCTGTTGATAGAATTCAGTCAAGCCATAGTCAGTGAAACCACAAAGAAACTGCGATGTTTAGGCTGATTCTTTTTTGGACATTCTGAATAGCTAATTTCAGAAAGATTTTGAATGATTGCAACAAACCTCAATCCTCAATTCTAAATATCATGAGTATTCAAGAAATCATTTCAGGACAAGCAATTTCAGAAATCACACCCGAGACACTCGACCAATGGTTGAAGACTCAAAAAATCACCTTGATCGATGTGCGAGAATTTCAGGAATTTGAGACAGAGCATATTGCTGGCGCTGTTTTGCAACCCTTGAGTCAACTGAACGGGTTAGATTGGAGCGCTGAATTGGGAACGGTGGTGTTATATTGCCGCAGCGGCAGACGATCGGCTGAAGGAGGTCAACGACTCTTGCGCGATCGCAATCTACCGTTGGTGCATCTGAGAGGAGGAATTTTAGCTTGGAAAGCAGCGGGTTATCCAACCGTCGTGAAGAATGAAAGCGATTCAATTTAGTTCTGCAAAGTCATTTAATTTTGGAGAGGCAAGTCACCAAAATCCTGAATGGGATGGTGAAGAATCTGAATTTGGCACTTCACTCAAAATTGGGGTGTTAGCCAACCGAGGATTAAAGATTGCTGAGTTCATGTGGCAACCAACGGCTGATTATTTATCGGCCGTTGTTTCTGGTCGCGAATTTACAATGGTTCCCCTCAGCTTTGATGATATTCATCAAGCCATTGCCAGCCAAGCCGTACAGTTTGCCATTGTTAATCCGGGGCTGTATGTGGAATTTGAAACGCAATTTGGCCTGAACCGAATTGCCACTTTGAAAACGCTGCAATTGGGAAAACCGGCAACGGAATTTGGCGGCGCAATTTTTAGTCGGCGCGATCACCTGCCCATGACTCAGTTGTCGGATTTGAAGGGGCGATCGGTGGCGGCGGTGGCGGAAACCTCCCTGGGGGGCTGGCGGATGGCGTGGCGGGAATTGGTCGAAGCGGCGATCGATCCCTATCGAGATTTTGCGGCGCTGGAGTTTTTGGGGAGCCACGATCGGGTGGTGGCCGCCGTGCAATCGGGCCAAGCAGAAGTGGGAATCGTCAGCACCCATGTTTTGGAACAGCTCGCGGCCACGGGGGCACTGGACTTAAGCACCATTCAAATTCTGCCGCCTCCGGCGATTGTGCCGTCGGAGTTGCCCTTTGCCCTCAGCACTCGGCTTTATCCGGAGTGGCCCTTTGCCGTTTTGCCCAGGGTTCCTCGGGCGATCGCGGAGGCGGTGACCATTGCGCTGTTGCAGATGCCCGCTGACGCGCCCGCGGCCCAAGCGGCTGGGGCTGCCGGTTGGACAATTCCCCTGAATTATCAGTCAGTGCATGAATGTTTCCAGGTGCTGCAAGTGCCACCCTATCGAGACTTTGGGCGCACCACGGCGAGCTTTGCCCTGGCGGTGAAGGGATCCCATGATGGTCTGTGGGATTGGATGGTGGAAACGGGCCGAACGCTGTTTTCCGATCGCTGGGCAGCTTTGTTGGGCTATCAACCCGCAGACATTCCGCCCCATGTGGATCAATGGTTCGCTCGATTGCATCCCGACGATCATGATCGATTCACTCAGGCCTTAAGCCAATTTTTTGCTAGCGATCGAACCCAATGGGAGTTGGAATATCGCCTGCGACATCGTGATGGTTCCTATCGCTGGGTGTTGTGCCGAGGAACCTTGCAACGGAACTATCAAGGGCGACCCTACCGCATGGCCGGTTCCCACACCGATATTACCAATCGTAAACAGGTGGAAGACCAGCTCCGAACGTCCAAAGTCCATTTACAAGAAAAGGCACAAACCCTGCAAGCCACCTTGCAAGAGTTGCAATCAACCCAACTCCAACTCATTCAGGCAGAAAAAATGTCGAGCCTCGGTCAGTTAGTGGCGGGAATTGCCCATGAATTGAATAATCCTGTCAGTTTTATCTATGGCAATATGCGCTATCTCGAAGAGTATGCTTCGGAGCTGGTGAAGATTATTCAACTTCTAAAAAAACACCAAGAATCGCCTCATTTGCAAGAAGAAATCCTTGATCAACTCGATCTAGATTTTATTCAGACTGACTTACCCAAGCTGATTACCTCGATGAAGACCGGCACCGATCGCATTCGATCGCTAGCCCTGTCTCTGCGTAATTTTTCAAGGGTTGACGAAGCGGAGATGAAGGCAGTGGATTTACATGAAGGCTTGGAAAGTACGCTGTTGATTTTGCAGCATCGACTCTTACCCTCTTTAAAGGGCTTAGAGATTCAAATCGATCGCCAATATGGTGATTTGCCGCTGGTGGAGTGCTATCCCGGGCAAGTGAACCAGGTTTTTATGAACTTACTCAGCAACGCAATTGATGCCCTTGAAAGTCAGTTTCAGCCGTTGGCCTATGGGGTTTCCGATCGCGAGGATTCTGTGAAACTCGTTCCCAAAATCACCATTCAAACGGTTGTGGAAGATCATGAGGTGGTGGTTAAAATTACCGATAACGGCACGGGCATTAATCCAGAGGTGCGATCGCGCATTTTTGACCCCTTTTTCACCACAAAGCCGATCGGTCAGGGCACTGGTTTAGGCCTCTCGATCGCCTATCAAATTGTGGTGGAGCAACACCATGGTCGGCTCAGTTGCCAGTCTGCACCGGGTCAAGGAACGGGTTTTGAAATTCGGCTGCCCCGACGCGCGGGCTTGACAATCACTTCTCAATTGCCCGCGCCGGAACTGGCGGAAGCGCTTTAGGATCTGTTGTCATTTCCTGGAATCCCGTGAAAACGGTTGATCTTCCATACCCTAATCAACCCAGACAAGGGGCTTAAGCCCCTTGCCCCCCACGATCTGCTAACGGCAGATCCAGGGTTTTGGGTGAAATGACGACAGGCCCTAATCGCAGCCGAAATAACCACCGATCGCCCGCAAATTTCGGGCAGATTTCGGGTTAAATCGATCCTTTGGAATTACAAATCCAAAAGACCCGGGGGAGGCACAATTTCCAAGCGCTTGGTTGTCAGATCAACGATCGGGACAATTTCATCCACAAAGGGAATCAAAATCACCTGCTCCGAGTCCGTGAGTTGCACTTGCAACAGATCCTGAGCAGCGGTTGCCAGGCCCACCACTTGCCCGATCGAAACCTGTTGCACCTGATCAAACACCTCCATTCCCATCAAGTCCATCAGGTGATATTCCCCCGCTTCCAAGGGAGGGCGGCTGTGGGCCGAAACTAGCAACTTGGCTCCCCGGAGGTTTTCGGCACTGGTGCGATCGACCACTTCCGCAAACCGCACCACATACAGATTTTGCTTATTCAGATATCGGCCGCTCAACAGGCGCACCGGTTGGGGTTCGTCCCGCCCCAGCTTGGCCCCCGGCGGCAACAACCAGCGCTGGCCCGGCTCCATAAATCGTTCTGGAAAATCGGAGTCGGGATAGATCCGCAGTTCCCCCCGCAGACCTTGGGGGGCAACAATTTTGCCCACTTCAAGCCAATCATCAGGGGTGCTCATGGATGCAAAGGGGAGGTAGGGGTAAAGGAAGGGGATGAACTATTGCCGGTGGCTTGGCCGGTGGTTTGATCGGTGATCTGATCGGTGGCCTGATCGGTGGCCTGATCGGTTGGCTGGCTGCCTAAGGGGCTGTCTGAATGGTTGTTGGGACGACTATGGGCATGGCCGTTAGTTTGGCCATTGCTGTCGATCGGTTGGGCGGGCGGGGTCACGGGTTCCAAACCAGCCATCTGCAAAATTTCGGGAATTAAGTCCTCGCGGCGCACCGCCATCATATGGACTCCCTGACAAATTTGGCGGGCCATGGCCACCTGTTCAGCGGCGATCGCCATGCCCTCGCGCAAGGGGTCTTGGGCCCGAGCCAGGCGATCGATCAAATGCTGCGGAATTTCTACGCCGGGCACATTGCGGTTGATAAATTCCGCATTTTTCGCTGATTTCAGCAGAAAGATCCCCGCCAAAATTGGCTTTCCGCAACCGGCAGCCACCTGGGTCATGAACTGATCCAAGCGATCGAAGTCGGAGATCAATTGGCTTTGGAAAAATTGGGCCCCGGCAGCTAATTTGCGCTGAAAACGCCGCTGCACTCCCGACCAGCTCTTGCATTGGGGATCCACCGCCGCTCCGACGAACAGATCCGTTCCGCTATTTTCCAAGGGGCGATCGGCCGCATCTTGCCCTTGGTTCAGTCGCTTCACCGCTTCCAACAGGCGCACCGCTTCCCAGTCAAAGACGCTGCGGGCTTCGGGAAAATCACCGGCCTTCACCGGGTCACCCGTGAGGGCCAGCACGTTCTGAATCCCCAGGGCATGGGCCCCCATCAAGTCCGCTTGGAGGGCAATTCGGTTGCGATCGCGACAGGCCACTTGCCACACGGGTTCAATGCCCCGTTGCAACAGCAAGCTCGCGGCCGCCAACGAAGACATCCGCAACACAGCCCGGCTGCCGTCGGTGATGTTCACCGCATGAACCCAAGGTTGCAACTGCTCGGCCATGGCCACCATGTGGCTGGCATCGCTGCCCTTCGGTGGCATCACCTCGGCGGTCACCAGAAAAGTGCCAGCGCTGGCAGCAGTACGAAAACGCGATAACACGGGCATTGACTAACGGCGCAAGAGACAGGGATTGCGCAGGCATAGATCGACATTCTACCCGGAAGTTTTCCCCCACAAATCTTCCCTTTGGCGAGGGATTTGGCGAGCTAGTCTAATTTTTGGGCCCGATCGCCCGCTGTTTCCCTGCCTTGGGCGATCGGCCTTGTGTTGGGGCCGGCCCCTTGGCACAATGAAGCCCGTGGATTGCCCACAGATTCCGGCCATTGCCCCCGCTGCGGAAGCCAGCCTCCTCCTTGGGTATCGAACTCCGAAGCTACGTTTATCTCGATCGCCTGCAACCCCAACATGCGGCCTACATTGGCACAGTGGCGATCGGCTTCTTGCCGCTCCCGGGGGACAGTTCCCTTTGGATTGAAGTATCGCCCGGGATTGAAATCAACCGCATCACCGATGTGGCCCTCAAGGCTACCTCCGTGCGGCCCGGCGTGCAGTTTGTGGAGCGGTTATATGGCCTGTTAGAAATTCACTCCAGCCGCCAAGGGGAAACCCTGACAGCGGGCCGGGCCATTTTGCAGGCCCTAGGGGTGCGGGAAAGCGATCGCCTGAAGCCCCGTGTCATCTCCAGCCAAATTATCCGCAATATTGATCCTCACCAGGCGCAATTAATTAACCGCACCAGCCGAGGCAACATGCTGCTGGCGGGTCAAACCCTCTATGTTTTTGAGGTGGAACCGGCGGCCTATGCGGCCCTGGCCGCCAACGAGGCGGAAAAGGCCGCGTTGATCAATATTCTGCACATCACGGCGGTGGGCAGCTTTGGGCGGATGTACCTCGGTGGCGAAGAGCGAGATATTTTGGCGGCGGTGGCAGCGGTCGAGGATGCGATCGCCCATGTTTCTGGACGCGATCGGGATGATGGCAACGATGGCCGCACCCCGATGCTCCTGACCCGAAAGGAGTAGCAATCGATCGTGGCAGACGCAGCGGATCTCATGTATTTGGCCCGATCGCCCCGACAGTGGGCCGATTGGCGAGCGCAACAGGGCGATCGACCCGCCGACTTGCGCGGTGCAGATCTGAGCGGTTGGAGTTTGCCCCAGTGGGACTTGGCCGGGGCCCAACTTCAGCAAGCCATTCTCGATCGCGCCGACTTACAAGGGGCCAACGGTTCCCATCTGCAAGGCCTCGGTTTACGGGCGATCGGGATGCGGGGCTTAGGGATTCGGTTGCGCCACAGCCAAGCCATTGCGGCCAACTTCTGCCAAGCCGACCTTCGCCAAGCCGACTTGCGCGATGTGAGTTGGGCCGGAGTGAACCTGACCGAAGCCGATCTGCGGGGAGCCAACCTCAGTCGCGGACAACTGGCGCGATCGACCTGGGCCTTCACCCGTGCCCAAGGGGCGATTTTACAAGGGGCCCTGCTCGATCAATCCCTAGTCTTGGGGGCAGAATTTGGGCAACTGCAAGCCCATGGCCTCCAGGCCCGAGAATTACGGGGCGATCGCTCCCACTGGGCCGCCGCCCAACTGGCCGAAGCCGACCTATCCGGAGCCAGCCTCGTTGGTGCAGACTTTGCCTGGGCTAATCTCAGCGATGCCAACCTGCAAGGGGCCGACCTGCGCGGGGCCAACTTGCACGGGGCGAACCTCTGTCGCGCCGACCTACGCGGAGCCTCACTAACCGATGCCGATTGGAGCCTCAGCATCACCCTAGACACCCTGTGGCCAACAACCTAGCCTGATATTTCCTCCACAAAATCTCCAATTTTTGGGATCTCCAGTTTTTTGGATCCACTAGACCTCTTGCACGAATTAACCCCCTCTGATCAAGATGGGCTGATTAACGATCATCTCGTAGGTTGGGTTGAGGTACGAAACCCAACAACAGCAAGGCTTGCAGTGATTGAGTTGGGTTTCGCAAAGCTCAACCCAACCTACGGAATAACCCAGTGTTTGAGTGTTTTTTCAGTCAATCAGGGATCTGGGAGCGGGATTTGGGATGAGGTGCTTGATTGAGGCAAGAGATCTATTGACTCGACCTAGGAATCGTGACTGATGCAAGAGGTCTAATGAAAACTCTGAATAGAGCATCAGTTAGGAATCATTTTTTGATGTATAGCAACACTTTTAGCAATACTTTCCTTTTTACCTTGGCATTCACAGAGCGGGTTCTTATAAATGAATGAATGGTTGAAGGAATGTTAAACCGTTCATTATTTTTATGCCCACATTCTCTCTCAGTGACTCTGTTCTCGCCCCCGCTTCTCTCCCCGCTGCTAATGAATCCTCCCGTTGCAGTTGTCGGGCCTGTCGATCGGCCCGTGGTGGCGGCAGCACCAACGGCAGCACCGCTCCCATCCGCCCCCTAGCGGCCGGCAGCGGTTCGCCCGTAGTAGACACCATCATTGCCAGCACTGACTCAGGCGCTCCCGACAAGTGGCCCGTGGGCCCCGGTGGCACCATCACCTACAGCTTCATTTCCCCTGCCACCGTTAACACCTATAACGCGAGTCAGGATGAAACCAACATTCAAGAGGTCGAAGAGTCCGTTAAGAACAACGTGCGGGCCATCTTTCGCCACTACAGCGAAATTGTGCCGCTGAATTTTGTGGAAGTCGCGGACTCCGCAGACAGCAAGGTACGGATCGTCTACTCCCAGGGGCCCGGGCCGGAAGGCAATGCTTACGCCTACTATCCCAGCAATCCCGATCGGGGCGGCGTGGTTCACCTTCAGCCCGCAAACAACAGCGACCCGAGCACGGCCTTTACCGCCGGCCCCGGTAGCTATGGCTATTCAACCCTAATCCATGAAATTGGTCACGCTTTGGGCCTGAAGCACCCCGGTAACTACAACGCCACCGCCAACCAGGATCCTGGCCAACCCGCAGAAAACGCGGGTGAAGAACCGTTTCTCGATTCGGCTCGCGATAACATCGTGAACACGATCATGAGCTACAACGGCGACGCACAGCAGGACAAGGGATTTGCGGATCCTTCAACCCTGATGGCGTTGGATATTGCCGCTTTGCAGTTCATGTATGGCACCAATCGCGGTTCACGGGCAGAAAACACCACCTATCGCCTGGATTCCAGTAATCTACGCACGGTGCAAGCGATTTGGGATGGTGGGGGCAATGACACGGTGGACGCATCGGCTCTCCCGGCGGGTGATTATCTATTTGATCTGATCGATAATGGCCGCTTGACGGAGCGGGCTGCCTTGGGCGCACGCATCTACAAGGGCAAAAACGAACCGGACGGCCCCGACTACCAAGACATGGGCTACGGCTGGGTAGTTGGGATTGGGGCCAATCTGGAAAACGTGGTTGGCACCGCTGGGACTGATGAAATTTTGGGCAATGCCTTGCCGAATGTCTTGCAAGGGGGCGCGGGCAATGACCAAATTTCCGGGCGGATTGGCCCCGATACCCTTGATGGCGGGGCGGGCAATGACCTGCTGCGGGGTGGTTTTGGGTTTGATGTGTTGATTGGCGGCCCTGGTGACGACATCCTTTCGGGCGATCGGGGACGGGATCAACTGACCGGTGGCGATGGAGCCGATATCTTCGTGTTGCGGACGAGCACCCCTGCACCCACGCCGGAAGTGACGGATATTCTGACGGACTTCACCCCAGGGGTCGATCGCATCGGTCTGACGGATGGATTCTCACCCTCGGCGGTGGCCTATGCGCCCTTTACGCTCAACGGTCAGGCTGGAACCATGATGAGTATTGCGGGCAGCAGCAATGCTTTCTTAGCCTTTGTGCCCGGCGTGGGGGCTGATGCGATCGGGGCGGCCCTGATTGCCTCGCCGGTTCCCTAAGCGCGATCGATCGGGATCATTGGCTCACAGATACCTGAGTCGATCGCGGGTCGATCGGGCGCGGGAGCTGCCCGCTTTGAAATTTTGCCCGGAATTTAACCCCTAATGTCTAACCAGATTCGATCGGCTGAAAGGGTTATTTTGCGGGCATAGGGCAGCCGAAATAGCAAGACCAAGATTTCCAATTAAGGATTGCAAACAACTGGCATCCGTCTTTGGGCGATCGTCGTCTGCTATGTTAAATGCGACAATTCAGCGACGCGTCCCAAGCCTGAGCGGTGCGGGACGTTTTTTTTCAGGTCATTTTTCACCAGGATTGATTGTTCAGGGTGATTGGAATTCGGCCTTCGGGAAAAACCAAAATAATGCCGACCCAAACTATCTTGGGTCGGCCAGGGATGATTCAGATGATTCAGCAGATCAACCTTTTGCCAAACCTGTAACCAAACAGGCAAAGGAAAAAGCGTTTAACCCATTGGGGGCTGAATCATCGGAAAGATTCAAGAACCCAAAGGTTCGGAGGTAACAACTAGGCCGCTTTGGCGAAGTTTTCAGCCACAAAGTCCCAGTTGATCAGCTTGGTGACGAAATCGCTGATGTAGTCAGGACGGCGATTTTGGTAATCCAAATAGTAGGCATGTTCCCAAACATCCATGGTCAGGAGGGGAGTTTGGCCGGCGGTCATGGGGTTTTCGGCATTGCCGGTTTTGGTCACCTTGAGCGTGCCGTTATCGAGCACCAACCAAGCCCAGCCGCTACCGAATTGGGTCGCCCCAGTGGCTTTGAATTGGGTCACGAATTCATCAAAGCTGCCAAAGTCAGCCACAATTTTGTCCAGCAGCGCGCCGGTCGGTTGGCCGCCGCCGTTGGGCTTAATGCAGTTCCAGTAGAAGCTGTGGTTCCAGGCTTGGGCAGCGTTGTTGAAGATGCCGGCTTTGGATGCATCACCAGCAATGGCTTTGATTACGTCTTCGATCGGCTGTGCGTCCAGCTCAGTCCCTTCAACGGCCTTGTTGTAGTTGGTAACGTAGGCGGCGTGGTGCTTGTCGTGGTGGAACTCCAGGGTGTTCTTGCTGATGTAGGGTTCCAGCGCCGTGTAATCGTAGGGCAGGGCAGGAAGTTGGTAAGCCATGATTGCAGTGCTTTCTCTTGGTGCTTCTCTCGGTTCTTGGCGATTGCACGGTTGTTGGCGGCAGACTGGGGCGATCGCACGCCACCGGCCAGCCGATTAAAACAACTTCTGGCGAGCAAAACAGCCGCCCTCTAGGGTATCGCAAAATCTGTGCATCCCGTGCAGGGACAAGTTTGCTGGTTGGTCTTGGCCGATGGGTTGAAACCGTTCACCGGGCTGGGTCTTGGCTAGGTAATGACCCAGCGCAAATGACCCAGCGCAAATGACCCAGCGCAAATGACCCAGCGCAAATGACCCAGCGCAAATGGTTCAGCCCAGTCGATCGGGGTTTTCGAGATCTGGTCTGGGATCTCGAATTTGCGATTTCTTCTCTAGGCGGGAATTCCAAACACCTGGGGCACAAAGCTGCCATGCAGACCATAAGGAACATGGTGCTTGAGTTTCAACCGAGCCACCAGGGACAGATCCTGAGCCGCCAGGATGATCAGATCGGAGGCGTGGCGCTCGGCATTGTAGGCCAGCAGCAACACCCAACCATCATCCTCTTGGGTGGCTTGGGGATTAGGGACAAACAGCGGTTCACCGCCAAAAACCCGCGCGCCCAGGTCAAACAGGGCCCGATCGCCCGTTTGCAAATCCAATTTCAACACCGCTTGCAGGGGTGCATTGCCTTGGGGCGATCGGGCTGCCCCGATGTATAGATAGCGATGTTCATGGCCCACGGCGTGGGGGTGCAGGCTGGGAAATTCACAGCAACGACTTTCGATGCAGCGCGATTGCACTACATCGGTGGTCAAGTCCATTTCAAACCGCCAAAGTTGTCCCTCTGGCAGGCTGCCAAAATCAACCGATCGAAAGTCTGCACCCGGCTCCAGGGTTGGGAACGAGTCATAGCAAACGGAATCGATCGTGATTTGTTGACCATCGGAGCTTTCAAAGGCGTTGCCGTGGTGAAACACAAAGCAAGGCGGCACATCCAGCACGCGCACCGCCTGGCTTGGATCCCGAGGAATCAGCAGGGCCCGAGTGGGTTGTTTGGGGTCAAATTCCAGGCATTGCCCCGCCCCTTTGAACCCCAGCATGAAAGGCAGCGGATTGAATTTGACGGGATTTTGGAAAAAGATGCACCAATGGGGAGTGATGGCGAAATCATGCAAAAAGGCGAATCCCGGCACGCTGCGGGTTTGGCGGCTGGCGAGTTTTCCCGCTTCGTCTAATTCATAGATTGTGATGTTGGTGGAAAGGCCGGGCTTCACGGCAAAGTTCACGAAGCGCCGATCGCCCGCCGAGTTGGGACTCATGGCCCAGCGGTTGGCTCCGGTGTCTGTTTCGGCCGCGCCGGGAACCGTGCCAGGATCAATGCGGGCATGGGCGGCGAAGGCATCGCCGGGCTTCAGCAGGCCATCGATCGAATCCAGCCCGATCGTCTCCAGGGTTTCTGGATCCAAACGGTGGGGTTCAGCCGCTTCCCACAGGGCCCAGAGTCGATCGGCCCAATACATCACATGGGTGTTGGCAATATTTTTAATCTTCAGATCCAACAAATTCGCCAGCCAACCGCCGGCCTTTTGCGTGCCAAACACGCCGCGATAGAGAATTTTGCCGGCGGCCTGTTCGGCCAAATAGCCTTCGGTGCGCACAAACCGATTGCGAAAATGGGCGCGGCCGTTTTGGAAGGTAATTTGGCAAATCATCCCATCCCCATCAAAGGGATGTCCGATCGGCTCGCCAGCCACATCCAGCAGGCCGGGGCCATTGCGAAACAGCGTGCCGGTGAGGTTGTGGGGAATTTCCCCTTCAATGTCATCAATCCAGGTCTCAAATTCTTGGGGTTGAGATTCATAGCCCCGCTGCCAGTCCGCGAGACTATAGGACACTGGTTTTGATGAGGTTTTCGTTTCAAGGCTTTGCATGGATCGCGATCAAATCGAGTTGGGTGGCGGTTGCAAAAGACCCGATCGGGCGACCAATTTCGGAGCGATCGCGGCCCATGGGTGACCGCAATGCACAATTACAATGCACAATCACCCAGGGCGATCGTTCCAATGCCCAATCCGTCAGGCTTGCTTCTCTAGTCTAATGGTCTGTCTTGTCTGGAACCGCGCAGAACCGGCAATTCTCGGGCAATTAACCCCTATTGGTGCAAATCGCGATCAAATAAATTTTGTTGCAGGTCAAAATTGATCTTGTAGGCATTCCAGATGTTTATTAAAGATTTTTAGGTGTTTTTTTGTTTCCTTTGCTTGGTCTTTGTCTTGATCTAATTATTCAAATTCAACCATTTTGATTTGATTTTGATTTGATTTTTATCAATTTATTTTCATGAGCTTTTATGAGTTTTGATAATCAGATTTTAATCATACAGCCCTTACCTCGCTTAATAAGTACAGCAGACTGTAGGGTGAGCAATGCCCACCGACTAACAGCTTCGTATCATCTGCGATCTGACGTACCAATCGTTTGAGGTAAAGGCTGTAAACTAGATTAAATTAGTCAATTTTCAAAAACAATCAAGGCAATGATTAAGTTGTTTTTTGATTTAGCAAATGACTTCGATCATGAATCTTAGTCGATACCGTTCAGCATTTGGTGCTGATCTTTTAGATAGCTATGGGCAGGGGGTGAGTTAGTTATCATCCTTGGGGATCGTTGCGATCGCCCATGACAATTATTCATCCCCAGTATTTATTGATTGATCAATCTTTTTGGGGTCTTTTTGGGGTTTCCGGGATTTGTCCCAACTTTCCTGATTCTTAGCAATCATTTGGAGAGCAGAGACCACAATTCCTGAACCTAAAAATCAGGGAGCAAAGTGGCTGTCCTTCAGGTTTGAGCTTCAAGAAACATCAGCCGCTTTGGCCCTGATAGAAAAGACAATAGCCTCTTCATCAAGCAAGGGTTGCAGGGCAGTAACCCAAACCAGCAATAAATTGCTTGCAGAATTCCTCTATTTCTTCCTTGTCCGGGCGACCGTGGGAAATGACGGCTACCTGATGACGTTCCATGACGGAAATAGGAGATTGACCCAATTCAAGACTCCAGAGCACAACTTTGAGCTGCGGCGAGGGCAAGTAAGGCGAGCCTAATTCTTGCAAAAAGGCTTGTAAATCGAGATGAGCTTTGGAAATGAGCGGCGAAAACAACTTGAGACGCAAAATCCATCCGTCAATCTGATGGAGAACGGTGACAAATTGCAGGGAGGAGCGCCAGGAGGTGCTGACATGCTCGATCGCTCGGAGCGTTAGACTGGCGTTGGCGAAGCGGTAGAGGTATTCCATGGCCCGAGCTTGGATTTCCAAGCGATCGATACATTTAATATTCTCTCAAGATTTACGTTTCTTGACTTAAAATCTTAAGCGATTCTTACAAAACGTGACTATTCCCTTTTTATGGGATACATCAACGACCTAGATCGATCGCTGGATGGCTATCACTACGAGCTACCCAATGATCGAATTGCCCAAAATCCGCGAGAACCCCGCGATCGATCGCGATTGCTGGTGGCCACCTCGCCCCACGAGATTGTGCACCAACAGTTTTGCGATTTGCCGGAATTCTTAAGACCCGGCGATCTGTTGGTGATGAATGATTCTTCCGTGATTCCAGCTCGGCTCCATGGCCACAAGGCCAGCGGAGCGGCGGTGGAAGTGCTGTTGCTGGAAGCGAGATCGCCCGATCGCTGGCTGGCCCTGGTGCGGCCCGGCAAGCGACTGCTGGTGGGAACTCAAATTGAATTTGACCCACCGCCTGGCGCGGCGCAGACAAACCCGGCAGCCCCCAGGCTATCTGCTGAAGTGGTGGCCGTTGACCGGAACACGGGGGGCCGCCTGCTGCGATTTCAGTTGCCGCCAGGGGTCAACTCCCTGCTAGAAATTCTGGATGCTTGGGGCGAAATGCCGCTGCCGCCCTACATTACCGATTCGGCGGCCCCACCCGATCGCTACCAAACGGTTTATGCTCGCGATCCCGGCTCGGCGGCGGCTCCCACGGCCGGCCTGCACTTCACCCCGGAATTACTCGATCGCCTGAGTGCCGCTGGTGTAGGGCGGGCTTTCGTGACGCTGCATGTGGGCGTGGGAACGTTTCGGCCCGTGGCCAGCCCAGACATCACCGCCCACAAAATGCATGAGGAATGGGCCCTGCTGTCGGAGGAGGTGGCCGAAAAAATTCGGACAACTCGGGCCAATGGCGGTCGGGTGTTTGCGGTGGGCACAACGGCGGTGCGAACCCTGGAGTCCGCCGCCCGCCATGGCCAAGTGGAAGCGTTTTGCGGCAAAACAGATCTGTTTATTTATCCCGGCTATCAATGGCGGGTGGTGGATGGTCTGATCACCAATTTCCACTTACCCCGATCGAGCTTGATGATGCTGGTGGGGGCTTTCGTGGGGCGGGCCCGTCTCTTGGAGCTATACCAGGCCGCCTTGGATGCGCCAGCGGATCCCTACCCCGATCGCTACCGGTTCTATTCCTTTGGAGATGCAATGTTGCTGCTGCCGGATGCTTGCATCGCCCCCCGTTTCGAGAGAAAGGAATAATCAGCGGTAGACTGGTGGCAAGACCAGTCCAGATTCGGCAGCCATCTCCTCATTCCATTCCAATCTCTGCCTGAGCCGGTTTTTCTCCAACGCCCTGTCAATTCGTTTGTTTTCCCATTCCTTGTAAACCTAGGGATTCCCGGCCAAAATCTCCTTCCAAATCCCTAGGCACATCAAAATCTCAGGCCCAAATCTTCAGGAAAGTGGGTTGCAAATCCATCAGGATTCGCCCCCGTACTCCTTGGAAAGATCCAGAGAATCCAGCGCATAACTTACCGGATCGCCACTGATCGCCACACACCATGCCATCGCTTCTTTTAAATAGCCTGCCTGCAACTGAGAGGAGGGTTTCAACGGCCCGGGCGATCGCCCAACTCAGGGATAGACGGCTGGTACAAAACGTAATAGAATCCAGCTCGACTGTCACCGGTACAGTCATTTTTGGCGAAGCAACTTCAGTTCCTGACCTTGTGGGGGCTTAAAACGTGGGTCTTTTTAATGGCTTCTCCTTGTCTCGGGATATGGGCATCGACCTCGGGACGGCCAATACCTTGGTGTATGTGTCCGGCAAGGGCATCGTGCTCCAAGAGCCGTCCGTCGTGGCGATCGATCAAGACAAGCGAGTCCCCCTAGCGGTTGGCGAAGATGCCAAAAAGATGTTGGGTCGAACGCCCGGCAACGTCATGGCCCTGCGGCCCCTGCGTGACGGGGTAATCGCCGACTTCGACACAGCGGAGTTGATGCTGAAGCACTTCATTCGGCGCGTCAACGAAGGCAAAGCCCTGGTGCCGCCCCGGATCGTGATCGGAATTCCGAGCGGCGTGACCGGCGTGGAGCGGCGAGCCGTCATGGAAGCGGCACATCAAGCCGGAGCCAGAGACGTTTACTTGATTGATGAACCGGTCGCAGCGGCGATCGGGGCCGGTCTGCCCGTGGCGGAACCCACCGGCAACATGATCGTAGACATCGGCGGCGGCACAACTGAAGTTGCCGTTCTCAGCTTGCAAGGAACGGTATTGAGCGAATCCGTACGCGTGGCGGGCGATGAACTCAGCGAATCCATCACCCAATACATGAAAAAAGTCCACAACCTCGTCATTGGGGAACGGACGGCGGAAGAAGTCAAAATCCAAATTGGCTCTGCCTACCCCAGCAACGAAGATGACGTGGTGTTGGAAGTGCGCGGACTGCACCTCCTGTCCGGTTTGCCTTGCACCGTTGCCGTCAAACAGGGCGAAGTACGCGAAAGCATGTCGGAGCCGCTGTCGGTGATTGTGGAAGCCGTGAAGCGGACTTTGGAACGAACCCCGCCCGAATTGGCCTCAGACATCATCGATCGGGGGATTATGCTAGCGGGCGGCGGCGCGTTGCTCAAGGGCCTAGACACCCTGATCAGCCATGAGACGGGCATTGTGGTTCACGTGGCTCCCGATCCCCTGAGCTGCGTGGTGCTGGGTACCGGTCGTGTTCTCGAAAACTTCAAACAATTAGAGCGGGTCTTTAGTGGCAGCTCGCGTAATCTCTAAGACCGACTGAAGCACCTGACCTCCGCTAAGGTGGAGGCGCAGTTCAAGCCTGCGTTGCATAGCTTGCCTCTGCGTTGCATCGTTGTTTGAGTTCGGTTTGCATTCAGCCTGAGCCTGCACTGTTCCGCTTTCATGGTTCAGTCTGCACTGCTCAGCCTGCACTGCACCGATCTTGGCTGACCCCGATTCACCGTTTCCTTAACCGGTATCGATTGGCCCTTACCAACCACCGTTCGTCATGGCCAATCACGGGTCGCCCATCTTGGTTAGACGGGAGTAGCCCAGAATGCATCACCGCAAGTCCTGGAGCCAACCCGCCAACAAACCCCCTAGTTTCAGGATTAATCAGCAACTTTCGTGGGCAAGCAAGCCACTCAATTTCTAGAACGGAGCGCTGGTCGTGTATGACGTTCGACGATGGTGGGGGCGCAATTGGCTAAAGGCAGTCCTAGCCGTCGCTGCACTGGGCTTAGCCCTTGGTGTGCGACAGAGCCGGGCCGGTTTTTTGGTGGAAGCCTACCGGGCCTTGACGTTGCCCCTACACCTGGGAGCACCTTCTCAAAGTGACCTCGCGGATGCCCGAGTCCGTGAACTTCAGCAGCGGCTTGAGGAGGTGGAGAGCCGCAATGCTCAGTTGCAAACCCTGCTGAATTACCGTAAAACCCTGCCCGTGGAGGGCATTGCATCGCCCGTCATTGGCCGCAGTGCCGATCGCTGGTGGCAACAAATCACCTTGGGCCGCGGCACAGCCGATGGCATTCAACAGGGGGCGATCGTGATGGCTCCTGGGGGCGTGGTGGGCCGGGTCACGGCGGTGACTCCCCACACCAGCCGGGTGCTTTTGGTTAGCGATCCCGGCAGCCGCATTGGCATCTCGGTGACCAGATCGCGCTATATGGGTTATCTCCGGGGCAAGAGCGATCGCACGGCCACGGTGGAATTTTTTGACAAGTTGCCCGATGTGAAACCAGGCGACGCGATCGTCACCTCTGCCTACAGTCAATTCTTCCCAGCGGGCTTGCCGATCGGGCGCATCGTCGCGATCGACACCAAAAAATCCCTCGCCCCGGAAGCGGTGGTGGAGCTATCCGCTCCCCTGAGCACGTTGGAATGGGTGACAGTCTTGCCCCATAGCCCAGAACTCTTTCAGCAGTTCCAGGAACCCGCCCCCGCAACGCCTAGCGGATCGGGAAACCCCAAGGCTAACCCCAATTCTGGAACCAACCCAGCACCCAAGCCCCCCGCAACACCCCGCGCAGCCACGAACTAACCCACCCTTGATTAGCCCACCATTGATTAGCCCACCATTGATTCGATCGGCATGGTTGCCGTCTAGGCCTTGAACGGAATCAAGCAAAAACCCCAACTACGCGATATTCTCGATCGCTATCCTGTGCTGGTGCAGGTGGCGATTAACGTTGCCGTTTCAGCCGGCTCATTGTTGCTTTGCGCCACCCTCACGCCGCTGCGGTTACCGGGTCTGGAACTGCTGGGGGTGGGCGTTGACTGGCCCCTAATTTGGGTCGTGAGCTGGAGTGTGGGTCGTCCCTGGTGGGTGGCCATCTTCGGCGGTGTGGTGGCGGGCCTGCTTCAGGATGGGATGACGGAGTTTTGGCCCAGCCATGTTTGGGGGCTGGCTCTGGTGGCGCTGCTAACGGCCCGCATCCACCAACGCGCCAACACCACAGCCTGGGTGATGATTCCCCTAACCACCTTTGTTTTGGTGGCGGTTTCAGAAACCACGATGGCGGCCCAATTTGCCTATCTCTACGGTCGCGATGCGGGCGATGTGTGGGCGCTTCATCAAAAGGTCACCCTTTGTTCGGCCATTCTTAGCAGTCTGTGGTCTCCGGTGGTGTCCTGGCCCCTGGGGCGCTGGTGGCGGATGATGGAATCCTTGGGCAATCGTTAAAACCCCAACCTTTTCCCTCAGAATTTCCCCCTCTTTAAGCACCCCCTCTCCAAGCACCCCTTCTACAATCAATCCTAGAAAGCAATCAACCATAGATCCCGGTCTTGCCCCTGCCTGTGTTTATTAGCGTCATCATTCCAACTTATAACCGCTTGCCCATCCTCCAAAAGTGCCTGCTGGCCATGGAGGATCAGCGGTGGCATGGCCCCAACCTGATCGAGGGCTATGAAATCGTGGTGGTGGATGATGGCTCGACGGATGGCACGGTGGCTTGGCTGTCGGAGTCGCGCGATCGCCTGCCCCATGTGCGCTTAATCGAGCAGGATCATGGCGGCCCCGCTGCGGCCCGGAATCGCGGCTTGCGGGCGGCCAAGGGAGATACGATCGTCTTCATTGACAGCGATTTGGTGGTGCTGGAGGATTTTTTGCAGTGCCATGCCCAAGCGCTGACGGCGGCTCAGACCCGATCGGGTAGTGATGCCTATTTCACCTACGGGCGGGTGGTGAACACTTGCAACTTTGACGATCCCACCGCTGAACCCTTCAAGATCACGGATCTTTCCCGTGCGTTTTTTGCGACGGGAAATGTGGCGATCGCGAAACATTGGCTCGATCGCGCGGGGGCCTTTGATGAGCGCTTTACCCTCTATGGCTGGGAAGATTTGGAATTGGGGGTGCGGCTGAAGGCCTTGGGCCTGCGCCTCATTCCCTGTCCGGAAGCCGTGGGCTATCACTGGCATCCTCCCTTCAGCCTCGATGAGATCCCGGGGCTGATTCGGCGGGAAATGGAACGGGGCCGAATGGGCATTGAGTTCTATCGCAAGCACCCCACCTGGAATGTGCGCTTGATGATTCAAATGACCTGGCTGCATGTGGCCCTGTGGGGGTTGCTGTCCTTGGGCGGCCACTTAAACGAGCGCACGCTTCGCCCCCTGTTGCAGTGGTTGATCGATCGGGGTCGGCCGCAACTGGCTCTGGAGGTGGCTCGGGTTTTCCTGAACTGGTACAACGTGCAGGCGGTTTATCGGGCCCGATCGGGCGTGGAAGTTGCCCCCTAACGCCAGAAATTGCCAAGCGGCAAAACCGCAGCGACCAGGGAAATTCGTCTGGAATTCGCCATTTTTTTGGAGTCGGTCTGGATCCGCAAGATCCGCGATCGCCCATATCATAGGAAACGCCCCGTTGAAACCACCCCTTGGGTCAGCTTTCGTCGCGCCATGAGCAACGCCACCCTCCATTCCAAAGTCGCCGTCGGTTTGTCCGGTGGAGTCGATAGTTCAACCACGGCCGTGTTGCTGAAAGAGCAGGGGTTTGAAGTCCTGGGTGTCACCCTTTGGTTGATGCGCGGCAAGGGCCAATGCTGCTCGGAAGGCATGGTGGACGCGGCCCAACTCTGCGAAAAATTGGGCATTACCCACCATGTGGTGGATATTCGCGACACCTTTGAAAGCTACATCATCGATTATTTGGTGGATGGCTACCAAAGCGGCACTACACCGCTACCCTGTTCCCAATGCAACAAGGCGGTGAAGTTTGGCCCCATGTTGCGCTACGCCCGTGAGGAGTTGGGAGCCGATCGCATTGCCACCGGTCACTATGCCCGCACGGCCTACGACCCGGATCAAGGGCGTTATCAATTGCTGCGGGCGCTCGATCGCAACAAGGATCAATCCTATTTCCTCTACGACCTGGATCAGGATGTGTTGGGCGCGGTACTTTTTCCCCTGGGGGAATATGACAAGGCCCAAACCCGAGAATTTGCCCGCAAGTTTGGGCTGCATGTGGCCGACAAGCCCGAAAGCCAAGACCTGTGCCTGATTGAGGCCCATGGTTCCATGCAGGCTTTCCTTGACAAATACATCACCCCCAAGGCGGGCGAGATTGTGGATCTCGATGGCAAGGTGTTGGGCCAACACGAAGGCATTCATCACTACACGATCGGGCAGCGCAAGGGCATTGGCGTTTCAGCGCCGGAACCGCTTTACGTGGTGGCGCTGGATGCGGTGCGCAATCGAGTGGTGGTGGCCACGCGCGATCGGGCCACCCGCCCCAGTTGCACAGTCAGCCGGGTGAATTGGGTGTCGATCGCCCCGCCCAGCACCCCCATTCACGCGGAGGTGCAAATTCGCTACCGATCGCCCGCCGTGCCGGTCACGATCGTGCCCTTAGAGGGGGGAGATCGGGTAAAGCTGGTCTTTGATGAGCCACAATTCAGCGTCACACCGGGTCAAGCGGCCGTTTGGTATCGGGGTGAAGTGTTGCTCGGCGGCGGGATCATCGATCGCTTCGAGGACGCAGCCAGCTAAAGCGCCGGTTAAGCCAGCTTAAGGCTGACTTCAAGCTCAGGCTAACCGCCAGCTAAGAACGGCTGATGGATGTGTTCCAGGATTCCATCTCGCCATTGGTGTCGATCGTCCAAGGCCAGGCGTTAGGATAGCAGGAGTCGCCGTTCCCGATCGAGCTTGATCAGAGCCATGTTGTCCGTGCCGTCTCCCCTTGCCAAAGCCGCGCCCCTGGCCGACTCACGCGACTCCTTCGCCATTACCTTTGCGCCCCTTTCGCTGGACGCGGTATATCGCTTGGCCGATGACCCGGCCAACGGCGCGATCGTGGTGATGAATGGCACCGTGCGCCAGGAAACAGACGGCAAACCCGTGGTGGCTCTGGATTATCAAGCCTACGAACCCATGGCGATCGTCATCTTTCAGCAAATTGCCGCCCAGATTCGCCAGCGCTGGCCCGTGGTGAATCGGGTGGTGATTCACCATCGGATCGGCAAGCTAAAAATTGGCGAAATCAGCGTGCTGGTGGCGATCGGGTCTCCCCATCGATCGGAAGCCTTCGAGGCCTGCCGCTACGCGATCGACCAACTGAAGCACAACGCCCCCATTTGGAAAAAAGAATTTTGGGCCGATGGTTCCAGCAACTGGATCAGCATCGGCGCTTGCGAACAAACCGGCGACTGTTAGGCCACTGCTAGGCGACTGTGAATCGATGATTGGCCGAGCATTGGTCGATGATTGGTCTGTCTTTTGTGGGCTACCGCAATTGCAGAATTTTGATGGTGACGGCCATGCTCTCTTCATACAGCACCTCCCGGCCCCAACGCTGAAGCTGTTGTGCCATCAGCAATTCTGCCTTTTGGTCGGGCAAAGCCGTCACCTGTTCAGTGCGGGCCGATTGGGCACTGCCCCCCGCCTCCATCCGCATACAGCCCGTCATTTCTGAGCAAAGAATCGTGGCGCAGTCCGCATTGGGATTGGTGGAAGCCAAACGCAGCCCAATCAAATCCCCCGGAATTTCACCCACATCGGCCGTGGGAATGGCGGCCAATTCCGCCTGGATCGATCGCCCGTCACCGCGTTCAAAATCCACATATACCAAGTCATAGTCGCCGCCCGTGGCCCGATAGGCGATCGGCTCCCACCCCAGGCGGCTCGCAAACCACCCAAGGAACATCAACGCTTGGGCCGCGCTGCCTTTTTCGTAATCGATCGAGATTCGATCGACCTCTCCCAGCCACATTCGCCGCTCCGGCGGATCAAACGAAGCCGCCGTCAGCTCCTGCCACAGGGACAACCGGTGCCAATTCAAATCAGCAATGTAGGTTTCCTGGTCAATCAGCGACTGAATTTTCAAAAATTCCGCCTCGGGATCGCTGAAGTAAGACGAATCCAAAATCAGGCAATTGGCCGTTTCCGACAGCATTTGGAACAGGCCCTGTTCAGGATTGGGCGTGGCCTTCCACCAGGCAAACTTCGGTAAATCAGGAATCAACAACGACACCACCAAATCGGCAACCCGCTCCAGGGCCTCCTTGGTTCCGCGCAGCGTGATGTATTCGCAGCAAACCAGATTCCGGCTCTTGCTCTTTTGCACAGGGCAATAGGCGGACACTTGGGCAGTTACCCCTTCATCGGGCCCCAGGGTGGGACAAAGGGCAATGATCCGAGAAGGATTTTGCGCCGCGATCGCATCGCTGACGGTGGCCCCGCGCAAATCTAAATTGGGGGAGCGCGTTTGCCCAAAGCTCACGTGGTCTTCGCGCAGGGCCCGCAGGGTATCCATGTCCACGCGCCCGGTCGTCCGAAATCCGTAGGCTGACTGGGCCAGCTTGATGGCGTTGCGGGTGTCGGGGCCATGCAACCCATCGATCGCCCCCTTATAAAACCCCAGGGAACCCAACAATTGCTGAAACTCCTCCGGCTCATAGGCCACCATGCAGAATGTGGCAGCTCTCGTGGCGATCGCCGCATCGCCGGATCCCTGACTCAGCCAAATCTTGTTTAACTCTGCCTCAATTTCCCCGAGCGAAATATCCTTGGGGGTTTGGAGTGTAATCGTTGTGGTCATGGTTTGCCTGCTGAGGGATCTGATTGAAAGATCTGGTTGAGGAATCTGCTTGAGAGCGCTGAACGACCTACGGTTCAGCGCCTGATTTCCGAATTGCCGAGTTGCAACACCTGATTGCTCATCACCTTGTGTTCGGCCTAGAGTCGTCGCCAGTGCCGACCATCACGCTCTAGCAACAACTCCGCCTCTACCGGTTCCCAAGTCCCCGCTTCATAGAGCGGAATCGCCTCCGGCGGCGCAGGCGCATCCCACAACCCCAAAACCGGCGTGAGGGCCCGCCAAGAAGCCTCCACCTCGTCATCGCGCGTAAACAGGGACTGATCACCCAACATACAGTCCATCAGCAGACGACCGTAGGCCTCGCCCTGAGATTGGCCAAAGGCACTTTCATAGCGGAAATCCATATCGACCGATCGAGTCTTCAAGGATGCGCCCGGCATTTTCACCTCAAAGCGCATCGAGATCCCTTCATTCGGCTGAATCCGCATGGCCAAAACATTGGGGTTCGTTTGGCGCGCCGCCGACGGAAACATCAACAGCGGCACTTCCTTGAATTGAATCGCCACTTCGGTCACCTTTTTCGGCATCCGCTTGCCCGTGCGCAGATAGAAGGGCACCCCTTTCCAGCGCCAGTTATCAATACACAGTTTCAGGGCCGCATAGGTGGGCGTGGTGGAAGTGGGGCTGGCCCCGTCCTCTTCGCGGTAGCCCGGAACCGGTTTGCCTCGCATCCAACCGCGACTATATTGGCCCCGAACAGCGCAGAGATCCAGATTTTGCAAGTCTGCGAGCCGGGTTGCTTGCAGCACTTTCACCTTTTCGTTGCGAATGCTGTCGGCATCGAGGGAGTTGGGCGGCTCCATGGCCGTGAGGCAAAACAGTTGCATCAGGTGGTTTTGCACCATGTCCCGCAGGGCCCCGGAGGTTTCGTAGTAACCGGCGCGCCCTTCTAGCCCGACGGTTTCCGCCACGGTGATTTGCACACAGTCCACAAACTGCCGGTTCCAGAGGGGTTCAAAAATGGCGTTGGCAAACCGAAACACCAACAGGTTTTGAACGGTTTCTTTGCCGAGGTAGTGGTCAATCCGATAAACCTGTTTTTCGGAACAGACGGCCTGCACGACGCGGTTGAGCTGTTGGGCGGTGGCCAAGTCGCGGCCAAAGGGTTTTTCAATCACAAGGCGTTGTTTGTCGGGATCGGCGAGCATCCCGGCCGATCCCAGTTGCTGGATCGCTTCCCCAAAAAATTTGGGAGCCACGGACAGGTAAAAAACCCGGTTGCCCCGAGTGCCTCGGAGTTCGTCCAGCTCTGCCAGGAAGGTTTTGAGTTTTTGATAGTCTTCGGGTACGTCAATGTTGGCGGGCCAATAGAACAGGCCTTTAGCAAAGTCTTCCCAAAGGTCGTCGCTTTGGGTTCCGCCGCCAAATTCTTCGATGCCTTCGCGCAGGTGTTCGCGGAAGAAGTCGTGACTCCATTCCCGACGGGCCACACCGACGATGGTGAGTTCGGGGGGCAGTCGCCGCTCTAGTTTCATTTGGTAGAGGGCGGGCACCAGTTTACGCTGGGTGAGGTCACCGGAGGCCCCAAAGATAATCAGGATTTGGGGTTCGGGGATGCGTTCTTGCTGAAGACCAACGCGCAGGGGATTTTCTTGGAAGGTCAGCATTGGGGAAATGGGATCTGAAAGGGGCGATCGAGGCTGAAGATCGAGGCTAAAGATCGAGGCTGAATCAGGAAGGGGGTTGGGCAGGGAAATCGATGATCACGGGCAGCGGAGGGAAGGCCGAGGGTCGATCGCCCAGTTGGGGTCTTGAAGGGCTGCTGATCTCGATCGTGGGGGGTTAGCCCGATCCCCGCTGTAGCAAAGATTCCACTCGGTTGACTTCTTCGGAGCTGCCAATAATCAGGGGCGATCGGGCATGGAGTCGATCGGGAATCAGATCCATGATTGGTTGTTGTCCGTCGCTGGCCTGGCCACCCGCTTGCTCAATCAAAAAAGCAAGAGGAGCTGCTTCATACAGCAACCGCAGTTTGCCTTGGGGTTTTTGGCGGGTTCCTGGATACAAAAACACGCCCCCTTGAAACAGGATGCGATGCAGATCGGCCACTAAGGCTCCGCTGTAGCGGGAAGAGTAGCCACCCACTTCCCGAAAGTATTGAATACAGGCTTGGGTGGCTGGCTCCCATTGGCCAAAGTTGCCTTCATTGACGCTGTAGAGCTTGCCACTGGGGGGAATTTTCAGGTTTTCGTGGCTGAGGATAAATTCTCCAAGGCTGGGATCGAGGGTGAAGGCATGGACTCCGCGCCCGATCGAATAAACCAGCATGGTGCTGGGGCCGTAGAGAATGTAACCGGCGGCCAGTTGCTTGTGGCCCGATTGCAGCAGGTCGGCAGCTTCGCCCGTTTCGTCGTTGCCTTCCTGTTGGCGAATGGCGAAGATCGATCCCACATTGAGGTCAATATCAATGTTGGAGGAACCGTCGATCGGGTCATAGAGCAGGGTATAGCGACCGATCGGGCAATTTTCAGGAATGTAATAAGGACGCTCCATTTCCTCGGAAGCCAAGCGACAAACCAAGCCACTTTGCTTAAACACCGAGATAAAAACATCGTTGGCGTAGAGATCCATCTTTTTGACGGCCTCGCCTTGGATGTTGGTGCTGCCCGTGAAGCCCAGCGCATCTTCCATCAAACCCGATCGACTCAGGTGGCGAGCGATGAGTTTGCCCGCCAAGGCAATTCGGTTCATTAGGGCGCTGAGATCTTGGGCATCGGAGCCAAAACTTTGCAGTTGTTGCAGCACATGGCGACCCAGCGTGGTGCAATCTCGATCGAGCGATCGCTCCTGAGTCACAACGTAACTGGCGGAATCAACACTGGCAGCATCAGCCATCTCAGAACCTCTCGTGACTGACGACGGAACGGCGACAGAACATTGCCCCCGGGGTCATGCCTTCAGTGTAGGAACCGATTTCCGAAAAGCTGGGGCGTTTTTAGAGAAACTTCATTAGTTCGTCGTAGTTCGTCGCAGTCCTTTGCAGTCCGTCGCAATTGACCGATGGATGATCCGCTGCGCCCGTTTGTTGGTGTCCTGGTAAGCATTCAACAAACTTTTCAGCATCTAACCAATCGCTCAAGACCCAGAAAGATCCAAAAACGAAAGGGGCCAAGTCTCGTAGACTGACCCCTTTTCCAGAAGAGTATTGCTATTTCAGCGGAACCAAAACTTTGGTTCCCCGATCGGGCAATTCTGAATTAGGCAGACTGTTTTCCGCCGCGTTCCATCTCTGAAGACTTAGAACGCGTTATGGAAAAACGAGCGCCCACCGCCACCACCGGAGCGAGGCTCCTTAGGACGAGCCTTATTGGCACGGATTTGGCGGCCCATCCATTCTGCTCCATCGAGTTCTTTGATGGCGTGCTCTTCGGCCTGGTCGCTTTCAAGATCGATGAAGGCGAAACCGCGAATTCGGTTCACTTCGCGGTCGATCGGCAGGGTGATACGCTTAACAACGCCATACTCCGAGAAAACTTCTTGGAGATCCTGCTCGGTAGCGTCGTAAGAAAGATTGCCAACGTAAATCGTCATTTGAGTCCGGAACGGTAAAACAAGCGCGTGAAGTCTTCAGTTCAATTTGTCTCATGAGAACTTGGGTTAGCGGACTGGGACACAGTTCCACAAACTAAATTCCCACGCGGTGCTAGGCCCCAAGTCTATTGAGATTGTGCCCGATCGCGATCGCGCTCAAAACAAAAGGATCTGAAAGAACATCACCATGATAGCGCCCTAGAGGGGCACTACTGGCGTAAACTTGGGAGTTTATTTTCCAATCCGGGGTAAGTCAGGGGTTGGCAGCGGGTAAATAGCTTGGATTTGGGGGCAAATTGCCCCTTCGCGATCGTTACCAATCGTTGACGACCCTTCACCCCCAATCGTCCGGATCCTCGGTGGCCGTGGGCGATCGCCCCGTTGCTTCCCGCCCGGCTCTCAGCCTCGATTCATCGGAGATCTCTATCTATCTATATAAAAATCCCCGATGGATAAGGATCCCCAATAGCTCAGGAACCGTCAGCAAGCTTCCGCCCATTTAGCTTTGAGCCTTGGCCGCTCAGGTTCAACCGTTGACGATGGGTTCAGGAATTCGCTGACTCAAGTTCGCTGACCTGAATCCATTTACTCGATCGAAATCGACTGAGGGCCGCCGCTGGGGCTGCTGGGCGCAGACTCCGTGGAGCCATTGGGGCGATCGCTCCCCAACTGTTGCTCCAACCAGCTCTTGATCGGATCCTGATTCAGATCCAGGCGCAACAGGCCGGAAGCCAGTCCACCCAAGAAGCTCACGGGCTGTTTGAGGCCTTCTTCAACAAGGGGTTTGAGTTCTTCTAAGAACATAGGGCCGGACACACCGTTTACAAATTGCAAGAATTGCTGTCCAGTGTATCAAGAGGTTTTCGGTTGATGGGTAGTGGAAATCAAGAGTCGATCGCCCCGAGCAACGCCAGCACGGGCAGCCGACTCATTACCTCCCTAGTTGCGCCAGCGGTCAAACTCTGGCTTCGATCCCAGGTGGAAGCCGCCACTGAAATCACCGTGCGGCTGGATGGACGCGATCGGGAAATTCTTGCGGGTCGCCTACCCCAAGCCCAAATTAACGCCGAATCCGTGGTTTATCAGGGCTTGCACCTCAGCCATCTCAACCTGCAAGCCACCGATATTGCCGTCAATTTGGGGCAAGTGCTGCGCGGCAAGCCCCTAAGGCTAATGCAGCCCATTCCCGTCAGCGCGGAATTAAAACTTTTTGCCCCCGACTTGGCAGCCTCTTTGGCGGCTCCCCTGCTGGCCCCGGCGTTGGCGGACTTTCTGGCTCCCCTGCTGGCCCTTTGGGGGCGACCCGTCACTTTCGATCGACCTCAAGCCACCCTGGCCGGAGGGCGGTTAATTTTGTCAGGGGCGATCGAGCAGCAACCGGTGCAACTTTGCCTGGGGTTGGAATTGGTTGACCCCCAAACCTTGCAACTCTGCAATCCCCAGTGGCTGAACCAGACAGGTGAGCCGATCGCCCAAGGATCCTCCGTGCTCCTGCCTTTGGGCGAAGACGTGGCCATCAGCGACCTCTCGATCGAACCCGAAGGACTCCAATGCACCGGTACTTTGCTAGTGCGCCCCTGATCGGTCTATTTATACAAGTCGCCTATCTATCTATATGGATAGATCAAAATAGATGGGTCAAATTAGCCAGACCCAATAACAACTTCAACTCGATCCAGTCGGACGAACAGGGAAGCGGGCCCCATCCAGCGGATCTAGCTGCATCGGAATTTAGTGAATGACCAAAGCCGCATCGCTGACCAAACAAAGCCCTCCCACCCGCTTCAAAATCGGGCGAAGTAGCTTCACCAACTGATCTAACTGGTTCACATCCTGGCAAGTGGTCAGGATATAGCAATTGCCAAACTCCCGGCCTAGATCATTGGTGAACTCTCCCCGATCGCCCTTTCCTGAAGCATCGCGAATTACCGTATAACCTGGAAACTTCAGCCCATCCAGCATTTCCAAGATTTCCTCTAGTTCCAAAGAGCTAACAATAATTTCCACACGTTTTGTTAATTGCATATCAACCTACTAGCAAACGAGTCAATCCATGAATTCCAAAAACACCCTACAGACCCAGGATTTTCTCCAGTTCTAAATACAGCGGAATTCCCACAATAATGTTGAACGGAAACGTCAAAGCCAGCGCCATCGAAACATATAAACTCGGATTCGCTTCCGGAACCGTCATCCGCATTGCTGCCGGAACCGCAATATAAGAAGCACTGGCGCAAAGCACCGCAAACAATAACCCATTGCCTTCGCCAATTCCCAGCAACTTGGCAATCACAATCCCCACCACCGCATTCACCAGCGGCACAATCACCGAAAAACCAATTAAAAATAGTCCTGTTTTTTTCAAATCTCGAATTCGTTTGGCGGCAATGATGCCCATATCCATCAGGAAAAACGTCAGCACACCATAGAAAATGCCCTGCGTAAAGGGTTCCAGCTTGTGCCAACCGCTGGGGCCGCTCAGCATTCCAATAATCACGCTGCCCACCAACAGCAGCACAGAACTATTCAAAAAGGCTTCCCGCAATACCTCACCCCAAGCAAAGGGATGATCGGGATCGTCTTTATCATCCTTGGCATCAAAAATTCGCACCAAAATTAGGCCAATGATAATGGCGGGTGATTCCATTAACGCCAAAGCTGCCACCATATAGCCGCCATAGCTAATGTGCAGTTGATCCAGGAAAGAGCTGGCCGTAATAAAAGTCACGGCACTGATGGAACCATAGGTGGCCGCAATGGCAGCCGCATTAGGGGGATCCAGGCGAATTCTTAAGATAAAAAATGTGTAAATCGGAACCAAAGAGGCCATCACGATCGAAGCCAGCAGCGTACCCGCCACCTGCTGAGTAATGCCGCTTTCTAGTAGCTCATAGCCCCCTTTAAACCCGATCGCCACCAATAGATAGAGCGAAAATAGCTTGGGCAGTGGTGCAGGAATTTCCAAATCTGATTTACAGAAAACGGCCAACATTCCCAAGAAAAAGAACAAGATGGGAGGATTGAGAATATTGGAAAGAATCAGGCCACTATCCATCGGCTATCCAGAGCAAAAACTAGAAAGGGATAAATTCCAACCTAGCCCAGGTTTAGGGTTAGGTAAACCTCTGAAACTAATTAAGATTATTCTTCATAATTATTCACTTTCACTGATGAAGACTCACCACCACAGGTGTCACGGTTCCCCTTGCTTGCGACAGGATCAAGGCTGGATGATGATGAGAAATTGTTTAGAAACTGTTGGTTGTAGTGGGTTCTATGCCTCAAATTGCGCCCTACGGGACTTGGAAATCGCCGATTACTTCCGAAGCGATCGTGGCGGGAACGATCGGGCTGGGCGGTGGTTGTGCGGAAGGCGAAACGTTGTATTGGAGTGAATCGCGGCCGGCCGAGGGCGGACGTGTGGCGATCGTGGCCCGATCGCCCGAGGGCCAAACCCAAGATGTGATTGCGGCTCCTTGGAACGCTCGCAGTCGGGTGCATGAGTATGGCGGCGGTGCTTGGACGGTCGATCGGGGCTGGATTTATTTTGTGAACTTTGCCGATCAGCGACTGTATCGCACTCGGCCGGGCCAGGAGCCGATCGCCCTCACGCCTGAACAACCCTGGCGCTATGCGGATTTTGTGGTGGATGCCCAGCGCGATCGGGTGATTGGCATCCGCGAAGATCACAGCCAGCCCGATCGGGAGCCAGTGAACGAGTTGGTGGCGATCGCCCTGGACGGATCGCAACAGGTGAGCCTATTGGCAACGGGTTGGGACTTTTACGCCTCGCCGGCCCTCAGTCCCGATGGGTCGCAGTTGGCTTGGTTAACTTGGAATCATCCCAATTTGCCTTGGGACAGCACCACTCTGTGGGTGGCGGCCATTGCCGATGATGGTTCCCTGCAAAATTCCCACATCGTGGCCGGCGGGGCCGAAGAATCCGTGTTTCAGCCCAGTTGGTCGCCCGATGGCCGATTGCATTTTGTGAGCGATCGCTCCGGTTGGTGGAATTTATATCGCCAGGAATCGGACGGCAAGGCGCGGAACCTTTGCCCCAGGGAGGCGGAATTTGGCTTGCCCCAGTGGGTTTTTGGGATGAGCACCTATGGGTTTATGGATGCGGAAACCCTGGTTTGTGCCTATACCCAAAATGGGCTATGGCAATTGGCAAAATTAACCATTGCTGATGGAAACCTAACGGTTATTAACCAGCCCTACACATCCATTTCTGATCCCTTTGTGGCGAAAGATTTTGTCATTTTTGGGGGTGGTTCGGCCGTTAAGTCAGGGGCGATCGTGCGGCTCGATTTGGCAACCGAAGCGATCGAGGTTTTGAAAACCAGCAGCACTTTAGAATTGGATCCGGGCTATTTATCAGAACCGCAATCGATCGCATTTCCAACGACGGGCGATCGGGAAGCCTATGCCCTCTTGTATCTGCCGAAAAATTGTGATTTCCAAGCTCCAGCGGGCGAAAAACCACCCTTGAAGGTCAAAATTCACGGCGGCCCCACGGCTCAAACTTCCAGTAGTTTGAATTTGTCGATTCAATATTGGACGAGTCGCGGCTTTGCGGTGTTGGATGTGAACTATGGCGGCAGCACGGGCTATGGCCGCGCCTACCATTGTCGGTTGGATGGCCAATGGGGGCTGGTGGATGTGGATGATTGTGTGAATGGTGCGCAATATTTGGTCGATCGGGGGCTGGTGGATGGCGATCGCTTGACCATTGCCGGGGGCAGCGCCGGGGGCTACACCACCCTGGCCGCGTTGGCTTTCCGCGACCAGTTCAAGGCCGGAGCCAGTTACTACGGCGTGAGCGATTTGGAAGCTTTGGCTCGGGATACCCATAAGTTCGAGGCCCGCTACCTCGATCGACTGATTGGCCCTTACCCGGAGCGCCAGGATATCTACATTGATCGATCGCCCATTCATCACATCGATCGGCTCAATTGTCCAGTGGCATTTTTTCAGGGACTTGAAGATAAAATTGTGCCGCCTAATCAAGCGGAAATGATGGTGAATGCTCTCCGGGAAAAAGGAATTCCGGTGGCCTATGTGGCCTTTGAAGGGGAGCAGCACGGATTCCGCAAGGCAGAAAATATCCGTCGCGCCTTGGATGGAGAATTTTATTTCTATGCCAAGGTTTTTGGCTTTGAACCGGCGGAGGCGATCGACCCGATCGAAATTGCTAATTTGGATGACTCCATGGGTGACTAAACTTTCCAACCAGACAAAAATCGGGGCCTCTTGCCATGTCCTAAGATGCAAACGAAAACGGTAATGCTCCATTCC
Organism: Limnothrix sp. HT2024; assembly: GCF_059138625.1. Lineage (NCBI taxonomy): Bacteria > Bacillati > Cyanobacteriota > Cyanophyceae > Pseudanabaenales > Pseudanabaenaceae > Limnothrix > Limnothrix sp. HT2024. The sequence goes on from NZ_CM181121.1 coordinate 4,133,781, forward strand.
CCGATCGTCGTAACAAGGGGCTTAAGCCCCTTGCTGCCCAACGATCCACTCACGGCGGAATCAGGGTTTTCGGCGAAACGACGACACCCCCTAAGCTCCTTGTCCCTTAGGTTTCTTGTTCCTCATGATCTCGGAACACCAGCATCAAGGTTTTAGGCGATTTAACAACAATCCCTCAAGGATTTTTGGATAACCTAAAGAACTCCAGCCAAAGGATCAGAGTGCTTTTCGGTTAGCCAAAGGGCGATCGCCCCAATGGCGGTCAATAACTCCATCGAAAAATGGGTACGCTAGCATGGGCAAAAACATCCTATGTTGCACCCAATTTCGTTGGCGCGATTGAAAACAACCGATCGCATCACGGCCGCCGATTGGCTCGCTTACTTCCAACAAAATCACAGCCAATTACTGGCGATTAATTGGCAACAGGCCGGGGGCTTCACCCCCCAAGAACAAAAACGGTTTCGCCAATCGATCGCCATTTTTCAGTTGGGGGAAAGCTCCGAAGGCCATCGGCTGATGCGAACGGTGCGGGCCTGGGTTGCTCAAGGGGCGGATCCCGTTTGGGTGGATGTGTTCAAGTGGTTTGTGCGGGAAGAACAGCGCCACGCGGCGGACTTGGGGCGACTGCTCGATCGCCAACAGCTTCCCCGCCTGCGACACCACTGGGCCGACGCGGCCTTTCGGTGGCTGCGGGGGGGCATGAATTGGGAATTGGCGCTGGCAATGTTGTTAACGGCGGAGGTGATGGGGTTGTTGTATGCCCGAGCCTTGCAGGGGGCGACGGCCCACCCGATCGCCCAAGCGGTTGCATGGCAAATTGAGTGGGATGAAAGTCAACATTTGCAAATGCAGGGTCAGTTATTGGCCCAATTGCGCCAAGGCCGATCGCCCCTGAAGCGGAGGTTAACCCATGTGGCCCATCGCTGGTTTTTGGCCCTGACTCTGGGAGCCGTGTGGTTAGATCATCGTCCGGTGTTTCGGGCGGCGGGTTGGACATTTTGGTCTTTTGCCCGAGTGGCCATGGCCGAACTCAACCAAGCGATCGACCCGAGGCCGTTGACGATGCCGCGCCCCATCGTTCAGCCCATTTCTCGACAACAACGCTCCAGATCCCAAGATGATTAGATTAGCTATTCCCATTGGCGACCCGGCGGGCATTGGGCCTGAAGTCGTGCTGAAGGCACTGGCGGATCCGGCGGTGGCGGCTTTGCGGCCGGTGCTGGTGGGGAGCCGATCAATCCTGGCCCACACCTACGCACAACTTCAGCCGCGCAGTTCCCAGCCGATCGCCGACCCGGCCAAATTGAGGATCCTGGATATTCCGATCGACCCGCTGTTGGAGCGATCGATTTACTTGGGAGTCGAAAATGCAGCCGCCGGAGCCGCCAGCTTCACTTGGCTCGATGCGGCCCTGGCGGCCACGGCGGCGGGCCGGTTTGCGGCAATTGTCACCGCGCCGATCAGCAAAGCCGCCTGGCATTCAGCGGGCCACGCCTTCCCTGGACAAACGGAGGTTTGTGCCGAGCGGGCCGGGGTCGATCGGTTTGGGATGGCCTTTGTGGGTCGATCGCCCCAAACCGGTTGGAAACTTTGCGCCCTATTGGCCACCGCCCACATTCCCTTGCATCAGGTTCCTGTGGTGCTCACGCCGGAACTGCTCGATCGCAAGCTAGATTTGCTGATCACCATGCTCGATCGGGACTTGGGGATCACCCATCCCACCATCGCGATCGCCGGCTTGAATCCCCACAGCGGCGAAGGGGGACAACTGGGCACCGAGGAGCGCGATTGGCTGATTCCCTGGTTAGCCCAAGCACGCGATCGCTACCCCAACGCCACCCTCCGCGGCCCCATTCCCCCAGACACCATGTGGGTAACAGCGGGCCAAGCTTGGTTTGGGCCCACCATGCCAGCCGGGTTACCCGATGCCTACTTAGCGCTTTATCACGACCAAGGGTTGATTCCCGTGAAGCTGATGGCCTTCGATCGCGCCGTCAACACCACAATCGGCCTGCCCTTTGTGCGCACTTCCCCTGACCACGGCACGGCCTTTGATATTGCCGGCCAAGGCATTGCCAACCCCGCCAGCATGATTGAGGCAATCCATTGGGCGATCGAACTCACGGAAACCCGCAACCAATGGCGCGATCGAGTTGTGGCCACTTACCGAGAATAATCGGCCCCTCCAATTCACGGGAATTGGGGGTTTAGGCTTTCGCTTGTGCGTAATAGTCGCGCGTGCCCTTCACCTCGATCGCTTCCCGCAGGCGATCGAGCGCATGGACATAGGCCGCCGTCCGCAGGGACAAATCCAGCGATTGGGCAAGCTGCCAAATCCGCTCCGTTTCGCGGGTCATCCGTTCCGCCAACCGCTGTTCCACCTCTGCCGCCGACCAATACAAACCGCTCCGATTTTGCACCCATTCAAAGTAGCTAACGGTCACACCGCCTGCATTGGTCAAAATGTCCGGCAAGACATAAATTCCCTTTTGACTCAGGATGCGATCGGCCTCAAAGGTAATCGGCCCGTTCGCCACTTCAAAGATCAGCTTGGCCTGGATTCGATCGGCGTTTTCCGTTGTAATTTGATTCTCCAGCGCCGCCGGAATTAACACATCAACGGGCAGTTCCAAGAGTGCTTCATTGGTAATGGATTGATGATCTGTCATGCTGCAAACCGTACCATGGCAGTAAAGGGCCTCCATGCCCCGCCCCGCTTCTTTGTTTTGGCGAATGGCAGGAATATCTAACCCCGCTGGAGCGTAAATCCCGCCCTTGGAATCGCTGACCGCCACCACTCGATAGCCCGCCCGATGGATTTGTTCCGCCAAAAAACTGCCCGCATTACCAAATCCTTGAATGGCAACGGTGGTTTCGGCCGGTGGGCGATCGAACTTGGGCAAAATGGTTTGCATCACAAAAAACGCCCCCATGGCCGTGGCTGTTTCGCGGCCCGCACTGCCGCCCAGGGCGATCGGCTTGCCCGTCACCACCGCCGGACAGGACTTGCGCTGAATGATGTTGTAGCGATCCATCATCCAACCCATAATCGTGGCGTTGGTGTAAACATCGGGGGCCAAAATATCCACATCGGGCCCAATAAAATCCGCGATCGCATCAATATAGCCGCGCGTTAAACGCTCCAATTCCAATCGCGAAAGCTGCTTGGGATTAACTGTAATGCCACCCTTGCCACCGCCAAAGGGTAAATCCAAAACCGCACATTTAAAGGTCATCCAAAAGGCTAAGGATGTGACCTCATCCAACGACACTTGAGGATGATAGCGAACGCCACCTTTGGCAGGGCCGCGTGTATCGTCATAGCGAACGCGATAGCCCTGAAAAACTTGCAGTGATCCATCATCCATCCGCACGGGAATTGAAACTTGCAGACTGGCTTTGGGATGTTTTAAATGTTCGATCGCATCTTCCGAAATGGCGATATGCTTCAGGGCCAAATCGAGATTTTGGCGCGCACCCACAAACAGCGATTGGCTTTCCATGCTTCGGGTCGTCCTCTGAAGGTAATCGGAGCAACCTTCTTGATTAAATTGTAGTCTTTGTTACGGTTTGCTCGCTAGTCCAGGGTTCAAGCAAGAACTAGGCAGGGATCAAGTAGAGATTACGTGGGAATCGAGCCAAATTCTGAAAACCAGGGCGATCGCCCGGTGGCTGGGATCATCCTCTGGCAACCCAAAACCGAACAGGGCCCGTGGTCAGATCCCAAACGCCAGGATTAAGATGGGCCCGATGTGCGGAGGATAGCTCGATCGCTCCCCAATTGTGACCTTTTCCCGATCGCGATTGTCCTGAGTTCAAGGGCGGCCAAGAGCCGTTCGATCGAACCCAGCCGTAGTCTCATCCTCCCCACAGCATCCTCCTAGAATGCCCTTGACCATGGAATGGAATCCCGAAACAACTTGGATCTTTGCGGTGGGTTTGCTGGAGTGGCAAGACTCAGAAGCCTTCGCCCCCTTTCCTGATGCTGTCCCCAATCGATCGGACGCGCAGTTAGTGGAATTTTTCCGCAACCAAGGCGTGCCCAAATCTCAAATTATTTATCTTCAGGATCGCCAAGCAACCCTCTCTGCCATTCAATCTAAATTGCCAGAATTTTTGGCTACCACCGATGAAAATGCTCTCTTAATGCTTTATTTTGCCGGCCACGGTGGTTGGGATTACGAGTCAGGGGAACATTATTTTTATAACTATGATGCCGATGCGGAAGACACGGAAACCTATTGGAAAGTGTCCAGCATTTTTGACGACATTGAAGAAAATTTCAATGGTTCCCATGCCCTGCTGATGGCGGACTGCTGTTTCTCTGGGGGACTGATTGACGAAGCCAAGCGACGAGATAGCGAAATTTCCTATGCCTGTGTGACCTCTGCCTATGCCCACAACACTTCAACGGGCGCTTGGACATTTACGGCTTCTTTGCTGAAGGGATTACAAGGCGATCCCGCCGTTGACTTGGATGAAGATCGGGTGATTACGCTTTACGATTTTGCCCGCTACACGGAATTGGAAGTGGCATTCATTGAAGATCAAAAATCAATGTTTTTCACAACCCATGATTTTGATCCGCAAATGCAACTGTCGCGAGTAAAAGATCGATTTAATCCCCAATTGGGCCGCCGGGTGGAGGTGGAATATGAGGAGGATTGGTATCGGGCAAAAATTTTGGAAGTCAGCGATCAAGACGGTGACGAACAGTATCGAGTGCAATACGTGGTGGATCAGTCGGAAGAGTGGGTCACGCCCGATCGCATCCGTCCCTACGAACCGGTGATGTATGACGTGGGCACAGCGGTGGAGGTGCAGGATGAGGCGGGCGATTGGTATCCCGCAACGGTCAAAAAGGCTTGGTATGGCCTGCACCACATCAGCTATGACGACTACGACGAAAATTGGGATGAGTGGGTGGGGCCCGATCGCCTGCGGGAACCGGAATAGGGCAGTGGGGGCGAGTGGTTGCGTCGAGCTGTATTGGGGAGCGATCGCCCAAAAAATCGGGGCAGGTTTGCATCTACCCCGACTCGCTTTTGGGCATTAGTTGGGCATTAGTTTGAACAGGGAAATGGTTGAATTGCGATTGAATTCCGGCAACCGCAAACTCAGCAATGGATTCAGCAATGAATCAAGATTTCCCAAACACCTATTTCCAAGACACCTTCAGGCTGGCCGGTTGTCCAGGGTTACCCACCAGCACCGGGCCGCGCCCATTGGCCGCCAAGTGCCGCAGGATCCAATAGACCGTTTCCACCTGCTCGATCGCCCCCACCTGCGTTGCCAACTCCGAAATCAACAGGGGTTCCCCCGCATCTTGCAAGGCCGACACCAGCCGCTTTTGCAGGGCCAAGATGTTAGCGGCGGCTTTTTTGCCGGCCTCAACGCCCGGCTGGTGATAGGCATTGATGTTGACCAGGGAGGCGTAGAAGCTAACAGCCCGTTCATAGAGCGCAATCAGGGCCCCTACAATTCGCTCGTTGACGCGGGGAACCGTGATGGTAATTGACTCGCGATCATTGTCGTAGAGCGCTTGGCGAGTGCCTTGCAATAGCCCGCTGAGGTAATCGCCCGACTCGATCGCCCCGTCTTCCACCACCACGCCCGAGCCGCCATCTTCCAGCACCTCAATCAGAGTGGCAAAAAAGTTGGGAACCCCTTCGCGCAACTGCTGTACATAGGCATGTTGATCGGTGCTGCCCTTGTTGCCATACACGGCAATCCCCTGATAAACCAAGTTGCCGTCCAAATCGCGCTCCTTGCCTAAGGATTCCATCACCAACTGCTGGAGGTAGCGCGAAAACAGCAGTAGCCGGTCTTTGTAAGGCAAAACCACCATGTCCTTTTCGCCCTTGCCGCGGCCCACGGAATACCAGCAGAGGGCCAACAGGGCGGCGGGGTTGGTTTTCAGGTTGCGATCGCGGGTGGCCTGATCCATCATTTGCGCACCCAAGAGCATTTCCCGAATTTGGATCCCTTGGAGCGCCGCAGGCAACAGCCCCACCGCCGACAGTTCCGAGGTGCGGCCACCGACCCAATCAAACATGGGGAATCGATCGAGCCAGCCTTCGGTGATCGCCCGTTGATCCAAGGTGCTGCCCTCGCAGGTAATGGCCACAAAGTTGCGGTGATAGGGCAATCCGGCTTGGCTAAATTCCGCTTGAATTTCCACCATGCCGTTGCGGGTTTCGGGTGTGCCGCCGGACTTGGAGATGATCAGCACCAGGGTTGTGGCCAGGCGATCGCGCAGGGGGGAGCCGCCCGTGCTCTTGGACAGGATTCGATCGATGCCGTCGGGGTCGGTGTTGTCCACAAAGTGAATGGCCAAGGGCGGCTGATTGGGAGCCAAGGCCTCCGCCACAAACTGCGGCCCCAGGGCCGAACCGCCAATCCCGATCGACAACACATCGGTAAAGGGCTGACCGTTGGCCGTGAGCCGGCCGGTGTGGATGGCCGTTGTGAACGCTTCCAGGCGGTCCAGGGTGTTGATGATGTCGTCGCGCAATTCCGGCGTTGGGGCCAAGTCCGGTTGCCGCAGCCAATAGTGACCCACCATCCGTTGTTCGTCGGGATTGGCGATCGCCCCCGATTCCAGAGCGGTCATGTCCCCAAATGCTTTCGCCAACTTGGGTTGCATCTGAGCCACAAATGCATCATCAAACCGCATCCGGCTCACGTCCAGATACAGCCCCAAGCCCTCGTGATAGTAGAGCCAGTCTTGGTAACGCTGCCACAATGACGCAGTGCCGGTCATAAACACTCCTTCTTATCGTCTTTTTATCGTCCCGATCGCGCCTTGAGTGTAGCCCAGCTCCCACCCCCAATCACGGTAACGATTGCATCAGACATCGGCCCCCCTGCGCCTGGGCCAAGAGCGCAGTTCCCGACAGTGCCAAACGGCTGAGTAGAATAGGGACGGCAGTAGCATCCCCCTGCCCTCACCCCCCTTTGACCCATGGCTGCTGTGCGTTGTCCTATCTGTTCCACCGAGTTGTCAGACACCGAAGTGCTGTGCCCAACCTGTGGTTGGGATAATTCCCCGTTACCGGAGGCGCTGGTGGGCACGGGGAGCGATCGGGCGACCATTGCCCTGTTGCGGGCCCGCGACCAGGTACGCACCACTTGGGCCCGAGAGTTTTGGCAGCGATTAAATTTGGATGCCAAGTTAAACCATATTGAAGGCCAACTGAAACGGGCCCGCCAGGAGCGATCGCACCTGTATTTGGAACTAACACAACTCCAAGAATCGCAAAAACTGCTGCTCCAAACCCTTTCGCCGGAATGGCTGGAAACGTTGCAACAGCTTCCGGGTCAGCTCCAGCAACAAATCCAAGCCCTGAAACAGGGCGCGGGGCCCCAAAGATCACCACAGACAGGATCACCACAGGCGGGATCGCCACAGGCGGGATCCCAGGCACAATCCCATCCGATCGGGTCGGGGTCTGATCCCCTGCCATTTGACTTGGGCCCCTTGGACACGGCCGCCCTGCAAGACACGGGCCATGCAAGTTCGGCGGTCAATCCTGACCCGCCCTTGGCAAATCCCGATCGCAACGAAAATCCTTTCCACCTGCCGGAGCATCGCCCTTCTGCCCTCATGCCGCCGGCCCACGGGCTGCCCACGGAGGAGGAGGTGACCATTTTGCAGTTTGTGATGCCCTCGCCGGGGCCAACTCCGGCCCCGGTCGATCGCTACGGGCGGCTATCCCAGTTGCTGGAAGCGCAAAAGTGGCTGGAGGCTGATCGGGAAACCACGCGAATCATGCTGAAGGTGGTGGGCCGCGAGGGGGCCAGTTGGTTACGGGTAGAAGACATTGAGCAATTCCCCAAGGGCGATTTAACCGAGATCGATCGCCTCTGGACAGTCCACAGCAACAATCACTTTGGCTTCCGCATTCAATACGACATCTGGCTAGAGGTCACCAGCCAAACCGCCAGCCCCGTGGAGGCTTGGTGTCGGTTTGGCGATCGCCTGGGTTGGACCAGCCAAAAGAGCCGCAACTTCAGCCTCAGCGCCCCGGCGGGCCATTTGCCCTACTGTTCTGCCGTGGGGGTTTGGTGGTGCTCAGGTCTGTTTCCTCAGGTGGTGAATGCGGCCTTGGGCAGCGCCTAAGCCAACCCTTGCCCGCTAGGCTAAACCAGCGCCTAAATCAGCGTCTAAACCAATGCCTAAACCATCGATCCATCAGCTCCCTGCCCTACAATGGGGCGTGAAATTTGGGCTATTCCTACGCTGAGGCTCGATCGCGCCCCCATGATTGCTTACCTCACCTCACTGATTATTTTTTCAGGCATCTTTGCCCTCTTTGGCCTGGGTCTGAATCTGCAATGGGGTCTCACGGGCTTAATTAATTTTGGCCATGTGGCCTTCATGACCATTGGGGCCTACACCACCATTTTGCTGTCGCTTCAGGGTTGGCCGATTGTGCTGGCGGTGGCGATCGGGGCGGGGCTGGCGGCTCTGCTGGGTTTGTTGGTGGGCATTTCCACCCTGCGCCTGCGGGAAGATTACCTGGCGATCGTCACGATCGGGGTGTCGGAGGTGGTGCGACTGGTGGCTTTGAATGAAGAGTGGCTGACCCGAGGCGCAAGGGGTGTTTATGGCTACCCGCTGCCCTTGGCCCAAGTGCCGGACGCGCCTTGGGTGGCTCCGGTGGCGATCGCCCTTTGGACGGGCATCTTTGGGGCGGCCGGTTGGTCCCTGTGGCGCTGGTTCCGGCAGGCCTTGCGATCGCGCCAACAGGCCGCCCAAGGGCAAGTCACCGGCACAACCCAACAGCCCCCCTCCAAGGGTCGCCTGGCGTTGGGTGGCATCTCGGCCCTAATGGGGCTGCTGCTCTATGGCTGTGGGGCGATCGCCCTTTGGGATTTCAACTACAAAGGCGGCTTGATGTTGCTGGTGGTGGCCGTTTTGGGCCTGGTTTATTGGCAACTGGAGCGGCTGGGCCGATCGCCCTGGGGCCGGGTGCTAAAAGCCATCCGCGAGGACGAGGAAATCGCCCGGGCCTTGGGCAAAAACGTGTTTTGGTACAAACTGCAATCCTTGATGCTGGGCGGGGCGATCGCGGGGGTCGCCGGTTCCTTCTATGCCTGGAATCTCACTTTTATTAACCCCGATGGCTTTATTCCGCTGATGACCTTCCAAGCTTGGACGATCGTGGTTTTGGGCGGTGCGGGCAACAATGCGGGCACGCTGTTGGGTTCTGTCCTGTTTTGGGGATACACCACCCTCACCCGGTTTGTGTTGCCGGCCCTGCTGCCCTTGGATGATGCCCGATTGGGAGCCTTCCGGTTGATGGTGATTGGGTTGATTTTGGTGGTGCTGATGATGTGGCGGCCCCAGGGCATTTTGGGCAAGAAGGAAGAGCTAACCCTCGGCCAATAGTCGGCTCTGGCGATTCGGGGCGATCGCCCTATGATGGGTGCAATGGTTGGTCTTTCATACCCTAATCGCCGTAACAAGGGGCTTAAGCCCCTTGCCTCCCACGATCGCGCCACCGTGGAATCAGGGTTTCAGACGATGTGACCATAAGCCCTCATCCCCCTTTCAATCATGTTCAAACTGCTGGCAACGGTGCGCCACCGCTGGGTTATGTGGCTGATGGGCTGGGAAACCCGCTTGGTGAGTCCTTCGTTTCAGGGGGCTTTGCTGGGCGCGATCGCCCTGTTTTTGTTTGGGGCCGCCACCAACGCCATGGCCGGTTGGCTCTATGTGATGAGTGGGGTGCTGTTGGCGCTGATGTTGGTGGCGGCGGTGCTGACGGCGCGATCGCTCGGGGGCCTGAGCGCCAGCCGATCGCCCATTCAGCCCATCAGCGTTGACGATTTGGCCGTGGCGGAATGCCGGATCACCAACCACACCCGATCGGCCCGCTCCCTGCTGCAATGGGTCGATCGCCCACCGGCCCCCCTGCCCGTTGCCAGCGGCTCGATCGCCCTGATTCCTGCCCAAGGGAGCATCACCATCCAAGCTCAATTCCGGGCCCAGCGGCGCGGCATCTACCGTTGGCCGAGTTTCACCTTGCGATCGGGTGCGCCCTTTGGCCTGTTTTGGCGACAACAGCCGATCGCCGCACCGGCCAAGCTGGTGGTTTACCCTCGGGTTTGGCCCCTGGCCCAATGCCCGATCGTGGATTGGATGGGCGAAGGGGATGCCCAAAACGCAGCGGGCGATCGGGCCTTGCGTTTGGGAACCGAAGGCCTGACCCGTTCCCTGCGGCCCTATCGTTGGGGCGACTCCACCCGGTTCATCCATTGGCGCAGTAGTGCCCGGTTTGGGGAGCTTCAGGTGCGTGAATTGGAAACCGCCGCCACGGGGCCCGATCTGATTGTGGCCCTCGATAGTGCGATCGCCTGGGATCCCGAAGACTTTGAGCAAGCCGTGGAAGCGGCCGCCTCCATGTATGTCTATGCCAGCCGCTGTTATCTCGATCCCTTCCTGTGGACGGCGGCCACGGGGCTGGTGCGCGGGCGACAGGTGGTGTTGGAAACCCTGGCCGGAACCCTGGCCGGGGAGCTAGCCCAGCATGAACCGCCCTCTCGGGCCGTGCTGTGGCTCACCTCAGCGGTCGATCGGGTCAGTCAACTGCCCGATCGCAACCGCTGGTTGTTGTGGTTGCCTCCCGGCAGCGAGTTGGCCGGTAGCCTGCTCGGTCGCCAGGCCCAAGGCCGCATCATTTCCCGCGATCGCCCAATTCCTGAGCAATTGCAGGCCGGCAACCATCCGCTTTAACTCAACGGTTTTCGCTCAACGGTTTTCGCTTAACGGTTCGCATCGTTGACCCTTGATCGGGCGTACGGCCGTACGCCCCTACTTCAGGCCGCCCAGGGCATCGGCTGAAATTGGCGCGACGAAACGGGGCGATCGCCCGCCGTTGGATCTGCTTGTTCAAATCTTATTGAAAATTATTCTTGACATTTTCCAAATCTTGATTCAGGCTTTATTGCTATAAAGTTTCAATAAAGATTCGAGATTTCTCGAATCTGCACCGAATGGCGCATACCTGCAAAAACTGCAAACGCTGCAAGCTGTTGTTGGGAACTTCCTATGACTGTCACCACCACGCCGCCACAGACGGCGACCGCGATTCCTTGGTGGGCGGGGAATGCCCGCCTGACGGAACTGTCGGGACGATTGTTGGGGGCCCATGTGGCCCATGCGGGACTGATCGTGCTTTGGGCGGGAGCAATGACCCTGTTTGAGGTCTCCCGCTGCGATCTGAGTCGGCCGCTGTACGAGCAAGGGTTGATTTTGTTGCCGAACCTGGCCCGGTTGGGTTGGGGCCTGGGCAACAACGGGGCGATCGCCCAAACCGATGATTGGTTTGCGATCGGGGCAATTCATTTGATCAGCTCAGCCTTTTTGGGTGTGGGCGGTTTGTTCCATGCGCTCAAGGGGCCCGAACGGCTCGATCGCACCGGCTTTTTCAATTACCGCTGGGATGATGCCAACAAAATGACCCAAATCTTGGGCATTCACCTGGTGTTGCTCGGGTTGGGCGCTTGGCTGCTGGTGCTGAAGGCCACCACCTTTGGCGGTCTTTACGATCCGGCGGTGGGCCGTGTCCAGTTGGTCAGCGATCTGAACTGGGATTGGGGGCAAATCTTCGGCTACTTCTTCGGGGCCGGTGGTCGTTACTGGCTGGCCAGCGTCCATGACCTACCCACGATCGTCGGGGCCCACGCTTGGTTGGGCGCAATCCTAATCGGGGGCGGCCTCTGGCACATCGTTTCGGAACCATCCGCGGCCGTGAAGCGCCTGTTTATTTGGTCGGGCGAGGCCTATTTGTCCTACAGCCTAGGGGCGCTGGCTCTGATGGCCTTTGTGGCCACCCTGTTTGTGTCCGTGAATGCCGTTGCCTTCCCCGAGGTGTTCTTTGGCCCCACGTTGCAAATCGGGTTCGATCGCGTGCCCTATTTCTTCAGCCCCGATGGAGCCTTGACCTCCCGCGTTTGGTTGGCCAATGCCCATTTCTGGCTCGGTTTCTTTTTCCTGCAAGGGCACATTTTCCACGCTCTGCAAGCGGCCGGCGTGCGGTTTGGCTTTGGGCAAACCACCCCGACCACCGCTAACACCGCTGATTCGTCCACCCAACTATCCACCCAGGAGGCTGCTGCATGAGCGCCGTAATCTCTCGGACTGCGCCCCCCGCCATGCCGCAATTGGGCTGGTGGGCCGGAAATGGGCGGTTTGTGAATCTGTCGGGCAAGCTGCTGGGGGCCCATGTGGCCCATGCGGGGCTGATTGTGCTCTGGGCAGGGGCCATGACCCTGTTTGAGCTGTCTCGCTACGATGCGAGCCAACCGATGGGGACTCAGGGGCTGATCCTGTTGCCCCACTTGGCCACCCTTGGGTTTGGCTTGGGACCCAATGGGGCGATCGCCGACACCTATCCCTATTTGGTGGTGGGCATGTTGCACCTGGTCAGTGCGGCGGTGTTGGGGGCCGGCGGCATCTATCACGCCGTGCTGGGCCCCGAGGTGTTGCCCACCGATCGCGCCAACTTCAGTGGCTTCTTTGGCTACGACTGGCGCGACAAGGACAAAATGACCACGATCATTGGTATTCACCTGCTGCTGTTGGGATCTGGGGCTTTCCTGCTGGTGGCCAAGGCCATGGCTTGGGGCGGTCTCTATGACCCGGCGATCAGTTCGGTGCGCTTGGTTGAGCACCCCACCCTTGAGTTCGGCACGATTTGGGGCTATCTGGTGGGAGCGCATGGCAGCCAAGGGATGGCAGCGATCGATAACCTGGAAGACCTGGTGGGTGGCCATGTGTGGGTCGGCGGCCTCTGCATTGCAGGCGGCCTCTGGCACATCCTCAGCCGTCCTTGGGCTTGGGTGGAACGGGTGTTCTATTGGACGGGGGAAGCCTACCTGTCCTATAGCCTGGGAGCCTTGGCCTACATGGGCTTCTTCGCGGCCTACTTTGTGTCGGTGAATGACTTCGCCTATCCCGAAGTGTTCTACGGCCCCCTGGGCATCGTCACCCAGGACGGCACGGTAACCGCCCGGGGCTGGTTGGCCACCTTCCACTTTGTGTTTGCGATCCTGTTGTTGGCAGGGCACTTGTGGCACGCCCTGCGGGTGCGGGCGGAGGCCGTGGGCTTCAAGTTCGGCAGCGATAGTTTTATCCGGCCCGGTGGCGGCTCGCCGGAAGCGGGCACCCTGGACACACCCGTCAGCGCGTCCGATGTGACCCTGACCCTGGTGCAATACCTGCCGATCTATCGCCCGAACCTGTCGCCCCTGGCGCGGGGACTGGAAATTGGCATGGCCCACGGCTACTTCCTGGTGGGGCCGTTCATCAAGCTGGGGCCGATGCGATCGAGCCAGTCGGCGGAACTGGTGGGGCTGATTGCCACCATGGGGCTGCTGTTGATTTTGTCCCTGTGCCTGTCGCTCTACGGGGCCGTGACCTTCCCGAACCGGGGCGATCGCTCCTTGGATCAGTTCCGGGGCATGGCCAAAGCCGTGGGAGCCAACGCAGCCGTGTTGCCCGACAACCTGCGAACAGCGGACGGCTGGAGCCAGTTCAGCGCCATGTTCTTGGTCGGCGGCATGGGCGGTGCGATCTTTGCCTTCCTGTTGTTGACCCAGGGGGCAGGCCTATTGGCGCTCTAGGCGATCAACCCGCTGCCAGCATCGTTCAAGCTGTTTTTTGAGTTTTTGATCCATAAGTCAGTCATTTACAGAAATCGAAATCGGTCGTGGAGGGCCGATCGCGAGGACTGGGGGGATTCGGGGCCGCTCCGTCGCTGGGGGTGGCGATCGATCCCCTTTTTTCTGGTTTTACAAGCATTTTGAGTTTATTAAAACTCTTTCTCAATTAAATAAATCTTGCTATGCTGCTATTGCTAATTTATTGAGAGTCAATTTCATTAAAGAAGCCCCCTAGGGTCAATCGCCAGTAACCAGCAGTGCAGGCGATCGCCCCTGAAGCCGGATCGGTACTTGGCCGGCCGACCTCAACAACCTCAATTTCTCCAGGACTGATCCAGCAACCTGATCACGACTCAGGCAGAGATCAAACAGGAATCAGACAAGGGGTTTCAACCTCTTGCCCCCCAAGATCTCGGGTTGGCATCCGTCCAATCACCTCAAACCCTATCAACCCTTCAACGAATTGAACCTATGGCAACGATCGGACTGTTCTACGGCACGCAAACGGGCAATACGGAATCCTTGGCGGAAAAAATTCAAGCGGCCCTCGGCGGCGATGCTGTGGTGGATTTGCACGATGTGGCCGATGCCAGTGTCGAGGACTTTGCGCCCTACAACTACCTGATTGTGGGCTGCCCCACTTGGAACATTGGCGAACTTCAAAGCGATTGGGACGGCCTCTACGGAGAGCTAGACGACATCAGCTTTGCGGGCAAAAAGGTGGCCTATTTTGGCCCCGGCGACCAGGTGGGCTACGCGGACAACTTCCAGGACGCGATGGGATTACTGGAAGAAAAAATCGCCAGCCTGGGCGGCCAAACCGTGGGCATGTGGCCGATCGCGGGCTATGACTTCAGCGAGTCCAAGGCCCAACGGGGCGATCACTTTGTGGGGTTGGCGCTGGACGAAGATAACCAACCGGACTTGACCGATGAGCGGATCGCCACTTGGGTAGCCCAGATTAAGCGCGAATTTGGCCTGTAGTGGCGTGGCAAGCTGATTTTGATCGGTCAAATCAGATGACTGTTGCCGTTACCCGATCACTAGGCAGCAAGGGGCTTCAGCCCCTTGTTACAACAACTGGACTCGCAAATTAGGGCAACCATGCTCGTCGGTCGGCCCTGAATTAGCCCTGAAATTTTGGGGTTTCCGTTTGGCGCTGATGAGTTATTGACCGCCCGATCGGCTCGGGCTAGGAGCCGCCAGCCGCAGCCGATCGAACCGGGCCCGATCGGGAGCGTTGGTAATCACACCATCCACCCCCAAGCTCAGGGCCCGCTCCATTTCAACGGGGTCGTCCACCGTCCAAACCCACAGGGCGGCCTCCCGCGATCGGGCCAGGGCAACCATTTCGGGGGTGAGCTGGCCATGGTGCAACGACACCACGGCCACCGTCCCCAATTCCCGATCGAGTGCGGCCCAATCCAGCGGGTCAGCCGCAATCGGCCCCAAGGGGAATTCAGGTGCGATCGCCCGCACCCGTTGCAGCATTGCCCAATTAAAAGACGTGAGCGTGACCTGTACTTGGGGAAATGCCCTCAGCAGTGCCACCAAGGCTTCCGGTAATTGGCGTTCCTGTCCATGACATTTCAGCTCCAAATTCAGGGCCACCCGATCGCCCACTTGGGCCAACGCCGCCGCCAGGGTTGGAATCCGGGTTCCCGCAAACCGGGGACTAAACCAAGATCCCACCTCCAATTGGGCTAAGTCCGCAGCGGTCAGTTGGTGGCTGGGGCGATCAACCCCGGCCAACCGCCGCAAATTTGTGTCATGGAGCAGCACCAACGTGCCGTCCGCCAGCTCCTGCACATCCAGCTCGATCGCATCAACCCGGTCAGCGATCGCCTGTTCGATCGCCACCAAGGTATTTTCGGGAGCGATCGCGGAACTGCCCCGATGGGCAATGAGCTGCACCATAGTTCTGGAGCAAAAGGATTCGAGTCGAGGATTCAAGTCGAGGAATCCGTTAACCGTTGCTTAGCCTACGGAAAGCGCCTCAGCAGACTGCGGGCGCGATCGGGGATAACGTTCCATCAGCGATCGCACCTGTTCCGCATGGTAGGAACTGCGCGTCAGCGGCGAAGAAACCACCTGCAAAAAGCCCATGGCTTCCCCGGCCACTCGCCAAGCTTCAAACTGCTCCGGAGTCACAAAAGACTGCACCGGCAAATGTTTGGGCGAAGGCTGGAGATATTGCCCAAGGGTCAGAATGTCACAGTCTACCGATCGCAGGTCGGCCATGGCTTGCTCCACTTCCGCCGCCGTTTCCCCCAGCCCAACCATGATTCCAGATTTGGTATAGAGCCAAGGGGCAAGGGTTTTGGCGCGTTGCAACAGTTCCAGGGTGCGTTGATAGTCCCCCTGGGGGCGCACCCGGCGATAAAGGCGGGCGATCGTTTCCGTGTTGTGGTTCAACACCTCCGGCCCCGCCGACAGGATGATGTCCAGCGCCGCCCAGTTACCGCAAAGATCCGGAATCAACACCTCGATCGTGGTTCCCGGCGAGGCCGATCGCACGGCCGCAATGCATTGGCGAAACTGATCCGCCCCGCCATCGGGCAAATCATCCCGATTCACCGACGTAATCACCACATGGTTCAGCCGCATCCGGCGCACCGCTTCCGCCAGCCGCGTTGGTTCCGTGGGGTCAAGGGCTTTGGGCTTTTTCTCGAAGTCAATATCGCAATAAGGACAAGCGCGGGTGCAGGCGGGCCCCATGATTAAAAATGTGGCCGTTCCGGCATTGAAGCACTCGCCAATGTTGGGGCAGGAGGCTTCTTCGCAGACCGTGTTCAGGGCCAAGTCCCGCAAAATATCTTTGACATTGCCCACGCGCTCCCACTGGGGAGCCTTGACGCGGAGCCATTCAGGTTTTTGGGCGATCGGGTTGGAGTTTGGGTTCACGAGTAGTCCGGTTGGGTTTCACCCAGTTTTGGGGCACTTATTCATTATTGATTAATTAACACTAATCAATTAGGGCTAATCAATTAGGGCTAATCAATTAGGGCTAATTCACAAATTCACATCGATTTCGCGCCCAAGGGAACGGCACAACCTCATGGGCGGGACTGCCTCAGCCGGTTTCTGAGTCGATCGGCCTTGGATTCCCAACAGCTAATCCTGAGACTGGCGATTGTTGCCGGTGGGCTGGTTGGCCGTTGACACTTGGGCGGTGTTGGATTTGCCCTTTTGGGGTTGGCGAGCCTTGGCAAAATAGGCATCAATGACCGATCGGGTAACGGGGCCGGCCATCTTGCCACCGCCGCCACCATTTTCCAAAAACGCCACCACCACAATTTCCGGTTTTTCATAGGGCGCATAGGCCCCAAACCAAGCATGGGTTTCCCGGGGGGGATCTTCTGCCGTGCCGCTCTTGCCTGCCACCGACACCGTGCCATTCAGGGCTTTGCCCGTACCCGCCGTCACCACGCTCCGCAGGGATTTCCGCAACAGTTCCAAGGTGCTGGGTTTCAAACCCAAAGACTCCCGCTGAATCGGCGTGGACTGCACCAACCGGGGCTGCACCCGATATCCCCCATTGGCTACGACTGAAAACATCACCGCCACTTGCAGGGGGGAAGCTTGCACGTAGCCCTGCCCGATCGAGGCATTGACCGTATCCACCCGATGCCAAGGCCCCAAGTCATTTTTGCGCTTCCACTCATCACTGGGAATCAGCCCCTTGGCTTCTTCAAACCGCAACTCAATCCCCGTCGGTGAGCTAAAACCCAGCTTTCGGGCCCAAGTAATCAGGTTTTTTTCGCCCGCCCGCAGGCCCGCTTGTCCAAAGAAGGTGTTGCTGCTCATGGCCATGGCACTGATGAAGCTCATGGGGCCAAAGCCGGACTTGTTCCAATCCCAAACCCGAGTTCCATCCACGGGCAAATAGGCATAGGTGGGCAGAACGGCATCGGGCGGAAGCTTGCCCGACTCCACCGCCGCCACAGTGGTCACCACCTTGAAGGTGCTGGCGGGGGGATAGGCCTGCAAAGCCCGGTTCACGAAGGGATGGCGACGCTTTTGCAGGGCTTGCCAAGTGCGTTGGTCAATCTTGCGGGTGAAGATATTGGGGTCAAACCGGGGTTCACTGGCCAGGGCCAACACTTCGCCAGTTTTGGGGTTCATGACCACTACAGCCCCGTTGCGTCCCCCCAAGGCCGATTCCGAAGCCCGCTGCAAGTCCACATCCAAATTGAGGTGGATATCTTCGCCGGGGCGAGCAGGGCGATCGTCCAGAATGTTGATCAGGTTGCCCTTGCCGTCAATTTCTACTCGGCCGCTACCGGGTTGGCCCCGCAGGGTAAATTCCAGGGATTTTTCAAGGCCCATTTTGCCCACAATGTCGCCGTAGCGATAGCCTTTGGCGGATTTTTGGGCCCGAAATCGGTTGCCTTCCAGTTCTTCCTTGCTGATTTCGCCGATGTAGCCCAAAACGTGGGCGGCCGTTTCACCGTAGGGATAGGAGCGGCTGGTTTCCCGTTCAATTTGCACCCCTTGCAGATCCACGCCATATTCCCGCAACCGCACGACCTCTTCGGGTTTCACGTTGTGCTGAACGGGAATCAGAAAGCGAGATTCAAAATCCAGGTGATCGGCCCGAGCCTGTAGATCATCTTCTGAAATATTCAGAGTGGTGGCCAGGATATTCCGCAGCCGCGGCCAGTTGGGCCGATTCACCGCTGTGCGCCAAACGGAGACGGAGTGGGTGAGCTGGTTACCCGCGAGCAGGTTGCCGTTGCGATCGAGCAGGTTGCCCCGGCTGGGAATTTTGGGGATGGTTTGAATGCGGTTGCGCTCGGCCCGGGCCCGCAGGGCCTCACCTTCCATGAGCTGGAGATGCACCAAGCGCTGAGCCAGTCCCCCAAAGATCAATAGGGAAACCACACCCATCAAAATCCAACCTTGGTTTGATCGCCCGATGGTGCGGCCATCGGTGTTGAGGCGATCGTACAGCGGTTGTAGCAGCGTCATAGGATGATCGGCCGATGGAAAGAGGGAGCAAGGGGAAAAATCCCAAGCGGACAACAATCAGCAAGCGCAAGAGCAGTTAGCGATCGAACCAACGGGTGCAGGTCATGGGCAAACTGGTCTAGCTCTGAGCATCAACGCATAGGCTCGGGGTCAATGGCTCGGGGCGATCGCACAGGGAAAGAGCAACGGGACGGGAAAAACAAGATCAGGAATACGTCAACCCTTGGAATCCCAAAAATTAGGCTTTTGGGGACTCGATCGGGAGTTGGTTGATGGGCGGTGGGCGCTTAAGTGACCCATTGATGAGGGTTTCTGTTTTTCACCCATGCCCAATCGGCCGTCGCCCAATACTTTACCGGAAATTCTGAGGGTGACCAAACCAGTTTTGGGCATTTGGAGCGATCGGGTTCCGCAAAGACCTGATGGCAAGCTGTTTTGTGGCTTGGGGCGCAGGGCTGATTAGGGATTCTGATGGTTTGATGACATTAGGCTCGAAATCTTGAATCCGGGATTCTGATGGTTTGATGACATTAGGCTCGAAATCTCGAGCAACTGCCTGAATTGCGCCTCATTAGCCTCATGAATGGATGCGAATAAATGAATTTAGGGGCGATCGCACGAGTCGATCGCCCCTAAATGGTTGCTGAGTTGCTGAGATTGACCTGCTCTTAACTGTTCTGAGATCCAGGGACTACAGAAGGTTGGCCTTGAAAGATCCGCTTGCTGGATTGGTCTTGATGGGCCTTGGGCAGGCCTTTGGCAGGTTTTTCGTGGATTTTTGCGAATCTGCTCCTTGGCGAATCTGCTACGGATTCGCGGGCGGGTTAGAGGCGGGCGGTTTCGGGCCGAAGTAAGCCTTGAACACTTCCTTCGCGATCGGGGCCGCCACAGCTCCCCCATAGCCAGCATTTTCCACGGCCACCGCCAGGGCAATTTGCGGTTGATCCACCGGGGCATAGCCCACATACATCGCGTTATTAGGGCCGCTGGGCACTTCGGCGGTTCCCGTTTTGCCAGCGCTAGGGGGCAGACTGGGATCGTTGAGCACTTTGGCGGTTCCCTGACTCACCACCGCATTGAGTCCTTGGCGCACCACGTTGAGGGTTTCGGGCTTCAGGCCGATCGACTGGGGTTGAAAGTCCGATTGGCTGGTTTGGTTAGCCAACAGGTGGGGAACCACGCGCTTCCCTCCATTGGCGATCGCGGAAACGACCGTGGCCAGTTCCAAAGGCGTGGTTAAAACCAATCCTTGCCCGATCGACATACTGACCGTATCGCCCAAATACCAGGGTTGACGGTACAGAGTCTGTTTGGTGGCCGGCGTGGGCAACATGCCACGACTGCCCAACAGCCCCAACTTCAGCGGCTGACCAATACCTAGGGCCTGGCCCCATTGGGCGATCGCCTCGGGGCCCGTCTTCATTCCCACCTGGTAATAGAAGGTATTGCTGCTGACTTCGAGGGCCCTCGCAAAGCCGATCGTGCCGTAGCCGCCGCCCCCATGCTCCCGAAACACCGTCCCCCCCAGGGACAGGGCCCCGGCAGTGCCCACCATGGCGTTCGGGCTATAGGCTCCCGACTCGATCGCCGCCACCGAAGTCACAATCTTGAACGTGCTGGCCGGGGGATAGCCCTGGAGGGCCCGATTCAACAGGGGGCGGCTGGGGTCTTGAAGTTGGGCCCACTGGTTTTTGGTAATTCGCTGGGTAAACCAATTGGAATCAAACGTGGGGCTGCTGGCCATG
Organism: Limnothrix sp. HT2024; assembly: GCF_059138625.1. NCBI lineage: Bacteria > Bacillati > Cyanobacteriota > Cyanophyceae > Pseudanabaenales > Pseudanabaenaceae > Limnothrix > Limnothrix sp. HT2024. The sequence goes on from NZ_CM181121.1 coordinate 4,154,171, forward strand.
GCCAAAATGGCCCCCGTGCGGGGATCCATGGCCACCACTGCACCGCGCCGGCCCTGGAGTCCCCGTTCCGCCGCCTGTTGCACGGCCAAATCTAGCGTTAACCGAAGGGGCTGACCCGGTTTTGGGGGCCGTTGGCCCGCCGGTCGCAACAGCCGGCCCTTGGCATCCGCTTCAATCCAGTCGTAGCCCCAAGTGCCCCGCAGGGTCGCTTCTGCCAATCGTTCAATGCCCGCCTTGCCCACGGTGGCTCCCATGGGTAAATCGGGGTTGTTTTTAATATCCTCGGGGTTCGCTTCCCCCAAATAGCCAATCACATGGGCGGCGGTGGAACCGTGGGGATAGTCCCGCTCGGCTTCCACGCGCACGGCGAGGATGCCTGCCCCCGGATCCAATTCTGCCAGCCGGACAAATCCTTCAGGGGTCAGATCTCGGGCCACCCGAATGGGCATATCGCCCCGGCCCTGCTGGCGCTGAGTGGCAATTTGTTGGGCAATGGCCGCAACGGGGCGATCGAAAATGCTTTCCATCGGCTTCAGGATCCGTTGCCACTCGGCCGGGCTGTGGCGCTGGGGCGACAGATACACGCTGCGAATCAAACGACTCCGAGCAAGCACCTGGCCTTTGCGATCGAACAGGGCCCCCCGATCGGGAACCAAGGGCAACCCCCGCAGTCGGTTCCGCTCTGCGGCCTGGCGCTGCACAGCCCCCTCTACCAGTTGCAAACGACTGAGGCGAAATGCCAAGGATCCAATCAACGCCGTTACCAAAGTCATCAAAACCAGGGCACGGAAAGTTTGGGCACGATCGGGCGCGATCGATGGCGAGGCAAAGCCGCCCCTACGAATAGATACCAATCCCATAGCAAGTGCAAGCCAGCAGGGCTACCGACGACGAAGGGCTATTGCTTGTCTGATCCGCACCCAACCACCCCCCCTCGGGATAGGTCTTGCTCAACGACCGGTAACGAACATTACAAAACCCTGATGAGATCCAGTGCTAACTGTTAACCCAACGCAACCAGGGATATACAGCCCACTAGCCTGAGCGACCCCGGCTTTTGATAGGCTAGCCTTAAAAATGCCAACCACTGTTCTCTGGCTCTTGCAGGTGGGCAGTTCCAGGCTTTAGCGTGGCCTGTACAGGCACTTGCGCCAACGTGCAACCTCGTCCGGTGGCCAAACTCAGGGGTCAAGCTCAGCATTGTCCAGCCTGCAAGGGTCAGCCTGTGGATAACGCCCCACGGTGTTGTTCATCTCTGATCTAGCTCAGCCGCCTGGCTTTTGCCCCGCTAGCGGGGTTGATAACCAGGTTCATCACCGGGTTGATAAAATGCCGATTTCGCCAGAGATGTCGGCTTGTTGTGCAGGCCACGGCCAACCCTTCTATGCTTGGGTGTTGGTTGATCCCAACTGGGTTGCCCAAACTGGGTTGCCAACTCCCAAGGAGCCAGATCCCTGGGTTGGTGATGGGGCTGCAACACCCAGGCTAGAACCAGGCGATCGCTGAGATCCTGTGTGCAACCACTCCGACGCAAACCCGCTCCTAACCTTAGGATTTTGAGGTGTGCCAAGGGGGAAGGCCACAATGGCCCAGTGATTACCAAGACCTATAACGAATGCTCAAAGGGAGAGACTAGCCTTGAAAAAGATTGAAGCGATCGTGCGTCCTTTTAAATTGGACGATGTAAAAATTGCCCTCGTCAACGCCGGCATTGTCGGGATGACCGTTTCCGAAGTGCGCGGTTTTGGCCGCCAAAAGGGACAAACGGAGCGCTACCGGGGATCGGAGTACACCGTTGAGTTCCTGCAGAAACTGAAGATCGAAGTGGTGGTGGACGACAAAGATGTCGATATGGTCGTTGAGTGCATCATCACCGCGGCCCGCACCGGCGAAATTGGCGACGGTAAGATCTTCATCTCGCCCGTGGAACAAATCATCCGGATTCGGACTGGCGAGAAGAACCTAGAAGCGGTGTAGGGCAATGCCGCCGCACCAGGGAGGGGCCCCTTCGCTCCTCACTGGTGATGAATTGCTGGTGATGATTTAGATTCTGCGTCTGATTACCAACGACGGTCTGAAGGGCCGTTTTGTGTTGACCGATGGGGGGCTGCTGGGCCCCGCGTCGGTTTTTGGTTGATGGGTCGTTTGGAATCGGTGTTTTGGATCGGGATTGGGTCGGTGTTTGGGTTGAATGTGCTGGCGGTGGTCTAGTGGAACGTGAAGCCCAAACGCTCCCAGGTGTCGGCCCCAACGATGCCATCGGGCGTGAGACCGTAGGCCGATTGGGCCTGTTTGACGGCAATTTCGGTTTGGGGGCCAAACATGCCGTCCGGTTGCCCCGCGTCGAAACCACGCATGTTTAGTTCATGCTGGACGACCTGCACAAGGTTGCCCCGATCGCCCAGTCGCAAAATATCGCTGACCACTTGGTCGCTGGCCGGCACGCCGGAGCGTTCGGATTTAGCCGGTGGGTTATTGCTAGACAAGATATTCACCACTCCAAATCAACTGAAAGCCCCTCCAATAAGGGTTTTGACGACTATCGTAGGGGCTGCGATCGCTATGGTAGCGCTCGCTTTAGCGATTGCGGCGTTGGGCCGTGGGGGAAAGGCTAGGGTTGGCGTTGGCGGAGGATAAATTCCGCGATCGCCAAGTCCTGGGGTGTGGTGACTTTCAGGTTGGTTTCTTCGCCCATCACGATTTTTACCGGCAGGCCGCAGCGTTCAAACAGGGCGGCATCGTCGGTGACTTCCCAGTTTTCGGCCAAGCCTCGATCGTGGCAGGCCTTGAGGGTGGCCACTTCAAAACCTTGGGGGGTTTGGGCGGCCCAGAGGGTGGCGCGATCGGGCGTGTTGCTGACAATTTGATTGGCATCCACTTGCTTAATCGTGTCCTTGACAGGGATCGCGGCGACCAACCCGGGACAGGTGGCCAGCTCGGCGGTGCAGCGATCGAACAGTTTCGGCGTGGCCAAGCAGCGGGCCCCATCATGAATCAAGACGCGATCGGCTTCCGGGGGCAAGGCTTGCAGGCCGTTGTAGACCGAGGCTTGGCGGGTGTCGCCGCCTTGGATAAACACCACGGGTTTGGTCAGATTGAGACCTTGGGCGATCGCTTCAAACTCAGGCCGGTCGATCGGCTGACACATGATGCCAATCCAGGCGATCGACCGGCTAGCCTCAGCAGCCTTCAGCGTCCAAGCGAAGATCGTTTCGCCTGCCAGGTCGATCAGGAGTTTGTTGCGATCCGCGCCCATGCGCTTGCCGGAGCCGGCCGCCGGAATCAGGAGATACAAAATCGGTTTCCTAAAAATGTTGTGACTGAACTGTGATTGCCCAAAATCGTGATTGAGCAAATCGCCCGATCAAGATTCAATCGACTTTCTCTGGAATTCGCAAGGCTGTGGATGGGCGGCCCTAGGGGCTGTCATCATTGGTTGGGCGCAAGCTGAAATGGTTGATTTTCCATGCCCCAATCGTCGTAACAAGGGGCTTAAGCCCCTTGCTGCCCACGAGTTGCTAACGGTGGAATCAGGGTTTCAGGCGATTTGACGATACTCCCTAAACCCTGGAGTTGATTTGGGCGATCGAGTTGACCCCAGAGCAGATCCTTCTAAAATTGAGAGCGATTCCTTGTCGTAGCGATTTGGATTCGCCTGCGAAGTCCTCGCGGGTTGAAATGCCATTGCCCGCAACCGGTAATGTAGGGATCGTCGCCACTGCGCCTGAAACCCTGGTCTACCGTTGATAGATCATAGGGGGCAAGGGGCTTAAGCTCCTTGTTGCAACGATTGGGGTACGGAAAACCAACCGTTTTAGCCCCAATTCAGGAAACGGCGACACCCGCTAGGCTTCATTTCACAGATTTCGATCGATTTCGATATTGTTTTACCGCCGCTACTTGGCAACCCCGCGAGTTTTATGATGCAGATCCTCGCCCTCGTACCTGGTGGCATTGGCGACCAGATCTTATTTTTTCCCGCCCTGACCCAACTGAAGCAGGCCTACCCCAAGGCACAGATTGACGTGGTGGTGGAACCGCGATCGGTTGCGGCCTACCAGGTCTGTGCCTCCGTGCGTGACACGATCGCCTTTGACTTCAAAGACCGCAACAGTCCCGCCGACTGGGGCAACCTGCTGGGCACCATCCGCGATCGGGAATATGACGCGGTGCTGTCGCTGGGGCGGCGGTGGGCCGTGGGGCTGCTGCTGTGGCTGACGGGGATTCCCAAGCGTGTGGGCTACGCGGCCGGCGGCAAGATGTTTTTGACCGATCCCGTGCTCCTGAACCTGGAGCAATACGCGGGCGATCTCTATCACGACCTGGTGCGCGGCTTCGGGATTACGGCTCCCCGGCCGGCCCTGTCGCTGCAAGTGCCCCAAAAGGAACTGGCCTGGGCCGAAGCAGAGCAAGCCCGCTTGGGGATCAAGGGTCAGGGCTATTTGCTGGTGCATGGCGGTTCCAGTGCCATGGCCAAACTGAAGGGCTTTGATAAGGTCTATCCGGTAGATTCCTGGAAGGCGGTGTTGACCAAGGTGCAACAGGCCAAGCCGGAACTCCCGATCGTGCTGGTGAAGGGGCCCGATGACACGGACTTTGTGGCCACGTTGCAGGCCGCTTGCCCGAATCTGAAGCTGGTGACTCCCAACAACATTGGCCAACTCGCGGCAATCACGGCGGGGGCGAATGTGATGCTCTGTGGCGACAGCGGCCCGATGCATATTTCCGTGGCCCTGGGGACTTACACGATCGCCCTGTTTGGCCCCACCGATCCCGCCAAGCTGCTGCCGCCCGGGGACGATCGTTTCGTGGCCATCAAGTCCCCGACCGATCGGATGAGCGACATTCCCCCCAGTGCCATTCTGGAGAAGTTGGGTGTCTAGACCGGCGGTATTTCTCGATCGCGATGGTGTGCTGAACCAAGAGGCGGGCTACATTCACCGCCTCGAAGATCTGCACCTGATCCCCGGTACAGCCCAAGCGGTGCGCCAACTGAACGAGGCGGGCTGGTTTTGCTGTTTGGCTTCCAACCAAGCCGGCCCGGCCCGGGGCTACTATCCCCAATCCCATGTGGATGCACTGCACGATCGGCTCTGTCGCTTGCTGGATGAAGAAGCCGGGGCCAAGCTGGATGCGCTCTATTACTGCCCCTATCTGAGCGGCCCCGAAGGCGGCAAGGATCCTGAATTCACCCGCTACAGCACCTGGCGCAAACCCAACACCGGGATGCTGGTGGCCGCCGCCTGGGATTGGGATCTCGATTTGTCGCGCAGTGTGATGGTGGGTGACAAGGCGACGGATATTGACCTGGCGAAAAATGCCGGTTGCGTGGGCATTTTGGTGACGACCGGATTTGGGGAGCAGGTGTTAGCGGGCAACTATCAACATGCCACCCAGCCGGATTTTGTGGCGGCTAATTTGCTAGAAGCGGTGCGATGGATTTTGCGATCGCCCCGATAGTCCCAATTGCCCAACGGTTTTGAACTGCTTTGATGATTCCATCTCAAATGGGCGATCGACTCCCTGATCGCCCACTTGCCCCCTAAGTTCCCCCTAAGTTTTGGAGCGATCGCGCCGATCGGGTTGGGGGGACATCTCCGGCATAAAGGTTGGCACCAGGTTTGGCTCCCGATGTTTCACAGCGGTCACCTCCGGCGGCAACTCCGAGAGCTGGGCATCGCCATCGGTTGCATCATCCTGCGGCAACCAGCCCACCAACGGCAGTGGCAACAGGGTTGATAAATTGGCGATCGTCACCAACAACCACAGGCGATCGAAGTGGGTTTCATCCACCCCCAACCAATGGGTCAGCAGGGCCCCAAACTCGCTGGATACCGCCCCTGCCAGGTTATAAACCGACATCAACAACGCAAACAGCGTCGCCTCCACCCCCGGCGGACAAAGCCGCGCCGACAGCACCAACACCGGCATGAAGGTAATTTGCCCCGCCACGGTCAAAATCAGGCTGTCGCCCAAGCTAAACCAGCGATCATCAATGCCCAACGCCCGGTTGGCATGGGTCACCAACAGCAGCGTTGTCATCCCCAGCGCCGTGGAAACCAGGGTGCTCCAGAGGAAAATCTTGCGGAAAGGTACGGTTTTGAAAAATCGCTGGAATGCCCAAACGCCAACCAAGGCCGCCACACTGGTCACCAGTCGCACCCGCCCCAAAAACTCCGGCGGAAACTGCAACTCATTGGTGGTGAAGTAGAAAAATGCCGTGTCCGATGAGGGTGTGGCTTGCCAAAGGAACAGAAACAACGTGGGCATCCAAATCGCCTTTTGGGAAACCGCCTGCCACAGATCCCGCGCCTGTTGTTGAACAACACTCAGGTCTGGACGAGTGGTTAAGGGCGTTTCGTGGATCGCAAAGGCCCCAAAGCAAATCAGCAGCGGAAACATGGAGGTCATCCAAAACACCGTTTGGGCGCTGAACTGCTCCAACAACACGCCGCTGAGATAGGCCGTTAGCAAGCCCCCCAGCGCCGAAACCCCCCAACAAAGGGATTGCAGCGATCCGGCCGTGCCCGTGGACTCGTTGCGGGCCCGTTCCACCACCAAAGAATCGGCAATCACATCGCTGACGGCCACGGACAGGGAAGATAGGGCGATCGCCAGCATGGCCGCCCAGCCCGTATGCACCACCGTGGCCATCGCCACCCAAGCCAAGGCCCCGCCAATGCCCGACAAAATGAGGTAGGGTCGCCGCCGGTAGCCCAAAATAGGCAACCCGTCAGACATGAACCCAAACAGCGGTTTCACCATCCAGGGAATGGCCACAACCCCCATCAGGGCCGCCACTTCCGCCGGACTCAGGTGCAACTCATCTTTCAGGAAAAAACTGACGGCCAAACGAGCCAGCCCCAAAATGCCCTGCACCAGATACACCAGCAAAATGGCAATCAGTTCCGGGGTTGGCTCGTTGCCAAAGAAAAGCTTTTCTACGATCACCGAGCGCAGACCAGGCGATCGCCCCGTTGGCGCATCCTGGGGCGCGATCGCGTCGGAGCCGGAACTGATGTTTTGGTTCGGTGCAATGGCCATTGATAAGTTTCTAGCAAAAAAACTTCATAATTCTAAGCCTCTCCATCATAGCGGGCTTCCCCGACCCGATCGGCCACCCAGCGGGCGATCGGTCTTGTTCGTCGCACCAAGAGACCCAAACTCAGTCCTATGAAATTAAATTCATATTGGGTCTGTATCTGTGGAATTTGTGCCGGTTGAGTCTATATCTGTAGGTAGATAAATAAGATTTTTCCTCAAGCAATGGACAAAATGACAGTTTCAAAAAGGGGGTTTCATCCCCAAGGAATCAAAATTGGTTGCTTTATTGGGCTAATTATTTTGGGCTTACTCGGTAACTACTACCGAGCAAACTTATTTTTAGGCGTTGATTTTATCTTTGGGAGTGCGGCCGCTCTGCTAGCGGCCCGATTTTATGGGCCTCTTTGGGGTGGCATTGCGGGGGCAGCGATCGGGAGCTATACCTGGGTGCTTTGGAGCCATCCCTACGCCATGATTATCTTCACGGCAGAGGCGGCCCTGGTGGGGTGGGTTCGCCATCGCCATCGCCAAAGCTTGCTGTTGCTGGATGGTCTTTATTGGCTGGTGGTGGGATCGTTGTTGGTGGCTCTGTTTTATGGGGCTGTTTTGCAGGTGGGCGTTTTACAAGTGCAGCTCATTTTGCTGAAACAAGCCTTGAATGGGGTCTGTAATGCTCTAATTGCCAGCGGTATCCTTGGAATTTTTTCTTTTTTAGGACAGCGATTTCCGCAAAAATTTCAATCGGTTCGCTGGCCGCTGCGGGATGTTTTGAACGATATTTTGGTGGCTTTTGTGTTGCTACCCATTATGTTGCTCTTCACCCTGGATGCCAACCGAATGTTGGTGGACTTGGAGCGATCGGTCAGGACAGATTTGCAACTGGCAAGTGCGCCAATCATTGAGCAAATTCGCAATTGGCAGCGACAAATTTGGGAAACGGCCACGGATTTTTCCCAGCTCAAAGCGGAGTCCTTGACCGAAGCTCAATTAATCACGGCCCTGGAACAGAATGTGCTGATTGATGGCCTGTGGGTGCTGGATTCCAAACTACGTTTTCTGACCCAGGCAACCAATAATCCTGATGTGTCCCTCAGCCTTCAGTCCCTATCGCAGTTGGAGCTACGTGAACATCAACCCAATCAGCTCCAAGCCTGGCGAATTGTGGCAATTCCGAAGGCCAAAACTGGCGATGAGCATCAGCTTTGGTTGGTGCGGCCCTTAACCCAGGGGCTGGAGTCCACGGGATTTTTAATTGCCCATCTGCGGTTCGATCGATTCATGGATGCGCTCACGAGTCCAGTGAAAATTTACGATCGGGCGGTGGGCGCGGTGTTGGTGAATGAAAACCAGCAAGTGGTGGGCAGTGTGAACCCCGCCTATGAACCGCAGGATGTTTTTAATCTGAGTCAGCCGAAGGTTTGGGTGCGGCAACTGGGAACCGGCAGCACCGAGTTTTATCAGGTCTTGACCAATGATCCCGTTCGGCCGCCGATGGTACGTGCTCGCCAAGCCACCTATTGGCTTGCGAGTATCCTGCCGGGCAATTTGGGTCGGCATTTGTGGATTTCATTCCCCGCCCAACCCCACATGGATGATTTGCAGGTGGCCTATAACCAGCGATTTGGGATTGTGATGCTGGTGGTCTATGGCAGTATGCTGGCGGCCTATTGGGTGAGCAAGTCCTTGGTGAAGCCCCTGCAAATTTTGGCAAGAATTACCACAGATTTGCCCGATCGCGTGAATGATCACCAAGAGGTGGACTGGCCACAAAGCCCAGTTCAGGAGTTTGATCAACTGTCAGCCAATGGGCAGTTAATGGCCGAAAGTTTGCGGGAAAGATTTCTGGAAATTCACCAGGCAAATGAGCAATTGGAGCAGCGGGTGGCAGAGCGCACGGAGGACTTGGAAGCAACCCTCAGCCAACTGAAGCAAACCCAAACCCAACTCGTTCAAACGGAAAAAATGTCAAGCCTGGGAGGACTGGTGGCAGGGGTAGCCCACGAAATCAACAATCCCATTAACTTCATTGCGGGCAACTTAACCCACGCGGAAGAATATGTTCAAAGCCTGCTGAAGGCGATGAGTTTGTTTGAAACTTTCTATCCAAAACCAGAGCCAACCTTGCGCGAAGCCTTAGAGGAGTTGGAGCTGGATTTCTTGGTTGAAGATTTGCCAAAAACTTTTCAATCGATGCAGTTAGGTGCGCGGCGCGTGCAGGATATTGTGCAATCGTTGCGGACTTTTTCTCGGATCGATCGAGCAGAGTTGCAAACATTTGACTTACATGAGGGCATTGATAGCACATTAATTATTTTGCAAAACCGGCTGAAGGGCCGCTCCGATCGCCTAGCCATTGAGGTGATTAAGCAATATGGCCCATTGCCATTGGTGGAATGCTACGGGGGACATCTGAATCAGGTGTTTATGAATTTGTTGGTGAATGCGATCGATGCGATCGACCTGCGGGATGCGGGCCGAACCCTTGCGGAAATGCGCCAAAATCCCAGCCGCATTGAAATCACCACGGCCACGTTGAATCAGCAATTGGTGATTGTTCGGTTTCGAGACAATGGCCCAGGAATGCCGCCGGAGGTACGCGATCAAATTTTTGAGCCGTTTTTCACCACCAAACCCACGGGCAAAGGCACGGGATTGGGCCTGTCCATTAGCTATCAAGTGATTGTGGAACAGCACGGAGGGGCGCTAACTTGCCAGTCCAGTCCCGATTGGGGCACGGAGTTTTACATTGAGCTGCCGATTCGCGGATCCAGCAAGCCTCAAAACGCGGCCCAACCGGGGCCCCGATCCACGGCGACGTGTAGCCCGGTTCGATCGCCCTCCCCCATCGGCCATTTCCCCACAGCAGGCTAAAAACCCTGAAAATCTTGCGATGATGGGGCTGATTTTTAGGCCTTGCTTCAGGAGTCGATCGTGCCCTCGCGTCGTACCGTCACCCGCTGGATTGCCCAAGGGGGATTGTTGGGATCCATGGGAGCCGCCATGGGCCAGCGGGCCAGCGAGCTGCGGCAACAGGCCGAGGCCGCACCGTTGATTCCCGGACAACCCGCCGCCTGGGCCGATCGCCTGCGGATGGCCGATCGCTTGGCCCAAGAGCAGTTGGCCGCCGCCCAAGATCCCCGCGCCGAAGTGGAACTGCTGATTCCCAGCTTTTTGGGTAACCAAGCCCGCCGGTTCTATGGCCGAGGCATTCCCCAGGGATTGGGGGTACGGCGCAAGTTCTTTTTGGGATCCGGCTCAACAAGGATTGGGCGGCGACTGGAAGTTTGGAGCGGTGCTGGCTGGACAGGGCAATGCACCCTCGTGCGCGATCGGGGGCGGGACTATTTGCTGATTGGCGCGTTTGACCACCACCTGCGCAAAATTGACCTGCAAACTTGGCAGGAGGTTTGGCGCTATCGATTTGACGACGTGCTGAAGGGAACAGCCACGGTTTATATCGATCGCACCGCACCACCGCTTGATCAAGTGATTGTGCTTCAGGGCAGTCGCCAGGGAGTACATGTGCCCTTTACGGCGCGGGTGGTTCCCAGTTTGCGGGCCATTTCCTTTCGCACGGGCCAAGAGTTGTGGCGGTGGAACGTGCGCCAAACCGACAGCTACAGCCGCGACAACGACAGTAGCCCCCTCGATTTGCGCAATGGGCTGCTGTTTAATGTGGGCGAAAACGGGGTTGGCTCCTTTTTGGGGGCCGCGCTGAACACGGTCACCCAACGGGACGGCATCACCCAACCAGCGATCGCGGGGGAATTGCTGTTCTATGCGCCGGGCGACGCGGCCCGCCATGGCGGCAACCTGGTGGCGGAATCTTCCCCGTCGCGACTGGGCGATCGGCTGTTTGTGGCGGCTGGCTCTGGTCACATTTACGGCGTTGACCTCAACAGTCGGAAAATCGACTGGGATTTCTTCACCGGTACGGATATTGACGGAACGGCGGTGGTTTCCCGCGATGGCAAGCTCTTTTGTGCGATCGAGCGGCAATATGCATCTGGGCCCGGCGGTCTTTTTAAGTTGAATCCGGCCAGGCCGCCCGCCGAGGCCGTGGAATGGTTTTTGCCCACCGGCTCCTTGCGCTACCAGGATTGGCAGGGTGGGATTATCGGCTCAGCGGCCCTAAATGATGACTACCGCGATCGGGGACAACCGCCCCTGTTTGCCACGGGGGCGATCGATGGAATTCTCTACATTGGCTCCCAATTGCGCACCACCGGCCTAGCCCACTGGGGGCCCCAGCGGGATGGGCCGCACAATTCGCCCTACGTGGCCTTTCAAACCCGGATTGGCCCCACCATTTCTACCCCGATTTTCACCGAGGGCGATCGACTCGTGGCCGCCAGCTACGACGGGGTGCGGCTGTTTCAGTTGCGCTTTTTGCCCACCCAGTCCCAAGACCCGGCCGCTTTGCCCAATGGTCGAGGTCAGTGGTTTCGCCTGGAGGTCACTCTGTTGGCGCACTTTGCCCCGGGATCTTCCTTCGAGGCCACCCCGATCGTCTGGGATGGGACGGTTTATCTGAGTGGGCGCGATGGCTGGCTCTATGCCCTCGGCTAATAGGCATTGATTGCCGTTGAATCTTGGCTGCGAATCTCGATATCCCATTTTGCTCGCGAGCTTTGATCTCGATGGCTGATCCCGATCGGGTCAGGTTTGCATAATTTTTTTAAGCATTCTCGATAGATGACTAGTACAAATTTTTGAATGCAAAACAAGACGTAAAACGAGACGGATGATGATGCGCCGTCTTCGTCAATCTGCGTCCTCTATTTTGCACTGAATTGACTTGACCTTTGGGGTCAGCCAAAAGCAGCTTTCTTGATCAAAAGTTGTGCGGATTTGTGCTGTCTGAAATTTCCATTCTTTCAGGATCATCGATCAGGGAATTGAGCATGTGTTACGTTGTCGAGTTGCCCGATGGCTCCTACTATGTCCCCAACGGTTCAGTGCCCGATGCTTGCAAAGCAATCCACTTTACCGACAAAGACGAGGCCGCCGCGATCGCCAAGGCCAAAAAAGGGAAGGTCAAAGTCTGCACCTTAAAGGATGCCGCACCGCCGCCAAAGGACAACAGCCAGCTTTGGGTGATGGGGCTAATTTTCATTGGAATTGCTACCTTTCGAGATCCCACCAACTTAGAAATTTTGCAGCGAATTACGCGCTTGGATCAGCCTAGCAATGGAGTCACGGCTGGGACAGTAGAATTCACCTCTTCTTGGTCAGATTGTCTGTGGTTCTGAGGACGATTCAAGACTGGTTTTTAGACTAGTTCTGAAGACCTCTTGATTCAGTTTTTCAATCTAAATTCAGTGCCATTGATGATGGAGGCAAGGGGCTTAGGGCATGTCGTTGTTGAGCACGAAACCCTAGATCGGTCGTTAGCGGATCGTAGGGGACAAGGGGCTTAGGGCATGTCGTTGTTGAGCACGAAACCCTAGATCAGTCGTTAGCGGATCGTAGGGGACAAGGGGCTTAGGGCATGTCGTTGTTGAGCACGAAACCCTAGATCGGTCGTTAGCGGATCGTAGGGGGCAAGGGGCTTAGGGCATGTCGTTGTTGAGCACAAAACCCTAGATCGGTCGTTAGCGGATCGTAGGGGACAAGGGGCTTAGGGCATGTCGTTGTTGAGCACAAAACCCTAGATCGGTCGTTAGCGGATCGTAGGGGGCAAGGGGCTTAGGGCATGTCGTTGTTGAGCACAAAACCCTAGATCGATCGTTAGCGGATCGTAGGGGACAAGGGGCTTAAGCCCCTTGTTACGACCATTAGGGCAAGGAAGATCAAGCGTTTCAGCATCACCTCGAAAAATGACGGGACCCCCTAAAGCCCCTTGTCTTTCCGTTGTAACTTTTTGCCTTTTTGTTGGTCTTTTTGTTGGTCTTTTTGTTGATCCTCTGCTGTACCGCTTATTGTCCTGGTTTGTCTACTAATCCCCGAGGCAAATCCCCAGGCCCCGTGCGGTTTTCAGCAGAGTATCACTGGGATCAACGATGCGGCAGTGGGAAATGGCCTCCAGTACGGGCACGCTCACCACCTGGCGCTGTTGCCAAGTCACCACCCGATCGAACTCGCCTCGGGCAATCAAATCCACCGCCTCCACACCAAAGGCCGAGGCAATCAGGCGATCGAGCGGCGAGGGTACGCCACCGCGCTGCACATGGCCCAGCACTGTGACGCGGGTTTCAGCGCCGGTGCTTTGGGCCAGCTCTTGGGCCAAATATTGCCCAATGCCCCCCAGGCGACATTCCCCAAAGGCCTGAGTTTGCGTCACCACATCACCGCCGCTGGTGCAGACCGCTTCGGACACAATCACCACGGAAAAGGCCTTACCAGCGGCCTGGCGATCGCGAATAGCCTGAGACACCGCTTCCAGCTTGTAAGGAATTTCGGGAATCAAAATCACATGGGCCCCGCCTGCAATGCCGGCGTGGAGGGCGATGTGGCCCGCATCGCGCCCCATCACTTCCAAGATCATGACCCGATCGTGGCTGGCGGCGGTGAAGTGGAGCCGATCGAGCGCCTCCGTGGCAATGTTCACGGCGGTGTCAAACCCGATCGATTGTTCTGTGGCGGCCACATCGTTATCGATCGTTTTGGGAATCCCCACAAAAGGAATGCCCACTTTCGTCATCAGATCATGAAGAATTTTTAGGCTCCCATCCCCGCCAATGCCAACAATGGCCGACAATTCCAACTCCCGACAACCTTCGGCAAAGTCCAAGGTGCGATCGTGCATCGTGCCATCGGGCAAGGTCACCTGGAAGGGTTGACCTCGATTAATGGTTCCTAGCAGGGTTCCCCCCAAGGTTAACCACCGCTCAACCTTGTCCGGTGTCAGCAGCAGGGCTTCGGGGGGCTGCCGAGTTAGCCCCTCCGTCCCGTGGCGAATGCCCATCACCTCCCAGCCATAGCTGGCGGCCCGCATCACCACACCCCGAATGGCAGCATTTAGCCCTGCGCAATCTCCACCGCTGGTCAGCACTCCGATTCGTTTTATCTCACCCATAGGATTGCATCTCTTATGCAAACGCTGCTCATGGGCGATCGTACGCGATCCCAACGGTGGGGCAAGCCTGTGTTAATAACTGCAATGGGATTGGGCGATCGAGATGGGGCGATCGCCCTAATTTCGCCCTGCGACTCCTGGCCTAGACCGTGCTGCTGGAAACCGCTTCCGTGGGCGATCGGGGAACCGTGCGAGCCACGCGGGCCCGCTGTCCCCAAGTGAGGTCGATCGCATAGCACCGGGCCAGCACCCGCAACCACAGACCCGGCGCGCGCTGCTCCAACCAAGGTTGAATTCGGCGGGCGATCGCCGGTAACCACCCCAGCAGCCAAGCCACCAAGCTCGACAGGGTAAAGGTGACATAGCTGCCCATCCAGCGCCACAGATCCCAAGGGCCCGCCGAATCCCAGATCCACCACAGCAGCATCGGGTTTTGCACCGCCGCCTTCAGGGCCAGGCGATTGAACAACCACCAATCAAACCGATCCTTAATGAAGCGATCGGCCACATCCTCTTCGGCATCGGCCAACAGGCCAAAGAAGGTGTTCAGCATGGAGTTCACCCGTTCGGGCGGCAACGTGCGGCCCGTGGGCACCATCATCCCCTTCGAGAACATCCAAGTGACCGCCACGTTGCTTTGGTAAGCCCGAATTGCCCCCAAGTCCTGTTCCGTTAACAGGTCATGCTTCAAGGCCGTATCCAGCAGATCTGTGAGCCGGCCCAAGTTGCGAATCATGGACCCAAAACCGGTGAACACCAGGGGAGATTGCAATGAAGCGGCATCTCCCAGGGCCAGGAGGCGATCGAACGAAACGCGCCGCTCACCCTCGCTTTGGCTGAAGTGACCGGGAATATAACCAAAGGTGGCCTTGCCCCAGGTCAGCTTGTCCAGGTCGCAGCGGCGATATTCCGGCAGGATGCTGAAAAAGTCCTCATACATTTCCAGTAGGGAGCCGGGATTTTCGGGGTGAACTTGGTGGTAGTGGAACAGATAAACGGTCACGGCCTTGCCCCCAATGGGGAACAGCTCCCAAATCAGTTGCCGGCCGCGGGAAATGTCCCCATGGCTGAACAGTACGTCGCCATAGTCCAAATCCCAGACCGGCCAATCAATCCCATTGGCAATCACGGCCCCCACGGTGGGACAAACGCTATCGAAAGCGCGGGTTCCATTCAGTTGCCAGGCGATCGGGGAAGCCGTGCCCATGGCATCAATCAGCAACCGACCGGCCACTTGGCGAGTTTCCCCCGTGGGCAAGTGGTTGGCAGTCATGGTGATTCGATCGCCCATCACGTCCGCCCGCTCAAATTCCGTTTCGTCCCAAATGTCGCCGCCCGCTTCCTGCAGCTTTTGACCACAGAGCTGAATGATTCGATCGGCTGCGATCGCCACATTCAGCACCGTCGGCGTGTGCAGCACATTGGCCCGCGCTTGCGGTGGATTGTTGGCATCAAAAAACTTGTGAAATCCATCGCGATATTCCGTGGCGATCAATCCTTCCACCTCAGCGGGCGTGAATAGGCCCAGGTCGATCGGCACTTGCAACTCTTCCCGGGAAATATTCCACTCCCGATTCATGCGGCCAAAGGGCAACCGCTCCAGCAACAACACCCGATAGCCCAACCGCGCCATCATCGCCGCATGAATGACCCCCAAGGCCCCGCCCACATAGATCAAGTCATAGGCAATGGCCGGCAATGGGTCGGGGTTTTGTCCCTGAGCAGTCTGTCCCTGAGAAATCCGGCCCTGAGAAGTCTGGCCCTGAAAAATAACCTGCTTATGTTGCTGAGGATTCCGCACCGCTTCCCGCCAGCGCTTTTCCCACCAATAGGCCCGCAACAGATCCCGTTCACCATTGGGCATCCGTTGGAAATACTTAGCGGTTTGCGGATACTTGGGCGCAAGGGCTTCAAAAATATTGCTCTTTGTTAAGTCAATCTCAGGAAGTTCCGGGTAGGTGGTGGGGAATTTTTCGGCCACCTGTTGCCGCAGGGCCCGCACCAAAGCCTCTTCCCCCGCGATCGGGCGATCGCTCCACCGAAACAACTTGAGATAGGTGGTGCGCTGCAAAGACCAAACGCAACCCGCCACGGTTTCCCCATCCCGATCGCCCGCCGGTTGCCAGCGAAACCCCGTGGGAGCCGCTACCTTCACCCCGCTGGGAACCATAAACTCTTGCTGCAACCAGTTCAGCACCGTTGCGGCTTCCGGAGTCGGCACTTCCAGATAAAGCAGTTCTTTCATGGATTGGGTTCTGATTACTCAAATCGTAAACGGGCGTAAAAAGAAGCGTTTTGCAACAAACTTGCAACCAAAGCGGGAGTGTTTCCTTTTTTAGGGTGAAGTTTTTCAGCCCTTGGGGTGCTGTGGACGCTGCAAAGCTCGCCTGAAAAGCATCTCAGGCTTTGGCGATCGTTTCCATCATCGCGTGTTTCCGAGGCCCTAGCCAAGCGGCGGATCCCCGCTCAGCGGCCACGAACCCCGGAGGCGAGCTGGTTTCACCTGTGATCTTAAGCAATCCTGGAAATATCCTTGACAGACGAAAGAAATGCGCTATCCTTCCGTTTACTCAAAATAATTAATAAACTTTACAGAAGTTTACAAATATCGAGAGTAATTGCCTAAGCTGACTTAACAGGGCTGACTTAACAGGGCCGATCGCATCGGGATCGCTCCCTGGAGATCGGAATTGACCTGCCCGTATTGACCTGTTCTGTATTGACCTGTCTGTAAACACCTTGTGGGTTCCCTGGATCTGCAAGCGGTCTGGGGACAGGCGAGCTTGATCAAGCCGGATGGTTGATGGGTTGCCCCACTGCGCCACCGAATGGCCGACCTCGCCTGTCCCCAGGATGCCCAATTGAGTTGGGTTTTGACTGGGGTTGGATGGGGGTTCAGCAAGATTGCTAGATGAGATGGCTGGACAAAATTTGGTGATCTCTGGGCGATCGCGCCGGCCCTTGCTAACCCAAAACCGGACAACCCTGTGGGCCTCAATGCTCGTTGCCCGTTGAAGTTTCGCTTGCTGTCCTTGGGAAATGAATTTCCCGATCGCTCCCCGCTCAACACACCTTTTCGATTCGGAGTTTCGGTTGTGAATGCGTTTAATCCAACCTATGGCCAGTCGCCCTATGGCCAGCCGCGCCCCCGCAGGGCGGAGTTAGCCCCCTCAGGCGAAGGGTTGATTGATTCGATCGCCGATGCCATCACCGTGGCGATCGCGGCGGCCCGGGCTAAGGGCCAGTCCTTGGAAGATCTGACGGCGGAAGTGCTGGCGGATGATAACTTGCTGGATGGTGAGTCCCGGCGCTGGCTGAGTGATGTGGTGGCCCGCACCTGGGAACAACTGCACTAGGCGATCGCGGCTAGAGGATCGGCCCTTAAGCAACCCAGCGCCCGATCGCCACGCCTAAGGTGGACACCCCCGCCATCACCAGCAGGCGTTGGGTTGGGGACAAATTTTGTTCAACCATAATTGTCCAAAGGGGCATGGCGGAAAAGGTGAAGGCCAAGGCTCCCAGCATCCCCAGCCACACAAACCCCAATGTCAGATTAATGACCGTGACAGCGGAAGCCAAGGCCAACAGGGCGTTGCGCAGGGCCCCGACCCAGGAAATATGCATCAGAAATTTGGTGAGCAGGCCAACGGTTAGCCCGGTGGCCCCACCCAATAGAATGCTCAACACCTGCTGGGGCAGCGGAACCGCCAGGACGATCGCCATGGCCCCGCCGGTTAGGGCCAAAAAACCCCATTGCAACCCGGCCATCCCCGCCAAGGAACTGAAGGCCAGCAGCAGCCAACTTTGGGGCGGCGGATCCAAAACCGCTAGACTGCTGCCCCAGAGTGCATAACCCAAAAGCCAGAGGGTTAGCAGTGGCCATGGCAGGCGCTGGCCGGCTTCCCAAAGGTTCCCGGGTCTGGGGGGTGGCGGCGGCGGGCCCGCGTTGGGAACGGCGAAGTTGGGATTGCTCATCAGATAGCGATGGGGCCGATCGGGCGGGGGTGCGTCCGTTGGTGCGTCCGTTGGTGCATCGGTGGATTCGATCGCCCCGCTCACCGCCCGATCGACAGGATTCGACTGGACTGAATCGATCGCCCGATCAGTGGCCGGTTCCGTCTTGGGCAAGGGAGCGACGGGGCCCGGTTGCCAATCGGCGCTGAAGGGTTGTCCATCGGGCATGGTGGCGGCGGTGAAATCCCCTTGGGCGATCGGTTCCGAATCCCAATCGAAGATCGCGTCGGTCAAGTCCGCGGCCGCAAAACAAGCCCCGGTCAACATTGCGCCGGTTAAGTTCGCCCCCCGCAAATTTGCCTGCCGAAAGTCAGCCGCCGACAAATCCGCCCCTTGCAGTTGGGCTTCCGACAGTTGGGCATTGACAAAGCTGGCTCGGCTAAAATTCGCTTTCTGGGCATTGACTCGATCGAGCCGGGCCGCACGCCACTGACTTTCCGCCGCCGACACCTTTAGCAACGTGGCCCCGCTGCAATCCGTTTCGCTCAAATCAGCCCGATCGAGCTTGGCTTGGCGCAGGGACAGCCCCACCAACGACAGCTTTCGCAAACATTGGCCTTCCAGGCTCACCCAAGGAAAGTCGCGCCGTCCCCGATCGAGCGCCAATTGAAACTCCGACAACTCCATGGCAACGAATCATCCCCCTACCGCGCAATGCGGCAACCCATGGCGTTAAGCTATGGAGCAGACTCCATCAGCAATCGTTCCCTATTTTGGCTTCAAAAGCAGCTTGACCCATGCCTCGAACTCAAAAAAACGACAATTTTATTGACAAAACCTTTACGGTGATGGCGGACTTGATTCTGAAAGTGCTGCCCACCAACAAAAAAGCGAAAGAAGCTTTTGTTTATTACCGAGATGGCATGTCTGCCCAAGGCGAAGGTGAATATGCAGAAGCCTTGCAAAACTACGAAGAAGCCCTGAACCTAGAAGAAGATCCCTACGATCGCAGCTTCATTCTGTATAACATGGCCTTGATTTTTGCCAGCAATGGCGAACGGGAAAAAGCCGTTGATTACTATCATCAAGCCCTTGATCAGAATCCGCGAATGCCCCAGGCCTTGAATAACATTGCCGTGATTTATCACTACAACGGCGAGCAGGCCCAAGCCAGCGGCGAAGACGAAGCAGCCGAGCGCTGGTTCGACAAGGCGGCGGAATATTGGAAGCGGGCCATTCGCTTAGCGCCCAACAACTACATCGAGGCCCAAAACTGGTTAAAAACCACCGGTCGATCGAACATGGATATCTTCTTCTAGGTTGATTTTTTCATCATTTTTCAATCGGCTGGATACTCGTTTTCGAGTTGAGATCTAGATTGATTCTTGAGTCCATCCTTGAGTTGATTCTGGATTAATCCTTGGATGAATACCCGAGGAATGAATGCTGAAGTCGATCGTTCACAGATCATGGCAGACCTGGGGCTTAGGCTTGTCGTCAAATCGCCCAAAGCCCTGACTCCATCGCTAACCGATTGGGTAGTGGACAAGGGGTTTAGGGCCGGTCGTCACTTAGCACGAAACCCTAGAGCTGCCGTTAGCGGATCGTAGGGGACAAGGGGCTTAAGCCCCTTGTTAGGACGATTGAGCGACGATCGGACATAGGAAAATCAGCCATTTCAGCTCGATCTCAGTAAATGACGACAGGCCCTAGGGCGATCGCCTAGTATTGCCACTTAGGATTCAATTTCTCGATCTGTTGGGATCCTGGAAATTGACCTTTCAACAAGCAAACCATCGCAATTAGAGCTGCTATGAGCCTCAGTTTGGACGAAGTTCGCAAAGTTGCCCATTTGGCGCGAATTCAACTGACCGCTGAAGAGGAGGAAAAATTCGCCGCCCAACTCAACAACATCCTGACCTATGTGGAACAGTTGAGCGAGTTGGACGTGACCGATGTGGAACCCACCACCCGGGCGATCGATGTGAATAATGTGATGCGTCCTGATCAACTCGATCGCTACACCGATCGGGAAGGTCTGTTGGGATGTGCGCCCGATCGCGACGAAGACTTCTTCAAAGTGCCCAAGATCTTGAACAGCTAAACGGGCGATCGGGTTAGGCACTCTGACCCATCCAAACATTACACGGGGTGGGCGGATTCAATTCCGCCCATTTTTATGGCTCACGCAAGCTGGCTCATGCAATACCGACGATTTGGCAAAACTAATCTTCAACTATCCGTCTTTTCCTTGGGGACAATGCGCTGCTTGGATTCTGCCGAGCAGGCGGCCGAAGTGTTTGCTCGGGCGATCGAGCTAGGGATTAACCATCTGGAAACGGCACGGGGTTATGGAGCCAGCGAAGTTTTTGTGGGCCAGGCGATCGCCCAAGGAATTGTGCCGCGCGATCGGGTCATTCTCACCAGCAAGCTATTACCCACCGGCAGCCCAGAAGAGATCGATCGGCAACTGACCGAATCCCTGGAACGCCTGCAAACGCCCTATTTAGATTGCTTAGCCATTCATGGGGTAAATCTGCCAGAGCATTTAGATTGGATTCAAGACCAACAATCGGGCATGGCCGCATTGCATCGGGCCTTGGCTGATGGTCGAATTCGCCATTTAGGATTTTCCACCCATGGGCCCTTGGCTTTGATTTTGCAGACCATTGCCACCGGTCAATTTGAGTTTGTCAATTTACATTTCAACTACTTTTTTCAACGCAATGCCCCCGCTATTCAAGCGGCCCTCGATCGGGATTTGGGCATTTTCATCATTTCCCCCGCCGACAAAGGGGGACGGCTCTACACCCCGCCGCCCACCTTGAGCCAACTCTGTGCGCCCCTGTCGCCGTTGGGGGCCGGTTACCGTTGGCTGCTGGCCCAACCGGGGATCACCACCCTGAGCGTTGGCCCCGCCAAGGTGGAAGAGCTAGCGGCGATCGAACCCTGGATTGAGCGCACCGAACCCCTCAGCGCGGAAGAGCAGGCGATTTTTAATCGGCTCGATCGACACCAAATCGCCGCCCTCGAAACCGATCGTTGTGCCCAATGCTATGCCTGCTTGCCCTGTCCCGAGGAAATCCAAATTCCGGAGGTGTTGCGGCTGCGTAATCTGGCGGTGGCTTTCAAAATGGTGGACTTTGGCCGCTATCGCTATGGCATGTTTGAAAATGCTGGACATTGGTTTCCAGGCCAACGGGGCGATCGTTGCACGGAATGTGGTGATTGCTTGCCCCGTTGCCCCGAACAATTAAACATTCCCGACCTGTTACAAGACACCCACGATCGACTCAGCGGCCGTTGGGGTCGTCGCCTTTGGGATTAGGCAACAGGACATCAGTATCGTGAAGGGTTTCAGGCAATCTTTGAAAAAGTATTTGAAAGGATGTTTGAAGGGATATCTGAAGAATAGTTTTCAGCACAGCTCAAGCAATCATCATCGTCGGGGCAAGGGGCTTAGGGCGTGTCGTCGTTTAGCCCGAAGCCCTAGATCTGCCGTTAGCGGATCGTGGGGGACAAGGGGCTTAAGCCCCTTGTTACGACGACTAGGACATGGAAAATCAATCATTTCCGCCTGATTCTAGGAAATGAAGACAGGCCCTAAGCCCCCTGTCTTCGTCAGTTGGTGAGATTCGCAAGGTAGCCGTTTAGGCCTTTCAGACATCCCCTGAGAGCTGAACGTAATTGCCGCAATCCAAATCTAGAGAACAGTACAAATTTTTTTGAATTTTGTTTCTAAGTCGAAGTTCAAATCGAGGTACAAATCTTTTTTGAGTTCCTCATAAAACCTGGCAGGCAGCAGACCAGACTGTTTTCTGATTTCCTTCACTTTATTCTTCAAAACATTACGCTTCAAGTTGGCTCAAAAAGTGGATTTTTTAGATCATTTCTAAATATTCTTAAAATTATCTCTAAAGCATCTTTAAGTTTCTTTTGAACCATTTGCAAAACATTTTCTGTTATTTTTGCGACCATTTTTACAACAATATTACGTAATTTTTACAATACACAGACAGAGGATCTGAAATATACTGAAAACATATCCAAAATCTACCCAGATCAGACCTAAGACTCCTCTAAAAGATAATCGAAATATTAAATCTTTCTTAAAGATCCGAGAAATTCGAGTATGGATTTGAACCCTTGATCGAATCCGGATTCAAGAATCATTATTGATGATCTTTAAAAAACACAGAGGTTTCTAAAGATTGCTGATAGTAAAAGCTAAAAAAACAAAAAGATTCCTCTATTTTCATGGCAAACGCGCTACATCTGACATAGGGAATTTTGAGCCTTTGAACCAGGTTCCTAGTCCCTGCTAAGGAAATCAACCTAAGTAAACCTGTATGTTTGATGCCGCTCCTTTGGGAGAATATGCCATGGCCAGCACTCAAGACGAGCAATCGTTGACGATGAGAGCCGAAGAAATTCGGGTCGTTGGCGTTGTCCAAGGAGTCGGCTTTCGTCCCACGGTTTATCGATTGGCGATCGAATGTGGACTGATGGGATCGGTGGCGAATGATGGAGTTGGCGTGGTGATTCGGATTGCGGGATATCCGGATCAAATTGATGTTTTTTTGCAACGGCTTTATCAGGAAAAACCGCCCCTTTCCCGCATTGATACGCTGATCCGAACCCCGATCGCCCTATCGGAATTGATGGAGCCAGGACTGCCGTTGCCGAGTGGCAACCTGTCCGTTGTTTCTTCGCCGGAATCTGGTGCATTGGACAGGCTGGCGGCCCCTGAGCAATTACCTGAGCAATTACCTGAGCAATTACCCGCAGAATCAGCAGCCGAATCCGCGACAGAGCGGCTAACGAACTTGCCCACAGGGCCATCCAGGTTCACAGCGACCTTTGAGTCTGAATCCGGCGATCTCACTTGGGATGAACAGTCGATCGCCCTGGGGCAAGAGACGGCGATGCAAATTCAGCGAAATCGCCAGGCAGCTCAGGCTCACGGTCATCAAGGGCATTTAGCAGCGGGCAAGTTTGAAGGCCCGCGCTGCCCCCTGCATTTGCACCCGCAACATCGCTCCACCTATGACCAAGCCCCAATGGCGGAATCGGTGGTAACGGAGGAAACCGCGCCGCCAGTCCCGTTGCGGGGCGTGGCGGTTACGAAAAACAGCGCGATCGAGCAGCAGGCTGGGGAACCTTACGGAAAGACGCTGGCGATCGATCCCCTGGAGGAAGCAGCGATTGGGCAAGGGGGAGCCGCAAATCACAGCCGATCGCACTGGTTTGGCAGGGGCCCCGAGGATGGGCGGCCTGCCCCCAGCACCACCGAAGCTGGCGAGAGATCCGAAATCGATGCGCGGTTGGATTCCTTTGATCGCGGGCTAAACCAGGGCTTGGATCAAGACTTGAATCAAGACTTGGATCAGCCCCTGGATCCGGAGTTATCCAACTCCTTGGCGGAGGAACTGGCGGAACTCTTGGAGCCGGCCATCAATCGGCTGCGGCCCTTGGAACCGGTGGAATCGCCCAAGGCTCCCATGGGGCCGATCGTGCCGGTGGTGTTAGATGATGCGGAGCCGGGGCCGGCTTTATATACGCCGCTGCAACCCCCGCCCCCGATCGTGCCTCGATCGGCTCCTTCGCCGGTTTCCCATCGCAGCCGCGCCTTGGATTTGTCTTCGGCGGAACTGCTAGGGCGATCGCCCTTGTCTTTCCGAATTTTGGAGAGCCAGTCGGGCCCGGTGCGCACCCAAATTGCGCCGGACACGGCCACCTGTGCCGCCTGCCTGCGGGATTTGCACGATCCCCACAGCCGGTATTATCACTATCCCTTCGTGAACTGCACCCATTGCGGGCCGCGGCTGACGGTGATTCGCTCCCTACCCTACGATCGGGTGCGCACCAGCATGGTGGGATTTCAACTCTGTCCCGACTGCCAGCGCGATTACGACAATCCGGGCGATCGCCGCTTCCATGCCCAGCCCACGGCCTGCCCGGAATGCGGGCCGCGCATTTGGTTTGAGCGTCCCAGCCAGCAACGGCCGATCGTGAAAGATGAGCAGGCGATCGCCCAGGCGGCGGAAGCGATTCGCCAAGGAGCGATCGTGGCCATTAAAGGCTTGGGCGGCATCCATTTAGCCTGCGATGCCACCCAGGAGGCCGTGGTGCAACGGCTGCGGGCCCGTAAACATCGCCCCCACAAGCCCTTGGCGGTGATGGCCCGCAATTTGGAGTCTGTGCGGCGGTTTTGCACAGTCAGTGATCACGAGCGATCGCTCCTCTTGGGGGGTGCTGCCCCGATCGTGCTGCTCAACATCCACGATCCCCATTACTTGGCTCCATCGGTGGCCCCTGACATGACGGAAGCGGGGGTGATGTTGCCCTACTCCCCCCTGCATCATCTGCTGATGATTGCGGTGGATCGGCCCATTGTGCTGACCAGTGGCAACCGGGCCGGCAATCCCCAATGCATTGACAACCACGAAGCCCATCTTCAGTTGCAGTCGATCGCCGATGCCTTTTTGCTTCACAACCGATCGATCCTGAATCGGGTGGATGATTCGGTGGTGCGGGTGTTGCCCACTTCGGTGCAGGTAATTCGCCGATCGCGCGGCTACGCTCCCAGTTCCATTAACCTGCCGCCGGGCCTCACCAGCAGCCCGCCGATCTTGGCCCTGGGCAGCGATTTGAAAAACACCATTTGCCTCTCGCGGGACGGGCAAGCGATCCTCTCGCCTCACCTTGGAGATTTGGACTCGCCCGCCTGCCTCCAGGCCTACAGCACCGCGATCGCGGACTTGCGCAACTTGTTTGACCACCGCCCCAGCGCGATCGCCGTGGATCTGCACCCGGATGGCCAGGCCGTGAAGGTGGGTGAGTCCTTGGCCAAGGCTTTGGAAGTGCCATTGCTGCGCATTCAGCACCACCATGCCCACATTGCCGCCTGCTTGGCCGATAACCAATGGGGATTCGATCGCCCGCCCGTTTTGGGCATTGCCCTAGATGGATTTGGGTGGGGCAGCGATGGCACGGTTTGGGGCGGCGAGCTGCTGTGGACCACCTACGAGCAATATCACCGAGTCGGGGCCCTTTGGCCAGCGCGGTTACTGGGGGGCAACCGCGCCGCTCAGGAGCCTTGGCGGAATTTATACGCCCAGTTCCACGCCACGGGAATGCTCGATCGGGTGAATTCCGAGGATTGGTTTGCCCAAAAGCCGCTGAATCTGCTGACGGGCATGGCCAAAACGGGGTTCAACAGTCCTTGGACTTCATCCTGTGGACGGTTGTTTGATGCGGTGGCGGCCTTTTTGGGCTGTGCGCCCGACTGCTTGAGCTATGAAGGCCAAGCGGCAATCGCCCTAGAGAACCTAGCCCGCCAAGCTTGGGATCAGGATCAACAGGCTTACCCGATCGAGCTGCGATCGGAATCGCTGCTGTGGTTGCATCCCCAACCCCTTTGGGAAGCCCTGATTTTGGATCGGGCCATGGGGCTGCCCGAGGCGGTGATGGCCCTGCGGTTCCATCGCGGCTTGGCCCAAGCCCTGGTGCAAGCGGCCCAAACCTTGAAGCAGCAGGGATTGCACTTTGGGGCGATCGCCTGTGGGGGGGGAGTCTTCCAAAATCGGCTGCTGTTGCGATGTTTGGAAGCGGCCCTGATGGCTAGCAATTTGCACGATCCGCTGCTGTTGCCGCAACAGGTTCCCGTAAACGACGGGGGCTTGGCGTTGGGGCAAACGGCGATCGCGGCCGCCTGGCTCCAGTTGGGCCATGTTTAGGGTCTCGGTGATCCCGTGCTGGTCGCCACTGGAAATCACCGGGAATCACGAGCCATCAATCACGAGCCATCAATCACAAGCCATCAAAATCACAAGCCATTTAAAGCCAGCCCTTAGGAGTCATTGAGAGGTTTCAGGATGTGTTTAGCGGTTCCGGGCCAAGTGGTGGCCATTGTCGATGGGGATCAACAGCTCGCCACGGTTGATTTGAGCGGTGTTCGGCGATCGGTCAGCTTGGCCTGTTTGGTCACGCCCGATCGCCCGATCGAGCAGTGGTTGGGGCGCTGGGTGGTGGTTCATGCGGGTTTTGCCCTGGAGGAGTTGGATGTGGCCGCGGCCAAGGAAACCCTGACTTGGATCGATCGCTTGGCCCCCTCCGCGTGATCCAGCCGGACTGTCTCAAACCCTGTCCAAGAAACTGTGTTTTAAGAAGTCATTTTTTAAGAAGTCATCTCAAGAGCCGCTTGAAAAGCCGTTTCAGGAGTTTGCGATGAAGTTTGTGACGGAATTTCGTGATCCCGCATCGGTGGCGGGGTGGGTGCGGGAAATTGCCCATTTAGCGCAACGACTCGATCGCCCCGTGGCCCTGATGGAAGTCTGCGGCGGCCAGACCCACACCATTTTTAAACATGGCCTCGAAGCCCTGCTGCCAGAAACCGTGGAGCTGATCCATGGGCCCGGTTGCCCCGTTTGCATCATGCCTCGGGGCCGAATTGACGATGCGATCTCCCTGGCAGAACAACCGGGCATGATTTTTGCCACCTTTGGTGATGCCCTACGAGTGCCCGGAGCGCGGGGCAGTCTGATGCAGGCCAAGGCGCGAGGAGCCGATGTGCGTGTGGTCTATTCGCCCCTCGATGCCCTGACCTTGGCCCAAACCCATCCCGATCGGCCCGTGGTCTTTTTTGGCTTGGGCTTTGAAACCACTGCTCCCGCCGTCGCCATGACCATCCTGGCGGCGGCCCGTGCCCAACAAACCAACTTCAGCGTGTTTTGCAACCATGTGCTCGTTGTCCCGGCTCTGGAATTTTTGCTCCAGGCCAGCGGCTTGCGCTTGGATGGGTTCATTGGGCCCGGCCACGTGAGCGCCGTCATTGGCACTGATCCCTATCAAGCGGTGGTCGATCGCTACCAGAAACCCGTGGTGGTGGGGGGCTTTGAGCCGATCGACCTGCTCCAATCGATCTGGATGTTGCTGTTGCAGTTGGTTGAAGGGCGCTGTGCCGTGGAAAACCAATATCACCGGCTGGTGAAGCCCGAGGGCAACAGTCCAGCCCTGGCCGCCCTGGCCCAGGTGTTCACGGTGCGGGAGCAATTTGAGTGGCGCGGGTTGGGATCCTTGCCCCGATCGGGTTTGGCGATCGCTCCGGCCTTTGCGGCTTTTGACGCGGAACAGCGCTATTGCCTACCCAGCCAAGCCAGTGAGGATTCACCCGTTTGCCAATGCGGCCTCATTTTGCAGGGCAAGCTCAAACCCTGGGAATGCAGTGCCTTTGGTCGCGGTTGCACCCCTGACCATCCCCTAGGCGCTTGCATGGTTTCCTCCGAAGGGGCCTGCGCTGCCTATTACAAGTACGGTCACGGAGGCCCCCGATCGCCCATGGCCGCGCCCCGCAGATTTGCCGAAGCGCCCGCCCGCCCCCCGGTGCAATCAGAATTGGCCCGATAGCCGCGTTGGCCCAATCGCCGTGATTTCCGCCCTAACCTCCTGATGCTATGGCTTCTTCTAATCATCCGTCCGATTCCCTCGCCACTCCCCCATCCAACGTGCTCGAGTTTCAGCAGCCCCAGCACCGCACCCGATCGAGCGACGAAGGCTACATCACCCTGGCCCACGGCAGCGGCGGCCGAGCCACCCATAACCTGATCACGGATATTTTCCTAGAAACCTTTCGCAGCGATGCCCTCAATGCGCTGGATGACAGTGCGCGGCTGGACTTAGCCCTGTTCATGGCCCGGGGCGATCGGTTGGCCTTCACCACCGATTCCTTCGTGGTGGATCCGCTGTTTTTTCCCGGCGGCGACATCGGCAGCCTGGCCATCAACGGCACGGTGAATGATTTGGCCGTGACCGGGGCCCAGCCGCTCTATCTCTCCTGTGGGTTCATCATTGAAGAGGGCACCCCGATCGCCCTATTGCGTCGCATTGCCCAGAGCATGAAACTGGCCGCCGACACGGCCCGCGTCAAGGTCGTGGCCGGCGACACAAAGGTTGTACCTCGGGGCAAAGGTGACCAAATCTATATCAACACCGCCGGGGTGGGCGTGGCGCGATCGACCCAAGTGCCCGGGCCGCGCTATTTGCAACCGGGCGATGCCATCCTGCTCAGTGGCCCCATGGGCGACCATGGCACGGCTATTTTGTTAGCCCGAGGAGATTTGGCCCTCGAAGCGGACATCGCCAGCGATTGCCAGCCCTTGCATGATCTGGCGGCGGCCCTCTGTGAAGCTTGTCCCACCGTGCGGGCCATGCGCGATGCGACTCGGGGCGGCGTGGCGGCCGTGCTGAATGAATTTGCCCAAACCAGCCGCGTCAGCATGGTGCTCGAAGAGGCAGCATTACCCGTGCGGCCGCCCGTGGCCGCCGCCTGCGAAGTGTTGGGTCTCGATCCCCTGCACATGGCCAACGAAGGGTTGTTAGTGGCAGTGGTTCCAGGAGAATTTGCGGCGCGGGCCCTGACAGCCATGCAAATTTTGCCGGAGGGACGGGAGGCCTGTTTGGTGGGCCATGTGACCAAGGCGGATTCGCCCGTGGTGATTTTGCGAACGCGCTTTGGCTCTGAACGGATTATTGAGTGGCCGATGGGCGATCCCTTGCCACGGATTTGTTAGGGCCGATTTTGTTAGGGCTGATGGATTCGGGCTAATCGGTTTGGGCTAATTGGTTTGGGCTAATTGGTTTGAGCTAATTGGTTTGAGCTAATCGAGCACAGGAGGAATGGGATGCACGAACTAGGCATTACTCAGGAACTGGTGCGGTTGGCGCTGGCTCAGGCCCAAGGGGACCCCATCCGCCGACTGGGTTTGGCCGTGGGGGCCCTGTCGGGCATTTCCACGGAGGCGATCGCCTTTTGTTTTGGCCCCTGTGCCATGGGCACGGCCCTGGAGGGGGCGGAGTTGGACATCACGATCGTGCCTGGCTTGGCCCGCTGCCACCATTGCGGCCGGGATTTCCCTCTGGATGACGTGGTGGGGATTTGTCCCCATTGCAACAGCTTGGACTGGACGATCGAGGCGGGTCAAGACTTGATTTTAAAAACCTTGGAGGTCATCCCATGTGCGTAACCTGCGGTTGTGATGATGGGGCATCGGTCACGATCACCAACTTATCCCACAGTGAGCGATCCCAAAATAAGCTATCCCAATCAGCGGCGATCGACCCAGCATTGGCCCCCTCCCCGATCGACTCCGACTGGCACAGTCATCAACATGCCGATGGTTCAGTGGTGGTGCATCGCCACGGGCCCACCACTCATAGCCCCAGCCATCATCATCACCACCATGCCCATCCTCCCGGTCATCATCACGAGCATCCCCCTACCGATCGGGATCCTCACCCAGCCGATCGCCCCTCTCTGACGGCAACGGATCCGGTCACCCAAACCCTGCACCTAGAGGCGCGACTGCTAGACAAAAACAACCAACTGGCCGCCGCCAACCGCCAATGGTTCCAAAACCAGGACATTTGGGCCCTGAACCTGATGAGTGGGCCCGGGGCCGGCAAAACAACACTGCTGGTAAAAACCCTGACGGATTTGGCCGATCGGGTCTCTTTTGCCGTCATTGAAGGGGATCAGGCCACCTTGAACGATGCGGAACGGGTGCGGGCCACCGGTTGCCCCGTGGTGCAGGTCAACACGGGCACGGGTTGCCACTTAGACGCGGCCATGGTGCAAGGAGGCTGTCAGCAACTGCAACCGCCACCGGGCAGCATTTTGGCGATCGAGAACGTGGGCAACCTGGTTTGTCCTGCGCTGTTTGACTTGGGAGAAGCATCCCGGGTCGGCATTTTTTCGGTCACCGAAGGCGAAGATAAACCCCTGAAGTACCCACATTTATTTCGGGCCTGCGATTTGGTGCTCCTGAGCAAAATCGATTTGCTGCCCTATTTGCCCTTTGATCTGGATCGGGCGATCGCCGCCGTGAAACAGGTGAACCCCAAGGCGCGCATTTTGCCCCTTTCGTCCCTGACGGGCGAAGGCTTGGCCGACTGGTACGACTGGCTCTTGGCTCAGCGCGATCGCGCCGGCCATGCTTCGGCCGCCGGTTTGGCCCCCTAGGGCAAGACCAATGCGCCCGCCGGTCGATGGGCTGGCGGACAGGGTTCCAAGCGCAGGCCAAACACCGCCGCAAACTGCTCTGCCACCACCGATCGCGCCTGGGCCACCGTCAAACCGGGCACAACATCCACCAATCGGCCCACGGGGCGATCGGCAATTCCACAGGGCACGATTTCCCGAAAGCCCGCCAGCTCACAATCCACATTTAGAGCAAAGCCGTGCATGGTCACCCAACGGCTGACCTGAATCCCGATCGCCGCCACCTTGCGCCCCTCTAGCCACACACCCGTCAGGCCCGGCAGCCGTTCCGCCGCCAAACCCCAAGTCCCGATCGCCCGAATCAACACCTCCTCCAACTGGCGCAGATACCAATGGAGATCCGGTTGGTGACGGCGCAAATTCAAAATCGGATAGCCGACCAACTGTCCGGGGCAATGGTGAGTGACCTCGCCACCCCGCTCAATGGGCACCAACGGCACGGGATGGGTTGCGGGGTCAAACCGCACAAAGGCGCGATCGGCCCCACGCCCCAGGGTGTAAACCGGCGGATGTTCCAACAGCATTAACCCATCGGGCAGCGTCGGATCTGCGATTCGATCGGCCTGCCACTGGCGCTGCCAACCCCAAGCCACTTCGTAAGCTGTGGTTTGCAAATTCAGATGCCAACAGGGGGCGATCGGCCCGGCATATTCCCCATTGGTTCCAGTAGCAGCATCACAAACCATAAACTCTAGCCAAATGCCCTAACCATAAAGCCCTAACCATAAAGATTGAGAATTGCCAAGGGGAATTTGGTGATGGTTTGTGGGGAATCACTGAAGAAAAGGTCAAGAATCATCAACAGATGCAAAAGATTTTAAAGGAAATTCTCCCACCGATCCCAAAGTGCTACGTTGAAAGTATCACCCATCTCGAAGGGGAGGAAGCTCTATGAAGCTTGTCATCCAGGGTAAAAACATCGAGATTACCGATGCACTGCGTGACTATGTTCAGCAAAAAATTGAAAAGGCCGTCAGCCATTTTCAACACTTAACGCTTGAAGTGGATGTGCACCTGTCGGTAGCTCGCAACCCCCGGATTGATTCTAACCAAACGGCTGAGGTGACCATTTACGCGAACCGCACAGTTGTTCGAGCTGAAGAAAGCAGCGAGAACCTGTATGCCAGCATTGACATGGTTGCTGACAAGATTGCCCGTCAACTTCGCAAGTATAAGGAAAAACATCAAGAACGTCGCCGCGAGCCGGTGAAGACCGCAGAAGTGCTGGGCGAAATGCCAGTCGGAACCATTATTCCGCCCCGAGAACCCGAGTTGCCGGCGGATGTGGTGCGGACGAAATACTTTGAAATGGCCCCGATGACGATCGCGGAGGCCTTGGAGCAACTGGAGCTGGTTGATCACGATTTCTTCATGTTCTGCAACTCAGAAACGGGTGAAATCAACGTGATTTATGAACGGAACCATGGCGGTTACGGCGTGATTCAACCCCGCAAGGCCCAACGCTTTGCCGAGAACTCTTCCGCTGCTTAGAGGTTGCTTGAAAAGCATCTTGAAGCGCTTGCTAAATACCACAGCCCTTAGGGACAAGGGGCTTAAGCCCCTTGTTGTTGTAGACCGAGCAAGCTGCCTACCAAATCTAGCTTTTTAAACACCCGCTGAGGCTGAATTGGCAAACTGAGAATTACTCATGAAAGAGTGATTGATTCAGCAGCAATTTGTTGAACGATCCTTGAACAATTCAGACTTGCGATTAGGGTCTGTTGAGTATCCTATGCCACCACAATTTTGACTGCTTCAAGCCTTGGGACATCCTGATTTTTGAAGCATTTTCCACTCTTGTAAAACAAAAGGCGGTACGGGAATTTCTGCCTGATCGGCATCACCGACGGGGATGGTTAATCGCAAAATACCTAATTGATTTAACCGACCTGCCACGGAATCAAATTCATATTCTCCGGTGTTGAGGGCTAATGAATCGATCGGGAACTGATCCGCAAGCTGGGCAACGGCCCCTGTGGAATTGGTGATGATTAAAGATCGATCGCGATTGACCCGCAAACTGGGAAAACCAACCACCCGCAACCGAAATCCTGTTGTGGGTGGTTGTCCGTTGGCCGCTTCACCAAACAACACCAATTGCCAACTGCGATCGCGCTGATCTCGCAGGGATTGCAACGATCGGCACAGAACCCGATCGCCCGGAAGAGGGTAGGGATGCAGGCTCGCCATCGCGGGTTCCGGCATTAGCCCCCAACCCCAAAGCACAACCGCCAACAACAACCCCAAGGCCTTGGTCAACGTAGTCCGCCCCATCCACCACCCGGGCAATTGGGGCGATCGAACGCTTCCCCGGTCTGTTTGGATATTTTGACTCTTTTGGCGATTCATAATGCTTTCCAAAATTCTCATAATTCTTCTCAATTCTGTGGAGTAACTCTTTCGGGCGATCGTGCTAGTCTAAATTCGTGTACTGCAATCAATGCGTTGATAGCAATTCCGCAAACCAAGCAAAGAAATCCAGGTACAGAAATCCAAGCAAGAAAACCCAAGCAAAGATTTCAGCAACCTAAAATCAGCAGCGTCCAATCGGCAAACTGGCAAATGTTTGGGCAAGTTTTGGCCCTGGTGCTGAACCCGATTGGGGCAGCAAAACCGCCAACAAACCCATGGCCCACCGCTGCTTTCTTAGCTTACCGATCATCTTCAAAATTCAGCATATTCAATCCAAGGAGTCACTATGACCGGTCGAGGCGGTCGCCGTCCGGGCGCGGGTCGTCCCAAAGGCACAGGTAAATATGGCGAACCCACCAAAGCGGTTCGACTGCCGATCAGTTTTGTCGATCGCCTGCCGGAACTCCTGGCCCAATGGCAGCTCGATCAACTGGAAACGGAAGCCATCGCCGATGGCCGGCTCCAACGAATTGAAGACCATCCCACGCCACCCCTGCGACTCTATGAAATGCCGGCGGCCGCTGGATTACACGCCTTTGCGCCCCAAGAGGATACGGAACCCGACGCGATCGACCTGAACACCTATCTCAGTCGGCATCCCAACGAGTCTTTTTTGGTGCGGGTCACGGGGGATTCCATGATCGGTATTGGCATCTATCCCGATGACCTACTGGTGATTGATGCTTCCGAGGCGGACAACGCCCAAACGGGACAAATTGTGCTGGCGCTGGTGGATGACAAGGTGACGGTGAAGCGATTGCAAGTGCTGGATGGTCGCATTTTTCTGCATTCCGAAAATCCGATCTATGCCCCTTTGCAAATCACCGAAGGAATGGTGTTTAAGATTTTGGGGATTGTGGCCAGCGCGATTCACCAATTCCGTTAACCCAGATCAATCAGATTGGCCAATTCCAGGTGGCTCAGGGACAATCTTGGATTGGGGTGGACTCGCTTGATGGGTTTGAGTTGGATGCTTGAATGGCGTTCATTGCAATTGCGTGAATCGCGAAGGTGCTGCGCAATTCCTGATCCTAGTTGTCTGGGTTCTCTGAGGCTGGGGCCCGGTGGCGCAAGAAATCTTGCAGATCCTGAGGGCTGTTGCAGTTGCGCAAGGTAGCCGCCTCCAGCGTCGTCAGCGGTAGATAAATGGCTCGTTGTTCCGTTGCCAGTTGGTCTAACCAGGCCTGAAACGATCGCCCGCCTTGATCGATAAAAGTCCGCAACTGGGGGGCGATCGCGGGTCGATATAACCCGCACAGGGGTTCCCAACCACGATCGGTGCGTGGAACCAACGCCACTTGCTTGGAACTGAGGGCATGGCGGCGATCGAGCCAGGAGCGACAAACGGGCCCATCCAAACAGGGCAAATCGCAAGCCAGCAGCCACACCCAGTTAATGTCGGTCAGGTCTCGGGCCGCGCGATCGAGCAACTCTGAAAAAGCCAACAGCGGCCCCCGATCGGCTACCGACTCCTGCCACCAATCCACCGGCAAGGCAGCCGTGGCGGGATGGGTTTGGTAACGTTCCGGCCAGGGCGAAAAAATAATCGGTCGGCGTTCCGTCACCGAAATGGCTACCTCACAGACCCGATGAAGCATAGGCTGTCCATTCCAAGGCAGCAACACCTTGTCGCGCCCCATCCGGCGACTTTGCCCACCTGCCAAGATTGCTGCCTGAATCATGAGTGCTTATCCACCTGCGGGCCATGGTTTTCAGTGATGAGCACACTGCTCCCGGGCCATCCCTGAATCTCCAATTTACTTTGCCAGGCGAACGGCATACCACTGCAAAAACCGATCGGGGCCCAAGTCCAGCTCGCAGGCTTCTTCAATGAGCGATCGCACCCGCGCTTCTGTGGTGGCCAACCGTTGCAAGTCACGCGGCAGGCAATCGCCCAAGGATTCCACCACGCCGGTCAACTTTTCACGCAACTCTTCCACGGACAAAATCACCTCGGGCTGATTCGTTTCCAGCACCACAAAATATTCATTGTCTTGATATAGCATTGCATCGGCCATCGATCGCTTCTCCTACTCGCAAAAAACAGGTTTTAACGTCCCAAAATACGAAGGGCGCACGGCGGTGCGCCCCTACCAATCATCCCAAAATTCTTGGAACAAGGGGCTTAAGCCCCTTGTCTGGTGCTGGCTTGGATCGGTAATCGAACCTAAATTCCGGCGTGACCCATGGCTAGGCCAGCTACCAACATTCCTAACACCAAAAAGGGCTGAGCACTCGCTTGATATTTCACATCATTCTTGAGCGGATCGCGCAGGAAATACATATCCTGGAACACGATTTGCGGAATGATCAACAGACCCAAAATCGAGGCGTACAAATTCTCATGGAGGCTAACCAAATAGCCCGCAATTCCGATTTGGAAGGTGTCGATCATCGCTACACAAATCCAAGCGGCCGTGCCGATGCCGAACATCACGGGCAAGGATTTGAGACCCAAGGTGCGATCGCCCTCCACACTCTTGAAGTCATTGACGATCGCGATGCCCAAGCCCGCCAAACTATAGATCAGCGTCACCACCGCCACCGTCGGAGTCAACGTGCCAAACAGCGCTTGGCCCGCCCACCAAGGCAAGGCGATATAGCTCGCACCCAAGGCGTAGTTCCCGAGCCAGCCGTTTTGTTTCAGCTTCAGGGGCGGTGCGGAATAGATATAGGAAACGATCGAACCGCCGACCGCCAAGATTGTGATGATCGGGAATTCGTGGCCCGACCAGCGATCGAGAATGTAGGCCACGCCGATGCCCCCGAACAGCAACACCAAAATTTGTGTCACCACCTGCGGAATCGAAATGGCACCGGAGGGAATCGGGCGATAGGGTTCGTTGATCGCGTCAATTTCCCGATCGTAGTAGTCGTTGATGGTTTGGGTGTAGCCCGTCAGCAACGGCCCCGACATCAACATACAAAGCGCCGATTTCAGGAAATTCTCCAGGGTCCATTCATAGTGCCCCGAGGAAGCCGCCCCGCAGACCACGCCCCAAATCAGGGGAATCCAGGTGATCGGCTTCATCAATTGCAGGCGAATTTTCCAAATATTGGTTTCGCCGCTGGCGGCTCCCTTCATCCCCAGCATTTGCCGGGCTTTGGAGCCGCTGTCTTCGGCGGGGGTGGGCGTTTCGATCGCCTCGGTGTTGGGTTCGGTGGTCATGGTTCGATCGATGGGTTGGATCTTGCTTGTCGTTGGGAGCCATGGTATCGCGTCTGCTCTCCCACTCAACCCGCAGTCAGCATGGAGTTCAAGAGCCAGACTGCCAATTCTTGACTATCGCAGCTACGCAGACTGCACCCAATTCCTATTAATACTAATTGCGCTAGAACAGAGGAGCGCCGGATCTGGTGTTGTAATCGGACGTAATCTTCACGCCACTTGGATTGGATGAGATCGATCGCCCTATGGCCGAACCTCCCCCGCCATCTTCTTCAGAGTCATCGCCGAATGACTCCTCTAATCCCTTGTTAACTCATCGTGAATTGCCATCCCTTGCTGACAGCATGGCAGCGCAGACCAAGCCCAAACACCTATCCCCGACGCGATCGCCCCCGAAAGCAACAGCCTCTCCCGCTGGCATTGCCGCTCCTCCGCCAGAACAGAAACCAACCGCTCCATGGGTCATGTTTTTGGTGCGCTTTTTAGCAGGGGCATTGTTTGGGCCACTTTTAGCCATTACCTTGGGCATCGTCGGCGGTGCAACAACCGGCAGCAGCTTGCTCACTGTCATGATTGTGTCTGGCAGCATCATCGGTTTGCTATCGGCAGTTGGCGGAAAAAGTTTTTGGATGTTCCTATCACGTTTTTTGCGGGTCATCTTTTTCATGCGTTGATCACCCTTCGCGATCATCAGGCTGTTTCTTTCACAAAAACAACGAACAGGTAGGGGCGTACCACTGTACGCCCTCCGCCAGGGTCGATCGGTTGTTATGGGTGGGCTTGCGAGATCTCGCGTATCGGAGAGCGCATGGCGATCATTGGCTTCAACTTAAGACCGAGAACATCCGGGTAGGGGCGTACGGCCGTACGCCTCTACGGGGGTGACGGGTTTCGAGCAACGTTGACTGGGGTGATTTTGAACAAGCTGACCGTTAAGCAGGCCTGACGGGTGGCGGTGCATGGGAGGTGTGGGGAAAGGATTGTTAATGGCCAAGCGTTCTCCCATGCACCCTACGGCTGGGATGGTTTCTTAGGGGCGATCGCACCAGGGTTGGGCGGTGGTGAGGTGGTGGTGATAGAGCGGCACCCAAAACCGATAGCCGGTTGGGTCGGTGGGGTCGGGGCGGAGGATTTCCTTTTCGAGTAGTTTTTGCAGGGGGCGATCGTCCTCGGGGCGGAGGGGTTGTGCAGTTAGCAACCGTTCCAGCACAGCCCGTTGGGACTCCGTGAGCGAGTTTTGCCAAAATTCCCGCAGGATTGCGCCCCCGGATGCCAAAGCCCGATCGAGGGCGCGATCGACATCATCGACGGTGGCGCGGCGGCGTTGTTCGCGGTTCAGCAGTTGCACCACTTCAAAGCAAAGGCCTTGAGTCCAGTAGGGGTGGCCGGCTGTCCAGTGCCAGATGCGATCGACTGCGGCGGGGTCGTAGATGTCGGGGAAGTCGCGATCGGGTTCGGGTTTGATGATCAGGCCGCGGCTGTCCGGTTCGCTGAGGTAGGAGACTTTGACGGTGCGGGTGTTGATCAGGTAGTCGCTCCAGTAGGGGGCGAGTTCGCTGGGGTCGTGGGAGCCACAAAACAACAGCGTCCAGGCGCGGCGGTTTTGGAAAATGTAGCGAAAAAAGTTGAGGGGGGCGTGGCTGTCGGTGGCTTTGACGAGGGCTTCTAGGCGTTCGTATTCATCCAAGCAAAGCCAGAAGCGGCGATCGGGATAGCGCCGTTCAATGTCGCTGAACCAGTGCTGAAGTTCAGAAAAGGGATCATCCTTCAGGGCTTGGGCGTTGGGTAGGGGGAGCTGGAGGTTGCGGGCTTGGTCGGCGGCTTTGGTGATGTCTTGGGCGAGGTTGCGAGCAAAGCCGGCCAGGCTGGTGGCGGAACCGGCGGAACCCTGCAAATCGACTCGCAGGGGCACGATGCGGCTGTTGAGGCAACGGGGCAAGTAGTTGAGGGCCCAGCTTTTGCCCATCCGTCGGTTGCCCCACAGCAGCAGCATGGGCGGCGAGCTGGCTTGGGCGAGGTTTTCGAGTTCTTGGAACACGTCGCGTCGTCCCCGAAACTGTTGGACGGCGGCGGTGTCAATCAGGCTGGCGTTGGGGCTGTAGGGGTTGGGAATTTCGCCAGTACGTTGGGCGGCTTCGCTGAGGCGGTCTTGCAAATCTTGGATCGCCTGTTGCCATTGGCGCACGGCCCGCAGCAAATCGGGAATCAAGGCGCGATCGGGTAGGGCGGTAATATCTCCCTTGAGATTTTCTAGGGCTTGTTTGGGTAATTCCAGGTTTTCCCGTTGGCGATAAGGACTGGTAGCCGCACCGCTAGCATGAATATCTCTAGCCAGCTCCAGAAAACGCTGCAAAATTGGATTAATGCGATCTTTTTTTCTTACTAATCGAGAGAAGAATTGGGAAAATTGCCATACCATTCGATCAAATGAATCAGACACCCAATCTGGCTCATTGGTTTCATCATCGAAGCTCTGATTGGGAATCCAAGCAATTTCCTGGGCAACAGCCTTGATATCTTGTACATTTCGGCAATCTGCAAGCCGAAGGGCAGCGATACTCATCATGACCTGACGAGCACGTTTTTTTTGATTCGTAAATTCCACTAAATACTCTAGTTCTTGTTTCCCTAGGTGGGGTGATTCTTGATAAAGCCGAATTAGATTTCTATTTAAAAATGGCAAAGGCAAATAAATAATTTCATCCAGGCGATAGGGAAAATAGGGAATGGCTGCTGCCACTGAATTTTCAATCATGAACCGATCCAGAATTAGCGACCAAACCGGCATGAAAATACCCCAATAAATCCGGAAAATTCCTAAAAGCCAACCAATCGTAAAAGCCACGCCGAACGCCACGCCGAACGCCACGCCTCCCGCCACGCCGAACGCCACGCCGAACGCCACGCCTAACGCCACGCCTAACGCCACGCCGTATGCCACGCCTCCCGCCACGCCGAACGCCACGCCGAACGCCACGCCTAACGCCACGCCTAACGCCACGCCGTATGCCACGCCTCCCGCCACGCCGAACGCCACGCCTCCCGCCACGCCTCCCGCCACGCCTCCCGCCACGCCTAACGCCACGCCGAACGCCACGCCTCCCGCCACGCCGAACGCCACGCCGAACGCCACGCCTACTGTCGCGCCTACTGCCACGCCTCTCGCCACGCCTCTCGCCACGCCGAACGCCACGCCGTATGCCACGCCGTATGCCACGCCGAACGCCACGCCGAATGCCATTCGGCTAAGCTCACCAGGTATTAATAGTCCTATTAATAGACTCAATCCTAATCCTAGGGTGAATATGACAGCCGCCATCAAATAGCCATTACGTTTTGACCAGCCTCGACGGGCTAAAATCAATCCAATTAACCAGCCCACTAAAATTGATCCAGTACTGACAGAATATGTATCTGTCAGGAAGTCAAAGTTGCTGAACTGCCCTAGCCCACCAATGATCATGGCGATCATGATCGGCACAATCAATGTCAGCCACCACACCTGATTAGCGTAAGCCTGCAATCGTCGATTATTGGGATCTTTCTTCAGTAGCTCAAACGGATTGGTATCCAGTTTCAATTCAGGATGAATTGCTTTCAGTTCAGCCTGTAGTGAAAAAGGCTTGAAATAGGTGAAATAGAGCAATCGCAAAGCAGAGCGAACCGATCGCCCAAACTGTGCCAAAGACTGAGCCTTTCTCGGTTTATTTCTCATTGCTTGGCTCCAACACCCGATTCGGAAACTCAATCACGCTGTTGACCGCCTCTTTCACCTGTGGAAATGTCCAGGCTCCAACTGCAATTCCTCCAATTGCAATGAAAATGAGTATCCCTTTGGCAACTGCTTCCACTTCGTCCAGCTTTAGCCCCAACCATGTTGCAGATCGCCCCGCTGCTTTGAACGGCCACAACATCCCCACCAAAATTCGTTTCCCGCGCCTCGATTGCAGCTCCGACGGCAACTTCACCGGCCGCGTTTGTTCCAGAAACTTTTGATGGGCCCAATCGATGGTTTTGCCCTCTTGCCGCGCCCGCCACAAATAATGCCCCGCCTTTTGCAATCGCTCCGGCTCGTACCCGGCGGGCTGCTTCACCCATTTCAGCGCCGCCGCCTTTTCCTGATTGTTCAACCCCGCCCCCGCCCAAGGACAACTCAACAGGGTTTCCGCCGCCGCCCGGTTCAGCGGCGACAAACTCACCTTCTGCAAAATCGAAAAAAAGTCCGAGGTAATCTTCTTTTCGCGACTGTAAATCTCCACATCCCGCCGCGAAGCCACCAACAACAAAACTGGATTGTTTTGAGTGCGCGATCGCCACCCATCATAAAAATCCATCCCAAACGCCTCGGGATGATCCATCGCATCTTCAAAATCATCCAAACAAATCAGCCAGCGCCACCCCGCATCCCGCAACAGCGCCAAAACCTGCTCCAGACCTTGGCCATCCTGGGCTTTGTCTTGGTCGATCGCCGCGATCGCCTTGCTCACCCCATCCGCGATCGCCGAGTTAGCCCGCACCACCGACTGCTCCGCCAGCTTTTGCAACAGCCGCCGATGAAACCCGCCCACCGTGCGACATCCGGCATCCTTCAGCGAAACCCCTGTCACCACCCAAGTCCCCAGATGGTTGGCTTGGGCAATATTGACCACCTGGGTCTCAAAATATTTCAGCAGCGACGACTTGCCCAACCGCATCGCCCCATGCAAGTTCACACTGCGCGGCGACTCACAAAACAGATGAGCTTCAATATCGGCGATCGCCTCGTCACGGCCAACTAGCTCGGCGCGATCGCTCAGAACTTCAGAATATTTAAACGGATTGGATGCAGGCGCAGCAGAGGAGGATGGGGACACGATCGCGATTCCCACAAAACTTGTGACAATCTTAGCCTCGTTGCTTCACTGAGGGGCGATCGGGCTAGCACTCGCCCCATCCTAACAACCTCACCAAGGCACTAGCCGATCGTGAGGGGCAAGGGACTTAAGCCCCTTGTCTACAACGATTGGGGCATAGAGTATCAATTCAACTTAACCGACAGGATTAAAATAGTTTCATGCCCGCTAAAGATCTCTATCACCAAACCGTTTGCAACGCCCTCATCCATGATGGTTGGACGATTACGGATGATCCCTTGATTCTCAAAATTGGCGCGCGATCGGTCTTTGTTGATTTGGGTGCAGAACGTCTGATTGCTGCCGAACGAGGTTCTGAGAAGATTGCGATTGAGATTAAAAGCTTTCTCAGTGCTTCTCTTGTCAGTGATCTCGAAAATGCTTGGGGACAGTTCTTTATGTATGCTCGCGTCCTAGAGAAACGCGAACCCGATCGGACTCTGTACTTGGCCATAACCCAAGAAACTTCTAATACAATTTTTCAAGAGCCGATCGGTCAACTTTTGCTAGAAGAGCCAGGGTTTAATTTGGTTGTTTTTGACGTAGAAACGGAGTCAATCGCAGAATGGAAGCATTAGAGGTTAAGACGACACCCAACCTAGATCAATGGCGATCGCTCCTAGAGAAAATTCTCGGTGACTATGCCAAGTTGCCCTATCGCTATGGAAATGTAGTGACCTACTTAGTGGTGAGCCAAGATTGCAATCATTTCCTGCTCATGCAAGAAGGTTGGGAAGAGAATCAGAGAGTGCATGGTTGCCTAGTTCATGCCGAAATTCGGAACCAAAAAATCTGGATTCACTATGATGGCATTGAAGGTGGAATTGCCAATGAGTTAACAGAGTTGGGAGTTCCGAAAGATTATATTGTTTTAGCTTTCCATGCTCCCACCGTTCGACAATATACGGGCTACGCGATCGATTAACTCCAGCAAAATCAAATTTGATCGTGTTGGACTTCACACAGTGAAATTGCCTCGTGTTGAATGCGATCGCGCCATTCCTCACGGATATTTTTGAGAGTGACAACATCAATCGGGCAATTCAACAAGTCCGATAGATCCTGAATGCAGCCAATTCGATCGAGCAAACTGCGATCGGGTTCCATCTCCACCAAAAAATCGATATCACTTTCGGCGGTTGCGTTGCCTCGGGCCACGGAACCAAAAATGCGAATGTGACTAATGCCGTAGTCAGCGGCGATCGCCTGGATTTGCTCCCGGTAATGAATCAGGCGCGATCGCAACAGCAGCGTTGCGGGGGTAACTGAAGGTGTGATCGCTTGCATGAATCGGGTGGGATGTCGTGGCAATGGGTCGATCGTAGCAAAGGTAACGGGGGAGATCGGGGCGGGCCGTGGAATCATAGACAGTAGTGTTTAGCCCCTGCCCGATCGCATGAGTCTGCTGTCTCTGAAGAATGCCCACAAGGATTTTGGAATCAAAGAAATTCTGCGGGATGGAACCTTTAGCATCGAGCCAACGGACAAAATTGGCTTGATTGGCACCAATGGTTCGGGCAAGTCCACGCTGCTGAAGATGCTGGCGGGGCTGGAGCCGATCGACCGGGGCGATCGGCTGGTGAACCCTAACTATCGATTGGTCTATTTGCCCCAAGATCCGTCGCTCGACCCCGATCGCACGGTGCTGGAGCAGGTGTTTGCCGACAGTGGCGAGCAAATGGCGCTGGTGCGGGAATACGAGGATCTATCCCACCGGCTGGGCCACACCACGGGGCCCGAGTTCGATCGGTTGATGGCCCAGTTGGCTAGCCTGGGCGACAAAATGGCGGCGGCGGGCGCTTGGGAACTGGAAACCCAGGCCAAAATTGTGCTTTCCCAGTTAGGAATTGAGGATTTTGAAGCGAAGGTGGGGACACTTTCCGGGGGCTATCGCAAGCGAATTGCATTGGCGGCGGCGCTGTTGGCCCAGCCGGATTTGTTGTTAATGGATGAGCCAACCAACCACTTGGATGCGGATTCGGTGAACTGGTTGCAGGATTATTTACGCCAACAATTTCGCGGGGCGTTGTTGTTGGTGACGCACGATCGCTATTTTCTTGATCGGGTGACCAATCGGATCTTGGAACTCGATCGCGGCGATCTGTTTAGCTATGCGGGCAACTATGGCTATTACCTGGAGAAAAAAGCTGAGGCGGAAACCGCTGAAAATAGCCGCCAGCGCAAGTTTCAAGGGGTGTTGCGGCGGGAATTGGAATGGTTGAAGAAGGGGCCAAAGGCACGCAGCACCAAGCAAAAGGCGCGGATCGATCGGATCCAGGACATGCGCGAAACGGAATTCAAAGCCAACCAAGGTAAGGTTGAAATTGCCACGGCGGGCCGGCGGATTGGCAAGAAGGTAATCGAGCTAGAGAATTTGACTTATCAAGTGGGCGATCGGGTGCTGATTCGCGATTTCACCTACCAATTTCTACCGGACGATCGCGTGGGGATCATCGGTGGTAATGGGGTAGGTAAATCGACCCTGATGAACCTGATCATGGGTAAATTAGAACCGACAGCGGGCCAGGTCGATCGGGGCAGCACGATTCAAATTGGTTACTTCGATCAACACTCGGATGGTTTATCTGATAAGGGCGAAATGCGGGTGTTGAATTATCTGAAGGAAACGGCGGAACTGGTGAAAACCGCCGATGGGCAAATCATCACGGCGGCCCAAATGTTGGAACGGTTCCTGTTTCCACCTGATCAACAATATGCGCCGCTCAACAAACTTTCGGGGGGCGAACGGCGACGATTATTCCTACTGAAGGTGTTGCTGGAAGCGCCAAATGTGTTGATTTTGGACGAGCCGACTAACGATGTGGATGTGCAGACTTTGGCAGTGTTGGAGGAATATTTAGAAGAATTCAACGGCTGTGTGATTGTGGTGTCGCACGATCGCTATTTTCTCGATCGCACGGTGGAGAAAATCTTCGCTTTTGAGCAAGCGGGTCAGATTCGCCAATATCCCGGTAACTATTCGGTTTATTTGGATTTGCGATCGCCTAACTTGCCCAGCGATACCCCCGAGAAAAATGGGCGATCGGCTGAGAAGAAGGCGGAGGCTGCAACCAAAACGGAGCCGGATCAAGGCAACTCATCTAAGGGGCGATCGCGCAAATTGTCCTACAAAGAAAAGCGCGAACTGGAACATCTAGAAACCCATTTACCCCAGTGGGAAGAGGAGAAAGCGGCGCTCGAAAAACGCCTCTATGAAAATCCCCCTAGTGGCTATAGCGAGGTCGAGAAGTTATCGCAAAAGCTGGCGGATCTCAGTCACCAAATTGATCAGGGCACTGAACGTTGGCTTGAATTATCGGAGCTAGCCGAATCCTAGGGTTCAGGGCTTGATGCTGACCACCCTAGACAAGGGGCTTAAGCCCCTTGTTCATGACGACCCTAGACAAGGGGCTTAAGCCCCTTGCCCCCGACGATTCGGCTAATAGCTCTATCGAGATCTTCTATAGTAGTGATTGAAGGTTTGTCGCCGTTTTCCCTCGCTATTTTCTGTGTCACCCACCATGGTTTTTGCACCGTCGCTATCGGCCACTCGCCCCGATTGGGAAGCGATCGCCCGGGAATTTGTGAACGTTCTGGGTGATCGGGCCGTGATTCGTCGCAAGGATGAGCTGCTGACCTATGAATGCGACGGATTAACCAGCTATCGCCATCGGCCGGCGCTGGTGGTGTTGCCGCGTACCACAGAGCAGGTGGCGGCGGCGGTCAAGCTCTGCAATCGGTTTCGTGTGCCCTTTGTGGCGCGGGGAGCGGGCACGGGACTTTCGGGCGGCGCACTCCCGATCGAGGATTCGGTGCTGATTGTCACGGCCCTGATGAAACAAATTCTGAAGGTGGATTTGGACAATCAACGAGTGATCGTGCAACCGGGGGTGATTAACAATTGGGTAAC
Organism: Limnothrix sp. HT2024; assembly: GCF_059138625.1. Classification (NCBI taxonomy): domain Bacteria; kingdom Bacillati; phylum Cyanobacteriota; class Cyanophyceae; order Pseudanabaenales; family Pseudanabaenaceae; genus Limnothrix; species Limnothrix sp. HT2024. Next base: position 4,198,628 of record NZ_CM181121.1, read on the forward strand.
GCAGGCCGTGAGCGGCGCGGGGTTCTATTACGCACCCGATCCATCGAGTCAAATTATTTGTTCGATCGGGGGGAATGTGGCGGAAAATTCCGGCGGGGTTCATTGCCTCAAATATGGCGTAACCACGAACCATGTTTTGGGTCTAAAACTGGTGTTGCCCGATGGGGAAATTGTCGAGGTAGGCAGCACAGTTCCCGAGATGCCTGGTTACGATTTAACGGGAATTTTTGTAGGTTCTGAAGGCACGTTGGGAATTGCTACGGAAGTGACACTCAGAATCCTCAAAACTGCCGATGAAATTGCGGTTTTGCTGGCGGATTTCACCAGCATGGATGCGGCGGCGAATAGCGTAGCTGAAATCATTGCCGCCAAGATTATTCCTGGTGGGATGGAAATTATGGATAACCTCAGCATTAATGCGGTGGAGGACGTGGCCAAAACCAATTGTTATCCCCGAGATGCGGAGGCGATTCTATTAGTTGAGCTGGATGGTTTGGCGGTGGAAGTGGCGGCCAATAGCGATCGCGTCGCTGAAATTTGCCGCGAGAATGGGGCGCGCAATATTACGATCGCCACGGATCCTCAAGAGCGGCTTAAACTCTGGAAAGGTCGTAAGTCTGCCTTTGCCGCTGCTGGCCATGTCAGCCCTGATTACTATGTACAAGATGGCGTGGTGCCGCGCGGCAAATTGGTTTGGATTTTGCAAGAAATTGCCAAACTGAGCGAGGAATATGGCTACAAAGTGGCCAATGTGTTCCATGCGGGGGATGGCAATTTGCATCCCTTGGTTTTGTACGATAAGTCCGTGCCAGGGCAACTAGAAGCGGTAGAGGAAATGGGCGGCGAAATCCTCAAGCGCTGTGTGCAAGCGGGCGGCACAATCTCCGGTGAGCATGGCATCGGCGCGGAAAAACGCTGCTATATGCCCGATATGTTTTCAGCGACAGATCTAGAGACAATGCAGTGGCTGCGATCGGCCTTTGATCCTTTGCGTTTAGCCAATCCTGATAAGGTGTTTCCTACACCCAAAACCTGTGGTGAAGCGGCCAATGCTCAGATTCCAGCACAGCGATTCCCCGAGGATGTCGATCGCTTCTAAATACCCATCCGGCCGGGAATTGGTGAGCAGGGCAGAGATGGAGCGATCGAGTTCTTGATTCAAGATTGCTCGATCGCCCGTCATTCCACCGTTTGCTCATCACTCATTGGCGCGATCGGGACTCATGACTTGGGGCTTCACCTGCAATGACAGGTTTTGTCCGTTGCGATTGATGGCAAAGGTGAGAGGACGGGTTGTGCCCGTGGCTTCCACCATTTGCTGCACTTCGCTGGGATCTTCCACCACCTTGCCATCAATCTGAAACACCGTGTCTCCGGGGCGCAAACCCGCTTCCGCAGCGGGCGATCGGGGCATCACTTGCACAATCAGCACCCCCGCATCCAGCTCGATTTTGGCGTTGCTGTTCGGATCTTCGTTGATCTGCTGCTTCAGTTCGGGCGTGAGCTTCACCATCCGCACCCCCACAAAGGCGTGATCAGCCCGTCCCTTGGTTACCAGTTGCTCAGCAATTTGGCGGGCCCGATTGATCGGAATCGCAAAGCCAATCCCCTGGGCCCCTCGGATAATAGCCGTGTTCATGCCAATCACGGCTCCGCGCTCATCGATCAGCGGGCCGCCGGAGTTACCGGGGTTAATGGCTGCATCGGTTTGGATGAAGTTGACCCGCTTGTCCGGTACGCCAACCTGATTGCTCGATCGCCCGGTGGCACTAATAATGCCGGTGGTGACCGTGTTATCTAGCCCCAGGGGGTTCCCGATCGCGATCGCCCATTGTCCCGGTTGCAACTGGTCAGAGTTGCCCAGGTTGACCGTCGGTAAATCCTTGGCGTTGATTTGCACCACCGCCACATCCGTCAGGGAATCTGCCCCAACCACCTTGCCATCAAACTTGCGCCCATCTTTCAGGGTCACGGTCACCGAAGTGGCTCCCTCCACCACGTGGGCATTGGTGAAAATTTTGCCGTCATTGGTGACCAGGAAGCCCGAACCGGAGCCACGGGTTTCCCGCTCCTGGGGTGCGGGCCCCTCTTCCCCAAAGAAGCGACGGAAAAAGGGATTGCTAAATTCACCGGGAATTTCGTTCCGAACGGTGCGGGCGGAGTCAATGCGCACCACGGCTGGCCCCACGCGATTGACCACGGTGGTGACGAAGTTGCCAGGATTATTGGCGCTGGTGGCGGATCCCAACGGCAGCGACACCGGTACGGAACTGGTGTTAGGCAGGGAAGCCGGTTCACCCCCACTCGCTAAAATTCCCCAGGCATTGGGCGACACCATCCGCACCCCTGCCAAAGCAGCCCCCGCCCCAAAGAGGATCAGGGAAACGTAAAGCAAGGCTTTCGATCCGCCGCCGGAACGATTGGGGGGATTTTGAAATTGCACCCGATCGGGGCGATCGTTGGGAGATGTCATGGCAGCTTTCGGCAGTCGAAATGTCATCGGGCTGTGTCCTTTCCATTCTGGCCTGTTTGACCCCAATCTAGTCAGCTTGTTTGACGGGGTTATGGTACAGACATGACGCGGTGATGACGCTTGCGCGGCAAACGGTTCATGCGAAGCCAGCGAAAAGCCAAGGTTAGGCCATGATAACGAGGGGAAAGGCCGCTGCCCGATCGCCCCTTGAGCACAAGGACGATTTCAGGGCCGGTTACAAACTTGACCGGTGACAAACCGAATTCGTTGCAATCTCGATTCGTTGCGGTCTCGATTCAGGGACAATCGCCGCTTCCCTTTGGGCGATTCCTCTGGTTCATTGATTTTTGGGTCTTGATTCCCGGATCTTGATTCCCGGATCTTTCAATTTGGGTTCTTCTTCTCTGACGCTATGGCTCCTTTGGTATCTCCCCCACAACCTGAACCATCCGCCCATTCCCGATCGCCCCGCTTGAGTCCGTCCAATTCCCCCACCGCCGGTCAACAGCCCGCCAGCGGGCCCGATTGGTGGCTTTTGGCCCGCCAGCGCTCCGTGGTGCAGCGGGCCCTGCGGACTTCGCTGCTGGTGGGCACGATCTTGGTGGGGATTAATCACGGCGATGCCCTGCTGCGGCGCGACTGTCCGCCCGATCGCCTCGCCAAAATTGGGCTAACTTACATGGTTCCCTATCTGGTGGCCACCTTTGCGTCCGTTTCCACCTTGCGGGAATTGGGGCGATCGCCCATGCCCGATCGCGAGGAAAACGGTAACTAGGAGGGCGACAGGCTTAATTCATTGGGTCAAAGCGGCAAAGGCAGTCGTGCTAACAAGGAGCTTAAGCCCCTTGCTGCCTAACGGCTTGGTGGCGACAACAGTCAGTTGACTTGGCCTATCACGTTCAGGCAGCCGCGCTCCTAGGATCCCGCCTGATCCCGCAGCCGTCGCAGTTCCGCCTGGAGCCGTTCCACCTCTTGGCGCATGGCATCCAGATTGGCCCCACCATTGGCCGCATCTGCGCTCACTTCTGCGTCCAAAATTTCAATGCGGCGCGGCTCTTGGCCGGCGGATGGCTCGCGGCTGGGGGTGTTGTCTTGGGATTGTTGAATCAGGGCTTCCACGGCGCGGCGAGCCTCTTCCGTAGACATTTCACCTCTTGCTACCATCTCATCGGCCAGTTGTTGCAGTTTGCTGGGCAAGTCGGTGAAGGTTTCGCTGGCCTTTTCACCGGCATAGCTGGCAAGGCCAACGCCCAGATACAGGGCTTTTTGCACCAAGTTACCGAAGTCAGGCATGTTGCTTGCTCCTGGGGAAACGGGTCGATCGAAACAGATGGGCAAAATCGAGCGGCGGCCGGGGCTAAAGCCCAAGGGCCCAGCGCCGGGGCAAATCCGCCAAGGATTCGCATCCAGCCTAGCGCGGGAGTTCCCCGATCGCGCCGTCCCGAACCGCAAATTTCGGGTGAATTCAGGGCCAATCAACGGCTATGGTGTTGTCGAGATTGGGCCGGCGGCAACGGTTGCATGGATCATCATGGATGGTTGTAGAGCGTTGTTGATCACCATCAATTTCTCGTCAAAGATCGCCAGGGATTACCAAAACGCTTAATCATCAAGATCCTTGGCTGTTGGATGAGCGATTGTCTGCCCCGTTGGCTTGCCCTGTTGGTTTGGGCTGTTTGCTTGGGCGATTGGTCTACACGATTGCTTTTGCTGCTGCTTTTTCGGTTGTTATTTCCTATTATTTTCTGAGGGAATTCCTGTGGTTGCCGTTGCGATTCTTGCGGCCGGTAAAGGCACGCGCATGAAATCTGATTTACCCAAGGTGTTACATGAGTTGGGGGGCAAAAGCGCGATCGCCCGAGTCTTGGAGAGCCTGTCTCAATTATCGGTCGATCGATGCCTGACCATTGTTGGCCATCGAGCAGACTTAGTGCGATCGCACCTGGCCGCCTGGCCGCAAATGGAATTTGTGGAACAACAGGAGCAACGGGGAACCGGCCACGCCGTTCAACAATTACTCGCCCCTTTAGCGGACTATGAAGGTGATTTATTGGTGCTCAATGGGGATGTGCCTCTCTTGCGCCCAGAAACCCTAGCCAACCTTCTGAAAATTCATCAAACTCACCAAAATGCTGCCACTATTCTGACAGCGCAACTGGCAAATCCTCAGGGCTACGGTCGTGTTTTTTGCGATCAACATCTGATTGTTCAAGAAATTATTGAAGACCGAGATTGCAGCCCCGAGCAACGCCAAAACTGCCGAATTAATGCCGGAATTTATTGTTTTCGCTGGTCGGCATTGGCGGCTTTTTTACCCCATCTCAAAAATGACAATAGCCAAGGGGAATATTATTTAACCGATGCGATCGGGGCCTTGAATCCGGTGATGGCTTTGGATGTGGCCGATCCGGAGGAGATTTGGGGATTTAACGATCGGGTGCAACTGGCGGCGGCGGCCCAGGTGTTGCAACGACGCACCAAGGAGCAATGGATGCGATCGGGCGTGACCCTGATTGATCCCAGCAGCATCACGATCGACGATACGGTCACCATCGGCCCCGATGCGATCATTGAACCCCAAACCCATCTGCGCGGCCACAGCTCGATCGGGGCCGGAGCCAGAATCGGCCCCGGCTCACTGATTGAAAACGCCACGATCGGTGACAACGCCCAGGTGCTCTATTCCGTTGTCACCGACAGCGAAATTGGCCCCAACAACCAAGTGGGGCCCTTTGCCCATGTGCGCGGCCATGCCAGCACCGGCCCCGATTGTCGCCTGGGGAACTTTGTGGAACTGAAAAATGCGCAATTGGGCAGCAACACCAAAGCCTCCCATCTGTCCTATTTGGGTGATGCCACCTTGGGCGATCGGGTCAACATCGGCGCAGGAACCGTTACGGCGAACTATGACGGCGTGAACAAACACCGCACCGCGATCGGCGATCGCAGCAAAACCGGTGCAAACACAGTGCTCGTGGCTCCCGTCACCATTGGCCAAGACGTGACGATCGCCGCCGGTTCCACCGTCACCGAAGACGTGAGCGACGATGCCTTGGTGATTGCCCGATCGCGCCAAGTCGTGAAACCCGGTTGGCGCTTGCCCAGTGCCGACTAGGTTTGTGCTTCAAATAACCTCTCCCCATTGGGCGCGATCGAACTGTTGCAGTTCCTAGCGCCCGATGTTTTTTCAGGGTGATTTAAGGAAAATCTTGAAAAAATCTGCCAAATTACCGATTCAGAATGGCTTTTTCTCTAAAAAACACCTGGAGTGTCGCCATTTCGCTAGCAACTTAGCGCAAGCCCCGTTACTGACGGACTTGAGGAAGCTTAGTGACACAATGCACGTCTGATGACGATCTCGATCGCAGGGAGTAAAGATTTGTATCACAGAATACGGTCTGTTGCGATCGCCTTGATCTTCCGCAATGATCACGCTTCCTTACTGGGGTGAATCACCTGGCCAGCGCCCCCAAAGCGTCATATTAGAAACGTAGATTCGACTGCGAATGTCGATGCAGGGGTGAATTATGCAACCGCCCGTTCGACTATTGCCCTTTGCATTGTCCGAGTTATTTGCCCAAGTGACGGCGACCGGTCGCCTCACCCTCGCCGATCGCTACGGCTTGCTCGCAGCGCTCATGGACGACTCGATCACGGAAGAGGAACGAGCCTCTATTGACCGTCTTTTGCGATCGATTCGTCGTGGGCGGGTGGAGATAGTGAACGATTTGTCCACACTGGTGTAGCGGGGTCAGCGGATCCCAGGATTCAGTCCTGAAGGCTGCCTTGATATCCTCAAACTCAGTCACAGCAATCGTTTTGGGTCGGCGGTCAATTCCTTTGGCCGCCATCCACCCAAGGGCAAAGCTCCAACGATCGGGCCGAAGCATCGCAATTCCCTCGCGATCGCGCCAGTCAAATCCACACCGCTTTTGCATCTCAGTGCGGTTTCTAGGCAACCCCTGAGATGCCTAAAGCCCTTAAAGCACACTCAGCACAGCTAAAGCGCCGTTCGACAGAGCCGGCGCTTTTTTCGTGTTTTTTCCTGTTTCTCCTGGCTCAGGATCGAATCCCGATCGGCCAGCGGTGAATTGGGGTGGGCAGGCGGCGATCGTTGCAGCCCCAAAAGGGCGGGGCTGGAACCCCTGTTTTCTGATAGAATTTTCGGCAGCTTTTAATAAAATTCGTGTTGGAGAGGATACCCACAATGGAAGCCGCCTTGCTGTTGGCCAAGTTGCCCGAAGCTTACTCCGCCTTCTCGCCGTTGGTTGACGTTCTGCCGATTATCCCTTTGCTGTTCCTGGCGCTGGCCTTTGTGTGGCAAGCTGCTGTTGGTTTCCGCTAAAGCACGACACCTTTCGGCTAGACCTAGGCTGAAAGCCAGCCTGCTGAACCCCGTCCTCATCCAAAATTGTCCAAAAGCGTCCAATTCTGTCCCAGTCTTGCTGAGTTTCTCTAAGCTTCTTTGAGCTTAATGACCTGAGGTTGCTCGTCTGGGTTTTGGCTCAACGGCTGGACAGTTGAGCGCGCGATCGGGAGCGATCGCCCACTGATTCAGTTCAGTTCAACACAGCTTTCCTGAATTAGATCAACTCAGATTTTCATTATCTCCTAATCAAAAATCTGACCAAAAAGGCGTACGCTCGTGCGCTTTTTTTGTGTCTTCCAACATTACTTTAGAATTGCGCTAGCAGGCTGAAGCTCTCACCCCGAAAGCATCAAGCAGCGGTTTCCGATCCCTAGAATCCGGCAACCACAGGATTAAGCTAGGGCAAATTGCCAGAAGACATTGCTAGGGCAAATAACTAGGGGAAATAACTAGGGGAAATAACTAAGAGAAATTTGCCCCAAACCCTAGGGCCCGTCGTCATTTCCTGAGTGCCAGCTAAAACAAACTGAAACGGCTGATTTTCCTTGCCCCAACTGTCGTAACAAGGGGCTTAAGCCCCTTGCTGCCCAACGATCGGCTCACGGCGGAATCAGGGTTTTCGGCGAAACGACGACACCCCTAACCTTCTCGGCGCAGGTTGCGATATTGATAAAACACAAACGCATCAAATAAAACGCAAACAAAGCTACAGGCCAACCCAATGATCAACGTGCCTTGAATGGGGGAGCCATTACCAAAAACAGTTAAAAATAAAATGATGTGTTGCAATGTTGTGGCCGCAATCATATTCAAAACCGGCACGTAAACCCAAACCCCGATCGCCAGCAGCAAAATTCCCAAACCCGCCACGGGAATCAGAAAACCCAAGCTGGCGGCCAAAATTAAGGACTGTAATAGATCGATCAGCATTGTGTTTACGGAACTCAGGCGATCGCGCACCATTTGGCTATCAATGACCAATCCGGGACAGCGCCCCGATCGCCCCCCGATCGCCCCCAAAACCTGTGCAATTTGTTGATACATGTCCACCCATCCTTGCATCGCCCCAATCCTCCCAGCTAAAACTTTCCCTGAGGCGATCGCTCCATAGTCTCAGCATTCACCCTGAAGCCGCATCACTGGTCTTGGCAAACTGTCCAATCCAATACCAACTCCATTCAGCGATTGAAATCGGAGTTATTTGGCTGTTTATTTCCTGACGATTGAGTCATGGCCGTGGGGCCGATCGCGTTTGTTGATGTTGATCCAGTTGAGGTTGAGCCATCGGAGCGCGGGCCAGTGTTCTCCTGGGGTTGGGGCAGAATTTTCAGTCCGGTCTAAAAATGCACCCGATCGGGCAGTGTAATGATGAGGGTGATTGCCTCGCTAGCTCTGCCCCGTTGCTCTGCCCATCAATATACTTCCAGAATACGAATTGATTTTAGGGCTTTCCGTTCAAACACTGGTTTTGTCAAAAATCTTCAATATCAGACCTAATTAGACTCAAAAGAATGACAAATTATCAAATAATGATGTGAAAATACGATAAAAAATTATTACGCTTTTCCTGCTTCTGCATCATAGTTGACAATTGCCTTGTTTCTGTTTGCCTTGATTTGTTTCTAATCGTGTTTTGAGTCACGATTTTTGAGTCGCGACCATTGATCAATGACGATTAATGAATGACTTTGTATGAATCATTCGGTGAGTTTTTGTAGATTCTTTATGGATTTTTGAATTTTTGTGAATAACTAATTTGATAAACATCAGAAATCGCCCAGACCTGCAACGAGGTCATGGGCGATCCGAGGAACTAGAACAAGTTAATGAACGCGAGCAAGAACTCCAGCACCAAGTAACAACTGTTTAGAAACTGGTTGAATCAAGGAATGCAAACCAGCTCAAAACGGACATGAGATTGGCGCAAGATTAGCTTGCCCTTAAGACAGCCACTCCAACTTGGCTTCTTCCTTGCTGTTGGTGTTGCGGGCGGGCGTTTGGCGCTCGAACTTCATGTGAACCGATCGGGTCTGTTCGCCATCGGCCGCCACCGCCATGATCGGGTAGTCGATCATGCCGTCCTGGAAGGACATCTGGAAGCGGAACGTCCCATCGGGATTCAGTTTGATCGGTTGTCCGCCGATCGTCACCGTGGCATCGGGTTCCGTGGCTCCGTAAACAATCAGTTCCGCATCGGCCACCAGCCAGAATTGACGCGGGCGGATCGGTGGCATCGAGGCCCCAAACCCAATCCCAGACATCATCATGCCTACACCGGACATGCCCATGCCCGAGGCTGACAGGGCCCCCGGCAGACCCGGCGCACCCACCGCACCAGCCCACATGCCCACGCCAGAAGGGAAGACGTAGGAACTGATGGCTTGCTCGCCCAGGTGTTGGATCGAGCCAGCGGGAACGGAACCGGGCACATGCTGCATGGAACCAAAGAGGGAACCGGCCACGCGCATGGCTTCGACTCCAGCGGCCATCCCAAACACCTGTTGGTAAATGGCGTTTTCGGCAGCTTGGGCAGCTTTTTGGGCGGGCGGAATCAGGGTGGCGACGGTGGTGCCGCGCAGATCCTGTTCCCAATCAACGGTTACAAATACGTCTTCGATCCAGTCGGAGGGATACACGGGCGGAATCCGAACCGGGGCCGATCGCGCCAGCACCAGCCACCGGCCATCGCCGCAACGGTAACCAATTTCGATCGCGTAGTCCCGATCGCTGATTGGAATGGGCAAGTACCATTCCCGAGCCAATTCATCGCAGGGGAACTCTTGAACCGTGTGGGCCCGTTGGACACTCAAGTCCAAATCGGTCACGTCATAAACCCGTAACGCAAGCTGAAGACCACCCTGGGCCCGCAACTCCGCTTTGTGCTCGTTGGGAATGTCCCAGTAGGTGTAGGCCCATTGGGGATCGCGAGGCAACAGAAGAATCCGACTTTCGCCATAGCCACCGGGCAGGTCGGGCAATCCTTCATCAACACCGGAGAGCGTTTCCGGATCCAAAATCAGCTCTTCGGAGAGGTCGGCGAGGTTGTTCGGTTGTCCGAGGTCGAATTTTGCAGCTTCCACAGCTTCTTGGGCCTCAATGGTACGAACGGGAATAACTTGGGCGATGGCTGGCGGGGCGGTGGGTGGCGTAGGGCTGGATGCCGGCAGACCAGCCGATTTGGTCTGAATGGAGGCCAAAAGCTGATCTTTCCGCATTCGGCTATAGCGCGAGATACCTAACTCGCTGGCAACACGGCGCAGTTGGCGCAGTGTCATTTCCTCTAGGGGTGGACGTTCTTTGGGCGCGCTCATCAACTCGAAAGCTCCTCAGCGAATAGGGCAGGCCATCAAAGGGCGATCGCACGTCAATAGCAGCAATGGTGCCTTGGGCACGGTTTGGGATGGGCGATCCCAATCTCAGCTCTTGATGGCCGTTATCCTACTGAACTCGATCCCCACCCGTCGAGGGCGATCAAGTCGAATATCAAGATTTCATGACATATTGATCCGGATGAACAAAACCCACTTCAGAAAATGTCAGGCTTTCTTGACTTCTCCGAATTGAAAAGGGGCCCTACGCGATCGGGTCAGTGGCTGGCCGCCCCACCGGTAACCGCAGCCGAAATGTGGTTCCTTTCCCCAATGTCGATTCACAGTTGATTTGGCCCCCGTGGCGATCGACCACGATTTGATAGGCGATCGCTAGCCCTAGGCCGGTTCCCTTGCCCACCGGCTTGGTGGTGAAGAAGGGATCAAATAACCGATGGCGAATGGTTTCGGAAATGCCGATGCCATTGTCTTGAATGACCAATTCCGCTTGGGGGCCCTGGTCGGTTTTCAGGGCCACCGTTTGCAGGGTGATGGTGGGTGTCCATTGGGCAGTTTCTCCTGAGCTTTGTTGAGCTATCTGCTGCTGCCAGGCCTGATCGAGGGCCTCGATCGCGTTGCTGAGGAGATTGATGAATACCTGGTTGAGCTGACCGGGATAGCACCAAACGGGTTGCAGGTCGCCGTATTGCTTAACAACCCGAATTTCTGGGCGATCGCTATACCGCTTTAGGCGATGGGACAACATCAGCAATGTGCTGTCGAGGCCATCATGCAAGCTCACGGGTTTGAGATCTACTTGATCTAAACGTGAAAAGTTACGCAGGCCCTGCACAATTTCCTGAATCCGCCGCGTGCCTTCCTCCATGGATTGGATCAGATTCGGCAAGTCATCCAGCACAAAGGTTAATTCCTCTGTGTCGATGGTGGCACCGGCTGCCGGGTCGATCGCCCCTGACCCGTTCCCAGATTGCGTGAGTCCCAACAGGGTGAAACAATCCGTGAGTTCTTCAATGTATTGCCGCAACACCCCTAAGTTGCCATGGATAAATGCAACGGGATTATTGATTTCGTGGGCAATGCCCGCCACCATTTGCCCCAAGCTGGACATTTTTTCAGTCTGAATCAATTGAGCCTGGGCACTTTTGAGATTCTCAAGGGCCTGGGCTAAATCGGCTGTCCTTGTGGTCACCCGACTTTCTAGGGTTTGATTGGCGGATTCCAAAGCAATCAGGGAATGGCGGAGGTGGTCGGCCATGCGGTTAAAGGCCTGGGCCAGCTCATCCAATTCGCGAATATCAAAGGTTTCCGCTCGATGGTTAAGCTGACCGGCCGCCAACTGGCCGGCTGCTCCGGCTAGGGACTGCACGGGCCGCCCCAAACGCCGCGCCATCACCAGGCCCAGAAACACAGCCAGGACGATCACCAAACCGCAGAGCAGGGTTGTGACGCGGCGATTTGCCTCAATTTGTCCCATGAAGGCCGATCGAGGCACGGTGGCCACAATCACCCAATCGAGGCCATCGGGATCTCGCCAAGGGGAAGTCCAGAGGAGATAGGTTTGGTGATCGACCTGGAAGGTTTCTGATAGGGGACTAACCACGGCCCCCAAACCGCCTTTTTGATTCAAATGATCGAAGGCGGCGACCAATCGCAGATCATTACTGGTGCGGGCCGTGATGCGCTCTAGGGTTGATCCCTGTTCGGAGGTTTTGAGCACAAACAGGGGTTGCTCGTTGCTGCTGGCAACCAAGTTGCCGTTCCGCTCCAGAATGGTGATGGTTAATTCTGGGTGAACGTTCAACTCCTTGAGCATGGCGCTGATGCGGGCCAGCAACAGGTCAACCCCGATCGCCCCGATCGGTTGGCCATTGCGATCGCGAAAGGGAACGGCATAGTTAATCGACACAAACTCTGGGGTGCTATCCCAGGCGTAAATGGCACTCCAACTGGGACGGTTGCGCCGAATGGCCGCCTGATACCAGGGTTCTTTGCGGTGGTCATAGGAATACACCCCCAGCCGTTGCTGGCGACGACCCAGCCGATCAGCCCGATATTCCTCATAGCGCCAGCCCAAGGCGGCCGATCGCTCCCCCACAATCAGCCCATCCCGCCCCACACCGGAACCTGCAAACTCCCCCGTGGCTAAACCAAAGTTGATGTAGCTGGCATCGAAGGCCTGGCGTAATTGCCAGCTATATTGCCCCACCTGTTGCAAATTCTGGGGGGACACCAACCCAGAATTGAGGGCCATCAGAAACAGGCGGGTGGCCCGCTTGGGTTGCTCAAAGTATTGGGCTAGGCCACCGCGAATTCGTTCCCGCAGTTGTAGGTGCAGGCGATCGGACAGCTCTTGCACCGATCGCTCGCCAGCCCACAGGGATAGGGCCCCGGCCACCACCACCGCCGCACAGGAAAGGCTCACAAACGGAAACGTTAACACCCAAGCCAGCGATCGCCGCTTGACCCGGGCAGAAATATCGGGAGGGCGAGGAGGAGACTCCATGGGATTGATGGTTGTGGGGATTTTCGCAATCATTGGCTCAGAGTTGGGTCTAGACGGCGATGCTTCCCCGGCAGCAGCGGCTGAGTGGGCAATTTTTTAATTGCTTGAAACGCCTAACGCCAAGCGATCCAAGGCATGGCGTTAGGCCCCGCTGCCCCGTGGGCAGTGCGGGGAATTGAACTCACACCCCCGATCGACGGAGATCAGACGGGTGGGTGAATTCTCTTCGTTATGATTGCCAAAATTACTGATCAATTCAGCGATCGCCCTCCCCTCTGGCCGTGATTCCTTGGTTTTGCAGGGGCGATCGGCTCAAGGTCTTTGGGTGACTGCTTTCTAGCCCCCGCGTGACTGATCCAGATCCCCAAGGCGATCCAGATCACTGGTGAATCTGGTCAAGGGCCAACATCATGATCGCTAACAGGGGCCCATCAACCGACCAGTCTAGAGGCAAGGCCAACCGACAAGGCCATCACCCAACATCGGAAACTAACTCGATCAAAACTTGGGCGAGCATCACTTTGTTGCTCGATTTCGGATTTTTGGGACACAGAGATTTCAGCACTGAAGGTTAATCAACGGCACAGTCTGATCAATTCCTGACCGTCGATTGGGCCCAGCCGCCCGCCCAAGCTCTTACAACCAGCGAGCTTGGTTCGCGCGCCACTGTGCCAAAAGCTGCTGTTCCCGTTCCGGCGAAAGGCCTGCTTTCAAATCCGCTTGGCGCGATCGATCCCAAGACCACAGATCCCGCACCGTGCCCGCCAGAGGACGACATTTCAGGCCGGCCGCCGCCGCCCGGCGAGTGTCCATGCTGGTGAAGCCGCGCATGGGAGCCTCTCTGCTGGGAATCCAAAGGGGCAGCTCTGTCCAGGGCGCAACCCCCGCCTCTAGCAAAAAGTCCTCATGCACCCAATCGATCAGCGCATCGCTGCGGGTGACCCGAGCACATTCATCCAACACCTTGTCGAGGGTGAGGGATTTTTCGGCAGTGCCAACGTTGTAAACCCCCGATCGCTGGGTTTCGCAGGTTTTGATCAGCCAAGCAGCCAAATCACGGGCATCGATCAGTTGCACCCACTGTTCCGGCGGTGATGGGGCTAACAGGTCACCACCCTGGGCCAGGCGACGCACCCAGTAAGTGAAGCGATCGGTGGGGTCATGGGGCCCCACGATCAAGCTGGGGCGAGCAATCAGCAACCGATCGCCAAAGGATTCGCCCAACAGTTGCTCGCAACCCGCTTTCAGGGCCCCGTAGTCATCGCCGGTTTCGATCGAGGCTTGGTCATCCAAGAGGGGCGATCGCAGGGGATCGTTTTCCGTGATCCCCGGTAACCCAAAATCTTCGTAAACGGAAATGCTGGATAGGTAAACGTAGTGACCTACAGCATTCTGGAGCCGGGCGGCCGTGTAGCGAGCGGCTCGGGGCACGATCGCGCTGGTATCGATCGCGCTGTCCCAGGTGCGATCGCTCAGGGCGGCCAGGTCATCCGTGAGTCGATCGCCCACCAGCCGCTCCACCGCTGGGAAGGGTTCCGGGTTGCGCCGCCCCCGCGTCAGGATGGTGACCTCATGGCCGCGAGCCACGGCCGCATCCACCAGATGCCGCCCCAGAAAGGTTGTTCCGCCCAAGATCAAAATTCGCATAGCCGTTGATTGTACTAGACCAACGGCCTGCGTCGCCTGTGGAGGGTCATTAACAGCTTACGGGGCGATCGAGCCGACTGATCCCGGGCAATGCCGGGCCGTGGCTCTCAACAGTGCTCCAAGCCCCAATAGCCTGCTAAGCGGCCATTTCCTGGGGTTCCGGTTCGGCCTGCGGCTCAATGGCTAAGGCTAGGGCGGGGGGATGGATGCCGTAGCAGTCTTGGCGAATCGTCCCCGTCAGTTGGCGCACATCGTCGCCGTCTTCACCCAAGGTGAGCAACAGATGAGAAGTCAGTTCCAAAGCCGCTTCAAACTCCGGTTGCACCACTTCCTTGGCTCCCAAGTTGGTCAGCCGCTCAATTTCCGCACCATCGCGGGCCCGGGCGATCGCATCCAAATCCGGGGCAATCTTCAAGGCATGTTGCAACACCAAGCGGGTACTGGCGGGATCGGGTAACGCAATCGCCAGGGCCTTGGCGCGATCGATCCTGGCTTTTTCTAACACCAACTCCGAATCCGCATCCCCAAATAGGTAAGGAATTTTGGCTTCCCGCAGTTTGTTAATAACGGCTTCGCTGTTGTCAATCACCAAAACGGGATAGCCTTGATCGCGCAAAATTTTGACAATGGTTTGACCAATCCGCCCATAGCCCGCTACCACCACTTGCCCAGCCAATTCATCGGGCATGGAGGTTAATTTTGGCTCCCCAAGACCCGAAAAATACTTATTAACCCAAGACCAACGCCCTGCCACTTCCACAATCCAAGGCGCAGTGGCCAAAGATAGCGGGGTCAGCATCAGGGCGATCGCAGTGGTTCCTAATAACAGCAAATACAGCTTTTTATCAATTAAGCCCATGGCCAAGCCTTGGGCAGCCAAAATGAAGGAAAATTCTCCAATTTGGTTAATGCCAAATCCGGCAAAAACTGCTGTTTTAAAGGAATAGCCAAACCGCAAAACCACTGGAGTGACGATCGCCGCTTTGCCGATCATCACCAGCACCACCAATCCCAAAATGGGAAAAATTTCTTCGATCAATAGGTGGGGATCAATTAACATCCCGATCGAAGCAAAAAAGAGGCTGGCGAAGGTGTCCCGCAACGGCAAAATTTTCGAGAGGGCTTGATCGGCTTGGTCGAGTTCGGCAATCGTCACACCCGCCACAAAGGCTCCCATTTCGATCGACAGCCCCAGTTCCGCCGTCACGAAGGCCACACCCAAGCACCAGGCGATCGTGGTCAGCAGAAAAATTTCATTACTTTCCGTGGCTGCCACTGCGCTCATTAAGCGTGGCACAACCCATTTACCTGCCAGGATGGCCGCCCCCAAAAAAGCCGAGGCCTTCAGCAGGGCGATCGCCAACGCCTGCCCTAAGTCTTCCGGTTGGGTCAAGGCAGGCAGCACCGCCAACATCAACCCCAAAGCGATGTCCTGAGCAATCAGAATCGCCAGCATCACTTGACCGTGGGGGGTGTTGGTTTCGCCCCGATCGCTCAAGGTTTTCAGCACCACCGCCGTGGACGACAGGGCCAACACCACCCCCAAAAACACCCCCTCGGGCAAATCCTTCGCCCAGCCGGTGAGGGTGGTGGCCGCCGCCACGATCGCGGTGGTTAAGCCCAGTTGCAGCAGGCTACCCTCGATCGCAATTTTGCGAACGCGCCCCAATTCTGAGAGAGAAAATTCCATCCCCAACGCAAACAGCAGAAACGCCACCCCAATTTCCGCAAGGGCTTCCGTTTGGGCTGCATCGCTGAGTAATTGCAAGCCGAAGGGACCAATAATGAGACCCGTCACCAAATAGCCCAAAATAACCGGTTGTCGGAGCTTATTGGCGATATATCCGCCAATAGCGGAGGTTCCAAGGACGGTTGCAAAGTCAAGAACAATGCCGTGTTCAATAGCCATCCTGAGCGCGATCCCGGGCTGATTGCGTAAGGTACTGCTCTTACATTAACGGAATTTACGAAAAATGTAAGATTCCTTAACGAAACGGTGAAGTGCTTCAGGCATCACCCATTCAGCACAGAGGGCGATCGGGGATCTCCTCCCGATCGCCCTCCTCTGGGTCGCCAATTTGGAACGGACTTGGGGGCAAAGGTTAACCAACGCTTTAACCAACGTTCACCCGATCGCCCTCATGTTCTTGCGGCCGGTGCAGCTACAGCAAATACAACAGCGCAAACAACACAATCCACACCACATCCACAAAATGCCAGTAGAGTTCGGCCGCCTCGATCCCAAACTTACTTTGGTTGCTGTAGTGCCCCTCACGGCGCGATCGCCACAACACCGCCAAAATCAAAAACAGCCCAAAGCAAACGTGCAGTCCATGGAAGCCCGTTAGCACATAAAAGGTGCTCGCAAACAGATTGGTGGTCAGGCTAAATTCCAAGTGGAAATATTCATAAAGCTGACCCACCAAAAAGATGACCCCCATGGCGGCTGTGATCCCAAACCATAGGCGCATTCCCTTCACATCATTGGCCCGAATGGCATCATCGCCCTTATGGATCACAAAGCTACTGGAAATCAGGATGAGGGTGTTAATTCCTGGCAGCAATAGCTCCAGTTTTGGTGTGCCTTCCGGGGGCCAACTGGGCGCAACCGATCGAAAGGTTAGATAGGCCGCAAACAGGCCCAAAAAGATCATCGCCTCCGCCACTAAAAACAGAGCAATGCCGAACAGCCGCAAATCGGGATGATGTTCCTCACTGCCATGACTAGTGCTTTCGAGGGCGATCGGCTGTTGAGAATCAACTGCGGAACCTTGCATAGAAACCCAAAAGAAAAGAAGGACAATGGAACAGCTATTTTGAAATCCAGTCTGCGCAGATTTTTAGGGTTGAGACTTCCAACAATCGGTAGTACCGGGGCGTGATCATGTTTGGCCAAGGATCCCTAACTGAACAGGGTCTGCATGCATTGCATGATCACGACAACTGCCTCATCACCCTATTAGCACGGCAAGCTGATTTCGATCGGTTAATTCATCGGTTAATTCAATGGCCTGTTGCTGTGACTCGATCATTAAGCAACAAGGGCTTAAGCCCCTTGTCATCACGACCAACTCCGCAACGTTGACCCCATGAATTACGGCTGCCGCGCTATGAGAATCCAAATTCCTAGCGTGTTGAACCACTCAAAATATCGGAAGCCTTCAGTTGCGAAATTGGCTTGCGGCTTGCACCCCGTTTCGTCACCCCGTAATCATAGGGACCCGTTTTCAAAACCGGCTGACCCACAAAATTATGCTCAGGCGGCGGCGAAGAAACCGTCCACTCCAATGTCAAAGCATTCCAAGGATTAGCCGATGCCTTTTCGCCAGCCACCCAGGAATAAATCGCATTCACCAGGAACGGAATGGTAGACACAGCCAAAATATAGGAACCGATGCTGCAAATTGCATTCACCGTTGAAAATTGGGGATCATATTCCGCCACCCGTCGGGGCATTCCCATCAAGCCCAAGTAATGCATGGGCAAAAAGCAAAGATTGAAACCCACCAGGGTCAGAACAAAATGCACTTTTCCCCAGGGTTCATTTAACATTCGCCCGGTCATTTTGGGGAACCAGTGGTAAAGCGCCGCATAGAGACCAAACACACTGCCGCCAAACAACACGTAGTGCAGGTGGGCAACGATGAAATAGGTGTCGTGAACGTGAATGTCAAAGGGCACGGAGGCAATCATCACACCGCTGAGACCGCCCACCACAAACATCGACACAAACCCAATAGCAAACAACATGGCGGAATTAAGCCGCAATTTGCCACCCCAAATGGTGGCCACCCAACCAAACACTTTGATTCCGGTGGGCACGGCGATGATCATGGTGGCAATCATGAAAAACATCCGCAACCATGCCGGTGTGCCACTGGTGAACATGTGGTGTGCCCAAACAATCAAGCCCAACAAACTAATGGCAATGCTGGAATAGGCGATCGCCTTGTAACCAAAAATCGGTTTGCGGGCATGGACAGGCAAAATTTCGGAAATGGCTCCAAACAGCGGCAGGATCATGATGTAAACCGCTGGGTGGGAATAGAACCAAAACATGTGCTGATAGACGATCGGGTCGCCGCCCCCAGTGGGGTTAAAAAAGGCCGTTCCCGCCATCAAATCGAAGGACAACAGCACCAATGCGCCAGCCAGCACCGGGGTGGACATCAAAATCAAAATGGAAGCGGCCAACATGGCCCAACAAAACAGCGGCATGTCATTTAAAGTCATGCCGGGGATGCGCATTTTGAGGATGGTGGCTGCAAAGTTAATCCCGCCCAAAATGGAGGAGGTTCCTAACAGCAAAATGCTGAGAATCCAAATCAATTCCCCCCACTGGCCACTCACCAGGCTGAGGGGAGGATAGGAAGTCCAACCGGCGGCGGCGGCTCCGGTGGGCACAAAAAAGCTGGCAATCAGCAGCAGCCCGGCCGGCGGAATCATCCAAAAGGCGATCGCGTTGAGCCGAGGAAAGGCCATATCCTTGGCCCCAATCATTAGGGGAATGAGATAGTTGCCAAAGCCTGCTCCGGCCGGCACAATCCACAAAAAAATCATCACCGTTGCGTGGATGGTGAAGAGTTGGTTGTAGAGTTCGCGGCTCACGAAATCTACTTCCGGAGTGGCCAGCTCCACGCGCACGGCGGTGGCCAAGGCTCCGCCAATCAAGAAGAAGAAAAAGCTGGTGACGAGGTATTGAATGCCGATCACTTTGTGATCGACGCTGAAGCTAAAAAACCGTTGCCAGGGTTCGGGATCGGGTTCGATCGCACCGGGCGTTCTGAGTTCTGCTGGAGCCATAGCAACGACAAGAGACAACAAGAAACAACAAAAATCGAACAGTTGGATGTCAATTCAGCCCAGCCCGGATGCTGCGGCCAAGGGTGACCGCTGGTTACAGCGCAACGGGAGCCAATTGAGCGATCGCCCGGGTCTCGATCCCCAGCCGATCGCTGTAAACCTGTAAATATTCCGAATCCGTCAAATTTTGAGGATTTTGCGCCAGGGTCACCGTTGATCCTTGGCCCGTTTCCGTGGTTTCCGCCTCGGGCATCACACTCGCCACCCAGGCTTCATACTCTTCCGGTGTTTGCACCAGTACTTCGGTGCGCATTGCCCCGTGGAAGGAACCGCAAAGCTCGGCACAAACGATCGGGTAGCGGCCCGGCTGAATCGCCCGGAACCGTAATTGCGTGGGGCGACCGGGGATCGCATCCTGCTTAATCCGAAACTGCGGAATCCAAAAGGCGTGCAACACATCCATGGCGGAAATGTTGAGCTGCACATCTTGCCCCACGGGCACATGCAGTTCCCCAGCTATCACGTTCAAGTCAGGGTAGTTAAAAATCCAGGCGTATTGCAGCCCCTGCACATTGACCTGCAAGTCGGGGGCTTGGCCTTGGGAGCCGGGAGCCGCCCCTAACCCTAGGGCCACTTCCGTCCCGGTCGCCGCCGGGGTCTGGTCCAAAGTGGCGGCGATCGCGGTGTGGCGGCCGTGGTGGTGGGCCATGCCCATCCCGGCTCCGCTGGCCATCGGATCCAAGCCCCCCATGGAGTTATACACATCAAAGCTAAAGACCGAGATGCCCAAACAAATCACGGCGGGGATCGCAGTCCAAAGGATCTCTAGGGGAATGTTGCCCCGGATGGGCGGGCCGTCGGTGTCATCGCCGGGCTTGCGCCGAAAGCGCAGGATCGCGTAGACCAAACATCCTTGCACCAGCAGAAAAAGGCCCGTGGCAATGGTCAACATGGCCCCAAACAGGCGATCGACCTCGGGCGACACGTCCGTAGCCGACACCGGCAGCAGGAAATGATAGTTTTGCCCAACCCAAAGGCTGATTAGCGTTAAGCCAATGCCCATCAGCAGGGTCAGGATCGTACTAGGAACATTCATGGTGGTGCGTCACGCAAGACTGTAAAGGCAAAGGGCAACAGGCGATCGGGACAGGTCTGCCCCCTCCGTTGGGGGGCAACGGCCAATCGAGGGCGGCGGCCAACGAAGGGGAAAGGAGTGGGGGCAGCGGCCCATTGCGCTTGCCACTGCGTTACTGCCTTCAAAGGTAGACGGTTTTTTTAGGGAGCTGATTTGGTTTGTCAATATTTTTAAATATCTTTAGGATTCTCTTTGCCGTTAACAACCTTTAGGAAATCTTTGGGTTTCCTGGAGTCTGTCGATGGCGATTTTCAGCCATTCTGGCCGTGATTTGTCATCAACAATTAACATGCCCTAGATTGTACGAACTCATCGGCTGCCAAAAATCTTGAAATCTTGGGGCGATCGCCCATTGATACATCAATATCTGGGGATGATTTGAGAACTGGGCTGAAAATTGCCCTAGGAGGACGAAGGGCAGAAGTCCTGGGAAAGCTGTTATTTACAATACAAACTAAATCAAAAATCGTTTGATATGTAACGCTTTCTTGGGAGCAAACTTTGATCAAATGGGTAGTTCTTGATGAGCTTACCGTTAGTTGGCAGCGAATTTTAGGTCGAATCGACTAATTGTTGTACATTGCAACGTGTTGCAATCTTTGGCATGACATTTCCGCAATTTTCGGAACTGAGTTATGGTGGCGATGCACCTCATTGCGGCTTTTTAGACTCAAGATTTTCTTAAGAATTCCTATGGCGGAAACCGTGTTTCATCAGGCGGGGCATTCTTCCGAATCGGTGAAGACCTCGATCGCGATCATCGAGGTCAATTCATCTTTGGGAAGCGATCGAGTGCGGTGGTTGGCCAAGCGGCTGGCGGTGGCGGCCTGGTTGTTGATGGCGATCGGCTCGGCCACCCGCGTGGCGAATGCGGGGCTTGCCTGTCCCGATTGGCCCCTCTGCTATGGCCAGGCGGTTCCCTGGGCCCAGATGAATTGGCAGGTGTTTTTGGAATGGTTCCACCGGCTGGATGCAGCGGTGGTGGCCTTTGGGGCCCTGGGCTTGGCAGGCACGGCAGTTCGGTTTCGGCGGGAGCTGCCCGGTTGGGTGGTTCCGGCAACGGTGGCGGCCTTAGCCCTGGTGGTATTGCAAGCGGGGCTGGGGGCCCTGACGGTAACGGAGTTGCTGCGGTTTGATGTGGTAACGGCGCACTTAGGGACGGCGTTGGCATTCTTGGCCCTGTTGGTGGCGATCGCGGCGGGCTTGACTCCCCAACAAGCTTCGGGCACGGCGGCCGGCTTGGCGGGTTGGGCCCTGCTGGCGGCGATCGCGATCGATGTCCAAAGTCTGATCGGTGGCATTGTCGGATCGCGCTGGGCAGTACACCAATGCTTGGAGGGCGATCAGCTCTGTGGCGTTCTCCACACCCACTTTTGGGGCATTGTGCCCGCCGTCTTGACCACTGGCATTTTGCTGATCATGGCTTGGCGCACCCCGGCTTTGAATCCGCGTCTCCGTTCCCTACGGAGCCTGATTGCCCTGTTGCTGGTGGCGCAATTGGCCATTGGTTACAGCACCTATCACTTTCAATTGCGGGTGGCAGGGCTAACGGTGCTGCATGAGGCGATCGCGGCGGCCCTGTTGGCTTCGCTGGTGGCCTTCACGGTTTGGGCCGGACGCGATCGGTTGCGGGAGTCGCCCGATGGTCTGACAGCCTAAACGGCTCAGGACTCGCTCAGGACTCCCTCAGAATTCGCTGGTTGTTGATGTTGCCGGAATAGCTGCTATGCAAGAAATTGTGCAAAACCTGTCGAGCATGACCGAGGAAGCGGCTGTGTCACCCTGGCAGCGAGCTGGGTTGATCATTCGGAGCTATGTTCAGCTCACCAAGCCCCGGATCATTGTGTTGCTGCTGATTTCCACCGCAGCGGCCATGGCCCTGGCTGGGGGGGGTGATGTGGATCCGGTGCTGTTTTTGGCAACCTTGGCCGGTGGAGCCTTGGCCGCCGGTTCCGCTAATGCGATCAACTGTTTTTACGATCGCGACATTGATTCGATCATGGTGCGCACCCAAAAGCGCCCAATTCCCTCCGGGCAAATTCGCCCCCGTGATGCCTTGCTGTTCGCGATCGTCCTGGGCGTTGCGTCCTTTGGACTACTGACCTGGATGGCCAATCTGCTGGCGGCTCTGTTGGCGATGGCGGGAATTGGCTGCTATGTGGTGGTCTATACCCACTGGCTGAAGCGCCACAGCCCCCACAACATCGTGATTGGCGGCGCGGCGGGGGCCATTCCGCCCCTGGTGGGTTGGGCCGCCGTGACGGGCACACTGGATTGGCCCGCCTGGGCCTTGTTTTGGATTATTTTCCTCTGGACTCCGCCGCACTTCTGGGCGCTGGCTTTGATGATTCGCGATGACTACGCCAGTGTGGGTGTGCCCATGCTGCCGGTGGTGAGTGGCGACGAGGCCACAGCGAAGCAAATTCTGGGCTACTCGATCGCCCTGGTTCCTTTGACCTTGACGCTGGCTTGGCCCCTGGGCGAAACCGGCTGGCTCTACGGGGTGATTGCCCTGATTTTGGGGGGCATTTTGGTGCAAAAGTCCTGGCAACTGCTGGCCCTACCGAGCGATCGGGCCGTAGCCCGGGATCTGTTCAAATACTCGATCGGCTACCTGATGCTGCTCTGTGCCGGAGCCGTCCTGGCTGGGTTGCCGGTTACCCACAGCCTGCAAGTAGCCCTGTTTGATCAAGTGCAATCCCTCTGGCTGGCGATCGCGGCCTAGTGACTCGAAGCCCCCAAGGATCTAGCAAAATCTAGCGAGACCCAACGAGACCTAGAAGTTAGGACTAGAAGTCAGGCCTAGAAGTCAAAGTAAATAAACGGTACGCCCTCGGGCCCCAGAATCCAGACCAGATAAAGGCAGATGGGGACGAGGGCGATTTTTACCGGCTGTGTGAGCTGCAACCGTAGGCCCCGTTGACCAAACCAAGCCACCACCATCAGCAGCGCGATCGCCCCCAAGGCCGCTCCCAACCGCCAAGGATCCAACCCCAATGCTTCGTCGTAAACCTTTTCCAGGAAAGATACATCGCTCGATCGCCCCCAAAGGTGCTGAAACACCAGGCTCGACTGGCTCCAGTCCGGCAACCGAATCAGCACCCAGCTCAAAAACACCATCAGTTGCGTCAGGCCCCAAGCCAGCGCCACCCCCGCCGGATGGGCCCATAGGGCCGCCAGGGGACTGAAACGGTGGGAAGCCGCATCCACCAACCGATGCACCGCTAAAGCCAGCCCATGGGCCCCACCCCAAAGCACATAGCCCCAGTTGTCCCCATGCCACAGGCCACCCAATAACATCACGATCATTAGGTTGATGCAGGTGCGAACCAGACCTTGGCGGGAACCCCCCAGAGGAATGTAGAGATAGTTTCGGAGCCAGTCGCCAAGGGTGATGTGCCAGCGTCGCCAAAAGTCCGCAATGCTGGTGCTGAGATAAGGAAAATCAAAGTTTTGGGGCAGTTGAATCCCAAGCAACATCGCGCTGCCTCGGGCGATGTCCACATAGCCGCTGAAGTCCAGATAGAGCTGGAAACCATAGGCCCCGATCGCCAACCACAAGTCCCCGCTGCCCGCCCGCTCCAGGGTTCCGGGGCTGAAGATCGTGCGTACCCACAGGCCCAAGGAATCGGCAATCAGTCCCTTTTTGATGGCACCGCAGGCAATCAGCCACAGACCTTCGGTGATTTGTTCAGCCCGGGGATTGCGCGGGTGATCCAACTCTTCTAGTTGGCCGGCCAAGCCGTGATAGCGGACGATCGGCCCGGAAATCAGCTTTGGGAAAAAGAGCTTATAGGTACAAAATTTCAGCCAATCGCGGGCCGGAGGCGCACCGCGATAGACATCCACAAGATAAGCAATACATTCAAAGCAAAAGAAGCTGATGCCCAAGGGTGCTTCGATCCGATCGACCCAATTGGCCGCATCCAGCAGGGGCGGACTCTGGAACGCCCAGCCCAGGGAATTGAGGGCAAAGGGCACATATTTAAACCCAAACAACAACAGCAAGTTGAGGCTAATTCCCACCCACAGCAGGCGTTTGCGCTGTCGCTGGCGGGCTTCCGGGTTTGGCCCGCCCACGTAATGTCGAATCGATCGCCGATCGGTACGCAACATCCAGCCCAAGCTGTAGTTCAGGGCCGTGCCCACCAACAGCAGAGGGACGTAGAGGGGCTGCCGCAGGCCATAAAAAATTAGACTGGCAACCAACAGCAGGGCCCACCGCCCCGATCGCCAGGGCAGCAGCCAAAACAGGCCCACCGTTGAAATCAGCAGCCAACCATAGACTTGTGACAGAAACGTCATGGAACGCCCCCCGTTGCTTCCCCGAATGATAGGGCCGGTCGTTACCCAGAAACCCCAATGGACGATTCAGGATCGATCGCCCCTAACGGATGGATTGCACCGTCAGCACTTGGGGCGGTGTGGCATCGGGCGGATAGAGAAAATTCACCTGCACCACCCGCTTAGAACCGGGTCGTAGGGTGAGGGTAGCCAGGGGTTGTCCCTGTTCACCGCGATGTTGCACCACATGGATGAAGCGATCGATTGCATTGCCCAAATCATCTTGGTACTGCAACCGAATGGGCCCCCGGAAAAAGACCCGCTCTTCGGGCGGCTCTAAAAATCGTAGTTGATCGTTAGGCCCGTCTTCCTTCAAAGGGGTTTGAAACAAAATCGCCACTTGCTGCGGGCTGCCGGTGCGGTTGGTCAAGGGCAAGGTCAAGCTGTATTGCACCCCGTAATTACCGTGGGCCAGGTAGGCTGTGTCGGGATAACGAGCCACCATGGGCGCACTTTGCACCTGGCGCGTGCCCAATGTTCCTCGGGGCAAGGTGGCGATCGGGTAAGAGATGGCCCCGCCATCGGTAGGCACTCGCAGTTCATTCACCCCCGGATCCGTGAGGGTGGCCTCCCAGCGCGACCCCTTAGCCACGCCGGCCACTCGGCCATAGAAGAATCGAGCACTGGTTTCCGCCAAACTCAGGGAGGTGGGAGCCACGTCACGCGGGCCCGAAAGACCGCTGCGCACCAGCAGGTATTGCCACTCCCGCAGGCTGGGAATTTGTTCGCGGCCGTCGGGGGTTTTGGGCGAAAACATGGCCAAACTGGCCAGATAGACCGGCCCATTGGACTCGGCCCGAATTAGGGTCGATCGGGTGTTGGAAGAAGGGGTGATTTTGCCCACCGGAATTGGGGAATTCACCACCATTTCTGCTTCCCGAGGCCCTAACCGCAGATCCGATCGCAGCAGGCCCCGCCGCCGACCGCGCAACACATCCCCCACCACTCGGCTACCGGAACCGGAATAGATCGCCCCGATCGGGTCTTCCAGGTAGGCCGGCAAGGGTTTAAAGGGCGCTTCAAAGCGGCTGATATAGCTAGCGGCCTCGCGAATGTTCACATCAACGGTTCGCGGCCCTGGGTTATAGACCATCACCCCCTGAAACAGCGTGCGCCCTTCCTGATAGGCCGCCGCTCGGGAAATATGGTGCGAGAAAATGTCGAACCGCCCCTGAAAGGCATAGTTTAGGTGCGCCGAAGGCACGGCCATGCCGTTGGCCGGAAAAGTGGACAGCAAAATCCCTTCCGTCAGAACCACTTCAGGGCTGTTGCTGTTAAAAACCGGCACATTGTCCAGCCGCCCGGGGAGCGATCGCACCTCATGGCGCTGGGTAATCTCTCGCCGCCGCACGGGCTGCGGAGCCAAAATTTCATCTTCTGCGGCCTCCCGGCTCCCTGGGGAATCGGGTTCGGCCTGTTCGATCGGGGGCAGTTGAGCAATGGGCCCCACCTGGAGCGGAAACAAGCCAAGGAGCAGAGAGAGCATGGACTCGAAGGCAAAAACTAGGAGTGGAGTGGTTTAAGCGTGGAGGGGTTCGGGCTTGGCCTGGGGCACAGACAGCCATTAGCCGCTGTTTCGGCCAAGGGAAGCAAGGGAAAGCACTGATTGGTTCAATCCCGTACACCGGCTCATCGACATAGGGCTAACGGACAAAGGGCTATTTTTAAGCCGTTGACCAGTATGCCTGGATAGGGGCTGCTTGAGGGGATCAGCGATCGAGAAACCCGGGGCGGAATGGACGGAAACCTCGGTGAACCACAGCAGGCGGCAGAGACCGTTGGAGAATTGCGGGCTGCCGATATTTTCTGTTGGTCAAGCCGTCGATCAAGTGGGTGATCGAAATTTTGGTCGAGATCCTGCGAGAAACGCCCCAAACTTTAACATTTTCTATTGGGGGGTGAATGCCCCCGGACGGATCTCAAGAAACTTGATCCCTCGCCTGGGATGCCAACAGCCGCCAGTTTGCAAGTTTTGAGCCTGTTGGCCACCGTCATCCAATGGCGCGATCGGGCCCTTTGAATCGCCTTGTCCCCAGAGACCTTCTGTAATCCATCTGTTAGCCTTACGGTATCGCAGCGGCCAAGACGGCTCAACCCGTTACTAGCTGTGCCTTGAAGCCTGATGGAATGGTGCTGGTGGCCCATTTGGGGCCCCAGTGGGTTTCGCCCATGGGGGCCCAGCGATCGCCGCGATCGACCAACCGTCCCCCAATCCCCAAACTTGGGGCGGGGCCAAGGGTAACAGCCCGATCGCGGTGGCCCTTCCATCCCTTCAGGTGCATTCCACTGGAGCATCACAATCCATGACAATCGCAATTTGGCAAATCGTTTCTATGCCCCCAGCCCTTGCCTTGCCCGGGGCTGCTGCCCTTTATTCGGCCCAAGTTCCCCAAATCCCGGGCACGAGTCCGGATGTGGCCCCCTTCTTGAATGGCCTGGTGCGGGGGCTGGTGGCCCTGTTGGTGGGCTGGCTGTTGGCTATTTTGGTGGCCAGCGTCGTGCGCCACCTCCTCGGCCGGCTGGATATGGGGCGGCGGCTGTCGGGTTGGCTGTCGGGTCAGTCGGCTAGCGATGCCACCCTTGTCCCGATCGAAAACTGGGCCGGGGCGATCGCCTTTTGGACGATCATGCTCTTTGCCATTTTGGTTTTCCTGGATGCGGTCGGCCTGCAGGCGGCTTCAACTCCCCTTCAGCGCTTTTTAGGGGAAATTTTGGGCTATGCCCCTCGCATCTTCAGCGCCCTGGTTCTTACGGCATTGGCTTGGCTTGTGGCCACGGTGGTGAAACTGCTGCTCACCCGGGGGCTACAGCGCTTTTCCCTAGACGATCGCTTGGCGAGTCAAATGGGGGGCAGCAGTCCGATTCTGCTGAACGAAACCCTCGGCAACATCCTCTACTGGCTGATTCTGCTGCTGTTCCTGCCCTTTGTGCTGGATGCCTTGGCCTTGCAAGGGCCGCTGGAGCCAATTCAAGGGGCCGTGGCTCAGGTGCTAGAAGCGCTGCCACGCATCTTTAAGGCGGTGCTGGTGGGGGCGATCGGCTGGTTCATTGCCCGCTTGGTGCGGGTGGTGTTGACCAACTTCCTAGGATCAGCAGGGGTCGATCGCCTCGGTTACCGCATTGGCCTGAGCGGATTGGCAGGAACCCAAAGCCTGTCTTGGATCTCGGGAACCATTGCCTACACGGTGATTTTGATCGTCACGGCCATTTCGGTTTTGCAAGAGCTGCAAATCCAGGCCATTTCGGAACCCGCCGTGGCCATGCTGAATGAAATTCTGCTGTCCATTCCGTATATTCTGCGGGCGGTAATTATTTTGGCGCTCGCCTACGCGATCGGGCGATTCGTGGCCAATTTGGTCAGCAATTTCCTGAGCGGCGTGGGCTTCAACAACATGCCCCTCGCCTTAGGGTTGCCCATGACCGTGGGAGCCAAGTCTCCTTCGGATATTGCCGGGATCATCACCCTGGTGGGCATCATGCTGTTTGCCGCGATCGCCGCGATCGACAGCCTGAAAGTGCCGGAACTGACAGCCCTCGTGGCGGGGCTAACCACCATCCTCGGTCAAGTGCTCGTCGGGGCCTTGATTTTTGCCGTAGGCCTGTATCTGGCTAACTTGGCTTACCGGGTGATTGCCATGCCCGGCTCTCGCCAAGCCACCCTGCTGGCTCAAGTGGCCCGGTTGGCGATCATTGTGTTGGTGGGGGCCATGGCGTTGCAACAGATGGGAATTGCCCCGGATATTGTAAACCTGGCCTTTGGGTTGATCTTGGGTGCAGTGGCCGTGGCCAGCGCGATCGCCTTCGGTTTGGGCGGCCGTGATGTGGCCAGCGAGCAACTCCGCGAATGGATCAATAACCTCAAGCGCTAACCCGCAGCACTAACCTCCAGCGCCAAGGATTATCATCCAATTTCCAAGGTTCTAATCCTGGCGTTGGGACGTTACCAAAATCAAAGACAAGGGGTTTAAACCCCTTGTCCCATGTGGTAAAACTGGCACAAAAATGCTTGGTGCATTCTTGCGGTCAGTCTTCAGAAGCCCAAAACCCTAAAGGTAAAAATCAGGCTTGGGTAAGCGCTCATTCAAGACCCAATCACCAAGGGCTTTGATCTTGTAATCAATCGGATCATGAAGTGTGAAGGTTCGGAGATTACGCCAGAACTGATCAAACCCATAGCATCGACTGCTCGATCGCGCACCCATCGCCTCAAAAATTCCACTCGTCACATCCAATCCAACCTGGTGGGTAACCACCTTGGCCGAGGCAATTGCCAGGGCGCACTCAGCTCGCTCCTCCGATGAAAGGGCCCAACTGCGATCCCAAGCGGTTTGCAAGCGCTCAGCCGCACGGTCACAAAGCGCCGTAGCCGCCTCCAACCCAGCCCACCATTGACCATATCGTTGAAGGATATAGGGATCGTCGCCAGCGGTGGGCACTCCGGCGGTGGGCCAAGGACGAGTGCAGTGGCGAGTGTAAAGCCTGGCGCTATCTAACGCCCCCAGTGCAATTCCTAAGTAAATATTGGCTAAGTTGAGTTGTGTCAAACAGGCCCGAATGGTTCGGAATGGCTGATTGATTTGAGTTTGATCCTCCAAAATTTCTTCCGGCTTCACCAAAACATTGTTAAAAACAACGCTGCCGCTATCGGTCTGACGTTGCCCAATATTGTCCCAATTATTTTGCAGCTCAATTCCAGCACGTCTCGTAGGCAAAATGGCGATGACCTGCTTGCCGGATGCTTCTTCAGTGGCCATGGTCGGCAAAATATCCGAGTCTTTGGCTCCTGAACAAAATGTTTTAAATCCATTCAGGCGATAGCTCCCACCCTCTCTACTTAACTTGAGATTTTGGTCTAGTGGATTGAGCGCATTACACCAAAACCAATTCTGCTGAATAGTCTCTTGATAGTAATAATCTCGCTGCTGAACAGTCCCAAATAGGTAGGGAATAATCACTCCCAAGTTGTGGTAGGAGTAAACATGGGCGATCGAGCTGTCTACCTTGGCAAATTCGCGACTAATTCGCATTGCCAGAATCCAATTTTCTCCCCAGCCACCGGCAGAGCTGGGAATTATCAGCTTCAAGAGTCCGCTGTGACGTAGGCAATTGCGCTCAAGCAAGGGAGTCACACCGGCCGCGTCTCGCTCAATCACCGTTGTCGAAAAATCTTCTACTAGAGATTGAACAACCGCCAACGGGTCAAGCCGGTTTTGCTCAGTCCAATCACTAACCAAAACACTAGATCTTTCAGGTCTTAAATTCGTCATAACGTCCTTGGCGATCGGGAAATCGGTCATCAACTACAGTTCGCTCAGCAAGTCAATTCCAATAGGTCTGAGATTTGGGTTTAACGCTGTGCCAACTGAAGCTCCCTAGAAAAGTTGAGTGCATCTAGAATTTCGATCTTCCAACGCTGAAACTCCAGGCTCGTGCGCGATCGAGGACGTGGTAAATCGATGGTGAACTCTCGATAAACCCGTCCAGGACATTGCAAAACAATCACTCGATCGCTGAGTAGCACCGCCTCTTCAACGTCGTGAGTTACAAGTAATAAAGTTGGGCGATCCTCTTGCCAAAGATCCAGCAAATGATCTTGTTGCTTGAGTCGAGTAAACGCATCCAAGGCGCTAAATGGTTCATCCAGCAAAAGAATCGATGGACGAGTGACTAAAGCACGGGCGATCGCCACACGCTGCGCCATCCCACCTGATAACTGTCGAGGGAGTGCATCCGCAAACTGGCATAAACCAACCCGTGCAATGGCATCAGTGGTCAGCTCATCACGAACGGGAGGCGGTAATTTGGACAGGCCAAAGGCAATATTTTGACGAACTGTCAGCCAAGGCATTAAGCGCGGTTCCTGAAAGATTGTGCTCACCTTGGGATGCGGTTTTCGGATCACCTCATCATCAATCAGAACCTGCCCTAGGCTCGGGTGATCCAGACCGGCAATAATTCGCAGCAGAGTACTTTTGCCACAGCCACTAGCACCGACTAATCCAACAATTTCGCCCGGCTCTAGGGTCAAATCAATTCTGTCAATGGCAATGTAGCCATTTTTGAATTGTCTTCCAACTCCATCAATTTTTAGCATGTTCAATAGCCCTCATTCAAAGCAAATCATGTTCAGGTTCATCAATCTAACCGAGGCTCAAATGCGCCCAAATTTGGAATTCTCCAGATTTCAAAAATTCCGCATTACAGTTTGACAATGCTTTATTCTGGCGTTCTTGGAAAATGGTCTAAATAGATTGCTCACTCGATCCATAAACATCCTGCCAATGCAAAAGACGCTTACCAAAAATCAGAAGAATCAAATCTGTGGCCTTCCCAATGATTGCGAATAGCAAGATGCTGCCCAAAATAATTGAGGGCCTCCCGGTGGCCTGTCCATCAACCAACAAAAACCCTAATCCTTGGCTGGCACCCATAATCTCGGCAGCAACCACAAACATCCATCCCAATCCCAGTCCACTTCGTAACCCAACTAAATAAGCCGGTAGCGTGGCTGGGATAAAAACTCGCACAATGGATTCCCAATCGCTTAATCGATATACCTTGCCAACCTCAACCAGCTTGCGATCGACCTCTCGAACTCCCGTCATTAGATTGAGATAAACCGGAAAAAAGACTCCCACTGCAATTAGGGCTATTTTTGAAGGCTCCTGAATACCTAGCCAAAGGATAAACAAAGGAACCCAAGCCAGGGATGGAATACTCCGCAGTGCCTGCAAGAGGGGATCGCACAATTGGTGAAAAAATCGGAAGTACCCTGTCAGAGCGCCGATAACGGTTGCGAAACCACCACCAATCAAAAAACCCAAAAGCACCCTGTAAAGCGTGATGCCAATATGCCCAAACAGTTGACCATCAACGGTCAGTTGCCAAAGTGTTAGCAAAACGACCGATGGTGCAGGCATCAAGTTCTCTGGGAAGATGCTGAGTCGCGAAAGGATTTCCCAAGTCAGTAGTAGAGCTACTGGCAAAATTCCTCCTTGGAAGATGGATGAATCCCGCCAACGAATTTTCTGATTGGGCCGCAGTCGTCTAATTTCAGATTGCCGTTTGATGGTGGTGGTCACTGTTCTGACAAGCCTCAACTAGGTTCATATTTCCGGATTTGCCTGACCAGTCTGGTTTCAGAGTTGACTTGCTTGCCGCTGTTAATTGATTACTCAGCAGCTCAGTCAAGCCAACTCTCGGAATCAGTCAATTATTTTTTGACAATCTGATCAATGTACTGGGGATCAATGAGGCTATCTACAACCTGATTGACATTGACTGACTCTGGAATAATGCCACTTTTCTTGAGGACGCTCCCCGCTGCTACAATGGCATTTTTCTGTTGCCCACCAATGGCTGAATTTGAAAGGTCAGTTCGCTCCAGTTGCTTGGCAGCCACGGCAGGACTCAGCTTGGATTCCTTGACAAGAACTGCTTTCAATTCTTCCGGATTTTCCTGTGCCCATTGCCGCCCTTTTTCGTAGACTTGAAGCACACGTTCAACCAATTGCGGATAGCGTTGTGCAAATTCCTCCCGAACATTCAGCACGCCATAGCTATTGAATTCAGGATTGCGGGAAAACAAACGAGCGCCACTTTCCAATTCGGCTTTTGCCATATGTGGGTCTAGGCCGGCCCAAGCATCAACGTCACCCTTTTCAAGCGCGGCACGACCATCTGCGTGTTGCAGCGGGATGATTGTCACGTCTTTATCACTCAGTCCCACTTGATCCAGGGAGCGCAGCAGGAAAATGAAGGCATCAGTGCCTCGGGTTGCAGCAACCTTCTTACCTTTGAGATCCGAAACACTTTGAATTGATGACTTGCCCTTGGTGACCAATGCCACCCACTCGGGCTTGGAATAGGTATAGATTGACTTGATGGGATTACCATTCGCTTTCCCAATTAGGGCAGAAGCTCCAGCCGTTGAACCAAAGTCTAAGCTACGAGCATTCAAGAACTCCAAAGCTTTGTTACTGCCTTGACTTAAAACCCATTCAACTTGGATTTTATCTTTCGCAAATTCCGACTCAACCCAGCCCTTTTCTTTCAGAACAAGGCTCACAGGATTGTAATAGGCGTAATCTAATCGAATGGATTTGGGCAAGTCCGTTTTGGTTGCATTGCTGCATCCCACGGAAACGATGAAAACCAGGGCAAGACTTAGCAACCATTTAGGAAGCTTGAAGGTTTTGGCAATGAAACGAACAATTCTACTTTGACTGTTCATACTCAGCTCCTGGCCATATTGAGGACTTGATGGAGTGACAATGTTGGTTAAGCGGCGATGATGATTTCTTGCTGGAGTTCCTAGCGCTGGCCAACGGATGAACTAAACCGATACTGATTGGGGAGCGGGCAAACGATCGCGCAAGCTCTGGGATGAGGCATCGCCAAAGGGGCCAAACATCAGGGGGTTGACTAGATGTTGGGTTGATTGTTGTTCAACGGGAGCCAGAGGGAGTCGAGGTAGTAACAACTCCGCTGTGCGATAGGCTTCTTCCAAGTGGGGGTAACCCGAGAGAATGAAGGAATCAATGCCCAAGTCCGCATATTCTTGTAAGCGCTCAGCAACGGTTTCGGGATCGCCGACCAACGCTGTTCCAGCTCCCCCACGCACCAGGCCAACGCCCGCCCAGAGGTTGGGAGAAATTTCCAGGGACTCTCGACTGCCGTGATTGAGATGGGTCATGCGACGTTGGCCCTCAGAATCCATGCGAGCAAAATCTGCCTGTGCACGAGCAACTGCTGACTCGTCCACGTAACGCAGTAGGTCTTCTGCGGCTGCCCAGGCTTCGGATGTTGTTTCTCGCACCACCACATGCAGCCGAATTCCAAACCGGATTGATCGCCCTTGGGATTCGGCCTGTTGTCGAACATCAGCAATTTTTTGAGCGACGGCGGCTGGCGGTTCGCCCCAAGTCAGATAGGTATCTGCGTGTTTGGCTGCGACCCGATGCGCAGCAGTTGATGAGCCGCCAAACCATAGGGGCGGATAAGGTGTCTGAAGGGGTGGGAAAACTTGCTGCCCATCGCGCACATCAATGTGGTTGCCCGTGAAGTTTACGGTTTCCTGAAGCAGTAGCTTGCGCCAAACCGTCAGAAACTCGTCAGTTAGGGCGTAGCGATCGTCGTGGGCTAAGTGCAGGCCATCGCCTGCTAATTCCACAGGGTCGCCACCGGTAACAACATTGATCAGCAGTCGGCCCCCAGAGAGGCGATCGAACGTGGCGGCCATGCGTGCTGCCACACCCGGCATTGTGAGTCCAGGTCGCACGGCGACCAAAAATTTCATTCTCTGCGTTACGGCAATGAGCGCCGAGGCAACAACCCATGCGTCTTCGCAGGCCCGCCCTGTGGGTAATAGTGCTCCCGAAAACGGTAGGGCATCGATCGCCTGAGCAAGCTGTTTGAGATAGGCGAAGTCTGAAGGACGACCGCCAATATTCGTCCCCAAGTAGCGTCCATCACCATAGGTTGGAATAAACCAAAGGACATTCACAGTTGGCTACTCACGTTCAATCAAAAGGTGGGGATGAGGCCAGAATGCAAACGCTTTTGAACTTTAAAAGCGCGCATTTCGTGGCTGGTTTAATTGGCGGCTCCAGTTGAATGGGGCTGACCGATATGGCTGGCCCATATGCTTGGTCTATGCATATGAATTGAAGCCATGTTTTACAAAATACGATATTTAGATCGGAATACCGTATTTTCTCGAAAAAATATTACACAGATCTCAAGAATTATGCAAGTTCAGTTTTGAATATTCCTCTCAGCCGATCGAACAAGCATAGAGTGAAGATCTGAAAAATCAGAATTTCATTCCCTATGCCAAATCGCTGCTTGTTTTGCTCCGTAAGGCTTTCGCAAATGTGTTTGAACCAAAAATCTCTCGTGCTTTGTATTTTCCTGAAGTGGTCTAGGCGCTTTCAAGTTTTGATCGACACAGTAGCCAATGCATCACTCGCTTTAGATTGATTGCTTATTTTTGTCTAGTATTTCAAGCTACAAAAACAATCTTTTCGCTGATATTCTGACTCGCATCAATTCCGGAGTAACTACCGTCAGTGTCGTGGCGATCGAGCTAGGCGTAGCCAACACCTTCCCAAAGACATTGAGCCATTGAGCCTGTGGGTAAGGGGCAATTGACCTGTGAGGATCGAGAGTTTTCCGTGACAAGTCAGCACTGCCAGTGACGAGCCAGCACAAAACAGCCAGCCAACAGCCAGCGGCACTGATCGTTGGTAAGGCTAGCCAACCAGCGGGACCAGTCAACCAAAAACAACGAGTATGAAGAGGTGAAAATTCAGTTTAAGAACGCATCACAAAAAGCTGCGGTTGCGTTGCAATTGCTGGGGAAACGGCAAATTTTGGGACTCATGAAAATCCGTTTGTACCTTAGCCGTTAACCGGCGAGACACCTGGCGGACAATTTGCCCCAACAGTCGATCGCCCGTTCTTTGAATCAATCCTTGGGGCAAAACCCGAATAAAGCGCGGAAACCACACATCCACGTGCAAATCCAGCGTCCAAGTGACATGGGTATTTATGGGTTGCTCGGCCGCTTCGTCGGGATTGTCCACCGCCACCAGTTTCATGGCGGCCTGGAAGTCTACGGCGTAGCCCGGTGGGTCATAGTCGGGCACGGGGACGGTGCGGATGCCATAAACGCCCTGATCCGGCGGCAGGAGTTCGAGTCCCACTTTCGGTTCCACGTAATAGTCAAATGCGCCAAAGTGCCCGATCGTGATGGCATAGCTGTTCTGGTCGATCGGGTTGACCTGCATCGGATGAGCGCAGCGGTGAAACCACTCCTGATGCCCATCTAAATAGTTGGCGAAGATTTCCGGGGCGGCGGCGATTTCCATGTAGTCCTCAAAGCGGTTATAGAACCGCATGGGCCCATCGCTGTCATCCTCAGCATCGGAAGCATCGGAGTCCAATTGGGCGCTTTGAGCACCAGTCTGAACACCGTCCTGAGCAATCCCTTGAGCACTCTCTGGAGCCTTGTGATTATTGGTTGACGGGTCTTGCGCCTCAAGGGCCGCATCGTCCGATCGCCCCTCGTTGGGATCGGATTCCGGTGACCAGTCAGGGGTAGAACGCATAGCCATGCAATATCAACACCTTGGAGACTATAGCCTGCTCGATCGCCCAACGTCCTGGCCTAGGGAACCAATTTGCCCCAGGTGGCTGGGCCCACCACCCCATCAGCCGCCAACCCTTGGGCTTTTTGGTAGGCCAGCACTGCGCTAACCGTCGCGTCGCTATATAGCCCCGTGGGTGGAACATTCAATCGGAATTGTAAATAGCGCACCGCCGGGCCATAGCCGTGATTGGGTCGCAACACAACGCGATCGACCGTGATCGACGTGATCGCCTCCCACATGGCGCGATTGCTCGCTTCCGTTTCCGCAGGCGAAATGGCAAAGATGGTTTTGAGGCGTTGTCTGGCTTGGTTGGTTTGGGGCCCCAGCTTGCCATCGGCGGCCAAGGGCTGGCCCGTGGGTGTGGCGTAAACCTGCAACCGGTTGAGGGCCTGCTGCAATTTCAAAATTTCTGGGTCGCTAGAGGCCGGGGGCGGCGTAGTGGCCGTTTGGCCGCCGGTCACGCCCGCCACGATCGCCCGCGCCATTTTGTCCGGGTCAAACCGCTTCATATCATCGGCGGAGTCCACAAAGCAGCATTCCACCAAAATGCTGGGCATATCCGTATGGGCTAGCACGTAAAAATTGCCCTCTTTGATGCCACGGTTGACATAGCCCAGCTTCAGAATTTCCGTGAGTACGGGTTGGGCAAATTTCTTCCCGGAATTGCTGGCGTACCAAACTTCAGAACCGCTGGTGCGACCGTTGTAGCTGTTGAAGTGGATGGAGACAAATAAATCCACATTGTTGGCATTGGCGGTGGCACAACGCTTGGAAAGCGAGTCCATGACGCTGGAGGCGCTTTTGGGGGTACAGTTCACCACCTGATGACCCAAGGCTTGCAGTTGGCTGATCACCCTTGTGCCGACGGCGATCGTGAGGTCATCTTCTTTTTTGATGCCCACTGCGCCAGTGTCGGGGGCCGCGTTGTGGCCCATGTCAATGCCATATTTCATTGAATCCAGTCTCCTCGGGTCTCTCAGGCTGCTAATCAGTTTAGCCGTTGCCTTGAGGGAGCGGCGACTGGGCGATCGCCCCTAAGCGGCTGCCTGTCGGAGGTTCGATCGCCCCCAGAGTTCAACCTCCATCGCCACTGGGAGGATGTTGTTCCAGGGCCAGCTTGAGATAGCGTCCCGTGTGGGAAACGGGATTGACGGCCACCTGTTCCGGTGTGCCGGTGGCGATGATTTGCCCACCCCGATCGCCCCCTTCGGGCCCCAGATCAATCACCCAATCGGCGCAACGGATAAAGTCCAAATTGTGTTCGATCGCCAGCACCGTATTGCCCTTGTCCACCAGCCGTTGCACCACGTCCAGCAGCTTATGCACGTCATAGAACGAGAGGCCTGTGGTCGGCTCATCGATCAGATACAGGGTTTTGCCCGTGGCGCGGCGAGCCAGTTCCGTGGCCAGTTTCACCCGCTGGGCTTCGCCGCCGGAAAGGGTGGGGGCGGGCTGGCCGAGCTTGATGTAACCCAAGCCCACATCGGAGAGGGTTTGCAGACGACTGACAGCTTTCGGCACGTTTTGGAACACGTCCAGGGCCTCATCGATCGTCATTTCCAGCACGTCGGCAATCGAGTAGCCCTTGTATTTCACCTGGAGCGTTTCCCGGTTGTAGCGCTTGCCTTTGCAGACTTCGCACTGCACATAAACATCGGGCAAGAAATTCATTTCGATCGTGTTCACGCCCTGTCCGCCACAGGCCTCGCAGCGGCCGCCCTTGACGTTGAAGGAGAATTGGCCGGCCTTGTAGCCCCGGGCTTTTGCTTCGATCGTTTGGGTAAAAACCTCGCGAATGATGTCGAACGCGCCCGTATAGGTGGCGGGGTTGGAGCGGGGCGTGCGCCCGATCGGGGATTGGTCGATCGCGATCGCCTTGTCGATATGTTGTAGGCCGCGAATCTCCCCCAAATCCGCTGGAAACGGAATCTTGTGACCCAAGTGGTGATAGATGGCGGGCAACAGCAGCTCATTCACCAAGGTGGACTTCCCGGAACCCGACACCCCCGTCACGCAAACAAATTTGCCCAGAGGCACTTCCACACTCACATGCTGCAAATTATTGCGGTGGGCATCCAGAATTTTCAGACTCAGGCC
The DNA here is from genome assembly GCF_059138625.1 of Limnothrix sp. HT2024. Lineage (NCBI taxonomy): Bacteria > Bacillati > Cyanobacteriota > Cyanophyceae > Pseudanabaenales > Pseudanabaenaceae > Limnothrix > Limnothrix sp. HT2024. The sequence goes on from NZ_CM181121.1 coordinate 4,236,481, forward strand.
ATTGCCCGATCGACGCTCGGCCGGGGTGCAAATTTGCCGCCGACCGGACAGATAGGCCCCCGTTAAGGAGGTTTCCGCCTTCAGCAAATCCGCCAGGGAGCCTTGGGCCACAATTTCGCCCCCATGGATGCCCGCGCCGGGGCCAATATCCACCAAATGATCCGCCGCCCGAATCGTGTCTTCATCGTGCTCCACCACAATCAACGTGTTGCCCAAGTCCCGCAACCGGGTGAGGGTGGCCAACAGCCGATCGTTATCCCGTTGGTGCAGACCAATGCTCGGTTCATCCAACACATAGAGCACCCCCGTCAAACCTGCGCCAATTTGGGTGGCGAGGCGGATCCGCTGGGCTTCGCCGCCGGAAAGGGTCGCCGCCGATCGATCCAAGGTCAAATAATCCAACCCCACATCGATCAGAAACTTCAATCGCGATTCCACCTCCTTCAGCGCCAGGGCCCCGATCGCCTGTTGCCGTTCCGAAAGGAGCGATCGGCCATCAACGCTGCCCGTGAGTTGTTGCACCCGCGCCAAGGCTTCCCGTACCGACACATTGGTTAAATCAATAATTCGGTAGGGGCCCAAGCGCACGGCCAGCGCCTCCGGTTTCAACCGTTGACCCTGGCAAACTTCGCAGGCCTGATCCACTAAATATTGCTCTAGCTTTTGTTTGTATTGATCAGAGGTGGATTCGCGATATTGTCGATCCAAAATCGGCAAGATCCCTTCATACTTTCGGTGGTAGCCCTGGCGTTCTCGGAATCGGGAATCCGTTTCAATCCAAATCGGTTTATCCGTGCCGTGAAGTAGGATTTGCTGCTGTTCTTCGCTGAGTTGGTTCCAAGGCGTTTGAATTTCAAACCCAAAGGCCTGCCCCACACTGTGCAGCAAGGATAAGTAATAGGTACTGTCCTTATCAGACCAAGGAGCCACCGCCGCATAAACCGGTAACTTGGGGTCCGGAATCACCAATTCTGGAGAAAAGGTGCGTAGAAATCCCAATCCGTGACAGGCGGGACAAGCTCCATAGGGCGAATTAAACGAAAAGAGTCGCGGTGACAACTCCTCCATCACTGCGCCATGTTCAGGGCAAGCAAAATTTTCGGAAAAGACCAAAGATTGGGGCAATTCCGTCCCCGTTTCTGACTTAGCTTCCCCATTGGTTGAATTCGCGACTGTTGCGCTATGGGTTCCCGAATCCGGCGCATGGGCAGCGGGCAAAATATCCACCACGGCCACCCCGCCCGCATGTTTGAGGCAAGTTTGTAAGGAGTCTACTAGGCGCTCTTGGATGCCTTCTTTTTTAATCAGCCGATCGACCACAATTTCAATGTCGTGAAACTTGTTTTTATCCAGTTCGATCGCATCACTCAGTTCGCGCACTTCCCCATCAATGCGCACCCGTGCAAACCCTTCGGAAACCAAACTCGATAGCAATTTTTTGTGGGTTCCTTTTTTGCCACGCACCACGGGCGCAAGGATTTGGAACCGGGTTCGATCGGGCAGTTCCATCACCCGATCGCACATTTGATCGATCGCTTGGGGCGCAATCCCCCGATCGCAAATCGGACAGTGTGGCTCACCGGCCCGCCCATAGAGCAACCGCAAATAGTCATAAATTTCCGTCACCGTCCCCACGGTCGATCGGGGGTTGTGGCTGGTGGATTTTTGGTCGATCGAAATGGCCGGACTTAGCCCCTCGATCGCATCCACATCAGGCTTATCCACCTGTCCCAAAAACTGCCTTGCATAGGCGCTCAGGGACTCCACATAGCGCCGCTGGCCCTCCGCAAAAATCGTGTCAAAGGCCAACGAAGACTTTCCCGATCCCGACACCCCCGTAAACACAATTAATTGATTGCGGGGCAGCTCCAAATCAAGATTTTTCAGGTTATGTTGCCTTGCGCCGCGCACATGGATCCGCTCGCGGACTTCGGGAGGCTGTGGCTGGCGATCGGGATGGGGACGAGAATTAGCAGAACTAGCCATTGGGCAACCACCGCAACAAACGCCAGCAAATTGAAAATAGCGCTCTTTATCCTAGCGTTCGATCGGGGCGGGCGGCGGCGCGGCCGAGACCGAAACGGTAGGATGGAAAGTGACGGGGCGATCGACCCAAGCCAGCTTGCCCCAGTTCCCCAGTAAAGAGATTTTGCCCATGATCGCCCAACTGGACAAGCAACCCCACAGCCTCGGAGCCTATAGCCCGGAAGCTTATCTCGATCGGGAAGTCAAGAGCGATCAGCGTCACGAATACCGAGATGGAGTCATCATCCCCATGACTGGCGGAACCCCCCAACACAATCGCATTAGTGGATTGTTCTACGCACGCCTACTATTTGCACTGCTCAATCGTCCCTATGAGATCTTTCATACGGATCAGCGGCTGTGGATTCCTGAGCGGCAGATGTATACCTATCCCGATGTGATGGTGTTGCCCAAGCCGATCGAACTGCAAGCGGGTCGCAAAGATACGGTAACGAATCCCTTGCTGATTGCAGAAGTGTTGTCCAAATCCACTCGAAACTATGATGGGGGCGAAAAATTTGCCGCCTACCGCACCATTCCCAGCTTTCAGGAATATCTCCTAATTGATCAATATGAAATGCGTGTTGAGCAATTCATCAAACTAGAGGATTGTGAATGGCGATTTTTGGAATACCGCAAGCCTGAATCTACTCTTCAGCTCAAAACTGTTGAATTAACTTTGCAATTAACCGATCTTTATAGCAATATTGATTTTTCGGAAATGGATTCATCGACTGATGAGCTGGCGATTGATCAGCCTGAAGACTAACAGGATATTTGGAACGTCAAAATCGAGAGGCTGCGGATCTGAACAGTTGATGAAGACAAAATGCTTAATCACCTTGCGCCGCAATTGTCTTTACTTTGTTAGAGGATGTCTGAAAAGCCAAACTTGCTACTCTGTATGCTCCAGCGATCAACGCAAACAAGGGGCTTAAGCCCCTTACCCCTACGATAATTGATGCTTGGCCCGTACTGAAAGATACTTCTCAGACATCTTCTTAGTCCTCAAAGATCCTTTTCCGATATCCTTGGAAGCTCTGAGATTCAATTGAAAACTAAACTAACGGGTATGATTCAGAAACTTCAGCAAAACACTGCTCAAAAGCCAAGCGAGCAGTCCAAAATCCAGCCCAAAATCTTGAAGAATAGGCTCATTGATCGTGGAACTTGGTTAGGCTCTGGGGCGATCGCGATCGGGCTAATTCTGATGGCTAATCCTTTGCGGGCCCAGCTCCCCAGCAATAGTAATGATCCGAATAATGCGCCCGATCGACCGCCAACCATGTCTCTGATTCTAGAAAACCGCACTAAAGATGCTTTTATTCGGCGGTTTGTGATCCGAGAACGGCGAAATCGTCCCGGAACCGATTTATTAGCAGATTCGATTGGCATTTATCCCAACGAAGCCCGGCTCATGACTGGCAACTATCCGCGTCGGCTTTTGAGTTGTGTGGAGGTGGTTCCCGTCGGAGGGGGTGAGCCAGTCCGCCATATTGACATGGGACGGGTGCAAGTTGCGGGCAATCGGGTTCGTTTTAGCATTGAAGGAAATTGGAAAGAACCACCCTTTGCACCGGGCCCTTGTCCCTAGAGAATGTCCGAAAAATTCTAGCCTTGCCAACAGTCTTGGAAAGATCTTGAATGTCATGGATTCTTGCTACCAAATTCTGCAAACCTACCAGCGAGAACGCGTGAGTGATGGGGCGATCGTCCCTGTTTTGAACGGGTGCGATCGGGCAGCCAAAATTCTGTTTATCGCGCTGCCCCAATTGGGGGATTTTGACAGTTTGGAATATGCCTGGTGGTTGCGTCGGGAGGCCGATCGCCTGCGTGATCACGAAATTGTGCTGCGGGCTGTGGGAATTGGCGATCGCTCCTCGGGGGAAAAATTTTGTGATTACACGGGGTTTCCCGCCGAAGCGCTGTTGATCGATCCGACGGCGGATCTCCATAGAAAATTGGGGCTATACGGGGGCTTGACTCGATCGTGGCCGGGCTTGCGATCGGGTCAAAGCGCTTGGCTGAATTTGATGTTGATGTGTGCGGGGCTGGGCAGTCCGGGCACGCTGGCGGAGGTGTTTCGGGGTTACCGGGGCGATCGCGCCGCACCGCAGTTGATCGCTGACGACGAAACGATCGACACAAAATTCCTGCCCCCGATGAAGGGTGACTTTTTTGCCCTGGCCGGTGGGCGTGGGTTTCAGCGTCCCTTTGAGCTGGCGACCTTGCGACTGCGAAATATGGTGGAAGTGTTGAGCCACTGGAATCGCTACGTTCCCGATGCCCAATACATGACCCAACGGGGGGGAACGTTTTTGTTCGATCGCGCCGGGAATTTGCTCTACGAACACCGCGATCGGGGAATTTTGGGTTTCGCCGCCAATATGGCTAATCCCTTGACTTTTTTGGATCAGTTGGAACCCCCGAATTTGAACCCACCCCAGACCGCGACGGTTGGCGACCCGACCTAAGCACCCATCACTTGGGCAGGGCATCGCGGGCGGCGATCGCATCGGGAACCCCCAAAGCGGCCGCGCGATCGAATGCTTCCCGGGCTTCAAAATTCCGCCCTTGCTTGGCCAACGCGCGACCCAATTTGAAATGGGCCATGCCCGTGTTGGGCTGCAATTCCACCAACCGCCGGTAGCCAATAATCGCCACCAACACATCGCCCGATTCCAAACTCAGATCCGCTAAAGCTTCTTGGGCCTCGTAGGAATCGCCATCGGCCGACACCGCCCGTTGATAGGCGGCGAGCGCTCCAGAAATATCGCCCTGTTCCCGCAGAATTTTGCCAATTTGCAGATGGACGGTCGGATTTCGCGGATTCAGTCGAGCCGCCTGGGCAAAAGCCGCCGTGGCCTCCGTGCTGTTGCCGGCCGCCAACCAGGCCACCCCGAGCGAAACATAGGTGCTGTCGCGGCGGGGATTCAGCTTTTGGGCTGCTTGCAACGCTGCGATCGCCTGTTGCACTTCGCCGGTCTTCAGGAGGGTTAGTCCCACAAACTCCTGGGCCGTCGCATTCCGGGGATCCAGGGTTAGAGCTTGACGATAGGCTTGCAGTGCGCCGCTGTAGTTGGCCTGGCGATAGAGCACGGCTCCCAGCCCCAAATGGGCATTCAGGTGGCGCTCATCCAACTGCACCGCGCGGTAGTAGGCGGCCAAGGCCGGTTCCAGGTCGTTAGTGTTGGCGAAGCTGAACCCAAGGGCATAGAAAAATTCAGCATTGCGCGGATCCAGCACCGTTGCCTGTTGATAGGCCCGGGCCGCTTCCGCGAAGTTGCCGCGCATGGCTTGCACATAGCCAATCCCGGAATAGATGCGGGCATTGTCCCGATCGAGCTGGGCCGCCCGTTCATAGATCACCAGGGCCGATTCCCAATCGCGCCGCTGCACAAACTGTTCGCCCCGTTCAATCAGATCCTGAAGTTGGGGATTGTTGCTGCTGTTGCTGACTTGGGCCAGGGTGAGGGGACTGGCTTGGGCCAACTCGGGAGCCAGCCCGATCGCCCCGAACCAAACCAGTAACCCCAGCGATCGCCCAATCAGCCGACGGTGGCGGGGTTGAAACCAGGATTGAATGGCCATAGTTGCGGTTTCGATCCTTGCGCGATCGAGCGAATGGAAGCGTTGCAGGAGATCTCTTGCCAAAGATTTCTTGCCAGAGATCTGTTGCTGAAGACTATTGCCGAAGATCTTAGGGCTTGCGGGGCCATCCCATTTGTGGACAGGGAACCAAAGACAAGGGGCTTCAGCCCCTTGCCACCCTGCTGGGATCTACCCTTGGGCGATCGCCTGGCCCGCTGCAATCCGGGCGCGATCGAACCCGCGCTGGCTCAAGATCAACCAAGTGGGCACCATCTCCGGCCCCTGCATCGCCCCCATCAGGGTGGCCCGCAGGGTGCGCATCACCTGGCCTTTCTTCGCGCCCGTGGACTTCACCACCTGATTAATCAGCGCCATGGCCGCGTCGTGCTCCAAGGGCTGATCGCTGAGTCCCTCCGCCAGGGCCGCCAAAATCTCCGCGCCGCCGGACTGGGCCAGTTGGGCCTTGGCTTCGTCGGTGTAGTCCACGGTTTCGCTAAAGAACAGCTTGGCCGCCTCGGGCGCTTGATCGAGCCGGACGATCGCCGTGGCCAGCAACCCGGCCAAGGCCTCCAGCCAGGGGCGATCGGCCACGGGGTCAAAGCTGTAGCCCGCGCCTTGCCAGTAGGGAATCAGGCGATCGAGCAGCTCGGCCGGCGGCATCTTGTGCAGGTATTGGGCATTCAGCCAGTTCAGCTTGTCCCAATCGAACTTCGCGCCCGCCTTGTTGACGCGATCGATCTCAAACTGAGCGGCCGCTTGCTCCAGGGAAAAGACTTCTTCCATCCCTTCCGGCGGGGCCCAACCCAACAGGGTCATGTAGTTGGCGATCGCCTCGGACAGATAACCCATGTTGCGGAATTCCGAAACCGAGGTGGCCCCGTCCCGCTTCGAGAGCTTGCGCCCTTCACGGTTCAAAATCAACGGCGTGTGGGCAAACTCGGGAACCGTTGCGCCCAGGGCTTCATAGAGCAAAATTTGCTTGGCGGTGTTGGCGATGTGGTCTTCACCCCGGATTACGTGGGTGATTTGCATATCAATGTCATCGACCACCACGGCCAGGTTGTAGAGCGGTTGGCCCACATCGTCAATGCCGGCCGCGCGGGCCACCACCATATCGCCGCCTAGATCAAAGCCTTTCCAAGTGACCGTGCCCCGCACCCGATCGTTCCAAGCGATCGTCCGCTTATCGTCAATTTTGAAGCGGATCACCGGCTGGCGACCTTCGGCAATGAAGGCAGCTTCCTGCTCGGGGGTTAAGTTGCGGTGGCGGTTGTCGTAGCGGGGCGCTTCGTTGCGGGCTTTTTGACCTTCGCGCAGTTTGTCCAATTCTTCGGGCGTGGTGTAGCAGCGGTAGGCCAAGCCCTTGTCGAGCAGGGTTTGGATCGCTTGCTTATACAACTCATTGCGCTTGGACTGGTAGAAGGGGCCTTCATCCCAGTTCATGCCCAGCCATTGCAGGCCTTCGAGGATGTTGGCTTCAAATTCGGGGCGCGATCGCTCGGTGTCGGTGTCTTCAATCCGCAGCACGAAGGTGCCGCCCGTGCGACGAGCATAAAGCCAGTTAAAAACGGCGGTGCGGGCCGTGCCGATGTGGAGGTTTCCGGTGGGGCTAGGGGCGAGGCGAACGCGAACGGACACGATGATTTTGGGGGCTAAAGGGTCTTGTTAGAGCGGTCTCGATTGTAACGGTTCGCGGCCCTGGTGCGGGGCGATCGGCTGACTGCCCTGGCTCGATCGATTGCGATAGTTTGGAAAGGTGTTCGATCGTGGAATCTAGAGGATCAGTGGGAAGTGAGTCCTATGAGCCAAGTTTGTCTGCCCAGCGAACCAGCGATCCAATTAGCAGACTCAGCACCACCACAACCGGTTATTCCTATTCAGCCCTATCGGTTCACAGTGGCGGAATACCAGCGAATTTATGAGGCCGGTGCGATCGCGCCGGACGTGCGAACAGAACTCATTGAAGGAATGATTGTCAAAATGTCGCCCCTTGGATTTCGTCATCAGGCTTGCATCAATCGACTGAATCGTAAGTTCTGTGCCTTGATCCAAAATCGGGCAATCATCAGTGTGCAGAATTCCGTTGTCCTCGGTGATTCGCAGCCTCAGCCGGATCTGATGATTTTGCAAGAAACGGAGAACTTCTATGAGGATCGATCGCCCGAGGTTGCTGAAGTCCTGCTACTGATCGAAGTAGCGGATAGTACGCTGAAATCTGATCGCGAGGTCAAAGGGCCGCTCTATGCGCGATCGGGGATTGGCGAGTTTTGGCTAGTGGATTTGGAGCACAGAAAACTCGAGGTCTATCGCGATCCCAGCCCCGAGGGCTATCAAACCAAATTTACTCTCACCGCTGCCGATCGCGCCGCTTGCTTGGCCTTTCCCGACGAATCGATCGCCCTGTCAGACCTTTTTGGGAATCCAGCAGAGTCATCCGAATAATTCGAGATATTGGTTGTTCGCAATTTCGCCCATGATTTTGCTAATAATCCAGCGGCAAATCGTAGGATTCCAACAGCGCCCGATCGCCCAATAATTCCGCCGTGGGTCGATCTTCTCGGATCCGTCCATGGGACAAAATCAAGGCTCGATGGGTGGTTTTGCCAATCCATTGCAAGTCATGGGAAGCCACAATCAGCGATTGAATGGGCAAGGTTTCCAAAACCTGAGCGAGCGAGCGTCGCCACCGGGGATCGAGGCCCGTGGTTGGCTCATCCAACACCAAAATGGCCGGCTCCAGGGCCAGCACGGCCGCCAAGGCCGCCAACCGCCGCTGACCCCCCGAAAGTTCATGGGCCGATCGCCCCTCAAAAGCCAACAGATCAAAACGGGCTAAGAGTTCCCTGGCTTGGTTCTTGGCCTGGGCGATCGGGATGCCATAATTCAGCGGCCCAAACATCACATCTTCCAAGATGGTCGGCATAAACAATTGGTCGTTGGCATCCTGGAAACAAAAGCCCAATCGGCGGCGAATGGTGGGCAGGGTGCGCGGTTCCACCCGAGTTCCCCCAATCCACACAGCGCCCCGGCTCGGTTGCTTCAGGCCAATCAGTTGCTCCAAGAGGGTGCTTTTGCCGCAACCGGTGGGCCCCAACAGAGCCACCCGATCGCCCGGCTCCAACGCAAAGGAAATCCCCTGCAAAACCGGCGGCTGTTGGGGATAGGCAAATTGCAAATCTTGCACCAAAACGGCGGCCGACAATTCAGCGCGATCAAGCTCGCATTTAGAAAAAAGGGTCATGAAACTGTTGCGGCGGCCATGCGATCGAACTTGATTCCTGCTTGCTCAACCTTAAGGGGATGGGAGCAGAAGCGCCAAACCAGCACCCGCTGGAATCGCCCCAACCTTGCGCCAGAACCTTACTCAACCGTAGGAGCCGATCGCCAGACCAGCGGCCCCCACCGCCGCGCCCCACAGCCACCAGCGATGGTGTGGCGGGCTGGGGTGCAACAGGGGTAAGGTTCCCCCATAGCCCCGAACCACCATGGCCGCATAGACCCGTTCAGCCCGATCGAGACTACGCAAATATAAAGATCCGATGGTGGCAGCGCTGACATAGCGCAACCAGCCGCCCGGCCCCGACAGCCCCCGACAGGCGGCCGCCCGCTGCATCCGTTGCACCTCGTCGATCACAATTTCCAGGTATTGCCCCGCCAACAGAGCCGTTTCTCGCAACGCAGCCGGCAGCGGCAAACTTTTCAGGGCGATCGCCAAACTATGGGGCGGCAGGGTCAACAACACCCCATTCATCAACAGCAGGCAAACCAGCGATCGCACCATCAGAAAGCTGGCCCGTTCCCAACCGTGGGGCAAGGCCGCCAGGCTCAGAAACAACAGTTCTGCCCCCAATAAACCCAGGAGCGATCGCGCCGGAACCCGCAACCAGCAGACCCAGGCGATCGCCAAGCCGCCATAGACCGCCAACGGGGCCCAAGCTCCCACCCGCAAGCAAGCAGCCCCCAACACCCAAATCAGAGCCAACCGCAACCGCAACACCACCAGGGCCGGGCCCGGAGTCGATCGCTCCGAACCCCATGTCGATTGGCGATTGGCATTCAGGCTGATTTCAATCACGACTCTTCAGCTCGTTTGGGTTGCACCAACTTAGCGATCCCGAAGGCTGCACCAAAGGAAACCACACTGCCCAACAACCCCGTAATCGTTGTGCCCAAAGGCCCCAATCCTTCAATGCCATAGTCCGCAAAGGGCGTAGGCACGGTAATTCGCACCTCTTCCGCGAGCCGAATAAAGCCCAAATCTTCCGCCACCTTTTCCAAGCCGTCGGGCCAGGAAGATGCCAACAAAGACAGCACCCCCGCCACCAGCAGCACGCCGATCACCGGCCCTTGCCACTGTTCCAAGCGCGGCTTGGCTCCCGGCAGCAGATCGGGGCGGGCCTTGGTCAAATAGCCAATGACACCAGCGGTGATGATCCCTTCGCCCAAGCCAATCAGGATATGCACTCCGGCCATGGCCGGCACGGCGAGCTGAAAGGCCGCCGTCCCGGATAGCACCAGCTCGATCGCACAGGCGATCGCCGCCACCACCACACTCAGCCCCGCTGCAATGCCGGCCGCGAGCGGTAACCGTCGCTGGGATCCCCCGAGCAGGCGCTGAATCACCTGGGTCAAAATCCAGCCCGTCCAGACCCCCAAGACGGCCATATTCAGAATGTTGGCTCCCAGGGCTGTGATGCCGCCATCGGCAAACAACACCGCCTGAATCAGCAGGACTGTGGTGATTGAGAGGGTTCCCGCCCAGGGGTTACCCATCAACACGGCCGCCAGCGTTCCCCCCAGCAGGTGGCCGCTTGTGCCGCCAGTGACAGGGAAGTTCACCATCTGAGCTGCAAAGACGAAAGCCGTGGTTAGCCCCAAAATTGGCCCCTGTTTGAGGCCGTAGGTCGATCGGGTTCGCACCAAGGACAGGGCGATCGCCCCGATCGCGGCCGCCGATGTGACCGTTGCCACGGGCACTGAAACAAAACCGTCAGGAATATGCATGAAACCAGCCAGCGTTAATCACACAACAGATTGCCATTCCAAAAAAACAAGGTCAGCCCCAGAAAACAATCCCTACCGAGGGGATATGAAGCCTCCATGGAGTCATTAAGCGCTAACTTTGGAGTCCTGAAATATCCATCTTCTAAGTTCGCCCAATTAGCTTGCCAAAGCGATGCAAAAATCATCCATAAGCCATTTTCAAATTCAGTCTTCCCTAGCCAAATTTATTCATCTTCGCTATTGATTTCCGAGCAAAGTTGCTCCTCTGCCAAGAGAATGAAATGATTGGAGGATGGTCAGTGAATTTTATCGAGTCTTGATTGAGGTTGCCTAGCGTGAAGTGATTTGGGTTTGGATCTTTCAAAATCCTGCTTCAGGACTGCTACTGATCCAGAATCATGGATCGCATCCCTATCATGGCCCAGATTTTTCAAACCCCTCAGGAATTAACAATCTTTTAAAAGCCGATGAATCATGCCATTGGCTTGGCTACCATAGCCACCGCCAAATAGATTAAAGTGATTCAAGATATGGTAAAGATTGTAAAGATCTTTGCGGATTTCATAACCTGATTCCAGGGGATTCACTTCACCATAACCTTGATAGAAGCTGTTGGGAAAGCCGCCAAATAATTCAGTCATGGCCAAATCGGCCTCCCGATCGCCCCAATAGGTTGCCGGGTCAAAGATCACGGGTGTGCCATCCACCATCACCGCCGCATTACCCGACCACAAATCCCCATGGAGCAAGGCAGGTTGGGGCCGATGCCCCTTCAGCAAGCGGGGAATGGCGGCCAGCAGGCGATCGGCCTCGGGGAAATGACCGCCACGCCGTTGGGCCAACTGCAACTGAAACCCAATGCGCCGTTCTGTCCAAAAGGTGACCCAATCATCGGCCCAATCGTTCGGTTGGGGGGTGGAGCCGATCGTGTTGCCTCGCCACCACCCGAAGGCCCGTTGACCGGAGACCGGCTGCCAACGGTGCAACTGAGCTAAATTTCGCCCCAATTGGGCCCAAGCTTCGTGGTTGCCACGGCCCAGCTCCAGCCACTCCAAAACCAAATAGGCGCGATCGCCCGCTTGGCCATAGCAGAGGGGCTGGGGCACTTTAATGGCTTGGGCGGCAGCTAGGTCTCGGAGGGCTGCGGCTTCGGCGGCGAACATTTCCAGACCGCTGACCTGATTCAGCTTGACAAAGTAAACGGGAGCGTTGGCAACATCGCCAAAACTCAGGCGATAGGTTTGGTTAATGCAACCGCCACCGACCGATCGGGCTGCGGGCGACTCCGCTGAACCGCCGCCCTGTTCTCGAATGGCTCGGGCGATCGTTGACCATAGTGCTGACAGGTTTTCCATCACAATGACCTAATTTAACGACTCAATCTTTAATGACTTAATTTGTAGTGCGTCGCTTGATTTGTAATTTGCAATTCTTGCGGGATTCAACCATTGTTTAAATAGCATTCAAATCAATAGCATTCAAACGGAATTGAGAGCGGGCTGTGCTGGATCTGGTAAAGCTTTCCAAACAAATGCAGGGCATGGGCCAACAGCTCACCCAGGAATCGCGGGCGGCACGCCAACGGCTGACGATCGCCCAAGAGTTGCTAGCCCAGGTGCAGCCGGAACAGGACTATTGGGTGGGGCAGCTTCACCAATGGCGCGATCGCCTGGAATTTGTGGCGGCCGAGCCGATCGAACCCTTGGACAAGCGCGAACCCATTGGCCCCGCCCCGATCGCCCACAGCTTGATCGCCACCGATGGTTCCCAAATTGCCCCCAGCCACCACGAAATCGCCTATTGCTATTTGATCAACACCGGGCGCGTGGCCCTGCACTACGGCCAAAAGCGCTATCCCATGCTAGATAGTTTGCCGGAAATTTTTTACAAACCCGAAGACCTCTACATTTCCCGCCAGTGGGGAATCAGCACCGAAGATTGGATGGGCCATCGGCGCACCGTGGCCGAGGCGGAAGCCCTGGCGGATTTGGGCACGGATTTAGCCCACAGCATCACCACTGGCAACAGCAAAGACGCACCGCCCACGCTGGCCATGGTGGATGGCTCGCTGATCTATTGGTTTCTCGATCGAATGCCGAGCACAGCGGTCGATCGAATTTTGCCGCCGATCCTGGCCGCCTGGGAACGGTTGCGATTGGCGGGCATTCCCCTCGTCAGCTATCTAAGCGCTCCCCGCAGCGGCGAGGCGGCTAACTTTTTCCGGCTCAAAACTTGCAATCAAATCACGCCCGATTGCAAAACCCACTGTCCTGGGCGGGCTGATGAGGCCCCTTGTAACCGGCTGAAACCGCTGCGGGATGCGGCCCTTTGGTCGGTGTTGCTGGAGTCGGGCGAGCGGGGGCCCCTGTGGCGATCGAACGCTCGTGTCCTGGAGGACTATGGCCGCCACCGCATCTATTTCTGTTATCTGCATGTGGGAACCGAGGTGGCGCGGGTCGAAATGCCGGAGTGGGTGGCGACCGATCGGGCCTTGTTGAACCAGGCCTTGAGTTTGATTCTCAGTCAGGTGCAAAAGGGCTATGGTTACCCGATCGCCCTGGCCGAGGCCCACAACCAAGCGGTGGTGCGTGGGAGCGATCGCAGCCGGTTTTTCTCGCTGCTGGAGCGGGAAATGGTGAAAGCCGGCCTTAGCAACATTGGCACTTCCTACAAGGAAGTCCGCAAACGCAACAGCATCGCCTGAGGAATCCAAGAACGATCCAAGGCTGTTGCCCCTTGGTCATTGATCAATCAATCTCTCTGGCGCTCTGGATTTGGCGATCGGTTGATTAACCCTCATCCTTCTGGATTGCCAGGGGAAATCCGGAACTGCTTGGGGCATTTTTTGAAGGGGCCAAGCGATCGGGCGGGGACGGGATTGCCCAACCACGCTGGCACGGGGATCGATCGCCGCGCCAATTGGGTGAGTGGAATAGGGGAACTGTGGCGATCGCACCACTGGCCAAGGGCTTCCGGAATTTGGCAATTGCTCAGGGAATCTGAACCCAAGAGACGAGATTCAAATCCAATCGCTCCTTTCACACCCCCATCAGAGACGACCTATGGCTATGCTGCGCCCCCAAGGTATCTACCAATCCCGTTCGGCTCAAACCCTTCTGGCTCTGCTGTTGGCTCTGCCGATGGTGCAAGGTGTTGCAACGCCGCTGATGGCCGCTGAAGCGGTGCGAGCCGCCGGCCCCGAGCCGATCGCCAGCACCCTGCCCAGCAATGCCCGCATTTTGCATGTGAACCCTGCCATGGGCGCGGACACGGCCCCCAGCGGTAGCCAGCGGGCCCCCTTCCGCACCATTGCCTACGCCCTCAGCCAAGCTCAGCCGGGTGATGTGGTGCAGTTGGCCCCGGGAATCTATAGCGCCACCACGGGGGAAACGTTCCCGCTGATGGTTCCGGAAGGGGTGACCCTGCGGGGTGACGAAGCCGCCGAGGGCAAAAATACGGTCATTCAAGGGGGCGGTAGCTTCATTAGCCCCAGCTTTGCTCGTCAGAATGCGGCGGTGCGGGTGCAACGCAACACCGTGCTGAGTGGCATCACCGTCACCAATGGCAACACGCGCGGTACGGGCGTTTGGGTGGAGTCTGCAAACCCAGTGATTCGCCGCAGTGTGTTCAAGGGCAATCACCGCGATGGCATTTTCGTGACCGGGAACGCTGCGCCCATGATTCAAAACTGCCTGTTCCATGAAAACAAGGGGAATGGCATTGCGCTGACGCGGGCGGCCGGTGGCGAAATTCGGGATAGCTGGTTCCAGGCCACGGGCTTTGGCCTGGCGATCGGGGGCACGGCCAATCCGTTGGTGGTGAATAACACGATCGTCAATAACCAGGATGGCGTGGTGATTTCTGACCAAGCGCGGCCGGTGTTGCGCAATAACTCGATCGAGAACAATGGACGGGACGGCATTGTGGCAATTTTGCGCGCTCGCCCCGATCTGGGAACCAGCACTGCTCCGGGCAACAACCGCATTATGGGGAATGGTCGCTTTGCGGTGAACAACGCCACGGGGAACGCCTTCAGCACGATCGGCAACCAAATGGGCCGTAGTCGGGTCTTTGGCCTCTAGGCGATCGCGGCAAGACCGTTAATGCACTGATAATGCACTGAATATCAGCGTTCTGTGCTCAGGAGTGCTGCACTTAGCATTCGCCTTCGTTTCTTCCTTACAACCGAACTGAGTCCGTAGCATGGCTGTTGAGGCTGGCTACGGACTTTTTGTATGAATTTTGATGATGCGTTTTTGTGAAGTAACTGAACAACATGGGTGGTTGCTAAAAACCACTACTCATCCACTTGCCAGAGTTCTTTGGCGTAGTCTTGATCGAGACCTTTCTTGGGCCGCAAAACGAGAATCAGCTTACCCAGGAGCGATCGCTCGGGTTCTGAGTCAAACCATTCAAAGGCCAAGTTTTCGTCACCATCGGCCACCGCAAAAAAGGCATCATCTCGCCAAGCACGATCGGCTCGATCGATCACCAGCATCACCGATTCCGGGCGATCGTCCGGCAGGGCGGCCGGCAACTGTTCCGGCAAGGCCAACAGGGCGATCGGGTCTTCGGCATTGCGCAATACTTGCCAATTGGGCAGCGCCACCCAAGCCCCCTCGCCCGAAAACCGCACCATGCCAAAGGGCCCTTCCGACTCAATCAGGGGCACAGCTCGCAAGGCCGCCACGGGCATCGGCAACTGACCCGCCACCGCCAGCAGACGCGGCTCTTCCTCGTCGGAATCGATCCGATAAACCGGCATTCGAGGAGCGCTCTTGGGAGCCACCACCGTAAAGTCCAGCAGCAGCTTTTCCAGTTGGGCCCGAGCTTCCGGCGTTTGGGCAAACCGCAACCCCTTAGCAATCAGGCGCGATCGACTTTGCAGATCCGTTTGCTGCCGGGCCGATCGCCAACATTGCCAGGCCAGCGCATCCCCCGGTAATTCCGCAAATCCTTCCGGCTGCTGTTTCAGGTAGGTCAATTCCTTGAAGGCTTTCACCACCTCGCGGGCCTCATCAAAATCCAACCCCCGTTCCACCACCAGGGCCGCCGTTGAAAGGCGATCGTCCTCGGACAAAACCCGCATTTCGTACAAAATATCGCTGCCCTTGCGCCCAAAGTGCTCTTGCACCGGCTCAGGCGCGTCCAGTTTCAGCAGGGTTTGGTAAACCTGAGACCCCACAATCACTTGATTTTGTTGAATTGGCTCAAAGCCGGTTTCTTCAAAGATTTTTTGAGGCCCCAAGCCGCTTTGTTGAAGCTGTTGGCAGGCTTGCCCCCAATCCACCCAGGAACCCTCCTTGCGCCGCAATTGCAACAGGAGCCGATCGACCTCCTCTGGGGCCAGGGCCGGCTTGGCCACTTGAAAGGGCTGGGCGGGGTTGCGCTTAAACGAATCAGTCATCTGGAAACCTACAAGACACACTTGGCCCCATTGGCCCGGTGGAGAGCGCCGGGCGGCGACGGACAGGGCGATCACTCTGAGGCCCATGCTAGGCCAATCGGGCGTATCAGCAGAACCAATCAGCCCCAGCCGATCGAAGACGGGGCCCGCTCTCGTACAACGATATACTAGGCACGGAAAGCCCGCTGAACATCTATGCCTAGCCTTTATCACTAGCGTATTTCGGGTGATTTTGAGCAATTTTTCTTTGAGATTTTGGCTCAATTTCCCCCACTGGCTTGCCGCGATCGCGCGGCCCAGCTTTCCTCCAGACCCGCTCATCGCGCTGAAGCTATGAACCAAGGAATCGACCTCCAAAGCAGCTTCGTGCAAGCGCTCGCCGACTTCGGACTGCCTGGCGATTTCGCCCGCGCCGTGTGGATTCCGCTGCCGCTGCTCCTGATGCTGATTACCGCCACCGTCGGCGTGCTCGTCGTCGTGTGGCTTGAACGGAAAATTTCCGCCGCTGCCCAACAGCGGATTGGTCCCGAATATGCGGGGCCCCTCGGCGTGTTGCAACCGGCTGCCGATGGCCTGAAATTGCTATTTAAAGAAGACATCGTGCCGGCCAAGGCGGATCCTTGGTTGTTCACGATCGGGCCGGCGCTGGTGGTGGTTCCCGTCTTTTTGTCTTACATCGTTGTGCCCTTTGGCCAAAACGTGAACATCACCAACCTGGGGTTGGGGGTGTTCCTGTGGATTGCCCTCTCCAGCATTGCCCCGATCGGGCTGCTGATGTCGGGCTATTCATCCAACAACAAGTACTCCCTGCTGGGGGGCTTGCGGGCCGCTGCTCAATCGATTAGCTACGAAATTCCCCTGGCCTTGGCCGTGTTGGCGATCGTCATGATGTCCAACTCCCTGAGCACCGTGGACATCGTGGATCAGCAATCGGGCTACGGCATCTTGGGTTGGAACGTGTGGCGGCAACCCCTGGGCTTCCTCATCTTTTGGATTGCGGCCCTGGCGGAATGCGAACGCTTGCCCTTCGACTTGCCGGAAGCGGAAGAAGAACTGGTGGCAGGCTACCAAACCGAATATGCCGGGATGCGGTTTGCCCTGTTTTACCTAGGGTCTTACGTGAACCTCACCCTGTCGGCGCTGCTGGTGGCAGTGTTGTATCTGGGGGGCTGGGAATCGCCCGTTTCGATCGACTGGTTAGCCGGAGCCTTGGGCTTGGATCTGAGCGCCGCTTGGGTGCAAATCATCGCCGCCGCCCTTGGCATTGTGATGGTGCTGTTCAAGACCTATTTGCTGGTGTTCTTGGCGGTGTTGCTGCGCTGGACGGTTCCCCGGGTGCGGATTGACCAACTGCTGAACCTGGGTTGGAAGTTCCTGCTACCGGTCGCACTGGCCAACTTGTTGCTGACGGCGGCCCTAAAACTCAGCTTCCCGGCCTTCTTCGGCGGCTAACCGGGTCTAAAGCTCCAGACCCGTCGTATCGTATTCGCTTCGCCCCTTGCACCCGAACCGTTCAGGAATCTCCGAAGGGTTCGGATGGGGGGCGATCGGGAAGCACCGCACAACAGCAAAACGCGCAACAGCGAAATGATCCGGCGGGCCCGCCGCCCGCCCCAAGGTTGGACTGACTGAACGCGAACCAACGTTTGTTACCCGCAATCTTGTTAATAGAGAGGCAAACACCATGCTGAACTTCCTCAAGAAAGTCAGCGACTATGCTGGCGAGGCAGTCCAAGCGGCCAAATATATCGGCCAAGGCCTGTCGGTGACGTTCGACCACATGCAGCGCCGCCCCGTGACGGTGCAATATCCCTACGAAAAGCTCGTCCCTTCGGAGCGTTACCGGGGCCGAATTCACTACGAATTTGACAAGTGCATTGCCTGCGAAGTTTGCGTGCGGGTTTGCCCGATTAACCTGCCCGTGGTGGACTACGAATTCAATAAAGCCACCAAGAAGAAGGAACTGAAGAGCTACAGCATTGATTTCGGCGTTTGCATTTTCTGCGGTAACTGCGTGGAATATTGCCCCACCAACTGCCTGTCGATGACGGAAGAATACGAACTGGCGAGTTTCGATCGCCACGACTTAAACTTCGACAGCGTGGCCCTGGGTCGCTTGCCTTACAAGGTGACGAACGATCCGATGGTTACGCCGCTGCGGGAGTTTGCCTACTTGCCTTCTGGGGTGATTGATCCCCACGATTTGCCCGCCGGATCCCAGCGGGCCGGCAGTCGCCCGGAAGAAATCCTGGCCACCTTGGAAAAGGACAAGCCCGACGCTTAGAACGTTGCCAGGGCAGGGAGCAAGGGGCTTAAGCCCCTTGTTCCCTGACTCCTAGGGATAAGTCCAGCGATCGCGATTGAGAAGTAGGAAAATTACGGAGCGAAAGTAACGGTGAATTTAGGCGAAAGCGTACAACTGGGGTCATTCGCAGTTTTGGCCCTGATGATGCTGGGTTCGGCCCTGGGTGTGGTGCTGGCCGGCAACATCGTCTACTCGGCCTTTTTGCTGGGATTGACCTTTATCAGCATGGCCGGTCTGTATTTGCTGCTGAACGCGGATTTCGTGGCGGCGGCGCAAATTTTGGTCTATGTGGGCGCGGTGAACGTGTTGATCCTGTTTGGGGTGATGCTCGTGAACAAGCGCGAAGACTACGTACCAGCGGCTGGGGCCCTGCTGCGGCAGGTGGTGACGGCGCTGGTTTGTGCGGGGTTGTTTGCCCTGTTGGCGGCGGTGGTGCTGACCAGTCCTTGGCAGTTGGCCACGGATTTCCAAACGGTGGAATCCTCGATCGTTACCTTGGCCCAGCATTTCTTTAGCGATTATCTGTTGCCCTTTGAGGTGGCTTCGGTGTTGCTGTTGATGGCGATGATTGGGGCGATCGTCCTGGCGCGTCGCGATTTGCTGGTGGATGACCCAACCACGGGCCAACCGACGGAAACGGAATTGGCGTTGCCGGAGCGGCCGAAGGAATTGGCCGCCACCGATCGCTAGTTGCCCACTCAAACTAGGCAAGGGGCTGCCAACTGATCGATTAGCGATCGCGTTAGTTGCCCACCCAAACCAGACAAGGGGCTTAAGCCCCTTGCCCCAGCACTTCAAGGCAGTTTTCAACAGGAGCCAGCAATGCAACTGGAATATTTTTTGCTATTAGCGGCGGCGCTATTTTGCACCGGTATTTTTGGTTTGGTCACCAGCCGGAATGCAATTCGGGTGTTGATGTCGATCGAGCTGATGCTCAACGCCGTGAATTTGAACCTGATGGCTTTTTCTAACTATCTGGATCCGCAAGGAATCAAGGGTCAGGTATTTGCGGTGTTTGTGATTACGATCGCGGCGGCCGAAGCGGCTGTGGGTTTGGCGATCGTCCTGTCGATTTACCGCAACCGCGACACGATCGACATGGAACAATTCAACCTTTTGAAGTGGTAAATCTAGTTGAATTGACCATTCTTTTCAAGTATTTGCAAGTATTTTCAAGGGTTTTCAGATACTTGGAAATTGATAAAACAGCAGGGGCGCGATCGAGTCGTGTCCCTGCTGTTTTGTGGGGAATGATCCTGATAGGAATCTAGAGCGCCGGCCCCGATCGGCGACGCAGCACCTCCAGCAGGGTTTGGAAATGTTCCGGTAAGGGTGCTTCCGTATCGATCCATTCGTAGTTCAAGGGATGCTGAAACCGGAGTTTCCAAGCATGGAGCGCCTGCCCCGGTAAATTAACCCCAATGCTGCGGCCCGAGCCATAGACCGGATCTCCCACGATCGGGTGGCCCAGTTCGGCACTGTGGACACGAATTTGGTGAGTACGGCCCGTTTGCAGCTCAAAGCGAATTAGGGTGTAGTTACCCAAGCGCTCTTCGATGAACCAGTGGGTGATTGCCTTGCGGCCGCCTTTTTCAACGGGGACGATCGCCTGTTTTTTGCGATCGACCGGATGCCGCCCGATCGGCAGATCCACCACGCCTCGATCGTCCCGAGGCGCACCATAGACAATCCCCAAATAGGTGCGTTGGGCCACCTTGTAGCGCAACTGGGCTTGCAGGTGTTGGTTCGCCAAGTCGGTTTTGGCAAACATAATTGCGCCGGTGGTGTCCCGATCGAGTCGATGCACCACTCCCGGCCGCTGCACGCCATTAATCGACGGCATTTCCATCCCCGGCAGGGTTTTGCAGTGGGCCAGCAGTGCATTCACCATCGTGCCGTCCGGATGCCCCGGAGCCGGATGCACCACCATGCCCGCCGGTTTGTTAATCACAATCACCTGCGAGTCTTCATACAAAATATCCAGCGGGATCGCCTGGGGTTCCAAGCTCAGGGGTCGATCGGGCGGAATCGTGACCACAATTCGATCGCCCGGCTTCACCTCCCCATGCTTGTTAGCGCAGGGCGCATCATTCACCTGCACCTGGCCCGCTTCAATCAGTTTTTGAAAGCGCGATCGAGACAAATTGGGCCATTGAGCCGCCAGGAAGCGATCGAGCCGCTCCGAGCGAGCCGCTGTGCAAGCATAGGTTGCCAAGTCGCCTCCGTCCTCCGCTTCCACCTCCAAGAGATCCATCCCAGGATCTGCCGACGGATCGAGCGATGGGTCTCGCGCTGGATTTCGCACTGAATCCAGGGGATTATCCTTTTCGTCCGTCCAAGGTTCACTCACCGGACTCGGAACGGGGGATGATGATTCTGATGGGCAGCCCAAGGGTTCAACTCCACAGCGCGATCGCGCTTGGCATTCTACTGCAAACGGTTGATCAAACAGTTTGCAAATCTATTGTTGGGTGATTGCCAGGTCATTGCTGGACATGGCATTTAACTCAACTTCTGAGCCATTGCCAGACTATTACTGAGCTGGAAGCTCAACTTAACGTTCAACCTGACTTTTTGAGATTTCCCATGCGCCGTTCTGCTAAATCTTTTTCTCTCAATCGATTGGTACGTTGGATTATTCGGGCCAGCTATCACGATCGGGAATTTTTGAAACTGGCCGATGGCATTGAAGGGATCATCTCTCGGGCCCTGTCCCTCGCCACGATCATGGTGATTATCGTGGCAACTGTGGATTTAATCCTGTTGCTTTCTGGGCAATTATTCCGATCGCCCTTGGGCTTTTTCAACTCATCCCTACAAGAAATCTTTGGCTCACTGCTCAGTATCCTCATTGCCCTAGAAATTCTAGAAAACATCACCGCCTATTTACGTAAGCATGTGGTGCAAGTGGAGCTGGTGGTGGCCACTTCGCTCACCGCCGTCGCCCGAAAAATCATCATTCTGGATCTATCCAAAATTGACGGACTAGAGCTAATTGGGCTGGGTTTGGCCATTGTGGCCCTTTCGGCCAGCTATTGGCTGATTCGACAGGCCAATCAGCAACCGCCATCCATTAATCCTTATCATTCCAGCGATCACGATCCTGACGAATCCTTAGATTACGAAACGGATCGGCTACCCATTACCAATCGTCCTGCGTCAGCCGCCATGGTGGTAGACCCGATGGTTGCGGATCCGGTGATTCCCGATTTGGATCCCGACGCTCGTCCCGATCGCCCCGAAGGGCCCCAAAGTCCGCCCCCGCCCCACTCCTAAACAGTAGCTCTCGGTTGCGCTTGATCAGTGGTGCTGGCCGCGAGCGATCGCCCGCCGCGTTATCATCAATACGCATTAAATCCCTCGCTGAAAAACTCCGCGCCGATCGGGGCAGATCTTGCCCATCTCCCGACCCGGCGCGATCGACCCGACTCACCCGAACGCGCCCTGCCCATGTTTGACGCTCTTGCCGAACGCTTTGAATCCGCCTGGAAAAAACTTCGTGGCCAGGACAAAATTTCCAGTGCCAACATCCAAGACGCGCTCAAGGACGTGCGGCGGGCACTGCTAGAAGCCGATGTGAACTTGCAAGTGGTCAAGCGGTTCATTGCCGACGTGGAAACCCGGGCCCAAGGGGCCGAAGTGGTTTCCGGCGTGAACCCCGGCCAGCAGTTCATCAAGGTGGTTTACGACGAGCTGGCCGCCTTGATGGGCGAAAGCAACGAACCCCTCACCCAAGCGGAAACGGCCCCCACAATCGTGCTGATGGCCGGCTTGCAAGGGGCCGGGAAAACCACCGCCACCGCCAAACTGGCCCTGCACCTGCGCAAGGAAAAGCGATCAACCCTGATGGTGGCCGCCGACGTGTACCGGCCCGCCGCGATTGAGCAGCTCAAAACCCTCGGCAAACAAATCGACATCCCCGTTTTCGATCTGGGAGCCGAGATCAGCCCCGTGGAAATTGCCCGCCAAGGGGTTGAAAAAGCCAAGGCCGAAGGCTTTGACACCGTGCTGATTGACACCGCCGGTCGCCTGCAAATTGACGAGGCGATGATGGGCGAGCTGGTGCAAATCAAAGACACCGTGCAACCCCACGAAATCCTGTTGGTGGTGGATGCCATGATCGGTCAGGAAGCCGCCAACCTGACCAAGGCCTTTAACGACGCGGTGGGGATCACAGGCGCAATCCTGACCAAAATGGACGGCGACGCGCGGGGCGGGGCGGCCCTCTCGATTCGGCAAATTTCTGGCCAACCGATCAAATTCATCGGCACCGGCGAGAAGGTCGAAGCCCTGCAACCCTTCTATCCCGATCGGATGGCCTCCCGCATTTTGGGCATGGGCGACGTGCTGACCCTGGTGGAAAAAGCCCAGGAAGCTGTGGACTTGTCCGATGCGGTCAAGATGCAGGAAAAAATCCTCACGGCCCAATTCGATTTTGATGACTTCCTGAAGCAAACCCGCTTAATGAAGAGCATGGGATCGCTCGCGGGCATGGTGAAGTTGATCCCCGGCTTGGGCGGCAAAATCAAGGCCGAACACCTGGAGGAAGGAGAAGCCCGCCTCAAGGTAGCCGAATCGGCCATTAAATCCATGACCTTGGAAGAGCGCCGCAACCCGGATCTATTGGCCAGCACCCCCAGCCGCCGCCGCCGGATTGCTCGCGGTTCCGGCCTCAAGGAAGAGGACGTGAGCAGCCTGGTGTCCGACTTCCAAAAAATGCGCACCCTCATGCAGCAGTTGGGATCGGGGCAAATGGGCTTCCCGGGCATGGGCGGCATGAACCCCTTTGGCGGCATGAATCCCTTTGGCGGCATGGGCGGTGGCATGGGCGGCATGGGTGGCGGTAACCCCATGGGACTGGGTAATCCGATGGGGCAAATGCCTGCACCGGGCTTCCGAGGCTATAACAATCCCAACGCGGCCAAGAAGAAGAAAAAGCCCGGCAAGAAAAAGAAGGGGTTCTCAGATCTTTAGGCCTTGCCCGATCGGCCTAGGGCGATCGCCCCCCATTGCAACTGACCAAACCCCAACGGTGCTTACCTTCGGGGATGGTTCGCAATTTGCTTGACATCCCCAAGCAGAAAAATTAGCTTGGGGCTGTGGTTGCCGGCCAAAGCCGCTCGATTGCGCCTCAGTATTTCCAAACTTTTGAGAGACTAGGACGTTTTTATGCCTCGTCATCTGCCTGCGAAAGCGGATTCCGATCTGATTGATTTAACACCTGAAGAGGCAATCATTGCGATCGGGTTAATCACCATGATCGTTGATGAGTCCGTTGAAGACATCGAGGCCGAATTGCTGGCCGATGTTGCAGCGGAATTTGAACTGTTTGAAGACTATTCCGATGACGAACTCGTCGAGATAGTCGATAAAGTGGTTGCAGCCTCGGAAGCCTCCGATGTGCAGACCCTCCTGGGCAGTGCCTTGGCAGTGGTCACCCAAAATGAAGATTTGGCAGAAATTGCCCTAATCACCGCCATTCTGATCGTGGCCGCCGATGGCGAAGTCCCCGAATCGGAAGAAGACTACTTGAACGAGCTGCAAACGGCGCTGGGCGTTTCTGACGATCGCGCCAATGAAATTGTCGAGGCCCTCTTCAGCGATGAAGAGGACTTTGAGGACGACGAGGAGGAAGAGGAAGCCTAGAGCTTGTCGTCGAATCGCCTGAAACCCTGATTCCACCGTTGGCAGATCGTGGGGGACAAGGGGCTTAAGCCCCTTGTTACAACGGCTGGGACATGGAAAATCGATCATTTCCGCCTGATCCTAGGAAATGGCGACAGACCCTAGGGATTAGACCTCTTGCATCAATCAAGACCCTCACCCTAAATCCCTCTCCCAAGTCGGGAGAGGGACTTGAAAATCAACAACTAAATCGCCGTAACTCCCTATTTCTGGCTCCCCTTCGCCCCCCCTTGGGAGAAGGGGTTGGGGGATGAGGGCTGTTAGCTGATTCGTGCAGGAGGTCTATTGGTTCCCCTCAGCTAGCTTTCCAACTCATCTCAACCCCTGCCCCGCAAAACTGGATGAACCGAGCCTGCTCTTCCCTCAGGGCAGGCTTTTTGCGATTTAGATGAAGACAAAATTGATACCAGTGGTCTGAATTTCGGGAAACCCGCCGGGCTGAAGGGGTTGCCCCGAGGGTGGTTCAGGGAATTTTAAAGAAAAGTTGAGGAACTTCCCCAGCGACCCCACTTCATGGAAAACTGGTTTCCAGATAAAAAGGGGTCACCCAAATAAAGGCCCTTGTTCATTCAACCCGTGGGGATTTTGCCCCGTTAGGTACTAGCTCAATGGGGTCTAGCTCGTACTGTTTAAAGACCCTTCACCAATAGACTTCGCTCTCGGGCAAGCAGGGAATTATTCATATAATCCCGCCCTAGATTTGAACAGGAGCGCTGCCCGTATGGGTGGCGCTCTTGTTTTGACTGGGACTTTGAGATTTAGCGATCTTCGATGATGGCCGCTCGATCGAGCAGCAGCAAATCCCGCAGGGCATCGGTGTCCAAATCCCCGAGCCAGGTTTCGCCGGTTCCCACAATCTGCTCCGCGAGGACTTTTTTGCTTTCGAGCAGGTCGTGAATTTTCTCTTCCAGCGTGCCAGTGCAGATGAATTTGTGAACCTGAACGTTGCGGGTTTGCCCAATCCGGAAGGCGCGATCGGTTGCTTGGTTTTCCACGGCGGGATTCCACCAGCGATCGAAGTGAAACACGTGGTTGGCCCGGGTTAGGTTTAAGCCCGTGCCGCCGGCCTTGAGGGACAGGATAAAGATGGGCGGTGATTGGGGATCGTTTTGGAACCGTTCAACCATGGTGTCGCGCTGCTTTTGGGGAGTGCCACCATGCAGGAACAACACCTCCCGTCCCAACTGCTGTTGCAGATAGGCTTGCATCCAATGGCCCCAACGGGCGAATTGGGTGAAAATCAAGGCCCGATCGCCCTCGGCCACCACCTCTTCGAGCATTTCGCCTAACCGCTGCAATTTGGGCGATTCGGTGGGAACCAGTTTCGGGGCCCGATCGCTCGGTTCCGGTTCCCCTTCGCCCCCAACCAAAGCGGGATAGTTGCAGACCTGCTTTAGCTTCACTAACAGGGCCAAAATCTGCCCCCGTCGCTGGATCCCGTCGCTGGACTCGATCGCGGCTAGGGCTTCGTCCACCAAGGCTTGATAGCGTTCCGCTTGGCTGGCGGAGAGGCCGCAGAACAGGTTGAATTCCTGCTTTTCGGGTAGGTCTTGAATGATGGTTTTGTCGGTTTTGAGGCGACGCAGAATAAAGGGCTGAACGAGCGATCGCAGGGTTTGCAGGGAAGCCCCATCCCCAAACCGCTCGATCGGGGTGGCGAACCGGCGCTGAAAGAAGGTTTGGGTGCCCAAATAGCCCGGATTCAGGAAGTCCATGATTGACCACAATTCCGCCAGGCGGTTTTCCACGGGAGTCCCGGTCAGGGCAATGCGGAAGGGCAAGGGACGCGGTTCCTCGCTGGTGTCGTCGTCGGCAACGGCCGCCAAGCGCTTCACGGCTTGGGATTGCTTGGATTCCGCATTCTTAATGTTTTGGGCTTCGTCCAGCACAATGCCACACCAAGGCACGGCCTGGAGGGTCATTTCATCCCGAAACACCAGGGAATAGCTGATCAGCACCACATCGAGGTCTTCGGCGGCCCGCGCCAGGGCCTTGCCCTTCAAGCGGCGATCGCCATGGTGCAGCAACACACGCAAATCGGGGGCAAATTTTGCCAATTCCCGTTGCCAGTTCCCCAAAACGGAGGTGGGACAAACCAGCAGGACGGGCCCAACCAGGGCCGCGCGATCGCGCAAATGCAACAGAAAGGCGATCGTGCTGGGGGTTTTGCCTAAGCCCATGTCGTCTGCTAAGCAGGCTCCCAGGCCCCAACGCTCCAAAAAGGACAACCAAGCTACGCCGCGCTCTTGGTAAGGGCGCAGTTGCCCTTGGAATTTCGGGGGCGTGATCACAGGTTCGATGGCCGCGCGATCGCCCAGGGCGTTCATTAACTCCGCCACTGCGCCCGAGGATTCAAATTGCACCACGGGTAACTTGTCGATCGTGGCGTTCTCGCCGGTCGTGATCCGCAGCGCCTCATCTAGTGTGAGGTTTAGGTTTCCCTGGCGCTTGGCTAAAAAGTCCCGCGCGGCGCGGACTTCGTGCGGCCGCAGTTCCACCCACTCGCCCCCAATTTCCACCAGGGGCATGGTGTCGAGGTCTGTCTTGGCCAGCAGGGTTTCAAAATCCTGGGCGCTGAGGGCCCGATCGCCCAAGGACAGCTCCCAGCGGAAGTTCAGCAAATTGCGCAGACCCAAGTTGGGGCGATCGGTGGCGAGGGGGTCGCCGGCCAGCAACCGCACCCCCAGGCGGTAACTGGTTTGATTCCGCAGGCTTTCGGGCAACAGGGCCCCTAAGCCGTTGTCTTGGAATCGTTGGGCATAGAGCCGCACAAATTGATAGGCTTCCACGGCCGATAGCTCGCAGCCGCTGGGCATGGGTAAATCCAAGGTGGCTTCCAGGGCCGGAAAAAGGCGCGCCGCCAACCCCAAGCCCCGCAACAGGGTTTCCTGGGGCCGATTCATCACCCGATCGCCCGATCGCAGCCGCTCCACCGGAAATCGCCACACCTGTTGAGCTGGAATCCAAACCCCTGCTTGGTCGATCGACTGGAGGCCATATTCCAAATACCAGCGATCGGCTGAGGGTTGGGGCGGGTGCAACCGAAACGCTGCACAGAACCCGGCCGTGGCGGCCGGCTCGATCGCCAGGGGCGTTAACCAGGTTTGCAAACTCCGCGCCAATGGCACCAACTCCGCCAAGGCGCTCTGGCAAGTGCCATTAGCTTGGCCCAACGCGCTCAACCAATCGCGGGCCACAGGCGGCAAACCGATCGCGGTGGTCAGGCCACCTCGGGCCGCTCCCCGTCCGCCCACGCGCCGTTCACCGGGCAAGGGCAACGTGGCCGCCGTGGCCCGCAGTCGAGCATCGACCATTTCGCCCAAAAAGTCCGACAGCAGAGCCGCTGGCACGGCCGGTAGTTGCATCGAAATCGGCTGAAAAGTGGTGATCCGCACGGGGCCGCTAGAACCTCGGAGCGATCGGGCATTGCTGGCCGTCGCTCGCTGCTCCACCGGTCGCTCCAGGGTTTGGCAAAATCGGCAGCTACTGGGCATCTGTTGCGTAAAGTGCTCCAGGCGCGATCGATCCACCGCCCCTTCCAACAACGGTTGCCAGCGCGATCGGGCAACCCCCTCCGCCGTCGGTGCAAGGGTGGGCACTGCCTTGGCCCGGGCTACCAAATCCAGCCCCCAGCGGGCCACATGGCTCCAAAAACGCAAATCGCCCGCGATCGGCGTTTCATCGGCCGCCAAGGGCAACCCCTGCAACAAATCAGGTACCAGGGCAGCCGGAACCCACAGCCCTTCCACCCACCAAAGATTAATTTCCAGCCGATCGAGCTGTTCTGGTTCCACCGTCGTTCCCGCCAGCAGAGGAGTTCCATTGCCGCGCAACGTGGGCAGCCCGATCGCCCGCCACTTGGCAGACCAATCCTTCAACCGCTCGATCGCCCCCGGTTTCAAACAACCGCTTTCCACCAGCGTGGGCAACCAAGCTTTCAATTCCTTTGCCGAGAGCGATCGGGGGTGATCCGGCACCTGCCACTGGGTCGGCGGTTTCCCAACCGCCGGTTTCCAGGCCTCTGCCCACAGAAACAAAGCCTGCTCTCCCAGTTGCCAGCTACCATGTAAAACCGCCATGAGCGCCTCATCACCCCCGACTTAACAGAACAAAATCGCCATCAGCCCACTGCCTAACCCTCCCCGCTGAGTTGCAACAGGGAGTTCAAAAAGTTCACGGAAAAGGCAGTGCTTAATTGTCGGATAAATTGGGGCCAATGCCGCATTTCGGGCGATCGGGAGTCATTCATCGGGCGATCGCCCGGTTCACCACGACAGTTGCAACCAGCGCCCTGGGAAACCAGAAAAATTCTTCTTGCGATTTGTAGCCATTTGGGCCAATGCTGCTATACTCTTTAAGCGCCTTTTGGGGCAAGCCGGTGTAGCTCAGTGGTAGAGCACTCGATTCGTAATCGAGCGGTCAGGGGTTCAAATCCCCTCACCGGCTTTCAAATGTCAGTCATCGTCAGGCTTAAAGCGTTTTTCAGGCAGTACCTTAAAGTAGCTTAAATTTGCCGCTGTCCAAATTTTTGAGCTTTCAAGTTACGGGAACCCCGCCCCGATCGCGCAACTAGAGACACGGGGGAGATGGACAGGTTCAACACAACGCCCATCTCCCCCGCAGCCATCACGATCGTTCAACCCGCAAACTAAACTGCCGCTGGCACTGGCGCTGGCTCATAGAGATACTCAAACCAGTTGCCATCCAAGTCACGACCATAAAACGAAGCCGTGCCGTCTCGGTGCTCATGCACCTTGGTCACATAAACCCCCTTTCCTTGCAACTCCTCGTAAGCTGCTTCCATCTCAGCCCGTTGGTCAAAAATGAAACCAAAGTGTGGCCCCGCTTGGTCATATTCCGGACTCAAGAGTGCCAACCCGTCTTCACCCGCCTTCAGATAGGCCCAATCTTGATCTTGCCAGGCCAACTCCATTCCCAAGTCCTTGTAGAATTCCACGGCCTTGGCAATATCCTGCACACAAATTGCCACATGTCCTAAGCGTTTTAGTTGCATTGTTCTGTTACCCAAAATTTCTTGGTGAAAAATTCCTCAGTAAAATCACGCAGGTCATACCGCCACCGTTCCATTACACTCCATAGCATCAACGCAAGGTTCAAACGAAAAATTCATTTGACGCAACGTTAATTTAGGGGCATGATTGAGCGAATTTGGCAATTTTAGGGCTGAATTCGTTGAAAACCCGCTCTTTTCAAAACAATGGTTGGCATGACAGCCGCTTAGCATTTTGCTCTAGGATGGGATGAGTCGTACCAGCGCACCGATCGCTCATGAGATTTATTCTCCAAAATACTCAGTGACCGCGAAGAATTTTCCTGGGCTGTGCTTTTTCCCCTGAAGCCAACTAGCCGCTAGACAATTAACCTCAAGGGCTGGAATTTTTGAGAGACAACCTCCAAGGTTGATAGGGAACTGGTAACGGATTCGGCGCAAAAAATCAGGGAGTGCAAAGGTTGATTAGTCATTGGTTACCCACAAGCCAGTTGCCCAATTGAGCATTGTTGTTGGGTTGATAAACACCATGAGTAACGCAATCATTTAGCCTAAACAAACCAGCATGATCCAGAACTGGCTGAAATGATCTGGCTGAGGTTTAGGACTGAAACCTGGGATTGGGGCAGTGTTGTTGATGGCTTTCATGACTAACTTAGTCTTCTGCTTTGCCATTTACTGACCATTGTAGCGGCGATCTCTGGAGATGTTGTCAATCACGATCGACAACTCATTATGAGTATGACCAAAACCAAGATCTGAGTCATAACGAAATTCATGGATGGGTTGTGTAAGATTGCCCAGGGCCGTGAGCCAGATTGTACCAATTGAAAGAAGAGGATCAGCCAAAATGGGGCTAATTCACAGAGCTAATTCAAAGCTGTTCAGACTAATTCCTAGGGCAGGCTAGAAAATTCTCGAATGTTGTGAAATGATCATTATTTGACCATTTTCGTTTGATTATTTCAGTGTCTTGATAAAAGTACTCACTAAAAAGCTTGCCAGCGGGGTTTCCGTATTCACTAAGTTGGAGATTGATCCCTCAGGGCCATGCCAGAAAACTTCCTCAAGGCCATGCCAGAAAACTTCCATGACTCGCAATTGCGTTCATTTCTACTGCTGGCCTATCGACAACAGGCAACGGGTTACCTAAATGTGGAGGTGGATCACCATCGTTGGCAAATTTGGCTCTATCGCGGGCGGCTGGCTTGGTGTACGGGCAATCGCCATCGGCTGCGACGGTTGCAGCGGGCGATCAAGCTGCGCACGGAGTCGCAGGCGCGTGAGGGATGGAATGGGCTGGTGGCAGCCACGAAGCAGAATTTGAGTGATCCCCTTTGGGAAGTGCGTTGCCTAGAGCAGGCGTTGGCAGAGGAACTGTTGACGATCGAACGGGCCCAAGCGATCGTCATGCAGGTGGCGATCGAGGTGTTTTTTGTGGTTGACCAACCCTCAGCGCGTTTTCAGTGGATTGCCCAACCGATCGATCCCATTCACCCTAACTTGTCCCTTTCCTCTTCCTTGATGGGCGAAGCCCTCACCCGCTCTTATAACCTACAGCGCCATTGGCAACGATTGCCCTTCAATCCGCTTTGGGCCGATCGGGGCTGGATTTATCTCCCGGGCAATGAAACCGCCGCCGATACCTCCACCACCATGACCCTGGCTCCCCTGTTGGATGGCAAGCGCACCTTCTGGGACATTGTGGCCAAGCTGGATCCTAACTATGCCAACTTGGGGGGCGTGCTCAAGGTATTTCAGCTCCTTTGGCAACGCAAACAGTTAGCCGTGATTGAGTTACCGGACTTGGAAATGAGCCACCAAGCGCCGCAGGCTAGTTTTTCCCTAAAGGTGGCTTGTGTGGATGACGATCCCAGAATTTGCGAAAGGATCGAGAAAATAGTGATTGGGAATGGTCACCAGTTTTTAGGTTGTTTTGAACCCTTGGCGGCCCTGCCCAAGGTAATTGAAGCCAAGCCTGATGTGGTGTTTTTGGATGTGGTGATGCCGGTGATTAATGGGCATGAGCTTT
Source organism: Limnothrix sp. HT2024 (assembly GCF_059138625.1). Lineage (NCBI taxonomy): Bacteria > Bacillati > Cyanobacteriota > Cyanophyceae > Pseudanabaenales > Pseudanabaenaceae > Limnothrix > Limnothrix sp. HT2024. Next base: position 4,267,541 of record NZ_CM181121.1, read on the forward strand.
GTGCTCAGTTGCGGCGCGTGCAACAGCTCAGCCACACATCGATTGTGATGCTAACGAGTGCGGATGGACTGTTCGATCGGGCAAGGGCCAAGCTTTCGGGCGCAAGCAGTTTTGTCAGCAAGCCGGTCACTCCGGCCAAGGTGCTCGCCGCCCTCCAGCGCCATCAACACAACCAAGTGATGGCCCACTAGCTTTCGATACGGCCCCTGGTTGCCGCACAGAACCAGGTTGCAAAATTGTGAATCGACAAAAAAACGATCGCTCGGTCTTGATTTGCGATCGTTTCCTGTCTCCGACGGAGAGGGGGGGATTCGAACCCCCGTTGACGTTGCCGCCAAACTTGATTTCGAGTCAAGCGCATTCAACCGCTCTGCCACCTCTCCAGGTAAGCGAAGTTAATATTAGCAGCAATGCCGCAATTTGCAAATTGTTTTGCGCTGGTCTGCCAGAAGCGCTGATTCCGCCGGAGTTGGGTCTTTGGAAGATGCCCATGGACTCCCAGCCCCAAGCAGCCCCAAGCAGAGGACGGATTCGTTGATTCTTGGGTATCCTGTTGTCCAGACCATCGATTGACAGCGATCGGGGCGGGCCCCAGGGCCTGCCCCCGTCGAGTCTTGATTGGGACTATGCCACGGGGCCAATCCAACCCAAAATGCCATGCCGGTTTCAAAGCGGGTTTCACAACCAGACGATTACCTCGCACAGTTGCTTCAGCGACTTTGGGCGATCGCCACAGGAGACACCAGCACCTACATTCTCAAGCGTACGTTGCAAGCCCTCTTAACTTTGCTGTTGGCTTCGGCCCTGTGCTTTTTGATTGTGGATCTGGCTCCCGGGAGCTATTTGGACACGATCGCCCAAAATCCGCAAATCAGCCGCGAGACCCTCGCTCTCTATACCAAGCAATTTGGCCTCGATCGCCCCGCCCTGGAGCAATATTTGCGCTGGTTGGGTCAGGTGGTGTCCCAGGGGAACTTCGGCACGAGTTTTGTGTATCAGCGATCGGTCACATCCCTGCTGGCGGAACGAATTCCCGCCACTCTCTACATGGCGGTGCTGTCGCTGCTGGCCACCTGGGCGATCGCCCTGCCCCTTGGGATTGTGGCCGCCATTCGCCACAACCGCTGGGTCGATCGCGCCTTGCAGGTGATCAGCTACTTGGGGCAAGGGTTCCCCAGCTTCATCACGGCTCTGCTGTTGCTGTTTGTGGCCCAAAATCTCTCGCCCCTGTTGCCCGTGGGGGGCATGACCAGCCTGAATTTCAGTGAACTGTCCCCGATCGGGCAACTCTTAGATATTGGTTGGCATTCCATCTTGCCCACCATTGCCCTCAGCATCACGGGTTTTGCTGGTTTGCAGCGGTTGATGCGCGGCCAACTGCTGGATGTGTTGCGCCAAGACTATATCCGCACTGCCCGAGCCAAGGGATTACCCGAAGACCGCGTGATTTATGTCCATGCGCTGCGTAATGCGGTGAATCCGTTGATTACGCTCTTGGGCTTTGAATTTTCTAGCCTGTTGGGCGGTGCGTTCATCACGGAATATTTCTTCAACTGGCCTGGCTTGGGTCGGCTGATTTTGCAAGCGGTTCAAGTCCAAGATCTGTACTTAACGATGGCGAGTTTGATGATGGGGGCGGTGATGTTGATTTTGGGGAATTTGTTAGCAGATTTGTTGCTGAAATTTGTGGATCCAAGGATTAATTTGCAATCTATGCAATAGGTTGGCCAACCATTGCCCAAAGCACGAATTCATTGCAGCTAGCTAAAAGCAAAATCAATGGCGGTGGTCTCCGTCCCGCCAGACCAAGGCCGATCGCTCAATGGGGATTTCGACTCAATCTGTTTGGGTTGGGCGGTTGCTAGGGATTGGGGGGTTGGGTTTTCGAGGGGGCGAAAAAATTGCTGATGAAAGAATTTTGAAATGGCCGTTGCCACCGCTGGCCCCTCCACATCCAGGGGCAACACATGGCCCGATCGATCAAACCATTGCAATTCCACCGGGCCCGCTACCCGATCGCGCACCCATTCCGCCGCCTGGTAAGCAATGGTTCGATCGGCGTGGGAATGGGCCACAAACACCGGACAGGTGATCCGCTCCAGTCCCGCCTTGGCCCGTTGCGACAAGCGCCAGAGCACCCGCCCCGCCCGCGCATTTTCAAATTCATAGCAGGGGGCATAAAACCGGCGATTCAGGCGCTTGGGAATTGAAAAATTCAGCCAACCCAAATAGCGCGCCAAGACGGCCCCTCGAAAGGGCAGTTGCAGCGCCGGAGCCGTCACCGCACAGGCATCGAGCAAACCTTCCGCCGCCAAAGTCAGAGCGATCGCCCCGCCCATGGAATCGCCATACATGGCCACAAAATCATATTGTTCCCGGGCCCGGCGCACTTCGTCTCGGGCCGCCGCCAACAATCGATCGGGCGTGATGTTTGCAATTTCCCGTTCCTGAACGGGGCGATCGCGCCAGCCATGGCCCGGCAGCAAGGGCGCAACCACATCCAACCCTTGCTGAGCGATCGCCCGGGCCACAGGCCCCACCCCATAGGGCATGGCAGTGAACCCATGGAGGCAAATCACCACCCCGCGCGATCGGCCCTTGGTCGTCTGCTTAGCCGAGGTTAAAGTAGCCGCTAGCTGAAAAGGAACCGCATCCGGGTGCAATTGAGCACGCTCTTGGGCCGACAGGGCCTCGAAACCGGAGAGGTAAGGACGGGCAGACAGGGGGGTGGCCATGGCAGTCACGGGCGATCGACAGCGGTTGAAAAACAAAGGTCAGCCATTGCACGAACGGCGGGCAAGCCACCTTCAGCCAATTCACTGACTCTGGGTTCAACCTATCCTGTCCCTGCTCCCTGGCTCAAACCCCCATCAACCGCTTTCTGAAGCGCCCCGATCGCACCCAACCGCTATCCCCGGTTCGATCGAGCGAATCACCTAGAATTCCTTGATTCATGGGCCATGGAGTGGCGAGCGGCTAGCCTAACGAGGAAAGATGCTCAGGGACAGTTTGGGAAATGGCACAACTCCCTAGGACTCGGGTAAGTCCAATTTCCCCAGTCCGATTGCTGCCGTTTGCCACAAAAACCGACAAATCCCCTCTCAAGCCTTGCGGTTCGTTCAGTTATGGCAGCAGGCGGCTGACGAAATTACCCCAGACCGCGGCCGCTTGGCCACTGTTGCCATTGGTGGGTTTGCGGGTGTCGTTGCCCAACCAAACCCCGGCCGTCAGGTTGCGGCCAGGCACATAGCCAATAAACCACAGGTCGGCGCTGTCATCCGTTGTGCCGGTTTTGCCCACGGCTCCGGGCACATTGGCGGCCGATCGCCCCGTTCCTTGCACCACAACCCCCCGCAGCAGATCCGTCATGGTCTGGGCGACTTGGGGCGAGAGCACCGGTTGGTTAGCACCGGGCTGATCTGCCTGGGCATCGTACATGACGCGGCAGGTTTGCAGGTTTTGCGGATCGGTGCAATCGCTCGTGTCCAGGACACGGGTGATGGCCTTGGCATGGTTAAAGCGGCCATTGTTTGCCACAGCCGCAAAGGCCCCGGTCATTTGCAGCAAAGTGGCTTCGCTTTCCCCCAACACGAGGCCGGGTGTTTTGCGCAAAGGGCTGGTGATTCCCAGTCGTTGGGCCAAACCCATCACCTCATCTAGCCCCACCGCTTCGGCCACCCGCAGGGCGATCGGGTTTTCGGACAGGGCCACGCCGCTGACCATGTTCAGGGAACCACCGCCCGATCGACAGCCCCGAAACCGTTGCCCCATCCAATTTACGGGAGCGCAACTGTAGGCGGTGTTGGGGCTGATGCCTTTTTCCAGGGCGGCCGCATAGGCAAACAGTTTGAAGGTGGAGCCGGGCTGGCGCAGGCCATTGGCGGCGCGGTTAAACTGGCTGTCTTCAAAGCTGCGGCCGCCACTCATGGCCAGAATGGCCCCGTCGGTTGGGTCGATCGCCACGATCGCCCCTTGGCTGACTCCGGCCCGGCCGCCCTGGCTGTCAATGAACTGTTGCAGGGCCCGATCGGCCTCGGCCTGGGCCGCCAAGTTCAAGCGCGTTTCAATTAAGAAATTGCCTTCGCGGGCCACTCCGGAACCAAAAAGCTGCTCCAATTCCTCAAAAACGTAGTTAAAAAAGTAGGGCGCACGGGTCGATCGCAAAATTTCCCGCGCCCGGGGACTCACCTCCACGCGCGATCGGCGGGCCCGCTTGAACTCCTCCAGGGTGACAGCCCCTTGATCCAACATCCGCTGCAAGACCAAATCTCGCCGTTGCACCGCTGTTTTGTAATTGCGGGCCGGGTTCCAGCGATTGGGGGCCGGCAAAATGCCCACCAGCATCGCCGCTTCGCCCAGGTCTAAATCCCGCGCGGATTTTTCAAAATAAAACCGAGCGGCATCCTCAAAGCCGGCCAAGTTGCCGCCCAAGAACACTTGGTTCATGTAGGCCAGCAGCAGCCGATCTTTGCCATAGAAACTTTCCAGCTTCAGGGCCACGATCGCCTCTTTGATTTTGCGACCGGCGGAATTGTCTGACCCCACATAATCCCGGTAAAGGGTGCGGGCCAGTTGCTGGGAAAGGGTGCTGGCTCCCTGTTGCAATTCCCCTTCCCGTGCGTTGACCACCAGGGCGCGCAAAATCCCGATCGGGTCAACACCAAAGTGCCAGTAGTAGCGTGCATCCTCCGAAGCCAGCAATGCTTTTTTGAGGTAGGGCGAAAATTCTCCCAGGTTCTTGGCTTCCTGGTGGGCCCGCCGCTCGATCGCCTGGAGCGGTTGCCCATCCCCCGCCACCACAATCACCGGGCCGCGCTGGGCCTGGGGCAGGGGCAAAATCTGAATGCCCTGCCATTGCCAAATCACCGCCAAACTCACCAGCCCGATCGCCCCGGCTAAGCCCGAAAGGCCATAGCGCAGGACTTGCACCAGGGGCGTTGGCGGATCCACATATTGCAGTCGCACCGAGTCCGCCAGCTCCGGCGGCCCCAGCACAACCATTTCCCGGTGGCGCAAAATTTGCCCATTGATCCGTTTTTTGCCGCTGAATGTGCCGTTGGTGGAGTTGCGGTCTTCAATGGCGAAGGTGCTGCCCAAAAAACTGGGAACCCGCCGCAAGCCTGCGTGGGTGGTGCTGACCACGGGGCTGTTGAGGGGGATGTCGTTGGCCTTGCTCGATCGCCCCAAAAGGTAGTAGTCCCCCAACAGGGGATAGTCTCGGGGTTCGCTACCCGCTTCATAGATCACAATGCGGGGCGGGTTGGCATGAGCCGCCAACTTCAGCCGGGCCAATTGCACCCGCGAAAGCTGGGTCACCGTTTGGCGCAGGCGGCCCAGGATGGTTTTGGCGGGTTGAGGCGGAGGCGGCGTAGGATTTGGGCCCATAGGGCGATCGGGATCAAAACGACAGAATGGCCATCATTATTTCAACACGATCCTCGAAAAGCGCGTAGCGATCGCCGGCCACTGTCCACCTATCTCCATCCCTGTGATGCACACCAGATTGCTGTTTTGAGGCATCTCGGTTCGATGTGAGAGTCAGTGCTCTCTAACTTTGAGTTGCAAGCCTGCATAGTCTATTCCCATAACATCTGGTTGCAGATTGAGAATCTTCACTTCGCTACATTCTGAGTCTCTGAAATACCTAGCCAGATGGGACATGGGAGATCACCAATCGGTAGATACACTGAATTTTCTATGACCGTTCGGGTTTGGGTGGAATATCACGAAAAGCTTGGCATTCCCCCTCAGAAGAAGTTGCGATATGAAGTCATCTTGGATCATTCCTACACTTGCCTTTGTCGCTGGAGCCGGACTTGCTGGAATCGGTCAAGCTCAACCGCGTTCCGTCACTCCGGCTGCTGTCAGTCCGTCACCTGTTTCGGCTGAAATCAAAGCTTGGCAATCTGTTACCCCTGGTCTCAGCCTGGATCAAGCTGAATATTTAATCGGAGTTAAAGGCGGTGGCGATACACGATCAACTGAACCGGGCCCAACCGGTGAGGTGAAAGTTCTGAATCGAGCTTATCCGATTGGTGGTGGCGTAGTGCTGGCAGTTCGGTATGAATTACGACCTGGGGCGGCTGATTATCAAGTCGATAACAAAATGATGGCTCTGAAAGTGCAATAGAGTTGTCTGATTGAGGCATTTGTACTCCAGATTTGCCAGAATCTTGTCAAGATAACTTGAGAAACGCAAGGATTTGAAACGAATCTGAGAACAATTGTTGAGAAACATCGACAACCATGGACGCTCCGATTTAGCCCCCCTTAGGCTGGGGAGATAGTGTTCAATCTGGCAATCCGCAGGCCATCGAATCGAACCATGAACCGACAACGCTATCAGTTCCGCTGCACCCTGACCTTTGGAGACATCTACGGCCAGATCATGGCTTGGTTGATCGTGATTTTCCTGAGCTTGGCCAGCGCGATCGCCCTGTTGGGAGCCAGCAAGCCCCTGTATGCCCTGTCCATGGTTGGGTTGATTTTGGTGCTATCCTTACCTTTCCTGTTGTTCGCCTTCGTTACCACCCTGCTGAACCACATCGAATTTGTGGCGGTGGAAGCGGCGGCGGACTTGGCCACCGACGGCGGCTACGAACCCACCCAACCGGCCCAGGCTCTTTAGAAACAGTTGGGGCTTGCCCATGAATGAGCCGCTAAACGAGTTAATTCACGATGTTTTGATCGTGGGGGGCGGGCTGGCCGGCTGTCGGGCAGCCCTGGAAATTGCCCGCCAAAATCCCAAACTCAGCATTGGATTGGTGGCCAAAACCCATCCGATTCGATCGCACTCTGTGGCCGCCCAAGGGGGAATGGCCGCCGTGTTGAACAACGTGGATCCCGAAGACACCTGGCAAGCCCACGCCTTCGATACGGTCAAAGGATCCGACTACCTCGCGGATCAAGATGCGGTGGCCATCCTCACCCAAGAAGCCCCGGAAGTGGTGGTGGACTTGGAACGTTTGGGGGTGTTGTTCTCGCGCTTGGAAGATGGTCGCGTGGCCCAGCGGGCCTTTGGGGGCCATTCCCATCGGCGCACTTGCTACGCGGCCGACAAAACGGGCCATGCCATCTTGCATGAGCTGGTGATGAATCTGAAGCGAATGGGGGTCACGCTCTACGAAGAGTGGTATGTGATGCGCCTGATCGTGGAAGAGGGCGAGGCCAAGGGCCTGGTGATGTTTAATCTGCGGGATTCCCAGCCAGTGTTGGCCCGGGCCCGGGCTGTGATGTTGGCCACGGGGGGTTATGGCCGCGCCTTCAACACCACCTCCAATGATTACGCCTCCACGGGGGATGGGCTGGCCATGGCGGCGCGGGCTGGCATTCCCCTGGAGGATATGGAGTTTGTGCAATTTCATCCCACGGGGCTTTATCCGGTGGGGGTGTTGGTGTCGGAGGCGGTGCGGGGTGAGGGGGCTTACCTGCGCAATGCGGCGGGCGATCGATTCATGGCGGACTATGCCCCCAGCCGCATGGAGTTGGCCCCTCGGGATATCACCTCCCGGGCGATCGTGAAGGAACTGCTAGCCGGGCGAGGCATTCATCTCGATGGCAGCGCGGGCGGCCCCTTTGTGCATCTGGACTTGCGACATTTGGGCGAAGCAACGATCATGAGCCGGGTTCCCTTTTGTTGGGAAGAGGCCCATCGCCTGCTGGGGGTGAATGCGGTGGAGGAACCGATTCCGGTGCGCCCAACGATTCATTACTCCATGGGCGGCATTCCCACCGATGTGAATGGACGGGTTCGCAGCAGCAGCGCCGGGTTTGTGGAAGCTTGTTTTGCGGCGGGTGAGGCGGCCTGTGTGTCGGTGCATGGGGCCAATCGCCTGGGCAGTAATTCCCTGTTGGAATGCATTGTGTTTGGCCGGCGCACGGGCCGGGCGATCGCCCAATATTTAGACAGTGGGCGCAAGTTGCCATCCTTGGACGGATCACGCTATCTGGCGGAGGCCCGGGCCCAAATCCAGGCTTTGTTGGAGCACTCAGGGCCAGAGCGGATCGCCCAAGTGCGCCAAGAGTTCCAAGACACGATGACCCAATATTGCGGGGTGTTTCGGACAGCGGACTTGATGCAAACGGGGCTGGAAAAGCTGCGGGAAATTGCCCAGCGAGTTGAAAACACGAGGCTGGACGATCGGGGAACCTGTTGGAATACGGAACTGATTGAGGCGTTGGAGCTGCGATCGCTCTTTACGGTGGGGCAAACCATTTTGACCGCCGCTGAACGTCGCCAAGAAAGTCGCGGGGCCCACTGCCGTGAAGACTACCCCGATCGCAATGATCAGGACTATCTCAAACACACGTTGGCTTACTGGTCACCCTCGGGCATTGACTTGCAATATATGCCGGTGACGTTGGGCCTGTTTGAACCCCAGGCTCGTAATTATTAATCTCCCAATTCATCAGATCTGCCGTTGGCGGATCGTGGGGGACAAGGGGCTTAAGCCCCTTGTTACGACGACCGGGATATGTAAGTAAAATCAATCGTTTCCGTCTGACTCTTGGATGAATTTGGGGCTGGATGAGGGACTATCATCAAATCATCTGAAACCCTGATTCCACCGCTAGCAAATCGCGGGGGACAAGGGGCTTAAGCCCCTTGTTACGACCACTAGGGCACGGAAAATCAACCGTTTCAGCATCACCTCAAAAAATGACGACACCCCCTAATCCCCTGCTGGACTTAGTGGCCCTGAAACAATCTTGCCTTGGGTTTGGATTCGTGCCTAGTCTTTGTATTTGGCTCCCAGGTTCAGGGGAATTTGAATCAAAAACTCAGTTCCTTCACCCACCTGCGAAAAGCATTCCAGTTTGCCCTGGTGTTTTTCTACGACAATTTGGTAACTGATGGACATGCCCATCCCGGTTCCTTTCCCGATCGGCTTGGTGGTGAAAAAGGGGTCAAAAATGCGCCGTTGGATGTCTGGGGGAATGCCGGGTCCATTATCAGCAATGCCTACCACCAGCCACTTAGATCGAGTGCTGGGCTTGCTATCACTCAGTGAGGATCCGGTGGGATTGGTGGAGGGCAGTTCTATTTCTTGAATCCGGGTCCGAATCCGAATCCACTGACGATGAACTTGCAAGTCTTGATAATCGCGGTTGGCGGTGGCTTCTTCAAGGGCATCAATGGCATTGCTCAGAATGTTCATGATCACCTGATTGAACTGGCCGGGATAACACTCGATCGGGGGCAAATTGCCATACTCACGAATAATGTCGATCGTGGGGCGATTGGCCTTTGCTTTGAGACGGTGCTTGAGGATCGTGATTGTACTGTCAATGCCTTCGTGCAAATCCACGGCCTTTAATTCCGCTTCATCCAACCGCGAAAAATTACGCAGCGACAACACAATCTCCCGAATACGATCGCTCCCCACCTTCATGGAAGTCAAAATTTTGGTCAAATCTTCTTCTAAAAAATCTAGCTCGATCGCCTCTTGTTCCTCCTGAATTTCTGCAACTGGTTCGGGATAGTACTTCGTGTATAGCTGCAACAATTTCAACAGATCCTGAGCGTAGGTGCGCACATGCTCCAGGTTGCCGTAGATAAAGTTCACTGGGTTATTAATCTCATGGGCAACCCCTGCCACTAATTGACCCAAACTGGACATTTTTTCGGACTGCACCAGTTGCAATTGGGTTCTTTGTAATTCACTCAGGGTGCGCTCCAGTCGATCGCGGGCTTCGGTCATGGCGGCCACTTGGGACAGGCTCGTCCAACAGGCGATCGCCACCCCCAAAAACGCCACCGTAATTAACACAATGCTGAACACGGCTCCGTGGCTGCCGAAAGAAAATCGATCCAACCCAGCTCGCGCAAACCAACCAATGCTGACCGCGCCACAGAGCAGCAGAATCAGCACCGTGACCTGAAACACCACCCAGTCACGTTGGATGTTGATGGGCCTTGGGCGGTAGCGGTGACTCCACCAGGCCGGCTTGCAGAGGGCGATCGGGCAGTTTCCTAGCCCCTGGGCCGCTGCGGTGACCGCGATCGGCAACAGCAAGCCAATCAGCCAATCTTGCCAGCCCCAAGCCAGGCCACCCACCACAAACACGATCGCCTCCATGACCAAAAACAGCAGCGACCATCGGGGCCAGCGCACTTCCGGGCGCTTCCGTTGCAACCACAGCCCCAAATGGATGCCCATCATGGCGCTGAGGTAACCGGTTCCGGTAACCATCACCACCCGCGACACGTTGCCCCAAGCCAAACAGAGCAAACTCACCCCTAAGGTGAACAACAGGCCCGGCTCCAAAACTCCGCGCGGCGAAACCACCGAAAACAGGGCCGGAAGATGGCGATCTTGGGCTAACTGGTAAAGCACCCGGGGACAGTTGGAAACGGCCGTGGCGGAACTGAGCAGGCAACCGGAAGCAATCAAAAACGTCACCAAGCCGGGGGTGAGGCTGCCCCAAAACGGCCCCGCTGCCGCGATCAGGTGCAAATAGGCACTGTCGCCTAGCCGGGGAGAAATGGCTAACCGCGCCAACAACCACGATCCCAAAACATAGACAACCGGTAGCGCGATCGCAGCGGCCACCAAGCAATCCAAAGTGCGGCGGGGCTTGCGACTGTCGGCCACAAAAGAGGAAGCCGTTTCGCAGCCATAAACCGCATAAATGGCCACAAAGAACCACTTGGCCCAATCGGTGAAATCAAGGTTGAAAGGAACCGGTGCAAACAGCCCTGGACTTTGAGGCGAAAAGCTCAACCAACTAAAGCCTTGAAGGCAAAAAACTAATAAGCAGCTAATAGCAGGAATGACAAAGAAGGCATGGAGAATTCCGACGGTTCGGGAGTTGCTGAAGGTGACAACATAAGGCAAGAGGGTGAATAAAATGCGAAAGGCCGTGACTGGACAATCCACCCCCAGCGGTTCTAAATTGACCTGAATTAAGTCAGTCAAAATAATGGCATTCATGGGCGGAACCGACACCCAACCCAGCCAATAGCCGATCGCACTGTAGCGGGCTAAAAATGGGAACTTGTGAAGTAGCTGGGTAGCATAGTTAGGGGTTCCGCCCGATCGATCCTGGTCATGGGTTCCGAGCTGCCTGACCTGCAAATTCAGCAAAACACCAATCACGGCTCCCGGAATCCAGACCCACAGGGAGCCAAGACCCAAGGCCGCATTCATCGCGGGCGCAGTTCCCAGCCAGAGCAACAAACCACTGAAACCAAAACCCCAAGTTTCAATGGAACCCAAAGTGCGGGGCAATTTAAACGCAAACCGGGAGGACTGAGACATGGATCACAAAAATTCCGTAGACACTGAAAGTTTCTGCAATGGCAAAAACTGACAAAAGTGAATAAAAGGCGATTTTTAATGGTCTGAGTCAGGAATGAATGATGAACTAATGTGAATCGTGCAGCACTCTTTTAATAGAAATTAAAAATTAAAAGTGACTAAAAAATTGTGACTATGGTAACCAAAAGGGTTTATTCAACAGCTTATAAAATAATTTAACTACTCCTTAGTTTAACGCTAATAGATGATTTACTGACAATCAAAGTTCAAACAAATCTTAAAAATCGGATCTTAAGTTGATTGAAATCCTCAGTCTTCAGGAACTTGCCTTGAATCTCCGTATTTTTTGAGACCTATTTGGTGGTAAAACACACCCAAATCAGGAAACTGGATTGGAAATGAAGCATTGGTTAAAAGGCTGATTAATGGTTTAGGGGTAGTGATAGACAGACGTAAGGCGGCTAGATGTCAATATGAGACAAATGAAGATGAATATCAAAATCATAAATTCTCTGCGTTGATGTTTTGGAGCTAATCACAATCTGTAAAATCTAAATTATTTTAGATATAAATATGATTAAAATTTGCTTTCTGCAAAATGGTTGATGAACTGAATATGATCTTAAGATTAATCAAGATTCATTTTGATTAATGCTTGAATTTATTGATGTCTTGAGACTCCCTATCAAAGCAGGAATTAATCAGAGAAATAGTTAAACGGGGGTTTCAACTTGATCTAATAGGAGAGTTAATTGGCTTAAAACTTCGTAATCAATCAAAAATTGATCACTAATCCGTAATTTGGGTTGAATATTCTTGAAAATCTCTGAATTTATCGGATTTTTGATGGATTTTTGGAAATTTCCACAAATCAATCATCTTAGAAACTCAGTCGCCTTGACTGGGTAACATCAAAATGATTGCCGGGTGGAGATCATTAGGACATGAATATTGAGTCTCAACCGGCTGAAGTAAGCTGTGCGGTTGAGATGTTGAAATTTTTGATATGAGAAATAGATCTGCGAAGTTAGTTAATGGTGAAATAGGGTATTGAGAAAGGGTATTGAGAATCTGATCGATTTGATCTTGTTTTGGGTATTTTTAAATCAGGTTAACGTAACGAGTGAACGGTGTTTGCTCCATGACCAATCGCGTTGGCTAGGCTGTGAGAAAAATAGGCATGAAAAACCAAAAGGTTGCCGTGAAATTACTGGGTGATGGGGAGATGGTGAATGCTGAGTGAGCAAACCCCAAATACTGAGGTTCGGGCCGAGGGGCGCACAGAAGCAGGCGCGGAGGCACAACCGGTGACAGCAGGGCCGATCGACCATGGAACGGTCACGATCGTTTACAGCGATGAGTTTTTGCTGCATGACACGGGCTGGGGCCATCCGGAACGACCCGATCGCCTGAGGGCGATCGTGGCGGCCTTGCAAACGGCTCCCTTTGCCGATCGGCTTCGCTGGCATAGCCCCCAGTCAGTACCCACCAGCGATGCCCCGATCGATCCGCTCACCCAAGCCCTGCGGCGGGCCCACGAACCGGACTATATCCACCACGTGCGATTGCTGGCCAATCGGGGTGGTGGGCAACTGGAGGTTGATACGCCCATTTCTGCCCGTAGCTACGAGGTGGCCCGTTTGGCTGTGCAGGCTTGGTTGGATGGCATGAACGAGGTGATCGCAACGGGACAACCCGTGTTTGTGGCGGCGCGACCCCCGGGCCACCATGCCCTGCGCCATCGGGGGATGGGGTTTTGTTTGTTTGCGAATGCGGCGATCGCGGCCTTAACGGCCCTGGAGGCGGGCCAGGCACAGCGGGTGGCAATCGTGGATTGGGATGTGCATCACGGCAACGGCACTGAGGCGATCGTGCGGGATCATCCCCAAATTGCCTACTGTTCCATTCACCAATCACCGGCCTATCCGGGTACGGGTCGCCCCGGAATTGCCGATCGGGATTATCAACTGTTGAATTTGCCCGTGCCCCCCGGAGCCGACGGCAGCGCCTATCAATCCCTGGTTGAGGCGCAATTGTTGCCGTTCTTGCGGAACTTTGATCCCGATTTGTTGATCATTAGCGCGGGGTACGATGCCAATCGCAACGATCCGTTGGCACAAATCCATCTCCAACCGGAGGATTATGGATGGCTGGCGCGATCGCTTCTGGGCATTAGCCGCCGAATGGTGTTGGGTTTGGAGGGTGGCTACGATCTCAATAGTCTGGCGCGATCGGTCTATGAAACGATCCTGGCCTGTCTCTCGTCCTAACGAACAGCCAAGCGCTAGGATATGGCGTAGGGATGCTTGGCCACCCGGAGCGTTGAAAGCTAACCCCGTAGCCTAGAATGGGGAGAGCAATCGAGCAATCTTGACCCGCTTGCTCGATCGTCAGCCGACAACTCAAGCAAATTGCCATTATGGCCAGCATGGAAGTTGTATTGGGGATCGACTGGGCCAAATTCCCCCGATCCTGTGGTTGTCATTAGCGCTGAATGGTTGCTTGGCAGCGCCAGTGAAGCCACTGCCCCCCAATCACACTTTGAAACTGCAACTCCACTCAATTGCAGGGGCCAGTTCACCACCTTAGAAGAGGCAAGCTATGCTACACCGCAAGATTTATCAGCTCTGCTGTGACGGACAGGAAGTGTGCATATTCCTGCGCGATCAGCAGCGCTGGATCGAGCGCGCACAAATCCTTGACATTGAAGGCGACCTCGTGACCCTGCGCTACGAAACCGAAGAGGACGACGAAACCTGTGCTTGGGAAGAAATGGTGCGCCTCGAAAGTATCGGTTCGGTGACGCGCAAGCTTGCTTCGGTGTCTCGGCGCAGTGTCTTAGATCTGCCCGTAGCGGAAGAATGCCCGGAAGCGGAGCAAATTCGCAATCACTCGGATAAGAAGGACGCGGACAAGTAGGAAGGCGGGAAGAATATTTTTGGGAAGATTCCCCGTTTTTCCTGTCCACAGCTGGCCCTAGCAATGGAGTTCAATTCCGGTCATTGAATCCAGCCCAATCAAGCTGAGTATCAAGCTAAATAATGAAATGGGAACGACTGGTTGGCAGTCGTTCCCATTTTTTGGGCCTCTCAATTGGGTAGCGAATTTGGGCCTAGCGGGCCGGGCGGGTTTCAACCGGTGCTTCTGAATGTTGGCTTCTGGGTGCTGGTTTCTGAACTGCTCAGCTTTCAGGTTGTGCAACAGAGAAGGCTAAACCGAAGTTGAGCAACAGGATGCGTCCATCGGTCTAGGCGCTAGTTGGGGGCGGGGCTGGTCGCGGCATTGGGAAACAGTCGATCGCGCCCTTGGTCGATTAGGGTTTGGATGAGGGTGCTCTGGCGGGTTTGCTCGAAAACACGCCGCAGAATGGTGCTCAGGCGATCGGGACTGAGCCAGTTTTCGCCCTCCGGTTGGCCGGCCCATTCCGCTTCCACATGGGCTTGGAACAGTTCCACCAGGCTCAGACCCGCCACACGGGTCAGGTAGGCCGCACTCAGACCCTGAATTGCGCCGCCGGCCAGGTAGGTGAGGGCGCTGGTTTTGAGGGCGGTGGCGATCGCCTGGCTGCCCAGTTCCACCAGTCCCAGCTTCAGCATCACTTCCCCGAGGGTTTGGGCGATCGCCTGGGCCCGATCGAGGGAAAACCGTTGCTGATAGATCTGGCCTAAGTCCATCACCAATTGGCCATTAATCGCCGCCGTGGCCAGCAAGTCCAAGCCAGGCAGCGGATTGGCAAAGGCCGTGGCGGCGGCGATCCATTGGCTTTGCTCGATCGCCCCGACGGCCCGATCGCGGCGATCGGTTTTGAGGGTGGTTTGCAACTGCTCCGTGACTTGCCGAGTGCGCCGCAGGGCGGTGCGCCACCGCCAGCGATCGCCCTCGGCCATGAGCGTGTTTTGCAAGTCGGTGACCAAGGCTCCCAAGTCCGGCTCCGGCTGTTCCAAGAATTCTTGCACCGTGCCATCGGCCGCATGTTTGCGAACTTTGATCGCGGCCGGCGCGGCGGCGGTGGGGATGATGGCGGTGGGGGCTAGTTGCCCATGGAGCCGATGTTGAATGGTGGTTAACACGGTGTCGCGATCGGCGGGCAGATAACGATCGGCCTTGTTGAAGATCACGATCGGGGCCTGTTCGTGGGCCAGCAACCATTCCAAGATTTCGTATTCCGTTTCGGTAAGGTCGCCCGCTGTCACAAACAGGGCCCGATCGGCTTTAAGGGCCAAGTCCAGGGTGGTTGGATCTTGAGTTTCGCCCCCCACAAACAGGCTGGGCAGTTCTTGATAGTCGATCGCCAGGGCCGCCGCGCCCAAACCTTTGACCAACGCCGATTTACCAACGGCGGGGCCCCCCAGAATCGCCAGGGACAGGCGTGATCGGTCTAAATCTTGGGTCAGGCGATCGAGTTGGGCTTGCCAATCTTGAGCCGAAAATGCGGGTAATTCTGCGGCCATCAAATTCAGCAGACCTTGGGCCCGGGCGATCGCCCGTTCCGCAGCGGCTCGATCGAGCACGCTCGGTTCCGTCACCGGGGCCACCGGGAGCGATCGTCGTCGCGTTAACCACAAGCCCGCGCCCACGGCCACGGCTCCGGCCGGCAGCCAACTGCCCAGCCCATGGAGCGCTTGGTTCAGCACTTCCAGCGCCAGCCACGCCCCAGCAACCCCCGCACCCAGCAGCCAAAGGGGTTTATCAGTCAGGGATTTGGAGAGGGGCAGCGCCATGAATCTGGCTCCTTTGAGGAAATAGGCAAGGGGGAAGGACGGCGGCCCTGGCGATCGCGCGGCGGCCGTGCAACCGAATTTTAGCGGACGAGTTTTCCGGTCGTTGCGATCAATTAAGAATCTCTACGTTTCGGGCGGGCTGGGGCCGATCGGGTCGGTGGGTGGGTTCCGGGAGCCGGGCGCTGGGCCGATCGGGCTACCACCACCACCGCCGCCACTGTCCAGCCGCCCGCCCGCAGGCTGTGGCTAGCCGCTTGAACCGTGGCCCCGGAAGTATAGATATCATCCAGCAAAATCACCGCTCGGGGACGTTGTTGCCGCAGGCCCGGCCCCAAGGCAAAGGCCCCCTGCATATTGGCGGCTCGATCGCCCTGGCCTAAGCCAAATTGCGCTTGGGTATCCCGAATCCGTTGCAGGGCATTGGGGATTAGATGATGGCCTGTTACATCACAAAAGTGCTTAGCCAATAATTCTGCCTGATTAAAGCCGCGTTTTTGCAGTCGAGCTTCATGGAGCGGAATCGGGATCACCCAAGGAGCCGCTCGATCGAGCTGTTGCCAAGGGGTTGCAATGGCCCGATCGGTTCCCGGTGTCAGCCACAGACGACCCAAACCCTGGCCCAAGGCCGCTGCCAGTTTGGGATGGCCCTCATACTTCAAGGCGGCGATCGCCCGTTTCAGGGATCCGTCATAGAGTCCCCAAGCCAGGAACAGGGGAGCCGACGGAACCAAGTTGGCCGGCAAGCGGCCCCACCGTTGCTCAAGGGGCAGTTGACTGGCGAGCAAGCGGTGATCGCAGGCGAGGCAGAGGCCTTGATGCTTGGCCGGGCGATCGCATAGCTCACAGGATCGCTGCCAAACCAAATCCGACAGGGCCTCAATCGATCGGCTCACCCAAGATTTCGCCACAGACCACCCCAAACGTTACCCTTGAAATCCGTTAATGAATCCATCATCTCGCAATCTTCAAAAATCAAGCATCGTTAAAGTTGCATTAGTTGCATTAACTGAAGTTGCATTTGCGTTAATTAAAGTTGCTCTCATTTCATGACGATCCATTGATCATCCCAACCCTTGAATCCATAGCCATCCCGTAGCTATTTCGATCGTTTTCCAGAGCGCCGGACGGCCGTGATATGGTTTGGGCAACTTTTTCGATGGGTTCGATCGCTTGGCTTGGGTTCTGCCCGCGAGCAAGATGCTCTCAAGATGTGCTCAACATCCGGGGCGACGGAATTCGGGGCGGCAAAATTGAAAACAATTCAAGACGATCGAGCAGGGCCATAACCACTAGCCCAACCAGCCCAACCCAGGCACAGTAGACAAACGCATTGCACGAAGGGGTTTTGATGGTGACGAGTTCCAGTGCAACCCAGGGCAAAACCCATTGGGCGATCGCGATCGGGATTGGTCAATATCCTTTGTTGCCGCCGCTGGCCGAGGCGGAGACCAATGTGGTCACCGTGGCCCAGGCTTGGCAGAGCCAAACGAGCGGCTCGGCGGGAACCCAATATCGAACCGTGATTTTGAGCGATCGCTCCTTGCCCCTGCTCGATCGCCCTACCTATCCCAATCGCGAAAATCTGGAATATTGGCTGGATTTTGCCGCCACGGAATTGGTGAACCCCGGTGATACCCTTTGGTGCTTTTTCAGTGGCTATGGGGTGAGCCATCGTGATCGGGATTATTTGCTACCCATTGAAGCCAGTCTCGATCGGGCGGCAACGGCGGGGATTCCCCTGCGGCGAGTTTGTGAATACCTGAAATTGGCGAGCGATCGGGTCGGCCCCGGCGGTCAGGTGTTGTTGGTTTTGGACTTGAGCCGGCCGCCCGCAGACAATCTGGCTCCGGTGGGCGGTGAAATTCCCCTCTTGGCCCAAGAAATGGGGTTGTCGATTTTGTTGGCAGAGCCGGGGGCCGGTCGCCAAAGCAGCGGACTGTTGGCTCCGGCCCTGGCGGCGGCCCTGGGCCAATCCCAAGGCATGAATCTCTATGCCCTCTCGCGGTTTTTGCGAGAAACGACCCGTGCCTTAGCCCAGGAGCAGGGCCGAGTTGCGCCCCAGGTGCAGGTGTTTGCCCATCCCCACGAGCGGCTCTATGAAACGGTGGTGGGGCGGATGATGCCAGAACCACCACGCCCGATCGAATCCTTTGTGGTGTTTCCGGCCAGTGCGCCGGCCTTGGCTGTGGAACCCCCGATCGCCCCCTTGGGAAATGGGTCGCCCAGTGATCTACCGCTTGAGTCCCAGGCCGATTACCCAGTGAATCGACCCAATTCACAGCCCAATTCGCAACCTAATCCACAACCCGACCCATCGCCAGAACTGGGCGTGTTTGGTTCAGATCAGGTGCAAAGTCCGGCTTTGGATGATGAGGCGCTCGATCGATTCGCGTCCGCCGCCAATTTGCCCGATGCTTGGGCCACGGAACCCAGTGCCTTTGAGGCGCTATTTGCCAATGATTGGGTTCCCACGGAAGAGGCCCAATCGGGGTCAGCCGCATCGAATCCCTTCACACCGGCTGTGCCCAACGGCGATCGCCCGGCGGAGTCGGTCAACTTGCGGCCCCCAAGCGCGATCGCGCCCGGTTCCCCGATCGCGCCTGTGAATCCCAACGGTTCCCCACCACCCAGCGCTCCACCACCGGAACCGATTCCCGAGTCCCAGCGAGACTTGGCCCTGATTGGCCCGCTCACGGCTGGTCTCAGTGCCAGTGATTTGGCCTTTGCTCGCCAGTTGGTGACCTGGTTGGGA
Organism: Limnothrix sp. HT2024; assembly: GCF_059138625.1. NCBI lineage: Bacteria > Bacillati > Cyanobacteriota > Cyanophyceae > Pseudanabaenales > Pseudanabaenaceae > Limnothrix > Limnothrix sp. HT2024. Next base: position 4,286,275 of record NZ_CM181121.1, read on the forward strand.
GTTTTTGGAATTGTGCTGTTGGCGGCCGTGGTGGCCCGCAACTATGCCGCTCTGTTTGGGGCTAACATCATAGCCTCAACTCCTAGCCCGATCGCGAGTCCGGCCCCCGCTACACCCCTGCCTGCGCCGGCCAATGGGGCATCGCCGCCCACTGGCTCCCGGACGTTGCCGCCGCCGGAACCTAGCCCTTTGGCGAGTCCTCAGCCCGCTCCTGTGGCTCAGTCGGGGTTACCTAGCCCAAAACCCAGCCCCCAAGTTAGTCCTAACCCCAGCTCCACGCCGCCGGCCGCCAGCCCTGCCGGGGTGAGCCAATTGAGCCTGGCACGGATCCCGATCGGGACGAATCAGGCTTCGGAATTTGGCAAGGCAATTTTGCAAGCCCGACAAATCAAGCCGGGAGATCCGGGCTACGGTCAAGCCCAACAGGCGATCGACCGCTGGAGCCGGGTCATTTTGGATTTGGCCAAAGGGCGGGCCCTCAATGGCGACTTTGGCGGGGCGATCGCGGCGGCCAAAATTGTTGCGCCCGATCGGGGTGAGGTGTACCAAGAAGCACGCAGCTCGATCGCCCAATGGCAAACCCTCCAGCAGCAACAGGCCAACAACCGTGCCACCCTGCAAAAGGCCGCCAGCCAAATTCAACTGAACCAAGCCTCTAGCTATAACCGGGCGATCGACCTGGCCCGCAGCGTGCCCGTGAACCAACCGGGCTATCCCGCCGCCCGCGACCAAATCAATCTTTGGAGCCAAGAAATTCTCAAGATTGCCCAAGGTCGCGCCAATGCCAACCAACTGGCCGCCGCCATCCAAACGGCCAGCCTAGTGCCGCCCAACACAGCGGCCTATGCCAGCGCCCAACAGGCGATCGCCCAGTGGAAAAAACGCGCTCCCGCCCGCTAACGGGTGTCCTACACAAATCGCGTGAGTTGTACCCGATAGCGATCCTTCTTGGTGGTGGCAATCTCCCCGATCGAGAGGCGACCTTTGCCCGCCAACACTACCAGATCCCCCGATTTCAGCAAATGGCTGGGGCTGGTGATGTCTTTCCAGTTCACCCGCACATCGCCCCCGGAAATGGCCTCCGCCATTTTGCTGCGGGAGAGGCCAAACCCGGCGGAGGCAATCGCGTCTAGGCGCAAGGAAGCCTCCACCGTGGTCATTTCCTTTTTCTTGGGTTCACGAACCTTCAGTTCACTGAGGGGAATGGCGCGGGTTTTCACCGGCACCGATCGCACCTGGGTTAAGCTCAGCTCCAAAAATTCCACCACCTCCGGCGCAACCAGGGCTTGGGCCCCGCGTTCCCCCTGCACCAACAAATCGCCCACCTTGTCGCGCACCAACCCCGTCCCCAACAGGGCCCCCAAAAAGTCCCGATGGGTGGCCGGGTCAAACAAAAAATTCCCGGCAATTTCCAAGGCTGCCACCTCGATCGCGTCCGTCACCAACGGCAGTTCCGATCGGGCAAAGGCCACCCGCTGCCGTTCCGCTTGGGGATAGCCCCCCCAAGGCATGAACACCACTTCCGCCAAGCCACTGAAGACGGTTTGGATGTCGGCAATTTCCGGCGGTGACAAAAAATCGCTCACGGCCGGTTCCCAGGTTTTTAGGCTCTGGTCTGCCAGGTCGATCGCCCGGGCGATCGTGTCTCGGTGGGTTGCACGCTTCAGCAGGGTTTCGCGAGGTAGCACAGTCTTCTTGGAATCAGCGATTGAATTAAAAACAGCGAATCGAAAACGATGAATCAAAAACAGCTTCTGGCCTAGCCCTAGCTGTTCAAGCCAATCTTGGGTTAAAAAATACGGTAGCGTTGTTCATACGATTATTAACCCCATCCCATTGCCGTGATGCAAGCCGACGGATTGAACGGTCAAGCAGCCCCAGCGGAAATTGCCCGCTTGCGTGATGAGCTGCAAATGCGCGATCGCTTGGTACAGCAGCTTTCGCAGGAACTGTTCCGCTTGGTGAAGGGCAATGCGGGCCTGGTGCCCACCTCCGACCAGCCAGAGCGCCATCAAGCGGAATTGCAAGCCCTGCGCGATCGGGTGCGGGAAGTGGAAGAACAGGTGGGGTTTTATCAGGATCAATTAGCCGATCGGGACGCGGAAATCTATCAATTACGCCAGTCAGTGCAAGAATTGGGCGATCGCAGCCGGATGCTGGAGCAAACGATTCAGGAATTGCCCAACGTCTATCGCTCCAAGTTTGAAGACCGCCTGAGCGCCATCAAAGAGCGCGTGAGCCAACTGCAACAGGAAAATCGCAACCTACAGGCGGAATTACAAAGCGTTAGCTATCGGCTGGCGGTCAGCAGTCGTCGCCCCGGAAGTCTTGACCTCCCCGAATTCGCTGGCGAAACTCCATGACCTGTTTAAGAGTTTGGATCGATCGGGCGGATTCGCTAGCCGCTGGGGATTGGTTGTCGGTGGCGCTCGATCGATTGAAGTCCGTGGCAGTTGACCGGCTTGACCTGCAGATCGTGGTGGTGGGTGATGAAACTCCTTTGCCCGGCGGCCCAGGGGCGATCGACTGTCCCCTAACATTACGGATCTTGGAGGACGATCGCTTTCCGGCAGACTGGGTTCACCGTCCCACCTGGGTGACCTGCGCGGCGGCCGAAAGCTTGCGATCGCGGGTGACGGCGGAATTAGATTGGCCCAACGGCGAGGGTCAGTTGTGGCTACCCCTGATCGTGACCGCCAAGGGTCCTCTGTATGGTGAAGCGATCGCCCTTGGTGCGGAACCTGGCTCAACGGGTCAGTTCCTTCAGCCCCATCACCTATCCGATCGTGATCGACAGGCGGCCTATCGGTTGGGTTTTGAGCTAATGAATTGGCTTCGGCTTCCGCCTGGTTTGTATTTGATGCAATTTGGGTTCGATCGCCCAGACAAAGATCCAAATCCCGTCTATTTTGATCGGCTGTTGCCTTTCCCGGCGGCCCCCGCGATCGCCAGCGTTGGAGTTCAAACGCCCGACCTGTTTGAATGTCATCTCCGTTGCTTGCTGCATCAGCCGCTCCGGGAAGTCGCTATTCTATAGCCATTGTCTTTTGCTGATTGATGCTTGGGCTGATTGACGATCAGTGCAATTCAGTTCCATTCAATTCAGCTCAATTCAACAAACTGCATCCTAGCCCCGCGAACTGGGCGATCGGGTCTTTCCCCATTCTGGGCAATCGATCGCCTGGTTGAACCTGATCCCATGGCAATTCAACGTTGAACCGTTTTGAGCATCCGTAGCTGGGCTAAGTAGAACCAAATCATGAACGCAGAGGGATTCGTACAACTGAGTTGGGCGATCGGCTCGATCGTCCTGGCCGAAATCGTGCGCGATTTTTATCATGTGGCCGGCCACTATTGGGAACCGCTACAACGGGCCCACAACATGCACCACAAGGTCTATCGCCGTGACCTAACCATCAGCAGCCTTGATGCCTATTACAAAGCACAATTGGCCAACGATGCGCCCGAAGCGGCCACCATGGCTTCGGTGGTGGGGCTGACGGCGGCCTTGTCGGGTCAGTGGGGAATGTGGCTCGGTTGCCTCTATTCCCTGGGCTTTTTGGCCACGGCGATCGCCCGATCGCGCGGCTACCTGATGGAAACCGACCTAACCCATAAGGCGGGTGATCTGGATAGTAACCCCTCCATCTGGACGGTGAATCGCACCTACCATTGGCGACACCATTTTGATTCGGGCAATGCCTATTACTGTGGGTCTTTGACATTTGTGGATAAGCTGCTGGGCACAGCCCTGTCCTTGAAGGGCAAAACAATCGCGATTACCGGCGCGTCGGGCAGCATGGGCCGGGCCCTGATTGCCGTGTTGCAAAGTCGAGGAGCGAGGCTGATTGCCCTGACAACGCGCGAAGGAACCACCTTTGAGGGCAATGTACGGGTGGTCACTTGGCGATCGGGCGAAGAGGCGGCCCTGCGCGAAACCCTGGCCAATGTGGATATTTTGATCATTAACCATGGGGTGAATCAGGGCGATCGCTCGGCGGCGGCCGTGGCCCAAGCGCTGGAGGTGAACACCCTGTCGGCTTGGCGGTTGATGGAGCTATTTTTTGAAACGGTCACCAAGTCGGAACACCGGGCCCTGAAGGAAGTTTGGGTCAACACCTCCGAAGCGGAAGTGAACCCGGCGTTTAGCCCCCTCTATGAGCTATCGAAACGGGCGATCGGGGATTTGATCACCCTGCGGCGACTGGATGCGCCCTGTGTGGTGCGGAAGCTGATTCTTGGCCCGTTCAAGAGCGATCTCAACCCGATCGGGATTATGTCGGCGGGGTGGGTTGCGCGGGCGATCGTGGCCTTGGCGGAACGGGATGTGCGCAACATCATCGTGACAATCAATCCCTTGACCTATCTACTCTTTCCGATCAAAGAGTTCTCAAAATCGCTCTATTTCCGTGCCTTTGCCAAGCCCGATCGCGCCTAGGTTGCCGCCTGAAAAACCCCATCCAGCCTAATGGCCAACTGCTGGCCGGGTCGATCGCCCCGTTCACTCGCTCGGCATGATTGGGGCGAACGGGTAAGGTCAAGAAGCCGCTTCGGTGCATTGGTAGTGGCGCAAACGATAGCCCGTGGGTCGGCGGCGTTCCTTCGCTCGCTTGCACCCATAGGCTTCCAAGTCCAAGGCGGGCGACAGGTCAACTGTCCACAGGTCAAAGGGCCGAGTCTGCTGCTGAATCACTTGGGCTAAGGGGGCTTGGGCATCGGCCCGATCGCTCGCCTCTTGCAACATCAAAAATTGCGGTGCAAGTTGGGGTGAATTCGGGGGCTGGGCTGGGCGCTGCTGGGTTTGTGCCGCTTGTCGTCGTTGCCATTCGTAGGCGATCGCCACCGTGCCGCGAATTTCGGCATAGGTTTCAATGTGACTGACGAGCAGCGGGGCATGGGTCGATCGCCCTTCGATTTGCTCCCACAGGCGATCGATTTGTCGCGATTTTAAAAAGCCCCAATTGTTGGCCACCGCCCAGCTCCCCAACAGACTGACGACCAGGATCGCGACCATGGCCGATCGCCCCGACCCATGCCACCGACCGATCGAAAGGGGAGCGCGATCGGCCGCCCGTTGCCCCAGGGCCAACCCCACCCCCAAAACCACCAGCGGGAAATGCACAAACTGGTATCGGGGAGCGACGCTGAGGTCACCTCGATCGGTGTAAATCGACAGCAGCATTAGCACCAACGGCCCCAAAATCCCAATGCTGAGCGCCCACCACAGCGGCGCAGGACGGGCCAAGCCCGATCGCCAAAGGGGCCCAATCATCCGCAGCAGCAATCCCAGAATGGCCAACAGGGCGATCGCGCTGCCCAGGATCACCGGTAGGGGCTGCTGTTCCACCGGCAGCAACACCACCATGGTGGCCAACCAAGCCAGCAACCGCAGGGGCGGCAAGAGCCATTCCGCCGGACTCAGATCCTCCCGAATCCAAGCGGTGAGTTCACTTTCGGAGGCTCCCGCCATGGCCGGCAACCAAGCGGCCGCCGTGGCAATTTGGGCCAGGGCAATCACCCCCATCACGCGCCAGGGCCGCCCCCGAAGGATTGACCACCCCTGCGATCGCCCTTGGCTCCAAGCTAACCAGCCGATCGCCAGCCCCTGGGCCGCAATCCCCAACAGACAAAAATAGTGGGTGGCCAAGCTAAGGCCATTCCCCAGCACCCAAGCAATTCCCAAGCCCCAACCGGGCGATCTCCCCTGATCCAAGCGGTGAACGGCTCCCAAGGTGGCGGCCCAAGTGCCGATCGCCCACAGAATCGCCAGGGTGTAGTGTCGGGCCTCCTGGGCCATGGCCACCCCATAGGGCGACAGGGCCAACAGGGCCGCCACCCCGTGGGCCATCCAAAGGGCCGCCACAGGGCGATCGGTGGGCTGCGGAGCCGCTGCACCGTCTCGGAGTGGAACCAGGTGACCCGCCAGCCATTGGGCAAGCCAGAATCCGGCGGGAATTGCCAAACAACCCAGCAGGGCACTGAGCGATCGCGCCGTGGCCAAATCCACCAACCCACCCGCTGGCGTGAGCGCCCTCAGCCAGCCATGCATTAACCCAAAAAAGAGGGGCGGATGGGTGCTTTGGGCTGCTAAACGGGCGATCGTTTCATCCAGCCCCACGCTGGGTTGCACCCGCAACGGCTCCAAGAGTTCTGCCAAGCGGACTAGCCGATCGAGCGGCAAATGATCAAACCCATTGCCCAGTCCAAACCCGATCGAGGCCACTTCAATGCTGGATGGCGGTTTGCCCCCCAAATTCCAAAACCGCGCCAGGGCCCCCAGCAATGTCCACCCCAGGACGGCCCAGCCCGATCGCCAAAAAGCAACCTGTCCGATCGCCCCTGGCTCCGCTGAGGAGCCTTGTGGGCCAAGCAATTTCTCAATCATGGCCGCTGGGAATCCTTGGGATCTGGTCGATCGCCTAAATTCTGATCGCCCAAAGTTCGATCGCCCAAATTAAGCACCAAGGAAAATTTCCCCGACCAGGATCCCAAATGCACCAACAACGCCCACAAAAACAGGGTGGTTCCTAGCATTTCCGCCACCTCTTCCACCACCGTCAGTAGGGCATAGGTCAGGTTTTGTTGGCCCTGATCGGCGGAATAGGCCCCACCCACCATCTCCATCAGCAACGCCCCAGAAACATACAAACAGCCCGCCAGCAGCGATCGACCGCGTAACTTGGGGGGGAGCTGTCGCCAAAAGGGCCAAAATCGCCAAGCGCCCCAACCCACGGCGATCGCCGCCGGAATCACCCAAATTTGCTTTAAAAAGCCCGGCAACCCTGCCCATTTCGCCAAATCGGGCAAGATCAAAATTTCATGGATGCTGAACCACTCATCCAGGGCTAAGAAGGTGAAAATGCCACCCAACAGCCGCCAGGAGGGGGCCCAGCGATCGCCCAAGGCGGCCGCTCGCTGGCCGATGGCCCGGAGCAACAGGGCACAGCCCCCCAGCAAGCCCGTGGAAAACAGGGAGGGCAGGTTATATTCCCGATCGAGGTTAAACAGCCTTGTCCAGCCTTCGCGATAGCCAAAGGCATATTTCGCCACCTGCACCGCCGTTCCCGCCAGGGTCAGCAGGGCCACCGTGAACAGCAACCAACCCAGCACCCGCCGCGCCGACAGGGCAACTTTCAACTCCATTACCGCACATCGCCCGATCGCGACCAGAGAGGGCCCCCAATTATAGGCAAGTGCGCTAGGGTTGCGGCTCCAGGGTCATTTCTAAATCACCGGTCATCAGGGCCGTGCCCACGCCGGGTAACCCTTCCATTTCCGATCGCACCTTCAGGGACAAATTCGATTGGGTGGGAACCACGCGGTTGAAGTTCATCTGAATTTGACCCGAACCATTGGCCTGATAAGACCGCAGGGAAGGGGCTTGCTCCGGGGCTATGCCGGGAATGGTGAGTTTTTGGGGCGGGGCCGTCTGTTCTGCGGTCACGTTCAACACCACCCGATCGGGCGTGATTTCCACCACCTGATAAACCGCCCGCTGCTGAATTCGCAGCCCCCCGGATTCAATTTCCGTGACACTTTGCCAGCGCCCTCCAACCCCGATCGGCTCGGCGGGAAATTCGATGTTGCTGTTGCGAATCGATTCGGTCATTTGGCCGAGGCTGGCCTGCAAAGGGGCCGAAAGCTCGCCGTCCGCCAGCACATTCACCTTCGAGAGTTTCCCCCGATCGTCCCCCTCCACCTGAATCTGAATTCGCTCCAATTCCCGAGCGGTGCTGTCCATGGCCGCTTGCACGAAGGACATTTCCGGCGGCGCAATCATTTCGATCTTGGGATAGCGCAGGGTGTAGCTCACTTGGCCATCGCTGGCCACCTGGTTGATGGTGATTTCCGTCAGCAGCCGCATTTCCGGCACGGGCATGGCCATGGGTTGTTGGCCCGCCAGGGTGAGTTGCATTTGGCTTTTCATCACCAATAACGATCGCTGCTGATCGCCCTGCTGAAGGCGCAATCGCAAGGACTGCCGATCGCCCTGGCCCGTTTCTAGGAGGGTGATTTGCGGTGGGGCAATTTGTGTTTGCAGCGTCATTTCCGAGCGAGCGGAGCCGGTGCTGTTCGGGGCGGCGGGGGTGTTTGCCCAGGCGGCGGGAGCGGTGATCGGCGCGATCGCCATCAACAATCCCAGCGCACGTCCTTGCCAGCGCGATCGAGCCATGATGTTTTTCCTGGTGCGAAATTTTGATTTGCAGTTTTGGCGTGAGATTTCGGTCTCAACGGTGGGGATAGGCGCGACCCTGAAACCCGTTTCCACCATAGCAACCGACTTGAAGGAGCGATCGGCGGTTCCGGTGGTTCGGTATTTCTCGCCCATTCGTGGCGTTGATTCTCGTTGAGTCCTGTGTCTATTCCGGTTGTCTATTTCGGTTGTCTATTCCGGTTGCCGATCGATCCCTTAGCGACCTATTGAAGACGATCGAGCCGATCAAGGCGATTCCTTGGACGACACCTCGATCGGGATGGGAGCCAACTTGGAATGGATCGATCGCAACTTCTGGGCAATCACCGCCCGCTGATTCACCAGGTAGATGCTAACCAAGGTCAGCAATACGCCCGCCGTTTGTACCGTGCTGAGCACTTCCCCCAAAAACCAATTGCCAAACAGCAGGGCAAACACCGGCGTGAGAAAGGTCAAGGCGCTGAGGCTGGTGAGATTGCCCTTGGAGGCGAAAAAGAAAAAGACTCCATAGGACACCGCGCTGCCAAAGAGGGTGGAATAACCGATCGATCCCCAATCGGCCAGGGTCAAACCTTGCCATTGGTTCACCTCAAAGGCCGCCGACAGCCCAAACAGGGGCATTCCGCCAAAGACCATATGCCAACCCGTGGCCACCACCGGATCCACATACTGGCTCACTCGCCGCACCATCACCGTCCCGATCGCCATGGACAGGGCCGCTAACAGCATCCACCAAAAGCCACTGCCCCAGAGGTTATTCAGCAAGGCCGCTAGCCACTGCCCGATCGCCTCGGGATCCCAGTCGATCGCCCCGTTTTGCCAGAGCGCTTGCCAGGTCGCGCCGTTCAACAACTGCAAAATCCATTCATCGGGCAGCCCCACACTGGCAATGCCCACCACCCCCAGCAACAGCCCCAACCAACCGAGGGGCCCGATCTGCTCCCGATAGAGCCAGCGGGCCATCAGGGCCACCGCCAGGGGCTGCGAATCAATGGTCACCGATCCTAGTCCGGCTCCCGTGCGGGCCAAGCCCTGGGCCAAAAAGCCTTGGAACAGGGCCCCATCCACCAGGGCAAAGGCCGCCACCCAGACCCACCCGACCCCACTGATAGGTTTGAGGCGATCGGTCAGGGCCGCCACCCCCAAAATCAACAGCCCCGCTGGCACCAGCCGCAACCCCGCCAAGAAAAAGGGCGTGGTGTGGTCAAGGGTGCCTTTCATGGCCACCATGGCTGTGCCCCAAAAGAAAAAGGGTGAAATCAGCAGCAGCCACCCCCACCAGGATTGCAGCGATGATTGGGGATTGACGGGTTGGGCGGTCATGGCTGGGATCAATTACTTGATCAATAACTTTAAGAAATATTAACTAAACCCTAGAATTGTATCCACTCCTTTGGTGTCGAGACGGCAATTCCCATGTGGCCTTTCAAGCCCAATACTCGTAAACAACTCGCGCGCATTGAAATCTCCGGGGCGATCGCCGGGGGCACTCGTCAACGGGTGCTGAAAGCCCTGAAAGTGGTGAAAGAGCGCAAATATCCCGGTTTGCTGCTGCGGATCGATAGCCCTGGCGGTACGGTGGGAGATTCCCAGGAAATCTACAGCGCCCTGAAGGAACTGGGCGAAACCACCAAAATTGTGGCCAGTTTTGGCAATATTTCCGCATCCGGTGGGGTCTATATCGGCATGGGGGCGCACCAAATTGTGGCGAACCCCGGCACAATCACCGGCAGCATCGGCGTAATTATCCGAGGCAACAACATTGAATCCTTGCTGGATAAGGTGGGCGTTTCCTTCAAGGTGATTAAGTCCGGGCCCTATAAGGACATCCTGGCGTTCGATCGCCCCATGAGCGACGAAGAACGCCAAATCCTGCAATCCCTGATTGACAGCAGCTATTACCAGTTTGTGCAGACCGTGGCCCAAGCGCGAAATTTGCCGCCGGAAACGGTGCGCAGCTTTGCCGATGGGCGGATTTTTACCGGAGAGCAGGCGAAGGAATTGGGCTTAATCGATCGCCTGGGCACTGAAGAGGATGCCCGCCGCTGGTTGGCGGACTTGACCAAGCTGGATCCGGAGAAGGTGGTGGTGCAGACGATCGAGGAGCGCAAACCCCCCTTAGCCCGGTTGCTGAATTCCGATGGCCGGGCCCGGGGGTCGATCGGCCCCTGGACGGGGCCACAGGTCGATCAGGCCCTCAGCGCCCTGGACTTTGAGTTGGCCACGAGCGGTGTTCCCCTCTGGCTCTATCGCCCCTAGGGCCAAGGTCTTTCGAGCGGCGATCCGGCTGCTCGGTGATGATGATTAGACGCTGATTAGGCGATCGCCGCCGTTTGCAAATCCAACACCATTTGGCGTGCCCAGCGATCGGCCTCCAGGATGTCTTCCAAGGTCGGCTGGGTTCGATTGTCCGCCCGGTGGCGATCGCAGGCCTTTTCAATCAGCTTCGGAATATCCAGGAAATGCACCTTTTCCTCCAGGAACAGGGCCACCGCCTGCTCATTGGCCGCATTCAACACCGCTGGCATCGATCCCCCGGCCCGACCCGCCGCATAGGCCAAATCCATGCAGGGATATTTCGCGCGATCGGGCGCACGGAACGTTAAATCGCCCGCCTTCACCAAATCCAGCGTTTCCCAATTCGTATAAATCCGTTCCGGGTAGGACAAGGCATAGAGCAACGGCAGCCGCATATCCGGCCAACCCAACTGAGCCAGCACCGATGTATCTTGCAGCTCAATCAGTGAGTGAATAATGCTTTGGGGATGAATCACGATATCAATGCCGTCATAGTCCATCCCAAACAGGAAGTGAGCCTCAATCACCTCCAAACCCTTGTTCATCAAGGTGGCTGAATCCACCGTGATCTTGCGGCCCATCGACCAGTTGGGATGCTTCAGCGCGTCGGCCACCGTCACTTGAGCCAGCCGTTCCACCGGCCAATCCCGGAAGGCCCCCCCCGAAGCCGTCAGCAAAATGCGACGAAGGCCCCCCTGAGGCACGCCTTGCAGGCATTGGAAAATGGCGGAATGCTCGGAATCGGCCGGCAACAATTTCACCCCGTGCTTTTGCACCAGGGGCAATACCACCGGGCCACCCGCAATCAGGGTTTCCTTATTCGCCAAGGCGATATCTTTCCCCGCTTCGATCGCCGCGATCGTGGGCAACAACCCGGCACAGCCCACAATCCCCGTGACCACCACCTCCGAATCCCCGTAGCCTGCCACCTCCACGATGCCCGCTTCCCCGGTCACCAGTTGGGGTTGGGGATCCAAGTCTGCGATCGCCCCTTGCAGTTCCGCCAGCTTGCTCCCATCCCGCAACGCCACAATTTCGGGCCGAAACTGTCGCACCTGTTCCGCCAACAGGGTCACATTGCTGCCCGCCGCCAGACCCACCACCCGGAATCGATCGGGATATTGCGACACAATATCCAGGGTTTGGGTGCCAATCGAGCCGGTGGAACCCAGAAGAGTAATTGCTTTCACGGTTTCTAAACCCATTTCTTTGAAACTCATTTCTTTGAAACTCATTGATTTTGGAATGGCCCGTTGCGGTGGATGGCTGTTATTTTGAATGGCTGCGGGTGGGTTACTGTAGGGGCTGCTGTGGCGTTGAGCCAATTCCTCCCAATATTAGGATGGTGTGCGCCAGGGGCGATCGTTCCTGTTCTCACACCCGATATCTGTCAAAAAAGGGGGAATCGATCGCCGAATTCAGACCGCTGCGATGAATCTTCAACGGCGCGAGAGGCTCGGCAATATGCCACGCTTGAGGGGCAAGCCCAACCCGTGACCTCAATGCTGAGCCTTGCGGTTTTGGGTCATTGCCCGCCTTGTTAACGCTCGCTGTTCCAAACGCCGCATCTTCACAATTCTGCCCTTGCTGCCATGTTGAGCCGTCCCGATTCCAACCCCACGCCCCCACCGCCGCCGTCAAGGGGGCCGCGGCCGTCCATCCAGCGAATTGCCGCCACCTTGCAACTGGGTGGTTGGATTGGGTTCTGGGTGCAATTAGCCCTCGGTTTAGCCGCCATTTTGTTGTTGCTGATTGCCGTGCCGGGTCTGGCCGGCCAAGGGGCTGCCCAAGGGGTCAGCATTGGCATTTTTTGGGCCACCTGTGGCGTAGTTGTGGCGGCCTTCAACACGGTTTTATCCTTTCGATATACCCGAATTGCTAAGGGATTAATTCATAAAACCAGCGAACCTCAACCCCGCAAAACGGAAACCATTCAATTGTTGAGAATGGGGGTTTATGCGGGCATGATTGGGGTGGTTTTAACCCTGATTGGCTCCGGTGTTGCGGTCTATGTTTTGGTCTCGAAAGCGGTCTCTCAACCGGCCGGGGTTGCGATTACCGATCCCACCAAAATTGTGCGGCCGTTGGATGTGTTTGTGGTGGTAGCCAATTTGGCGGGAATTTCTGCCAACTTTATGGGCATGGTGATTTCCCTGTGGCTCTATGACCGAATTGAGCGCCCTTCCAGTTAAGAAACTGATCCATCGAGCAGACAAACAAAAACACTGATTTTGTTGAGCAGACTTTTATGGAAAGTGGCATGAATTTAGATTGGCTGTTGGGTGCTTTGGCCGGTGGAATTGTTTTGGGTGGCCTTTGGATGTTGGCCAGTGGCATGAAGGCAATGAATGATGAGCAAAATAAAAAACCCAAATGATCTAAAAAATGCCTGAAAAATGCCTAAAAAGTAGCTTGGAGTGCTTGCCAATCAATCAGCGCGAGGGGGGACAAGGGGCTTAAGCCCCTTGGCTTCGTCGATCAAGAAGACCTAAAAGATAGCAATTTTGATTGATCAGGTATCCTCTCGGTGATCCAAGGGAGCGGCCACAGAGAATCATCAAGGGCGATCGCCCAAAAAATGATTCAGAAAAGTCATCAACTCAAGCAAGCAATCTCAGTAAAATTGACAATCGACAACCCAGAACCCAAAACCCAAAACCATGAGCACCGCTGACAACTTCCGAATTGAGAAGGATTCGATGGGGGAACGACAAATCCCCGATACGGTCTATTACGGGATTCAGACTTGCCGGGCGATCGAGAATTTCCCGATTAGTGGCCTTAAACCGCTGCCTACCTATGTCGATGCCTGCTTGCTGATCAAAAAAGCCACCGCGATCGCCAATGCAGAATTAGGCTGTATTTCGGAAGAATTAGGCCAAGCGATCGTGCAGGCGGCCGATGAAATTTTGCAAGGTCAATTGCGCGATCAATTTGTAGTGGATGTTTACCAAGCGGGGGCCGGCACTTCCCATCACATGAATGTGAATGAAGTGTTGGCCAATCGGGCTTTGGAGCTGTTGGGCGATCGCAAGGGAAACTATGGCCGCGTGAGTCCTAATGATCACGTGAATTATGGTCAATCCACCAATGATGTAATTCCGACGGCCATTCGGATTGGAGGGTTGTTGGCGCTCGATCGCACTCTGTTTCCAGCCCTCAAAAAGGCGATCGCCGCCATGGAAGCCAAGGCGATCGCTTTCCAAGAAATTGTCAAATCTGGCCGCACCCATTTGCAGGACGCAGTACCCGTGCGGTTGGGCGAAAGCTTTCGAGCCTGGGCTTATATTTTGCAAGATCACGAGCGGCGAATTGCCACGGCGGCGGAAGATTTGCGCGTCTTGGGATTGGGCGGCAGCGCTGCGGGCACGGGGATGAATACCCATCCGCAATATCGCTTCCGGGTGGCTGAATTACTCTCAGAATTGATTGGGCAACCGTTGCGATCGGCTCCCCATTTGATGGCGGCTATGCAGAGTATGGCTCCTTTTGTGAATGTGTCCGGTTCGATTCGGAATTTGGCTCAGGATTTGGCCAAGATTTCCCATGATTTGCGCTTGATGGATTCGGGGCCCAAAACTGGATTTAAGGAAATTCAATTGCCGCCCGTGCAGCCAGGATCTTCAATCATGCCGGGTAAATATAATCCGGTGATGGCGGAGATGACTTCTATGGTTTGTTTCCAAGTGATGGGCTATGACCAGGCGATCGCCCTGGCAGCCCAAGCGGGGCAACTGGAATTGAATGTGATGATGCCGTTGATTGCCTACAATTTGATTCAAAGCATTGAGATTTTGGGCAACACGATCGCTGCTTTAAGTGATCGCTGTTTGGCGGGCATTGAAGCCAATCCCGATCGCTGTTTGCATTATGCCGAAGGGAGCTTGGCCCTGGTGACGGCGCTGAATACGCACATTGGCTATTTGAATGCCGCTGCGATCGCCAAAGAATCCCTAGAAACGGGTAAATCCCTGCGCCAATTGGTCTTGGAAAAAGGGTTAATGGATGAGGCTAAGTTGGCGGAAGTTTTGAATTTGGAAACCATGAGCCAAATGCCGAATCCAACGACTTAGGTTTTAAGCGGCTCGATCGCCCAAAATGAGCTTTGGGTGGCGCAGTTTGCAGCCCAGTTCTGCACGAAGTTGCTGATGGTGCGATCGAGCCGTTTGGATGATTATCAAGGCTGATTTTCCTCGATCTTGATTGACAAACTCGGGTGATCAACTTCGGTGATCAGTATTAGGTCTTGAGTCATACTGCTAGTTTCTAAAATTAGGTAGATTAACTGTGGATCCAAAGGCGATCGAGATTTACTTTCCCTGCCGACAATTCACAAAACCGACCGGCGGCGTACAGATGATCTATCGCCAGGTGGATCTGTTGAATCAGTCGGGATTTTCCGCAGCGGTTTTGCATAGGGAAGCGGAATTTCGTTGTCAGTGGTTTCCCAATGAAACACGCATCCTCGGTGGAATTCTGACCATTAACCCCGATCGCAGCATTGTGGTTGTGCCCGAGGTCTATGAACAGGCGGAATATGCCAAGCTGCCCAAAGATATTCCCTTTGTGATTTTTAATCAGAATGTCTATTACACATTTGATAAATTCTCAGTGAATTTTGAAGAAGAATATTTGCCCTATGCTGATCCAAATTTATTAGGGGTGATTGTTGTTTCTGAGGACAGCAAAAACTATATTCATACGGCTTTCCCGCAAGTTAAGGTTCACCGGGTTCGGTGTAGCGTTGATCCAGAGTTGTTTTATTTTCCTGAGCGAAAGAGCAATCAAATTTGCTTCCTGGCGCGTAAAAATTTCATGGATGTTCAGCAGGTTTGCCAAATCTTGCGCCACCGCGATCGGCTTCAGGGGTTTCACTTGGTGCGAGTGTTGGACTTGCCCCAGGCGAAATTAGCCGAAATGATGCGCAATTCGGCAATTTTTATGAGTTTTGGTGATCCAGAGGGATTTGGCTTACCGGCGGCGGAAGCGATGGCGGCGGGCTGCCTGACGGTGGGTTACCACGGCCGCGGTGGGCGGGAATTTTTCAAACCGGAGTTTTCTTACCCGATCGAGCGGGGCGATATTTTAGGATTTGTCCAGGCGGTTGAACAGGCGATCGACGATTGGGTAAACCGCCCTGAGTCCACGATCGCCAAAGTCAAACAAGCATCGGCCTATATTCGCAACACCTATTCTTTGGCTAATCAAACTAATGACGTGGTGGCGGCTTGGTCAGCCATCCTAGAACGTTTTCCGGGGCAATCTTTACCCAAGGCCCATCATTTCAGCCAACCAACCCAGGATTCAAATCAATCAACCTATGATTTAAATCAGTCGATTGCTCCGCCCTCGATTGTTTTCTAATCGCATTTCGATCCCTAGTTTCGATCCATCTTTTTCGATCCCTGATTTCGATCCATCATTTCAACCATTGCCCCCCAAAACACCAGGAGACACGCCGATGGTTCCCGTTAGCTTGCTCAGTGCCACTAGCTATGATTTGGATCTGTTGCGCGAAAAAGTCGTGGCCCTGTTGGAACCCTTGGGCGGGATGGCGGCCTTTGTGCAGCCGGGCGATCGGGTGCTGTTGAAACCCAACCTCCTGACCGGATCGCGACCCGCCAAAGAATGCACGACTCGCCCCGAGCTGGTGCAGGTGGTGGCGGAGTTGGTGTTGGCGGCCGGTGGAAAACCCTTTTTGGGCGACAGTCCCGCCTTTGGCAGCGCGGCCGGCGTGGCCAAGGCTAACGGCCTGGCCCCGATCGCCCAAGGTTTGAATATCCCGATCGTGGAATTTCGGGGCCAGCGCTACGACGGCCTCAGCGGCGAATTTGGTCACCTGCGCCTGAGCAAGGAAGCGATGGAGGCAGATGTGGTGATTAATTTGCCCAAGGTGAAATCCCACTGCCAATTGACGATTACGCTGGGGGTGAAGAATTTGTTTGGCTGTGTGCCGGGCAAGCTGAAGGCCTGGTGGCATTTGGACGCGGGGAAGGACGTGGCTCGGTTTGGGCGTATGTTGGTGGAAACGGCGCGGACGATCGACCCCGACTTGACGATCGTGGATGGAATCATTGGCCACGAGGGCGACGGCCCCAGCAACGGCGAACCGCGCCTGTTGGGGGTGTTGGGCGCATCGGCTAATGTATTTGCCCTCGATCGGGCTTTGGCGGACATTTTGCAGGTGGATTCGGCAACTGTGCCCACCTTGGCGGCGGCGGAAGCCTTGGGCGTTTGTCCGGCCCCGGAACAGGTGACCTATCCCTTGCAGCGGCCGGCGGATCTGGCGATCGAGGATTGGCGCTTATCCAGTTTCCTGATGCCGATCGATTTTGGGTTGCCTCGGGTGATTCGTTCCACCTTCAAGCACCTTTACATCAAGTTGTTTAAGGAACGCTTCGCCCCGGCGGAAACTTCGGTGCGATCCTAAGAGGATGTCTGAAAAGCCAAAATCGATACTCTGCACGCCTCATCGATCGACGAAGACAAGATGCTCAAGCCCCTTGTCCCCACGACTATTGGTGCATTGCCCGTGCCAAAAGACACTTTTCAGACATCCTCTAAGCTGCTCCTAGTAACGTGGCTGCCTTAATTTGCTGGATTAAATTACATGGCTGTTACTGTCTACCTAATCCTTAAGCAGCAAGATGCTCAAGCCCCTTGTTACCATGACTGGCTCCGCAACTTTGACCCAATCTATTAAGCCTGTCATGCTGATAGCCGTTCCTTAACGCCGCTAGTTTCTGGTTATTTTCCGGTTGTTTTCTGGTTTTTCTCTGGTTTTTTCCAGTTGTTGCATGGCTCCTTTTGCTGACGAAACCCTGCTGTTTGACCCCGCTGAACCGTTGCCCCAGGCCCTGCCCACGGTGTTTGCCTTTCCGAACACCTATTCCGTGGGCATCACCAGCCTGGGCTATCAGGTGGTGTGGGCCATGTTGGCGGCACGGCCGGAGTTGGCCGTGGCACGGTTGTTTACGGATGCGCAAGAGCCATTGCCCCGATCGCCCGCCTTGGTGGGGTTTTCCATGTCCTGGGAACTGGATTACATCAACGTGATGGCGTTGCTGGAGGATTTGGATTTGCCGCTCCATGCGGTCGATCGCACCGATGAGCACCCGATCGTGTTTGGGGGCGGGCCGGTGCTGACGGCGAATCCGGAACCCTTCGCCGCCTATTTTGACGTGGTGCTGTTGGGTGATGGGGAAATTTTGATTGATGCCCTGGTGAATAAGCTGCTAGAACAGCGCGATCGCCCCCGGGCCGATCGATTGGAAGCCCTGGCCCAAGTGCCGGGTCTGTATGTGCCGCAACTGTACGCCGTGGAGTATCACGACCCCACGGGCCCGATCGCCGCCATTCGCCCCTTGAGCGATCGAATCCCTGCCACCGTCAGCAAACAAACCTATCGTGGCAACGCCCTTTCGGTGTCCACGGTGGTGACTCCGCGCGCCGCCTGGGAAAACATCTTCATGGTGGAAACGGTGCGTAGTTGCCCAGAACTATGCCGGTTTTGCCTGGCCAGCTATCTCACCTTGCCCTTTCGGACGGCGGACTTGGAAGGCTCCTTGCTGCCGGCCATCGATCGGGGACTGCAAGCCACCAACCGGATCGGCCTGCTCGGCGCTTCTGTGACCCAACATCCTGAATTTGACAGTCTGCTCGATCGCCTGGCCGGAACCGCCTATGAACAGGTGCGGCTCAGTGTGGCTTCGGTGCGCACCAACACGGTGACGGAAAAGCTGGCCCGCGTTTTGGCCAGCCGCGATTGCAAATCGATCACCGTGGCCGTGGAAAGCGGTTCGGAAACGGTGCGGCAAATCATCAACAAAAAGTTGGCCACCGAAGCGATCGAACAGGCCGCCGTGAACGCCAAAGCCGGCGGCCTCAGCGCCCTCAAGCTTTACGGCATGGCCGGGATTCCCGGCGAAACCCCCGACGACATCGAAGCCACAGCGGCCATGATGTTACAGCTCAAAAAAGCTGCCCCGGGTCTGAAATTAACCCTCGGTTGCAGCACCTTCGTGCCTAAAGCCCACACCCCTTTTCAATGGTTTGGGGTGAACCGGGACGCGGAAAAGCGGTTGAAATTGCTGCAAAAGCGCCTGCGTTCCAATGGCATTGACTTCCGGCCCGAAAGCTATAACTGGTCAATCATTCAGACGCTGATTTCCCGGGGTGATCGTCGGTTAACCCCCCTGTTGGAACTGGTGCGGGCCTATGGGGCGGGCGACACGGACAACCCCGATCGGGTCTCCCTGGGCAGTTACCGGCGCGCCTTCAAGGAACTGCGCGATCGCGTGCCCCCGCTGGATCATTATGTGTTTCGCAACTGGGATTTAGGGGAAGTGCTGCCCTGGGAACATCTCCATGGGCCCTTGCCCGCAGCCACCCTGAAAAAACACCGAGCGGAAGCCGTGGCCCTGATGCCCGATGCTGCCGTGATCTCGCCGTGATTGCCCTGGCCTGGATTGTGTTTGGACTAGTAATGGATTGGCGATGGGATCACGACTCCCTTGCTGCTTCGTTGCTGAACATTGCGGGTTGTTGATTTCCCGTTACCAGGAGCGATCGCCCATGAAACAATAAAAACCGCACGTCAATGCTCAACGCCCGCCTGTTGCCATGACCCTCGCCTCATCACCCTCCGAATCCGGTCAAGCACCCCTCGGCCACAAAAAAGCCCGCGCCCTCAAGCCCGGTAGCCGTCGCCCCGCCAAGGATTTGTGCAGTGAATGCGGTCTGTGCGACACCTACTATGTGCATTACGTCAAAGAGGCCTGCGCCTTCATTAATCAACAGATTGCCGAGCTGGAAACCCAGGCCCACGGCCGCAGCCGCGATCTGGAAGTCGAAGATGACATCTACTTCGGCGTGCATCAGGAAATGATGGCTGCGCGCAAAACCGAGCCGATCGAGGGGGCCCAATGGACTGGCATCGTTAGCTCGATCGCGATCGCCATGCTCACCAGCGGCAAAGTGGAAGGGGTCGTCTGTGTGCAAAACACTCCGGAAGATCGCTTCCAGCCCCAACCGGTGATTGCCACCACCCCCGAAGAAATCTTGGCCGCCCGGGTAAACAAACCCACCCTTTCGCCCAACCTCTCCGTTTTGGAACAGATTGAACAATCGGGCATGAAGCGGTTGTTGGTGATTGGGGTGGGCTGCCAAATCCAAGCCCTGCGAGCGGTTCAAGACAAACTGGGCCTCGAAAAGCTCTATGTACTCGGTACGCCCTGCGTGGACAACGTGACCCGGGCCGGCCTGCAAAAATTCCTGGACACCACCAGCCGATCGCCCGACACCGTGGTCTATTACGAGTTCATGCAGGATTTCCGAGTGCATTTCAAGCACGAAGACGGTTCCACGGAGATGGTTCCGTTCTTTGGCCTAAAAACCGACCAATTAAAGGACGTGTTTGCCCCCTCCTGCATGACCTGTTTTGATTACGTCAACTCCCTTGCGGACTTGGTGGTGGGCTATATGGGTGCGCCCTTTGGCTGGCAATGGTTGGTGGTGCGCAATGAAACGGGCCGCGAATTGTTAGAGATGGTGCGCGACCAAATCGAAACCCAGCCGGTGATGTCTCAAGGGGAGCGCCGGGCCGCCGTCCAAAATAGCATTCCCGCCTATGACAAGGGGGTCACGATTCCCATGTGGGCGGCTAAGTTGATGGGTTTGGTGATTGAGCGGGTGGGGCCCAAGGGGCTGGAATATGCTCGCTTCTCGATCGACTCCCACTTCACGCGCAACTATCTCTACGTAAAGCGCCACTATCCTGAAAAGCTAGCGGAGCATGTGCCGGCCTATGCCCAAAAAATTGTGGAGCAATACCAGTTACCGGACTAGAACCGATCGTCGGATAGTCTGAAATCTGGATTTCACGGACAAGGGGCTTAGAGGATGTCTGAGAAGTATCTTTCAACAGGGGCTAAAGATTAGTTGTCGTAGGAACAAGGGGCTTAAGCCCCTTGTCTACATCGATCTCTGGGGCGTACAGAGTAGCAATTTTGGCTTTTCAGACATCCTCTTAGGGATTGGTGGGTGCTTGGTTGGGAATCAACAGCCGCAGGGTTGAAAAGCCCAAAACCAGCAGGAACAACACTAGCCCGATCGCGCAGGCATAGCTCATTTCTAGGTTTTCAAAGGCCTGTTCATAGAGGTAATAGACCACGGTTTTGGAGCTGCTGCGGGGGCCGCCTTGGGTCATGATGAACACTTCTTCAAAGACCTTGGTGGCGGAAATGGCGGAAATGGTGGCCACCAACAGCCAGTAGGGGCGCATCAACGGAACCGTAATATCCCAATGTTTGCGCCAACCATCGGAGCCATCGAGGGCGGCAGCTTCGTAAAGGTCGGCGGGAATGGCTTGCAGTCCGGCTAAATAAACCACCATGTAATAGCCGAGGCCTTTCCAGACCGTAACGGCCATCACGCTCCAAAGGGCCCATTGGGGACTGGTCAGCCAGGGAATGGGACGAGAAACAAGGCCAAGTCCGGTGAACAGTTGGTTCAGCAGGCCATTTTCCGCATACATCCAATTCCAGGCAATGCCGGCCACCACGCTCGACACAATCACGGGCACATAATAGGCGGCACGAAACCAACGGATCCCCGCCAATTTTTGGTTCACCAAAATGGCCAAACCCAAAGGGGCGATCGTCAGGATGGGGACGACGGTTAGTAGGTAGACGATCGTTTGGCCCAGGGTTTTCCAAAATAGCCGATCGCCCCACAGACGCAGGAAGTTGGCCCCGCCCACCCAGCGCGGTGCTTCGGTCAGGTCGTAGTCATAGCGCGTGAAGCTGAGGTAAAAGGCTTGCAGGGCTGGATAAAAGGTGGTGATGGTCAGGACGACCAGGGCCGGCAGCAGGAATAGATAGGGCGTGAGCAGGGCCCATTGGCGATCGCTCAGGGATTTTCGGGGTAACTGGAACATGGGCAAGGTTCCCAGTATGTGGACTGTTGAATTGAACTGAATTGAACTTCTGACTTTTCGCTTTTACCTTTTACCTTTTACCCTTTGCTTTTTACTTTTTGCCTTGTGTTCTTTGCGTGTTCACTAACGCACCAGAGGCGATCGCTTCCGTTTCAAAATTTCCCCGTAAAGGGCTTCGAGTTGGTTGAGGTTGCGATCGAGGGTGTAGCGCTCCAAAACACGCTCCCGGGCCCGCTGGCCCAGCAAGGCGGTGATTTCCTCATGTTCTGCCAGCATGGGCAGCAAGGTTCGCAATTGTCCATAGACTTTTTGCGGATTGAGGCGAATTCCGGCTCCCTGTTCGATCGCCTCGCCATCGGCCCCCACCTCGGTTGCCAAACAAGCAACCCCGCAGGCCATCGCCTCCAGCAACGAGAGAGACAACCCTTCCACTAATGAGGGCAGCACAAACACATCGGCGGCCCGCAAGATGTCGATCCGGCGACTTTCGTTAGCCACATAGCCCATCCATTCCACCCCATGCTCGGGGCCATAGAACGCTTGGAGGGAGGCTTTCAGGGGGCCGCTGCCAACGATCGCCAGTTTGCAATGGCTGGGCATTTTCGCTTTTTTCCAAGCCTTCAGCAGGGGTTCAACGTTTTTCTCTTGTGCCAGACGGCCCACATAGACAAAGAGGCGATCGCACCCCAATTCCCGTTTCACTGGCGAGGGGCCGGGGGCATATTTGAGCACATCAACTCCATTGGGAATCACCGCCACTCGATCGCCCTCAACCCCCAGCTTGATCAGCATATCGCGCTGAATTTGGGAGAAGACGATCGTGCAGTCATAGCTAGCTAAAAAGGGTGCATAGAGTTGATAGGTTAGCTGTTGAGTGCCGGAGGTGAAATTGCGTAATTTTTGATCGAAAGCAGGGTGAAAGGTGGAAATTAGCGGCAATTGTAATTCGTCGCAAATTTCTGGCAAAACAAAATCCAACGGCGAAAGGGTCAAGGATGCATGGAGCAAATGGGGACGCAACCGGGTGAGAGATTGCGTCAAAACCTTGCTGGCCCCAAAGGTGGGCAACGTATAAATTTGGGATTTATAGAGATAGGGAAGCGGGACTTCTTTCACATCCCGCTGTGCTTCGTCTTCGGTTTCTTCTTCTTGGGCAAAGTGTAAAAAGCTCACCTCGTGCCCCCGATCGCGTAATGCGTTCGTGATCTCTCGGCTGTAGGTGACGTTGCCGCAAAATGGAGATCGTTTACCCAACCAAGCGACGTGCATGGAATCCGGAAACCTGAATTAGCGAAAATGATTGGGCTAATGAATTGGTGAATTCACCCAATCAAGAGGAACTCAACAACGGAAATTTAACAACAGAGATTTAAAAACAAGAGTTCAACAGCAAGAATTCAGCAACACAAATTCAACAACAAGAATTTAGTAACACAAACTCAAAAACACAAACTCAACAACAAGAATTTAGCAACACAAACTCAACAACACAAACTCAGCAGCAGAAATTCAACAACACAAATTCAATAACACAAATTCAGCAACAAAATGCATACCGGGGGAGCGCTTAGAGGATGTCTGAAAAGCCAAAATTGCTACTCTGTACGCCCCAGTGATCGACTTAGACAAGGGGCTTAAGCCCCTTGTCCCTGCGGCTATTGGTGCTTGCCCGTGCCAAAGAATACTTTTCAAACATCCTCTGAGGTCGATCGCTGCAAACTCGTAACGGAAATATACCAGGTTGCTACGCCGCCTGCGATTGCCAAAACGGCCAACAACAGCAGCACCGCAGGCAACCCCCAATAGGCTTCGGCCACGCTGGAGAGGGCCAGGGGCAAACTGAGGGCCACGTTTACGGCGTTGTTTTGTAAGCCAAAGACTTTGCCGCGCATTTCCTCGGGGGTTTCGTGCTGGATGGTGGTTTGCATGGGGATGCCCACGAAGGCGGCGGCGGCTCCCAGACAGACGATCGCGGTCACTGCGCCCCAGAGGTGGGTGGCGGTGCTGGCGAGGGCCACGAGGGCCGCTCCCATGCCAAAGGAACCGAAGAGGGCTGATCGGGTGTAGGGCCAGCGGCTGCCAAATTGACCGAGCAGCAAGGCTCCTACCCCCAAGCCTGCGCTCCCGGCCGCCAACAGCAACCCAAATTGGGAGGCTTTGATGTCGGGGATCACTTCCGCCATCCGCACGGCCAAAACCGCCAGGGCCGCGAAGATCGAAAACAGGATCGTGAGTTGAATCAGGGCGTTGCGGATCATGGGGCGATCGAGCAGATAGCGAAACCCGTCGCGCAAATCGTCCAGGACGTGGGGGCGTTCGATCGTGTGGTCTTCGGGAGCTTCGCCGGTTTTCATCCACAGCAACAGGCCACCCGCGATCGCGTAGCTGCCGCCAATTAGCAGTTCTTGGCCCAAGTTTTCCCCTAGCCCCCAACGAGCAACCAGATGATTGGCCAGGGCCAGCAGCGGTTCCCCCACGGCAAACCCGACGATCGTGGAGGCCATCATGGTGGTGGTGTAGAGAGAGTTGGCCGACAGCAGGTGTTGCGGTGGCACGATCAGGGGAATGGTGGCTTGCTCGGCGGGGGCAAAATATTGGGTGAGGGTGGAAACGCAAAAGGTCATGGCCAACAGGGCCCCAAAGCCGATCGGGATGCCCATCACCTCCGGGCCGTCGGCCGTCAGGGCCAACACCACCGGCAAGGCCAACACCAACAGCCCGCGCACCACATTGGTGACCACCAGCACCGTTTGTTTTTGCCATCGATCGACATAAATTCCCGCCAGGGAACCGAACAACACGGCCGGAATCGTGAAGGCGATCGTGATGGCGGAAACCCAGCCGCTGATGGTTTGGCCGGGTTCTTGGAACCGGGCGGCCACGATTGAGATCGCCATGATCAGATAAACCTTATCTGCCAGTTGCGAAAACACTTGCCCACTCCACAGGGCCAGGAAGTTGCGATTTTTCAGCACCGGCAAAAATCCCGTTTCTTCGGGATCGGCGGAGGCGGGTTCGAGTCCTTTCTCCTTGGCCAGGCGAGCTGCCTCGATCGCCGCCTGATCATGGCCCGCCCCATGCAGCACCAGTTCGGCCAACTCGTCCACCTCTTCCGTGAGCCGCTTTTTCAGGGGCAACGGTTGGGGGGCTGGTTGGCTCTTGTGCAGTTCCGCTGGGGGCGTGTCGGGTTGGGACGAAGTGGGGGACATGGGCGATCGGGGAAAAGATGGCAAGCGATGGAATCGAGTCGGCAACGGGCCCTAAACCGGTGGTTTGTGGAGAATTACACCAAAGCAGGCGGGGCCAGGGCCGTGTTCAGGTAGGTTTCCAGGGATTTGGCCGATCGAATCCCCTGTCCAAAATGATATTGGGCATAGTGCCGTAACAGACGCTCCAGCCGCTGCCAATGGCGCAGGGGATCGGCCAAGGTTGCCCGATCGCTCGGTGGTGACACTGCAAATAAATCATTCAGGCTTTGCCACTCGGTGGCCGTTAAGCGCAAGGGCGAAAACTTGACGGAGACTCCCGAGCTGGGCAGCACCCTTGTGGGTTGCCGTGCCGCCAGCCAGGCCATGGCCTCCGGATTGTCCAGGGCCGCCAGGTCGATCGCCCCGCCCGCAGCGGCACTGAACCCCACCCGCCAATGGGGATCTGTCCAATCGGGGGCGATCGGGCGTTCCGTTAAATTGCACTGGCCCAACTGCGGAGCCACTCCCGCCACCGCCAACAGGCGACCAATCCCGGCGCAGAGGATTGGCAACAACTGACCCAAGGCCGCCACTCGATCGCTCGGTAAAGGCAGCGCCTCCAAATCATGGAGATCCTCATTCAGGGTTGTGAACAAATCCGGTTGGGGATGGCCATCCAAGGCCTGGGCCAAGGCCAACTCGGCCCAATATTGAGCCGTGATCAGCTTCCCCAAATCCCTTGTGAGACCCGCATAGGCCGTGATCGATTGGGCTTGAGCAATGCGATCGAGACTGCGCCCACGGTTCACGAGCAGCTCATTCACCACAAACAGATTGCTGCGGCCCCCAATTTTTGATTTCGGCTTGCGTGCGCCGGGGGCCACTGCCCGAATTAACCCAAATTCCAAGGTCAAAATCGTCAGCAACAGATCCGACTCCCCCAACGGCACGCCCTTGAGGTTGATGCCCGTCGCCGGGTAGGTGCGGGAATGGTTCATGCGGTGGGCGGCTCCTCCGTTTCGGCAGCCCAACCGGCCGCTCGATCGCGCCGCAAGAAGTCCACCCCGCGCGATGTGCCCAAACGGGTGGCCCCGGCCTCAATCAGGGCGATCGCCTGATCCGTGGTGTGGATGCCGCCGGCCGCCTTAATCCCAATCCGGCCCCGGGTCCAATCCTTCAGCAACCGCACATCCTCGATCGACACGCCCCCATTCCAGCCCGTGTGGGTTTTCAGGAATGCCGCCCCCGCATCCATGGCAATTTCCACCGCCAACTGTCGCTCTGCCGCCTCCAGCAGCGACCACTCCACAATCACCTTCACCAACGCGCTGGCGCTGGCCATCTCCACAATTTCCGCAATTTCCCGATGCACCGCGTCGGCCGCACCGGCCTTCAGCCAACCCAGATTCAGCATCACCTCCAACTCCCGCGCCCCCTGCTCCAGGGCTTCTTCTGCTTCCACGCACTTGGTTCGGGTGGTGGTGGCTCCCGAGGGAAACCCGATCGGGCAAATCACCACCGGTTGCCGATTGTGCAACAAGGACACCGCCTGGCGTACATGGGTGGGCATCACACAAACACCCGCAAAACCAAAGCGATCGGCCTCCGCGCACCACTGTTCCACATGCTGCGGCCCCGCCGCCGGGTGCAACAGCGCATGGTCAATGTATTGGGCCAGGTCAATGGTTTCAGCCAGACGCTGATTCGTCTGTTCGTCAAAAGCGAGGGTCATCAAGGTTAATCCACGTTAATCCACTGGATCCACCGATCCAAAGGCAGGGCCACAACGGTCAGGATTTCCCTATTTTGTCGCAGATTTGGTGCGATCGGGCCGCCCCAGCCCCATCACCCGCTGGCCTCATCCCGATCGGGCGATTGTCCAATCCACATTTCGGATTCAGTTGGTTTGCTCCTCAGCAAGGGGTTAAATCCCAATCGATAGGGTCACAATTCCTAGTGATCTCGATCAATATCCCAAGCGGCCGCAATTCTTTATACTTCTCAGACCTCATTAAAACTCGAAGTTGATGCTTTAATCGGCACTCAAAATATCAGCACTGACAATTGCCTGATCGTTCACTCATCAGCCTTGTCAACTGCTCGATCGCGCTTATCCTCTTGACCAGATCAGTCCAAGATTGACTGATCAACTATTCACGGATCAGCAATTCACGGATCGATCGCCACGGATCATCCTGAATTCTCATCCTTGCTGATGAACAACCAAGAAACCCAAGGCAGCTTGCGATCACAGCTCTGGCTGACTGCTGAATTACCGCCCAAGTGATCATTGTCACAAAAAATCATTTGAACCCAGAATTCAAATCATCATCAACAGCAATCTTAAGAGGATGTCTGAAAAGCCAAAATTGCTACTCTGTACGCTCCAGTGATCGACATAGATAAGGGGCTTGAGCATCTTGCCCCCACAACTATTGGTGTTTGGTACGGGTCAAAAGATACTTTTCAAATATTCTCTAATGAATGCCAAAATGATTAGCCTAGGTTTAATTCGAGATAAATATTTTTAAAACTTTCTTGTATATTTTTATTGTTTCGCTTTTTGTGCAAGAAGATCGATCTTTATACATTATCTGTGTATTCTTGTATATTGAGTATATTTCCATATGCAGTTTGTGATCGGCATCTCTTCTTGTCTTGAATATTGACTGACAAATTTTTGTTGCTTGTTGAAGTGAATTGGCTACGGACGTTGATTATTTAAGCCCTTACCGACAGAATCAAGCCCCTAACCATGATTCATCTGTCAACGCTGTTTCGAGTTTCCCAGGCGATCGCTCGCACCATCGAAATCAACGAGCTGCTGCAAGTGTTGTCCAGCCATGTTCTGGAATATTCAGGCGCAGAAAAATGTGCCCTGCTTCTATTGCAAGATGGTGAGTGGGAACTGCGGGCCCTGGCAGACTCTCGAGGGGTGCAGCTAACAACGTTACCGCTTGCACATAGCCAAGACGTGCCCAGTAAGCTCATTCAATATGCAGAAACGCACCTAAAACCAATTGCTATTGAAAATCTTTGCACTGATTTGCCTGTCATTGGCAATTATTTAAAGATTCATCGCCCTCAGAGTTTGCTCTGCTTGCCATTGCTGAACCAAGAGACTCTATTGGGCATTTTATATCTGGAACATCGATCGGCTCAGGGACTCTTTACGGACGATCGACTCATGGTTTTGGATTGCTTGGCGAACCAGGCCGCGATCGCCCTAGATCATGCAAGACTTTACCAAACCGTGCAGCGCAATGAATCTCGGTTGCGGGCGGTGTATGAGTCTAATAATGATGCGATTATGCTCTTGAGCGAAAAGTGCTTTGTGGATTGTAATTCGGCGACGTTGGCTATCTTTAAGTGCCCAGCAAAATCAGAATTTTGTGGTAAGCATCCTTCACAAATTTCTCCGGAATATCAACCCAACGGGCGCTTATCGAGCGAAGCAGCCACTGATCATATTATGACGGCACTCACCCGGGGCTATGACCGTTTTGAGTGGCAACATTCCCGCTGGGATGGCTCGGAATTTATTGCCGAAGTGCAGCTTTGCCGAATGGAAATAGATGATCAGGCAATTTTGCAGGCGATCGTCCGGGATATTAGCGATCGAAAAGCTGTGGAAGCGGCCATTCGCCAAAAATCTGAAGAGTTAGAACAGGCACTCTGGCAACTGCAAAAGACACAATTGCAATTGGTGCAAATTGAAAAAATGTCGGTTTTGGGCAATTTGGTGGCCGGGGTAGCCCACGAAATCAATAACCCGATCGGGTGCATTGTGGGCAATGTCAGTGTCATGCGGAACTACGTGACCGATTTAATCGAAACCTTGGATCTCTATCAAGCCAATTTTCCTGAGCCGGGCATCACCATTGAGCAGCAACTAGATGCGATCGACCTGGACTATTTGCGGCAAGATGTGCCGGATGTGATGCAAGCCATTAAGGATTCAGGCGATCGAATTGCTGCCATTAGCCAAAGTTTAAGAACGTTTTCGCGAACCGATGGAATAGAAAAGCAACTTTTTAATGTGCATGATGGGCTTGATAGTACGGTCTTGATCTTGCGACATCGGCTCAAGGCCAATGAGCAACGACCGAAAATTGAAGTGGTGACCCACTATGGCCAATTGCCGGAAATTAACTGTTTTCCGGGGCAACTCAACCAGGTTTTCATGAATATTTTGGCCAACGCGATCGATGCGATCGATGAATTGAGCGAAGGCAAAAGTTTTCAAGAATTAGCCCAATCGCCGCACCAAATTACGATCAGCACAAGGGCGATCGAGTCGAGAATTCAAATTATGATTGCGGATGATGGGCCGGGGATGCCCCCTGAGGTGCAGCGGCGAATTTTTGACTATATGTTCACCACCAAAGAAGTGGGCAGGGGAACCGGCCTAGGGTTGGCCATTGCCCATCAAATTGTGGTGGAAACCCATGACGGGGCGATCGATTTGCAATCCCAAGTGGGCGAAGGCAGCACATTTACGCTCACTTTGCCCTGTTGAACGCCTGGCGAAAGGCTCGATCGAGAACCGAAGAGGATGCCTGAATGGGTCTGAGCTTTGGGGCGATCGACAAAGGCTATGCCGTAGGGGTGGGCATGAGTTGCCCTTGCTGAAGCTGCCAACAGCGATCGGCCACATCTAATAGGTCACTGGGATCATGGGTGACCACCAATAAAGTCCAGTGGGCCTTCAATCGCGACAGCAAACCGGCCAACTGTTGTCGCATGGACCAATCCAAACCGGCGGTGGGTTCATCCAACAGCAAAATGCTGGGTTGACGAATCAGTTGCACCGCCAGAGCCAAGCGCCGTTGCTGGCCACCGCTGAGGGTGTAGGGCGAAAGATTCAGGGCTAACTGTTCCAACCCCACAGCCGCCAAAGCCTCGTGAATTTGCTCTGAGCTAATTTCCGGGTGGCCCAGCCGCAACTCTTCGAGCACGGTGGAGCCGCAAAAATGCCGCTCAGGAAATTGAAACACTAACCCCGCTAACTGTTGCAGGGACTCGGGAAAGAGGGGACGATCGCGCCACAGCACTTGTCCGCTGGTTTGGCTGGCCAAGCCGGCCAAAATTTCCAACAGGGTGCTTTTGCCGGAACCGCTGGGGCCAATCACCAGGGTCAGTTGTTGGGGAACCAATTCCAGATTCACTTGGTGCAAAATGGCCTTGGCGGCGGCGGCGGGGTGATAGCTAACGGAGTCCAAACGCAGCATGGAAGAAAGGGGGCGCGGAGGTGGATCGGGCCCTATTGTAGGGGGCTAATCAACGGCTCGAATGAATGATTCAACGCATGTTCGATTGTTCGATCCGATATTTCGATACGTTCAGGAGTGATGGTTATGGATCTCGGCCGCTTTGTTGCTCAAGGGCGATCTCCTGTGGTGGCCGATCGCGCTCGAAAGCGATCGACTCGGCCTCGCCTGTCTCGATCAATGGTAATTGCTTGGGCTGCCGGGGCGATCGGGTTGTGCTGGGGCTGGGGTGCTCTGCCGGCCGGGGCGGATCCGTTCCGGTCTCAAAATCCTCGCCCCGTGGGCGATCGGGCGGAGGCGGCCTTCGTCATGCTGTTCAAAAACGGCAATTACCCCGCCGCCCGCCGTTTAGCCCAAGAGGCGATCGCCCAAGAACCCCAAGAGCCTTTGGGCTATGCCTTAGCCGGTGCATTGGCCTATCTCGATGGCCAGTGGGATCAGGTGCAAACCGCCGCCAACCAGACCCTCGCCGCCGCCAACACCCTCAAAGCCACGGATGCCCTGCGCGGTAACCTCTATATCGGCGTGGGACATTTTTTGGAAGGGGCGTTTATTGTGTCCGAAGGGGGTCGCGGCCCCCTTCAGGGCGCACCCGAAGCCTTGGCCAAACTGTCCCAGGTGAACGAAGCTTTGGATGCAGCGGCGGCCATCAGCCCTAACGATCCGGAACTGAACTTGATTCGGGGATCGCTGGATGTGTTGTTGGCGGATAACTTGCCCTTTGGCAATGTGGATGGGGCTGTGAACTCCCTCCAGCGGGGCAGCCCCGACTATGTGGTCGATCGCCTGTTGGCGGCCATTTACCGCCGTCGCAAAAACTTTTCCCAGGCGATCGCCTCAGTCGATCGCGCCTTGGCCAAGAGTCCCCAAAATCCCGATCTTTGGCATCTGAAAGGGCAAATTCTCTACGAACAAGGACGCAGCAGTCAAAACCTGGAGTTGCTGAAACAATCGGAAGCCCTGTTTTTGCAGGTGTTGGCCCAGCGGGAGCAGATGCCCCGC
This sequence comes from Limnothrix sp. HT2024, assembly GCF_059138625.1. Lineage (NCBI taxonomy): Bacteria > Bacillati > Cyanobacteriota > Cyanophyceae > Pseudanabaenales > Pseudanabaenaceae > Limnothrix > Limnothrix sp. HT2024. The sequence continues at coordinate 4,317,163 of NZ_CM181121.1, forward strand.
GCCGTGATTCGGCACTTGGAAAAAAACGAGTTGCGGCGAGTGCAGCGGGAAATTCGCAACCTGCGCGGCTAATTTGGGCCCCTAATTTGGAATCAGTAGACCTCTTTCACGAAAACCCCTTTCCTTCAGATCGGTTGATCAACGATCATCTTGTAGGTTGGGTTGAGGCACGAAACCCAACAGCAACAAGCCTTGCAGTGATCGAGTTGAGTTGAGCTTTGCGAAACCCAACCTAACTAGCGTGACAGGCTTAATGTATTGGGTTGAAGTTGCGCAGTCAGTCGTGGTGACAAGGGGCTTAAGCCCCTTGCTGCTTAACGATCAGGTGACGGTAACAGTCATATAATTTGACCCGGTGAATTAAGGCAGTCGCGCTACTACCAGAGAACTTCGGTTGTTCGGTTAGGGCCGGAATCCCCATGCCTTTAGGGAGGATGTCAAAAAAAGCAGGGGCCGAAGCCCCCTGCTGAATGGGTACTAAATCCTGAATCTTGCTGAAATCTTGCTGAATCGATGATTTGCACCTGTTTGGTCGATCGACTCAGCCTTAGCGGCGACCCATATCCCGGGCCATATCCTTGAAGCCATTCAGGCTGGGGCCCGGACGACGACGCGGCGTGTTGCTGGGCACAAACTTTGATGCAAAAGCCGTTTCCGGCGGCAGGGTCACCGGAGCCGGAGCGGGCTTGGGTGGCTCGGGCGGCTTGGCCGGGGCTGCGGGGGCTGCGGCCTTGGCTGCTTTAATGCTGGTTTTGGTGCTCTTGGGGGCTGGGGCCGGCGCTTCCGGAGCGGCGGCCACGGGGGCTGCCGGTTCCGCAACCACAGCGGGTGCTTGGGGAGCCGGGGCGGCCGGGGTGCTGTCCCCCGTACCTTGTGCATCACCAATTTCCAAGAAGAAAGCGTCTTTTTGGGAACCGAAGAGGTTCTTCAGGGGGCCGATCGGCATGGTTTGGTCGTCAGGTGAGTGGTGGGGTTTTGGCCGTTGCGAGAACCGTTGCGGGATTGCTGAGGCGATCGCAAGTGAGACAGCGCCCTGACACTCCACGCAGGAAGCGGCTCTGGGGCAAGGTTCAGGGGCGATCGCCAAGACAGCAATTGGGCCGGCTGCTCATTCACCTGTAAAGGCGGTCTTTACAGACTAGGTACAATTGCTTACAAAATGCAATGTTTCGCAACACTTGTTCTCAGCATTGTATCTGTCCTCGGTTCGATCGACGAGGGGCCATGGATGATTGTCTGGAATTGATGTTTTGATCGCTGGTGTTTCTAAATTTTGCCTCACTCGCTAGCGAGTGAGGCGACGTTCGATCGCGTCGGCCACCGCCGTGGCCACCGCAACCCGTGCAAAATACTTATCCTCTGCGGCAATCAAAGTCCAAGGAGCCAAGGGCGTGTGGGTTCGTTGCACCATTTGGTTCACCGCCACCGAATATAGGGGCCATCGCTCCCGATTTCGCCAATCTTCGTCGGTGAGTTTGTATTGCTTGAAGGGATTGTCTTTGCGTTCCTGAAACCGGCGCAGTTGCTCCTCTGGGCTGATGTGCAGCCAAACTTTCACCAACACCATGCCGCTGGACATTAATTGGCTTTCAAATTCATTAATTTCCTGATAGGCCCGTCGCCACTCTGTTTCGGTGGCAAATCCTTCAATCCGTTCCACCAAAACCCGCCCGTACCACGATCGATCAAAAATCCCGATCGTGCCCGCCGCCGGTAACCAGCGCCAAAATCGCCATAGGTAGTGGTGCGCGCGCTCCTCCGCCGTGGGGGCCGCAAAGGCATGAACCGCATAGCTACGCGGATCCAACATGCCCGTTAACCGCGAGATGGCTCCCCCCTTGCCCGCCGCGTCCCAACCTTCAAACAACACCAACACGGGTAACCGCTGGCGATGGATTTGCATTTGCAGCGATCGCAGCCGGGCCTGCTGTTCTGCCAGCTTCCGTTCATATTTACTGCGAGACAGGGCTTGACTGAGGTTCACCCGCGCCAGCAAGTCCGGTTCACCGGGATGCAACTCCGCTTGGGCCGGCAGAACGGGCGGAGGAGAGGCTTGGCTGCGTTGGCGATCGAGCGCTCCGGCAATGGTGGCAATGGTTTCGCTCAACACTTTGATCACCGCCCAGCGGCGACTGTTGCCTTCCACCAAGGTCCAAGGAGCTGCTCCTGTGCTGGTTTCCGCCAGCATCGCTTCCGCCAAGTCTCGATATTGGCGATAGTGCTTGGCCTGTTGCCAATCTTCCGGTCGCACCCGCCAAGCCTGAAAAGGATCCGCCTGGTATTTCTTCAGGCGCTTTTTCAGCTCATCACGGCCGAGATGAATAAAAAATTTGGCGATCGCCGCGCCTTCATCCGCCAACTGTCGCTCAAAGGCATTCACCTCTCGGGTGGCTTCGGGAAACTGTGGATCCGGCAGCCGGCCAAACAGGCGATCTTCCAGCAGGTGGCTATACCAACTGTGATAGAACAGCCCGATCGTGCCCGCTTCCGGCAACCGCAACCAAAAACGCCGCAACCAGGGAAATCCCAGCTCATGGGGTTCGGGTGGGAAAATTGGATGAACCTGAAAGCCGCGTGGATCCAAGGAGTCGCGTAATTCCTTGACGATTGCTCCTTTGCCCGCCGCCGCCCAGCCCTCCAGGGCAATAATCACCGGTAATTGGGCCTCCCGACAGTCCGCTTGGAGCGATCGCAACTGAAGAGCCAAGCGATCGCGCTCTGCGACATAGGTTGCCTTGTCCAGCTTCAGGCTGAGATCCAACATGTCCAGCATGGCTTGTCCTCCAGGCGAGCAGTGGCACGAAGCAACGGCAGCAAGCATAGTGAATTGCGGGCGTGACGGAGCCTAATGCGCAATCACCGCCCTCGCCAACCACAGCAGCGCGGCCTTGTGCTTGTTGCCATCAATTGCCACAACCTTAGCGATTGCTGTTCCGGTCTGCTGCAAAACGTAAAGAAGACTTTAGTCGAGCAACTCCTCAGCCCGATCGTCATCCATCCAAATTGCCGAGAAAGTGGCCGCAATTTGCCGAAAACAGCCCGATCGGCAAGCGTTCGATCGGGCCACCTGGCAGGGCGTGATTGACGAAATTTGGAGGTCTTGCCCGCAAGTTCCATTAAATTTCAAGCAGGTTTCAAAGGAGTTTTGTTGAGTTGCGATTCAAAAATTATTAAATCTTGATCAATGTTTTTGATTGTTAGGAATTTGATCATTTTCAATTTCGGTTTTGATCAATGTCCTATGAATGCTTGGTGTTGATTAGGATTCAATAATTTTGCCTGTGATCTATGCTCTATCTACGCCTTAAAACCTTGATTGGAATTTCTTGGCCGGACAACTCAGGCCATCCAACTCATTCTTAGCCAATTGAATCAAAGCCGCTGCTTTTGGTTATTCATTGCTTGGATTTGAGGTCAAGGATTTCCAAATCAAAATTCAGGGCTAGGGGGGTGCTCATTACGATTATTACTCCCTGAGTTGGTAATGGGTATGACTGATTCTTGGCGCGATCAGATGCAGTCGGTGGTTTTGGAGCTAGGGCAAATCTCGCTACGAACGGCAGAAGCGGTTCAATGCCTCTCCAGTCAGCTCGATCGGCTGAGTCAATGCTTGGAACAGCAGGGTGAGTTTTTGCAGAAAACCTTGCAGCAACAGGGACAACAAATCGAAGAAAAGATCGAGCGCCAAATCGAGCAACAACTTGAATTGCAAAGCTGGCAAATCCAGCAACAATCGAAAGAGATTCATCAACAGGTGAATCAGCAAGTTAATCAGAAAATTGAACAACAAATCGAACAGAAAATTGAACAACAGATTGGACAACAGATTAGTCAGCAAATTGATCGACAAATTCAGCAGCAAATTATGCTGCAAAATCAGCAAATGCAGCAAATTCAGGAACAGGGGCAACAATTGCAACAGGTTCTAGAGCAATTCTGCCAACGCACTCTTGAACAACAGGGGCAATATTGGGAACAGCAGGGGCAGCTATTGGCACAACAGAATCAACATTTGCAACAGCAAGGACAGCAAATTAAACAGCAGGAATATCAGGTGTTTGCCCTTTGCGATGTGTTGCAAGCTCTGGTGAGTCAGCAAACGGCTACGCATCAAGCGATGACTCAACTGATAGACCGGTGGACGATCGCAAATCGATCGCCCGCGCCGGTTGAGGCATTACGCACCCTGTCGCCTTGGGTCAATGCCGGAACAACAGGAGTTGATGGATTCGTTGATGGATGTACCAAGGGCGATCGCATCGATCGATTGGATAACACCCAGGGAACTGCGAGCGTTGGCAACCCTACGGGATCCGATAGCTCCGTGGACTTCGTGAACTCTGGGGACTCTGGGGCCGATCGCGGGACATCCCTTGCGGTTCCGCCAACCCTCTGGCCAATTTCGGAGCCGATCGCCCCTCCGCCTTTTGAGGGAAATCCGCCTTTAGCGCCAACCCCACCCTATGAAGATGTATCCTTTGCTACTGGCTACTCGGTTGGATAGTTCGCTGCGATATGATGGGGCCCAAAACCGCTTAAAGTGTTCTTAATTCGCCGTTTGAACCGGATATTTCCCGGATTGTTCACTGCCTTGAGGAATAGTGGATTTTACGGTGGGCTTTCGTGGATGGGAGTCGATCGCGCCTGAAGACCCTCGCGCCTGAAGATCACGGCCATGAACCGAGAAGTGGAATTCAGACGCTGTGATTCAGAAGTTACGATTCAGACGTTCAGAAGTACGGTATCCCTAACCCCCTGGCAGAGCGATCGCGCCATGTGTTCTGAAGTTGCTGCCGTAGTTGCCGCCGTACAATGGCCATGGGGTTTTTCGGCCCCATGGGGTTCATCCAAAGCGATCGGCATCCTGACCCATCCGGTTGCAGGCCGTTGATCTGTGCCAGTAGTTGTCGTGAAATATCGATGTTTTGTATTGCCTGAGGTTAGCACCGCCGGTGTCTGCCCAAGAGTCGTTACCGTCCCCGATCGATCCTCTCGTTCAGCCCGATCCTGAGCGAGTCTTTGCGCTGATCGATCGCATCTTGCCGTTTGAAGTTTGCCTCTATCACCAAGTCTTGCCCCTAGACCTGCAAGACAATCAAATCATTTTGGGCGTGGTGAATCGCGACGCGGACTTGAGCTATGTCCAGCGGATGCTCGCTCACCTGAATGATCAGTTGGTCTACCGCCCGATCGCCCTGGAAACTCAACAGGAGCTGCTTTCCGCGTTTTTGAGCTACGACTGCCAGCGAAAGTCTGAGGGTTACGTAGAACCCAGCCATTCTGAATCTTGGCAACCCTCCTTGGCCAACCCCCAGCCGAACGCCGCTTCAGATTCGCCAGCGGCCTCGTTGGGCCATGGCACTTTGGGCGCGGGAACGGATTCCGGGCCGCTGGATCCGGAACTGCGTCCCCTGGTGGAAGTTAGCGATTGTCTTTCGGATTTGCAACCGGCCTTGCCAACGATTGAGTATGGCTCCGTTGTGGGCGACTTGATGGACGATTGGGAAGACGACGAACTGGATGAGTTGGGAGAAACCATCAGCGCTCCCGCAGACTTTGCGCACTGGAATCAGCTTGGTGCTCTGTCGTCCCCAGACGAGCCAAATCCAGACGATGACATGGAAACTCAGCCGGTCGATTGGTTTCAGAGCGATGACAACTCCGAACCATTTGACCCTTGGGCCAGTCCTCAGAATTGGTTAAGCGCTGGCAGTTCTGAAGAGCATCAGTTGCATCACCTGGCGGCGCATCCCTCACTCGTGGATCCAAGATCAGTGGATTTGGGAGCAGCGGATTTGGGAGTGATGGATTTGGGAGCGGTGGATGTGACCGAAACTCTGGTGACAGCGGCCCAAAGTACCCCAGATCCTGATTGGCAACAATTGCACCGGAAGGGGGAGTTAGCGGAAGCCTGCGGCTCCCCTTCGCTGACATCGGATGATATTCCGGATCTACCTATGGATACCCTTACGAACCATGCAGTGGTGACTGCCAGTGAACTAGGCACAGGACAGGGCGCGGCCCCTTCCCTGGTGCCCGTCGATTTATCTACTGAGCGACCGACCAATGGCCCCGTAGATTTACCGGCGGAGTTGGCGGAGTTGGAGCAAGCTTTGGTGCAGGCGTTGGAGCGCTCGACTCCGCCGGCCCAAACCGCTGTTCCGAGTGCTTCGGAGGTGGAGGCTGCTTGGATTCATCCCACGGTGTCCGTCCCGATCGAGTGGGCAGACTTAAACCCCAGCCCCTTGGTGTTGCACACCCGCTATGCCGATCGCCCGCTGTCGGAATTGGGAGATTTGCCGCCTCGGGCCCTGATGCAGGAGTTGTTGCAACGGGCGATTGAAGGGGGAATTGGCCGGCTATATTTTGACCGCCCTGAACTCGATCGCACCCGAATTCTTTGTAGCCGCGATGGGATTATGCAAGCGGCCTTGGATCCCTTGCTTCCCTCCACCTTTCAAGGGGTGATTGATGAGCTAAAGTTGCTGGCTAATTTGCCCCTGTTACCTCCCGTGGGGAAACCGCGCCAGGTTGAAATCGAGCGCATCTATCGCAGTGAGTTGCTGTTGCTGCGGTTGCGAATTGCGCCGGGCCGGTTGGGCGAGGAGGCCACGTTGCAGGTTTTGCGGGGAGCGGCCTTGAAGTTTCATCAGCGCCAACAGCTCTCGAAACTGAGCCAAGACGCGATCGACCTGACCCGCCAACTGCAAAAGAAGCTGGCAGAGATGCAGGTGCGGGCTTCCCTGTCTCAAGACTTCAACCCCCGATCGCAGGAGCTGACGCAACTGATGGGAGTAGTGCAGCGGTTAATTGAACGGCTGGGCAACTGGCGATCAATTTAGGCGCTCGCCGTGCTGCGGGTCTCTCCAGACGGGTTTGTTTTAGTTGGCGCTCAGGAGGCCTGCCGATCGGGTTGGGGGTGAACTAAGGGTCGATCGAACCGGCCCTTGGGAATGGCTGCGATCAGTTGGCGCGTGTAATCTTCCCGAGGATGGTCATAGACCTGATCGGCGGGGCCCAATTCCTCAAACCGGCCTTGGTTCATCACGGCGATTCGATCGCTCATGAACTTCACCACGCCCAAATCATGGGAAATGAAAATGTAAGTCAGACTAAATTCGCTCTGTAATTCCTTCAGCAAATTCAGCACCTGCGCTTGCACCGACACATCCAACGCCGACACGGACTCATCGCAGATCAAAAACTTAGGATTCAAGGCCAGCGCCCGGGCAATGCAAATCCGTTGGCGCTGACCGCCGGAGAATTCATGGGGATAACGGTTCATCCAGTCGGGCTTGAGGCCCACCCGCTCCAGGAGGTAGGCCGCCTGCTCGCGATACATTTTGCGGGCGGGTAGGGGGGTGGTGGTTTTGCCTTGGGCATGGATCAGCATCGGTTCCATGACCGCCGCCCCGATGGTCATTCGGGGATTCAGGGAACTGAAGGGATCTTGGAAGATAATTTGCATTTCGCGCCGCAAGGCCCGTAGCGCTTTGCCCTTGAGCTGCAAAATATCCTGGTCATCAAAACGAATTTGGCCGCCCATGGGTTCAATCAACCGCAGGAGCGATCGCGCCAGGGTGCTTTTACCGCAACCACTTTCCCCCACCAGACCCAAGGTCTCCCCGGGAAACACATCAAAGGACACACCATTCACGGCCAAGGCGTGCCGCTGGGCCATGCCCAGCCAACCCTTGACAGCATAGGCCACGCGCAAATCCCGTACCGAGAGCAGGGGTGGCAGTGCTTGGAGCTTGGTGAGTCGATCGCGCGTTTCGTCCGGTGGAATGGCCAGGGCGATCGGGGTTTGGGGCGCAAGGGACGTGGCAGAGGAACCCGGTTCGATCGGGGCTGAATCCCGCGCTGCTGCACTCAAAAAGTCCGCCACCGTGGGCAAATAGCGCAGCCGCAGTTCTGGCCGCGGCCGGCAAGCCAGTAGCCCTTGGGTGTAGGGATGTTGGGGAGCGGTAAAAATCTGCTCCACGGATCCCTGCTCCACCAACTGCCCCTGGTACATGACCGCCACATCGTCCGCCAGTTCTGCAATTAGCCCCAAATCGTGGGTGATGAACAGAATGGACATGGCGCGGTGGCGTTGCAACTCCCGCAGCAGCTCCAAAATACGTGCTTGAACGGTCACATCCAAGGCGGTGGTGGGTTCGTCGGCAATCAAAATCGCCGGGTCGCCGGCCAGGGCGATCGCGATCGTCACCCGCTGGAGCTGACCACCGGACATTTGGTGCGGGTAGCGATCGAGCATGGCCTGTTGGCGTTGGGTCACGGCCTGTTGCAACTCCCGATCGCTGGGATTGCCATTGCGCCACTGATCGCGAATTTGGGCCCGCAGTTCCAACTCCGGTGGCAACAATTTCACCTCTTGCAACAGGGCGATCGCCTGTTGTCGGGCCGCCGCCTCCGAAAGGCCCCGATGCAATCGAATGGCTTCAATGATCTGAAACCCACAGGTATAGACCGGATTCAGGGCGCTCATGGGTTCCTGAAAAATCATGCCAATCCGTCGCCCTCGGTAACGCCGCAGGGCTTCCGGTGAAAGCTTCAGCAAATTCACCGCCTCTTCGGCATTAGGTTCTCGATACCAAATGCCATCCCCCCTGACGCGACCTAATTCGGGCAGCAACCCCGCGATCGCCAAGGCCGTGACGGATTTCCCTGAGCCGGATTCTCCCACCAGTCCTAAGGTTTGGCCCGGCTGTAACTGCAAGGACAACCCATCCACCGCTCGCATGGCCGATTCACCGGCACCAAATTCCACTTGCAGATTGCGAATGTCAAGGACGGGGGGGATGGTCATAGTTGCAGAAGGGTGCGATCGAGCGGGCGACAGTGAAACTATCTACCCAAGAAAGTTGACCTGATTCTACCAACTGAATTTCTGAATCTCTTTGCGAGTCGTGGATCAGCCTAGCGCCAGCCAAACCAACGCCACCCGTAGCGCAAGCCCTGTTGAAAGTGGGTCAAGGTGGTGAGCACGGCCAACAGGAGATAAAAACCCCGCACGCCCCAAGTGCAACCCTCCAACAGTTGCTCAATGGATTTGGTTTGCCAGCGCAGCAAGTTGGCCAAGGTGGCTTTTACCTGTCGATCGATGGTGGGAATTTCCCGCATGGCATCCGGGGCCAAGGGCAATTCCGGATAGCGAGCTGAATAGGTATAAAACCCCCAAAGGCCGCTTTGTCCCACCTGCTTGCTCAAAAAGCGCTCAACTTGGACTTTGGCTTGCTCGGGCGTGATCCGCTGATGGTCGGCGGCGCGGTTAATCCAGGCCTGTTGTCGCACGGCCGGAGCAATGGCAAACAGGCCGGGCACAGCCACCGCCAACACGAGTGCGGTGAGTTGTTGGCCCCGAGGGGGCGGCAACACACCGGCCGCAATGCCTGCGCCCATGCCCAGCACGGCAAACACCAACAGATTCAACAGTTCCAAGATTTCCAAGCTGCGGAGGAAATGGCCCACATAGGTCACTTCGTAAATGTTGGTTTCTCCGAGCCAAGCGATGGCCCAGCGAGCTGCCGCCGTGGCCCCGATCGCCAAGGCCAAAATGCTCACCCAGCCGATGACCCGTGGCGTGGATAGGGTGGCATCCGTGGCGGCCACAGTGTGAACAACCGATCGCCCCGAGGGCTGCCCAGAACGTGCCCCTCCGGCCCGGCGCGATCGACTCGAAGGCTGGGTCACCAATGGGCGAGGCGCGATCGTCTCGGCCTCTTGCAAATCAATGCCCATTTGCCAACTGGGAGCCGCCGCCCCGGGTGCATAGCCCTGCACCACCACCCGCCGCACCACGGGCGCAGCCAGCCCCAGCATTCCCCGCCGCACAAAATCCACCAAAAAGTCCTGATCCGGCGGCCCCAACTCGCCCGCCGCCATCACTGTCAGGCAATCCTGAACGAGATCCGTGCGGACTTGTACCCCGGCAGGCTCAAGGGATTGATTCATCAACCGGGCGATCGCCATGGGATCCCCCTGGCGAGCAAGATCAAGAACCGAAGATTGCGCCGTCATAGGCCCTGGTGCAGCAGTACCAAAAAAGAGCAACAGCAATCGTCCTGGCTTGGCATTTTCCCCCTCCCAGCGACGATGCGAACCAAAGTTCTAAGCCGAAAGCGAACTCACGGGAAAGTGATCGGAACCGGACTCTGAATCCATGGTTCAGAATCCGGCTCATTGATTTCCGTTTCCGTCACTTTCAACCAGAACCGTCTCTATTTTGCGTCAGCGGTGTAGGTTTGCCGTAGGCTGCTGCTCCTTCAACCGAGGATCCTTGGAAACGACCAACAATTAAGGCAGTGAATAGGACAGTGATGAGAGCAGCGAAAAATGCCCACATAGCCTCGCCATAGCCCCGCCATAGTCCCGATCGCGTAATCTCGCCTACACGGCCGCAGCCAGGGGCAGAGACTCGGTAATCAGGGTTGCTTTGGGGCTGACATCTCGCAAGGATTTACCCATCACTTCCGCTGGCAGGCAAATCAGACCATCGCCGTGGGTGCTAATCAGGCCGCGCTTCCGCAGTTTCCCCATCAGGCGGGTCACGGTCACTCGCGTTGAGCCGATCGCACTGCCAATTTGGGCATGGGTTAACGTCCAGGGCAAGTAATAGCCATCGTCACAGGTTTGACCAAACTCCTCAATCAGAAGAGTCAGATAGCCCAACAGGCGATCGATCGTGCGGCGTTGGCCCAAGGTGCTCAACCACAGCAGCTTCCGTTGGTGCTGTTGACGGAACGCATCCAGCACTTCACGGCGGAAGTGGGGCCAATTTTCCAAGTCGTTCCAATACATCCACAGCACACTGGTGCGATCCACATGGGCGTAGCTTTGGAGTGCGAAGGGCGACTGGGCAATGATTTCAAAGGGCTGCCCAGGCCCCACAAACCCCAGAAAAGCCTCATCCATTGCGGGATCGAGTCCGTCCTCGTCTTCATCTTGATCCTGAATGGCAGCCGTGGCAGTCATGACCGACGAGCCAACCAGTCGCACCGCACCGCGCTCTACGAGATACAAGAGGCCCGGGCGAGTGGGAATCTTTTCATCTTTGCCGAAAGTGCGGCAGCGGTAGTGATCCTGGGCCCAATCCAGCACACGCTGCCAAGTCAGGAAGGGGCGATCAAATTCGGACTGCGTCAGAGGCGAATACATGACAGGAAACCCAGTGCAAAAGGGACAGCGATCGAAAGTAGATAGCCCAAGGGATCATCCGTAATCATAACCGTGAAAATACGGAGGCCCCATTCCTGAAACAGCTCGTTTACATTGCACCCAAAATCTCATGGGTTCTCGTTTCGGGCTGCTGGTCTCGATCTGGGATGGAGGATGTATCAAAGTTCTATTGCTGCCCAGTATATTCAAAACTCGGGAAAAACTCGGGTAGGTGTCTGCCCAATTTTTTCACAGTTTTCCTGGGCTTGGTCAAACAAGCCACAATCCCTGATCTGGGCGACATGAACTGCTCGATCGGCTGGTTGGGTTTGCTGATTTGACATTGACTTGGCCCATTTGATCTCGATTCATTTCATCGGTTTATATCGATAAGTAGATGTTTTGGGTAATATTTTGAGAAAACTGCCTTAGTCAGTTGCTTCCTTGGATCGATACAACGCGATCGGGGGGCGATCCACAGGATTTGCGCCGATTCAGCCCCAAAATTATGACGCGCGAAAAAATTTCTTAAATGCCCCAACCCTTGATGGGGATGGGTTTCCATGACAAGGACGTGAATTTTTGATGGATTTTGGGTGGCGATGGGGTGACAGATTCAAATTCCTCGGCTATCATTCTGGTGGTGTGTGAGGAGCGAACCAGTAAGAGTGCCGAGACGAAACACGGACAGTCGTCGGCACTCTTTCTGATCAAAGGGTATGTTCAACCCACCAGAGCCGATCGAGATGCAGTCGATCGAGACAAAATTAATCAAGAAAAATCAATAATGCTGATTTTGTCGTCCCAGCCTTCAGCACTTCAAGAGAAAGGCGGTTTACGACAAGGCACTTTGACGACTGATCCATCGTGATTCAGTTTCTGAAGGTTGATTTCCTGCAAATAATTTGCCTGAGCGTACTTTCCTGGGAATCCGTTCCTGAAAACGCTGAACGCCTGAAGGCTTCGGCGATTTTCCGTGGCGATCTTTCAACGGGGCGATCGGCTTAATCAGGCAATTGGTTTAGTGAATTCAATTAGGCAATTGGTCTAGTGATTAGTTGATCTTGACTATTCAATTAGTTGATCCAATTAAGCAATGGGTTGAGGATGTGGAGTTGAGCCACAGAATGAGAAGTCGTCCCGGGCAAAATGACCGCGGCCCCTGGCAACAGGTTAACGATCCCCCGGGGACTTGGTGGGGGTGAGGTTCCGGATCGGAAACCCACACCCGGAGCACAGGAAATGGGGCGATCGGCCCGCACTGTGGGTCATAGAGTCTCGATCGGGGTCTGTCTCAGGCGGGGTTAATTCGTAACGAGGGGTGGACAATTGTAAACTTCGCGTTAGAATTGCGCCAAAATACTTGCTTCAAACCACCACGATCTTCATTTTTCTTCAGTAAACCTATGGCTAGTGCGTCTTCTGTGGTAAGTAAACCGGCGGCGGCAGAGGCAGTGCAGTTGCCCTTCGATGTCAAGCAACAAATTGAGTTCCTGCACCTGCAAGCGGATATCGAGTCCCTGTTGCAACAGTTGCAAGCCCTTTCGCGGCAGCGTCTCGATTCCTAAGGTTCTTTGCTCCGTTAGGTTGGTTATCCGCCTAGTTCAGTCCATCCTGCGATCGCGGCTTTGGTTCGTTCAATACCCAACTGTGGGTCTGCCATGCCTGCTCAATACTTGAGCGATCGCCCTGGAATACTGTGCTGGGCGGTTTATTTTGCAGTTTATTCCTGAGTCTATTTGCACCAATTGGAGTCCACCTCCAAACAGCAAATCCGAAAGATCCGGCGGAGCAGCTCGGAATCCTTCGGATTTTTGGAATGATTTTGGATCTGTTTAGATCTCTATTTGGATCTGTCTAGACCTGCTTGGCTCTATTGGGAATTTCTGATCCAAAAGCCCTATCGCTGGTCGATCGGCTCTGGGGCTGGTTGGTCTTGGGCTTCGGAGGTGGGGTTAGGGGCGATCGACTCTGCGGCAACCGTTTCCGTTTGTACGGACTCCTTACGCACCGAGAATCCCCAAATGAAGGTGATGGCGATGAAGCTGATCGTCATCCAATCGGGCGGAACCCAAAGATCGACCCCCAAGGCTCCCTCGATCGCCTTCAAAAACAGACGCGCACCGACAAACCCAACGGTGACATAGCCGGCGGCCGCTAAGTTTTCATACTCATCCAACCAGCGGATAAACAGCCCGGCCATAAAGCGCAGGGTAATGATTCCTAGGGTTCCCCCCGTCAACACCAGCCAGGTGTGGTCAGAAATGGCGATCGCGGTGGTGACGCTATCCAGGGAAAAGGCCAGGTCAGTGAGCGCAATGGTGGGAACGGCTTGCCAAAGATTTTGGAACCGAAATGCCTTGTGGCCCTCGCCATCGTCGTCATTTTCCCCCGTGAAAAACTTGAAGCTGAGCCACAGGAGATAGAGGGCCCCCACCATTTCAATTTGCCAATAGCGGATCACCCAAGTGGCGAGCAAAATCAGGGCAATGCGCAGAATGAAAGCTGCCACTAGCCCAAAATTTAAGGCCCGGGTGCGTTGTTGGGGATCCTGCAATCCTTGGGCGATCGCCGCGAGGGCGATTGCGTTGTCGGCCGAGAGCACGGCCTCCAACGCCACCAACACCAATAACAACAGCGCGGTGTCAACGCCAAAGCTGGGGTAAAAGTCGAGGAACTGATCGAGCATTTCGGGCCAATGGTCTGATGGCAAATTTTGCAACTCCTACTAGCCTAACGCTGTTATTACGCCTTGTAACGAACCTATTCCTGAATTGAGCCGGGTGGTTGAAAGTAGTGAAGTCAGTCCCTTTAACATCTGGAGTCTTTAGAGCGATGCTTTCGGATACGCAAGTTTACGTCGCCCTAGTTATTGCCATCATCCCCGGCATTCTGGCTTTCCGTCTTTCGACCGAACTGTACAAGTAAGTTCGAGTCCGTTGATCGGCAGTTGATCGGCAGCTAATCGACAGCTCTCGATCATTGAGTTCTTGGTCTTGGGGGGTCGCGATCGCGAACCTATTCAGGATCGGTTGAGCAAACCCCCAGTGGCGATCGCGACCGGGGGTTTATCCTATTTGGCGGCTGATCCCTGGCGATCGAGCCAGCGCGTTACCCTAGAGGCGAAAACCATCAAGAATCGTGAAGCCTGAGGAGTTTGCTGGATGTCTTCGCCACCTCCGAACTCGATCGCCCCGTCCTCGTCCGCAGCGGCTCCCCAATCCCCGATCGCCCCAGAACTCCCCCTTCCCAAAACCTACCGAATTTCAATTTTGATTCGGCTCACCCTGGTTTTGCTGTATGGGGCCCTAACCCTTCCGCTACCCTTTTTGACCCAGGTAAATGGGGCAGCCAACGATCCAAGCATTTCCCCAAGCATTTCACCCTCGATGCTGTGGGTTGGCCTGGCGATCGGGCTGGTGTTGTTGTGGGGAGCCTTGTCTGAGCAAGTGGAGCTAACCACAGAAGGGATCCGCGTCACCTATCCCGTTTGGTTTCGCTGGCTGATTCGTAAGGGTTGGTTTTTGTCCTGGAGCGATATCCAAGCGCTGAAACCCAAAACGACCGGCCAAGGCGGCTTGGTTTACTATTTCCTGAGTCGATCGGGCGAAGGCTATTTGCTGCCCATGCGGGTTGCGGGCTTTTCCCGTTTGGTGAAGCAAGTGCAAGGACAAACGGGCCTGGATATGCGCGATGTCAGGCCCTTGGCGCAACCTTGGATGTATATCGCCCTACTGGGTTGTGCCCTGTTGCTATTGCTATGCGATGTTTGGGTGATTGCCACATTGCACCAGGTCTAGGGGCGCGGCAGGTAAATTTGGCAGGTAAATTTGGCAAAAGTTTTTTACCGTTTAACCGTTGCCCTGCTGAGCTACTACCTGCTGAGCTACTACCTGCTGAGCTACTAGGTGTTGGTTTTGTCGAGCACTCCGTTGAGGAAAATATCAGCAATGCCTTCAGCCATTTCCTGAAGCTCTCGGGGGGAAATATTCGGCTCCATAATCGTCAACTCGCTGAAGCCAGCGATCGCGAACATGCCCAAAAAGACCCGCGCAATGATGCGGGGATTCATGGGGCGATAAATTCCCCGATCGATCGCAGTTTGGAAAAAGGCCTCAGTCACATCCATCATTTTGGCAATCACCTCCACTTGGATGCGATCGCGCAATTCTGGGTGAAATTGAGCTTCCATGAAACAAACCCGCATCATGTCGGCATTTTGCTTCAGGTTGCTCATCCGCTTGCGCATCACTTGCGAGATGGCTCGATAGCTGGCCATTTCGCTGAGTTCCATGAGCAAATCTGTCAGAATTTCGACCCAACCTTGGGTGGCAATTTCCACCAAAATTGATTTTTTGTGGTCAAAATGCCGAAACAGGGTTCCTTCGGCCACGCCAGCCGCCCGGGCCAGGTCGCGGGTGGTGGTGGCATCGTAACCCTGACGGGCAAATAGCTGCTGAGCCGCTTGCAGAATGCGGGTGCGGGTTTCAGTTTCAGAAGGGGATGGGCGGTGAGCGATACGCAGCATGGCTAGGACTCCTTGGACGCAAGCCAGTGGGATTAAGAATGCCAAAAGGGGTGATCGACCATTAGGAAAAAAGACGGGTGAACAACAGGAAGTCAAGAGAAAACGACAAGGGGCAAACCGTTTTGAGGAACTGAGGATGCATTGAGATGAACTGAGCAGTGGGGGCCAATCTCTCGATCGCTCTGCAATGCTGCGGATTGACCTGACCGATCGCCCCTACTCATTGACCTCATCAACATTGACCTCATCAACCCAGGTCAAGAAACTTGTAACGAAACACCCATGCCCACAGACGCTGATCAGTGCGATCGCGCCCACAGGATCGCGCCACAAACGCGCCTACAGGATCACGCCATCAGTTGCACCATAGATGGTGATCGCGCAATGGTGGGAGCAACCGCTTCAGCACCTCAGGGGGCTGGTGGTGGCCGGGCGATCGCGCTTCTCTATTGATCGCTATTGTCAACGGGGCCAGGGGATACTGGGTCTGGGATTAAGGGAACGTTATAAAACTGATCCTTTGCCTACCGAAGTTCATGATTCCGTAAGTTTTGGCTGACGGCTCTGAACTGCCCATGAAATCCGGCGGCTCGACTATGCTGGAAGCTGCTCGCCAGCTTGGGTCACCAGGCTGGTGTTTCGGTCAAGGCAATATTTCTTTAAATTTGCCTGAGGCGGGTGCTGTTTTTCTCCACCCTTAAACGCTCTTTGAACGCGCTCGGCACTGTAATTCTCACTTCAACACATACCCACGATTGGCAGGCATGTTGTCAGGCATAAATCACGGCAAATGGCAGCAGTTAGGGCGATCGGGCGATCGCTTGGCATTGGTGCATCATCTGGGACAAGTCTTACGGGCTAAGGGGTTTGGCCTTGTCCGGGCGATCGGACTGGTGGCCGGTTGGGTGGGCCTCACGGGATCCCTGTGGTTGGGTTCCGGTGCGGTCCCGGTGGCCTGGGCCTTGGACACATCGCCATGGTTCTCTGCGCCATCCCTTGCGACTGTTGCCCCCGATGCTGCTTCTGATGTCATCTCTACTCCCCCCACGACTGAGCCGATGAGCGGCCCGGTGATTAGCAACGTGATCGGCAAAGACGTAACGGCGGCGGGACTGAATGGCCACTCGGCCACAGCCAAGGCCGCGTCGATTAAGCCCTACCTCGATCGGGTGCAACAGCAAATCACTGAATTCACCCTCAAGAACGGGATGAAGTTCATTGTGCTGGAGCGTCACCAGGCTCCGGTAGTGTCCTTCATGACCTATGCCAATGTGGGCGGTGCGGAAGAGCCGGACGGCAAAACAGGCGTGGCCCACTTTCTGGAGCATTTGGCGTTCAAGGGATCCAGCCGGATTGGCACGACGGATTTTGAGTCAGAAAAGGCGATTCTCGATCGAATGGATGCCTTGATGGCCCAATACGAAACGGCCCGCGACCAGGGCAAAACCGCCGAAGCCCAACAACTGCGCCAACAGTTGCTGGCCCTAGAACAGCAGGCTCAACCCTTCGTGAAACAAAACGAATTTGGGCGCTTGGTAGAACAGGCGGGCGGCGTGGGTCTCAATGCCACCACGTCTGCGGATGCCACGCGCTATTTCTACAGTTTTCCAGCCAATAAGCTGGAGTTGTGGATGTCGCTGGAGTCAGAACGCTTCCTGGATCCGGTGTTTCGGGAGTTTTATAAGGAACAGGATGTGATCCTGGAAGAACGCCGGATGCGCACGGACAACTCCCCGATCGGGAAGGCCGTGGAAGTGTTTTTGGAAGCAGCCTTTAAGGTGCATCCTTACCATCGGCCGGTGATTGGCTATGACGAGGACATCCGCAACCTGACTCGGTTGGATGTGCGCCGCTTCTATGAGGCCCATTACCCGCCCAATAACCTGACGGCAGTGGTGGTGGGGGATGTGATGCCGACGGAGGTGAAGCGGCTGGCGGAAATTTATTTTGGCCGATTCCAACGGCGGCCCCTGCCCAATTTGCCAATTCCGGTGGAACCGCGCCAAACGGCAACCCGATCGGTCAATTTGCAGCTTGAATCGCAGCCTTGGTATTTGGAGGGCTATCACGCACCGGCCAAGACGGATCCCGATTATGTGGTCTATGAGGCGATCGCCAGTTTGCTGTCGGATGGGCGCACGTCTCGCCTTTATCAATCGGTGGTGCAGGAGAAGCAATTGGCCCTTTCGATCGCGGGTTTATACGGGTTTCCGGGCGATCGCTACCCAACGCTGATGCTGTTTTATGCCCTGAGCGCACCGGATCATTCTGTGGATGAAATTGCGGTGGAACTGCATCGCCAACTCGATCGCCTGAAAAATGAGCCGGTGAGCGAGGCGGAACTAGAGCGCGTGAAAACCCAAGCCAGAGCCAACCAACTGCGGGCGATCGACTCTAACAGCACCATGGCGGCCCTGCTGGCGGAATATCAAGCCAAAACGGGCAATTGGCGCAATTTGTTTGCGGAGCTAGATCGAATTGGTTCAATTTCGCCGGCCGATGTGCAGCGGGTGGCTCGCAAGACCTTCACCCCTGAAAATCGCACGGTGCTGAAGCTATTGCCCAAATAACCTTTGGGGCGATCGGTTGAGGAGGCTGAATGGCGCAAAAGTGGCCCATTCAGTCACGATTCAGAAGCTTCCAGCCAAAAGTGGCGATTCAAAAAGTGGCGATCTAAAAAGCAGCGATCCAAATGCTGTCGCCCAATAGCCAGCATTCCAACATCCAGGATCCAGAATTCAAGATCCAGAATTCAAGATCCAGAATCGAGAGCAAAACGCAAGGCGCAAGGTTCATTGAGGGTACAGAGTAGCCATGAAGGTTTTTCGTTTGATCGGGGCGCGTCGTTCCCCGCGCCAGTTCGCAGCCCAGCCTCGGCGCGATCGGCGCTGGCGCTGGCTAGCCATTACCCTTTTGGTGGGGTTGTTGGTGTTGGGAGTGCGACAGCCGGCCGTGGCTGATACCCCCAGGCACTACACGGAGTTGCAATTACCGCCGCCGCCGGAGGTGAAGCTGCCGGATTACGATCGCCTCCAATTGACCAACGGCCTGACGGTCTATTTGATGGAAGACCATGAACTACCCTTGGTTGGGGGCCGGGCCATTGTGCGGACGGGATCCCGGTGGGAACCGGAAGACCTGACCGGCTTGGCCGACGTGGTGGGGGATGTGTTGCGATCGGGGGGCACTCAGCAGCACGATGCCGCCACGTTGGATCAGCTTCTGGAAGACCGGGCCGCCTCGATCGAGTCCAGTATTGGTACTGCTTCCGGTAGTGTCAGCTTCAGCGCCCTCAGCGAGGATCTGGAATCGGTCTTCGGCTGGTTTACGGAAGTGCTGCGATCACCCGCCTTTGCCCCGGAAAAAATTGCCCTTGCCAAAACCCAACTGCGGGGGAACATTGCCCGCCGGAACGACGATCCCGACGGCATCGCCAGCCGTGAGTTTGACAAATTGCTCTACGGAGCCAGCAGCCCCTACGCCCGCACGGTGGAATATGCCACGCTCGATCGCATCGATCGCCCGGCCGTGGAGTCGTTCTATCGGCGCTATTTCGTTCCCCAGAACATCATCTTGGGCATTTCCGGGGACTTCGATCGCGCGGCCATGCGCCGCCTGATTGAAGCCCGCCTGGGCGACTGGCAACCGGGCCCCAACCGTGAAAATTCGCTACCCGCCGTGAGCCAAGTGCAGACCGGCGGTGTATTTGTGGTCGATCGGCCCCAGCTCACCCAAAGCTCCGTTGTTCTGGGTCACCTGGGCGGCCTGGTCAGCAACACCGACTACCCCGCCATGGCCGTCCTCAATGATGTGCTGAATGGCTTTGGGGGTCGCCTGTTTAACGAGCTGCGATCGCGCCAGGGCCTTGCTTACTCGGTCTATGGCTACTGGAGTCCGAACTATGACTTTCCTGGCACTTTCCAAGCCGGTGGCCAAACCCGCTCCGAAGGGACTGTGCCCCTCATTCAAGGGTTAAAGGCAGAAATTGCCAAGGTTCGGAGCCAACCGATTAGTAATCAAGAGTTGAATTTCGCCAAGGAATCGGCCCTCAATTCCTTTATTTTCAACTTTGCTGACCCGTCTCAAACCCTCAGCCGATTGATGACCTACGATTACTACGGCTATCCTTCCGATTTCATTTTCCGCTACCAAAAGGCCGTTCAAGCGACCACGATCGAGGATGTGCAACGGGCAGCCCAGACCTATCTAAAACCTGATCAATTGGTGACCTTGGTGGTGGGAAATCAGAAAGCAATTCAGCCACCGCTCAATCAATTGGGACAGCCGGTGACTGCTTTGGATGTCGCAATTCCCGGTGTACCCACTGGCCGCAATTCTTGACCTATTCGGCCGTAGGGGCAAGGGGCTTAAGCCCCTTGTCTGGGCGGATAACTTCGAGTTAACCATGTATCAAGTTTGATCGCTCAAGTTCGATCGCTCAGATTTGGTTTTTCAGAACCTCGTTGCAATCAAAACTTCAGTGTTGCTAAGAGCCATAGAGGCAAGGGGCTTAAGCCCCTTGTCTGAGCGGATCGCTTCGAGTTAACCATGTATCAAGTTTGATTGCTCAAATTGGGTTCTTCAGAACTTCTTCGAGAATTAACGAGCTGAATCGGTTGTGGTTAACCATTGGGAAAACGGTTGGGCAAATTGCTCAAGGCTGAGACAATGAATCCGATCGCTCTGGGCCGCTTGGGCGCGATCGCCCTCAGTGTTATAACCCCAATTGGCCAGGAATAATTCCACCTGATCCAACGCCGGTTCTTGGATGACTTTATTCAGGGTTGGCAACATATCTTCCACAAACCAAATGCGAGACTTTTGCCCAATCCACTGCTTTAAGGTGCTGGCTTTCGGTTGACGGGTTGCTTTCCCAAAGATTGCCAAAGATTGATGATTAACCCCTGCCCGATCGAGCAGTTGCCGCACAAACCGCTCTTCCTTGGTGGTAATAATCACAACCTCTAAAGAGGAATCAGCATTGGCTGAATTGAGCCAAGTTTTTAATTGCTCAATCACGCCAGGAAAAAAGCGATGCAACGCTAACCAGCCGTCTAAATCTTCCCGGATCCACCGATCGCGGTTGCTGTCTAACTGTTGCGACAGTTGGGCTGCTGTTAATTGATCGCGCTGCACGATGGCTTCTGCAATCGATCGCCAATGGGATTGAATGTCCGTGATTGAATGGCCGTCCACCAAGGCCTGAATTAAAACGGGCATTTCCCAACCCGTTTCGATCACGGGCCGAAGTCGATAGAATGATTCCGCTAGCTCTGGGGCGATCGGGTCAGCTAATTGCCACAGTTCCTGATGGGTTTTGCGAGCAATTTCAAAATATTCCAGCAGTCCATCACAGAGCACCCCATCAAAATCCAAAGCTAATAAATCGGGCGGTAGGATAGGTTCAGAATTAGAGATCATAGGTTGATTGGCTTAATGCTAATTGAGGCAAAACCAGTTGAGTTAATCCTAAGAGGATGTCTGAAAAGCCAAAATTGCTACTCTGTACGCCCCAGGGATCGACGGAGACAAGGAACTTGAGCATCTTGCCCCCACAACTATTGGTGTTTGGCATAGGCCAAAAGATACTTTTCAAACATCCTCTAAGAGATCGTGATTTACAAATCAGCAATGTCATCGGCAGAACTGGGCAAAGCCGCTCCACAACGACGGCAATAACTGGCATCTGGGTCATGAAAAATCAGGCCACAGCGATCGCAGGCATTGCGAATTTTATCGTTGGTGTTTACAAAGCTTTTGATCAAATCGCTAATTTGCCAAGGAATGATGGCAATTCCTGACAAGATCATCAAAACAGTCACTAATTTCCCCGCCTTGGAAACCGGAGTAATATCGCCATAGCCCACGGTGGTCATGGTAACCACTGCGAAATAAAAGGCATCTAAGAAATTTTCAATAACAGTGGGATTTTTAGGATGTTCAACTTGATAAATTAGGCCGGAATAGATAAAAACAATCGAAAAAAGAGTAAACAAAATACGGGTGATAATCAGACGATCGTCTGCCGCCAGCCATTGGGGGATGTAGCGGCGATCGAGAAAGCGCACCAGGCGCAACACTCGAAACCACCGCAACAGCCGCAAAAACCGCACATCCCAAAACCCAATCAGTAGCGGCGCGATCGCGATCGCATCAATGATCGCGTAAGGGCTAAAAACATAGCGCCACCTGCGTTCTGCACACCACAATCGCAGGGCGTATTCCACCGCAAACACCCCGGCCAACATTCGGTTTCCTACGGTTAAAACCATCCGCAATTGATCATCAATTGTGAAGGTTTCAATCACGAAGGTCACGGCCGACAACAAAATTGAAACGGCAATGGCCCCGTTGACCCAACGGCTCAGGGGTGTTTCCAGATCATCCAGAATGGCGATCACTCGCTGTTGAACGGGAGTGAGCGATCGCCCTGCTTCTACTGCCGTCATGGGGCTAGTTGGCGGCGGCGGAATCACTATTCCCGCCATTCCCACCACCTTTGGTCAAATCCTCAAGGGTGTTCAAAATCAACCGCTTGGCTTGCAAACGCCATCCCCACTTTTGCACCGTCCAGGCGGCCAAGGTTCCGGCAATCACAAACACAAAGGCGGCCGGCTGTTCCATGGACACACCAATCAGCAACCCAAGACCCGTCACCCCCCAAAAGGGCAGGGCGATCGACTGGCGCTGTTTTTCCACAAACTCCGCTAGTTGTCCCCCTTCGGCCAATTCCGCTTTTAATTGTTCCTTGGCTTGGCGTTGTTCGGTAGCCGAGAGGGTGAGGCCAATTTTGCGGCGCAATTTTTCAACCTTGCGGGCATCGGTGCTGAACTCAGTGAGTTCGTCTTCGGCCATCACAATTAAACGTTCAACGGAATTCATGATCTGGGGTGAAATTTTAGGAGTTGGCAGCCTTGGGAAGCCATGGGAACGGAAAGCCAGCAACAGAACCCAAGCCTAGGATCGACAATAGTGCAACTTGCGTGCAATTGGCGGGCAATTGACTGGCCGCCAGCGGGCAACCAAGCCACCTTTGGGCAAGCTTTGGGCGATCGGGCCCGGTTCCGTCCCGGAAGGCCCCAGCCAAGCCATAATAGAAGCCACTGCCCAAAGTGAGTGCTCGCAAGCGTTCCAGCGAACTTAACCCGCAACCGCAACCGCGTTATGACTGACTGGCTGACTGATGCTCGTAACCGACTGACTGAGGCGATCGCCCGCTACCGCGATCGGGTGGACTTTTTGGCCATCCGCCTCGAAGAATCCCAGGGAACCGATATTCTGCTGCGCGGGGGCCGCCTGGAAACCCTCAGCGAAAGCGTGGCGATCGGGGGGCAAGTGCGGGCTTGCCACAAGGGCGGTTGGGGCTTTGCCAGCTTTAACCGACTGGATACCCTTCTGGAACGATTGGAAGAGGCGATCGCGGCGGCCCATCTGGTGGGGGATGACGAAACCCTGCTGGCTCCGGTCGCGCCGGTTCAAGCCACCTGCACCCTGCCCTTGGCTGGCACGGATCCCCGGCAGGTGTCCTTATCGGATAAAAAGGCCCTCTGCGACCACTATGCAGAAATTTTGCGCGCCGTTGATGGTCGAATCGCTACCACCATGGTGCGCTATGGCGATAGCACCCAACGCACCCTGCTGGCCACCTCCGAAGGTACGCTGTTGGAGCAATCCTGGGTGGATATGGAAATGCGGTTTGCAGCCACGGCCCGCAACGGCGAAACGGTACAAACGGGCCGGGAAACCACCGGCTCCCGCAACGGCTATGAAGACCTGACTCAGTTAGATGACCAGGTACGCGGGGCGGCCCGGCGGGCGGTGGATGCCCTGTCGCTGCCTTCGGTGAAGGCCGGAACCTATCAAGTGGTGATTGACCCGATCTTGACGGGATTGTTTGTGCATGAGGCGTTTGGGCATTTGTCGGAAGCCGATATGGCCTACGAAAATCCCGATTTGCTAGAAACCATGAGCCTGGGTCGCCGCTTTGGCCCCGAAAATCTGCAAATTTTTGATGGTGCAGCACCTGCGGGCCATCGGGGTAGCTATGCCTACGATGACGAAGGCACACCGGCCAGCACCACCCAACTGATCACCAACGGCGTTTTGACTGGGCGGCTGCATTCCCGGGAAACGGCAGGCCGACTGGAGGAACAGCCGACGGGCAATGCCCGTTGCTTGAACTATCACTACGCCCCGATCGTCCGAATGACCAACACTTGGATCGAACGTGGCGAAATTCCGGCCGCTGACTTGATTGCCGGGATCGAAGAGGGGGTTTATGCGCGCAACTGGCTGGGCGGCATGACCAACGGCGAGATGTTCACCTTCACGGCGGGCGAGGCTTGGATGGTGCGCAATGGTGAACTGGCTGAGCCGGTGCGGGATGTCACGCTGTCGGGTAATGCCTTCAAGACCCTGGCGGATATTGAGGCGATCGGGGACGACTTCTATTGGGATGAGTCCGGCGGTTGCGGCAAGGGTGGCCAAAGCGGCCTACCGGTTGGTTGCGGCGGCCCCAGCTTGCGGATCCGCAATGTGGTGGTGGGTGGTGAAGCGGCCTAGGGGCTGTCGTTGTTTCCTAGGCGTAGGCTGAAGCGGCTGATTTTCCATGCCTCGATCATCGTGGACAAGGGGCTTCAGCCCCTTGCTACTCACGATCTCTCAACGGCAACATCAGGATTTTGGGTGATTTGGCGACGGTTCCAAGGCCTTTGGGTTGTCAAAACGGCTCTCCAAACCTGATTGAACGTTTTAGATTTGTCGTGCCATCACTGTCTATCAGTTTTGGCTTGAGTTAGGAATAGCTAAGGATGCAATCGCCGATGGTCGCCACAGCAAGGGTTAGTAGCGGATCTCCCACGGGTTACATGGCTCCCGGTTGGGCGGAGGAATATCGATCGCGCCGGGCCCGGCTGCTGGAAAAAATTGGCTCCGGGGTAGCCATTTTCCGCAGTGCGCCCCATGCGGTGATGCACAACGATGTGGAATACAACTACCGCCAGGACAGCGATTTTTATTACGTGACTGGGTTTGACGAACCAGCGGCCGTGGCAGTGCTGGCTCCTAACCATGAGGAACATCAGTTCATCTTGTTTGTGCGCCCTAAGGATCGACTGGCGGAAACTTGGTCGGGGCGGCGGTTGGGGGTGGAAGCGGCTAAAGAGGCGATCGGGGCAGACGTGGTTTACCCGATCGAAGAGTTAACGGCCAAGCTGCCGCAATACCTGCAAACGGGCGATCGCATCTTCTATAGCCTTGGCCATGATCCCCACTTCGATGCGCAGATTCTGGATCTGTGGAAACAGCAGCGACGGAGCTATTTCCGCAAAGGGCGCGGCCCCGTAGCCCTCGAAGACCCGATTGGCCGCCTGCACCAACTGCGCAACATTAAATCCCCGTTGGAATTGGCGGCCATGCGCCAAGCGGCCGACATCGCCGCCGAGGCCCACCAGCGGGCCATGGAGATGGCGCGGCCTGGCTGCTGGGAATATGAAGTGCAAGCGGAACTCGATCGCCTCTGTCGATCGCGCGGTGGCTGGGGGCCGGCTTACCCGGCGATCGTCGCCACCGGGGAAAACGCCTGCATCCTGCATTACGTGGAAAACAACTGCCAACTGCAAGCTGGTGACCTATTGCTGATTGATGCCGGTTGCGCCTACGGCTACTACAACAGCGACATCACCCGCACCTTCCCGGTAAATGGCCGATTCAGCCCCGAGCAACAGGCCCTCTACGAGCTAGTGTTGGCGGCCCAGATGGCGGCGATCGAAGCCGTCAAACCCGGCGATCCCTATAGCAACGTGCATGATGTGGCCCTGAAAGTCCTAGTCGAAGGACTCTTGGACTTGGGGTTGATGGTCGGTAGCGTCGAGCAAATCATCGAAAAAGAACTCTATCGCCCCTTCTATCCCCACCGCACCAGCCATTGGTTAGGCTTGGATGTGCATGATGTAGGGGTCTATACCTATGGCGATGATCCCTGCTATCTCCAGCCGGGTCAGGTGCTGACAGTAGAACCGGGTCTCTACATCGCCCCCGATATCGAACCGAAGCAGCCCGGCGAGGAAGACGATTGGCCCGCTCAACCGGAAGTGCCAGAACAGTGGCGTGGGATTGGGATTCGGATTGAGGATGATGTGTTGGTTACTGAGGGTGGCCATGACGTGCTGACGGCCGCTGTGCCTAAGCAGGTGGCTGACCTGGCTTGGAGCAATGGCTAGAGGTTGAGCCAAGAGGGTTGAACAGGCGGGCTGATGTTTGCGGCGAGGTAATTAGCCCGCCTGTTCGGGAGGATGTCAAGTCCTAAAATGTAAAGAATTAAAAAAAACTTCTGATTTCCCGATCGATCCAGAATGGCGGATGGGTAAGTTTGGGCTAAGTGCTTAGATCTTCCCTCAAGCCCTAGGCGATGCTCCGGTTTGGTTGCTCCCCTGAAGCGCGACACTTCAAGGCTGCAAGCCGATAATTTTTGGGCGGTTCAAGCACAGCCACCTGGCGTGGTTGGGATGGAACCGATTCGGAGCGCCGCCGGTCTAGGGACAGTGAGTCATGTTGGGGTAGCGACGAGAAACCGTTCTGAGATTGACGGTCACTCTCCAACGCCCCGCCCTTTGCTGTAATGGGTGTGTTTCGGGTCAGTTTTTCAAGAACTCTCAGGCCAAGTTGGTAGAGCCAATATGATGATCCTGCGGCGGCTAGTTTTGGCTATTTCGTTCCAATTGGGACGAACGATCGCACAGTTCCAGCGACTGTTGCATCGTCGAGGGCGATCGGGCGATCGACCCCAAATTCTGGCTTCTAATCCCTATTGGCGACGGCTGCGATCGCAAGCGGGTTTCGTGTTGCCAACCACCGCCTTGTTGCTGGTGGTGGTGGCCCTCACGATTACTGCCCTGTCGTTGCGCACCCTCAACCGCACAGATCAAGTCGCCGCCGATCGGGCCCAAAAGGTGATCTACAACGCCGCCACCCCCGCAATCGATCGCGCCAAAGCCAAACTTGAAAAACTTTTTACCCAAGACCCTCGCCTAACATCCAACGGTGCACCCTCCGAGAAGTATTTGCTCAGTATGTTGCTGAACAAAAACTTAACCGGTAGCAGCTCATTCGATGAAGTATTTAACCCCGCCCGTAACCAGTCCTACACCTTTCCCGGTGAGCAACAAATTGACATGAACGGGGACGGACAACCGGATCCAGCTTGGAAATTTCCAGTCGATACGAATGGGGACGGGCAAGAAGATGCAGACGTTGCATATTCTCTAATCTTCAATACGCCGTCTCCCAACGCTTCCGGAAAGCTAGAGTTCAACATGAGCAAGGCGGCCCTGCAAGAGCGGGTCGCAGCGCTGCGAACTCGCACGGGGCCTTTGATTCAACAGGAATCTGATGAGAGTCCTTGTAACCTCGCGGGCCGTCTGAGTGCTGAAATTTTGCCTCCCATTGAAGCGGGCTGGTATCAAGACCAAAAGAAAACATCTACCCTTCGTAAGAACTTCCAGGTGGATGCCGTTGTAATTCCAAAGCGCGATACTGCTCGGTCAGGGGCTGGAACCAACACCATTGCGACCCTTGAATTCCAGCAAGACCGGATTGTGGAAAAAGGCAATAAATGGGGAGCTTGGTTCCGTAATGATCTAGAGCTATTCTCCGGTGCTGCCTTCAACTGGAATGGTGCGATGCACACGGAAGGCTCGATGTTTTTGGCTGGGGCTAACAACCCCACGCGCCTATTCTGGGTGAGCGCTCCTTCATCTTGCCTCTACCAGGATCCCGAAGCATCCAGTATCAGTGCCTCGCCGGAAAACCCTGAAGGCAATGCCTCAGCGGAAACCTGCAAAAGCTACACGAGTGAGGGAATTTGCAAAAACTTCAAAGGTGATCTAATTTCCAGTGCCGTTTCGGGGCCCCGCAGCAACTTTGGCGGTAATCCAAGGGTCTCGATCGACTATCGAGAAACCAGCGGCCGCGTGACCCCAGGCAATCTCAATTTCACGACCGAAACGGATTCCGTGAACTTTGGAGGGAAGGCGATCGATCTTGCCTTAGACCCACTCTTGCTCTACACCCAAGATGCCAGTGTTCGGCGCAAATCGGGTAAGGTACGCGCTGACGGCTGGAATACGGTTGAGGGAGCGGAATATTCAACCAGATTCAGCGGCCAGGCTGTTCCTAAACCTTACCTAGACGACTTCTATCGAGCTGACAATCGCTATGGCCCTCGGCCAACCTACGGTCGAACCTCAGAATTGAGGATGCCCAGCACGAAGAAGGTGGGTGACAATATCACCAGCGACGAACGCTTAACCCGCAACACCAATACGGAGCAACCGGCAGAAGTGGGAGCGGATGGCTACTGGGAGCGCCGCGCCATCAACGAAGGGACTCGAATTATTACCGGTCAGCGCCTAGAGTTGGAAAATCCTCTGGAAAATCCCCTGGGCTATCCCTCTCAAGCGGATGAATTTGACGCAACAACGCCGCTTCAGGCCTTACAGCGTCGTAGCTATAAAGATAACCCGGCCGCCGTTCAAGGCACGTTGCTTTTTCACAAGGGTGTTGGGCAAGGGGTAAAGCCGGTGGCTGCCTTGGCGAGTACTGTTCACCCGGGGACTCCCGACACCCTGAAACAGTCGGCAACCTTTGAGAAACTCCCTGTTACGGCCGGTGTCAAAACCAAATCGGAATGGACAGCCTTTGGGGAGCGCTTTGGAGACGAATCGGAGGAACTTGCGATCGACTTTTTCCATGGCCGCGGCACGAACGGTTGGGAAATGGATGTGGATCGACTCAATGAGTTGGTCAGCGTTAGCACTGGCCCCACCAGCACACCGGTCAACTTGAACGCGACCTTGCGGAAAGCTTTGGAAAACCTGGCAACCTTCGCAGGGGACAAAGATGGTGCATTTCCCGCCAAGCAGGAAGCGGGCAAAACTCACCCGCTACCGCAGTTGGTGAAGTGGGGCGACTTTAGTAATTTGCGTCGGGCCCTCTATGACACCAACAACAGTCCGGCTGATGCGACCACCCAGCAGACTGCGGCCCTGAGCACTGGCATGTTGGCTTACAACATTGCCTATTTGGATGCGATCGACTACAGCGATCCGGACTTCCAAACCACTGTGCTCGATAAGCTGGCGGAAGCCCTCGGCAAAATTGGGGACAACGATCCAGCCTGGAATAAAAAGGAAGACCCCTCCCGTGCGGAGTGGCTCTCGGGGGCCCGCACCGACAGCGCCAATGACCGCAAGTTGGGACGAGTTGACATTTTTCGCCCCGGAGACACCACGGGTCCCTTCTCTGTGCGGGTTTATCCAGGAAACTCTGGGCTGCGCAGTCCCTCTGATTTCAATAGCCGTGATCAAGAGGGTGCAGATTTTGTGGAAGTGCAGTTGGCCAGCCTCAAAACTCAGGGCGGTCAACCCCTGGCTAGTCCGCCCCTGCTGAAGCGGATTCCGGCTGCGGATCCAGCCCTGAAGCCTGGTGAGAATCCGTTTGCAGCAACCACCGCTTCTACGGATGAAGTTACGCCATTGGTGCCCCCGGAGGCCTACGTTGCGGCCCTGGCAGATAAGAGCACCAGCGGGGCGGCCCTCAACCGTTTGGACAGCGACCCACTGAAACCCACTGAGTTGCAACAATGGGCCAGGTTAATTGCACTCCGAGAGCAAATTCAGCGCGATCGTACCTTTGGCTTTGCCACCCACTTCGGCCGGGTCAAAAACACCGCTGGCAGCATCCCTGCGGAAACCGCCAAACATCACTACAGCTACACCGTCCAAAATGACCTGACCCCCACACCGCCTTCCGGATCATTAACCGTTGGCTATGCTTTTGGCGGCCGGGTGTATGAGCAAGCCAAAACCTATGAATTTGGTTGCGACTTCAGCAAGACCACGGGGAATAACTACTTTGGCTACGGAGTTCCTGGAACTGTTGCGGAAGAGAAGCGGTTTCTGCACTTGGCAGGGACCCTCTGCCCCGTAGAACCCGAATATCCTGCACTGTACTACCTGTTTCCGCGGCCCCTGTCTGAAGACTTCACCGTCCATGACGCGGATGGAGACAAGACGCTGATCCCCGACTTGGAAGTGGGCACCGCTACCCTGTCTGTGGAGGTGGATCATGCCCAACCCAAGGCTACGGATCCGTTCTATGCGCCTTACGACAAGCTGTATTTCGATCCCTATCTGACGGTTGCTCAGGGTAATTTCCAGGTGCTGAGTGATAAGGATCTGGAGTCAATCATCATCAAGCCTCGGAAAGTGGCTGATTGGCTGTTACCCGTGGATGACAACCTCACGCCAACGGGTAGTTGTACCAATTCAGCTCCTAACTGCTCCCAGATGTTGTTTGTGGCAGTGGACAACGATGGGGCCAAAGCGGACAAGGCGATCGAGTATCACCGGGTTGCTTTCAAGGATGCAGCCTTGATGGACGGGCGAGAGCGCCTCGTGGAGCGGGTGCTAGATATCGATATCGATATGCTTCGGCAAAAAACCTACGCCCCATCTGCCTTGGGAGATCTGTGGTTGACCTTTGGCAACCTGAAGAAGAACGAAGTTGGCGGTATTGTCTATGCATTCCGGGAGGACAATACCCGGGAAGACGCGATCGAGCGATCGCCCTCTACCACCTGGTCGAGCTATAACCTAGACACCGAAAGTGCTCGTATGAGCATTGGTCGTGGCAATCCCTTAGGGCAAGATCCGCCGATCAGCGATGTAACTGGCATTAGTCCTAAACCCGTGGACTACTACGCCGATCCCGATCGACGACCCCATGGGTTCCGATTGATCAACGGTGCTTTAGTAAGGCGCGAAGGTGGCGGGGACGAGAAATCTAACATTGCCGGAATGTCCTTCATCACAGACAACCCTTTGTTTGTGAAAGGTGACTTCAACCTGCACCGAGTAGGCGGTGTCATGGTTGAAGAATTCAAGACCCTCTTGAATCGAGACAACTACGGCAACTTCTACTCCCGTGGTAGTCGCAGTCCTCAGGATGATCTCAATACTCAATTTGCACGCCTTGGGGTAGATACATGGCGACCTGTGGAATTGCTAGCAGACTCGATCACGTTGGTCTCTGGTAACTTCTGTGATGGCAGTGTTCGAGATACCTTCCTCAATGCTTCACCCAAACTAGCAGACTGGTATGGCTGCCAGCGGGTTGGCTCGCTTTCTTCCCCCACCACTTCGTTCTATGCCCAAAACCGTCCCCTAGAAATGTCTGATCAGGAACGGGATTTGGTGCTGGATTGGTGGCACGAAAACCGGTTTGACTTCACCAGCTCTGTGGCAGTGGATTACACTGGCAAGCCCCTACAGCGGATCAATGAAGACGCGGCCCGTCCAGAGTTTGGGAGACCCAATCCCTACACCGGTAACTACCAAACAGTTCCCTTGGGCCAACGCTATGGCCGTGGTGCGAATGGTGTGCTACCCGGTGCGAGCACAACCGAGGCAAACGCCATCTTTATCAGCGGCATTGGTTCCAGTCGTGAGAACCAGAGCTATGGCGGTTTCCACAACTTCCTCCCCATGCTGGAAAACTGGGGCGGTAGTAGCTCCAGCCAGTCTCAAACCATTTCGGGAGCCTTCTTGCAGCTAAACTTCCGCACGTCCTCAACGGGCCCCTATGAGCACGATGCTTGGGAAATCAATCAGCGTCCAGTTGGTGGTCAGGATGATATTCCCTACTACCAGACCCCAAGACGACTCTGGGGTTACGACGTGGGATTGCAATATGCCCCAGTGGGCCCCATTTCCAGTCGCTTTATTACGATCGGGAATACGCGCAGTGAGTTCTACAACGAACCGGAAGCCGGTGATCCTTACATCTGTGCTTTACGACGTTCCATTGAGACCACCCCTGATGGTTGCTGATAATCTGTCCCGATGAACTTGCGAGGCTTCCCCATCATGTCTAACGCCGCGTTCAATTACTGGGTTCGCCGCTGGCGCAGGCAGTCCCAAATCTCAGGCCCAGAATCTGGGCTGACGTTGCTGGAATGCATCGTGGCCTTGGTGATGATGTCTGTGGTGGCGGTGGCGATCACGCCTCCCCTATTTCTGGCAACAGCCTCGCGAGTCCAGAGCAATCGGGCAGAACAAGCCATTCAAGTGGCCCAGGGTGAAGTGGACAAAGTGCGCGTCACCATGGAGCGGGGAGATTTTAGTAATAATTTGTCTCTGCTGCCCCAGGAAAGTAGTAACGGAGCCAGTGATTTTGAAAAAACGCCTGCCCCTTCGGGGGCTCCCGATTTAAAAAATCTGGAATCTACTCGAAATAGTTGTGATAAAGGCGTGCCGTTCGTGGGCGCTTTGGAGTTGCGGCCCGTGGATGTGGATGGTGATTGTTTGCCAGATTTTGCCGTTCAAACCTTTCGGAGTGCTGCCTCCGATAAAACCGCGATTGAAGGTGCGGCTGGCTTAATTCCTGTGGCTTTTCGGCTTGGAGTGCGGGTTTGGGCTTATCAACCCATCCGGAGTGGAACTCAGCCCCTGGACATTAAAGCGGCTTCTTTGCAATTAACCAGTGGCACGGGTGAACAGGGAATCAAACCCTTGGCAGTGCTCTACACACAACTGGCCGTTTCGGACACCAAAGGTGCTTACGAAAAAATGTGTTATCTCCTCAACGGGGGGGCTGAAGACTGTAAGACGAAAACGAGTGGTGGAGAAACCCCATGATTACCCTTCAACGAGTCCTCAAACGAGTTAAGCGTCGTTACCAAGCGTTTCAGCTAACTCATGGCCTTGCATTTTTAAGTAAACGCAAAGGCGCAATCCACAACCGTCAGCTTGATTCAACCCAAACATCTGGGTTTACGCTGATCGAATTGTTGATTTCAGCGCTGATTGCAGGGCTGATCATTTCAGGCTTGTTAGGGATTGTGGTGGAACTGGTTTCGACCAATCGTCGAGAATTAGCGCGATCGGAAACCATGCGTGATATGGGAATTGCTGCGGAGTTCATGAGCAATGAACTGCGGGAAGCGATTTATGTCTATACCGGTAAGTGCCTATGGGAAGGGCAATCTTCTCCCGGAGAAACTGACTATTGTCCAGGTCTATTCGGTGGTGATGGAGGCTTGGAACCGCCTAAAGATAGCCTTCCACTCATTGCCTTTTGGAAGCTCGATCCGCTACCTCCTGGTTGTAACTCGAGTGAGTGCAGGACATATCAACTGTCGGGTAGAACGTACACTTTGGTTGTCTACTTTCTAGATAAGGATAATGAGAAAAAGCTATGGGATGGTCGTGCTCGAATTTCGCGACGTGTTCTCAAGCGATTTAACGACGCGGCAGAATTTAATAACACTTTCAATGATCCCCTAGATGCGAGCTTAGGCTTGACTTTGCAGACTTGGCCAAAAACGGCTGAAGGTAACACGCCCCCGGGTTCGTCTAACCCGAAGTTTGATCCACTACAGGTGCTGGTGGACTTCGTGGACGATACTCAGGATCGAAGCCTAAGCGCCGAGCGGGAATGTCCTGCCCAGTATGAAGTTACGCCTAGTCTTGAGTCATTAACGGGGGATTTTGAAGGGGTTCGCAGTGTCTATGCCTGTGTGCTGGACGAAACTGGGGCAGTGAGTTTGCAACAGCTACAGAAAAACGAGGGCAACCAGAACCAGAAGGTGATTTTGGCAGTTCGCGGTAACCCAGAAGGGCGCTATGGCTTGGATCGGCGGAGCTGCTCTCAGGATGATCCGGCGGCCGGGGAAAAGAATTTGAGTACGGAACTGGGTAAGGAAACTCAACAGACGACTTGCCGGCTGGCGGCCGTCAAAACTGAAGTTTTGAACCGAGGCACGGTGAACAAGGTTCCGTCGAAGCTGCTGCAATAGCCAGTGGGCTGCCTGTTGGGTATCTGTGAAGGCTGCCTAGCTGAGAGGGTAAACGTTTTGAAACCCCGACGCATGAAGGAATTGAGGCGATCGCGCGGTTTCCTGACATGGCGTGATCCCAGAAAAATCTAGGGCATTTGCGATCGTATTGCCATTTTTTAAGTTATTTTAAGTAAAGAACGAGTTAACACTCGTCTGACTGTTTAAAGCGCCCAATTTTGCCTAATCTGCCCCGCTTGCTCGGGGGGCGATCGTGCGGTTAGGGTCAACGCGTCATCCCATCAGAAAGGACGTATTGACTCTGCGGCAACACAGACGACCGCTATTCAAATAAGATTCCCAGCCGTGCAATCTAGATCGTGCTGCGGGTTTTCGGGGCTAACTGCGAGATTGGGTTTTGGTTGTTCATCCGTTACGAAGCGTACTCATGACCCTTTCCTTCCAAAGCCTCGGCCTCTCGGAAACCCGTGCTGCTCATCTGGAAACCCTTGGCTTTACTGAACCCACCCCCATCCAAGCACGCGCGATTCCCGCCTTGCTCGAAGGAAAAGATGTGGTTGGCTTGGCTCAAACTGGAACTGGCAAGACGGCGGCCTTTGGGCTGCCCATGCTGGAGCAGATTGATGATGCCAATCGCACTGTTCAAACATTGATTCTGGCCCCGACTCGTGAGCTGGCGTTACAGGTTTCCCAGGCGATCGAGAAGTTTGTGGGCCCCGGTTCTCGTTTGCGAACCGTGACGGTCTACGGTGGCCAATCGATCGATCGGCAAATTAGCCAACTGCAACGGGGCGCACAAATTGCGATCGGCACGCCCGGTCGGGTAATGGACTTGATGGATCGTGGTGCTTTGCGCCTCGACCAGGTGCGTTACTTTGTGTTGGATGAAGCCGATGAAATGCTGAATATGGGCTTCATTCAGGACATTGAAAAGATTTGTAGCTCGCTGCCCGCCGCGCGCCAAACGGCCTTCTTCTCCGCAACGATGAGTCCGACGATTCGTCGTCTGGTGGCGAACTTCCTGAAGGATCCGGTGTTCGTGACGGTGGAGCAGCCCCAAGCGACTCCCACCCGCATTGAACAGGTGCTGTATACGGTTCCTCGTGGTTGCAACAAGATTCGGGCCCTGTTGCCGATCCTGGAGCTAGAAGATCCTGAATCAGCAATGATCTTTGTGCGCACCAAGCAGGGGGCTGCGGAACTGACCGTGCAACTGCAAGCGGCTGGTTACAGTGCCGATGAATATCACGGGAACCTGAACCAAGCCCAACGCGAACGCCTGATCACGCGCTTCCGTCGGGGACAGTTGAAGCTGATTGTGGCGACTGACATTGCTGCTCGGGGCTTGGATGTGGATCGGGTGACCCACGTATTCAACTTCGATCTGCCCGACAACCTGGAAAACTACGTCCACCGGATTGGTCGGACGGGTCGTGCAGGTCGGACGGGTCGTGCGATTACCTTGTCCTACAGCCTGGAGCGTTATCGGATTCGGCAGATTGAGCGGCACACGCGCCAATCGATGCAGCCGGTAGATTTGCCGACCCGTGCCGAGATTGAAGCTCGCCGGATCGATCGCCTCAAGAACCGGGTTAAGGAAGCACTGACCAGCGATCGGGTGGCTTCGTTCCTGCCGATCGTGTCGCAACTGGGTGAGGAGTACGATCCTCGGGCAGTGGCGGCGGCCGCGCTGCAAATGTTCTACGACATGGAACGGCCCGCTTGGCAAGTTGAAGGGGTCTTTGGTGACGATAACTTTGAAACTGAGCGTCCCGAACGGGGCGATCGCGGTGGCCGAGGCGATCGCGGTGGCCGTAACTACGGCGGTGGCTCCCGTCGCCGGGGTGCTGGTGGGGGTGGCGATCGCCGTCCGAACCCCAATCGTCCCCGCCCCGATGCGCCGGTGAAGATGAACGATCGCAACCGTTTCGCTCCCGTCGGCGAATAAAAGCTCAGAGTCTGTCTCTTGGTTAATGACAGACTCGAAAGTTCCAAAAAAACTCAAAAATTCCAAAGGGTCTCAAGCACATGATTAAACGCTTGAGACCCTTTTTTGTAGTCTTTACTTTTGGGGACTTTGGATAGTGCCTGTGAGGTGATGATTTTTGGTAACTGATCGCTTACGCCACAAGACTTTCACCGGCTCATCATTACTGAATTACGGCACTACCAAACTTTGTCGCAGCGATTGCAGCAACCGCTGATGATCGACGGTGGTTCTGATCGCGACCCGAAAGAAGCGATCGCCCAATTCTGGGAAGCTGGAACAGTCTCGAATCAAGATCCGATCGCGCCGTAGCACTTGCTGCTGGAGTTGATTGCTGGGTAGGGCGGTTTTGACCAACAGATAATTGGCGGCGCTGGGATAGGGGGTGAGGCCCGGTTGGGCTTGTAGACCCAAAAACAGTTCCGATCGGGCCGATGCCAGCCAAGTCCAGGTTTTTTCGGCAAAGGGGCGATCGGCAAGGGCTGCCAAGGCGGCAACCACGGCTAAACCGTTGACAGACCAGGGATCTCGCCATTGTTGCCAGCGTGTTAACCGATCGGGCTGGGCAATCGCATAACCTAGCCGTAGTCCCGGAATGGCGTAGAACTTGGTGAGCGATCGAATCACGATCAGGTTTGGATAGTCCTGAACCCATTTGACGACGGTGGGTTGCTCGATCGGGCGCAAAAAATCCATGAACGCCTCATCCACCACCACCAGCCCAAAGCGATCGCACAGGGGCCGCAAAAGATCGTAGTTCCACAGTTGACCGGTGGGATTGTGAGGATTGTTCAGCACCAAGCCATAGGCGGCGCAATCGCGATTCAGCCAGTCGCCCCAATCCCAAACCCAAGGCTCCACGGGGGCGATCGGCACAATTCTGGCCCCAAACGCCCTTAAGGCTCGGCCATAGTCCGCAAAGGCCGGCACGGGCAGCACGGTTGCGGCCAACTGACTCAAATCCCGAGCGGCCCAAGTCAAGAGTTCCGCCGCCCCGTTGCCTGGCAAAATCCAATCTGGGTCGAGGTTGTGGTGCTGAGCGAGAGCCTGGCGCAATTCGCCGTAGTTTGGATCCGGGTAAACGGCGAGGGAAGGCAAGGCGGCAGTGAGGGCGGCCAAAATGCTGGGTGGCAAGCCCTCAGGATGGATACTGGCGGAGAAGTCCAGAATTTCAGAGGGCGCACAATGGGCGATCGCGGCGGCCCAAGCCAGGTTGCCCCCATGGATCGGGTGGGAAACAGTGGTCATGGCAAAAATCCTAGCGCCAATAGCCCGATCGCCCCGCATAACCACCCCAAAAAGACCACCCGGGTCAAACCCAAAGCCGATCGCACGGTCTCCGGTTCGATCGGTTGCTGGGGATCTCCCAACAGAGGCTTGTGTTTCACTTGACCGCGATAGCGATTTTCGCCCCCCAGTTGCACCCCCAAGACCATCGCATAGGCGCACTCGCTCCACCCGGAATTGGGACTGGGATCCAGCGCTCCATCCCGCCGACAGCGACCCCAAACTTGCAAGGGCTTTCCTGAAAGCAGGGCGATCGATCCCACGGTTAATCGACAGGGTAGCCAAGTGAGGTGATCTTCCAGGCGAGCGCTGAACCAACCCAAGTTCCGATGGGGTAGATCTTTATAGCCCACCATCGAATCGAGAGTGCTGGCGGCCTTGTAACCCAAGGCCACCGCTGCGATCGCCCCGGGGCCCCACCCGAAAATTACCGTTGCCCCCGCGCCCACCAAGGCCCAAAACAGCGGCCCCAAAACACCATCCACGGCATTTTCCGCCACCGTTTCCAGCACGGCTCGCAAAATTTCTGGGCGATCAAGATGCTCTGTTTCCCGGCCCACGTAGCGACTGAGCCGCGATCGCGCTTCCGGCAAATCCTCGCGGGCCAACGGTTCCAACACATCTGCCGCCGCATCCCGCAAGCTGCGACCCGCAAAGCAAGCTGCCACCATCACCGCCTCGACTCCTAAACCCAAAAGGGGATGTAGCTTGGCGGCTAACGACCCGATCGCCCCAGCCAGGGCCCCTGTCCCCCCGATCGTGGACAATGCCAGACCCACCCCTAACCAGCGCTGAACCCGATCGGGAGCGGCCAAAGACCAAACCCAACGACGGTAGCGATCGATCCATGCCCCGATGATCTGCACCGGATGCACCCAACTCCAAGGGTCACCCACCAGCCAATCAATCACTGCTGCCAGTCCCAACACCAGGATCGATCGGGTTGGCTCTCCCATTCCAATCAATCCGTTCATTCCTAAATTTAGATAAAAATTATTAGTAATCCAGCTTAAACCAACTCACTCACCCATTTTTCTGATATTTAAACAGCATCAAGAAAAACTTTAATCAAGTCAAATGATTTCAAGAATTACAACACAAAGAAATTGCTTTTTTATTTTGTCACCAATTACTATTCAACAGTATATTGAATTTCTCCTGTCTGAATGAATAGTCTGGCTCTATATTTGTCTTTGAATAGACGCTTGTACTTTTGGATATCTGTTGAACTAAGAGGACATCGACTACAAGCAATCATACAAATGAGGTCTGAATTTCTCGACGATCTACAAATTCCCGAAATATATCCTATTGTGGATTCAATTTGCTTGACCGCATGTTTAACATCGTTTCCCTTAAATTCAACATAGATCAGCTTGTTATTGGGCAAAGTCACTAGTTGATCGCAGCGAATACCTTCCCTGATGACACACCCATCAATATCAATAACCTTAATTAGAAGCTGCCTGGGGTTCTTTAAGGTTAGCTTTGCTTTGCTGTTTTTGGATTTGGGGTCACTCAGAGAAATGGTTTTCCCTTCATATTCTCGAGTGCATTTTGGAAAATCCATGATCTCTACTCAATATCCAGTAGTTGATCAAACTGAATGGCTAGCTCCTCAGAAATTGAGTCAATAATTTGAGCATCAATCAACTGAGTTTCTGGATCGATGATGTTGCGAGCCTTGCCATCAACGACATGATAGGCA
Organism: Limnothrix sp. HT2024; assembly: GCF_059138625.1. Taxonomy (NCBI): domain Bacteria; kingdom Bacillati; phylum Cyanobacteriota; class Cyanophyceae; order Pseudanabaenales; family Pseudanabaenaceae; genus Limnothrix; species Limnothrix sp. HT2024. Next base: position 4,355,687 of record NZ_CM181121.1, read on the forward strand.
GCAACATCATCAGGATCAAGAATCTGAGAGGCTGGTATAACTTTAAGAACTTGATCATGATGACCATTCTTGCTCAAAATTCCCGCCTGAATCAAGTTGTTAAATGAAGTCAAAATGTAAGGACTATGAGTTGTCAGAAAGAACATAAATCGAGTGAGCTTATCATTGTAAATAGTAGCGATTAGATTCACAATGTCTCGCTGAGCACTTGGAAACAGATGTGCTTCTGGCTCTTCGATATAAGTTGAAGTACCAATCCTATCAGAGTTAAAAGTTGAAAACGTTAAGTTCTCTAAGATTAGAATTAGGGGCAAAATCTCTTGCTGTCCCGAAGAAGAATATGACAGACTGACCTGCCTGCCATCGGAAGACCGGATACAGTCTTTACCTTGATAGCGTGTATATTCACCAACCAAGAGCTTAGACTTTAGGTGACTGAAATCTGAAAATAAAGAGTCAGCACCTCTGTTGTAGATTAATTGGTAAGCATGACTATTAACGAAGTTTCGTGCCTGCTCATAGTATCTCCCAAACTTGATTAGTAATGGGTCAATAGGAAAGTCTCTAGATAAAAAACCAAAAATATTGTCGTCATAAATTGCAAATAATGATCGACCTGCAGGGATAAATAATTGATCAAATGCTGCTTCTGCATTTAGCTGTTCAGAAATCCTTTTTAAAAATTCATTTTCAGTTTGAAAGTAAATTTCAGAATTAATAATTGAAGCACGAGAAATCAGAGGAAATAAGGTGGATTCCTTACTTTTTTTGATCATTAATCTAGTTTGCAATAGAATCTTCTTATAAAGATCAGAGTAGCTGAGATCTAGATCGGTAACACTTTGCTTCTTTGTTGATTTTCGACTGATTTCAATATATTCATTATTTAAAACATACTGAATTGAAAATTTTGATTCTCCCCAAGATGCAGATGGAAAGTATTGCTCGAATAAGTTTTTAAATCTTTTGTCCAATGCTGTTTTAGATTCTAGCTTTGCACCAGATACAAAAATTTCTTTAACAAAACTCCTGAAGTAGAAAAATAGTTTTGCAATAACGCTCTTTCCGCTAGCTTGTGGGCCAATCAAAAGATTGATTTTTTTTGGAATGATTTCAACGTTTTGTAGACCTGCAAAATTTTTAGCGATCAATTTTTCCATGAGTAACTTAGGATTTCTGAAAATTGGCAATTGGCTGAGTAATCTGCTCTGGCTGACTCCTAGTGATCATATGGGGCTAGGCATACGATTTCGCGCCTAGCCCCAGTTGCCCGATTTTAGTCGCCCGTAATCGACAGTTCCGCCACCCAAATCCGGGGGCAAGTGCCGCCGGGAAGCACCTCAGCTTCGGGTTCCACGCAGACGATCGACTTCAGTAGGTCGCGAATGTCGCCCGCGATCGTGGCGGAGTCGATGCTGACCCGATCGCCCCGTTTCACCAGCCAGCCATCAAAGGGCAGCGAGAACGATCCTTCCAGGGAATTCACCCCCGCGTGCAGGGCGCTCACGTCATCAACCAAGATCACCTGCTCGGCATCGGCCAAGCGCAGATCGCCCGGTTGATTCGAGAACACGTGCCAGTAGCCGGGGCTGACCGTCACTTTGGCACCCATGTTGGCGTGGCCCGTGGGTTGTGCGCCCAGGCGTTTGGCGGTTCCGGCGCTGTGCAGGAAGTTGCTGAGTTGCCCATCGGTGATCAACGGGATGCGGCGGGTGGGCGTGCCTTCGCCATCGAACCAGCTTGCGCCAATGTTGCCGGGGTGGTGTTCGTCGTCCGCCAGCGACAGGATCGATGCGGCCAGGGTTTGCCCCAGTGAATCCGGCGTGGAGAGGCTTTGCTTATCCAAAATGCTTTGGGCGTTGAACAGGTTGGAAAAGGCTCCCAGCAAGCTCAGGAACGCTTCCGGCGAAAAGACCACCGGATATTTTCCCGACTGAATTTTGTCGTAGTTCAGGTGGCTGAGGGTTTTGTCGGTGGTCTCTTGCAGGCAGCCTTCCAGGTCGAGGCTGTCGAAGCTGCGGGCCATGCGGAATGCGCCGCCGCTGCGGGGTTTGCGCCCTTCCTGTTCGGTTTTGGCGTAGAGATACATGGAGGCGATCGAGCGGGCCTCGTGCCGCAGAGCGCCTTCGCTATTCAGATAGAACCGCTCCGTGTCGCTTTGGGACAGGCCGTTGTAGGGCACGGAGGTGATCGCCGGGTGGGACTCCAGCAGCCGTTTTTCAGCGCCGGCCAGGGCCGTGATTAGGGTGTTGATCGGGGCGGGCGGGGCCATGTCGCTGGTGTTGCCATCGATCGGCTGGGTGGCTTCGGGGCTGAAGTCCGGCACGTTGTCCGTGGCTCCGAAGGCGCTGGCCTCGCTGGCGGTGCGTAGGGCCAGTTCCAGCCCGGCCCGATCGATGTCGGTGGTGGAGGTGATGCCCACGCGCCCGTCTTGGTTCCAAACCCGCACGGTCACGCCCGATCGCTGGGAGGCCTTCACCTGTTCCGGTTCGCCGTCGCGCACTTTCACGCTGGTTTCATCGACCGATGACCCATATAAATCAAATTGTTTGATGCCCAAATTGGTTGCCAAATCGCGGGCATCCGTTGCCAATTGTTCGATCGAAATTGCCACGACTTAGCGACCTCCCACGGTAATTGCATCCACTTTGATGTGGGGTTGACCCACGGTGACATAAACACTGCCACTGACCGAACCACAGAACCCCGGCGACAGGGCCAAATCATTAGAAGACATGGAGATTTTCTGCATGATTTCCACGGCTTCCCCGATCAAGGTTGCGCCCTTCAAGGGTTTGGTGAGCTGGCCATTTTCGATCAGGTAGGCTTCATCCACACCGAAGTTAAATTGACCGGTGGGGCCGACACTGCCGCCGCCCATTCGCTTGCAATAAATGCCGCGATCGATCGAGCCAAACAGATCCTCGATCGAGAATTGGCCCGGTGCAATGTAGGTATTCCGCATCCGGGAGGCGGCGGCGAAGGTGTAGCCCTGACGGCGGCCGCTGCCGGTGCGGGGATGGCCGGTTTTCACAAAGCCCGCGCGATCGGAAATGAAGTTTTTCAAAATGCCATTTTCAATCAGCAAGGTGCGCTGAACGGGCATTCCTTCATCGTCCATATCCAAGGTTCCGAAGGCGTTGTCGCTCAGGCCTTCGTCCCAAGCGGTCAAATTTTCATGGGCGATTTTTTCGCCTTTTTTATCCCAAAAGGGTGTGGTTTTGCGCTCCACTTGGGTGGTTTCCAGCAGGTGGCCGCAGGCTTCGTGGAAAATCACGCCGCCGAACGCATTGGCCATCACTACGGGATAGTTGCCCGATTCCACATAGTCGGCATAGAGCATTTTGCCCGCCGATTCGGCAATGCCACTGGTAAAGGTTTCGTAGTCCCAATCCCGCAGGAATTGGGGATTGCTGGCATCGCCGGCCCGCTGACCAATGGACGATCGATTGGCCCCATCGGCACAGAGCAAGCTGGATCCCACCGATTGGGTTAGGCGGATGTCGTGGGCAAACACCCCATCACTGGCGGCCACCAACACTTCTTGCCAGTCGCGAAAATAGCTCGATCGCCGCGATTGCACATGGCTGCCCTGCTTGGCCAACGCGCTATTGGCCGCCAGCAGCACCTCGCCCATTTCTTTCATGGAGCTGCATTGACCCAACCAAGCATCCTTGCCCTTGGTGGCCACGTAGTCCCGCAACGGTTCCAGGTTCACTTCGGGAATGTAGGCATTGGGGCCGGGCAGGCTCAACCCCAGGATCGCCAGGGCTTTTTCCAGAGCCGATCGCAACCCGGCAAAGGTTAGATCATTGGTGCTGACGTAGCAATCGGCCTGGCCGCGAAACACCCGCACCCCTGCGCCGGTCGCCAGTCGGGGGGCAATGCTGGTGATCGCATCCTCTTCGGCTAGGCAGTTGATGTAGTTGCTGCGCTCCAGGAAAAATTCCACAAAATCGGCTCCGGCGGCGCGCCCCCAACCCAGCAAGGTCGAAAGGGGCGATCGCCAGCTCTCATCGAAGCGATCGACCGTGGGCAGGTAACGCAACTCGGGCACGTCCCGAGACAGCAGCAAAGTTGGAGCCATGTAATGATTCCTCAAACGGTGCGAAGGGCAGCAAACAGATTAGGGGTTGCTCAAGGGGGCTAGGGTCTGTCGTCACTTTTCGAGGTGAGGCTGAAATCGTTGATTTTTCGTGCCCCGATGGTTGTAACAAGGGGCTTAAGCCCCTTGCTTCCCGCGATCTGACAAGGGGCTTAAGCCCCTTGCCTCCCAAGATTTAACAAGGAGCCTAAGCCCCTTGCCCCCATGATCCGCTAACGGCAGATCTGAGGCTTCGGGCGAAACGACGACAGCCCCTAACTCCAGGAAACCGCTGACAATCTTTTGCTGGGGCTTGGGTTTTAAGAAACGTTAAGCCCCGGTTCTCAGTCTAGCAAAGCGATGCCGTAGCAGTGTTTGGGCTGGGGGTGGTTGCACTCAGGCCATTCCCAGTGACTTTCAAAGGATTCAGCGGCAAAATTCAACAAAACGGTTCAACAGGGGGTTTGAGTTATGGCACATCCCGATCGCATGGTTCCCGGCCCCGGCCAAGAATCCGTGTGGGACTATCCCCGGCCAGCTCGCTGGGAAGACTCGGGTAAGCACATTCGAGTGGAATTTAATGGTGTGGTGATTGCCGAAACCGATCGCGCAAAACGGGTTGTGGAAACCAGCCATCCACCGTCCTATTACATTCCGCCTGAGGATTTGCGGCAGGAGTATTTTGAATTGATTGCCCGATCGACCTTTTGCGAGTGGAAAGGGGTCGCCCGTTACTACAGCATCCAAGTGGGCGATCGCCGGGCCGAGGCCGCCGCTTGGTTCTATCCCGCGCCGACTCCCGCCTTTGCCGAAATCCAAAACTACGTGGGCATCTATCCCAGTCATGTAGATGCCTGCTATGTGGATGGCGAGCAGGTGCAGGCCCAGCCCGGTGATTTCTATGGCGGCTGGATCACGTCCGATATTGTGGGGCCGTTCAAGGGATCGCCCGGCACTTGGGGATGGTGAGGATGCCAGAGCGGGTGGGCAGATCATCCCGTTTATCCCGTTCGTGGGGCGTGAAATTCGTAACGATTTTTGAAGTGCTTTTTAATACAGGCATTGCTCGCCAAGAAATGAGTAATGAATGCTGAATCACGCAGCTCAAAGCCTGAAAAGGTTGACCGGTAATGATTTTTGTGTCTGAGACTGTGCGATCGCCCCCAGAATCTGTACGGAGAAAAGCAGCAGGCTTTGCTGGGGCTTCTCAAAAAAATTGGGTAATCTCCGTAAATTCTCGGAAAAAAGTTGCTATACTCAAACCCAAGGCAAAACACTAACTCAAACTTCTTGCAAGTTCCTTGGGAGGTTGCTGAATGAGAGTTTAGGGTCAATTGCCTCAACGCCGTTGCAATTCCCCAAAAGGGGTGGGCGTTTTGAGTTGAAGTGTGGGGTCATCGTGAGCAATGCCCTTGCAGAATTGCGGTTTAGCCGGCCAGTTCTTGAGTTCAAAATCTTGGGTTTATAAGATCTTGGGTTCATCAGGTTCTGCGCCCTCAACCAGCCTCTGCAAATGAGTCGTTGATCACGATGGTCGCCAAGGCTCTCCCACTCATCAGGTTCGCTCAGGCGACTTTTGCATCTACACAGTCTCCGCCAAAGTTCGGGTTCATTCCCTTCTTCTGCATCTGCCAAGCTGTATCTGCCTGGAGTTGGCCTGCCCGATCGAACTGTGAATGCAGGCCTAACTCCTCCATCAACTGCGATTGATCGTTCAGGCGATCGCGAGTTTTGATTCTGCCTCTCAATCGGGGTGCATCGTGCATCTACCGCATCTCACTTTGTCTGCCATATCGGGAACTGGCCCCGCGATCGACCTCGATCGACCCTTAACTTTTGACCGTCAGGGTGCATAACAGGGCGATCGGGTGCTCCATTCAAGGGGCCTCAGTTCCTATTAGATCATGGCTCAGTCAGCGTTCTGATTGCATTCAAAGCCATTAAGACCCAGGGAATCGGCGTGAAATTTTAGGCACATTCACCCGCTTTTTGGGGATCCGTGGCTTGACCCAGGGAAGCAAATCGCCATCGAGTTTTACTCGGTGGCGTTTTTTTTCGAGTTGCGATCGGCCAAGGGACAAAACTCGCGCTACAGTGACGGGAATTCATGGACTTAGGGAATGTCTAAACGGCTGATCCTAAGCTCGCAATTGCACAAGTAACCAACTCAGACAAGGGACGTAGATCCCTGGCTTTGTTGTGTCTATGGTCTAAAAATTCATATCTGACACTGTTCAAACCTTCTCTAAGAGGATGTCTAAAAAGTGTCTTTTGGCACGGGCAATGCACCAATAGTCGTGGGGGCAAGGGGCTTAAGCCCCTTGTCTTCGTCGATCGATGAGGCGTGCAGAGTATCGATTTTGGCTTTTCAGACATCCTCTAAGAATTAGACAACTCCGAGACTCAATAACCCAGCTCAATAACCAATGTTGACAACCCTAAATTCTTGGTTAATCACTCTCAAAAAACGCCTTCAATTTGTCTCAATTTTGCAAAACTGGGTCAATCAAGCCCACTTCATGGGGATTTCTTCAGTCAACCTCTTGATTTATGGAATGGCTGGCCTACCCGTTGCACTGCTGCTGTATTGGCTAGCTAAATATGTAGTCAACGTTCCTTTTTTTGATAGTTGGATGATCGGAGTTTATTTTCATGCTTGGAAGCATGGGAGTATAACGCTTGAAAGTTTGTTTGCTCAACATAATGAAAGTCGCAAGTTTTTCCCACGGTTAATACTCACTGGGTTGGCAGAATTAACTCACTGGAATGCTGCTTATGAAGTGGGCTTAACGATTACACTTCTCTTACTCATTCTGTTGGGTATTCATCGCCTGCTCAAATTGTCAATTCCTAATAAACCGAGGCTAGTTGCTGTTGCCACTGCTGTAATTGCAACTTTTCTTTGTAGTCCATTGCAGTATGAAAATTTGCTGTGGGGTCTGCAATATATTATGTTTGTGACACCTGCTTGCCTGGTGGGCATGTTATTGCTAATGCGGGGCGATCGACCCCGATGGCAAATTTTTCTGATGATGGTGAGTTTGGCTTGGTTTGCTACCTTCACCTTTGCCAACGGTATGACCTTTTGGTTAATTTCCCTCATTCCGATCGGCTTTAAAATTTGGCAACAACCTAATCGCAAGGCATGGGCTTTTCTGTTGGCTTGGCTGGCCTGCTTTTCTGGGACGTTAATCTTTTATTTTCATGGCTATGTGAAGCCACCCGATTCGCCAAGTTTGTTGTCGGGCTTAGAAGATCCACTCAAGTTAGTGCAATATTTTTTGAGCTTTCTGGGTGCGCCCTTGAGCTTTTCTGATCAGCAATTAGCTCAGATCTTGGGAGGGTTTGCGCTGATTGCTTTTGTGGGGGGTGTGGCTGTTTACGCTTGGAGTGCTTGGCAGCGATTTCAGAAATCAGGCGATCGCTCAAATTTCCACAGCACTTTGATGGCCATGATCCCTTGGCTATCTTTGGGTAGCTATAGCCTTTTAAGTGGAACCATTACGTCATTAGGACGAGTAGGATTTGGAATTGAGCAAGCATTTTCTCCGCGCTATATTACGGTTTCTAATTATTTGTGGGTTGCCATTACTGGGCTGATTGTCACTAGCCTGGGTCAAAGCAGTTTATATACTCTGAAGCCTGCGCAAGGGATTGTTACTGAAGCTGATTCAATAATCACCTCCGAAACGAGTTCCAGAGCTGGTTTCAACAGCCTAAAAGTCAACCAATTTTGGCGCTGGTTCTCTTGGGGCGCTGCGTTTCTATTGGGATTGTGGCTAATTTTGGAATCGAATAGCTACCGCACCGGTTTGGGAGGGATGCAAATCTTGAATCGCCAATTAAGATTGGGCAAGGCTTGTGTCACCTTGTCTCCTGTTGTTTATGATTCATTCGGTTTGCAGCAGGTTCACCCGAATCTGCAATTATTGAGGCAATATTTACGACCGCTAAATGATTTGGGGGTGATTAATCCTCCTTTGATCGAAACACCCAATTTGGCAGCTTTTGGCTCCCGGGATTTGGCGGGCGTGGCTGAAGGACAGTGGGATGGCTGGACTTGGGAATCGAAGGTGGTGTTGAAGGATCGACAGCGCCCCTTGAGTCATCCTGAATTACCCCATTGGGTGGCGAAGGGGTGGGCGATTTTGCGGCGATCGGGGCGATCGGCTGATGTGGTGATTCTGGCGGCGCGGGATCCCAAAACCCAGGTCGATCGCCCGATCGCCCTCGCTTGGGTGACGGAATCGCGGCCAGATGTGGCCCGCAAGTTTGGGGCTGATTTTCGGGTTTCGGGTTGGCAAGCGGCTTTCACGCCGGAGGAATTGCCAGCGGAGCCGACGGAGTTGAGTGCTTGGGCCTTTGACACCAATCAGGCTCGGGCCTATCGCTTGCCCAATCGGTTTTGGTGGCCGGGTCGGGAAGCCGTCGAGACCCCAGGATCCAAGACCCAAAAGGCTTCAGCCGTTCCCTAGGACTGAGAGGCCACCAAAACCACCCCGGCCATAATCAGTCCAACGCCGATGAGTCGGGCGATCGGGAGGGACTCCCCAAAGGCCACCACCCCAATCAGCACTGTGAATACGTAGATCAGGGAAACGGAAGGGGCGGCAATGCTGAGCTTAACCCGGGTCAACAGCAGGATATAGGCGATCGCCCCGAGGCCATAGGCCGTCAGCCCCGCCACTAGTTCCCAAGTGGTGACCATGGACAGTAGGTGACTGATCCAGTTGTCGCCGGTCACTTTGCCCAAGCGCAGGGCCCCTGCTTTCAGCAAAAACTGCCCCACCACGCTGGCCACAATTGACCCCAACAGCAAACCCAATTCCTGAATCGTCACCGATCGCGCTCCTGGCCCGGCAGGGCTGAGATCTTAACTTGAGCCACAAATTCAAATGTTAGGATACGGTGCAATTCCATCGATCGCGATCGGTTAGGAGCCTGCTCTCGCCTGTGTCTTCCAACGTTTCACACAAGCCTTCTCCCCGTCGTCCCCGATCGGGAGTTCGCCCCTTGCCCCGATCCACCTCCGCCACGCCTTCCCCGATCGAGCCTCCCAGCCCGGGTCTGTGGCGTTTGGTCGTTGGAGCGGGGCAAATTACCGGCGGCACTCTGTTGACCGTCACCATGCTGGGCAGCGCCGCCGTGGCCGGAGCCTTGGTGGGCTTGGCTGTTAGCTTCCGCAACCTACCGGATGTGCGGATTCTGCAAACCTACACCCCCAGCGAAACCAGCTATATCTACGACATCAAAGGGCGGGTGCTGGCCAGCTTGCACGACGAAGCCAACCGGGTCGTTGTCCCCCTCAATCAAATCTCGCCCCATCTCAAGCGAGCCGTCATCGCGATCGAAGACAGCAGCTTCTATCAGCACCCTGGCATCAACCCCGGCAGCATCATGCGGGCCCTGGTCACCAATCTGGAGCGCGGGCGCACCTCCGAAGGTGGCTCCACCCTGACCATGCAGTTGGTCAAAAACCTGTTTCTGTCACCCCAGCGCCGAATTAGCCGGAAGGTGGCTGAGGCGGTTTTGTCTCTGCGCTTAGAACAAATCCTGAAAAAGGACGAAATCCTAGAGCTGTATTTGAACCAGGTCTATTGGGGCCACAACAACTACGGCATTGAAACCGCTTCCCGCAGCTACTTTGGCAAATCGGCCTCCGATTTGAACCTGGCCGAGAGCGCCATGCTGGCGGGCCTGATCCAAGCTCCCGAAGATTACAGCCCATTCCTGAACTTCGAGCGAGCGAAGCAACGCCAGGCGATCGTGTTGGGGCGAATGCTGGACTTGGGTTGGATCACGCCCGCCGAGGAGTTGGCCGCCCGCAATCAACCCTTGAATTTGGGCAAAAGTACTTCCTTCCAGTCCAGTAAGCTGCCCTACGTGACCGAGGCGGTGACCCAAGAACTGAAAAAACGCTTCCGGCGCGAAGATCTGTTCAAGGGGGGAATGCGGATTCAAACCACCGTGGACTTTGATTTTCAGACGATGGCTGAGGCCACCGTCAGCGCGGCCCACGCTCGGATGCGATCGCGCGGGTTGCGAGCGGATCAAGTGGCCCTGGTGGCGGTGGATCCGCGTACCCACTTCGTGAAGGCCATGGTGGGCGGCGTGGACTATCGCAAGAGCCAGTTCAACCGGGCCATTCAGGCTATGCGCCAACCGGGATCTGCCTTCAAACCTTTTGTGTATTACGCGGCCTTTGCCACTGGCCGCTACACGCCCAATTCCGCCGTGAATGACACGCCCGTCAGCTACAACGATGGGGGTGTGATGTATCGGCCCAAGAACTACGGGGGCGGTTTCTCAGGTTCAGTCTCGATTCGGCGCGCCTTGGAAATTTCGCTGAATATTCCTGTGGTGCGCCTGGGCCAGGAAGTGGGGCTGAACAAGGTGATTGAAACCTGTCGGCTGTTGGGTTTCCAAAGCCCGCTGGAGCCGGTGCTGTCCTTGCCCTTGGGGTCGGAGGACGTGACCCCGTTGGAAATGGCGGGAGCCTATGCCACGTTTGCCAATAATGGCTGGCATTCGGACACCACGTTTATTGTGCAGGTGACCGACAGCAGCGGAAAGGTGCTGTTGGACAACACGCCCCGGCCGCAACTGGTGCTGGATCCTTGGGCAACGGCAACCCTCACGGATACGCTGCGGGGGGTGATTACCAACGGCACGGCCAAGACGGCCAATATTGGTCGGCCAGCGGCGGGCAAAACGGGCACAACGGATTCAGAGCGGGATATTTGGTTTGTGGGCTATGTGCCACAACTGTCGGTGGCGGTTTGGGCGGGGAATGACAATTACCGCCCGATCGGCTATGGGGCCACGGGGGGCAGCTATGTGGCTCCCATCTGGCGGGAGTTTATGCTGAAGGCGCTGCAAGGCGTGCCGGCGGAAGATTTTCGGAAGCCTTGGGAGTTCCAAAAACCCTAGGATCTCTAGGATTCAGGATCTTGAGGGCGAATCAACGGTCTTTCATCGGGTCTCCCAATCCCTGATTCCGTTTCGGCGAGAGGATGGGCCCAAGGGTCTTTACAGGCCTTGTTGAGGTTTGAGTTTGCTTCTGGTTTGAGTTTGATTTAATTCAGATGCCGCTTGATGCTGCATTGAGACAACCTTGTGGTGGGTATTCGATTTTTGAGGAGTAAAGCGATGGTACGGCGTTTTCTGGGGCGATCGGGCATGGGAGCGATCGGGGCGGTGGCCCTTCTGTATGGCGGTGTTTTGGGTTTAAGTCAGTCCGTGACGGCGGAAACGGCCCCGCCTCGGCCACCGGCCGCTGGCCAATGCCAGTGCGCTTGTCCCTGTGCCGCTGGTCAACAGCCCGCCAGCCCGCCAGCCCGTCCCCAAGCCCCCACACCCGCACCGGCCCGCGCCGTGCCCAACAGCCCCAACACGCGCGCCGAAGCGAACCGGCTGCCCTTGCCAGCTCGTTTTCCATTGCCCGCCTCGCGCTTGGCCCTCAAGGGCGGCAAGGTGACTGTGCGGTTAGTGAATTTCACCAATGCCAAAGTGGCTTTTGAGGTGATTGGCGTAACGGGCGATCGCCTGTTGACTGGTCAGCTAGACTCTCCCGATCGCGCCACCAGCGTTTTGGAGATGTTGCCCACCCCGAGCAATCTGGTGTTGTATCGGGCCGATCGCGGGTTTCTGTTGGCTCGCCCTACCGTGACCCCCCAAGGTGATCTGGAACTGGTGTTAACCGCCACCGACAACATCGATCACGATGTGAATTACGTGAACGTGACCGAGCAGGGCGAAGTGTATTTGTACTAAACGGGCAGCGGCCCATGGGCTTGACCATTGGCCTTGACCGGCGGACTAGACGAACCAAATCACTGAGTTGGTTTAGTCCATCGGCTGGGTCAACTGGCTGAGTCAACCGGCTGAGTCAATTGGCTGGGTCAATGGTTGAGTACATGGGCTTGGCTAACGTTTTTGTTGATGATCTGTTTGATATTTCTTCTGGTTGATTTTTCTGGTTGATATTGCTGTTGATGTTGGTTGCTAGAAGGGGTTGCCGGTCTCTAGCTCGCTGGTGCTGGACTGAGGCAGGCCGATCGATTGCGGACGAATTGCGGGTTTTATGAGCAACGAAAATCGTTTGGTAGTGTCAACGGATAGGATCGCCCAACTGCGAGTTGAGTTAGCAGAATATCCCACTGCTTTGGAGGCCCTGGCAGAAATTGAAGATTGTGAAGGCGATCTTGAAGATGCGGCGATCGCCCTGGCCATTCGGGCCGGCCAACAGCCCGATCGCAGTGATGGCTGGTTGGAAGGCCTGGCCAAGCGATGTCGGGCCCGGCTCTGTGTGCAAGAACCGGTTCGCCAATCCCTAGCCCAAGGGGCGATCGCGGCTACCCTGGGCTATTTGGATGATCAGCCCCCCTGTCCGACCGTGTTGCTGTTGCCCGTGGTTTTGTGGGTCAGCCATCAAGGAGTCGAAACCTTTTGTCGGCCCCTCGATCGACCCAATTTGCCCGAGAGTTAATTGCAAAACATCGAAACAGCGGTTTTGGCCGTTTCGGCCGCCGCTCGTTGTTGGGGCTTTCGGTGGCGGGCGCGGCCAGTTTCGCCTGAAATCCCCATAATCATTAACAAATCATCCAATCAGCATTCAATCGTCCATAAAATCGTTAGAAAATTATTTAATCGTCTGATCGTCCCTGGTTTTGATCATCCACGATCCTGAAGGGCCCGGGATGATCTCTGAGATGATCTCTCAAGGGTCAGAGTCGATCATGGATGATGGAGAGGGTTGCATCGACCAAGGCCAAGGCAAGCTGCGAATTCAGAATTCTGCATCGCCAACACCCCGAACCCCGATCGACTCAACCCGCTCAGTGTTTTCAGGATTTTCAGGCCCTGCATATACCTGCGTTTGCATAAGGAGACGATCGTGGCGACAGACAGCCCCAAGGTGCAATTTGGCCCCCAGCGTTGGTATTCCAGCCTCACCATCAACGGCGAAGAGGTGGGATGGTGCACCAGTGAATTTGCTAACCAGTTGTCTGAGCTGTTCGATCGCGAAAAGAAACTAGAGGCGACCAACACTGTGTTGCGCTTAGCTTTCAAGCGCCTTTGCTCCGATATGGTGGCCAAAATGGGCGGCAACTCCCAACAGGTGGGCCAACTGATGTTGCGGTACTTGGAAACCACCATTCGCCCCACCAGCGGCCCCCGCGCCATTGCCTATCTGCTGCGCGATCGCCAAGCCGCCTTGGGCATGGGGAGCCAGGAGTTTGTGCAATTTTGCGATTCCTATCGTCTTTCGCCCCCTGAGCTGAAGGATATTTACGAAGGGCGACCGATTAATGACGGGCAGCTTAAAAATATTGCCCGAATTGTGGGGCGATCGGCGCAAGAACTGGCCGAAATCCGCGATGCTGGCGGCAGCGGCGACACTGATCGCCTGGCCAAAGACTTGGGACTCAGCCCCGCCGAACTCATTGAGTGGTTGAATCAATAGCCGCAGCAAGAAGCGCCGATCACCAATCACTCATCACCTTGCAGGTCTTCAGAGGCGATCGCCTCTGAATTTTTACGAATTTTCACCAAGATTTGGTATCTTCTTTAATCCCATGTCACGGATTGCTCAAAAAGTTTAACCAATCCCGCTCAGGGCTAATGAACCGGATTTTCTTCGATGATTAGCCCTGATTGGGAATGGGAAACTTCAGCGCAACGGGGGCACGGAACGGGAGCACGGAACGGGAGCACGGAGCGTGGACAACGGTTACGGCTCGGCCCGATGGGGCCGTAGTCGGAAATGGTTTTGGGTTTAATTGAGCAATTTATCAGATATAAGAAAAACCACCCGCCGATCCTGAAAATCCAGCTTTGGTAAAGGCTTCAGGCATTTTGTTCTAAAGCGAGTCAGCGGTTAAGGCACAAGAAATTCACCGGACTAGCAGTGGCTATTATGGTGGATATTAAGATTTTCTTCAGAATTCCCAAGGGATCTGATGAGTCGCCCATATCCGTTCTACGGTACTACTAGAGGGCTATGGTCAATGCGTAAAATCAGTGCTAAAACCGAAGCTCCAAAGCTTGCCCACGAAACCGTAGAAGCAGCCCTAAAGTTGCGATTTTAAGCAGCAATCTTGAGTTGCAATCTTGAGTTGAGATTCGGGGTCAAGATTCTGAGTCGCGATTACAAGTTGTAACTTGAAGCTGCAATTTTGGGTTACGACTCTTGATTGCAACCTTTGGAAGCCTGAGTTTGATGACCGCTGACTGAGTTTGTGCCAATTAGGTTGCATTAACTTAGTTTGCATTCATCATGCTTAGACCATCAAAGATCAGTCAAGATCACTCTGATCATGATGTTTGTTTATTGTTTCATAATTTGATTGTTTGGAAACCAACATCACGATCGGGAGCATCCCCTGCCAGGTCATCTTTTTTGGGTTTTGGTGGTTCTGGCCAACCGTGACCAACCGTGATCAGCTTGTGAACCATGCTGTTAACCGTTGCAATCAACCGCTTGTTATCAATCATTGGCGATTGATGATTTGTAATTCATTAATTTAATGGATTGCAATAATGAATAACTGAAATAAATGACTGAAATGAATCATCGCTATTCAAAGATCACCATTAACCATTCAGTTTCGGTTTGATTGCTTGTTAAGCTTCGCCCTTTAATTTGTGTTTTTGAAGCACTAGGGAGGTTTGTGATGTTGGACTGTTGCGATCGAAGGACAGTGGTTCGCCCCCAACGACTCATGCACCGATCGGAAGGGGAGTCGGCAAGATTGGTCATGGGCGAAAGTCGATCCGCCGCGATTCTGGATCGATCGCAACCCCTGATCAAAGGAATGGTGATTTTGGTTTGGGGTTTGTTGGCGGTGGTGGAACCCTGGTCTTGGCTGGGTCGGGGCCAGCGCTTTGCCCTGGCCGGTTCTCCTGAGCCAACTTGGTTAGTGCGATCGGCCGCCCAACAGCCAGCGCCCACCCCTCCAGACTCCGGCGGCCCCAGCCGCAGCCAGGGATCGGGCACACGCTAAGGATTTAGACAATTTCCGCCAGGCTTCGCTGATCAATCTTCGTCTTCAGACTGCTGCCAAGCTCGACATAGCTGTTAATATTGGAAATTGCCTTTTGTCTGGCAATGTCTAAAAGTTTGTTGAGTGGGGCGCGATCGGTGCGCGTGATATTGCTCCTACACCGTAATTGCGCAGTGCCCGAGTGCTTACCCAGCGACCCGCCCATCAACAGCCCAACACACGATATCCCCAACCATGGCTAAGCGAGTTCAAGTAGTTCTGAGCAAAGACGTTAGCAAGCTGGGTAAGACCGGCGATTTGGTAGAAGTGGCTCCCGGTTATGCCCGCAACTACCTGCTGCCTCAGGGGGCAGCCGTTAACGTAACCCCTGGAATTCTGAAGCAAGTGGAGCGCCGGCGCGAGGCCGAGCGCCAACGCAAGATTGAAGAAAAACAACGCGCAGAAGCCAACAAAACGGCTCTGTCTACCGTGGGCACGCTGCGGATTGCCAAGTCGGTGGGCGAAGGCGATGCGATCTTTGGAACCGTGACCACCCGCGAAGTGGCTGACAAGGTGAAGGAATACGCCGGGATCGATTTGGATCACCGCGATATGACCCTGCCCGAAATCAACAAACTGGGCAAGTACACGGTGTCGCTGAAGTTGCACCCGGAAGTGGTGGCAACGGCCACGATCGAAGTGATTGCCGAGTAGGGTTGCCGCTGGGACGTTTGGGCACATCAGCTAGGCGATCGCTCATGGTCGATCGCTGGTGGCCCGCTCTCCATCCTCCCTGTCCTGAATATCCTATCCATTGCTCAGATCCCAACCAGGATCCAGAGCAGTTTACTCCCATGGGGGTCTGGCTAGTTCCAGCCCCCATTTCTGTGGCATAGTGCCGATCAGAATGCGCGTGGCACTAAATTTCCTATTAGATTCCCTATTCTCTTTATTTTTTCGATCGCGAACCCATCGATCAAACTTGTTTGCAATATGAGTGAGTCGCTTGATTTTTCGACCGTGAGCGATCGACTGCCGCCGCAAAATATTGATGCGGAAGAGTCGATCCTCGGCGGCATTTTGCTGGATCCGGAAGCGATGAACCGCGTTGCTGAAATTCTGACACCGGAGGCATTTTATTTAAGTGCCCACCGCACCATTTTTGAAGCCATGCGGGAACTACATGCTCGGGGCAATCCGACGGATTTGCTATCGGTGAGCACTTGGCTGAAGGATCGAGACCTCCTAGAAAAAGTGGGTGGCTCCCAAAAAATATCGCAACTGCTCGATCGCACCGTTAGTGCAGTTAATATTGATCGCTATGCCCTTTTGATTGCTGATAAATATGTGCGGCGGCAACTCATTTCTGTTGGCGGTGATATTGCGCAGTTGGCATTTGACAATAGGGAAGAATTGGCTAAATTGCTCGATCGCGCAGAACAGCGCCTGTTTAATATCACCCAATCCAAAGCCAAAAATGATTTAACTTCTGCGGAGGTGATTCTCTCGGAAGCATTCTTTGAGCTGGAAAGTCGGGCCCTGGAATCTCAGATGCCGGGACTGAGCAGCGGCTTCTATGATCTGGATGCGATGACTCAGGGATTCCAGCGATCGGATTTGATCATTGTGGCGGGTCGGCCCTCGATGGGCAAAACCAGTTTTGTGATGAATGCGGCTCGCAACGTGGCAGCGATTCATAACCTCCCGATCGCCATTTTTAGTCTGGAAATGTCGAAGGAGCAACTGATGTATCGGATGCTCTCCAGCGAAGCGCAAATTGAAAGCAATCGCCTGCGATCGGGACGAATTAGCGAAAATGAATGGGGGCGAATTGGGTCGGCCATTCAGGGTCTTTCTAACCTGAAGCTTTATATTGACGACACAGCGGATATTTCAATTACAGAAATGCGATCAAAAGCCCGTCGCCTGCAAGCGGAACGCGGCGGCGCATTGGGGCTGATTGTGATTGATTACCTGCAATTGATGGAAGGAGGCGGAGATAACCGAGTACAAGAGCTGTCAAAAATTACCCGATCGCTCAAAGCTTTAGCTCGGGAATTAAATGTGCCAATCTTGGCCCTATCTCAGCTCAGTCGTAGCGTAGAATCACGAACAAATAAGCGACCAATGATGTCAGATCTACGCGAATCTGGGTCGATCGAACAAGACGCGGATTTAATTTTAATGCTTTATAGAGAAGAATATTATAACCCAGATACTCCTGATCGGGGAATTGCAGAAGTATTGCTGACCAAGCACCGTAACGGCCCAACGGGCACAGTTCGCCTACTGTTTGATTCGCAGTTTACGCAGTTTAAAAATATGGCTGGCGGCGGCGGTGGTCGCTTTCAGCCCTAGGTGAAAACTGGCTGGAATCTTAGAGGATGTCTGAAAAGTATCTTTCGGCCCGAACTAAGCACCAATAGTCGTGGCAGCAAGGGGCTTAAGCCCCTTGTTTCCGTTGATCGCTGGAGCAAGCATTGTATTAACTTTGGCTTTTCAGACATCCTCTTAGCGAAGATCTTGAAGGTCTGATTTTAGATCTTGGTTTGAATAGCGATCGGGCGGTTGAGGAGCAATGGCAATTCAATGACAGTTTATGCCCAAATTTATGCGGTGGTTCAGCAAATTCCCCCGGGCAAGGTGGCAACCTATGGGCAAGTGGCCGAGCTGGCTAACTTGGCGGGTAAGGCGCGGCTGGTGGGCTACGCCCTGGCACGGGTGGCGGGGGACGATCGAGACATTCCTTGGCAACGGGTTGTGAATGCGCGGGGGGAAATTTCCTATTCGCCATTTCGGCAGGGCAATGATTATTTGCAGCGGGCGTTGCTGGAACGGGAGGGGGTGCAGTTTGATGCGGCCGATCGGGTCAACTTGCGGGTCTATCGGTGGCGGCCGGGGGAGCCGGACGGGCACACTAGCCTTTAGATTTGGATTCGGAATTTGAACGGTTGAGCAACCGTTGAATTCTGCGTCTTGGATTGGCTAGTTTTGGGTTGAAACTATGGCGGAGTTGGGGGCAGAGGGGGCACGATCGCAGCTCCAAGCGGGCTTGGCGGCCCTGAAACAGGGTCAACCGGCGGCGGCGATCGCCCCATTGGAAATGGCCAGCACCACCTTGGCGGGGGCGGAGCAGGCGCGGGCCCAAGCGGCCCTCGTGGGGGCTTATCGAGCTGTGGGGCAATGGGCTAAGGCGATCGCCCTTTGTGAATCGTTGCTGAATCATCCCAACCCCCAGGTGCGCCAGTGGGCTACCCAAGCGCGATCGCAACTGAAGCCGCCGCCACCACCCGCTCCGAAACCTAAAGCGGCAGAGGATCCGGGTTTTGTGCCCCTGGAAGCGGGAAATGTGGGTTTTGTGCCCCTGACGGATGCTCAGGCGATCGGGAAGCGAACCCAGGTGGTGCGGGTGGCATTGAATCCGAATCCAGGATCACCCGCTTTAGGATCGCCCTCGCCGGGATCGGCAACCGCTGACCCAGGGCCGAATCCGCCGATCGCCTCTGCAACTCCTGCAACCCCTGCACCAACCTCCCCATCAGATCTTCCCCAAAACTCTGCGGCGGGTTCCCCGCCCTTGTCCCCCAACCCCGATCGCCCGCCGGCCGTAATGGCGGTGGTGACAACGGTGGAAACGACTGCCCCGGAAGCGCAACCTTCAGCGGCGACGGATGCCCAAACCCCCGAACCCTACAGCGTGCAATGGCGCAACGGGGGCCGAGCCGATCGCCGCACGGTCTTGACTCCGAGGCCTTGGGGGCCGCGGTTGGTGAGCCAGGCGATCGCGATCGTCCTGTTGGCTTGGGTGGTGCAACAGTTTGTCCTGCTGGGAACCGCCACCTATAACAAACTGCTGGATTGGCTGTCGGTTTTGTTGCCTTGGTTGCCCATTTGGGGAGAGGCCACGCCCTATGTCACCGATGATCCCTCGGTTTCGGCTTGGATTGCCTTGGGGCTGTTGTTTTTGGGGTCGCCTTGGTTGTTGGATGAGGTGATGCACCGCTGGGGTAGCCAAACGCGCAAGTTCTCAGAGCTTTCTGCCCAGCGGCCGGAGACGGCGCGTCTGTTGCAACGATTGGTGCGATCGCGCAATCGCCCGGTTCCTTTTCTTCGGTTACTAAACACGGACTTACCGGTGGTGGTGGTCTATGGCTGGTTGCCGGCCCAGGCCCGCCTAGCCATCAGTCAAGGGGCGATCGATAGTCTGAGTGATGGGGAACTGGCAACGTTGGTGGCCGCCCAATATAGCCAGATTGATTGCGGCGACAGCGCGATCGCCAGTTGGGCCACGGTGGTGTTGCTGCTGCCCTATGGGTTGCATCAATGGGCGGCGCAATTGGCGGAAACCTGGCAGCTTTGGCCCGCCAAGCTGGGGGCGGTGGGTTTGTCGGTTCTGGCCTATGGGCTGTATCGGGTGGAGCGTTGGGCCCTGTTTGGCTGGAGTCGATCGCGCCAGACCGAAGCCGATCGGCTCGGGGCCGCCGAAACGGGGGATCCCAATGCCCTGGCGCGGGCCCTGGTTAAGTGCGGTGCGGCAGTGGCAGAACAGGCGATCGCGAACCGGTCCCTATCCCCTTGGTTGGTGGCGATCGAGCTGTTGTTGCCCTTCAGCCCCACCTGCGCCGCCATTGAAGGCAGCTTCCACCCGATCGCGCCCCCCGAACCCCTGTGGGTCTGGGGCCGACGCAATCCCTATCGCAATTGGCTCCAGCTCAATCACACCCATCCGCTCACGGGCCAGCGAATGGCCACCCTGGCGGAATTAGCCGTGCGCTGGCGATTGGAACCGGAATTTGAAGCCAGTGATCGAGCAGCCCAAGACCAACAACAACGCTACCTGCCGCCCTTGCCCCGGGCCCGTCCCCTGCGACCCACCACCCCCCAAACCCTGTGGCTCCAGTCCGGGCCTTGGGTGGGCATGGTGGCGGGGGTGGGGGTGGCCCTGCTGCTGTGGGTAATTGGGGGATTGGGGCGGCTGTTGAACCACCCGATCGGCTGGATGTGGGCCGATCGCTCCCTGCTGTGGGGCCTGGCCTGGATGGGCTGCGGCCTGGGGATTTTCCTGCGGCTGAATGCCTTCTTCCCGGAAATTCGCGGCCGTTTACCCCTAATCTTCAATGCGGATGGGCCGCCCTTGGCCAGTGCCTTGGCCGAACCCAACGCCCTCCCGATCGATGCGGTGATGGTGAAAGTATCCGGACGACTCCTGGGGCGATCGGGCTGGGCCAATGGACTTTGGCAAGATTTGTGGTTACAAACCCCCAGCGGCCTCTTGCCCTTGCACCTGGCCAGCCGTTGGGGTTGGCTGGGAACCTTGATCCGCCAAGGTCGCCAAGAACTCCCGATCGGCAGCCCCGTGATGGTCACCGGCTGGCTGCGGCGGGGCGGCATTCCTTGGATTGACGTGGAAAGTCTCAATCTTGTGCAGGGGCGGCTCACCAGCACCACCAGCCTGGTTTCACCCGATGCCCATCCCTTGCGATCGGTGCTCTTGGGGGCGATCGCCGTGGCCATCGGTTTCAGTATTCTGATGCGCTATCGCTGGTTTTAGGGGCGGGTTTTGCTGATGTGGTCGCCCTGATAAAGCCCCTTGCAATCAAAACACCGGTAACTCGATCGGGTATCTGGACTTTTGGATCGACATGGGTTATTCTCAGAGGCGATTTAATCTCCGGTAAACCGACTGACTTACTGGAAATTCAATCCGGGGCGTACAATCACCCCACCCCCGATTTTTTTACCCCACCCTGCGACCCACGCTTAAACAGGGTTAATTGCAAGGAGTTTTGCATCGTGACTGCGCCTTTTCGCTTAAATCGCCCCAGCCGCCGCCGCCTGCTTGCCTGCTTGGGCATGGGTTTGCTCGCGAGTGGGATGATTTCCGCCTGCACTGGCTCCAACAATCCCAACGCCAACGGCTCCCCGGCTGCCGGTAGCTCGCCCGCGACGGGCACACCAGCGGCCAATGCATCGGCTGCTAACAACGAACCGATCGAAATTACCTTGGTGTCCTATGCCGTGACCCGATCGGCCTATGAAAAAATCATTCCGCTCTTTGTCGAAAAGTGGCAAAAAGAACGGGGTCAAACGGTCAAAATTAACCAAAGCTATGGCGGTTCCGGCTCCCAAACTCGTGCCGTGATCGATGGTTTGGAAGCGGATGTGGTGGCCCTGGCGTTGGGGCAGGATGTGGAAAAAATTGAAAAGGCCAAATTAATTGAACCCGGTTGGCAGCAGGAAGCGCCGAACGAGGCGATCGTTCACAAGTCCGTTGCGGCCCTGGTGACCCGGCCGGGCAACCCGAAGGGCGTGAAGGATTGGCCCGATTTGGCCAAACCGGGTTTGAAGGTGATTACCGCCAACCCCAAAACCTCGGGCGGGGCCCGCTGGAACTTCCTGGTGCTGTGGGGCGCGGTGACCCAAACAGGCGGCACGCCGGAAAAGGCAGAATCCTTCGTGAAGTCGGTTTATGGCAATGTGCCGATTTTGCCTCGGGATGCGCGAGAAGCCACGGACGTGTTTCTGAAGCAAAACCAAGGCGATGTGCTGATTAACTACGAAAATGAACTGCTTTTGGCCCAAGCCAAGGGCCAAAAGGTCGATTACGTGGTTCCGACGACGAATATTTCGATCGATAGCCCCGTGGCTGTGGTGGATCAGGTGGTGGACAAACGGGGCACTCGGGAGGTGGCAGAAGCCTTCGTGAAGTTCCTTTACACCCCCGAAGCCCAAAAAGCCTTTGCGGAAGCAGGGTTCCGCCCGATCGACCCGGCCATTGAAGCGCAGTTTAGCGATCGCTTTGGCAAGGTCACCAAACTCTTCACGGTCAAGGAACTGGGCGGTTGGGATGCCATCCAAAAGCAGTTCTTTGCCGATGGAGCCATTTTCGACAAGATCCAAACCAAGAAATAGGTTCTGGGGGGCGATCGCCCACGGCCCTCAACGGACCCAGCGCGATCGCCCCGCCCCATTCCCACAATCCCGATTTTGGACGGGAGGCAATCCGATGACTGACCCCATCCACACCGATTCTCCGGTCACGAATTCCCCGATCGACTCAGAACCGGGGCATCGATCGCAAGTCCGGGTGCGCATCCGTGTGCCCAGCAACTATCGACCCGATCCGGTGATTTCCACCATCATTTCTCGGTTTGGACTGACCGTGAATGTGCTGGCGGCCCTGCTGGGATCTGACCAAGATAGCGATGGTTGGTTTGACCTAGAACTCAGCGGTTCCAACGCCCAAATTCAAAGTGCCTTGCTATATTTCAACGATTTGGATCTGGAAGTGTGGCGTGATGATGGGGATCCGGACGGAATTTGAGTTCTGGGCTGAACCCTGCCACCTTGCTTTGATGGCGTTCTGAACCTGCTCGATCGCCCTTTCATCATTCTGTTCGACGAGATCCAAACCAAGTAATCAGTTCTTGGGGGGCGATCGACAAGGCCCAGCGGCTAGCCCACTGGATCAAAATTTCGTGCTGATCAGCCGATCGCCCATCCCAAGAATGGGTTGAATGGGGCGATCTAGCCTGGGCTAACGCGGTCTGGTGATTGCGGTTCAGGGGGCAACAGCCAGTTCACAGCAGGCGATCGCCAGTCTCGATGAATTCTTGGGCCTGTTGGAGCAGCGATCGCGTTAGCTCAGGAGAGAGGTTGCTAATTGGGGCATAGTCGGCTTGATGCCGAATGGTTTGGGCATCTAGGAGATAACGATGGAGATGACTGGGAACGCGATCGCGGTTGGCAAAATCTCGCCCAAATGTAGAGATGATCGCGGCGTGGCTGGAAAATGATTGTCCATCGCCTTCGACAAATGCAGAGGCAATATAAAACATGGCATAGTAAGCCCGAGAAGCGGCAGTTGAAAAGTAGCCGTGGCTCAATAGTAATTCGGCTGCCGCGAGGCTTTCTTTGGCTTTTTCAAGAAGATTTTTTTGATCGTCGGTCATACTACGACACCTTCTTTACGGATATTTCGCATTAGCATTCCGTTGTTTTGGAGAAAGAAGGATTCGTCTAGGAAAACTGGAGAAATTACTACGTCATGCTGCAAGCAAAGATCACAGATTGGTTGACCTACAAGCTGTAGTTCTGCTCCTAGGTCGCAAAAATTTTTGAGGACGATCGCCACATCAATATCGGAGTCTGGTTGAGCATCGCCTCGGGCACGGGAACCGAAAAGAATCAGGTGAACCAGGCGATCGCCCCAGAGGGTTTGCAATTGGCTTTTGAGGAGGTTGAGCAGTTGGGCGAGGGTGGCAGGAATGGGGTCAGTAGTTGGGGAAGTGTTGCGGTTGATCGGTTGGGTGGGCATCTCGCTTGCAGCCCCACTATCTTCTGTGTCAACAAGAATTGATTGAGTCATGGTGAGTGCCCGATTGTTCAGTTTGCAAGTTTCATACCTAGGTGGCGCTGTCTTGGATGTCAGCGCGATTTGCCTCTGGCGGGCTGATGCTAATGTACCAAAGTCCAGCGGCGGATAGAGTCTTGTTCAGTCTTGATCTTGTGAGTCTTGGATCATTTTTTGCACCGTAGTCACTAATTCTGGAATGTCATGGTGGCAAGTGTTGAGAATTTGAGCTTCGTCAACATCAAAATAAGTGTGAGCTAGTAAATTTCTGAGTCCAAAAATCTTTGTCCAGGGGATTTCTGGATATTGAGCAAGGAATTCTCCTTCTGTTTTTTTATCAATGGCTTTGAATGCTTCTCCAACCGCAAGCAGCACCATGCAAATAGCATCTAGATTGCTGCGTCCAGCCTTGGTGGCCAAAAAGTCTTCGAGTTTTGAAATATCTTGCAAGCGATCAGGAATTCGTTCTAGTGCCTCCAAAATCTCCTCTAGTCGTTCTAATAAGATTCTGCGTTCGATCATTGATCAATCCTTGTATTTAGACATAAACCGCTTCTTGGTCGATGCGAGCCTTTAGGCGCGGACTGAGGCTTGGTCGGTAGCGCAGAATATCAACGGGGCGGTTCAAGAGTTCTGTGAGTTCGAGTTGTAAGGCCACGGTGACTAGGAGGTTGGGGTAGTCTGTTTGGAAGACGATATCGACATCGCTATCGGGGCGAGCTTCCCCGCGAGCATAGGAACCAAAATATCCTAAGGCTGTCAGGTGAAAGTGTTCGCCTTTCTGTTCTTTAAAGGTTTTTAAGAGGAGCTTGAGGGTTTCGGTGGGAATGATTTGAGGGAGTGCTGCGGGTTGAGTTTTGGAAAGGTTTGAGACAGTTTCCATCACGGTTCAGACGATCGACTAATGGGGGTGGTTGATAGGAGGGAGCGGGTAAACCCCAAAACCTGTTCTTGGCGATCTTCGGGCAAGACTTGAATGAGGGCGGCAATGCGATCGCTCAGGGAAACCCAGGTTTGGGTGGCATTGCGCCAAATGACGATGAATTGCTGGGGCGATAAGCGTTTTAGGGCGATGGTTTCGCCGTCAGGATTTGTAAATTCAATTTCGTAGGTGGAGGGAGAAATTTGATTGTCGTATATTTCAATAATTGATCCGCGATCGCCTGCTTGCAGTCCTAGGTCAGGCAGATCAAGCAGAATTTCGACAACATCGAATAGGTCGGGTGGAATCAGGCTCGATCGCATGATTGACGACTGGGAGTTTCTGGATCGGGCTAGCGATGGCGCATTGGCTGGTTTGTCAGGACGATGGGGGATAGTCGCAGACTTTGGGGTTGTTGCGATCGGGGTGGTCGGGGTTGGTTAGGTAGGGCTTGAGGTAGGTGCAGGCTTTGTCGAGCAGCCCCTCGATCGTCATCGGCCACAGTTTCACAGTGTTGTCATCGCTGCCAGTGGCCAAAATTCGCCCATCAGGACTCCAACTCACGCTCCTAACCGAGTACCTATGCCCCCGTAGGGTTGCAATGGATTGACCGCTAGCAACATGCCACAGTCTCACGGTGTTGTCAGCGCCACCAGTGGCTAAGATTTTGCTGTCAGGACTCCAGCTCATACTCATAACCAAGTTTTCATGCCCTTGTAGAGTGGCAATGAGTTGACGGCTGTCTACGTTCCACAATTTAACGGTCTTGTCACTGCTACCAGTCGCGAGGGTTTTCCCGTCGGGACTCCAACTCACACTCAAAACTGAGCCGTCATGACCTTGCAGAGTCGCTATCACCTGACCGCTAGCGACGTTCCACAGTTTCACCGTGTTATCACGATTCAACCGTGGATCACCCGTGAAAAATGACCCGCTAGCAGTGGCAAGAGTTTTCCCGTCAGGACTCCAGCTCACGCTATTAACTGGGCCGCGATGTCCTTCCAGGGTGGTGATGAGTTGAGCACTAGCGACGTTCCACAGTTGTACGGTAGTGTCACTGCTGCCGGTGGCGAGAGTTTTTCCGTTAGGGCTCCAGCTCACACTATTAACTGAATCGTCATGCCCTGGCAGGAGGGTGGCAACGGTTTGGCCACTGGCCACGTTCCACAACCTCACCATATTGTCACGACTCAACAATCGACCATCCATAACAAATGATCCACTGGCAGTGGCAAGCTCTTTGCCATTGGGACTCCAACTTACGCTATTAACCGGGCCGCGATGCCCCTGTAGGGTGCTAACGGTTGGGTTGCTAGCAAAGTTCCACAGTTTCACCGTACTGTCAGAGCTACCGGTGGCAAGGGTTCTCCCGTCGGGACTCCAACTTACGCTATTAACCGAGCCACGGTGTCCTGACAGAGTAGCTGTTGTTTGATCGCTAGCAAAGTTCCACAGTTTCACCGTACTGTCAGAGCTACCGGTGGCAAGGGTTTTGCCGTCGGGACTCCAACTTACACTACTAATTGAGTTGCGGTGTCCTGGCAAAGTGGTAGTCACCTGACCACTGGCCAAGTCCCACAGCTTCACGGTCTTATCGTCGCTTCCGATAGCCAAAATTTTGCTGTCAGGACTCCAGCTCACGCTATTAACCCTGTCGATATACCCTTGCAGGGTAGCGATCTCCTGACCTCCAGGAACCTTCCATAGTTTTACAGTCTTGTTAGAACTGCCGGTGGCGAGGGTTTTGCCGTCGGGACTCCAACTCACGCTCAAAACCCCGCCGCGATGCCCTTGCAGGGTGGCAATCGCCTGACCGCTGGCCACGTTCCACAGTTTCACCGTACTGTCAGAGCTGCCGGTGGCGAGGGTTTTGCCGTCGGGACTCCAACTCACACTCAAAACCCAGCCGCTATGCCCTTGCAGGGTGGCAATCGCCTGACCGCTGGTCACATTCCATAGTTTCACAGTGCCATCCCTGCTGCCGGTGGCGAGGGTTTTGCCGTCGGGACTCCAACTCACACTCAAAACCCAGCCGCTATGCCCTTGCAGGGTGGCAATCACCTGACCACTGGCCACGTTCCACAGTTTCACAGTGCTATCCCTGCTGCCGCCGGTGGCGAGGGTTTTGCCGTCGGGACTCCAACTCACGCTCCTAACCGAGGCGCGATGCTCTTGCAGGGTGGTAATCGCCTGACCGCTGGTCACATTCCACAGTTTCACAGTGCCATCCCTGCTGCCGGTGGCGAGGGTTTTGCCATCGGGACTCCAACTCACGCTAAAAACCGGACCGCTATGCCCTTGTAGTTGATTTTTTTCTCGAATTTTTTCCAAAATGTTTTGTACCGCATCGAGCGGGCCAACTACCGGCAAGGCGCTACGAACTTGAGCTAAAGAAACGCCTGTGGCTTGTAGGTCTTGCAAGGCTTTTGTGGCATCTACTAGGGACTCTAGTTGTTCGCCTGCCTGAAATCTTTCAGTTGCCGCCAAACTACGGCGATTCAAGACAGCTAATGACCCTTGTTGCGAAGAGAACCAAAGACTCAAAGCCACACCCGCTACAGAAATTAACGATGCCACTGCCAAGGTCAATTGGCCCGCTTTAACTAACTGGTCTGCTTTTTCCTTCGCTGCTTCTAACGTCTGCCGCACCACCCGCTCTTCTCGCAGTGCCAACTGCTGACTCGCCCTAAAAAAAAACTCATCCTCTGGAGGTAAGCGCTTGCCCTCAGCCCATTGCAGTTGGTTATCTAAATCTATGTTGTGCAACAAGTACGACTCATCCTGTTGCCCCGACTTTAGCCAAGCCTGAAGCTGCTCCTCATAGGGCCGCAACTCCGCCAACCGCGCCGCCACCCAAGCCGAGTCAAACACCGCCCCATAAATTCGGTTGTAGACCCGCAGCCGCCCGCCCTGCGATCGCACCAGCCCCACCAAGCGCAACTCCAACTCCTCCTCGCTGGAGTCCAGCTCAACCCCATCCGCACTGGCCAACACCCGCTGCAAGCAACCCAACCGCCGCCCCAGGTTGGCCGGGTTCGCCTCCAACAGCCGATCGCGCCGGGCCTTGAAGTGGTCTTGGGGGTCGTCAAACTGCCACCGCTCCACAATCTCCCGCTGCACCAAGGTCGCCACCGGCTCGCCCCTGTCCCGCACCAAGGCACAGAGCCGCTGCGTCAAAAACGGCTGCCCACCCGTCCAATCCAAAATTTCCGTGAGGGTTTGCGCCCGTTCCGCCGCTGTGCCCGGCAACCGATCGCCCAATGGCCCCAACGCCGCCGCCAACGCCAACCCCGACAACTCGATCGCTTGGCCAATGTTGAACGGGGTCTGGGTGCGATCGCGAATTAACTGCGATGGAGCCGCCACCCCCAGCAAACAAAACGTCAATCGCTGAAATTCAGGCCGCTCCGATCGCTGGTTATAAAAACTCCGAATTCGCGCAAAGAACGGATCGATCGAAAACGTCGTCAACCGCAACGTACTGTCAATTTCATCTAAAAAAATCGCGATCGGCTGGGCAATTTGTACCAACACCACCTGCGCCACAAAGTCCCCAAACTGCTGCACAGGCGACAAATCGCCTCGTTCTGCCAACCAAGTTTTGCGGTTAAAGTCGAGGTCTAACGCCTCCGCAATTTCCGCCATCAAACCATTATAAAACTGCGCTTCTGTAATCCCATCCGAAATCACATTGGTCAAGTCGATCGAGGCACAGAACCAATCGCGATCGAGCAACTTGGCTTGTGTCCGTACCCGCAAACTCGACTTCCCCATTTGCCGAGAATTAAACACATAGCAAAACTGCCCTTGCTCCAACTTGGCTAACAGTTCCGCATCCGCCGATCGCTCCACATAAACAGGCGAATCCGCCGCGATCGTGCCGCCAACCTGATAGCCATAATCAAACGCATGGGAATCACTCATGGGGCGATCGCTCCCTGCAACCGTCGCAAAATCTGCACGACTTTCCCCAAGTGATCATCCGGCGGCAACAGAGAAAATAGCCCCGAAACGCCATAGCAAGATTGCAGGCGATCGAGCTTCAAAAACCGAAATTCACTGCCATTGGTCAATAAACCAAAGATCACCGGACTCTCACCCGCCAACATATAAGTCAAGGCTTGCGGCAAGGCTTTTTGCAGCGAAAAATTGCTGCTTTTGGATTCAATCACCAACAACCATAGGGATTGATGCAACACCAAAATATCGAGCCGGCCGCGATATACCCGATCACCTTCCTGAGCCACCAACTCCACCGATCGCTCATCCTCGATCGCAAACTCCGGCTCATAAAATCCCGCCAGATCCAACAGCGGCGACACCACCGCCATTTTCACCAAATTCTCAGACACCGACCCGCGATCGACCAAAGCTTCGTAATAGCGAACCACCCGAGCGATCGCCACCCGATCCAACTCGCTCAACTTCGGCAATTCGCCCTGCCATTCCCCAAAGAAATCGGGATCGGGCGATCGCCGCAAGCCAAAGTCCGCCGCCAACGCTGCCAAGGTGGTTTCGTCCGCAATTTGTACCACTGCCATCGTTGCTCACCCCCCTGTCAGCGAACTGGATGCTCCGCAAAAAAGTCCCGATACATCGCACAACGCCAAGCAATCCCCTGGTTGACAAATTCCCCCAACCCCAACCGCTCCAGCGATCGCATGGTTTCTAAGTCCATACTCACAGCTTCGTCACTGGCCACCATTTGGGCGATCGCTGCTCCTAGTGTGGCTCTTTGGGCAAGGTCATATAGCTCATTCAGGTGGCTGCGGTAAATCCCTTGGAGAGTGGGCGCTTGGGCTACTAAGTGGGCGACTGCATCGGGTGCTTGTCCCTGAAGTTCCCGCCAAGCCAATTCTAAAAGACGCGGATAGCCACTGGTCACCCGCATCAGATCCGCCACTTGCGATGCAGTTAGCCCCAGTTCCAATTGCTCTGCCCATTGGCTGGCTTGCTCGGTTGTGAAGTTGGGCAACCGGGCTTCATGCCCCACATTAAACGGCGACTGATGAATTTCTAGCTCAATATAAACTTCTGTGGAATAGGACAAAATAAACCGAACTTTTTTCCACTGATTGAGGGTTTTGGCTTTGTCAAACCACCCACGAATTAATCCGAAAAAGTCCTTAGCCCAAGCTTGATCAAATAGCAGATCAACATTATCTAAAGCCAAAACTAATGGGCGATCGCTGGGTTTCAAAAAATTCGTGAGCCAAAATTCGCCACAGTTATTTTTGGGTGTGCTGTCTTGATCCCAAGCCTCAGTCACCATGTCAGGATCAAGATCGAGCGATCGCGCCGTTTCCCGACAAAACCACTGCAACCAAGTGGTGAGATCCTTCTGGTCGAGATCGTCAGCCGATCGCATATCCAAAAACACCGTGCGATCGCCCCGCTGCCGAGCCTGTGCCAACAGCCAACACAACAAGCGTGTTTTGCCCAACTGCCGCGGCCCACGCACCCGCACCAATGCCCCCGGCTGCTGAAGCGCGTGATTGCACTGGTCTTCCAAGGGCGGCCGCTGAATATAAACCTCCTCAGGCTCAGGGCTGCTCTCCTCAGGCGATCGAATCTCCTCAGGATCTAGCCCCAGCGCCTGACAACACCACCGAAATTTCTGGAGTGATACCCCTGTTTTATTCTTAACAAATCGCTGCCATGAACTTTTATGAAACTTCTCTAATCTGCGATCAATATTGGGGTGATCGATCAGCGGTCTATTGACCTCGACGACTAAATCTACCCACTGATCGCTGCCGGGTTGCCAACCTCGGGCCTTAATTGCCGCCTGAATGCGCTTCAATCCCTCCTCACTTGCCCGAATCCCCATCGCTCCTCGCTCCAGTGAACCGCTCTGAACAGTTTAGAAAGATTTTGAACAGGTCTGAACAAATCTGACCCAATTTGCCACCATGCTTCAAAAAACATCACCCCAAAATTCACTGGCCGCTGAAAAGACTTGAACAAGCCACCTCAGCGATTCTGAACTCATCAACCCACCAGGAGTTCAGCTCATGAATCGCCAAAGTCAATTGCCCCCTGCTGCCCCCGAAACCACCCAAACCGAACAGATTGAGCTACTTCCGATCGCCCTGGATCTGCAACCCCTCGTGACCGGCAGTAACTGGCTCGGGAGCTTGCTGGCACTGCTGGTGTTAGCCCATGGCATCACCACTAGTGCCGAGCGATCGCTCCGGTTAGTGATGCCCGTTGTGCAGTGCCTGGTTAAATGGCTGATCGCCCAGCGCCAGAAACCACACCAATAGACTGCGATCGCCTGGGGGCAAGGGGTTGAAACTCCTTGTCTCCCCGATCGGCTGCGACTTGCTACGATCGAACCATGCCCTACCAGACTCCCCATGCTCGCCACCGATCCGCTCTATATCAGCCCCGCTGATTACCTTGCCGCTGAAGAAGTCAGCCCAATCCGTCACGAATACCGCGATGGCGAAGTCTTTGCCATGACTGGCGGCACACGTAACCACAACGCAATCATTGGTAACTTACTCGTTGCGCTGAAAACTCAGCTTCGCGGTTCTGGTTGTCGTGTTTTCTTGGTAGGAATGAAGCTGCGAATCGAGGCAAGTAACGCTTTCTACTATCCCGATGTTGTGGTGACTTGCGACGATCGCGATCGCCCCAATAATGAACAATATATTAGCTATCCCCGCCTGATTATCGAAGTGCTTTCGCCCAGCGCAGCCCGGTTCGATCGCACCGCAAAATTCGCTGATTACCGCACGATTCCCAGCCTGACTGAGTATGTGCTCGTTTCGACGGATTGCCAGGCGATCGAGCTGTTTCAAAAGAGCGATCGGGGTGAATGGCAACTAGCGAATCCGAGCGATCCGATGCAATTAACGAGTGTTAATGTTTCGATCACGATCGCGGAGATCTATGAGGATACGGATCTTGTGGGTTAATCTTGCTGGCGGATTGCCAACGCAGTCCAGTGAGCGGCAATCCGTAAAGGATAACCCCTTGCAGTAACTATGAAGCAACTATGAAATGGTTGGTTGTTGGGGGTTTCACAAGGGGCCGTCGCCCCCTGTGAAAACGAGCGATCTAAACGGGAAGAGCCGATCTAGACCAGTAGGAATCGACTGGCGATCGCGCTGGCTTCCGCCGTTGAGCGACCGCGCAACACCCCAATCAGTTCATCGCCGCCGCTGAGGCCTGCCGTGCCGTCGTTGTCGATGAACAAACCCAGGGCGGTGGCATCCACGGTGGTCGTGCCCAGGACGTAGGTGGCTCCGCTGGTCAGTTGCAGGCGATCGTCCGTGGGGCTGAAGTCCGTGATTAGGGCGTAGTCACCCAAGCCGGGGTTGCTGTTGTTGGTGTTGCTGTAAAACGCGCCGCTGCTGTTGCCCAACACAAACAAATCGCTACCAGCTCCGCCGACGAGGGTGTCGATTTCGCCAGCGCCCCGGAGACTGTCGAGGCCTGCGCCCGTTAGGGTGTCGTTGCCTTGGTCGCCCGATAGGGAATCGCTGCCCAGGTCGCCAAACAGTTGGTCATCGCCCTGACCACCGAACAGGACATCCGCATCTTGGCCACCGCGCACAAGATCGTTGCCTTGGTTGCCATAGAGGGTGTCGTTGCCCTGGTTGCCCGCGAGGGTGTCGTTGCCTTGGTTGCCGAAAACCTGGTTGTCGCCACCCCGCGCATCGAGTCGATCGGCGGCGTTGGTGCCGCGAAATTCCCGCGCTACGGGCAGGGCCTCATCAAACCGAATCAAGCCCAATCGTACGGGGGTGACTTCCGTTTCAAAGGGCACGGTGCCGTTACCGGGCAGGGTGTCGGCCGCCAAGCCAAAGTCGTTGTCGTTGACGATCGCGAGGGTGTTGGCATCAACCCGCGCCAGGCCTTCGGGCTTGTCCACGTTCACATAGCCCGCTTCTGCGGCGTTCACGAGCAGCCGTTTGGCAACGGGTTCAATGCCGGCCGCTTTGAGTTCTGCGTAGGTTAGCTGCTCGATCGTTTTACCGGGGGGCAGTTGACGCAAATTGGCGGGGGAATTGATGTTGGTCGCGCCCGCTAGGTCGATCTGATAGATCAATTTGTTGGAGCTGGTGTCGGTCAGGTCGTCGCGTTCAATGACGGCAAATTGGCCGCCTCCGATCGCCACGGCATCCCCAATCTTGTCGGTGCGTCCATCGCCACTGCGGGTGATGTCATCAAGGATGTAGAGATATTCGGCGGTTACTTCGCGGGTGCTGATGTCCAACTGCACGATCCGCAGGTTGCGCGATCCTCGGGAGGTGGTGTCGGCGGTGCTGTCGGGATTGTCGATCGCGCTTTGGATGAAGGCATAGAGTTTGTTGCCATCCAAGGCCACGGCTTCAAACCCGCGATTGGCCCGTCGCGACCCATAGACAGCAGGCAAGATTTCCGTGCCGAATGTGCCGGCGGGCTGTTGAGCGGCGGCGGCGGTTCCCTGGGGAATGAAGCGGTTCAGGAGTTTACCGGTGCGATCGAACTGATAGATGGCGGGGCGATATTCATCCACCATCCAGAACGAGCCATCGGGGGCCACCACCACCCCTTCCGAGTCAATGCCTACGGGGTCGTTTGTGAGTCGGTTGCCAAACAAGTCCACGGGCACTTCGTCCGTGTAGGCTGCGCCGGAGGCGGCCGCTTGCACGTTGGGCAGGCCGGTGATCGGGCGATTGTCAGCGGCCTTCAGCCCGATCGTCTCGGTGAGGGTGAAGGCACGAGTGGCCGGATCCAAGGAAAAGCGAATTAACTGCGGCTGAAAATTGGGCAGTGCGAAGGGCCGCTCGCTGCCGGGCACATCGCGCAACAGGTTGGTAGGCTCGCCGTTGGGGCCGCGATCGGTATGGGTCAGGAATTGCAACCGCCCGTTGGCATCTCTTCCCTCGAAGGCTAACCCGGAAAACCCGCCCAGAAAAATCTGTTGACCGGGCGTGGTTTGGGAAGGGTTGCGGGGGTTGGTCGTGGCTGTTGTGCCCAACAGCGGACGGTTATTCCAATCGAAGGTCGAAATTGTGGTGGCCATACAGCACAGGAAACAACAGTGGGCAGAAGCTCCCGAACGATCGAATCGTGCCTTGGAGCTTGGCCACTGTATCGGCCTGGGCTTAAGCAACCGTTAACACTAGATTGCTGTTTGCTTAATCTGTGCCTGCCGGTTCAAGGCCGCTGAACCCAGGGCAACCGATCGCCCTGCTCAAACCTGCACCAGGGCATCCCAACGGTGGAGCGTTTTTGCCGATTGCAGCAAGCGCCGAGGGAGCGATCGCCCGGTCAAGAAGTTCATAAACCAGGGGGACTGATTCCAGCGATTGATCCGACGGGACAGGACAAACTCCTGATCGAATAGTCGCTGCAAGTCGCGATCGTAGGCGGAGAGGGCTGCGCGATCGAACTGGCCAACCCGGATGGCCGTCGCGGCCACGGCCGCCGCCAACCGCCCCGAGTCGATCGCCTTGGCCGTGCCAAACCCCGTCAGCGGATTGCACAGGCCGGCCGCATCACCCGCCAGCAACACCCGATCGCCCGATCGGCGGATCTGGGCCGAGCCACCAAAGGTCATGGGCCAGGTTTCCGGCTCAGTGATGGGTTCTGCGGTTGCCAAGCGTTCTCGCAGCCAGGGCTTGGCGGCAATCACTTCCGACAGCAACCCGGACAGGCGGGCGGGATCGTTGCCAATTTGATCGGCCCTAGTGCCCAAGCCAACTTTGAACCGACCATCGGCCAAGGGAGCAATGAACAAAAATCCCGGCAAGAGGGGTTGAATATAGTGTGCTTCGATGTGGGGCTGCTCGAAGCCGGCCACGTTGCGGTAGTAGCGGTGGAGCGTCAGGGCCCGATCGGTGGGGTCTTCGGTGGGGTTCAGCAACAGGCTGGCCACGCGCGATCGGGCCCCATCGGCTCCAATTACGAGCTTGGGGTGCAGGGTTTCCGTTTGCTCACCGATTTTCAACACCGCCGCCAACCGATCGCCCGCCGGTTCCAGGGCCACCAATTCACAACCCAGCCGCAGATCCGCAGTCGATCGATCCACAAACTCCAACAGCAGGGCATCCATGGCCTGGCGATCCATGGTGTAAATCGGGGCTTGGTCGGCCAGGCGGGGCAAGGGGGGTTGGTAGCGATCGCCCCGATCGCTGAAAATCCAAGCGCCGGCCGGACAGGGCAACAGGTCGGGGCTGGCGAGGAGGGCTGCTGCCAAGTCAGCGCGGTTGAGGCGATCGAGTGCTGCCAACAGATCCTGGCCAAAGGCGTTGCCGTCCACTTTGTCGCGGGGAAAAATGGCGCGATCAATCAGCACATGGTCAATACCCCGCTGGCTGAGGGTGATGGAGCTGGCCACGCCTGCCGGCCCGGCTCCGACGACTAAAACATTGGTTTCCATAGCAGTGGATTGAAGGACAAATCTTTTTTGAAGATTGAATATTGTCTATTGATCTTCTTAGATTGCCCGATCGTCAACTTGCCAAAATTGGAGGTGCTGGGGACTAAAAACCAAAGAAAATGGGCGATCGGCTATTCCACAATTTCGCCTAAATATAGCCGCACGAAATCCCGCGCCGCTTCTGGATTTAGCTTTTTTAAGGCTGTGACGATCGCCACGATCGTGTCACCACTAGGATCGCGCACGTCATTACACCAGCGATATACCGTGGTTCGCTCGATGCCCAGTTTGGCGGCGAGGGCATACTGACTGACATCGTGCGAGGTCAAAACTTGCTTTAAAACTTGTCCGGCTTTCCCCATAGGCTCAATCCTCTCAAAAGCCTATAGGTTTCGTAAATTGGCTACCATTTGGACTAGTAAATTGATCGGTTGACGTATACAGATTGGACTATTAAACTTAAGAAAAGTCCAAGTAAGTGAGATTTTGCAAAGCTGCTCTAAGTCCCCATCACATTCAATGGTGGGTGGAGACTGATGCCTCATTGATCTTGCTTTGCTTGTGCCAACGGCCAATTCATTTCAGGAGGAACGGCCATGACGACTGTAACTGACTTTGTGGAAACGCCGATCGCCCCGGAATCCTTGACTGAGGGGCAATCCGCGCTCGATCCGTTGCCCGCGCGATTGGACGGGCGCGAAACGGTGAAGGTGATGGTGATTGGGTCGCCGCGTGCGGTGGAAAACACGATCCGTGTGTTGTATCTGCGCGGCTTTGCGGAGTTGTACGAATGGTCACCGATGCAGCCAACCCAAAATCCTGGTGAGGTGATGAGCCTGATGCGGCGGCTGTTGTCGTTGCGTTGAAAAGTGGGTGGGGCGATCGGGGAGGTTTGAGGCCTTTTCCCGATCGCTCTTTTGTGCTGTGCTGTGCTACGCTCAACGCCTTACGGCATCAGAGGTTTGGGCACCCAAAAAGTGATCGTGATCCTGACATGATCACTGATGTGCTCAACGCCTTACGGCATCAGAGGTTTGGGCACCGGCCGTTTAGGTCGATGTCGATGTTGACGGGTGGTTGGTGCTCAACGCCTTACGGCATCAGAGGTTTGGGCACGATTTGCCGAAGTTGGGCCACGTTATAGCCGGCCGTGCTCAACGCCTTACGGCATCAGAGGTTTGGGCACAATCAAAATCCATTGCTCTTTTCCGAAAATGTCAATGTGCTCAACGCCTTACGGCATCAGAGGTTTGGGCACCCAAAAACCGCTATCGGCTTGAACTTGAGAAAGCTGAGTGCTCAACGCCTTACGGCATCAGAGGTTTGGGCACTTGGCTAACCCGCAACGGCTATCGGGTTGATGGGGTGCTCAACGCCTTACGGCATCAGAGGTTTGGGCACAAAGGGATCAAGGTGCAGCATGATCCACTACACCCTAAAGTGCTCAACGCCTTACGGCATCAGAGGTTTGGGCACAACCCTGGCCGGTTACCCCTGCCGGGATCTTTGCGGCCGTGCTCAACGCCTTACGGCATCAGAGGTTTGGGCACAGGGCGCATACCGCCTCCGATTGATCTCAAAGTTTGGGGTGCTCAACGCCTTACGGCATCAGAGGTTTGGGCACGGCTTAACGCCCTCCTTCTTGGAGGGCGAGGATTGGTGCTCAACGCCTTACGGCATCAGAGGTTTGGGCACAGCCCATCCGCAACGAGATCGCAGAACCCTCGCAGCCGTGCTCAACGCCTTACGGCATCAGAGGTTTGGGCACTTCCACAACTGGGGCTACCCGCTAGAGGATTTATTACCGTGCTCAACGCCTTACGGCATCAGAGGTTTGGGCACGCCAGTTCCGGATGAGGGCGACGTTGTTGTTGCTGTTGGTGCTCAACGCCTTACGGCATCAGAGGTTTGGGCACTGCGGTCTGGAGTTTCGTTGACGACCTTAATTCTGTGAGTGCTCAACGCCTTACGGCATCAGAGGTTTGGGCACGTTTCCGTGCCGTCGCTGACTTCGATCCAGGGCTGGCGTGCTCAACGCCTTACGGCATCAGAGGTTTGGGCACTCGAAAGGGATGGCGAGGATATTGCCTTGGTCTAGTGCTCAACGCCTTACGGCATCAGAGGTTTGGGCACTGGGTCGTAGGGTAAAGGGTCTTTGTCCCAATAGAGTGCTCAACGCCTTACGGCATCAGAGGTTTGGGCACTCTGTAGCAGTACCGTCATTAACCGCTTTAGTGGCCGGTGCTCAACGCCTTACGGCATCAGAGGTTTGGGCACATTTTGTTATGACGGAGATAGAGGACTGGTGGTTGTGTGCTCAACGCCTTACGGCATCAGAGGTTTGGGCACAAACCGGCGACGTTGTGATCGAGCCTCCACCGCTGGCGTGCTCAACGCCTTACGGCATCAGAGGTTTGGGCACAACAGCTCCCCACGATCGCCTCGTATCCCATGATGTGCTCAACGCCTTACGGCATCAGAGGTTTGGGCACCGATCGCCCAGTGCGATCGGCTTGCTGTGGCGGCCAAGCGTGCTCAACGCCTTACGGCATCAGAGGTTTGGGCACGGAGCGGCGGCTGGGGCAGATCGCCCAGCGGGCCAGCAAGTGCTCAACGCCTTACGGCATCAGAGGTTTGGGCACGGCAATTGGGAGTGTCAAGATTGCGATAATCCAAGAATGTGCTCAACGCCTTACGGCATCAGAGGTTTGGGCACACCCACCAAGGGGCGACCACCCACGAATCGACTATCGCGTGCTCAACGCCTTACGGCATCAGAGGTTTGGGCACGCGTTCTGTAAAAACGTTGGACAGTAAGGAGCCTGTGCTCAACGCCTTACGGCATCAGAGGTTTGGGCACGCCCATCGCCATTGCTTCCACCGGGGCTGACGTTAATGTGCTCAACGCCTTACGGCATCAGAGGTTTGGGCACACGCGATCAGTTGCGACGGTGGGGCTACCCGCGCGTGCTCAACGCCTTACGGCATCAGAGGTTTGGGCACGCTGCCGCCACCCAAGACCACCGGGTTATCGGCAATGCGTGCTCAACGCCTTACGGCATCAGAGGTTTGGGCACGCCGCCGCCTGAAACCCTTACGGGACAAGCGCCGAAATGCAACCTTACAAGCATCTTACCCGATCGCCCCCGAGCGCCCCAAGAACCGCAAACAATTGACATTTTCCCGATCGCCCAACCCTTGCCCCACAAGCCTTCCAGCCATTTACAAGCATCTCCAAATCTCCCAAAACGCTCCAAACCCAGGCCCCAAAACACCTCCAGCCATTGCAGAACCCGATCACCCCGCCACAGCCAGAGGTGCTTGTCAATTGCCCAAACCTACAACATCCGAAAACTATCCGGCTTCAACGCCCAATCCACCGAGTCATTGCAGCGCTGCGCCCGCCTCACACAGGCATCGCAAACCCCCAAAATCAACAGATCATCCTCCGGCTTCAAGATCTTCGATAGCTCCCACCGCAACTTCTCTGATTCGGTCGCCAGGTTGGGGGCAAGGGCTTTAAACCCCTTATCTGTTTGGTGGTCAGCTCAAATCCGGCGCATCAAACTGATCGGAATTGATCACAAATTCCCAATCAAAGGGTGATGCTGAAGGCACGAGATTTTCCTCATAATCTTCCAAACCCATTTCATCGATCGCCAACAGTCGCCCCAACTCGTAGGCTTCGGCAAAGGCTTCCGAGATCACTAGTTTTAAGCTGGGATTTTTGGCTAGCAGCTTGCGAATTTCCAAGCGCTGCACCCGAATGGTGGTGCTCCAAGAACGACTCTGGCGATCGGGTTGATAGCGCCACTTCAACAGATGCCCCAACAAAATTCGCAACCGGCTGACGAGTTCCTTACGCTCCTGTCGTCCCATGCTTTCAATTTCGTCCGCCAGTCGTTCCCAGTCGATCGCCGCCGCATTGCGATCGCGCAGCAGGGCGGCCTGGGCGATCGTCCAGCCATAGAAATCGGTGTCGTAGGTGCTCTTTTCGATCACGTCTTCCGCCCTCCTTTTACGACTTAAAAGGATTTAGGTCTTCGGTAATTGAACCCAGGCTGCATCCGGCGGTTGCGGTAACGGCTCAATCGTGGGTGCAAAAACCTCCGTTTTGGTTTGGCTAGAATTCGTGCGATCAATCCAAGTGGTTAATCGGCAGGTTCCCTGACGCGGATCATCATTTTCTCCGACACGGGCATACCACTGCACGGGTTCTGGCTGAAGCCATTCGGCAATGTCATCTAGCAGGAAGTTGTTGTCACCCACAAAGGGCAAACCATAGCGTTCGTTGTTCAATTCACCCGCCAGACCTGCCAAAATTCTGGCTTGCAAATCAGCATCACACCGAACGGCTAACACCACATCGAGATTCAGCAGAATTTCCCGACGCACGGGTTTGATGTTGGGTTTTGTGCCTTTCGATCGCTCCCAATTTTCCGGCGGAACCTTGCCGACGGGGACGTTATGCAACTGTTGAAATAGGGTTGCTCGCTCATAGGAACTAAGCGGATTGAAGCGCCCGATCGCCAACTCAACCGTCGGTAAACCAGATCGCATAGGTGTGGAAGATTTGGCGATTTTTGTCCAATCTCGCGTTTCGATCGCTGCCAAATTTAACAACAACCCATAGGCAGCCGTGGGGGTGATGGTGGCCGTGGTCGATCGAAAAGTACCCGCTTGCAAGGGACGGAACGCCGCGAAGGGAGCTTTCACCCTAAGCAGCAGCACGGCCTTGGCCTCCCAGGAATGCATCGGCTACTGCTGACAACAGGCGATCGGGATTTGCAAACAGTTTGGCTCCGGCCGCTTCTAGGGCTTGGGCCTGTTCGGGTGACAAATTCCGCACCAATTCGCCACCCAGCCAAAATTCTGCCGGGGGCAAATCATCCGCATTCAACCGCGCGATCGTCCCCCAATGACCAGCCGCATCAAAGCCATAGGTTTCAAACCCTGCCACCAGCTTCGGCGTTAGGCGCACTGCGATCGACTTCGGCGCAAATTCAAAATAGTTGCGAGCATGGCCACCGGCCACCTCATTTAGCTCGGCAATTCCCCGCAGCAATGCCCTAGTCCAATCCGGCTTGGCTAAACAATCGCGCCCTGCTAACGCAAACGGATATTGAAACGCCGTGTAGCTCGTTTCCCGATGCAACAAAGCCGATTCTTTGGAGTTAAACCAAAACACTTTCGTGCGTGGCCTCTTCACACTCTTTGGTGATTGATGCAAGCTGGCATCAAAGCGATATTTTTCCAATGCCACTGCCAAATTCAAGCGAATCACGCTATCGCGCTTGGCAGGGTGGCTCATTTCCTTGGCATATTTTTTTTCATCAGCCACCAAGTAACCAAAAGCCCAATCATCAATGTAGCGATCGGGATTTGGTAAATCCTCAAAAGCTACAGCTAGCTGACCCTCGTCATAAACCCGCTCACGGTTACAGGGAAAATCAAACTTCGCCACAGTTTCTCGCAGAGCATTGCGAATCGAGTCTGCTGAAACGATCACATATTGCCCATCTGATCGTTCAATCTTCTGTAAGACTGTGCGATTTTGCTCCGATTCACCGCGATAGTTACTGCTCGGCGCAGCATGGGTCAAAACCGTTGCAAACAAATTCAAGATCGGTTGTTGAGTTGCCATGGTTTCTCAGATTGCTGACAAAAACTAAAAGCTTCCCTAACGGGCATCTGAGGTTTAAGAATTAGCGAGTTTCAAGTAGCAGTAGACTCGGAATCCTTTTCTTCAGATTCTTCAGACTTTGAACCACTATCCCTATACTTGAAGTTGCTTGCTAGTGCTAGCATTGTTAGCCCGCGAACCTTTTCTGGTGAATCAAAGACTTCTTGGGCAATTTCTGTGAACTGATCAGGCTTCGATCCCGGGGAGACTCGGCTGCAAAGTCTTCCAAAAAAGTATTTCTGAAAAGCTTCAGCACTTGCATAGGAACGTACAGCTAAAAATTCCTGACGAGCCAGCTTATGCAGATCTTGTTTGGCAAGTCC
The DNA here is from genome assembly GCF_059138625.1 of Limnothrix sp. HT2024. Lineage (NCBI taxonomy): Bacteria > Bacillati > Cyanobacteriota > Cyanophyceae > Pseudanabaenales > Pseudanabaenaceae > Limnothrix > Limnothrix sp. HT2024. The sequence continues at coordinate 4,396,415 of NZ_CM181121.1, forward strand.
ACGATCTTTTAAGCGTGCTTCAAGGTATCGATGGCACAACGAATTCAGGGTTTTGACTAATTCAGGAACTTCCACAAGCTCTCCTTGGAGAATAATCCAGCAATCATCGACAAAGTAGCGATTGTCAAACTTGATCTTTTTTTGATTTTGATCTATATCCTCGGGTTTTGAGTGGTCATCAGAATTTGATTGTTTGGAATGTGCTTCATCAACCTTGACCCAGCTAAACAATTCATCCCAACGTTCTGTCCAGTTTAGGCCCCGTAGGAGATTTTGCAACAAATGTCGCCGAACCCAAGGACACCACAATTTCGTGCGATACTTTGCATATTGACTGATGCCAGGGAAATTGGCAGGCAAGTAAGCAATAGACTTCAATTCTGGGCCTCGTTGAGGATCAGGGCGGTAGGCGTGGCATACTTCAAAGCCCAAAATGTTTGACTCAATATCGTCACCAGCAGTCGGAATATGATCGATTCGTTCCTGAATTTGGCGTAAAGATTCAAGGGCAGACTCTTCAGGCAGTTCTACCATTGCTTCTGCTGGTCGATAGCCGTATTTTGCATTAGAGCGAAGACCCAAGATGTCATCAAATGACTCTACAAAAAGCTCTAAGTTCAAAACATCAGGAATTGCAACGGCATAGCCCCAGTCTTCGCGATCACCATTAGGCTTAAACTTGCAGGGAATGTAAGGCTGACTTACGACGGGCCAGAAATTGAGTAGAAACTGTTCAGCATTAGTATTCTCTAGACTGACACCTTCTGCTGTTGCTGCTTCTGCACCAATAATCGCCGACGAACTTAAGCCAGCACGTGCATTAGGCTTCTTCAATGCTTGCCAAGTTTTTTTTGCTTCTTGGAGAAACGCTTCTTCGGAAAATGGCCGACTCTGACGTTTAGCCAGATCTCGCTCTGCTCTCAGTTTAAATGGCTCCCTAGACTTAGGAAAAGCTCGAATCGTATTGAGCATCCATTCTGACCATAAGCTTTTCCATAGACCAGATTCATCACACAAAGCTAGTCCATCAATGACTAATCCATGCCAGCCGTACAGTGTGAGTTCTTTTCCACTCTGGTCTTTCTCAATTTTAATCTCGATGGGATCTTTGATTTTTGTTTTTGACCACCTCAACTCATAATGAGCGCTAAAAAACAAGTTTAAAAGCGATTGCAAGCCACTTTGAGTACACTCAAAGTGTAAAGAGCTTTCCGAAAAAGTGGACTTGATTTCAGTTTTTGTATGACGATCATACCGGTGTAGATATAGGATGAGGAATGCCAATCCAGCCAATCCAGCTCGGTGACTGACTGTGGGTAACTGAGCTAAGTGGTAGTCGAGCGAAATTGTTTCTGAAGTCATTTGACAAACCCCCATTTTTCCTGATATTTACTTGCTGGAGCCAGACCTAAATACTTAGGTAGCTTTGAATTCTTTTCATGGGCATTTGTAGTATGCTCCCTGGGAACTGGGACTACATATGCTGCCCAAGGTCTTTTCTCTTCAATTGCCTCAAGAACTTGACTTAAATTCTCATCACAAATTGAGTCTCTTGTCCATTCTTCAATATCTCTAAAGTCATTCTCTTGAGAATCTGCATAATAACCATCAGTTAAAAAAGGAGCTTTCCCGTTATTTTCAGGCTCCTTAAGCTCATGGATTTCCAGCTTCTCAGAAAGAGCTTTTTGACTTTGAGAGCCAATAATCTCAGAGAGAAATCGTTCTGCACTAAGCATCAAACTCTCGGTATAAGGCTGATAACTCCTAGGTTTATAAACCAAAATTTTAGAGTAATCACGTTTTCCTTTACGATTGCTGCGCCCAAATCGCTGGACTAGTGAGCTACAAGGTGCTAGCTCAGTGATCAAAACATCAGCATCTAGGTCTAAACTCATTTCGCATACTTGGGTTGTCACTGCGATTGCTGCTTTACCTTCTTGCTGAAAAGCCTCGATGACTTCCTCATGTCGCTTTTGGCGATCCATCAGCCTAAAACGACTGTGATAGCAAAGTACGGAACCCGATATCCCTTGTTCGGTATCAAGTTTTCGGGCTTCTTCCTGACAACGATCAACAGTATTCACGACCCACAAAACTCGCTCACCAGCAAGGTATGAATTAATCGCAAGCTTTCGAGCTTCTTCATAATCCTTAGATTCAATATGATAGCGTTCCTTTTCTTCGCTTTCCCTGAGTTTATCCACTTCTTGGACATCTCTACCCTGGTTGGGGTATAGTTCAAAGCCTTCAATATCTTCGATTTCTTGTCGGCGAGTATTTGAAAGTGTTGCAGTCATGCAGAGCACAGGCACATCAAACTCTTTGAGAAATGCCATAGTTTGGTCAAACATATGACGACTGTAAGCATGAATTTCATCAAGAATGATCGCTGAGTCTGCCAGTAACGGCAAGAGGACTGTAGATCCATAATCAAAGCTCAAAAATGCTAAGAAGCGATCAACGGTTGCTGAGAAATATCGTTTTTCCCACAAGCCAACGCCGTACAATCGAGGATCAGGCTGATAGTTTTTAGCAGCCAGATAAAGATTTGGATCATCAGATACTATGTCAAACTCATGTACCTGATTTAATTTGAATTTCTCCTCCTGCTTCTTTCTTAGCTTCTCTAGCTCATACTCGCTAGTTCCATGAATCATGCCAGCATCTTGTTCTGGAGCCGCAGCAATATACTCTCGAAATCCCTCAGTTGCAGTGGCGCGAGTGGGGTATAGAAAAATGACGCGACCAATTTCGCGACGACGTACTACACCCTTAGCCCATAGATAAGCAGCTAGCGTTTTTCCTTGGCCACAACCCGCTTGTAGAAGAACTCGGTCTCCAAGATTTTCTGCTTTAAGTTGAAAGGGCTTGACAGCAAATATTTCGCCCCTTTTCTTCGCTTCAGCAGCAAGCTTTTTATATCGAGGTTGAAGAATATCTGTTTCAATATCTTCTGGTTGAATTGCGGGACGATGTAGCTTTAACTGAATCCATTCGGAAATATCTTTACCCTCACGAATAAGTCCTGATGCTGCCGTATCTGCTGCGATGAGACCAGCTTTTAAGGCAAGGTGTAGTGCTCTTCTTTCATCTCGCTGTGAGCTAGAAGTACCAACCCTGATCGAATTCCAAAAACTATTACGCCCCTTTCCAGAGGCTTCCTTCGCGGACTCTCTAGCTGACTGCCATTCTTGGTCTTGACACTTCCAGCTTGCTGGTAGACTAGGCAATGGATCTGATAAATCTAGGTGCTGTGCAATTCTTTTGAAAATTGCATTAACCTGCTCAGAGTTTAAATTAAGCAATAGCTCTTGCTTATTGCTCGGTGACGGCTCAAACCACTTGGGCCCGGTTTTGAGATGATGCCCAACAATTGCAGCCGTCACCAAAAGTCGATCAAACTTTTTCTCACCCAGCTCGGCAGGACGGAGCCATTGAATGACAGAAGGAAAATGGAATAGCAGTCCACCTAAGTGTTCATGACGAAAAGTTTGCTTCAAGTCTGATCCAGGCTTTAAAATGGCTTGAAATTCAGGATTTGCCTTACCAAGATCATGCCCTAATGAAGCAATAGACAGCAGTAGTTGAAATCGATTCTGATCATCTGTAGCTACTTTGAAAAAGCGAAGCCAGTTTTTCAGAATGCGATCCCGAAAAATAAATTGTGCTGCTGTTTCAGTGTCCAGCAAATGTTGCTTGAGGGAAATTTGTGGCTTGCTTTTGGCCCATAATTCATCCGTCATGGCGTTCACCTCCTAGGACAGACGACAGGGAACGAAATAGCCACATCCCATCCGACGCTTGCCACCTAAACCGTTGGCTTGAAGCAACAGGGAATCTTCAGGACTCAGATTAGCCACAATCAAGCTGTAGCCCAAAATGGACTGTCCCTTGATCTTCATGGTTTTGCGATCGGGTTCTCCTTTTTCATTTTCAGAAATTCCCAAATTCGCTTCAATTCCCATCGCTCGAAGCTGGCGATCGCACGCTGCCAAAAACCAATCAGGCGTGATTTGATTCCACTGCCCCGAAGGATGCTTAATCACCACCAAATGAGCACGCAAATGCTGAGAAGGGCGCAAAGGTGATAATTCAGGATTGCCCAACTTCAGTGAATACCCACCCACTTGCAATGTTTGCCCTGACAGCTTCAGCACACTTGGCAATGCTTCAATGGGGCAGCGAATCTTCAGCCTTGACCAGTCAGCTAATTGAATCTTTCCGGCGCGATCGGGAATACCAGCAAGTGTATTGATCGCCAGCCCTGGTAAGTCGTGAAGCTCAGGAATCTGCTTAAAAATTGCAGCCGGTAATCGATATTTCGCGTCAGCAGGAAGCTCTTGACCAGCGATCGGCGCAAAACTCAACTCGATGCAATTGATTGGCTGCACAGTAAACTTTGCAACCTGGGTAGCAAGGCTTTTCATAAACTGTTCCTCGTCTTTGATGAAGCGAATACACCTAACGGTGTCAGAGGAAAGCGACTCTTTTAAAAGAGTCTGAAATTTTTAGGAGAGCTTCATTACAGAAAATAGAATTCCTGAGATTCAGCTTGCTTCCAAGTCTTGAACAGTCCGGACTGTAAATCAAACCAAGAGCACTGTCAGGTCGAACAGTCCGGACTAAACCCTGAACAACAGTCGGCCCTTAAGCAGCAGAAGACCACCCCGTATCGTACTTAACCCGCCACAGGTTGCGGCCAGCTACTTTACGGCTAAATGTGGCCGTCACAAAGTAACCAAAACGTGTCTGCACTCGAATTGTTAGCCGGCCAGCAGACTTGCACCGATTCGAGTACCCGGGCTTTTTCTCCAACATCTGATCTAGCTCCTCGCTGGTTACTTCTTCCGGCACTTGGAGCTCCTGGAAGAGTTCACCTTGTACCTTTTGAGACGCTGGGTGTGATGAGAGTGATTTAGACCGCACCATAGCGAATACCTCCTTCGATATCTACTGCGCTATGATTTTAGCATAGCGCTATATCGAGCTGTATACATCGAAATTTTGTCTACACGAGCGCAGGAGACTATTGTCGGATATGGAAGAGCGCCTAACGGCAATCGGAGGTTTTGTTGATGCTTCGGTAGAGCATAGCGAGCGGTGTAGTGCTCAACGCCTTGCGGCATCAGAGGTGTGCTTCGCCAGTCCATGATACTACTCATCGTTCAAAGGTCTCCGTTTCGTATTGGCATTGCATGATCTCCACCTCCTGCGCGATCGCCCTGACCAGTTCCGGCGGCTCCCGGGCGATCGCCCCCTTGCCATAGCTCAACACCCACTGGGTCACATCCCGTAAGCCGCTGACCTCCATCGACAGCAACAGTCCCCCACCCGGCAAATCGGTTAGCTCCTGCGTGCTGTGCCACTGCCGCCCGCGCACAAAAGGAGCCGTTGCCCGATCGAACTCCACCACCACCCGCCGCGCCGTGTCGCCCACCTCCCAGCGAAACGCCGTCGCCATGTACTTGCGTAGGGTGAATTCCGGCTGAACCTGGAAAGGCTGCTCTAGCACCTGTAATTGCAAGATGCGATCGACCCGGAACGTAATCACCTTCTGGCGCTGGTGGCAAAATGCCAGCAATTGCAGGGCGTTGTACTGCACCAACATGCCGTAGGGATCCACCACCCGATCGCTCACCGCATCCCGATTAGCCGTGTGGTAGGTCATTTCAGCGCTGTAGCCATCCCGACAAGCCCGCTCTAGCTGACTCACCACCGCCAAATCCAAGTTCAAGTCGGCCTTGCTTTGGAACAGGAAGTAATCGTTGCGCAGTTCACGCGTCTCGATCGCCACCTTGCTGTCCAGCCGCTCACTCAGCCGCCGCAAGCCCGATCGCAACTGCCGGATATAGGGCGAATCCGCATAGGTTTCCAGCAATCGATCGGTCACCACCAGCGCCAACAGATCGCCTTCCGTGATCAGGATTTGATTCAGTTGCCAATCGGGGTCGCTGTAGTGATGTCCCCGACGACTGTTATAGATAATCGGTGCGCCACAATCTTTTTTAAGAAAGCCTAAGTCCTTGCGAATAATGCGCGGATCGACAGCGTTGTCACGATCAAGGGCAGCCGCTAAGGATTCATGGGTGTTTCGTCGTTGGGGATCTCGCAACAAACCATCGAGCTGCAAAATGCGCTTGAGTTGGTGAAGCGTCATGATTGAAGGTTGTGTGAGGAATTGAACGTTGCTCACTGAACCCAGTGTGGCATCTTTCTTGGGGACTGGGGAGGCCCAAATCGATCCACCTTGGCCACTTGGCCGCAAAAAATATCCCCCAGCCGATCGCTCGGATGGCAGCATGAACGGGCGATCGATGGCCAAGCCAGACAGTCGCCCTAAACTAGGAACAGTTCGCCCATTCCCCAGCCCGTTCCCATGGCCAAGCTTGCGGATTCTCGATTAGGACAGTGGGCCCAGCGCTTGCAAGCGGCCGCCCTGATTGGTGGTCAAACCCTGGTTCACCTCAGCCGTGGCAAAATTCACCGCCGCAACACGATCGAACAAATGCACCTGGTGGGGCCCGACTCCCTGGGCATTGTGCTGCTAGCCGGCGTGTCGATCGGGGCGGTGTTTACGATCCAAGTAGCCCGCGAATTTATCAAATATGGAGCCACCTCCGCGATCGGGGGCGTGATGGCCGTGGCCATGGCGCGGGAACTGTCGCCGGTTTTTGCCGCCGTGATTTTGGCCGGGCGGGTGGGGTCGGCCTTTGCGGCGGAAATTGGCACCATGCGCGTGACGGAGCAAATCGATGCACTCTACGTGTTGCGCACCGACCCGATCGATTATTTAGTTGTGCCTCGGGTTTTGGCCTGTTGCACCATGCTGCCCCTGCTCACGGAATTGGGACTGTTGGCGGCCATGCTGGCGGGACTGACCATTTCGGAACTGGGCTTTGGCATCACCCACTATGAATTTCTTGATTCCGTGAAAACCTTTTTGGAAGTGCGGGATCTGTTTTGCGCCGCCATCAAAGGCGCTTGTTTCGGGGGGCTAATCGCCGCGATCGGCTGTGGCTGGGGACTGACCACCAGTGGCGGGGCCAAGGGCGTGGGCCAAGCCACCACCTCCGCCGTAGTCACCTCTTTGCTAGCGATTTTGGTTGTGAATTTCTTTCTGTCCTGGCTGATGTTCCGCAGCGCGCCCACCCTTTAGGAACGGTTAAATGGCCCCAGGTGTTGATCCCAAAAACCTAATTCCTCTGAAATTTCAGACTTGAGGGTTGGCTTTTTCGATCGGGTCAGCTCACCCCGAGAAATCTGTCACAATAGAAGAGATTTCTGGCGCAAAACAGCCGCCGTTTTTACTCCCCCATTTCGTTCTTGATCATGGCTTTTAAGATTCAAAAAACCGATGCCGAATGGCAATCGCAACTGACTCCAGAACAGTTTCAAGTGACGCGCAAACATGGCACGGAACGCGCGTTCACGGGAGAACATTGGGATAACAAGGCTCCCGGAACCTACAACTGCGTTTGCTGTGGAACGCCCCTTTTTATTTCAGATACCAAATACGATTCGGGAACCGGTTGGCCCAGTTTTTGGCAGCCGATCGCCCCGGAGAATATTGAAACTCAGGTCGATCGCACCCTCTGGATGACCCGCACCGAGGTGCATTGCGCCAACTGTGGGGCCCACTTGGGCCATGTGTTTGACGATGGCCCGCCGCCCACTGGCCTGCGCTACTGCATGAATTCTGCTTCCTTGAAATTTGAGTCGAATCAGGCTTAAGTTGCGATCGGCTGCCATCAGTTTTTGCTCAATGGCTGCTGAGGGGGCACTGAAGGATTGACCGAATTTTTCGAGCAATTGGCTCGAGCCCATTTTGAGCCAAGAAAAAATCCCCCGCAATCGATCGACTGTGGGGGATTTTGCTTGAAGATGAAAGCTTTGCTGAATTCAGACCATGAAGTCTAACACTGATTCTGAGCGTTGGGGGTGATTTCAAGGTCGATTTCCTGTGATCACCCCCCTTGAATTGTGATGCTCAAAGGCAATGGGCAATCTAGGCGATCGCGGCCATTTTCACATCGCTTTCGTTCAGCAGGTCTTGCAATTCCTGGGCATCAACGGTTTCTTTTTCCACCAGCATTTGGGCCAGGCGATCGAGCACGGCGCGGTTTTCTTGCAGCACTTGCTTGGCGCGGCGGTAGGCTTGATCCACCAGGTTGCGGACTTCCTCATCGATCGCGGCGGCCGTCTCTTCTGAGAAGTCGCGCTCGGAGGCAATGTCGCGCCCCAGGAACATGTTGCCTTGCTGGCGACCCAGGGCCACCGGGCCCAGGCGATCGCTCATGCCAAAGCGGGTCACCATCTGGCGAGCCACGCGGGTCACCTGTTGTAGGTCGTTGGAAGCGCCCGTGGTCACTTCCTCTTCGCCAAAGATGATTTCTTCCGCCAAGCGGCCGCCTAGGGCCACCGCCATTTGATTTTCCAGGTAGGAGCGGGAATAGAGACCCGAATCCATCCGATCTTCACTGGGCGCAAACCAGGTCAAACCGCCGGCTTGGCCACGCGGGATGATGCTGATTTTTTGCACCGGGTCGTAGTCGGGCATCAGCGCACCCACCAGGGCGTGGCCGGCTTCGTGGTAGGCCACCAGGGTCTTGCGCTTTTCGCTCATCACGCGATCTTTCTTTTCGGGGCCGGCCAAAATCCGGTCGATCGCGTCGTTGATTTCGTCCATCGAGATTTCCGTCAAATTGCGACGGGCGGCCAAAATTGCCGCTTCGTTCAGCAAGTTTGACAAATCCGCACCGGTAAAGCCGGGGGTACGGCGAGCAATCCGCTCCAGATCCATATCCTTCGAGAGGGACTTGCCGCGCGAGTGGACACCCAGAATTTCTAGGCGGCCGTTGAAGTCGGGGCGATCGACCACCACTTGGCGATCGAACCGGCCGGGACGCATCAGCGCCGCATCCAACACATCGGGGCGGTTGGTGGCGGCGATCACGATGATCCCCGTGTTGCCCTCGAAGCCGTCCATTTCGGTCAGCAGTTGGTTCAGGGTTTGTTCGCGCTCGTCGTTGCCGCCGCCGAGACCCGCGCCCCGCTGACGACCCACCGCGTCGATTTCATCGATGAACACAATGCAAGGGGCGTTTTGCTTGGCCTGCTCAAACAGGTCGCGCACGCGGGAAGCCCCCACACCCACAAACATTTCCACAAATTCCGAACCGGAGATGCTGAAGAAAGGCACGCCCGCTTCGCCAGCCACTGCCCGGGCCAGCAGGGTTTTACCGGTTCCCGGAGGGCCCACCAGCAGCACGCCCTTGGGAATCTTTGCACCCACGGCGGTGAAGCGATCGGCATTTTTCAGGAAGTCCACCACTTCCGTCAGCTCCAACTTGGCTTGCTCAATGCCGGCCACGTCGTTGAAGGTGATTTGGGTTTGGGGTTCCATCTGCACCCGGGCCCGCGATTTGCCAAAGTTCATGGCCGGGTTGCCCGCGCCACCTTGGGCCCGCCGCAACAGGAAGAACAGACCCACCAGCAGCAGAATCGGCAGGAACAGGCTGCTCAGGGCCCGGAACCAGAAGCCTTCGTCGCTGGGCGGTTGCACGGAAATATCAACGTTGTTGCTGGTCAAGATATTGATGATTTCCGGATCGTTGGGCAGGTTCACCAACACGGTGCTGCCGTCTTCGGTGGTGGCCAAGGCCCGGGAGCGATCGGCGCTAATCCGCACCCGATCGACCTTCTTGGCTTGCACTTCCTGCACGAATTGGCTGTAGCGCCAGGTTTCGCGGGTTTGGGGCTGTCGATCGAAGAACGCTGTACCCAGGGCGATGATTACGATCGCCAACAGGGCATAGAGTCCGGCATTTCTCCACCGTTTATTCACTGGTGCATCCTCCTAAAAGGCGTTCTGCCAGGGCGTTTGTTATGCCAGGGCTGTACTTGCCGTAGCTCAAAAATTAACTGGTTGTTAACTAATGTTAACGCAATGGCTTCCAGTCCGTCGCCATGGCTGCTATTAACGATTATGCGGATTTCCGACTCAGGATGGGTGTGGACGAAATCGCTCGGTGGGTGTAACAGTGCGATCGCCCCGCCGGTCAAGGGTTGTGCGATCGTCGCCGCCAGCCGGTCTAGCCGTCAGCAGGTTGAAGCGTTTGGGGAGAAATGAAGAGAATGCAGGCATTTGGCGGCCCAAGGGCCACACAATTTCCGATGCCGCTGGAGCCGGGCGATCGGGTGTGGGTGATTGCCCCCAGCGGGCCGGTTTTGGATTCGGCGGCGATCGCCCGGGGGGTGGAAATTTGGCAAGACCAGGGCTTTCGGGTGCAGTTTGCCGCCGGTTGGGATGCACAAACGGGATTTTTGGCGGGCACTGATGCCCAACGTCGATCGCAACTGGCGGCGGCCTTGGCGGATCCCGGTTGTCGAGCGATCGTCTGTGCGCGCGGGGGCTATGGTTCGGCGCGACTGCTGGAGAATTGGGATTGGCCGCTGTTTACCGGTCGGGGGGCGGGGTTAATGGTAGACCAAGGGCGATCGCCACTGTGGTTGGTTGGGTTTTCGGACATTACGGCCCTGTTGTGGAGTTTGGCCCGGCAAGGGGTGGCGGGTGTGCATGGGCCTTTGCTTGCCACCTTGGGACAGGAACCGGCCTGGACGGTCGATCGCCTGTTTAATTTGTTGGCCGGTCAGCCCTTGGAGCCGCTTCAAGGCCAGGGTTGGGGCGGCGGGGCCGTGGTGGGTCGCCTGTTTCCGGGGAACCTGACGGTGATTGCCAATTTGCTCAATACACCGTTGCAGCCCGCTTTAGAAGGGGCGATTTTGGCGATCGAGGACGTGACGGAATATCCCTACCGAATTGATCGGCTGTTGACCCAGTGGCGTTTGAGCGGTCTGTTACGGGCGATCGGGGGCATCGCGATCGGCCATTTCACCGCCTGCGACCCGCCGCCCAACCGGCCCAGTTGCTCCATGGCGGAAGTGCTGCGCGATCGGCTGGGAGATTTGGGCCTCCCGATCGTTGCCGGGTTGCCCTTTGGCCATGAACCCCCGAATGCGGCCTTGCCCGTGGGCACGTTGGCCCGGCTGGATGGGGAGGCGGGCACTTTGGAACTCTTGAGCTAGGCAATTGCGCCCAGCATGTTAGCCAAGGGGCCGATGGGGCGGGTGATGCTTATCTTGAACCCGTCGCTCAGCGAATCGGATCCCCAGCTCGGATTCCCATCGAGGAGCAGGGCCCGGTTGAGTCTTGGGGTCTAGTTTTGGGGTCTAGCGATCGTCGCCCCGCAAGGCCAAGGGCAATCGGGGTAACTCAAAAGTTTTCAGCAGCAATTGCCCCGTCGCTTCTCCATCGATCGGGCGGGAAAACCAATAGCCCTGACCATAGGAACAGTCCATCGATTGCAACTGTCGCAACTGCTCGATCGTCTCAATCCCTTCCGCCACCGTATCCATCCCCAGGGATTCCGCCAGGGCAATTATTGCCCGGACAATGGCCCAATTGCTCTCCTGGTCTGGGCTGCGGGTGACAAAGGAGCGATCGATCTTGATCGTGTCGATCGGGAAGCGTTGCAAATAGCTGAGGGATGAATAGCCCGTGCCAAAGTCATCAATACTCAGTTGAATGCCCCGATCGCGCAGTTTCCGCAACAGGGCCTCCGCCGTTTTGGCATCCGCCATCACCACGCTTTCGGTAATTTCCAACTTCAGGTGCTGCGGAGGCAGTCCCGTTTCCGCCACAATGCCTTCAATGGACTGGGCCAAATTGGGCTGGGTAAACTGCCGCGCCGACAGGTTCACACTCACGCTTAGCCCGGCCCACCCATGGGCTGATCGCAGGCTAGGAATGGCCTGTAACCAAACCATCATTTGCTGGCAAGCTTCCCGCAAAATCCATTCGCCCAGGGGAATAATCGTGCCGGTTTCTTCCGCCATGGGGATAAATTCCGCCGGACTCACCAACCCCCGATCGGGATGATGCCAACGCACTAGGGCTTCCAGGCTGGCAACCCGGCCCGTAGCCAAATCCACGATCGGTTGATAAGTCAGGAAAAATTCTTGCCGCTCCATGGCCCGGCGCAAATCGCGCTCCAGGTGCAGTTGCGCAATCACCCGCTCGCGGAAGGAGCGATCGAACGCCGCGTAGCAATTGCGGCCCAACTCCTTCGCCCGATACATGGCCAAATCCGCATCCCGCAGCACATCCCCCGGCCGGGCATATTCCGGCGTGCCGAACGCAATACCAATGCTGGTGGTGATGGTGAATTCGTGGCCATCCACATCAAAGGGAGCTTTCAGGGCCAACTGCACCCGCTCGGCGGCGCGGGTGGCAATTTCCGGCTGATCCAAATCCGTCAGCAAAATGGCAAATTCATCGCCCCCCAGCCGCGCCACCGTATCCTGGGGCCGCACACAGGTGCGCAACCGGTTCGCCAGTTCCACCAAGAGCCGATCGCCACAGAGGTGACCCAAGCTATCGTTCACCACCTTGAAGCGATCGAGATCTAAAAACAGCACCGCAAAATGGTGATTGCGTTGGCGACGGGCGATCGCCATGGTTTGACCCAACCGATCGATAAACAGGGCCCGATTGGGCAGCCCCGTCAGCGCATCGTGGAGCGCGTCATGCAGCAACCGCGACTCCACCAACTTGCGCTCATGGATATCCGCCAAGGATCCCGCCATCCGCAACACATGGCCCCGCCCATCCCGAATCGCCAACCCCCGACAGAGCACCCAGCGCACGGAACCATCCGCATGGCGAATGCGATGCTCACTTTCAAAGTGGTCGCTGCGGCCCTGCAAGTGGGCATCTAGCTCCGCTCGCAATTGGGCTTGATCATCCACATAAACCCGATCGAGCCATTCCTGGGGTTGGTCACCCACTTCCGAATCGCGGTAGCCCAACAACGCCTTCCAGCGGGGCGAAAAATAAACCCGATTGGTCAAAAAATCCCAATCCCACAGCCCGTCATTGGCCCCCCGCACAGCCAAAGCATACCGCGCCTCACTTTCCCGCAAAGCCGATACCAATTGGGATTGCCCCAAGGCCACCCCCGCCTGCACCGCAATTTGTTGCAACAAGTCCTGCTCGAAGGGTTGCCACTGGCGCGGCCCCTGGCAATGGTGAGCCAACAGCAGTCCCCACAATCGGTTTTGAGAGCGGTCTGGCTCAATCACCGGCTGCAAAATCGGTACGACCAAATTGGCCTGCACACCGAACTGGCGCAGCAGTTGGCGATGGCAAACCGAAATCCGAGCGGTTTCCACATCGTCAATAGCCGAGGTGCGCCCTTCAAGATATTTCTGGTGATAGTGGGTCGTGAAGCAGGGGTCGGAAACGGTTTTGCCCAACAGGGAATAGGGGCCATTGCCGGTAGCCTCCACCACAAAGGAGCCTTGCCGCTGTGCATCGAATTGGTAAACCAAGACCCGATCGCACTGCAACATCCGCTGCACTTCCGTGACCATGGTTTGCAGGATCGTATCCACCCGTGATGACTGGTGAATTTTGAGGGCGATTTCTGCGAACAGTTTCGATCGCCAGTATTGACGCTGTAGCTCGACTTCCGCCTCCATTCGATCGATCACATCCTACCCAGTCTTCATTGAGTTAAACGTTTGATTAAACTGCTCAAATTGGTTCTGTTTTGAGCATTAGCGGGCGATCGCCTGACGAAATCATGACAGCAGCCACCGCCCAACCTTGATGAGCATTCGATGGTGATCCTAACGAAAGGGGGTTGCTGAAACCTCAGCTCAGTGCCTGCGGGCGCAGAATAGCAAATGGGTTTTGAGCCATGGCAATGATGGATCAAAGGCTGTCTAGGGTTTGTGATGGCTAGCTGGGAGCCAGTCGCCTCTCCGGGGTTGAGGTAGAGAGTTTGGGCCCGGCTAACGAAACCGGTGTCTTAGGGTGGCACTGGAGCTGGGTGAGGGTAATGGTGGTTTGAGAGTAACGATTTTGATGCGATCGTAATCGACAAACCCAATTCAAGAAAAGGCGGCCGCGCGATCATTCCTTTCGTTAACCCCTTGATTTACGTTGATTTACGCCACGCTCCTCTAAATGTTCCCGCCAAGCGCCCCCAGCCCATCCCAAGTCGCTTCCCCACACCGAAAGCGACCATTTGATCATTTGATCGGGTCAGCCCATTCCAGACAGGTCACACCTAAGCCACTTTTCAACGCGAAAGTATCTTAGGGTGTCGTCCTATCCTCCAAAGCCTAGTCTAAAACCCTGTGAATCTTTTAATGATCATGGTTAATAGGCTGAAATAGATCTTCTGTTTATTCAGTCTCCAATCAGGATTGTCTTCTTTGTGGCGGAGCGTTACGATTTCAATTCAAGGGTCATGGTCGATCGGTTGGGATCATGACTTTAGATGACGCATGGCTAGAGGGATCCTAAGTAAGATCAGCAAAAAATCTTGACTACTTCAGGAAAAAACACTGAGATCAACAAAAATCCCGAAGTGATCTACCCGATTTTGATGTCTCAGATTAATCTTTTATATTAACGCGATTATAATACTTTTTTGTTTTTGTCTAATTTTTATTGAGCTTTCATGGGGCTTTTCTTAGGTCTTTACTTGAAATTTATAGGATTTATGACAATACTCTATCAAGATTCGATTAATTTTGCAATAAGATTTCGCGAATCACAATTGCTTCAAAGTCACTTTTAAATTACTTTAAAGCTGACTAGATATTGATTAAAGATTAATCAAGAATTGACTGCAAATTAACTGAGAATCGATCAAATATTAGTTGAATTGAATACTGATTAAGTCTTGATTTGGTATTTGTTTGATTTTTATTTGATATTTGATCAAAACTTAATCCGATATGGCCTCAATCTAGAAATTTCTTGAGCTTTGATTGGGTTTTGGGGATTGACAAGGCTTGGGTGGGGGGGCAGTTGCCGCTGCGGAGAAGCAACCCAATTTTGAGGCAGACTATTGTTGGAAGCGTTTGGGGACAAAAGTTCATCAGCCCCGAGAATAATAGTGCAAGACTGCTGCTAACGATCAAACTTCAGCCATGTCGAATCAGTCGGGTTTCCCCTTTTCGTTCGCAACGTTAGATAATCAGCCCTTTCAAGTGGTTGCCACACCCGATCGCTCGCGGGCAGTGCTCTGTTTGCATGGCTTGGGGGGTGGGCCCTATGAAATGCGACCGTTAGCACCGTTGTTGTTGAATTTGGGATGGACGGTGGAGGCGATCGCCTATCCGGGCCATGACCAACCGGGCCCAAAAATGCCCAACTCCCGCTGGGAAGATTGGTATCAGGCGGCGGAGACGGCGTTCGATCGCCTGGCTCAGTCCCATGCTCAGGTGGTGGTGGTCGGATTTTCCACGGGCTGTCCCTTGGCGTTGCGGCTAGCCCTCCAGCGATCGATCGGGGGGTTGGTGTTGCTGAGTCCGTTTATGGCAATTGTTCGCCCTGCGGCCTGGTTGCCCTCGGCGGAACAGTTGTTGCCTTGGGTTTATCCGCTGCTGAAGGAAGTGCCCCGATCGGCCTTGGCCATTGCGGATCCGGAAGGACGGGCGGCGGCCGATCGAGTAGCGCCCTATCGCTCCTTCCACCTGGGCGCTGTGCAGAGTGCGTTGGCACTGATTCAACAAGTGCGGCCCCGGTTAGGGGAAATTACGGTTCCGACGCTGATTGTGCAACCGAAGCGCGATCGGGTGGTGAATCCTCAAGGCGCGCTGCATTTGTTCCAATCCCTGGGTTCCTCGTTCAAGCGTCTCTGCTGGCTGGAAAAATCAGACCATATCCTAACGCTGGACTATGATCGCGATCAGGCATTTCAAGAAATTGCCACTTTCTTTGAGCAGCTTCCTGCCTAAATTTCCTGTGCTTCAAGGGCGATCGGGTTGGGAATTTGCTGAGCTTGTGCTGCATGGGGCTGAATTTGCGCCGTATCCTATGGCCCCGTTTGGAGCAGTTGTGAGCGAGGCTGTGGCAGCTTGTTGGCTGCCCGTTGAAAGCTGAAAGTTGAAAAGGCAAATCGGCCCAATGATTGGGATCAGGCTATTAAGAGATGGCTCGCCCTTGACCATGCCAAGATCAACCATTCAAATTGCTTTTATGGAATTTCATGGAATTTATAATATTGTCCTTGTTGATGTCATTGATTGTTTTTTCTGATATTAAATCCAATATGAAATTCCGTGACTACAATCGAAAAAACTTGATCTCGAGACTTTGCTCAGGATTTTGACTCTTGGAAAATGAGCACTGAAATAAGCCTGAAGCAAGTGCTGATCCAAGAATTTCTGAAATAAAATCCAGATTGAAGGCAAATGAGATCATCAAGACTTCAGAAAATAATTGTTAACTGGACTACCAAATATTGAAATAATGACCAAAATTTTGAGCCGTAAGAACGGTCAGCGCCAGTATTTTTGATTGGGCAATTTAAGGAATGTGTTGTTTTTCGTCACGTTCTGTCATAATAATTTTAAAAGATTCTTAACAAAGACCGCTGAATCCAAGTAATCAACCCCAAGTGGTCTGCGAATCGGGCAGGAAACTGAAAAATGCCATGGGTGATGCGTGGTTGATGGCAGTTCCCCGGTGCAAGATCCCAACGACTGATCGCTGGCTGAAATGATGTTTGGATCGATAACTAGGTTTTCGAGTATGCCAAGTGCCGACTGGGGCGAACAGTTGCTGAGTGTGGTGGCTACTCAGGTCATCCGCCACCTGTTCACCGCGAGCGATCGGGTGGAGGTGCGGGTGGAATGTACACCTCAGATCAAGTTGCTGCAAGGCCAGGTCGATCGCTTCCAGATGTCCGGCTCGGGGCTGGTGATTCGCCATGCCTTCCGCACAGAGGCCATGGAATTCGAGACCGATGCGGTGTCGATCGACTTTGCGGGCCTGTTACAGGGGCGATTGTCGCTGCGCCAACCCACCCAGGCGATCGCGAAGGTGGTGTTGCTGGAGGAAGATATCAACCGGGCTTTCACGGCTCCCTTGGTCGTTCAACATTTGGAAAATTTGCCGCTCCAGGATTGGCAGAACTTGCCAGGGGGCGAGCTGGCCAAGGCTGAAAGCGTTTCGTTCCAATCGATTCAGGTGCGCTTGCTGGCCAGTAACCGCATTGCCCTTAGCGCCCAGGCTTGTTTTGGGGCCGATCAACCGGTGCCGATCGCCCTGCAAGCGACCTTGGGCATTGAGCGCCGCCGTCGGTTGCGGTTTTTGAATTGCCAATTTGATCCCGATGGCCTGCCCGATCGCGCGGCTCTGGGCGAAGAAATGATCGCCTTGGCGGCTTCGGCCAGTGAGCAGCTCGGCAAAGTTTTGGATCAGTTGGTGGATCTCGATCGCTTCAATTTGGATGGGGTGACCCTGCGGATCAACACGATCGAAACCCGCGGCCAACAATTGGTATTTAGCGGTTGGGCCCAGGTGAACCATGTGCCGGAAACGACAACTCCGGGGTTGGTGGCCTAGGGGTTTTAGCCTAGAGAGTTGGCCTAGGGGGCTTGGGAGTTCACCGGATAATCCGAATAATTCTCTGCATAATCGTCCCTGTAGTCTTCACAGCCTTCGCAGTCTTCTGAATAATCTTGCCGGTAGTCGCCATAGTCCGGGTAATCTGGGGCCGTGCCAAGGCGGGAGATGGGGGGCGTGGCGATTCCTTCAACGAGGTTGAACCGATGATTCAGCAAGCTGGCCACTCCGGAACCGCTGACCGGCGGCGAAAACCAATAGCCTTGGCCGTATTGGCAACCCAAGGCGCGTAGCTCACGGGCTTGGGCGGATGTTTCAATGCCCTCGGCCACCACGTTCATGTTCAGGCTTTCCGCCAGGGCCAAAATGGTGCGGGCGATCGCCACGTTGCGCCCATCGGACTCGATCGGGGCCACAAAGGCGCGATCAATCTTCAGCGTATCGATCGGCAGTTGATGTAAACGACTCAGGGACGAATAGCCCGTGCCAAAGTCATCGATGCTGAGTCGAAAGCCCAATTCCCGAAACTCGGCCAAGGTGGCGGCGATCGTATCTTCGCGATCGAGCATCATGCTTTCGGTAATCTCAAACCCAATCCAACTGGGATCAATTTCCTCTCGAACACAGATCGATCGCATGTGCTGAGCCAAGTTGGGTTGGGCCAACTGTTGCACCGACAGGTTCACCGCCACGGTGGTTGGTCGCCCGGCCCGCAAGCCCGAATTCCAGTAGCGTAGGTGGCGACAGGTCATTTCCAGCACCCATTCCCCAATTTGGCTGATCACCCCGCTTTCTTCCGCGATCGGCACAAACTCCGCCGGAGAAATCAGGCCCCGTTGTGGGTGATGCCACCGGATCAGCGCCTCAAAGGCCTTCACTTCCCCGGTTGCCAAGCAAATGATCGGTTGATAGTAGGGTTCCAGTTCCCCCCGCTCGATCGCCCGCCAAAGTTGATTTTCCAGTTGCAAGCGTGCCACCGCCCGATCGCGCATACTGGGATCAAACACCACCGAGTGGCTCTGGCGGAGGGTCTTTGCCCGATACATCGCAATATCCGCATCGCGCAGCAGCTCTTCCGCGTGGCGATAGGCCGGTTTGCCCGGCCCCGTGCGGCTAAACACCACCCCCACACTGGCGCTGGCAAAGATTTCCATCTCATCGATCGTGAACGGGTCACTCAGCGCCGCATGAACCCGCTGGGTCACGGCCTCCGCCGTTTCCAACTGCCGTACCTGCTCCGCCAGCACCACAAACTCATCCCCGCCCAACCGGGCCACCATCCCCTGCTGAGGCAAGGCTGAAACCAGCCGCCGAGCAATCATTTGCAACAGGCGATCGCCCGTGCCGTGGCCGTGGCTGCTGTTCACCAGCTTGAAGCGATCCACATCCAACAACAACAGCGCAAAATCCAACTGCTCTCGATCGATCAATGACTGCACCCGCTCCGCCAAAGCCCGCCGATTGGGCAGCGCCGTCAATGGGTCATAGAGCGCGTGATATCGCAGCCAGCTTTCCGCCTGCTCATGGGCCGTGATGTCGTGGCAGTTCACCACCACCCCCCGCACCGACGGATCATCCAACAAATTGGTCGTGACCGCCTCCAGCAAATTCCAGTCCCCATTGCGGTGGCGCACACGGTAGCGAACGGGGGGCTGACTCAACCCCGGTTCCGCCAGGGAACGCAACAGGGTTTGCAACACCACCTGCACATCATCCTCATGCACGAAGGTGCTGAGGTGATGGTTAACGGCCTCTTGGGGGGAATATCCTAAAATCCGCTCGGCCGAAGGGCTAACGTAGCAAAACGTCCCTTGCTGATCAAGGATGACGATGATGTCACTGGCATTGGCCAGCAAAGACTCAAACCGATGGTTATTTCCTGGAGACACGGAACCATAGGAAGGTTGAAGGGAGTCAGCCACGCGAGAGCGCCCTCAGAATTTGCCACGTCAGTCGTTGTACCAAGAGCAGATGGGGATTAGAGATTAATCGCAATCCACCCAATGAGTCCTCTGGATAATTTAGAGGCTACCGGTCGCCTATGGGTCACCGGTCGTTGCTGGTGTCGTGACCATCCGGCTGCACTCATTTCCCCACAACCGCCCCCTGGGCCCGGGTAAACCACCACAGACAATTCCCGGGGCGATCGCCCAAGGTATGCATTGTTAACAGCGAATGAATGAGAGTTCCATGAACTGGAGGCCAAGGGATGGAACTGACGCTGATTGAGCGGGAGCGATAACAGCTCCACGGCAGCACCCGATTCTGGAAACTCAGGCTAGCAGGTATGCGGGCTGTCAAGCTCACTAAGTGAATTATTCATCAGCATTTCTTAGCCAGCCTATGACAATCGGCATACCTGCTCAGCCGCTGAGATCCCAAACATTGCACGAACATCAAAAGACTGACACCCTGACAGTCAAACTCTAACGCAGATTCGCGCTGATTGGAAGCAGCCTCCGAGGGCTTCCGATAAGTGACCAGAAGGCCGCAAGAGCGCGATCGAGCGTCGGTAATGCGGACAGTTGCGACGATTTGGAGTGCTTTGGATCACCACGGGGTCACGATGAAGTCACTCAAAAATGGTACTGGGATCATTGCTAAATGCCCACTAGTTCAGAGCAAAACAGCCCCGGGATCAACCTGCAATGAGTCTGCGATCAACCAACGATCGGCGATGGGATCACTGCACGATGCTGACCTGGGCCCGATGCAGCAATCGGCCCTGATGACGAAAACCGGGCATAGTTACTTTTACGCGATCGCCCGGTTGCGCATGACCCCAGGCCAATTGATGCCATTGGGGGTCATAGACCACCTCTTCCCCGATCGGGGCGATTTGTTCAACGGCCCAATGCTCCAGCAACTGATCCAGTGGCCGCAACAGGGGCAAAAGATTGGTGGCGGGAATGTGGGGATTGTGCTGGGCGGCGGCAACGGCCTTATACCAATTCAGCAGCCAAGGCTCCAGGATTTGCAAGCTCGATCGCTGGAATTCTGCCAACAGTTGCTCTCGTTCGCTTTCCAGGCGGGTTTTCAGCCGGTGATATTCCTGCTGAAGCTGCACCAACTCGGCCGCATGAACATCAGGAGCCAACCGCTGGGCCGGGGATTGGTCGGAGGCGGGCTTGGTATTGTCGGCATTGTTTGCCATGCCCAACAGATCGATCGGGGTGACGTTTAAGGCCTTGGCAATCCGCCCGATCGCATCGAGGCGCAAGCGATCTAGATTGCCTTGCCGCAACAATCGCACCTGATACATAGAAACCTGTGCGGCATCTGCCAAGGCCCGCCAACTGCGCACCTTGGCCGTCACCATCCAACGTTTCAGCAACCGCTCCCGATCGCTCATTAACTTCTCGTACTTTTGCTTGAGTCCTTTACTTGGGCCCCGATGGGCCGCCAATTGCTCCAAACAAGGGCCCTGTCCCTTTCGCTCTTCCCTTGCGCTGGCCCGAGCCAATGGGCTAGCCACAAGCTCAGGAGCGGATTTCACCCATATCCTATCAGACTGCGCGAAAGCACCCTCGAAAGCCGCTGAACCACCCAACGCAAAGCGCCATCCTTTTCATTGGAACTTGCAACATTGCAGCTTTCAACGTTTCAGCTTTCAAATATTTCAACTTGCAATATTTCAGCTTTCAACCGGCTAGCCGCCTGAGCCGGAGATCATCGATCGCTGGCTGCCCATCCTCAGCCCGTTCCCATGCCAAGGCCGGGGATAACCGATCGCCCATCCGAAACCGATGCAGGCCGATTTAAACAGATTCAGCCGTAGGGTGCATGGGAGTACGCCTTAATGGTCACGAAATGCTTGAGTCTTGCTCCCATGCACCGAAGATTGAGGCAGCCCAACCGATCGGGGATTGTCGTTTCTTCGTGATCGGTGGCGGTGCATGGGAGGTGATGGGCAATGGTCGTTAATAACCAAGATTGCTCCCATGCACCCTACGCCTCTGGGCTGACCTGGAGAGGCTGACGGGGCATAATCGAGGGGATGCAGTCGCGGACAACGGCAAGTGAGATGACGCTGAACCCCGGAGATCGGTTAGATGGCGATCGCTACGAAATTGAGCGGGTGTTGGGCTGTGGGCGGTTTGCGATTACTTACTTAGCGATTGACCTTCGCAGAAGCAATCAGCCAGTCGCGATCAAAACCCTCAACGACAGCGCCAAGCTGCTGCCGAACTTTGCCAAGCTTCGCCAATCCTTTATCGATGAAGCAATGGAACTGGGGAAGCTTGATCATCCTCATGTGGTTAAGGTTAAGGATCTGTTAGATGAGGCAAATGGTGCGCCCTGTTTGGTGATGGAACACATTGCGGGTTCAGATTTGCATGAATTGGGGCGATTGCCTGTGGATGATGCCATGCGCTACGTTCGGCAAATTGGCTCGGCTTTGGACTATATCCACAGCAAAAAACTGCTCCATCGCGATGTGCGGCCGGCGAATATTCGGTTGCGGGCTGGTCAATCAGAAGCGGTGTTGATCGATTTTGGGTCGGCGCTGAATTTTTCGGATGAGTTGAGCGCGACACAAACCGCTAGCCATACGAATGGTTGTGCAGCACCGGAAGCCTATATCAGCAAGGGCGATCGCGATTCCTATACGGATATTTATTCTTTGGGGGCGACGCTCTACACGTTGCTGGAGGGAAAAGCACCGCCCGATGCACTGGAGCGACAACTTAAGGGTGTGGCGATTTCGTTTTCAGGGCAATATGATGCCAAGATTTGCCGATTAATTGAAAAGGCAATGGCGTTGAAACCGGCCGATCGTCCGCGATCGGCTGCGGAATGGTTGCAACAGTTTCCCCAGGAAGCGAAGAAGCAATCATCATGGAGCCTCAAAAGCTGGAATTGGATAACTATTTCAGCAGTAATTACAGCAGTTGGTACTTTACTGGCTGGTTTTGGGGCAATGGGCTGGTTTAAAAATGAACCACCTACGCTACCTTCGCCTACTGCTTCACCGATTCAGTCTCCTGCTAAGTCAACTAAATAAAGCGAGTTTTTATGTCTTTGAGACCGGGCGATACCCTGCGTGGGGGGCAATATGAAATCAAGTCCGTTTTAGGGCAAGGGGGCTTTGGCATTACCTACAAAGCTTGGGATCGAAATCTCAAGCGGTATGTGGTGCTGAAGTCTCAAATTGAGTATTTGCGGCATGACCCGGACTATGAAAAGTATGTGGCGCGGTTCATGAAAGAGGGGCAAGTCATGGCCAAACTTGCGGCCCGTGAAGTGCACCCCAACTTGGTTAAGGTATTTGACCTGTTTTCAGAGCCGGCTAGCCATCATTATCTGATGATGGAATTTATTGAGGGGCAGAACTTATTTGAAGCAGTGAAAGCAAGAGGTCGATTGCCGGAAGCAGAGGTAATCTCTATTGCTAAACAAATTGGTAGTGCCTTGGAATGGATGCATAATCACCAGCTTGTTCATCGGGATGTGCATCCCGGTAATATTATGCTTCGTCCTGATGGGAAAGCGGTACTGATTGATTTGGGTGGTGCGAAGGAGTTCTGGCCATCCTCTCAAAGTTCAAAAGGCACAATTTGGAATCAGGGATTTGCGCCTTATGAGCAAATTGTTAATCCCAAAGATGCAAGATACCCTTCAGCAGATATTTTTGGCTTGGCAGGAAGTTTATATTTTGCAGTGACGGGTAGCCGACCGACTGAATCTCTCAAGCGCAAGTTATCGGGAGGAACTCTCACACCCCCTGGGCAACTGGTTAGTATCTCTGCGGTCTTGAACACCATGCTGATGGCAGGATTGGAGCTGGAAGCTGCTGATCGCCCACAATCTGCGACCCAGTTTTTGCAAGTTCTTACTGCAATAGATCAGCCACCTGCGAGAAGCGCTGAATCGTCCGCCCCCAACGATAAGCTTGCTGGTATCCCTTGGGGAGGGCTGTTGGGTTGTGTGATCGCATACACGCTCGTTGGCATTGGTGTCAGTGTCCAACCATCACCACTGATTAACTGGGCTGTGGCTGTGGCTGTGGCTGTGGCTTGGGCTGTGGCTGGGGCTGTGGCTTGGGCTGTGGCTGGGGCTGTGGCTTGGGCTGTGGCTGGGGCTGGGGCTGGGGCTGTGGCTGTGGCTGTGGCTGTGGCTGGGGCTGGGGCTGGGGCTGGGGCTGTGGCTGGGGCTGGGGCTGGGGCTGTGGCTGGGGCTTGGGCTTGGGCTGTGGCTCGGAATTGGGATTGGGGTTGGTATTGGGTTTTGGCTTTGGCTGTAATTGGGGCTGGCGTGGGTCTTTGGCGTGGATCTTGGGAG
Organism: Limnothrix sp. HT2024; assembly: GCF_059138625.1. Classification (NCBI taxonomy): domain Bacteria; kingdom Bacillati; phylum Cyanobacteriota; class Cyanophyceae; order Pseudanabaenales; family Pseudanabaenaceae; genus Limnothrix; species Limnothrix sp. HT2024. Next base: position 4,420,122 of record NZ_CM181121.1, read on the forward strand.
TTTGTTAGTGGTTATGGGTTTGTATTTGCGGGTCTATGGTGGGGGAGCTGGCCCCTAACCTTGGGCGTATTCGTAGGACCGACGGCTGATGAAATGAAAGACCACAAAGGATTGGCGATTGTTTTGGCAACTTTGGCGGCTTGGGTTGGGTTGGCGATCGGGTGGTGGATTTATCGCGCCGTGCATCCCGCCTAGGTCGGGCCAAGCGGATCGAGCCAGCGCAATAGCTCCTGACTGAGGCGATTGAGATCGCGGAACAAAAATTCCTGCTTCGCCCACTGACCGATCGCATCCAACGGACTAAAAGCCCCGCGAGTTTGCCACTGAATATCCTGGCCCAGCGGCGTGAGGTGATTTCCCGGCAAATCTTGGATCGCCAGCCAGCCGGGAAAGCGCCGCTGCAAAATCGGAGCCAAACGCGCCGATTGATCCAGATCGTCGGTGGCAAAACGAATGAGCAAATTGCGGCGAATCCCGTATTGGGCGGCGATCAGTTGCTCTGTTTCCGTGGGTGATGGGGTGAATTCCGCATTCAACCGCTTATCAAACACATCGGCCGGAACAGCCCCAGGTACAGCGCGGTTAATCGACTCCAGCACGGGGCCGAAGCGATCGAACAGCGGAATCGCCCGTTGCGCCGAATAGTTATTGAAGGCCATCAGCGCATTGCCCGCCCGCTCCACCTCAAAGATGCTGCCGATCAATAGATGCAGCTTGCAACCCATGCTGTGTCCGAGGCCATAGACCGGGATTGATCGCCGCCGCAGTTGACCATGCCGGTAGAGCCAATCGATCGCCCGATCGAACCGAATCAGCGCATCTTCCGCGATCGCCTCATGGTCAAACCCAGAATTTACAAAGGGCGTGGCGATCGTCCCATAGCCGCGATTGGCCAGCCGCTCCAGCAGCCAACGGTAGGTGAACTGCGGCGCGGCCCCCACGAAGGCCCCGCCCAAGAAATGAATAACTCCCAATGGATTCGCTGGAATCAGAACCCAAGCGCCATCCAACTCACGCCACTGTGCCGCTTGTCCCGCCATCGATCGCCCGCGCCTGTTGATCAAAACCCTTGGCATTGTAGCGCTTTGCTTATGGGGCGGGAGTTCGGCGGAATTTTCCCCCCGAATCGCCAGAAGATCCCGCCAGGGCCGTAGGCTGGTTAGACACTCCAACTCGGGAAACGTTCACCCCATCAAACCTGTGACGCGCGATCGCCGTGGGGCAAGGTGCTCAAGCTTCTTGTCTGGCTGGTTGATCGCGGCGGGGCAAGGTGCTCAAGCCCCTTGTCTGGCTTGGTTGGGTCAGTGAACCGGGTGAGTGAGTGGTGAACATTCCCGATCGCAACCCCCAGGGGCAACCATGGCCAGAATTAACGACAACTACCTAAAGCTAAAAGCCGGTTATCTGTTTCCCGAAATCGCCCGCCGGGTGAATGCCTTCGCCGCCGAACATCCCGACGCGCCGATTATCCGCCTGGGCATCGGTGACGTGACCGAGCCGCTGCCGGAAGCCTGCCGCACCGCCATGATCAATGCGGTCAACGACATGGGCGATCGGGGCAGCTTCAAAGGCTACGGCCCCGAACAGGGCTACGCTTGGCTGCGCGAGGCGATCGCCCAGCACGATTTCCAAGCCCGTGGCTGCGACATTGATGCCTCGGAAATTTTCATCTCAGATGGTTCCAAGTGCGACTGCGGCAACATTCTGGACATCTTCGGCAACGACAACACGATCGCCGTCACCGATCCGGTCTACCCAGTTTATGTGGACACTAACGTGATGGCCGGCCACACGGGCGACGCGAACGATCGGGGCGAATACGGCGGCTTGGTTTACCTGCCGATTTCCGCTGAAAACGACTTCACCGCCCAAATCCCCAGCGAAAAAGTCGATCTGATCTATCTCTGCTTCCCCAACAACCCCACCGGATCCGTCGCCACCCGCGAGCACCTGCAAGCCTGGGTCGATTACGCCCGCAGCCACGGCTCGATCATCTTCTTCGATGCCGCCTACGAAGCCTTCATCACCGATCCGGCAATCCCCCACTCGATTTTTGAAATTGAAGGGGCCCGCGACTGCGCGATCGAGTTCCGCTCTTTCTCCAAAAATGCGGGCTTCACGGGAACCCGTTGCGCCTTGACCGTCGTGCCCAAAACCCTGAAGGGCCAAACCACCGACGGCACGGGCGTGGATCTGTGGAGCCTCTGGAACCGTCGCCAATCCACCAAGTTTAACGGCGTGTCCTACATCGTCCAGCGCGGGGCTGAGGCGGTCTACTCACCCGAGGGTCAAGCCCAAACCAAGGCCCTGGTGAGCTTCTATCTGGAAAATGCCCAAATCATCCGCGAGAAGCTGACCGAAGCGGGTTTGGCGGTCTACGGCGGCATCAACGCGCCCTATGTGTGGGTGAAAACGCCGCACGGCCTGTCGAGCTGGGATTTCTTTGATAAGTTGCTGCACACCTGCAATGTGGTGGGCACGCCGGGTTCGGGCTTCGGCGCAGCGGGCGAAGGCTATTTCCGCATTTCGGCTTTCAACAGCCGGGCCAACGTGGAAGAAGCCACCCGCCGGATCGTCGAAACCTTCAAGGCCTAATCCCTAAACCCGGGTCATCGCTTGTACGGGCGCACCAATGTGCGCCCTCGATCGAGGTGAATCGCCCATCGATCAATCATGCCGAGCCGCCGTGGGTGTGGCTAGCAAGGCGGTTGTCGGGGCCGTAACGGATGATCGAGGTGGCCCGGGCCGCTTCTTCCCCATCGTGATCGAGCCTCCGCCATTGCATTCCCGGCATGGGCGAATCCATCCAGGTAAGTTTGATGTCAATCACAATGTGCGGGTGGAGGTCGGCGTGCAGTTTCATGGTTCCGGTGCTCGGGCTACCGTTCCCAGCGGAACTTGCGATCGGCCTCGGCGATCGGCACATCATTAATGCTGGCTTCCCGGCGCTGCATTAGGCCATTGGGCGCGAATTCCCATTGCTCGTTGCCATAGGCGCGATACCACTGCCCCGAGTCCGTGTGGTATTCATACTCAAACTTCACGGAGATGCGGTGATCGGTGAAGCTCCAGAGTTCTTTCTTGAGCCGATAGTCCAGCTCATGATTCCACTTGCGGGTCAGGAACTCACGAATTTTGTCCCGCCCTGAAAAGAACTCCGATCGATTGCGCCAAACCGAATCTTCCGTGTAAGCCAGCGATACGCGCTCCGGGTCGCGGGTGTTCCAAGCATCTTCGGCGGCTTGCACTTTGGCGATCGCGGTTTCGTGGGTAAACGGCGGCAGGGGCGGACGACTTTCCATGGCTGAAACCCTCATGCGTTGACATCCTCCCCGTCCTAAAGGGGCGGGGATTCCGGCCCTAGGCAAACAACCGAAGTTGCTCGACTAGACCACGGGTTGACGCTTCATAGGGTGCTGCTGGCAAGCCAGTCTGACGCTCCCTCCACGTCCGTTTAGAGTCTCGGACTGCCCGCCCGCGACTAAATTGGGTGTCTTCGGGTCGGCTTCTCCGTTGCCCTCAGATTCTTTCCCTCTCGCTGTCCCAGTCCCGGTTTCACAGCCCAACGGCTGGTATATCGCTGCAAGATGAGGTGGGGATTTCAACCATTCTCATTCTAGCAACCAAAGCCGCCCTAGAAGGGCGGGGCTTGTACCCTTTTCTTTTGGGTCACTTCGTAACGACAGTGGGAGCGGGTAGCGGCTCAAAAAATTCCCAAAAAAAATGCAGAGATCCGGCAGACGAATCTGCCAGGTCTCCGCAGCGGTGACACATCTCTCCACTACTCTTGCCTATATTGTTGCCTTGAAAGGGGAAAAAGTTCCAGCTTTTCTAAAAAATTTTTTTGCCCTGTCGAATTGCCCTGCCAAACTGCTCTGCCCGATCGCGCTGTGCGTCACCCTTGATAGCCACTGACCACGATTGTGCTTGGTATGATTTGCTTCATTGAGTAATCAGACGCTTTTGATTGCTGATGCGGAAAAATGCTGTTTTAACTTGAATTTTTCGTGTTTTAGAGATTCTTTGGTGCTTCAGGGGATATTCAAGGGATATGTATCTCTTGTTACTTGTGCCAGGAAAACCCATTGATTGTTGCCGGATTTTTAACCGTCACATTTCCGGAATCAGAATTGAAAAATCACGCTAATGCTCTATTTCTCAGTGGAGGTTTCGGTGAAATTCTCCATGGGGTTGTTGCTAGCTGGGTGGGGCAAGATGGAAATGGGGATGAGAATTGGCCAGAATTTTGATCAAGATTGGCTCTAGTTGGTTTCCGGCCCTACGCTACGATTTGGGATCCCGGAATGGATTGCGACAGATGGGGGGGAGCAACCATCAGAGAGCGATCGGGCGGCTTCGTTTGCAGGTTGGGTCATTTTTGGGCAACTTTAAGCGGATCGAATCCCGGATTGCTTGCAGTCTTGATTGCTTGCGGTGAAGTTTGCGGTGAAGTTTGTGGACAAGGGAAACTCTGGATTGCTATGGACAACTCAACTCGTCGATCGGATGCGTTAGGGGCTAATGGGGCGGGAACGGCTCCCCTGTCGTTGCTGGAAGCCCAAAAGGTTTTGGCGGTGTTTAACTGTTTGGAAGAAGCGCCTACCCTCTTGGAGAGCCAGCAGGCGATTATTCGATCGGCCCTGCGGACGGTGGTTCATGAGGCGGACTGCGTGATTTTTGGGGTTTGTGCGGATTCGATCGCCCAAGGGTTGGCGGCCGTGCGGGCCTATGGGGCCGGTTTAGGTCGCGAAGTGCCGCCGGAGCCGGAACAGCGGGGGGTGGCCAATCCGGAACAGCCGATTTATATCAAGTGCAACACCAACTCCCTGTTGTTTTATGCGGAACCCTACCAGGGTGAAAATCGAGGGGTTTTGGTGTCCTGTCAGTCCCAGGTAGATGAGGAACTCAATGCGATGTATGGCCATTTACCCTTAGATTTGTTTGCCTAGGGCGATGGGGCGACCAAGGGGACGGTGGTTGAGCGATCGCGCTCGGGAGCTTGGCCGGTGGCAACGGATCCGGCAACTCCCGAAAATGGCGCGAGGTGGCGGCGTTTGGGGGCTGCTGCTGTTGGTGTTGCTGGCGATCGGGGGGATGTTGGCGCTGGAAATGCCGCCCGCTGCGGGATCCGCAGCCCTGCACCCGCTTTCCCAGTGGTCGGCCCAGTTATCCGAGGGGGATGCTATGGAGCTTTTGACGGATCCGTTTTTGCAGTTGCCGGGGCCGGACTCGGTGCATGTGGTTTGGTTCACGGAATGGCCGGGCGATCGCCATTGGGTGGATTGGGGCGATCGGCTCGATCGGCAAGCCTTGGCCCAAACCCGCCGCCTGACCCGCACCCGCGAAGACGGCCAATCGCGACTACCGGAGCGAGTGGCAGCCCAGCAACCGGAGGGGGTGAAGGTTTGGGAGCGGCCCATTTGGCGACATGAGGCGATCGTTTCGGGGTTGCTGCCGGGTCAGTCGGTTCCCTATCGGGTGACGAGTCAAGGGGGCGATCACACCGTTAGTAGCGGGGTGTTTCGCCTGTCGCCCCAACCGCAGCCGGGCCAACCGCTGCAACTGCTTTTGACTTCGGATCACCAATTGAAACCGATGGTGGCGGCCAATTTGCAACAGGTGTTGGCCACGGTGGGTCGGGTGGATGGGGTGTTGTTTGCGGGGGATTTGGTGAATGTGCCCGATCGCGCTTCGGAATGGTTTGACGATGCGGGCGGTGGGGCGTTTTTTCCCTGTTTGCAAGGACGAGCCAATCGATCGCTCCAAGGTCACACCTACCAAGGCGGGGCCATTTTGCAGGAGGCTCCCCTGTTCCCGGCCCTAGGCAACCATGAGGTGATGGGGCGGGTGGGGCGGGCCCGAGATCTCAACCGGGAATTTTATGACACCGTGCCGCGCTGGGTCGCGCAACGGTGGGCGAGCGATTTAGATCCGGCTTCCGGCGAGGTTCCAAGGGAAACGCTGGGGGAAACACCGGGGGAAGCAATCAGCCAGGCCGCCTTGGTGGATCAATCCTTCAATACGCGCACCTACGAAGAAATTTGGACGCTGCCAACCAACGATCGGAGCGAGGGCAATTATTACGCCGTCAGCTTTGGGGATCTGCGATTGGTGGTGTTGAACGTGACCCAAGCTTGGCGATCGCCCATTTTGACAGCAAAGTTTGGCGGCCGCTTCCACGAAGGCCAGCCCCACAGTCCGATCGATTGGGGTTGGGGTCAGCATATTTTTGAGTCGATCGCCCCGGGGAGTCCGCAATTTCAATGGCTCCAGGCGGAATTGGCCGGCGAGCCGTTTCGCCAAGCCAAGTATCGCGTGGTTATGTTTCACCACCCGCCCCATACCTTGGGGGATAACAGCGTGCCACCGTTTACGGATCCAATCCAGACGATCTCGCGGGATGACCTGGGCCAGGTGACGGCGGTGAAATATGCCTATCCGCGCGATCAAGATGTCATTGCCCAATACTTGTCCCCCCTGCTGGAATCGGCGGGGGTGGACTTGGTGTTGTATGGCCACTCGCACCTGTGGAATCGATTCCACCGTGGCCGCACCCATTACTTGGAAACTTCTAACGTGGGCAATAGCTATGGGGCAGCCTGGGGCGATCGGGGGCGATCGGGCATTCCAGCGGAGGGCAGCGGATTTGAGCGATCGGACTACGTGGCAATCGGGGATCCCAATGGATTGCCCCCGATTGTGCCCTCGATCGCGCCTTTGATTGATCCCCTGGATCAAACCCCCCAGCCCTACTTGGCCAGCAACGAAATCACCGCCTTCAGCATTTTGGACACGGCCGCCGGAACGGTCACCAGCTATGCCTTTGACATCAGAAAGCCGGAGCAACCCGCTCAACCGTTCGATCGGTTCACGCTTGGGGCCCCGGCCAACGAGGGAGGAAGTTGAAGAGCGAGTTGTTACTCACGGGATCAACTTGATTAGCTCAACCTGATTAGCTCAGTCTGATTAACTCAACTTGATTAGCGAGTGCCAAACACCCGTTGCACACAGGTACGCGCAATTTGCATCATTTCCGGCGGCAGCTCATTGCTGTTCGATTGCTGCATTCGTTGGTAGAGGTTCATGGTTTGCTGCAAGGTATAGCGCGACTGGAATTCCGCCAAGGAGCATTGGCAATATTGCGTAGCCTGCTGTTGGTTAAACTGGCCCGACTGTTGGGCCGATCGGGTACAGCTTTGCAAAAAGGCGCGCGAAAATTCTGGCGGGTAAGCATTGCGCTGGGTCAGGCTCCCGATCGACTGGCGATCGGTCTCGATCGGCTCTGCGGCTTGGGCGCTCAAACCGGACGCAAGGCCCAGGGCCACAAAGCTTCCTACGATGGTCAACGATTGCAGCGCCTGGGTCGGAAAGTTACGTTTCATAGTGTCGTGGTTGTTTGAAATCAGCAGCCCACAGCCCACACCGACAGCCCGTCTCGCAAGACGACACTGGCGAGCCTGAGCAAAGCTACCCTCAGTCGATTTCAACCTTTGCATAGGTCAAGCCGAACGATCGGGAAAGTTGCGGGATCGTGATTGATCGCTCAAGCTCTCCAAATCAGTTCGGCTCATGATGGGAACGGCGATCGCCCCCATGTGTTGATTGGCCCATGCACGGGTTGAGTTAACTGATTGAATTAAAAGACTCATCCCCGCACTTTTGGGTTGCAAGCCTTGAATGATTCAAGTCCTGGATGATTGCGAAGGCCCGAGCGCAGGTTGCAATTGACATCGCAAGCCCGCACAACCAACCCGCACAATCAACCCGCACTCCAAACCTGCTTTTCAACCCCGATGATCGGGGATGGTGGTCTGTTTAATTCCTATTAATTCCTAGCTCAGTTCCTTAACGCTGGCCACCAGCTCAGACACTTTTTCTTTTGCACTGCCAAACAGCATCATCGTCTTATCTTCGTAGAACAGCGCATTATCCAAACCGGCGAATCCGGGGTTCATGCTGCGCTTGATCACGATCGTGTGTTTGGCGCGATCGACCTCCAGAATCGGCATCCCGTAGATTGGACTTTGGGGATTGTCCCGGGCATCCGGGTTCACCACATCATTGGCCCCAATCACCAGCGCCACATCCACCCGCTCAAAGTCCGGGTTAATGTCGTCCAGGTCGCACAGTTGGGTATAGGGCACGTTGGCTTCCGCCAACAACACGTTCATGTGGCCCGGCATCCGGCCCGCCACCGGGTGAATGGCATAGCGCACATCAACCCCCAACCGCTCTAGCTGATCGGCCAGTTCCCGCACGGCGTGCTGGGCCTGGGCTACTGCCATGCCATAGCCGGGCACAATCGCCACCGATCGGGCATAACCCAGCATCATGGCGCATTCTTCCGGGTCGATCGAGCGCACCGTGTGGGAACCTGCATCGCCGCTGCCGCCGTCACCCGTGGCCGTGCTGACACTGCCAAAGGCCCCAAAGAGCACATTGGTCAGCGATCGGTTCATGGCCTTGCACATGATTTGGGTCAAGATCAGCCCCGAAGCGCCCACCAGCGCCCCGGCAATCACCAGCATTTCATTGCCCAACACAAAACCCGCCGCACTGGCCGCCAGACCGGACAGGGAGTTCAGCAGCGAAATCACCACCGGAGTATCCGCCCCCCCGATCGGCAACACCACCAACACCCCCTGCACCAGGGAAATGCCCGTCAGCAGCCACAAAACCGTCAAGTCGCCTGGGTGAATCAGCAAATAAGCACCGCTGGCCACAAAGCCCACCAGCAAGCCGAAATTCACCGGTTGTTGCAGGGGAAAAGTGATGGGTGCGCCGGTCACCAATCCTTGCAGCTTGGCAAAGGCCATGAAACTACCCGTGAGGGTGATGCCCCCAATTAGTAGCCCGGCAATCACGGTCACGGCCGTATCGGTGGGAACCGGTGCGCCCGTGTTCACAATCCGCCAATATTCTGCCGCTGCCACCAGAGCCGAAGCCGCGCCGCCCAACCCGTTCAACAGGCCCACCATCTGGGGCATGTCGGTCATGGCAACGCGCTTGGCGGCAATCAGACCAATCACCGATCCCGCCACCAGGGTGGCCAACAATGCGCCGTAGTTGACGGCGGAGCGATCGAGCAGGGTTACCCCGATCGCCATGGCCATGCCCACGGCCGCCAGCCAGTTGCCCCGGCGAGCGGTGGCGGGCGATCCCAGCATTTTGATCCCCACAATGAACAGGGCCGCGGCGGCTAAGTTGCTTAGCCGGGCGATCGTTGTCCACCATTCAGCGGGCAAAACACCCGATACAAGTCCATCGATCATTCCTTATGTCCTCGCCCTTTGGTCTCAGGATGCTTCAAAATTCCAGCCTTTCATTGAGCCAAGCGTTGAATGAAGCGTTGAGTGAAGTCTTGAATTCAACTCCGGAATTGAACCCCGGAATTCAACCTTTGGCGATCCCCTGCATCAAACCCTCAATTGCATCCTGACTTTGTACCGGCTGACTTCGATTGGCCTTTGCTCTCGATCGCTTGCCCATTTTGAAGATGAAAAATAGCCATTGGGCGATGGAACGGCTGGACAATCGAGTCAGTCGATCGGTTTAGGAAAGGGTCATTGCTGGGAAATTTGGAGGTTGCTTCTCAGGTTGTCTTCGAGCCTTTTAAGTTCAAGCCTTTTTCAAGCGCTTTTCCAGTGGCTGTCAGGCTATTTCTTAAACATTTGCAGCATTCGATCGGTCACCCAAAAGCCACCAACCACGTTCACCATGGCCAGCACAATGGCCACCAGACCCAGAATGGTGGGGCCACTGAGTTGTGCTGCGCCGCCGGCCAAAATTGCCCCCACGACAGCAATTCCCGAAATAGCATTCGCACCGGACATCAAAGGGGTGTGGAGCGTGGGCGGCACTTTGTTGATGATTTCAAACCCCACAAAGGAGGCCAAAACAAACACCACCAAACCCGTTACCAAGGTTTCACTCATGAGGCCAACACCATTGATTCAGCCGAAGGGGTTTCTGAGAGAGTAGCGACCAAATTTCGCACCCGATCGTTGCGAATTTCGCCACCGTGGGTGATGCAAACCGCGTCCAAAATGTCGTCAGCAAAGTTGAACACCGGTTGCCCATCTTTGATCAACCAGTCCAACAGGGCCGAACAGTTTTTGGCGTATTGCATACTGGCGTGGGTGGTGACCGTGCCGGCCAAGTGCATCGGGGCCAAAATTTGCACCCCATTCACCACATGGTCATGGCCCGGCTGACTGCATTCACAGTTACCGCCCTGTTCTGCGGCCAAGTCCACAATCACGGAACCGGGCTTCATTTGGGCCACGGTGTCGGCGGTGATCATGATCGGGGCACGGCGGCCGGGAATTTTGGCGGTGGTGATCACCACGTCGGCCCCAACCGCCCGTTCAGCCACGGTGGCTTGGATCCGAGCTTGCAAATTATCGGAAACCGCTTTGGCATAACCGTTTTGCCCGCTGGTTTCTTCCTCGATCTTCATCTCCACAAACCGGGCCCCGAGGCTTTGCACCTCGTCGCGGGTTTCCGGGCGGATGTCAAAGGCTTCCACCACGGCCCCCAATCGGCGGGCGGTGGCGATCGCCTGTAACCCAGCCACGCCCACGCCCAACACCAGCACCTTGGCCGGCGGAATGGTTCCCGCCGCTGTGGTCAACATGGGGAAATATTTGGGCAGGGCCGCCGCCGCCAACAGCACAGCTTTGTAGCCGGCTGCGTTGGCCTGAGACGAAAGGGCATCCGCCACCTGAGCACGAGTGCTGCGAGGCACGAATTCTAGGGAAATCGCTGTGATACCCCGTTCTGTCAGGGTTTTGATGGACTGAGGGCGATCGAGCGGCTCCAAAAAGCCCATCAACATCGATCCCGACTTCAGCCAACCCAGTTCCTCATCGGTGGGGGGCAAAACCTTCGTCACCAAATCCGACGTTTGCCACAGTTGAGCGCGATCGCTCGTCACTGTTGCACCCGCCGCTTCATAGGCCGAATCCGTAAATCCTGCGCGTTCTCCCGCGCCGGCTTCAACGGCAATCGCTAGCCCTTTTTTGACCCAACGAGCTACCACGTCGGGAACCAGGGCCACGCGCCGTTCATCCAGCGCCACTTCTTTCACAACCGCAACTTTCATACGCGTTCGCTTCCGCGCAACTGCTTGCATCCTAGGCCGATCCCCCGGTTGCGATCGGAATTTTCAACTTGTCTTATCGATCGCGCGATCGAGTGATGACATTTATAACAACTTGCCTAAAGGAATTTGTTGCAATTTCACGGGCTTTCCAAAGAACGCTCATCGCCTTTGGAGATAAGCTTTTCCCTTGCTTTGAAGAAAAACAATCATCGTCAAAACTGCTTCATCAGAGAAAAGAATTTTGCACTGACTTTATTCCAGCAATTCTTAAGAACACCTTTAGGGAATCACTAAGTAAAAATAGGGATCAAATGCTCAAGGTGGTTGATGATGCGGGAGCATGATCCCGAAAATACCAAAATAAATGTTTGATCTCTTTTTAATCCCATGAAGAAGTTTATGAAGTTTATGAATTTCTTCATGAAGTTCTACAACTGGCTTGTAACGAGCCAGGGGAAGCAACCCAGTCATCAGGGAGAGAATGGGTTGCCGACTGGCTCCAAATCGCCCCCGATCGCCTTGAATTCACCCCAATTCACTCTGCATTGATGCGGCTGAAGGGGAAACTGCCCCGATCTCCCCGGGATCTGCCTTTGCGCGGTGGGAACGACCCGATCGGCTGTAAATTAAGGGGAGTCAGCGTTTAGCGCCGCCTTGCCATGACCTCCAAACCCAACACCAAAACCAGCAAAACCACCCCCGAAACTCCCGCCAAGAAAATGCCCTCACCCCTGGATTGTCTGGGGGGTTCCGGAATTTCGGCGGCGATCGCGGTGGGAGCCGGCGCACTGACCTATAAAATTGCCCAAACCTTCGCCGCCCACCCCATCACCAGTACCAACCGCCTCACCCTCAGCATTGGCGGTGCGGTGCGCACCTTGGTGGTGGGGGTGGGAACCCTGGGAACCTTTGTCTTTAGCTTTGTGGCCCTGGGGTTGTTGGCGCTGATGGTGCAGCTTTGGGTGCGGGGGAGCCGGGGCGATCGGCCCACCGATGCTTAGGAGCACCTGCTTAGGCGCACAAGCAGTAGAAATCAGTCAAGCAATAGAAATCGGTCGAGAATCCGTCAGAAATCGGTAGGGCTTAATGGGTGCGGAACTCCAGCAATTGAGCATCCCCATGAAAACGGGGGTGTGGATTTTGGGCGATCAACTGTGGCACGAGCAAGCGGCGTTGGTGGCCTGTGCGGGCGATCGGGCGCGGGTTCCGGTAATCGCGATCGAGTCCCTGGCCCATGTGCGCCAACGGCCCTACCATGCCCAAAAATTGGTGCTGGTTTGGTCGGCCATGCGCCACTTTGTGCGGGAGTTGCAGGATATGGGCTGGCCCGCCACCTGGGCCGAGGCAGAAGATTTCGCCACACCCCTACGCGCCTGGGTGATCAAGCACCAAATTGATCGGCTGTTGGTGATGGCTCCGGTCGATCGGCCCTTTCAGCAAACCCTGAATCAGCTCGATTTGCCCTGCAAACTGGAACAAATCCCCAATAACCAATTTCTCTGGAGCGAGACAGAGCTAGCCAACTGGTTTGGCAGCCGAAAACGCTTCCTCATGGAAGATTTCTATCGGGAAGGGCGCAAACGATTCCAAATTTTGATGGAAGGTTCCAAGCCCGTCGGCGGCCAGTGGAACTTTGACAAGGACAACCGCCAACCCCCCAAGGGGCCGCTACATCCGCCCACACCGCTGGAATTTGCGCCCGATGAAATTGTGCTGACGGTGATCGAAAAGGTGCGATCGCTCGATTTGCCCACCTACGGATCGATCGACTCCTTCCGCTGGGCCACCACCCGATCGCGTGCCCTCGACGTGCTCGACCACTTCATCGCCCACCGGCTCCGCACCTTTGGCCCCTACCAAGATGCGATGGTGACGGGCCAAGACACCCTGTGGCACGCCCTGCTCTCGCCCTACCTCAACCTCGGCTTGCTGCATCCGCGTGAGGTGATCTTTGCCGCCGAAAAGGCCTGGCGCGATCGGGGTCTGCCGATCGCCAGCGTTGAAGGCTTCATTCGGCAAGTGCTGGGCTGGCGAGAATACATGCGCGGCATTTACCTGCAAGTGCTGAAAGCTGACGAGGAACCGCCCTACCCCGATCGCAACTGGTTTGGCCACCAACACGCTCTGCCCCAGTGGTTTTGGGACGGCAACACTGATATGAACTGCCTGCGCCAGGTGCTGCAACAGGTCGATCGCACCGGTTATGCTCACCACATTCAGCGGCTCATGGTGTTGTCGAACTTTGCCCTAATTGCGGGTCTGAATCCCCAGGAAGTGGAGAACTGGTTCCACGCGGTTTTTATTGATGCCTACGATTGGGTAATGCAAACCAATGTGATGGGTATGGGGCTATTTGCCGATGGGGGCTTGTTGGCTTCCAAGCCCTATGCCGCCTCAGCGAACTACATCAATCGGATGAGTGATTATTGCAAAGGTTGTCGATATAACCCGCGCGATCGCACCGGCCCAAAAGCTTGTCCATTTAACTTTTTCTATTGGGATTTTCTGGCGCGGCACGAGAGCAAATTGCGATCACAGGGGCGCATGAGCCTAATTTTGAAGCATCTGGAAAAAATCCCCGCCGAAGAAATGGCCGCAATCCGCGCCCTCTCCGTCGCCTGGCATCGCCAACAGCAATTATTGAATCAGTAGAATATCAATATCCTTGATTTCAAGGGCTTGAAATTCGAGTGTAACCAAGGGTTAACCTGTCAACGATGACCGAACTGACACCGAGCTTATCCAAAAGCCCTCCCGATCGCGATCTCATCCTCGCCACCCTGCGGCAACTCGCCCCCAACCTCCACCAAAAATATGGTGTAACTCGCCTCGGTATTTTTGGTTCCGTGGCCCGCAACGAAGCCACGCCCGACAGCGATATCGATATTGTGCTGGAATTGACTGTGCCCGACCTATTTACAATGGTCGATATCAAGGCAGATTTGGAACAGGTTTTCCAGCGCTCGATCGACCTTATCCGCTATCGCCCACGCATGAACTCCTATCTAAAACGCCGAATTGATCGTGACGCAATTTATATTTAGTTTTTGTTCACAATTCATTGGACAAACATTCCTGAAACCCTTATTGCTACTTTGTTACTCAATCGAATACTTCCAGGAATTTGAAGTGGATAGTTTTAATTGGGTCAGTTACCGTTGACAGCATTTCACAGATTTTTGGTGACATCAGGGAATTGACTATTTCAAACAAAGTTACCCAAATTTGATGGTGTGAAGTAAGTGAAGAGAATTAAAGACTATTAAGCCCATGAAACATAAGCGATTTGACAGAAGTAGATTGAGAATTCAGATTATTTAGGATTGAGTCAAGTCTAAGATTGATCGGACAATTTGATCACGTTGGCTACTGAATTCTGTGAAATGAATATTGCATACTTCTGAAAATCGATCCAGTCGCTTCTGAGAAACTGCTGAGCTTTTCTCTAGGATTGCAACTGGCTTAAACTTGAGATTCCACTCATGAAACTTATAAATTGAGACTTCTGCATCTCCTAGCTTGTTATCATTATTCAGTGCGTAAATGAATATAGGAGTGGTTTTACCTTCCACTCGACAGTCAACCAAGTAATGCCTTGCAGTATCTTTCTCGGGATGCGACCAATCAAATTTATATAAACCATCGGAAAAATTCTCATAAAACAAGTTCTGAAAGTCTTCAAAAAATGTTGAACGAATTTTCTCTCTCTCAAGAAAAGATAGGTTAAGTATTTTTAAGATTGCCTGAGAAGCACGATAAAGTGCTGTTCCAAAGTTATCGTCTTCAACTGGAACAATTAATTCACCATCTCGATCAGTGACTTGAAATTCTGATAGGATACCCTGTAAAAGCTTTTCTCGAGTGCCTCCGCTTGAAAAATGCTTCCAGCTCATATGGAGGGTCAGTCGCATAAAGCCGTCGCCTTCATCAGAAACAATCCAATGATCACCCTCTTTTTTCAGAACTAGCATCAAGAAGTCGCTATCTTTGAAAAGAAATGGTGTTGCTACCCGAAAGCGATCTTTCCCTTCATCGTAAAAACGAAACTCACTCAACAGATCTTGAGAAACCTTTTCTTTCAAAGTTAGTGACATAGTCTGATCACCTCATTATCTACAGCCACTCAATCAAGGGAATACTTTCTTATGGTAGTTCCAAACTAGCATCTTCAATCAGACAACGAAACGCGCCGTTAAGATCTTGATAGCGATTGGTAGTATAGGCCCAACCATCCATTTTTTCAAAACCGTATTTTTCAAAATAGCGCTCAGTAAATTGGTGGATATGGAATTCATTAATAATCCTCTCTTGTTCAATTGAATTTAAATGATCATGGTACTTGCCGTCATATCGTAATAAATGAATCAAGCTGCGAGAGCTGGGACGGAATAGGAATAAGAAGACACCGAAATTGAGACGGTTAAATTTATTCTGTCGGAGAGTCACCTTAAATGAATATCCGTGAAGACTATCCAGCCAAATAGATGCTTCCCGGCCTCCCCGAGTATCCTTCAAGGCTAATTTCTTGCGCCAATCCTTGGGGAAAGGCTTTGGATCAGACAGCATAGAAGCTACCCACGCATCAGTATATTGGGGCACGAGTCGGTCTGAGAAAAATCAACAATCAACTAACAGACAATATCATTGTAGCGATTCTAGCTCCACAAAGCAGATTTGTGATACTAAATTCAACTATAGAATCCTAGATTGATATAGTCCCACAACAAAAAAATCGGGCTAGTGGGGACACACTAACCCGATCGCTTGGTCACTCGATCGAACGCCATTGCGTGGCAGTTCAACCTAGCAACTCTTAGGAAGGAAACTTAGCGGTAATCGCGATTTTGGATATCGCGCAGGCGAGCCTCAGGACGCTTGAAGCGATCCATTTGCGCCTCAAAGAATTTGCGGTTGGCCATCAGGTGCTCTGGGTTTTCGTCATCTAAGGGGTAGAGCAACGCCGCTCGCAGCGCTTGGATCACGGCGGAGGTGACGCAATACATCGATCGCTGGAAGGTAATCCCCAGCTGAATCAACATATCGTCCTCGCCCCGGCAATGCTGGTGATAGTAATCCAACAGATATTGCGGCAGGAAATGCAACATATCCTGCATCAACTGCGTGGGCGGAATCCCGGCGGTTCCCACGGGGAATACGTCGGCGTACAGAATGCCGTAATGGAAGTCCGCTTGCTCGCTGGGCACTTGACCCGCCTGGGCGTTGTAGGACTTGGTTCCCCGGAACGGAGCCGTGCGATAAAACACCGCTTCCACGTAGGGCAATGCCGCATCATAGAGCCACATGAAACCCTTATCTTTGGGCACCAAATCAAACCATTCACCACGAATATTCACGCGGTGATAGATCGGGCGACCGGAAATCGCAAAGATGCCATTGATCAGGAAGTTCATGGCATCGGGCACACCCTTGAAGCCGCCTTCATCGTAGATGTCTGACATCTCAAAAAACACCGGAGCCATGATTTCCCAAAACAGCCCCAAATTGCTGTAATAGGACATCATTCGGCATTGCTCAATGAAGGCTTCGGGGAAGAGTTTATACATCCCCAACATGATTGGATTGCCTTTGAAGTAGGCTTTGATGGCGCGATCGCAGTTTTGGCGATATTCCTCGGTATTCAGGAAATCATCAAACCGATTCACGCCCGCATACATTTTGCGATGCCAGAGCATGGCCTGCATACAGGCTTCCGCGAATTCCATATTCACCCGATCGTGCCATAGGTGATGGAACAGCTTCGGCATTTTGATCGTTTCACCCTTGCTCATGAATTCGAGCAATTCTGGGTGCGCTGTGGCAATGCCGCGCCAAATTCGCAGGTCGGCGGTGTCGCCCGCGTAGTGGTTCGGCAGGTCTAAATATTTCTGGGGTAGGAAATATTTGAAGAAGGGAAAGGGATTGAGGAAAACTTCTTCGGCGATGTAAAGCAAGTCCCGCCAATAGAAGTCCATCGGCACGGCATAGGCCTTGTAAATCCCGATGATTTGCATCAGGTTTTCCGGCGTGTCGGGCAACATTGCGCCGCCCGCTTCGAGGCGATGAATTACTTCCGCGAATTCATGCTGCGAGGGCGGAATTTTGGGGGCGGTGTCCGGTTTGATTGGGGTCTGAACCATGATGTTGTGGGGAAAATTCCAAGGTTTCAGTAGGGGCGTACGGCCGTACGCCCCTACCCGGATCTGTCCTTAATCGATCGCGGGGGCCGACCGGGCCGGCTTGCTTGGGGCGATCGCCACCGGTTGGGTCACCGTGGGAATCGCAGCGATCATCGCGTCTGTGGTCGGCTCGATCCACTTCACCAGCCAGGTGGGTTGAATCCCCAGCCAAACGATCAGCGCGGTCAAAATCAGACCCGGCAGGTGCTCATCAAACCGCACAGCAGGATAGTAGGCGGTGGCGTTGTCCAGGCGGCCAAAGCAGGTGCGATTCAGCAAAATCACGAAGTACACCGCCGTCAGCCCGGAAGCCAGGATGCAAAGCAGCGAAATCACGGGATAGGTGGTGAAACTGCCTTGGAACACCATGTATTCCGCCACGAAGCCGACCATCCCGGGGATGCCCGCGCTGGCCATGCCCGCCAGCACCAACAGGCCGCTGGTGAGGGGCAAGCCCCGAATCGGACTCATCAAGCCGTTCAGCTTGTCCAGGTCGCGGGTGCCGACCTTCTTTTCGATCACACCCACTAGGTAGAACAGAATCGCCAAAATCAAGCCGTGGCTGACCATTTGAGCCACAGAACCCAGCAACGAGAGGGGGTTGAGGGCGGCGGCGGCGACGATGATGTAGCCCATGTGCCCGATCGAGCTGTAGGCCACCATCCGTTTGATGTCCTTCTGGGCGATCGCGGTCAATGCGCCGTACATCACGCTGACCACACCCACCAGCGCCAGACCCGGGGCGATCGTCCCCCAAGCATCGGGCAACAGACCCAAGCCGTAGCGCAGCAAGCCGTAGGTTCCCAGCTTAGCCAGCACACCGCCCAGCAACACTGTGGTGGCGGGCGACGATTCCACATAGGCATCGGGCAGCCAAGTATGCAGGGGCACGAGGGGAATCTTGATCCCGAAGCCCACCACCAACAGCAACAGGCAAATCAGTTGGGCGCTGTCGGATAGCTTATGAATGTCGATTTGACCGATATCAAAACTGGTGGAGCCACTGAGCCAGGTCAGGGCCAGGAAGCCCGCCAGCACCAAAATGCCGGAAATGGCGGTGTAGATCAGGAATTTGGTGGCGGCGTAGCTGCGTTTTTGTTCGCTGCCCCAAATCGCAATCAATAAATAGAAGGGAATCAGCTCCAGTTCGTAGAACATCACGAACAGCAGTAGGTTCTGAGCCAGGAATGCGCCGTTAATCCCGGCGATCGCCAGCAAAATCATGGCGTAGTAGAGCCGGGGGCGAGCCAAGTCCCGATCGCTGCTGCAAATGGCAATCCAGGCCAGCAGGGCGGTCAAGCCCACCAGGGGCAGCGACAATCCATCCACACCCAGGCTGTAGCTCAAGCCCAGTTGGGGAACCCAGGGCAAATATTCGGTCATTTGCGCCCCGATCGCATTTACATCGACCTGGGCAAATAAATACAACGTCCACAGGGAAATCACGCTGGCGATCGCCAGGCTCACCTTTTTCAACAGGGCGGAGTTGGGCTGACCGGGCCACAGGCCCACCAGGGCCGCCCCGATCGCCGGAATTAAAATCAATGCGCTCAACATAGGCTTTTACTGTGATATTGCTGCGATTGACGGCTGCGATCAAAACGACGGTCTAAATCTGAATCACCGAGGGGCAAGGGGCTTAAGCCCCTTGTCTGGGTTGGGTTGCGGGTAGGGGCGCACCGCCGTGCGCCCCTACAGGTTGGGCTGCGATCGAACCCTAGGGAACCGCCGGGGCCAAAATCGGCCAAGCGACCAGCGCCCCAAACAGCACCACCCCCAACAGAATCGACAGGGCATAGAACTGCACTTGACCCGTGGTGTTGTAGCGCAAGCCTTGGCCACCCACCACCGTCAGCGCCCCCACCGCATTCACAAAACCATCGACAATGAACCGATCGATCCAGAACAGAACGCCGGACACAGCGCCCACCACCAGCACGATCGTGTTGCGATAGAGCTTCGCCGTATAGAGGTCATAGGCAAAGAAATCGCGAATCGGAGCCGGAATCGAGTGAATCGGCTTGGCCACCTGCGGATTCAGGTACAGGGCCGCCGCCGACCCCAAACCCACCAAGGACGAAGCCGCCAGGGCGATCGCCTCCGTGGTTCCCAGGCTCGGCAAAATCTGCCATTGGATCAACAGCAGTGGCGTATGCAACACCACCCCCACCATCACCAGCGTCGGGAAGCTCATGGGCCAGAGCACTTCCGGCGCGCGCTGGGTCATGGGCGACTCGGAGCCAAAGAACACCAAGCCAAAGGTGCGCATTAGGCTAAAGCCCGTCATGGCGTTGATCAGCAGCAGGGCCGCAAAAATCAACGGTTGATTGGCTTCCAACAAAGCGCCACCCAGGGCCGACAGGGCCCAAAAGCAGCCCAAGGGCGGCACGGCCACCAAGCCCAACATCCCCACCAGGAATCCGGGGCCCGCTGCTGGGCGCTTGGGCCACAGACCGCCCAACTGGGTCACATCCTGGGTGACGCAGTTGGAAATTACGCAGCCAATGCTCATGCTCAACAGCACCATGGCCACGGAATAGGTCAAGCAGAGCAACAGGGCCAGGTCAGATTGGCCAAAGCCGATCGCCACGAACACCAACCCCATGTAGGTACTGGTGGCGTAGGACATCACCCGCTTAATGTCGATTTGGGCGATCGCGATCGCGCTGCACAGCAGAGCCGTCACCAAGCCCACCACCCATTCCACCGTCACCGCCACGGGCGACAGGGCAACGATCGGCTGGAATTTCACCAACACCCAAGCCCCGATCGGGACAACCACCGCATTCCGCAAAATCGACGCGGGCAGCGGCCCTTCCATGGCCTCATCCAGCCACAGGTGCAGCGGAATTTGGGCGCACTTCCCGATCGGGCCGGCCACCAGGGCTAAGCCCAGCAGGGTCGCCACGGTCGGATCCAGTTCCGCCGTCTTGGCCCACTCGGCCAAGTCCGTAAAGTTCCAAGTCCCGGCGATCGGCAGCAGCGCCACCACGCCCATCAGCAACACCAAGTCCCCAACCCGCTTGGTCAAGAACGCATCACGCGCCCCCGTCACCACCAGCGGTTGGCTGAACCACAGCCCCACCAGCAGGTAAGTGCCCAGGGTTAGAATTTCCAGCACGATGTAGCTGAAAAACGCCGAGTCGCACAGCACCAGCAGGCACATGCCGCCTTCAAACAGGCCCAGCAAGGAATAGAACCGGGCCCAACCCCAGTCCATTTCCATGTAGCCCACGGCGAACAGTTGCGCCAGGAAGGTAATCCCGGAAATCAGGGCCATCGTGCCCACGTTCACCACGGAAGCCTTGAGGTCAAGATCCACATTCAACCCTGCCGCATCCAGCCAGTTAAAGGAAATGGTGGCTTCCGGCTGGTTCCAAATCAGGGGCAGGGCCAAAGCGCTATGTAAAAACGCTAAGCCCGTAGACAGAATGTTGAAATAGCCCGCCGGTCGCGGGCCGGTGCGCCGAATGAAGGCCGGCGACCAAAGCAGGGCCAACAACCCGCCAAAGAGGGCGTAGGTCGGCACCAGCCAAAGGTTATCGATAATCCAGCGATCCATAGGCGTTTTCCATGGGAATCAGGGTACGAATAGCAGGTTTCGGGCGCAGAATTTTGGGCCGCAGAGTCTGAAACAGACAATGCAGCAACGCAGTCCTGTTATGCAAGTTTAAGAATGCTTTAGTTGTTTTTAAGATTACTGGGTTCAAAAGGGAAAATCTATAAGCAAATGCTTGGAAACTCCGATGAAGGGTCTAAGTGTGGCTTATTGCTAATCCCTGACATTTGGGATCCCTGTGAGGGCCGATCGCCAGGGCCAATCAGGAGTTTTGGGTCAATGATCCGGAGGGCGATCGCGCTGTGGGGCTGTAAAGGACTATGAGGCGGATGGCAACGGGCGATCGTGACTGATCGAAATCGATCCAAATATCCAAATAGTTGATCAGTAACCTGACATTGCTAAGTATTTATTACTAAGTATTGATCGCTAGATCATGCTCCTGGCTCTGAGCCACAGATTCGATTGATGGATTTAACTGAAGGATTCGATTTGAAGATTCGATGCCCCATTCCCTCAAAATCCAATCCCTTCAAATCCCAAGTGATTGAATAGGCATCAACTGGGCAGCGAATCTAATCAGCATTGAACAAGTCGGCAAATAGGGGGTTGAATCATGTTGCACCACCCACTGGCGCAATCATCGGTAGAAGCTGGTTCGCAAATGAGTTCGCAGATAAATTCGCAGATGAATTCGCACAATCATTTCCCAACTTGGATCCAGCAGCGAATCCAACGATCGGCCCCCGGATGGCTGGGGTTATGGCTCGTTGGGTCGATCGCTGGGGTGGGAATGGCTGTTGGGGTGGGGGTTTTGCCCGCTGCGGCCCAGGCTCAGGATTGCCGGGATCCGCAAGATCAAACCACCATGAACCGCTGTGCCTATGAAAGCTGGGAACGGGTCGATCGCACCTTGAATCAAACCTACCAACGGGCGATCGTCCGGCTCAGTGCCCCCCAACAGCAACAGTTGGTGAGTGCCCAGCAGGCTTGGATCGCCTTCCGCGATCGCCACTGTGCTTTTGCGTCTGGCGAGTTTGAAGGTGGCTCCATGCAACCGTTGATTGAATGGAGTTGCAAGGAGATTGTGACCCAGGAGCGGCTGAACGATTTGCAGGCCTATCGCCAAGGCACAACTCCTCCCGCCGGCCGCCTCAGCCAACCCGCTGCGGATGCGGCTTTAAATCGGGCCTACCAAGCCCTGTTGCAAGCCCAGTCGGGCAGCCAGCGATCGCGCCTGATTGCGGCTGAAGAAGCCTGGATTCGGTTTCGCGATCGCGCCTGTGCCTTTGAACAAAGTCTGCAATCAACGGGCGATCGCTGTGTGATTCGTTTATCTGATCAGCGCACCGTTGCCCTGGAAGAAGCCTTGAACAACAGATGACCTCAGAGGATGTCTGAAAAGCCAAAATTGCTACTCTGTATGCTCCAGCGATCGACGGAAACAAGGGGCTTAAGCCCCTTGCTGCCACGACTATTGGTGCTTAGTTCGGGCCGAAAGATACTTCTCAGGCATCCTCTCAGGGAAATGTTCTAGGGGATGGTGATCGAACTTGAATCGATCAAACTTGAGTTGAGTGAACTGATTTTGGGAATCTTGGCTGTTTTTGTAAATTTTTCTGTATCAACTCATCTTTGTAGAGTGAGCTATTAACCAATTGCCCCCGGCGCAGGGAGTGGCGGTGGCCCCCGATTTTTCAAATTTGGTCTATCTTAATCTTGAGGAACTCTAAAGACTCTTACGAAATTTTTGTCTGAGAAAAATTGATTTCCTCAAGGCTTGTTTTGCGGAAATTGCCAAAAACAAACCAAGATTCACAATAATTTCAAAAAAATTGCGATTTCCGAACATAATTCACACTTTTGAAAACATTTAGACAAACAATGAATGAAAAACCTTGATTAGGGTGGATTATTCTCAAAGAAATTAGCCCACGGGAACCCCGCGATCGAGTGATCTGGGTCTGAAACCCTGATTGCTGAGTCAGTTTAGAGTAATCACAAATCACTAAAATGACAGGGTTCAGATAATCGATCACTCGCAGTTGGTTTCGTTGTGCAGCAAAATTCGGTCAATCGCCAGGTGGGAATAGATAGCTATCGCTAGGGGCTACTGTCGTGAACCGTTGCTGGGGTTGGGATGGGATCGAGGTTGAGTTTGGTCGCTGCTTGGCAAGCCTAGATGATGCCGCAACCTCAATTGAGCAGAAAACCTTGATCAGAAAACCGTTTTCATGATTCAGCAGTTGCGACGTTTGCCACTCCCGATCGTGTTGGTTGTGCCATTTATGGCGCAAATCTTGGTGATCGTGAGCTTGGTGGGATATTTGTCCTATGCCGGCGGCAAATCGTCCATTTTGGGCGTGTTG
Organism: Limnothrix sp. HT2024; assembly: GCF_059138625.1. Classification (NCBI taxonomy): domain Bacteria; kingdom Bacillati; phylum Cyanobacteriota; class Cyanophyceae; order Pseudanabaenales; family Pseudanabaenaceae; genus Limnothrix; species Limnothrix sp. HT2024. Next base: position 4,443,330 of record NZ_CM181121.1, read on the forward strand.
GCGCAAATGCAGCGAGATACGGCCGATCGCGCCGATGACCTGTTGCAGGAGGTCTTGCGCGGGTTGCAAGACGCAAACCAACGGAATGCGAATAATTTGCGCCCGGTCGCAGACCAGCGAATTCAACAAACCAACACCATGCCCCAAGGGGTTCAACTCGATCGCTACCTGTGGAATCAGGTGATTACCAGTGATGATGTGGATTGGGTGGGATTCGCAACGGCCACCGGGGAGTTCACGGGGGTTGAGCGTCACAGTCGGGGCAAGCTGCTGATCCGTAGCACTACCGGCACCGGGGAGCTTTGTCGCTATCTCGTGAACCATCAGGGCGATCGCCAGGCCCAGGTTGATTGTTTGCCCAACGTTCCCAATCCAGATTTTCGACAGCAACCTTGGTATCGAATGGCGGTCGGGACAGGGGAACCCACTTGGAGCATTATTGATCCCCCCTTTCAGAAAACCACAACTTATTTAAGTGTGACTCAACCGTTGTGGGGCGATCGGGGCAATCCGTTAGGCGTGTTAATGGCGGGGTTGCGGCTTTCGCATCTGGGGCAACGGCTGGCCACGATGCAGGCGGGAAAGCCGGGGCAACTCCTGATCTTGGAACGGAGCGGCCATTTAATTGCTGCTTCCACGGGGGAAAAACCGGTGGTGCTGCCGTTGGCTGGAGGGGGTCGCCAGCGCCTGGCAGCCACCAACAGCGAAAACCCCGTGACGGCGGAGGCGGCCCGGGCCGCGATGCGGTTAATTCAGGGTCAGCAACCGCTTCAGGATCGCCAAGCCACCATGACGGTCGATGAGGAACAGTACGCCGTTTTTTTGCGGCCGTTCAACGATGCCAGCGGTTTGGACTGGTGGTTGGTGGTGGTGACTCCCCATCAGGTCTATAGCAGTCCCCTGGAGCACAACCTGTGGCTGATTTGGGGGTTGTGTGGCGGTGCAATGGTGCTGGCGGGATTGACGGGCTGGGGTTTGGCCCATTGGGTGACGCGGCCGTTGATGGAGGTGCATGAGGCGGCCCAAGCGTTGGCCAGTGGCCAGTGGCAGCGACGGGTGACGGGGGACGATCGCCCCGATCGCCTGGGGGAATTGGCCCGGGCCTTTAACTTCATGGCCAATTGCGTGGAGGGGGCTTTTATTCAACTGACGGCCCAAAATCAGGAGCTACGACGGATCGATCGGCTCAAGGATGAGTTTTTAGCCAGCACCTCCCATGCCCTGCGATCGCCCTTGGTGGGGATGATTGCGATTGTGGAGTCTTTGTTGCGGGGGACGGGCGGCCCGCTGACTTCCCTGCAAAAAACGAATTTGGAACTGTTGTTGACCAGTAATCAGCGCCTGCAAAACTTGGTGAATGATTTGCTGGATGTGGCGCGGTTGCGTTACGGGGATGTGCGTTTGGATCCGCAGGCGATCGATTTGCGATCGGCGGTGCAGGTGGCGATCACGATGTTGCAGCCCCTGGCCGATCGACGGCATCTGACCATGGTGATGCAAATTCCTGACCAGTTGCCGCCAGTAATGGCCGACCCCGATCGGCTCCAGCAAATTTTGCTGAATCTATTGGACTATGCAATTCAACAGACTGCGGGCCAACAGATTCTGATTACGGCTGAGTTTTTGTCTGAGCAAGATATGGTGCGGGTGTCAACGCTCGATCGGGGCCCGGAACCGGCGATCGGGTCTTGGGGGCAAGAGTCGGCCCTTGCTCAGGGGGGTGCGGTGCTGCCCATGATGGCTGATTCTCCCCCGTCCCTAGTCCTAGAGCCAGCTCAGTTAGATTCCATTGGTGGCCTGAGCTTAACCATCACCAAGCGCCTGGTGGAATTACATGGGGGAACTCTGGCTTTGGGGGATGTCTGCGGCCATGGCTGGGGGGATCACTCGGGAAATCATCCGGAGAGTTCCTCGGGAGATCGCACAACGACTGCTGCTCCCACAACCCGCGAGCGCATCAGTTTCACAATCCCGATCGCCTGGACAGAGGGATCCCCCACCCTCCAGATCGCCCCCAGCCACCATTGGACAGCGCCCCAGCCCCAGCCCCCAACCACCGCCGATCCCAATTTGCTGCCATCTCACATTCTGGTGGTGGATGATGATCCGTTGATTTTGCAAGGGCTGGCCAACTGGTTGGCGTTGGAACCGGGGTTTCGGGTATCTGTGGCCCTCAGCGGGCGATCGGCCCTGGCCCAAATTCAACAAGGCCCTGTGCCTGACTTGCTGTTGCTAGATTTGCGAATGCCCGATCTCACGGGTTACGAGGTGATTGCTCAGTTGCGCCAAACCTGGTCGCCGCAGGCCTTGCCGATCGTCCTGTTAAGCGAGCGAGCCTGTCCTCAAGAAATTGTGGCCGGCTTGGCAGCAGGGGCTAATGATCACCTCACCAAACCGGTAACGGCTAGCGAACTGATTGCCCGCACCCGGGCCCATTTGCAGGTGCGCCAACTGCAACTGCAACAACAGCGAGTGGCCGCCGAGCATGAGCGAAAAATTGCCCTGTTTCTGGATGCGTTGCCTGTGGGGGTGGCGGTCTATCAAGCGGGGGGCGATCTGCTCTACCTGAACAGCTTGGGGCGACAACTGCTGAATTTAGATCCGAACTTAGACCCGAGTTTAAATTCGGCTGCGCCCTTGTCGGTATCGCTGGCCGATCGCCTGTATCGGGCCGGAACCGATCAGCCGATTGAGCTGGCTCAGATCCCGGTGCAGTTGGGCGCAACGGGCCAAGCGGCCGTGACGGAGACCATTGAACTCGATCGGGGCAGCAGGCGCATTCCCTTTGAAATGCGGGCTGTGCCCATCACCGATGAAGCGGGGCAGGTCACCTATGCGGTGGTCACCTTTCAAGACATCACCGAGCGCCAAAAAACCGCCACCATTCTGGCCAACTATTCCCGATCGCTGGAAGCGGAAGTGGCCAATCGCACCGCAGCCCTGATTGAGTCGAATCGTCAGCTCGAAATTCAAATTTTGGAGCGGCAACGGGCCGAACAGGCACTCCAGCGGGCCAACCAAGAACTAACCCGCTTGGCGCAACTGGATGGGCTAACCCAAGTGGCCAATCGACGGGGATTCGATGAGCACCTGGCGCGGGAGTGGGCCCGCTTGGCGCGATCGGGCCGTCCCCTGAGCCTGTTGTTGTTGGATGTGGACTGCTTCAAGGCCTACAACGATTGCTATGGCCATCCCTCCGGTGATGATTGCCTGATTCAAGTGGCGCGGGTGTTGGCAGACATGATTTGCCGGCCGGCGGATTTGGTGGCTCGCTACGGGGGAGAGGAATTTGCGATTATTTTGCCGGAAACTCCCTTGGAAGGGGCGATCGCCATTGCCCATCAAGTCCGCACCCGGATCCGTGGTCGTCAACTGCCCCATGAGCGATCGATTGTGGCCCCCTTTGTGACGGTCAGCATTGGCGTGTCTTGCCTCGTGCCTAGCAGTGACTGCAAACCTGCGACCCTGATTGCCATGGCCGATTCCGCCCTTTACTGTGCCAAGCAGGCCGGGCGCGATCGCTATTGTGTGCGAGCCAATCACCCCTCGATCGGGCAAGCGGCGGTCTAGCCACGGCGGAAATTAGAAATTTTTGAAAATTTTTGAAAATTTGATGAGAAACCCGGAGTTGGCTAACCTGGTTTGGCTACCGGTTTGGCTAAAACCTCCATGTCCTCCGTGATTTCTGCCATTGAGCTGTATTTAATTCGCCATGGCATCGCCGCCGAACGCGGCACCTATGTTAACGATGACGATCGCCCTCTCACCCCTGCGGGCCAAACCAAAACCCACGCCATGGCCGATCGGCTGCGGGAACAGAAGCTGTTCTTTGACACCCTGGTCACCAGCCCCCTCGTGCGGGCCCGGGAAACCGCCGCCATTCTGCAAGGGGCGGGCTTGGCCGCCCAAGTGGAGACTTGGCCCGAACTGACCCCCGATCGGGCGATCGACCCCTGGTTAGAGCGCTACGATCAGTGGCGAACCCAGCACCTGGCCCAAGCCGCCTTTCCCGCCAAGCCCTCTTCCCGGCTGCGGCTGGCCCTGGTGGGCCACGAACCCACCCTCAGCCAGTGGGCCAACCAACTGATCTGGGGTGATGGAAACCCGATCAATGATGCACGGGACACAATCGTGCTGAAAAAAGCAGGTATTATTGGTTTGATTTTGCCCCCCATGGGTTCTCCTCTTGGTTGCAGCCAGCTCTTTTGGCTGACCCCTCCCCGATTATTCCTATAGTTTTCTGCCCTTGCCCTATGGCTACACCAGCGACCTCCGATCGCGTCAACGAAAGCACTGGCGATTCAGCCAAAACGGCTGCCCCTGCCTGTGAATTCCGGCCGGGTCTCGAAGGTGTTCCCGCAACCCAATCGGCCATCAGTTATGTGGATGGCAAAAACGGCATCTTGGAATATCGAGGGATGGCGATCGAGGAGTTGGCGCGGCATAGCACCTTCCTGGAAACCACCTTTTTGTTGATTTGGGGCTGTTTGCCCACCCGGGAAGAGCTGGAAGAATTTGAGCATGACATTCGCTATCATCGGCGGGTGAAGTTCCGGATTCGGGACATGATGAAATGCTTCCCGGAAAGCGGCCACCCGATGGATGCGCTGCAAGCTTCGGCCGCGGCCCTGGGGCTGTTTTATTCGCGGCGGGCCCTGCCCAACCCGGCCTACATCCGCCAAGCGGCCATTCGGTTGCTGGCGAAGATTCCAACAATGGTGGCGGCCTTCCAATCAATCCGCAAGGGCAATGACCCGATTCAGCCTCGGGATGATTTGGGCTATGCGGCCAACTTCCTGTACATGCTCAATGAGCGCGAGCCGGCTCCCCTGGCGGCCCGGGTGTTTGACACCTGCTTGATCCTCCATGCGGAGCACACGATCAATGCATCCACCTTCTCGGCAATGGTGACCGCTTCCACCATGACCGACCCCTACGCGGTGGTGGCTTCGGCGGTGGGTACGCTGGCGGGGCCGCTGCACGGTGGGGCGAATGAGGAAGTGATCGATATGCTGGAGGCGATCGGCTCGATCGAGAATGTGGTTCCCTACATTGATCGCTGCATCGCGGAAAAGCAAAAAATCATGGGCTTTGGTCACCGGGTGTACAAGGTCAAAGACCCAAGGGCTACGGTGCTGCAAAGCCTCGCAGAAGAACTATTTGACAACTTGGGCCGCGACCAATATTACGACTTGGCCTTGGAAGTGGAGCGCGTCGTGTCCGATCGCCTGGGCCACAAGGGCATTTACCCCAACGTGGACTTCTATTCGGGCTTGGTTTATCGTCGCCTGGGCATCCCGACGGATCTGTTCACGCCGGTTTTTGCGATCGCCCGCGTGGCCGGCTGGTTAGCCCACTGGCGCGAACAACTGTCCACCAATCGCATCTTCCGACCCACCCAAATCTACACGGGTGAACATGGGGCATCGTACCAGCCGATCGAGCAGCGCCAATCTCTCGTGCGGTTTGATACGCTCGCCAACTAGCGCTGCCCTAGGCGCTGCCGTTCATGGACTTAATGCGATCGCTCCCCTTGGGGCTGTACCTTGAGCAACCGGTCACCTGGCTCCATCGCCTGGATTCTCGGGTGAAGCTGGGTTGGCTGCTGGCTTTTCTGCTGATGCCCGTTTTGGCCAGCGGGGTAGCCCGGTTAGGGTTGGTGGCCTTGCTGGTGCTGTTGACCGTGGGGGCCGGGATTCCCTGGCGAGTTTGGCGACAGCAGTTGGTTTGGTTGTTGCTGGTGGGCTTTTTTGCCACCTTGCTCACGGCCCTGTCTCCCGATGGCTATGGCCTGAAATATCAACCTCGATCGCCTGCGGACTTGAATTGGTCTAATTTGAGCGGGGTTAACAACCCATACCCGGCCAGCGGCTCAGCCCCAGCGGGCCAGGCGATCGCGCCTGAAGCCTTGCCCCAGCCCACCTCCTATCGGTATTGGTTGGTGCAACAGGGCTGGTTGAAGGTGTCCCGGCGATCGCTGGGTTTGGGCGTGCGAGTTGGCAGTTTGGTCTTCATTTTGATTTACAGCACCACGCTGTTTTTGTTGACCACGGCTCCCGAGGAAATCGCAGCGGGTTTAGAAAGCTTGATGGCTCCTTTGGGACGCTTGGGCCTGCCCGTGGCAGAAGTGACCCTGACCTTGACCCTTTCCCTGCGGTTTATTCCGCTGGTGTTGGAAGAGGTGCAAAATCTGGTTCGATCGATTCGCACCCGCGCCATCAACTGGCGGCGGCTGGGTTGGCGCGGCACGGTCAAAATTTGGCTGATTGTGGCGGAACGCTTGCTGGAAAATCTGCTGATGCGGGCGGAACAGATGGCCACCGCCATGCAAGTACGCGGGTTCACCAGTCCCGATCGTCATTCTTTGCCCCTGTCTGTGCCCCGGCTGCGGGCCCGGGATGGGGTGGCGATCGGGGTGCTGTTGTTGATCGTTGGGGCGCGGCTCTGGTGGGGGTGGCAACCTTAAAATCAGGGAGCACAATCAGGGAGTGGCCCATCATTGAATCCCATTACTAAAACGTCAGATTAGCGTTTTGTGGATTGCACTCTAGAAAAAATTGCACTCCAGAAAATTGTATGCGTTACTGAGAAAGCCACCCTTTGTTGGGATGCTTGCGAAACGGCCCGAGCAGCGACTATGGATTTAACGCCCCCTTGCCCTGATTCTGACCAAGACTGGACGACGGTTAATTTTCCGGGAGCACTGTCTTTGGAAGCATTGGTTGAGGATGGAGCGGATGACGGAGCGGATGCGGCCCTGGATCACCTGGCCGATCGGGGCGATCGGATGGAATCGGGAGCGAACCCGAGTTCCGAGATGATCAATCCCCAAATCCCTAATCCTAACAGCACCAACCCAGCAGCAACGGGGCCGGCGCGATCGGGCACGGACGTTTTGCAGCCCTATTGGTCAGGGAATCGACCAGCCCGATCGCCTGCGGAACTTCCATTTCAGCGTGAAGAACCCAACAATGGCGGCTCTCGGCTGAATGATGCTTCGTTCAATCAGTCTTCTCCGAATCATTCCCGGCTGCATGGTTCCCGGCTGGGTAACTCCCGACTCAGGGCCGATCGCTCCTCAGGCGGGTTGCCCACCGGCCCGACCGATGTGGCCCAATTGGTGGCGGTGGCGGAGTCCCTGAACCAAGAAAACGAGCAATTGCGGCAACAGGTGACCCGCTTGGAAACGGCGGTGGCGGAATGCCGGGCCACCCTGGATTTGCAACAAATGCGGGCCCAAACCCAACAGGCCCTCTACGACGCGCGATCGCGGGATTTTGAGAGCACCAAACAGGAGGCGGCACGCCTGGCCGAAGCCTTGGCAGCGGCCCAAGCTCAGTTAGCCCAACAGGATCGGGAACGGGCGGAGTGGGTGCAGCAGGAGGCCTGTGATCGGGGACGCATTGCCCAACTGGAGCGGGCCTGTGCATTGCTGCAAGAGCAGTGCTTAAAGCAAGCCGATGAGTTGATGCAACTGCAAGGGCGGCAACAGGACTTGCAGGAACGCCTCAAGCGCCAACAACGGCAAACCCTGCAACTACGAACCGCCTTGGAACAATGCCTGGAGCAGGAATATGGGCGATCGGTCTTGCCGCCCTTGAACGAAACAGAACCCCGATCGCTGGCGCATCCGTTGGCCCTGACGCAATCTGAGCCGTCCTCCTTGGGCAGTGGTGACTTGACTGATGATCAAGGTGACTTGATTGATGATCACGAGGATCAATGGGTTGATCAGGGTTGGACTGATGGGGATTGGGCTGATGGCGATTTGGAGGCAACGGCAATCCCGACCCCAGCACCGGAGCCGCCTGCGGAACTGACGGCCGACCCGATCGATGCTATTCGGACTGAAGAAATTTTGGCCTTGCTGAATTGGGATCTAGAGCAAACCGCACCAAATTTGTCCTATCAAATCCGGCAGCAAGCAGAATTGGCGGCGATCGATCATGCATCGGCCGATCATGCTAATCATGCACAAGACCTTACCCCCAAGGCTTTTCCCCCGATCGAGTCCGATGGGGCGGCCTCCGAGTGGGAATCCCTGCCGGACGCGGCGGCAACCGATGACCTCGCGGGTCTGGATCCCGATGGCCTCGATGATCTAGCCGATGCCCTGTGGTTGAGCGATTGGCCCCGCCCCCTCAGTCCCACGGAGCAAAGCGATCTGTTGGCTAAGTTGATGGCCTTGGCGGAGACCGAGGCAGCGGATTTGCCCAGCCCAGTTTCCCCCCCGCCGGCCCCCGCTCCGAGGCGATCGATCCAACTGCCCTTGACCGAGCCGCACCACAGCAGTTCGCCCCCGCTGGCAGATTTAGGGATGATCGAAGCCGAATCGGGCCAGCGCGATCGCCCGGCCCGCCCTTCGATTGATTTGTATCCCCTGGACTCCCATTCGCCGGACTTTGATCCACTGTCGGAGCCTGATCGACTGGATCTAAGCGATCGATCTCGGGAACTGGATTCGATGGAATCCATTGAACCTATTGATCTTGAACCCATTGATGGGGAAGATTTAGCAACGCCTTTGGCGGAGGTGCTGTCCCTGGAAGCGGAGTTGATGGATTGGCCGGCGCGATCGACTCCAGTGGCGACCTCGGAACCGTTACCCCAATGGCCCGCTCCCACCTTGGCCAAGGCTCGCAAACGGCGCGATTCGTTGGCCGCCGTTGAGTTGCCCAAGTTCTAGGCAATAGTCCTAGAGTGCTCATTGATAGTCCTAGGCGATTCCACTCCTTGAGGTGCAGGGGGAACAGTAAGGGTGGCGGAACCCTGGAGTGATCAACATGCCCGTTTTCACCAGACCCTGCGATCGCGCGGCCTGCTCCCGATCGGAATCAGGGTGTTGGTGGCTGTTTCCGGCGGCCAAGATTCGATCGGCCTGTTGCGGTTGTTGGTGGATTTACGCCGCCTTTGGGATTGGGAATTGGTGGTGGGGCATTGTAACCACGGTTGGCGCTCCGATGCGGCCGCCAATGGGGACTTTGTGATTCAATTAGCCAACGATTGGGGATTGCCCGCCGTTTTGGCTACCTGGGACGCACCCCAAGCCAACGAGGCGGCCGCCCGCACCTGGCGCTACGATGCCCTGAGCAGCTTGGCCCAACAGCACCGGTGCAGCGCGATCGTGACGGGACATACGGCCAGCGATCGGGCAGAAACCTTGTTGCATCATTTAATTCGCGGCAGCGGGGGCGATGGGTTGGGGTCTTTGGATTGGCAACGATCGCTCGGGTCGCTGCAATTGGTGCGCCCGCTGCTGGATTGGACCAGGGCAGAAACGGCGGAATTTTGCCGAATTTGGCAGCTACCCCGCTGGGAAGACAGCACCAATCAGGATCAGCGCTATTTTCGGAACCGGTTGCGATCGCAGGTGTTGCCCCTGTTGCGAGCAGCGTTTAACCCCCAGGTGGAGCGCCACTTGGCCCAAACGGCGGAACTGTTGGCGGATGAGGCCCAATGGTTGGAACAGCTCACCGCCCAATGGCTGGAGACCCATGGGCACAATCTCGCTGGGCCAGACCTGGGCAATGGGGGCGATCGGCTCGATCGCACGCAACTGCAACGGGAGCCGATCGCCCTTCAGCGGCGGGTGTTGCGTTGCTGGTTGACCCAACAGACCGCCCGATCGCCCACCTATGCCCAAGTGGCGGCGGTGTTGGCCTTGGTGACCGCGCCCCAGGGCAGCCAAACCCGCTCCCTACCTCAGGGGGCTGTGGTGCGGGTGCTTGATCGTTGGCTGGTTTGGTTGCCGGCCGAGTCTGCCAGCGGCCAAACTGAGCAGGGCGATCGGTCACGGGATTAACCCAGGAAGCTATTGAGGGATTGATATTGGTCGCGGGGCCAATGTGAGTCCTGGGGAATTCTGCGCCCTTGAACCAATTGCCGCACCTCGATCACTCGCAGTCTTGGCCAACGAATGTTAAAAACGAATGGATGCTCAAGCCTCTTGCGTCCAAACAACCTCGCAAAGAACGAATTTTCAGCAGCACTCCAGCCAGCATTTCAACCATATTTCCCTGCCATGTCCGCGATCGAATCCCACTTCCGCAATCGTTCCCTGGCCGTTGCTGCTGTTTCCGCCGTCGGCCGCTGGGGGTTAGCTGGCTCGATCGCCGCCCTGGCCATGGGATTTGCCACTCCCGCCCAGGCCAGCGACTTTAACCAAACCACCTTCAATCGGCGCAACTTGGTGCAAAGCAACCAATGCCCCAGTTGCAATCTTCAGGGCAATGATTTGAATGGGTTGGATCTGCGAGGGGCCAACCTGCGAGGGGCCAACCTGCGCGACACGCTGATCATCCGGGCTAACCTGCGGGGAGCCGACCTGAGCGGTGCAGATTTGCGGGGCGCTTACCTGTGGGGCACAGATTTAACCGGAGCACGCCTTGATGGGGCCAACCTGTGCGGGGCGATCGTGCCCAGCGGTGCGCGATCGAACGTGGGCTGTGTGGACTTTTCCAGCTCTGATTTTCGGCCCTCGCCCCCAACGGCCAGTGGCCCGCAAGTGCTGTCTTTGAATGCGGCCGGGACGGCCGGCTTGGTCACCGGCACGGTCACGAGCGATCGCAGTGATGTGTGGTTGGTGAATGGGCGGCCCGGGCGAATGCAGGTGTTGATTTCCTCCCGTAATCGCAATGCACGCTTTGATGTGCTGGGGCCCGATGGGTCTCGGTTGGCCACCAATACGGGCGAAGCATTTATTGAAATTCCCAGCGAAGGCCAATACCAAGTGGTGGTCAGCAGTTTGCGCGGCCCGGAAACCTATGAGCTGTCGGTGGAACTGTCCCCGATCGAACAACGGCCCCAATCCACCAACCGCGACGAGAGCAACCCTTGGGAGCGCGAGGTGGTGACCCGTCCTTTCCAAGCGGGCCCCACCCTGGCCAATCGCTCCAACACCTACGCCCTGTCGATCGACCCCCTCAGCCGCTACGGCACGGCCCAAGGGGAGGTGACCAGTGGCGAGCAAGATATCTGGCAGGTGGATTTACCGGCTGGGTCGGTTGAAATCCGGCTTGATTCTTACAATGGTCGCGCCAGGTTCGACTTAACCAATGATGATGGCCGCGTCCTGGCCCGCCAAGTCAGCAAAACGCGCTTCCGGGCCCTAGAAGATGCTCGCTATGACATTTCCGTGGGCACGATGGGTGGCTTCACCAATTACCGACTCTGGGTCAGCTTCGATCAATAACTTGATCAATCAGCTCCACAAGATCCACAGGAAAATCCATCGGTGCAAGATGCACAAATTGGCTCATTGAGGCACATTGAAAGAGGCACGTTGAAAGGCCTGAGTGAGTATCAACCCTGTCAAGATTGATCATCATTTAGAAGATCATCGGGACTCATCATCATGGACGATCGCCACTGATCAGCAACGCAGTTGTTTCCTCAGGGCCCCAATTCCCCGTGAGGCTGGGAAAACTATACAAAACAAGCTCTAATTGCCCGAGCTAATTAGCTGCCCGCCACCATCGCCCTGAATTGTTCAACAATTGCCCATGGAGCCTCTGCTGAGTCCCGTTTTTGGGATGTATGACTGGTCGTTGGTGAGTGCTTCGCTGGCGATCGCGATCGTTGCATCCTACACCGCCCTCGATGTGGCGGGCCGGTTGCGCCTGGCCCAAACCGCGCGCCAACAGGTGCTGTGGTTGGTCAGTGGCAGCCTGGCCATGGGGGTGGGTGTTTGGTCTATGCATTTTGTGGGCATGTTGGCCTTTCAGTTGCCCATGGCCGTTCACTACGACCTCAACACCACGTTGCTGTCTCTGTTTTGGGCCCTGATCGCCTCGGGGATTGGCCTGTATGTGATGAGCCGCAGCGCAGTGCGTTTTTCACTGTTGGTGGGGGGGCTGTGCATGGGGCTGGCGATCGTGGCGATGCACTATACCGGCATGGCAGCGATGCAGTTGCCCGGGGAGGTTCACTATTCTTGGCTGGGGGTTGGTGCTTCTGTGGTGATTGCCCTGGTGTCTGCCTATGGGGCGGCTTGGCTGTCGTTGCGGTTGGGGCGATCGGGCATGGAAGCGGCTGGCAGTGGCGTTCCCTTCTCCTGGCAGTCCCTCAGCAGCGCCACCATCATGGGTTGCGGAATTGGCGGGATGCACTACACCGCCATGGCCAGCACGCAGTTTTGGATGGTGAATCACCCAGCTTCTGGGTTTTCGGAGCAGACCCCGGATTTCCCGATCGGGAGCGGATCTTTCAATCAGCCTGCCAACTTACCCAGCATCACTTCGGCGGGGTTGGCGGTGGATGTGGCCTTGGGGGCGATCGTCATTTTGGTGATTGCTCTAGCCATTTCCACGTTTGAGCGAATACTCGATCGACAGCGAGTGCGGGAGCAAACCCTCAGCGAAAGTGAGATGCGGTTTCGACTGCTGATCGATCGCCTGCCAACGGGGGTGCTGCTGGTGGATGCGGGTGGGCGTATCTTGTCTTGCAATCCCATGGCGGCCAAGCTGCTGGGCACCTCTGTCGAGGCTCTTCAGGGGCAAATTTTCCATGCGGGGTTGCCCACTCTTAATCCGAATGATTTCACCCTTGGCCAAGACCTGATGCCGCTTCAGCAGATTTTGGCGTTGGGGGAGCCGGATGCCACCGTGCCCAATCGCCCGACGGTGAACCGAGGCGTAGGTAACCTGCTGAAAGCCAATTTCACCGGCTTCAGTTCCAGCTTCAGTGCCAGTTTGGGTTGGGATGGGGGTGAAACCGGTGGCGGTGGGGCCGCCAATCGATCAACGGGGCAATCTTGGACCACCGATCGCATCACCAATCCCCAATGGCGCTTGGCCAACACCATCTTGAGCTTGAACGAAGGCGAACAGCGGCGCTGGTTGTTAGTGAATGCGGATCCAATTCTGAATGAAGATCAGCAGGTGGAGCGGGTGGTTTGTTCCCTAACGGACATTACCGATCGCCGGCTGGCCGAGTTAGCCCTCCAAAAAACTGCCCGCCGCGAAACCACCATCGCCCGCGTGATTCAACGGATGCGGCGCACCCTGGAGTTACAAACCATCCTGGACACCACCACCAGCGAGCTTCAGCAAATTATTGAGTGCGATCGCGTTTTGGTCTACCGCTTTGAGCCGAACTGGAGCGGGCGCGTGGTTTCAGAGTCCGTGGTTCCCGGTTGGACACCGGTTTATAACAACACCACCATTGAGCGAATTGCGGTCGATCGCCCGGAATGCATTATCAAAACGATCGATAGCCAAAACCTGTTGATTCAAGATTCCTACCTCCAGGACACCCAGGGAGGCAGCTACCAAACCACCCGTAGTTGTCGCTGTGTCAGTGATATCTACGCCTACAACTTCGATGATTGCTATCTCCGGTTATTAGAGGCCCTGGAGGCCAGGGCCTATATCATCGTGCCGATTTTCTGTCGGGAGCAGTTGTGGGGCCTGTTGGCTTGCTACCAAAATGACCAGCCGCGCAGTTGGACGGAGGTGGAAGTGGCCAGCGTGGTGCGGATTGCTGAGCAATTTGGCGTGGCCGTGCAACAGGCCGAATTGCTCGCCAAAACCCAACAGCAAACGATCGAACTATTGGCCGCCAAGGAAGAGGCCGATCGAGCCAACCGGGCCAAAAGTCACTTTTTAGCCCAAATGAGCCACGAACTCCGCACCCCCCTGAATGCGATTTTGGGCTTTACTCAACTGATGGCGCGCGATCCATCCCTTTCCCTGACCCACCGCCAGCAGACCAATATTGTGAACCGCAGCGGCGAGCATCTCTTGGGCCTGATCAACAGCATTTTGGATATGTCCAAAATCGAAGCGGCCCAAATGACGCTGCAACTGGAACGGTTTGATCTGCACCGGTTGCTAGACACCTTGCAAGATCTGTTGACCGTGAAGGCGGAAAGCAAGGGGTTGGTATTGCTTTTTGAGCGATCGGCCACCCTGTCGCAATTTGTGATTACGGATCAGAACCGATTGCGGCAAATTTTGTTGAATCTGTTGGGCAATGCGTTGAAATTTACCGATCGGGGGCGGGTGATTTTGACGGCGCGGGAACTGTCAACCACCCCGATCGGGGAGCGATCGCCACTGATCGCCGAGACCCCGGCCACCCGCGAGACCGACCCCGCCGCCATTGGTCTGGAGTTCACCATCAGCGACACGGGGCCGGGCCTGTCGGCCGAAGAAATTGCCCAACTGTTTCGTCCCTTTGAGCAAACAGCCGTTGGCCAGCGATCGGGCCAGGGAACCGGGTTGGGCCTGTCCATTTCTCGTGAATTTGCCCGCTTGTTAGGCGGCGACATCTCGGTTTATAGTCAACCGCAAACGGGAGCTACCTTCACGGTCACGATCCAAGCCCAGCGGGCAGCAACCAGCGGCGCGATCGACTCCGCTTCCCAGCAGCCCATCCTGCGGTTGGCTCCGGGACAACCGGCCTATTTGATTTTGGTGGCCGATGACCATGCGGACAGCCGCGCCCTGCTCACGGACTTGCTGAACCAAGTGGGCTTTCAGACCATCACCGCCATCAATGGTCAAATGGCTGTCGAACTGTGGCAACAGCACCACCCCCAGGCCATCTTTATGGATATGAAAATGCCTGGTTTGGATGGTTACGCGGCCAGTCGCCTGATCAAATCCCAGCCCGGCGGCCACCAAACGCTGATCATTGCTTTAACGGCCAGTGCCTTTGATCAAGATCGAGCGGCGATCTTGGCGGCCGGCTGTGATGAATTGATCTGTAAACCTTTTAACTTCACCGATCTGCTGGAGTTGTTGGGTCAAAAATTAGGGGTGCAATATCTCTACCAAGCGCCTGTGGAACCGGAACCCAACACCGCCCCGATCGATGCGGATCCCCATACCTTGCTGGCCCAACTGGCGAGCTTGCCCGATCCTTGGCAGCAGCAATTCCGAGCGGCCGTCACCCGAGGCAGCGATAGCCAAGCCTTGCAGCTTTTGGAGGCGCTGCCGGACAGTGCCAACGCCTTGCGCCAAGTCTTCAGCCAATGGATTGACGGTTTGCGGTTCGATCGGGTGTTGGAGTTACTGGATGAAGTGCAATCCGCCCCCTAGATCAGTCCGTTTGTCTCAACATGCCGCCTGAGTTGTTGCCTGCCATGTCGCACTCCGCTTCCCAACCCGACCAGCCACCGGACTCGCCTGCCGCCACTCACGCGCCCCTTGCGGGGCATTTGCCCGGGGTTGTGAGTGAATTCCAGGAACCTGGCCGGGATCGATCGAGCGGCTGGCCCCATGCCGACCAACCGCTCGATCGACCCGCGGCCGCTGCGGTGATCGCTCCCGATCGGGCTGCGACCCCTGCAATGGCTGACACCAATATCGAGCCAGTTAGTTTTCAACAGGTGGATCTCCAGCCGGCCGATATCTTGATTGTGGACGATACCCCCGAAAACCTGAAACTCCTGGCAGCCCTTTTGGCCAGTGAGCAATATCAAATCCGCAAGGCGATCAACGGTTCCATGGCCCTGCGGGCCGTGGCCGCCGACGCACCGGATCTGATCCTGCTCGATATCATGATGCCGGACATGGACGGCTACAGCGTTTGCCAGGCCCTGAAGGCGAATCCCAGCACCGCCGACATTCCCGTCATTTTTCTCAGTGGCCTCAGCGATGCCTTTGACAAGGTGCGGGCCTTTGATGTGGGTGGTTCAGACTACATCACCAAGCCCTTTCATGGTCAGGAAGTGCTCGCTCGGGTACGCACCCATTTGCAGGCGCGATCGGCTCAACAGCGAATGGCCGAGTTGAACTTGGACTTGGAACGGCGTGTGCGGGAGCGCACTTGGGCCCTGGAACAGGCGAATGCGGCCCTGCATACGGAAATTCAAGAGCGCCAACGGCTACAAGAACAACTGATGGATCTGGTGCTGCGGGATGACCTCACGGGGTTGCCCAACCGGACTGCTTTTACGCGGGAGTTGGCGGAACGGTTTCAAGCCGCTCGCCAAGCCCAAGCCGATCGGGTGGCCGTGCTGTTTGTTGACTGCGATCGGTTCAAAGTGGTGAACGATTCCTTGGGGCATTTTGTGGGCGATCAACTGCTAATTAGCCTGGCCCAACGGCTTCAGTCCCTGCTGGAGCCGCCCCACCTCATGGCGCGGTTTGGGGGCGATGAATTTACCCTGCTGTTACAGGGGCCCGATCCCCTCACCTTGGCCCAAACCTATGCCGATCGGGTCATGGAAGCCTTGCAGCGATCGTTTAAGCTCCAGGGCCATGAAATTTTCACCAACGCCAGCATTGGCATTGCCGTAGACTCGGACAACTACAGCCACCCAGAACACCTGCTGCGGGATGCCGACGCGGCCATGTATCAAGCCAAAGCCATGGGCCGGGGTCAATACCAACAGTTCAACAAAGCCATGCATCGCTACGCCCTCCAGACCCTGGAGATGGAAACCGAGCTGCGCCATGCCCTCCAAAACCAGGCACTGCAAGTGGCCTATCAACCCATTGTCTGCGTGGCCACGGGAGAATTGGCCGGTTGCGAAGCTCTGGTGCGCTGGCCCCATCCGGTGCATGGTTATGTGCCCCCTTCCATGTTTATTCCCGTCGCAGAAGAGACAGGACTAATTGTGGCGATCGGGGAGTTTGTGTTGGCTGAAGCGCTGAAACAGATTCAACGGTGGAATCGCGATCGCCCGGGCGATCGGCCTCTATTTGTGAGCGTGAATCTTTCAGTTCGCCAAATTAGCCAACAGGACTTTTTAGAAAAGTTCAATCAAATTGTGCAAAATCTAGCAGTGGATCTCTCCTGCCTGAAGCTAGAAATTACCGAAGGGGTGTTTATGGGTCACACCCCGCAGAATATTGCCGTTTTAAATAATTTGCGCGATCGACAAATTCAAATTTGCGTCGATGATTTTGGAACGGGCTACTCCTCCCTGAGTTATTTACAAAAACTGCCCGTGGACATTCTCAAGATCGATCGCTCCTTCATCACGCCCCTGGATGAGTCCCACGAACGGGGCGAACTCGTAGCCGCCATCATCCACATTGCCCAAACCATGCAAAAACAGATTGTGGCGGAAGGCGTTGAAACGATCGCTCAACTCCAAAAATTACAAGAATTTCAATGTGATTTCATTCAAGGCTATTGGGTGGCTAAACCTCTCATGGTTGCCGAAATGGAAGATTTCTTGATCAACTATCCCATTAAATCCTGGTCTCATCAGGGTTGATATCTATTTCCTGAGTTTTGCCGATGAATGCCACGGTTGCACCCGCGATGTCTACCCAATCGGACACAAAAGAGGACATTCTGATTGTTGACGATACGATCGCCAATATTCAGTTCCTATCATCCCTCTTAGTAGAACAGGGCTACTCCGTTCGCAAAGCCCTCAACGGCCCCATGGCTTTGCAATCAATTCATGCCGATCCACCCAGACTGATTCTGTTGGATATCAACATGCCGGGCATGAATGGCTATGACGTTTGTCGCGTCCTCAAGGAAAATGATCACCTCAAAGAAATTCCGATTATTTTCTTGAGCGCCCTGGATAGTGCCCAGGATAAAGTGCAAGCCTTTCAAATGGGTGGTGCTGACTACATCACCAAGCCTTTTCAATTAGAAGAAGTCATTGCCCGCATTGAAAATCAGCTTGCTCTGAAGCGGGCCCAAGAGAGCCTTGTTACCCAAAACCTAACCCTGCAAAGGGTGCTGGAAGAATTGCGCCAAACCCATTTGCGACTGTTGCAGCAGGAAAAAATGGCCAGCATTGGCCAATTGGCGGCGGGAATGGCCCATGAAATTAATAATCCCCTGAGTTTTATTGCGGGTAATTTGTCGCCTGCAAGGGAGTATTTGGCAACACTATTCGAGTTACTAAATCAGTATCAGGCGGCTTGCCCTAATCCGCCGGAGTCGGTGCAAAGAATTCTGAAAGAAATCGACTTGGAGTTCATTGCCCGTGACTTTCAATCACTGGTGGATGCGATGCAAAATGGGGTCGATCGCATTCAGTCAATTATCCTGGCCTTGCGTATTTTTTCGCGATTAGGAGAAGCTGAAATTAAGTCGGTGAACTTGCACGATGGATTGGACAGCACTTTGCTGTTGCTGAATCAACCCCTAGCCGATTTGAAAATTCGCGTGATTAAAGCCTATGGGGATTTGCCGCCTGTGAAGTGCCATGCGGGCCAGGTAAATCAGGTTTTTCTGAATATTTTGAATAATGCGATCGAAGCACTGAGTTCTGCGGTGCAAAAACAGCAACTTCAGGAAGATCCAACGATTTGGATTTGCACCGAACGCATTAGCCCCACCACCATTCAAGTGCGAATTCGGGACAACGGGGTGGGGATTTCTCCAGAAGTTCAGCGCCAATTATTTGACCCATTCTTCACCACGAAGCCGATCGGGCAAGGAGTAGGTTTAAATTTGGCCAGTAGCTATCAAATTATTGTGAATCATCACCATGGCCAATTAACCGTTGAGTCAGCCAAGGGAGCGGGGGCTGAATTCTGCATTGAGTTGCCGATCGCCCTGCGTGCCGAATCGGTTTGAGCAGGCAAGGTTCTCAAACGGCTGATGCTGAATACCCCCCCAATTTCTAACAGCAGCCATCACCGCGATAGTGCCAAGTGGAAGGGGTGATGGTTATTTGAGCGGGTTCTTGGGCTGCTAAGTTGGCAGCGGTTTTGTCGCAAACACCCGCCGGGACACCTCGATCGAGTTGATGACCTTGGCCATCGTTGTAGTGATCTTGGGGGCCGGTGTAAATGGCCGTTTTACCCGTGAAAATGCAGGGGCCATCCTCAGGAATGGGGACTTTAAAGGCAACACTATCAAGGCTTTCGAGCAGCAGGTCGCTCTCAATTTGGTAGGTGGCGCGATCGAGGAGGCGATAGGGACGGCGGGCCCGAATTTCCACTTGGCCAAATCCGGCGGCCACGATTCGATCGACATAGGTTTCGTAGGGGAGGGCCCCGGAAAGGCACATGGCCCGCAGCCGGTCATCCTGGCGCAGGTGTTCGGGAATGGGTTCCTGCGCGATCGGGTCGCTCATCATTAACCGGCCGCCGGGTTTCAGAACGCGGTGTGCTTCCGCCAGGGCCCGATCGAGATCTGCCGGCTCAAAAATATTGAACAAGCAGTTTTGGGCCATCACATCCACTGACTCAGGAGCGATCGGCAAATCAAAGGCATCACCGGCCACAATTTGCACAAAGCTCAAATCAAACCAGTCGTTTAACTGGGCGGCTTGCTGTAAGTTCTCGATCGCCGCCGATCGCATTTCTGCCACCGGCTCCACCGCAATCACCGCGCCCGGCCGCCGCGAAAAATAGGCAAATTGCAAAGCTTCCAGTCCACCACCCACACCCACATAGAGCACGGTGGGTTGTCCGGTCAGTTCCGTGGGCTGCACGGTTGTGCCGCAGCCATAATTCATGTTGGACATGCGGGCAGGAATTCGCAGCCCTGGAAATTGCACCGTGCTGCCTTGAACGCAACATAGCCCCACCTCTGGGGTAACGGCGGCGGCCCGGTAAAAATCAGCAGCGGTTTCTAGGTAACTCATGGCAATTAGCCAGCCTCCGATCCTGCATTTAATTCATGATCAAGTTCGTCTTCGTCGTCTAGCTCATCGTCGAATTCATCATCTTCATCGTCGAACTCGTCTTCAAATTCGTCGTCTAGCTCATCGTCGAATTCATCATCTAGCTCGTCATCTAGTTCATCATCAACTAAGTCTGAATCGGCCCCATTTTGATGATCCGTCTCCAAGTCTAGGGGATGTTCTTTGCGGTGTTGTTCAAGCTGATCCAAAAGACTGAGAACGCGGCTCCCCCGCTCGATCGAACTGTCTTCGATAAAAATCACTTCCGGGGTTCGTCGCAGCCGCACCCGCTGCCCCAATTCACTGCGCACATAGCCAGTAGCCGATCGCAAACCGGCCATGGCGGCTTCGCGAGCTTCCGTTGTGCCATAGACACTGACAAAAATCTTGGCATGTTGCAAATCGCCGGACACATCCACATCGGTGACGCTGACCATTCCCAGCCCCACCCGATCGTCCTTAATATCATTCATCAGCATTTGGCTGACTTCGCGCCGAATCATTTCCGCCACCCGCGCGACTCGCCGGTTTGTAGCCATTGCTTAATTCTCCAAAAATGCAGTCGAAAGGCCGTTAAAGCATCGGCCATGAAGCTCGATTGAGCTTGATTTGAATTTGCTGAGCTTGATTGGAATTTGCCTTGAACTTGAGTTGGCTACTCCTTGAGTTCGTTGCTCCTGAAGTTGGACTGGACTGGCGTTGAACGCTATTGAACTTCTGCCAAACCCAACATGGCCCGTAGCGTAAAGAATACAAATCCCAAGGCAGAGGCAAACAGGCAGCCCACGGCAATCGCCGATCGCCGGTCTTGCATCAATCCCGTAAAGGGCGAGAGCAGCGTGAGCACCACGCCCAGGCTGAAGCTAATCAGAAATCGGGGATAGCGTAAAACGTTATTCAAAAAGTCTTGCATGGGAATTTCAACGGTGATTTCAACCGGCGAGGAAAGGGCGATCGCCTGGACAAGGGGCGTTGAGTTGGGAAACGCCGGCCCTGGAAGCCATGAGCCAATCCTTATTTTACGGGCAATTTGGCGAGTGCTTGGCGGGGCGATCGGCTGGTCTGGGGGACGCGCCTTGAGGTGGGGCGATCGCACGTTGGGCTGGCGATGGCTTGGGAGTTGGTTTGGGACTGGTTTGGAATTCGTTGGGGATTCGTTGGGGATTCGTTGGGAATTAACGGGCAACTGCTTCAAAGCAATTCGTCTTCAAATTCTTGCTTGAGATCGCGATCGATCAAGGCGCGCACGGCCTGCTGCGGTGTGATTTGGCCATGCAACAGGCGATGGACTTGACGGGCGATCGGGACAGGAATTTGTTGCTCGCGGGCAATGGCCACCAACACTTCCACGGTGTTGATCCCCTCCACGGTGCTGTGAATTTCCGCCAGGACGCGATCGAGCGGTTTTCCTTGGGCCAGCCCATAGCCCACCTGGTAATTGCGCGAGAGGGCGCTGTTACAGGTGGCCAGCAAATCGCCCAAGCCCGCCAACCCGAAAAATGTTTCCGCCTGGGCCCCCAAATGCGTGCCAATCCGAATCATTTCCGGCAGGGCCCGAGTCAGGAGGGCCGCCTTGGCGTTGGTTCCCAATTGCAGACCGTCGCAAACGCCCGCCGCGATCGCCATCACGTTCTTGAGGGTTCCGCCCAATTCCGTCCCGATCGGGTCGAGGTTGGCATAGACTCGCAACACATTGGAGGCAAAGAGCCGCTGGGCCGCTTCGGCCGCCCCTTGGTCATAGCTGGCCACCACCGTGGCGGCCGGCAACCCATGTTCAATTTCCTGGGAGAGATTGGGCCCCGACAACACGACGATCGGGTTCTGGGGAAAAGCCGAATGCCACATCTGGGAAGGCGTTTGGTGGCTCTGGGCATCCAGTCCCTTGGTGGCGGTGATCAACACCGTGGAGGGGGGCATCTCCGTGGCCGCTAACCGGGCGATCGAGTCACTGACCCCCTTCATTGACACCGCCGACAGGACGAAGTTGGCTCCCCCGATCGCTTCTCCCAGGCTCTCGATATTCCGCCGCGACCACAGCCGCACGATCGCTTGGGGATTTTGCCGCGCCAGCCGGGCCAAGGCCGATCCCCAAACGCCCGCACCAATGATGGCGATCGTGACGGGAGCCATGTCCACCCGATCGCCCCTTGCCGTGTTGATCATCACTCCTCCTCTCGCTCCTGTGCCGATTCCTGGCCACCGGCCTCAGCATCTTCTTGCGGGCCTCGGCAACCCAATCAACTATCAATCCACTGTCGATCGCAGAGGAACCGTAAAAGACTCAACCCAAAACGACCGGTGAATTAGCCCTCTTTATCTCGACTTCGCGTAATGCCCTTGCCCTCAGCAGCTCGTTGTCAGCACTCTGATCATGATTGGAGATTAAGCGCTGGTGGAGACCAATCGCTGGATCGATCGCGCCGTTGGTTCTTCAAGGGAACAAGCCGCGCCGCTTGCGAGCTTCCATGGCCCGTTCCAACAGGCCCAACAGGCCGGGGGCTTCTTCCTGGAGGGCCAACAACAGCCGCTCCCCAACCTCCTCATCGTTTGGGTCCAGCCCAGTTTCCATCACCGCCATCAGGCGCGGCATGGCGAAATCATCAACAATCTGAATCAGCCCCACCAAGCAGCGATTAAATTGCTTTTCCGTGAGGGGCGCATCTTCCAGGGGAAATTCAATGATGGCCCGAATTTCCCCATCGGAGGGGTCATATTCCCACTGAAGCATTTTGGTTTCCCAGGAAATGCTCAGCATGGTTTGCAAAATGGCGGCTTTGTGAGGGTGGCTTTGAATACCGCTGATGACCTGGGGCGCAAACAGCTTGAAAAAACGCCCTTCTTCTTCGAGCTGCACCACCAATTGAAAGTCATCGAGGTTGTCGGCCTGAACGGCGGTGACAATCCACGATCGCTCGTGGTCAATGTCGTAGGTCCAACCCCGGCGATCGAGGTAGCTGGCAATTTGTTCTAAAGTCGCGCCCATTGAGGAACGTTGGAGATTGCATTTCGGTGCAAAGCCAGCCTAGCAAACGGTGCTCCCCAAACGAGCGTTTGAGGAAATCTTTCTGGGGCGGTGGTCGATCGCTCCGTTGATTAGCCCTCTGATTAGCCCTCAAAAACTGCTGCGCTTCTGGGGCAGCCTACCCCCGATCGCGGTTCTTGGGCTGCTGACCTGTTGGCCTCAGCCTTAGCCGCGATTTTTGCTTAGCCGCGATTTTTGATGGTCATGGCGGTGATCAACAATTCAGCGGTTTGGGGGGAAATGGCGAGGGCGCTGGCCAGTTCCGTCAGAAATTCTTGCTCGGAAGCGTCCAAGGTTCCGTCCGTGAGGGTCATGTCGGCGGCCACGGCGTAGGCGGTTTCGCGCAGCTCTTCGGGCAAGGCCACTTGGGCCCCTTGGAACAGCGCATCGGGCCCTTGGGATTGCATGATGCCCAAGAGTTTGTCGATCATTTTGGCCATGTGCTCTTCGTCAAAGCGCTTGAACAGTTGCATTCGATAGAGGCTGTCGCGGAGGGTGCGCACTTCTTCATCGGTGGCGTAACCGTCGGCGGCCATGGCAATCACCAAAATCGCCGCAAACGCCTCGGGCGAGGACAGGGTGATCGTCCCGTCGGGAGTTGCTTTCCGAAACACGCTGTCAAGTAGGCCCATGGTGAATCCGTCCTTAAAGTCAAAACCCTAAAAATCAAAACCCTAGCGAGCGTGGGGTTTTTGGTGCGGTTTGCGGTGGCGCGGTTTGCAGTGCGCGTCGCCTCGTATTGTGGCTTGGTTTCCGTGGGTTGGGGGCGATCGTTAAGGTTGATTTTTGAACAAACCGTGACGGGATTTGAGGCCCCATGGCCGGAGTTCGGCGCGATCGGGCGCAACCTTGGCGGTACAATAAACCCCGCTGAGCCAACCTTGATTCAACTTCCACAACGAATTCCACAACAAACCGATGGCAGAAACGATTTTCTTCAACGCCCTTCGTGAAGCAACCGACGAAGAAATGGCCCGTGACCCTCGGGTGTTGGTGATGGGAGAAGATGTGGGTCACTATGGCGGCTCCTACAAGGTCACCAAGGATTTGTATAAGAAATACGGTGATCTGCGGTTGCTGGATACCCCGATCGCCGAAAACAGCTTTACGGGGATGGCTGTGGGTGCGGCGATGACGGGTCTTCGCCCGATCGTGGAAGGCATGAATATGGGCTTTTTGTTGCTGGCCTTTAACCAAATTTCCAACAACGCCGGGATGCTGCGCTACACCTCCGGCGGTAACTTCACGATTCCGATGGTGATCCGAGGCCCCGGCGGGGTGGGTCGCCAGTTGGGAGCAGAACATTCCCAGCGTCTAGAGGCTTATTTCCAGGCGGTTCCTGGGTTGAAAATTGTGGCTTGTTCCACGCCCTATAACGCCAAGGGGCTGTTGAAGTCTGCCATTCGCGACAATAACCCGGTGCTGTTTTTTGAGCATGTGCTGCTCTACAACCTGAAGGAAGATTTGCCGGACGAAGAATATCTGCTGCCGTTGGATAAGGCGGAAGTGGTGCGATCGGGCGAGGACATCACGATCCTGACCTATTCCCGAATGCGCCACCACGTGATGCAGGCGGTGAAAACCCTGGAGAAGGAAGGGATCGATCCGGAAGTGATTGACCTGATTTCCCTGAAACCGTTGGATATGGCCACGATCGCCGCGTCAGTGCGTAAGACCCATCGGGTGCTGATTGTGGAAGAGTGCATGAAGACGGGCGGCATTGCGGCAGAACTGACGGCCCAGATCATTGAACAATGCTTTGATGATTTGGATGCACCGCCGGTACGGTTGTCTTCGCAGGATATTCCCACGCCCTATAACGGGATGTTGGAGAATCTGACGATCGTGCAACCAGGCCAAATTGTGGAAGCCACGAAGAAACTGTTGGACAACCGCATTTAGTTAGGATCGCCGCGTCTAGCAGCACGGCAAACTTATTTTGATCGGTCAAGTTAAATGACTGTTGCCGTTACCCGATCGCGAGGCCACAAGGGGCTTAGGGCTTGTCGTCGTTGAACCCGAAACCCTAGATCTGCCGTTAGCGGATCGTGGGGGACAAGGGGCTTGAGCATCTTGTTACGACGATTAGGGTACGAAAGATCAGCCGCTTCAGCATCACCTCGAAAAATGACGACACCCCCTAGGGCCTATCGTCGAATTGCCTGAAACCCTGATTCCATCGTGGCGAGACCGTGGGGGACAAGGGGCTTAAGCCCCTTAGTTTAGGGTGACTGATCTTTACAACTTCATGCTTTGGACGGGCGCTGCCACTTGGTTTCAGGTGGCAGAGTTTTTCACCGATTGGCGAACCGATCGCCTACATGTTGGGGGTATTAAAAACCCCATCCCAGTATTCCGGGGGCGGGCAATCCAGATATTGGGTTGCCCGTTCTATATGGAGTTTCACGGAGTGATCATGGGGCCGCAGTTGTTGGGCGGCGGCAAAATGCACCATGGCTTTGTGGAAATGGAAGCGGTTAAAGGCTTCTTTGCCCAGTTCGTACTGTTCCAGGAAGGTTTCATCTTCAAAGGAGAGGGGACGGGCGCGATCGCCAATCAGTTCAAAGATGCGAATTGGTTTGGTGCGGCCTTTCACCCGCACCCGATCGAGTTCGCGCACCCAGAGCCGATCGGCACAGCGCTCGTAGGTGGCTTCGCTGAGGATGATGTCACAGCCATATTCTTTGGTTAGCCCTTCCAGCCGGGAGCTGACGTTTACGGCATCCCCGATCGCGGTGTAGTCCATGCGCCGTTGGGAACCGATGTTGCCCACAATCACCTCGCCGGAGCTGATACCAATGCCAACGCGGAGGGGTGGTCGATCGGTGGCCACCAAGGCTCGGTTAAACACCTTCAGGCGATCGCGCATATCCAAAGCCGTCAGTACCGCTAACCAGGCGTGATCCTCTTCGAGGGGCAACGGCGCACCAAAGACCGCCATCAGTGCATCGCCAATGAATTTGTCGAGGGTGCCCTTGCGATCGAAAATGGCCTCCACCATGGTTTCAAAATATTGATTCAGCAGGGCCACCACCTCCGTGGCATCCAGAGCCTCGGCCAAACTGGTGTAGCCCCGAATATCGCAAAACAGGATTGTCACATCCTTGCGCTCACCGGTCAGCATGTCTGCCCCCAGTTCCACGGCCCGCTCGGCCACCTCGGGGGTCATGTAGCGAGACATGGTGGCCTTGAGTCGTTGTTCGCGGCTGATGTCTTCTAACACCACCAAACCGCCCCGCACTTTGCCATCCAAATCCGTCAGGGGATTCACGGCTAGGTTGACGTTGCGATCGAACAGTTGCATATCATCGGGATTTAGATACTCCAGCGGGCGGGCCGGATCGTTCCACAGCCGCACTTGATTGTTGCCCTGGGGGACGACCCAGACGGTTCCCTCTTGGGGGCTGAAGTAACGCCCGACCCGCAGGGCCTGCTCAGGAACCCGATGGCGTGCGCCGGTACTGAGGCTGTCTTTCAAGCGTGTTTCCAGGGACTCGATCGGGATAATTTCCCACACGGGCCGTTTCAGAAGTTGCTGTTCCCAGATGGTTTGGATGCTGCGGCGACCCGCCATCCCGTCCCGCCGCACTGGACAGCCCAGCAATTCCAAAGCGGCCTCGTTGATCGTCACCACCCGCCCTTGCAGATCCGTGGAAATTACGCCATTGGACAGGCTCCGCAGGATGTCTTTTTGGTACTGCTGTTCCGTGAGTACGCTGTCAAAAAGGCGGGCATTTTCCAGGGCGATGCCGGCCTGGGTGTTGAAGGCCCGCATGAAGGCTTCATCGGAGGCGGTGAAATTGCCCTGTTTGCGGTTGAGCAGTTGACTCACGCCAATCAGTTGCCCCGAGGGGTCAAAGATCGGCAAGCAAAGGGCATTCCGAGTATTCAGACCATGGGGGCGATCGAGCAGGGCATCAAAATCCTCGTGGGAAGGGGCATAGCTCAGGTTTAGGGGCTGTCCCTTGCGCACCACATGGCCCACCAACCCCCGATCGCTCGACACCTCCAACGATCGCCCGTCTTCAAAGGTGGTGCGCAGCCGGCCCGTGTCCCGATCGAGCCGGTACAACGTGCCATATTCCGCCTGCATAAAGTCGCGGGCTTCCGCCATCACCGCCTGCAAAACCCGATCCAATTCCAGTCCCGTTTGGGCAAACAGGGTGGTGACCTTCAGCAGAGCGGCTACCCCGCGTTGGTTACGGGCCGCCTGATAAAAGGACTGGCAACTTTCCAGGATGATCCCGATCGATTCCGCAAATTCCCGAAAGCGGGCCTCGTCTTCGCGGTCAAAGGCCGGGGCAGTGGTTTTATTCAGCAATTGCACCACGGCCACCACGGCCCCATCGGTGCTGCGAATGGGCATACAAAGCAGGGCCTCCGTGGGGCGATCGCCCAGACCATCAAAGGCCAGCTCAAACCCCGCCGCCTGCTGCACATTGGCCATGTTGACCACCTCACCCGTGGCAGCCGATCGGCCCGTGATGCCCACATTCAGCGGAATCCGAATTTCATCGGCCGCGGACACCTGATCGCCATTGGGCCGGGCCCACAGCTCCGCGCGATCGGGATCCAGCAAAAAAATGGTGGTGCGTTCCGCCTGCAAAATCAGCCCAATTTTGAGGGTCAAGGCATCGAGAATTTGCTCCAGGATGCTTTCGAGCGCCGCATTATTGACCAAATCAAAGGCACGCAAAAACTGCTGAAACTCCGCTGTGATGAAGTCCAGGAGGCAAACAAATTCCGCAACCGGAAGATCTTTAACCCGTTGGGTGAGCAAGCCCACCCGATCGGGTCGCGTTAACGATGCCAAAAAACTGCCAGTGCCAGCAAAAGTCATGACGATGGCGCAACCCAAAGGAGCAGAGGCGCAAACACAAAACGGAAACAATCAAATCAAGAATTCAGCCTAACTGCAAAGGGCAGCTCCCCACCCAATGCCCCTTTGCGACCCACCTTATTGTTAGACCGAGGGAGAAGAATTCGCCACTGATGGGCTGAAATTGTCCCACCGCCAATTTTCCGCCAGTCAAAGCAACTAAGTTAATCTAGCGAATTCAGTGAATTCAGCCAATCAAGCGAAGCGAATCAAGCCTTGGCTCAACCGTAACGAAGTTTTGATCGCGCTTGGGGTGATCCTCCCAACCGGTCTCTGCCCATGGAAGAGATTGATTGGTTATACAAACATTTGCGATCGTACCCCGGAGAGTTATCCTGAGTCCCTGAGGTTTCACCCTCTAGGGGCTTGGCCAAGGGATGGTTTTCTGCTGGGCGATCGCATCTGTTAGGGACTGGGCCCCGTAGCGATTGAGGTGGCTGGGATCCGAGAATCGATCGTACTTATTCACCCAAAGCCGCGAGAGATTGAGATATAACAACGGCTGTGAATTCATGAATTGGTGAAACTTTTGCTCATAGGCCGATCGGGGCGGATCTAAATAGTCATCCGTCAAAGGCACATTCACAAAAGCCACCTTTACTCCTCGCTGTTGGGCATATTGCAGAATTCCCGTCAGCGCATCAAACTGCTCGCCCCCCAAGGAAAAACTACGGTAATCGCTATCAAAATCCCCCGGAACCCGTGGATAGGTTTGATAGTACGTAGAAGGATCAAACTTGACAGACAGAGGCAAGAAGCCGTGTAAATCCACTACTCCATCCCGCCCTGTACCAGCCGTGGCCGCCACTTTCCCCAAGTGGGCCCGGGCCCCCTGCACCAAATCGGGCAGGGCAGGGCTGAGACCCCGACGGAGGGTCTCGCGAGCACCCAATAACGCAAATAGATCCCACCCTTGCCACCGATCGCGCAGGGTGGCCTTGAGACTATCACGGCGGCTATGCACCTGGGATAGTCCCGTGGTGCGCTCCTGCAACCAGGCTTCCACATCTTCGGGGGTGGGGATGGTTTCGACGGTGGAGCCTAACCAAGATTGACGCAGCAGGGCCGGAGCTTCGCGGGTGCTGGTGAGGGTTCCGGGGCGATCGGGCGGTGCCGGTGGTGGTGGGGGTGTGGCCCCGCTCGGGACACTGACCAGCGGACTCACGGGGCGCGGAAATTTCCCCTGTTGCAGGGCCCGGTAAGCGGGCGAGGCGGCCATGGCTTGGTAGGTGGCATCGGCCCGCCCGCTGTTAAAGGCGCGAGTGCCATCGGCCCAGAGAATGAGCTTGGGCAGTTGTTCCGGCGGCAAAATGCCCTGTACGATCGCCTGCACAACCTTGGCCGTGGCCCCATTAATCCCAAAGTTAAAGATTTTGAGCTTGGGGTGACCATGGCGAGCCAACTGATCGCGCAATCGGGCGGGGTCAATGCCGCGCAGGGCCCGAGAACTGCCCACCACCAACACATCGGGCACGCCTTCCCGCAGCACAAACTGCTGATAGAGCAGAAGCTGGCGATCGAACTGGGGGCTATTAAAACTGGGAAACTGGGGCGGTTCCGGGAGCACCTCCGCTGCTTCGGCTGGGCCGCTGGAGAGGTTCAACAGGGCCGAGGCGGAACGGCGGGCTTGGGCGGCCGAAGACAGGGCCCATTCGGGCCGAGCGGCAATCCAATCTAGCCCCACAACGAGGCTGCACCCGATCGCCCCGGCGCTGAGGAGGGGGAGCCATGGGGCCGGTTCCGGGCGATCGGAATACCAAACCCGGGTGCGGGTGTTGGGATGGGTGGTGGCTGACTCGGGCGGTTCCGCGTCCGTGGTCCAAATGCCCGTGGCCGTGAGGGTCGATCGCGCTTCCACCCAAGCCCGTTCCCGGAACTGAGACCAAGACCAGCCCGATCGCCCCGCACTGGGCAACGACAGGGGCTGCAACGATTCTCGTTCAATGGGCTGATCCAACTCTGGATCAAAGGCTGGGGAGTGGGCCCCATCGGAACCATGGGGTGAATGGGGGGCAGTGGCGGTGGCTTCGGCTGCCCGGGCCGCGGCCGCCTCCGCGCCCACAAAATCCGGCACCGCATCATGGGAGCTGAGACGGCCAGAGCGGGCGGTGAAATCTTCGGCAAATTGCCATTGGGGCTGTTTGCTGCCGGCCGCCCGTCCATAGATCCGCACCCCGGACAGACCCGGCACTTGCAGATCATGGATCAGCTTAGCCACGGCAGTGGTTACGGTGGCCTGTTCGGGGCAACGGGGCCCATCCAACATCACATGCAGCAAATCGCCCCGCCGACAGAGCTGCACCCGCAGCCCTCCGGAAGCCATCCACTGATCCAAATGCGGATTAATCAGCCGCTCCAGCAAGAACACCTGGGCCGCGTGATCGTCACTTTGGGCCAGGGTGAGGGTGGATTCGGCCAAGTCCGATCGGCTGGCCGCTGGCAAGTCCATCCATTCCACCCACTGGGGCGCGGCCTCCGGGCGATCGGGACAGCCATAAAGCATCAAAGAATGGATGCCCTGCGGGGCGATCGCCCGCACCAGGGTGGAAACGGTGCTAATCACCTCCAGGGGCGTGGCCAGAGCCGATTCCTGAAGCTTCGCGAACACATGCAGCGTGGATTCTTCCAGCACCGCCGACACGGATTGGGCCAAACGACTGCCCAAGGTGCGATCGAGCAAGTGCGACAGGGCCTGCACATCCCCCCAACGGGCCCAATCAAACAACATTTGACGAGGAGCCGTCAGGTTCACCCGCAAAATCCAATTGGGTTCCGGTTCCGAAAGCGCCTGGCCCAACACATAGCCATCCCGGAAGCCCTCTAGGCTCAGCTCCCGCAAGGCCAGAGCCATGGCCGGCCCCTGGGGAACCCAATCCACCGGTTCCGTCACCTGGCAAATGGCCCAAAGGCGATGGCCGGTAGCCCCGTTCGGCTCTCCCTGAATCACCCGGGGGCTAGGGGTGATTTTGACCGTCACCTTGGCTTGAATGCCCGATCGCTTCAGGGTTTCACCCACCTGCTGAGCAGCCCGCTGGGCCAAACCAGCCCAAGCGGCTTGAATGGGCGGCGCGTCAGGTGTTGAGGCCACCGGCAGCGGCAGGGCCGCAAATTCCTCCGAAGCATCCGCAGCCTTCATCACGTCGGCAACGCTCGGCATTGAGACCGCAGGCGGAGCCGTGATCATGGAAGGCTCCAGCACCACGTAGCGTGTCCAGGCCGGCTTGGTTTGGCCCAGTTGCCGACCATAGAGCAACACCAGCCGGGGCAAGGTTTCCCAGGGCAACTGATGCAGGGGCGATCGGGTCAAGCCTTGGCGAAACCGGGCTTCCAAAACCGCCGCATCGGGACAGGTCAACCCTTCGCAAAGCACGTGCAAATGGGTTCCCGCTAGGCGCACTTGCACTTGCAGGCCTGGCCAGTTCAAAACCCGCATCACCCAGCTATCGAGGGCCTCCGGTGCAAGATTTAACGGTGGCGAGTCCACGGGTCCCATTACATCCCCCATACTTGTCGCAAAGGCTAGCATACGAGTGCCATTTGCCCATAGCGAATCCGAGAGCCTTGAATTAACAGAATATCCCCGAAACGGGCATCAACGGCTACGCTGTCTAGACTATTGAAAAGCGGAATGCGGGGTTTTGTGGTCCAAGGTCGATCGCCTGATTGATGATCGATGGCTTGCCTGAATCGTCTGATCGATCGCTGATTGACCGGCCACTTGAATAGCCCAAATAACGCCTAGTTGTTCTGAATCCATTGGAACGATCGGGATGATCTTGCGAGGCCCGTTCGAGATTGGGTCGGCATTGAAGGCGATTGTGCTGAAACCGTCAAACCAGAACCGCTCAACCCCCCCTTGTCCGTTCCATCCAGACCCCGAAAAGCCGTCAGTTCGCAAAATAATGTGGTATCGATTGATTGTTGTTGTTAGACCGCGAGGGTGGCAGTTGTGCTGATCCCCCTAGACTATTACCGAATCTTGGGCTTGCCGATCCAGGCCACCACCCCGCAACTGCAACAGGCCTATCGCCAGCGGAGTGACCAACTGCCGCGCCCGGAATATTCCCAGGCCGCCATCACCCTTCGGCAGCAGTTGATCGATGAGGCCTATCGCCAACTGAGTCAGTCCGCCAGCCGGCAAGCCTACGATGAAACCTTTTTGGCCGGTGGCGGTGGTTCGGCTCCGCCGTTGCTGGATGCTCAAGGTCGTCGCCGGGCGAAGCCGTCGGCCGATCGCGCCGAAACCCCCATGCTGGATCTCGATGAGCGCCAGTTTGTGGGGGCGCTGCTGTTGCTCCAGGAACTGGGGGAATATGAACTGGTGCTGGAGTTGGGCTATCCACACCTGAGCAATCCGGGCACGATCGAGGCGGGCCGCTTTGGGGAACCGCAACTGGCCCTGGCAGATATTCTGTTGACCGTGGTGCTGGCCTACCTAGAGTTGGGCCGCGAACAGTGGCACCAAGGTCAGGCGGAACCGGCCGCCACCTCCCTCAAGATTGCCCAAGAGTTGCTGTTGCACCATGGGTTGTTTGCCAGTTTGCGGGGCGAAATTCAGGCGGATTTGTACAAACTGCGGCCCTATCGCATTTTGGAGCTGTTGGCCCATCCGGACGAGAACAGCGTGCAACATCGCCAGGGTTTGCAGTTGTTGCGCAGCATGTTGAAGGAGCGCGAAGGCATTGACGGCCAAGGGGATGATCGATCGGGCTTGGGCGTTGAGGATTTTCTGCGTTTTGTGCAGCAACTGCGGGTGTATTTGACCACGGAAGAACAGCTCGCCCTGTTTGAAGCGGAGGCCAAGCGCCCTTCGGCGGTGGCCACCTTCCTGACGGCCTACGCGGCGATCGCCCGGGGATTTGGGCAACGGCAGCCGGCCTTTGTGCGGCAAGCGAGCTTGCTGTTGCGTCGGTTGGGCAATCGTCAGGATGTGTTTTTGGAGCAGGCGGTCTGTGCCTTGCTGTTGGGACGGCCCGAAGAAGCCACGCGCTATCTGAGCCAGAGCCAGGAACAGGAGGCGATCGCCCTGATTCGTCAACAGTCGGCCGGTGCGCCGGATCTGTTGCCGGGCCTCTGTGCCTACACGGAACATTGGTTACGCCATGAGGTGTTTCCCCATTTCCGGGATCTGGTGCAAGGAGGTGTTTCCCTCAAGGAATATTTTGCGGATGCTTCGGTGCAAAGCTATCTAGAAGCCTTGCCGGAAGGGGAGCCGCCGGAGAATGAATGGACGGTGGTTCCCGATCGCGCTTCCGTGCAAGCTGCCACACCGATGGCGGCGAACCGGGGATCAAACCGCACCTTGGCGGCCCTGGCTGAATTGGGCGATCGCCGGTCGATCGACATGCCCCAGTTTCCCTGGCAACGGCCCACCCCCGTACCCTCGGCCGCCAACCCGATCGAACCCACTGCCAGCACTATTCGCCCTCTGCCCTTGCCGGAACAGTTGGGAACCCAAGCGACCCAACATGATCCAACGGCCCAGGACTCCGGCACGGTTGCCCGGGCCTTTTCGGACTTTGCGGCTTCGGGTTCCGCGCCGCCGCCCAACAACGTGATTCCCCTCAGCCGGGCCACGGGAGCCAACCCAGGAGCCAGCAACATGGGCAGCGGCGGGCGATCGACCGTGGGAGCCGCGCCTCCGTTACCCCCTGGTGGGGCCGATCGCCCCAGTCGTGGCCGTCAGCGCTCCGATCGCCCCACCCGCAACCGGGGTGGCGGCGGCGATCGACTCCCGATCGCGATCGGGGTTGGAATTATGGTGATTGGTCTTGGCTCGTTCCTCATTTGGCGCGTGTTCCAAGCCCTGGGCGAAACCTTCCAAGGGGGGCCCAACCTGGAGGGCGAACAACCGATCGTCCAACTCGATCGGCCCGTGATTGAAATTCCACCGCCCCCGGCAGTTCCCAACCCGGAAACCGCCCTCACGGCCCCTGGCCTCAACCCGGAAACCGCCCAGCAACTGGTGCAGACCTGGCTGAGCGCCAAGGCCGCCGCCATGGGTCGCGAGCACCAGGGAGAACGCCTCACGGAAATTTTGGCAGATCCAATGTTGCGAGCTTGGCGGGCCCGATCGCGCGATGCCCTCAACCAAAAACTGCACTGGGAATACGAACATCAGGTGAAGCTGGAGGATGTGAAAGCCACGCCAGACCAGCCCGATCGCGGTCAAATTACCGCTGAGGTGCGGGAAGTGGCCAAACTGTTCAAAAATGGCAAGCCCGATCGGGCCGGTTCCTACAATGAAGTGCTGCGAGTGCGCTACGAGGCCCAGCGCAAGGACGGTCGCTGGTATCTACGTGATGTTAAAGTGCTTCGATAATTGGGTTAACCCATGGTTAAATGCCAGCTTGCTGAGCGGGTCGATCGGCCTTGGGCCATAAACCTAAACCGCTTCCCCTGGGCCAGACTGACTCACGGCGATTGCACAGTCCCGTATGGCCGAAGTACTTCTACATGCCTACACACCACTGTTGATTTGGACAGGGTTGGGACTTCTGTTGGGGCCCTGGTTACCCCGTTCTTGGCCGCGACTGGTCGGGCGATCGCTCTATTGGGTCGGTGTGCCCCTCGAAGTCTTTTCCCTCGCTCGTCACACCAACTTCTCTGGTCAAATGGGCCTGGCTCCGGCCGGTGCGGCTCTCGCGGTGGTGTTGGGAGCCTTGCTGAGTTTGGCTTCGTTGCATTACCTGATGAGGAGCGATCTGCGAGTTGAAATGCCGACCGATCGCCCAATTGGTGGCCTTTGGGGGCTGTACGGCTCCGGAAAATTCGCAACGGTGATCGCCCTCAGTACCTCGCCCAGTCTGATCCCGATGGTGACGGATCGGGGGACAGATCTCGATCCAGACCTGG
Organism: Limnothrix sp. HT2024; assembly: GCF_059138625.1. NCBI lineage: Bacteria > Bacillati > Cyanobacteriota > Cyanophyceae > Pseudanabaenales > Pseudanabaenaceae > Limnothrix > Limnothrix sp. HT2024. The sequence continues at coordinate 4,477,638 of NZ_CM181121.1, forward strand.
CGATCGATGTGGCCAAGGCTCCGGAAACAGTTCCTTGGTGGACAGAACCCGCCGCCCGAGGGAGCTATATCCTGTCCGCCATGCTGGGTAATACCGGTTTTGTGGGGCTGGCGATCGCCCCTTTGTTTTTGGATGCCAGCTCGGCGGGATTTCCAGCGTTTTACGCGGTGTCCCAAAACGTGATGGGAACCTATGGCCTCGGGGTGTGGGTGGCCAGCACCTTTGGCACCACCGGGGGCGATCGCAGCTTTTGGGGTCAAATCAAAACCATGGCCGCCGTGCCCTCCCTCTGGGGATTTGGGTTTGGGGTGGCCAGTCAACCGATCGCCCTGCCCCCATGGATCGAAACCCTGTCCCATGGCTCAGTGGGGCTGGTGATTCCCACGGCGTTTGTGTTGATGGGGATTCGGCTCAGCCAACTGAAAGGCTGGGACTGTTTGCGCGTGGCGGCCGTGCCGGCCCTGCTGAAAACCATCGCCGTGCCGGCCCTGTTGGGATTGGGGGCAATCATGATTGGGATTGATCCGCAATTACGCCTGGGGCTGGTGTTGATGTCCGGAATGCCCACGGCCTTTGCTTGCCTGATTTTGGCGGAAGAATACGACCTCGATCGCTCCATGATTGCCACCAGCATTGCTCTCACCACCGTACTGGTTTTGCTGGCCATCCCGATGTGGCTCAAGTTGTTTGGTTAATGACCATGGGGGGAGAATTCAGCGATCGCCCCAAATTGCCTGATTGAGGATGTGTCATCTCGGGGGCAAGGGGCTTCAGCCCCTTGTTTGTGTCGGTCGATGGTCGATGAGATCGGCAAGGTAGCAGTTTTGACTTTTGAGACATGCCCTCAGATCGCCTCGGAATTCGCGGCCGCAGGAGCAACAAGATTCGATCGGGATCAGGCCGCTCCCGAGGCCGCGCTAAAATGGCGAGCGATTTTGCAAGCCTCGGTTCAACCACCGCTCGCCTGCCTACCCCCGTCCGGATTGGGTCAAATTTGGTGTTAGGAATTCATGATGCACACTCGATCTACTCTGCCTTGGGCTTGGCAATTGGTGCAACGGCGCACCCATCGAGGATTGGCTTTGGGCCTGGCGATAGCCGCCGCCTGGGCAAGTGCCGGGGCGCTGCCGGTTGTGGCCAATCCCGTTCCGCGAACCGCCGCTGCCGAGGGCAATGGGCTAAATAGCTCGATCGGGCTGCCCCCAGAAGCCGCCTCACCCGCTCCAACGGTGGTTCCCGCTAACATTCCCACCGACTCGGCCAACCCGAACACAGCTCCCGGCTCAACTCCGGCTCAACCCCCAGCCCAAACCCCCAATCCATCCCCTACCCCCACAGCAGCGCCAGCGGAACTGCCCGTGAAACTGGTGCTGCGACTGCGGGAACGGCGGGTTTATGTCTATCGGGGCGATCGGGTAGAGATCAGTTATCCAGTGGCGATCGGGAAGCCCTCCACCCCCACCCCCACCGGCACCTATCGCGTGTTCCAAATGGTGAAAAATCCCATTTGGCGCAATCCCTGGACAGGCCAGGTCACTAACCCCGGCCCTAACAGTGCCTTGGGGTTACGCTGGATTGGGTTCATGGAACGATCCAACGGCATCATTGGGTTTCATGGCACGCCCACGGTTAACTCGATCGGGCGGGCCGCCTCCAATGGCTGTGTGCGGATGCGCAACGAGCATGTTGTAGAACTATTTGAAAAAGTGCAAATGGGAACCACCGTTGTGGTTGAGCCATAGGCCCGTCTGCCTTGAACCCACACCCAACCTATGCAGTTCCAGCAACCGCCGCAACTTTGGGGATCCTCTCGCCCCTTACCCCTTTTGGCGATCCTGGGTCTGGGCTTACTGTCCGGGGGCCCCGCCTGGGCAGAGGGGCCCCAACCCCCTCCCAATCCGCAACCTCGCCCCGTCCAGGCCGTTAACCCACCCGCCAATGAGTCGCCCTTGAAGCGGCCGGGCCTCTGGCCCCCGATCGTGCAAACGGCCCAACCGCCGTTGCCCGGCTTGGGCCAATACCAAGCCCATGTCCCAGTCGTTTCCAGTTCTCTGGTGTTACGGCTCGGGGAGCGGCGAGTTTATCTCTATCGCGGTACGGTGATGGTACGCAGCTATCCCGTGGCGATCGGGCGGGATGGTTGGGAAACGCCCACGGGTCATTTTCAGGTCATTCAAAAAACAGTGGATCCCGTTTGGCAGCATCCCTTCAACGGCACGATCGTCCCGGCGGGGAAAGATAATCCCTTGGGGGTTCGTTGGATTGGCTTTTGGACTAATGGTGACAACTCGATCGGCTTCCACGGCACGCCTAATCCGGAGCTGATTGGTCAAGCGGTTTCCCACGGTTGTGTGCGGATGCGCAACGAAGACATTGTGGATTTATTCGATCGGGTCACGGAGGGGATGCCCGTGCGGGTGGAGCCATAGGGCCATGGATGGAGCCGGAGTTGGGCCGGCTCACTGGCCCACCTGGACTCATCCCCGATCGCCCTCCCGAGAACTGATAATCTAAACAGGCTGGGTACAGGCGATCGGCCGCTCCGTGATTTTGTAGCGATTGCCTGCAACCACGGTTGAGCGGCTCCTGTTGGGCCCGTTGCCAACGGCCCTGCTCCTTCCGCAGCCCATAGCCACCTCGTCTCGTTGAATTTGCCCCATTCACTAGCCAATCATGTCTAAACTCGACAAGCCCTTTGACACGTCGGATTTGATGTATCGTGCTGCCTCGCTGATTTCCGAATCGTCCAATCGCTACAAAATCACGGTGCAGGTGGCTAACCGGGCGAAGCGTCGCCGCTACGAAGAATTTGACACGGGCGAAGAATCTTCCATGAAGCCGGTCATTCGCGCCATCATTGAAATGTCCGATGAGCTGACCCAGCCGGACATCATTGTTTCTTAGTTTGTTTCTCAGTTTGTTTCTCAGTTTCGTCAGTCTCCTAATGGCGCTTCTGAACGTTGGTTCCGTTCTGAACGTTATTTGTGAGCGTTAATTTAGGGTTCAGCCCGCCCGTCCGGAGCGCGGTCATCTCGACCGCCCGGATCGATCAGGATCGGAATCATAGAGCGAGCACGGCAGTGTATGAATCTGTTGAGCAGAAATGGGCGGCGATCGGGGCGTTGGCCCGGCTGGTGGGCCGTTTGGGTGGCCTTGGGTTTGGCGATCGCCCTGATGCTTCGGGGCCCCGCGATCGCCCAACTGCCTCCTTCCACCAATGATGTTTGGCGGCAGGTTTATCAAGTGCTGCCGGATATTCCCCGGGAAGATCACTACATCAACCGCGAGTCCCGAGAGGTCGATCGTGGCAGCAGTTTATTAGCCCGCATGATTCGCTACCACGTTTATCAAGTGGGGCGATCGCCCTTTTCGCGATTGGATTGGAAACTGACCCTCGCGGACTATTTGGGCCTGCACCAATACATTCCCGAAACCAGCTATCCCGGCAATGAACGCCTCACGGAAAATCCCTTAGATGGAGACCAGGCGGCCGTTCGACGACTCAACCGGGCCCAGCGCGATCGGTTGGTGAACACCCTGGTGATTTTGTTTGACCCCAACGGCAATCGGGGTGAGCTACCCACCGCTACCCCCGGCCCCACCAATACCCCGCGTCCCACTCCGGTGCAGCCTCGACCCGGTAGCGGTGCGGATTTGTTGCGCCTTTAATTTGTCCCCATTGAATTTGTCCCCATTGACCATGGCCGACAACGATTACGAATTCGGCAGCTTCTTTAGTCTGTTTGCTGCCGATGGCCTACCGGATACCCGCCTGATTCGCGATCCGCTGTCGCCCGACGATGGAACCCGGCCGCGTTTTTTCGATCTGAGTGCCAATGGGGAACAGGGCGATCGGGTGCGGATTCCATCCCTGCTGACGGCCTATCCAGGGGGCGTGCGGGCCCTGAATGGCGATGATTTAGTGCAGGGCAGCGAGGCCGCAGACATCATCTATGGCAACGGGGGCGGCGACTACCTGGAAGGGAACGGCGGGGCCGATCGCCTGATTGGTGGGCGAGGGATGGATTACCTCAGCGGCGGGGCCGGCAACGATACCCTATTTGGCAATTTGCAAGCCGACTATCTCTATGGCGGCGGAGGGGATGATCTGCTGCTGGGTGGTCAGGGGGCCGATATCCTGACCGGTGAGGCCGGCAACGATACCCTTGCGGGAGACTTGGGGCGCGATCGGCTCTGGGGAGGTCGCGGCGCGGATACCTTCATTCTGCGGCCGGGTGATGCCCCGGCCAATAGCGCGATCGGGAGTGATCAACCTCGTACCACCGACCCAATTTTCAATGTGGATGAGTTGGTGGTGGATATCATCTTGGATTACAACGCGGCTGAGGGCGATCGAATCCAGTTGGCGGATGGTGTGTTGCCGGCCAATGTGCGCCTCAGCCAGCGCTACTTGGTGATTGGCGATTCGCGCGACCATGCGCCTGAGGGGCCATTTCCGCCGGGATCGATGATTCGGACGGCGGATTTTCGGGTGGAGGCGATCGCGGCCACGCTGATTACGGATAGCAGCACGGGCCAGGCCCTGGGGCTAGTGCGCGGTGCCAGTCCCGATCAGATCAGAATTGTGGGTCTGAATGCTGGAGGATCGGTCGCCTAGGTATGAATCGCTCTGGCCCCTGCTCAGGGGTTTTGAGGATCCAATTCCTGGGGATCAAGGCGTTCGGCGGCGTAGTTTAGGGTGCGATCGATGGTGTCAATCAGGGCGCGGTTGGTGGCCGGAGCCGATCGCTCCTGGGGCGATCGAACAATGGTCAATCGCGGCCGGGGCGATCGCACCCGACTTTGCCAATTCGTCATCCAAGCTTCCAAGGTGCGGGGGGTGCTGGCTGGACAGAAAAAGAACCCCTGCACTTGCCGACAGCCCAACCCTTGTAAGGCGCGGATGCTGGAGATGGTTTCGGCTCCTTCGGCGGTGACGGTTAACTCTAACTGCTCGGCCAGGTTCAAAATTGCCGCCACGATCGCCCGAGGTCGTTCTTGGCGATCGAGGTTATGAATAAACGACTGGTCAATTTTCAGCCCCGATAGCGGCAATTGGTGCAAATAGCTGAGGGAAGAGTAGCCCGTGCCAAAGTCATCAATCACCCAGCGCACCCCTAGAATCGCCAGGCGATCGAGCGTGGCCCGCAACTCCGGCGACAGGTGCATCAACAGGCTTTCCGTAATTTCCAAGGCCAGGAGATGTGGCGGCAGCCCTGTTTCTTGCAAAATCGCCTCCACTTGCCCCACAAAGTCCGCCCCCGTCAGTTGACGAATGGAACAGTTAACGGACATGGGCAACTCCTGACACCAGGGATAGACCGATCGCCAATGCTGTAATTGCTGGCAAGCCTCCCGTAGGGCCCACAGCCCCAACTCCACAATGATGCCGGTTTCTTCCGCGATCGGGATGAACTCCGTGGGGGCGATCGACCCACGTTGGGGATGATGCCAGCGCATCAGGGCTTCAAATCCCTGGATCGCTTGGGTCTCCAGCGCCACCACGGGTTGATAGTGCAGCATCAGTTCCTGCCGAGGCAACGCCCACTGCAAATCCGAAGCCATCTGGAACCGACTGAGCACCTGGGAATGCATTTCCCGCCGAAAAACCACACAAGTGCCCTTGCCCCGCTGTTTAGCCGCATAAAGGGCAATTTCTGCCTGACGCAGCAGGGTTTCCGCATCCAACTGGGGATTCACCCAGGTGATGCCGATGCTGACGCGCGCAAAAATTTCCAAACTCCCCAGGTCAAAGGGTTGGGCAATCAGGGTTTGCAGTTGAATGGCGCGATCGATCCCTTGGTCATAGCTGGCCAATCCTTCCAGAAACAGCGTAAATTCATCGCCCCCAAACCGAGCCAGCACCTCATTGGGTTGTAAGTGGGCTTGCAGCCGTTGGGCCAACAGGGTCAGCAACTGATCGCCCACCCAATGGCCCAAGGAATCGTTCACCAGCTTGAAATCATCCAAGTCCAAATGCAGGATGGCGCTATAGTGACCGGGCCCGACATCAATTAACTCTGGCCAGGGCTGATGGCTGGGGCTGGTGGCCAATGGTGGTTCCCCCGGCGGGCCCATGGGGTGGGTCATGTTTTGCGCCATTTGCTGCTCCATTTGCTCTAGGCGATGGTCAATGGTTTGCAGCAGGGTGTGGCGATTGGGTAAGTCCGTGAGTGGATCGTGGGCGGCCTGGTAGGCCAGGGTTTGAAAAGATTGGGCGAGCTGCTCCGTCATGGCGTTGAAGGTGCTGGCCAGGCGATCGATCTCGACAATGGGCGATCGGGACGCGCGATCGAGCCAGTTACCCTTAGCCAAACCCTCCGCCGCCAAGACCAGGTGCTGAAGCGGCCGAGTCAGCCATTGGGTCAGCCATCCCCCCACCGCCGCCACCACTAGCAACATCACCAAACAAGCCACCACGGTTGTTTGCAACTGAGCGGCGATCGGGGCGTAAAAATCACTTTCCGGCACCACAATCACCACCCACCATTGCAGACCGATCGCGTTTTGGAACCGAGTGGCCTGGCCTAAATAGGCGCGATGATCCAAGGTCAGGGTGAAGGATTGGGGATTGGCAGCGGCGGGGGGGTGAATTCCGACTGGCGGGGCTGGGGGATTCACTGGGGCCGTGATGATGTGATCGTCCATCAGGTGTTGGGCCGTGGCTCGAATCACCGGATGCAGGGATTGATCGGCCTTGATGCGGCTGGGTTGGGGTTGGTTGGGCCAAACCAACGGCGTGTCGGTGGAGGTGGCGATTAGCTGCCCATCGGTTTCCATCACAAAGGCCAAGCCCGATCGCCCGATCGGCAAGGTCTTCAGAAATCGATTGACCGCTGACAAATACAGCCGCGACGTGACCACCCCAATGACTCGACCAGTGCGATCGCGCACGGGCTGGCTCACCGGCAGCGCCAAAATTTGCGGGTTGCTATGGAGCTGAAAAACCGCATTCCAAACCAAACGTTGGGCTTTGAAGGTGTCGCTGTACCAGCTTCGGCGGCGCGGATCAAACACTTGGGCCACGGAGGTTAGCTTGCGATTTTGATCTAAGTCAAACCCCAGCATTTTGCCGCCCGTAACTTGCCCGGCCACCTGCAATTGGCGAGCGCTGCGATCGTCGGTGAACTGCACAGCGGCAAATTCTCCGTCCTGGCCGCCATAGGCCACGTTATCCACCGTGCCCTTGAAGATTTGGAAATATTCAATCAGGCGCTGTTCCCGATCGCTCGGATCCGAAAAATCCACCCGCCCCGTTTCCGAATCCTGGGCCATCAGTTGCACCACCTGGACCGGTGCTTGCAAACTCCCCTGCAAAAATTGCCCAATTCGGAGGCTGGTTTCCTGGCCTAAGCGGGTGCTGTTGGCGGTGAGCAGATGATTGGCATGTCGCCAGACGAGCCAACTGGTTAGCCCAATGGCCCCCACCAACTGGATCGCCACCGGCATCACCAGCAGCCACCGCAGAGGAACCGATCGCGCTCGAAGTCCGAATGTTGAGATCGCCTTGGGGAACACCAAATTGGCCCATGGAAGTGCTTGAAACGCCTGAAATTGAGCAGCCTGATTGGCACTATCCGCCTCGGCTCCGTGCCTTGAATCATCATACTGTTGGCAGTTGCCACCGCCTTTCACCCCCAGGGGGATTCAGGTCGTTGCCGGGTGTTTGTGCTTGCTTCCGTCGATTGATCTTGGGGTGGTTCATTGGTTCAATGAGGCGCTTTGGGTCGCATGATTTGGAGTGGCATTATTTGGCACAGGAGCCGGCCGCCGGTTCCGCCGCCGGCCGATCGGGCACGTTCAACGCTGCCTTGGGATAGGCAATTCGTTTGTGGTTAAACTGCTGCCAAACCGTAACGAACACTTCCGCAATCACCCGCAGGTCTTCCCGGCTCAGACCCGAGCAAACGAGCTGATTGTCTTGCCAGCGGGCCCGCAGCATCCGATTGACCAACGCCAAGGCCTCCTCATAGGTGGCATTTTCCAGCGATCGCAGGGCCGCTTCGCAGGAATCCGCCAGCATGACAATTCCTGTTTCCCGCGATTGGGGAATCGGGCCCGGATACCGGAAATGGCTTTCCAGCACCGGACGCTGATCTAAAGCGCAAGCTTGGTAAATCGATCGCCCTTGGGGGGCCTTGTCCTGTTGGGTTGTTTCGATGGCGGTTGTGGCGCGATCGGGTTGATGGGCTTGATTGGCTCGACCTGCTTGATCTAGACGATCGCATCGATTCAATCGCTCCACAGGAGTTTGCTCTAACCCGAAATTGGCCACCTTGGCCCGCTGCTCTCGCTGTTCCTGTTGCTGCTTGGCTTGGTAATAGAAATAGGCGATTAGCATCGTGCCTTGGTGTTCCGGAATAAAAGCTTGGATGGCTTTGGGCAGCCGGGCCCGTCGCGCCATCACCAAGCCTTCGCTCACATGCTTGCGGACAATTTCCGCGCTCAACCAAGGGTCGGCCAGCTCATCGTGGAGGTTGGGGCCGCCCATCTGGTTTTCGATGAAGGCCTGAGGCTTATGGAGCTTGCCGATGTCGTGATAGAGCGTGCCGGCCCGCACCAGTTCCACATTGCAACCGAGCGATCGGGCAGCCGCTTCCGCCAAACTCGCCACAAACAGGGTGTGCTGAAACGTGCCCGGCGCTTCCGCCGCCAGTTGCTTCAGCAAGGGGCGATTGGGATTCGCCAACTCCGCCAGGCGAATGGGGGTGACCAAATCAAACAGATGTTCCAGGTAGGGACTGAGGCCAATGGCGATGATCACCCAAATCAGCCCCGCAAACCCGCACAGGGCCGCTGAACCAAGCACCGTCAGCCAGACAAACTCAGCGGCGGCGCTGTTGATCAGGTTCATGACCAGGTATAGCCCCCCTTGGGCGATCGCCACGCCACCGCCCAACAGAGCCAAGTCTTCGCGCGATCGGGCCCGCCCCGCCCAGGCAGCGGCCACCAATCCCCCCGCCGCCACGATCAAGGCATCAACCCAACTCACCTCCAAACCGGGCGGCAACAGCAGCGCCAACAGCCCCACCAGGGACATCCCCACCAGGGAACCGTAGAAACTGCCGCTAAGCAGGCCAATGGCAGACAGATTAGCCAGGATGGTGGGGCTGGCCCAAGGCCAGGCGGCTCCCATGCTGATCAACAGGGGGGTGCTGATGGCGAGCAGTAGCAACAGGAAGCAGTCTCGCTGGCGCAGTCGGTGATAGACTCGGCGCTCAATTTGCCAAAAGGCGACGATCGCCCCCGAGACCAACAGGAACAACCGCAGAATCGCGCCCCAGTTCACATTCCGAGAGCTGAGACCATAGCGATCGAGCAAGGCAAATTGGCCCGCATCAATGCGCTCACCCTGACGCACAATGGTTTCACCCATCCGCCGCGACACGATCGAAAGGGGCACATCCTCCGCCGCCTGTTCGGCCAAACGGCGGGTGCGGTCTGGGTCTTCCGTGAGGGTGGGGCGGTCGATCGTACCCAGCAGGAGCTGCTGAGCCAGGGCCCGACCTTCCAGGGGAACCACCAACGCCACATGGAGTTGCACCGCCCGTTCAACGAGTTCCGGCGGCAAACCGGGCGCGAGACCCTGCACCAGCAAGTTTTCCAGGGCCACCAAGGTTTTGGCCCGGGTGGCCTGCCATTGGGTATCAGTCAGGATAAACAGATCCACTGTGTAGTCCTGCTGCCCAAAGTCTTGCATCACGGTCTGGGCCATGGCATAGCGTTCGCGGGCCTTTTCAATGGCGCTGATCACTTTTCGCAGCGCCGCTTCACTGGCCTGAATTCGGTAGGTTTTGAGGGCAACTACCAGGGGGTGTTCCGCCGAAATAGGCAGAACTTTGCTGGAGGCCAGGGAGGGTTTGAGGGGGTCAAACCCATCCGATCGCCCCGTGGGGAGCGGGGTTGGGCGAGGGGATGATTTCCCCAAGGCCTGGAGCACCTGTTGCCAGTCCGCTTCATTGAGCGATCGCGCAATCTGTTGCAGGTCGCTCGCCAGATCCGCTGATGACCAATAGGGGAACTGGCCAGCCACCTGGCGCAATTCATCACTGCGTTCCAGCCGACGTTGCAATTCCGCCGCTAATTGTTGGGTGGCATCGGAGTCTATTTTCAGGGCGGGCACAATGCCATTGCGGGCCGCCTCTCGACGACTGCGCGTGGTGACTTGATCCACCACTTGGGCATCGTAGGGCGCAACGATATCTTGCGGGGCGATCGATCCAATGCCATAGCGCGGTTGATTTAACCAGGGCTGGCTCATGGTGGCCGTCAGGATAACCGCCCCTAAAATGCCTAGCAGGATGGTTTGCACCCGCTGGCGAATCGATCGGGCCCGCCGGACATAGGGTTGGCCCATGGTTTGACAACAGAGACTATGGCAAGCGCCGCGAATCACCCCAACTCCTCCGTTGATCGTCACTCGTTGAACCAGCGGACTCAGCCGACGGTTCAGCCAGCAAAGTCGCTCGGGCCAAAGCTGCCCAAATCCACGCCGGGCCGATGGGCTGGGGGGCAATGGCGGCAATGGCGGTACTGAACCAGGCGGGGAAACGCTGCGAGAATTGGGCCCCAAGGGCGATCGGCCGGGGGACGGGTCGCGAAATGGCTCAGGCGATCGGCCGCCTACTGGCTCCACCGTATCCTCCGCATTTTCTTGGGAACCCTGGCGAGGTGGCGGTTCCTGCGCACTGGCTTCGGAGTCGGTGTGGGATGGGGCAGCCTGTTGCCCATCACGCCCCATCGGATTGGCGGGGGTCAACATCTGGGAGGCTCTCATTTTGCCCCTAACACCCTGCGCCGATTGCGCCAGTAGCCATTGCAATCCAAGTCACCATAATCAGTTCCACCCAATTGATTTGACCCAAAGAATGGGCTGAACAATGCCATTCTGAAGAACCATCGGAGGTCATCCCAAAAGGGCCTCGTCTCCATGTTCATCTTGCAGGGACTCTGTCGGTACTTCAACCGGTTGGCTGAACTGGCCATGATCCCATGGGATTCATTCATCACTCTGGCCAACCCGTTGCTGGACAATTTTCACAGTCGTAGCGCTCTCGCAAAGATTGCGCAATGGGTTAACACCGGCCCCATTCTGCAATGGGGCCAGCCACCACCCGATCGCCCCATGGCTGGACCTGGGTAGCATCTTGGCAGTATCTCAGTTGATTGAAGCGTAGGGCATTTTATCGATAATTTTGGCTGAATCGTCCCCAGTGGCGGATTTTGCGGGGCGCAATTGCTCAGCGGCCAACCCTGAAATGGGTAATCAGGCGATCGCCCTCCGCGATCGAATCGGTTAGGGGATATTGGGGCAAGCGACCCGACCAGCGATCGATCAACATTTGCGCTCCCTGAATCGCGCGGGTCAGCAGCCGATCGGGCACAATCGCTCCCACATCGGCCGGAATGGCCGCACAGCCCCCCACCGCACCCACCAACACCCCTGCCCACAGAACTGCGCTGGCCGACTGCTGTTGGCTGCGGGCCAAGCTGCTGGCCCAGCGGCCACCGCTCGATCGCAGGCTATGGAGCGCCACCAAAATGGGCAAGGTTTCCGGCGTGGCCGCCCGCAACCGCTGGGGCCAATCCAGGGTCGATCGATCCAACGTCTGCCAATCGCTGAGAATGTTGGCCACCGACGGCCAGAGGGGATGGGAAAGAGAGACTGCATGGGCGGCAGGATGGAACCCGGTTGCGTCCCGATTACCCTGGGAGAATTCCAGGGTGGCAGCATTGGGATGCACCAACACCCAAGCCAACACCTCCGCCCCCAAAATCACCGCTTCGGGCAAAGGCTGATCCATCGCCTGAGTCCACAGTTGGCGCAACACCAAGGGGCGATCGAACCAGCGCAACAGCAACGGCAACAGGGCCAAACCCAACTGATCGCCCGGCCCCGCCATCAGCGGCTCCAGCGAGGCCAAAGCCAACAGCCCCGGATCCGGGCCCGCCTGTGCGCCAACGATCTCTGACAATTGGAGGGTTCCTTGCAAAGCCGCATCCAAATTGCGCCGATCGCGCTCCCAGGTTCGATCGAGCTGGTGCAGAGCCACCAACCCTCCCACGAGGGCCCCTTCAAATCGACTGTGTAAACTGACGGGCCAATCGCCACAACTCATGATTTGCCAAATCCAGCGCGATCGCGCGACAAGCGAATCTCTAATCTAAGGGATCTCCAATTCAAGATGGATGGCAAAAAACCGTCCAAGCTTGACCCTTGATTCTCCGCTGTGCGGCTGAGAATTCGTTCTTGAACCATTGCCTAACCGTTAATTAGCCCTATGGCTTGGAACCGCCTCCTTTCCATTCTCGAACATTTCAACTGCCCTAGGCTGGCCATGGCTCCAAATCCTGCATCGGCCCGAAAAGTGATTGCCTTAACCCGGCTGGGAATGCTCTTGAGCCTGGGCGCGATCGGCCTAGGTATCAGTCTCAGCCTGGGCATGGGGCCCGCTTGGGCCAACTGCCCGCCGCGTCGGGAACCCTTGCCCAACTTGGGCCCCGGTGACAGTGGCAGTGATGTGCGCCGACTTCAGGGCATTTTGGCGCTCCTGGGGTTTTATCAAGGCCCCACGGACGGAACCTACGACACCGCCTTGGCCAACGCTGTTCGTCTTTTTCAGGAAACCCAAAAACTGGATCCCAGCGGCGAAGTGACCGCCGAAACCTGGGATGCTCTGCTGCCCAATCCCAACTGCCGGCCCCCCACCCGCCCCGATCGCTAGGGCATGGGGGGCGATCGGTCACAGATGCTCGCCAGTTCGGCGTTTTTCAGGATCCCCATCAATTCCCACGATTCTTCAGATCTCAACAATCTAAAGATCAAGAATTCCAGATTACGACAATGCCTAGGGGAAGGAAGCAACCAAGGGTTAAGTGACAGGGGGTAGGGGGTGTCGTCATTTAGCCCAAAACCCTAGATCTGCCGTTAGCGGATCGTAGGGGACAAGGGGCTTAAGCCCCTTGTCTAGGGTGGTTAGGGCATGGAAGATCAACTGTTTCCACTGGATCCCAGGAAATGACAACAGGTCTTAATCGACAAACGTTAATCTTGATCAATTCTTAAGAATTAATGAGTTCCAAAGGCGATCGCGCCCGCAAGGGGAATTCCTGCCAAAAGCTGCATAGCAAAAAATTAGGAAATAGCCACAAACTGCAACGGAACTTTAAAGAGTTCAAAGTGCTTTGTAACCAAAGTATTAAGCGATCGCCACGGGATCGATCCCATTGCTTACACTGTCAGCAGAGATGGCTAAAACCATCACCACTCAACGCTTTGAGTAACGCACCCACTAACGCTTTGCTAAGTCGCGATCGCGCCTAGCGACGCAAGACTTCCTATGAACTTTCCCTGGCTGACGACCTCCATTCTCCTCCCCATCGTCGCCGCCCTGATCGTGCCCCTGTTGCCCGACAAAGACGGCAAAACCGTACGCTGGTTTTCGTTGGGAGTAGGACTCATTGACTTCATCCTGTTGGTGTATGCCTTTTGTACCCAGTACGACTTCGGCAACCCCGAACTGCAACTGGTGGAAAGCTACACCTGGGTTCCCGAACTCGGCCTGAAATGGTCAGTGGGCGCAGACGGCCTCTCCATGCCCCTGATCCTGTTGACGGGTTTCATCACCACCCTGGCCGTTTTGGCCTCCTGGCCCGTCACCCTCAAGCCCAAACTGTTCTACTTCCTGCTGCTGGCCATGTATGGCGGTCAAATCGCCGTCTTTGCCGTTCAGGACTTGCTCCTGTTCTTCCTGGTGTGGGAACTGGAACTGATTCCGGTGTACCTGCTGCTATCGATTTGGGGTGGCAAAAAACGCCTCTACGCCGCCACCAAATTCATCCTTTACACCGCCGGTGGCTCCCTATTTATCTTGGTTGCCGCCCTGGCCATGGCCTTCTACGGCGATACGGTCACCTTTGATATGCGGGAGTTGGCCCTCAAACCCTACGGCCACACACTGCAACTGTTGCTCTACGGCGGATTTTTGATTGCCTACGCTGTCAAACTGCCGATTTTCCCCCTCCATACCTGGTTGCCCGATGCCCACGGGGAGGCCACGGCTCCAGTTCACATGCTGCTGGCGGGCATCCTGCTGAAAATGGGTGGCTATGCCCTGGTGCGGATGAATGCTGGAATGTTGCCGGAAGCCCATGCTACCTTTGCGCCCGTATTGGTGATTTTGGGGGTGGTGAATATTGTCTATGCGGCGCTCACCTCCTTTGCCCAACGGAACCTGAAGCGCAAAATCGCCTATTCCTCGATTTCCCACATGGGCTTTGTGCTGATTGGGCTGGGTTCCTTTACGGACTTGGGCATCAGCGGCGCGATGATGCAGATGGTGTCCCACGGGCTGATTGGGGCGAGCCTGTTTTTCCTGGTGGGGGCCACGTACGATCGCACCCACACCCTGATGCTGGACGAAATGGGCGGCGTGGGCCAAAAGATGCCCAAGATCTTCTCGATGTTCACGGCTTGTTCGCTGGCCTCGCTGGCTTTGCCGGGGATGAGCGGCTTTGTGGCAGAACTAACGGTGTTCCTGGGTTTTGCCAACAGTGATGCCTATTCGCTGCCCTTTAAGGTGATCGTGGTCTTCCTGGCGGCGGTGGGGGTAATTCTCACGCCGGTTTACCTGCTGTCGATGCTGCGGGAAATCTTCTACGGCCCGGAAAACCAGGAATTGGTGTCCCACGAGGTGCTGATCGATGCGGAACCGCGTGAGGTATTCATCATCGCCTGCCTGCTAATTCCGATCATTGGCATTGGCTTCTATCCCAAGCTGTTGACTCAGATCTATGACTCAACGACGGTGCAACTCACGGCGCGGCTGCGGGATGCGGTTCCGACTCTGGTGAGCCGAGAGTCACGGCCGATCGGGCTGATGCCGGGCGCAAAACCGTTGGCAGCTCCGGCGATCGCCCTGGAACCCTAGGGGGCAACTCCTGAGCCAAATCACGCTCTCAGCAGGATGCTCTCCATAGATTTAGAGCCGGGCCACACTGTGGCCCGGCTCTTGTCGGTTTTAACGATTCTCATTGCAGGTTAACTGCTGGGGATTCGAGGCGGGAAAAGCTCAGCAGCCATCACTTAGAGGCTGTCTGAAAAGTATCTTGAGGCACTTGAAGAGCACCAATAGTCGCGGGGCAAGGGGCTTAAGCCCCTTGTCTTCGTCGATCGATGAGGCGTGCAGAGTATCGATTTTGGCTTTTCAGACATCCTCTTAGAGGGTGCTGCTAAAGAGTAGACCCCACAGGGCCCCTGCGGCCGCCAGGGCGAAGAGAATATTGGTGAAAAAGCGTCCGGTTTCGGCATTGAAACCCAGGGCCTTATCTTCGCGCCCCGCTGTAAAAAACAGAGACCAGGCTTGATTGAGGTTGATGGCTTCGCCCGTTGAGTTGAAGTCGGGGCGGAAGACTACGGAGTCAAGCAGGTAAGGATTGGAGAAGTCTAGATCGGTCTTCATAACAAACAGTCCTTAAGGTGGAGGGAGGGGGACGAAGCAACAAGCGGTTAAGGCTTGGTGGCTTTGTTGTTAACAACTATAACACTTCGTAAAAAATATTTACAATCAATTGACTTTAAAAATGTTTCGTGTTTGCCGAACTTGATCAATGCAGCTTCCCGATCGCCCCTCAACGGATTTGGGACTGGAACTGAAGTCGGCCCGTGGGGCAGGTGGCACAGGGGATGGATCGATCGGCCCGAGAAATGCCAGATTGGATGCCATCGGGGCGATCGGGCTGGGAACATTGACCCATCGGGGATTGCCAGCCCTTAAACCCTAAGTTTCCTGAACCGTTTGTTGCTAAGAATTGTCCCACTGTCCCCGGTCATGGTTGTTGAATCATGCCCTTCGGACAGGTCGGGAGACTGTCGATCGCGTTGGCCCGCAATTAGGGGAGGATTGACCGCGTGATTACCGAGCGCTTTCGTTATCAGTTGCGCCAGGAGGCTCGCCAGTGGGTGACCGATGGCCTGCTGCAACCGGAACAGTTTGATCGCCTAGCCGATCGCTATCAGTTCCGAACCCTCGATCAGGGGGCCCGCAACCGCTTCGTAACCATCCTGCTGTGCTTGGGAGGGGTGTTGTTGGGGTTGGGGGTGATCACCTTCGTGGCCGCCAACTGGCAGCAATGGCCCCGGGCGTTTCGGGTGGGGGTGTTGTTGAGTGCCCTGGTTGGTGTTCAAGCTTTGGGCTTTTATTTGTGGCGATCGCCCACGCCCCGTTTGGTTGGGCAACGCCGCTTGGGCCAGGCCCTGTTGTTGTTGGGTGGATTGCTGTTGGGGGCGAATTTGGCCCTAACGGCCCAGATGTTTCACCAGGGCGGCCCCTTGTCTAGCCTCTACTTCATTTGGGGCGGCGGTGTGTTGACCATGGCGATCGGGCTGCGGCTGATGCCCCTGGGGTTGTTGGCGCTGATTTTGACGATCGTGGGCTATTGGTCAGGTCTCTATGACTGGTGGGAGCCGGAACCCAGTTGGCAGCGAGCGTTGGCGGAGCATATGCCCTTGGTGAGTGCCCTGGCTTTTTTGCCCCTGGCCCATGTGACGCGATCGCGCTTTTTGTTTGGTTTGGCTTGGTTGCTCACGCTGGGAAGCTTGCAAACCAACTTCTGGTGGAGCCTGATGCACCCTTGGGTTGCCAGCCTGTTATCTTTGGCGCTGCCCTTTGCCCTGGGTTGGGGATATCGCGATCAGCTTTGGCCGGCCGTGCAACGCTGGTGGCTGCGGTTGCCGCTGCCTCGGACTTTGCGCCACTGGCTGGTGCCCGGCGGGGCGATCGACCCCAGGCCACTGAACTTTCAAAACATCACCCAAAATTTGACCATTCTGTGGCTGATGGGCACGTTTTACTTCACCAGCTTCTGGTTTTTCTGGGACGGTTCCGGTCGCCAAAGCGGTTCCAGCACCGATGGCAATCTCTATGATCCAGCGCAATTTGTTCCTTGGCTGGCGGTGGATGTGGCCGTGGCGGCGGTGGCGGCGGTGCTGATGTGGTCGCGGCGGGGTCGCGGTGGGGCCATGGGGGCCGATCAATGGCTCACCGATGCGGTGCTTTGGGCCCTGGTGTTGTCGTTGGGGTTGACCTTGGGTTGGCACTACAACGTGGCGGCTTTGCCCAGTTGGGGAACCTTGCTGGCCAATGTGTGCCTGTTCCTGTTGGGCATAGGTCTGGTGCGCGAGGGGTTATCGGATGGCCGGCGCTTGGCCTTTTGGAGCGGGCTGTTGCTGTTGGTGCTGGATATCTGGACGCGGATGCTGGAGTACAACACGGATTTGCTGCTGAAGGCGCTGGTGTTTGTGCTCTGTGGTGTTGGGGTAATTGCGGCGGGTCTGTGGTTTGAGCGATCGGTGCAAACGCTGAATGGGTCGAATTCTTCCCCCACAGTGCGATCGTGAGCGATCGGGACGCGCGATCGCTGGTGATTCATCCCGATCGACCCGCCGGATCCGCGCTCATCACAACCCCGTTCCCGTTAATTCCCTGCAATTCCCTGTCATTTATTTTGGAAGCCTGAACCATGACCCAAGACTTGATTTCCCCGATCGACCCAGAGAGTTCCCCATCGAGGGCCGCCGGTTGGCGATTTTGGATTCCGATGTTGTTGCAACTGGGCCTGGCGATCGGAATTCCGGCCCAAGCGGCCATGACCTACTACTGGGGGCGGGCTGTGGTGTTGCAAACCCGCCCGGTGGATCCCTACGACTGGATGCGGGGCTATTCCCAAACCCTCAGCTACGACATCAACCAGGTGAGCGTTTTGGAAAAGCTGCCGGGCTGGAAAACCATCGCCACCGATCGGGATCAAAAACAAAAACCGCGATTGCCCTATGAACGGCGGGAGTTTTACCTGATCCTGCAACAGCCGACCAACAGCGCCACCGAAGACCCCAATCAACCGCCCGATCGGCCCAAGCCCTGGCAACCGGTGGCCATTCGTCCCGATCGCCCGGCCCAACTGCCCGTCAACCAAGTGGCCCTGCGGGGTGAAGTCATAGCCGCCATGCCCCGCTACAACCTGGAAACCTATTACATGGACGAATCCAAACGGGAGCAAATTAATGACCAAATCAATGGCGTGAACCGCATGAACTGGGCGCGGCCCCGCACCAATCGCCCCTTACCGTTTGTGGTGGAAATTCGCGTGGGTGCTGATGGGCAGGCCGTGGCCCACAGCCTTTGGATTGAGCAGGATCGCTATCAGTTTTAAAGGATGTCTGAGCAGTCATTTGCGGTGTAGCCTGTAAGAGGATGTCTGAAAAGTATCTTTCGGCCCGAACTAAGCACCAATAGTCGTGGCAGCAAGGGGCTTAAGCCCCTTGTTTCCGTCGATCGCTGGAGCAAGCATTCGCTGGAGCAAGCATTGTATTAATTTTGGCTTTTCAGACATCCTCTTAGGTCAAGGCCGTATCAATTTCGATGCCCAGAGTCGCAGCGCCGATCGTGCCATTAATTCGCATAATTGAATGAATTTCTGGATCAATTTCTGAATGAATTTATGAAAATCAACCTCGACTCGTCCGATCAAGAAATTCGCATTGAGATCGTGCCGCTGATCGATGTGATTTTCTGCATTCTGACCTTTTTTATCCTGGCGGCGATCGGGCTGACGCGCCAACAGGGCATTGGGGTAGACCTGCCCCAAGCCAGCACGGGCCAGCCCCAGATGCGCAAGTTGGCGATGGTGGCCCTCAGCCCCGCCGGCCAGTTGTATTTTCAGCAAGCCCCGGTGACCAAAGAAGCGCTGCTGACCCAACTGCAAGCCTTTAAGCAAGCCCAACCGGACGGGACGATCGTCCTCTATGCCTCCCAGTCGGCTTTCTATAGCGACGTGGTGGCGGTGTTGGACTTGCTGCGATCGGTTGGGGGCGATCGGGTGGCTCTGGCCACCTTGCCCAGCGGCCAAAACCCAGCCCAGCGATCGGCCGACAACTTCGACCCATTCGGCAATCAGCCCCTCGTGCCCAATGATCCGAGTCAGGGCGGCGATTTTGGGAATCCGGGTTTCAACAGTCCTGGCTTCAATAATTCCAATCCCAGTAACTCCAATCCCAGCAGCCCGAATAACCCCGGCTTGGGCGGCAATGGCTTGAATCAGCCGTATCTGTTACCCAACCAGTCACCGGCTCCGGCGCAACCGGGCGATCGGCTGCCGATTCAACCCTAACAGGATGTTTGAACCGACCCAGACAAGGGGCTTAAGCCCCTCGCCCCTATAACAATCGGCTGCCGATTCAACCCTAACAGGATGTTTGAACCGACCCAGACAAGGGGCTTAAGCCCCTTGCCCTTATAACAAGTGGTTGGGCGAGCGGGCGGAACTCGATCGGCCCCGAAGCGGGGAAGCGATGGAAAGTTGCTATGATTTGTCCTGCCATTTGGCGGCCGGTTGGCGCTGAAACATTGCGCCCCAGGGCCAATGGTTTGCCCAATCCTCACCCCCCACAGCAGCGATTCTATGGCCACCGATCTTGAAGCTTTGCGCCGTGCCGTTCCAGTCGATCGCATCGCCTACAACGAACAAGGATTAGTCGCGGCGATCGCCCAAGACTATCTGGATGGCACAGTGTTGATGATGGCTTGGATGAATGCAGAATCCTTGCAAAAAACCCTGGAAACTGGCGAGGCTTGGTACTGGAGCCGATCGCGCCAAGAACTGTGGCACAAGGGCGCAACTTCTGGACATATTCAAAAGCTTAAAAGCATTCGCTATGACTGCGATAGCGATGCCCTGTTAATGACCATTGAACAGATTGGGGATGTGGCTTGCCACACGGGGGCCCGCAGTTGTTTCCACCAAGTGGATGGTCAAGTGGTTCCGCCGCCTGCTGACACGTTGTCGCAGGTTTTTCAGGTAATTGAATCGCGCAAGGCTAACCCAAATCCTGAGTCCTATACCTGCAAATTGCTGGCCGGTGGGGATAACAAAATCCTCAAAAAAATCGGTGAGGAAGCGGCCGAAGTGGTGATGGCTTGTAAGGATGATGATCCGGAGTCGATCGCCTCGGAAGTGGCGGATTTGCTTTATCACACCCTCGTGGCGATCGCCCATCATCAGGTGGATTTAAAAGCGGTTTATCGCAAGCTTCAGGAACGACGCGGTTAAAGGCTCACCGCCTTTTGGGTAATTACTTTTTGGGTGATTACTTTTTGGGTAATTGCTGTTTCGAGCTTGGGATTCATTTCCCATTGTGGATTTTCCGTTGTGGATTTTTTTGTTGATCTCCCGTGTTTTCCATGATGGACGCTGCAATCAATCGCTCAGGGTCAGAGCAGGTGATGATCTTGGGCTGTGGCTATGTGGGCCGGCCGATGGCGCAATATTGGCGATCGCAGGGATTGACCGTCACCGGCACAACCACCACACCCGATCGACTGGCGGAGCTGGCGGATTGTTGCGATCGGGCCCTTTGCTTGCGGGGGGATGATGAAGCGGGGTTGCGGTCGGCCCTGGCTGGGCAAACTACGCTGTTGGTTTGTTTGGGGCCCCGGAGATCGGGCATCTATCGGGAAACCTATTTGCACAGTGCCCAAACCCTGGCGCAACTGTTGCCCGAATTGCCCCAACTGCGTCAGGTGATCTACACCAGCAGCTACGGGGTTTATGGCGATCGGGGCGGGGCTTGGGTGGATGAAACCACGCTGCCCCAGCCCACCACGGACAATGGCCAAATCTTGCTGGAAACGGAGCAGGTGTTGTTGGGGGCGGCGCGGGACGGTTTGGCCGTTTGTGTGTTTCGGTTGGGGGGCATTTGCGGGCCCGGCCGCGAGGTGGCGGATATTTTTCGATCGGCCAGTGGCCAAGTGCGGCCCGGTAGTGGTCAAGACTGGAGTAATTGGATCCATTTGGATGACATTGTGGGGGCGATCGCCTTTGCCCAAGCAACACGGTTGTCGGGGCTATATAACCTGGTGCATGACGAACCCTTAACCCAGGCGGAATTGCTCGATCGGGCCTTTCGCCGTCGGGGATGGCCGGGGGTGACTTGGAATCCAGCGAAATCGGCCCAGCGTCCTTACAATGCGCGGGTTTCCAATCAAAAACTCAAAACAGCGGGTTACCAGTTTCGATCGGCCACGATTCCGCTGTAGCGCCCTGATGAGGGGCTTGGCGATCGGGCCGGTTGGTGGCAGTTGGGGGGAGGGGACGGCGATGATGGGAATGGGCCCGCCGTTGGCCCGCTGCCCCCTGACTCGGTATCTTCACTGTGACTGAATCTGGTTCTGCACCTGAATTTGCCCGATCGCCCCGTTGGCCCCTGAGCAAATTGATCGTCCTGGTCACAACCTTGCAAGCGCTGGTGGCCGTGGGGCTAACGGGGCAAGTGGTGCTCGTTCAGGGACAACGGGCCGTGGATGCGCTGATGAATCGCCTTGGCTCCGAGGTCGATCGGCAAATTCAAGCCTATGTGCATCAATACCTGAGCGAGCCGTTGCGCCTCAATCAGCTCCATGTGCAGGCTTTTGCGGCTGATCAGGTGAAGTTGGCGGATTTTTCGGCGCTGGAAACCTATTTCCACGAAAAGTTGCAACTGTTTCCCCTGGTCACCACCACGGAGTTTGGAACAGCAGTCGGCGGCTCCTTGGAAGTGCGGGAATTGCCCAGCAGCACCCTAATTAAACGGAGCGATCGATTGGGATCGGGCTTGCGGCGCACCTTTGAGGTCGATCGCCAAGGGCGGCGCATCCTAAAGGACAGCCAGCTCTATGATGTGCGCAATCGCCCCTGGTTCAAAACCGCAATCACCGCCCGCAGCCCCCAATGGACTTCGGTGTTTGCCTTTTCGGGCACGGGGGAACTGGGCATTTCAGCGGTGCAACCCCTGTACGATCGCACCGGAAAACTGGTGGGCGTGTTTGCCTCTGACCTGGCCTTGGAAGGAATCAGCACCTTTTTGCGGGCCCAAAATATTGGCCACAGCGGGGTGGCGGCCATTGTGGAGCGATCGGGCCAGGTGATTGCCACCTCCACCAACGACCCAGTTTCCCCGGAAGGAAAACGGATTCGGGCCAAAGACCTCAAAAATTCAATTCTGCAAGCGGCCGTTGCCACCGTTGAACAGCGCTTTGGCACTTGGGCCGCCATTCCGCCCAATACCCCAACCACCCAACTCACGACCAAATTCATTGGCCCCACCCAACAAACCCGGTTGCTGGTGCAAGTGTCGCCCCTGCGCGATCGCAACGGTTTGGACTGGTTGTTGGTGACGGCGATTCCGGAAGCCGACTTTGCGGAACCGGTGATGGCCGCGCGTCGAGACATCCTCACCATCATGTTGCTGGCCTTGGCGGTGGCGATCGGGCTGGGTTGGTGGATTGGGCGGCAGGTGTCGCGGCCCTTGGTGAAACTCTGTGCGGCCACCGATGCCGTGGCCGCCAATCAACTGGATCAGGTGGTGATGACGGAAGGAACCGCCGAAACGGATCAACTGGCCCGGGCCTTCAACACCATGACCCAGCAATTACGACAGTCCTTTCAGGAATTGGCCGCCAGTAACCAAGCCTTGGAAGAACGGGTGGCCGAGCGCACAGCCTCCCTGCAAACCAGCGAAGCCCGTCTGCGCAGCATTGCTCAAAATATTCCGGGAGCCATCTTTCAGTTCAGCAATCACGAGGGCCAATGGACGATCGACTACATCAGCGATCGCGTCAGCGAACTAACGGGGTTCAGCGCCGAAGAATTCATGGCCGACCTGGGCCGGTTTATTAGTGCCATCCACCCGGACGATCGGGACGGCTACATCGAATCCGTCAGCCGCGTGGTGGACAATCCCACGGAATGGGCCTACGAGGCTCGGTTGATTCGTCCCGATGGTTCCCTCCGTTGGTGGCAAGGCGCTTCCACCCCCAAACGCGCCGATGACGGCACGGTTGTGTTTAGCGGCGTGTTGTTTGATATCACCGCCCGCAAACAGGCCGAACTAGCCCTGGCGGAAGCCAAGGAAGCGGCGGAAGTGGCCAATTTGGCCAAGAGTGAATTTTTGGCCAACATGAGCCACGAGTTGCGCACCCCCCTGAACGGCATTTTGGGCTATGCCCAGGTGTTGCAGCGATCGAGCAATTTAAACGAAGAGCAACTGGCCAAAATCGGCGTGATTCACCAATGCGGCAACCATCTGCTCACCCTGATCAACGACGTACTGGATTTGGCCAAAATTGAAGCCGGAAAAATGGAACTGCATCCCACGGAGTTTCATTTTCGAGCTTTCCTGCGCGGGGTAACGGAAATGTGCCGTCTGCGCGCGGAACTGAAGGGGTTGCAATTCGCGGAAGAAATTGCCGATGACTTACCCGAAGGCATCCGCACCGATGAAAAGCGCCTCCGCCAAGTGTTGCTCAATTTGTTGGGCAATGCGATCAAGTTCACAGACAGCGGCACGGTCACCCTGCGCGTGTTGGCCATGGGGGGCGATCGGGTGCAATTTGAAGTGCAAGACACGGGCGTTGGCCTAGAGGCGGATCAACTCAGCAGCATTTTTCTGCCCTTTGAGCAGGTGGGCGAGACCAAGCGCCAAACGGAGGGCACTGGGCTGGGGCTGGCGATCTCCCAACAAATTGTGGAGCTAATGGGCGGCCAAATTACCGTCGAGAGCCAACCCCAAGTCGGCAGCAGCTTTCGGTTTGAAGTGTCCTTGCCGATGGCGGCCGAGTGGAGCCGCCATTCTCGCATGACGCAACAGGGGCAAATTGTGGGCGTTCAAGGAATCGCGCCCCAGGTTTTGGTGGTGGATGACAAGTGGGAAAACCGGGCCGTGCTGCGGGAAATGCTGGAGCCGATCGGGTTTGTGATTCAGGAAGCGGAAGATGGGGCCGTGGCTTGGCAGTTTTTGGAGCACCATCGCCCGCAGGTGGTAATTACGGATTTATTGATGCCCAACTTGGATGGCTATACCCTGATTGATCTGATTCGTCGCCATCCTGAGTTGCAGCAATTGCCGATTATTGTGTCCTCTGCCAGCGTTTTTGAGAGCGATCGACAACAAAGCTTGGACGCGGGTGGCAGCGACTTTTTGCCCAAACCGGTGCAAACCCACGAGCTATTGCACCTGCTGCAAAAACACTTGCAACTGGTTTGGATTTATGAAGCCAGTTCGATCGCCCCGTCACCCTTGGCACAGTCGGCGGCGGAACCCGACCTACCCCCGGATGCAGCACTCATCTACCCGATCGACCCCGAGTTGTTGGAGCAGCTCGAAACCCTGGCCCGCAAGGGCAACTTCAACGCCCTGAAGCGCCAAGCCAAGGCCCTGGCAGAGCAGGATCCAACCCTTGCTCCCTTTGCCCAACGGCTCAAGAGTCTGGCCCAGGCGTTTAACGATCAGGGAATTTTGGAACTTTTAAATCAAGCGCCGGGTCGATCGAACGCGAATTAACGGGTAAGGAAGCGTTAGCCCAAACAGCAATGGGCGATCAGGATCCCAGCTCAATTAATTGGCTGAGAAATTGCTGAAAATAGCTTTTTTCGAGAGAATAGAGACCATCAAAGGTCTTCAATAATTTTCTGAGGATCATGAAATTGAGCGCAATCATCGCTCAAATCATTAATCATTTATGATCCCCGGGATCATAATTCATCACAAAAACCGGCAAGACTAGCCATTCAGAATCTTCTCAGGAAAAAGTCTTGCTTGTTCTTAATCATTAGTTCATGATTGTTGATGCCTTAACCTGATTTTCAGCACTTTCGATCCAGCGCTTCATGGGCTCAGTCATTTCATTGGCCAAATCATCGACCCAGTGATTGGTGATCCTTAAATAGCGATTTTTAAATGGCGATCCTTCAATTCTCCCAGCACCCTTTTTACTGCAAAACCTTCCATCCTTGAGCCATGTCCCTCGATGCCGCTGAAAATCGTCCCACGATTCTGATTGTGGACGATATGCCAGCTAACCTTAGTTTGCTGTCTGATTTATTAGATGATGCGGGGTTTGAAGTTTGGATCGCCCAGTCTGGAGAAGTGGCGCTCGATCGGGTCAATTTTGCGACCCCAGATTTAATTTTGCTGGATGTGATGATGCCAGGAATTGACGGGTTTGAAACCTGTCGCCGCTTGAAGGCTAATAGTCAAACCTCCGCCATTCCCATCATTTTCATGACCGCCCTATCGGAGGTGGATGATAAGGTGCGTGGTCTCAATTTAGGGGCTGTGGACTATATCACCAAGCCCTTTCAGCAAGATGAAGTCCTTGCACGGGTGCGCTTACATTTGCGCTTGCAATCCCTTACTAAAGCCTTGGCCGATCGCAATCAAGAATTGGAAGTTCGGGTGGCTGAGCGCACAGCGGCCCTGGAAAAGGCCCTGGCGGACTTGCAAGATACCCACCTCAGTTTGGTACGGGCGGAAAAACTATCCAGCCTGGGACAGTTGCTATCGGGAGTTGCCCATGAAATTAACAATCCCGTGAATTTTATTCATGGCAATCTGGTTCATGCTTGTAACTATGCAGAAGATTTGATGAATGTTTTGCAGCTCTATCAAATGTTTTATCCAGAGCCGCCAGCGGATTTGGCAACCCAAACCCAGGATTTGGACTTGCCTTTTATGATGGAGGATTTTCCAAAGATTTTGGAGTCCATGCGCTTGGGAACCGATCGAATTCGCGATTTGGTAGCAAGTTTGCGCAATTTTTCGCGAATGGGCAATCAACAGCTCGCCCCAGCGGACTTACATGAAGGGTTAGAAAATACCCTCATCATTTTGCGCCATCGATTGAAGTCCAAGGGCAGCCGGTCAGAATTTAAAATCATTCGAGATTATGGGGAGTTGCCCCCTGTTGAATGTTCGATCGGGGAAATGGGCCAAGTCTTTATGAACTTGATTGCTAACGCGATCGATGCTTTGGATGGATTGGACTGGGAGCACATGAGCGGTTTGGAGCCGGAAATTAAGATTCAAACCCGATCTCTGAATCAAAAATGGGTGCAAATTATCATTTCTGATAATGGGCCAGGGATTGAGCCGGAGGTGCAACAGAAATTGTTTGAAGCATTTTTCACCACGAAACCCACGGGCATTGGCACAGGATTAGGGCTGGCGATCGCCCGTTCAATTGTGGTCGATCGCCACGGTGGTCGGCTAGATTGTCAGTCTCAAATCGGCCATGGCGCAACGTTTATTCTCGAAATTCCCGTGACTCAAACCTAAGAGGATGTCTGAAAAGCCAAAATTGCTACTCTGTACGCCTCAGAGATCGATGTAGACAAGGGGCTTAAGCCCCTTCTACGACAATTAATCTTCAGCCCATATTGAAAGATACTTCTCAGACATCCTCTAACCAGAAAGCTCATCAGAAACCTAATCAGCGGCCATTGATCATTCGAGATAGGTTCAGGAGCGATCGGGCGATGCGATCGCCCGTTGTTGGATTTTTCCAGTAGCCATTGTGGGAAAGCGGATTCCAACTTTCCCAAACTTCTCCCGCATTCACGTTCAAATCTTCCTTCACGGTCCGTTGAAAAGCTGAATTAATGGGTCGTAATGGATAGGCAATCACATCATCAGAATCGTAAATATTCACCCATTCTGTAGCTAATTTCAGTTGGGGATAATGTTCTGTCAGGCGAGGGGCAGGGAACTGAATCGGCAGGCCCCCATCGCGATCGCGCAATGTCCAAAGGGCCAAGGGGCTGCCCAAGGTGTAATACAAACTGAGGGTTTCACCCCGCTCCAAGGGGCTATCGCCCACTTGGCGCAACACCGATTCTCGAAAGAGCGATTCTGCTTCGGTGTTATTCCCAAATTCCGCTTGCAAATCCAAAAGATAGTTATAGGAAACGATCGAACCAAGGCTATGGCCAATCATGCAAAGGGGCGCTTTAGGGCCAGCTTCTTGGGCAAGGGTGTGCAAAGTTTGGGCACAAAATCGATGAATGGCGTGATAGGAATGGCGACCGCGCGGACTCACCTGATAGGCAATGGCATCGGAAACAAAGGACACCATAAATTCTCGAATTCGATCCCAATTCATGGCGCTTTGGCGTTGGAATCGGGCCCACAAATCCTGTTGGTTATTTTCCAGAACCGTTGCCCAATACACGGGAGCCATCACGAACCGCTGATGATATTCCTTGGCAGAAATGCCTAGCTTACTGAAGCGATCGATTAGATTATCTTGCAGGCTGCGAATAAATTCTGGTTGGTCAGCTTTGCCGCTGTTGTAGTCAGGATCCCCGGCTCCAATGCCGTGAACAACAGCGATCGCCACCTTTTGCCAAGTTGTCCCGGCGGCATCACGCTTGGGGCTTTGGGATGTGGGGAAAAAGTTGGGGATCATGGGTTTCTCCAGTCCAGGTTTCGTAAAAATTTCGTCAAAATAGATAGGCTGGGGCGCAATTTGTCGCTGCTGCCCGGCCAGGGCCCGCAGTCTGTGGACGATGGCAATTTCGGTTAGATCAAACGACCGCGCCCTTGCGAAATAGCCCAGCGAAACAGTCAGGTGATGCTAGCTTAACAAGTGGCTCCATCTGGCTCCCAAGGGGCGATCGACCTCAGTTTCGCTCTGGCTTCGGTTCAGTTCCGGTCAAGCTTCGATCAAGCTCCGATCAAGTTCCGATCAAATTTGGATCTCCTGCGTTAAATCCCGCTCGCACTACCCTCCATCACCATGAAGCGCATTGTTCTCATTGCTGGGTTCGAGACTTTTAACGCCGATTTGTACCGAAAAGCTGCCCACCGGGCGATCGAGCGTTGTCCACAATTGCAAGTGACCACCTTTACCGATCGCGATATTACGGAACAGCCCGATCGGGTGGCCGCAGCTTTAGCAGAAGCCGATGTGTTTTTTGCCAGCCTAATTTTTGATTATGAGCAGGTGCTTTGGTTGCGTGATCGAGTGCAACAAATACCGATTCGCTTGGTTTTTGAGTCGGCTTTGGAATTAATTTCTCTCACTCAAATTGGGGCGTTCAAGATTGGTGACAAGCCCTCGGGAATGCCAAAACCTGTGAAGTTTATTCTCAGCAAATTTTCCAGCGGCCGCGAAGAAGATCGATTGGCTGGTTATCTCAGCTTTTTAAAAACTGGGCCCAAGCTGCTGAAATTTGTGCCCATTCAAAAAGTACAGGATTTGCGCAATTGGCTCATTATCTATGGCTATTGGAATGCCGGTGGCTTGGAAAATGTGGCCGCCATGCTCTGGATTTTGGCTGAAAAATATTTGGGTCTCTCGATCGGGGAAATTGCCCCACCCATTGAAACGCCCAACATGGGATTATTGCACCCTGAATATGCGGGCTATTTTTTGAATCCCCAAGATTATTTGAACTGGTATCGTCAGCAGCGTTTACCGCAGTTACTGGATCCTCTGATTAACGATCCAGAGCGATCGACAATCAAAGCCCCAAAGATTGATCCCGATCGTCCGGTAGTGGCCATTTTGCTTTACCGAAAACATGTGGTGACGCAACAGGCTTATATTCCTCAACTGATTCGCCATTTTGAAGCGGCGGGTTTGCTGCCTCTGCCCATTTTTATTAATGGTGTGGAAGCCCATGTGATTGTTCGAGATTGGCTGACTACTACCCATGAGCAACAACAGCGGGCCCAGGGCGATCGGGAATTAAAGTCCCTGGCGGCGGATGCGGTGTTGGTGGATGCAATTGTTTCCACGATTGGGTTTCCACTGGTGGGCGGCCCCGCTGGTTCCATGGAAGCGGGGCGACAGGTGGCGGTGGCCCAACGAATTTTGGCGGCCAAAAATGTGCCCTATTTAGTTGCCGCACCTTTGCTCATTCAAGACCTAAAATCTTGGACAAGACAAGGAATTGGTGGTCTCCAAAGCGTGGTGCTATATGCCCTACCGGAGTTGGACGGCGCGATCGATACCGTGCCCTTGGGTGGTCTGGTTGGAGATGACATTTACCTGATTCCAGAGCGTGTTCAACGACTAACCAGTCGCGTCAAAAATTGGATTCAACTGCGAAAAACACCACCGCGCGATCGCAAGTTAGCAATTATTTTGTATGGCTTTCCGCCGGGGTATGGTGCAACGGGAACGGCGGCCCTGTTGAATGTTCCCCGATCGCTCCTGAAGTTGCTGGAGTCCTTGCAAGCTCAGGGCTATGACGTGGGTGAATTGCCCACCGACGGCGAAACAATTATTCAACAGGTGAAAGCCGCCGACGATCGTTGGTCTTTGGGGCATCCGCATCGAGCACAACCAAGTCAAGCTCCCTTGAACGATGGTTGGGTTCCGGCTCAAATTCTTGATCAATGGTTAGGATATCTCGGCAGTTCTCGAATTCAAAAACAATGGGGCGGCCTCACAGAATCGGGTATTAAAACCTTTGGGGATGAGTTGCATATTGGGGGTGTTTACTTTGGGAATGTTTGGATTGGCGTGCAGCCGCCTTTGGGTTTGCAAGGCGATCCCATGCGCTTGATGTTTGAGCGAGACTTGACCCCCCATCCCCAATACGCTGCGTTCTATCAATGGTTGCAGCGGGTTTGGCAACCCCACGCGATCGTCCATTTTGGAATGCATGGAACTGTGGAATGGTTGCCGGGATCTCCCTTGGGCAACACGGGCTATTCCTGGTCAGATATTTTGTTAGGAAATCTGCCCCATTTGTACATCTATGCGGCGAATAATCCTTCGGAGTCCATTTTGGCAAAACGCCGGGGCTATGGGGTGTTGGTTTCCCACAATGTGCCTCCCTATGGGCGAGCAGGTTTGTATAAGGAATTGGTGAATCTGCGTGATTTAATTGCGGAATATCGCGAGGATCCGCAGGCGAATACGGCCCTACGGGATGCGATCGCTCAACGGTTAATGGATACGGGACTCGATCGGGATTGTCCGCTGCCGGAAGCACAACAATTGGGGGTGGAGCTGAGTGCGGAAACCCTGAAGTTGTTTGGCCCCGATTTGCTCGATCGCTACTTTGCAAGGGTCTATCAATACCTTCAGGAACTAGAACAACGCCTCTTTTCCAGTGGGCTACATGTGTTGGGAACTGCACCCAATCCTGAGCAACTGTTGTCCTATTTGGAAGCCTATTTTGAGGCGGATTTGCCCCGATCGGTCTTGGAAGCGATCGCCCAAGGATCCGACCTCGATCGCCCCCTGAACGCCTATCGATACTGGTTCCAACAGGAATATCCCAATCGATCGTTTGAGTTGGATCCCAAGGTCTCAGAACAGATTCAAGAAGCGATTCGTTTACGAGATTTGCTGAACCAAAATACCGATGAACTGACTAACCTATTGCGGGGCTTAAATGGGGAATATATTCCGCCCGCGCCGGGGGGAGACCTGTTGCGCGATGGGCCCGGCGCATTGCCCACGGGCCGCAATATTCACGCCCTTGATCCTTACCGAATGCCCTCCCCAGGAGCCTATGAACGGGGCCGGGCGATCGCCCGGCAACTGATTGCCCAACACCAACAGGAACATGGTCAGGAACCGGACAGCTATCCCGAAACGATTGCCGTGATGCTTTGGGGCTTAGATGCCATCAAAACTAAGGGTGAATCCTTGGGAATTTTGTTGGAATTGGTGGGCGCAGAACCGATTAAGGAAGGTACGGGCCGAATTGTGCGCTATGAATTAATTCCCCTGGCTCAGTTGGGCCGTCCTCGCATTGATGTGTTGGCCAATTTATCGGGCATTTTTCGAGACAGTTTCGCCAATATTTTGGAGCTTTTGGATGATCTGTTTGCACGGGCGGCGGCGGCCGATGAACCGATCGAACAAAACTTCATTCGTAAACATGCTCTGGAACTTCAGGCCCAAGGGGTGGAAAATCCCAGCGCTCGGCTTTTCTCGAACCCGTCGGGGGATTTTGGTTCCTTGGTGAACGATCGCGTCAATGATGGGAATTGGGAATCTGGTGATGAGCTGGCCCAAACCTGGCGATCGCGCAATGCCTTTAGCTACGGTCGGCGCGATCGGGGGCAAGCCCGCCCAGAAGTGCTCGATCGGCTCTTGGCCACCACCGAGCGCATTGTTCAGGAAATTGACTCCGTGGAATATGGCCTAACGGATATCCAGGAATATTACGCCAACACCGGAGCCTTGAAGCGGGCCGCCGAACAACGGCAACAGCGGCCCGTCACCGCAAGTTTTGTGGAAAGTTTCGGCAAAAACACCCAACCCCGCGATTTAAACAGTCTCTTGCGGTTGGAATATCGCACTAAATTGCTGAATCCCAAGTGGGCGGAAGCCATGGCCGCCCAGGGTTCCGGCGGAGCCTTTGAAATTTCCCAACGGATGACGGCCCTGTTGGGTTGGAGCGGCACGACGGATTTTGCCGATCGCTGGGTCTATGACGGAGCCGCCGAAACCTACGCCCTCGATCGAGCCATGGCCGATCGCCTGCGCCGCGCCAATCCGGAAGCCTTCCGCAACATTATTGGTCGTCTGTTGGAAGCCAATGGCCGTGGATTTTGGGCCGCCGATGAGTCCGTGGTTAGTCAACTGCAAGCCCTCTACGACGAAACCGACGCGACCTTGGAGGGGGTGACCAATCCATAAGTCACTCAATCTTGGATGTGGGCCAAGTTACCGAATACTTGGCGGATCAGCCCGGAGCTGCATGATTTGCCCTCAATAGTCTCGATCAGATAGGCTCATCAAGCCCTACTGAGCCTATGTCAAACTTACTTAGATGGGCGATACTGGATTTGAACCAGTGACCCCTTCCGTGTGAAGGAAGTGCGCTACCACTGTGCTAATCGCCCGCGCTCAGTGCGTTTCCGCCTTTGCAGAATCAAAGATTAGCATGGTGACCGCAATTGCTCAAGTCATTTGGCAAAATTTTTTGGACATTTTTTGAACTTCTATGGGGAGCTGGTTTGCCAGTGCTCGCTCATCAGCCTCGATCGGGCAGCGGTGCAAGAGCTGAAACACCCCATTTTCGGAACGATCGGGGGCGATCGGTCGTAATCATCCCCAGGGCCGCTCCATGGCAACACCAATTCCACGGGCGATCTAAACTTCCTAAGAGGATGCCTGAAAAGCCGAAACTGTTCTACCTTTCTACCTTTTTCTCTCACCGACCGATGAAGACAAGGGGCTTAAGCCCCTTGCCCCCCACGATCCGCTAACGGCAGATCTAGGGCCTTGGGCTAAATGACGACAGGCCCTAAGCCCCTTGCCCCCCACGATCCGCTAACGGCAGATCTAGGGCCTTGGGCTAAATGACGACAGGCCCTAAGCCCCTTGCCCCCCACGATCCGGCAACGGCAGCATCAGGGTTTCAGGCGATTTGACGACTCCCCAAGCTGGGTGTAACGAAAAGCTTTGATTGTTTTTCGATTTTTGTAGTTTCCTATACGGGTGCTACAGCTAAAATAAATACCGGCTTTAGGTTGGTTGAGGCTGCTAGCGTGAACGCCACTTCGGTTCTTTTGGAAGATTTGCGCGCTGGCACAACCAGCAATCGCGCCCGTCGCTACGATCCCAAGGAAGTTGCCCAATTTTACGGCCGGCGACCTTGGATTGGCATCTTGCGGCTGTTGCAAATTGCTTGGTTCAGTGCTGCATTCGTGTTTGGCTGGTTAGGCGATCAATTATGGGGCGAGCGGGATGACCAATTGGGCCAGCGAGCCGAGCAACTGCGTCAAATTTTGATCCACCTGGGCCCCACCTTCATCAAAGTTGGGCAGGCCCTGTCCACTCGGCCCGATCTGGTGCGGGTGGATTATTTGGCGGAACTCGAAAAACTTCAGGATCAGCTCCCGCCATTTTCGACGGAACTGGCTTTCAGCATCATTGAAGCGGACTTGGATCGCCCCTTGCGGGACATCTTCCGCGAAATTTCCCCCGAACCGATCGCGGCGGCCAGCTTGGGACAGGTCTACCGCGCCAAGCTCTACAGCGGCGAGGACGTGGCCGTGAAAGTGCAGCGGCCGAATCTGCTGCCAACCTTGACCCTTGATTTGTATTTAATTCGCTGGTGTGCCAGTTGGGCCGCTCCTTGGTTGCCGCTCAATTTGGGCCATGATTTGACCCTGATTGTGGATGAGTTTGGCAGCAAACTGTTTGAAGAAATTGATTACCAAAACGAAGGACGCAACGCCGAGCGATTTGGTGAAAATTTCCGTGACGATCCCACGGTCAAAGTGCCAGTGATCTACTGGGACTACAGCAGCCATCGGGTGCTGACGTTGGAATGGATTGATGGCTTAAAACTGACCAACACGGACTCGGTGCGGGAAGCGGGCCTCGATCGGGATTCTTTGATCGGAATTGGGGTCACGTCTGGCCTGCGACAACTCCTAGAATTTGGCTTTTTCCATGCGGATCCCCACCCGGGAAATCTGTTTGCCATGCGCGATGGTCGAATGGCTTACATTGATTTTGGGATGATGGATCAGTTAAACGAATCCACCAAGGAAACGATCGTGGATTCGGTGGTGCATTTGTTGAACCGGAAGTATGAGGAATTGGCGGGGGATTTTGTGCGCCTCGGCTTCCTGGCTCCGAATACGAATATTCGTCCGATCATTCCGGCGCTGGAGTCGGTTTTGGGCGAGGCGATCGGGCGGAATGTGGGCAGCTTCAACTTCAAAACCGTCACCGATCGATTCTCGGAATTGATGTATGACTATCCGTTCCGAGTGCCGGCCAAATTTGCGTTGATTATTCGATCGCTCGTCACCCAAGAGGGCTTGGCCCTGAGTCTGAATCCTCAGTTCAAGATTCTGGAAATTGCCTATCCCTATGTGGCGCGACGGTTGTTGATGGGGGAATCGCCCCAACTGCGTCGCCGTCTGATTGAAGTGCTGTTTGAAGATGGCAAATTTCAATGGACGCGCCTGGAAAATATGCTGGCGATCGCCCGTTCAGATTCCGGGTTTGATCTGGTTCCCACCGCTGGTTTGGGATTGCGCTATTTGATGTCAGAAGAGGGGCAATTGCTGCGCCAACGGTTGTTGCTGGCCCTGGTGGAAGACGATCGCCTCCATGGGGCTGAATTGCAGCGCCTGTGGGATTTGGTGAAGGATGACTTGGAACCCAGCCGCCTGATGCAAGTGGCGTTGGATACGGCTTGGGATGCGATCGCTGAATTCTCGCGCGATCGGGCTGCTCAATTGTTGCCCACTTGGGGCGCACCGGCTGCCGCTTTTAAAAGTTAGCCTGCAACCCGTGGTCAACTAACTTCAACCAATCATCAACCAATACGAATAACGGTCAACTAACCGGAATTAACCGGAACCAATAGCGGCCAGCTAACACGAACCAACACAAACTTAACTGATGGGATCAGGGGCTTAAGCTATGGAACAAGGGGCTTAAGCCCCTTGTCTGTTAGGGTTGCATCCGTTTTGGCTGTACTGATAGCTGGAGCTACTAGCCTACTTTTGCTCGTTCAAGTTCACAGCATGGAGACCGCATTCTTTTTTGCCCGCGTCTTCCCACCACCAGCGACCTTCCCGCTCATGTTGGTTGGGTAATACGGGCCGGGTGCAAGGTTCGCAACCGATGCTGATAAAGCCCTTTTCATGAAGTGCGTTATAGGGCACTTCGTAGGCGCGAATGTACATCCAAACATCGCTGGAAGACCAATTAGCCAGCGGATTAAATTTCACCAATTGATGGTCGGGTGTGGAAAATCCACCATCCACTTGCACGATCGGGACACTATCCCGAGTGGCGGGATTTTGATCTTTCCGTTGCCCCGTAATCCAAGCATCCAAGGTGGCTAATTTACGGCGCAGGGGGGCAACCTTACGGATGCCACAGCACTCTTTATGGCCATCTTCATAGAAGCTAAATAGCCCCTTGGCGTTCACCAATGCTTCCACGGCCGCCGCATCGGGAAACATCACATCGATCGAGATGTTGTAGCGTTGACGAACGCGATCGAGCAGTTGATAGGTTTCCGCATGTAACCGCCCCGTGTCCAGGGTAAACACCTTAAAGGGCTTGCCCAATCGATGGGCCATATCAATCAAAACCACATCCTCAGCGCCGCTGAAGGAAATGGCCATATTGTCATACAAACTCAGGGCCCGATCGAGAATTTTTTGGGGGCTTTCATTCTCTAATTCCTGAGCCAAACTGTTAAGGTCAATGGCGGGGGCAGCTAAGGATGTCACGGTGGGTGTTCTCCCTTGGATCGTGATGAAAATTGAGCGCAATTGAGTGGGAAGCAAACGGCAAGGCAATCCCACCCAATTTGCTGAAATGCTGAAGTCCAAGGGATCCATTCTATGATGGCGACGACCATTCAGGGATTCAGGGTTAGCGTTGTGGCCTGGGCCGAAGAGGATCCACAGTCGATCGTGAGCAAACGGCCGCCTGTGGGCAAAAAGCCGGGTCAATGGCCGCGACCATGCATCCAAGCCGGCCAATCTTGTCACCGAAGCGATCGCGACTTGACATTTCCCGAAATTTCTTCCACTCTGTCCAATTAGTCTTTACGGCTAGTCTTTGCAGCCACTTCGATCGTCCGTTTTGCCCTGATCGCGTCGTCCGCCTCAGCCTGTGACCGCGATCGCGCTGTCATCTATCCAAGTTTCGATCTATCTATATATTAGGAATACCGGGTCAGCCCTCCGCCATCCATGACAACCCTTGTTATTGTCGAGTCCCCGACCAAAGCGAAAACCATCCGCAACTTTCTGCCGTCTGGCTATCAGGTAACGGCTTCGATGGGTCATATTCGCGACTTGCCCCAATCGGCAAGTGAGATTCCGGCGGCGGTTAAGGGCGAACAGTGGGCCCAACTAGGGGTCAACATTGAAAAGAACTTTGAACCCCTCTACGTCATCCCCAAGGACAAAAAAAAGGTCGTTAAAGAGTTACAAGACTCTTTGAAGCTGGCCGATGAATTGGTTCTGGCCACTGACGAAGACCGGGAAGGGGAAAGCATTAGCTGGCATTTATTGCAGGTTTTGAAACCGAAAGTGCCCGTGAAACGAATGGTCTTCCATGAAATTACGGAAGAAGCGATTCGATCGGCCATTCAAAACTGTCGCCAGGTGAACGATAACCTCGTTCATGCCCAAGAAACCCGCCGCATTCTCGATCGCTTGGTGGGCTATACCCTGTCGCCTTTGCTGTGGAAAAAAATCGCGGCGGGGCTGTCGGCAGGGCGGGTGCAGTCCGTGGCCGTGCGGATGTTGGTGATTCGGGAACGGGCCCGGCGGGCGTTCAAAACCGGAACCTATTGGGACTTGAAGGCGGCGCTGACCAGCTTGGACGATCGCCCCTTTGAAGCCAAGTTGGTGGCCCTGGATGGCAAAAAATTGGCCACGGGGGCGGATTTTGACGAAGCCACCGGGCAAATCGCGGCGGGTAAAAAGGTTGTTTTGCTCAATGAAGAGCAGGCCCAAACCCTGCGCGATCGCCTGCGATCGGGCGATTGGACGGTGGTGGACATTGAGGAGCGACCCAACACCCGCAAGCCCTCGCCTCCCTTCACCACCTCCACCCTGCAACAGGAGGCGAACCGCAAGCTGCGGCTCTCGGCCCGGGACACTATGCGCACGGCCCAAAGTCTCTACGAGCAGGGCTATATCACCTATATGCGAACCGACTCGGTACACCTGTCTCAACAGGCGATCGAGGCGGCCCGTGCTTGCGTGACGGAACTCTACGGCGCAAATTACCTGAGTCCCCAACCGCGTCAATATGCCACCAAGGCCAAGGGGGCCCAAGAAGCCCACGAAGCAATCCGCCCGGCCGGCAGCACGTTCCGCACACCGCAACAAACGGGCCTCAGCGGACGGGAACTGCAACTATACGATTTGATTTGGAAACGGACGGTGGCCTGTCAAATGGCCGATGCGCGCCAAACCTTCGTTTCGGCCCAAATTCGGGTGGAAAACGCTGAGTTTCGGGCCAGCGGCAAGCGAATTGACTTCCCGGGCTTTTTCCGAGCCTATGTGGAAGGGTCGGATGATCCCGATGCGGCGATCGAGGATCGGGAAGTGTTGCTGCCGCCACTGACCAAGGGCGATCGGGTCAACTGCCAAGACCTGGAAGCCCTGCGCCACGACACCCAACCCCCCGCCCGCTACACGGAAGCGGCCTTGGTGAAAATGCTGGAAAACGAAGGCATCGGCCGCCCCAGCACCTACGCCAGCATCATCGGCACGATTGTCGATCGGGGCTATGCTCAACAACTCGGCAATGCCCTGGTTCCCACCTTCACGGCCTTTGCGGTCACGGGTCTTCTGGAAAATCATTTTCCTGACCTGGTGGATTTTGGGTTCACAGCCCAAATGGAACGCACCCTGGACGAAATTTCCACGGGCAAAACCTCTTGGTTGCCCTATCTGCGTCAGTTCTATCTGGGCGATGGGGGGCTGGATACGCAGGTGAAGGTGCGCGAAAGCGCGATCGACCCGGCCGAAGCCCGCACGATCGTTTTGGAAGATTTGAACGCCGATATTCGGATCGGGCGCTACGGAGCCTATGTGGAAGTCGTGGACGACCAGGGCGCAACCATTAAAGCCTCCCTGCCTAAGGACTTGACTCCAGCCGATCTAGACGCGGAGCAAATTGCCGCCCTGATTCGCCAAAAGACCGAAGGCCCCGCCTCGATCGGCAACCATCCCGAAACCGGCGAATCCATTTACGTGCTCACGGGAGCCTATGGCCCCTACGTGCAGTTGGGCGAAGTGACTGACGAAAATCCCAAACCCAAACGCACCTCCTTGCCCCGAGGCGTGACCCCCGAAAACCTGACCCTTGAGCTGGCCTTGGGGCTGTTGTCTTTGCCGCGCCTGTTGGGGCAACACCCGGAAACCGGCCGCCCCATCAAAGCCAGTCTTGGGCGCTTTGGCCCCTACATTGTTCACGACATGGGCAAGGACGGGGGCCAAGATTACCGATCGCTCAAGGCCGATGATGATGTCACCACCATCACCCTGGAACGGGCCCTGGAGCTGTTGGCCCAACCCAAGGCCAGCCGCAGCCGCAAACAGAAAACCCCGCTTCGCGAGTTGGGCCCTCACCCGGACGACAACGAACCGGTGAACCTGTATCAGGGGCCCTATGGCATCTACGTTCAACACGGCAAGGTGAATGCGGGATTGGCAGAAGGGCAAACCGTCGAGAGCCTGACCCTGCCGGAAGCACTGGAATTATTGGCGGCCAAAGCGGGCAGCAAGAAAAAGACCGCCCGTAAGACCACTGGCAAGACCACAAAAACCGCTAGCAAGACCACGGGTAAAACCACCAGCAAGACCACCAAGGCCAAAACCGCAGATACAGAAGCAGCCTCAGAAACAGCTCCCAAAACCACTCGCACCCGCAAAGCCAAAACCACTGAGGACAAGGCCCCGGAAGGCGAAACCACCCGAGCGACCCGATCGAGTAGCACTCGCCGCAAGGCTTCCTGAACCGTGATTTAGCCCCTAGGACTCTGGAGGCTTGTCAACCAATGTGAGTGACCAGGGTTGGAGCGGTTGATTCTCTGAGCCTAACAGCCCCAGACAAGGGGCTTAAGCCCCTTGTCCCTACCATCTGGCGATAGCTTAAGCCCCTTGTCCCTACCATCTGGCGATAGCTTAAGCCCCTTGTTCCTACCATTTGGCGATAGGCAGTGGGATCAGAGTCCCTGGAATCTGATGCCAACCATTAAGGGCGATCGGGGAAATGGCGGAAAACCACCCTCCAGCGGGGCAATTCCCACCGCGTGCGCATCCCCAAATCCTTCCTAGAATTGAAGCAACGGCCGGTCTTCGGATTTCCAAACTCCAAACACCGATGCCGATTTCTTCTTTCGGTTTGGTGCTATGAATCAACTAAAAACCACGGTTTTGCTCGCCAGCATGAGCGGCCTGCTGATTTTTGCCAGCGGTCTTTTGTTTGGAGGTGCTCGCGGGGCCTTCCTGGGGCTGGTTTTGGCGGCGGTGATGAACCTGGGATCCTGGTTCTATTCGGACAAAATCGCTCTGGCGGCCTATGGGGCCCAGCCCGTGAATCGATCGCAAGCGCCCCACCTTTACGCCATGTTGGAGCGGCTGTGCGATCGCGCGGGAATGCCTGTGCCCACCCTGCACATCATCCCCAGCCCGATGGCCAATGCCTTTGCCACCGGTCGTGACCCCCACCATGCGGCGGTGGCTGTGACGGAAGGGATTCTGGAAATTTTGCCGGAAGATGAGTTGGCGGCGGTGATTGCCCACGAACTCAGCCATATCCGCAACCGCGACACCCTGACCCAAGCGGTGGCGGCCACCATTGCGGGCGCAATTTCTTACTTGGCTCAGGCGGCCATGTGGTTTGGAGGCGATCGCGATCGGGGCAATCCGTTTGCAGGGTTGTTGGCCATGCTTTTGGCCCCGATCGCTGCCACGGTGATTCAACTGGGCATTTCCCGAACGCGGGAGTTCTCGGCCGATGCAGGAGCCGCAGAGTTAACGGGCGATCCGATGGCCTTGGCTCGGGCCCTGAAGCGCTTGGAAACGATGGCTGATGCCACCCGTTTGGAGGGCAATCCCGCCTTTTCGCCCTTGCTGATCATTAACCCCAGCGCCAAAGACTGGCTGCGCAACTTGTTTTCCACCCATCCTTCCACGGAGTCCCGAATTGCTGCGTTGGCCCGTTTGGCAGGACGCTAGAGAGTTGATTTAGGCAATTGCATTAGGGATTTTCTCGTTACCTTTGAGGGGCGATCGGGTCGTGAAAGCGGCTCGATCGCCCATTTTTTTGTGAAATTCTGATGATGAATATTTTTTGAACTAGTTGCTTGAGCCTCTTTTGGGGAATGTTGCGGTCATATTGTGGGGATATTTTTGGGAAATATTTTTAAGAATATTTTTCGAGATTATTGTTTAGTCGAGAAATCAAGCAATCAACCAATTAATATCCGGCTAATTATCCGGCCAATCTTGTTCTTGTCTTGCCCGATCGCGCCATTCCTCGCTAGCTTGGAGAAGAGCGCCGAACGATTGCTGAACAATTGACGAACGATTAATGCTATTGGGGCTTCCCCGCCATGAACTTTGTGGATGCGTTGCCAACCTTTTCGATCGCCCTGCGTGAGGGGTTTGAAGCGGTTTTGATCATTGGCTTGGTGTTGGCCTGTTTGCAACAGGCGGGCCAAACCCACCTCAACCGATCGGTGGTTTGGGGCATTGTGGCGGGGTTATGCCTGAGTGCCTTGGTCGGCGTTGGGTTGGCCGGGGTGTTTGGGGCCTTGGATCGATCGGTTACCCCTTGGGCCCCCTTTTGGACTCAAGGCTTAAAAGTGATTTTGGGCGCGATCGCCATTGGTCTGTTGAGTTGGATGTTGGTTTGGATGACTCAGCAAGCCAAACAACTGAAAGGAGAGGTGCAATCCTCCGTGCAGCGGGCGATCGGGGCGCAAACGGGAGCCGCCTGGAAAATTTTTGGCTTGGTTACGGCCGCCGTGCTGCAAGAGGGATTGGAAACGGTCATTTTCATTGCTGCCCAGTTTCAGGAAAGCCTCGGGGCCGCCGTGGGGGCGATCGCGGGCGTAATTGGAGCCGCCATCATGGGACTGCTGCTCTTTCGCTTTGGCATCAAGATTGATGTGCGCCGATTTTTCCAAGTGGTGGGCACCATTCTGCTGCTGGTGGTGGGCGCGTTGGTGATTTCCGTGCTCAAGCACCTGGACGCAGCGGCGGTTCTTTGGGGGCAACTGCATCCCGGCTGGGCTGGCCTTTGTGCCGTGGGGGGCGATTCCTGCTTGCTGGGGCCCTTGGTTTGGGATTGGTCAGCGACCTTGAGCGATCGGGTGTTGCCGGGTCTGTTGCTCAAAACCCTCTTTGGCTACCGTGACCATCTCTACCTGGCTCAGGCGATCGG
Source organism: Limnothrix sp. HT2024 (assembly GCF_059138625.1). Classification (NCBI taxonomy): domain Bacteria; kingdom Bacillati; phylum Cyanobacteriota; class Cyanophyceae; order Pseudanabaenales; family Pseudanabaenaceae; genus Limnothrix; species Limnothrix sp. HT2024. The sequence continues at coordinate 4,518,368 of NZ_CM181121.1, forward strand.
GTATGGCCTCTTTTTGGGGGGCGTGGGAACCCTTTACTTCCGCAGTTTGCGGGGCCAGCGCGCTCCTGCGGCCCCGGCCGAAGCTTCGCCGGCCCAGTCGGGTCAAGGTTAGGGCCTGTCGTCAAATCGCCTGAAACCCTGATTCCACCTTTGGCAGATCGTGGGGGACAAGATGCTCAAGCCCCTTGTTACGACGACTGGGACATGGAAAATCAATCGTTTCCGCCCGATCCTAGGAAATGGCGGCAGGCCCTAGGCCAACGCAAGCCCCAAAACCAACGCAAACGTTTGCTGATCAGCCAGTTCAGCCGCTGAATGAGCCGTTGAGTTGCTCCTAGGCCTTGGGCTTGAGATAGGCGATCGCGTGTCGCCAAACGATTGTAGGCTGGTCGTAATGGTCAACAATGCAGATGCAATCGCTGTCCTGCCACTTCACCTTGCCTGCGATCAGGTCATTGGTTAGCAGCTTTAGTTCCACTTCTTGCTTATTCTTAATGGCTGTCTGCACTTGACGGGTGCTGGGCAGCCCAGTATTAAATTCTTCAGCCATAGGGAGTGCTCAATGGGACTTGCGTTTGCAAAGTATCACGGATTAGGGAATGACTTTATTCTGCTGGATAACCGCGATCGAGCAGAGCCAATTCTCTCGCCTGAACAGGCCGTGCAACTGTGCGATCGCCATTTTGGCATTGGGGCCGACGGTGTGATCTTTGTGCTGCCCGGCGAGCAGGGAGCCGATTACACCATGCGAATTTTTAACTCCGATGGTTCTGAACCGGAAATGTGCGGCAATGGCATTCGCTGCTTTGCCAAATATTTAGCGGCCCTAGAAGGCCTAGAAAACACCGAAAAAACCTACAAAGTCCACACGCTGGCGGGTTTCATTATCCCCACCATCCAGGCCGATGGCCAGGTGACCGTGGACATGGGCCAGCCAATTTTGGCAGCCGAACGGATTCCCACCACCCTGGGCACAACGGGTGAAACGGCCCTGGCCCGATCGCTCACGGCCGCGGGCCAAGATTGGACAGTAACCACCGTCAGCATGGGAAATCCCCACTGTGTCACCTTTGTGGAAGATGTGAGCGCGATCGACCTGCCCGCCATTGGCCCGCAAATCGAATGCCATCCGGCCTTCCCCCAAAAAACCAATGTGGAATTTGTGGAAGTGGTGCGGCGCGACTATCTACGAATGCGGGTTTGGGAGCGCGGCGCGGGCATTACGTTGGCCTGTGGAACGGGGGCCTGTGCAACACTGGTAGCAGCCGTGTTAAATGGCCACAGCGATCGAGTGGCTACGGTGGAGCTTCCCGGCGGCCCATTGCAGATCACCTGGGATGCTGTGAGCGATCGGATCCTCATGACGGGGCCGGCAGAAGCGGTTTTTAACGGGGTGTGGAGGGGCTGATGATCCGGCCCCGGGTCAAGTTAATCCGTCGCCAATGAGTCCGTCGCCCAAGCGGTGCTAAGGATTGGGGGCCGCCATGGCCCCCCGGCGATCACCAGTTCACGGCAGCAACTGAAGAGCAATAGGCATGAGCAGCGGAATTTACTTCGTACGCAATGATGGGCGACTCGTGGAGATGATGGAGCAGCCCTATGGGTCGGTGACGCTTCTTCAGGAACTCTTGGAAACTTACCCCAACCTATTGGCTGGCGATCGCAGCCTCATTAACCGTGATCAGGACTGGTTGGCCATCACTCGCCAGAACACGGTGACTTTTGATGACGAACGGGACGATCGCTGGTCTCTGGATCGGATTTTTCTCGATCGCAGCGGTGTGCCCACGGTGGTGGAAGTGTTTTGCAGCCACGGACGCGGCGGCGGTCAACAGGCCCAAGAGCTAATTGGCCAGGCGATTGAATATGCCGCGAACCTGTCGCAATATTGGCCGATCGAAACCATGCTGGCCCAATTTGAAGCCAACTGCCGCGCCAACGATCGGGATCCCGATCAAGTGGTGGAAGACTTCCTGGGCCACGATGAGGAAGAGGAACGTTTTTGGCAACAGGTGAAAACTAACCTGCAAGCGGGTCGAATCCGGATTGTGGTGGTTTCCGATGCCCTCTCGCCGGAACTGGTGCGGACGGTGGAATTTTTGAACGCCCAGATGGATCCGGCAGAAGTTCAGGCAATTGAACTGCGTCAATACGTGAGTGATGAAGGATTTCGCACCCTCGTGCCCCGATTAATTGGGCGCATGACCGACTCCAAGAGCGCTTCCCCCGCCCTCGATCGGCGGCGTTGGGACGAAGACAGCTTCTTCCAAGAATTCAGCGCCCGCCAGGGGGAAGACGAAGCCGCCATTGCACACCACATTTACGAGTGGTGTAGCGATCATCCCAACGTGGAGGTTTACTGGCGTACGGGCGACACCTACGGCGGGTTTGTGGCCATGTGTGATTTTGGGCGTGGCGAGTCCCATGAGCTGTTCAAAGTGGGGATTGATGGGGGCTTGGAAATCAATTCCAGCACCTACGCTTCTTGGTATCCCTTCACGCGCCACGACGAATGGATGGAATTGCGCAGCCACCTTAGCTCGATCGGCCTGGCCCTTCCGCCGGACTCACGGGAGCGCCGGGCCCCCAACTTCAGTCTTTCAACCCTGCGGGATGAACAATCGCTCCGGCAGGTTTTTGAAACCTTCAGTTGGGTGTTGGAACGGGTAAAACAGTCTTTGAATGACACCAAACGACGGGCAACCGATCGCGACTGGGCTGCTGGTTAGGATTCACGCAACCTGGCTCGCGCTCGCCACCTCGAAACATCGGGAGAGCTGCGGCGAGACAGAAACTGCGAAATGGAAATTGCGGAATAAAAACCGCAAAAAACCGCAAGAGAAAAACTTTGAGATTGACTGCACAAGGTTTGATTGAAACCCACTAGCAGCCTCTTGGCAGGAGCGTTTGGAAACATGGTGGTTGCGGGCAACAGGGATATGGCACAAACGAACCAAGAACCTAGGAACGGAGAACCCTGGAGCATTGATCAGGTGCGTTCCCAATTCCCCGCCCTAGACAACAAAACCTATTTCAACTACGGCGGCCAAGGGCCACTACCCCAAGGATCCCTGGAAGCCATGGTGCAAGCCTGGCAAACCATGCAGCAATTGGGCCCCTTCAGCAGCGCCGTGGGCGATTGGGTTGATGCGCAATTGGCCGCCACCCGCCAAGCCATTGCCCAGGAATTGCAGGTGAGTCCCGAGACGATCGCCCTGACTGAGAATGTGACGGCCGGCTGCAACATTGCCCTTTGGGGATTGCCTTGGCGATCGGGCGATCGGCTATTGATTAGCGATTCCGAGCATCCGGGGGTGGTGGCCGCCGCCCAGGCGATCGCCCAGCGCTGGGGAGTGACGATCGATCAATTTCCCCTGCGCGATCGCGTCCCTGAGCAACCGATCGTGGAAGCTATTTTGGCCCATCTACATCCCCAAACCCGCTTGGTGTTGGTGAGCCACGCCCTTTGGAATACGGGCGAAATTCTCGATGTGCAAGCCATTGCCCAAGCTTGCCGCCACCAACAGCCCTCCGTGCAAATCCTGGTTGATGCGGCCCAATCGGTGGGCCTGTTGCCCTTGAATCTGTCGGAATTGGAGATTGATTTCTATGCCTTCACGGGCCACAAGTGGTGTTGTGGACCCGATGGGTTGGGGGGATTGTATGTGAATCCCCGATCGAGCCTGGAGCCGACCTTTGTGGGCTGGCGCGGCATCACGGCCGATCGCCAAGGCAACCCCACGGGCCACAAAACCACCGGCCAGCGCTTTGAAGTGGCCACCTCCGCCTATGCGCTTGGGCTAGGTCTCCAATCGGCTCTGGACTTGCACCGCCGTTGGGGCACACCCCAGCAACGGTACGATCGAATCGTGCAGCTTGCCGGCCGTCTTTGGCAACATCTGCAAACTATTCCCCAGGTGGAATGTTGGCTGCCATATCCGCCGCCAACCGGCCTCGTTTCCTTCAAGGTCAGCGGCTCCCACAACGCTCGATCGCTCGTGGCCACCCTGGAAAAACAAAAATACTTGTTACGAACCCTGCCCAATCCCGATTGTGCGCGGGCCTGTGTTCATTACTTCACCCAAGAAGCAGAAGTCGATCGACTGGCGGAACTAATTCGATCGCTTGTAGCGGCCTAACTTTGACTTAATTTTGATCTAACTTAACCTAACTATTCGGCCTGGCATTTCAATTGGGCGATCGGCTTAATTGGGCGATCGACTGTAACAGCTCGCCAGAAATCTGGCCACGCCTACCCCCCCTCCCAACCAAATCAGAGCGGGGCAAATTTGCCATTAACCTTCGTCATTAATCTAGGAGAAAACCGCATGAAGCATGATTGGTTTCTGACTCTTTCCTCCTTGCCACAATCCCTAGCGAACAGCAATTCAGTTAACCATTCCAATGATTCAGTGGTCAGCAGTCTAGCGGCCGGCAGCATTCCCGAACTGATTAATATCCTCATTATCCTGCTCTTGCTGGCAACCACCGTGGCTCTGGTGACTCAGCGATTGAGAATTCCCTATGTCACCGGTTTGGTGCTGGCGGGGCTACCCATCACCGACTTGCTATCCCAGCGCATTGGTTTGGATCCGTCGCTGGTGCTCAATCTTTTTCTGCCAATTCTGATCTTTGAAGCGGCAATCAACACGGATATTAGTCGCCTTCGCAGCACCTTCAAACCGATCGCCCTGCTCGCAATTCCTGGCTCCTTATTATCCTCAGGGATCATTGCTGTTCTGGTGAAACTGAGTTTAGGGTTGGACTGGATTAATGCGCTTTTGATTGGCGTAATTTTGGCTAATACCGACACCGTTTCCATGATCGCGGTGTTTAAGGAACTGCGAGTTCCTTCGCGGCTTTCAACGATCGTTGAAGGCGAAACATTATTTAACGATGCCGCAGCCTTAGTGTCCTTCAATTTGTTGTTGGTCATTTACTCCACCGGTAGCATTACCATCGGTCAAGGCATCAAAGAGATGCTGCTTGTTTCCTTGGGTGGTGCATTCCTCGGAGCAGTTTTAGGCTATCTTTGCCTGCCAATTTTTAATCGCCTGCAAGATCCATTAAGCAGCTTGCTGCTAACCGTAGCATTGGCTTTAGGCACGTTCCAACTAGGCCAATTTTTGGGTGTTTCCGGTGCAGTAGCCGTCGTGATTGCTGGTTTGGTTTTTGGTAATTTGGGCTTGCCCCAAGCCACATCAGCCTCCTATCGGATTACGCTGCTCAGCTTCTGGGAATATGCTGGCTTTAGTGTAAATACATTCATTTTTCTGTTGATTGGCATTGAAATTAACCCCCTAACCCTTTGGAAAATTCTCCCGGCGGTTATTTTGGTGATCATTGCCTATCAATTGGGACGCATTATCTCTGTTTATTCGTTGCTGGCCGGCTTGCGTTGGTTCGATCGCCCAATTCCCCTCCGTTGGCAACATGTCCTAGTGCTCGGCAACATTAAAGGATCGCTGTCCATGGCCTTGGCGATCGCCATTCCTGTGGGCTTTGTTGGCCGGGAATTCATTATTGAGCTGATTTTTGGGGCAGTCCTATTTTCGTTGGTGATTCAGGGACTGGCATTGCCTTGGCTGATCAAGCAGCTCAACATCGGCCAAGGCAATGGAATATCCGAAGAAATTGGCCAATTACAAATTCAACTGATTGGGGCCAAGGCAGCGCAGGATGAACTTGCCCAGCTACTCAAGGCTGGCGTTTTACCAAAAGCAATTTATGAGGAGCTTTGGGCTGCTTATCAAGCCAAAGTCGCCGGATCAGAACGGGTTTTGAGGGAGGTCTATAACCAACACCAAGCCCATTTGGGTCTGCATCATCCCAATCAATTAGATGTGGTGCGAAGACAGTTAATGATTGCGGAAAAGGGTGCAATTAACGATGCCCTGCGCAAGCGGATTGTTCCAGAAGATGTGGTGCGACGCTATATCAAGGATTTGGATCAAAAGCTTCAGTCTCTGAGCGATGACTAGCAGTGAGTCCAAGGTATTTGATCATCGGCCGAACGAGTTCCGGCCGGGTCACGACCAAAATGGTAGAGCCAGCTTTCAAAACTGTTTGACCATTGGGAATTTCTAAGTTGCTACAAGCATGACTTTGATAACCAATGATGAGGGATCCCGTTGGGAAATCGGGATCTTGGGCAATCTGAGCGATCGTGCGATCGACCACATAACAGTCATTGGGAACAGGCAGCTTGAGCACTTCAACCTGACCCTGTTCAAAATGCATCATCGATTCCACTTCTGGGTATTCGATCGCATTGGCCATCGTGGCCACTGCCAAATCAATGGTGCTGATGATGTGGCTAGCGCCGGCTAAACGATAAGCATCCAGAAACTCGCGATCGAGCATCCGAACAACAGTGTGGGCAATGCCGTAACTTTTGGACAAGGTGATGAGCGCTAAATTCAAAGCATCATCCCTCAGGGCTGCTACCACCGCATTGGCCTGCCGGATCCCAGCCTCCAGAAGCACTGCGGTGCTGACTGCGCTGCCCTCGAAGGCCATCACCCCGATTTGTTCGCGAGCAAACCGACAGGCTAAGGGATCTTTGTCAATCACAGCAACGGTATGCCCCAGTTCTAGGAGTTGTTGGGCTAACCGCAATCCCATCATTCCTGCGCCACCGATGAGAACGTACATGGTTGTTGTACTTGCCTCGCAAATCTTGAATATCTCAGGTTAGCGCAGAGATGAAATTGCTTCCTTGAGCCGATGAATTGAATGTATTCATCAAGGAAGCGTAATCCAAGATTAGAGCAAGATTAAATCTCAAAAAGTGATGAAGAATATGGCTCAAAAATTGAAATTTTGATCACCAAAGATCGAGAACTCAACTTCAGGAACTAAATTCTAGAAACTAAAATTCAAAATCTAAACCTTGAGTCCTAGATTTTGATATTTGAATTTCAAGAACGGGGCTTCAAGAACCAGATTTCCCCAGGGGAGCCGTCTTGGGTTCGCATTGCCCTCCCAAAGCATTCACCACCGTGCAAGTATTGCTAATCAGCATGGTTTGATAGGTGGATCCCGCCGTTCCCGGTGCGCCGGGCCCGTCAATATAGAGCGGGTTGGCAGCTACCTGCACGCCGGCCTCGCGAGCAACGGTGGCGATCGTTTTGGGGTTGGTGGACGCTTCCGCAAAAATCGCTGGCACATTGGCCGCCTTGACCAGTTTCACCAGTTCCGCCAGCTTGCTGGGGGTTGGTCGCTCTTCGGTGCTCAGGCCGCTGAGGGCCCCTTTCACCTCAAATCCATAGGCTTGAGCGTAGTAGCGCAAGGCATCGTGGGTGGTGATGAGTCGCCGTCGATCGGGCGGGACGGTGGCCACTTGGGTTTGAATCCAGCGATCGAGTGCTTGCAGTTCGCCGGTCAGGGCCTGGGCAGCCTGTTGATAGCGATCGGCTTGGGCGGGAATCAGTTGACTCAGTTGGGCCGCCACGATCGCCGTTAGCTTTTGCCCATTTTGGGGGCTGTGCCACACGTGAGGATCCGCCACCAGTTCCGCCGCTTCCCCAGTTGCAGTTTTTGGATCTGCATCATGGTCGTGATCATGTTCCTCGGGTTTGGCGGCCGCTTCGGCTTTGTGGTCGTGGTCATTTTCATGGCCGTGGTCGTGGCCATGGTCGTGATCATGATCATGGGCGGCCATTTTCAGGGGACTGGGAACGGCCTTTTCAAAAATTGCCACTTTGGGGCCCTGGGTGGGGGCGCTGGTGAGGGTTTTGGTTAACCCTCCTTCAAAGTCGTAGCCGCCATAGAGCACGAGACTGGCAGACTCAATCGCGGCGCGATCGCTGGGGGTGGGTTCGTAGGTGTGGGGGTCGCGGCCGGGTTGCACCAAACAGGTGAGGTCGATCGTCTCGCCCGCAATTTGCTGGGCCAAGTCGCAAACCACGCCACCACTGGCCACCACCTTGGGGCGATCGGGATTGGCGGTGGTGTTGGTTGCTTGGGCGCTGTTACCGTTGGTTGTTCCCCCGGAGTTGGATCCAGTGCCGCAACCCGTTCCCAGCAGGGCCAGGCCAAGGGCAATCGCTGGCCATTGCATCCGCCCGATTCCCCGGTTGCGCGATCGCCGTTCCGCCATGGTTCGAGTCATCCCACCCATCAATCACACCTAAGCTTGCGGTTATGCCTCTGGTTGGCCCACGCCAAGATTCAGAGGCTTATCTAGAATGAGAATCATTCTCAATCACAAGCATAGAGCAATCGGACAAAGCGAGTCAATGGCGGAGCGAGGCGATCGATCAGCAGGTTTTGTCCCCGAGCGACTGCCTTGAACGGGGGCGCTGAATTGCTATTCTCGATGGCCGATGAATATTCACGGATGCCTAGAAAAAGAGATGGCTTTCCGGCTGAATATTGATTTCCATCGGAATGGCTTGCGGTTCTGCACTGAGAGCAAACAAAATGGCATCGGCCGCCGTTTCCGTGGACAGCATTTTGGCGCGATCGACCTTGAGGCTCACGTTGTCCCAAAAGGGTGAATCAATGCCACCAAAATAGAACAGCGTGACCTTGATCCCGTAGCGACGGGCTTCATCGGCCATGCATTTACTCAGGCCCGTGAGCGCAAATTTGGAAGCACAATAGGCCGCACCCATCGCCATGGAATGTTTGCCCAAAATGCCGATCACGTTGCAAATATGCCCCATTTTGCGATCTTTCATCACCTCAATGGCGGCTTGGCAAGTGTGAAAACTGCCCTTTAAATTCACCGCCAACATTTGATCCAGATCGGCTTCCGTGAGCTTATTAAACTGTTTGAGAATTCCCGCGCCCGCTGCATTGACCAGCGCATCAATCTGACCAAATTGGGCGATCGCTTGGGTGAATAAATTCGCCACCTGAGCCGCATCGGTAATATCCGTGGGAACCGCCAACACCGTAGCTCCCGTTCCCCGCAGTTCCGCTGCGAGGGCTGCCAATGGCTCCGTTCCCCGAGCCGCCAACACCAACGAGGTTCCAGCCGCTGCCAGCTTGCGAGCGAGGGTTGCGCCAATGCCCCCCGTGCCGCCAACAATGACGATTACTTTGCCTTTGAGCTTGCTTTGCCAGTCTTGCACGATCGAGTTGTTACTTTTCTTTACAAATCGTTACACCCTTAAGCTAGCACGGCTGTTGGAGGCCAAAACAGTTGAATTGGCTAAAAAGGCTGCTATCCCTTGCTCAGATCTTTAAAGGCGGTTCTTCAAGGGCGGCCCATTTGGCGCTTCAGTTGTTCCAGTTCTTCATCCATTTCCCAGCGTTGGAACTGCTCTTCTAGCGGATCGGCTCCCATTCCGCTGCTGTAGGTGGCTCGATCGCCGCTGTCCCAGGGCGATCGGCTGGTGCGGGTCTTGGCTTGGGCCTGGGTTTGCGCATCGGCCTGGGCTGCCCGCGCGGCCACCTCTTGCCGTTTGCTGGCCAATTGCGACACCAGGGTTTCTAACTGTTCAATGCGGGTTTTAATGCCCTGCATTTGTCCCCAAAGTTGATTGCCCTTGCGCAAGAGGGCGGCTTCTCGTTCGCGGGCGGCGGCGGCGAGTTGGTGTTCTCCAGCGGCTTCCACCTTTTCGATGCGAATATGCCAACGCTGCACGTCCTGGGCTGTTTCCCAAATGTCAGCTTTCAGTTGCTGTTCTTGGGTGTGCAATTCCCCGATCGATCGCTTGGCATCGGCTTCCTGTTCCCGCAGTTGCTCCTCTAGGGCCCGCAACTCTAGCTCGGGATGTTCGCGCAGAAAGGCTTCTAGCCGAGCTTCTAAAAACTGACTGAGATCATCGAGCAAACTCACGCGATCGCTCCTTGCGTTTCAATCCTCGCCCAGCCCAGGGGCCGGGCGCTGCATTACAGACTCAGCGTACTCCTCTGGCACAACGACTGGTTTCAATCAGCACCATCGAAGGGGTCACCCATTAGCTACTCGGGAATGGCTGCTTAACATAATTCTCAAAAATCGCCAAAGGTACGCAATCGATGCCGCCGCCAGTCCGATGTATGTACCCAGCCAAACCCCCACCCCTGACCAGGGAGCATAAAATCCCAGCAGATAGCTCATCGTTAAGCCAATACCCCAATAGGCAATCATTCCAAGCAACACCGGAATTCGCGTATCTTGCAAACCTTGCAAAACACCATTCGCGGTTCGTTGTAAACCATCTAAGACCAGTCCGCAAGCTGCAAGCTTCATGAGTGTAATACTCATACCTATGGCATCGGCATTAGCTGGATTACTCAGATCAAGATACAGACCAACAACTTGACGAGGATGAGTAAACAGAGCAATTCCCATGAAAAACATAAATGTGACTGCCAGTCCAATACTGACTAAAGCTGCTTGTTGAATCTGTTTCCAATTTCGTTGACCAAACCACTGCCCAACTCGAACAGTTGCAGCATAAGACATTGCTAAGGGAACCATAAATAGAACAAGTACAGTTTGTGATACGACTTGATGAGCCGCTAAAACTGGCGTTCCAAGCGCTCCCATGAAAAAGCTAACCGTTGTGTATAGTCCATATTCCAAAACAGCAGCAACACCAATTGGCCCACCTACCCAGAGTAGCTGTTGCAAAATTTTGGGTTTCAGGTGATGAAGAGCGTGAAACAGAGAGTATGGCTGAAGTGGTTTATGCCAAAGCATATACACCAGCAATGATATAAACATGATCCAATGAGCGCCAATGCTTGCAACGGCTAGTCCTGAAATTCCTAAATTTGGAAAACCGAATTGACCAAATCCCAGAACATAGTTGCCAATGATATTGAACAAGGTTGCAATCACTACGATAAACATCACTGGGTGTGCTTCAGAAAGTGCAACGATGCAACCTCTTAGCGTGGCAAAGGCGATCGCTGGAAATAATCCCCACGCCATCACACTCAGATACTGATCTGAGAGAATTACTGTTGTTTCAGCTTGTCCGAATTGATGCATCAATCCATCGAGATGAGTAATCATCTGCATTCCTGGAACCGATAATAGTAAAGAAATCCACAAGCCATGACGAAGTAATTGCCCAATTCGTTTAGTTTGACCAGCACCATAAGCTTCTGCTACCAACGGACTGACACCAGAAATTAATCCCACCCCAGCCATCATGAATGCCATGAAAATCATGGTGGCTAATCCACCTGCTGCGAGCACATCTTGCCCCAGCCAACCCATCATGACGGTATCGACAAACCCCGTCGCTGCTTGAGCAACTTGGGCACCTGCAAGGGGCAGTGCCAATTTGAGAAATTCACGGGCTTCCGCCTGAATGTTAAGTCGAGTTGCAATATTTGCCATGACATTGATCTCAAGGATGAAAGGAGGAAATACAGAACGATCAACTACGGCATAGCAAACTTCCTCTAGAGGCATTCTCTAGAGCCAGAAAAGATTGCTCAAAGCAATTCAGCAAATGCCCAATTGAAGCAAAAATATTGACGAAGTACGTTATAGGATCGGCTAAGGTTGTGCCATCTTCAGAGCCGTTTCAATGACTTGCGATCGCAATGAATCTTCCAAAGGTGCAAAGTTATGTAAGTGGGTTAACCACAAGCCATCCATTGCCAAGCGAATGACGGTAGCGACTGCGGGATCAAGTCCGCTAGCAAGAATCTTTTCATGGCATTCCTGCCAAAAATCTCGCATTGGCTTTAGCAAATCAGGATTAGTAAAATTTGCGGCTAGTAAGTTGAAGTGCAGTTCATAATTTTCCTGATCATCCAGTGCTGACGCTCGAACATAAGCTCTGACCCAATGTCCTGGTGTCTCGGGTGCTGGATCTTTTTCAAGTTCCTGATGCAATGTTTCAACAAATTTGTCTAATGCTTGCTGAACCATGCCAGAAATCAACGCTTCTTTGCTGGGAAAGTGATGCAGCAATCCACCTTTGCTCACACCGGCTTCCATGGCAACTGCATCTAGTGTGAGCGCGTCAACCCCCTGCTTGACGACTACTTGATTAGCAGCGGCCAACAGAAGGCCGGGTTGGATAGACGTAGCACGAGATTTTCTTGCAGAAACCATGACCTTTAATCCTTTGGACGATAGAGCGATTATCGCGGCCGCAAGCAGCGAGTTTTCAAAAACCGTCTAGTCGGTCGGATATCAGAAACATACCGTCTGGTTGGTCGGATGTCAAGTTTGCCCTGTTGGTGAAGCGGCGAGCAGGGCCTGGGCTGTGTGCTTCAGGTGACTGCCCATAAACCCTGAAGCACTGGTTGCCCTTGTTGACCCTGACCGATCACGAGGATGTTAACTATCACTTTGAGCAAGGTTTGTTGGACTTTCTGGATTGGAAGATGAACAGAAGACGAAAACCGGAATGCTTTGAGCAGGTCATACTCGCCGGTTCAATTCTGCATTCGGCCCCAACTAATCAACCGCGTTCGGCAATCGACACCACCAGCCGCCCGCCCTCAATTCGTCAACCTATGCTTTACTATCGACAAGCATCCCGACTTCGGATCTATTGCAATTCATCCCCCTTTGCAGTCCCCCTTTGCAGTCAATGACCTCTGAATCGATTCGCCAGCGCTCTGACCTGCTTGGAACGCAAATCATTACCCGAAACACTGGCAAGCGCCTGGGCATCATTAGCCAGGTTTGGGTCGATATTGATCGCCAGGAGATTATTGGCTTTGGCGTAAAGGACAATATCCTCGCCGTTTCGGCCATGCCGCGCTTCATGAATCTGGATAGCATCAGCCAAATTGGTGATGTGATCCTGGTGGAGGACGATCGGGCGATCGAGGACTACATTGAAGCGGATGCCTACAACACCTTGATTGGTTGTGAGGTGATCACCGAAACTGGCGAACTGCTGGGGAAGGTGCGCGGGTTCAAGTTTGATGTGGAAGATGGCAAGCTGGTTTCGATCGTTATTGCCTCGCTCGGCCTGCCCCAAGTGCCCGAACAGGTGATCAGCACCTATGAACTCCCGATCGAAGAAGTGGTCAGCACGGGCCCCGATCGGTTGATTGTGTTTGAAGGGGCCGAAGCCCGCCTGATTCAACTCAGCGTTGGTGTTCTGGAGCGTTTGGGCCTCAGCAGCCCTCCCTGGGAACGGGATGAAGAGGATCTGTACTTTACCCCCACCGCTGCCCCCGGCAACCAACTGGCCTCTGGGTTGCGCACCGAAGCCCGTCCAGAAATTCGCACCGAAACCCGGGCTGAGCGCCGCTACGAAGAGGAAGCTTGGGAAGAGGAAACCTGGGAAGAGCCGGCCCCGCGCTATGGCCAACAACGCCGCCAAGATTATGACGAGGACGACAACTGGAGCGATCAGCCCCCGCGCCGCGAACGGGGCCGCGAGTATGTGCGGGAAGATGAGTATGACTATGAGGAAGTCTACGATCGCTACGATGACAACGTAGATTCCGATGCTTGGACTGATGAGGAACCGGGCTACCGCGCACCCAAGCTAGAGATTCCCGAGAAGGTGCGGCAACGGGAACCGGAATACGAAGATTACTAGGGACTGTCGTCGTTGAGCCTGAAACCCTAGATCTGCCGTTAGCGAATCATGGGGGATAAGGGGCTTGAGCAATCTTGTCCCCCATGATGGTCAGGGTATGACCGATTAGCTGCTGTAGCCCACACCCAGCCAATGACAACAGCCGACCACGGCGGTGCAACGGGATATGGGATCGATCGGGCAGAATCGATCGGGCAGGGGGCCTATTCGCCCGTGGCGTAGCGAACCAGGTTCAGCAACTGTTGCCGGAGGGTTTCGAGACCTAGGCGATCGCCTGCGGAAATAAACACCCCGTGGGGACATTCCGCCTTGGCCTGCTCGATCGCCTCGGAGCTGGCCGCGTCGATTTTGTTAAAAACCAGCAACTCCGGCCCCGGGACGATCGGCATTTCACCCAAAATCTCATGCACCGCCGCAATATGTCGGGGCCAGGAAGGATGGGATAAATCCACCAAGTGCAACAGGGCTTCTGCTTCCGTCACCTCCTCCAGGGTGGCGCGGAAGGCATCCATCAAGGGCGGGGGCAGCTCTTGAATAAACCCCACCGTGTCCGTGAGCAGGATTGATCGCCCCTCGGTGGGTTCCGCAAATTCGGGGCTGTCTGGAAATTCCGATTCAGCGATCGGGGCGATCGGGGCGGGCACAGTCAGGGTCAGGCGGCGAGTGGTTGGATCCAACGTGGCAAACAGTTGATCGGCCGCGTAGACCTCCGCATCGGTTAGCACGTTCAACAGGGTTGATTTTCCAGCGTTGGTGTAACCCACGATCGCCACGGTGGGCACATCGTGGTGTTGGCGACGTTGGCGCAGGCGGTTGCGGTGGGCCTGGAGTTCGTTCACCTCCCGTTGCAAGCGAGAAATGCGCCGTTGAATCACCCGGCGTTCGGTTTCCAATTTGGTTTCACCGGGCCCCCGGGTTCCAATGCCACCGCCCAACCGAGACATGGCCTGGCCACGGCCCGTCAGTCGCGGCATGAGATATTCCAACTGGGCCAGTTCCACTTGCAGCTTGCCCGCGCCCGATCGGGCCCGTTGCGCAAAGATATCGAGAATCACCTCGGTGCGATCGACCACGCGCGTGCCGATGAATTTTTCCAAGTTGCGGATTTGGGCCGGGGACAAGTCCCGATCGAACGCCACCAGGTTGGCCCCCAAGCTCTGGGCCTGGAGGGCAATTTCTTCCACCTTCCCTTCACCTACCACGGTTTGAGGATGGGGGCGCGATCGCTTTTGGCGCACCACGCCGACCACGGAACCGCCGGCCGTGTCCACCAGCCGATCGAGTTCCGCCAACCCGTCTTCAAAGGCCCTGGGATCCCGATCGCTCGTTTGCACCCCCACCAACAACACCCGATCGCCCGCTTGATCAATCTCTAAGCCGGACACTTCCCGGGCAAACTCGGCCTCCAGCCCCGTCACAAAGTCCAGAAAGTCCTGTTCCGCCAAATCCTCGATCGGGACAGGCGGCAACACCGTGGTGCTTTGGGTGACGCTCTCGGCCGCCGATTCTGTCCCTCGCACCACCAGCCCCGGCAGATTGGACGGCGGCAACAGATGGGCCACCCGTGCCGATTTCACATAGCCCCCCACACCGCCGCCGCGCCGCGCAAAACCACTGCCCGTGAGCGGTAACCAAACCAATGCATCCAACCGTTGCAGAGCCAAGGCCGTCAAGGCTCCGGTTCCTGGCTGGTCTGACTCGGGCGCAGTGGCCATGCAGCGAATTCCGCACAGGCGCTCGGCCCCATAACGCGGCAATTCCAAAGGCGGGATCTGGGTTTGGCGCGGTGTGCCCACGCCGACTCGAATCACCTGGCCCCGCCGGTTAACGTAAACGCAAAGGGGTTTTTCCAGTTCGGTGCTGATGGCGGCCAGGCGCTGGGCAAATTCCGGCGTGGTGAAGCGATCGCCGGGCACGCGCTGATGATAGAGCCGCTTCAGTTGTTTGAGCTGGTTGGTTTTGAGACCTTTCAGATCTCCATGAATGGTTTCGATAAGCCACCTCAGAATGCGACAAAAAATGGAAAAGAATGGAACGGCAAAATGAGCCAGATCCCCAAACGGCGATCGCCGCACATCTCCCGCCGGGGAGGGGCGATCGGGCGGTGGAGAATGGTTCAATTTTAGGCGGGCCGGGCCGGCTAAGGCGAGGGGGATCCCTGATCCTTAGGCGGTTCAACGGCTCAACCATGCTCAAACCATCTCGTTAGCCGATGTCGTTAACCTGTGGCGTTAACCGGCTGATTAGCCCATTCCAGCGCCATGCCACTTCCCGATCGCCCCGTTACTGATCCCCCCGGCTCAGGCCTGCTCACGGCTCGTCTGATCGTGCTGATTGGGCCGCCGGGCTGTGGCAAGTCCACCCTGGCCCGTCAGTGGCAAGCCGCCGCTCCCGATCGGCATTGGATTTCCACCGATGCCATTCGGGCTGAACTCTTTGGTGATGCGGCTGTTCAGGGCGATTGGTCAGCCATTTGGCAGGTGGTGTGCGATCGACTGCAAACCGTGATCGCCAACGCAGCCGATGCCGTTTACGATGCCACCAATGCTGACCCGCGCCAACGACAGCGAATCTTAGAAACCGCTCGGGAATTGGGTTTTAACCAGATCATCGGCTGGTGGGTGCAAACCCCGTTGGAGCAATGCTTGGCCTGGAATGCCCAGCGCGATCGACAGGTTCCCGCCCATGTCATTGAACGGATGGCTCAACAATTGGATCGATCGCCCCCGGAACTGGCAGAAGGCTTTGATCAATTGGAAACCATGAGCCTGACTAACAATCTGCCCAGTGACCCCGCGCCTGAATGACATTCCGTCACTCAGCCCAATGAGTGATGATGGATCGTAATCAATAGCAACGAATCAATAACAACGGGTTGGGGGCGAAAGTTGACGCGATCGAGCCATACCCGCTTCTACCCAGTCAATACCCTCAACCTCAATTCGCCAACGGTTATCGCTACTAGTCACAGCTTCTAGGGCGATTGGTTTATCTTTTCGATCAAAAGTGCCGCGATCGCCGATCCCTAGCAGCGATTCATTTAATGAGCGTCCATCGCGACTCAAAATGCTGGCTTCTGATTTCACGACATAGCGCACCGTTACATTGCTCACAGGTTTACCCGTTCGGTTTTGCACAGAACCCATGAGATGAACGATCAAGCGTTGACTGGGGCTAGCCTGCTCGGTGCGACGCTCTGCTTGAACGCGGCACTGCAACAACTCCACATTGCCGCCCCCGTTGGCACTCGTAGCCTCCGGAGGTGGCCCCATTGGCACTGATGCCGGAGCGCTGGTTGGTGAAGTTAGACCGTTGCCCGACCGACCACACCAAGCACTCAGATCTCGGCGGTTGCCAGCCGCATCGGTGAAGTAGCACAGGGGGTCTGTGTCCTGGCCCTGGGCTGATTTGCCAAAGCCCGCCGTGAGCAACAATCCTGTCACCATCAGGGCCGAAAGCTTGACTCGAGGAACCATGGCAGCTTGGAACTCAAAAGCTTACATAAAATGCTTCGTTTAATGATATCTGGGTTTTCGCAGGAAAGGGAATTTACAAATAATTAGAAAATCAAGGTTTGGGGGCGGGTGTTGCGCCCCCGTTGTTTTGATGGGAGATGGGCATTTAGCCGAAAACGCGGTGTTCCAGGCAGGGCATTTGGCGACGGACTTGGGCCAGTCGATCGGGGTTGATTTCCGCGATTGCGAGGCCCACCGGATCTCCCGCGTCGGCCAAGATTGTGCCCCAAGGATCAATAATCACCGCGTGGCCATGGGACTGGCGGCGGCCGTAGTGGAGACCCGTTTGGGCCGGAGCGATCGCGTAACAGGTGTTCTCGATCGCCCGGGCTTGCAGCAACACTTGCCAATGATCCTTGCCCGTGTAGGCCGTGAACGCTGCGGGCACAAACAACACATCTGCGCCCTGTTTGGACAGGTGGCGATATAGCTCCGGAAACCGCACGTCATAACAAACCGAGAGACCCAAATTGCCCAAATTGTCCGATCGGTAGAGGGGCGGCAAGTGGGAACCTGCTAGCACCGTTTGCGATTCGCGGTAGGTGTTGCCGTCGGGCAAATCCACATCGAACAAATGCACCTTTTCATATCGCACCACGAAGCCATCGGGATCCACCAGCAGCGCCGTGTTGGCCACCTGGTTGTCCGGCACTGGCACGGGAAATCCACCTCCCAAAATGGTGACCTGATATTTTTGGGCCATGGTTTTCAGGAATTTTTCGCTGGCGGCGGCGATCTCGCTGGCCTGGGCGAGTTTTTCGTTTTCTTCACCCAAAAAGGAGAAGTTTTCCGGCAGGCCAATCAGTTCTGCCCCCCGGTTCACGGCCAGATCAATTAAGTCTTCGGCTTGGGCCAAGTTGTGGGCCAGATCGGGCTGGCTGTTCATTTGGACTGCCGCCGCCAGGTAGGACTTCATAGGCTCAGATCGGTTTAACAACAGGAATTAGGGGCAGATGGCCCGCATTAGATTATCCGTAAATTCTTCCCATTCGTTGCGTTCAGTTACACCAAGTCATTAACCATGGCGAGTCCCAAGGGCGGAATCAGCCGAATCAGCAGAATTAATTG
>NZ_JCAHMR010000002.1:0-4038 GCF_059138625.1 Limnothrix sp. HT2024
ATGCCTGTGCAGGACACAGACGAGGCTATACCTGTCAGTGTACCTGAATCCTCGAATTCCTCAATCCCATTAGCTGAGGTCTCACCCCGAGACAAGCCGTGGGATAAGCATCGCGCTAATTGCGACAAGGCAACCCGTCACTACGAGGGCAGCGAGTTCAATCGCTACGCAGAACGGATGACGTTTTGCTCGGAATTTCTAGGGTTCGGGCTAGTTGGAGCTGACGACGGCGAATTCAAATTGAAGTTACGGACGGCTCGATTCTGTCGAGTGCGTCACTGCCCTGTTTGCCAGTGGCGACGATCCCTCATGTGGAAAGCCAAGGCATATAGGATCCTGCCCTCTATTGTTTCTGAGTATCCCCAGCACCGCTGGTTATTCCTGACGTTGACTCAGCGCAATGTGCTGATTGTCGATCTACGCCAGACCCTAAAGGATATGAACCGAGGGTGGCAGCGATTGGTTCAACTCAAAGCATGGCCCGCGATTGGTTGGTTGCGATCAACTGAGGTCACGCGCGGTAGGGATGGATCCGCTCACCCACACTTCCACTGCTTGCTGTTGATTCCGCCTGGATATTTCAGCGGCAAGTCCTATCTCAAGCAAGCTGAGTGGGTCGCACTCTGGCGACGATCCATGCGGCTTGATTACAACCCAATTCTCGATGTTCAGGCGGTTAAGCAGGGAAAGCAGCCGATGTCATTGATCCCCGAGCTATTGAAGTATTGCGTTAAGGAGTCAGACCTGGTTGCAGATCGTGAGTGGTTTCTGGAACTGACCCGCCAGATGCACAAAATCCGCTGCGTTGCCACCGGCGGGGTACTGAAGAAATATCTCAGGGAGCTAGAGGAGGATCCAGATGACCTGATTGGACAAGAGGAGTCGGGTGAGTCTGACCTTGCTGAGTTGTGGGCTGTGTGGAAACGCCAGGAGCGGAAGTACCGCTTAAGTCTTTGAGCCTTTAGTAGTTTACAGTGAACCACCATGTCTGATGAGTATCGCTTAGTTCCCGAGCTTGACCATGAAGGCAATGAAACCGGTTTCTATACTCGGGAGCCGGATGGGGTTAGTGGGATGACTGTGACAGCGCTGGCTAACCTTTGCTCTGTTACACAACCAGCTATCACCCAGCTTTTAGGGCGAATTCAAGCTTCTAACCCCATAACGAACGACCTTCCAAATCGCCTGAAATCTTTTGCAGGTCAAGACTTGAGGCTCATAACGAACGATTCCCAGAATCGCCTGTTGGTTCCTGATGAAGCTTGTTGGGCAATTCTTGGCTATTACGCTTTTGATGCTCGTGACTATGCCGGTAAAGCTGTTGCACAGCAAAGCTATGACCGTATCGGTGGCGCTGGTATGCGCCTGTTTATTTGGTCTCGAACTGGATTTGTCCCAGGACATCTGCGTCCATCTCTTAAAAGCAGTACGACGGTCTACATCGAGCGTCTAGAAAATATCCGCGACCACCGTACTCCAGACGATAAGTGGACTACTTTTCGTGAAGGCGCTGAGGTACTCCTCCTGGTAGAGAAAGAATTTCAAGTCCCTGTTGATCAGATGGATTTGTGCGACGGCAGCATTGGACTCAGGTGGTCAGCGTACCGGAAGGGACAACCTTGGGCAAAGCCAACTGGTACTTACACTCATGTTTTTAGAGACCAGCGAGGGGAGCAAGAGGCAATTGCTTATGACCTTTCAGAGCTGCCGGTTTTTCGCAAATGGCTTCGTGATGAGTATGTTCCCTTTCATTTGCCTGAATATCTTGCTGACAAGTATGGCAAGCTAGCCTGTCGGGAAATTTACGACGCGATAGGTGGACTGACTGAGCGTGTAGAGGAAGTGTGTGCTATCAAGCGCATGACTGACAAACAACAGCAGCTCTACGAGAATTTCAAAAAACTACGTTCTCAACTTTTGTCTGTAGACAATCCTGGGTAGTCATTTGTCGGGTAGACTATAGTAGTCTACTAGTAATCTACCATGCCAACTGCTAATCCCAAAATTTCGGCTTACGTCCCGCAAGACCTGTACGATCGCTTCATAGATTTCAAGGAGCAACGTGGTTTATCGTCGGCTTCACAGGCCGCAATCGTTATCCTGACTGAATTCTTTGGATGTGGCACACCTAGTAGATTACCAAGTGATTCACCAGGTGTGCCATTAGAAGAGTTTCAGGCCCTAGTCCAACGGGTTGACCATCTATCGGAGCTAGTCAAGTCGTTGACTGTCCCTACTACTCAACAAGATGAAATAGAGTCACCTGTTAAGCAATTGCCGTTGTTGACGCAGGATTCTGACCTTGTTGCCGATCTAGAACAGGGTATTCCACTAAGTAGTTCACTCAGTAGTCCTAATGATAAATTAGGCACTCTTTCTCAAGGCTTAAGCGCCAGAGGGTTAGCTGAGCGGATGAATCGTGACCACTCAACTATTCTTCGGAGAAGTAAATCACCCAATTTTTCCGCCTGGTCGAAGGATTTGGATCCTGAGAACATCTCGTGGATCTACGATGAAAAAACAAAAAAGTTTTTCCCTTTCAGTGAACCAAGGTAGTCTACTGTAGTTCACTGTGATATGATTTGTTTTGCTAGGCAATGCTGGGAAGCAACCTAGTCCAGGTGTCAGTCAACCCCAGTGAGCCTTCGTGCCGAGCACGCCTCACTGGGGTTGCTGCTATAGCCTTCTTGTCGAATGGGGTTACGCCATGGGCGGAACTGTTAGCTTCTTCGATCAGTTCCCCGAATTTGAGGGGCAAAAGGTTGAAATCCGTGGTGTGGATGGTTACTTCAGTGCGGCTGACATGAGCCGTGCGATGGAAGCTTTTGATGGCAAAATCCGTCGCTTCAATAACTGGACACGTACAGACTTTGCACAACGCTTACTCAAGCGAATTAGTCAGAGAACTGGAATCCCAATTGACTACTCAGATTTGAGTAGTCAACCTCAGACCCCGCTCATAGACTACGTTCGGGGCGGTACAACCGGGGTATGGATTCATCCCTACGTTGCCATCTCTTATGCAATGAGCGTTCCAGAGTTCCAGGCTGAGGTAAACATCTGGATTGTCGATATGCTCACCATGCGAACAGTTAATCCTCATGTTCTGCAATGGTCACCCGCCGAATACCTACGCGGGATGGAAATGGTGCGGGATGACATTGAGGAAATCTACGGTAAGCGCGATCGGCGTGGCTGAAATCCACTGCCCAACTAAGCCGGTCACTCTGCCCTGAACTGACACCTGGAAAAAATCCGCCTCCCCCTCTGGGGGACGGGAGGGGGACTGAGATATTCGCGTGTAACTGAAAAGCTTTGTCGGGTCTCGCGATGCCTCTGCGCAACCCTTAGCGCCTGCGCAGGGTATCGCGCTATTTTAACAGGCTTGTCAAGTCAGATCTACTTGCTCTGCACTTTCTGATCTGAAGTTACCGCCTTGGGCTATGAGAAAAGATTTAAAAAGGCGATGACAATTTCAGAAATCTTGCCAGTGAGTTTTGCTCGCCATCCATCACTAGCTCCAGTGACTTCTAGGGTTCCTTCCAGACTCCCTAAAACTCTTCCCTGCGACATCTGTTGCAGCCTGAGTCTTGCTTCCTGTAAAGACTTTGCTGGAATTTCAAAACCATAGATTTCACCATCAAATTGGTACTCACACAGCCATATTTTGTATTCGGTACAATTATTATTAACGTTCATTGTGGTTACTCATGCGGTACGAATATTTCCGTGACACTCAGAGTCAATGGCGTTGGCGCTTTAAGGCATCCAACGGCAAAATCATCGCGGTATCGAGTGAGTCCTATGTCAGCATGGTTGATTGCTTGCACGCGATTCGCTTGGTTCAGGGGTCGGCGGCAGCTCGAATCCATCCCGTCTGACTTCACTTGAATTATGAGGGATAACTCTGATTCGCCGAATCGGGGTTATTCCTTGTGGTGATTGAGTTTCAGCGATTTTTGGAGGTCAAAGATACAACGAACCCCCGTGATAGAGTTGGGTTACCACACGCCAACTAAATATCCGGGGGTTCGTTAA